>CAVXCI010000001.1:0-2298838 GCA_963760285.1 uncultured Acidobacteriota bacterium
CCTCATACGCGCTCGCACATCTACTGTACTGGCTGTTCCTGCGAGGCAAAACATGGCAGACTGGGATTGCGTGCCCGGGAGAAAATCGTGACTTCCCCCACTCTCATCCCCCCGATGGACCAGACCCTCCTCACGCGATGGGAAGAAGCGCGTCGGCGTACCGATTCTATTTTCAGCCTCTTGCGGCCGGAAGGGTTATACGATCGACCCATCGCCGAGCGCCACCGACTGATTTTCTATCTCGGGCATCTGGAAACATTCGAATGGAACCTCATCGCGCGGGAAGCCTGCCATCGGCCGTCATTCAATCCGCAATTTGATCATCTCTTCGCATTTGGCATTGATCCCGTGAATAGGCAGCTCCCCTCGGATCAGCCTTCCGACTGGCCACGCGAAGGGGAGATTCGCGCTTACAACAATCGCGTGCGCGAAGAACTCAACGCGCTGCTGCGCCATCCAGAAAATCTGGATTCTGCGCCCGCCGCGCTGGTGGATGGAACTCTGTTGAATGTGGCCATCGAACACCGCCTGATGCATACGGAAACATTGGGATATTTGCTGCATGAATTGCCGTTCGACCGAAAGATTATGCAGCCCATGGGCTTCGAGCGCGGAAGGCCCGCGCCTGATCCGCGTATTGCCGCCATCCCGGAAGGCTCTGCAACTTTGGGTTTGGCGCAAGAGCCAGGATTCTTCGGCTGGGACAATGAATATGAACAACGTGCGCTGGCGGTCCCTGCCTTTCTCATCGATCAGCACAAAGTAACCAACCGCCAGTTCTTGCAATTTATGGTCGCCGGCGGCTATGAGGATCAAACCTTCTGGAGCGAAGCCGACTGGGCCTGGAAGAACGCAGCAGGATGCATCACTCATCCCGCCTTTTGGAGCCAGACTGGCGATCAATGGTATTACCTGACCATGTTTGACCTCGTGCCTTTGCCGCTCGATTGGCCGGCCTACGTGAGCCACGCGGAAGCGAGCGCGTACGCGCGCTGGGCCGGGAAGTCTCTGCCCACCGAAGCGCACTGGCATCGGGCGGCGTACGGATCTCCGGGAAATCGGAGAGGCCCTATCCCTGGGGCACCGAGGCTCCCAGCCTGCGGCATCGGGAACTTCGACTTTCAGCGCTGGGATCCTGCGCCGGCCTCTGGCGGTCCTGAAGGAGCGGAGCGCCTTCGGTGTTGCCGACCTGCTCGGCAACGGCTGGGAATGGACTTCGAGTTTGTTCGAGCCTTTTCCGGGATTCGAGCCGTTCCCCTTCTATCCGGGCTACTCGGCCAACTTTTTCGACGGAAAACACTACGTGCTGAAGGGCGGTTCGGCGCGCACCGCCGCCTGTATGTTGCGCCGCTCTTTTCGCAACTGGTTCCAGCCGCACTACCAATACGTTTATTCCGGATTTCGCTGCGTGAGCCGTTGAAGCCAGGCCCGAGGAGTCTCCCATGCTGACCCATGCCACCACCGCCGATCCCATCTATGAATTTCGCCGCCGATGTGCGCGCCGGACTCACCCAACCACTGCAGAAGGAACTGCCTTCGAAGTATCTCTACGACAACGTCGGATCGGCGCTTTTCGAAGTCATTAGCGTTCTTCCGGAATACGGCCTGACCCGCGCCGACGAGCGGCTGCTTCGCCGTTATGCCTACGAAATCGTCGAGCAGCTTCCCGCTCCGGTGGTGGTGGCGGAACTGGGAAGCGGAAGCGGCAAGAAAACGCGTTGGATTCTCGAAGCGCTCGCCCGCCGCGGCCGCGGCCGACACACTTCGTATTGCCCGATCGAAATTTCACCTGCTGCCCTCGCCATGTGCCGGCGCGAGCTGGGCGATATCGATGCCATCAGCATTGTGGGCTTCGAACGGGAGTATCTGGACGGCCTCCAGGAAGTGGCCGCCCGGCGTGAGGCCCGGCAGAGCATTTGCTGGTGTTGTTCTTGGGCAGCACCATCGGAAACTTCGACCGGCCGGCGGGCGCGAGATTCCTCCGCGAAGTGTGCGGCAATCCTGCAGCCGGGAGATTCGCTGTTGCTCGGTACCGATCTGGAAAAACCTCTTCCTCAATTGCTGGCCGCTTATGACGATCCGCTCGGCGTCACCCGGTCTTTCAACCTCAATCTGCTGGCCCGCATCAACCGAGAGCTGGCGCGAATTTCAATTTGCACCGGTTCGAACATGTCGCCAAGTTCAATCGTAGAGGCGCGCAGCGTCGAGATGCACCTTCGCTCCAGGTGCAAGCAGAGCGTGGCCATTCGCGGGGCGGCGCTGTCGGTGGGGCTGCTGGAGGGAGAAACCATCTGGACCGAAAGTTCTCACCGCTATCACCAGGCCGAACTTGTGACTCTGGGCGAACGTGCCGGTTATCGCTGCGAAGCGCAGTGGATTGACCGCGAATGGCCTTTTGCGCAAAGCCTGTTCTTCGCGCGCTGAAGCCAGTGGTATAGTTTCCCACCTCAGCCATGAAGAACAAGAAACCGCCGCGAAAAGCCGCACGCAAGAAACAACCGGCAGGAGCCGGAAACCGCGCCATCCGCAGAATCCCGAATCACAGAGCGGAGGGCGACAGCCCGCGCCGCGTTCGCGCCATTCTTGAAAGACTGGACGAAGCCTATCCGGCCGTCACTTGCGCGCTGCATCATGACAGCCCTTTTCAGTTACTGATTGCCACAATTCTCTCCGCGCAATGCACCGACGTGCGCGTCAATGAGGTCACAAAGACGCTTTTCGCGAAGTATCCCGGCGCCCAGGGATTTTGCCTTCGCCGATCCACGCGAGCTGGAAGCGGACATTCGGCCCACTGGATTTTTCCGCAACAAGACGAAATCCATCATGGGAACCAGCAAGACAATCCTCGGGGAATTTGGAGGCCAGGTCCCCCGCACGATGGAGCAACTGCTCTCGCTCATGGGCGTGGCGCGCAAGACAGCCAACGTGGTTCTCGGCACGGCGTTTGGAATTGCATCCGGCGTGGTGGTGGACACTCACGTGCAGCGGCTTTCTGGCCGTTTGGATTTGAGCCGCAATACCGATCCCAAGAAAATCGAACAGGATTTGATGGCGGTGATTCCGAGGGACAGGTGGATTCTCTTCTCCCACCAGCTGATCTGGCACGGAAGAAAAGTCTGCCAGGCGCGCAAGCCAAAATGCGCGGAGTGCAACTTGGAAAAGCTGTGCTACTCGAAAGACAAGACATTCTCTTCCGGCACCCCCGCGCGGCGATGACGCTGCCGCGGCTTTTCGTCCAAGGCGCTCACTCAATCACAGCTTTTATGGCCACGTGGACTTCCGGGGGGTGCGGACGGCGGAGGTCCGCCGGGGGTCCGCGCGCCTCTCTCCCGCCACGCGAAGTACGCGACTGAATCCTCGCTCTGGCGCTTATGGCGCTCCGGCAGTGCGTGGCCAGCTTGCGCTTGAAAAAAGCTCAGACTCAAATCCGCGGAAAGAAGCCCGAACGGCCTCCTCCTATGCGGCGTTCTTCTGCGCGGATCTCGTGGAGACTTTGCGAATGTGCCAGGTCATCGTTTCGGGCGCGGGCTGCCGGCGCTGCGGCTCGCTGACGGCCGAAACCTGCATTTGCGCGCCTGGCTTGCAGATTACCCGGAAGATGTGCCCGTAAGGCGAAGTCACTTCGAAAACGCCTTCTTCATTCCGCAAGAACTCCGCGGGATTCTCTACCGTGCTTGTCGCTTCCGTGGTGCTAATCATTATTCTTTCTCCTGCCTATTTGGATGCGGGATCAACTGAATCTGTCATACGATTTTTAACGGAATGGAGCCCTGCGAAGCAATACAGCGGATTCGGTATTTTGCGTTTGCTGAGAATGCTTCGCGGCCGCGCGCCGCAAGACGGCACAACGCGCCTCCAAAGGGATCGCTCCGGGCGTAATACCGCAATATTTACCTTTGACGGAGCGGGGGGGGATAATCGGAAATCGCAAATACAGGAAGTAGTGTATTGAATCCACATCCGTTAAAAATGTACTGTCGCCCGTGAACATTATGGATCATCGAGAGCCTTTATATCCCCCAAAACACATTTGATGGTCCCGACAGATAGCCGCACCCGCCCGAACACACTAGTGGTGGCTATTTGTCCTTTAATTGTGAGTGTCCGAAGAGAATGAAGATGAACACAAAGGGCTGTGGCGCGTGAACTGAACGAGATTGGTTCCCGTCCCAAGCCAGTTGGCCCGGCAGGTGTGCCCGCATTCGTGCAAGACATTTACGCAGAAGACCGCTGCTTCGTCTCCGATCCGTGCAGTACGAGATTGGACAGATTGATTTTTCACTTATACTCATAGTTGGGAGTTTTGCCAGCGTGATTCGCTTTGGAATGCCCTTGGATGTTTTCCGGACCACCTCCGGTCTGGCTTTCTGGCGGGAGTAAACCAAGAAGAAGGATACGGATAAGAATGAACAAAACCCATTGGAGGCGCTTTCGTGCCTCAATATTTGTCGCGGTTTTCCTTTTCGCGCTGCCGCTCTTCGCGCAGGACAATCCTCCCACCCGTGCCGGCCGCCTCAGCTTCGTCCGGGGGAACGTTTCGTTTCAGGCAGAGGGACAGGACCAATGGGGCCAGGCTTCATTGAACGCCACGCTCACCACCGGCGACCGTCTGTATACCGATCAGGGCGCACGCGCCGAGGTGGAGGCGGGCGCACTCACTTTTCGCATGTCCGATGCAACCGATGTGACCATCACCGACTTGACGGACCAGCTTATGCAATTGGGCCTGGGGCAGGGAACCCTCGAGGTGACCATCGTCGAGCTGCCTGCCGGGAATTCTGTCGAAGTGGACACGCCCAACGGAGCCCTGACGTTGCAGCAGGCCGGCAGCTACCGTTTCGATGTAGACCCCAACAATGGCACGCGAGTGGTCGTTAGTAGCGGCAGCGTCGAGGCCAGCGGCCCCGGTCTTTCGCAGGTGATCGGAAGCAGCCAAGCTATCCAGCTCACCGGCACGGACACCATTCAATTGAATGCGGTGGACATGCCCGGTCAGGATGCCTTCGATAAATGGTGCGCCGATCGCGACCGCCAGGCGTCCTCTTCTCCGTCCGCTCAGTACGTGAGCCGTTATGTTCCCGGGTATGACGATCTCGACGCATATGGCACATGGCAACCGGATAGCCAGTATGGACCCGTCTGGTATCCAAATGGACTCGCGGCTGGCTGGGTTCCCTATAGCTATGGGCGCTGGGCTTGGGTCGAGCCTTGGGGCTGGACGTGGGTGGAAACCGAACCATGGGGCTATGCTCCCTTCCATTACGGCCGATGGGCGTTCGTGGGTGCGCGTTGGGGATGGATCCCCGGGCCGGTTGCCGTGGTTCCTGTCTATTGCCCCGCGCTGGTGGCCTTCGTTGGAGGCCCGAATTTTTCCATCGGCTTCAGCTTTGGCAATAATGGGGTAGCCGCGTGGTTTCCGCTGGGGCCTTCCGAACCGTTCCTTCCCTGGTACCACTATGGCGGAAACTATCTGCATGAAGTGAACATCACCAACGTGCGGAACGTCACCAACATCGCGGACATCAACAATATCAACCACATTAATTATGTAAACCGCGACCGCGCCACAACGGCTGTGCCCTCCAATGTTTTCAGCAGCGGCACTTCGGTCCGCGGGCATGCCGTCC
This sequence comes from uncultured Acidobacteriota bacterium, assembly GCA_963760285.1. Lineage (GTDB taxonomy): Bacteria > Acidobacteriota > Terriglobia > Acidiferrales > UBA7541 > PALSA-278. The sequence goes on from CAVXCI010000001.1 coordinate 5,628, forward strand.
GCGTGAGTCCGCAGCAGCTTGCAAGAGCGCAAACCATTCCTCATCCGCTGGTCAATCCCACAGCGGCGGCGGAAGTTGGCGGGAAACCTGTAATGGCTCCGCCGGTGCGCAACGAAAGGTTTACCGTGCCTGGCGGAAGCGCAACGCGTGGTGGTGTACCTCCGGCAAGCAGAGGCGGACAACCGCCGTTGAGTTCCGACCGGACGCCTCTGCCCGATGGATCAGCGGGAAGGCCACCGGTCAATCCAGGCGGCGCGCCGCTGGCGGGAAAACTTCCAATTTCTTCTGTCCCTCATCAAGCTCCGCAGCTGATTACCAGGAATTCTCCGCCGCCAGGCAGGCTGCCATTCGATACGCGGCAGCAGGCCATGGCGCCTCATCCCGGACGGCCGCTGGAGCCTCAACAGCGCGAAAACCTGCGTGCGGGCAGACCTGCCGGCCCAATGCGTGATACGGAGATTCCTTCTCACCCGCCGCAGATGCAGCGCGGCGCTCCTTCGCCTTCGCGGCTGGGAGGAGGCAATCCGCGGGGAGGAAAACCGTAGTAAAAATAAGGTCCTGCCAAAAAAAACGCCGGACGACGTTGCTGGAATCCAATTCCAGTTCGCCGTGCCGGCGCTTCTTTCTCACTTGGTTCCTAAGAGAGACTAGCGGTGCCCTCCGCCGTGGCCTCCGCCCCCACTATGACCTCCCCCTCCCCCGCCATGCCCCCCGCCTCCTCCGGATGACGAGGGATGTCCGCCGCCACCCGATGGATGCGAAGAAGGGGCGCTTCCGCCATAATGTCCGCCGCTGCTTGGCGGGCCATAGCTGCCTTGGCCACGCCCGTAGTTGCCTTGGCTGCGCCCGTAGCTGCCGTAATTTCCGCCATACGATGATGCGGACCGTTGAGTGACTATGGGCTGGTGCAAATCAAGTGGTGGCCGCGAGTAGCCGTAATTCCCTGCACTGCGACTCCCGTAACTGGAGTGGCCCGCGCGTGATGTCCCTCCCTGCCGCAACCCACTGCGCGGCGACGCTGAGAATGACTGCCAGCCCGGCCTTCCTGAATTGCCCGCCGCAGCGCCCCTCCCGTTCGACGCACTGGGCGAGGAGTTTGGCGTGGGCGTCCGCGGCTTAAAGGACTGCCAGCCGCTTCCGCTCTGCGGAGAGCTGGACGAGTTGGGACGCGCCGAAGGAGTGGACTGTCCGCGCGGCGTCTGGTTCTCTCTGGAATTCGGCGCCGGCCTCTGCACCGGCTCACCTTTGGTGGTAGCCTGACCCGCGGCGGCCGCTCCCGTTCCGCCCTGCCCGGAAAAAGAATGCCATCCTTCCCGCTGGGGCGAAGTGCCTTGCCCGGATGACATGTTTTCGCGCGTGCTGGCTCCAGATGAAGGTTCGCGCCCCGTCCGTGTTGACGTGGATGTCCGGCGATCCGCGGCAGCGCTTCCGCTGTTGGACGCCAAGGTCTTGTTCATGTCCGTGCGCGACGAATCCACCATCTTCTGCGCCGCGGCAGCTTGCTGGTTAAAGTTCCGCGAAGTTGCCGGCGGCGTATTCTTGCTGAAGAAGTGCTGGTTGTCGCCCGCCCTTATTGTGCTGGCGCTCGCCGGACGATCCGTGGAGCGCAAGCTTGCCTTTGTGGGCACTGCGGGAATCCGACCGGTCATCGCCGAAGCCTGGCGCAGCGTGGCTGCATCGATAGAATGCGTCTGGCGCGGAACAGAAGCCCTGCCGAACTCCTTCGATGACATCGAAGAGATTCCCTGGCGCACACGGTCATTTGTGAGCATGGAATTCATGTTGGAGAAACCGCGCGCTGAAAGCGGGCGGATTCCCGTTCCCACGGTTGGCCGCCCGCCGTAACGGTTGTTGTAGATATTTGTAATGTTCGTGATGTTGGTAATGTGTACGCCGCCTCCGCCCCAGCGACCCCACCACGGGCGATACCAGTCACCAGGACCGCATGGCAGCCAGCCGAAGCTTGCATAGCCCCAGCCACCGCCAAAACCGAAGCCGAAACCCCAGCCGCCGCCGAATCCGAAGAAGGAAACATACGCCGGCGCATAGACGGGGTAATAGCTTGCATAGACGGGTCCGGGCCACCAGGCCCACGAGTTTCCGTAAACAAACCAGCGGCCATAGTGATATGGCGCCCAGCCCCATGGCTCGGTGGATACCCACGTCCATCCATAATACGGCTGCCAAACCCAGCGCCCGGCGCTATAAGGCGCCCAGCCCGGAGCCTGCGCCGGAATCCAAACGTTTCCATAGCCCGGCGCGGAAGCCCACTGGCCGTATGCGTCCAGGTCTTGTGTGCCGGTGTAATAAGGATTGGTATAGCGCCAGCTCTCGGCATTGGCGATGAGCTTGTCGCGATCCGTGCTCCACTTGTCAAAATCATCCTTGGAGCGGGCGTCGCTGAGCTGATACTGCGGGTTAGTGGTGCCCTGCACCGTAATCATCTGGCCGGCTTCCACGTGGGCGCTGCCCTGCGGAGTCGTCACGTCCGCGCTGCCCCTCAGCACGCTGACCCGCGTCATGTCGTTCGCCGCAATCTCAATGTGATACTGCCCTTCCTTCAGCGGATGGATCGCCGCGTTAGGCGTGTCAATTTCCACGTCCGCTTGATTACCCTTCAGCATCGAGTAGTCCGCCACGCCCTGTCCCACCTGCGCTTGCAATTGAGTCCGCGAAAGATTGGCAATCTTCGCCACGGAATTCTGGTCCAGCCGCAGGACGTTGGCGTAATCGAGTTGAATTTCCGCGCGCGACTTTGGGCCCGTGGAGACACGGTCTCCCGCCACCACTGGCGTGTTCAACGTGGCTGCGTTCCAATCGCCCGAATCGCCGCTTTGCGTGGAAACATCACCGCCGATGAAGCTGACGCGCGCCACGCCCGGTCCGAGCTGCGCCGGATCCTGCCCCTGGTCTTGTCCCTGGTTCGGCCCCTGGTCCTGTCCTTGATCGGAACCTTGGTCTTGAGCCTGCGCATTCATCCGCGCTGGAAAACCAAGAAGCAGCAGCGCCACCAAACTCATAAGATATTTTTTCATAACCACCTCCGCCGGTATTTCTCCGCTCCGGTCTTTATGATTCCGGCGTATGTAATTGCACCCCATGGGCCAAACCAGAGGCATTTGGGATTCGCCCGTAAGCGCAATTATTTTAACTAGATGGAAGATCACTGTGTTTTGAACAGCGCCTCGGCAGCGACCCTGGAATGGTGGTTCTCGGCCAGCAGTGGTGGATTTCAACCACTCCGCTGCCCACTGGAAATTCGTCGAAACTGACTTTAAGCAGGCCCTTTGAAAGGGAGAAGAAGCCGGTTCCAGCGGCGGGAGCGATTCAGCTTTCAGGGTCGCCCGAATCGGCGACTCCCATTTTCGACAGGCGATACCGCAGCGAGTTGCGGGAAAGTCCCAGAGCACGCGCCGCCCGGCTCTTGTTGCCATTGGCGCGCTTCACTGCTTCGCGGATAATCTCGTCTTCCCATTGTTCGAGGGTCGTTCCTTCGGGCAAGCTGGCCTCCGGCCCCGGCGCGCCCGAGCGGCCCTGCGGTGGCTGGATGTGAATGTCCCGCGCGTCGAGCGTACCCGCCGTGGATAGCGCCACACCGCGTTCAATCACATTCTGGAGTTCGCGCACGTTACCAGGCCAGTGGTAGTCCATCAGCAGTCTCATCGCCGCCGGCGTGATTCCCTTCACCGAACCGCCGGCTTCGGCGGTGAAGCGCTTCAAAAACAAATCCACCAGCGCGGGAATGTCCTCTTTGTGGTCGCGCAGCGGGGGGACGTCTATGGCCACGACGTTGAGGCGGTAGTACAGGTCTTCGCGGAACGTGCCGTCCTCCAGTGCCGCGCGTAAATCGCGGTTCGTGGCGGCAATCAGCCGCACGTCCACCTTCAGCGTCTTCGTCCCGCCCAGCCGCTCGAATTCGCGGTCTTGCAGGACACGCAATAGTTTGACCTGCACCGCGCCAGGCACGTCGCCAATCTCGTCCAGAAAAAGCGTGCCTTTATCAGCGCCTTCAAACCTTCCCGGCTTGCTTTTTGTCGCGCCGGAAAATGCGCCCTTCTCATACCCGAAAAGCTCGCTTTCCAAAAGATTTTCCGGAATTGCCGTGCTGTTTATTTTTATGAACGGGCCCGCGCGGCGGTTGGAATGTTCGTGAATGGCCCGGGCGATCAGGTCCTTCCCCACTCCGCTCTCGCCCCCCAGAAGAACCGTGGCATTCGTGGGAGCGACGCGTTCCACCAGCGCCAGAACCTCCTGCATCTTGCTGCTGCGCGCAATAATGTTTTCGTACTCGTAGAGATGCCCCAGGGCTTCACGCAGTTCCCGATTCTCTTCGCGCAGGTCGCGCGAACGCAGCTCCTTGCGGATCACCATGGCCATTTCAGCAAGAGAAAATGGCTTCAGGACATAGTCACTGGCGCCAACTTTCATCGCTTCCACGGCCGATTCCACCGTGCCATAAGCGGTCATGATCACCACGGGCATGTCGGCGTTCACGCGCTTCACCGCCTGCAGAAATTCCAGGCCGCTCATTCCCGGCAACCGGAAATCAGTTACTACCAAATCAATTTTTTCTTGCTCCAGCAGCTTGAGACCTGTTTCGGCATCCCCGGCGGCGTGCGTGACGAATCCTTCGTCCGCCAGATTCAATTCCAGCAGCCGCCGCATTTTGGGTTCGTCTTCAACAATCAAAATCGAAGTCATGGATTCCGCGTTCATCTTATTCAGCCTCCGGACGCGGCGGGGAGAAAGATATGGAAACATGCCCCGCCATCCACGCCGTTGGTTACCTGAATTGAGCCTTCATGGTCGTCAATGATCTTCGCCACGATCGATAGGCCCAGCCCCACGCCACTTTTCTTGGATGTGAAAAATGGGTTGAAGATCTGCTGGCGCAGTTCCGCGGGGACGCCCGGGCCGCTGTCCTGCACTTCGATGATTGCGCCGGATTGATTCTCCACGGAAGCGGGTAGGATGGAAATGCGCACCTTCGCGATGGGACTTCCTTCCATGGCTTCGAATGCATTGGCAATCAAATTGACGAAAACCTGTTCGCACATCTGTTCGTCACCACGAATAATGGGCACATCCACCGCATAATCGCGCTCAATGGACACATTGGAATTCGGATATTGATTGCGGACCGAATCCACCGCGCGATCCATCACCGCTTTCAGATCCACGGGCTGTAGCGTGAGGTGCAGAGGCCGCGCGAAATCCAGGAAACGCGCCACCAGCGCATTGAGGCGGTTCACTTCCGTCGAAATGTATCCCGCCAGTTCGCCCGCCAGAGGGTTCGATCCCTCCAATTTCTGGCTGAGCATTTCCGCGGAACCCTTAATCACGCCCAGCGGATTGCGAATTTCATGCGCCAGTCCGGCGGAAAGCTGTCCCAACGCCGCCAGCCTGTCGGACCGCCGCGCTTCTTCCTGTGCGCGACGCAACTCACGATTGGCGGCCGTCAATTGTTCCGAAAGAGCCTGGTAGCGCTCCACCTGCCTCCGATTCTCGATGGCAAAGCGGTTCACCAGCATGGCCGCGAGAAAGAAAAACAAAATGCGAATGGCCAGTTCCGTGGCGCCGCGCGCAGTTAGTTCGTATTCCTGAAGCGCGGGGATCAAGAGCGAGCAATATGCCAGCGACGTGACCGCGGTCCACAGGATTGTTCCCAAGGGACCGAAATAGACGGCGGCGGTAACTACCGGCAGATAATAGATGGGGTAGTAGCTGCTGTTGATTCCCATGCCTCCAGTGTGGTCCAGCAGAATCGTCGCCAGCAGAATCTTTATGATTACGCTATAAACGCGCCCGCGCCCCGGCAGGCTCGCCACCAGCCGCCCCTCGACCAGTTGAAATCCCCCAATGGCCAGCAAAATCAATTGCTTGTGAATCTCCCGGACGGGAGGAAGGCATGCCAGCCCGCCGAGAAAGGCCAGCCACAGCAGGTCAATCCATCGTAATGCGATTTGTTCGCGGTCTTTCACGCCAGAAGCGCCACGTCACAATCTAGCACGCCGCCCTTGCGCGCAGTTCTGCACTTTCGCCCGGCATCCTCAATACAGCAGAACCGCGAGGCGGTACATCACAAACCCGGGAGGCGAATCCGCAGGGCACGCGCCGACCGTCGCCGATTTGTAGCGGCCCGATTGAATCATCTTTTCCAGGGAGGACGGAAGCTCGTTCAGATCCATGGCCTCAAAATGCGTCACCGATCGCGGCTGCGGCTTGGCGGCAAATCCGTGGCCTGTCTTGCATGCCTGCTCGGCATCGCTGGTATTGGCAAGCAAATGCAGGCCGCGCGCGTTTAGGAGCGCACTGATCTGCTCTTCCTGCCGCTGAATGCTCAAATTTGGCACAGCCGCCGAGAAATCCTCCACGGCAAACAACTGCCCGCTGCCCTCGCTGACGCCAATGCCCACGGAATCCACCACCGGATTGAGCATATTTTCCCGGTGCGGTTTGGAAGCCAGCCAGGTGGCATGGATGCTCTCGGGACTGGGGCCTTCGGCAATGTTTTCCTCGAAAAGACTGAAATGTGCGCCGGCGTCCGCGGCGCGCGTGGCAACATCCCCTTCATCGGCAAACTGATGCGAGAGCGAGTTCTCCTTCGCCATGCGATCCGCGTGCTTTTGCGCCGTGGCGGCCAGCGCTTCATCCCATTTCAACTTCGGCAAACCCTGTTCGGCCCGCTCTTGATTTGCCAAATCGAATAATTTCCCCGCTTGCGCCCCAGGCCTTTCCTGTCCGGATGCGGCCCGGGACAGTAGAATTATCGCCATCGTCAACAGGACAGTCGCTCTGACCACGGTTCGCATAGACCGCATTCCTCTCTCTACAAACACTACTCGTGAGAATTCTACTCCCAGGCTATCGAATCGCACACGGGACCGTGTCCAAATGCACTGAATTCAATTTCTCGGAGCTCGGTCAATTGGTGGAAGGCGAATATCAAACTGTCATGGCCAACACGCAAACCGAAATGGCGCGAGGTCCGATTTGGGATACCATGGTGCCGAAAATTGCGGCAGTTCGCTACGCAGCGTGGGCTGCGCGTGACCGTTTGCGGTTGGCCATTCTTCTGGCGGTTAGGAGAATCAACTGGCGGCTGTCGTCATTCATCTGGCTAAGGGCATCGCAGAATTTAGTGATCAGGGAGTCTTCTTTGTTGGGTCGTCCCGGCGTCAGTCTCTCTAGTCCTCTTAGGCCGGGAACTTCGGGAAGCGGCATGATTCCGTTACCTTCGACGAACATACTATAGAGCGGCACCTCCAGCGCCCGCGCGAGCTTCTCCAGCGTTTCCAGCGAGGGAATGGTATGTCCATTCTCAAGGCGGGAGATGTAACTATTGTTTAGCCCCGACCTCTTCTTCACCTCTCCCTGGGAAAGGTTTTTCTTGGTGCGGATGGTACGCAACGTCTCGCCGATGTTCATATTTGTATCGCCTTGGTTCCCAAATAGCATGCGGCAATTTTCACCGCAGGTCTGTCCTCTTCCGGACATTTCTACACATCGCCGGCTCGGGCCTCTACTTTCAAAGGCACGTGCGCTGCCAATTGATATGTCCTTAAGAAACAGCACGTTAGTCCGAACTGCCGTGGATTGCCCCGGCCCCTTTTGACACGCCTACCGGAATTATTTTCCGCATTTCGAGGTTGGGTGCCCATAACGAACGGGGAGCTGCCTTGCCGTGACCACTGTGTGAACTTATTGATCGACTCGCAGCGCTGACCCGAGGCGGCCTGGAATTAGCGTGCGCTTCGCATACGATGGGCCTCCCGCTCCGCGCCGGCCAGTCCGGCTTGTGGCAGGTTTTCTACCTCGACATCATCCTGCCAGCTTCGACCCTCTCGCCTCTGCTGATTTCCAAAGGCGACCACAATGCAAGTTCGCGCACTCTTCCCTGATGATTTTGTGCAAACATTCGGCCCAGAGGCTTGTATAAACTGGCGGAGGGGTAAAATTGGTTGCGTCTGGCATCATCTTCCGTCAATCTAGCGCGTACACGATGTTCCATGCCGGACCAACTGGGGGTCCTCGGGAGTCCATGAGTTCCAGACCAAATATCGAGACACGCCCTTCCACGGCGAGATCTGCTCTGGTGGTGGACGCCGACCCGCAGGTTGAATCCCTCCTTTCCGGCATCCTGGAACCCGGCCAGTGGAGCATTGTTCATGCGCCAGACAATAAAACGGCGTTGAAGATGGCCGAAACACGAGGCTTTGACCTGATTTTGACCAGCGAAAAAACGCCCGGGCGTGAGGATGTGGATTTACTGCGGAAGCTGCGGCGCGTGCGTCCGCACACTCGATTGATTGTTCTGACGGACGAGAGTACACCCTCCGATGTAATCGAATCCATGCGCGAGCGGGCCTTCAGCTATTTCACCAAGCCCTATTCCCTGCATGCGCTGGGAGATATGATCCGCATGGCCACAGACGGTCCCTGCTGGGACGACGGTATCGAAATTATTTCGGCCACGCCGGAATGGATTCGCGTGATGGTGCGTTGCGACGTGAAAACAGCCGATCGGCTTGTGCAGTTCCTGAACGAAGTGGCGGATCTTCCGGAGAACGAGAAACATGCCGTAGCTATGGCGTTTCGCGAGATCCTTCTGAATGCCATCGAGCACGGCGGACAGCTTGATCCGTCTAAGTTTGTGGAGATTTCCTACGTACGCGCGCGGCACATGGTGGCCTGCCGCGTGACTGACCCGGGCGAAGGCTTCACGCTGGACGAAATCCCTCACGCCTCGATTGCCAATCCCTCCAATGATCCCATTCGCCATGTCACTCACCGCGCGGCGCGCGGGATGCGCCCCGGTGGATTCGGGGTAATGCTCGCGAAACATCTGGTAGACGAACTCATTTACAGCCAGAAGGGCAATGAAGCTCTGCTGGTGAAATACCTCAATCCCACCTGGGACCGGCCAGACTAGCACGCCGCGAAAATTGGGGCCGATTCGCGTTCGGAGTAGTCTGCCCCTTGAACACCTGGGCGATATGATCGATTTCGCGCTTTTGGGGCGCCGGCATTCTCGCGCGGAGATCGGCTTGATTGATAAATTCTTCTGGACGCTGGCGGGTACTGCTATTGCTCGAAAAGGAGGCTCGTCGCTGAGGTATTCCAGAGTCTCAAGGAAGTTCTTTTCACTTCAACGCAATTCTGTTTGATCTATAATCTCCGCCTCCGGCATCGCATCCAGCACTTTCAATTCGTCGGCATCTTCCGGTTTTGACTGGTTGGCAAGCTTCTTCTGCGCACGACGCTCGGCCTTTTCGCGCTGCTTTTCCATTCTCTTCATTTCCTTCTGCCGCTTAAGGAATGTTGTGGTCATGGAATCTCCTCGGACCTAGGATTAAGCTCGAACATAGGGCCCCTCGAATTTAGTTATCGTAATTACCAGCGCGGCTCGCGCGGTTGGCGTGCGGCTTCGCGATAATCCTCTGTCGAAAACCGCGGATCATCACTCCTGCCGCCCCGCCGATTCGCTCCGGATGTGGTGGCCGCAGTCTTGGGGCGCGCTTCGTTCACCTTAAGGTTGCGCCCGGCGACTTCCTTTCCGTCGAGACTTGCTATGGCCTTGGCGGCCTCTCCCTCATCCGCCATCTCCACAAAAGCAAACCCGCGGGGACGCCCGGTTTCCCGATCGCTCGGCATGTGAATGCTGGCAATCCTTCCAAATGCTTCAAAGAGCATGCGCACATCCGCTTCCGTGGTCTTGAAACTCATATTCCCAACGAACAGATTCTTCATTCTTTCCTCTCTTGTGACTTGCAGTGAAACATTTCGTTCCATTCGGCCGCGCCGACTTGTCGCCCACAACAATCTCTGTTGCCAAATCGGAGGTGGATTCGACAAAGTCCAAACCCGCCAGCCAACAACATGACCGAGGAATTGAGACTTGGCGATCAGTTTAAGCTCGCTCGCGGACGCTCAAACGCCCGGCGAGTGACCAAACCTAAAATTGAGCCTACAGTTTATCACTCCAGAGGGGTACTTTGGCGGATTATTGCGCCGGACATGTCGATTTGAGACGCCTTCCCGGACAGCGGGCAGATATTTGACGCGCCCGTTGAGCGAGAAGAATTGTGCGGCACAACCGCCAGGAATATGCTATGATGGTGCTGCGTTTGTTGCTCTTGTATAACCTTTGGATTCGATAGAAGGGGCTGCAAGTCCAAACTTGCAGCTTTTTTTTGTGGCTGGAGGCGATGGGAAGCACCAAATAGCTTAAAAATACAGAAAAGGAAGTACCGTGAAAGAACAAGGAACAGTAAAGTGGTTCAATGCCGGCAAGGGTTTTGGTTTCATCCAGCGCCAGTCCGGCGAAGATGTATTTGTGCATTTCTCCGCCATTCAGGGCGACGGCTACAAGTCGCTCAATGAAGGTCAGGCGGTGGAATTCGAAGTCACCTCTGGCCCCAAGGGCCTGCAGGCCGCGAACGTTTCCGGCCTCTAGTCTGCACGGGAGTGTCCGCACCGCGGGCACTCCCTTTTTTTGTGTTCGTGATCTTTTGTTTCGCACTACAAAAATCGTGAAATCCTTCGCTCCACGCCGCCATTTCAAGATTTTTCAATGCGCTTGCGGATTGATCTTCGGATCCATTTCGCCCGCGATGCCGCGTTTGGACAAGGTCGCGGCTGGAATCAAGTGAGCGAGACCATCATCCAATTCGTCGGGTACGATGTGAAAGCCCTAGGCCGTGAGTACACGTTTAATGTGAAGGAAGCGGGTGCAATCCGCGAGTTCACCCTGATGATCGCCAACGCTGAGTTTGATTCTCGCCGTGCTCGTTATCAGGACGCGCCGGATATTTGTTCGCTAAAGCTCCAGCGCGAGCTGGCGGCCTGCTCCACTCTTCCATCTAAAACGAATTTCCGCATCACAGAAACGGACCTGGACGATTACCGCGAGGCTCATTTGCCGCGAAAGAAGACTTCGCGAAACCGGTTTGCACTTTCCCTTAAGTCCAAGCGCCCTTTGTGACAGACTATCGCTTCTCCCCTGTCCTCTGCCGCGTCGGCCCGCAAACCGGCGGCGCAAGGAACTCCGGGAACGGAAGGTAAAGTGATGAGCGCCAACTCCGCAATTTTGCAGCAACCCCGTCCTTGGGATCAGCCATTCTGGAAACCCGCGCCTGGTAAGGCGGGCGTTCTCTTTTATCTCGTCTCCATCCATATGCTCGCTCTCACGGGTCTAATCCTGTTCCCTTTGCCCGGCTGGAAAATTTTCGGCTTGGCCATTTTTTTTACCATCCTGGGCGGCCTGGGTACGACGGTCTGTTACCACCGCATGCTGGCGCACCGTACGCTCAAGATGAACAGATTTCTCGAACAGATAATGATTTTCTGGGCCATGTTTAATGGCTCCGGAGCGCCGGCAAGCTGGGTGGCCTACCATCGCCACCATCATTCCTGCACGGACGGCCCCGATGACATTTCCAGCCCGCACCAGGGCGGTTTCTGGTGGGCGCACTTGCGCTGGCTCTACCAATCGGCGCCCGCCAACAAACAGAAATGGTGCCCGGACATGACTCGCGGGGCATATCAGTTTTGGACCAATGCCGAAGTCCCTGTCCTAGTGCTATCCGTGTGTTTCGGACTGGCGTTTGGCTGGGCCGGATTCTTCTGGCTGGGCGCGATACGCCTGGTCTATTCCCTGCACATGCAATGCGCCGTAAATAGTCTCACCCATCTCGGCCACTCCGAAGAAGGCGACTCCAGCAAGAATCTCTGGTGGCTGGGGCCGCTCCAGCTGTCGGCCTGGGGCGAAAATTGGCACAAGAATCATCATGACAACGCGGGTTCGGCAAGGCTCGGACTGCGCTGGTACCAGCCGGATATAGGTTGGTATTTCATTCGCGCCCTGGAAGCAACCGGCCTGGCCACCAACGTGAAACGCATCCGACCGAAGAACTGGCAGCCAAGACACGTCGCGCAATAGTCGCACTTCTAATCTTTCCAGGCGTCCCTACCGCCACAGGCACTCGGGATGGATGGTCCGACCCGTGGGCGCCCGGCTGCTGGGGTATTGCCACCGAGACCGCAACATACGATAGAATCCTTGATGTTGATCTCGTCGGGGCGTAGCGCAGCCTGGTAGCGCGCCTGCCTTGGGCGCAGGAGGTCCGCGGTTCAAATCCGCGCGCCCCGACCATTTACTTCTTTGTTTTCAATAGCTTCTTCATTGCACTGCCGCCGTTGGTTGCCGAACTTGGGTCCATTTGGGTCCAAATAGAAGTTGCTCGACATTTTCCACGGCCCGGTGGTGTTCTGCCGGGATTGCATGCCGATAAATCTCGCGCGTGACGTCGGGCGTGGAATGGCCGGGCAGCGACTGCATTTTTCCTATCGGTGTTCCGACTCCATCGAGCATAGTTGCGTGCGAGTGTCTGAGTGCGTGCCAGGTTACACCGGAGAGCCCGAGCTTCTTTGTAGCGGGCTTCAGGTGTTTGCGCAAGAGATTCCAGCGTGCGAGCGGAGGTCCGTCGCGTTAGAGGAGAAGCGCGCCCGCTGTTATGGCGTATTCGCTGCCGCGTTATGGAGAGCTGGTTCGGCCGCATAAAAAGCTATTGCGTCCGCTTCCAGCAGGCGGCGAATGCGAGAAGGCTTCGAATTGCCTGCGGACAAAACGGCCAGCCCTTCGCGCGCGGCTGCGCGGGATTTTTCCGGCTGGCCCATCAAGCGATAAGCTGTCGACAGCGTATGGAACATTTTGGGACTTTGCCGGTGATCCAGCGCCAAGCCTCGTCCAGCGTAGCTTGTCGCCAAGCCCGGATCGCGCAGTCGCGCGGGCTGCACGGTAACCAGAGCGCGGCTGGCCAGTTCCAGATCGAGCGCTTTCGCGGCGGACCGCAAAGCAAGTTCCTTAAGCATTGCGATTCCGCGCAGCGCTGTTTCCTGCGCCCCCTGCGAATCGTTCAGCGGCGTTTCCAAAATGCTCAGGCGGACCAAAACATCTCCCAGCAGCGCTCGCCAGAGGTCGTTTTTGGATCTTTCTTCAGCAGGTCTTCATACATGGTCTTGGAAGCCTGCAATAAACTGATTGCGCTCGTTCGATACGAATTCCCCGGCTGCGCGGAGCTTGCGGTTGGAACGCGATCTTCATAATCCAGCGCCTCGTTCTCGAAGACCGAGGCGAGATTGTTTCGCGCGCGGGAGTCTTCGGGATCCACGTCAGCCAGCTTTTCAAGAATCACGCGCGACTTCTCCAAATTGGATAGTGACTCGGTATAGTCTCCGGAACCTCTCTGCACCAGCGCCAGCTTCCACAAAATCGTCGCTTGCACCCGTTGCACCAGGACGCCTTCTTTTTCCGTGTCCGGCAGTGCGTCCAGCGCATCCAGCGCCTGCCTGTATTCGCTCAATGCCGCGCTGTCATCAGTATCGGACTCCGCGTCGCCGATTTTCATGTGCATGATCCCGATACCGCGAAGGGCTCGCACGAACTTCGGATCCAGCTCCAACGCGCGGTGATCGAGTGCAAGGACTTTCTGGTAACTGGCCAGAGCGCCATCGCGATCCCCCATGCTGGCCATGCCACTTTGGCCCAGTTCGTCGCCCAGGCTGCCATAGGCAGCTGCGGCTTCGCAAATGACGGCTGGCGTTGCGTCCGGGCGGGACGCGATCCTACCCAGCGTCTTGGCCGCGGATTGCATCGTGGCAACTGCTTCCTGCGTCTTTCCAATTCCAAACAGCACCTCGCTCTGCGATTGCTGGAGAAATCCTAGTTCATGCAGACCTTGCGGATCGTTCGGTTGCGAGCGAACTAATGGCTCGGCGATGGCAAGCGCCTTCCCAAAGCTGGCCAGCGCTCCGGCTGTATCGCTGATGTTCTGGTCATATGGATTTCCCTGCAGGTTGCCAAGCCGCGTGTAAGCATCCACCAAATCGAGCTGTGAAGCGCGATCCGTCGAGTCCCGCGACATGCGGTCCAGATGCTCCAGCACGCGCGTCACCAGCAGCCGCTGGGCCGGCGTTGAGCCGGGAAGCTGCTTGATGGCGTCGTCCAGTTCTGACAGCAGGCTATTGCTGAGTTGGCGCAAGTCCTCGGAGCGCGCCTCCGCTTCCCGCTGCTGCAAGCCTGCGATTCGCGCCTGCCACAGAATCCCAACGATACCTGCAAGTACACTCACGCCCAGCAGCGCCGCGACGCCCAGAGCCACCTTGTTCCGCCGTACAAACTTTCCGATTTGATAGCGGACATTCCCCTCGCGTGCCACAACCGGTCTGCTATCCAGATAGGATTGAATATCGGCCGAAAATTGATCCACTGTCGGATAGCGTTCTCGCGGTTCCTTGCGCAGGGCTTTCGCCACAATCGCATCAAGGTCTCCATGAATCGCTCCGATGCGGTGGCTTGCATGGGCGCTGAGCCGCTCTGGACGCTCTTCGCAGATCACTCTGACCATTTCCGCAGTGGTGAATTCCTTTAGCTCATAGGGGAGACTGCCCGACAGCAGCAAGTAGAGCAGCACGCCAAGGGAGTATATATCCGAGGCTGTGGTGACCGGTGTTCCTAGCACCTGTTCGGGGCTGGCGTATTGCGGCGTGAAGGAATAAAAGCCCTGCCGCGTGGATTCACTATCCGCGTCCGCCGCAACCGGGGCCAGCAACTTGGCCGTTCCAAAATCCAGCAATTTGGGTTTTCCGTCCGCCAGCACCAGAATATTGTCGGGTTTCAAATCGCGATGCACCACCAGATTTTGGTGCGCATATTGCACGGCGGCACAAATAGACTGGAACAGGAACAGCCGTTGTCTCACGCTTAGCCGTTGCTGATTGCAGTAGCGGTCAACGGCAATTCCCTCCACGTATTCCATCACCACATACAGCTCGCCATCCTCTGTCGCTCCGCCGTCCAGCAGACGGGCGATGTGGGGATGATTCAGAGTGGCTAGTATCTGCCGCTCCCGGCGGAAACGCTGCTGGAAGAGTTCTGTGACCAACGGTAGATCAATCAATTTGATGGCCACGCATTGCTCAAACTGCCCGTCCACGCGGTGCGCCAGATATACCGCGCCCGCGCCGCCACGGCCCAGCAGACGATCCAGTTCGTAGGGGCCGATACGGCGATTGGAAGCATTTTTGTTGCCAGTTTGATTTTCGCGATGCCAGGATTTGGTGGCTTTTTCCTGCGCCTCGCAGGCTGAAAGTAACAAAACAACTTCCGCCAACAGTCTTGCATTGCCCTTGCAACGCTGTTGCAGGAATTCGTCGCGCTGATCGGCGGGAATCGCCAGCGCTTCATGAAATACCTCTTCGATGAACCGCCAGTGTTCGGGCGAAATTTCTGTACTTGGCATTGCGCCTCAAAGGACGCGCTTGAAGGAAGTCTGAATCACAGCCCCGCTGTCTCCGAAGCGTCGGAATTCATGCGCTGATATAGCCAGCTCTTGGCGAATTTCAGATCGCGGTCCACAGTGGCCTTCGAAATTTGGAGAACATCGGCAGCCTCATCGGACGTGCACCCGAGGAAGTACCGCAATTCCACGATCTGCACTTTGCTGTAATCGAAGGCCTCCAGATCGTCCAGGGCCCGGTTAAGATCTATCATCTCGGCGCTGCCGACGCGAATCCACGGTATTTCGTCGTTAAGCGGAATGGGATCGCCAGAGCCGCCGCGCTTCTGTGCCTGGTTGGCCCGGGCATGATCAGTTAGAATCATGCGCATCACCTTGGCGGCAAAAGTATAGAAGTGAGACCGGCCGCCCCAGTCCGCCTTCCTTTGATGGAGCAGCCGCAGGTAAAGCTCATGCACCAGAGCGGTTGCCTGCAGGACGCCGGGGTTTCGCTCCCGCCGGATGTAACCCGCCGCCACTTCCCGCAGGTGTGGATACACCAAAGGCAGAAGCTGATCGAACGCCGCTGATTCGCCGCTGTCCCAACGCTGCAGGAGCAGCGTGATTTCGCCCGGTGCCGAGTCCAAGGGAATCTCGCCTGCGCCGTGACTAAAAAGGCGCCTTTCGTGCTTAAAATATAACATGCTCTCACCCAGAAGTGGCAGTCATGGCAGGTATTTATTGTGGTGTATCCCTCTAAAACTGGACACCTCGGTTAGGTAGAATCAGGGCCTCCCAACAGGAGG
This sequence comes from uncultured Acidobacteriota bacterium, assembly GCA_963760285.1. GTDB lineage: Bacteria > Acidobacteriota > Terriglobia > Acidiferrales > UBA7541 > PALSA-278. The sequence continues at coordinate 21,712 of CAVXCI010000001.1, forward strand.
CAACGGGGGCAGGAAACCACGCGTAGATCGATCCCCGGAAGAGAAGTGGCAGATCGTGCAGGAAGGCCTCAAGAGCGGGAACGCCTCGGAGACGTGTCGGCGTCACGGGATCGCTCCCAATCTGTTCTATCGCTGGAAGGATGAAGCCGATCAGGGCGCCAAGGCCGGGTTAGGGGGGAAAAGCGCGGCGGCGGAAATCGTACTTCGCACGAGGCCTTTCTGGCTTTTGCAGTCGTACCCCAAAAACGAGGCCCTGACCGTCTAAATTAGCGGGATGCACTACATTCTACTCCTTTCGCAATTTTCTTCGCGCGTCGTGAGTCATTTTCCCCCCGCTTTGCGCAATCTCTAGTGAAAAGCGACGAGGCCCGGGAATCGTTCGCGCCCACGCTGGAATTTGAACTCCTAAGGAGATACAAAATGGTTTCAAATACATCAAGAATAATCCGCATCCCACTCACATTACTGGTCTTAAGCTTGTTTCTGGCCGGGATGGCCTATTCCTCCCATGCCCAATCCTTTAATGTACTCTACAGTTTTGGAGTTACGGATGGCAGCCAAAACGGCCCGGTCGGCATCCTCGCCCAGGGTACGGATGGCAATATCTACGGCGAAGTGAATCCGGACACCTCGAAACTCTACGTGATCAGCACCTCAGGTGCGGAATCACTGCTATGGGACTCAGACGTCCAATATGGGCTCGGTTACGGTTGCGATTCAGGTTTGACCGTGGGCACCGACGGACTGCTCTATGGCACCTGCTCGTCATGGAATTACAACACCACGGGCAGCGGAGCCATCTTCAAATACGACCCCAGCCACGGCCAACTGGGTTTCACCCCGCTATATGTCTACCCGCCGTTTGGCGACGGAGGGGCGGAATATCCTAGCCCATTGGCTTTAGGGCCAGATGGAAATTTCTATGGCACCACTGAGGGCGACCTGACCAATCCCTACGGCACTGTATTTATGGTCACTCCCGGCGGTGCTTACACCACACTTCACGTTTTCCAAGGGCAGGCTGGCAATGACGGTGCGTATCCGTCCGGAACTCCGCTGCTGTTCGCTTCCGACGGTAATTTCTACGGAACAACCAATGAGGGCGGGATCAGCGGCCGGCAGAACGGCGGTACGCTCTACCGTATTACCCCGTCAGGCACCCTCACCGTCCTCAAATACGCTCCCGATGGCTATGGCGCTCTGGTAGGTTTGACTCAGGGACAGGATGGCAATGGTTACGGCCAGACGTCTCTCGGCGGAGCATCCGATCAGGGCCTCATCTATCAACTGACGCCCACCGGCAAAGTCACTGTGCTGCACTCATTCAACGCCACGCGAGATGACGCTGATGCTCCGGATTTCCCGTTGACAGCAGGCACGGATGGCAAGATGTATGGAGCCAGTGAATCCTACCAAAGCGGGGGATACGGTCCCGAAAGCCTCTTCCAAATCACTCCCAGCGGTCATTACACCGACCTGTACAATGGCTTTTGCAACCCGCAATCCAATGCCTGCATACCCAGTTCGCCTTTGCTGCTGCATACCAGCGGAACATTTTTCGGCGTGACGGAGCAAGGGGGAACTGAGGGCCGCGGCACGTTCTACAGCCTTACCAACAGTCTGTCCCCGTTTGTGCAACTCCAGCTTCCCGTCGGAAGTGTTGGATCGTCCATCGGCATCTTCGGCCAGGGCTTTGCGAAAGCCTCGGCGGTTTCATTCAACGGCACGGCGGCCACCTATTCCGTGGTTTCCGATACCTACATGACCGCCACTGTTCCGCACGGCGCAACTTCGGGTTACGTGACCGTCGCGGAGGGACAAACCTCGTTGCGGAGCAGCTTGCCGTTCAACGTGAAGAAATAACCATACGGCTTTGAAAATATTGGCCAGAGACGCAGGCGGCGATTAGCCGTCTATGGAATGAAGTCCAGGGGCGAGCGTGCTCGGCGCGCTCGCCTCTTCCTCTTACATGGTATCGAACGCTGTGCGCATGGCAAGTAGCTGCATACTGACCGTGCTATACTTCACATCGTAGGCCTCCAAAACGGGTGTGTTTCAGGCCGGGCTTACGGCTCCCCTCAGGGATGGTAAATTAATTTTTCCTTATGCTCTGCCGACAGGACAAAACTGTAATGCACCCCATTAAACTAGACAGTCGGGGTCTACGAGTTTAGTACAGCTGCAAAGCTCAAGAAGGCCTCGTGCAGAGTGCGATTTCCGCCGCCGCGCTTTTCCCCCCTAACGCGGCCTTGGCGCCCTGCTCGGCTTCATCCTTCCAGCCATAGAACAGATTCGGAGAGATTCCATGCCGCCGGCATGTCTCCGAGATGTTGCCGCTCTTGAAAACTTCCTGCACGATCTGCCGCTTCTCTTCCGAGGCTCGATCCACTCGTGGTTTTCTGTCCATTTCGCCTCCTGTCCGGAGGCCCTGATTCTACCTAATTGAAGTGTCTAGCTTTAGCGGGGTGCACTACAGGGAAGACCTTAGAGTTGGCGCGAAGGATTCGCCTAGAAACAGATGGTTCGCGCCAGTGTTGCATCCAGCAGGTTCAAATTCCGGAACTTTATCTTCTGAGGATATTTAATGTTTCATTCGGCTTGGACGGCTCGCCCTGGCCGTGCCGCTTGTCTTTCGTGCGCGGACGAAGTTCGGTATGGCTACCAGGCAGGCCCATATAATTGCGACGGTCGGAATATAGGCGCAATGATTGCGGCAGACGTGTAGTTTCCCTGGTCCAACGGTATAGCCGCTGGCTCAGCCTTCTACGCCTCGTACTGCACTAACGTCGCCATGCCCGCAGCCAAGTGCCACAGAATATGGCAGTGTACATACCAAATCCCGGGATTATTCGCGTCAAAGGCGACCGTGACGCTCGTCTGCGGCGGTACAAGAACGGTGTCGCGGACCGCGCCTTTCATTGGTTGGCCGTTGATGTCAATCACCTGGAAGGAATGCCCGTGCAAGTGCATTGGGTGAGACATACCGGTCTCGTTGATGAATTTAAGTGCGATGCGCTGTCCGGGTTTTACTTGAATTTGAGCCTCTTGACTGCCGGGATTCTCGGCATCGAAGACGACGCCGTTGATTGGCCATTCGTATCTGGCCATGTCGCCTTGCAGCCGCAACACAAAAGTCCGGTCGACGGCTTTTTCAGTGAGCGGTGCAGAAGCGACCAGGCGTCTCTCCAAATCCAGAGTCAACAATCCCTCGGGTACTGCATTCTTCGTCGGCAGCCGCTTGATAGAGGTGCCCGAGGTAGCCAGGATGACCCCAGTCTGCTCGATCGCGCCTTCGCGCAATGCGAGGATGGGAAACGCCCCTGCCTGCCGCAGTTGAAGTCTTACGTCAATGCGCTGGGCTATGGCCAAAGGAAAGCGGGAGGCGCGAATCGGGATAACGGGCATGCCGTCCGTGGCAATCAGCTGTCCGGTCAAAGATCCCAGATCGATGAAGAAGTTCGTGCCGGAACTGCCATTGATGATCCGAAGACGTACGCGGGCGCCCTTCTCAACGTGAACCACTTCCGGATCAATTAAAGTACGGTCATTCGCCAAATATGCGTCGTAGCTGACGTCACTGACATCGGGCTTGCGGCCCTTCCTATCCTGCGCTAGCCGATGTCCAGCCATTTTCCCACCCGTTCCGGCCTTTCGTTCGGCCGAAGGTCTGCGAAGTTTGGCATATATCTCGGATGGAGGAGTGAAGCTGAAGTCACCAAGAAAGAGGACGATTTCCTGCTCGTCGGCAATCTTATCGGAGTCGTCATGGACAATCAGCGGGGCCGAGAGCAGAAGCGCTTCCTGCAGGCCCAGATGGGAATGCATCCAATGAGTACCCGCCGGCTGCAAGGGAAAATCGTAGCGGGTGCTCGTATTCGGAGCGACGATGGGCTGAGTCAAACCGGGAACTCCGTCCTCGCTATTGGGTGGTTGCAGGCCATGCCAGTGAATTGCCGTGGGCACGGAGAGCTTGTTTTCCAAAACAACATTAAACAGACTGTTGACGGTTGAGACGAATCCTTGAGTGCCGTTCGGCTGCTGCACACCCATGACAGTGGCCGGTTTGCCATTGATCTCGATCGTGCGCATCAAGGCTTGGAGCGTGGCGGCAGCCGCTGGCGCGTGCTCCTTGTCTGCAATGCGCCATCCGTAGGCGACGCCGCTTCGGCTGAACATCTCCGCTCCTACACAAGCTCCCATAGAGGCAATGAATGAACGCCGCGATATGTGATGAGCCACGCTGATCCCCTTTCTTCCCGAATAGGTTATCGAAAACGGGACTGGATGCATAGGCCGCCGCAAGAACTTGGGTTCAACTTGGGTCCAAATGTTGCCGAATATGGGCCAATATGGTGCTCTGTGATGCAGAAAAACCTATGCGGGCCAGCAAGATAGATATTGATCTGTTGCCTCGGGCGCAGGGGGTCTGGAGTTCAAATCTCCACACCCCGGCCAAAGTTTTCAAACACCTGCGAGAACTCACGTCCGGCCTTCCCGATCACTGTTGTCGATTTTGCACGACCCTGCGCCCTCAGGCTCCGCCATTCTGAAAATGTTTTCGTGATCGTGCGATTCCCGACTCTTGGTCCGCTTCGCGTCCAACATCGCTCTCGCTGCGCGCGGCGTCAGCGCGTATGCCTACGCGAATAGTCATCATGCATTATGGGCCTATCATTTTCCTTTGGAGGCTCGCGCGTAGCTGGAGTGTGACTGCTGCTTTGCGGCTGCGGCGCATTCCAGCAATTGCGAAAGTTATCCAGGCAAAACGATAGTGATGCCGAATTAAGTCAACCGCGCGAATTTCGGCGGTGCCTTTGCGGCGCCCTATCGCCCCGTCACATCCCCGCTCCCACGCAGATCAAAGCTCCAGCCGTAACAGGCGGCAGCACGAGCCATTTGCTCCGCGAGACTCGCCTTCCGGCTGCTTGGTCTGCGGAAGCTATCGAGGTTAAGCTCGGCTGCCAGCGCTCCGTTTGGCGCTATTGCCCACGGCCACGAGGAAAATGGCGCTCTTGCTTTCGGCATGAGGAGAGAAGAAGCGGACCACGTCCTCGTCATAGAACGTGAGGCCAGTGGCGCCCAACCCCTGCGCATAGGCCCCGAGGTAGAGCTTGCCACCGATAATGCCCGCTTCAAGTTGCACAGCGCGATACCCACGATTGCCAAAACGCTGCAAGATGGGCCGCAAGTCCGCGAGGAAAAAGATGGCCACGGCAGCGTCGGCGGGCAGCTCCTGTTCTAATCCGAGGTAACCGGCGTCCGCGCGAAAATTTCCCTGTTTGAGACACTCGAGCAAACCCGGGTCGCGGTGGAAAACGTACGCTCCGGAAGGGAGCCCTTCAACGTCATGAACAATCAAGTACAGTTGATTGAGTTGTACTCCTGGCGGATCGAGAAAATCCGCAGGTACACCACGGGCAGCTCGGTCCAACAAGGTCGAAAGCTGCGGCAGGCTGATCGCGCTCCGGGCAAACTTGCGGCTGGAGCCACGCCGCAGAATAACCTGCTCGATAGGATCGCGCGGCATCCGCGCATCCGACAAAGGCTCCAGTGGAACGAGGGGTCCGGCCGGCGGCGGCAAATCCGTGATCGGGGTGTGTCCGCGCCACTCTTCCACTTCCTCCGCTGAGTGCAGCGAAGAAGCCAAGTGCATTTCGCGCATGGCCGGATAATCAACCTCGCGCCGAGAGATCGGGACAGTCTCCAGTCCCAGGGGTGGGATTTCCACCGGAGACTGCGGTGGAAGATCTGTGACGTGCCCAAGAGCCACCAGAGAGTAGGTCACTTCACGGCGGGGATCAACATCCAGCAGGTTGTTAACCTTCGCGTCCACGAAACCGCATACCACCTTCGCCGGCAACCGCTGAGCGGTAGCGACGGCCAGCAGGTTGGCAAGCAGAGTGCCGTTGTCCCAGCCAAAATGACGGTAGGTGCGATTCTGATATTTCCAAGCATTGCGCCAATAGATGCCGGTGCAGGCAACGATCAGCGGCGCGTGGGCGATGGCGGTCTCATCGCCCGTGGCTTCCAACAGGACGCGGCGATAATCTCCGGCGCGCAGTCGGCGCAGCACGAATTCGGCGGGCGCAAAATGATAGACACCCGCATCCAGGTTGGCCAAGTCACCGCAGACGACGTAGAGCTCGACCTCGTAGAGCGCTCCAGTACAGGCTGCTGCGCGAAAGTAGATTTCGCCATCAGGGAAGCCGCGTCTGCGGGTGACGCCGGCGGAGAGGTAGAGAAGCTGGGCCACCGCCTCCAGATCGGGTGTCGCGTTCGTCTGTGCGGGCACGCACTCGGCGATCGCGGATAGGGCAGCGATGCCGGTCTGGCGCACCTCGCCAGGCAGGCGCATTGCCTCCAGCGTCGGATAGATCTTGAATGGCGACGGTCGATTGCTCCAGTCCAGGAAATGGGGATTCGAGCGGATGCTGGAGTAAGAGTGCCTGGTGGCGTTGTGATAGGACCACGCGGCTTCGGGATTGCGATTGTCAGCCATGGTAAAGATGAATCAGGCGAACACCATATTGGGGTCCGCAGGCACGAAATTTCGCCAGCGCAGCAACTCGCGCTTGGAAAAAGGATCATACTCCAGGCTGCGGGAAACCCAAGAGGTTGTACAGCCTGATGTGAGTGGGACGCGCCGTAACCGGAAACTCAGGAACCCTCGCTGCGGTTGCGGAGGCAAGACGCTTTTATTGAACATGCCCTGACGCAGTCCCTCTAAGCAATTTTCAGCCAACCAGTTGCATCAGGGCATGCCTAGTCTCCTGCGAGGGTGACATGACGGAGCGCCGTACCATCCGCATTGAGGGTTTTGGCCTTCTCCCAACATTTGACCTTTAGTGCGACACTCTTCTCCTTTATATGGTATAGTGTGTGTGCGCTTAATTCCGCGGCAGTGTTGTGCGGTCCCTCTGGTTCGCTGTTTGATCTGAGACTTCCCGCCCTACGTATTCTCCGTTCGTCTTCAGCGTAATCTAAAAAAAGAACTGGCCATGCGGGTGGGTGTCGCGCCTTGATCCTGGGGCGGACCCCGGCTATCGCCGCCAGTAAGAAAGCAAAATGAAAACTTTTTCAGAATTTCCCATTTCTCAATGTCTTAAGGAGAGGCTCGTCTCTGCTCGCTTTTTGACGCCCACGCCGGTTCAGGCCGCGGCAATCCCTCGCGCGTTGGAAGGCAAGGATATCCTTGCTACCGCGCAAACGGGAACCGGCAAGACCCTGGCGTTCCTTATTCCCATTATGGAAACACTCCTGCGGCAGGAACTGCCGCGAATTGCGGCCCTGGTACTTGTCCCTACCCGCGAACTTGCCATGCAGGTGGTGGACCAGTACAACGCGTTGCGAGGCAGACAACTCGCGCCCGCGGCCCTGGTAGTCGGAGGACTACCCGAAGGCCAGCAACTGAATGCCATCCGCAACGGCGCCAGGGTGGTTGTGGCGACTCCCGGCCGGCTGCAAGATTATCTTGACCGAAATCTTTTTGATTTTCGCAATTTGAAGGTGCTCGTGCTTGATGAGGCGGACCGCATGCTGGACATGGGGTTTCTCCCCGCGATTCGCAGGATTGCCGCGGTTCTGCCAAGAGAGCGCCAAACGATGTGTTTTTCCGCAACCATGGAAGGCGCGATGGCTCACCTCGTGAAGGACTACACGAGAAATCCCGTGCGTATCGCCCTGGGTTCCACGTTGAAGCCTTCCGAAAATGTGCGGCTCCAGGCCTTTGAGGTTGCCGTTGACAGCAAACTGCAACTCTTGCGGCTCTTGCTGAACAAGGAGATGGGCCGCTGCCTGGTGTTCTCGCGCACCAAGCGCGGTGCCGAGCGCGTTGCCAAGGGCCTCAATCGCGAAGGCATCGCGGCGGCGATGATTCACGGAGACCGCTCGCAATCGCAACGCACGGCGGCGCTGGCCGGATTTCAGCAGGGGCGCTTTCGCGTGCTCGTGGCAACGGACCTCGCGGCGCGCGGAATTCATGTCCAGGACATCACCCACGTTATCAACTATGACCTGCCCGAGGTGGCGGAGAGTTTTGTCCACAGGGTTGGGCGGACGGGGCGCGCGGGCAAGCTCGGAGTTGCGTCCACTTTTTTCGTGAACGAGCAGCGCTCGGAGCTGTTTCAATTGGAACGTACACTCGGCATTCGCATGGAGAAGATCCATCTGGGAAGCAACATCGTCGAAAAAAGCGACCGGACTCAAGAGGCCTCTCCTCCGAAGCAGTCAGCGCATAGGCGCGCGATAGTTCCTCTCGCGGGCGAAATACTGCAAGCGCAGATGTAGGCCTGCCCTGTTCCCACGCCAACACCGCCCTGTCTACGTATAACCGCCGCTCGATCCGGTATCTACCGGATCGAGCGAGAGGAAACTCTCGAAAATGAAACTGAAGCTGCTCCAGCTTGCCCAGATTTAAGTGTTTCTGAGGTACTTAAGACGCATTTTGGGGCAAGCAAAAAGTCCTAGGATTTCATCTGGTCCGGGAATGATGTTTTTGAGCAACAATGCGTGCGCAGCTCGGCGAAGTTGCCAGATATTGACGAACGCCGCCGGGGCGATGCGTTCTGCAACGTGGTTGTTGCCGCTGTCCCCGCAACCGCCAGCATCAGTGACGAGTCTTGGCCACCACGGCGCAACTCCCGGGCGGTTCGTCGCCATTGAAAGTCCATGCACAAAACCTGGCCGACGTCGCGCGCCTCAGCGCCACCCGACGAACACGCCTCGGCGGCTGAACCGCAAGCGTGCTTCCGGTGGTCCTCCAACCTTTGGTTTCCCCGGCACGGAGACTTGTCCGACAGGCCCTGTCGCACATCTGAAGTTGCAATAATATATGTGTTCCGTCCAATGCGACAGTAGACTATTACTCGCGGTGGTGGCGGGGACCTCTAGTCTCTGAGAGGGGCGATCTAAAAATGCGTTTTCGCTGGAGCTTTTCTTCAATATTAATCGCGGCATCCTTGCTGGCACTGCGCGCCCTGCCGCAATCCACCGGGCCTCACTCTCCACAGTCGGTCACGCCGGCGCTCGATGGCGCGCTGAAGTGGAGGCTGGTCGGCCCCTTTCGCGGCGGGCGCGTCCTCGCCGTCACCGGAATCTCGAGCGATCCGAACGTATATTACTTCGGCGCCGTTGCGGGCGGCGTTTGGAAAACGAGCAATGGGGGCGTCACGTGGGATCCGATTTTCGATAGCGAACCCACCGCTTCCATCGGCGCCATCGCGGCCGCGCCCTCAAATCCGAACATTCTGTATGTCGGAACGGGTGAAGCCGACATGCGGTCCGACATTTCCTTCGGCAAGGGCGTTTATCGCAGCGACGACGGGGGAAAATCCTGGCATTTTCTGGGCCTCTCCGATACGGAGCAGATTGGCCGCATCGTCGTTGATCCGCGCAATCCCGATATTGTTCTGGTGGCCGCACTGGGGCACGCTTATGGACCAAATGACCAGCGCGGCGTATTCCGCTCGGCGGATGGCGGGCGCGCGTGGCGGAAAGTTTTATATCGCGATGCGAACACCGGCGCGATTGAACTTTCCATGGACCCCGGCAATCCCGGCATCCTCTACGCCGCATTATGGGACGCGCGCCGTCCTCCGTGGAGCGCCTATGCGCCAACGGAAGGTCCGGGCGGCGGACTCTTTCAATCTTTGGACGATGGTATGACGTGGAAGGAGTTGACCAGCCATGGCCTCCCGCCGGGCCCCTGGGGCCGCGTGGGCGTGGCCATCGCACCCGGCACGAATGTCCGCCGTGTTTACGCCCTGATTGATGCGAAGAAGGGCGGACTTTACCGCTCCGACGATTCCGGCGCAACCTGGTCGCTCGCCGGAACCGATCCGCGCATCACCACGCGCGCCTGGTATTTTAGCGGCGTCAACGTGGACCCGAAAAACCCGGATATCGTTTACGTCGCCGACGTGGCTGTCTATCGCTCCGCTGATGGTGGACATACCTTCACGGCGTTCAAGGGGGCGCCCGGTGGCGACGACTATCATCAATTGTGGATTGACCCCCAGGATTCCGCGCGCATGATCCTTGGGTGCGACCAGGGCGCCGTGATCAGCGTGGATGGAGGCCACACCTGGTCATCCTGGTACAACCAGCCGACCGCGCAGTTCTATCACGTCTCCACAGATAATGCTTTTCCTTACCGCATTTACGGCGCGCAGCAGGACAGCGGAACTGCCGCCATTCTCAGCCGCTCAGACACTGGCAAGATCACATTTCGCGACTGGTATTCTATCGGCGCGGGGGAAAGTGGATATATCCAGCCCGATCCCCGGGATTCGAATATCGTTTACGGAGGCGACACCTACGGCGGCCTACGCCGCTACGACCGCCGCACCAATCAGTCTCAGGACGTTGCCCCGACAAGAGCCGAGTTCTTCGGGAACATTTCGCGGCGGACGCTGCGTTTCACCTGGACGTCGCCTCTGGAAATCGCGCCCTGGGATTCGCGCGTTCTCTATTTCGGATCGCAGTATGTGCTTCGCTCAAACGATCGCGGTAATCATTGGGAGAAAATCAGTCCGGATCTCACCGGGATGCAACCCGCGGCAGTGGCGGCGGCCAGCGGACCGCCCACTATCGAGAATTCCGTTGCCCGCGGCTTTGGAGTGATTTATGCCATCGCGCCGTCTCCGGTTGCGAATGGTCAGATCTGGATTGGCACGGACACGGGCCGGATTCAGCTAACGCGCGACGAAGGGAAAACCTGGACGAATGTTACGCCGGCCGGGCTTTCCGACTGGAGCAAGATTGGCATTCTCGAAGCGTCGCATTTCGATGCCGCGACAGCCTATGCCGCGGTTGACCGCCATCGTCTGGATGACTTCAATGCTCACATTTACCGCACGCATGATTTTGGTAAGTCGTGGACGGAAGTTTCTTCCGGCCTGCCGCAAGGAGAATACGTCAACGTTGTCCGTGAAGACCCGGTGCGCCGCGGACTGCTTTATGCCGGTACGGAGCTGGGCGTTTACGTATCCTTTGACGATGGCGATCACTGGCAATCGCTCCAACTGAATCTGCCCGCCACTTCCGTTCGCGACCTTGCCATCCACGGAGCCGATCTTGTCGCGGCCACGCACGGCCGGTCCTTCTGGATTCTCGATGATGTGTCGCCCCTGCGACAGTTGACAGCGTCTGCCGCGCGCGCCCACGCATTCCTGTTTCAGCCGGAAACGGCGGTGCGTGTGCGCACCGAGGAATTTGACACGCCCCTGCCACATGAATTCCCCGCCGCGAACAATTTTCCCGATGGCGCGGTATTGGACTATCTCCTCCGGGCTCCTCCAGCTGAAGAGATAACGCTGGATATTCTGGACGCCTCAGGCCGCGTTATCCGCCACTACAGCAGCCAACCTGCGCCTCAGCCGGCCGCGAACACGGCCGCGTACACGGACGACTGGCTCGAGCGCGTCCCCTCCCTGACGAGGGACGCCGGTATGAACCGCGTCATCTGGGACATGCGCTACTCGGCTCCCAACGGTTTGCCTCCCGGCTCGCGCGCAAAGGGTCCCTGGGCCATGCCGGGCGAATATCGAGCGCGGCTCCGCGTTGCTGGCGATGAGTTCACGCAGCCTCTCCGCGTGGTTATGGACCCGCGTGTCCAAACACCCGTCGCCGATCTCCAGAAGCAGTTCGCGCTGGCCTCGCAAATCGCCGAGACACTGGGAAATTCCTCGATGGCTCTGCGGGAGATCTACTCTCTCGAAAAACAAATCTCCGCGCTTTCGCGGGGTGCGGGTGGTTTGTCGCCAGGGATTCGTTCCGCTGCCGAATACTTGGCCAAGCAAGCAGCCACCCTGCGAGGCGGCCGCGACGAATCTGGCCAATACTCTAGCGGGCTGGTCCAGGTCGGCCGTATGTTGGAGGGGACTGAAGACATTGTGAACAGCGCCGACACGGCTCCCACCGCGCAGGCGCAATCCATGTTCGCGGAGCAAAAACGTGGCGCGGAAGACCTTCTGGCATCCTGGCGTCAATTGAAAGCGCGGCAGCTTGAAGAGTTGAATCAAATGCTAAGCGCGGCGGCACGCCATCCAATTGATTTGACCCGCGATGTTCCCGAGGACTACAACCCCTTGGCCGGTTTGGACGATTAAGGAGGATCAGATTGTGCTTCGGTGCTGGTGGCAAATCTCCAATTGGCTAGCTTCCCTGAAGCCGTTCTGGCGTTGTTCCAAAACGTCCTTTCCGCGGCCGCTGTAACCAATGGCGCCGCACGATTTGGATCGGGCATTTCCGTCCACGCGCCATACACCCATCCGGCAATCCTATGTGGTGGCCCATGAAAACCCCCAAAGGCCCCCAAAGGATCGAAGGGCGTGCTGGTTCACGAATGGTTCTGGAACGAACCTCCGCGGCCCGTAGATCACGCCAAATCGGCATACTTACGCGCCGGCGCGCAGATAGCCGCCCGGCACTCCTCGCTTCGAATAAACCACCTGCCAGAGTTGATTTCGCCGCGCGCGGAACGAACCCGCGCCATGTTGCAGTGCTTCCAGACTCATGCGTCCCTCCCTTGTCAAGAGCGCCGCTGCGCCCGGAAATGCGGAAACCCCACGGCGGGATTCTTGCCCCAGGAGTCATCGGTCACAGGCAGGGTGACGGTTGAGGCGAACTCCACCGCCCGATTTAAGTGTCGGAGAACGGACAACAAGCCGCTCCACTCAGAAATGATGGTTAATCAAATGCCTCCACCTCGGTTCTGCATATTACATTCCTCGCCTCCCAACACAACAAGCGCGCGCCGTGCGCAAAACGCGTTCCGGATTCCGGCCATGGCGGACATCCATGGATCAATTCGTTTCGCTTGCGCGGCGGCAATCCTCACGGTTTTCCCGCAGTCATGTCAAAATCCGCGATGCCGACGCGAACGATGGTGTCGCGCGATTTCGGATCGGGCTTTTCCGTCCACGCGCCGTACACCCGTCCGTCCAGCGCCGCCAGGCCGGTGTAGTCACCCATGAAAATTCCACCGGGATCGAAGGGCGTGTCGGTCCACGCGTAATTCTGAAACGAACTCCCGCCGTCTGTTGATCGTGCCAGCACGACACTTGTGGCGTGATCCTGCGGATCTCTCCGCCGGTCGTAAAAGACCGCATACTCTGCTCCGCCCTGCTGATCCACCGCCATCCACTGGAAGAAATGATCCGCGCCATTGTGCAGCGGGTCGGTGTTCACGCGCACCGCTGGCGTCCATTTTTCGCCCCGGTCGGTTGACGTGGAAGAAAACACATCCACCCCGCCGTTTCGATAGTCGCTCCAAACCACGAACAGCCGTCCCGTCTTGCGGTTCATGTCAATCACGGGGAATCCATTGGAGCGCTCCACACCGGATACGTCGAACATGTTGGGCGCGGTCTCAATGATGTCGCGCGTCTTCGAGAATGTTTTTCCGCCATCGCGTGAAACGGTGAGAACGATATGCCTTCCGTCGCACCATACAACGTAAAGCGCTCCGTCCGGCCCCGCCACGCCGGAAAAACCTTCATCCGCGCCGTTATCATCGCGCGGCAAGCCCCGGTGGGTGTCAATCTCCATCGGCGCGGACCACGTCTTGCCGTCGTCCACGGAACGCGCAAGCAAAATCTGCGAATCTTCGAGCGTCCACCGCGTCCATCCCACGTACAGCGTGCCCGCATAGGGCGAGTCCGTATTATCCGCGACGATGTATGGCTTATCCTCGAATGGGATGCCGGGCTCGCTGCGCTGCTGGGCCACAACGAATTCATCGTCCTGCCAGGTGCGTCCGCCATCCAGCGACCGCCGCACGAAAATGCCGTTGCGCGTGGCGCCGTGGGCCCAGTAATTCATGGTTCCCAGCCGGTCGAAGGCAATATAACAGAGAAACGCGGCGCCTTTGCGGTTGTACGTCACTGAAACATCTCCGGAGACGCGATAATTTTTTGAGGCGGTATTTGCGGCAATCGTCCAGCTCTTCCCGGCATCGGACGAATACGCGATACTGGCCGGGTCCTGATAGGCCACGGCCACCTGCTGTTGATTGACGGGGTTGATGGCCACGGACGGTTCAGTGAAGAAGCCAGCCTTGGGAGTGATGTCATGTATCTCGGCACCGGGGGCTCGCAAGAGTTCCTGTGCGCGGGCCGTCATCGCCATGGACCCGACGAATGCAAAGACCATGAACAGCGCGCGCCCCACGGCGCTCCGATTTCTTTCCATATTGTGACGCCTATACACCATCTCGCGATCTACCTTCATTCTTCCTCCAGATTCACCGCTCCTCGCTTATGAATTCTTACACAGTGACCCCGCGCGCGCCTCAAATCTCGGCGCTTATCATGTGCCCCAAATTGCCACCCACCCGCAGCCGGTCAGCTCGGTTCTTAAAATACCGCTCGTTGATTTCGCGCGTTCCAAAATCTTCCACTGAGCGAAAACCCATCCGCTCCATTCGGTCCACCAACTCTCGCGGTTCAAAGAATGACCGAAACGGTTCGCCCGCTGCCGCCACGCGTCGTGAAAGACTATTCAGCATCATTCGTTCCATCCATCTCAGCGCGCCGCGGGCAACGGCATAATCAAAAACAATCCCGCCCCCACGCCCCGTCGAAATCGCGAACTCCAGTGTAGACACGATGGAACTTTCCTCTAAGTACATGATTACGCCCAGCCAGGAGAAGAACGCCGGCGCTTTGCGTTCGAATCCCGCCTGTTCCAGGCCGTCGGCCAAAGTCTGGCGGGCAAAATCCACGGGAGAAAATGTCACTGACGGGGGAATGGCAATTCCGGCCGCCGCCAGCCGGCGCCGTTTCCAATCCTGTGTCGCGGGATGATCCACTTCAAAGACATGCAGCGTGTCTTCGGGGAATGGGTTGCGGTATGCGAACGTATCCAGGCCGGCGCCGAGAATCACGTATTGTTTCGTTCCACGGCCAACGGCGCTCGTCAGTTGATCTTCCGCCAGCCGGCTGCGCGCCGCCATAAAAGCGCGAATGTACCCCGCCATGCGGCCTCGTTGTTTCCAACCCGCATTCTTCAGGCCTTCCGCGGATTCGCGTCCAATGACCGCCAGCGCCAGTGGATCGTCGAGGACTTTGGGGTGGTCGAAGAGTTGATGCGCCGCGCGGCGCACGGCCACTCGCTGGGCGGTTATGCTGGGACTTGTATCTTTCATGCCGGACTGGTTACGGAACTCCCTTCATTCTCACGGTGCCCATGAATGTGCCTGATCCCATCTTTGCGCACTTCGCGCGGGTTTCACCAGGCGGATTCATGACCTCTTTGTGCCGTACCCTCTGGAATCGGCGACCGACGCGCGTAGCATCCATGTGGCGTCCAAACGAAAGTGGGGGCACGGCAATCCGCCGCGGCGGTGACGCTACCGAATCACAGTCCTCGCGCCACAAGCAGCTCGGCATTCAGGATGGCAGCTCCCGCCGCGCCGCGGATGGTGTTGTGGCCAAGAAGCACAAACTTCCAACCGAGAATCGGGCATGGACGCAGGCGGCCAATCTGAACCGCCATGCCGCCGCCCAGATTCACGTCCAGCCGCGGTTGCGGGTGGTCATGCTCCTTGCGGTACACCACAGGCTGATTGGGCGCGCTGGGCAATTGCAGGCGTTGCGGTTCGCCAGAGAAACCCCGCAGGGCATCCAGCATTTCGTCCCTGGAGATCTCGCTGCCCAGTTCCACCGACACCGTCTCTGTGTGCCCGTCAATCACCGGCACCCGCGTGGTTTGCGCGCTGATTCTTACCGGGTGTGGAATGATGGCGTCGTCACATATTTCGCCCAGAATTTTTTGCGGCTCCGACTCTAATTTCTCTTCTTCGCCAGCGATGAAGGGGACCACATTTCCCACGGCGTCCAGCGATGCCACGCCGGGATAGCCCGCGCCGGAGAGCGCCTGCATGGTCGTAACCACCACGCGGCTGGGATGGAACGGGCGCAGCGCAGCAAGCGCCATGGCCAGGAAAACGGTTGAACAATTCGGATTCGTGACGATTGCCCCGCGCCAGTTTCTTTCCACTCTCTGCCTTGGGAGCAAGTCCAGATGGTGCGGATTGATTTCGGGTACAAGCAGCGGGACCAAAGGATCCATGCGAAAATTTCGTGCGTTACTTACCACACTGTGGCCCGCCCCAGCAAAGGAGGCCTCCGCGTCACCCGCCACGGATGCGTCCAGCGCGGAGAAAACCAGCGCCGGACCCTTTCCCGGAGTCAGCGGTTCCACTTTTCTATCGGCTGCACTTTCAGGTCGCGGCTCTGGAAGACGCCACGGCAGATCGCCGTAGCGCTGGCCGGCAGAACGTTCGCTGGCCGCCAGCCACGTCAACCGGAACCAGGGATGCCTCTCCAACAGCCGCACGAATTGTTGCCCTACGGTTCCTGTGGCGCCAAGAATTCCAACATCGATGGGATTCAAGCTTATACTCCTCTATTTTTCCACCGGATTTTGCGGATGCTGTTTTCCGCGGACGTCATTCTTCGCCGCCGCCGTTTATCTGAGCACGTCTTCCAAAGCCACGCGCGCGTCTGTTTTCGCATCGCGATACTTCACGATCACCGGCGTATAAAGCGAAATTTGCCATTCTTTGCCGTGTCCGCGGGAGACCATCCGCGACCCCGGAATCACCACGGCATTTTCCGGAACAATGAGCGGTCCATTCGCGCTGGCCGTGTGTACCGTTCCGTTGGCCAGGTCGTACAGCGGAGTTGAGCCATTCAGTATTGTGCCAGAGCCCAGCACCGCGCGCCGCTTTACGATGGTTCCCTCGTAAACACCGCAATTGCCACCCACGAGCACATCATCTTCCACGACGACGGGCATTCCTCCCACCGGCTCGATCACTCCGCCAATCTGCGCGCCAGCGGAAATATGGCAGTTGCGGCCAATCTGCGCACAACTCCCAACCAGGGCGTTGGAGTCCACCAGGGTTCCTTCATCCACATATGCGCCCACATTAATGAACATGGGCGGCATGCAGACCACCCCTTTGCCCACGTAACAGCCGTCGCGGATGCTGGACCCCCCGGGAACAATGCGCACGCCGGAATTTGCCGTGAATGCCTTTACCGGATAGGTCGTCTTGTCAAAAAAAGGCTGCCGAGATGCGTCAATGGACATATCCACCAGCACACCCATGCGAAATCCCAGCAGAATTCCTTTTTTCACCCATGCATTCACGCGCCATCCGCCGGGCGCTGGCGGATCCGGTTCGGCGGCGCGTACTTCGCCGGAGTTCAGCGCGGCTTTGAATTGCTGGAAGACCTGCCGATCTTTTTCTACGTACGCGTCCTGTCGCGCTTCAAAAAGCCGTTCAATTTCAATTTGCAACATAAGTTCTTTCCACCAGGCTGAGAGATTCCAGAACGTCGCGGATTCTGGCCAGCGTCTCCGGCTTCGGCGGCACCATCGGCAATCGCCACACCGGCTCCAGCAATCCCATCAATGCCATCGCTGCTTTCACGGGCATGGGATTGGACTCCGCGAAGTTCGCTTCCATCAGCGGAAGATATTTCCGCTGCAACTCACGCGCCGCCGCGAAATCATTGTGCAAACAAAATTGGGTGAGCTGGGTCATCTCCGCCGGGATTTCGTTGGAGGCCACGGAAATCACGCCGCGCCCGCCCAGTGCCGCCAGCGGCAGAGTGATGGCGTCGTCGCCGGAGAGAACCACCAGCCGGTCGGAGACGGCATGCACAATGGCGGCCATCTGGCTAATGTTTCCGGACGCTTCCTTTATCCCCGCGATGTTTTCGATCTTCGACAATCTCCGGATGGTTGCCGGTTCCACGTTCACACCCGTGCGGCCGGGCACGCTGTAAACAATAAGCGGTAATGGCACCGCTTCGGCGATGGCTTTGTAATGCTGGTAAAGTCCTTCCTGCGTTGGCTTGTTGTAATAGGGAGTCACGGACAGAATTCCCGCTACGCCCAGCGTCGCCAATTCTTGGGCGCTCTTAATCACCTCTGCGGTGTTGTATCCGCCCGCGCCCGCAAGCACCGGAACTCTTCCGCCCGCCTCCTCCAGAGTGATTTGCACCACGCGCAACTTTTCCGCGTGCGTGAGCGTGGGGCTTTCGCCCGTGGTCCCGCATGGGACAAGAAAATTTACGCCGGCCTCCACCTGCCTGCGAACAAGCCGCCGCATGGCCGAATCATCCAAGGACAAATCCTTGCGAAACGGAGTCACCAAGGCTGTGCCGCATCCGGTAAACATTTGATCGCCTCCTCCGGGGGATTCAAATCCGCCGGTACAATTTCTGCTCGCACTGCTTCCGATTCCACGCACACAAAACTTACGGCAAATCGTTCACAATCTCGCGAAACTCGAAAACACCTTTGCGCCCGGCCAACCATCGCGCCGCGCGCAAAGCTCCACGCGCGAAGCCTTCGCGGTTTCGCGCCATATGGCGAAACGTGATGGTGTCGGAGTCCGAGTCAAAACCAATCTCGTGGGTGCCGGGATGCGCGCCGGCACGGTTGCTGGACGTGTCAATGGGCCCGCTGAATCCACCCTGCTTCATTTTTTCGATGAGCGACAGCAGCGTACCGGACGGCCTGTCCTTCTTGGCGGCATGATGAATTTCCCATGCCCACGCGCCATACTCCGGCTGATTGGCGAGCAAATGCGCGGCTTCGGCGACAATCTGCGCAAACAAATTAGCGCCTACGGAAAAATTAGCGCCCCAGACCAATCCTGTCCCGGCCTGTTCCACCACACTCCGCACTCGGCCGAACTGATCCAGCCATCCCGTCGTCCCCGTCACTGCGTTGATCCCCAGGGCCGCCAGTCGTTCGATATTCTCCGGAGCGCACGCCGCCATGGAGAAGTCCACTGCAACTTCGACGCCATCCAGATTCGTTCTCGTAATCCCTTCGAATCGCCCATTGTTCGCACCGTTGAGCCTCACGGCCACGTCGAACCCATACTCCGGCGCCAGCTTTTCAATGAGGTGGCCCATTTTCCCGTAACCTACGATGGCTAAATTCATTTCAACCAAACACCTCCGGATCCAGGTCCGTGAAAAATTCCCGGTGCAGCGCCTCCGCGGCGCGCGGGAGATCCTCGGTGCTCACCACAATGCCCAGATTCAGCAACGACGCCCCCTGAGAAATCATGCGCACGTTCACGGATCGGAGAGCATCAAATATGCGCGCGGCAAGCCCGGGGGTACGGCGCAAGTTGTCTCCCACGGCGCAGAGAATGGACTGATTTTTCTCCACGGAAACATCCGTGAAGGGATCCAGTTCCGCGCAAATTTCCGACAGATGTTCGTCGTTATCCACGGTGAGCGAAACGCTCACTTCCGATGTCGCCACCATGTCCACGGGTGTCTTGTAACGGTCAAACACTTCAAATATCCGGCGCAGGAATCCATGCGCCATAAGCATGCGGTTCGAGCGAATGTTCAGGACGGTTACATTGTGTTTGCACGCCAGGGATTTCAAAACGTTGCGGCAGCGCACCGGGTCCAAAACAATCTTGGTGCCTGGCGCATCCGGCCGGCGGGAATTCAGAATCCAAACGGGGATATTTTTTGCCTTCGCCGGCGCCACCGTTGCGGGATGCAGAACCTTGGCGCCGAAATAGGCCAGTTCCGCGGCCTCGTCGAAGGAAATCGTTTTTACCGGTCGGGCATTGGGCACCAGCCGAGGATCGCAGGTGAGAACGCCATCAACGTCCGTCCAGATTTGGATTTCCTCCGCCCCGATCGCCGCGCCGACCAGCGACGCGGTGAAATCGGAGCCTCCGCGGCCGAGCGTAGTCGTCAAGCCATCGAGGGTGGCCCCGATGAAACCGCCCATTACGATGACGCCGTCGTGTTCTCTGGGCGAGATCTTTTCCGCAATTCTTGCATTTGTTTCCCGCATCAGCGGCGCTGCTTCGCAGAAATGATCGTCGGTAACAATCACGCCGCGCGAATCCAGATGCGTCGCCTTTATCGCCGCATTTCGAAGCGCATGCGTCACAATATGGCTTGAAAGACGCTCTCCAAAACTCGCGACAGTATCCAACGAGCGCGGCGTCAGTTCGCCAAGCGCGGAAAGCCCTTTCACGATTTCCTCCAGGGCGCGGAAATACTCTCGCAGGGTGCGCCCCAATTCCGCGCGGTCTTCGGCGGAAACACACGGCAGGGCCTCATTGCAGTGGAACTCTTCGAGCAAACGGAGCTGTTCCATGGCCGCTTGCCGGTCACCCCGCGCAGCATCTTCGGCAATGGTAATGAGTCTATTCGTGGTCTTTCCCATGGCGGAAACCACCACCACCGGGCGGCGGCGTACCCTCTCCCTGATGATGGAGACGGCGCGCAGGATCACCTCAACCGATTCCAAAGACGTCCCGCCAAATTTCATTACGATCATGGACCGTCCTCTCCTGTTGCGCATGGCCCGGAGGCTCCAGCCAGATGCGACTGCCTCGGCGATTGAGTGAAGCGCTTCACGCTGCACACAGGAGCCGCGAAACAATGTCCGAATAGATATTCACGGCATCCAGTAGTTCTTTCTTCGGTACTCTTTCCTCCGCGCCATGCGCCAGATGGATGGATCCAGGACCGATCAAAAACGGCTTGCCCCACGCCGGGGAGAGAAAAGGAATATCCGAAGTGAAAGAGGCAATTGTTGTGGGCAGTCCATCAAATGGTTCATATCGCATGGCCGGGAGGCACAGAACTTCTTTCACTTCAGCGCGACAGCCCGCCGCATCGGTGATGGCCTGGCGAATCGGTGCGGAATCATCCACAAGGCGAACGAGAATTTCCGCCTGCGCAAAATCCGCTACTACGTTGGGCGCCTGACCGCCCGAGATCGTTCCGATATTCAGCGTGCAGGCGCCTAGCAGAGAATCCTGGGGGAGCGGTACGCGGCGGACCGCCTCCAGCGCGTCCAGCAACTTTTCGATAGCGGATTCCCCCAACTCGGGGAAAGCGGAATGCGCCGCGCGCCCAGCGGACCTAAGTTCCAGACGCAAGGCCCCCTTGGAGCCCAACGCCAGCTTGTTTTCTGTCGGCTCTCCATTTATCAGAAATCGCGAACCGCGAGGAGACTTTCCTGCGACTATCGCTCCCGCACTATTGCGTTCCTCGCCCACCACAAGGAGAAGGCCAAAATTTCGCGTGCCCCGAGTCAGCAGTCTTTCTGATGCCGCCACCATGGCGGCGACAATCCCTTTTGCGTCGCAGGCCCCGCGCCCCCAAATGTGTTCATCATCCTCGCGCGATGGGATGAATGGAGGAACGGTGTCGATATGAGAAGACAACGTAACAACGGGTTCGCCCCAACAGGCAAATACATTGAAGCGATCCCTTTCCACTTCCATCCGCTCGACCCGGCCTGCAAAGCGGAATGCCAAATCACACAAGTGCTTCTCAAGGCAGGAAGCAAGCTGCCCCTCATTGTTGGTGATGGACTCGATGTCCACAAGGGACCGAGTCAACTCAAAGACATTAATCATTTTTCCCTTTGTATGGAGGGGACGAGAAGGGAGGAAACGCCGGAAGTGCCGCGCGGCTTCATCACTCCTCGGCAGCGCTCCATCCGTTTATGCCGGATGACAGTGGACGGGCCTTGGACCCATCCCCCAACCGCAGCGGATTCAGCTACCGCAGCGATTTCGGCGGAGTCAACACCTGGAACCCCTTTCGCCAAGCCCTCCGAAGCTGCCCGGAGTTTCGGCCCGGCTACTTATGGCCTCCGCACCTCTACCAAGAAACAACCAGTGTAGCGAGACACGAAGAATGAGTCAAGAAATGAGGAATGAGTGCGCATTTTTCCGTGATAGTTTGTTAGCGAGACAAACCTTGAACAGGACATGAAGATGCCAATCCCAATTGATCCCACGCGATATACGCCTTTCTTTTCGTATCGGCCCATTCCCAGGCGAGAACCCGGCCAGCGGCGGCTTTTCTGCGAAGAAGTGGACCTGGCTCGCATTTCTGAGTCGGTGGGCACTCCCACCTACGTGTACAGCCGGAAAAGCATTGAAACAGCCTACCGCAAACTGGATCGCGCGTTTGGATCGCTGCCCCACACGTTGTGTTACGCCGTGAAAGCAAATGGAAATCTCTCCGTGCTGCGTGTGCTGGCGCGGTTGGGAAGCAGTTTTGACATCGTTTCCGGCGGCGAACTCGATCGGCTGCGGCGCATCGGCGCTTCCGGTGACCGCATCGTTTTCTCCGGAGTGGGCAAATCGCGGGAGGAGATTCGCGAGGCTCTGCGCTACCCGGGACCGGAGAAGAATCGGAACGGGATTCTGCTGTTCAACATAGAGTCGGGTGAAGAACTGGAAATTCTTCTCGGTGAAGCGGCACGCGTCAAAAAACAAAATGAATCGCGCGTCGCCACGGCCATTCGGGTGAATCCGGACGTGATAGCCGGAGGCCATCGCCACATCTCCACGGGCCATCACCAGCATAAATTTGGAGTTGATTGGGAAGAAGCGCGCCGTCTCTACCTGGCGCACAAGGACTCGCGATACATCGCCTGGCGGGGAATGAGCGCGCACATTGGTTCGCAGATTCTTTCTTCAAGTCCGTTTCGCCGGGCGCTGACGAGAATGGCCGTTTGGATACAAGAGCTCGCTCGAATTGGCGTCCATCTGGGTCTTCTCGATCTGGGTGGTGGTCTGGGAATCCGCTATGGGGGCGAAGAACCGTTGGCAATCAAAGAATATGCGAAGACTCTGGCGAAAATCGTGCGGCCGCTGGGTTGCCGGCTTTTGATTGAGCCGGGGCGCACGATCGTTGGACCGGCGGGCGTGCTGCTCACGCGCGTGCTCTATCGCAAGGAAAACCGCGGAAAGAAATTTGTGGTGGTGGATGCGGGCATGAATGATCTGATCCGACCTGTCTTGTATGAGGCCACCCATCCCATCACGCCACTAATACTGAAGAATTCGAATTCGCCGGCGCGACGCGTGGATATTGTCGGCCCGGTTTGCGAAACAGGGGATTTTCTCGCCCGGAATCGGACCATGAAAGAAGTTGAGCGAGGCGACGTGCTCGCCGTTTGGGCGGCGGGAGCTTATGGCTTTGTGGAGTCCTCGAATTACAATGCGCGCTGCCGTGCCGCTGAAGTCCTAGTGAATGGAAAGCGCTTCCACGTTGCTCGCCGCCGCGAGACGTACGCGGATCTCATCCGCGGTGAATGCTAGCGTGTCAATTCAGCGACAAATCGCCCTGAGATTCGGGGATATTTTCGATCCCACCCCTCTCAGCCATGAACAATCTTCAGTCCGCGGGAAGTCCGAAAACCAAAAGCTCCGTCTGGGTGCCGAGATATACGCGTCCATTCGCGATGGTCGGCGGATTGAATTTCACTACCGGTGCGTCGCCAATGGATCCGCTATCATAGATATCCTTCGTTACATTCGATGCAAGCGCGGCATGTAGTTCAATGGAGGATAAACTGCCCGAGGCTGTCCAGATAATCCCAGCGGCGTTGCCGTTAGAGGAAATGCTGGGTGTCGCGCCGGGATAGGAATATGTAAATTTTCCCTTCCGCGGACTGCCCAGTATTCCATTTGCCAGCGGAAACTGTTCCAGGTGATCCTGGACTGCGGCGACATAAATATTGAAATTCCAATAGGCAAAGCCGCTCCACAGGCCGTTCGGAAAGGCATATTGAATCTCCTGCACCACTTTGTCCCCGCCGGGATTAAAATGGCCGAGGTTGTCGCGATTCACGAGATACAGGTCTCCATCCTTGTTTCCGGTAACCAGTTCATGAGGAAAGGCTCCGGGCTGATCGGGCAAAAGGAGATGTCCGGCGGCGGAGACATCGAAGTCGTCCAAATTGAGCAGGGCTTGATTATATGGCGTAAAATAATCGATAACGGTCAGCATGGGGTTGAACTTCAAGATGCTGTCCCCAAAATCCGGGCCACCCTCGTTGGCGTCGAAAGTTCCGTTTCCGGTTGTCGCATAGACATTCCCCGCGGAATCAGCGCTCATGCCGCAGCCGGTCATCCAGATTCCACCATCCTTCCCTTTCGGCGCAACAGGGAACTCGGCAATCTGTTTCAAGGTTGTGGCGTTATAAGCCAAAGCCCAGCCATTGAATGGCTGACGGTCGCAATAGGAAGCGAAGGCCATATAGATATTCCCGTTCGCCAATAAGAGAGCCGGACGAGAGTTTTCCTGGAGAGCATTGAGTTCATCTCCATTCAAGCTGGCGGAAACAATCACCGGGGATCCGGCAATCTCTGAGCCTGTCGCAATATTCAATGCGTGGAGCGTAAAGAATGCCTTCTGTGAACTCTGTATATAAACGGTGGCGAGTGCATAAAGGATTCCTGCCACGGGATCAATCACCGGCGTGCTGGTGACGCCGTATTCAGGCCCATTGGGACAACTGACCACGGTTGCCGGAAGCGTGGTGATCCCCTGGGATGCATTAAGGAAACTGGTTTGCCATAGAGGAGTGTTGACTTCGCCATCCGCATCAAAGGCGTAAACCGAATCGTGTGCCGTGGCGACATAGACGACATTTTTCAAACCAAATCCGGAAATACTTACCTGCGGCACATAAAGCGGCTGCCCCCAAATGTAACCATCCACCGGATAAGAGAACACCGGACCGAATCCGCCGCTGTGGACGTTGGCTGGCGTAAGGATGGTTTCCTGCGAATTGAGGCCATCGCGCGCATTGTCGTTATGCCAGGTAAACACGCCAGCGAACCCGGAGGGTTCAGCGGACGGAGAATGGCGGGCCGCAAGAACCTGGGATCTGTTTGAACGGCTGGACCACGCGATACAAATGATACTCAGCGCCGCGATAACCACCACCCATATGGTCTTTTTCATGGCCACCCCTAGGGAAAGGAAGTTCAATAATTTCTGGCCGGGAGCAAAATCGCTTCGCTAGAAAAGCCTCCCGGGTCCGGCTGCGACTGTCCAAATCCTGATTCCAGCGTCCGCGCCATTAGCAACGTAAATTCATGTCAGTTTCGTGGCGCATCATTTGCAGCCGCATCAGATCGGTCGTTATCTGGAAATATTCTTATTGCCCTGGACGGTCTGGGTAATAGGCGCGGAAATGTTCGCACTGTATGCACTGTCTCCCGAATACCAGGCCGTCACTTTGAAGTTCCCGGTCTTTTCAATTGCAATAATGTACTCGGCGGTTCCTTTCGCCAGCGGCACAGTCACCTTATAGGGGCCACTTGCCAGGGTGATCGTTCCCGTGGGAAAACCCTTTCCCGTGCCCTTGACCGCGGGAGCAACCGTGGTTGTGAACGTAACCGCTTGAGCAACATTGGAAGGATTGGGCGAACTGAAGACATTCACCTCGGTACCCGTAGTGTTGAACAAGACGCTGACCGTATCGCTTGTTGCATTGGTAACTATCAGGTCCGGCGTCCCATCCGCATTCAAATCTACGGCCACGATAGAAGACGGATAGGTTCCGGTGCCGTAATCCTCATGTTTCATGAATGTGCCGTCGCCCTTTCCGATGAGTACGCTGGCAACGTAGTCGTTGGAATTCGCCGTGGCAATGTCAGGAATGCCATCGCCATTGAAGTCGCCCACGGCCAGCGAATCCGGGTCACTGGATGCACCGGTGCTGTAGTTCACGTGAGATCGAAATGTGCCATCGCCATTACCCAGCAGGATGCTTACGGAACTGCCGCCGGAATTAGCGACTGCCAGATCAGGTTTCTTGTCTCCATTGAAATCGGAGACAGCCACACCTTCCGGTCGCATTCCAGTGGCATAATCCACATGCGTCTGAAATGTTCCATCGCCATTCCCGAGCAATATGCTCACATTGTTGCTGGATGAGTTCGCCACTGCTAAATCGAGTTTGTTGTCCCCATTGAGGTCGGCGACGGCGACGGATAAAGGCGCCATCCCGGTGGCAAAATCCATGTTCTTCTGGAACGTGCCGTCTCCATTTCCCAGGAGAATACTGACCGTGTCTGCCACCTCATTCGCTGTCACCAGGTCAAGCTTTCCATCGCCATTAAAATCTCCGATGGCAATTGACTGCGGACCCAGCCCGGTGGCGTATGTCGACTGCGCCTGAAAGGCGCCGTCACCGTTGCCCAGCAACACACTCACCGTGCCGTCGCCCGCGTTCGCCACGGCGAGATCTAGTTTGTGGTCACCGTTGAAATCCCCAACGACGACAGATTCCGGCTGATCACCAGTGGCATAGGTCACCTGCGATCCGAAGGCATTGGTTCCATTGGCCAGCAGAATGCCGACCGTATTTCCACCGGTGTTCGCTACCGCCAGGTCCGGCTCCCCATCCCCATTGAAATCGCCGGCGGCGACGGACGAAGGCATGCTCCCGGTTGCATAGTCCCGCCGCGCCTGGAACGTTCCGTCTCCGTTACCAATCAGAATGCTCAAAGTGTCCGCCCCGCTGTTCGCGACTGCAACGTCAGGTTTCATATCCCCGTTGAAATCTCCTTCGGCAACAGAAGCAGGCCCCCATCCCGTTCCAAAGTCTGTATGCGTCTGAAACGTGCCATCGCCGTCTCCGAGCAAAACACTGACTGTGCTTTCGCCTTCATTTCCAACCACCAGGTCCGGGGCTGCGTCGGCATTCAGTTTCGTGATCAGGACTGAGGACGGCATGACTCCGGTGGCAAAATCCGTGCGCGCCTGGAATGTCCCATCGCCGTTACCGAGGAGCACGCTTACCGAATTGCTGGAGGCGTTTGCAACGGCGAGGTCAAGTTTGCCGTCGTTATTGACGTCGCCCGCGGCGAGCCCCGCGGGCCCATCTCCGGTTGCATATTGCACCTGTTTTCGAAATGTTCCATCTCCGTTGCCCAGGAGAATCGAAACCGAGCCGGGCTTGTTGAATAGACACTTGGGATTGTTTCCGCAGAGGTTGGTGACGGCGAGGTCGAGCAGGCCGTCGTTGTTGAAATCTCTTACATTGACCGCCGAAGGATTCGCCCCGACGCCATAATTCGCTCCGGCCGCAAACGTGCCATCCCCTTTCCCCAAAAGGATGGTTACGTTGTTGGATCCCTGGTTTACAACCACCAGGTCAATTTTCCCGTCATTATTAAAGTCACCCATTCCCACCGAGATGCTGCCCGTGCCTGTTGTGTAAATTGCCGCGGGTTGAAATGTCCCATCGCCGTTACCCAGCAACACGGCAACTGCCCCCGGCGTGGAGCATCCGCCGATACTGTTCTGACAGAAGTCGGCAACCGCTAGATCGAGCTTGCCATCGCCGTTAAAATCCCCAATCGCAACCGATTCTGGATCCACGCCGGCTTCAAAAGATCTTTGTCCCTTAAAAGTGCCATTACCATTTCCCAGACGCACGGTAACCAATCTGCTGCCGTTGTCCGCAACAACCAGATCTGGCTGCCCATCTCCATTGAAATCGCCAACGGCAACCGATAGCGGAACCAGCCGAACTGCGTATGCCGGTGCGTCGAGAAATAGACGCGCAGCGCTCGGCGACGGGTTGCCAGTACCTTCCGCCGGTTCATCGGCCAGTGAATGGTCTCGTTCAGTAATAAAAGAAGGAACCATCCAGGGTGGAGATTGGGCGTGAACATTGGCGGCAGAGCGCTGCCCGGCGGGCATTGGCAGAGCCACGCAGGCAACGATCAGTATTCCGCCAAGACAAATGCCCGGGAACAGCCGTTCCATAATTCCTCCAACGAAGTACTACGAGCAGGAGACTGTCAAAAAGGGGGTGAACACTACTCGTCTGCAGAAGTCCAATTGAGGATATCCCGGGAAAGGACCGGATTCAACCCGAAACCTTGCTCACGCTTCGATTGTCGTCCGGGAATCTAAAGGAGGAATCGAATGAATTCCGGCATCACTCCCGCATTCAGGCCTGGCAGGAAATTCCGCCTATCGTGCCTGCACCTCGCCGCAGGAATTCGTACCGGTCAATTTCCACGGCCACGGCGACGCCCTGCTCCTGTCGCTGGACCCGCACTACCCGGCCATGGCAGCGCACCTTGACCGGGCTACCCGGGCTCAATTCGCCGGGCAGACTTAAAACAACTTCAATCGAGGTTTGATTGGACACTTCCTCTTGCAGATGGAAGTAGACACCGCGAGAACTCAGATCGCGCGATCGCGCCTGTGATTCCATTCTTGAATCGCCACGGCGCCAGCGCACCACCAGCGGCAACTCCATGGCGTACCGCCGGTTTGTGCGCCTTTCTTCATTATGAGAGGGAGCATTTTCCATAGTGTGATAAGCATAGCCCCTGGCCTATTGGGGCTCAATAGCGCTGGCGGCCCATTTCTGCGTGGGAAAATCAGTACCCAGGTACTAAAACGCCGGAATGCGAACGGGCCTCTCATCGGGGAGCCCGGACTCAATCTTCACGGTATGCGCCGAGAATATCGTCCATGGAGATAATCCCTTCGAGAGTCCGGGAATTGACGCGGTTGGCCACCACCAGAAACGGCCAATCCGCCATTAATCGGAGGGCCTCCTCCAATCGTTGGTCAGGATAGACGGAAGGGATTGGACCTCGCGCCGGAAGATCTCCGATCAGGGCTTCGGGCGAACTGGCAACGACTTTGCGCAAAGCCTCGGTGGAAAGCAATTGCCAGCCGCCCCTAGGCTGGGCAACCAGGCGCCAATTCTCCAGCGATTCCGATGTCCGTTGAATCGCGTCGGATACCCCTTCATTCGGCGAGAGCACCGGCAACGAGGCTTCTCGCAGGGCATCTTCCACGCGCAGGACGCGCTGCTCGCGAAGCTCCTCGATGGAGGGGAGCATCATTCCATCCTGCCGAGACAGCATGTCAAACAGCGGCACCTTCTGGAAACGCCGCGAGATGAAATAGGCCAGAAGATTCGAGATCATCACCGGCAGTATGATCGAGTAATTTCCCGACACCTCCACCACCATGAACACCGAGGTGATCGGCGTGCGCAGGAAACCCGCGAAAAGCGTGCCCATGCCGACCAGCGCCAGGGCGCCCTCGGAGCCTGAAAGTTGATGAAAAAAGTGCTGTTCCAGCCCGCCCACCGCGCCGCCGAACATGGCGCCAATGAACAGCGTGGGAGCAAACATGCCGCCGGGCGTTCCGCTGGTAAATGAAAGACTCGTCGCCAGGATCTTCGCCAGTCCCAGTAACAGCAAAAGCCGCCAGGTGAAATCGTCGTGCAGTGCCTGGTCAATGTACGGATAACCCGCCCCCATCACCTGGGGAAGCTTCAATCCAATCAAGCCGATGCACAGGCCCGCGCAGGCGGGCTGCAGATACTGGGTCCAGCGCGGCAGAGCCATAAGCCGGGGGCGGAGATAAGCGATAATCCGCATGAAAAGGATTGACGCCGCTCCGCCAGTAATGCCCAGTACCGCATAAGCCAGCAATTCAACCGGGCTTTGCAGCCGGAATGTAGGGATGCGGAACATCGGCGCGCTTCCCAGGAACCAGCGCATCACCACCACGCTGGAAACCGCCGAAAGAATTATTGCTCCCAGCATCCCGCCGCTCCACGTTCCTATGACTTCCTCAATCACGAAAAGAACCGCCGCAATCGGCGCGTTGAACGCCGCGGCCAACCCGGCTGCCGCGCCCACCGGCGCGATCAGGCGTAGCTTCTCCCGTGACAGGCGAATCCGCCGTCCCAGAAGCGACGCGATTCCCGCGCCCATTTGCAGCGACGGATCCTCGGGACCCAGAGAATGCCCGCTTCCGATGGCCAGTGTGCAGCATATGAGTTTCCCGATTACCGTCCGGAATGGAACGTAACCGTCAAAAATATAAACGGCGGCTTTGGTTTGATTTACGCCGCTGCCACGGACTTGTGGAAAGACGTAGATCACCAGTAGCGCAACGGCCACGCCTGCAACCGTGGGCGCAGCCAGCACCCGCCACGCCGGAGGCGCCAACGAGGATCCCAGCAATTGCCAGCGGGTCCATTCGATAGCCACTCGAAAACACACCACGGATAAACCCGAAAACACGCCGATTAGTACGGATAGAAGCAGGAAGAGCGGATTTTCGCGCAGCGTAAGAACTTGATGCCGCCATGCCGTCCAATACCGAATCAGCCGGCTTCGATACCCGGCGGCGGGGCTATCCGCGGATTGGCCCAAAGCCTGGATATCGGCTTCAGCACTCACGGTGTGGCCTTTCTGGGAGCCTCGGCCAACCGCAAGAGGGCGAGGTCAATTCCCATGGGAGCCCCGCACCTTGCCGCCGTCAGCTTTTCGATGTCGAATGACACATTGGTCAAATCCTCAATCTGGCCCATATGGATGGCCGACGCAGGCTTTTTCAACAGGGGCGCCAGGGATTTCACCCGAGCGCTTGCGGTCTGAAGGTCTGTTTCAGGCGTGGGCGCGTCCAGCGGTTGATTCAGGCTCTTGGCGCAATTCTGCAATCTTGCGGTGGCGGCTTCAAAAGCGGCGCGCGCGCGCTGCAGCCGTTCGCCATCCGGCAATCCCTTCGCGAGGGGATCCGCGTCCACCAGGACCGAAACCTCGTCGAGAGCCTTGGCAATGGAAACGTCGTCCGGCGCGACGCGATGGGCCTCTTCCAGGAAACTCCTGGCATCTTCATAGGACCCCAGATCCATTGACGCCAGCCCCGCGCCTTTCAGGCCTTCCGGGAATCCCGGATTCGCTTGCAATGCCAGGCGAAATTCTGACAAGGCGCGCGGAGCGCTTCCGTTCTGAAGGAACAACCAGCCGATCCGCGAATGCATTGCGGCATCGCTGGAAGGCGTGGCGGCGGAAAGCGAAATCAACTCGGCTTCGGCGTTCGCGGCGTCGTGCCACCCCAGCAGGTATTTGCAAAGCTCCATCCGTGCCTGAAGAGGTTTCTGCAGATCGTCGTTGGGCCATTCACCGTAAAACGCGTTGTGATAATAGCGCAGCACATCTTGAGTGGTCCCGGTGTGAACGGCCAGCCTGGCGCGTTCCAGGTTCGCCGGACCGTTTCCGGAATCGCTGGAGAGCACATTATCCAGATAAGTTTGCGCTTCGGCGTTGCGTCCCGTGGCGATCAATGCCTCGGCGAGGCGCAATTGCGCGCCAGCGTCATCAGGAGCATAAGCCAGGGCAGTCCGGAGGGAGACGAGTGCGCTTATGAAGTGGCCGGTATTGAATTCCTCTTCGCCCTGCGCGAACCACTCCGCCGCAATCGTTGCTTCGCGCGTGTGGTAGGCCCGCGTCATCCCTCCGGTTATCAGAAAACCTGGCACCAGCAACGCCAGCGAAAGTGTCAGCACCCATTCCCGTGGCGCCTTCAATTCAGTGTGGCGGCTGGCGCAGTTGGCGCAATCCTTTTCGCCAACGCCCATGAAGTGCCCGCAGCGGGGGCAGTAGTGTCCCGATTCCGGCGGCGAATTGGTCTTCATCCGCGGAAGAGAAGAGCGAAATCTTCACGAGTCGTCACAATAATAATATAGTGTACTGTTTTTGACCCGCTCATGGAAAAGGAATTGAATATCGCGGAAGTGGGCGAAAAATTTCCTCCCCGACATTCGCCTTGGATCGATTAGGCGGTTTGGTCAATCAAACGGTGATGGATGGCGTATAGCGCCAGTTCCAGACGGTCCGAAACACCCAGCTTGTCGAAAATGTTGTGAAGGTGATTTTTCACCGTCTGCTCGCTGATGAACAAGTTTCTCGCCGATTTCCCGGTTGCGAAATCCCTGCGCCACAAGCTGGACAATCTCCCGCTCCCGTTCGCTGAGCAGTGGCTTTTCCCGGCGCGCGCCGCCCTCGGAAGATTTCTTGAATGCGTTGATCACTTCCGCGGTCATCCGGTTGTCCAGCCAAATTTCGCCCTGGTGGACTTTGCGAATGCTTTTCACCAGCAGGTCGCTGGCGGACTGCTTCAGAACAACCCCGCGAGCGCCCAGCCGCATAGCCCGGACGATATCGCGGTCATCTTCCGCCGCCGTCACCACAATCACCCGCGTTTGCAGCGAATCGAAATTCACATTCTCAAGCACGCTCAATCCGTCCTTTTCCGGCATGCGCAGATCCAGCAGCAGGATGTCCGGTTTCAGTTTCTCCATCAGCCGGACGCACTCATTCCCGTTCGGCGCTTCGCCGACGATCTGCGACGTCGCTCCGCGCTTTCCAACAGCTTCCGAAGTCCGTCGCGAAAAATGGCATGGTCATCGGCCACCAGTATGCGAATGGTCGGTTTTGTTTTGGTCATTTCAAGCTCAACGGGATTTCAATCGTCAGCCGCGCGCCGTGGCCGGGATTGGATTCCAACGTCAGCGTTCCGCCCACATGGCGCGTCCGTTCCTTAATAGAAATGGGGCCCAGACGCAATGATCGAGCTCGTCGCTGGAATATCTTCCGGTGAAACTGAAACCTTCTCCGTTGTCGTCAATCACCAGCAGGGCTCTCGCATCATCGTGACCCAGTTTTACCACGACGTGGCTGGCCTTCGCATGCTTTTTTATGTTCTGTAGTGACTCCTTGTATATCTGGAAAATCTCCCGGCAGATGCGATTGGGAATGCGCAGGTCTTCCTCCTCGATGAACAGGTCGAGCGAAATGCTCGTCTCCTGCCGGAAACGCTCCGCGAAACCATGCATCATGTCCGGCAAATCGGCGCTTTCGACCCGCAGGGGCCGCATGTCCGTCACCATGTGCCTCAGGTTCTGCTCTTCCTCTGGACCACGTCCTCCAAACTGGCCAGCTCCGCGCGCAACGCCTGATCCGTCTCCTCCGCGCGGCGGCGCAGAACATCCAGCTGGATGTTCAGGCTGAGCAGCGATTGCAGCAACCCGTCGTGCAGATCCCCAGCTACCCGCCGCCGCTCCGCTTCCACCGCCTGCGCCCGGAGATGGCGAAGCAGGAAGAGATTCTCAAGTGGCGACGCCATCTGTTTCATCATGCGTTCCAGCCATCGCAGGTCGCGCAGGGAAAACCTCTTGTGTCCCTCAATCACGAACACCCGGCCAAACGTGCGGTTCGCGAAATCCCCCGGGACGGTCATGATGGAATGCGCGTCCAATTCCTGCGCGAATTTTTCCGGCGGAGGAATCTTGAGCGATTTCCAGGTCGTCATTCCTCCACCCGAACCCTGTCACCTTGTCCGTGTAGTCGGTTCCAGCAGGAACTGGTGGTCCGTCATCCATCAAGAATTCGTTCGCCCGCGCCAGCGGACACGAATCTGCCTCCATCTGGGCTGCCTCCCCCGTGGTCGCTTTCCAAAAAAACAGCCGTTCCGTCTCCTCATCCGTGATGACCATGGCCGCGCTTGTGGACTGAAATTCCCGCGCCACGGCGCCCAGCCAGCGGCGAAGCGATTCCCGCAGTCCCTTTTCGTACTCCAGGAACCGCGCGGATTCTTCCAGGAATCCCTCCTCCTCCGCGTTGCGAAACTCAATTTCTCCCATCCAGGCCAGCAGACGCCCGCGGTAGCCGTCGCGGCCGCCAGCGCGGCGGCGTGCGCCACACTCGCAATACTCTTTGTCGCGCTGGCCCATTGCCAGAATCCAAGAAACAGTCCCCACAGCGCGGCCAGACCCCAGGCGCCATGCAATCCGCGGCGCACGCCCGCACCCAGCATGGAATATAGAAAATAAAACCAGAAAGCCATCACCGCCTGCGGCGTAAGCGCCAGCACGAAAAGCAGCAGGACGTCCGCCGCCGGGAAAAACCATTCCGGCAACCGCGACGGCGCGATATCTGCTTGGCCACCAGCAGCAGGTAAAAGAATGCCGGCGCCGCCACGGGGAGATGTCCCCGGCTGGGTTGCAGTACCAGCAGCCCCAGCAACACCAGCAGCAGCGCGGGCAGCCGTGCCACCGAGAGGCGCTCTTCGCAGCTCTGCCCGATTTTGTACTTGCTTCTCATGGTTGACGAACGTCCTCAGCGAGTCTAACAAGCTTCGCGCCTGCCGCAACGCGCTGTTTCCATGCCGTGATGTTCGTTCGCCGTCGCCGTTTTGCGTTGCGGACGCTTCCCTCGCAACGGGCTGCGCCATCCGCGCAATTCCCGCCGCGCCCATTGACAACGGGTGCATAATCATTGGCGGAAGCGAATTCGCCACACGCCGCGTTATGGCTGCAGCGCCGTGAATCAGGCGAGTTCAGGGGGAACCGCAGCCCGCGTGCATCGCTACACCCGAGCTGAAACACGCCGCATCGTAGGTCTGGAAGAAAGCCAGCTCCGCTATTGGGAGAGGCTGCGACTCATTCGTCCCCGCATTCGCTGGCGCGAACGTTTTTATTCCTTCGGCGATCTCGCCGCTCTTCAAACCATTCGCGGAATCACCCAACACAACGTGCCCGCCTGGAGGCTCCATCGCGCCCTGCGGGCCATGGAAGACCATCTAGGCAGCGGGCGGACGCCCTTGCATAGTTTTCGCGTTTTCGCGCGCGGCCGCGAAGTGGCGTTGACACCCCCCGGCAGTGAAGCTCCGCCCATCGAACCGCTCAGCGGCCAGTTCGTGTTTGCCTTTTCGCCTGTCGCAACCGGCGAAAGAGTTCGCCCCATTCCCTCCCCCAGCGCCGAGGAATGGTTTGAAGCCGCGCATTCTTTGCTCGACGATCCCGCATCCGCCGCCGAAGCCGTCCTCCTCTATCGCCGCGCGCTGCAATTGCAGCCGGACTGGGTTGAGGCGCGCATCAATCTCGGCGTGGCCTATTACCATCTTGGCGAATTGGACGAAGCAGTGGGCGCGCTCTCTGCGGCAATTCGCCTGGCGCCCGATCATCCCATTGGACATTTCAACATCGGCTGCGTTCTTGACGAGCGCGGCGCGACCCCGCTGGCCATTCGTCATTTCAGGCAAGCCCTTCGCGCCATGCCCGATCACACTGACTCGCACTTCAATCTCGCGGCGGCCTATGAAAAGGCGGGCCACGCCTCGCGCGCGCAAACCCATTGGCGCGCCTATCTCCGCCTGGATCCCTCAGGCGATGCCGCGAATTATGCCCGCGCCCGCCTCCGCCAATTCCAATCCCCCGTGACCGTCCGCCCCTTGATCCCCTTCCCTGAAAAGAGCAATTCGCGCCGCCCATAACCCTGCCGACGCTCGGTTCCCCTGACAGGCGGGTTTGCCCGGACCATACTAAACCGTGTGGTTAAGTTTGTTTTGTCCCCGTGCGGCGGAACTCAGGCAAGCTTCACGAAAATTGCAAGGAGGCTGCGGGGAGTAATTCTGTGCAGGAACACATCTTCTCTCCGCTCGTCCCCGCGTGCTATCATTATTTCCAAATGTGGTGAGCGTAGCTCAGCTGGTAGAGCATCGGTCTGTGGCACCGAGGGTCGTGGGTTCAAATCCCATCGCTCACCCCAACCTTTTCTCTTATCCCGCGCCGCTCTCTGGATTCTGATCGCGTTTCGTGCGTTGCATTCAGAGCTTTGTCGTTCTTTCGTTTCGCGTTGGATACTCCCCCGCCAGGCTGCAAGCGTTACACAAGCTGCTTTTGACATTCCCGGGCTCCGCCGGAATTTGGATCAGAACCAGGCGCGGACAAGGCCACAATCTCCACCTCGCCTCAATTCCGATTACCCTATCTCGCAAAACAACATTTCTAACAGGAACACCGACGCGAATAGGCTCTTCTTATCATGCCTGGCATCAATCACTTACAAGTTTCTACCGGGAACAAGTGCACGTGCGGTGACGTCGCGCACTTCAACCCGTCAATCGCCGCCAACCACCCCATTTTCGACCCTTCGCTGTAAGCCGTTGCGCCTCGTCCACATCCGCGCCTCTCGCGAAATTGATGGAAGGGGATTTCAATTTCGGAGCGCATAAGAGAAACTCTCCTTCAGGATGGCACGGCAATCACTGATCGAATTTTTCGGCGAGCTAATCCGCCACGGCGAGGATACGGCCATCGCGCACCGGCGAGGCTACCGCATGGAGCGGTGGACCTACCGCCGCCTGGCGGAAGCGGCGCGCCAATTCGCGCGTGAACTGGAGGCACGTGGAATTGGAAAGGGCGACGCGGTCCTGTTGTGGGCCGGGAATTCTCCGGAATGGGTTATGGCGTTCTGGGGCTGCGTGCTGCGCGGCGCGGTGGTCGTCCCGATCGATGTGATTTCCACGCGCAAGTTTTCCACGAACGTCGCGCAGCGGGTAAACGCCTCACTAATTCTCCGTTCCCGGGCGATTGCCGCGCCGGAAAATGGAGTGCCTTCGTTGGTGCTTGAATCACTGGCCGAAATCTGTGGCCCGTATTCCTCCGTGCCGTATGACTCTCAATCGCTTTCCCGCCAGGACATTCTCGAAATCATTTTTACTTCGGGCACCACCGCCGAACCGCGTGGCGTGGCTATCTCGCATGGAAATATCCTGGCCAATGTGGAAACTCTGGAGGGCGAAATCCGCAAATACCTGCGCTATGAAAGGCCCTTCCATCCTCTGCGATTCCTGAACGTCGTTCCCTTGAGCCACATTTTCGGACAGTTGATGGGAATGTTTGTTCCGCCAATTCTGGGAGCCACAACTATTTTTATGGACTCGCTGAACCCGGCGGAGTTAATGGAAACGATGCGGCGCGAGCGCGTGTCCGTGCTGGTGGCCGTTCCGCGAATGATTGAAGCGCTGGGGCGGGAAATTGAACGGCAAGAGGAAAGCAAAGGCCGGCTGCAGAAGTTCCGAATAAATTTTGCGGCGGCGGAGAAGGAACATTTCCTGAAAAGATGCTGGCGATTCCGTAGTGTCCACCGGCGGCTGGGATGGAAATTCTGGGCGATGATTTCCGGCGGCGCGTCGCTGCCCGGGCCGGCGGAAAGTCTTTGGAGCCGGATGGGATTCGCGGTGATACAGGGATACGGGCTGACGGAAACGGCGTCGCTGATCAGCGTGAATAATCCGTTCCGGCCAGGAAAAGGATCCATTGGAAAATTGCTGCCCGGAATAGAAATGAAAATTGACGTCACGGGAGAAATCCTAGTGCGCGGGGAAAACGTGGCGGCCGGTTACTGGCAGGGTCCGCGGCTTCAATCCGTTGCGGGACAGGACGGCTGGTTCCACACTGGCGATCTTGCGGAGCGCGACGCGCAGGGCCTGCTCTTCTTCAAGGGGCGGCAGAAAAACGTGATTGTTACGCCGGCGGGAATGAACGTGTACCCGGAAGATCTGGAAGCCGCGCTGCGGAAACAGAAAGGCGTGAAGGATTGCGTCGTTTTTGGGTGGGAGCAGGATGGAAACGCCGAACCGTGCGCGGCTCTCCTGCTGGATGATCCCAACACGGATGTGGAAGCGATCATGATGCGGGCCAATAACACGCTGGCGGAATTTCAGCGCATTCGGCGCTGGGTGGTGTGGCCGGATTTGGATTTTCCGCGCACGCCCACGCAGAAACCTCTGCTGCCGCGAATCCGCGAAGTGGTAGAAGCAAAATTGTCGGGCAAAGCCGCCGCGGAGGGTGGCGGACGCATAGCGGAGTTGGTGGCGCGAATCACCGGACGCCCAATGAATTCCATGTCGCCGAAAGCAGAACTGGAAGGCGATTTGAAGATGAGTTCGCTGGACCGCGTGGAATTAATGAGTGCATTGGAGGAGCAATACCAGATTGATCTGCGGGAAACGGAATTCTCCGACGTGACCACGATGAAGCAGCTGGAAGACTTGGTGCGCAAGCCAGTGCCGGCCGCCGCCCGCGCGTATCCGGAGTGGGGACAAAGCCGGCTGATAACGGCGTTGCGGCTGGTGGTTTATTACCTGTTGGTATGGCCGGCGACGTATCTCCTGGCGGCGCCGAAAGTGAATGGGCGCAAGAACCTCGACGGACTAAGCGGGCCGGTACTGGTGGTCTGCAACCACGTGACGGATGTGGACATTGGATGGATTCTGGCGGCGCTGCCCGCGCGATTTCGCCATCGGCTGGCGACCGCAATGGGCGGCGAAAAGCTGGCGACGATGCGGCGGCCGCCGAAAAGCATGAATGCCCTGCAAAGAATGCGCGAACGGATGGATTATTTTCTGGTGATTGCCCTTTTCAATGTGTTTCCGCTGCCGAAGGAGTCAGGATTCCGGAAGAGCTTCTCGTTTGCTGGGCATCTTGCGGACAAGCGCTGGAGCATTCTGATTTTCCCGGAGGGCATGACCACCCTAGACGGACGACTGCAACCGTTTCGATCCGGCGCGGGATTGCTGGCGCAGCAGTTGAATATTCCCGTGGTGCCAATGCGGCTGGACGGACCATTTGATTTGAAGCGAAGAAAGAAAATTCTGGCGCTGCCAAAGAAGGTAACAGTGGCCATCGGAGTGCCCATGCGGTTTGCACCGGAAACAGATGTTGCGGATATTACGCGAGAACTGGAGAACCGCGTGGCGGAATTGACCCCGGAAAAAAGCTAGGCGGAGACTGTGCTGATATTATTTCTTCCCGGCAGGACAACGGACGGAATTGTCGTTGGCGGCGAAGCGATGCCCGGTGGTACCCAGGTGAAGCGGCGCGCTGGGACGACCCCGGTGGGCAGCATCGGTCTACATTGTCCGCAAAAGGAAGCGGGCGAAGAAATGCGAATTCGTGTTAAGTTTCTTCAGGTGCCGCGGAATAAATTGCATGGGCTTTCGGCCTGCTGACATGAAAGGAGTCGGAACGTGCGAAAACTCTTTTGGGCTGGCGTTGCCGCCACAATGATCCTTGCGAGCACGGCCAGCGCGCAGTCCGGTCCGGACAAGGGAAGCCACGATCTGCAAATCTGGACCAGCGGCGGGCACGGCCTGACCGGCAGCACATCGAGTACGGAATTGTGGAACGTGGGCCTGCGATACGGGTGGGTGCTTACCGGTCCGGTGGGCCCTGGATTCCTGAAGGGAAATCTGGAATACGCGGTGGATGTGGTGCCCGTATTCCTGGTGTTCCAGCCGGCCAACACGGCCTATGGATTCGGTTTGAATCCCATCGCGCTGAAATGGAATTTTGCGCCGGAACACAAGGTGAGGCCCTACCTGGAAATTGGCGGCGGAACTTTGTTTACGAATAATCAGGTGCCCAGCGATACCTCCCGCGTGAATTTCACTTCCGGCGGGGCGCTGGGCATGCACTTCCTGCGCAACAAATACAACTGGGCCGCGGAAGTTCGCTTCATGCACATTTCCAACGCCAGCATCGCGAATCACAATCCAGGCATTAATACCGTCCAAATCCGCATAGGTTTTGGATTATTCACTCCTCCCAAATAACTTTCCCGCCTCGATAAACATTTCGGGTTTTGGCCAGCAATGATGACCAGCCTGCGAAGAAAACGTAACCCCATTGCGAAGCGGTGCCCCTACCGAAAGAGCTTGGGGGTGATGGCCGTGCACTCGTCGCCGGGTTGGCGGATAACGCTGGAACGATTGGTCTGGAAGAGGCGTGCGTCGCGGATTATGGCGGTGACCTGATCAGGAATCTCCACGTCCACAGTGTTCAGCAGAAATTTCTCGTTGATATCCTGCAGCAGCTGGATAACTTCGCCGGTGGCGTCGTAACCCACGATTTTTATTTCCCCGTCAACGGCGGGGACTCTTTCACTGCGAAGCTGCATCAGCGCATCGCGGACACCGAGCGCCGAAGCGTCATTGCCAGCAAAGATGGCGTCAATGTGCGGGCCGCTGGGCAGTTCGGTGAGGGCTATCTGGCGAGCCTCCTCGCGCGTAAACGATCGCGTGAGCCAGATGACGGTCCGGGCGTTGATCCCACTGTTCTGGGCGGCAATCGTCTCCAGGAAGGCCACGGATCTAGGCTTGGGAACGGTCTGGTTGAAAACAGCGATAGTGGGGTTCTTCATGCCTCGGGATGAAAAATACTCCAGCAGAGCTCGGGCCGCCAATTCCCCGCCGATTTTCTCATCACCCTTTACGCAGGGTGGGATGGGGATGTTGTTCTTGGCCATGCGGTCGCGTAGAGGCGCGGGAATGTCCATGTCGAAAATGACGAGGTCGGCCGGCTGAAACTCGACAAGGTGCTGGTAGAGATCGTTCATGTCCTCCTGTGTGTATTCCTTGAATGGCGTGAAAACGATGGCTGCAAAATTTGATTTTTCCTTGATGGCTTTATCGATTAAGAAATGCTGGGCCTGCACTTCAAAATCCTGGGTAGGCAACCACACGGTCACCTGAAAACCATTGTCCCCGCCCTGATGGATGAGCTGGTCCACAACCGCGCTATAAAATCCCTGAGTGGAGAGATAGCGAACCGGCGAAATATAAAGGATCGTGTTGGGAGTGTGCTTCACCATGGCGGAAACCAGAAAACCGCCTCCCGCGCCGACGATGAATGCGATGGAAATCAGCCATTTCGGGGCGGGCCGGCGGTGAAGAACAAGGCGCAGGACAGGCGGGATTACCCGCCCGATAATCACCAGCAGAGCGCCGGCGATAATGTCGTGCCCATAGCCCTTCAGCCAGGGAGTAAACGAGATGCCGACAGCGGCAACCAGCAAAAGAGCTGATTCGCCGATGATTCGCCAAAGATTGTCTTCGTTTGCCGCGTCGTCTGGATACATGTTCTCCCCTGCCTGAGATAGAGATCAAGCAACCGCCTGATCATGTTCGCTTTTCCCCGCATGCGCCTTGAAAGGATTTAAGGATGAGTGTAAGACGCATGCAATACAGAGTTCCACAAATTTCAATACCCCTTCAGCGAATTGCCTAACAAATGAAACCCGCCATCGCGGGATCCTTCCGCATTACCGCATGCCAACAATTCCCACGTTGAGGGCAAAAAAGGAGAGGCCCACAACCAGCGAAATGGTGTATGCCGCCAACGGCCGAATCTCCTCCAGTTCGCGGAACACGGCCATCAAGACGGCAACTTCCCACAGCCCCGCCACGTAAGACCCGATTACCGGCACGATGGCTAGCCAGGTAACGATTTGTCCCAGCAGGAAGGGCCGTAACAAGCCTGTGAAGGAAGCGCGCCCTTTGAAAAACCACCGCGCGACGAGATAGCAAAGTCCCAGCTGGAAGAGTGTCAAGACCGCAAATTCAACCCCTTGCAACGCCATCAGGAACAGAGCCAGTCTCCAGTTGATGGATGTCCCCGCCATTCGCGCGCGCAGCACGCCTTCCAGAATGCCGAATAGCAGGGGCATGAACCATATGCTCCACCCATATTGAGTTGCATTCCGATCACGGGCGGCCCGGCGAATCGCGCCGGCATCCCAATGCGCGATTCGAAACCCTTCTTGCAGATAGTACAGAAATGGAAGATGTTCCGGGGGGCGGATGGGGTCGTCGCCCAGGGGCGCCCCAGGGCAGTCATGGTCCGCACCGGATTTCTGCCCGCATACATCGCAATGCATTCGGCGATTCTTTCACACTTCCGCGTCGAAAGGGCGGAATCGGCCGGATGGCCAGCAAGCGCCGTGCTTGCAATTTGGTCTTCTGTGGAGACAATGGACGTGTGAACGCCGCGGAGACGTGCAGTTGGATTATGCGATGAAAGGCGCCGGACCGATTGACGTTGAATACCTGGGCCACCCCAGAGTGATCGCCTCTTATTTGCTGGAAAGCGATGGCGAACTGGCGCTGATTGATCCGGGGCCGAGTGTATCGCTGCCCACCTTGCGCAAAAAGCTCCAGGGGCAGGGGGTTGCGTTCCACGATCTCCGCGCTCTGCTGTTGACGCACATCCATCTGGATCACGCGGGCGGAACAGGCACCCTGGTCCGCGAAAATCCCCGGCTGCGCGTTTATGTCCACGAAATCGGCGCGCGGCACCTGGCCGACCCGTCGAGATTGCTGGCCAGCGCCAGCCGGCTGTACGGCGACGCAGCCGCAATGGAACGTCTGTTCGGCGAGTTTCTTGCCGTGCCGGCGGAAAATATCACTCCGCTGCGCGGCGGCGAGCATATTGAATTGGGCGGCCAGCATGTTGATGTGCTCTACACACCCGGGCACGCTTCGCACCACGTCACATACATTGATCCCGCGGCGGGCAACGCATTCGTGGGAGATACGTCCGGAATTCGCATTGCGGGCCAGCCATTTGTCCTGCCCGTCACTCCCCCGCCCGACATTGAAATCGAACGGTGGCGCCAGAGTATGGACGCGATTCTGAGCCGCAGTCCCGCGCGCCTTTTTCTCACCCACTTCGGCTGGTCAGAAAACCCACGGGAGCATTTCGACGAATTGCGCGAACGCATGTCGCGCTGGGCGGCGCGGGCGCGCGAAG
The DNA here is from genome assembly GCA_963760285.1 of uncultured Acidobacteriota bacterium. Lineage (GTDB taxonomy): Bacteria > Acidobacteriota > Terriglobia > Acidiferrales > UBA7541 > PALSA-278. Next base: position 63,736 of record CAVXCI010000001.1, read on the forward strand.
GCATTGCCGCAGGAGCGGATGACCGGCAGCGTGCGAAGGAATTTTCCCAGTGGGGTGCGCGTGAGTTGCGCCGGCATCTCACTGCGGAGGACGCCGAGCTATATGTTCGCACTGGCGGCCTGGAGTTGAGTTGGCTGGGGCTGGCTCGTTATTGGCGCAAACGAGCGGAAGCGGTGCTGCCGGATAACGCGAGCTTGCCCAAATGGTAGGCATTGGAAAAATCTCCGGGAAATCCGCGCCGCTCTCGCTGCGCCAAAATCCAAATTTTTATGAACTCCATGCGCTTGTATGGTTGAGCGGCCTTTCACGGCGGTTCGGTCGGCGCATTACTCTGGGAAACGTGCCGGATACGGTATGGGATGAACTGGCCGCGCAAGGTTGGAATCTTCTATGGCTGATGGGCGTGTGGGAGCGCAGTCCCGCCAGCGCGGCATTTTTTCTGGCGGACGACAATGCGATGCGGGCATTCGATGCCGCGCTCCCCGGCTGGAAGCCGGAGCAGGTGGTTGGCTCTCCCTACTCCATACGAAACTACCAACCCGACGCGCGCATCGGCGCATGGGATGATCTTGACCGCGCCCGCGCGGCGCTGCATCGCCGCGGCATCGGCTTGATTCTGGATTTCGTCGCCAACCACACGGCCCTCGATAATCCCTGGACGTGCGAACACCCGGAATACTACATCCGCGGTACCGTGGACGACATCCAGCATGACCCACAAAGTTATTTCGCCGCGCCATGCCCAGGATCTGAACGCATCATCCTGGCGCACGGGCGCGATCCGTATTTTCCCGCATGGCAGGATGTCGCTCAGCTCAATTTGTTTTCAGAAATCACGCGCGCGGCGCTTGTCTTGGAATTGCGAACAATCGCTCAGCATTGCGATGGTCTGCGATGCGACATGGCCATGCTGGTGCTGAATGGCGTGTTTCCGCGAACGTGGGGAGCAAAACTCGGCGGCGCCCAGGCCCCCAAGGAGGAATTTTGGACGGAGGCTATCAACGCAGTTCCCGGTCTTCTGTGGCTGGGCGAGGCTTACTGGGGTCTGGAAGGAAAATTGCTCCAGATGGGTTTTCAGTTTACCTATGACAAGACGTTTTACGATTTGCTCCTTGGCAATCGCGCAGCCGAATTCGCTTCCTATGTCCGGTCAACCGCCGCGCTCGCCAGCCACATGGCTCATTTTCTGGAAAATCACGACGAGGAGCGCAGCGCCGTGGCATTCGGTCCGGCCCGGCTTCCTGCGGCAGCGACCCTGCTGGCTACCATGCCCGGAATGCGTTTCTACTATCAGGGCCAACTGGAGGGAAGCAGCACGAAACTCCCGATCTATCTCAATGAAATTGCGCCACAGAAAACTGACCCCGTGATCCAGCAGCTTTACGAAACATTGCTTCGCGTCGGCCGTGAGGAGACTCTCCATTCCGGAGATTGGCGCGTGTTGAATGTGACCAGCGCCGGTGACGGCGGATTCGCAAATCTTTGTGCCTATCAATGGAGAAAGCCCGAGGATTTCTGGGCGGTCATCGCCAATCCCAGCGAATTCGAATCGCAAGGGCGTGTTCATTTCCCGGAAGGCATTGCCGCGCGGCAACAGTATGTTTTTGGCGATGAACTCAACGACGTGCGCTACCTGCGGGACGGAACTGAAATTGTGATTGAAGGCCTGTACGTGCGCCTGGCGCCGCATCAAGCGCACATTTTCCGTATTCAACCAGCATAAAACGCGCAATGGAAGCCGTGAACCGCAAGCCAAAATCTGAGCCGCCATCACCAGCAACGCCATCGCAAAGGGCGCTCCGCCACCTGGGATTTCTTCCGCTGCTGGCGGTTTTCTATGGATTCACCGCCAGCGGGCCTTTTGGTTATGAGGAAATTTTCAGGACCTCTGGCCCTGGCATGGCCCTTCTATTTCTGGCCCTGGTTCCCTTCGCCTGGAGTATTCCTGTTTCCTATGCCTCCGCTGAACTGAACAGCGTGCTCCCCGTGCAAGGTGGTTTTTATCGCTGGGTGCGCGCGGCGTTCGGCAATTTCTGGGGATTTCAATGCGGCTGGTGGAATTGGACGGGAACATTTCTTCTGAACACTGTCTACGGCGTGCTGTTTATGGATTACGTGAAGGATTACGCGCCAGGAATGACGCCGCAGTGGAAATGGGCCGGCGCGTGTGCGGTGTTGATCCTTCTGGCGTACTTGAACGTGCGCGGCATTCAGGTTGCCGGAGGAGTAGCGATGACCATGCAGGTGGCCATGCTGATCCCCGTCGCGTGGCTCTGCATTGTGGCGCTATTTAAATGGCACTTCGATCCGATGACGCCATTTGTGCCGCCCGGTAGGCCGTTTGGGAGTGTCTTCGGCGCGGGACTCGCGCTGGCCATGTGGAACTACGCGGGATACGAGCAATTATCAAGCGTGACGGAGGAGATGAAGGATCCGCAAAGGACCTTTGTGCGCCTGCTGGCATGGAATACGCCGTTAAGTGTGCTGACGTTTATTTTGCCAGCCCTGCTGGCGCTGGCGGCGCTGGGCAACTGGCGGCAGTGGGAGACGGGCTACATCGTGACGGCCTCACAACTTATCGGAGGACATGCATTAGGGGTGGCGATGCTGATTGCCTCCTTCATCGGCGTGCTTTCACTCTCCAACAGCACCATTCTTTACACCACGCGCATTCCCGCGGTGATGGCGGAAGACGGTTACTTGCCCCGTTGGCTGGCGAAAATTCATCCGCGTTACGGCACGCCGGCGCGCGCCATTACCATTTCAACGCTTGTCTATTGCATTCTGGCGCGGTTCGACGTGGTGGATCTGGTCAACATTTATATCTGGACGCGAATCGCCACGTCCATGCTGACGCTTCTGGCGGCATGGCGGATACGCAGGAAATTCCCCAATGCGCCACGGCGGTTCCGGATTCCCGGCGGCAATTTGGGCATGGCTTGCGTTGTTATTTTTCCGGCGATTCTGTGCGCGGTGAAGATTTATTACAGCGAGTCTTACGTTTTCCGCTGGGCGCCGTGGCTGCTGGCCGCCGGGCCTGTTGCATACGTTATTCTGCGGTGGGTATTCGGATTGCGGCCGGAACCCGTGCGGTTGCCGGAAACACACTGAGTCGTGCAGCTAATGAAGCGATTCTAGGCAGGATCTTTCAGAATTTCGCGCGCGGCGTTGGCTCCAGATGCGCCATTCAGACCGGTTCCCGGATGCGTGCCCGACCCGCAAAGATACAAGCCGCGCAGCGGAGTGCGATAACGCGCCCAGCCCAGCAGCGGTCGCATGGTGAATAACTGATCAAGCGCTAATTCGCCGTGGAAGATTTGCCCGCCCGTTAGTCCCCATTGCTCTTCCAAATCAAGCGGCGTGATGATTTGTGCTCCCAGAACGCGCCCCGGCAAATCGGGAGCGTACGTCGCCAAAGTTTTGATGACCGCGAAGAGCAGTTCATTTTTTCGGCCGTGCCAGTTGCCTTCCTTCAGCCGATAGGGCGCAAATTGCACGTAAATGGACATCACGTGCCTGCCCGCCGGCGCCAGTGACGGATCCGACAGCGACGGAATGGTGGCGTCTAGATACGGGTGGGGCGAAAACTCGCCGTACTTGGAAGCATCAAATGCGCGTTCCAGATAATCAATTTCCGGACCGATGTGAATGCGTCCAGCCAGCGAATTGTTGACGTCAGTTCCCTTCAGCGCGTTGAATTGCGGAAGACCATCCAGCGCGAGATTGATTTTTGCCAGCGTCCCCTGTCCCCGGAAGTGCTGGATCTTTGCCAGAAAATCAGGACCGAAGGAGGCGGGATCCGTAAGTTTCAAGAAAGTTCGCCGTGGATCGGCGCTGGAAACCACCGTCTTCGCGGAGATCTCTTCACCACTTGCCAGGACAACGCCGGTGGCCGCGCCATCCTTGGCAAGGATCTTTTCCACCGCCGCGTTACAACGTATTTCCGCTCCGGCCTGTTTTGCCGCGGCTGCGATGGCATCGGAGAGAGCGCCCATCCCGCCGCGCGGGAACCACGGCGCTCCCGCGGGATGCGGATCTGTGGCAGCGTGCAGTAGAAACTGCGCCGTGCTGCCCGCAGACCACGGCCCCATGGACGCACCCAGAATCCCGCGCGCGGCGATCATTGCGCGGAGCAGTTCCGTCTCAAAAAACTCCGCCACGAAATCAGCCACCGCCATGGGGCCGTAGCGCAACAGGCGGGTCATGCTCTTTTTGCCCAGGCCTCGCAGATTGCGGCCGAAGCGAAACAGGTTCCAGAGGTCTTCGCCGCCGGGTTTCTCAATAACCGGAGGAGTGAGGCTGAGCAACTGGCGCAGAAGTTCGCTATAGCTGTTGAGCATTTCAGCGAATTCCACGTACTTCTGCGCGTCGCGCGCGGAAACTTTCTCCAGAAGCTTTGCCGTTTCACGCACATCTCGAAGGAGAAGCAACGCGCGGCCTTCAGGCGAAGGCGCAAAAACGCACGTAGAAGGTTCGACGACCGACAGTCCGTGCTTCTCCAATTGCAAATCGCGCGCGATTGCGGGAAGCAGCGGACCACCAGTGTGAGCGAGCGTGGAACACCGAAAACCCGGATGGAATTCTTCGGTGACGGCCGCGCCACCCACCATCGGACGGCTTTCCAGCACCAAAGGTTTGCGGCCCGCGCGCGCCAGATAAAACGCGGTCACCAGGCCGTTCACGCCCGCTCCGATGATGATGACTTCGCGCGCCGCAGCCACCTTCTTCAATTATCTCCCGCCGCCACTGTCTTTCAGAATTTCCAGCGCCGCCAAGCGTCCCGGCGCACCCATGATCCCGCCGCCAGGATGCGTGGCGGAGCCGCACATATAAAGCTGCTGAATCGGCGTGCGGTACCGGGCCCATCCGGCCACCGGACGCAGGAAGAAAAGCTGCTCCAGCGAAAGCTCGCCCTGGAAAATGTTGCCCTCGGAAAGGCCGATGGTCCGTTCGATGTCCAGCGGCGTCATCACCTGCCGTCCAATAATGATGTTGCGGATGTTGGGAGCATACTCGGCGATGGTGGAGATAACCGCATCGCCGAAAGCCTCGCGATTGGCATCCCATCCACCCTGCTCCTTCAAGTTGTACGGCGCATATTGCACAAAGCACGAGAGGATGTGTCTCCCCGGTGGCGCGAGCGAAGGATCCGTCAGCGTGGGTATGACCATATCAATGTACGGTCGGCGCGAGAATTCGCCGTACTTGGCCTGATCGTAGGCGCGCTCCATATATTCCACGCTGGGAGAAATGGACATCGCGCCGCGCAGGTGGCGGCCTCTTCCCGGCAGGCAGGTGAATTCCGGCAGCGCATCCAGCGCCAGATTTACTTTTCCGGAAGAGCCGCGATACTTGTAGTGACGAACCTCCTGCACAAAATCCGCGGGCAATTCCTTTTCGCCAACCATTTTTTCAAACGTCATTCGCGGGTCGAGGCTGGAAGAAATAATTTCGGCGTAAATCTCCTCGCCATTTTCCAGAACCACGCCCGTGGCGCGGCCATTTTTCACCACGATCTTGGAAACACCCGCCTCGGTGCGGACCTCGGCGCCGGCTTCCTTCGCTGCGGCGGCAATGGCGTTGGAAATCGCGCCAGTCCCGCCACGGCTGAACCCCCACGCGCGAAAAGCGCCGTCAATTTCGCCCATGTAGTGATGTAGGAGAACGTAGGCCGTCCCCGGTGAACGGACTCCGAGGAACGTTCCGATGATGCCCGACGCGGACATGGTGGCTTTCAATACATCGGTTTCAAACCATTGGTCCAGAAAATCAGCGGCGCTCATGGTCATCAACTGGACCAGGTTGTACTTGTCCTGCGGCGGCAGCGTCTGAAAACGCCGTCCGAGGAAATACAGTTTCTTCAGGTCGCGCGGGTCGAGAGAAGTGGGGTCTGGCGGCACCATCCCCAAGATTGGTTTCACAAACCTGCACATCTGCAACATGGCCTGCCCGAATTCGTCATACGCTTCGGCGTCCACGCGGGAGTGGCGCAGGATTTCGCGCCGCGTCTGCGCGTGGTCATTCATCCGCCAGAGGTGGTTGCCATCGGGCATGGGCGTGAACGTGCCGTCCAATGGAAGAATTTCCAGGCCATGACGTGGCAAATCCAAATCGCGAATGATTTCCGGACGCAGCAGCGAAACCACGTAGGAAAACACGGAAAAATGGAAGCCGGGGATGACTTCTTCAGTGACGGCCGCGCCGCCAAGAACGTGACGGCGCTCCAGCACCAGCACTTTCCGGCCGGCTTGCGCGAGATACGCCGCCGTCACCAGGCCGTTGTGGCCTCCGCCGATCACGATCGCGTCGTATCGTTTGCTCATGCCATGCCTGCCCCACGGGAGATCCGCGCCCTGTGGAGCAGCCCGCCATTCTACTGGGGCGGGTGATTAGTCTCAAGGGCGCCGGAAGGCTTGCCGCTGAGGCGCTCCTTGATAGGCGCTGCATTGGGCATCTATAATCGCGCATTCAAATGCACGCGTGAGGGGACCCTGTGCCAATCGGAACCGCCGTACACGAACGCACCTCGCAGCTATGCGAAAGCTTGAATTACCGCGAATGGTCCGGCTTTTACGCCGTCAGCGCATACGAATCTCACCACGAGCACGAATACAACGCCATTCGTAACTCCGCGGCGCTGATTGACGTCTCTCCCCTTTATAAATATCTCGTGACCGGGCCGGATGCCACGCGTCTGGTAAATCGCGTCATCACCCGCGACATCAGGAAAGTGGCTATTGACCAGGTGATCTACTGCTGCTGGTGCGACGAACAGGGCAAAGTGATTGATGACGGCACCATCACGCGGCTAGGCGAAAACACCTACCGCTGGACGGCGGCGGATCCCAGCCTGCGCTGGTTCAGCGAGAATGCCCTGGGGCTGAACGTTCAATTCGAGGATATTTCCGAACAAACCGCGGCGCTCGCGTTGCAGGGGCCAACTTCGGGACGATTGCTGGCCCAACTTGTAGGCGACGATCTGCTGAAATTGAAATATTTTCGCGTGATGCACACGCGCATCGCCGGCGTGCGGGTGGATATATCCCGCACCGGCTACACTGGCGACCTGGGTTATGAGATTTGGATTCCGTGGAAGGAAGCCACGAAAGTGTGGGACGCGCTGATGGATGCCGGGCGCGCCTTTGATATTCATCCCACGGGAATGCTGGCGTTGGATGTGGCGCGCATCGAAGCAGGCCTGATTTTGATTGAAGTGGACTATTTCAGCAGCAAGAAAGCTCTGATCCCATCTCAGAAGTACACGCCCTACGAAATCGGGCTGGGCCGGCTGGTGCACCTGGATAAAGAGCCGTTCGTCGGGCAGCAGGCGCTCCGGGAAGAAAACAAACGCGGCCCGGCGCGACAGCTGGTGGGCCTGGAAATTGACTGGAACGAAATTGAGAAGAGATTTGACGCCGTGGGACTGGCGCCGCAAATTCCAGGGACAGCATCACGCGTGCCGGTGCCTATATATCGCGGAGCGCAGCAGGTTGGGAAAGCCACGTCCACTACGTGGTCACCCACATTGAAAAAGATGATTGCGCTGGCCAGCGTGGAAAGCGCTCACGCCGCTGCCGGGACACACCTGCGCGTTGAGATGACCGTGGAAGCGGTGCGGCATACAGTCGGCGCCGTGTGCGTGGAACTTCCCTTTTACAATCCGCCGCGGAAAATGTCGACGCCCGTCGCATGAAAACATGAAACTCTCGCGAATTATCGGCAAGGAGCAAACAATGAAATTGTCTTTGTGCAGGATGATGGCTGCCACAATCCCGTTACTGATTCTTCCGTTGACGGGCGCGGGAGTTGTGTTTGGACAGGCCACCTCCGGCGCCATTCAGCTTTCCGTGGACGCCACGAGAGCGCCGCAGAAAATCCTGCACGCGCAAATGGCCATTCCGGTGAAGCCCGGCCCTCTGGTGCTCTATTACCCGGAATGGATTCCCGGAGAGCATATGCCGGACGGCCCCATCACCGACCTCGCCGGTTTGAAATTCACCGCCAATGGACAACAAATCCCCTGGCGGCGCGACCTGGTGAGCATGTTCACAATCCATCTTGATGTGCCGGCAGGCATCACCTCACTGAATGCGGATCTGGATTTCCTGCTTGCCGCCCCGGCGAGCGGGTTCTCGGGCGGCGCTTCAGCAACCGCGGAATTGGCATTAATTAGCTGGAACCAAGTATTGCTCTACCCGGCGGGGCGCCCCGTGGCGGACATTTTGTTTGAACCCTCTCTTCGGCTGCCGCCAGGCTGGAAATTCGCGACGGCGCTGCCCGGCGCGCGGGAATCCGGCGACACGATTTATTTTGCAGCCGTGCCGCTTGATATGCTGGTGGATTCGCCCGTTCTTTCTGGCGAACATCTTCGCGCCATCCAACTTTCGCCGGGACAGAATCCCCCCCACGAACTGGACATGGCATCGGACAGCGAAGCGGCTCTGGCGATTCCTGCGGCCACGGAAGCGGAGTATCGCAACCTGGTGGCGGAAACCGGTCCTCTCTTCGGCGCGCGGCACTATCGTGATTACCATTTCCTCCTCACGCTCAGCGATGACACTGCGCATTTCGGACTGGAGCACCACGAATCCAGCGATGATCGCGTGGCGGAGCGAATGCTGATTGACGACAACCTGCGCCTGCTCGGAGCCGGATTGCTGCCCCACGAGTTCACACATTCCTGGAACGGAAAATACCGGCGTCCAGCGGATCTCAGCACGCCGGATTATCAACAGCCTATGCGCGATGATCTGCTATGGGTCTATGAGGGTCTGACGCAATATCTGGGAAGTATTTTGACCGCGCGCAGCGGGCTCTGGACGACGGAGCAGTACCGCGAAAACCTGGCAACTGTTATCGCCACCCTGACGGCGCACACCGGGCGGACCTGGCGTCCGCTGCAGGATACGGCGGACGCGGCGCAGATTCTCTATGATGCCCCGGAGGAATGGTCCTCCTGGCGGCGGGGCGTGGATTACTACGATGAAGGGATCCTGCTCTGGCTGGCGGTGGACACGAAGATACGCACGGAATCACACGGAAAACGATCCCTGGACGATTTCTGCCGCAGTTTTTATGGCGGACCCGGCGGCGAGCCGACGCTGAAGACCTACACCTTCGACGACATCGTTTCCGCGCTGAATTCCGTGGCGCCGTATGACTGGACGGGGATGCTGAACGGCATGCTCACATCGCTCAATGCCAACCCTCCATTGGAGGGATTGCACGCCAGCGGCTGGGATCTGGCCTGGGACGAGAATCCCAACGAGATTCAATCTGCCGCCGAGACCGTCCATCACGTGATGAATCTGGATTCAACCCTGGGCATGCGCGTGGACGCCGATGGAGTGGTGCATGACGTGATTATTGGCCGGATGGCGTTTGCTGCCGGCATCGGACCGGACATGAAAATTACCGCGGTCAACGGGCGGCAATTTTCGCTGGAAGTGTTGCAGGATGCGGTTCGCGACTCCCGCTCGGCCAGCGTTCCGATTGAACTGCTGGTCGCCAATGGGTCCTACGTGCATCCCGTGAAGATAAATTACCGCGATGGTTTGCGCTATCCGCATCTGGTGCCCATTTCGGGACAGCCGGACATGCTGAGTGAAATCCTGAAGCCGTTGGCGGAGCGCTAATATGAAATCACGATTCCAGGTGTATGTGGGTTGCGTGCTCGTCCTGGCGGGAATCATTCTTCTGGCCCATCCAGATTATCACCGGGGGAAAAAGAGCGAGAGGATCATGGTCGGCCAGCAACAGACCATTTTGCAGACGGAGGAAATCTATTCCTTTCCCCGTCCCGTCAGCGCTTTGATCGTCCTCTTCGGAATATTGTTGGCGGCCATTGGCCGCCAGCGCGTGGCCAGGGATCCCCGCTTTCAGAAACCACGGAAGAAATAAATTCTATGGTTTGGATGGACGGGACATCTGATTCAATAGCCCTCCCCTTTTTCCGGCAGCTTAACCTTCCCAGCGAAATGGCGATAAACAAAAACTGAATACCCGGTCGCGAGGGCCATTCCGATGGTCCACCAGGCCAAACCGATTAGAAGGCCATGGGCGGCAGCCTGAGTATTGGCGACCGTCAGTCCGTATTCCGCCCGCGTGCTGGCAGGAAGGACGTAGGGGTAAAGGCTGGCGGCAACGCTGGTGAGCATCCCCAGAAGATACGCACACGAAGACAAAAAGGTGCGGCGGTCGTCTCCTATGGCGGAGAACCACTTCACGCCAACGAGACCGGCGACGGCGATGAACGGGAAAACGAAATTCCAGATGTGTGATGAAAGACCTGGCCAGAGATGCGGCTGGAGCCGAAAACTGGCGATGGTGACGAGAACTGTTGCGCCCGCGACCAGCCACCATACCAGACCGCCAATTTTTCGCGCGCGTGCGCGAATGTCGCCTTCGGTGCGAAATGCCAGCCAGCATGCGCCGTGAAGAGTGAGTGCGGCGAGCGATGTGACTCCGACAAGAATAGTAAACCAATCCAGAATGCCTGGGTTTGGACCTGGCCGGAAGTTGGTCCACAACGCTTCAAAGAAGAGCCCATGTTCATCCAGAGGAACGCCGCGGATGACATTCCCCAGGGCCGCGCCATAAAAAATTGCCAGCGATATGCTGGCCAGGACGAAGACGGCGTCCCAAAATGCAGGCCACACGAGGCCTTCGACGTGACTGCGAAATTCAATGGATATTCCGCGGAGAATCAGGAACCAGAGAACCATCATCAGGGGAAGATAAAACCCACTGAAACTGGAGGCGTAAAGCGCGGGGAAGGCAAAATAAAGGGTGCCTCCCGCAGCCACCAGCCAAACTTCGTTGCCGTCCCAAACCGGGCCGATGGAGCGAAGCACCAACCGGCGCTCCTGGTCCGTGCGGGCGACAACAATGTGTACAATTCCCACTCCGATGTCGAACCCATCCAGAATGACGTAGACGGTAAGCATCACGGCGACGAGGCAGAACCAGAGATTTCCCATCGGCAGCCTCCGTCATTCCGTCGCGGCCGGGACGGCTTCTCCCGGTCCGTGTTCAATTTCGCGGTAAGTAAGAAAAAGGAACAGAATCGCCAGTACCGCATACATTCCGAAGAATCCGATAAGCGTGAACCAGGCGTTGCCCGCGGAAACCCGCGGGGATACGCCTCTTGAAGTTCGCATCAGGCCATAAATGATCCATGGTTGCCGGCCCTCTTCCGCTGTGATCCAGCCAGCCGTATTGGCAATGAAAGGGAACGGAAGAGCCAGCATCAGAATCCAGAGCATCGGGCGCGTCCGGAACAGCATTCCACGCCAAAGCATCGACCCGGAAAGAACGAGGATGATGATGAAAATCGTGCCCAGTCCCACCATCACGTGATAGCTGAAATAAAGAATGGGAATCTGGTCGGGCCAGTTCTCCCGGGGGAAGTTGTCCAAGCCCTTGATCTCCGCCCTCCACGCACGGTAAGTAAGGAAACTGAGCATATTGGGAACCGTCAGCGGATTGTCCAATCGCTGGTTTCGCATATCCGGCTGGCCGAGTATGGCAATCGGCGCGCCTTCCTGGGTGTGAAAAATTCCCTCCATGGCGGCGAGCGTGGCGGGCTGATAATGGGCCACCATGATTCCCTGTCCATCACCTGTGGGATACAGTTGGAGCACGGCGGCGGTCAGTCCGACGATGACGCCCGTTCGAATAAAGATCTTGCCGTATTCCTCATGGCGGCGTGAGAGCAGATAGAATGCTCCGATGGAAGCCATGGTGAAGCAGCCGGTCTGCGTGGCGCCCAGCATCGTGTGGGCATATTGCCAAAGCCCCCAGGGATTCAAGAGGAGCTTCCAAAAGCTGGCGAGTTGAAACGAGCCATCCGCTCCCATTGCATAGCCCACCGGATTCTGCATCCACGCATCCGTGGCCACAATAAGATAACCGGACATCCACGAGCCCAGAAACACCAGAAACGAAGACATCCAGTGGCCTTTCGGGCCCAGACGTTTCTCGCCAAAGAGGAATAATCCCAGGAACGTGGATTCAAGGAAGAAGGAGAATACCCCCTCCATCGCCAGCGTTTGCCCGATAACGCCTCCCGCGGATCGCGAGAACTCCGACCAGTTGGTGCCGAATTGAAATTCCAAGGGAATTCCAGTAACCACACCGAGGGCAAAACTAATGCCAAAAATCTTCGCCCAGAATCTCGCTGCCCGATTGAAGCGCTCGTCATTATGGCGGATGGCGATGGTTTTCAGGATGAAGATAAGCAGCGCCAGCCCCATGGTAAGCTGGGGAAAAATGTAATGGAACGTTACCGTAAACGCGAAGTGCAATCGGTGAACTGTGAGCGCATCGTTCAATTCCTGCTCCCTTGCGCGAGGGGAGTACGTCCGCGGCATGCTGCATTTCCCGGCCGGCCGGCGGAATCATGAGTCTCCCCGGATTGATTCTATGACGTCTGCGATGGGATTCACAACGGAATTGCGGCCGTCTTGAAAATACAAATCTGATGGCGCAACGAGCGGGAGAAAAGTACCATGTGATGGGTTTTTCAGCGTCGGGAAGCAATTTTCGGGGGAAGCATGAAAAGAGTAAACGGGACCGCTGCAATTGTTGCAATTCTGATGACCGGCATGGCCATGCTGCTGTGCGCGGAAGCTCGCGCGCAGGATGCGCGGAAACGGGCCATCACTTTTCAGGATTTGATCTCCATGCATCGTATCAGCGATGTCCAGATTTCGCCGGACGGAAAGCGGGTCACCTACACCGTCTCGACTCCCGACCTGGCCGCGAATCATTCCATGTCCGATATATGGATTGCGAGCGCCGGGGACGGGGATGCGCGGCAGTTAACGCGCAGCGGACACGATTCCCGCGCGCGCTGGGCCCCTGACGGAAAAAGCATCGCGTTCCTCTCGTCACGCGACGGGTCACAGGAAATCTATTTGCTGGATGTAACGCGCGGCGGTGATCCGCAACGCCTCACCCGGCTCTTCACTGAAGCGGACAATGAGCTCTGGTCGCCGGATGGCAAAACCATCGCTTTTGTTTCGCGCGTCTATCCCGATTGCCCCGATGATGCCTGCAACGCCGCGCGCGATGCCGCCGCGGACAAAAGCAAAGTGAAGGGGCATATCTACGATAAATTGCTCTACCGCCACTGGACGGAATGGTCAGACGGCAAACGCAGCCATCTATTCGTGGTTTCCGTTGATGGCGGAACGCCGCGCGATCTCACCCCCGGCGCGGATTACGACGTGCCCCCGTTTAATCTGGGCGCGCCGGAACCAATTGCGTTTTCGCCGGACAGCCGCGAAATCTGCTTCACCGCCAACACCGATAAAGATGAGGCCCTCAGCACCAATGGAGATTTGTTCACGGTTCCCGCGGACGCCAGCGCCGCGCCCAACCGCATCACCACCAATCGCGGCGACGATTGGGGTCCGGTCTATTCACCAGACGGCAAGTCCATTGCCTACCGCTCTCAGGCCACCTACGGTTACGAGAGCGATGCCTGGAGACTGATGATTTACGACCGCCAATCCGCGCAGTCTACACAGATCGCGCGAAACCTGGACCGCAACCCGGAGTCGTATGCCTGGTCGCCAGACAGCCAGACAATTTATTTCAACGCCGAGAATGAAACGGAGATGCCGATATATGCGGTGGCGGCAAATCCCAACGCTGCGCCGCGCATGGTGGTGAGAGAAGGCTTCAACGACGAATTCGTTTTGAGCGCCGACGGAAAAACTCTGGCCTTCGCGCGAACCAGCCTGACCATGCCCGCGGAAGTTTTCGTCGCAAACGCGGATGGTTCCGGCGTGCGGCAAATCACCCAGCAGAATACCGCGTTGCTGGCGCAGCTTGACCTGCCGTCGCCGGAATTATTCTGGTTTCCAGGCGCCGGAGGTACAAAAATCGAAGGACTGCTCCTAAAACCTCCGCAGTTCGACGCCACGAAGAAATATCCCATGCTGCTGCTGGTCCACGGCGGGCCGCAGGGCGCATGGGACAACGCCTGGGGCTATCGCTGGAATCAGCAGGTGATGGCCGCGCCGGGATACGTGGTGGCCATGATCAATCCGCGCGGGTCAACGGGGTACGGCCAGGCGCTCACGGCGGAAATCAGCGGCGACTGGGGCGGAAAGGTTTTTCATGACTTGATGGACGGCGTGGACTACGCTGTGGCGCATTATCCGTTCATTGACGGCGCGCGACTGGGCGCTGCCGGCGGATCCTACGGCGGCTACATGATGGACTGGATGGAGTCGCAGTCCAAGGGACGTTTCAAGTGCATCATCAGCCACGCCGGGCCTTACGATAATTTCAGCATGTACGCCACGGAAGAATTATGGTTTGAAGAATGGGAGTTCAAGGGCACGCCGTGGAGCAATCCGGAACTGTATGACAAGTGGAATCCGGCAAAATACGCCGCGGACTTCGCAAAATATAAGACGCCGGTGCTGATCATCGGCGGCGAAAAGGACTTTCGCATTCCCTATACCCAAGAGCTGGAATTTTTCGCCGCGCTGCAGCGCCAGGGCGTTCCGTCACGCCTGATTATTTTCCCCGACGAAGGCCATTGGGTACTGAAGCCCCAGAATAGCGAGCTTTGGTACAAGGAATTCCTCGGCTGGCTCGCCAAGTGGCTGAAGTAGCTGTCGCGGCGGATTTTGCGGTCGTTTGCGGCCAGCCGAAACATAGCGCAGCCAGCGACCGTAGTAGAGCTGGAGGAAAAACCAATGGTGGATGACTTCGGCACAACAAATTTGTCCTCACAAGACACGGAAACGGCGGCATCGGCACCGCTACCACCGGCGCGGTCGGGCATCGCCAAAGTATTCCTTGGCCCCAATGGAATTCGCGCCGGATGGCGCCTGCTGATATTCATTCTGATCTTTGCCGTCCTTGTGGGCGCGCTGCAATTCACCCTCCTGAAGATTCCGGCGATGGCCGCGCGGCGCAAGGCGGCGAACCCGAATGTGATGACCGCATCCGGGACCATCATCGGCGAAGGACTGGCGATTTGCTGCCTGCTGGTTGCCGCGTTCATAATGACAAAAATTGAAAAACGAAGTTTCGCGGACTACTACCTTCCCCCGCGCGAAGCATTCGGAAAACGCTTCTGGCAGGGTGTGCCTTACGGCTTTGCGATGCTTTCGCTGCTGCTGGCCATCATCGCCGCGTTCCACGGATTCTCGCTGGGCGGAATGGCCGTAACCGGCCGGGAAGCTCTGAAATTCGGAATTCTGTATGGGATCGGATTCATCATGGTGGGAATTTTCGAGGAATTTTCCTTCCGCGGATACATGCAGTCCACGCTCACGTCGGGAATCGGATTCTGGCCGGCGGCGATCGTTCTATCCATTGCGTTCGGAGCAGGACACATCAATAACCCCGCCGAGGCGTGGTTCGGCGCGCTGATGGCGGGAAGTTTCGGATTGCTGGCCTCCTTCAGTCTGATTCGTACTGGCAACATCTGGTTCCCCATCGGCATGCATGCGGGATGGGATTGGGGCGAGACGTTCTTCTACTCCACGCCCGATAGCGGCTTTCTGGCCAAGGGACATATGCTGAATACATCGTTCCACGGAGCCACATGGATTACGGGTGGAAAAGTCGGTCCGGAGGGCAGCGCGTTCGTCTTTCTCGTGCTGATTCTTTCGCCGCCGGGATTCACTTCCTTTTCCCCGCCGGGCGCGAAAACTTAGTGGGGAGTAGCCGCCGCGCTCTGCTGACTCGCCTTCGGCGCCGTGGATTCACCTGGTTGTCCGGATCCTTTTTTCCTGCCGATTATGATGAACAGGCCGCCGTCGCCAGTGAACATCATTCCGGCCTGGGTGAGGAAGCGTGACATGCCCGTGCCCGAATCGTGAGCCTCGAAGAGTTTTTCCTCCTGGGAAAAATTGCCGAAATCCGCCTTGGGAATGCTGGAGACGAATTCGAATCCGTTGGATTCGTACCATTCGACAACTTCCGTGTAGCTGTGCTTGCTCTCATGGGGATGTTTGTACTGGTCCATGAACCAGGCGCGCTTGCGGGCCTCGTTGTAGGTCTTGTTGCGCATGTGGTCGTCGAGAAAACGCAGGCGGTCGCCGGACATGCGGAACAGAAAGCGGCGGAAATCGGTGGGCAGCCGGCCGATGGTGTTGTAAAGCCCGATGATGATGTGACCGCCGGGCTTCACCATGCGGGATATGGACTTGAAGCCGCCGAACGGGTCGCTGGTGTGGTGCAGCACGCCGTTGGAAATCACCACGTCGAACACGCCTTCCTGGAAAGCCGGCCGGAAAAGATTCATCTGCAGGAAGCCCGCGTTCTTGATGTTGCAGCGATCACGGAAGCCCTTGGCCAGGCGCAGTGAATTCAGGCAAAGGTCCGTTCCGAAGACGGTCCGCCCCCAGCGAAGGCCCAGGAAATTGCTCAGTTGGCCGGTGCCGCACCCGCACTCAATCACTCGCGAGCCAAAAGGAATCTGCTCATCCAGCAGCCGGGCGAAAACTCCCTTGTTCGCCTTCTCCGCCAGGCTTTCGCTGGTATCGAAATCGTCGTAATTGGGAAAAGGATTTTTCTCGTAAAAGGATTTCACCACGTCGGTCACGTCGCGCTTTTGGTCCGCCGGGTCGTGCGGATGAAAGAGCAGTGGGATGCCGTTATCGCTCGGGTAGAGCGCGTTGCAATTCTTACAAGAGAGCTGCTCTCCATCCAGACGGAGAGTTCCCCCACACTTGGGACAGGCGAACATTTCAAGATTCTTGACGATCAGGTCCTGCACAGCGCAATTCCTCCCGCCTGGCCGGCTTCAGAAAAATCCCCGAGTGACGTGTTGAGTTTACGTTACATAACAGTTGAATTCCAAGTCAAGGAACACGGACTTAAAATGAAAGGGAGTTTTACGCCCACGCCGCCTCTCGTGCGGATGGCGCGGCTATTTATCCCGCCCGGGGGGGTCTGGAGAGGGCTTCCATATAGACGCCGAGAGTGCCATCTACCATGTGGTCATCCGAAAAATGGTCCATGACTGCGGCGCGCCCCGCCGCTCCCAGCCGTGCCGCTTCCTCCGGATTTTGGATCAGCCGGGAGATGGCGGCGGCAAATGCGCCCGGTTCGGGCAGGAGAAGAAGGCGGCCATTCTTCCCGTCAATCAGAATTTCCGGAATGCCTCCGCTGGCAACGGCGATTGAAGGAATGCCGCGCGCCATGGCGTCCAATAAGGAAGAGCCGAGCGGCTCCGCGAGAGAAGGGAATAAGAAAAAATCCAGCGCGGCGTATACGGAATCAACATCCTTGATAAATCCCGTGAATTTCACGCGGTCGAGAATGCGAAGGTCGCGCGCAACACCTTCCAGGTGGGAACGATACGGACCACGGCCCGCGAGCAGGAGGCGGCACTGCGGCTGTTTCTCGCGGAGAAGGGCGAGGGTTTGTAAAAGCGCTTCCTGCCCCTTTTCCGGCAGCAAATAACCCACGCAACCGAGGAGCCAATCTTTTTCGTCCACATCCCAATGCGCGCGCGCCTTCCTGCGCTGCGCGGCGTCGAAAGGGGGTGGCACCGGGACACCATCGTGGACCACGGTGATGCGCGATGGTTCCAGTCCGCTGGTAACTACGCTGGCGTCCACGAAACGCGATACGGCGATGATGCGCCGCGCGGCGCGATAGCGGGCCATGGACAATCGGCCGGAACTAAGAGGGTAAGCGACACGGCGCGAAACAATCAGTGAGGCGCGCCGGTGTGCGCCCGCCAGCCACGCGGCGGTCAGCCCGTGGGGATCGTGGGCGTGGACAACGTCAAACTTCTGCTCGCGAAGAAGGCGCCGGAGAGTGCGGACCATGGAAGCGCGTGGAAAGCGGGCGGATATGCCATGCACGTGAATACCGGTCTGCAGGGCGCGCTCCTCGAGCGGCGTGCCGCGAGCGGCGACCAATTCTGCTCCGTGACCCCGCGCAATGAGGCCGCGCATTAGTAGAAGCGCCTGCGCCTGCCCGCCGCGCCAATCGGGACGTGTATCCAGATGCAATGTGTTCATTCAGTTGGCAAGAGTCTAGCATCGCCGTGGAAAGCGCCGTAGAACCGGTTTCCACCATGTGCCCTTCTTCATAGGTAAGAACTCATTGACGCGGGAGAAGATGAGGTCTATCTTCGTCCCGTTATTCCCTCCGGAGGCACGGCATGTTACAACTGCGGCGGGCCCTTCCCTTTTCATCCATTATTGTGCTCATTGGAGCCGCCCTGGCTCTGGCATCGCCCGTGTGCGCGGGAACCATGGCCATCATCAGCACGCCCGCGGGAGCGACGGTGGAAATCAACGGCGTCGCGGTCGGCAAGACTCCGTATAAGCAGGAGATGCCCGGCGGATATTTTCACCGCCCGCACAGTGTCTTCAGCACCCGCCTGGAACACGGAATGACGCTGCGGATTTCCATGGAGGGCTACAGTCCGCAGGAAATTGAATTGGCCGACGGGCCGTTTCATTTCAGTACTCTCAATGGGCGAAACCACGGGGATTACTGGCTGCTGAAGTCCGACCATTTTGAAGTGACACTACAGCCCTTGTCGGCGAATTCCGCCCCTGCCGCTCCTGCCGCCCGCGCCGCCTCCGTGGCAACCGACCAAAGCGCGGCGGAGAAGGTCTCATCGGCGAATACGAAGTCCGCGGGAATTGCATTGCCAGAGGCTCCCCCAAACGCGATTGACGGCAACTCTCCGGACAGCACCGTGGAAAAAGTGATCCGCGACGCCATGCCAGCGGTGGTTCTATTGCGAACCACGCGGGCCCTGGGCTCGGGTTTTTTTCTAACCGAGGATGGGTTAATCGCCACGAACAAGCATGTAGTGGAGGGAGAATCGGCGGCAATTGTGGTGGAACATTCCGGAACGCGGCTCTATGCCCACGTGATTTACAGCGATCCGAGACTCGACCTGGCGCTGTTGCGCGTCTCAGGCGCCGGGTATCCACATCTCACGCTCGCCGCGGCGGCGTCCGTGCAGCGTGGAGAAACGGTCATCGCGCTGGGAAATCCCGCGTCCGGATTGCCGGGAACAGTGACCAAAGGCATTGTGAGCGCGGTGGGAAAGCTGCACGGTGAACCTGGTGACTGGGTGCAGACGGATGCGGCGGTGAATCCGGGTAACAGCGGCGGACCATTGCTGAATTTGCGCGGCGAAGTGGAAGGCATGAACACGCTCAAGGGCCGGGACAAAGAGGGTATTGCTTTTGCTCTAAGCGCGGGCGACATCGCTTCGGCGCTGGAAAATCTTCACGTACAAGTGGGAACCGTCGGCGCGGCGCGTTAAGCCTGCAAATGAAAAAGGCCGGGATGTGCAAGTCCCGACCACTATGAAAGTTTATGAAAAATAAACAGACTGTATTATAGCATGACGAGCCCGACAGCATGCCGGATTTTCATCTCTTCTGCCACCGGTCGAGTTGCGCGAGGGCCGGGCGGAATTTCAACCCAGGCTCGATGCGGCGAAGCGGCGAGAATCCTGGCGGCGCCCGAACATGACCGGGGTGCTGCGGCAAATCGCGGCATGTTACCGTCTTGCGAAAACCAAATAGCCCGCCGGGGTCGGTCCCGGTGGAAGAATTGCTAGGTGACAAACTTGAAAATATGTTAGCCTTCTGGTGCGTTTGTTGCTCTTGTAAAACCTTTGGACTCGTTCAGAGGGGCTGCAAGTCTACACTTGCGGCCTTTTTTCTGTTATGGCTGGAGGGCCGAGAAATCGGGCGAGCGGCATCAAATAGCTTAATTATCAAACAATAAGGAAATATCGTGAAAGAACAAGGAACAGTGAAGTGGTTCAACGCCAGCAAGGGCTTTGGATTCATCCAGCGCCAGTCCGGCGAGGACGTCTTTGTGCACTTCTCCGCAATTCAGGGGGATGGGTACAAGTCGTTGAATGAAGGCCAGGCTGTTGAATTCGAGGTAACGCGCGGGCCGAAAGGCCTGCAGGCCGCGAACGTCACGAGCCTCTAGTCTATTGGGGCGGGTCCGCCATGCGGATCCGCCCCTTTTTTTCTTTTTCAGCGCCCGATTTGCAAAGCGCCTCAGGGAGAGCAAAATGGCCAAGCTTTACGTGGGAAATCTTTCATTTGAAACCACCGATGATGATTTGCAGCAACTATTCACCGGCAACGGCTTTCAAGTGGAGTCTGCGCGCGTGATTCGCGACATGAATTCCGGTCGTTCGCGCGGTTTTGGGTTCGTGGAGCTGGGCCCCAACGAGGACGCGGCGCGCGCCATCCAGCAACTGAACGGATTCAATCTGGATGGGCGGGCGCTGCAAGTGAATGAGGCGCGTCCGCAAGCGCCGCGCTCTGGTGGAGGCGGCGGTGGCCGCGGAGGTTTTGGGGGCGGCCGCGGCGGCGCTGGTGGTGGCCGCGGCGGACATGGTGGCGGGCACGGCGGCGGTGGCGGTGGTGGTGGACGCCGGCGGTTTTAATTAGCGGGCTGCTAGCGGCAAGACTGTTCAGACTCTTCCCGGTTCAGATCCAGCCGCGATAATTTCGCGGACGGGGCGGCTTCCTTCCTCTTTAATCATTCCATGGTAGTGGTGTGCAATGTCCTGCGCGGCCAGTCGTCGCGCAATTCAAGCTGTAGCCGCGCTGGAGCTCGGGCCGCACCCGTGGTACACATGTAAGTTGACTCTCCACACAACCATTTTTTTATTCTTTGCCGGAGCGCTGGGCGGCGTGCTGAATTCCGTGGCCGGCGGCGGCAGTTTCATTTCCTTTCCGGCGCTGCTGGTGAGTGGCATGCCTCCGGTTGCGGCCAACGCCACCAGCACAGTGGCGCTGTGGGTGGGAACCACGGCAAGCGGCGGCGCCTACAGAAGCCGGTTGGACGTGGCCCGGCGCGTGATGGTCCCCCTGCTTGTGACCAGCGTGATCGGAGGAATTGCCGGCGCAATATTGTTGATTCGCACGCCCGCCGAAACTTTTTTGCGCGTGATACCGTGGCTGATGCTGGGCGCAACGCTTTTATTCGCCTTCGGAAAATATCTGACCGGACACATTTCCGCGGGCATCTCGCGCGACGCTTCTAATGGAGCTATTGCCGGAGCGGCCGCGGTGGAACTTGCCGTGGCCGTCTATGGCGGATACTTCGGAGGCGGAATCGGAATTATGAACCTGGCCATGCTGGCGGCGCTGGGCATGACGGACATTCACGCCATGAACGCGCTGAAAGTAGTGCTGTCGAGCGTGATCAACGGCGCGGCGGTGGTGATGTTCATTGTCCTGCGGGCGATCTACTGGCCGCAGGCGCTGGTGACTTCGGCGGGCGGAATTGTCGGCGGATATTTCGGAGCGCACTACGCACTGAAGATGCGGCAGTCGTACGTCCGCGCATTCGTTATCGTGGTGGGCATTGGCATGACAATTTATTTCTTCGTCCACGGATATTGGGGACACGCAGCGAGCGGAAACTAGCGGTCGCGCAAACGGTAGACCAGCTTCAATCCGGACCAGATATCATCCACCGCGCAGACTTTTACGTCCACCAGATCAATTGCGAGCGCCAGCTGGCGCACGATATTTTCAGTGACGTCGGAAACTTTTCCTTTGCGCCAGGAAATCCAGAGCGCGCCATTTTTCTTCAGCAGCGGCTTCAGTTCAGGAAGTGATTTTTCCAATTGAGCGCGCGTTTCAAAAAATGCGTGAACGAAATCACAGCTCTCCGCGGAAACGCTGCCGCGCGCGACGCTGAATTCTGCGCCAGTGGGAATTTTGCCGAGAATTTTCGCGTAGTCCTTCGGCGCGTTGACGGAAAGACAGCGGAAGCCGGGCTTGATGCCCAATTTTTCCACCAGGGAACGTTTGGAATATCCGGCCATGCGGTCGCCGGCAGAGATACTACTATGGGTCGTGAAAAGTGTCCCTATTAGAAATGCGGATGTGATTGATTCCGGGGCAGTTAGAGTTTTGCGACTGTCACATGTGTCCCTATTAGAAACGTAAATATATCCTTTACGCAAGGCCCCCAAGTCTTTGATTCTATGGCAGAAAAAGCACTAGACCTCTACACGCTCGAATACATCCTCAATCTTTTTGAGAGACTAGTTCCAAAACGCACTCCTTTTGACGGCGAACCACTTCGTCGGTTGCTTTCAGGAGAAGACCGAGAGCGTGTGCCTGTTGAGATGCTTCTAAAATCTGTCGGCGATATGGCCTAAAGCACAAGTGCACCATTGCATCCGCCGGAATTTTCGCAGCACGCTCCCTGATAGCGGTGAGGGGTTCGGGCATGTATTCTTGTAGAAGAGCTTCAGCAGCAAACCTTTCGATGAAAAGCTGTTCTATGGTGTCCACCATTTTGTTGGTTTCGTCAGGTGTCATAAGGCTCCTTTTGGTTATTGCTATTTTATCTTCGTGGAATCCTTGCAGTGGTCTGGTGGTTGGATGATGTGTGCGGGCCTTACCTTTTCTAAGGGTGTAACAGTGAAACCCTCACCGGAATCTGTTGTGGGCTGTGACACTGGCGGGTTCAAAGCATCCGTCGCTTCTCCCAAGGCAACATAGCTCTGGTACTGACTCCATGTCCCGTCGTTCCAAGAGTAGCAAATCTGTTGTGTGTAACGGTTTATCCGAACAATTTGACCGTTGGTGATGTGCTCGTAGTGGAAGCGGTTTAACCACACAATCCACCACACGACAACTAGAATAATAAAAATCGCAACTGGCTTTCTCATACATCGAACTCCTTGCAGGAGCATATAACACAAGAATTCTGCCCCCGGGAAGAACAAAAGTGAGAGGGAGCGGAGTCGCTTCCGCCCCCTAGAACCGCTCTCGCTAGTGCGAGAACATAAGTCGTATGAGTTGGTAGAGACCCCAAACATACAGAACTTCCATCACCACTGCTTCGTGGTAGCGTCTCATTTGTTCGATTCTCATTGCTTGTTCCTCGGTTTGGTATAGGTAAAGCAACGGGCACCCGCTCAGTGAGCGCAGTGGCCGGGGGCAGTGTATCGTATTTGCCCTCACGGAAAGAGAATCCGCCCCCGTGCCAGAAACCATCAAGATTGATGGCGACTGGCGCGAGGCTATCAAGAAATCGTTTACAAAGAAGAAGCCAGCGAAAGGATGGCCGAGGGATGTTTCTTAGGATTTGCTGTTATCAACCCATTTGATAATTACACCGCGATCTTCCAACTCCCTCACTAGATGGGCTTCCAGAACAGATTCGTGGGGTGCACGGACGTGTAGAGTCCCGCATAATGGTTCTCCGCGCGCCATCTCGATAGGAAGAATCTCGTTTCTTATGAAAGCGTCTAGTTGCTCTGCGGTTTCCACTTCACATCTAACCTTATCCAACAAAGGGCACCTCAATGTTCATAGGATTCACAACCAAACTGACCTCTCCATCTTTTAAGATAGGGCGATTCTATTTCAGTTGGGGCTTTGGCAAAAACCGTTTCAATGTTCACTTCGCTAAAGGCGTTCCGATGAGCGGCGGTGTGTTCAATACGGTGAGCGTGCGTCTTGGAAAGATGGCCTTATTGTGGGAATCCCCCTGCACCGCGACCGTTGCGTAAAGGATATACTTCCGATTAGAAATGGCCTTTCGTCGCCGCCGAATGGGGTTGCCGCCCGTCCCACAGGATGGTCAAAAGTGTAGCGATTAGAAATGCGGATGTGATTGATTGTGCGGGAGTTAGCGTTCTGCGACTGTAAAAAGTGTAGCGATTAGAAATCGCCTCTCGCCACCGATTTTGTCTTTTGAAGCTCGTCCGGACATAGTTCTGACTTATTGTCCCCATTCAACAGGAAAAATCAACAGCAGGTGCTGTAACGATTTTGTGTTGGGTTCGATTCAGCAGCAGAAACCAAAACAGAAATTCAACAGCAGATCCCTCGCCTCATGGCTCGCTTCGCGAGCATGACTCGGGATGACCTTGAGAGGGATTTGGACGCAAGGGAATTGTGGATGGCCGGTGGTGTTTCAGCCGAGAAAGACCGACGTATTCTCGCCTTCGCGCGGAAAAAATCAACAGCAGCTTCTGTGACGTTTACGTTTCTGCGCGGCGATCTGCGCGGGATGCGGCACGCAATTAGGGCCAATGCCCGCGGCGATGGGGGCGTCAAGACGCTCACCCCGCCAATCGCGGGCAAAGGAAGAAAGCGCGGCGTAGCAGTTTTATGTCGGGGCTGAAAGCCCCGACCCCCTGAGAGATCAGAGGCAGCGGCGGGGACGGCGCGATCAACAACCACACCGTCGCACGCTTTCCGTCCAGCAAATCAATTTTATGGGGTGATTTCAAAAACGGCTCCACAGCCGCCAAGGCAACCGCCGTTGCCTCCGCCACTCGTGGTGCCATAGAGATTGCCGGAACCGTCAAAAATTAAGTTGCCGGTAGGGTAATCCCCGCCCCCGTCTTGGCCGTTGAAGCTGAAAAATTTCTCGGTCCAGCCTGACTTCTTCAGGAGCGCGAAAGCGGTTCCATACCCGTAGCTACCGCCATATGCCGTCGTGCCGTAAAGGTTGCCGCCCGAATCAAGAATCAGGCTGCCGTATGGGTTCCCCCCGTCCGTGCCGTCGAAACTGAATATTGTGTTCCCTGACCAGCCCCCATTCGAATTCGGCGAAAGCTCGTACACAATTCCGCAGCCGTAGGCACAGTTGTTGCTACCTCCGCCATAGGTCGTGCCGTAGAGATTGCCGGCTTTGTCCAAGGTCACGCCGGCTAATGGGTAGTTTCCATCTTTGCCGTTGTTCTGCTTATGGAAGCTGTGAATTACTTGCTCAGACCATCCACCTCCGGAGTTCGGCGAGAGCTCAAAGACTGTTCCGCAGCCGGAGCGGCATCCTCCCATACCCCCCAATTCGGTGGCTCCATAGAGATTTCCCGCGTTGTCAAAGATCACCCCACCAACAGGTGAATCCCCATCTTGGCCATTGAACTGGAGGCTGTATAACACGGTCTCAGTCCAGCCACCTCCTGATTTCGGCGAAAGCTCGAACACGGTTCCCGCATCGGCGCTACCACCGTTCCCTGTGGTGCCGTATAGATTGCCGTAGGCGTCAAATACCAAGCCACCTAAGGGGTATTCGCCGTCTGCACAAGATGTCTGACTGCAGAAGTTATACAGTACAGTCTCAGACCAGCCCCTGCCGGGCTGAGGCGAGAGCTCAAAAACGACTCCGCACCCAAGGCTGTCGTAGCATCCCATGGTGCCGTTGCCCCCGTCTTGAGCAGTGCCATAGAGATTTCCGGAGTGGTCAAAAATCAAATTGGCATTGGGGAAGACTCCGTCCTTGCCGTTGTTCTGGAAGCTGTACAGCACGGTTTCAGACCAGCCTCCACCGGACTTCGGCGAGAGCTCAAAGATGGTTCCGTGATTGTCGCTGCCTCCGAAAGGCGTGGAACCATAGAGATTGCCCGCTGAGTCAAAAATCAGGCCGCCTCCTGGGTATGCCCCGTCTTGGGGGCTGCCCTGGAAGTTGTACAGCGTGGTCTCTTTGACCTTATCTTTACCCTGAGCGGCTGCCGAGCGGGCGCCTGCCAGTGCCACCGCTACTCCAAGCACTAGCAAACTCCGCATCACGGCTGAGTGAAGCGCATTCCTTTTCATAATCGGAAACCCTCCGGAAAACATCCTTCGGCTCAAGGGGCCTTTGTGCGTCCTTATACTCCTATTTGGGCGTGCGCGTCAAAAGCATGCAAAGCCCGGTAGTGTTCTAATTTCATAACATCGCCTTCTGACGGCGGCATTCACCATGCGACGAATCCGGTTGGAAACGGAAAGCTTGCCAGCTTTTGCTGCGGTCTCCATGCCCCTGAATCCATACGAGGGGAACGAATCGCGGCAATGCGACACCTTGCTTCCCGCTTGGATAAGCTTCGATTCGACGCCGTGCAACGGCGGATTGCCTCGCACAGTTCCTCAAGAACTTGTCTATTTCTTGCCTGCGAGTTCTTGTTCCTCCATTTTTTCGTAGAGCCAAATGAAGTCGCTAAAGAGCGACGGGTCTTCTTGCCGACACTGTTTCACATATTCAGAAATTTCAGAGGATTCGTGCGCCGATTCAACATAATGGGAAAATACTTTGTAAACGAGGTCTGCATCGAGGATTTTGGCTCGCGTGAATGTTCCGATGGTATCGAGCATTCCGATGTAGTCGTCCAAGTCTTCATCTGAGACATTGCAAGCCTTCGCACGCAGACTCTTGCCTTCTTCGAGGCAGCGGATGATGCGCTTGTGTGGCTCGGTGTAAAACAACTGATTGTTGAGCGTCATGAGAAGGGTGCCCTGAGATGTCTTGCGCTGGATGTCTACAGACTCTCGAAATTTCACGACATAGTATGCGTTTACTATGAGGATAAGAAGAGTACATATCGAAGTGGCAATTGAAACCCACAAGACAACTGTTGTACGCGGAGTCATGTCGTGGCCTCCACCAAGTCCTGCACTGTCCAGAAATTCTATTCGATTGCCAGCGCCATCGCGGGAGCAGCGCGCGGCGATTGATGAACGCGGGAAAATACGCGCTGGGCCGCGGACCGAATGCGCCGCAGCCCAGCAAACGGCTCTTGCCGCCGTTAGCGTTTCGCCGGGGGGCCGTGGTAGCGGAGCACCTTTTCCAGGTCAATTCCGCGAATAATGTTCTGGCTGTGGTAGAGCAAGCCCCAGGAGTCAATGGTGGAAAGATCGGGCATGATGCAGCTTTCGAGAACATCAGTTGGATTGCTGTTGAGCACCCAGCCTCCGCCCGCCGCGTTGATGCCGCCGAATTCGTCCGAGCCGCCCAGCTGCGTGCAATAACAAGACGCAGGGTTGCCCTCGCACTGGCCGTTGTACGGCACCTGCGCGTAGTAGGCGAGCGTGGCCAGAGTCGGCTGGGTGTTATACAGCGTGGTGAGAAACAAATTGATCTGCGATTGATCGCTGGCGGTGTACTGGCAGAACGGCGCTTTCCCGCCAAGCACCAGGGCCTGTCCACCATCGGTGTTGTATTCGGCGATACGCGTCTGGACCACGCCACCGGTCTGGCGGCAATAGGCGGCGGCCTTCGCCAGGTACTGGTTAATGTTGACCTGGGTGGCCGAAGGATCCGCCGAAGTGGGACCGCCCGCGCTCAAAATCAACCCGACGGCAACGGCCGCCATGACGAATGTACGAACGATTGAGGACTTCAAAGTTTGCCTCCCGCGAAATTGGTGAGTTCCAAAATGATCACCTCATAATACCCCGTTTTGGACAAGACATCGCGCCGATAGCGCACGGGAAATCCACAGGCAGCGCGCGATCGCGGAGTCTTGGCATTTCCCGCGTGGCGGAATGGCGCGCGGGAATTTCGCGCGGAGAAAGGCGGTATGCTAGACTCGCGCCAGCGGGCGAGAATCCTGCCGCTGAGTGGAACTTCGGGCTCTGTGCAACGAGTCCCCGCGAACCCCGCCAGGCCCGGAAGGGAGCAACGGTAGCGGGATCGGCCCGTGTGCCGCGGAATACCCGAAGTTCCTCTCGACGACCGTAAGAAACGCGCGGCTGTGGAATGAAAACGGCGCGCGATGACGCGCAGGATTCAGACCACCCGCGGAAAACAGTTTACCCATCCCATGAGCTACCAGGTGATTGCGAGGAAGTGGCGGCCGCGGAATTTCAGCGAGCTGGTGGGACAGAAGCACGTCACACAGACGCTGGAAAACGCCATCCGCGCGGGCCGCGTGGCGCACGCCTACATTTTTTCGGGGATTCGCGGCGTGGGGAAAACGTCCACGGCGCGCATCCTGGCCAAGGCGCTGAACTGCGCAAAGACGCAGGGAAAAACTCCGGAGCCGTGCAACGAGTGCGATTCGTGCAAGGAGATCGCCGCGGGATCGTCGCTGGACGTGATTGAAATTGACGCCGCGTCCAACCGCGGGATTGACCAGATCCGCGAGCTGCGCGAAATGGTGCGCTATGCGCCGGCGGGCGGGCGCTACAAAGTGGTGATTCTGGACGAGGCGCACCAACTGACGGACGAAGCGTCCAACGCGCTGCTGAAAACGCTGGAAGAGCCGCCGGAAAACGTGGTGTTCATCCTGGCGACCACGCAGGCGGAAGACCTGGTGGAGACGCTGAAGTCGCGGGCGCAGTTTTTTCAGTTTCGCGCGCTGTCGTTCGGAGAAATCGCCGAAGCGCTGCGGAACATCACCGAACAGGAAAAACTGGAAATCGAGCCGGGAGCGGTGGCGGTCCTGGCGCGGGCGGCGGAAGGCAGCCTGCGGGATTCGCTGTCACTGCTGGAGCAGGCCATCGCGTACTGCGGGAAGAAAATCACCGACGAGCAGGTGCGCGAACTGCTGGGCGTGGTGGCGGAAGACGTCCTGGACGAACTGGTGGCGGCGGTGGCGGAGCAGTCTGCGGAGCGCGCGCTGGGGCTGGTGCAGCGGCTGATTGCCGACGGGCAAAACCTGCAACACTTCTGCCGCGAAGCCATCCGCCATTTCCGGAATCTGCTGGTGGCGCGCGTGTGCGGCGCGGAGGCGGACCTGATTACCGCGCCGGTGGACGAACGTCCGCGGCTGGCGAAGCAGGCGAAGATTTTCAACGAAGAAGAGTTGACGCGATTCTTCCAAATCCTGATGGCCACGGACGATGACCTGCGCCGCAAGCCGGATCCGCGGCTGCACCTGGAACTGGGTCTGCTGAAGATGGTGAATGCCGCGCGGCTGGCTCCGCTGGAAGAAGTGCTGGCGGAATTGCGCGGCGCGCCGGCGCGGACAACTTCGCCGAAGGCTGGTTCAGCAGCGGGAAAAAGCGGCAGGGACGAGGGGACGCGCGGCGCGGGGACATCGTCAACTGTTGGCGCGATGCACGCGACGACGATGGAAGCCGAAACGCCAGCGCCAGCGCCACCAGCGACAGCGACGGAATCGGAAGCGGCGGCGGAAACAGAAGAGGTGAATGCAGGCACAGCATCCGTGGCGATGGACGGCATGAGCGCGTCAGAGCAATCGGCGCTGCGCGAGGCGCTGGAGAAGCAGAAATTTCTGGCGTCCATGGTGCAACAGGCGTCGCGATGGGAACTGGAAGGCGCGGAGATGCGGCTCTATTTCCCGGCGGAGCGGCGCATGGTTTCGGAAATGCTGCAGGCGCGCGAGCCGATGGAGAAACTGCGCACGCTGCTCAATCAGGTACTGGGCCGGAGCGTGCGGGTGTGTGTTAAGCTAGATGCCAGCCGTGGAAGCGGAATGAGCAGCCACGAGCTGCGGAAAAAGTTTGAAGAAGATCCGAAAGTCCGCGACATGCTGAGCCGTTTCGGGGGACAGATTTCCAGCGTACGGCGCCGCGGCGAGGATTAAGCCATGGAAGTGAAAGCCCTTCAGCAAATGCTGGCGCAGTTCCGCCAGGTGCAAGAGCGCCTGGAACACCAGATGAGCGAAATCCGCGTGGAGACGTCCGCGGGCGGCGGCATGGTGACATTGGCGATGAACGGCCAGAAGCAAGTAACGGAGTTGCACATCGAGCCGGAAGTTTTCGAGGGGCGCGACCGCGAGATGCTGGAAGAGCTGATCCGCGCGGCGGTGAACGACGCGACGCGGCGCGTGGACGACGAACTCTCCGTGCATATGAAAGACCTGGCGGGCGGATTCGCCGGAATGAAAATTCCCGGGATGCTCTGAGTCAAAACCGCGCCGTTGTTCTCTTCCCTACTTCAGGAAATATACCATTCGAGAGAAAGTTGAGCTGATCCATGCCTGACTTCGCCGCGCCCGTGGAACGCCTGATCGAAGAGCTGAAGCACCTGCCCGGCGTGGGGCAGAAGACGGCGCAGCGGCTGGCGTTCCATTTGCTTCGCGTGGACGCGGAAGAAGCGCTGGCGCTCGCGGAAGCCATCAGCGAGGCGCGGACGAACGTCCACGAATGCTCCGTCTGCAATAATATTACCGACACCGATCCCTGCCTTTATTGCGCGAGCGCCACAAGAAACCGGAAAATCATTTGCGTGGTGGAAGGGCCGCCGAATATTTCAGCGGTGGAGAAAACGCGGCAGTTTCAGGGGCTGTATCACGTGCTGGGCGGAGTGCTGGCGCCGCTGCAAGGCGTGGGGCCGGAGCAGTTGCGCATCAAGAGCCTGATCGAGCGGCTGAAGAGCGGCGTGGAAGAAGTGATCATCGCCACGAATCCGACGGCGGAAGGCGAAGCCACGGCGATGTATCTGTCAAAATTGCTGAAGCCGCTGGGCGTGCGCGTCACGCGCATCGCCATGGGCATTCCTGTGGGCTCCGACCTGGAATACGCGGACGAAGTGACCATGTCCAAAGCCATGGAAGGCCGCCACGAATTGTAGAAGACGGCAGAAAATATCGAATGCGATGGGCGGCTGGGAAACCGGGCGCCTTTTTTTATTGGGGAGACGAGGCGCTGTGTCGGCACGCGGATCGAGTAAATTAAGTTCGCAAGCATTACGCAAACGAGGGATGACAGCTTCCGGGGGCGATTGAGTGCCGGGTATAATGGGAGGAATGGCCAATCATGCCTACATGAGCCTGTGGCTGGAGAATTTCTCCGAGGCGACCATGCTGGAGAATTGCCAGCGCTTTCTGGAGACCGTCCCGTGTTCGCCGCAGGAGCCGGGATTCACGGAGCTGGTGATTCGCGCGGTGGGTCCAGCGGAAATTCCGATTCTGGAAAAAGATCTGCGCGCGGTGACGGCGAATGCCGCCGACGTGATGGAACTGCTCGCGGAGCATATTCACTCCGATTCCAGCTATGAGGCGGCGGCGTGGTGGGATTTGTGGGTGTACGTGGCGGAAACCGGACAGTTTGAATTGCGGCCCCAGCCGCTGGGGATTCTGATCAACGGCCCGGATTACGACGAAGGAATCGTGGCGCGGGAAGACGGGCACATTCGCGTGGACGCTGGATTCGAGCATCTGTTTACGGGCCATGGAGGAATGCTGGGAGCGGGGACGAGCCTCGTTGCGCCGGAGCATCCCGCGGAGGCGGCGTTCCTTTCGGCGATGATGCGGCCGGGGAAACTGGACGAATACCACGAAAAGACGAACGCAAACATCCGCGCGTTGCTGGATTGGGCGGCGCGGGCGCGCGCGGCGTTGCGGGTGAAGCAGCTGCAATTGTGGTCCGAGGGAGAGGAGAATTTTGAAGCGCGGATGGACGAGATCCTGGCATCAATTTAGTGGCTTGGCGCTGATTATGGCGACCGTGGCCATGCCGCCGCATGTTTGGGCTGCGCAGGCCAAGCAGGGCGCGCATCCGGCCCCGGAAACCGCGGCGCAGCCATCGAAGCGCGCAAATGAGATGTCGCTGGCGGGGTTGCGTCCGGGGCGCAGCACCATGGCTGACGCGCAAAAAATGTACGGCAATGAACCGCGCAAGGCGTCCAATGATGATGATAAGGATGCCGTGACGTGGGAGGAACCGTGCCAGGGGCGCTGGTTGCGCGTGGAAACGGATGATTCCGGGGTGATCCAGTTCATTACCGTGCAGGCCGAGGAGCATCCCGCCGATTGCAATGAGCCTGGCGGCGCGGCGCGAAAAGATGCCTGGCGCACGGGCCACGGGATCGGACTGGGCGACAAACGCGCCCGCGTGGAAGCGGTTTATGGGCGCCCGAATTCCGTCGGGCCTTCGACCGGCGGCGACCGGGAACTTGAGATGCTTTACTATGCGTTTGACTGGGCAGGATCGGACGTGCCGCAAGTGATGGAAATCTATTGCGACCGGGAGACGGGGCGGGTGATGGAAATCACTCTTTCCAACCCCAGCTTGTGAAAAGACGTCTGAAGGGGCCTGCCGCCAAGACAACTCAATTGATGGTGTTTGCGACGATTGTGGGTCTGGCAGCATCTCTTGGGGGATGCCAGACCAAGCCCAGTGGAGGGAATGCAGCGGCGGGTGACGTAGAACCTTCGACCGCTGCCGCAGCGGGGATTTCGGCAACGCCAGCGATACCGGCGGACATTCAGGCCGTGGCGGATGCGGCGCTGGGCGCGGGAGCGGTGGTTGTGGCGTCCGGCGACCTGGGGGCGCCGGGGACGCTGCAAGTTCTGGCGGTGAATCCATTGAAACCCGGAGAACATGCGGACGCCGCGGGCGATGGAGTGCTGGTGAGCCGCGCAGTGATTGTGGAAAAGGAAACGGCCGGCTGGAAGGAAATATTGCGCTGCGATGAGGGGTTGAAAAATCCGGAAGGATATCTGGCGGGATCTCCGGAAGCGGCGGCATCGGGATGGCGTTTGCGAATTGAGAATCCGAACATGCCGGGAATGACGATTTTTCTGACGCCGCTGGATGCGGCGGGAGCCGCTGCCGCGAATGCGATTGCGGTGCGCTGGAATCCGGCGGTGAAGCGGTACCAGTCATTGGACAGGAATCTCAAAGCGTTCCGGCGTGAAGCAGGACGGGGAGAAACGCCGGCCGTTTCCATCCGTCCATAAAACCATGAGCGCCATAGCCCAACCCCTGTCGGAAACCGCGGCCAAGCCAAAGCAGGAATCGGCGTGGCACCATCTGCGGCGGCTGCTGCCGTACGTAATGCGCTACAAGGGGATGGTGGCGCTGGGCATGGTAACGCTGGCGCTGATGGGAATCGTGGGCAGCCTGCCGCCGTTGATTATCGGGATCATTTCCGACTGCATCGGCGGATCGCCACAGGCGCTGAGCAATCTGGAAGGAATTTCGCGGAGCGCGCTGCACTTCCTCTTTGTCTTTTACCAGCCGCACAGCCATCACGCGCTGCTGATTTTCTGCCTGCTGCTGCTGGCGGCGGCGGCGGTAAAGGGCGTTTTTTCCTTCTGCACGCGCTGGATTCTGATCGGCGTTTCGCGGGATATCGAATACGACCTGCGGAACGACCTTCTGGGGGCGCTGTTGCGGCAGGAGCCGGAATTTTACATGCGAAACCGCACCGGCGAATTGATGTCGCGATGCACCAACGATTTGAACGCGGTGCGCATGGTGCTGGGGCCGGGCATCATGTACAGCGCGACGACGATTACCACCATGGTGCTGGCGGCGTATTTCATGCTGAAGCTTTCGCCGGAGCTGACGCTGTGGGTGATGATTCCGGTCCCATTGGTGGCGCTGGCGGTGCGCTACTTCGGACAGATCATTCACCGCCTGGCGGAAACAATTCAGGCGGCGCTGGCGACGCTCTCGGCCAAGGCGCAGGAAAACCTGGCGGGCGTGCGGCTGGTGCGCGCGTACACGCAGGAAGAAGCGGAAATGAAGTCGTTCGACGCGCCGAACCGCGAATACGTGTCGCGCAACGTGAAACTGATCCGGTCATGGAGCATGTTCTTTCCGGCGCTGCGGGCGCTGATCGGAACCACGTTTGTAATCGTGTTGTGGGAAGGCGGACGCATGGCGGTGCAGGGGCGCATGTCCGTGGGAACGCTCTTCGCCATGTACGCCTTCATGGCGCAACTGGTATGGCCGATG
This sequence comes from uncultured Acidobacteriota bacterium, assembly GCA_963760285.1. Lineage (GTDB taxonomy): Bacteria > Acidobacteriota > Terriglobia > Acidiferrales > UBA7541 > PALSA-278. The sequence goes on from CAVXCI010000001.1 coordinate 97,101, forward strand.
ATTGCGCTGGGGTGGGTGACGAATATTTTCGAGCGCGGCGCGGCATCCATGGGACGGCTGAATTACGTCCTGGACGCGGAGCCGCGGATTGCGGACGACTCCATCGTGCTGCCGCCTATTCACTGGAATGCGGAACCACCGCGTCTGGAGACGGATGAATGGACGCGATTGCACGGGACCGTGGAACAAGATGTGCGCGGCGACATCCGTTTCCGCAACCTGACGTTTTCCTATCCCACTGCTCCGCCGGGCGCGGACCCAGCCTTGCAGGATATCAACCTGCACATTCCCGCGGGAACGGTGCTGGGCATAGTGGGACACACGGGGAGCGGGAAATCCACGATGGTTTCGCTGGTACCGCGTCTATGGGACGCACCGGAAGAAGCGCTCCTGCTGGATGGGCGGTCCATCCGCGAATGGCCGCTGACGGAATTGCGGGCGGCGATTGGCTATGTATCGCAGGACCCGTTCCTCTTCAGCGAATCCATCCGCGGAAACATCGCGCTGGGAGCCCCGGACGCGACCGAAGCACAAATCCGTGAAGCGGCGGAAATCGCCAGCCTGCGGGAGGAGATTGAACTCTTCCCCAAGGGGTTTGACACGCTGATCGGCGAACGAGGGATCACCCTTTCGGGAGGACAGAAACAGCGGACGGCGCTGGCGCGGGCATTGTTGCGCGAGCCGAAAATATTGATTCTGGACGATTCGTTGTCCAACGTGGACACGGAAACGGAAGACCGCATTCTGATGCGGTTGAAAGAAGTGATGCAGCGGCGCACCACGCTGGTGATTTCTCACCGCGTCTCCACGCTGCGGCACGCCGATCAAATCGTCGTCCTGCGGCGGGGGCGGATCGTGGAGCGCGGCACGCATGAAGAGCTGCTGGCGCTGGGCGCGGACTATGCGGATTTGTACCAGAAACAATTGCTGGAAGAAGAGCTGGCGCGCGTATGAGCGACTTTCGCGAAGAAGAAGCATTAGGAAAAATTTACGACTCGCAGCTGACGCGCCGGCTGCTGGGATATCTGCGTCCGTATCGCGGGCAGGTGGCGCTGGCGCTGGCCATGACCATCGCGGTAACGCTGATGGAAGTGGTGGGCCCGATCTTCTTCCATCTGGGCGTGGACAATTACATTGTCCCGGGCTTCGCGGGGAAGATTTCGCACGCGGCGGCGTATCGCGGCGTGGCGCTGGTGAGCATGGCCTTCCTGCTGTCGTTGGTGCTGGGGTTCGCGTTGCAGTACGTGCAGATGGCGGTGATGCAGCGAGTGGGCCAGGAAACGATGTACGACCTGCGGCGTGAGATTTTTGGGCACCTGCAAAGGCTGCCGGTGCGTTTCTTTGACCGCAGCCCGGTGGGACGGCTGGTGACGCGCGTGACCACGGACGTGGACGCGCTGAATGATCTGTTCGCCAGCGGCGTGGTGGCCATGCTGAACGACGTGGTGCTGCTGGTGGCCATTGGCGTGGTGCTGTTTCACTGGAGCACGGTGCTGGCGCTGGCCACGCTGTCTGCTCTGCCGCTGATGACCATTGTCACGCTGGTTTTCCGCAAGGCAGTGAGGGACGCCAACCGGCGGATTCGGACGGCCATCGCGCGGATCAACTCCTTTCTGCAGGAGAATATTTCGGGCATGGCGGTGGTGCAGCTCTTTGGACACGAGCGGCGCTCGCAGGATGAATTCGAACAGCTGAACCGCACGCACATGGAGGCGTACAAGGACGCCATCAACGCCTACGCGCTGTTCTACCCGGCGATTGAATTCTTCAGCTTCTTTGCCATCGCGCTGCTGCTGGAAATCGGCGGACTGAAAGTGATCGCCGGCGCGTTTGAAATCGGTGTGCTGTTCATGTTCCTGCAGTATGCGCAGCGATTCTTCCAGCCCATTCAGGACTTGAGCGAAAAATTCAACATTTTGCAGACCGCCATGGCCGCTTCGGAGCGAATTTTCCGCCTGCTGGATGAACCAATTCCGGCGGCGGAAGAGAAGCGCGAAGCCGTCACGGCGCGGGGCGCGGTGGAATTCCGCAACGTCTGGTTCGCCTACACGGGCGGCGACGAGCCGGGAGACGCGGACTGGGTGCTGCGCGACGTCTCCTTCCGCGTTGAACCAGGCCAGACGGTGGCCGTCGTGGGGCACACCGGCGCCGGAAAAACCACGCTGATTCAACTTTTGCTGCGCTTCTACGACGTTCAGCGCGGACAAATTCTGCTCGACGGCGTGGATATCCGCGAAATTCCGGTCCAGGAACTGCGGCAGAATTTCGGAATTGTTCTGCAGGACCCCTTCCTCTTCACCGGAACCATTGAATCGAACATCCGTCTGGGCACGGAACGGGTGACGCGCGCGGACGTGGAACAAGCCGTGCGGCAGGTGGGCCTGGAGCCGTACATCAGCACGCTGCCGGGAGGGGTGGAAGCGCAAGTGAACGAACGCGGCGGCATGCTCTCCGTTGGGCAGAGGCAACTGGTGAGCTTCGCGCGGGCGCTGGCGCACAAGCCGCGGTTCCTGATTTTAGACGAAGCCACGTCCAGCGTGGACACGAACACGGAGCTGCTGATCCGAGCGGCGCTGGACCAGCTGCTGGAAGACCGCACGGCTTTAGTAATCGCCCACCGTCTGAGCACCATTCAGAACGCCGACAAAATTCTGGTGTTCCATCGCGGACGCCTGCGCGAGGAAGGCACGCACCAGGAGTTGCTGGCGCAGCGCGGAATTTATTACCGGCTTTATCAACTGCAATACAAGGAACAGGAGCTGCGCGTGCCCGTTTCCGTGGCGGCGGGCGAGTTGACGACCGCACCGCTCCCCGCCAATGACTGAGCAGCCGAAGCGCCGCGAAACGGCCGCCACGCCCCTTACATTTCTCGCGTCTCCGGAAAAAACCATCCCTCAACATGCTGGCGCGTGAGATCGCCCCTGATGGAACGCCCTCCCTTGCAAATTCTAATTTCCGCCGGCGAGCTTTCCGGAGACCTGCATGCCGCCCGTTTGGCAACGGCGCTACAGGCGCGGACAGGCGCGCAATTTTTTGGCATGGGCGGTCCGCGCATGCGCGAAGCCGGCGTGGACATCGTGGTGGACTGCCGGGAAGTGGCCGTGGTCGGTCTGATTGAAGCGTGGATGAAAATTCCGGTGGTGCTGCGCGTTTTGCGGCAAATGCAGAACGAGGCGCGGCAAAGAAAGCCAGCGCTGGCCATTCTGGTGGACTCCGGCGGAATTCATCTGCCCCTGGGAAAAAGGCTGAAGAAGCAGAAAATTCCGCTGGTGTATTTCATCAGCCCGCAGGTGTGGGCCTGGCGCACGCACCGGGTGCGGACGATTCGCAAATTATTTCAGAAGGTTCTGGTAATTTTCCCGTTTGAAGAGCGTTTCTACCAGCGCGAAGGCGTGGCGGCGGAATTTGTGGGCAATCCTCTGGTGGACGAAGTGCGCGCCACGAAATCGCGGGCGGAATTTTGCGCGGCGCATGAATTGGATGCGTCCCGGCCGCTCGTGGCGATTCTGCCGGGAAGCCGCCGGTCGGAATTGCGGTTCAACGTTCCGGTGCTGGCGGACGCGGTGCGGGAACTAAGCGCGGAGCCGCGGCGTCAATTTGTGGTGGCGGCGGCGCCCGGGCTTGCGCGGGACCTGTTCGCGCCGCTGTTGGATGTTGGAGCGGCAGTGAAGATAGTGGATGGAGAAACCTACAACGCCGTGGGCGCGGCGGATTGCGCGGTGGTTTGCAGCGGAACGGCCACGGTGGAAACGGCATTGCTGGGTACGCCGATGGTGGTGGTCTACCGGCTGTCCAGATTCACGGCGAGTATGGCGCGGCTGATGGTGCGCACGCGGACTTTTGCCATGGCGAACCTCATTGCCGGAAAGCGCATCGTACCAGAGTTGATTCAGGATGATTTCACGGCGGGCAAAGTGGCTGCGGAAGTACGGCATCTTCTGGATGACCCGGCGGCGCGGCAGGAAATGAAGGACGACTTGAGCGAAATACGCGCCCGGCTGGGACCTGGCGGGGCGACCGAGCGCGCGGCGGACGCGATTGTGCGCCTGCTGGAGGAAAACCGGGGCGCGGCCGCGAAGCAGGCGACGGTTTGATATCCTAAGAAGCGGGGGCTATGCGAACAACCAGCCGAAATCGCAGTGCGGCAAGCCCGAAGCCTGCCGCGATGGTTTTTGCGCTGGTCTTTTGCTTCTGCGCGGCCATTCCCGCGCGGGCACAGAATCCGTTCGCCTTCCATGCCACGCACTATGATGTGCAGGCCACGCTGCGCACCACGGAACAAACGATAGCCGCGAAAGTCACCATCGATCTGCAGGCAGATGAGGTTTCGCGGACCGCCGTCCTGGAATTGCATCCGGATTTGAATATTTCCTCCGTGCAGGGAGCGGATGGGAAGGCGCTGGGGTTTGACCGCGACCCGGCCAATGCGTTGCGCGTCCGGGTAACGCTGCCGCAGGCGTATGCGCCGGGGCAAACAGTGAAATTCACGCTAACCTACGCCGGGCCGCTATCCAGCGAAGACGATAGCCCCACGCGCGGGCTGCGACTGGCGTCCGTGGACAAAACCGGCGCGTATCTACTGCTGGCCTCGCGCTGGTTCCCGCTGACTAATTTTCCGGCCAACCGCTATACGGCTACGTTTCGAATTACCGCGCCGCAGGAGTTCGCCATCGTGGGAACAGGTACGACCGGCACCCCGGAAGAAGCCGGCGGGAACGTGACGTACCTATTCCAGTGCAACCAGCCGGGGGCGGTGGGAACGTTCGTGGCCGGACCTTTGCAACTTACACCGGTGCAGGCGGAGGGAATTCCGGTTTCAGTGTACGCGCCGGCCGCAGCGCCATCCCCCGCCGAGTACGGCAACACGCTGGCGAAAATCATGACGCAGTTCTCCTCGCAGTTCGGCCCGCTGCCGCAGAATGCGCAGATGACCATCGCGCAGATGCCGGATGGCTCCGTGGGAGATTATTCCGCGCCGGGATTGTTGTTGATCAGCGCGCGACATTGGACGGAGAAAGTGAACAGCGACACGCTGGCGCGGCAGGCGGCTTCCCAATGGTGGGGAAACGCGGTAATGCCGGCTTCCGGGGCGGACGTGTGGCTGACCGACGGACTTTCGTACTATTCGGAAATCCTATACGTCCGGCAGGAAAACGGAGAAACGGCGCAGCGGGATTTGCTGCAAAGGTTCGCGGTGGGGGCCTTGATGTATGAGGATGTGGCGCCGATTGCCCAGGCGCAGCAGCTGCAATACGGCTCGCCGCAATACGTTTCCATTGTTTGCGACAAGGGCGCCATGGTCTTCCACATGCTGCGCACCTCCATCGGCACGGAACCGTTTGAGAAATTGCTGCGCGATTTTTATGCCCAATATAAGGACAAGAGCGCCACGCTGGCGGACTTTGAAAAGCTGGCGGCAACGTACGCGGGTTCGCCCGCGTCCGGCCAGCCGGGGCTTAATCTGAATTCCTTTTTCTCGCAGTGGGTGAATTCCACGGGCATCCCGGAATTCAAGCTGGAATATATTGTCTACCGCGTGCAGAAGGGCTTCCGCGTGGTCGGAAAAATTTCCCAGGAACTGGAAGCATTCAACATGCCCGTGGAAATCCTGGTGGAGACGGAAGGCAACCCGGAATCCAAAATGGTGAGTGTGACGGGGACGGCCTCGGAATTCACGATTGACACTTTCGGGCGCCCCAAGCCCAACGGAATCCTCATAGATCCCAACAACAACATGCTGAAGTCCAGTTCCCGGCTGCGCGTGCTGGCGGCGGTGGCCCGCGGCGAGGACGAGGCGGGACAGGGAAAGTACTACGAGGCCATACAGGACTATCAGCAGGCCCTGGGGATGCAGGCGAATAATTCGCTGGCGCTATTCCGCATGGGCGAGGCCATGTTCTATCAGAAGAATTATCAGGCCGCGGCGAACGCCTTCCGCGATGCGCTCGATGGCGACCTGGATAGCTCGTACAAATGGGTGGAAGTCTGGAGCCACATTTACCTGGGCAAGATATTTGACCTGACCGGACAGCGCGAGCGCGCCGTCAACGAATACTCTCGCGCGGAACAACTGAAGGACAATACCGGCGGGGCGCAGGCGGAAGCGGCGAAGTATCTGGCGAAACCCTACACGGGCAATGGCACGGGGGGAACAGCCACCGCGGCTGGCGCGAAATCCTGAAATGCCGGGATCCTTCAGACAGGTCAGAGCGGCAACAAACCGGTGAGCCGGGGCGCGGAAATGCCCTTGTGCTGAATCATCACGCGGAACGTTTCTCCCATCCCTTCCGGATAGACCAGAGTCTTGAATTTCAGGCGTTCCCGCATGCGTTCCGCGTGGGACAGATTCGGGCCGCCGAGATTGTCCACGCCAAAACGCCGGGCCAGCGCCAAAAGAAAGTTGGTTTGAAAAGCGAGCCCGGTGCGCTGGAGGCCGGAGCGCCGGCCAAAAATATCCACGGCGGTGAAATTAACGTGGGCGGTCAGGTCCTGTTCGCCTGGCGTGGCGAAAAAATCCTCGCTGGCGCGATGGCGGCGGTAGGCCAGGAGCGTGCCGCGCATGTGCCGGGCGTCATATAGCTCGGCCGCCTCGTGGCCGTAGTCCACTGTCAAAATGAAGCCACGCTTGAGGCGCGCGCCGCTTTCCTCCATCCAGCGGCCCGCCGCGAGCCCCGCTTCCGCTCGCTGGCCATTGGCGAATTTTATTTTCTGCGCGGCGAAGTATTCGGAAATATCCGGCGTGGACGCTTCCTCCAGTTTTTCGGCGAAATTGCCTTCGGCATCGCAATCCACAAACACCTCGAAGAGGCATGCGCCGCGGCGCTCCAGGATGTGTACGGGAAAGGCATCGAGAAGCTCGTTGGAAAAGATACAGCCACTGGGAATTTCGCCCGGCATATCGGCCTGCAACTCGGCGCGGCCTTCGTCCAGATGGCGCTGGAGCCGTAGAGCGGCAGCCTCGCGGCGCGGCGCGGACGTTTCCACGGCCACATAGCGCAACGCCTGGTAGAACGAGTGAAAATAGCCAGCGCAAAAATCTAGAATATGGGAAGCGAGCAGGCCATCTCCCGTCGCTACTTCGACGAGAAAGAACGGCTGCGGATATTCGAGCAGCGACCACATTTCGTGGAGCTGGAAAGCGAGCAGCTTTCCGAAAATCGGATGCATGGCCGGGCTGGTGTAGTAATCATCGTTCTGACGATTTTTGCCCGTGGCGTAATAGCCGAATTCGGGATGGTAGAGGCAGGCGGCCATGTAGTCCGCGAAAGTGATGGGACCGCTGGCGCGAATCCGCTGCGCCAAAAGCTGGGCCAAAGGCGTGCGCGTCACCGCGCTGGTCACTCGTCCTCCTGCTGCGGATTGCGCACAAACATTTCCACGAGATAGTCGTGGAGGCAGTCGTATAGCTGCTTCTGAAATAGCCAGGGAAATTGCGGGCTGGCAATTTCGCGGGGCTTCATTAGAAAAGCATAATCGTGGACCGGCTCAGCAGGCGGGCGAAAGCGAATGCGTATTTCCACATCGTCGCCGGCGGGAACCGCTTCCCAGACGAAGAGCGGGTGTTCATAGCGGGCCAGTTCGCGGGAAACTTTCCCGGCGGGGCTACCACCGGGCGTTGTATCGCTCGTAGGATAGATCTCCTTCATAACGGCGCGAAAAACATCGAGCGAAGCGGCGTCGAAAAGCACGAAATGGATTTTCTCCAGGCTGGAGCCTTCGCGAAGGTGGCGGACGGCTTCCCCCAGCATGATTTCGGCGCACTCGCGCATGGGGAAACCGGCGACGCCCGTGCCCACGGCGGGAAAGGCAATGGATTTCAGGCCCTCCCGCGCGGCGATACGCAGGGAATGCGCCGTGGAGCTGCGGAGGGACGCGGCGGTTGTGCCTCCGCCGAGCTGCATGCTGGCGGCGTGAATCACGTGGCGCGCTTTCAGTTTGCCGCCGGTGGTGATGGCCGCGCCGCCGACGGGAATGGGACCCGCGGCGTCACACTCGCGCTGGATTTCGTCGCCGCCCTTGCGTCGAATGGCGCCAGCCACTCCGCCGCCAAGGATGAGATCGTTGTTGGCGGCGTTGACGATGGCGTCCACGTCCATTTCCGTGAGGTCGCCCTGCTGCAAAACGATTTTTTCGAGGATGTCCATGACCGCAGCGCGCGGCGGGATCGTGGCGCAGACTAGCCGGCGCTTTTCGTTCCTGAAGGCTTCGAATAATCGTACACGCCACGGCCGGATTTGCGTCCCAGGCGCCCCGCCTTTACATATTGCGCCAGGAGAGGACAGGGGCGGAATTTTTCGCCGAGCGTTTTGTACAGGTATTCAAGGATGCTCAGGCGGACGTCGAGGCCGACGAGATCCACCAATTCGAAGGGTCCCATGGGATGGTTGAGGCCAAGGCGCAACGCTTTGTCAATATCCTCGGCGGAGGCGACGCCGGATTCGAGCATGTAAAACGCTTCGTTGCCGATCATGGCGTTGATGCGGCTGGTGATGAATCCGGGCGACTCGCGCACCACAACAGTTTCCTTGCCCATGCGGCGGCCCACTTCCTGGCAGGCGGCGACCACATCATCGGAAGTTTCCAGCGCGCACACGATTTCCAGGAGCTTCATCTTCGGGACGGGATTGAAAAAGTGAAGGCCGAGGCAGAATTCCGCGCGGGTGGTGATGGCGGCCATCTCGGTGACCGAAAGCGAAGATGTGTTGCTGGCCAGAATGGCGCCAGGCTTGGCGAACTTGTCGAGGATGGTGAAGATCTCGAGCTTCAGCTCCATGTCTTCGGGAACGGCTTCGATGATGAGATCGGCGGGGCGGCAAGCTTCTTCCACCGACGCGGCGGTAGTGAGCCGCGAGAGCGCCAGATCTTTTTCGCCGGCGGTTAGCTTGGCCCGCGCCACGCCTTCTTCCAGGCTCTTGCGGATGTAATCAACGCCCTGCCCGCGCATGGCCGAGGAAACGTCCTCAAGAATGGTGCGATAACCGCCGAGCGCGGCGGCGTAGGCAATCCCCCGGCCCATGGCCCCGGAGCCGATGACGGCAATGGTCTGAATTTCCATCGTGGGTTCCCCTGCTTCAGCGCGGCGGAAAAAGCCGCGCGGCGTTGTCATATAGAATTTTCTGCTGGGCTTCCGCATTGATAGGCAACGCGCGAAATTTTTCGATGTTTCCCCGGACTCCGGGAACACCGGGGCCGGGCCAGTCCGTGCCGAAGAGAACCTTATCGGCGATATCCTCGATGCGCGGAAAATACTCCATCAGCTTTTGCGGCGGAATGCCGGAAATGTCCATGTACACATTGGGATGACGGCGAACGAGGAAAAAGGCCTCGTCCATCCAGAGAGGACGACCGCCGTGCGCGAGGATGATCACGAGATTGGGAAAGTCCACAGCCACGTCATCCGCCAGAATGGGCTGGGCATAGGGGTTGCGCGCGCCGGGGAAAACTGAAGTTCCCGTGTGGATCATCACCGGCAAATGATTGGCCTGGGCGCGTTCGTACATGGCGGCCAGAGGGCCGAGGCCGGTGCGATAGGCGTTGGGCGCAAAAAGCTGATGCGAAGGATGCACTTTCAGTCCGCGAATGCCAATTTTCGCCAGGCGGTCTACTTCCGCAGCCGCGTCGGTAACGTAGAACGGATGGACAGACCCAAATGCCAGGAGGCGCGCGGGATCAGCGGAACAGTAGCGGGCAATCCAATCGTTTACTTCCGGCGTGAAGCCGATGACGTCCGGGGAGACGTAGTTGATCAAACCGGCGCGCTCGATATCCGCTTCATCCATGAATTTCAGGAACGAAGCAGGACGGGAAGAGTATTCGACAACCGTGTCGTAATCCTTGCGGCCGCGCTGCATCAGAGAACGCGCGGCGGGCGCAAACATTTCCAGCGGTTGAATGTGGATGTGAATGTCGATTATGGGCATTCATTCGCCTGGAACGAGGAGTTTTCCTGCACGGGAATTTGCGATCGTTGACGAGTCATCGCGGCTTTCAGTGGCCGTTGTGCCAGGTTTCTTCGAGCGCGCGGCGCGTGAAAAGATGAACCATGTCGCGGCGATAAACGGGCGTGGAACCGGAAGTGGTTAGCGGTTTTCCGGTGCGGATGGCGTTGTGAGCCACTTCTGCGGCCAGTTCAGGAGAAAACTTTTTGCCGACCAGTGTATGGGCGGCCTCGTCCACCAGGCGCGGCGCGGGATTCACGGCGCAGAGAGCCACGCGCGCATCGCGGCAGACGCCGGCGGAGTCCACATCCATGGTGACAGCCACTCCGGCGAGAGGGTAGTCAATGGAATTGCGGATGCGGAGTTTGTGGTAAACGCCGCGGCACCCGGCAAATCGCGCGGGAACATGAACCGCGGCCAGCAATTCACCGGGCGCGAGGGCGATGCGATCCATGCCGTCGTTCGTGTAGAAATCACGCAGAGGCAAGCGGCGATGGCCGTGCATACCGGCGATTTCAATTACAGCATCCAGCGTGAGAAATGCGGGCGCGGAATCGCCGGACCAGGCAGCCCAGCAAAAATCGCCGCCGGGCGCAACGTGGCAGACGTCGCCGTCTTTCTTCAGGCAGCCGCCCAGCGACGTGCGCCAGAAATAGGACTGGTTGTACCAGCGGCAGCGGGTTTCCAGGCAGAGATTTCCGCCGATGGTGCCCATGTTGCGCTGCAAGGGGCCGGCAATGGTGGAAACGGCGCTGTGCAGCGCGGGAAAGGAATCGCGAATCAGCGCGGACTGCAGAACTTCCACCAGCGTGGTCATGGCGCCGATGCGCAGGCCGGTCTGCGGCGAAAACGTGATGCCGCGCAGTTCCGCGACGGATTTCAAGTCCACCAGCGCGCGCGGCTCGAAGAGTTTCATTTGGAGGTTGGGGATTACATCCGTGCCGCCGGCGATGAGCATGGCGTCGGGCCCGTGGGAGGCCAACATGCGCACCGCTTCGTCCGTGGAGCGCGGGCGCAGGAGCTGGAAATTGTTGAGGCTCATCGCGCGCTTCCGTTGTTCCCGTTGCCAGAAGAGCCGCTTGCGGCTTTCTGCTTTTTCTTCAGGGCGTCGAGCAGGCCTTCCGGGGTGACGGGCGTCTGCAAGAGGCGAACGCCGACGGCGTCGTAAATGGCGCTGGTAATGGCGGGAATGGTGGCCGCCAGAGAGCCTTCCCCCGCCTCCTTGGCGCCGAACGGGCCTTCGGGATCAATGGACTCCACGATGATGGAATCTATTTCAGGGCTCTCCAGCGTGGTGGGAATGCGATACTCCAGCAGCGAAGGATTCATCAGGCGGCCTTCGTGCCAGATCATTTCCTCCTGCATCACCTGTCCGAAACCCATGTAAACGGAGCCTTCGATCTGGCCTTCCACGGTGAGCGGATTGAGCGCGCGGCCGCAATCGTGCGCGGCGACAATGTGGTCCACGCGGACGCGGCCGGTTTCCGGGTCAACGGTGACTTCGGCAACCTGCGCGCTGTAGCTATAGGACGGCGAAGGTCCCACGCCCGCGCCCTTGAACTTTCCGCCGCGCGCTTCCTCCGGCGGAGCGTAGGAACCCTGCGAAACCAGCCCACCGTGAAAATCAATGGCCATGACCACGGCTTCGTCGAACCCCACCTTCTTGCGCGGAGCATTTTCTTCGCTTTGATCGCCGGCGGGGCGCTGGCAGATGACATCGTTTTCCGTGACGAGATCATCCGGCTTGCAACCAAATCGTTCGGCCACGGCGGCAAGGATTTGGTCGCGCATATTGCGCGCGGCCGCCAGGCAGGCATTACCGGCCATAAAAGTGACGCGGCTGGAGTAGCTGCCGAGATCAATGGGTGTCAGTTCCGTGTCGGCGGCGATAAGGCTGATGCGCGCGGGGTTCACGCCCAGCACTTCGGCGGCGATTTGCACCTGCATGGTGTCCGAGCCCTGTCCGATTTCCGACGCGCCGCTGTATATGGTGACGCGGCCGTCGCGGTCAATCTTCATGTTGACCGTGGTGTGCGGCATGTTGGAGCGAATGATGGGATTGGCCGCGCCGCTGACGTAATGACTGCAGGCGATTCCGATTCCCTTCCCGTATGGCAGCTTGCCCTTCTTATCTTTCCAGCCTGATTGCTCCACCACTTTCTCGATGCATTCCGGGAGGCCATAGCTGGTGACGCGCAGTCCGTTGACGGTGATGCACGGAGCTTTCAGAAGATTGCGGCGGCGCACTTCCGCGGGGTCAATGCCGGCTTTTTCGGCGAGTTCATCGAGCGCGGCTTCAAATGCAAAACGCACGTTCACGGTGCCGTGGCCGCGCATGGCGCCGCAGGCCGGCTTGTTGGTGAGCACGCGGAATCCATCGAAGCGAATGGCGGGAATATCGTAAATGGCGCCGAGGAGCGCTCCGGAATAGAGCACGGTGACCGGACCGAAGCCGCAGTAAGCGCCGCCATCCTGCACCACGCGGGCCTGTACGGCCATGATTTTGCCTTCCCGCGACATGCCGATTTTCAACTCCACGATGGTGATGGGGCGTCCGCGATGGGCCAGGAAAACCTCCTCGCGGGTGTAGGTGATTTTCACCGGGCGGTGGGACTTCGCGGCCAGAACGCTGGCGGCCACTTCCAGCGGAATCACTTCGCTCTTGCCGCCGAAGCCGCCGCCCACCAGCGGCTTGATGACGCGGATGCGGTTCATGGGTATGTCGCACACTTCGGAAAGAATGCGATGCAGGTAGTAAGGAACCTGGGTGGAGGAATGCACCGTCAAGCGGCCCTCCGGCTCCCAGATGGCCAGAGTGGAATGCGGCTCCATGGCGGCGTGATTTATTTCGCCGGCGTAGTAGCGGCGGTCCACCACAAACGCGGCATTCTCCAGCCCGGCGTCCACTTCGCCAAATTCATACTGATAATGCTTTTCAATATTGTTGGCGCGGCTCTCGTGAATCCAACCGCTCCCGGCTTTCATGGATTTCTCGGGGTCGAACCAGGCGGGCAATGGTTCGTATTCCACGCGAATCAGGCGCAGCGCTTCTTCCGCGATTGCCGGGGTGATGGCGGCGACGGCGGCAATGTTGTCGCCGATATAGCGCGCCTTGTCCACGGCGAAGACGCATTCATCGTGGCCAATGGGCAAGATGCCATAAGGACGCGGCGCGTCCTTGCCGGTGGCGACAACCTTTACGCCCGGCAAAGCTTCGGCTTCCGATGTATCAATGGAAACGATGCGCGCATGGGCGTGCGGCGAATGCAACATGCGTCCATACAACATGGCGGGGACGGCCAGATCGTCGGAATAGCGGCCGGAGCCGGTGACCTTCTGATAGGCATCGGTCATGGGCATGCGCTTGCCGATGATGGAATTCGGAGGGGCGCTCATGCGCGACTCCCGGTGGCTTCGGCGCGCGTGCGCGTCTGCTCGATGGCGAATTTTACGGATTCGTAGATTTGCATATACCCGGTGCAACGGCACAGGTTGCTGGAAAGCGCCTCGCGAATTTCGTCGGGTGAAGGATTGGGATTGCGGTCCAGCAATGCCTTGGTGGAAATCAGAAATCCCGGCGAACAGAAACCGCACTGCGACCCGCCGGAGTTGGCCCATCCTTCCTGCACGGGATTCAAATCGCCGGGAATGCCCAGTCCTTCGACGGTGGTGATGGCGCGGTCTTCATAACTGGCGGCCAGAGCCACGCAACTCAGCATGGGCACGCCATCCACGAGGACGGAACAGGAGCCGCAGCTGGAATCATCGCAGGCGCGCTTGGTGCCGGTGAGTCCCAGGTCCTCGCGCAGAGCCTCGATGAGCAGGCGATTGGGAGTCGTGGCGATTTCCCGCTCTTCCCCGTTCACCATCAACCGGATGATTTCCTTATGCAATGTTCAACCCCTCAGAAATCAGTTGCCGCTCGGGCGCGGCGATTCAATAGCGCGGCACGGCGAAATCAATTTCCACTGCCCAGCGGTCAATTCCTCCGGACATGGAAACCGCTCCCGCGGCGCCCTGCGACCGCAGCCACGCGGCGGCGTCCAGACTGCGCATTCCATGATGGCAGAAGAGCACCACTTCGCTGGCATCCTGGAATTCGTCCAGGTGCGCGGGAATTTCGCGCAGCGGAATCAGCCGCGCGCCCTCAATGTGCGCGGTCTGATGCTCCCATGGCTCGCGGACGTCCACCAACAGCAACGTTTCGCCGCCGGCCAGACGCCGCTTTACATCCTGCGGAGCAATTTCCAGATTTTCCATCCAGTTATCCGCCATGGCTATTTCGCCGGAGCGCGAACTACGAATCCATCGCGCCCTTGGCCGCCACCCACTTGGGCTCGTTCTCCTGAATAGATATGACCATCTGCACATCCGCCTCACCGGGGAGCATTTCGAGCGCGTGCTCTTCGTATGCCCGCGGCGAAAGCAGCTCGCCAGTCACGCTGTAAGGCTGATCGGCAAATTCGCCGATATGGCGGTTAAATTTCATGTCCGGCACATAAAGTTTGGCCTTGTCCGCCGGAACGTATTTATTGATCTGCTCGATGAGCTTCAGGCATTCCTGATAGTAAAGATTACGGTTGTGTTCGTTCATTTGCCCCAGATCCACTTCCTTTTGCGTCTGGGCTTCATCGTAGCGGCCTTTCAATCCCCAAACGTAGAACCAGTGCGCGGAGCTGGAATGGTCCACGCCGAAAAGGTCGTAGCTGACGGGAATCCACTTATTGATGTATTTCTGCACCAGGTTGAGTGGAACAACACCGGCGCGGACAATGCGCTTCAATCCGTCGTGACCAGTGCCCAAATGGAAGGACTCCTCCTTCAGCATGGGAATCATGGACTGCGCCAGGGGAGCAAAGCCGGAATAGCTGAGCATGGTGAGCTGGAATTTCCCGTCGCGATCCACGAAATCCGTGTAGGTGAAGAAATCGAGCCAGTTGCGCACCTCCTGGTTGAAGGCGCCCAAAAGGCGCTTCTGATCGAAAGCCCGGCGCTCCAGCATTTTTTGCGCTTCCACGCGGCCGCCATAACCGAAATGGGAGACCAGAAGAGAGCACATCTGCCAGCCGTGGCGCATTTCCTCGGTAACCACGCGGCAAAGCGAAGCGCGGTCGTGTTCGCTGGGCGAAGTCTGGAAGAGGCGGCGCTGCTGCTCCACGGAAGCAAATTCCGTGTCGCCCTGGTAGATGATCAGGTTCATTAACGCGTCGCGCATGCGCTGGTCGGGGATTTGCATTACCTTTTGCCATTTGGGACGGCCCCGGTAGGCGCCAAATTCAATTTCTTCCGAGCGTGTGGGCCCAAACTTGGCTTCGAATTTGTAGTTGTCGATTTCCGCATAATTGACGCCGATATCCTTGCGCCATTCTCGGAACAGGTCTATCCAATCGTCAAACGTTGAAATTCTCGTTGCGGGCATGGTGTGCTCTCCTTATCGCAATTCGTTTACGTCACCGCCATTGCATCGCGCGCGGGCCAGCCATTCAGCGGCCAAGAAAGCTGGGCTTGCGCTTGGCGAAAAAAGCCTCAAACCCCTCTCCAGCATCCTGGGATAGAAAACATTCCACCTGAAAGCGGTTTTCCTCGTCCAGAACGCGTTCCAATTCACTTAGATGCCGTCCGCGCAGGGCCTGTTTGACGTTGCGCACCGGCAGAGGCGGAGCCGCCGCCAGGCGCCCGGCCAACCGGCGCGTTTCTTCCTCAAAATCTGCGGCGGGGACCACATGGCTGACGATACCGATTTTTTCGGCCTGCGAGGCGCTGATTATCTCGCCGGTGAAAAAGAGTTCCGCGGCGCGGGCTTCGCCCACCAGCCGGGGAAGGTAATACGTGCCGCCAAAATCGGGGTAGAGGCCAATGTTGGCGAAGGATTCCGCGAACACGGCCTGATCAGAGGCAATGCGCACATCGCAGGCCAGCGACAGGTTCATCCCCCCCCCAGCCGCCGCGCCATTCACGGCGGCGATAACCGGCTTGGGCATGGCGGCGATGGTGAGAACGATTTGGCGTCCGGCGGCGAGCAGTTCCTTCAATTCATGGGGGGCGTTGCGGTCGCGCGCGCCGCGCAGCGCCGTCAAATCTCCTCCGGCGCAGAAGGCGCGGCCGGCCCCGGTCAGAACCACGGCGCGAACAGAGTGGTCCGCCGCAGCGCGCTGTAAAGCGGCCGCCAAAGCCAGCCCCAGCGGAACATTCAGCGCATTCAGCCGGTCAGGCCGGTTCATGCGCAGCGTCAATACGCTTCCGGAAGACTCCTCCAGAACGAGGGGTTGCGCGGAAGCGTTATGTGCTGCTTCGGCCATGGGCATTTCAACCCGCCATATTCTCCATCAACTCGGCGAGCTGGCGAAAATAGCGGCTCTTCACGCCGTGATCCGTGGTGCCATTGCGCCCGCTGGTGGAAGGCAGCACGAAAACCTGCGCGCCATAAAGCTCACTATCCTGCAAACCCAGGCGGCAGGGGCGGCCCGCGAATTTCTCAAACGTCGTCTTGCCATTGAAAGCCACAATTTTCGGGCGAAGCTCTTCCAGTTTCTGCGCCAGCAGGACGCGGCCTTCCGCGAATTCGTGGCGGGCGATGTCCTCGATGCCGCGCGACGGGCGCTTCACCAAATCCGTGAGGCCAATGCCAAATTCGATGATGCGGCGGTCGTCTTCGCAGGCCAGCGGTTCGGGAATAATGCCGCATTCATAGAGCAGCGGCCAGAACTGGTTGCCGCGGCCGGCGTAATAATGTCCCACGCGCGCGGAGCGCTCGCCGGGATTGAATCCCACCAGCACCAGCTTCATTCCCTTCCTCAAATAATCAGGCAGCGTGCGCAAGAATTGTCGTCCCTTCTTCGAATCAATCCTTCAGATTCACCCAGACGCTCTTCACCTGGGTGTAGTACTCCAGAGCATGCATGCTCAATTCGCGTCCGTAGCCGCTCTGCTTGTAACCTCCAAATGCCGCGGCGGGATCGTAGTTGTTGTAGGTGTTAATCCACACCGTTCCGGCTTTCAATCGTCCGGCCACGCGATGCGCTTTGCCCACGTCGCGCGTCCAAACGCCCGAGGCCAGCCCATAACCCGTGTCGTTCGCCTGGCGGATGGCATCTTCCGCGTCGTCGAAAGTGATTACCGCCAGAACGGGTCCAAAAATTTCCTCGCGGGCGATGGTCATGTCATTTTTCACGCCATCAAAAACGGTAGGCTGGACGAAGCAGCCCTTGCCGTTGCCAACCTGCACTTTCTCCCCACCGGCCACCAGCGCGGCGCCTTCCGCCTTGCCCTTTTCGATGTAACCCAGCACGGTGTTCATCTGCTGTTCGCTCACCAGCGCGCCGAAGCGTGTTTTGGGATCGAGCGGATCGCCGGGCTGCATTTTTTTCGCGCGGTCCGTGAGTTTCTGCATGAATTCGTCGTGAATCTTCTTCTCCACAAAAAGGCGGGAGCCGGCGGCGCAGACTTCGCCTTTGCCATAGAAAATCCCCATGGTGGCGCCACGAACGGCCTGCTCCAAATCAGCGTCGGCAAAAACAATGTTGGGTGACTTGCCGCCCAGTTCCAGAGTGACGTGCTTCAGTGTGTCCGCGGAACTGCGCATCACTTCCTGGCCGGTGGCTGTGCCGCCGGTGAAGGCAATCTTGTCAACGCCCGGGTGGCGGACCAGCGCCTTGCCGGCGCGGGGCCCGGTGAGCACGTTCAGAACGCCGTCGGGCACTCCCGCTTCCTGCGCAATCTCCGCGAAGCGCAGAGCGGAGAGCGAAGTCCAGGACGCGGGCTTCACGATGACGGTGTTGCCTGCGGCCAGCGCAGGTGCAATTTTCCAGGACGCCAGCAACAAGGGAAAATTCCAGGGAACGATGGCGGCGACCACGCCCAGCGGCTCGCGCAGCGTGTAATGAAGGAACGGTCCCTTCACCGGGACGGTTTCTCCGTGAATTTTTGTGGCCCACCCGGCGAAGTAGCGCAGAACCTCGGCGATCATGGGCATGTCCACGTACCGCGATTCGAAGAGGGGTTTGCCGTTGTCCAGTGTTTCCAGAGTGCCCAGGTCTTCGTTGTATTTATCAACGAGGTCGCCCAGCTTCCAGAGAATTCTGCCGCGGTCGGACGCGCTCATCTCCGCCCACGGACCGGATTCAAACGAACGGCGGGCGGCGCCAACAGCGGCGTCCACGTCGGCATCGCCAGCATCGGCCAGCTGCGTGAGCACCTCGCCAGTGGCGGGATTCACGGTGGCAAACTTCCGTCCGTCGGACGAATCCACCCACTTCCCGTCAATGAAGAGCTGTCCCGGCTTTATTTGAATCTGCGTGGCGCTGGCCATCGCCTTCCCTCCCCAAAAACTCGGCGTATTATCTGCTGGTTAGCGGCCCTTAAATTCGGGCTGCCGTTTGGTTACGTAGGCGTTCAACCCTTCCTTGGCGTCGTCGCTGGTGAAAAGGAGTTGTTGCAATTCACGCTCCAGGCCCAGCGCCTCGCCGAAGGGAATTTCCGAGCCGGTGACCACGGCGCGCTTGATGCGGCCCACCGCGCGGGAAGCCTTGTTGGGAGGACAGAATTGCCGCGCATAGGCGAACACTTCATCCCAATAGTTTTCCCGTTCGTAGATGTACTGAATCAGGCCGATTTCCAGCGCTTCCTCGAAGCTGAAGGTGCGGCCGGTGACCATCAATTCCAAAGAACGCGAACGGCCGACGGCGCGCGAAAGACGCTGCGTCCCGCCGGTGCCGGGCAAC
This sequence comes from uncultured Acidobacteriota bacterium, assembly GCA_963760285.1. Classification (GTDB taxonomy): domain Bacteria; phylum Acidobacteriota; class Terriglobia; order Acidiferrales; family UBA7541; genus PALSA-278. The sequence continues at coordinate 115,759 of CAVXCI010000001.1, forward strand.
ACGCCGAGGTTCACTTCGGGCAAACCGATCTTTCCGCCTTCCTTGCGCGCGATGCGGATGTCGCAGGCCAGCGCGATTTCCAGGCCGCCGCCCACAGTGTGGCCGTTGAGCGCCGCGATCACCAGCTTGGGCGTCTGCTCCAGGCGCGAGAGTGTTTCGTTGGCGTGGAGACAGAAATAGTATTTGAACTGCGGGTCCACCTTGGTGAGCATGGGGATGCTGGCGCCCGCGGAGAAAAACTTTTCGCCCGCGCCGCGCAGAACGATGACATGAACAGTTTCATCCATGCGGGCGCGCAAAATGGCCGTGTCCAATTGCTGCATCATTTCGTAGGTATAGGTATTCGCAGGGGGATCATCCATGGTGAGGATGGCCAAGCCGTCCTTCGTTTCGTATTGGACCAGGGTCTTGTTTTCCACTGCTGTTGTCGTTGCCATTCTTGTTCCTCCGTCGAATTTGTCGCTTCGTTCTTCCTAAATCGAATTAACGCGCCGCCTGAGCCGCTACCACTCCGCGCGATGCCATTCGCGCTGGTGAGACGCGAGGGCGGGACGTGCCGCCGATGCTGACGCCGTGAAGAAACAGGCTGGCCATGGTTTCCGCCAGTGGGCCGGCCTGCGGATCCATCTGCGGCCGATACCAATTGGGCACCCAGTTCATCATCCCAAAAAGAGAAAGCAGGGCCACGCGGGCGTTCATGCGGCGGGCGCGTCCCGACTGCCGCAATTCTTCAAAAATCTCGAGGGCAATGGCGAAATAGCGGCGCTTGATATCCGCCACTTCGCGGCGAAAACTTCCTTGCAAAGACTCGTCTTCGCGGGAAAGCACCTTCATTTCCAATGGATGGCGCAGGAAATAATCGAGATGATTCTGCACCAGAACACGCAACCGTTCCCTGGGATCCTTCACACCCGTTAGACGCCGCTCCAGCCGCTCCAATATGGTGCGAAAGGTATAAATCTGAATGAGGTAGAGAATTTCCTGCTTGCTCTTGACGTAATAATAAAGCCCGGAGAGCGAAACACCGCTGGCGCGGCTGACATCTCGCATGGAAGCACCGTCGTACCCTTTCTCGGAAAACACCTGGGCCGAAGCGCGCAGGATTTGCCGCAGTTTATCGGGCACAATTCGCGGCGTGGCTGGCGTGGCGCGGAGCATGACGGGTCTGGAATTGAGTCGAACGTTCGTTCGACAAAACCACTATAAATCGGCGCTTCCCTGCTGTCAAGAGGAGGCCTGTGGATACCGGGATCGGCCCCTAGGGCCAGCGCCAAGGAGGCAGACTAGCCCCTGGCGCGTTTCTTCGCGTGCGGGCGCCTCAGCAGGTCCCAGGCATTGACGTAGTTGCGGTAGTCGCGGCGGAAGCCGCTGCGCACCATGTTCATTTTCAGCTTGAGGCTGAAGGTGGTGTTCTTCTCGGGATATTCATCCCGGGGAAAAATCATCCACAGGCCAGGGCGGATGCACAGCACCATGAAATCCACATCGTAATCAATGAAATACCGCAGGCGAATGTAGCCGCGGTTGGTCTTGCGGGCGTTCAGCAAATGACAGGTATAGCCGTTGATGATTGCGCCGCGGCGCAAAGGAAGCGTGCTGCTCTTCTGTGAACGCCACGCCAGGCCAAATTTCAGGCCTTTGCTCTGGCAAATGGCCTTCAGCTCCGCGAGACGAGGCTCCCTGGCCAGAACCCGGGCCTCGATTCTGGGGCGCCTCTCGAGAGTGTTGTAGGCGTCGCGGCGCTGCGAGCCGGTCTCCGCGCCCATGGCGAGAGCGACCTGCCTCACCCATTCGCGGGAAACTCCGAAGCGGCGGCCGATATCAACAAATGTGAGGCTGCGCTTCGCCAGCATGGCGCGAATGCTCTTTTGATACTTATGCTTCACGCCTTGCCGGTGGCGTTTCAGGGTGTGGCGCGAAATCCTCTCACCGCAAGAGCAGGTGATCCTGGAAGTTCTGCCATCCTTCCGTTTTACAGCCGAACGTGGTGATGCCATAGGGACGAGGCATAATCCTCGCATTAGACATGGAGTTTCGCAACCCCCAACCTTGTGGCGTGTCCTTCCAGGCCCTCCTGGCCCGGTGAAGGCCGCCTTCCGGCATCTGTGGTACTCTTTGGAAGAAGTCCGACCATGGCTGCCGACTCTACCGAAATCCGCGCCGGTTCACCCGTCAGCACGGCAAATGATGGTGAAGGCGCGCTGGTGGATGCCGCGCAGCATGGGGATCTGGCGGCCTTTGAATCGCTGGTAAACCGCTACGAACGCAAGATTTTCCGCCTGTCGCAAAACATTACCCAAAACAAGGAAGACGCGGAAGATGTGATGCAGGAGGCCTTTCTGAAGGCCTACCAGCACCTTCCCGATTTTCAGAGGAATTCGCGTTTCTATACTTGGCTGGTGCGCATCGCCGTGAATCAGGCGCTGATGAAACTGCGCAAGCGCCGGCCGAATGTGGTTTCCCTGGACCAGGAAATGGAAACCGAAGACGACACCATCCGGCGGGACGTGGAGGATTGGGGCCCGTCCCCCGAACAGCGATTTGCGCAGACGGAAATGCGCGAAATCCTGAACCGCGCTATTGGCGAATTGGCCCCCGATTACCGAATCGTTTTTCAGTTGCGGGACATCGAACAATTATCAACGGAGGAGACGGCGGAGGTCCTGGGGCTTTCCGTGCCCGCCGTGAAATCACGGCTGCTGCGTGCGCGGCTGCGCCTGCGGCAAAAGCTGGACCGTTTTTTTCGCCGGAGAGAAAATACGTGAAGTGCAGAGAACTGATTAAGGAACTGGATAATTACCTGGAAGCGGATCTGGATCCAGCCCTGCGGGCGGAAATCGAGAAGCATCTGGACCGCTGCGGCGAATGCCGCCTGGTGGTGGATACCACGCGGAAAACCATTCAGATCTTCTGCAACTCCGAGCCACTCCCGCTGCCGGAAGACGCGCGACAGCGCCTGCACGACGCGTTGCGCAAACACTGCGGCAAACAGTAACCTCCCTAGCTTCGCCCCGGCTTTTCTTCCCGCATTCCTTCCGGCCAGAGCTTCAACTGTTCGCCCATACCTTTGGCCATCGCCGCGGCATAGACACGTTCTGCGGCAACAATGTCCTCAATGGCAATACCGTTGGATTTAAACAGCGTGATTTCCTTTTCGTCGGCGCGGCCCTGTCGCCGGCCGGCGACGATTTCCGCGAATTCAACCACGCTTTCCCAGCGCGCGGGATTCTCGGCAAAAGCCTGAATCAAATCGCCCGATTCCTCCCGGGACTGCGCCACGGAATCAACGGCGATGAGGGCGGCGCGATTCACTGTCTCGAAATCCAACTCGCGATTCCGCGGAAAGTTCGCGCCAATGGCGTTGATATGCGCGCCAGGTGAAATCCAGCGGCCTTCCACAACGGGGAGCGAGGTGTTCGTCGCCGTCACGATGACGTCGGCGCCGCGGACGGCTGCCTCCGCGGATGCCGCCGCATGAACTGGCATTTTCAGCCTTTCGCTCATCTCGCGGGCAAACTGCCCGCGGTGATCCTCGCTGCGGCTGAACACCTGCGCGGATTCCAGGCGCCGCACGGCGGCAATGGCTTCGAGCTGCGTGCGCGCCTGCAACCCCGCGCCGATCACGGCCACGCGCCGCGCATCGGCCCGCGCGAGCAACCGCGTGGCCAGTCCGCTGGCTGCGCCGGTGCGCATCTGCCCCAAATAATCTGCTTCCACCAGGGCGAGAAGATCGCCGCTATCCGCGCTGAAGAGCGGGACGAGGAAACGGAGCCCCTGCCGCGAGGTCGTATACATCTTCATTCCCATCACGCCGCCGGTGGCATCCGCCGCAGCCATATAGTGAAGATAGGATTTTCCGGGAACGTGCAGCCGCTGCCGCGAATGGAGTATCGCGGTTCCGTCCGCCAGCCGGCGGAAGGCCGTTTCCACCGCTTCCAGCGCCATGGGCATGGTCAGGAGAGCACGAACATCATCTTCGCGAAGAATCAGAGTCATGATGCCACCTTTGGAAATTCCGCTTGTACATCCCGCCCGCGCCGCATGGGCAATTGCGCCGTTCAGCGCGGGGGATGATGTTTGGCTGCCGCATGCCGGATTGCCGGGCGGATCGTTCCGCCGCGAATACGCCGCACGCTGGTCTGCCGCATCTGGTAGACAAATTCTTCGGGGCCTTGCAGACCGGTGTTCGTGAACCGAAATTCAGAATCGCCGCCTACTGAAGTGGCTGGCGTTACGCGAATGGGAAGCGTTCCGCAAAGATCGCCTTCGACGAAAGCCGTCTCGTAGCGCTGATTTTTCTCCCCCAGGTATAAACGCGCAGCATGTTGAAATCGCACGCGGGATCCGTGGAACTCTTCAACCCCGCCGTCAGGTATTGCGGCTTTTCGCCCCCATTGCCGTCGGAGACGCGATTCAGCGTGAACCAGGAAATCAGGCGCATGGCGGCGGCCGTGGAATAGTCCGGCAACGGCGCGGGAGCGTCCAAGGCAATGAACCGCGCCAGAGTCCATCCGGCGACTGGCCCAATATCCTTGACCGAAGTGCGGATCATCCACCACTCTTCCGTCTGCGGGCTGGCGGGTTTGGAAGCCGGAGCGGGCGTTGCGGGAGCTGGCAGCTCCACCGCGTGCCTCTCCAGCATTTGCACCGGGACATCGCGCCCCAGCTCCATCAGGCGCGGCGCTTCGCGGCCCGGCCCTAAATGCAGATTGCTCGGTACGCGCGTATGGCCGAATGCTTGCACGGGCATGTCGCCTGCCTTCCTGGTCAGATCGGCGGCGCGTTGCCAAATTTCCTGTGAAATTAGTTGCCGTGGTTCCACCCATCCGATGGCTCCGCCCGGAGTGCGCACCTGTACGAAATCCTTTTCGCGCTGGAGAATGTCCACGCGCTCCCCGAAATTCAGCGTGGCCACGCTCGCGCGGACTTCCGCCGTGGAATTGAAAACGCTTATGTGGCCGTCAGCGGCATACGCTGATTCGTAGACCGGTGCGGGCCGGCGCGGATGCCAGAGAAACGCAACCGCAACCACAACGGCAATCAGAACCACGATTAAGAGCGCTCTACGCATCAGAAAAGGGCGCCAAAACAGATTGTCACCGCACGGGCAACGCGAACGCGGATAACGGCGTCCAGATCTGGCGCGCCGTCTCCACCATGGCAAACCTCAATTTGTCGAATTCCGCTCATGGCTTTCTCCGATTTTGCCGCCTCCCCAATTCTACAGCCGTGGGAGCTTCCCGCCGCGCCAACTTCCAATGTGTGCGGTGGAATCTGCTACAATTCCCGCGCCGGAAGGTTGATTCCGGAGATTCCGAGCGTCCGTAGGGAGGGATGAATGGACTTCCTCGACAAACTGAAACCGCTGGCGCTGCTGCTTCTGCGACTGGGTATCGCGGTTGTATTTCTATATCACGGTTACCAGAAGCTGTTCGCGCAACCGCAAAGGTACGTGGCCGCGTTTCCGCACATGGGGTTTCCCGGCTATTACGCCTACATTGCCGGCGTGTTGGAGTTCTTTGGAGGCTTTCTGCTGATCGCCGGCCTGTTCACGCGTGTTACCGGACTGTTATTGGCGGGAGAAATGGCCATCGCCATCTGGAAGGTGCATTTGCCGCAGGGCGGACCGATGGCGGTGCCAAATTTTGAGCTGCCGCTGGTTCTGGCGGTGGGTTCGTTCGCGCTGACGGCAATGGGCGCGGGGATCATTTCCATGGACTACGCGCTATCCCAGCGCAGGCGCGGCTCTGGGAGCCGGAGCGGGTCTTACGGCCGGAACTCTCGCCGCCCATGATTGGTTTCAGCGCGATTACGCGGCGCTAGGAATTAGGAACATTCTGCGTGGCAGGATTCGCGGGCGCCGGAGCGTAGCCCGGCAGGGGCGCTTCGGGCATCACGATCCATGCCACCAGGTAGCCAATGATGCCGGGGAATATTGGTACCGGCATCAGGGTCAACACCACCCAGAGGATGCGAACCAGCGTGGGATCCCACTCAAAATAATCCGCGATCCCGGCGCAGACGCCGCCGAGCTTTTTGTCCGTGGAGGAGCGCATCAGACGTTTCACCGGGCGCGCGCCCGTGGCGGCGCTGGAGACATACTGGCGCGCACCGCAGTAGTAGCAATAGTTGGAGTATTCGGCGATATCTCTCCGGCAGCTTGGACAGTTCATGGTTCCACTCCCTCCTGACTAGCTTCTACGGATGGCCCCGCCGGAAAGTTCCATTTCACAGGACTCTAAAACGCCGACAAAGAACGCACCGCCGCGGTAATGTCCTCCGTCTGTGGGAGGATGGCATCCTCCAGCAGCGGCTGGTAGGCGCAGAACGTATCGGTAGCCGCCACGCGGCGGACCGGGGCGTCCAAATCCTCGAACAGCTCATCGGCTATGCGCGCAGCAATTTCCGCGCCATATCCCCAGGAAAGCGTGTCCTCATAGGCCACAATGACGCGGCTGGTTTTACGCACGCTGGCGGCGATGGCTTCCCAGTCGTAGGGGCTGAGGGTGCGCAGGTCGAGGATTTCGACGGAAATTCCCTCGCGCGCCAGCTCCGCGGCGGATACCTCCGCGCGATGGACCACCGCGCCATAGGTGATGATGGTCACGTCCGTGCCCTCGCGGGCGATGCGCGCTTTTCCGAACGGAATGGTGAAATCCGGGCCGGGATACGCGGAACGGTTGTAAGGCTGGCGGTATAAGATGTTTGTGCTCCAGGAACATCACCGGATCGTCGCAGCGGATAGACGTCCGCAGCAGCCCGCAGAGGTCCAGCGCCGTCGAAGGCATCACCACGCGCAGGCCCGGCGTATGCGTGAAAATCACTTCGCCGCACTGGCTGTGATAGATCGCGCCGCCGGTCAGATATCCGCCAATGGCCACGCGAATCACGGCGGGAGACTTGAAATTTCCGCCGGAGCGCCAGCGCGTGGTGGCAAATTCGTTGCGGAGCTGCATCATGGCCGGCCAGATATAGTCGAAGAACTGAATCTCCGGGACGGGCTTCAGTCCTCGCGTGGCCATGCCGATGGCCCGGCCGACGATGTTGGCTTCCGCCAGCGGCGAATTAAAAACGCGCTGTCCGCCATATTTTTTCTGCAGCCCGGCGGTGGCTTTGAATACGCCGCCCTTCCCTTTGACCTTCTCCAGATATTTTTCGCGGCTGACGTCCGCCACGTCCTCGCCAAAAACGAGAATGCGTTCATCGCGGGCCATTTCGTCCATCAGCGTTGCCGAAACTATTTCCACCATGGTCTTGGCCTCGCCGCTATAGGCGGCTCGGCGACGAAATCCTTGCCGGTGGGATCCACATCCGGCGAATACACCCACTGATAAATGGAATCCTTGGAGGGCAGCTCGGCCGCCAGCGCGCGATCCGTGGCTTCGCGGAAGTTCCTTCTCTACGTCTGTTTCGATGGACTCCAGTTCCGCCTGGCTGAGAACTTTTTCCTTCACCAAAAACAGCGCGAACTTGGAAATGGGATCGCGGCGGCTCTCCTCTTCGCGCTCCTCGGCGGTCTTATAGAGCTTTTCATCGTCGGAGAGCGAATGGGAATAGGGGCGAATACACGTGCGCATGAACCAGTGCCGGTCCCTGCCGCTGGCGGCAGTACTCCACCGCGCGCCGCGAAGCCGCATAACTATCAGCGCGTCCGTGCCGTCGCATCTTTCGATGTGCAGTGCCGGGAAATCCGCGACAACAGCTTGGAAATGCTGCCGCCGGGGGTCTGCACTTCCACAGGAACGGAAATGGCGTAGCCGTTGTCTTCGATCAAAAACAGTACCGGCAGTTTTTTTATGCAGGCGGTATTCAGCGCTTCGTAGAACTCGCCTTCGCTGGTGGTTCCGTCGCCCGCCGAGACAACCACGATTTCATCGCGCGCATGGCTGACGGCGTTGCCCAGCGGGCGCTTTCTTCGCCTGCTTGAGCGCCTCGGGAAATTCATCGAAGTAGAATCGACGCTTCCGCCGCGCCCACGGCCTGCAGAAATTGCGTCCCCGTGGGCGAAGATTTTGAAACGATATTCAGTCTCTGATGTCCCCAGTGCGACGGCATCTGCCGCCCGCCGGAAGCGGGATCGTCCTTGGCGCCCACGCCTTCCAGAAGCATTTCGTAGGGCGTAACGCCCAGCATCAGGCACAGCGCGCGGTCGCGGTAGTACAGATAGAACCAGTCCTGTGACGGGCGCGTGACCATGCCCACGGCCACCAGAATGGCCTCGTGCCCCGCGCCGCTGATCTGGAAATAGATCTTGTTCTGCCGCTTCAGCTGGATTTCACGGTCGTCAAGCCGCCGCGAAAGGAACATGGTTCGGTACATGCGAAGGAGGGATTGGCGGTCCAGCCCATGATATTTCTCCGGGGCAGCCTTTGCCTTCGCGGGGCGAACTTGCGTGCTGGTGGCCATCAGATTTGGTTATCCCCCTGCGGAATTATCACTGCTCATTATAACCAAAGAGGGGAGGCGCAGAAGCCAAACTCTTCCGCGGCGCCACGCCCACGCAGGCCATACGGCGTCTTCCCGGTGGCACAGCCGTTCGACGCCTGTCCTTTGGTACAGGGTCATTGTCAGGCGCCGTACAGTTAAGGCTTGCGGCATCGCCGCCAACAACGGCCCGTCATAAATAATCTTCTCCAGTACACTGTAACTGTACACGAAGAGGGTCGGGGCCCGGCGTCCCCGGCAGCATCCGGAGCGGTCAATTAAGCAGGATGCAAGGCCGGAAAAGGATAAGACAATGTTGACCATGTGCTTGAAAATCACGCTGGGCTGGACAGGGGTTTCCCTGCTAACCGCGCTAATGATGGGATGCGTTCTCGCGCGGAGCGCCCTTACTCTACACCACCGGCTCGGGTACTTGATGCCGCCCTCGGCATCGTTTCGGCTAATCGGCTGATTTCCGGGGCACAACAAACTCAGCGAGGTTTTCTCTGCGCCGCCGGACTCACTGAGCCGGCGGAAGACAAACTCAGGGATTCAAACCAATCCGCGGTCTTCTCGAAGGACTTGTCCCCTTCGGTAATCACCTCGTGCGCGACGCCCTTGAACGGTTCCTCCGAGGGGATTCTCTCCAGCCAGCGCTGATAGGACATCTTCTCGTGGGGCGAGAAATGCAGCAGCACGGCCACGCGGATATGCGCGCCATCCTCGGACGGGGCGGCTTTCTTCTTCCCTTCTGTTTGCGCCGGGGCTTCTTCCGCGTCCCGCCGTTCAAACTGCAAAGCGATTTTGTCTCCCAGCCGGAAACCCTGCTTCCAGCCGTCCACGCGATGCCGCGCCTTCTGCGCCGCCTCTTCATTCTCGCCGAAGTCGAATATTAGAAAAGCTCTCATTACTTTTGTATAGACCCCCCATGCGGGCTGTGTCAAGAAATCGCCGAAATCAGCAATGATTTGGGCGCCGGCGAACTCGCCGAAGAGTCACTTAAGGACTCGGAACAGGCTGCTGTAATCGTCTGTCCAAACCGCGCGATTGCCTTCGGGAATGTAGACCGTCCACGTGCGGCCCAGTTCCGGCTGGTCGAAAAAATCGCCCGGACTTGCCGAGAGCACCCAGGTGGAGGCGTAGAATCCCGCACGCGTATCGCTGGCCCGGCTGATCACCACGGAGAGTTTATCCAGCGACGACGCCGCGCCCACGGCGATGGGCTCCAGATTCAAATATTTGTTGGACACATGCACGGCCAGTACGCCGTCGGGCTTCAGGTGGCGGAAATAAAGTTGATACGCCTGCAAGGTGAGAAGATGCACGGGCACGGAATCTCCCGAAAACGCATCCACGACGAGCACGTCGAACTCCTGCGGCGGCTCGCGTTCCAGGGAGAGCCGGGCGTCGCCCATGACGATGTCAATTGTGGCTGGTGAATCGCCGAGGAAAGTGAAGTCGCGATTCGCCACTTCCACCACCAGCGGATTAATTTCGTAAAACGTGTAATGGTCTCCCGGACGCCCGTAAGCCGCAAGTGTTCCCGCGCCGAGGCCAATCACGCCCACGCGCAGCGGACCGCGTCTGCCCATCGCTCGCAACGCCAACCCCACGCCGGAATCCATTGTGTAGTAGGCCGTGGGCTCCCGGCGGCGAGAAGGCGCAAGAAACTGCACGCCGTGGTCAATGGTGCCATTCATCAACTTGCGGAAGGGTGCGTCGGTTTCATCCACACCTTCCGCCGAAATCTTCGCTGGAGCGGCGCCAACAGCCGCCACGTCAAACACGCGCAAAACTCCGTAGAAATTGCGCGCCATGAAGCGCGTATGATCCCTCTGCTGGCGTGCGGTCACAAACAGGCTGGCCAGCAATGCCACCACCAGGGCTACGAGAACCAGCCACGCTGGCTTGAAGCGCGCGCGGTAGAATTCGCTGCCCGGGTCAGACCGCAGCACCACCAGAACCAAGACCGCGCACGCTCCCATGGCGATGGGCAATTCGTAAAATCCTGAAAACAGGTGCGGCGCCAGCAATGCCACGAACACCGCTCCCGTGGCTCCGCCAAACGAAATCATCAGGTAGAACGAAGTGAGAAAGGCCGGATGCGGCTTCAGACGCGCCAGTTCGCCATGGCACACCATGCAACAGACAAACAATCCCGCGCAGAAAAGCGGAATGATTACCCACACTGGCGCTCCTGCCGAAAAATCCGGCGCCATTGCATACGCCATGCCGCCCAGAGCCACACCCAACAGACGCAAAAAAAGCCAGCGGTTATACCAGGCGCGGCCTTCGAAACAGAGAATGAAGCTGAAGAGATAGAGGCTCAGCGGAATCACCCACAGGAGCGGAACGGCTGCCACGTTCTGGCTGATGTGATTGGTTACCGCCAAAAGGAGCGCCGAGGCGCAGGCCGCCAATGCAAACCATAGCCATCGCACGTTCCAATTGGGAGCGGAAGTCTCTTGTCGGACACTTAGGGCATCGGCTCCATTCGCGCCGCGCCGCCCCAGCGCTATCGCCGCGCACAGCAGTGCAGCCACTGCGTAAGCAATTGACCAACCGATAGCCTGGTGGCGGACCGTCAATCTCGGCTCGACAACCAACGGATAGCTGAGCAACGCCAGCAGCGAAGCGGTATTCGACAACGCGTAGAAGCGATACGGCGTCGCGCCAGATTGCGATCCCGCATACCAGGCCTGCAGCAAGGGGCTGGCCGACGAGAGCAGGAAATACGGCAGTCCGGCGGTGAGCGCCAAAACTCCAAGGATGCGCAACGAAGGATCGCCCAACGCCCCGGGCTTCCAGGAATCCCTGGGCAAAATCGGCAGGACGCAAAGACTGGCCGCCAGCAGCAGTGCGTGAACCATTCCTGCCGTCCGCGGGCTGCGCAGGCGCGTCAGCAGATGTGCGTAGAGATAGCCCAGCAGCAGAACCGTCTGGAAAAACACCAGGCAGACGGTCCACACGCCCGCCGCGCCGCCGAACCACGGCAGGATGATTTTTCCCATCAGCGGCTGTACCTGGAACAGAAGAAACGCACTGCAAAAAACCGCCAGCCCATAAATCAGCCTGGCAATCGGATTTGGTTTAATCATGGACGCAGCAGTGGATGGCGCGGTTATTTTCGCGTGCGGATCGGCGCTTGTTGGATGCGGCATGAATTGGGCGGCCGGGAACGCGGAGCCCGCGGCATTCTACACCGGGTACGCATTTTGCCGCGGATTTCGCGCGCCAATGTGCTGGCACGCGTTTGTTTCAAGGCGAAGCCCTTGCGGCTTTGGAATGAGGTGCTGGGGGCATTTTGCGGCGGACTGCGGAAACCGGTTCGCACAGTTCCGCGGTCCCGCCGAAATTAGAATTGGCGGCTTTACTGCGAGATGGTCAGCACCACGCGAAATTCTGCCTTGCCGCTCATCATGCGCTCATAGGCTTCATTGGCCTGCGACAGCGGCATTTTCTCAATCATGGGGCGAACGCCGCTGAGCGCGGCGGACCGCAAAGTGTCTTCCGAATCCGCCGCCGTTCCCGACGGCCAGCCCGCAATGGCCTTCCGGCCGCGAATCAACTGCGACGGCGATACCTCCACCGGGTCCGGGCTGGCGCCCACGATAACCATTTTCCCGTTCGGCCCCAGGCCGTCAATCAATGCCGACATGGCTTTGGCGTTGGGGACCGTGGTGAGAATTACGCGGGCTCCGCCCATCCTCGTCAATTCCGCCGCGGCGTTCAGAGCCGAACTGTCTATGTAATGTTGCGCTCCCAGCTTCTTCGCCAGAGGGGCGTTGGCTGGACCGCGCCCAATGGCCACAACCTCATATCCCGCTGCCTTTGCCCACTGGATCGCCAAATGCCCCAGTCCGCCAACGCCCTGAACAGCCACCAGGTCTCCCGGCCCGGCGCCACTGTGGCGGAGAGCGTTGAACGTGGTGATTCCCGCGCACATCAGCGGCGCGGCATCTTCCGCGGTAAGTCCTTCCGGCACGTGCGCTATCGCTTCTTCCCGCGCAATCATGTATTCGCCGTAGCCGCCGTCCGAGCTGATGCCGGTCACCATTCCACGCTCACAATTCATGAAGTCCCCGCGCCGGCATGGCAGGCAGTGAAAGCAGTGGCCTCCATGCCAGCCGACTCCCACCCGCTCGCCGATGTTCCAGGTCGTCACGCCCGGCCCCAGTTCGTCAATCATGCCAATCACTTCGTGGCCCGGCACGCGGGGAAATTGAATTCCCGGCCACAAATTGTCCTTCACGGCAGAATCACTGTGGCAGACTCCGCAAGCCAGCACGCGCAAACGCACCGTGCCAGGTCCAGGCTGCGGGACGTCGCGCTCCACAAGCTCAAGTGGTCCACCTGGTTTGGTCACCTGCACCACTTTCATTTTTTTCACGCCGTGTCTCCTGGAATCGCCGTTGGTGGAAATACCCTAGTTCAGACGCTGGGCATGGCCCGCGGGATTCAAATCCTGAAATTGGCCTTGTCGGCCACATCACCGCGTGTTACATTTCGGAGCGAATGAAAAGCGAAGAACAGTTTACGACTGATTCGCTGGCGCTGCCCGGCGCTGCGATGAAGAACTCGGGGTTGCCCTCTTTGGGCAGTACCGCGCAGATGGAGCGCGTCCGTGGGGCTCTGGAAGCCCTGGCGGGGCGTGACCACAGCGGCGAGGTCCTGACGGCTGTCCGGCGCATTCCGGCCCGCGAGGCGGAATATGCTCCCCTCCCCTCGTGGGTGCATCGCGACTTGGCGGCGGCGTATCGTCAGCGGGGCATCTCCCAGCTATACACCCACCAGGCCATCGCCGCAGAGCGCGTCCGCGCCGGGCGCAACGTGGTGGTGGTTACGCCCACTGCCTCCGGCAAGACGCTGTGTTACAACCTGCCGGTGCTTCACGCCGTCCTGGAAAACCCGGATACCCGCGCGCTTTATCTTTTTCCCACCAAGGCGCTGGCGCAGGACCAGTTGGCTGAACTGCAAGGTCTCTGCGCGCGGCTGGACGACCGTTTCGGTGTGTTCACCTACGATGGCGATACGCCGTCCGACGCACGCAAAGCCATTCGCGAGCGCGGCCACATTGTGCTCTCGAATCCGGACATGCTGCACACCGGAGTCCTGCCGCATCACACGCGCTGGACGAGGCTGTTCGAAAACCTGCGCTACATTGTGCTGGATGAACTGCACACCTACCGCGGCGTTTTCGGCAGCCATCTGGCCAACGTCCTGCGGCGGCTGCGGCGCATCACGCGGTTCTATGGATCCGAGCCGCAGTTCATTTGCTGCTCGGCGACCATCGCCAATCCCGGCGAACTGGCCGCGCGGCTGATTGAAGAGGAAGTGGACGTCCTCGATGAAAATGGCGCGCCGGCCGCGGAAAAAGTATTCGTGTTTTATAACCCGCCGGTAGTGAACCGCAACCTGGGCATTCGGCGCAGTTGTATCAACGAATCCACGCGCGTGGCCGCGGAGCTTCTCCGCCGCGATCTGCAAACGATCGTTTTCGCCAACAGCCGCCTGCACACCGAAGTAATGCTGACCAATCTGCACCACGCCTTTCCCGCCAAGCCCGGCGCGGCGGAAAACATCCGTGGCTATCGCGGCGGTTATCTTCCCGGTGAGCGGCGGGCCATCGAACGCGGCCTGCGCGACGGCCAGATTCGCGGGGTGGTGGCCACCAATGCGCTGGAGCTGGGCATTGATATCGGGTCGCTGGATGCCGCGGTGATGGCCGGTTATCCGGGTTCGATTGCGTCCGCATGGCAGCGCGCCGGGCGCGCCGGGCGCCGCAACGGCAGCTCCTGCGCGGTGCTGGTGGCTTCGTCCGCTCCGCTGGATCAATTCATCGTCCAGCATCCGGACTATTTTTTCGGACGCACGCCGGAACATGCCTACATCCAGCCGGACAATCTGGAAATCCTGGTGAACCACCTGAAATGCGCGGCATTTGAGTTGCCCATCGGGCCCGAAGAGCGTATCGGCGGCGCGGACCTGCCGGTCATTTGCGAGCATCTGGCCGAGACGGGATTTCTGCATCGCAGTGGCGGTCATTGGCATTGGACTCAGGAAGCTTATCCGGCGGACACCGTCAGTCTGCGAACGATAACCTCCGACAATTTTGTGATCATTGACGTCACCGGCGGCGGCCGTGGCGAGCCGCGGGTGATCGGCGAAGTGGATTTCCCCAGCGCGCTCGCCACCGTCCATCCCAAGGCGATTTATCTGCACCAGGGCCAGCAATACCACGTGGAGAATCTCGATTTCACCGAGCGCAAGGCTTATGTGAAGCCCGTGGAAGTGGACTACTACACGGACGCCATTCGCTACACCCAGGTGCGCGTCCTGGAAGCCGCGGCGGAGGAATTCGTGAGCGGTCCGGCGATGAGGGCGCACGGCGACGTGCTGGTGCGTTCGCAGGTGGTGGGCTTCAAGAAGATAAAGTTTTTCACCAACGAAAATATTGGCGACGGAAAACTGGAATTGCCGGAAAACGAAATGCACACCACGGCCTGTTGGATCACTTTGCGCCGCGCGCTGATCGAATCACTGGATTTCCCTCTTTCCGACCGCCAGGCCGGCATGTACGGCCTGCTTCACGCCATGGAAACAGTGGCCACGCTGCTCCTGATGTGCGATCCCCGTGACCTGGGCACGGCCATGGGCGAACGGCCGCCCCAGCCCGGCGTCATGGGCGCGGCGGAAGCGGGAGATGGGTGGATCGCCCCGCCCAGTTCACGCAGTGCAGCGCGCAACAACGAGCCGGAACGCGAATTCTTCGAGCCGAACTTGTATCTCTACGACGCCTATCCTGGCGGCATCGGCTTCAGCGAGCCGCTCTACGAAGTACATGCCATGCTCCTGGCGCGCACATACGAATTGATCGCGCAGTGCCTGTGCGACAACGGCTGCCCGTCCTGCGTTGGTCCCGCCAGCGCGCAAGGCGAACGCGTCAAAGAAGCCGCGCTGGCTATTCTGGCGAAACTCTCTGGAGGCGATGCGCCCGAAGTCACTTTCCCGCGCGCCCATTCCTAGCCATGCCCGCTTCACTGGATGAAAAACTTCGGCGGCTCCACGGATTGCGCCCCGCCGCGCGCCATAGCTCGACACAGGTTCTGGAGCCTCAGCCGTCAGCGCATTCCCATTCCGATTTGCCGCTGGCTTCCGAACGCCTCGAGCGCCTGCTGGGAGCGGAGACGGCACGCAATCATTACGGGGAGCATCTCGCCTGGCGCAGCTGGTATGCCGAGCCGCAACATCACGAATTCTTACCCGAAGCGCTGCATCTCCTGGCGCCGGGCCTCCATGCCGATGCCGCCAATCCCGAAAACTGGCTTTTTCTGGACACGGAGACCACCGGCCTCGCGGGCGGCACGGGCACATACGCTTTCCTGGTGGGCCTGGCATGGTGGGACGCGGGCGGGCTTCAGGTGGAGCAGCTTTTCCTGCGCGATCTGGACGAAGAGCATTCCGTTCTGCTGGCGCTGCAAGAGCGCATCGCGGAGCGTCCCGTGTTGGTCACCTTCAACGGGAAAACATTCGACTGGCCCTTGCTGGAAACCCGCTTCCGCATGACGCGCTCCATTCCACCGCAGACTTTGCGCGCCCACATAGACTTGCTTCACCCCGCGCGGCAGCTTTGGCGATTACGGCTGGGTTCCGTGCGGCTATGCGAATTGGAGCATCACATTTTGGGACAGGAGCGCGCCGAAGACGTGATTTCCGCGCTGATCCCGCGCTTCTATTTTGACTTTCTTCGCGGCGGCCCGGCGGAG
Organism: uncultured Acidobacteriota bacterium; assembly: GCA_963760285.1. Classification (GTDB taxonomy): domain Bacteria; phylum Acidobacteriota; class Terriglobia; order Acidiferrales; family UBA7541; genus PALSA-278. Next base: position 131,949 of record CAVXCI010000001.1, read on the forward strand.
CCTCTGGTTCCCGTTTTCCAACACAACCGCATGGACCTGCAGGGGCTGGCCGCGCTCACAATGCACGCTCTCGCACTGCTTTCATCGCCGCCATCAGAAGACGCCGACCCGCTGGACCTCTTCGCGTTGTCGCGCCTCTTCGAACGTCGCGGCGATACTACCCGCGCGCGCCAGCTTTATCACCAGGCGCTCGATCGCGGCCTGCCAACCGCGGTGGACCGCGCCGCCCGTCTCCATCTGGCGCGGCTCGCGAAGCGAGAAGGCGATCTGCTGCTGGCTCATTCGCTCTGGGAGGAATTGTGCAGCGATTCGCGGGAGGGCCTGGCGGCATACGAGCAGCTGGCCATCTACTACGAACATACCGCGCGGCAGCCGGAACGCGCCGCCGAAATCACTCGCGCGGCCCTGGAAGAATTGCACGAAGTGAACCGCCGGGGCGCTCTCCCGGACGCCGCTTATCGCCGCTGCCTCGCCGGGCTGGAGCACCGCCTGCGGCGGCTCTCCGGAAAAACGCAGCGCGAAAAATCCGCGCGCTGTTTTCCACTTCGTCCGGCAAAAGCTAGCCAGCCCTAAAAAAATGCAGTCGGCGTCAACGCGCTGGTGTCGTTTCCGCACCGTCAACAGGCGCGTGCTGGTCATCGTGCGCCGCGGGGGCAACAGGGACCGCGGATCTGGGTGCAGCGGCCACGGCCGGCCATCCCATGGCGTGCGTCAGCCGGTCAAAGAACGCGCGGTCCGCGCCCTCCACGTCGAGGCACTCATCCTCATGGCAATCCAGTTCCACTCCGCCGATATCCGTCTCCCACGCCAGAAATGACACCTGTTCCTGGACCGCCGTGCGCGTGGGATATTTCTTCTTCAGCAGGTTGCTGTATGTGGTGAAAAATTTGCTGGCCTCCGCGCCATTTTCCAGCCGCAGCCGGAGCGCCACCACGTCGTGTTTCTTGTCCGCGCTCTCGGAGATGGAATAACGGTCCGCGGCCCAGGCCGTGGACATTTCATCGGCCTTGTCCTTCTCCAAATATTGCCGCAGGACTTCCCGCACGCCATATTCGCCCATCACGTTCTCGTCCAATTCCTTCCAGCCCGCGGGAAGGACGGGATCCATCTTCGGCAGAGCAATGGGCAACGGCTTCACGCCCGCCAGATAAAGCTCCGGATGCAAAATCTGCTGGGTGGAGACCGGCGGATTTTCGAACACCCTGTGAAAATCGCCCCAGCCGGAAGTGGCTTTCAGGACCTGCTGGGTGAACGTGGCCCCGGCCATGTATGGAAATAACAGATCGTCGCGGATGAACGGCGGCGCTTTCTGCAGCATGGGATCGTTCTCTGTTTCCTCCGCGGTTTGCTGGCCAATCAGCACGGAGATATCCGGGAACGAGCGCACGCTCATTTTTTGCGGCGCCAAAACGTAGTCAAACATCGCCGCCACGGCGGAACCTTCCAGGACGGCTTCGCGCGCGGTCTCGGCGTCGTCGTTCGGCCGCGCGGCCTTCGACCAGGCATCGATGTGGAAGTATTGATCGTCAAGCGCGTGGGTCAGTTCATGGGCCATCACCGGCTTTTGGTCTTCCGGGGAAATCCAATCGGCAATGTAAAACTCGCGCGTCTTGGGATCGTACAACCCGGCAATCTGCTCGGTCATCAGGTCCAGCAGGAATGATTCCAGCGGGAAACCGCGCGGAATCAGGCCGAAAGCTTCCAGCGTTTTCTCGTCGGCGTAGCGTTTTTCCGGCTCCTTGTCTTCCTTTTCCTGCTGGACCAGATAATCGCGAATCTGCTCACGGCTCCGGAGGCTCTTCTTCAGCGGCTCCTTCACCGGCAAATCCAGAATCTGGCTCATCTGCTGAAGCACTTCATCCGTGGCGCGGAGGAAATCCGGATTGGTGGCGGAGGAAGCAGGAGCGGGTTTAGAGGCTGGCGAAGTGGAGCCCGCCGCCGCAGCGGGAGAAGAGGCAGGGGGCACGGCAGGCGCGCCCTGCTGAGCCACCGCCAGGCACGGAAAGAACAGCAGCAGGGCCAGCACATTCTGAAGTTTTCGAATCATGGCAGGCTCCCTAAGCCCGGACTCCTACAGTTGAGAATAGCAGATTCCCGGGAATCCGCCGGGCCACGCGCTGCGCTACCGTCCATATTTCCGCGCCTGCGGACGTGATTACTCTTGGAAACCAATTATTCAAGTTCACCACATTGCGCATCGGCGCCCACCTATAATCTTCATTCAGGCCCGGCCCGGTGAGTACAGAAAAGATACTGGTCGTTGACGACGAAGAAGCCCTCCGGGAGGTGCTGTGCAGCCTCCTGGAAGCCGCGGGGTATCGGTGCCTCTCCATGGCCAACGGGAAGGAAGCCCTGCTGGAGGTGGAGCGCGCCAACCCGGACCTGGTCATCAGCGACATCCTGATGCCCGGCATGGATGGGCTGGCGCTCCTGGACCGCCTCCGCGCATACGACATAGATATTCCCGTGATTCTGGTTACCGCGATGCACGACGTGAGCGTAGCCATCCAGGCCATACGCAACGGCGCCTACGATTACATTCTCAAACCCTTCGAAAGGGACCAGCTCTATCTCAGCGTCAGACGCGCTCTGGAACACCGGCGCCTGGTGTGCGAAAACAAGGTCTATCAGCGCGATTTGGAACGCCTGGTGGAACAGAAAACGCACCAGCTTTCCCGCGCGCTCCGCGAACTGGAGCAGTCCTACGACTACACGCTGGAAGCACTGGGCGGCGCGTTGGACGCGCGCGACGCGGAAACCGAGGGGCATTGCCAGCGGGTCACGGCCGTCACCATCACTCTGGCCAAAGCCATCGGTGTTTCCGGGGAGGCCCTGCGTCACATTGCCCGCGGCGCTTTTCTCCACGATATCGGCAAGATGGGCATCCCCGACAATATCCTTCGCAAGCCCGGCCCTCTCACCGAGGCGGAGCGCGCCATCATGCGCCGCCACTGTGAGATTGGTTATTCCCTGCTCTCCACGATTCCCTTCCTTCACGATGCGGCGCAAATTGTCCTTACCCACCAGGAGCATTTCGACGGCACCGGTTATCCCCGTGGCCTGAAAGGCAAGGAAATCCCCCTCGGTGCGCGCATATTTGCCGTGGCGGACACTCTGGATGCCATGATTTCTGACCGTCCTTACCGCAAAGCCCTGTCCATTGGACGCGCCCGCGAGGAAATTGTCAGCCACTCTGGAACGCAGTTCGACCCCGATGTGGTGAGAGTCTTTCTGGACCATCCCAACGAGTTATGGATGAAAATGCACAATAACGTTGGCGCGCCATTCCGCACTTTTCAGCTGGAAGGCGTCGAAGCCGGCTGATTTGCTTGCCTTTCGCCTTCCCACTGCGGGATGCAGTCCCGCTTCAATTCAGCCTATTGCGCCCAGCAACCCTTCCGTTTACTATCAGCTTTCGGAGGAGAGTGCATGGCGCTGGTTCCCATCAAAACGGCATCAACCACGGGCTATTGCGATTGCATCTGCGGCTGTTACACGCTGGCCAGTCTGCGCGATGAAGAAACCGGCAAGGGCTATTGCCCGGCCTGCGTCAAGGATCATCTGGAATTGAACAAAGGGGTGGGATTGCCACAGCCGCCGCCCTCGGAGCGGCCGCTGGGCGATCAGCCCGCCGAAGTGCCTCATGTCCCTGAACCGGCCGATCCGCCGGGCCGCCTGCGTTAGCAGCTAATTGAAAAATCTGCCTTATTCAGTCATCCCGAGCCATCGCGCGTTTCGCGCGCGCTTCGGCGAGGGATCCGTTGTTCCCACAAGACCCGCAAGACCAATGATCCATGCAGCAGCTCGACAATATGCGCCTCATTCGTCCGGTTTTACCCGGATCAGCGATCCATGAATGTTCGGATGATTTATTGGGCGCGCGGCAAACTTGTCTCGCCTGTCGGAACTGCCGAAGCGTATATTGAATTTATGATATCGCCGGAGCCAGCACGCCGATGCTTGTGAATCGCTTTCCGCCGTCGGAGGTGGCAGCCAAGATCGCCGTATCGCTCGGCATCGGGCTTCTCGTCGGCATCGAGCGCGAATGGTCGAATAAAGACCTCGGAGCGCGGACGTTTGCTCTCACGGCCCTCTTGGGAACGCTCGCGGTCCTGTTCGCGCCATCCATGGCCTTGGTGTGTTTAGGCGGCGTCTTCCTCATCGTGATCTTTGCGAATGCCCGGACACTGCTGGTTGACCGGTCCCTGGAAGCAACAACGTCGGCGGCGCTCCTGGTGATATTTGTGTTAGGCGCGTTGGTCGGTCAGGGCCACCTTTTCACGCCGGTGGCGGCCGCCATTCTGACCACGCTGCTGCTCACCTGGAAAGTCGAACTGCACCGGTTTGCCGGAGGATTACAACCCGCGGAAATTCGCAGCGGCGTCTTGCTGGGGCTTTTGGGGCTGGTGGTTTATCCCCTGCTTCCCAACCACTTCATCGACAGGTGGGAGTTAATCAACCCGCGTCAGGCATGGCTGACCGTCATCGTCATCGCCGGAATCGGATTCGTGAATTACGTGCTGCTGAAGATTTACGGCGCGCGCGGACTTTATTTAAGCGGTTTTCTCGGCGGCTCTGTAAACAGCAGCGCGGCCGCCGTTGAACTCGCCAAATCGCTGCGCGCCGGTGTTACCTCATCGGGAGTGGCTGTCGCCGCGTTACTGCTGACAATCGTGGCCATGTTTGTGCGGAATCTGATCATCCTTGCGCTGTTTGCTCCAACAGCCATATACACCGCCGCCGGACCTATTCTCATTATGACCGCCGCGGCGTTGGTCTTCGTCCGTCGCGCGCATGCCGATGGCGGAGATGCTCCCACCGAAATTCACCTTGAATCCCCGGTTTCGCTCAGACGAGTGTTGAGTTTCGCCGTTCTTTTCCTCGTGATTCAAATTATCTCCACGCTCGGCGAACGATACCTCGGCAAACTGGGATTTCTGGGAGTCAGTGTGCTCGGCGGTCTGGTCAGCAGCGCCAGCACTTCGGCTGCCGCGGCGAACATGGTGGGCCACGGAAGAATGCAGGCCGGGCTGGCGGGCGCCGGCGTCGTCCTGGCGTCGGTCGCCAGCGCTCTAGTTAATTTGCCAATCATTCACCGCAACGCCAGGAATCCGGCCGTGTCCCGGCAACTCACGGGTGTAACGCTGGTTCTGAGCGCGCTTGGAATCCTGACCTTGCTCCTGGAGGCCTATTGCTCATTTCACGGAATCTAGCGACGCCGTGGCCGGAAGGCCGCAAACGGCAATGTTTAGGACACGGCTTAAAACCCCATGATTCTAGTAGCACTCTCTGTCCCGGCATCATCTAATCAACGGGAAAGTACATGGGCACTACGAAGGCAACTCGAGTATTCATGGACGGCTCCTGCCCGTTTTGCCGTGTTGCGCGCGCGCGCATCGAGCCATTCGATACGCACCATGAAGTCGAATTCATTGACTACCGAACTGACGACCGCGCCGCGGAAGCGCCCTTCGCCCGCGAAGCGTTGGACACGGAGATGCATGTTCAATTGCCCGATGGCTCGTGGCAGATCGGCTTTTTCGGCTGGGCGGCTATTCTGCGACGACTTCCGGCGTGGCGTTGGCTCGGCCGACTGATGATTGTGCCGCCATTTCGATGGCTTGGTCCGCCGGTGTATCGCTGGATTGCGCGCCACCGCTATTCGCTGCCGGGAATGCCGACGCCGTGCAGCGAACATGCTTGCGGCTTGCCGCATCCCGATCCTGCCGTCCCCGGAGCCAAATCCATTTCACGTTGACCTCCGCCCATTAACCGGGAATACGATATTCCGCGGGCTGGTGGGCCGGATCGCGTGTGCGACGCTCTCTTGGGGTTATGCGGAGGAAATCAGCGGGAGGCGTTGCGGCGCTGATAAAGCAGTCCAAAAATTGCGCCGAACATGGCCACTGGCGGGACCAGCAGCACCATGATGGCGTGACGAAGCGCCTGCGCGCCCTGCGGCCCGGTGGCGGCGGCGTTCTGATAACACATGGCGCAACCCTGCGCGTGAAGCTCAGGCGCCAGGTACAGCAGCAGCGCCGCCAGCAGCACTCCGCCGGCCAGCGCCTTCGCGATTGTTGACCGCCGCATCATCAGTCCATTCTTACACAATTCGCGGCTTCAGCGTGGTCGCATATTTAACAGGCGCACGCTATCCGGGAAAAAACACGATCAGCATCATGCAGATGCAGAATACCATGGCCGGAATCAGCGTCAGGAACAAGCCCAGGCGCTCGAAGCGCAGGTGCATGAAATAGGAAATAATCAGCGCCGCCTTAATCAGCGAGAGACCAATCAGCACCGTCAGCATGATGTTCACCGGCACGCGCTCATACGCCAGAAAGACTTCCACGAACGTCAGCGCCAGCAGCGCCACCCATATGGTCACAAACAGCCGAGTGCTTCCCGGCTTGTGGGCATCCAGGACATCCGATTGTACGGTCATCGCGCGCTTCTCTCCTCAGCCCTTATAGTTCACCGAAAGCAGATAAATCATGGGGAAAATAAACATCCACACCAAATCCACGAAGTGCCAGTACAACCCGCTCACTTCCACGTCTTCGGGCTTGAACTTGCCACGCGAATAGCCCACGGAAACGAAGGCCAGGTAGAGCACGCCGATGGTGACGTGCAGCATGTGCAAGCCGGTAAGGCCAAAGAAAGTTCCTCCGAAGAGCGGAGCGCCCCAGGGATTGCTCCACGGCGTCACGCCTTCATTCAACAGCGTCACCCACTCGGTGGCGTGAAGAACGATGAATGCCAGGCCGCCAACAATCGTCAGCCACAGGTAACGCACCGTTTTCTTGCGGTCGCCGCGGTTGGCCGCCGCCACGCCCAGCACCATCGTCAAGCTGCTGGTGAGCAGCGCCACGGTCATCAACGTGGACTTCGCGATCGCCGGCCAGATTTCAAACGGCCGCGGCCAATCCGGACTCGCCAGGCGCACCCACGCATAGGCAATCAGCAGCGCCGAAAACGTTAGCGAATCGGAGATGATGAACAGCCACATCCCCAGTTTCTTGGAATTCACGGCGAACGGAGCTGTTCCGCCCGACCACGGAGAGTCCGCCACGAATTCGGGTTCCGAATGGCTCACGCTTCACCGTCCCAGAAAAAGTAGTAGGAACAGAAACACCCACAGGCCGTCCATGAAATGCCAGTAAACGGCCACCACTTCCGTTGCCGTGGCGCGCGTGAGGTGGCGCGCCTTGTGGAGTGGCGTCACAATCAGCGCGATTAGGCCGCCCAGCAAGTGCAGCCCGTGCGCCGCTGTAAACACATAAAAAAAGCTGCTGCTGGGATTCGACGAAAGATAAACGCCGGCATCCCAAAGCTGCTTCCAGGCGATCAACTGCCCGGCCAGGAACAGCAGGCCCAGCGCGATGGTCACCCGCCACCAATGCCGGAAGCCGCTCTCGTCGCGCGCTTCCAGCTGGCGGCGCGCCACCACAATGGTGGCGCTGGAAGCCAGCAGCACCAGCGTGTTCAACCACAAAATCCGCGGCGGCTCCAGAGATTGCCATCCGCCATTCGGAAATCCCTTGCGCACTACATAGGCGCTCACCAGCGCCATGAAAAACATCAGGATGCCGGCCAGCGCCACGGTCATCCCGGTGACATAGGCGCGCTGGGGAACTTCCGCTCCGCCCGCGCCTTCGTCCCCATTGCCTCCTCCGCCGCCTGGAACGCCTTCATCCGGCGTGCGCCCGCTTCCTCCGCCTCCCGAGCCGCCTTCAATCAGCTCGATTTCTTCGGCAAATGTGGTTACCGGGAGCATGGCATCCTAGCGGGTCTGCCCCGCTTGCGCAGGAGTCAGATTCTGCGGAATGAAATCGTCTTTCGCGCCGGGCACGCTGAATTCATATGGCCCGCGATACACGGTGGGGTAATGTCCGCCAAAATTGTCGTGCGGCGGTGGCGAAGGAATGGACCATTCCAGAGTCGTCGCATTCCACGGATTGATGGGGGCCTTTACGCCCCACTTCAAGCTCCAGAAGAAATTCAAAGAAACAAAAGCTGCGCCAGGCGCGGTGACGATGGCCGCGATGGTCATGAACACATGCGCTCCATGCATGGGGACGAGATAATTCACTCCGCTGGAATCGGCGTAGCGCCGCGGATAGCCCACGATGCCGATAAAATGCATGGGCATGAATATGCAGTACACGCCGATGAACGTGATCCAGAAATGCAGCGGCCCAGCGTGTCATTCATCATTCGCCCGAACATTTTCGGGAACCAGAAATAAGTGGCCGCGAAAATTCCGAAAATCGCCGCCACGCCCATGATCAGGTGGAAGTGCGCCACCACGAAATAGGTGTCGTGCAGGTATAGGTCCACGGCGGGCTGCGCCAGGAAAATTCCGGAAAGGCCGCCGCTGACAAATAGCGAGACAAATCCCAGCGCGTACAGCATCGGCGTGGTGAACTGAATTCGCCCGCCCCACAGCGTCCCCAGCCAGTTGAAGGTCTTAATCGCGGAGGGAACACCGATGGCCAGCGTCAGGAACGAGAACGCCAGCCCGGTGTAGGGACTCATTCCGCTGACGAACATGTGATGGCCCCAAACCATAAATCCCAGAAACGCCAATGCCGCAGATGGCTGCCACCATCGCTTTGTAACCGAATATCGGCTTGCGCGCGAAAGTGGACAGCACATGCGAAGCCACGCCCATGCCCGGGAAAATCGCGATATACACCTCGGGATGGCCGAAAAACCAGAATAAGTGCTGCCAAAGCAGCGGCGAGCCCACCGCTGTGGTTCTGCACCGTGTCGGTGACCACCAAACCCGCCGGAATGAAGAAACTGGTTCCCGCGCTTCGGTCTAATAGCAGCAGAATTCCCGCCGCCAGCAGCACGCCGAAGGCCAGCAAGCCCAGGATGGCGGTGACGAACCAGGCCCACACGGTCAGCGGCATGCGCATCAGGGACATGCCCGGCGCGCGCAGGTCAATCACCGTGGCGATGAAATTTAGCGCGCCCATCAGCGACGCGAGGCAAAAAAGCGAAATGCTGATCAGCCACATGGTCTCGCCCATGCCCTCGCCCGGCCCGGTTATTTCGCCCAGCCCGGAGAGCGGCGGATAATTTGTCCAGCCACCCAATGGCGCGCCACCGGGGACGAAAAATGCGCCGAGCATGAAGATGAACGCCACGAAACGTGACCCAGAAGGACATCATGTTGATCACCGGGAAAGCCATGTCCGGCGCGCCGATTTGGATGGGGAGAAAATAATTTCCAAAACCGCTCTGCGGCGCCGTGGTCAGCACGAAGAAAATCATGATGGTTCCGTGCATGGTTACCAGCGAGAGATATTGCTCCGGCGTCATCAATCCGCCGGCACAAAACCGGCAGATGCATGGTCGGCCACGCCAGATGCAGCCGCATCAGCAGGGAGAGGAAGATCCCCACCGCCACGGCGGCCAGCGCCAGCAGAAAATACTGGATGCCGATTACTTTGTGGTCCACGCTGAAGATATATTTTCGGATGAATCCTGTCGGCGCGGCGCCCACGTGCGGCGCCGCGTGTGCCTCCGTACTCATACGTCCTCCCATTCCTTACCCGAGATTCTCATCATTTCCCCGATGCCCCGCTGCTGGCCGATAGATGCGGCAGGTGCCGCCGCACGAAGCCGTGCCGCGGCGGAGGTGGCGGCAGCAACTGCTCCTGGTCTTTCAAGAACTTCTGATAGTCGTCATCGGAGACCACATCCAGAAACTGCGCATGCGGTAATGCCCCAGTCCGCACAATTGCGTGCAGACAATTTCATACTGCCCGATCTTCGTGGCCGTGAACATGCATGGGGATCACCATTCCTGGCATGGCGTCCTGCTTCAGCCGCAGTTCTCGCACAAAAAAGCTGTGGATCACGTCCTGTGAGCGGAGCAACAGTTCCACTTGGTGGTTCACCGGCACCGTCAAGCGTCGGAACCACAATGTCGTCTTTCCCGCCGGATCCTCCGGGATCCAGTCCCAGCGGATTTCCCGAGGAGGCGCTGATCTGTTTCGGTCCAGCCGTCCGAATTTTCCATCCGGCCCGGGATAGCGGAAATTCCAGACAAACTGGTTGCCGGTGGTTTCCACTCGGATGGCGTCGGCATCGGCTGCCACGAAGTGTGTCTCCGCCCACGCATGGCGCGCCATCACGCCCAGCCCCAGAAAACAGCACGATGGTCGCCGTGGTCCACAAAATTTCCAGCATATTGTTGCCGCGCGGAGAATGTCGGCCCGCTGGCCGTGGTCGCGAAAACGGAAAATTGCCTAGGCCAGCCCCAATTGCGAAAGGACGAAAACGATGCCCGTCACCCAGAGAGTCGAGGTGGTATTGGCTGTCGATTCCCGTCCCCACGTGCGTGATGCTTCGCGGAGCGATGATATTTTCCGGAGCAGAAACGTAGACCGTCCTACAACCAAAATCAAGATCAGCAGTGCGAGCAGCATTGCCGTTCCCGCGAGCCCTTACCCGGAGTCTTCATCTCCATCGTATTCCGCTCCTATGGCCGTGTTGCGCTGATTGTTCACGCGGGCCTATGCGCCCGCAAGTCTTTGGGACACGCCATCATATATAACCGCGGACGAATTGCAAGACTGTTTCTATTCTGCAACTGGCCATGAACGGTTCTTCCCAAAGCACGTTCGGCCATGGAATTGTAGAATGAGCAGATGTGCGAATCGCGACGGTCAGGTTCCAATTCCTGGCGGTATGGGCCTTGCATCCGTCCTGAAGATATTTCCTCCGCCAGCAACCCCAAGCGACGCGGCCAGCCTGTTCGCGCTGCATTGTTGCCCCGGGGTATCCGCTGCCTGCTTGCGGCCCTGTCCACACTTTGCGGCGCCGTGTTGTGTTCTCCCGCGCCGGCCGCGCGGCAACCCCATGCGCAGGCGCCCGTCACCAGCATGCATCGGCCGCATTCCTGGAGCAGTTCGCGGGCTTCCGCGCCGGGGGAGCTATCTCGGGTTTGATCGCAACAATTTCCCCGGCGCCGCCGCATTGCCCGCGTTGCGAAAAACATTTTCGTTCACGGGATACTGGCTGAACACGCCGCCCAGCGCCCGGTCCAACACCTGGACCGGCAAGCGCCGCATCCTTCGCCAATACGGATTCGGATTTCAGGTGTTATTCAATGGCCGCCGCTATGGTGAACTGCAGGATGGCGATCCACAGTCGCTGGGGAAAAGCGATGCGCGGACCGCCGTTGCTGCCGTCCGCCGGGAAGGTTTCCCATATGGGACCATCATTTTCATTGACCAGGAGGAAGGCGGCCGCCTCCTCGCCGCGCAGAAGGCCTATATTTTCGCCTGGGCGGCCGCGGTGAACGCCAGCGGCTATCGCGCCGGAATTTATTGCTCGGCCATGCCGGCCACCGAGCAAAGCGGCGCGCAGGTCGTCACGGCGAAGGATCTCTACGATAACGGAGGGAAATATCAGCTGACATTCTGGGTCTACAATACGGCATCGCCGCCCTCGCCCGGATGCACGTTCCCGCACACCCACGTCCCACCATCCGCCAGCGGCATTCCGTTTGCGTCGGTGTGGCAATTTGGCCAATCGCCCCGCCCAAAGGATTTCGCGGGACAACGCGGCTATGCGCCAGATGGCCAGTGCTACGCGCCGGGTCTTCCCCGCTCACAACGCATATACATTGACGTGGATTCCGCCATCTCGCCGGATCCCTCCCATGGCCGCGGCGTACCAACGCGCGCGCCTTTGACCACGGGCCACCCGCCCCGCTGAAATGTGTTGCGCAGATGCGGTCTAAAACCGGATAACTCCGGCAGCTAGCGGACCTGTATCACCAGACGGAAGCGGAGACGCAAGAGAAGGAAAGCAGACTCGGCATCAAACTGCGCGGCGCGAACGAAAAAGAGTTATGGTGCGGAAGGAGGGATTCGAACCCTCACGCCTTGCGGCGCCACCCCCTCAAGATGGTGCGTCTGCCAGTTCCGCCACTTCCGCGAGGGGAAACTCAACTCGAATTGTAGCAGACTAAACTAAGGTTTGGGAGACGCTGGAGCGGGCATGGCTGGCGCGGAATTCACCGGCGGCGGCATGGCCGGCGACTGCTTCGGGGGCGTCTGAACCGGCGGCGCCGGTTTTGATTTTACAGGCGGCGGAGCGCTCTTCTGTGTCTGCTCAAGAATCGAACTGATGGCGCCGGCTTCGCCCTGTCCCGGCCCGCGTTTCAGCCATAACGTCAGCGATGTCAGCATAAACATGACGGCGCACCATGTGGTGGCCTTGGAAAGGAAGGATGCTGGCCCACGCGGACCAAATGCAGTCTGGCTACCCGCTCCGCCGAACGCGCCCGCGAAATCCGCGGCGTTGCCGCTTTGCAACATAATGACCACCACCAGCAACAGACACACCAGCACGTGCATCGTCACCAGAATCCAGGTGACTTTCCAGCCGGACCAGACCAGGCTGCCCCGACGGCCAGCGCTATCGCCCACTTTGCTTCATTCGGCATTTCTCAATCCGCCTTTGCTCCTCAACCTGTCCGAGTTCCTTCGAGATCCTACATCGGATACTTCACGATGGACCCGAATGATTGCGCGTCCAGGCTCGCTCCGCCCACCAGCGCGCCGTCAATTTCGTCCTCCGCCATCAGCGTGCGGATGCTTTCGGGCTTCACGCTTCCGCCGTAGAGAATCCGCACCTGCTCAGCACTTTCCGAAGTGAACTGCTCGGCAGCCTGCTGGCGGATAAACCGATGCGCCGACGCCGCCATGTCCGGCGTGGCTGTACGCCCCGTCCCGATGGCCCAGACGGGTTCGTAGGCAATCAGAATACGCGAGAATTCCTCCTCGGTCAACGCAGCCAGCCCCTCTCCAATCTGTCTTTCCAACACGGCTTCCGTCTTGTTCGCTTCGCGTTCCGCCAGCAACTCCCCAACGCAAACGATGGGCGTGAGGCCCGCGACCACCGCGGCCTTCACCTTCAATTGCACCGTCGCGTCCGTTTCGCCAAAATAGTGGCGCCTCTCGGAATGGCCGATAATAACCGCCTGGCACCCCAGTTCGGTAATCATTCCCGCGGAAATCTCCCCGGTGAACGCGCCTTCCTTCTCCCAGTGCATATTCTGAGCGGCTACCTTGATCTTTGTTCCGCGACACGCCTCGGCCACTGCTGCCAGAGCCGTAAACGGCGGCGCGACGACAATCTCGCAGTGGGTCACACCGGCCACCATGGGCAAAAACGCAGCCATGAATGCTCGCGCTTCCCCCTGCGTCTTGTACATCTTCCAATTCCCGGCTATCACGGCTTTCCGCATCGTGCCCCCGCCTATGGCCGATTCCCGCTTTGCCCCCTCAACTGCCTGAACACACTCGAATCATAGGGCATCCCGCTCAGAAGCAGGCCTGCAATTTAACACCACCACCCTGCGGCGGCAAGACGCCTTTCGGTTTTTGGTAAAGACTGGAATTGTTGCGGCGGCGGTTGACCCGCCGCTGCGCGGAGCTAATTCGTGAGGCCGAAGACCACCAGCGCCGTCTGGGTGGACACATAGACGCGGCCATTGGCGATCGTCGGAGGCACGAATTTTACGCCGGTGGCGTTGGAAGTGGACACGCTGTCATACAGCCCGAGGCTGGGAGACGCCACATTCGTTGCCATGGAAGCATGCAATCGGACGTACTGTTTGTCGTTGAACAGCGTCCACACAATCGCGTTGCTGGTTCCATTGGAGGAAACGCTGGGCGTCGCTCCCGGATACGGATAGGCCAGCTCAGAGTTGTTGGCGACAATCGGCGTGGTCAGCAACCCTCTTACCACGGGATATTGCGTCAAGTACTCAGTGTTTGAGGCGGCGTAAACGTTGTTGTTCCAGTAGGCGAACCCGCTCCAGAATCCCTCGGCAAAGGCGTCCGGAATTTCCTGCACGATATTGTCCTTGGTGGAATTGTAATGGCTCAGGTAATTCTTGTTCATCACGTACAGCGTGCCATCTTTGCTGCCGGATACGATTTCAGGAAGCGCAACCGGCGTCTGCGGCGCCATCAGCAGAAACCCGCCCGCGCCCATATCCTCATTATTTTCGTCGTCGGACTGCTGCTCCGCCGGGGTGAAATAGTCCGCCACGGTGAGGTTCGGATTCATTTTCAGGAATGAATCGCCATAGTTGGAGCCGCCCGTATTGACATCAAACGTTCCGTTTCCCGTTGAAAAATAGAGGTATCCCGCCGAATCGGCGCCAATTCCATCGCCTGACATCCAGATCCCGCTGTCGCTGCCGGTAGGTGACGGGGTGAACACCGCGGCTTGCTTGAAAGTCGAGGCGTTATAGGCCACTACGAAACCATTGTACGGCGGATGGTCACAGTAGGAGCCAAAGGCCATATAGACATTGCCGTCGGCCAGAAGAAGCCCGGTCCGTGAGAGTTCCTGCACCGCGCTGAGCGTGACACTGCCCACGCTGGCCTTTACCACCACCGGCGAATAGGGTTCTTCCTGGCCGGAAGTAATATCCAGTGCGTGCAGAATGTAGCTGGTTTTTCCGCTGGGTTGCGGGATATAAATTGCCGCCAGAACGTAAATCACGCCTGCCACGGGATCAATCACCGGAGTGGCCGTCACTCCATAACCGGGTCCCGCCTGCGGGCAATTCACCAGCGTCTCGGGGATCGGCACCACGCCCGGGGGATTAATGAAGCTGGCCTGCCACAACGGAGTGGTCACTACTCCGTCCGCGTCAAAGGCGTACAGGCTGTCATTTTCCGTGGCCACGTAAACCACGTTTTTCATGCCGTAGCCGACCACGTTCACATTGGGCACATATAGCGGCTGTCCGAAGATATAACCATCCACCGGGTAACTGAACACCACGCCGAATCCATTCGCCGCGCTCACATTCGCCGGCGTCAGAATCGTTTCCTGCGAGTTCAGCCCATCGCGCAAATTGTCGTTATGCCAGGTCAGCACCCCGGCAAATCCCTGTGGCGGCTTCGCCACCGTGGCCTTCTGGGGCATCGCAGCCGCACGGGCGGTGTCCTGCGGGAAATAATTCCTCGCCAGGATCTGCGCGATCCCATCGTGCCGCGCAATCAACGCCACCGCGGCGATGCAAAGAATAGCCAACAGGATGGTCATCATCTTCTTCGATGACTTCATGAACGCCTCCAGACGAGAACCTTTTCAGATGGCCTGCAGAACAAGATCGAGAACAACTCCATTTGCGAGGACGGCGAAACCCTCGAACTGCGTTGTGGGGCCCGGCTGCACTCAAGGATACCAGAACGTTGTACGCAGACAAAAGCTATTTGGATTGATCTTCGAGCAAAGATACACGGGTTGTATCCCCTTCGGGTCTCTTGCGCAGTCAGTACTCTTTTTCCGCAGGGTTACGGCTTGTCTGTGAGAGCCACCACTCCCGGAAGGGTTTCGCCGGCCAGGAATTCCAGGGATGCGCCGCCGCCCGTGGAAATGTGGGAAATCTGATTGGCCACGCCGGCCTGATGGACCGCCGCCACGGAATCACCACCCCCCACAATGGACGTGGCACCAGCGGCGGTAGCCTCAGCCACAGCCTTGGCGACTCCCAGCGTCCCCGCGGCGAAAGCGGCCTTCTCAAACATGCCCAGCGGCCCGTTCCACACGATCGTCCGCGACCCGGCCAGCGCCGAACGAAAAAGCGCGACGGTCATTGGGCCGATGTCCAGACCCATCCTGTCCGCAGGTGTATTGCGAATATCTACAATTTGCGTTTCTGAAGAGCTTGGCGACGCCGCCACGATATGATCCACCGGCAGCACAAGGCGGAAGCCTTTCGCGCGCGCCTGCTCCAGCAGGTTGTGGGCCAGGTCCAGCTTGTCGCTTTCCACCAGCGACTTCCCCACTTCCACGCCTTCGGATTTCAAAAACGTGTAAGCCATGGCGCCGCCAATCAACATGGTATCGGCCACGCGCATCAGATTCTGTACCACTTCGATTTTATCGGAAACCTTTGCGCCGCCCAGAATGGCCACGAATGGTCTTTCCGGATTGCTGAGCGCCTTACCGAGATAGGCCAGTTCGCGCTCCATCAATAGCCCCGCGGCAGCTTGCCGCACATGCCGCGTGATGCCGACCACGGAGGCGTGGGCGCGATGGGCGGAGCCAAACGCATCGCAAACGTACAGCCCGTCACATAGTGCGGCGAGCTGCGCCGAAAAACCGTCGTCATCTTTTTCTTCTTCCAGATGGAAGCGCACGTTTTCCAGCAGGAGCACATCGCCATTGGCCAGCGCGCGGCTCTTCGCCTCCGCCTCCGGCCCCACGCAATCCGATGCGAACTCAACTTTCTTACCCAGCAGTTCGCTGAGCCTCGCGGTTACCGGCGCCAGGCTGTATTCGGGATTGGGTTTCCCTTTTGGCCGGCCCAGATGCGAGGCCAGCACCAGACGCCCGCCGCGCTCCATCGCCAGCCGCAACGTGGGCAGCGTCTCGCGGATGCGCGTGTCGTCCGTCACGCGCCCGTCGGCCAGCGGCACATTGAAGTCTGCACGGATGAAGACGCGTTTCCCCGCCAAATCGAGATCGCGGATCGAAAGTTTGTTCATGTGTTGCCCGGTACGCTGCGACGGCGAGCGCGGCCTACAGTTTCGCGCCCATCATCTTGATCAGGTCGCGGCACCGGCAGGAGTAGCCCCATTCGTTGTCGTACCACGCCAGCACCTTCACGCAGTTCGTTCCCACCACGCGCGTGTAACCGGAATCCACGATGGAAGAATTCGGGTTGCCACGGAAATCAATGGAGACCAGTTCCTCCTCGGTATAGGCCAGAATGTTCTTCATGGGCCCTTCCGCTGCCGCGCGCAGCGCCGCGTTTACCGATTGCACCGTCACTGGTTTTTCCGTGAAGACGGTCAGGTCCACCACGCTCACGTCTGGCGTGGGCACGCGCAGCGAAAATCCGTCCAGCTTTCCCTTCAATTCGGGAATCACCAGGTGCAGCGCCTTGGCCGCGCCGGTGGACGTGGGAATCATCGAAAGCGCCGCCGCGCGTGAGCGCCGCAAATCCGGGTGGGGCAGGTCCAGCAGTTTTTGATCGTTCGTGTAGGAATGAACCGTGGTCATTGTGCCGCTCACAATTCCGAAGGAATCGTGCAGCACCTTGGCCACCGGCGCCAGGCAGTTGGTGGTGCAGGACGCGTTGGACACCACGCTGTGCTTGGTCGGGTCGTAGGCCTTGTCGTTCACCCCCAGCACCAGCGTTTGATCCTCTTCCGTCGCCGGCGCGGAGATGATCACTTTCTTTACCGTTCCGCGAATATGCTTCCGTGCTTCCGATCCCCTGGTGAAGAGCCCCGTGGACTCCACCACAATCTGCGCTCCCACGGACGACCAATCCAGTTCCGCCGGGTCCTTCACTTTGAACACCTTGAAGGTTTTGCCGTCCACGGAAATGGAATCCGGGCCATAGGTTACCGTCTGCGCCAGATTCCCAAGAATGGAATCGTATTTCAGCAGATGCGCCAGCGTTTTCGGATCGGTGATGTCGTTCACCGCCACAATTTCAATCTGCGGGTCGCCCAGCGCCGCGCGATAGATATTCCGCCCGATGCGACCGAACCCATTAATTCCCACTTTGATGGCCATTGCTCCTCCGGAATTTCTTGCGGCTGTCATCGCGCTCCAAGCGAGCGGCGAAAAACTGCGGGGAGATGCTAGGGCGGGGCGAGAAAAATGTCAACGCGCATCAGCATGCCGGGCAGACGCGCCGGGCTTCAGGGATACTGCTTCACCTGCGTCACTTTGTCGTTCAGGAAGGTGACGAAAATCGTTTTCGCCGGCGGATGGCCGTAAATCCAGTCTTCCGTCTCTTCGCCATTGTCGTTGGTCTCGCGAACCTTCTTGTCCGGATGGCCCAGCGCGGCCAGCACCATGTCCGGATTCATTCCCACCACCGCTCTCTGCTCCTTAATCGCCTGGCGGAACTCCGGCGGCAGCGTGTCCACCCACTGTGTGGCCGGCGAACGCTGGTTGGCGAAATCCAGGAAGACCGAGAGGTCCTTCTTCAAATCATCCGGACTCATATCCGGCAGCGTCTTGCCGTAGTCAAGAATCAGCATGGCGCCCGGCGGCCGCGAGGCGGGGGGCGGCGCTCCCGTCCCAGTTCCCATTCCACCGACCCCCGCTCTCACCTGCACATGATTGCGCCAGCTTCCGTGGTGTCTTGGTCCTCCATTGATCTCCACCACAATTTCCTTCTCGCGGAAAATTACATTGGTAATTTGGACGGTATCCCCGGGCCTCGCCGCCAGGCCATGGCTGGAAATCTCCTTGTCCAGGTCCTTGTCGTTGATCGTTGCGCGCGCCTCGTAGCGAAACCCCTTCTTGTCCGCGGGCAACGGCCGCACGGCTTTGGCAAATTCACCGTCCACGAAGCGCACAATTTGCAGGCGCTCCTGCACCGCCAGCGTGGATTGTTTGCTGTCCTCATTCCCGGTCACGCTGAGAAAGATGTCCGATAATGTGGGCAGCGTGGCGCCTTGCTGTGCCGTGTTGGAACTGGTGGTACGCAGAGAAGACCCGTGCGGGACATCAGACGGCGCTGTCAGCAGGAAGGCGACGCAAATGTATGACCAGCGCGGCATACTGAAGTCATATTAATCCAATTCTTCGCTCTTGCGAAGCGTGGCGGCTGTGCAAGCCCCAAAATCCTTCGCGCCTCAGCCGCGGCCCGTGCGCACTACCACCCCGCGACCGTCAATGCGAAATGGCAGCACTTCTCCGCGCGCTCCGCGAACCGCATCCTCCACACTCCCGCGCGCTTCCGGTGGAACCATCAGCGTTACGCATCCGCCGCCACCTGCTCCGCACACTTTCCCGGCGAGCGCGCCCGCGCGCCGGGCCTTGGATATAATTTCATCAATCACCGGAGTCGAAATCGTGGGCAAATTCCGCCGCCGAAAACTCCACTCTTCGCGCATCAGCCGTCCCGCTTCGCCCCAGTTCCCCTTCTCCAACGCCACGCGCATCTCCCGCGCAATCACGGCGATTTCCGCCAGATTTCGGCGTACCCGCCGGTCGCCGTTCAGATGCTGCTGAAAAACCTTCCAGTTGTTGATTCCGGATTGCCGCGGCTTCCCTGTGTAGCAAAGCACCAGCCGTCGCTCCAATTCATGCAGGTCCACTCGCAGCGACTCGCGGTGTTCGCCGCCCGGCTCCAGCATCACCGCCATGGCCCCGCCAAACGCCGGCGGATAGTGGTCCTGCGTTCCCGCCGGACCGCCCAGCACGATGGCCTCGGCATCGCGGCTCAGATGAATCCAATCCACGCGGCTCAATTTCGCTCCCGTGAGCCGGTCCAGCGCCGCGCAGATAGCCACGGCCATGGCGCTGGAGCCGCCGATCCCCGCGCCCGCGGGCGCTTCCGAATCCGTAGTCAGCGTGAACCCCACGCGTGGTTTGAAAAAACGCGCCAGCTGAGCGAGCAGCGGCAGGCGGCACTTGCGCGCGGAGGTTAAGTCCTCGAATGATTGGAATCTTTCCTCGCGCAGCGTGTCCAGGGAGCGCAGCACAATCGCGCGAGCGGCGGCCGCCGTTTTTCCATGTGTTTCAATCCGGCATTTCGCGTAACGCGAAATCGCACAGTTCACCGTGATGGCGCCTTCGTGGAAGAGATACAGCGGCCAGATATCCAGCGTTCCGCCGGCCAGGTCAATTCGCGTGGGGGCGCGCGCTTCAATCCACATCATCGGGCTGCCCGGGGCCTGGCTGAACATGCCGGCATCGCGCGCCGCGCATCATTTCTTCTCATAAATCTCGGCATTGAAAAACGGCGCAAACGCATTTATCACCGCAATCCGAAACGCGTCCTGACGGGTGATGTGATTTCTGGTCAGAACGCCCCAGGTTCCCTGCGCGTCGCGTATCCCCAAAGCCGCTGCATAAGAGTCAATGGCTTCGGCGAGCTCCACGCCGTCGTCCACCACGCGCCGCGCCAGCTTTTCAGGAAGTGAAATGGATCCCGACTGCCCGTAAGCGCCGCGCCCCGCGCCATCCGTCACATACGCCCAGTTCTGCAACAGCACTACCCGCGAATGTTCCGACGCGATTACATCCACCCCGCCTTCCATGCCCACAAAATAGCGCCACGCCTTCTGCTGCTCCCGCGCCATCACCACCAGCGACTCCGCGCGCTGCCGCGCGCCTTCCATGGTTTCCAGGCGGCTGAGCGGCGTGTGCCTCACCCCGCTGAGGACTTCCACATCCACCACTTCGAATTGCGCGTCGGGGTCCAGCGTGGCGCTGAAAACGGTCAATGCCTCCCATAGGGCATTCACTTTTGGCCGCCGCGTGCTTCCCACTGCCACCTGAATTTTTCGCATCGAACTCCCGACCCCACGCCTTCACACTGCGAGCGCCACTGAAAAACACATCACTGCGGGAGTCAAGACTTTGCTTGGGCCCATTGCGAATGTCAATGAATCTCACAGGGAAGACGGAAGGAAAACTGGAGCGGCCGAGGGGACTCGAACCCCCGCCTACAGCTTGGCAAGCTGTCGTACTACCCCTATACTACGGCCGCAAAACCGAAGCACTTCTTTATAGCATGGCGGGGAAAACTCGGCAAGGGCGCGCCCACACCTCTACTTAAGCAGCGGATTTCCGCGGCGAATCACCATTCTCACACGGCTGGCTCCGGCTGCGCTGACGCTTCAATCCACTTCCAGCACACGTGCCGTTCTCACGATCGGTGATCTCTTCTGACGCTCGGCAAAACGTACCGCGCGCTCGCGGTCAACATATACGCGGGCGAACCTCTCACCATCGTGATAATAGAGCGTTACCTGCCAGTGGCGGTGTTTTCGTCGTTTATCCTGCGCAAACTCCTCGGCCCTCTTCAGTGAATCGCGACCCACCATATACCAATTCGACTATAGACAGGTTTTGACCCCGCTGGCAAGGCTTGCTTTCGCCGCATCCATTACCCTCTTCGCCAATAGCCGGATATCGGGCGGCTTGGGCGCTCCCAGTGGAACTTTTCGCGCGTCCAGGCGTAATAGCTAATGAGGCCTGATGGGGAGAATGAGCAATGACTCTATATGTGAGTGAACTTCAGAAGATTCAGGATGGCCGTCAGCATCCGCCCGAGACATTTCTTCGTTTCCGCCGGCTTCTGACCACTGGAGTGGCCGTGCAGGCCGATCCCAAGCGCCCCGATTTTTATGAACTGCGGTGTGGCTCGGAGGTCTTCTACTTCTACTTGTCGCCCGTATCTGGAGAGGTTCTTCTGCTTGCTGTCTGGGCGGACGGAACCGGGCGGCCGCTGGAAATCTGCTGAATAATTTCCGCGGCTTTTTTTATCTGGCGGGCGGTTCCGGCGCCTGCACAATATCCGCCGCCTCAAAATTCAAATCATCGAGAGCGGATTTAGGAAGTTTGTAAATATTGGGGCTGGCATCGGTCCTGGCATACACGCTGTCGCCATCCGGCTGCGAAATGGAAACGTGAATGGGCTTGCCGGATTTCGGAGTCAGCGTGGCATCCACGGCGGGCTTGTCGAACCTGGCATTGTCCGCGGGTGTTGGATGATCCAGAACTTCCGTGGCTCGCGCCTCGGTGAGCGGCGTCAGAAACTTCCACGCCATGGCCTCTTTGCCGTTTTGCGCGGGGGGCGCGGTAAACAGCCATTGGTCTCCCTGATGCGTGAAATCCGCTGTCTGGTTGGCGTTCCGGATTTCCACTTTGGCGAGATCGTTTTCGCTTACGTGCATCAAATTCTTGCTCTGCAATTCCTGTGGGCCCGCGTCCAGACGCTTGAATAGATCGCCGCTGATCTCGAACACCATGGCGCGCGAGGGATCCATTGCGTAATAGTTGTCACCCGTTTTATTGCCCACCTGCAGCGTATGCGACTTCCCGTTCTTGTCGATGGCCGTGAAGGTTATCGCCGGCTTGGCCAGCCCGTACTTTGCGAGGTCATCGGTATTTTCGCTGACGATGGAAACCATCCTGCCGGTGCTGGTTTGCGCCAGGATGGTGGTAATGCCCGTGTTATCGGCGTAAGCGTCCGTTGGCTGCTTGAATTTCCAGTCCGCGCCTTCCTTGGCCAGCAGAAAATTTCCCTGCGCGTTTTTCAAGTCCACGGCAATCACGTCGCCCAGTTGCACGTCCAACACGGATTTGTCGCGCAAATCGTCCAAATCCTTGTCCGAGCTGGTCAGCAGAGACGAGGTGAAGAGATAAACGTCCGGCGCGTTATCCACCTGCGCGTAGACGTCCGTGCCGTCAAAATCCTTCCCGCCCAATTTCACTTCGTGCTGCGCGCCATTCTTCAGCTTTATGCGCAGAATCACGCCGGGTTGCGACAGGCCGTACATCGCCAGGCGGTCCGCCTGTCCCGGCATTTTCTTGACGATCATCGCCGTGGCCACGCCATTCACAATGCCGTTCACGGCGAACTTGCTGGCCCGCGTATCCAGAGGCTTGGTGATTTCCCAGGTGTCGCCGCGGCGGTCAATGTGAATCACCTGGCCCTGGCGTTCAATTTCGATGGAATTAATATCGTCAGCCTGAAACGTGAACGCCGGCTTCAAGGCATCCGCGGGCTGTTCCTCTTTCGGGGGATGTTTGAATTCAAAATACCAGGTGAGTCCGCCAGCCAGGACGGCCAGCAGCACCAGCACCAGCGTGCTCTTCTTCATGCCTTCTCTCCTAGCGCCGTTTCCACAAGATCCAGATGCCCGTCAGGATCACCAGTCCGGGCAGAAGCACCACGCTGAACCAGGCCAGCGCGCGCTGTTCCGCCTCCGTCAGCGTCACGCGCCGGTTTTCCGGACTCTTGGGGCGGATGGAGATCAGGTTTTCATCCTGCGCCAGCCAGTTGATGATGTTGTAAAAAAGGTCGCCGTTGCGCACCAGCGTTACCCACTGGTTGGAGGCGAAATCCGAATCGCCAATCACCACCAGCCGCCCATCCTTGTCGCCCACTTTGTGGTCGGCGGTGACGCCCAGCGTAATCGGGCCGCGAAGATCCGTGGCCGGATTGAAGCTCACCTGCTTGCCCTTGATTTCCTTGGTGGCGAAACTTGCCTCCGAGGTCTTCAGCAGGTCCACGTTGGTGATTTCAGTTTTCGTTTTGTCCGCTGTAAAAGCGGGACGCGCCAGCGGAAAAAACGTGATGGCGCGCGAAAAACTCTTGGTGATGGGGCTTTGTCCGTAGTCCACCACGATCGGCGCGGCGGGCCCCAGACCGACGTATTTCCCCATGCCGCTGGCGTCCACCACAATCATGTTGGGCGAACTGATGTTCCAGTCACTCAGCACCGGCTCCAGCTTCGGATCGGTTTGCGGATCGAGCAGCAGCAGCGCCTTTCCGCCGTTGGTCAGGAATTGCTGGAGCATGGTCACTTCCGGCGGCAACAGCGACTGCACCGGCCCGGCATCCACCAACACGCTGCAATCCGGCGGAACGCTTCCAGAGGTGACCAGATTCACGGACTGCGTCTTGTAGCCTTCGCGCTCCAGTTCCTTGGCCACCGTGCTGTAACCAGTTGCTTCCGTCGAGCTGGTGGATTTCTCGCTGTGGCCTTCGATGAAGCACAGAGTCTTCACCGTGTCGCGAGTCACCTTCAGAATTGCTCCGGTAATGTCCGATTCATCCTTGGTGTCCAGCTTTTCAGAACGCGTGCCGCTTACCACCACGGCCTGGCCCATGCTTTCAATCCCGTACTGCTTTGCCAGATCGGGACGTTCCTGCGGATCCACCACGTGATAATGCAGGTGATGGCTCAGGGCGGTATATTCGGACATCAAATCGTTAAGTTCCGTGTCCGGCGTTTTCGTGAAGTTGTAAACGTCCACGTCGCTTGCGTAGAGATTGCCCACCACGTTGCGGCGTCTGGTCCCAGTGTGAACAACTGTCCGCTGGTGAGGTCAAACCGCTTGTCATGCTTGTAACCCAGGAAATTCAGCAATCCAAGAATACCAGCGACGCCAGCACAACCACCAGCGTATTGGCGCCGAGCTTCGACGACCGTTTTGTGAAAAATCCCATAATCTCGCGGAGCAGCACCACGATGGCGACAGCAAGAGCAGCACGCCGCCGCCCACCGGCAGGATTTTCACCAGCGTCGAAAACGTTTCCTCGATCGGAATAGCGCATGCCGCCGGCCGACCAGCGCCATCAGGCCCATCCATCCCAGCGATCCGGAAAATTTCTTTGCGATCCATGGCCATGCGTTTCTCCTTTGTGGCCGTTCAGGCGCGGCGCCAGCGCATGGAATCGAGCGAGCGCACCGTGAGGAAAAGAGCCAGAATAATCAGGCTGCAGTAAAAAACCAGCTGGAGGTATCCACCACTCCTCGCGCGAAATCCTCGTAATGATGGATGATGGAGAGATATCTCCAGGATGGCGCCCTTGGTGTCGCCGGCGCTCTGCTGGCCCCAGTCCATCACCCACAGAATCAGAAAAATCGCGAAGGCCAGAATCCGGAAATAAGCTGGTTCTCCGTCAGCGAAGAAAGGAACGAACCAATGGCCAGCAGCGCCCCGCCCAGCAGCAGCGCGCCCAGATATCCCACCAAAATCAGTTTGAACGGCGCGCGCGGGTCGCTATTCATGAAAACATAACTCACATACAGCATTGTGGGCAGCAGCATGATGGCGTAGAGCGTCAGCAGGCTGAAAAATTTCCCCAGCACGATGCGCGTGTCCGCACCGGCGAGGTCATCAGCAGTTCCATGGTGCCGCGCTTGCGTTCCTCCGCGTAAACGCCCATGGTCAGCAGCGGCGTGATGAACAGCAGCAGGTGCTGATAATTCCCAGAAATGCGCGCAGCGTGACGCCCGGCACGTCGAAATTCGCCGGCGTGCCGTAATGCATGCCCTGCATCATCTGCCTGCAGGGATTGCTCGCATCACCAGACTCAGGATGCGGTTGAAAAACTATCCGCTCAGACCCAGGAACACGCCGACCACGATCCAGGCCATCGGCGAGACGAAATAATGGTTCATTTCCTTCCGATAAATGGCGTAGAGCGTTCGCATCTGGTTTCCTCCGCCCTGGGCGGCCGGCTTTTGCGCCGGATCCTCGATGGTCAGTTTCAGGAAGATCTCTTCCAGACTCAGGCTGGCTCCGCGCAATTCGTAAAGTCCCATGCCCTTGCCCACAATTTTTGCGGCCACTTCGGCGCGAATGTCTTTTTCCGATTTTGTTTCCACGGTGACGGCGATGCGCCCGGAAGAGCCGATGGAGTCCAGGCCGGTGATGACCAGCCCGGGAATTTCACCGAGCGCCGCCGCAACTGCTCGATTCGTGGCGCCCACTTCCAGCCGCACGCGTTCGCCTCCGCGCATCTGCGAAGTGAGATTCTGCGGCGTGTCCACCGCGGCGACGCGTCCTTTATTGATAATCACCACGCGATCGCAGGTCATCGATGACTTCCGGCAAGATGTGCGTGGAAAGAATAATGGTATGCGCGCCCGAAAGACCCTTGATCAGGTTGCGGACTTCGATAATCTGCTTGGGGTCCAGGCCGACGGTAGGCTCGTCAAGAATCACCACATCCGGGATCGTGAACCACGAGCCTGCGCCAGGCCCACGCGCTGTTTGTAGCCGCGCGATAATTTCTTGATCAGTTCGTCGCGTTTTTCCGTGATGTTGGTTTTCTGCAGCGCGTCGTCCACGCGCGCCGCGCGCTGGTCCGGCGGAACGTCCTTGATCCGCGCGACGAAATCCAGATATTCGCCGACGGTCATGTCCAGATAGAGCGGCGGATTTTCCGGCAGGTAGCCGATGCGCCGCCGCACTTCCATGGACTGCTCGAACACGTCGAATCCCGCGACGCGCGCGGTTCCGGAAGTGGCGGGCATGAAGCCCGTCAGGATGCGCATGGTGGTCGTTTTTCCAGCGCCGTTGGGGCCGAGGAATCCGAGAATTTCGCCCTTTGTTCACGGTGAAGGAAATATGATCCACGGCGATCACGGCTCCAAATGATTTCGTCAGGTCCTGAACTTCAATCACAGCAGTCTTCCCTCCCGGACAAGGCACGCCGTTCCCGATTTTTCAGTCCCCGCACAAAATACTTCTGTTGGATTGGGACGTAATGGGCACAGCCAGGTTATCCGACTAAAAACCGCATACCATTTATACAGGAAAAGCACCCCGGTTGAAAAGTCCTTTGGTTTTTTTTGGCGGGGGGCGGCTGCCGCCTCCCATTTTTCTTCTGGAGGGCGGAGCGGACTTGGGAGGCGGACTCTTTCAGGTGGCGGCGGAGGGGGGTTGAAACGCGGTAAAAATGAGAAGTCAAAAAGTGTCCCTATTAGAAAAGTGTATGCCATTGATTATGTGAGAGTTGCGGTTTTGCGACTGTCACATGTGTCCCTATTAGAAATCGCCGTTTGGCGCTTATTTCCGCCGTCCGGGCATAGTTCTGATCTATTTTCCGCTGGAGCCACGGAAAGTCAACAGCGCCTCGTGTAACACTACCCGCTCGGCCTTTTCTCATGTAGCGGCCCGTCCTGAGCAACGCCGAAGGAAACCATCGTCCGCCGCAGGCGGACGCTTAGGCCAGGGACCTGCTGTCGCCTTCGCTGTTCGCCTATGTAGCGCCGCCCTTCGGGCAGTGGATCGGCGATGGGCCGCGCCGCGGTGCATTCACAGCAATTCAGGAAGTCCGCCTTGTACATGCACCCGCCTGCCGCGCGATGGTCCCAAAGCAGGTGATGCACTCAGGGCATGTTCCCATGACGTGAGCGTCGCAGCTGCAAAACCTCGCGGATTTTTCCATGGGCAAGGTTTGCTCTAAGCATACAATGCAGGGCTGGAGCGTCAATCTGAGGGGGTGTGATGCCAATCGGGGAATGCGGCCTGTGCTTAAAAAAGCGGGAACTGAAGCTCAGTCATTTGTTACCTCGAAAGATGTTCGAGAAGCTTCAGAATCCGACCGGGAAGGTTCGCGACCCGGTTGTGATAACGGCAACAATCACATCGTCAACATCCAGGCAACCCCGCGAGTATTTTCTTTGTGGGCGTTGTGAGGATCGATTTAACAAGCGAGGCGAAGCGTATGTGCTCAACCAAATGTGCAACAGAGATCGCTTCCGGCTCCTTGAGCGGCTAAAGGTCGCGGTGAATTTTGAGTTCACGCCGAGGGAGGGCACATATAGCGGCCCACAGGTTGGCATCGACACTGAAAAGATGGCGTACTTTGCGTTGAGCGTGGTCTGGCGTGCGGCAGCACGCAGTTGGCGCTTGCCGTTTCGCAATACGCCATATCAGATTGAGGTCGGCGCTTATCAGGAGCGCTTGCGGCGGTATCTGTTAGGGGTGGATTCTTTCCCATCTGAGGTCGCCGTCATAGTCACCGCGTGCACGGACCATGAGTCCCAAAACATGGCATACGAGCCGACGCCCGCGACGAACACCTTGAATCGGAGTAGTTCGTTTCAGGTGTTCGGTTTGTTGACGTGCGGTATCCACTTCTTTGTGGTTTTGGGAAAGGCATACCCCGAAAGCATGATGAACCTCTGCTGCTTCAGCTCGAAACGGAAACTGATATTCATGCGTGAGATCACTCAGCATACAAGGTTAGGAGTTAACCGATTGGCAGCGACGACGAGGCTTGCGAAGAACCTTCAGGACATAGATTGAAGGTTCCTAATGACATCATCCAATGAATGGGCAACGAAAGCGACGCCGTCGTTTTTCTTCACGCTTTCAATAAATTCCGCCTGTTCCGGAGAAACTCTGCCGCGTGGCTTCTTCACTTTAATCGCTAGGAACCGGCCGTCGGGCATGCACCCGATGATGTCGCTGATTCCCTTCTCTCCGAATGCGAGTGGGATGTAACTGCCCGTTTCTTTCTTGAATATGCCGGCGCTGCGGTGCTGGAAGCAAAGCACTCATTTCAATTTCAGGTAGTCGAGGATCTGCTTTTGTATGTCAGATTCTTTCTGCGCCCTGCGGTGCATGGATTGTTGTGGCGTCGTGATTTTCTTTAATCGTAGAATCTGAATGCGATGAGTCAACAGCACTGGGAATTGGTCGAAGGTGTTGCGAGAAGTCTCTGGCCTCTCGCCACGCTTCTCATTGGCGTCTGGGTTGGCGCATATGTGGCGAATCGAAACCAGAGAAGACAATGGATACAGGACCACAAGTGCGAAGAGTATCGAGAGCTGGTCACTACGCTCGCTGAGGCGGGAAGCAAGTTCTCGGTCCTTATGGGAGCAAATCCTTCTGTCATGACAAAAGAGGAGCAGATTGAGGTGGCTGATTTGGCACAGAGGTCGGTAAATGTGATTTACACGCGACTCTTTGTGGCAGCGGAGGTTAAGAAGTTAAATATCCAAATCCGATGGCAGGCCGCAGTCAACGCTTTGGAGGAGAGTCATGATGGCAATGCGTTCGGAGATGCTCTAAACGGAATTATGGACGACATTGTGTCGGCGGCGGGCGAAGAATTCTCGGGAATGAATTGATTTTTGTCGTTCACCCCTATTCTCGATGATTCGTTTTCGCTCCGCTTCGATAGCGCGGGCGATTTCGTTTTGAGATGCAGACTTTGATTTGGTCGCGGGTGAGTCGGACTTCCCGGACTTCAGGATAAACTGCTTGCTCATCCCAAAATTGTTCAAATCTCTTTCTCCAGTCATTCAGGAATATATTCGCCGCGGTAGGCCATAAATTTGCACGGATGCTTTTGACAGCTATGCACGCTGAGTTCCGGGTGCTTCACACCACAGGGACATTTGCAGGAATGGATTGCGGTTTGATACATGGCAATGAAGATAGTTGGGTTTGTACGGTCTTTGGGTAGAATGCAGGCAGGGTCAAGGGAGGTGGTGATGGCTAATGAATCTCGGCAGATCGTGTTTCGCTACAACGGGGACCCGCATAGCGAAGAAACGGAGCAAGACCTAGATGGCGATTTTCCGCTCCCAAACGCGGGCGATTTGATGGAGCGCAACGGTAAGAAGTGGAAAGTGATAAAGGTTGATGAAACTCGTGGTTCTAAAACAGAGTGGCCTGTTTACAGGATATATCTTCAGGAGACGCCGTAAAAGCCTTCACGGGAAGTGGTAGCACCTCGCTGCGCGGCTGGAGTTGATACCAGTACAGGGAGTGGTTGTCCCGGTCCTTCCAGCCGCGCACTTCAACACCGTACTTCTTCTTCAAGTCCCACACTCTGGCTCCCACGCGGGCGAGCGAGGGGGCGGGGGCCGTATACCTTCTCTACCCTCTCGTCTGTGCGGATGGGCCGCCCGCCTTCAGGAGTTCATATAACTTCTGTGTTTGGCTTGGGTTTTCATGACAGACTGTGTTTTCTTCTCCAAAGCTTAGACCTTTTGCCGCGAACGCCGGTATTCATAAAAGCAGAGGGACTCTGGCCGTTATCCGACCAGTACAGGAGAGCGTATGAGACTAAAGTCTTTCTTGGTTCAGCTCGTGGATGACCTGTTGTTCGCGGCAATGATTTACCATTGCTTCATTCAGGAAATCCGAAATCTGTTCGCCCACTGAGCAAGTGCCCACCCGAGGGCGGGATTATTCCCGCCCAGTACGGGTGTCCCGGCCGTCGATGCCCCCGGGTTGTCACACCACGCGCATTCACTGTTACAGAAGCTACTGTTGCTTTTTCCTGCGGAATTCTGACAATAGGTCAGAACTATGTCCAGACGGCGGAAGAAGGGGCCAAAACGCAATTTCTAATCGCTACACATTGTACAGTCGCAAAATGCTAACTCTCGTAAAATCAACCACATCCGCATTTCTAATCGCTACACTTTTGAGATGTGCTTCGCCCGGCCTTCAAGTCGCACCTGAACCCTGAAAACCCAGCCGCAGCATCCCAGAAACTCACCTGCCGGGCATCCCAAGGACCTCAATCCGGACGCCCGGGCTGCTCCAGGTACTCCGGATCGCGCTTCCAGCCGGTGAAAATGGAGACGAAGTTTTTCCATCCGTGGAGAATGACCATCACCAGATGGCCGAGGACGAAAGCGGTCAGCAAACAGAGCACGGAAAAATGCCAGACGCGCGCGAGATGAAATCCGCCCAGCGGCCACGCCAGAAAAGAAAGCTGGACGGGCTTGTAAAGGACGAAGCCGGTCCAAACGGAAAGCACGGCGATGAGGATCACGGAAGTGTAAGCCAGCTTCTGCAGCGGGTTATAGGGTTCCGCGGCGTCGGGTTTCGGTCCGCGGAAAAAATAGTAGCGCGCCATGGGCCAGACGCCGCCCGCATCGCGGAGGGTGAACAATGTCTGCCGGTAATTCCCGCTGGCGAATTGATAGCCCACATAAATCAATCCCGTGGCCAGATAAATCCAGGCGAAAGTGAGGTGCCATTGCAGCGCTCCGCCGAGCCAGCCGCCGATTCGCAGAGCGCCCGGAATGAGGACAAAATTCTTCTGCGGAATTTTGGGGCCGAAACTGGGAAAGGCCATGAAGATTTGCAGTCCGCTGCCGGCCAGGATGAACAACGAAACCGTATTCAGCCAGTGGCAGAAGCGAACGATGAACGGATGCTCGTAGGCCGCGGCGCGCTCGCGGCCGGTTTTTGGAGATTGCCAGCGCAGGACGCGCGAAGGCAGCAACGGCGGCTTTTTTGCGGCAGTCGTGGCGCGGGCGCTCATATTCCCGCGTACCAGTCGTATCCCTGGTCCTCCCAATAGCCTTTCTTCGGGATCACGTCGGTGACGCGCAGCAGCGTGAGATATTTCGCGGATTTATAGCCAAGCTTGGTGGGAACACTCAGGCGCACGGGAGCGCCATGCTCGCGCGGCAGCGGCTGGTCGTACATTTCATAACACAGCAGCGATTGCGGATGCATGGCCGTGGGCATGTCCAGAGTTTCGTAGTAGTCGTCGGCGCATTCGGTGTAGAGAAATTTCGCGCGGGGATTCGCGCCCACCATCCGGAGGAAATCGGAAAGGCGCGCGCCGCCAAAACTGACGACCGCGTCCCAGCCTTCCACGCAAATGTGCTTGGTGTTCTGGCGCTGGAGGGGAAGCGCCTGAATCTGGTCCAACTTGTAATCGCCGGGATGCTGGACGTCGCCCTCGACTTTGAGCGTCCAGGTGGCGAAATCAATGCCGGGATCGTCCACGTCGTAGGTGTTCACATAGAAACGGTCCAGAGGCACAACGGCGGAGTCCGCATAGGTGCGCGCGAGATGCTCCCTGCGGAAGGCCGCGCCGGAAATCCAGTCATTGAACGAAAGGCCGGCATCGAGCAGCGCGGGACGAAAACGCGGCAAGGCGAACGCTCCCAGCAAAAGCAGGGGGCTGAGTTTCAGAAGATCGCGGCGCGCCATGCGGCGGGCGGCGCGTCCATTGTCAACCGGCTTCACGATGTCTCCACCAACCTATTAAACCATATACACGAGTACGCTCCGCCACCCTGTATGGGATTGCCGCGCGCAGAAAAAGTTTCGTGCTGGAAAACAAAAGAGGGCCACCGTGACGGATGGCCCCCTGATGAAAAGCCGGATTGGCGTGATTGCCTAGAACGTCACGCGGACGCCGATCTGGGCGGCAAAGGGAATGCCGACGGTGGTGCCGGGGCCGAAGAAATCGCCGAACGTGCCCGCGGGCTCGCGCAACTGATTGATGCTGGTGAGCGGCGCGGTCTGCGAGCAGGTGGCGTTGGCGCACACGCTGGTGATGTTCCCATACTCATTGGACGGGGATCAAGGGATAACTGGTACCGGGGATGGTCAACGCGGGAATGTTGGTTACATAGTTGGCGCCGGCATTCGCGCGGTTGAGAAGGTTGAAGAACTCGATGAACGGCATGATGTTAAATCGCTCGCTAATCTGTATGGGACGGGCCACGCGCAGGTCTACCTGCATATAGGGGGTTCCGCGCAAACTATCGAGAGGAAGCTGGACGCCATTGACCACCGCGCGGTCATTGGTGACGAGGCCCGCGCCGTTCACGTCCACCGGGGTGGTGAACTGGAACGGCCGCGCGCTTTCGAGTTGGGTCAGCGTGCTGAGCTCGAATTTGCCGGGCAGATGCAGAATGCCCGACAAAACAAAACGGCTGCGAACGTCTTCGCCGGAGGGGCCATTGTCTCCCGGACCGAAAGGATTCAGCGGATTGCTGACCAGATTGACGTAGTCGTCCAGTTCCCCCAGGACGGCGCCCCAGGTAGTGGCCTTGGAAAGCGTGTAGTGCGCGGTGAATTCATACCATTTGGCGCTGTGTGACAAGAGAAAGGAAACCCCGTTGTAATCGGACCGATTGTCGGAACGGTAGACGAAAGATTGGGGACATACTCCTGCTGAATTACCTGGTCGGCCGCCGAAATGCCCGCGCAGGGATTGGCGGGATTGCCGGAATACCCCGGCAATAGCGGGGAGCAGATCGTGTAGCCCGCCGCGTACTGATAGTTTCGGAAAGCGTGGTCGCCGGTGCTGTGCTCGTATTGGACATTCACATGCCAGCGTATTGCCGAATTCATGCTCCATGCCCAGCATTATATTCCAGGGTATAAGGCGTCTTATAGCCGGGAGCGATGATGGACCCTTGAATGTCCGCAGGGGTCGCCCATGGAGCCGGGCAGGCAGCCGGGATCGCCAATCAAATTGCAAAGGAGCGGGCGACTGATTAACAGCCTGAAGCGCGGAGGCCCAGCCGTTCTGACCAAGATCGTTATAGTACATCCCAATTCCGCCGCGGATGACGGTATTGGCGGAAGCCATTCGGCGCATATGCAAAGCCGAAGCGTGGCGCCATCGCGCCGCGATAATCGGCGGGGCGCCGGTGACCAGTGGAATGCCAGGGCCTTGAGAGTCAGAAATGTGGGTTTTGAAGCTGCGTGCGGCCTGATCCCAGAAAAAGGCCGAAAGTGGTGTCATAACGCAATCCGTAATTCAAAGTGAGCGACGGCTTGATGCGCCAGCTATCCTGGGCATAGACGCCCAAGCGTTGCACGTTTTGCGCAAACGAGCCATCGGCGCCGGGCGCAAATGTGGCTGTGCTCCCATCGGCGACCCGGTGCAAATGCCGCCCGGCTGGGTGGCGGGATTGCATGACGTGAAATTGGCGAAATCCTGTGGCGATACTCCGTTCTGGGAATACAAATAGGAGTAGGGATTGTTGTTGAACATATACAGCGATTCCGCGCGGGCCGCCAGCACGCCGCCGAACACCGGCTCATGGATGAAATTTACGCCGAAACTTGGGGGTGTGCCGTCCGGTGGTGTTGGTCACGTCATAGCGGATCTGATCCTTGTCCTGGTTGCGCAGGACGGGGAAAGCGGTAATCGGCGTAACGAATTGATTGTCGCCAAAAGTTTCAAATCCTGAAGTGGTCAGCGAAGTGGTGCTGAAAGGGAAAGCGTAGGCAAAACCCAAATCAGAATTGGGCGTCTGGGTCAGATGGATGGCGTTGGCCTGAAAGGTAAGCACTCCCAGCCAGGATTGGCTGAACTGAAAATTATTGCTGAGCCAGAATGCTGTAGTAGTTCGTTACCGTGTAGGCTCCGGTGGACGGCAACGAACCCTGCTGCACAAGATTGTTTACTGTATTATTCCGGTCCAGCGACCCACGCAGAAACCACTGTGAGCGGGAGGACTGCGAGAAATCCATGCGTCCTGTCCACAAGTATCCCGGAAAGGAACGGCGGCGTATGGCGGAACAGGAATATTCGTTACGCCCGGAACTAACCCAACGCGGCAAGCTGAGAAAGCGCCTGGAACTGGGCCAGATTTTCAGAACTGTAAGCAATGGAGGCATTTTCATCCACATATTCGAAGGACGGAAAAAACCCACAATTTTTGTTTTTTTACGGGTCCCCCGACGGTGCCCACATAATTCTGGCGGCCAAAGGGCTGCTTCGGTTCGCTGGGCGGGTTATCATTTGGATTGCGCGCGTTCAGGTCCGTTCCGCGGTAATAAAATGCGCCGCCGCCGTGCCAGTCATCTGCGCCACGGCGCGTGGAAACGATGATGGATCCACCGTTGGTGCGCCCGAGTATCGGCATCATATCCCGCGGTGCGGACAGTAAATTCCTGAATGGCGTCCGGCGAATAACTCTGCAAAATGCCGCCAATCCAGTCGTCATTGTTATCTCCGCCGTCCACGGAGATGTCCACGTTCAAGCCGGAGCTGCCACCGAAGGAAATGGCCGTGGTCCGCGCCTTGGTGGGATCGGAGGGCTCCACCGGCTCGGTCATGGGAACCATAAAGGCGATGTTGGCGAAGCTGCGCGAAGCCAGGGGAATTTGCGAGAGGTCATATTGAGTGACCACGCCCTTTTCCACGCTGGAGGTGGTCTCCACCGGCTGCGTGGAAATGGAGGAGGCCTGGCCTTGTACGGTGACGGTCTGTTGCTGCGCCTCGGGGAGCAGAACCACGGCCACGCTAATGGGGCTGCTCACCAGAACCCGCACCTTCGACTCCGCCGGGGCAAATCCCTTGGCTTTCACCGTCAGTGTGTACTCGCCGGGGTCCAGCGAGGCAACCACAAATTCACCCGAGGCATTGGCGGTGAGGGTGCGCATGACATACGGCGCCTGCGATTCCACAGTGATGGAGGCCGAGGGTACGCGCGCTCCGCTCGAATCCGCAACGGTTCCCACCACGCTGCCTTGAGTGAATTGCGCGCGGGCCGGAGCGGCCAGGAACTGAATAAACGCAAAACTCAATGCAAAACAGAGAATTTGAAATCGCGACAAGATTCGGCTTGGCATCCGTCCCCCTGGACCCCCAAGAAATTCCCACAAATTCGGGCTGGAGTATGACAAACGAAAGGGGAGGAGTCTACAAATTTTTCATGTAAACTTCATGTAGCCGACAGGGCTGCTTTCGAGAGATTTTGCGGGAAGTAAGGCGTTCGCCGCGCCCCGGGCGGAACGAACGCAGGGCTCCGGGCGCGCCGCCGGGGCGGTCAGGCCTTTTTCTTTTCCACGTGATTCAAAGCCGCGGAATTGATGCAGTAGCGCAGGCCGGTGGGTTGCGGGCCATCGTCGAATACATGTCCCAAATGGGCGTCGCAACGGCTGCATACCACTTCGCGCCGCGTCATTCCATGACTGGAGTCGGTTTCCGTGCGGACGTTTTCCTCGCCGGCGGGCTGCCAGAAGCTTGGCCAACCCGAACCGGAGTGAAATTTCGCGCCGGATTCGAAAAGCGGCTGGCCGCAGCAGACACAGACGTAGGTCCCGGGCGTTTCCGTATCCACGTACTCGCCAAAAAACGGCGGCTCGGTTCCCTTCCGGCGCGTCACTTCATATTGTTCGGGAGTAAGCTGGCGCTTCCACTCCGCATCCGTCTTTTTCATGATGTCCTCCAATTGATCTGGCCAAACTCCACCAATTGGATGCGGAGATGCGAAAACGGTTTCGGCAATCCGGAGGCTGGCCTTCCCGCGTTCTAATAACAGGACGGCGCTCTCAACACCCCGTGGGGCCCGGTGAATGGCGCCCGTAGAAAAACTGACGGGAAACATACGCGACGCCGTCTGAATCGAATGTCCATGAGCATTGCCGCTCACAATTAGGAAATTTTGCAGCTTTCGGGAGAGAATCAACTTTATGACGAACATTCGCCGCCGGATGCCGGCTTATTGGGGGTTGTTGGCTCTGACCGTATTGCTGCCCAAGGTTTGCCCCTTGATGGCCCAACAACAGCAGCAGCCGACTCCTCCTCCGCCCTCCGGACAGCAACCATCGCCTTCTGACTCCCCATCGCCGGGGCAGCAGGCGCCTCCGGCGCAAAGCACCACGCCGAATGGTGATAAGCAGGGGACAGAGGATCAGGGAAAAAGGAGCAAGCTGGAAGAGGAAACTGGAACTGTAAACGACCGTATCTTTGAAGTGATGCCGAACTACGGGACGGTGGAAAACAGCAAGGTGCTGCCGCCGATTTCCACCGGGGAAAAATTTAAACTCGCTACCGCCGGAGTGTTCGACTATTTCACGTTTCCGTTCATTGGCGCTCTTGCAGCGATTGACCAGGCCAACAATTCTCCGAAGTCATGGGGCCAGGGATGGGGAGCCTACGGGCAGCGTTATGGCGCATCCTTCGCGGACAACGGAATCGGCACGTACATGACCACGGCAATTTTCCCGAGCATTCTGCACGAAGATCCCCGCTACTATCAGATGGGGCAGGGGAAGTTCGCCCATCGCGCCTACCACGCCGTGAACCGGTTATTTGTCACGCGCACGGACGCGGGACGCGACCGATTCAACTACTCGGAAATCATCGGCAACGCAGCGGCGGCAGGTTTTTCCAATGTCTATCACGCGCCGGAAGACCGCACAGTGGGGCGGAATCTGGGCACCTGGGGAATGCTGATCATGTGGGACGGTGTCTCGAACGAAATGAAGGAATTCTGGCCGGATATCCGCCGCAAGGTGTTCCACAAAAATACGCCGTAGAGACACAGGCTGGGAGTTCCCGTGAAATTGTGATCCCATGCGCGATGCAGGAAAAATCTCCGCGCGCGTGTTATGATTTTTCAACTGTGGGCCGCTAGCTCAATGGTAGAGCAGCTGACTCTTAATCAGCGGGTTGCAGGTTCGAGTCCTGCGCGGCTCACCACTTTTTCCCCTTCGCAAACACAACCGGAAAACGCAAATATTTCCCTGGACTTGCCAACCCGAAATGCCGGGAAACGAAACCTTGCGAATCTGGCGCTCGCTACTGCTCTCTTCCGAGCGTCGCGTTGATCGTGAGTGAGCCCAGCTAAGTTTTCCGTCTCACGGTTTCGCTGGCGTTTTCGGCGGGGCTTTGGGTGTTGGTGCCGGGCCGGTCAGAATTCCGCAAATTTCCTTAGCCGCATTCGTCATCTTGTGAGCGGCTCCGCTTCCGACCAGATCGCCCTTGGAATTGTAAACCGTGTATTCGTTCTGGTGGCCAGACCAGGCCGTTTGTTGCCAAGTCTTCGTGTCCCACACCACCACTAAATCCGCATTCGCCTTATCAACAGTGATTGTCACGGCTGGACAAGACTTGTTTAGCGTCTTCACTTGCTCCGTGTGCATTTCTTGAATGCCAGCGTGATAGCTGGACGTGGCAACGTCTTTGGTGGCTACAGACGTTCCTGATTCCGTCCAAGAGTCACGGTCAATCACTAAAACTCGAATTGTTTTTGGTGGCACTGAATCCGCAGACTTCGGTTGCTGCGATTCGACGGGGAGCACTGTAACGGCCAAGCACACTACGAGAAGACTGAGCAGGAAGATTCGAATCCTCGCCCCCATGTGATATACCGCAACTCGCATTAGGAGCATGGATAAAGCAGGTGCCGAATTAAATCCGGGTTTGAGACTTTAATTCCCGTTGGCTCATACATCGAACCAGTGCGATCCGAATCCTTCTGCGCCTCGGCTTCCGTTTCAAAGTATTTTATTCCTTGTGCAAATGCTCGACCGGAAGTATTGCCAGAGAATGATCTGAAATGGTTTTCCATTTTATTGTACCTCTGCGCGGATTCTACCGCGGAGGAAGGAGCACATCTTTCAACTCTTAATCCGTGTGTTCAAGTATGAAAGGGCGTAGCCACACGGCAATCGGTTACGATACACTATTCTCGCGGACGCTCATCGTGCACGATACGCATGGACAGCGATTGAGACGGGCCCATCACCGAAATACATCCTCAACGTCGGGGACTTCGCTCCAGTCGCGCCCACTTCCGATAGCCTTTCGGCCTAACGAGAAAAACCTCACCTGTGTACCCCTTTTCCATGAGGCGAGTAAGACTTGTCGTGCGTGATGTCTCTTGGCGACCGCACGCAATCGGCGTCCGTCCTCGTCCGTCGGCATGGCAGCTTGACCACCCTTGACTTGAACCAGGATGAGCTGCAACGCATCTCCACGTTTCATTCCAAGACGACTCGTTCTGTGGTCTTTCCGAATTGCCAACAGGTCTACCACTCCAACTGACTCACCACCCGACGCTCCGCAGAATGTGACTAGCTGCCAGCGTGTCCGTGCGAGCACGCGGCGAATTCGCACTTTTGTCATGGTGACTGCCCACCGGGCAGTATTCGAGGCCTTCTTTTGTGCTTTCTTCCAATCAGTGGGCTGGCGTGCCATTGACCTTGTCGCTGGTCCTGAACGATCTGTGTCTCTTGAATAATTACGCGTGCGTTCCGTACGTACTCGCGCCGAGTTAAGGCGAAAGCCCTTCTTTCATTGTGAACCTCTTTTCCAGGATTGAGGTTCAAACGAAGGAACAAGTTTGGGAACAAAACCCCGCCAAACACCCCCTAAAACGATGATACAGGACACAGGGAAATGCTTGACAAACCAACTACATAGCGTTTCGGGAATCATCAGCGGGTTGCAGGTTCGAGTCCTGCGCGGCTCACCACTTTTTCCCCTTCGCAAACACAACCGGAAAACGCAAATATTTCCCTGGACTTGCCAACCCGAAATGCCGGGAAACGAAACCTTGCGAATCTGGCGTCTGGCAGGCGAGAAACCAGCGCTTCAGGCGGTTTCCAGAGCGCCGAATCGTCCGGCTGTTAATTTCCGATTACGAACGCCTGCCCATCGTTCAGGGTATAAATCTTCCCGTCCAATCCCAGGCCGACGGGCGTGTATGCGGCGCCGACAGCCTTCTGGAGGAAGAATTTGGTCACGGAATTTCCACCCTGCTGAATGGCATAAACGTTCCCATCTTCGCTATCCGCATAGACGGTTCCGTTCTTGTCCACCGCCGGTGCATTCACGCACCATTCATAGCCATCCGGATGACCCTGATCGATGGTCATGTTCTTGTATTGCCACTCGACCTGCATGTTGGCGTTCAGTTGCGTGATGTAGTACGGGCCACCCGATTGATAATTGTTGTCCTTCATATCAATGGAATAGGTTCCGTCATGCGCATAAATGGCCGGCGTCAGATCCCAGCCGAAATCGTAAGACGCCTGATACTTTCCGGCGGAGTTGAATTTGTGCAGATAGCCGCGGCCGTAGTTATTTCCCAGCGAGCCGAAAAGAATGCCGCCATCCGGCGTCACCACCGGGGACGAGGAGGCCTGGTCGGTGACGTACCCGATGTCGTTCTCGCCATCGAGGCCGTGAAGCGTGGAGTGCCACACGGGAGTGAGATCGGAGGTATTCACCGCCACCAGAAAGCTGTACGTGGGAACGATATGCCCCCTGCTGACAACGTAGATGGTCCTGCTGTCCGCGGAGATGACGGGCGCCACGTTGACACCCGGCCTCTGGTAGCCGCACGGATATTTCCCGCAACGCTTTTTCGCATTGGGGATGAACGTGCGGTAATCGGCCATTTGAATATCGCCGGCTGCGGTGATTTTCACCAGCCAGGAGCCCTTAATCTCCGTTTCCCACGGCTTGGTGCTGGATCCAAACGTAATCACGTCATAGTAGATTGTTCCGTCCCTGTCTACGGTGATGGGACCCGCCGTGTAGGTGTTCGCATCGGTGGTTCCAAACGGCGCGTACTGCGTGATCAGCGTTCCATCAATCTCCTTGATCTTGTAAACGGAACCGGAACCACCGGGCACAAACAGGAATCCATTCCACAGCGCGGCATGGAACACGGGTTCCCAGCCACCCAGTCCCAGCTTTCCGTAGTTGGGTTCGGGCTTCCAGTCGCTCTTGAAATTCCACTGCGCCACCAGCGAGCCGCTCTGCCATTCGAACCCGCGCTCGTTCCAAACCTCCAGATTCCAGGCGTCCGGCCCGCAAGGGAACGGCTTCCCCGATCCCGGCGGCTTGCAGGATTTATACTTTCCCGTTTTCACTTCCAGGAATACACCCTTGCCGTCCACCAGAGGCGCCTGGTAATGGGAGAGCAGTTCGCCGTCTTCCTCGGCTTGCTCCTGGGAAACAAACGGATCAAAGGTGATATTCGCCAACAGGGAGTTGGTGTTCTGTCCCACCGCGCTGGAGGAGCCGGTATGCTGCGGCGTGCGGGCCCATTCCGGCCAGTCCGGAACGCGCGTCGCCAGAGCCACGGGCATTCCCTTCCTCACCTGCCACGCGGCGACCAGCAGCACGGCAATGCACAGCGTGAGAGCTACAAAAGTCCGCACCTTCATATTGCCTCCTGATGGGTTTTCGGCGCCCCTGCAGTCCCATGACAATGCACTGCCTGCGAGCGAAAACCGCGCCGCAGTTCAGCCGCCGGCGGCATCCTGTCGAAGCATTCAACCGGCCCGAACTATACACCCCGGTGTCGCATCCTCCCAGATAATCCGTGTTTCTTCCGCCGTAGACCACGGACCGGGGTTGCGGGAGCCTCCGTCGAAAATGCCCGGCTTCTGGCTGCGCCGATGCCCTACAATCGAACCCGGCAAAATGCGGCATGTTTCAAGACTCCATGCTCTTTCGTTCACTAAGCCATAGGACCCTGGCGTCTGCCTTGATCGCCGGGCTGGCCCTGCGCCTGTACTTTGTTTTCCATTTCCCCTTTTACGCCGGGGACACCAAATTCTACGAAGAGCTGGCGCGAAACTGGCTGTATCACGGCGTCTATGGGCTCTTTGTCCGGGGGCAGCTTCTTCCCGTGGACATGCGCATGCCGGGCTATCCCGCCATGCTCGCGGCAATTTACGCGACGGTGGGGAAAACGCGCATGGCGGTGATGATTGTCCAGGTGGTGATTGACCTCCTCACTTGCCTGCTGACCGCGGCGATTGCCGCGCGGCTGGCGCCCCCCTCGCAGCGGCGGCGCGTGGCCACGGGGGCGCTCTGGCTGGCGGCGCTCTGCCCTTTCACGGCGAACTACACCGCCGCCATCCTTACGGAAACCCTGGCCATTTTTCTCACCGCTCTGGCCATTTTGGTGGTGGTGATGGCGCTGGAGAATTCTCCGGCGAGATTTTCCGCCGGCCCCACCGGCGGAAAAGAGCTTTTGCATTTCACCGGCTGCTGGCTGGTTGCGGGATTGGTTGCCGGCGTGGGAACGCTGGTTCGCCCGGAGACGCCGATCCTTCTGGCTGCTGTGGGCCTGCTGCTGGTCTTTCAATGGCGGCGCCCGGCCGACTGGCCGAAGCTGGTGCTGGCTGGCCTGTGGATGGCCGTGGGATTGCTGGCCGCGCTCACGCCCTGGGCCACGCGCAACGCGCGCACGCTGGGCCGCATCGAGTTTCTCGCGCCGCGCTACGCCGAATCGCGCGGAGATTTTGTCCCCTGGGGCTTCCTCGGTTGGACGCGCACGTGGAGCGTAAGTTTCCGCGAGGCTTATCTCGTTCCGTGGAGGCTGGGAAAGCAGAACATTCCCATCGGGACGCTGCCTTCTTATGCATTCGATTCGGACTCCGAACGCGCTCGCGTGGAAAAGTTGCTGGACCAGTACAACAACGGGTTGAAAATGACTCCGCCTCTGGACCACGAATTCGCCAACCTGGCGCGCGAACGAACCGCGCGGCATCCCATGCGTACTTACGTCCTGATTCCCGCGCACCGCGCCTGGAATCTGTGGTTCACGCCGCGAACGGTTCTGCTGCCCATATCAGGAGAACTATGGCCGCTCGGAGAAAGCTGGCACAGCAGCCCGACGAATTTCGTTGTGACATGGGGACTGGGAATTTTGAACTTTATTTATTTCGGCATGGCGGTGGCGGGGGCGTGGCGCGTCCGCGCGCTTCCGGCGACAGTTTTCCTGGTGATATTTGTGGCGATCCGCACGGCATTTCTCACGCAGCTCCCAACCGTGGAGGCCCGGTACGTGATGGAATGCTTTCCGGCAATTCTGGCGCTGGGCGCGCAGATTTTTGCGAAACGGCGCGCATTGGACGGCCTGGTATTTGTCGCCGCTGAGAAATAGAACAGAGCGGCGCGGCGGAAATATTCCGGGAATCAGGAACGATAACTGGCGTTGATGTCCACGTAGTCCGCGGTGAAATCGCAGGTCCAAATTCGCGCGCGGGCACGACCGGATCTTAGGTCCAGCAGGATGGGAACATGCGAAGCGGACAACTTGCGATGCGCGGCGCGCTCGTCGAATTTGCGCTCGCGGCCGTGGCGGCAAACTTCGATCCCCGCCAGCCAGATTCCGGCTTTCTCGGGGTCAAACTTCACGCCGGCACGCCCGGCCGCAGCTAATATTCGTCCCCAGTTGGGATCCGCGCCAGCGAGAGCCGTTTTTACCAAAGGCGAATTGGCGATGGTGCGCGCCACCTTTTCCGCGTCGCGTTCCGATCGCGCGCCACGCACTTCGATTTCCACCACGCGCTGCGCTCCTTCGCCGTCGGCAACGATAGCCAGCGCCAGTTGCGAGCAAACGGACTGGAGAGCGGCCTGAAATTTCCGGTATTCGCCGCTTCCCAGTCGAATGGGCGCACAGCCGGACGCGCCGTTGGCGAGCACGGCCACGGTGTCGTTGGTGGAAGTGTCGCCGTCCACGGTGATGGCGTTGAATGTGGACGCCACCGAGGAAGACAGCGCGCGTTGCAGGACGGGCGGCGCGATTCTTGCGTCCGTGACGATAAACGCCAGCATGGTGGCAAGATTCGGCTGGATCATCCCCGCGCCTTTGGCGCATCCCACAATCCGAACCAATTTCCCAC
The DNA here is from genome assembly GCA_963760285.1 of uncultured Acidobacteriota bacterium. Classification (GTDB taxonomy): domain Bacteria; phylum Acidobacteriota; class Terriglobia; order Acidiferrales; family UBA7541; genus PALSA-278. Next base: position 174,384 of record CAVXCI010000001.1, read on the forward strand.
CGGCGCGAAATTCCGCGCCGGCCCACTTGGGCCGCGTATCGGTGGTCATGATGGCGCGGGTGAATTCCAGAAACGCGCCTTTGCCGCCAGACAAGCCGCGCGCCAGTTCCGGCGCCGCGCGCAAAATTTTCTCCACGCGCAGAGGAATGCCGATAACGCCCGTGGAACAAACCAGCACCTGCTCAGGCGAGCAGCCAAGCGCCCGGCCTACGTCCGCAACCGTTTTGCTGGAAGCAATCATTCCTTGCGGGCCGGTGGCGCAGTTGGCATTTCCGGAGTTCACAATGATTGCCCGCATGCGCGAGCGCTGGCGCTTCAAATGCTTGCGGGAAAGCTTCACCGGCGCGGCGCAGACAAGATTTTTTGTGAAAACAGCCGCGGCGGACGCGGGGCGGTCACTGATGAGCAGAGCGAGGTCCAGCCCTTCGCGCTTGAGTCCGCAGGCCATGGCGGAGTAGAAAAATCCAACGGGAAGAGATGGCGCGCCGGGCTTGGGGGTCATGCGTGGAGCACGGCCAGCCCGCGGTCTTCGAGGATGGGAAACATTTCTGATCCTGGCAGAAGTTCCGCCACCACGGTCACCAGGCGGCAGGACTTTCTCTTCGAGCACTGGTTGCAATCGCGTTCCAGCTTTTCAGGAACCTCATGACGGCTGCCGGGAGAAAATCCCGCGTGCAGAAATAGACCAGACACATGCGTAACGGCGAATACGCGTGAAATTCCACGGTGGCGCGCTTCCTGCATGGCGAAGGCGAGCAGTTTTTGTCCGTTTCCGCTGCCCTGAAATTCCGAATGCACCGCCAGCGAACGGATTTCCGCCAGGTCCGCCGTGTAAGAATCCAGCGCCACGCAGCCGGCAAGCTGGTTTCCATGGACAAGGACAATAAACTGGCCGATGCGCGCCCGAATATCTTCTTCAGTGCGCGGCAGGAGCAGGCCGCGTTCGGCGCATTCTGCAATGAGCGCGTGGATGGCGGGAACGTCCTTGCGGCGCGCGAGACGGATGGGCATCAGTCAACCCTTAAGGAGGTCAAGCGGGCGCTGAAATCTTTCAAGGCTTCGCGGACGGTGTTGGGAGCAGTGCCGCCAATCACGCTTCGGCGCGCCAGCGCGGCATCCGCGGTCATTACCGAGGGAAATCCCTGATCAAATTCCGCGGCGTGAGTTTTCAGAAAGTCGAGCGGCAGCTCGCGGATAGAAGTGTTGCGCCGTTCCGCTTCGCGGACCAGTTTGCCGACAATCTCGTGAGCGTTGCGAAATGGAACGCCGCGCGCGACTAGATAATCCGCGGCTTCGGTGGCGACAAGCGAAGGATCGGCGACGGATTCCCGCAGCCGCGCTTCGTGAAACGACGTGGCGGCGAGCGCGGCGGCGGCGATGCGCGCGGCGGCCAGCGCCTGATCGTGCGCGTCAAAAACAGGTTCCTTATCTTCCTGAAGGTCGCGCTGATAGCTGGACGGCAAACCTTTCAGCGTTACGACGAGACCGGTGAGCGCGCCAACGATGCGCCCGGTTTTGCCGCGGATCAGTTCCCAGGCGTCGGGATTTTTCTTCTGCGGCATGAGACTGCTTCCAGTGGAGTACGCGTCCGGCAAAACCACCAAGCCAAATTCGGACGTAGCGAAAAGGACCATGTCTTCCGCCAGCCGCGACAGATGCAGCGAGAGAGTGACCAGAGCAAAAAGATACTCCAGCGCGAAATCGCGATCCCCGACGGCGTCCATGCTGTTGGCGGTGACGCCCGCAAAGCCGAGCGAACTGGCCAGAATCTGGCGGTCAATGGGAAAGGCGCAGCCAGCCAGCGCGCCGGAACCCAGCGGGCAAAAATCCGCTGTTCGCGCGGCGTCGGCGATGCGCTTTTCGTCGCGAAGAAACGCTTCGCCGTGAGCCAGCAGCCAATGGGACAGCAGAAGTGGCTGGGCATGCTGCATGTGGGTCATGCCGGGAAAAGGGACGGCGAAATTCGTGTTGGCCTGTAACGCGACGGCCTGCGCCAGGGCCAGAACGGCTTCGCGCATTTCCGCGGCCGCGTCCCTTATGAACAGCCGGAACTCGGTGGCGATCATTTCGTTGCGGCTGCGGCCGGTGTGCAATCTTGCGCCCAGCGGGCCGATTTCATTGGTGAGCGCCTGCTCCACAAAATGGTGCAGGTCCTCGGCGGACGACGATGCGAGCCATTCCGTGTCGGTCTGCGCGCGTTTTTCAATGGCGTTCAACGCGGCCACGATTTTTTCAGATTCCTCGCGCGTCAAAAGACCGGCGCCGTGCAGGCCGTGCGCCCAGGCGCGGTCCAGTTCGAATTCATAGGGAAGCAGCCGCTGATCGAAATGCCAGGAGCTTTCGAAGGCGTAGAAATCCGGATCGGGCCCTTTCTCGAAACGCCCGCCCCACATCTTCTGCCCGGCTTCCAGGCTCAAACCGTGACCTCGTCCTTTTGCATTTGCGGAACGGTGATGGGAAGCGCGAATAAATTGATGAAACCTTCGGCATCCTTGGGCGTGTAGCCAGCCATGGAGAAGCTGGCCAGATTCGCGCGGTACAGCGAGTAAGGCGATTTGCGCGAAGTCACCGTGAGAACGCCGCAGCACAGGGAAAGGCCAACCGCGCCGGTGACGCGCTCCTGCGACCTGGCAAAAAATGCGTCCAGCGATTCGCGGAGGGGCGTGAACCACATGCCGTAATAGACCATTTCCGCATAGCGCAGCGCGAGAATCTGCTGGTAGTGCAGCGTCTCGCGGTCCAGGCAGAGCGATTCCAGTTCGCGGTGGGCCTGGATGAGCAGCGTGCCGCCGGGAGTCTCGTACGCGCCGCGTGATTTGATGCCCACCAGGCGGTTTTCAATCATTTCCATGCGTCCGATGCCATTGGCCGCGGCAATTTCGTTCAGTTCTTCCAGCAAATCCACCGGCTTTAATTTTCTGCCGTTGATGGAGACGGGAATGCCGGCTTCGAAACCGATTTCGATTTCCGTCGGCGCGGCGGGCGCTTTCAAGGGAGACACAACCCATTGCCACATCTCCTCCAGGGGAGCATTGGCGGGATCTTCCAGCGGGCCGCCTTCGTGGCTCAGGTGCCAGATGTTGCGATCGCGGCTGTAAATATTCCTGGTGGTCTGCTCGATGGGGACATGGTGCGCGCGGGCATAGTCAATGGCCTGTTCGCGGGATGAAATATCCCACTCGCGCCACGGGGCGATGATTTCCAGTTCCGGCGCGAGGGCCTTGACAGCCAGCTCGAAGCGAACCTGGTCATTTCCCTTCCCCGTGCAGCCATGCGCCACGGCTTCCGCGCCGGCTTCGCGCGCCAGATCCGCCTGGCGCTTGGCAAGCAGAGGCCGGGCAAATGACGTGCCGAGGAGATATTTGTGTTCGTACACCGCGCCGGCCCGCAACGTGGGCCAGATGTAGCCGGTGATAAATTCTTCGCGCAAATCCTCCACGTAGGCTGCGCAAGCGCCGGTGGCCAGCGCCTTCTTGCGAATCGCTTCCAGGTCCTCCTGCTGGCCGAGGTCGCCGATCATGGCAACCACTTCACAGCCGTAATTCTCCTTCAACCACGGAATGATGATGGAGGTATCCAGTCCACCGGAATAAGCGAGAACAACTTTCCTGGGCAATTTCTTCTCCTAACTGAGAACGTTCAAAAGAATCGCTTTCTGCACGTGCAAACGGTTTTCCGCCTGGTCAAACACAATGGACCGCGGCGATTCCATGACTTCGGCGGCCACTTCCGCGCCGCGGTGAGCCGGGAGGCAGTGGAGGAAAACAGCATCCGGCCCGGCGTGCGCGAGGAGCGCCTCGTTCACCTGATAGCGCGCGAAGACTTCAGCGCGTTTGGCGGATTCTTCTTCCTGGCCCATGCTGGTCCACACGTCGGTGTAAACAGCGTCAACTCCGGCAACGGCGTCCTCCGGCGAACGCATGATTTCGATTTTTCCGCCGGAACCCTTTGCCGCGCGGCGCGCTTCGCTGACCACGGCGGCGTCCGGCGCGTAGCCTTCGGGAGTGGCGATGCGCAAATGCGCGCCCACGCGCGCGCCAATGGTCAAAAGTGAATGGCATACGTTGTTGCCGTCGCCCACATAGGCCAGCTTCAGGCCGCGCAGGCTGCCAAAACGTTCCTCCAAAGTGAAAAAATCCGTCAGCGCCTGGCAGGGATGAAAGCGGTCACTCAACGCGTTGATCACCGGAAGCCCGGAATGTTCCGCGAGCTGGTCAATCGCGGACTGCTCGAACGTGCGCGCCACGATTCCATGAACCCAGCGGCCCAGGCTGCGCGCCACATCGGGAATGGACTCACGCTCGCCGAGACGCGAAACCATGTGATCCAAGAAAACGGAAGAGCCGCCGAGGCTGGCCATGCCGATTTCAAATGTGACTCGCGTCCGCAGCGATGGCTTTTCAAAAATCAGCGCCAGATACCGTCCGGCGAGCGTGCCGCGATAGCGCTCCGGGCGGGCTTTGAGACTCGCGGCGAGCTGAAACAGTTCATGCACCTGCGCCGGGCCCCATTCCATGCCGGTCAGTAGGTTGGTGGTCAGGACGGGCAGCGTGGCTATGGCATTCATATTTTCGTCAGTCTCCCAAGGCAACGGCACTCGGCACGGCAACGGCATCCTTCGCGGAACTTCCCGAAGCAGATGGCTTGCCGGCCTGAGCGACGTTCGCCAGGATAGTTTTCATTTTGCGCAAAAACTCTTTCACGTGCTTTGTCTGAATGATGTAGGGAGGAAGAAAACGCAACACGCGCTCATGGGTGCAATTGATGATCAATCCCTGGCGCAGCGCCTCTTCGACGATGGGAGCGCCGTCCACGGATAATTCCATGCCGATCATCAGGCCTTCACCGCGCACTTCGCGGATGAACTTGAAGCGCCTGGCGAGGCGGGTTAACCCGGCGCGGATCTCTTCGCCGCGCTCGCGGATGTTGGCCAGCAGGTTCTCGTCATCAACCACCTGCATGAACTCCAGAGCCGTGGCGCAGATGAATGGTCCGCCTCCGAACGTGGTTCCATGCAGTCCCGGCGAAAAAGCGGCGGCGAATTCCTCGCGAGCGGCGACAGCGCCCAAAGGCAGGCCGCCGCCCAGCGGCTTGGCCACGGTCACGATATCCGGCCAGACATCGCGTCCGCCAAACGCCTGATAGGCAAAATATCTGCCGGTGCGGCCCAGTCCGCATTGAATTTCGTCGGCAATCAGCGCGGCGTGATGTTGCGTGGCCAGCTGGCGCGCGCGCTTCCAGAAAGCTTCGCTGACGGCGTACACGCCGCCTTCGCCCTGCACGGTTTCCAGAATCACCGCGCAAACCGTGGCGTCGAATTTTGATTCGAGATCCGCCAGGTCATTGAAGCGGACAAATTCAACGCCGGGAAGCAACGGCTGAAAGGGGGCGCGGTATTTTTCCGGGTGCGTCAGGGAAAGGGCTCCCAGCGTTCTGCCGTGAAAGGAGCCTTCCATGGCAAGAATCCGCGACTTGGCCGGCGCTTCGCCAAAGTGGCTTCGCGAATAAACGCGCGCCAGCTTCACCGCGCCTTCCACCGCTTCCGTGCCGCTGTTGGTCCAAAACACTCTATCCATGCCGGACCATTCGGCCAGTTTTTTTGCCAGGGGCCCCTGAAATGGATTGTGGAAAAGATTGGAAACGTGAACCGCGCGGCTGGCCTCGCGGCGCATCACGCGGACCAGCCGGGGATGCGAATAGCCCAGGGCATTCACGGCAATGCCGCCAAGAAAATCGAGATACTTGCGGCCCTGCGAATCGTAGAGATAGCAGCCTTTGCCATTCGTGAACACAACGGCGGGCCGCCGGTAGGTGTTCATCAAATGGCGCTCACTGGCTTCGATGGCGTCCATTTCAGGCATGGCAGGCGCGGATATATTTTCCAGTGGATTCATTCAGCGGCACGCCCCCACGGCCTGCTGAGCGGGAAACATCGGAACCACGCGGGTGCCCAATCCGCTGGCGCCATTGGCGGCGGAAAGCAGCGCTTGCGGAAGCGTTCCGCCAACAATCCGAACCTGGCTAACACCAGCGTCGAGGGCGCGCTTCGCGGCTTCGAGCTTTAAGACCATTCCGCCGGAAATGCGGTTGCGGCGGATGAGCTCATCAATGGCCGCGCCGTCAATGGCGGGAAGGACTTCGCCGCCATCGAGAACACCGGCGACGTCGGTGAGAAAAATCAAGCGGTCGGCATGGCAGTATTCCGCAGCGGCAGCCGCCATGTGATCGGCGTTGATGTTGTAGAGTTCTCCGTCCGCGGCCATGCCCATGCAACACGCGACGGGAACAAGCCCCGCGGTCCACAATGAATCCAGAAAATCGAGATTCACGCCGGTGATGTAACCGACGTAGCCCATCCCGCCGGGAACTTCACTTTGCTGCATCGGTTCGGCGCGAAAACAAATGCTGTCCGCGGCGCAAATTCCCACGGCCGGCTGGCCGGCCAATGAAATCGCGCCGGACAACTGCTTGTTGAGCAGGCCGGCGAAAACCATCACCGCGGCGTCGCGCGTTTCGCGATCGGTCACCCGCAGTCCTTTCACGAAAGTGCTTTCGATTCCCATCCGCCCGAGCACATTGGTGAAAATGCGCCCGCCGCCGTGGACGACAAGAAGTTGATGGCCATCATGCGCCAGGGCAGCAACCTGTTCGGCCAGCCGTTTCACATTGTGGCGCTCTTCGAGGAGCGCTCCCGCTATTTTGACAACCAGTCTCATAGCAACCCCGCAGTCTGGGGGTATCCCATCATGGCGTTGAAGTTTTGGACCGCCTGGCCGGCGGCGCCCTTTCCCAAATTATCCAGGCAGGAAACGATGACCAGCCTCTGCCCGTCCGGGCTCAGCGTGAAACCTATGTCGCAAAAATTCGTATGCACCACGTGCCGCAACTCCGGCAATTCTCCCGCGGGATGAATGCGCACCATGGGCCGCTCGGCATAAAATTCAGCATAGAGAGCCGCGACATCCTGCCTGGTGCGGGAAGGAGAGAGCCGCGCATACAAAGTGGAAAGAATGCCGCGCTCCAGAGGCAGCAAATGGGCGGTGAAGAATAATTCATCAACGGAAAGTCCCAATTGACCCGCAATTTCCGGCGTGTGGCGGTGGGTGAAAACGCCGTAGGCGCGAAAATTCTCATTCACTTCCACAAAATGAGTTTCGCGTTTCGGTTCCTTGCCCGCGCCGCTGACTCCCGATTTGCAGTCGCAGACCAGCATGGAGCCGCGGTCGATCCATCCCGCCTGAATCAGCGGCCGCAATCCAAGAATCACGCTGGTGGCATAACATCCGGGATTGGCCACCAATTGCGCCTCGGGAAGCAGGCGGTCGTAAACCTCCGGCAAGCCGTAGACGGCTTTGGCCAGCACGTCCGCCGAGGCGGGCGCCAATTTGTACCATTCCGCGAAGATTTTGGGATCCTGGAACCGGAATGCTCCGCTCAAATCCACCACGCGCAATCCGGCAGCGAGGAAATCAGACGCCAGTTCCAGCGAGGCTTCATGCGGCGTGGACAAGAAAACCGTATTCGCGCCGCTAGCGATGACCGCCTGAACCGAAAACGGCCGGCAGGGAGCCTCGCCCCATCCGCGCAATTGTGGAAATACCTGGGAGAGACACTTCACATCGGGCTGACTGTCGCGCAGGAAGAAAACCGGCCTCTGTGTCCACGGATGGCGGAGCAGCAATCGCGCCAGCTCGAATCCGGCGTATCCCGTGACTCCCACGACCGCGACGCGCGCCAGGGCGGTCATTTCAATTTCTCCTCAATGCGCTTTTGAATAGCCGCGCAGACTTTCTTCGACGCGGTAATGATCAGGATGGTGTTGTCACCCGCAACGGATCCGGCAATTTCCTTCCAATTTTCTCCGTCCAATGCCGCGGCAAGGGGAGAAGCTCCGCCCGGCGGAGTTTTCAACACGAGCAGATTCTGCGCCGGACGCATGTCCAGGAGGAATTCCCGCAAGGCGCGCGCCAATGACGTGGCGCCCGCGGCTTCTTCGGCTTCCAGCGAGAGCGAGCGATACCCTTCCCCGGTCTTCACGAGTTTCAAATCGTGGATATCGCGGGAAAGAGTCGCCTGGGTGACACGCACTCCCAGATGACCCAGGCGGCGCCGCAAGTCATCCTGATTGGCGATAGCGCTATCCGCGATGATCTTCAAGATCTGGCCCTGCCGAAATCGTTTCTGTGCGCCCATCGGAAAGTCATGTTGCATTAATATTCATGTACACGTAATTTTATACATGGCGGTCGAAGCCTGTCAACACAAATGCACTGTAATCCTCCGGGATGCGCACAGGACTGAGCGGAAAAAAACAGGCGGAAAAAACTATCGCGAGGAGGCGGCGGGCGCAAGGCCGTCGCCGGATTTTTTGTAGGCGCGGCCGCACGGGCAGGCGAGATCTTGCGGAATTTTTGCTCCGCATTCGCACATATACCCGGAAATGCGGGCCGGGTTTCCCAGGACCATGGCGAAATCCGGAACGTCACGCGTGACCACGGCGCCAGCGCCGACAAAACAAAAACGGCCCAGGGTGACGCCGCACACGATGGTGGCATTCGCTCCAATCGAAGCGCCTTCACGCACCAAGGTGGAGGAGAGCGATTCCCTCCCCTTCTTAACGGCCGCGCGCGGATTGCGGTCGTTGGTAAAGACCGCGTTGGGGCCGACGAAAACGCTGTTCTCAATCGTGACGCCGTCCCACAACGCCACGCCGTTTTTCAAGGTGACATCGTCACCCACGGCAACGCCGGACTCGACAAACACGTGGTCACAAACATTGCAGCGCTTTCCAATCCGCGCGCCGTCCATCACATGCGCAAAGGCCCAAATGCGCGTGCCTTCGCCAATGTCCGCGGATTCGACCAGCGCCTGAGGATGCACATGGTTGGAATTGCGTGGGGCCATGGTTACACTTTTTGGCGGGCGGTGTTCAGCGACCGGTTCCGGAGAGAACGGTAGGCACGGTCTTCGCCAAGAGAACCAGGTCGCGGCCGGGGGTCCAGTTGTGGAGGTATTCGATGTCCAGGCGAACCATGTCGTCGAAGGAAAGGTTGTTCCGCCCATTCACCTGCCAGGTGCCAGTAAGGCCGGGCGGCCCTTCGAAACGCTCTTTGTGCCACTCGTCATAGGATTCCACTTCGTAGGGCAGGGCGGGGCGCGGGCCGACGAGACTCATGTCCCCAATCACCACGTTAATCAATTGCGGAAGTTCATCCAGGCTGAATTTGCGGAGCCAGCGGCCCACCCATGTGACGCGGTTATCATCCACGATTTTGTAAGCACGCTCGCCATTCTTTGCATTATAGGGCTTGTTCTTAATCCATTCCTTCACATAAGAGCGGTGGACCGTATCGTCCGTGTCCATATGCATGGTGCGAAACTTGAAGAGCCGGAAAATCCTGCGCTTGTAGCCCACGCGTTCCTGAATAAGCATGGCCGGTCCGCGAGAATCCAGACGGATCGCCAGAGAAATTAGAGCCATAAACGGCAACGCGATTACGAGGAGAATTGCGCCGACGACACGGTCCACGAAGCTCTTGGCGAGGAGATTAAAGCCGGAAATGGCTGACCGTCTGGGGGCGATCAGCGGGACTTCAGCGAACGAAAACGCCTCCGTGGGCCATCCGGATGCAGGATCTCTCCCGGGGACGAGCTGCCAGGGGACCCCAAAGCGGCGGAAGACCTCCAGAACGGGAGCAAGGTATTGCAAAGAAACCTCCGAGGGCGCGAGGACCACTTCATCAGGACGCTGCTCCCGCAGCGTCTGCATAACGGCAAGGCTGGAGACTTCTGTCTCCGGAATCTCAATGCGAATCACTTCGCAGCCCAGCGAGTTTTTCAGGGCTTTCTCCAACGTAAGCCCCGCGCCTTCCTGACCCAGTATAAGAATTTTGCCGGGACTCTCCTGGCCCGTGAGCCAGAAGGAGAGGCGGGGTACAAAGCTGCGCAGCAGCATGGTGATCACGGAAAGGAGAAAAACAAAGGGCAAAAGGAAGGAGGAATCCACTTGAGCGCCCGACGAATAAAAAATCGTGCCCAGAAGCAACGCCGCCAGGGCAGCACCAAGCAGTATTCTTAGGAATTCGTCCCACAATACCGCCTGGACCTCATGCGCATTCACCTGGCGGAGGGAACCTTCCCAGATCAACGCTAGGGCAACCAGCAACGCCGAGGCAGAAGCCAAAGGATGGGAAGCAGAAATGTGAACTCCGGGAAGACCTCCGCCGAGGCGGAGGGCCTGCGCCACACCGATAGCCAGAAAGAAAGCGATAAAATCGCTGATGGCCAGTGAGCGTTTATAGTCTCGACAAAGCGAGCAGATCATCGCGAATCGCAGTTCTCTAAGACCGACCTCTTTGAAACAACCCTAGAGTATAAACCGCAAGCCGCGCGGAAGTTGCAAGAAAACTGAAGAGTGCGAGTTCTACCTCCCGCCGGCGGAAGCAGCCAGCGCAAGATTGCGGCGATGGCCATTCGACCCGGGCGCGCTCAATTCAACATAGGCCCCGTTATTCTCCATGGACCGGCAAGCGGCTTCGACGACTTTGACGACGGCGGAGCCCTGCACGCCGTCGGTCAGTGGCTTCTTCCCCGTTTCGACGCAGTCCAGGAAGTGCTGAATTTGCGTGAAAAGAGGCTCGGTTGACTCCAGATTCGGCGAGATCATTTCGCCAGTGCGGTAGGTGAGCTGATATTCTCCATAGGAGTTAGGATTGCGCATTTTCACGCCGCTGTTGTATAGCCGAATCTTTTCATTGGGAACCGTTTCGTCATAGACAACCATGCGGCGGCTGCCCACAACCACGGTGCGCCGCAACTTGCTGGGCGCCAGCCAGCTCACTTCCATGTTGGCGATGATCCCCGACGGGAATTCACAGCTTATGGAGGCCACATCCACAAGCCGGCCGACGCAGGCGCGTCCGATGGTGGCGACGCGGGAGGGCATCTCCCCCAGCCAGTAGAGAAGCATGGAGACATCGTGAGGAGCCAGATCCCAGACCACGTTGACGTCCTTGCGATGGATTCCCAGGTTTACGCGGGAGCTGCTGATGAAATATATTTTGCCCAGCTGGCCCGTCTCCATATATCGCTTAATCTTCCGCACCGGAGGACTGTATACAAACGTATGCCCCACCATAAGGACCTGTCCCATGCGATCCGCCGTTGCGACCAGATCCGTTGCCTCGGCCGACGAATTGGTCATCGGCTTTTCGACAAAAACGGATTTTCCCTGGAGCAGCGCGGCTTGCGCCACGGCGTAATGGCTGGAAACAGGAGTGGCCACCATGATGGCGTCACACCGCTTGATTAATTCCTCCAGGCTGGCGGCAGCGACGACGGATTGGAATCTGCGGGCCACTTTCTGGCTTTTTTCGCGGTCGAGGTCATAACACACAAGTGTCTTGCACCGGTTCGTCTCCACCAGGTTACGAATCAGGCTGGGGCCCCAATAGCCGCAACCCACAACTCCGATGTTCATGCCGTTCCCTTTCGTTTGTGCGCGGGACATGTTAGCACTCGCCAAGTAAATCCTTCGCCGCAATGAACAGTCTTGCTATCTATGCCCGGCTCGATGCGTCCGAATATGAGGATTTATATTGGCGCAACGGACCTGATCCCACAAGCTTGAGTATCTGACCGATTATGAATTCCTTCGTGGCGGATCGCGCATGCAGTGGCATGGCTAGAGCGGGACGCTTCTCCACGGTGATTCGTTGCACATCTTGGGGAGTCTGCAGGAGCCTCAAACGCCCCGCCGTAGCGAGCGCCTGGTCGGCGGCTCCCAGTTTGCCCGCGAAAACACTGTAGGCGTCCACGCCGAGCAAGGCAGCTTCGCGTCCCATGGTGCCGCCACCGCTGAATACGGCGTCGGCGTAATGCATCAGGCTCAGGGCATCAATGGCGCTGTCCGGCATTATGAATGGCGCACGCTGAACATCGGACGAAGAAGCCCGAAGAGCCGCAGCCTGCTCCCGCGTACGGGGCAAAATAACCACCTGCGCACCGGCCTCCTCGCGGAGCCGCGAAATCAGCGCGTGGAAGAGAACCTCCGACTGGTGACAGTTATAGTGCGCCCAGGAAGCGGGCGGACGGGCAATCACAATCACTTTTTCCCGGTCTAAATTCAAAGCGGACAGAACTGCCGGGTCGGGCTGGAGATCGTATACGTAAACCTCTTCCTTGAAGCCGGGATACCGCACAACCTTGCCATGGCCCTCACGAATTGCGCCAAGCCGGTCATCGGGAATTACGGAAGGGATCAGAACTTTCGTGGAAAGCATGTGGAAGACGCGGGATGAAGCAAATTCATAGTCGTACAGAGCCATGCTGGGAATACCCAGGCCCCAGGCCGCCAGGGTCTGAGCCCGGGATCCATGGCTGATGGCCGCCGCCGGCTTCACGCCGCGCATGCGATTCATCAGTTGGATAGAGCGGTTTACCGTGGCGCCAATCCGCGTGGGGGTGCTGCCCGGTGTGCGGTGTTTGCCGACCGTGGCGAAGTTGAGGCCGTATTGCCGCGCCAATTCCTCGGTCTGCGAAAAAGAACGAACCGTCAGGATGGGCTCCAGCCCCTCTTCCGTCAGACGGCGGATGATCGGCGCGAAAAAGTGGACGTGCGGCGAATTGTCAAGATCGATCCAGACCTTCATGAGGTTTGTACGGAGGCTGAATTCCGGACTGGATGCGGAGAATTGAGCCTGCTCCCTTCATATGAGTGTTCGAGAAATGTCTGCTGCCAAATCTCGAGCGTGAGAAGCGCCCAAAGCTGATAAGTGTGATCGTTTTCCCCTGATTCATTTTCCCGCAACATTCGGCCAACAACCCCGGAATCAAATCGCCCGCGGCGCTGCACTCGTTCCGGGGACAGGAGGTCATGCAGCATCTCCCGCGCCTCGCCCCGCAACCAGGAGCGCACTGGCAGGCCAAATCCAGCTTTTCGCCGTCGTATCACTCCGCCAGGCAGAATACCATTCATGGCCTGTCTCAATAGGTACTTTTGTGTTGCCCCGTGGATTTTTAGGCCGGGAGGGACTGCAAGTAGAAAATCCACGAGTTCGTTGTCTAGAAATGGCACGCGGACTTCAATGGAGCACGCCATGCTCAGTTTATCAGAATATGCCAGATTTAAATCAGGCAGAAAGGTCCTGGCATCCAAATATAGTAATCGGTTAAGGGACTCTTCGCCGAGGCATTCGGAGAAGAGTTGCTGGAATTGGCGCGTGGGACTCGCTTCCGAAAGAAGCGCGCGAAAGCCGGGTGAGAACAAAACCGAGAGGTCATCCGCTGAGAAATACGACCGCAGGGATGCATATTGGTCTTCTTCGCTCTGGCCGGCGATGCGCAGAAGTTTCGACGCGTAACGGGAGAAGGCGGAAGTGAGTCCCGGCGCGATCCCCGGCACAGATTCCTTGTGCCCGGCCAGGAAGCGCAACAATCCCGGGAGCACAACTTCACGCGCGCTGCGGGGCAGCTTGCGCAACATGCGCGTGAGCTTGAGGGCCAGATGCACACGATACCCTCCCAGGAGTTCATCGCCTCCCTGTCCGCTGAGAAGAACGGTGACCTCGGGCTTGGCAGCCTTGCATATCAGATAGGTGGCAATGGCGGCGGGATCGGCCACGGGATCGTCAAGATGCCAAACGATCTTCGGCAGCAGGTCCACGGCATCAGGATCGGCGACGATCTCCGTGAATTCCGCGCCGAACTGCGTAGCCACTTCCCGCGCATAACGCGCATCATCGCTGGATTGCTCCTGGCGGCCGTGCTCTTTGCGAAAAGCGATGCTATAGCAACGGAGGCGGGCGTGGTCTTTGGCGGCACACGCGACAATGGCGCTGGAATCAATTCCACCGCTGAGAAAAAAACCCACCGGGACGTCGCTGATCAGCTGCCGCTTGGTTGCGCTTTCCAGTTTCTCGCGCAGTTCCCGCGCCAGTTCGCGTTCTGGTGTCTTCGAATAGGGACCGAAACTCATTTCCCAATCAGGGCGCCAGGCAGGTTTCCCCATCCTGCCATGTGAGCGTGAACCCCGGCGGAAGTTTTCGGATGCTGGCGAACATCGTTCGCGGGTTGGGGATGTAAAGGAGCGCCAGGTATTCCTGAATCGCCTGGGGATCCAGGGCGCGGTCCACATCCGGGCAGAGCAGCAGGGCTTTCAATTCCGACGCGAAATACAGCCGCCCGCGCTGCATGGTGTAATAAAGCGGCTTGACGCCCATGCGATCGCGGAACAAATACAGCCGCTGGGTGTTGCGGTCCCACAGCGCGAAGGCAAAAATGCCATTCAGCCGCCGAACCATGTCAGCGCCGTATTTCTCGTAGAGATGCGGGAGAACTTCCGTGTCCGTGTGCGAGCGGAACAGGTGGCCATCCGACTCAAGTTCATTGCGCAACTCCTGAAAGTTATAAATCTCCCCGTTGTAGGCCACCCAGATTTTTCCGTCTTCATTGCACATGGGCTGATGACCCGCCGGACTAAGGTCCAGAATGCTCAGCCGGTTGTTGCCCAATGCAATCGCAGGTTCACCGGAGGACGGAGGAAGCACGTAAACTCCGGAGTCGTCAGGGCCGCGGTGGCGCGTAATGGCCAGCATCTCCCGGAGGAGGGATTCGTCCGCAACTCCGGCCATGCCGGCGATTCCACACATGATGTGTCTGACTCAGTTGCCCGGCAAGCGGTTTCCCGCGGACGGCATGGCGAGTTCGCCGTTCAATTTCCGGCGAAAGCGCGCGAGGGCGCGAAACATCCACGCCTGCCCCCATCGCATGTAGGGAGTTCGATTGGTCCACAGGCGATGTTTCTGAAATGCATAGGATCCGTCAGCGTTCCGCAAATGACGGTTGGTCCACTGAAGAATGCGGAAGGCATGCGAGAGCGCCGTGGGGTCCGAGTCGGCGAAAGCGCAAAACGTCAAAATCGCCTGCGCTGAGGAGTGGATATCAACGGGGTACGCCGAATGCGGCGTATATTTCGGCATGCCGTCCGGACCCCAAAAGGAATTCCGGTAGAAATCGTATCCCCGCCGCAGGACGCCATCAAACGCCACGTCGTCGGTGGCGTTCCGATAGTGGAGCAGCGCCAGCAGATTGTATCCGGTATGGAAACTGTCCACCCACTTCTGGATTCGCCTCTCTCCATACGCCCATGAGCCGTCGGGTTGCTGGCGATCAGCAAGGTATTGCAGCGTGCGCTTGGCCATTTGCAGATATGACTCATTGCGCCGTTCGGCGAGCCGCGCAAGCAGCGAGCCGGCCAGAACGCTGTTATTGAAAATTTTGGTATGGTCTTCCGGCGTATAGCTGAAGCAAAGATGCTCGGGAGTATCAATTGTCCGGTTCAACCGCGAAACAATGAACTCGCCCGCGGATTGCGCCATGGCGAGAGCTTCCGCATCGCCGAACGCTTCGTGCATATCCAGCAACGCGCTTGCGCAGAAGTATGTGGCAATGCAGTTCGGGCCGAAGGCCTTCAATTGCGTGCCGCGAAGGGAAACATAATCCCAATCATAGCCCCAGCAGAACTGCGCTTCGCCCGGGCTTCGCAAGCGTATCAGTTCGGATTTTAGATATTGCGCCTTGTCGTGGCTTTCCTCGCCGGAGAGAGACAGATCGCAATAGGCCGCAAGGCAGAGCGCCAGCGCTTTGGGATTTTTGCTGGCGGGCACGCGAAGCAATCGGCGACTCCGCGAACCGGCCCAGCGCTTCCCCATTTGCACGCAGACGATATTGAGCGGAAATCGCCGCGCCACCCAACCCGAAAGATACGGAGAATTCAAAATATCGTAGAGGTCGAACCCCGCAAAGTCCCGGACTTCTATCCAATGCGCGACGCCACGGAGCGGCTCTTCCACCTCGGCCTGGATCTGCGCAGGCGAATACCCGGGCAACGACGCGACCCTGTTCTTGTCTGGATATAGTGCAGTCTGAGGCGAAGACACTTAAGAGGCCCTCAGTTCACGAAGCGCGGTCTTTCAAATATTTTAATAGGATCTCAACAATCCGCTGAGAAGCATGTCCGTCCCACAATTCCGGAACGGCATGGCCCGCGACGCGTTTCTTGCCACTCGTGGCATGATCAAGGAGCGCGCCGGCTTCGCGGCGCAGATCTTCTGGCGAAGTCCCTACAAGTTTGTTCGTGCCGCAATCCAGCGTGCTGGGCCTCTCCGTATTGGCCCGCAGAGTGAGGCACGGAACGCCCAGGTAACAGGTTTCTTCCTGAATGCCGCCGGAATCTGTGATGACCATCGCCGCGCCTTCCACCATGCCGATGAAATCAAGATAGGACGCCGGGGGCATCGTCCAGAGCCCAGGCGAGGGGAGCGCCGATGTCCCGTCCCAGGACTTCATCGTGTTGATTCCCGCTTCGGAGATTCTCGCGGCCGTCCGCGGATGCACAGGGAAAAGAACCGGAATGCGATTTCCAATTTCCGCCAGGACAGAAAGAATCCCGCGCAGCTGTCCCGGATCGTCAACGTTGGACGGCCGGTGCAGTGTCACAACCGCATATTCGCCGCGCGAAAGGCCCAGTTTCCTCACCAGCGGAGATTTCCTGGCGGCTTCCAACCCCAAAAGCAGTGAATCAATCATTACGTTGCCTACGAAGAAGATCTTTTCCGGAGGCACGCCTTCCCGGCGCAGATTGATTTCGCCGCTTTTCTCGGTTGTAAAAAGCAAATCTGAAACGGAATCCGTAACGACTCGATTTACTTCTTCCGGCATGTTCCGGTCGAAACTGCGCAACCCCGCCTCGATATGCCCGAGAGGAATCCTTTCCTTGGCGGCCACCAGGGAGCACGCGACCGTGGAGTTCACGTCGCCCACCACTACGATCAAATCGGGGCGCTCGCGCTCCACTAGCTCGCCAAAACGATTCATCACTTCCGCGGTTTGTTTATGATGACTGCCCGATCCGACTTCGAGGTTGAAGTCAGGCTCCGGCACGGCAAGCTGCTCGAAAAAAACCTGGGACATCTGGTAGTCATAATGTTGTCCCGTGTGAACAAGGAAAGGCGCGATTTCGGGATGACGGCGCATTTCCGCAAGGACCGGTGCAATTTTCATAAAGTTTGGACGCGCGCCGACCACGTCAAAAATGCGAAATTTGGCCATCTTTAGCCTACGTTCTCCGGCAGATTGCGCTTCGTGGGGAGCACCGAAAGTTCGGCCTCGATCTCAGGCACGAATTTCTTCCTGCTCGGCGGAAGAGCGCATTTCGGGCGCGCCGCGCAGAATCGCTTTACTAATGGACAATGTGGCTGAAGTTACCTCGACAAGTTCCCCGAAGGGGATGGGCGAAGGGCCTCCGGAAAGCATGGCCTGCAGAGTCAGATCAATCTCATGCGCGTGGCCTTTGTCATGCGAGTACCGCACCTTTTCTTGTTTGGACCGGCGCGACAGGGTAAGGCTGGAAAAGTCATCGAGCTGCGCCGTTGCGCCTTCGCAGAAAACTTCAAAGTATTCCTTGGGCACGGACGAGTCGCCATTCGCAACGTAAACAAGATTCGCAATCGAGCCGTCGGCAAACACAATCGTGGCGGAAACATTGTCCTCATGGTAGCGGTTGCCATTCGGCAGCGCGTGGGCGTCAACAGACTGGATGGTCTTCCCAATAAC
The DNA here is from genome assembly GCA_963760285.1 of uncultured Acidobacteriota bacterium. Lineage (GTDB taxonomy): Bacteria > Acidobacteriota > Terriglobia > Acidiferrales > UBA7541 > PALSA-278. The sequence goes on from CAVXCI010000001.1 coordinate 191,997, forward strand.
GGCGCGTGACCAGTCCACAAAATGACAGAGTTCGCCGGCGACCCGGCCGCCATGCGCATGCACCCAGCTTTCAGGAGGCTGATAGCCGGCATTGATGCGAATGTTCACCAGCATGGCTTCGCGGCGGCCGGCAAAGAAGGACCGGATTTTCTCCGTTGCGGGAGCAAAACGGCGATTGAAACCCACCATAACGAACGGTGTGGCCCCCGACTCTTCCCGCGAACGGTAGGCCCGGCTTACCATTTCGAGTTCTTCTTCGGTAACCGCCAGTGGCTTCTCCACAAACACTTTCTTGCCATTATCGAGGGATTCACGGACGAATCGCGCATGGCTGTCATGCCGTGAAAGAACAAAAATAGCGTCAACATCCGTATTGCGAATTAAGTCCGACGGTGATTCCGCGCGGATGAATTTGAACGCGCGTTTGGCCGATTCGGCGGCGACGCCCGACGAAGTTGCCACCGATTCCAGGACTACTCGTCTGTTGGCCCGCAGATTGGGGAAGATTATGCCGCGCGCGAATCCGCCCGCGCCGATGCATCCCACACGTAACTGATCAACCTTCGCGGCGGAAACATGGACGCCAGCGGCCGAAGACGCGGCTGTTGGGCGCGCGTCACCGGACTCGCCGTAAGAAATGATCGCCGTATAAGTATTTCCGCTTCGGATTTCCTGATAGGCCTTGGCTCCGTCTTCCACCGAGAACTGTCTTTCCAATAAAGGAGAAAAATCCACCGCGCCCCGCGCCACCAGATCGAGAACCGATTCCATGTTGCGTTTTTCCGTCCAGCGCACGTAGCCGACGGGATAGTCGTGGCCATTCTCTTCATACTGTGGATCGTAGCGGCCTGGCCCGTAGGAACGCGACATCACGATCTTTAATTCCTTGTGGTACATGTTGGGACGCGAAACGCCCATGCCCACGTCGCCGACCACAACAATCGTCCCGCGATCGCGGCAGATTTCCGCCGCCAGTTCCAGCGGCGCGGCGGAGTGAGTGGCCGCGGTGACGATGGCGGCATCCACACCCGCGGGAATAATTTGGCGGATGCGCCCCGGCGCGGATGAATCATCCGCTTGAAAACTGAAGTTTGCGCCGAGAGTTAATGCGCGCTCCACGCGCCCTGCGTTCAAATCGAGCACGATCACGCGGCAGCCAGCAGCGCGCGCAATTTGCGTGGTCAGAATTCCCACCAGTCCCGCGCCAATCACGGCGACTGTTTCGCCGAAAGAAATTCCGGCCCGCCGCACGCCCTGCATGGCGATGGAGGCGATCGTGGTGAGCGAGGCCACGTCGAGACCCACTCCATCGGGGACCTTGGCCGCCAGATTGCGCGGCACGAAATTTACTCCGCAATGATTGGCATAGCCCGCGCCGGCGCATGCCACGCGGTCACCGGGTCGAAATTCGGATGCGCCTTCTCCCACATCCAGCACCACGCCCGCGGCGCTGTAGCCCATGGGGCTGAGCGTCTCCAGCCGGGCCTGAACTTTTCTGTAGGCTTCACGGACGCCGTTCTGCCGGGCGTAATCAATCACCTGCTTCACCAAATCCGGGCGCGCCATGGCCTTTTGGATAAGCGATTTTTCGCCCGTTTCCACTTTCACGCGCTCGGTCCCCGCGCTGATGGCGGAGAAATGCGTGCGAACCAGAATTCCACCCGGGCGCAACTCCGGCGAAGGAACTTCGCAGGTAAGAATTTCGCCGGTCTTCAAGTCCTCCAGCAGCGCTTTCATGGTCCGTTTTATCCTATGGCTATTCTCGCCCGGAACAAGGCGCGTTGGTCATTATTCCGCAAATTGCGTTCCCGCGAGTATTTATAGTTGCTTCTCGGATGCGGGGCGCATCGGAGGCCGGGCGATTAGCTCCGCCAGCAGAGATCCCAACTCTCGCGCGCGCACATCCCACGTGGCATCCCGAACCGTGGACTGGCGAATGGCTTTGTCCTCGGGCGCGTCATGGTGCAGCGCGTCTTCGACGGCGGCGATGAACGATTCGGGCGAGCCGTAAAAGCGAAGGCCCGCGGTGTGGCGATACTCATGGAGCGGCGCCATCACCACCGGTTTTCCCGTCGCCAGATATTCGCGCACCTTGATGGCGCTGCCGTAACTGGTGAAGCCATTGGATAGCTGCCAGGGAAGAACGCACACGTCAAAACACTTCACATACCTGGGCAGATCGGCATAAGGCTTCGGCCCCGGAAAATGCACATTGGGCGCATCAATCTGGACGAGGTTCGATTTCAGTCCGATGAATACCCAATGCCAATCGGGACGCTCTCTTGCGACTTCCCGAATCAGAGCGAGATCCATCACATAGTCCATCGCGCCAAAATAGCCGAGGATCGGATGAGGGATGTCCGCTACTTCCGCGGCAATCTCCGGAGGTTCATCGGCGAAGTGGCTGAAGTCCACGGCCTGCTCCAGAAAATAACGATGAGTCTCGCGTGACTCTTCGTACAGCTTGCGGCCCGAATAAAGAATGACGGCGGCTGAGCGGCGGAGTTTGCCGTCCATCTCCCGGATGATTCCCGCAGCGAGATTGCTGTCCTCGTTGGCTTCGTATTTGTCGCTGACTTGATAAATCAGCAGCTTGGACGGAATGCTCGTGGCTGCGTCCGCCGCCGTGGGGATGGCCGCCCAGACGATGGGGTTGTTCATCCCGCAAAACCACATCGCCAGCCGCACCTGCCATTGCAGCAGAGTCCGGTTCAATGCGCGCACAAGCTTGCTGCCATAAAACGGCAGACTGATGGGCGTCATCACATGCAGGCCTTCGGGAACTTTGCGCAGCCACCGGAAATAGCTTTTCAGCTTGCGGCGAATCTTGAGAAAAAAATCGGGATTGGAAACCGCAGGCAAGCCCATGGTAAGAGAGTTGACGAACAGCACGCGATTTTGCCGCGCCAGGCGTTTCAGAATGTGATTTTTGGAGTGCGGATGGTGGTACCACCAATCCTCGCCGGCAAAGCAGATGATGCTCTCTCCTGAAATTCCGAAGTCAGCCGCGCTCATGGTTTCCACTGCACTCTTGTGGTCATCCGCGCGGGCAGGGCAGCCTGCAAGGATACGCGCAAGCGGACGCTGGGAAGGCTGTGCCCATAGACACGCGAGATTTGCGATGGCGTTTGGTCCACTTGAATCGTGGAAGATGCGCTCCATTCCACGTTCGCCTCCCCGGGACCGGCGAGTCGGCAGCTATGCGAAGAGCCGCTGGCGGACAATTCCATGATTCGCCATTCCGGCGCCACCTGGAAAAACATCTCGACAGGAAATTCGCCATTTCCCAGCAATTCGTCCTCGATGATTAAGCGATGGTCCTCATACAAGCGCAAAGTCCGCGCATGAGCGATGCCGATGCGGCGGAAAGCCGTACAGGAAGCTCTGAATTGAATGCCGTCCGCAAATTCAGTGACTTCGATAGGGGAAACAATGGCTTCATTGCCCAGGCGGAACGCCTCGAGTGGCGACGGCGAAATGGAGTTCTGTTCCAGTCCAGCCACCCGGACGGTGTTATGCGCCGCCGTGGAACGGAATTCGTTGCGCGCCTTCACATCGCGTGTATATACGCACGTGCCCGAGTCGCAAAACAGCTCGTGCGCGCCAATTTGCAGCGTGAAACTCAGCTTGTCGTTGTGTGTGTGACTGCCCTTCCCGCCAATTCCGTTGGGCATGGCGCAGAAAATCACGCTGGCCCCTCCGGCACATACTCGCGCCAGTCTTGACTTTTCAAAGACGGCCACTCGCCGTGCCGGCTGCGCCATCTCGTGCGAAACCTGCGTGGACGAAAGACCAAACCACGCTGCATCTGTCTTCTCTCCCTTGTCCGTAAGGCCGAAGATCGCGCGGCCGAGGCCAATCAATCCTGGCACTTTTAGTGAATCTCGTTCATGCGGAGGGAGCATTGCGTTGCGCAGGTCACTGGACAGCAGCTCCGCGCGGCCATCATCGCAGTCGCCGATTTGAGGCAGGCGGCACTGATCGTCGGAGAGTTCCGTCAGGATTGAAAACATCGCGCGAAGCCGGGACTCAAATTCCGGGCGAATGGACGCGCCACGCGCGCGCAGGAAAAGCCGTCCACAGAGGAACAATTGCGCCGCGAAAACGTGATAGCCGGTGGACGCCTCAAAATCGCCGCCGTCCGCATAGGTCTGGTGAGGAATCTCCGCCTGCAGCAATCGGCTGTAACGGTCCAGCCTCCGGCGCATGCCCGGGCCGCGGAGGCAGCAACTCAATGCGGCGAGGCCAAATAGATTGCTCAAGTAATGATTGCTGCGCATCAGGTGTGAAAACTCCAGGTGCGATTCAATAAAGAGCAGGTGATGCCAAAGAGAAGCCGTCACTCGGTCCAACCACACCTGCTCCTCCTCGGCAAATGGTGAAAGCAGTTCCAGCAGGAAGCACAAACTGGCCGCGCGAAGCGAAGCCTCCATCGCGATATGCCAATTGATGCCAAGGCCTGCGGGATTCTTCTCGATCCAATCGTCCACCGCTTGCTTGGCCGCGGCGCGGTAACGGATTTCGTGGGTCAGCGTCCAGGCCTTTCCAAGAACAGGCAGAAATTGCAGGCGCGAAATTTCCCACGGGATTTTCACGTCGGAGCCATCGAAGCGAACAGCACTCGCTGCGGCAGCCGCGCTCACCGGCCATTCCGCACCGGCTACAAAATCCACGTTCCACGGCGGCGGAAAACCGAGCGTCACTTCTTCGTACCCAAAGATCGTGAAGCGGCCGCGGAGCAGGCGGTCACAATATTCCAGGATGAGTCCCCTTGATTCCGCGTTGACCGCGGCAAGATCAGGTTTGAAAAATCCCGGCGCCCTGAATTCCACCGGACACCTTCCGCCCAGCCGCGCGGAAAAACGGCGCTGACGGAATGTGCGCCGCGCCCTCCACAGCGCCTCGCGCGCCAAAGTGATGGGCGGCTCTTTCTGAAGGGATGCCAGCAATCGCATCAGGAACGGCTTTTCAGGCGCGGACATTCATCTCCACATCAGGGAGACGGCGCACCTGAACCACGGAAATAAACAGGACGAACACGAAAATCATCGTGTAACACGCGGAGGAAACAACCGACGCGCCGTTAATGCCGAAGCGCGGGATGGCCCAGATATTGACCGCAATATTGACGAGACAGGTGACAACCCAGGCAAAGACGACCGAGACTGGAATTCCGATGCTGTTCAAATATTGCACCAGGACAGTTTCCACGCCGAGAAAAAATATCCCCGGAGTGAGAAGCAGATAGGCATTGGCCGCCGGGAGGTATGCGTTTCCAAAGAGAAGATGGATCAACCCTCGAATCACCAAACCGCTGGCCGCCACTGCTGGAAAAAGAATCAATGCCGTGCCGGCGGCGCTTTTCTTCGCCCAGCGCATGGAATCCCCGCGGCTGCGAACCCCGGCCAGTTTGGGGAACAGAATCGCGGCAATCGCCGCGGGGAGAAGAAGAATGTAATCCGCCAGACTGGAAGCGATGGAATAGTATCCGGCGCTGGCCGCGCCCAGGTAATGGTTCACCATCAGCAAGTCCGCGCGCAAGACGAGAAATCCGAAGAATGCCACGAGGTAAGCGCGGGTCCCAAATCCCAGAACGCCGCGAAATGTTTTCAGCGATGGATGCGGAAATCCCATTGACGCACTCCGGAGGCGCCAAAGCGCGTACAGGAGTCCCAATGCAATCGCCAGAAGGGATACGGACACGATGGTGGCCGGAGTGGCGCGGTGAAGAATGACCACTCCCACCACCAAAAGCAACGCCGCTATTTTTTTCAAGAGTTCCGTGTGGTTGTATCCGCTCACGTCCTGAATGCCCATCAGCAGATTCTGGATGAGCAGACACGCGAGGCTCACGGCGGTCCACACCCAAACGAGGAGCAACATGTCTCCCCGGACGGGAACCCAACCGGGCCTTATTACAGCGAGGATCCAAGTCCCCGCCGCAAAAATCATCCCGGCGACGAGGCTGACGACCAGGCTGTTGCCCACCAGGGGATTGAGCAGTTTGCGGTCCCTGGTGACGTAAAAAATATTGGAAGCATGAAGTCCGAGATTTCCAAACTGCATGCCGATCATTCCCAGCGCCACCACGACGGAATACGCGCCGCGCCCCGCGGGCCCCAGAACTCGGGCGATGAAAGCGGTGGTCACCACTCCCAGAACAACAACAACAATTTGCGTGGCGTAAGTGGCCGCCACTTTGCGAATGAAATCGGAGCGGATGCCCCTCTCCCACAAATTGGAAAGGCGGGGCGCGCCGCCTGTAGGCGCTATGTCGAAGATGCTGGAGGGATCTTCCAAAACACTGGTCTCGCTAGTTCCTTAGTGTGCCGTACGACGATGCCGGCGCCATGGCCGTGGCCAAATTCATAAGTCCATCGTTCATGTGCGTGTATTCGCGACAGAATCGGCGCGCACCGGCGCGGAGGATGACGCAATTGTTTCGCGCGAGATTCCCAGACTCTTCACTCTTTCAACCAGGATGCGGGCGTTTTCGCCCCAGCTATGTTTGGAAACAGCGGCGAGGCGGGCGTTTTGCCCCAGCCGCTGGCGCAATTCCGCATCCAGCGCCAGCCGGCGTATCGCGGCAGCCAACTCCTCCGGATTTCCGGGTTCCGTGAGCAGCGCGGTGCGTTCATCCTCCAGCACTTCGCCAATCTGGTCCAGCCGGCTGGCGACGATGGCCTTGCCCATGGCCATATATTCAAACAGCTTGGTGGGCGAGCCAAAAAAATCACTGCCATCGGCCATGCGCACATGCGGCGAGACCAGGATGTCCGATGCGTCCAGGCAGTCGCGCACTTTGTCACGCGGAACGGAGCCGGTGAGGATTACTCTTCCGCTGCGAATTTCGGATTCGAGCGCAGCCTGAAATTTCTCGTGCAGCGTGCCCGACCCCACCGCCAAAAATCTCAATGGAGGATTCACCGCGCCGGAGGCCGGGTCCGCGAGCAGAGCCTGAATCGCCTGTTGCAACACTTCGATCCCGTGCCAGGGGCCAAACGTACCAACAAAAGTGACCAGAATCTCTCGCGGAGCAATTCCCAGCTGACTTTGTGTGGCGGGATCTCCCGCGCCCGGACGAAAATATTCGGGATCCACTCCATTGGGATTCACCAGGATTCGATCTTCGGGGATTCCCCGCTTGATAAGCTCCTGCCTGAGCGGCTCGGAAACCACCACGACCAAGGACGCATTGGCCAAGGAAACTTCCTCGCACAATGCAAGCCAGCGTGAAAACCTTCCCGGATCCCAGTTGCGGCTCAGCCAGATTTCGGAGCCGTTGTACTCCAGCACAAGCGGGATGCGCGTCCAGCGGGCCAACAGAGCGCCTGCAATGATGAACCGCCCGTGACGTTGGTAGAAAACCGCGGGAGGATTCTTACGCAACTGTTTGCGGACCAACCGCGCGAACTGCACGTTGTACCGCAGCAGCATGGCTTCCCAAAACACATAGAGATGCTGCCGGGAAGGAATTAAGTGCGTATCCAGTCCTCTTATTGGAAGCGGGCAACCCGAAAATACTTCGCACGGGGATCCAATCCGGGCCATGCCGGAAAGGACGCCGCGCATGTGGCTCATGGCTCCTCCCACGGAGGGGCGCTTCAGCGGATTGGGCGCCAAATATGCGATTCGCGGGCCAGTAGAGTTCGACAGATGTCCGGCCGAATTCGCCGGCGGCGCGGATGAGCGCAGCCGTGGAAGAAAAATCCGAGCCAGGGAAAATGTTGCAATGTCCGCGATCAGACATGACAAAGACCTGGGCCATATCCAGCCCCAATCAATTCCGCGAATCGCCCGGTAGTAATTTCTCCCGTCGGCTACCACGGTTTCGCGGCAGCGATGAACCAGGCCGGTCCACCAAATCATCTCCAATTGCTGCGCATCCTCAATGGAATCGAAATAAAACACCAACGCGGCCCCGCGCAGGGCGCGCAGGCGCCGAATCTGTTCCTTCCAGCCTCCCTGGCGGATTTCGTCGTGCGGAAGAAAGACCAGATCGCATCCGGGGAAGCGCGCTGCCGCGATGGCCCGGGCCTGATCGCGATTTCCGGTCCAAACGTGGACATAAACTCTCTGGGGGTTTTTCATCTTCTAGCTAATGGGAAATGGCCTCGTGAAATCAACAAGCGAGCCGGTTCGATTGCATGGGCGAATCCAGGATTCCCGGGCTAAGGAGCAGTTTGAAAACTCGTATCCGAGGAAAAATACCCCAATTGCTTGTGCGTCCAGACACGCACGTAATATTGCATGCCCGGCGAAAGTTTCAGAGAAAAGCTGTTTGCGTTTATCCCGCTCCACTCGTACACATCATCGGCGCCGATGGACGTTCCAACGTAGACATAATACGCATCCGCGCCGGCGACGCCTTTCCAGGCAAACTGCACGGGCTTTGTCGCGTCCACCCCTGTTGCGCCGTTTGCCGGTGTCACCAACCGCCCGATTCCCGTCCCTGTGTAAAACGACGTATCCAAATACTGCCAGCTGCCCTTGTACTCCGTCGAAAGCCTGGCGTAGTAGGTAGTTTCTGTTTTTAGCGGCCCGCCGTAGACCGTGGTTTGTATCGGTCCGCTGTCGAACGCATCATCTGCGCCCTCGGATGTACCCACCTGCAGCCGATAGGCATCTGCTCCGGCAATTTCCATCCACTGAAACTGCACCGGCGCGGTGGGATCAATCTCCGTCTGCCCATCGGACGGCTTGATCATCGAGGCAATGTGCGTCCAAAAGACAGGGAACGTGTACACCGTCAACGCAGGCGGAATCTGCCCATAAGACCATTCGTACGTGAACACCCGCGTGTAGGCGCCAATCAGCCAGGGAGACTGGGGAGCTGATGTCAGCGTCACCGGTTCGAGCGTCCCGCTGTTGATAAGATTCAGCGTGGCTTGCTGGCCGGTGCTCTGGAATCCAAAGAGGTAGAAATTGGGAATGTTCTCAATATCGGTCAGCGAATGCTGCTGCAAATAAGGCATGGGGTTGTTTACAACATCCAACGCGCCCTGCCCCACGGGGACGGGGTTCAAAAAACAGGTAAGCGGATCCATGAAATAATCTCTGAGCCAGAAATCCTTCTCCGGCGAGACATACACGATATCCAGCGCGTCGAAATTCATGGCGTTCACCAGTGCGCTGATGTCCTCCACGGATTGCCCGATCTGCGTTGTCTGGTTGAGATACACAACGCCGAAAGTAGGATCGGCAACGTTCCACCTGTCGGCGAACGGGTCATGGTATTCGACGACGACGTGGGTGGCCGTGTCATCCAGTGACAGAATCCGAAGCCGCGCTTCCACGTTATTGCCCGTGAGAATTTCGAGCAATGTCTCGGCATAGTCTCCGCAGGATGCCTGCGCCTTGTGAGCGCGCCTCACTTCCTGCTCCAGCAGCGTCCCTCTCAACGGCACGTTGGACCTTCGCACCGTCATTCCCCGCACCTGGCCCGTCCATCCCTCAATATTGGCGAAGAACTGGCTCGGCGTTTGTCCGTTTGCGCCTCCGGAATCCGAATTGCCGCCCTGCGCCCCGCAGGAACACATGCATAGAACGATGGGGATTACAGCCATCAAATGCAGAACGCGGAGTTTCATATTTTCCCTTTGTTCACCAATTCAGCGCGGGGATCCCCTCATGGGTACGCACTTTCATCAATGGGCTGCCGCTTGATGCTCGTGACTCTCCAATGCCCCGACCTCGGGAGAGAGTTGCTGCGCGAGGTATTGCCCAATCATAGTCTGCCCTCGCTCCGTAAGGTGAACGGAGTCGATGAAATAGAAATCGCGGGGCTTTAACGTGGCGTCCGCCCATTTTTGGAGATCCACAAGTTGAATCCCGTGCTGGGTCGCGAACGCTCGCAAGGCGTCATTGTATTGCGCGCTCATCTTTGCCAGGACAAACGGGTTTTCGGTGTAGGTAGGCAGGTGCCCGATGTCCAGAGCGTGCCGCGTGGGCTGCTCATCAAGTGAAAAGAGGCCGGGAAGAGTCAAAATTACGACATGGCTGCCTGATGCCTGCATTTGCGCGACAATTTGCTCCACGTCCGGCATGAAGGGCGGAACGTATCCGTTCAGCTTCTGCAATTCGGGATCGCCGCGGTCGGGATCTTTCGCGTGGTTATAGTAGTAGCGGGCATACTCCAGTGGAAATAAACGGGACAGCGCGGAGCGAATGAGCCACGGGCTATAAAACTCAAATCCATTCGGCCCATGCGGCTCGGCATCTTCCGCGTATAACGCATTCCAGCCAATGTAAACCGTGGTGATTTCAGGTTTCAGCGCCTGGAATTCCCGGATACGCTTCAGATCTTCCCTGGGACCATATCCCTCCACCCCTCCGTTTACAACTTCCACGTTGTCGCCCGCTTGATTAAGCGATCTCTCCAGAGTTCTCGCATAGGTGTAGTGATCGAACTGGCTGCCGAAGGTGCATGAATCGCCCAAAGTGAGGATACGCACATGCGAGTGAGAGTGATCCAGTTCCGGGCCTTTGTATCCATCCGCGTCAATCTGAAAGAGCGTATCATGCGGTTGCACGTGGAGCTCCTGGGCCAGCTTCAACAAATGGGCCAGGGCGAGACTGCGGCCGGATTTCTTGGACTCTTCGATGGATTGTTCCAGCGTGGTGCTGAAGCCGGGGCGCAAACGCCACAACGACGGATCCTTCGGATCGTCGTATTGATACACGTGCAGATTCGTGGCGCGAACCTGAAAGAATTTCCCTCTGAAGGAATGCGCCAGGCGCGCGCCGCCCTCAAAAATTACGGCCAGGGCAAGAAGCAGAATCAGTACCGCGAGGACGCGAACCATGAAACGAGGACTGTTTTCCTTAACCATGGTCTCTCTAATTCCTCGCTTCGATTCCGCGGACGCTCGAATTTGACGAGTCTAACATGTCATCACGTCAGGCCTGCGGCTCCATAAGGGCGCCCGCTTCAGAAGACATTGACGCGCGGTCGGCGAGAGCCAGCGGGACGAGAGAGACCGTCGCCAGGATGTAAAAGAGATTCAGGTCCCCTTCGTACCCCGAGCTGATGCCCATGCCGTTAATCCAATAGGCCAGAAAAATATAGAGGAAATACTTCCAGATAAAAGTTCCTTGGCGCAGCTTCCAGAAGGCCATGACGAAAAATATCTGGGAGAGCAGAAAGGGAACAGCGCCAAGAATTCCTGTTTCCGCGAGGACTTCGCCAAAGTTGTTGTGCGCCGCGTTTGCCGCTCCCGTGTCTCCGAAGCTGCCGCCGGCCACATTGGTTCTGCCGGCATAGACCAGAAAGTTTCCCAATCCCACGCCGGTAAGCGGGTGTTCAAAGAAAATGCTGATGGTTTGCTGCACCTGAGCGAAGCGCTGATAAACATTCGCGGGATTCGTCCGGTTTTCAAACAAGTCAGGCGCGAATACTTGCGCGGCCAGCCCGGCGAGAAGTATTGCTCCCAAAAAGCTGAACCGGAGAATCCTGGCCGCGCGCCGCTTGGCGAAGAAGAGCGCGTCAATCACCACAATAACCAGCATGGTCACGAGAATGGACCGCAGCAGCGGAAGAAGGGCCATGCCGAGACTCGCCGTCAGCCCAACACCGTGAAGAATTTTGCGCCAGGCCGGTTTCCGGGGAATCAGCCGCCACAAAACGCACAGATAAATACAGGCGATCAAACCGATGATGGAGAACGAACCAATTGAACGGAACGGCCCGTTCACGCGCGGAATAATCGTCTCCGATTCCAGAGCGGTGTAGAAAATTCCACTGGGCAACGGCAACAGATCCGTATCCAGTATGGCTTCGCAGATCCCCACCGCCAGCGAATAGATGCAAAAGAAGCAAACCAGAAAGTGCAGGACCGGCGCGCTCCGGCGCAAATCCAATTCCTGAAGAACCGCGTAGCCCAAAATGGCCGGCAACACGAATGCGTCTATCAGGAGCTTGGTTCCTCCCAACGGATTGTCCATATGTACCAACGACACCGCCGACGCAAGCAGGAAAAGAAGCCACGCGCTGGCGGCCATTTTCAGTTCCGGCGTTACATGTGACACGCGATTGGCGCGCGCGAAGAAACAGGCCACGCCCAGGCAAAGGACCAGCAGGCGATCAAAGGAGATCGCCGGGTCCTGGCGCGGGAACGATAGAAAGTAATAACCCAGCGGGAAAATGGCCACCCAAAGCCAGAGGAGCGGCTCAATATCGCCACGAAAAACCGAGTCCGCAAAATATATCAGCGCCACGCTGCCGATAAGGCCCGCCGCGCCCATCAGCCATATGGCCGGGCTGATACCCGCCAGCATGCCAACAAGCACCAGCGTCAGCAGAACGCCCGGCACGATGACCACCGGGCTCAACAACTTGAATGGGGTACTTTCCGCGTTCATGGAGTTGGTTTGAAAAAAAGACTATTGATATTCGGAGTCCGAACCGTTCTTCTCGCGAGAACGCAGGAAGGGAATGAAGCGGGCGAAACGGCTGGATTCCACCGCCCCCCTGGTCGCGGAAAAATCGCTCGCCAGCCCGGTCCGAATTTCATAGCCCAGCATTTTCGCCGGATGCTGCCTGCTCATGTGCGCCCAGCGGAAGGACGCCAGCAGGTACACCATGGAAGCGAAGGCAAAAAAGAAGGTGCCGATAATCACCAGGTCTGTTCTCTTGGGATAGGACGGCCGTTCCGGCAGGTTGGCCTGATCCAGCACGCGAACGCTGGGCAATTCCTTGGCCTCCTCCACTTTTGCCAGTTCATACTGTTTGGTCAGGATTTCGTACACCGCTTCCTGGATTTTTGCCTCGCGATAATAATTGAAGTAGGGAACGCCAAGGAGCGGAAGCTCGCGAATAGCGGGATAAACGATTCCATTGCTGTTTTCGCCGCCGTTTTGCGCCTGCAGCGCCATGCTCTGGTCGGTGCCCACCATGTTCTGCAGTTGCTTCTGGAGTTCCGCCACCTGGGCGCGCAGAGCGCGCACGCGAACGTTGTTCTCCGTGAAGATCTGCTCATAGCCGCTCAATTCCGACTGCGCCACCATCAACTGCCCCTGCAAAATTGCCGCGGCGCCCACCATGGCTTTTCCCTGGCTGGGAAGGTCAATGGTCGTGTTCTTGCTGGCAAAGATACTCAGGTTTCGGGACGCCGTGTCCAGGTCGGTCTTAGCCTTGACCAACCGTCCTTCCAGGAAGACTCGCTCCCTGTGGGCGTCGGAGCTATCCAGTTGGGCCATCACGGAATTTAATTCCCGCGAGTATGCCCTGGCCATGTCCGCCGCGCGCTGCGGCGAACGATCGCGCACGACGATGGTGATGATTCCGCTCTTTTTGTCCTCTTCAATATCTGTCTGGTCTTCCAGGTCCTTTTCGGCGTTCATCATCAGGTTCGTTCCGTAAACCTTCTTCAAATCGAATTGATCAATCAATCGGTCCGTCACCGTCCGGCTGCGCAGGATGCCCACAATAAGCTCGCCCGGAGTTTTTATCCCCAGCATGCTCCCCGCCAGCGGTCCCAGCTTGTCGCCCATAACCGTGCTGGCGATCATTGCCAGGCTTCCCATGCTTTGTTTGTCTGGCGGCATCAGGCGCGTGGTGGACTCATATTGCCTCGCGGGAATCATCACCAGCACCACGGTCAGCAGCATGCCCGCCAGCGTGGCCTTGGCGACAAAACGGCGGCAACTCCAAATATAGGAGAGCGCGGTCATGAAAGATGGAGTTTCCTCCCTGGTTTTCCAAAGAGGGGCCTCTTTTTCATTTTCATCAAGCGGCAGGGCCACCACAACTTCAGGGGGCGCCATATCCGATGGAGTGCGTGGATTCATAAAATCCTCTTAATTCAAGGCCGCGCAGGCTGTCTCCACTTGCGCGGAGCCGGCCGGCTGCATGAAATGTTTGAACCACAAAGCCAGGTTGAGCAAAAACCAAACCCGCTGGCCATCGTTCTTGTCGAGCCAGGATTGAACGGTCCGGGGGTCCAGCAAATCCGTCTGCTCGCAGAATTCAGACAGTTCTCGCCGCGCGAGCGAACCCAGCCGGCCGCTGAACCAATCGCCCACCGGCGCTCCGAATCCCTGTTTCCTGCGATTAATAATTTCGCCGGGAATCACGCCGCGGACCGCCTTCTTCAGGATGTATTTCAAAACTCCGTTCCGTACCTTCACAGATTCGGGGATACTCAGCGCCAGCTCCACAAATTTGTGATCCAGGAACGGCACGCGGCATTCCAGGCTGGTACCCATGCTCATCTTGTCCACGCGCATCAGCAAAAGTTCGGGTAGCCGGAAATTTAAGTCCGCGTAGGTCATCCAGTGCAGATGTGATTTCTCCCAGGCTTTTTGTTCAAAGTTCCGGCGGATTGGCCGGAGAGCGTCCCAAGCCGAGAGCGAACCAAGCTTGGTCCGCAGCCTCGGAGAAAGCAGACCGCGAATCTGGCTTTCTGTGAACGCTTCCGCGCCGCTCCAGAAAATGGGCAGGCCTTGCGCATCGCGGCGGAGCAGCTCATATTCCACCGTGTCGCCCATTCCCAAGGCGCGCAAGGCTAGCGGACCTATTTGTCGCAACCCCTGAGGAATGGGAAAATCGGCGCAGCGCTGAATCTGGCGTTTCAATTTCCACCGCGGATAACCCCAGAAGAGTTCGTCCGCTCCTTCACCCACCTGGCACACAATCACTCCGTCTTCCCGCGCCAGCCGCGACAGAAAATAAATGGGAAAGCACACCGGGTCGGCAATCGGTTCATCCTGCAGATGAACCATCCGGGGAAGGAATCCCAGCAGGTCGTCTTCACTCAGAGTGCGTTCGTGGTGTTCGGCGTGGATAAAATCCGCCATTTGCCGCGCATATTTCAATTCACTGGGGCAGCTGGCGGCTTCTTCTCCGTAACCAACGGAGAACGTGCGCACGCTTCCATGGTTCCCTTCGGAGAACAGCGCGGCATTCACGCTGGAGTCAATTCCCCCGGAAAGAAAAACGCCAACAGGAACGTCGCTGACCTTCCGCAAACTCACAGACGCGCGCAACTCTTCCAAAATTCTTTCCGCAATCTCGCTCTCGGGGCGTCCGGCCAGCGGCTCGGTGTGATCCCACGCATCCCAGTAACGCGATTCGAAAACCTGTCCATCCGCCGAAACGCGAAGAAATGTGCCGCTCGCCAGCTTACGAATGCCCTCAAACAAAGTGAGCGGCGCGGGCGTGGTCAAAAAGGACAAATAATAGAACAGAGCTTCCTCGTTCACGGCGCGCGCCTGCTCGGGGTCCACCAGGAGTGCCTTGATTTCCGAAGCAAACGTGATCCGTTCGTGGTGGATGCTGTAGTAGAGCGGCTTCACGCCGATGCGGTCCCGCACCAGCCACAATTCCCGTTTCTTTGCATCCCAAAGGGCGAACGCAAACATGCCTCGAAATCGCCGCAGGCAGTCAATTCCCCACTGCTCAAAGGCGTGCAGGATTACTTCCGTGTCGGAGTGGTCGGTCTTCCAACGATAGCCACCGAGGGACTCCAGTTCCGAGCGAATCGCGGCGTGATTGTAAATCTCGCCGTTGTAAGTGATCCACAGCGTCCCATCTTCGTTGCACATCGGCTGCGCGGCGGCATCGGACAAATCAATGATGGAAAGCCGGCGGTGCGCCAGGCCGGCGCGCCCGTCGTTGGATGCCCACACGCCCGCGCTGTCCGGCCCGCGATGGATCATGGTGTCACGCATTTCCACCAGCAAAGACCGGTTTACCGAAAACCGCTCCGGGTCGAACGACAGAATTCCAGCAATGCCGCACATATTCGCTGCAATCCTTATTTTCGTGGCACCGGCGCGGCGGATTCTATGTCGGCCACGTCAATGTCCACAACAATCGAGCGCATAATCAGATCCAAAGAAATCACCAGCCGCGAGCGGCCTTTCCTCCTGATTAGCTTTCCTTCCAATCCTTGAAATGGCCCGCTGCGCACCTGAATGCCGCGCCCCACAGTCAAAAAAGGATACGGTTCCGCAGCCGCTCCAGTGGAAAGCCCCTTTTGCAGGGCCTCAACTTCATCGTCGTCCAGGGGCTCCGCGCCGCTTCCAAATCCCACCAGCCGCACCACGCCGGGAACCTGCAAAGCGGACAGTCGGTCACGAAAGGCCTGCCTCACCAGAACGTAGCCGGGGAAAAGAGGGAGCTGCAACTCGATTCGTCCCGTTTTCCATCGGCGCACCGCGGTGTAAAGCGGAAGAAAATGCTCGACGCCTTTGGTGGCAAGCTGTTCGGCAACACGTTTCTCGCGCCGGGCGCAGGTATAGAGAGCATACCAACGCTCTCTTTCGCGCTCCGTTGCTTGAGCGCGAACGGGTTGAAAAACGCCTTGAACTGGCGTGGTAGCCATTTGTCGCTGTCCAAAAATTCCGGCACTTTACAGCCAGTGCTCCGCTCCGTCACTTTGGGGCACTGTGTGACCTAACCCGCTTTCTTCCATAGAGTTGCGTGCAACAGCGGCCCGTCGCGAAGCCGATCCGCCTCCGACTGCTGCCGCCCGCTCCCCCGATTGTGTCACAAAGCCGCAAAATCCGTCACTTCCTTCCCCAGGAGGGAGACCAAAGCATCAGTTGAATCGAAGTGGACACGTTGGTTTTTTGCTGGCTGGCAATAATAGGGAAGAGCCACGTCTCGTACTGCATCTGCCAGGACACGGACAAAATAGATTTCAGCCAGAAATCCTGGCGAACACCTCCGTCGGTCAATGTCCCGCCATAAGTGATGAACTGCTGGCTCACTTTCTGGTGCCGGTAATAAAACTGCAGACGGCTCCGCGGGCTGAACCAGTAATTGCTCCACGCCTGCGCGCCCTGTCCTTCCCGGCCGATCCAATTCGCCAGCAGTACGCCATTGTTCGTATAGCCGTTGATATACCGGCTGTTGTAATAGAAAAATCCGTAGCTCAAATTTCCGCCGGCGGGGAGATCCGTGAACACGCCCTCCACCTGTAAATCCAGGTGCCGAATGTGGGGGATCCGCGGGAAATAAAGGCCTGACCGCCACGCCGACCGATCCCAGTAAGCCACGGGCGAAATTTCATCTTCTGCAAAACCGTCGGCATAAAAAGTGACCCAATTCCGCATCTTCGGAAGGCGATAGGTCATATCGAAGCTTGAACGGCGGTCGCCTGGGTCCGTGCTGGTTCCAGGCAATCCATTGCCCAGGCCAAAAACGCTGCGCAGAAAATTGTGCGTGGTCACCGGCTGGCCCGGGCCGCCGTACAACGTGGTCTTCGAAAGGGCGAACTCGAAATTCGGAGTCGGTTTGAAAGCGACTCTCTGTCCATGAATGATTGGCTGTGGCCGGTATGTAGAGCCGTAGGCTCCGATCAATCCTGTAATCTGTCCATAAATGAAGTTGTCACCGGCAATCTGTCCGATAAATGCCTGTGTCTCCACCGGACCCAGGTACCGAAGTAATCCCGGAAGACTGGAAGGCCAAACTCGTGATACGCGAAACATGTTGATGGGTTCCGCGTTGTCACTGAAAATCATCGGGCTTCCGGCCCCCCCGGGTCCCCACCATAAGCTTTGCTTTCCATAGGACACTTCCCAATTACCGAGGGTCATGCCCACGTAGGAATCGAGCAGGTTGAAACGGGTGACATCCGGCGCGGCGACAGCGGGCGGAACCGGCCCTTGGCCGGCTTGAAAAATCGGACGAAAATCCACGTCGGATATTTCCTGCCGGGCGGAAAGCGGGAGCACGGATCCCATGGGCGCGTGCTGCTCTTCTCCGCGAATGTACCCCACGAATGGGCCATCCGTTCCCCACGCGGAAAATCCGGTGACGTCGTTGAATCCCTGTTCAAAGGGGCGCCCATAATCATCAATGATGGACTGGGCAAAATGGTAGCCATCCGTCTGCGGAGGGCCGGCTATTTCCGTGGCGCGCGCATAAAGTGATTCCAGCCGGGCGTGGCGGTTGTCCCCTCCATCCAGCATGCCCAGTTCTGCGGCAAACTCCTTTTCCAGACTGTCAAAGATTGGAAGGGCATCGCTGTGGTCACCTTCCGATTCGCGGACGGCCTCGCTGGATTCACTCAGCAGCCGCGCGCACTGCATGCGCGTCCACGGACGCATGTCCTGAATACCCTCTTGGATATAGCCCAGCGCTTCCAGGCGGTCCAGCGCCGGGTATATCCAGCTATCCAGCGGAACAAACGGCGACCCCATGTTCCTGGGCTGCCAGGATTTCGAGTCCAGGTGGAACGGAACGAAATTCCAGTCGCTGCCGCCGAGGCTGGGATCATGATGCGTCCGATACACATATTCCGACGTGAGAAAACCCAGCGCACTTCCGACTAGAGCGTCTGAGGAAAAATGCTCCTTCCCCGTGACGCGCGTGCCGCTGACCGTGGCCGCCAATCCGTAGGCGAGTATCCTGGTGAAGATTCCGGGATATTCATGTGCGAGGATTCCCGCTGTGGACCAGGCAATCGCGGAGTGCTCCGATGGAAACGAAGTGCCTCCCTGCAAAAACTGACCACGCCCCATATCCTGCAATGGCCTTGCCCGCCCGGTGGAATATTTCAGCGCCTCGGCCACGGCCAGACTGTCAATCGCCGCTTCCCCGGCCAGAAGTCCGGTTTCGCGCTTGTGATCATCATTCGTGAAATGTCCCCATAGGTACATGCCCCCGCTGATTCCCACCAATCCATAAACGCCGTAATTGGAGATGTTCTGGTAACGCTTGATTGTGCTGGGATCGGAATTCAGATGTCCGCTGGTATCCCTGTCAGTGGCGATAAGAGCGGCCGTAGCTCCCACCAGCGGAACCAGCCACACAGCATCTCCCTCGCGAATTCGCGCGGGACTGGTCCAGATCGCCGCCTGGTCGCGCGCAATATTCTTCAAAAGAGACGCGCCAAGTGTTGTTTCCTGAAAGGGATCTGCTGGCGGAGTTGAATTCGGATCAGAGTCCGGTTCCAGCGCCGCGGCCGGCGGCGTGGCATCCGTCGTCTCGGTGGGACTGCCCTGCGAAGCGGGGGGATCCTGCTGCTGGGCCGCGCACGGAAACGCAGCGGCCAGGAACACCACCAGTGAAATTGTCAGAACCACTCCGGCCCTTTTCATCCCGCGTTCTTTCCTAACGGTTCAGAAATACACGGCCGCTATCACAGCGGTGCTGGCCAGGGCCGAAGCGGTCTGCGCAATCAGCAACGTATTCTGGAAGCCAATCCCCTTCCCCAGAGGCTTCTCCGGCACGATGATGGTGTCACCGGGCCGCAGCGTGGCGTCCAGCGGATCGCCTTCCCACAAGGAAGTCTTTCCGCCAATGACCGTGCCGTCGCCGCGAATCACAAAGATGGCTTTCTTGTTGCCCGTTGCCATGGGCCCACCGGACTGTTTGAGATACCAGTGCGCGCTCTTGCCCGGGCGGTAGGAAACCGCCGTAACGTTGTAAACCTGTCCGGTCACCATCACGTAGTCAGGCTTTTTGGGAATGCTCAGCACATCCCCACCGCGGACTTCAATATCGGCGGTCGTGTTGGCCCAGTGGTTTATCTCCGAGGTCACGTGAATGGTGAGCCGTCCCAGTGGAGGAGCAGCCAGGAGATTGTCCAGGGTCTGCTGCCATTGCAGGTATGCCGCCTCTTTTTCATCCTTATTGTTGCTCTGATCCACCAGGAGGTCGGTCTTCAAATCAACCTGCGCTTCCTTCATCCGCTGGATCAACACAGCTCGCGACCGGTCCTCGATCTGGCGGACCTCCGGGCGCTGCAAAAGAGCCGCATAGGGATAAGCTTGCGGCGTGAAACCACCAGCGCGCGTGATAATCGAGCTGAGTTTCTCGCCGGGCTGGATTCCGTATGTGCCGGGATGCTCCACTTCGCCCCGGACGGTTATGTAGCCGCCCAGATTGTCCCAGCCGCCAACCTGCTTAACCGTGAGGACGTCGCCTTCCCGCAGAGGAATGTTGGCGTTGGAACTGCCGGACAGCGCCGCATCCAGCGGGATTTGCAGGTGCTCGCCCTTCGTCAAATTGCCGTCATCGCTGATCAGGCGTGTGAGGTCCGCCGACTGAGTATCCGCGCTGCGGCGCAGTCCGCCGGCCACGCGAACCAGGTCCGCTGCGTGCATGTTGGCGGTGAGTGGGTAGCGGCCGGGATTGGCCACTTCACCCTTCACGTACACCGTCGCGGGATCCGACTCGTCAAGATTCTTGTGGATCAACACACGGTCGCGCGATACCAGCATCAGGTTTTGGAGTGGGTCGCCGGCCAGCGCCTGCCTCAAATCCACGCTCAAAATCTTCATGGTGCCATCGGGCATGAACCGATAAACCTGCGCGTCATTCATGGCCGCGTCAGACGCCAGGCCGCCGGCAACATGGATGGCGTCGGTGATATGGATCCGGCCGGTGGTGCGGTAAACGCCGGGATTGCGTACATCACCCCACACGGAAACTGTCGGAGGGTTTTCAAAATCATACTTCCCGAAAATCTGCACGGTATCCATGGGCTGGATGGCCGCGCCGGAATTTTGTTGGACAGCACCGCGGCAAGATCGAAGCTCTCCACCGTGGGCCGGAAATCCGGCGGGTTCAAGCGAATGATCTCCGCGTAATTCCCCGCCGGCTCGGGGAGCAAATCCTTATAGGAGCCAACGATGTCCGTCAGCGTCATCCCGTCGCGGTAGGAATACCGTCCCGGACGCAAAACGTGTCCTTCCAGATAGACGGCATTCTGGTTATAGGGGGCAATTGGAAAAAGGCGGATACGGTCGCCGTCCTGAACCTTGAAAGCCTCCATTTGTTTCGTGACCTTCGCCGCGTCGCTGTCGTCGCCGTCGGGAATATCCAGGCTGAGCATGGTCTGCTGCTCGTGAATCACCAGCCTCTGGACTTCAATGTGGCGCAGCGCCGCCGTGGGCAACATTCCGCCCGCCAGGGCGATTACCTGGGAGAGGTTTTCCTCATTCTTCAACTCATACACCGCGGGACGGCGCACCATCCCTTCGACAGTCACCTGCGGCCCCACGGCGGGCACCAGAATCGTGTCGCCGTTTTGCATGCTCTTAATTTCCGTCCGCACGCCGCGCAGCAGCAAATCATACGTGTCCACTTCCTGAATCATCTGGTTCCCGCGCATATGCTTCAGGATGCGCAGCGAACCTTGCGCCGTTGGGCCATCGGCGGAAAACAGCGCATTCAAGGGCGTGGAAAGCGAACTGATGTCGTACGGCGCCCGGCCGCCGCACCTCGCCGACCACGTAAATGCGTATGCTGCGCAGGCGCGCAAGAGAAACGTCCGCGGAAATGTCCTTGTACTGTGTCCGCAGAACCTGCTGGATGTTCTCTGCACGTCACCCAAAGTTCGCCCGTTCACGAAAATTGGACCTACATCAGGAAGCGAGATTCGTCCTTCGTTGTCCACCGTGCGGTTCAAACGCATGGTAATGCCGCCCCACATATCCACGGACAATGAATCGCCCGGGCCGACTACATAATCCGGCCCCACGGGCAAATCCATCGGAAGGAAGCGCGGATCCCTGTCCCGTTGCGGAATAGATCCGAGCCGAATCTCTGCGGCCGCGAAGGACGAGGCTGCGCCTGCAAATACATGTCATATATCGAAGGCACCTGCGCATACGGATTGGGCCTTTCCGCCATGCGCGGCCGCACCATGGCCACCGGCCGATAGCCCTGATTAATCTGGTAGGGGAAGGGATTGGAATTTCCGGGAACTCCGGCGGATGCGCTCTCTTCGGCGGCGGCGCTGGCGTTGCTGGACAAAATATCGTTAATTGATTCAGTTTGCAGGCCGCCCATCGCCTGCGTGCCGCCGCCCGCGCCGAGGGAATTCATCCCTCCCGTGGACATGCCGCCCACGTCGCCACCTTCTTCTTCCGCCTCCGCCGTGGCTTCCGCATCCGACCCGTTCAGCCCCTCGGAGCCCTGCTGGACGTTGGTTCCCGTGCCGTTGATTCCGCCCAATACAGCCAGGCTACCCGCCGTGTCTCCACCCCCTGTTTCCGATCCGCCGGAAATTGACGTGCCCGCCAGCGAAGGAGATGAACCCATGCTCATATCACCGAAACCGAGATTGGCCTGTTCCAATAGAGCGCCGGGATTCTGAATCGGCGGATTTCCCTGGGTACCCCGGAGGCATGGAGGGAGTGCCTTGCGGGCCATTCGTCTGCCCGGGGATTCCGTTCCGCTGCGAAGGATATCCTCCCAAGGTTGGGCACTCGGGATCATTGATGAAATTGGCGGGGTCGCATAATTGTCCGGTCAATTCCAGACGTTTCATGCGCTGCTCTTCAATTTCGCGCTGGCTGGCCAGTTCCTCTCCCTGCAGTTGCGTGAGCCATTCGGTCTGCTCCTTGATCAGGAGCCCCTCTTCCTTGCCCTGGGCGGACAGCGGGTTGACCTGTGGCACCAGGTAGCCGTAACGCTGCACCAGCCTGGTGGCCACGGAGCGAAATTCGATGTCCATCCTCAACCGCTCATAGACAGCGTCGTCGCTCATCTCGGCGTCCGTCACCACCTGCCCGGTGTCCGTGGCCTGCTTGGCAATCCAGCGTTTCATTTCCACCATCAGGCCGGAATCGCCGCGGAGAACTTCCTCCAGCTGTTCCGCGGATGCCGCCACGTGGTTCAGGTTTTCACGGCCCAGATCAGAAGGACTTGACCACCGCTGGTTCGTCGCTTGCGCGGATGTTTGCCCCGCGGTCTGCAGCGGCGGTTGTGTGCGCGCCTGCGCCGGCAGACGCGGGCTCGCCAGGGCCAGGAATCCCGCCGTCACGAGGAACATGGCGGCGCAACGCAACCATCCTGAGAATGGGATTGAAATTGCGCTTCGCCTGGAACGTGACCCCATGCGCGTCTCCTCCGCCCGAGTTGAATCCCGTAAAAGGCCGCGGGGTTGTGCTCCGGGACCTTCCCTTTGCGTGTATGTCTGGTCATTGAGTCCGGGTATGCGGCGCCTGGCTGCGGCGTTGCGAGGCCGGAAAGACTCGCGTGTTGAATTGGCCGTCCACAATCACAAGAGCGCGGCGCGCGAAACAAAAATCCTTCGCATGGCGCCGTTCAAGCGCTGCATAAGGAATTGCATCCCCGCACCGGAATGCCATTATGCAGTCTACTATACATAGGAGCAAGTACTTTGCGTTGTCAAGTACTTTTCACTTTTCGGGTGCGCCGCAAGGCAGTGAGGGGACGGCATCCGGAAATATGCCTTCACCGATGGCGGGAACGCAGGATGGCGGTGATTTCCTTCGCGGCTTGCCGCGCCCTTTCCAAATCACCGGGGCCAAAACTGATGGCGGCAACCCGCGCGTGTCCGCCGCCGCCATACCGCTCGCACAAGGACGCAAGGTTCATACCCTCGTGGATCCATTTCCATCCAGGGGTTGGAACCCACGGAAACCTTGGCGCGGCGTGGCCGAAGCGCTGATGCCGACGGAATACAGGCAATTCCGGATGCAGCATGTAAGGAATGAATTTGTTGTAGCCCTCCAATTGAAGATCGCTCACGTCGAAAAATATGACGCCATCTCGCGCATCGATGCGCTGGCTCTGAGAATTTCCATGCTGGCGCGATGCCGTTCCAGCAGCGGGGCCAGTTGCTCGGCGACCATCGGGAGCCGCACCAGCTCTGAAAAGCGGGTGGTTGGCCATGTAAGGAATCAAATTGGGAACCAGCATGGGATCGGGCGCCGCTTCGATCACCAGGGCCAGCTGAAGAGCGGGCTCCGCCAGCGCCACGGCCATCTGCGGCGACTCAAACTGCGCGCCGTCAATCACGTCGCCCCAGTGAATCAACTCCGCCAGCGGGCTGGCGTCAAAACCAAATTTTTCCGCGGCAACCGTAGCCAGATATTTCGTGCAGGACTTATAGCTGGGGTCGTAAAATTTTCGTCCGGAACGGTCGGCGCGAAAATGAGCGCCGTCCTCAGGCGTCAAAAATGCGCTTTGGTGATGATCAAACCACCACGTCAATCGCGGAGAGCTGGAATACTTGAAATCCACAATGGCGTTTTCATCGCCGTCAAACATCCCCTCTTCAAAGGGTTGCGAAGCCTTGTGGGTCATCCCCGTGTAAAGGAATTCGGCGCCGGGGTCCATCCGCTCGCGGAAGAATCGTGAAAAGACGGACGCCGACGCCGCGCCATCAAAGCATTTATCGTGGAAGCAGACTCGAACCTTCACGCCGTTTTACGCTCCATGCATTGCATCGTCACAGGCAAAGCCAATAAAGATGGATGGCTGGCGAAAAATTGTCAAGCGGAAACCCGAACGCCACCGGGAGGGCTGAAATCTTGATTTCCGCCCGGTGAAAAATGCGCGCGCCCTCGGGAACGGCGGTTTGATCGTCATCGGGAGAGTAACGTACAGTTGGCGGGATGGACGAATTCGCTCCTCCATGGCTGCTCCGCGACGCGCACTTGATGACCATCGTGCCTGCGTTCTGGCCGCGCCGCTATGCGAGCCTGGGACCAACCGAACGGCGGGAGTTTGAAGTCGAGCCGGGCTCGCGAATTCTGGGCGGCTGCCACTGGCAGGAGCGACCGCGCCGGCATCCCACGCTGGTGATGATTCACGGCCTGGAGGGCTCCATGGACTCCGGCTATATGCGCGGGACGGCGGAAACTGCATGGCAGCAGGGATTTAACGTGGTCCGCCTCAATCAGCGGAACTGCGGCGGAACAGAACTGCTCACCCCTTCGCTCTATAACTCCAGCCTCAGCGGCGACGTCCTCGCCGTGGTGAACGAACTGCTTGACCGCGATGGCCTGCCCGAAATTTTCGCCGCAGGATTTTCCATGGGAGGAAATCTGGTTCTGAAAATGGCCGGCGAACGCGGACGCCAAATTCCCATGGGATTGCGCGCGGTGATCGGCGTTTCACCGTCCATCGAACTGGCCGCCTGCGTGGACGCGCTGGAAGAACCGCGCAACCGGATTTACCAAATCTATTTTGTCCGGCGATTGAAAAACCACTTCACGGCCAAGGCGCGCCTCTTTCCGGAGATGTACACAGCTCGCAAGCTTGCCGGCGTGCGGACGCTGCGCGATTTCGACGATAAAGTGACCGCGACTTACTGCGGATTCGGCGGCGCGGCGGAATACTACGAACGCGCCAGCGCGGCCCGGGTGCTGGACTCGGTGGCGCTTCCCGCGCTGCTGCTCACTGCGCAGGATGATCCGCTGATTCCCTTCTCGTCTTTTCCCAAGGAGGCGATTCGCGCCAATCCCAACCTCTCGCTGGAAGCTCCTCGCCACGGCGGGCATTGCGGTTTCATCAGCGCAAATAGCGCCACGCGATTCTGGGCCGAAGCGAGGATTGTGGAATTCTGCAAACAACACTCTGAATCGTAGCGTTTCGTGAAAGCGGAAAATACTACCCCAGCGGTTTTTCGAGAGATTCGCTGAACCCCGGCGTCAACAGGTCCGCGCCGCCCACTTCGCTGACCACCATGTCGTCTTCCAGCCGCAGGCCAAAATCTCCGGGCACATAGATTCCCGGCTCATTCGAGAAGGTCATGCCCGGCTGCAAAATCGTCTTATTCCCATGGACGAGATAAGGATGCTCGTGCCCATCCAATCCAATGCCATGGCCCAGACGGTGCGTGAAATATCTGTATCCCGGCCCGTATCCGGACGAAACAATCACGGCGCGCGCCGCGTCGTCCACGGAGCCGCAGGTATTGCCGTCCTTGGCCACGGCCATCAACGCGGCGTCCTGCGCCTGGCGCACAATATCGAATGCGCGCTTGAGCTTATCTGCGGGTTTGCCCAGCACGCAGCAACGGGTCACGTCGGACTGATAGCCTTCCACCGAGGTGCCACCGTCAATCAGAACGATGTCACCGTCCCTCAGAATCTGCGGCTTTTTCGTGCCGTGCGGCTGCGCGGCGTATTTTCCGAAGAGCACCAATGAATCGCCGGAAAGTCCCATTCTTCCGTAACCCAGTTCCAGCCATTGCGACACCTGGCGGTCGGTCATTCCCGGCTGCAACGAAGCGAAAACCGCGCGGTAAACATCGCAGGTGGCCTCGCAGGCGAGCTTCATCAACTCCAGTTCATGTTCTGTTTTTTGTCCCCGGCAGCCGACGGTGATGGGATCGCCGCTTTCATATTCCAATGAATGCGTGGCATGCCGCAGGCCGTCGAAAAATACGAAACGCGTGGTCTCCTCCACGGCCACACGGCCGGTGTGAATCTGGCGTTCAGAGAACCACTGCGCCGCCAGGTCATATGGGCTGGCGTCTTCCTGCCACACGCGAACGTCAATCGGCCAGCGCAACTGTTCGCGCAGCCGGGCTTCCTCAAATGCCGGGCAGATCATCACCGGATCTCCCATGCGCGGCACAAGGAGAGCGAGCAGCCGCTCACTGGGCCACCAGTGAATTCCGGTGTAGTAGTAAAGCGAGGTGCCGGGAGTCACATACAGCGCGGCATATTGCGGCCGGGCATCGGACATTTTCCGCTGGGCCAGAACAATGCGCCCCCAGAATTCCTGGTCGGTGATGGGCTGCGCGCGGTTTCCCAGCGGCTTCAGCGCGTCGAATGCGGATGGCAGAGAATCTTTCGGCGGCGGAGCAGAATCCTTTTGCGCCAGCAAGGGAAACGCCAGCGCCGAGGCGGCCACGCCGGCCGCTCCGGCTTTCAGGCTATCCCCCAGTAATCGGCGGCGCGAAATGCTCATACCTGCTCCGGTGAAATCCTCTGCACGATTCGGTGTTGAGCGGCCACGAGCCGGTCTGCGCAAAAAATCAGCGAGAGCCGCAAATCACACCGCGGTTCCCAGCGAAAAATCACCCTTATTGATCCTGATCGTCGGGCGAATCGTTTGGCGCGCTGCCCGGCATGGCGCTGGTCTGATTGCTAAGCGCGGCCTTGCGCGATGGCTTCGGCAAATAAGTGATGCTGACGTCCTGCGTCAGGCGAAAATTTAATACTGTCTCCGCGGGAATCTGCACCTGCTGGCCTTTGGTGACGCCCTGCACAACCGTACCGCCGCCAGCGCCGACGCCGGCGCCAATCGCCGCGCCTTTGCCACCACCGGCTACCGCTCCAATCAGCGCGCCCAGAACCGCGCCGCCACCGATGGTCGCTGCGCTGCGCTTGCCGCGCGATGAACCCTTCGTCGTGTACGAGCTGCTCGAAACCGGATAGGACTTCCCCTTATAGGTCAATTGGGCCAGCTGCACATCGAGAGCGCTGCTGCCGGTATAGTGTCCCGCCGAAGAAGCATTCACCAGCTTGAGCAGAACATCCGCGCCCTGGGGAACAACCACCGTGTCACCGGAAGTGAGCGGAGTCTGCAGCGTGGCGTGGAAAGTATCTCCGGCCTTGTGCTGGGAAGAATCAATCGGATCGGTGGTCACCACGTTCACTGGCGTCCCCGCGGAGATCACCATCTGCACAGGCTGTGGCGGGGGAGGAGGTGGTGGAGGTGGAGGCGGAGGAGCGGCGACCGCAGCGGGAGCCGCGGCAGGAGCGGGCATCGTGTCCGGAGCGGGCGGTGGAGGAGGCGGAGTATTGTCTGCCACGACGGCCCGGGCCTTCTTGCGCGTTGCGCGCCTGGCCGGAGGAGCAGGTGGCGCAGCCTTCGCCGGTGGCGCGGGCGCTACGGCCTGCGCGGATTGCTGCGGCGCGGCGGTCGTCACCATGTCCGTGACCGAAGTAACACCGGGAGTGTTGGTGGCGATGCGCTGAGCTTCCTGGCGCGATGCATCGTCCGGCGCTGTTCCGCCCAGCGTGACTACGTGCCCCTGAACCGCAACGGTGATGGCGGTATCACGGAGCTGCGGATCGGAAAACATTTTGGCCTTGATGTCCGTGGCGATGTCCGCATCGCTGCGAAATCGCGAGCAGCCGCCGACGAAGAGGCTGACGGCGAGAAAACCGGTGAGTAGCAGTGTCGCCTTGCGCATGGCGTCTCCCTTGTGCCCCAGGTCCGCCACCCTGATGCGTGGTAACAGGTGACGGCGGAATGAGGCTGAGCACAGTTTATACGATGGCGGGCGGCGCGCAAAAGGTGCCTGTTGCGGGCGTGAAAGCGGCGGTGCGAAATTGGCCGCGAATATCGGACGCGAATTAATTTACGCCCAGGTCACGGGAAGGAAAACGCGCGGCATATTCGTGAAGATTGGCGACGTGCAACAGGAATTCCAGCAGGCGCTCGCGCGCGGACATGTCCACCGACTCACCGGGTCCGGTCAAAAATTGCGCCGCGAGATGGGCCTCGTCCAGCAAGCACTCCAGGGTGCGGCGATCCACGGGCAACGATTTATCCGCCGCGGCCTGCGCGGCCCCGGCGTGATCAAAAGCCGCGTCCAGAAAATGTTCCAGGCAGACCTCGCGTTCTGAGAGAACGGGATACACCTGCCCCTTACATCCCGCGATACGGCACTTACTGGACACTTCTCTGCCCCTCCTTAATACCGCCAGGCTTAGAGGCAGAGACTACATGGTCACGCCGCCCCCTGCAACCATAGAAACGGCGCGTGTTTCGCGTATCACGCAGCCTGCGCGGGAACCGCACATGTACGCTGCCGGAGCCGGTTTCCAAACGCCACGGCCCGCCCGGCGCGGCGTTCGCCGCTGTCCGTGTTGGCCTCCACGGAAGCGGCAATCTGCGAGAGCTCCACGACGCCGGTGCTAGGAACTCGTGGTTCCCAAAGCGATGGCCAGTATGTCGAAGCAGCCCTTCCAACCCTTGTCGTACGATTCCCGTGGGCCGGCCTTGGGCGTCAGTTCATGCGTGAGGACCACTTCCGTGGAGTCTCCATGCTCGAAGAATTCTATAGTGAGCAAGGTTTCGCCGCTTTCGTTCTCCTCCCCGGGGACGGCCGGAGTCTTCGCCCAATGCCAGGTGAAAACCAGTTTTTCCGGCGGCTTCACTTCGCGAAACTCGCCGCCGAGGTCATAAACAATCCCCTTGGGC
This sequence comes from uncultured Acidobacteriota bacterium, assembly GCA_963760285.1. Classification (GTDB taxonomy): domain Bacteria; phylum Acidobacteriota; class Terriglobia; order Acidiferrales; family UBA7541; genus PALSA-278. The sequence goes on from CAVXCI010000001.1 coordinate 220,870, forward strand.
GCGGTGATGCGCATGTTGTACGTGCCGCCGGGGCGGACGTCAAGATGGGTGTACTTCACGTCGTGGGTTTTCTCGTCGCGGCACATCCATTTTTCCAGGAGGTCCTGGCGGATCCAGGCTTCGAAGACCTTCGCGCGCGGCGCCGCGAAGATGCGGCTGAGGCGGAGCGTGTTTTCCGGGCTTTGCTGTGGCGTGGCCGTGATTTCTTCTCCTCTCGTTGGGACTCTTCCAGGAATTGCGCCAGGGCGTCGAACTGGTGCTCCCAGAACTGGCGGTATTTTTCGATCCACGCGGCGGCGTTCTTCATCGGCGCGGGTTGCAGGCGGCAATGGTTGACGCGGCCATCCTTCTGGCGGGCCAGCAGCCCGGCGTCTTCGAGCACGCGGACGTGCTTGAGGACGGCCGGCAGGGAAAAATCAAAAGGTTCCGCCAGTTCCACCACCGAGGATTCTCCCTTCGCCAGTCGCGCCAGGATGGCCCGCCGCGTGGGGTCCGCCAATGCGGAGAAAGTGGCATCCAGCGCCGGAGATGAATAGTTAACCATGAGGTTCAGTATTGTGGGTTAGGAGGAATCTGTCAAGAGAAAGCTGCGGAGGCCTGAAATCCGCGCGCCAGGAAATCCCGCGGCGCGGCGATTCTTCTAAGCCCCGACGCCGTGGCACTTCTTGTATTTTTTGCCGGACCCGCAGGGACACGGATCGTTGCGTCCGACTTTTGCGCCGCTGCGAACCGGTTTGGGAGCTTCCGCCTGCGCCGGGCCGGTCTGGAACTGAAGATTCTGCTGCTGGCGGCGCTGGCGCGCTTCGATCTGCTTGGCTTCTTCTTCGGGGTGGGCGGGCTGCATGAGAAACAGGAAGCGGACCGCCTCGGTGTCAATGCGGTCCATCATGTCTTCAAAGAGCGTGAACGCTTCCTTCTTGAATTCAACCAGCGGGTCCATCTGGCCGTAGCCGCGCAGGCCGATGCCTTCCTTCAAGTGGTCGAGTGTGAGCAGGTGGTCTTTCCACTGCCCGTCAACGATATCGAGAAGGATATGGCGCTCCAGCCAGCGCATGGCCGGCTCGCCGAATTGCTGTTCCTTTTCCAGATAGCGCGCCTGAATCTTTTCGACGAGCTTGTTGACCAGCTCGGCGTGGCCTTCCGCCCCCGGCTCGATGCCGGCGGCCTTGAGATCAATGCCGAACTGGCTGCGGACTTCATTGGCGAACTGGGTAACATTCCACTGGCCGGGATGCTGGTCGTGCGGGCAATAGGTCTCCACCACTCCGCCGGCGACTTCCTCGGCCTTTTCGAGGACGTATTGCCTCTGATCCTTCCCTTCCAGAATGCCGCTGCGAATGGAATAAATCGTTTCGCGCTGCTTGTTCATCACGTCGTCATATTCGAGAAGGTGCTTGCGGGCCTCGAAGTTCTGCGCTTCGACGGATTTCTGCGCGTTTTCGATGCGCTTGCTGATCAGTTTCGACTCGATGGGGATGCCTTCCTTCATGCCCAGGCGGTACATCAGCGCCTTCACGCGCTCGCCGCCGAAAATGCGCAGGAGATTATCCTCCAGGGAAAGGAAAAAGCGCGAGGAGCCGGGATCGCCCTGGCGGCCGGCGCGTCCGCGCAGCTGATTGTCAATGCGCCGGGCTTCGTGGCGTTCCGTGCCGAGAATATGCAGGCCGCCCATGGCCACCACTTCATCGTGTTCCGCGCGGCACTGGTTGACATAGCCGTCGTAGATGGGCTTCCACTGCTCCAGCGGAACCTGGAAGAGACGGCCTTCATGCTGGAAGAGAACCATGTTGGCGTGTGTGCCGTTACCGCTGGAAGGCGAAGCATCAACCACATCATGCGCATCATGGGCCGCTTCATTGGCCGCGGCGGTCTCGCTGGTTTCCGCGCCGCTTTCAGGCTTGACTCCGATGACGGAGCCGAGCGGCGCGTACGGCAGCGCAATGCGCTGCTTGAGGCAGTAATCGCGCGTCATGGATTCGGGATTGCCGCCGAGAAGAATGTCCGTGCCGCGGCCGGCCATGTTGGTGGACACGGTGACGGCGCCCTTGCGTCCGGCCTGGGCGACGATCAGCGCTTCGCGCTCGTGATTCTTGGCGTTCAAGACTTCATGCCGGATGCCGGCTTTCTTCAACAGTTCGGCGATCTTCTCGGAATTTTCGATGGAGATGGAGCCCACCAAAACCGGCTGCCCGCGATCGTGAAGCTGGCGAATGCCGTCGGCGCGCGAGCCGTCTTCCTGCTGAATGCCTTCCACGGCCGCTTCGAATTTTTCGGTTTCGGTGCGGTAAACAACGTCCGGATTCTCGATGCGGATGAGCGTTTTATTGGTGGGAATGAGCACCACTTCGAGACCGTAAATTTTGTGGAATTCGGCGGCTTCCGTTTCGGCGGTGCCGGTCATGCCAGCGAGCTTCTGGTACATGCGGAAATAATTCTGAAAGGTGATGGTGGCGAGCGTCTGGTTCTCGCGCTCGATCTTCACGCCCTCTTTGGCTTCGATGGCCTGATGCAATCCGTCAGACCAGCGGCGGCCGGGCATCTGGCGTCCGGTGAATTCGTCAACGATGACGACCTCGCCGTCCTTGACCACGTATTCCACGTCGCGCTCGTAAAGCGCGTGGGCGCGCAGAGCCTGATAAACATGGTGGATGGTTTCCATGTGCGCGGGATCGTACAGATTGCCGAGGCTGAGCAGGCGCTCGCACTTGGCGACGCCCTCTTCGGTCAGCGTGGCGGTGCGCATTTTTTCGTCAATGATGTAGTCAATGTCGCGGATGAGCTTGGGGACAACTTTGTCAATGCGATAGTACTTGTCCGTGGATTCCTCGGCGGGGCCGGAAATAATCAGCGGAGTGCGCGCTTCGTCAATGAGGATGGAGTCCACTTCGTCCACGATGGCGAATTGATGGCGGCGCTGGACGCAATCCTTGAGGTCATACTTCATGTTATCGCGGAGATAATCGAAGCCGTATTCGTTGTTGGTGCCGTAGGTGATGTCCGTGGCGTAGGCGGCGCGGCGCTGGACGTCGTCGAGATCGTGAACGATGACGCCGACGCTGAGGCCCAGCGTGGTGTAGATGGGGCTCATCCATTCGGCGTCGCGGCGGGCCAGATAATCGTTGACGGTGACGATGTGAACGCCGGCTCCAGCCAGAGCGTTGAGGCAGGCGGGCAGCGTGGCGACCAGAGTTTTTCCCTCGCCGGTTTTCATCTCCGCGATTTTGCCCTGATGGAGAACGATGCCGCCGATGAGCTGCACGTCAAAATGGCGCATCCCGATTTTGCGGCGTCCCGCTTCGCGAACCAGCGCGAACACAGGAACCAAAACTTCCTGCAGAGCTTCGCGGACGCGCGATTTGTAATCGGAATCTCCGAAGGACGCGCCTTCCAATTGCGCGGCGACTTTGGCGCGCAGTTCGGCCATGCGCGACGCCATGTCCGCGTCAGAGAGCTGCTGAATTTCCGGTTCAAGCGCATTGATGGCGTGAACCAGCGGCATGATCAGTTTTATGTCGCGCTCGTGCTTCGTCCCGATGAAGCGGGCGACAACTTTATCGATTCCCTTTTGAACGTCCATGATTAATTGTTTGACGAGATGCGCTGAGGCTGTTTCGCCATTTCTATTTTAGCCTGCCGGGGCGGATGTGGCAAAGCGAGCGGGAAAAGAAAGCGATTTTTCGTGGACCAGCCGGCCAAAATCGCGGCGAGGCGGGGTGGGTTAGCGGCCAGAGGGCCACAGGAGAGGCGAGAATCGGGGCTGAAATCCGGCAAAAATAAGAAGCCAAAAAGTGTCCCTATTAGAAAAGTGTATGGTATTGATTACGTGAGAGTTGCGGTTTTGCGACTGTCACATGTGTCCCTATTAGAAATCGCCATTTTGCGCCTGTTCCCGTCCTCTGGGTATAGTTCTGATCTATTCTCCGCCGCACTGGTGAGAAGTCAAGAGCGCCTCGTGTAACACCCGTGCGGCGGATCGAAGGAGTGCGGGGGCGGATGGCGCTATTGGATGGGGACGCCAATGAAGTTGTACGTGCCGGTCTTTGGAGGTTTCGGATACCAGGTTCCGACGATGTCGCCACGGTCATTGATTCCGGTCATGGCTGTGGTGCTTGCATTGGGGTAATCAATCGACTGGAAGGTTCCGCTTTGATATGTGAACCCGCGCACGACGCCGTACTGGTCTTCGTATAGGCCTCCCACGACACCGCTGTCGTTTACGGCGCTGGCGACCGTATAGGCCGAATGCGGATAATCAATATTTTTGTATTTTCCATTGTTATATAGGAAGGCGTGGGGGCCAGTGTTGTTGATGTCGTAAATGCCCACGATTACGCCCGCATCATTGATCGCAAAAGCCAGCGTGGCGCGGTTTGTGCCAGGATAGTCCAATTGAGTGAACGCCCCGTGGTCGTCAAGAAAACCGTGGTCCGTGGGAATGAACGCGCCGTTCGGGCAGACAAGGGGCTCGTCGCAGAAGCCGCCCACAATTTGCCCTTTGTCGTTTATCCCGTACGCCGTGGTCGCTGGTATGAACGCACCGAGCCTTGGATAGTCGAAGGCGGTGATCCTGCCGTGATCGTAAGTGAAAGCATGCTGGCCGGCTTCGGGATTGCACCCGCGATGGCAATAGCCGCCGACGGCGATTCCGCTTGCATTTACACCCGCAAGATATGCAGCCCCGCTGTCCGTGGGCCGCACATTTGTGAATTTGAGCTTTGCGTCGTTCCCATTGTCTGTGGTTTCTATGTATCCCCCCAGAATTGTCTCGTTGTTTACCTGCGCAACGTAGTAGCCCACGATCGCGGCTTTGCTGACGCCGAGGGGAACGGTGTAATCCGAACCAGGGTACTTGCCCGCGGGAGAGAATTTGTATTGAGGGCTACCTGCCGCAGCGAGAGCAACCAAGCACACCACAATGCCTATTCGACTGAGGCTGGCCATTCTCATAATGCACCCCTCTGGTCAGGCACCCCTGCGCGGAAGCATCTAAAGCTCCGCGTTAGCGTAGGAGTTAATCTCACAACTCAGACTGACTTCTTCAAATTCCGGAGCCGTCCATTCCATTGTTGCTTACCTCCGATTATCGCACGTGAAGGGTTAGTACCAAACCACGATCTCGCCGCAGCAGGGCGGGGCGGAAGCGCTACCTGACGGGGACGCCGATGAAGTTGTAGAGGCCCGTTTTAGGAGGATTCGGGAGCCAGATACCAACGATGATGCCCTTGTCATTGATGCCGGTCACGGTTGTGTCAAACGCGTCTGGGTGATCGTTGACTTGATGGAACGTGCCGTTCTGGTAGGTGAAGCCGTGGTTGATCCCGAACTGGTCCGTATATGTCCCAGCGACCACGCCGTTGTTGTTGATGGCGCTCGCTGTGGTAGCAGCCCCATTAGGATAGTCAATGTTTTGATACTGTCCGTTGAAGTAAAGGAAGGAGTGCGGACCAGTGTTGTTGATGTCGTAGACCCCCACGATCTGGCCGGCATCGTTGATGGCGTTGGCCTCCGTTGAGCGATGCGTTCCCGGATAATCCAGTTCGGTGAATGTTCCATGGTCGTCAAGGAATCCGTGGTCCGTAGGGGGATACCCGCCCCCGTTTGGGCAGGCGGAAGGCTGATCGCAAAAGCCGCCCACGATTTGCCCTTTGTTGTTTATGCCATAGGCCGTAGTCGTTGGTGTGAACGCCCCGACCCTCGGATAGTCAAAGGCCGTGATTTTGCCGTGGTCATAAATGAAAGCGTGCTGGCCGGAATAGGGATTGCATCCACGAGGGCAAAAGCCGCCGACAGCCACGGCGCTCGCGTTAACGCCAGAGAGATATGCGACTCTGCTATCCATGGGGCGAACGCTTGTGAACTTCGCTCTAGCCTCGTTCCCTTCCTCCAAGGTTTCGATATACGCGCCCAAGATTGTCTGCCCTTCAACCTGCGCGGTGTAATAGCCAACAATCGCGTTCTTGCTCACGCCGAACGGGACTGTATAGTCCGAACCGGGGAAATTGCCTGCTGGAGAGTATTTGTACTGGACTCCGGCTCCGGCGGCGAGCGCCCAGACGCACACCCCAACGATGACCGCCCTAGGCCCAACTGATTTCATCTTGCTCTCCCTTGAGCCACGCCGCCCGCTCCCTAGGCGCCTACAGTTCAGCGTTGGCGTAAGAACTGATCTCGCAATTCAAGCTGACTTCTTGGAAATCAGGTGCTGTCCAGTCCATGTTGATGCCCCTCGATTGATTGTCCTACCTCTCCTAGTACCAGACAACGATTTCGCCCGAGCAACTGCCAGGCATCGTACAAACAGTTCCACTGACCTGTCCCGCGACGTAGATGTGCCCGTGTGCAATCGTGGGAATTTGAAACTTGACGGCACCTGGGCCGTTGCTCGTGTCGCTGTTCAAGTAATGGAAGGATACTCCATAGGAGCTGGGAAGCGCTGCGAAGGCGCCCCAGCCCGCGGGAGTTGCGCTCTTGTAACCGTCATTGTTCAAAATCCAGAGAACGGCGTCTGACGGCGCGCCGGTAGGCTGATTCCAGGAGACGACGGTCGAGGCACCGGGATATTCGAGTCCGCCCGATGGAGCGTAATACCCATAGGGCGGGATGGTGGCGTTGAAAGTTCCTCCACCCCCAGTCGTCATATTGTAGCCCCGTACCTCTGAATCGAAACTGCCGCCGACATAGAGAGTATTTTCAACGTAATCGTTATTTGCATTGCCGCCCCAGAAGGCGGGTTGAGCTCGTTGTCCGGTTGGGCCGCTTTCCGGACTGCTGTTGTTGTAGGAGGGTAGCTGTACGGCGCCAAAGCATTGAATGGTCTGGCCGCTGCCTCCCGTAGTGCAAGGGTCCACTGTGTCAGCACTGCTATTCAGCGTCATTTGTGTCGGATCAAGAACGAAGAATACCCCCTCTTTGCCTCCGCCCACGACCACGAAATTGTCGTTGTTGGGCAGGGTGATATTCACAGGCCTCGCCAGGAGGAAGCCTCCGGAACCCAGGTCATAATCGCCCGGAATGCAAACCTTGGCCATGGACGGATAGGGCGCGGGCAGATTTAGATCGTTGACACACGAGTTCACACTAACCGCACTGCCGTTATTCAAAATCTGCCAGGCTTCGGGGGTATAGAAACCGGCGACACCCAGACTGCTTGTTAACTGCAGCACGCTTTGACCGTAGGCGCTGGCGTTGCTGAACCCGTTGAATTGAAATCCACCGTTACCCGTGGCGAAAAAAACGTTGTCCGAAGGAGTGTCTTCGCCGTAGTCGTCGACTGCGGGACCGCCGCCGGACATCCAGACGCCACCCTCGTATTCACCGCTGAGACCGCCCGTGACGTTGAAAGCACTCAGCAGATGGAGACCCGGACCCGAAGTGTTCGTGAATACTGCCACCTCGCCGTTATATCCGTTCACGGGCTTGTCACAGAACGACGCCCAAGCCACGTAGATGAGAGGATTACCATTTATATCATGCGAGAGGGCCAGCGCCGACCTCTGGTTCATGATCGCGGCGTTGAAGGACAATCCTAGTGTTCCGAATGCCGTCGGGATATCCAGTGTTTGAACGATCGAACCGTCATAGACGTTGATCTCGTTCAATCGCTGTGTGAATGTGAGGGTGTGCGTGTTGTAGTGCATGGAGACGACGTAGAGCACGTCTGGGAAGTTCCCAGTCAGGTCCACCACCGGAGTGCCCGTAACGCCCACCTCCGGAGAGATACTTATGCAGCCGTTCGGCAGCAGGTCATCCGGTACGGCTTCTTCGTACATGCCCTGGTTTAGATCTGTAGGACCGGCCCACATGTTTGCGAGCGTGTTGGAGTCCAGCCCATAAACATAGTTCTCCTCGGTTGCTACGAGCACCAGATCTTGCGTCGGCTCAGTGGGCGCCTTCGCCAAGTATAGCGGCTGAGCATATACGATCCCTTGAAGATTACTATTGGAAACTATCGTAAACGATGTGGGGAACTCGGTAGCCTTAAAGGTCGTCTCGGCGCCGTTTACGTTGTCCCGCGAATTGTCATATGCATATGTGGTAACGCACCCGCCGCCGCTGCAGTCGATCGGTGGGTTGCCATGAGCGATGCGCGGATGCAAGATGGCAAAACAGACGGCGGCGGATAGCAATGCGGCGATCCCAAGAATTCTGAGGGCTGATTTCATAAGGCCTCCTGGCGGTCCTTCTATGCCATAGCTGGGCGAGAAGGTAGAGGGCCGTCGCTGTTTTCCCCCTGTATCAGAATGTTATTCCTACGTCAAGTTCTAAATATATAAAATAGCTTCTGCATAATTCCGTCCTTCGTGGAAATAGCTGTGGGCTACCAGCGTGAAAATCACAAGCTCGCGGGCAGTTCGGTGACTACTTTTATGGTTCAACAACTGGCCGTTCGCTCCAACCACTGGACTTCCGGTGGCGGGGCAGGGCTAACCGCGCCCTGCCCGTCCAAATCCGCCGGAGATAGAATCGCGGAGCGCGTGGTTAGAAGTTCCGCTGCGGATAAGCCGCAAGCGAAAGCAGGGAGGAGCTCACTCCGTTATTGAAGGGAGATCCCGATACTTCCGTGGTGGTGCCATCGGAATTGATCTGCAATGCCCCCACCAGTCCGTTGGGAGAACTGAACTCGGCCACGTAGATTCCACCGCCATTGCCGGAATCCGTCGCCGTGGTAAGGCCGCCGATGGAGATAATCGCGCCGGAATCACCCAGCGTGGTGATGCCCACATAGGAAACGCCCAGCGGACTCTCCGCGAAGCCAAGCGAAGTGACCTGCTTGGAAAGGTTATTGCTCACGTAGAGAAACTTTTCGTTGGGACTGATCCACACGTCGCTGGAATCCTGTCCCGCGCCCAGGCTGCCGTCTCCGCCGAAGCTCGTTTCCGCGCCCAGCGTGCCGTTGGAATTGATGGGGTAGATTTCAATCTGCGTGGAGCCGCCGGTGGCGTCGCCGAAGACGACATACTTGCTGTCGCTGGTGATGTCCACGCCCGCCGGTCCGTTCAATGCGGTATAGGGACCGTTTTCCGTCAGAACTCCCTTCGAGCTGATGGAGAAAGAGTCCACCAGATTCGCGCCGTAGCCGTAACCCACCACGAGAGTCTTTCCGTCCGGAGTGGCTCTCATGCCCGCCACCGACTGATCGGCAGCGACGTCGTACGTGCCCAGAAGCGAGAGCTTGCAGCCCGTTTCAATTTCAAATACTCCGATATTTGCCGAAACGCCGTAGGCCGCGAAGAGCAGCTTGCCCCGCGCCGCCAGCCCCATGCTATAGCCGAAGCCGTCGCTGTTGCCTTCCGGGTCGGTATAATTGCCGGTTTTCGCCAGCGCCGGAACCGTGAATGCGGCGATGTCGCTGGTGCCGGCGTCCCCCACAAAGAGGCATTGATTCGCCCCACTCCCGGAGAGGATGATGCGGTCCAGCGCGAAGTCACCGCCGCCCCCGCCGTTCCCGCCGGTCTGCACGGTCTTGGCGATTTCGAGGCTTTTATTTTCGAGCTTAAAAATTGTCGCGGAGTTGGCCTCCGATGGCGGATCGTTATTGGTGATGACATAGTGGCCGGTTTGAGCCAGCACGGCCACCGGGGATAAAGCGGCGATTGCCGCCATCAAGGCTGTCAATGGAAAGAGTCTTTTCATGTGCATCTCCTGTTGGCCAGAATTTCTGTTTGCCTTTCTGGCTGCCATTGATTGTACGTCCCGCGGCCTCCGGCGGAGCGGTTTTTCACCGGCTGCCATCGCGAGCGATTCCGGCGGCGGACGTCCGTTGGCGACGCACGGCTTTAATCGAAGAGTCAGGTTCGCGGGGCGGCCTCGATGATGGAAACCAGTTCTCCCGGGACCGGGATGACGCGCAGGCACTCGAACCCTGACCTTTTCAGCAAGGCTTTCCACTCGACGGCGCTGCGTTCTTTGCCTCCGGTGACGGCCAGCATGTTCAGGTCGCTCATGAAACGATGCTCCAAATCCAAGTCAGGATGATCCACCACATCCGGCAGGACGAATTCGATTATCAGAAGGCGGCCCTCCGGCGGCAGAACGGAGCGGCAATTGCGGAGGATGCCGAGGGCCGCTTCATCTCCATAGCCGTGGAGCAGATGCTTCATCATGCAGACATCGGCTCCCGGGGGAACGGCGGCGCACAGATCGGCGGCCAGGACCTTGCAACGCGCGTTGAGCCCTTCGCTTTCGAAACGTGAGGTCGCCATATCAATGGAATCCGGGCGATCAACCAGCATCCCGCGCAGGTGGGGATAGGCCATAAGGACCGCGCAGATCAGCGCGCCTCCGCCTCCGCCCAGGTCGGCGGCGACGTGGTAAGGGGAAAAGTCCCACGCCCGCGCGATGGACATGTAGTCTTCCACGGGAGCGGTGCCCATGACGGCGCGAAAAATGTCGCCGGAATCCAGCGCTTTGGACCAGCGCGACGCGACACCTTCGCTCTGCATGATGCTCGCGGCCTTTTCTCCGGTCCGAATGCACTCGGTGAGGTAGGACCAGTTGTCGGCGAGCAGGTCCGCCCAGAACACAATCGCCGCCCATTCCGAGCGGGGGGCGTCCTTGCGCAGCGGCTCGCCAAAGGGCGTAAGGACGAAGCGCGCGGGCGCGGTTTCCGCCACCACGCCGAAACTCGCGAGGGCGCGCAGGAGGCGGTAAAGCGAGGCAGGGTCGGCCTGGCAAAGATTCGCCAACTGAGCGACGGTTCGTTCATCGCCCCCGAGAGCGTCCGCCACGCCCAGACGCGCGGCAGCGCACAGGATTCGGCTGCGGGCATAGCCCATGGCCATGCCAGTGAGCGTGCTATTGCGCGTCACATTCCCAATTTCGCCCTGAGCTTCCGGCATATCCATTCTTCCTCTCTTCCTCGCGGAGCAAGCATAGACCCTGAGCACACCAGGACGGAAAGAGTTTTCGGCAGCTGTAAAAGGCGGAACAGCTCAAACTGGACCACATCCGGGAGGCGGCGGGCGGCTTGCCGAGGGTGGCAGCGCGGTCTATGATAACTGTTCAGCAAAAAGCTGCTGCGAAACGCAGTACGACAGGGGAAGAGATGCCTCCAGAGCAGAAAGCGCCCATTCCGGGCGTGAAAAAGCTGGTTGCGGTGGCCAGCGGGAAGGGCGGCGTGGGAAAAACCACCGTGGCGGTGAATCTGGCCATTGCGCTGCAGCGTCTGGGCAACACAGTGGGCCTGCTGGACGCGGACGTCTACGGGCCGAACGTGCCGGTGATGCTGGGGTCCACGGAAACGCCGAGGGCGCTGGACGACCGCACCATTATTCCAGTGGAAGCCTACGGACTGAAAATGATTTCCATGGGACTGCTGAATCCCGGAGACCGTCCGCTGATTTGGCGCGGTCCGATGCTGCACAGCGTGATTCAGCAGTTTCTGCGCAGCGTGCAGTGGGGCGAACTGGATTATTTAATTGTGGACCTGCCGCCGGGAACGGGCGACGTGCAGCTGACGCTGATCCAATCGGTGGCGCTGACGGGAACGGTGATTGTGACCACGCCGTCGGTGGTGGCGCTGGCGGACGTGCGCAAGGCCATCGAAATGTTCCGGCAGGTGAACGTGGAAATTCTGGGCGTGGTGGAAAATATGTCGTACTTCAACTGCCCGCACTGCCAGGAGCGCGTGGATATCTTCGGGCACGGCGAAGGCGCGCTGATGGCCAAAACTTTTGGCGTCCCGCTGCTGGGGGAAATCGAAATTGACCCGCAAATCCGGGTGGGCGGAGACGGCGGAAAGCCCGTCGCCGCGGGCGGAGAGAATGCTCCCGGAGCGCGCGGATTTTATGAAGTGGCGCGGCAATTGACGGAGCGGCTGGCCAGCGTCACCGCCGTGGGGCCTGCGATTCAGATTGACTAGGATCTATCTTCGTTTGCGCCCATAGGGGGTCGCGGCTTTAGCCGCGACATTAATGCGGGCTGGACTCGGGGCTTTCAAGCCCTGAGGTCACACTTATAGCCGTCCCTGGTGCTTCAGGGGTTGAAACCCCGGAAGGGTCGGCGGTGATTGTCGGGGCTGAAGCCCCGACCCCCTGAAAGGCTCAAGCCTCTTTCATTTGGCGGCCCTCGCGGCGGAGAGCGAGCGGCGACTGCGCAAGAAGCAAGGCCTTTTTTATTTTGCAGGCCACACCGTGAAGCCGAGGCCCCGGTCCGCTAGAGAGCCGTCTCCTGCTGCTGCTAACCTGCTAAAATTACGGTTCGTAATAAGGTGGATTGCTCCTGAGCGCGCATCCTGCTTTGGAGCGCCGTCAGGGGGGATAATTTGCTGCGAGGTTATGAGGGCAAAGTGCCGATGCTGGCGCACAGCGCGTACGTGGACCCGGCGGCGGTGGTGATTGGCGACGTCACGCTGGGAGAAAGCGCCAGCGTGTGGCCGGGAGCGGTGCTGCGCGGCGACGTCCATTTCATTCGCGTGGGGGCGCGCTCCAATGTGCAGGATAATTCCGTCCTGCACGGAATGCTGGGCGAATATCCCGTGGTTGTTGGCGACGACGTGACCGTGGGGCATGGCGTGATACTCCACGGCTGCGTGATTGAATCGCGCTGCCTGATTGGCATGGGGTCCATTATTTTGAATGGCGCGCGCGTGGGCGAAGGCTGCATCATCGCCGCGGGAACGCTGATTCCCGAGCGCACCATCATCAAGGCGGGCAGTCTGGTGATGGGTCATCCCGGGAAAGTTACTCGGCAACTGACGGACGAGGATCAGAAAACGATTTTGCGTTATGGCGAACGGTACGTGGGCTATAAGAATGCGCACATGGCGGAACTGAAAAAGTGAGCGAGCAGCCAAAAATTCGGGCCGTCCGCGGCGTGCGGGATATTTTGCCGCCGGAGTCGGCGCTGTGGAACCGCGTCGAGCAGACAGCCCGGGAAGTTTTTCAGTCGTATGGATTCGGGGAAATAAGGTTGCCGATATTTGAGGAGAAACAACTTTTTGTTCGAACGGTTGGAGCAGATACAGAAATTGTCTCCAAGGAAATGTATGCATTCGCAGACCATCACCTCGGATATCTCGAAGAGTTTCGAACGGATGTGAAACTCGAGGGACAAAACTTCTGGGTGGGCGATGCGGCTTCGGAAGAATTGTATCGCAAAGCATTGGAGCGTTTTTTAGTCGCGTTTGAGTCAATTTGGGAAAGCCCTGACGAGGAGTCAATTCGCACCGACAAAAATGTGAAACGTCGCCAAGAAATCATGTCTCTCGTCAGTCAATTCGATCAGCTATTGAAGGTGGAGTGCATTGAAGATTTCCGGGAAAAAGTCGATAGCATTCGCCGAGACATCGAAAGGAACTTGGACGGCCTTGAATTTGGCGCCGTTCTGACCCTGCGGCCGGAAGCGACGGCGAGCGTGGTACGCGCGTACATCGAGCACGGGATGCACACGCTGCCGGGCGACGTGAAGCTCTACTACATGGGGCCGATGTTCCGGCGGGAGCGGCCGCAGAAGGGCCGCTACCGGCAGTTCTACCAGATTGGCGCGGAGGTGCTGGGGCAGTCAGACGCGCCGGCGGTGGACGCGGAAGTGATCGAGATGCTGATGGATTATTTCACGCGGCTGGAGCTGACGGGAACCACGCTGCACGTGAACTCCATCGGCTGCGCGGATTGCCGGCGGGCGTACGTGGAAACACTGCGCGCGGCGCTGCGCGCGGTGAAAGACAAGCTGGGCGCGGACAGCCAGCGAAGGATTGAGACCAATCCGCTGCGCGTCCTGGATTCGAAGCTGCCTGAAGAGCAAGCGGTGATTCAAACGCTGCCGAAGGTTGCCGACCATCTGTGCGAATCGTGCCGCGCGCATTTCGCCGCGTTGCAGGAGGAATTGAGATTGCGCGGCGTGGCGTACGAGGTTAACTGGCGGCTGGTGCGCGGGCTGGATTACTACACGCGGACGACGTTTGAAATTACCGCGCAGGGCCTCGGCTCGCAGAACGCGGTGTGCGGCGGCGGGCGGTACGACGGGCTGGTGGAAATGCTGGGCGGTCCGCCGACGAAAGGCATCGGATTCGCCATCGGACTCGACCGCTTGATTCTCTCGTTGCAGGAATTGGGCAAAGGCGATGTGGTGACAGGGCCGGACGTGTTCATCGCCTGGATGGGCCAGCCCACGTGGGCAACCGCCGTCCGGACTGCGCGGCAGTTGCGCGACGCGGGCATTGCCGTCGAGCTGCCCGCCGAAGAGATGAAATTTCGCAAGGCGCTGGGGCTGGCGGACAAGCTGGGCGCGCGGTTTGCGCTGATTATTGGCGAAGATGAAGTCGCCGGCGGACAGTTGACGCTAAAGCGCCTGAGCGATGGGGATCAGAAGAAATTGGCCGCGGACGAATTGGCGGCGTATTTGAAGAGCGAATTGCATCCGGGGAAATAGCGGGCGTAATCACCCGCGTCGGAAAGCGGAGATAGAGAGCATGGCGCTGGACCAACTGGGAAATTTGAAGAGGACAAACACCTGCGGCGAATTGCGCGCGGCGGATGAAGGCCGCGAAGTGGTCCTGATGGGATGGGTGCAGACGCGCCGCGATCTCGGCCAGCTGATCTTCGTGGATTTGCGCGACCGCACCGGCATCGCGCAGATCGTTTTTTCGCCGGAAGACGCGGCGGAGGCGCATGCCAGGGCGTCCGAACTGCGCTCGGAATTCGTGATTGCCGTGGAAGGGCGCGTGGCGCGGCGGCAGAAAGCGAATCCGGAACTGCCCACCGGTGAAATCGAAATTCGCGCGGCGAAACTGCACATCCTGAACACGGCGAAGACTCCCCCGTTCCAGATTGAAGACGAAGTGAACGCCAGCGAGGAGTTGCGGCTGCGCTACCGCTATCTGGATTTGCGGCGGCCGCGGCTGCACGGCAACATCGCGCTGCGGCACCGCGTGATTCTGGAAATCCGCCGCGCGCTGGACGGAATGGGATTTTACGAAATCGAAACGCCCATGCTGACGCGGTCCACGCCGGAAGGCGCGCGCGATTTTCTGGTCCCCAGCCGCGTGCATCACGGGCAGTTCTACGCGCTGCCGCAGTCGCCGCAGATTTTCAAGCAGATTCTGATGATTTCCGGGATGGAGCGGTATTTCCAGATTGTGAAATGTTTCCGCGACGAAGACTTGCGCGCCGACCGCCAGCTGGAATTCACGCAGCTGGACTTGGAAATGTCCTTTCCCGCGCCAGGAAGATATTTTCGGGGTGATTGAAAAAACGCTGGAGCGCGCGTTCGCGGTGATTGGCGTGGCGCTGAAGCCGCCGTTCCGGCTGCTGGATTATCGCGAAGCGCTGCGCCGTTTCGGCAGTGACAAGCCGGACTTGCGGTTTGGGATGGAGTTGCGCGACGTGACCGCGGCGTTTGAAGACGCGCGCGAAAAGATGCAGCTTACCGGCAACGTGCAGGCGATTGTGGCGCCGGGCGCGGCGGGATTTTCGCGCAAACAACTGGACGAACTGGCGGAGACGGCGAAATCGCTGGGAGCGAAGTCACTGTTCACGGCGAAAGTGACGGCGGAAGGAGTGCAGTCGCCGCTGGAAAAAACGCTGGGTGCGGAAAAAGTGAAGGAACTGGCGGCGCTGGCGGGCGCGCAGGCCGGCGATTTGATTCTGGCGGTGGCGGCGCGGGAGCAGACTCCCGGGGACGGACAACGCCGCGCTGGTGGCGGGACAGTTGCGTCTGCGGCTGGCGGAACAGTTGAAACTGATTCCGCGGGACGGTGGGAGTTCGCGTGGATTACGGGATTTCCGCTGTTTGAATGGAGCGACACGGAAAAGCGCTGGGTGAGCGCGCAGCATCCGTTCACGGGAATCGTGGAAGAGGATTTGGACAAGCTGGAGACGGCGCCGCAGGAATGCCGGTCCAAGGGATACGATCTGGTGCTGAATGGAGTGGAGCTTGGTTCGGGCAGCATACGAATTCACCGGCAGGATATTCAGGAGCGGCTTTTCCGCGCGCTGGGACTTTCGGCGGAAGAAGCGCGGCAGCGGTTCGGATTTTTCCTCGACGCGCTGACGTATCGGCACTCCTCCGCACGGCGGCATCGCGCTGGGCATTGACCGCATGGTGATGCTGATGGCCGGCGAAAAATCCATTCGCGACGTGATTGCGTTCCCGAAAACCACTTCGGCGCAGGATTTGATGGCGGAATCCCCGTCGCGCGGTCAGCAAAGCCCAACTCATGGCTGATCTAGGATCTACGAATTCCGATCATGAGGAATCCTGCGGACATGCCCGCACTGCAAACAAAGAGATTGACCTGATCACCATTCGTGACCAGACGATTCGGTTCGGGTTTCCGCTGGAGTTGAATGTGGAACGGAACAACCCGACGTGTCCCGGAGCGTCATGTTTTTGATGTTCGTGCTGCCAACGGGGAAGTGACGGCGGGTTGACAGCATCGATGACGTCGGCTGGCATTCGTCTGCGTTACAGCTATCAATGAGCAGAATCCGCATATTGCCGGAGCAGGTGGCGAACAAGATTGCCGCGGGCGAAGTGGTCGAGCGGCCGGCGTCGGTGGTGAAGGAGCTGCTGGAAAACGCGCTGGACGCGGGCGCGAAAACGATTCGCATCGAAGTGGAGTCGGGCGGCAAGCGGCTGATTCGGGTGACCGACGACGGCTGCGGGATGAGTCACGACGACGCGCTGCTGGCGTTCGAGCGGCACGCCACGTCGAAGCTGCGCACGGCGGACGACCTGCTTTCCATCGCCACGCTGGGATTTCGCGGCGAGGCGCTGCCGACGATCGCGGCGGTGTCGCGGCTGACGCTGGAGACGCGCGCGGAAGCAGACGCCGAAGGCACGCGCGTGGAATTCGCGGGCGGAAAACTGCTCAGCGTGAAACCGGCGGGCGTGCCGCGCGGGAACGTCGGTAAGCGTCGCGGACCTTTTTTACTGCGTCCCGGCGCGGCGAAAATTCCTGAAATCGGAAACCACGGAGCTGGGGCACATCGCGTCGCTGGTGACGCATTACGCGCTGGCGCATCCGGACCGGCACATCCTGCTGAAAACTCCGTCACAGGAAATTCTGAACGCTGCGCCGGTGAGCCAGGCGGCCGAGCGCGTCTATCAGGTGTTCGGGCGGCAGGCGCTGCAGGAGCTGCTGGAAATTCCGCCGACGGAAGGGCCGGTGCGGTCGGTCGATCACCGAGGCGGAACGGAGCCGGGAGAAGAAGCCGCGCGGTTGCGCGTGACGGGATTCACGTCGCGGCCGGAAGTGCAGCGCAACAATCGCAACGGAATTTATCTTTTCGTGAACCGCCGGCTGGTGCGCGACAAACTGCTGCTGCACGCCATCGGAGAAGCCTATCGCAACATCAGCCGCCGGGAGTTTTTCCTGCGTGCTGCTGTTTCTCGAGCTGCCGTATCAGGAAGTGGACGTGAACGTCCATCCGGCGAAAATCGAGGTGCGCTTCCGGCATCCGCAGTTTGTCCATGATTTCGCGCGCGATGCGGTACGCCATGCGCTGGGACAGACACGTCCTATTGCAGGATTTCCGATGGGGCGCACGCAAGGCGCGATACATTCGAGCGGAGGGGCAGTCGCGGCGTCCGAAAGCGGCGCGGGAATTGCGGCGAGCGACGCCGCGCGGCAATCTCCGGGCGCGGACGGAAACACAGCCATAATGGGCCGCCGCGCGCGGTGTTGCCTGTCCCGTTTGAAGACATGGCGGCGATGACGGCGTCGGCGGCGGGATTTGAGTTGAGCGGAGCGCCGGACAGACCGTATCCCGCAGCGGCTGCCATTTGAAGCCGGCGGAAGCGCGGGAGCGAATGCCGCCGGAAACGACCTTGCGTTTCCCGTGCCGGGAGCCGCAGCGGCGAAATCAACGGCCAGCGAAGCTCCGGCCACGCTGCCACGGCCGGAGGAAATCTCCGATCTGAAAGCCGCTGGGACAGGTGCGCAACAGTTTTATTGTGGCCATAAACGGCGAAGGGCTGTGGATCATTGACCAACACGTGGCGCATGAGCGCGTCCTTTTCGAACAGCATCTGCGCGCGCGAAGAGCGGGCGCTATCGGCGGGCAGCGGCTGCTGATGCCGTTGATCGTCGAATTGACGCCGCGGCAACTGGCGATTTTCGATCAGATCGAAGAAGAACTGCGCGCCAACGGGTTTGAAGCGCAGCACATGGGCGGACGCAGCGTGGCCATTCAGGCGGCCCCGGCGGGAATCGCGGGTGGCGACGCGGAAAAACTGCTGAACGAAATTCTGGACGGCGCGGGGCGCGAGTCGCAGGCCGTTTCGATGGAGACGCTGCAGGGGCAGATTGCGGCGTCCACGGCGTGCCATGCGGCAATTAAGGTCAACATGGCGCTGGACCGCACCAAAATGGAATGGCTGCTGGCGGAACTGGCGCGGACGGAATATCCCATGAGCTGTCCGCATGGAAGGCCAGTGGTTCTGCGCTATTCGCTGCGGGACATCGAGCGCGCGTTCAAGAGAATTTAAGATTGGCAACCTTGCTGCATGTTTCTCCTGCCGTGCGTTCGGTCGCCTATGTGGTGATAGGCGTTTTATTATTTGCGGCCTGGGCTTTGTGTATGATTTGTTGGATTCGATGCCGGTCCGCGCTTCTGGATCTCGTGGAGGAAGTCAATAATAAGGCTCCGTATGTGATGAGGCATAGCCTTTACACCATGGACCCACGCGCGCCATTTCGTGTCTGGCGGCAACACAAGGAGTTTTTCCCGCAAGACACAGGCACACGGCACCGAGTTAAGTACTACGCCACGGCATCGATTGCCCTACTCATCACTTTTGCGAGTGGAGGCCTTGTTTTGGTATTCGCTGGGAAATAGGGAGCGCTGCTGCGAATGATGCAAAACCTGGTGATTGCCATTGACGGGCCGGTGGGATCGGGGAAAAGCACTGTGGCGCGAAAAACGGCGGCGCTGCTGGGATACACCTACGTGGATTCCGGAGCGATGTACCGCGCGGTGGCGCTGAAGGCGCTCCGGCAAGGGATTCCGCTGGAAGCCACGGAAAAAATGGAAGCTCTGGCGGCGGAGACGCGCGTGGATTTGAAGGACGCCGGCGGCAGACAGAAAGTGATGCTGGACGGCGAAGACGTGAGCGAAGCGATTCGCACGGCGGAAGTGGCGCAGGCGGCGTCACGCGTGGCGCAGATTCCGGGGGTGCGGCGCGTGCTGGTGGCGGAGCAGCAGCGGCTGGGCGGCCAGGGCGGCATCGTGATGGAGGGGCGCGACATCGGTAGCGTGGTTTTTCCCCGCGCCGGGCTGAAAATTTTTCTCACTGCGGCGGCGGAAGTACGCGCGCAGCGGCGCTGGAATGAAATGCGAAAGAAGGGCGAGTCCGTGGAGCTGGAGGAGTTGACGCGCCAGGTGCGGGAACGCGACGCGCGCGATACGGAGCGGGAAGTGTCGCCGCTGGTATGCGCGGATGACGCCGTGGTGATTGACAGTTCGGCGATGGAAGCGGAAGAAGTGGCAAGAACGATTGCGCTGCTGGCAAACGAATGCCTGCGCGCGCCGGCATAGAAAACCCTCACGGCGTTTGCCGGAAATTTACTCCCGCAGGTGATTGAACGCGGAAGACGGGAGGAGAGCCGCTGAACGCATTCCTTCAGGGGTTAAAACCCCTGAAGAGCGACGCTGATTGTCGGGGCTAAAGCCCCGACCCCCTGAAAACCTCGGGATGAACTGAGCGATTCCCCCGAATTCCAGCGCGAAGGCGCTGATCTCCTGAAAACCCCAGATTAGATTTTGCGGGTGATACACCAAAGGGTTGAACGGCTGCGCTCTCCAAGGAGATGGCGCGGCCAAGGTTTAGCCGCCACTTCCCCTGAAAAATCCCCCTGACGAAATTGCGGAGCGGTCAGGCCGCGAAATTGGACTGGCGCGGACGATTCCTACGTGGGCGCGGACATGGAGGAGAGGAATTCGCCGTTGCTCTTGGACTTGCTGAGACGGCCGAGGAGCAGTTCCATGGCTTCCACGGTGGAGAGCGGGCTGAGCACCTTGCGCAGCACCCAAACGCGGTTGAGTTCGTCGGCGGGCAAAAGGAGCTCGTCCTTGCGGGTGCCGGAACGGTTGATATCTATGGCCGGGAAGATGCGCTTGTCCACCAGCCGGCGGTCCAGGTTGATTTCCATGTTGCCGGTGCCCTTGAACTCCTCGAAGATGACGTCGTCCATGCGGCTGCCGGTGTCAATCAGCGCGGTGGCGATGATGGTGAGCGAGCCGCCTTCCTCGATATTGCGGGCGGCGGCGAAAAAACGCCGCGGGCGCTGCAAAGCGTTGGCGTCAATACCGCCGGAGAGCACCTTGCCGGAAGGCGGAGTGACGGCGTTATAGGCGCGTCCGAGACGGGTGAGCGAATCGAGAAGGATGACCACGTCACGCTTGTGCTCCACAAGGCGCTTGGCCTTTTCGAGAACCATTTCCGCGACCTGAATGTGGCGCTGGGGTGGCTCGTCGAAAGTGGAGCTGATAACTTCGCCCTTCACGGTGCGCTGCATGTCCGTGACTTCCTCGGGGCGCTCGTCAATCAGGAGAACGATGAGCGCAACCTCGGGGTGGTTGGTGGTGACGGAATTGGCGATGGATTGCAGCATCATGGTTTTGCCAGTGCGCGGCGGAGCCACGATCAATCCGCGCTGGCCCTTGCCGATGGGGCAAAGGATGTCCAGGACGCGGCCAGTGAGATTCTCCCTGGTGGTCTCCATGCGGACACGTTCCTGGGGATAGAGCGGGGTGAGGTTGTCGAAAAAGATTTTGTTGCGCGCTACTTCGGGGTCTTCAAAATTGACGGCTTCGACCTTGATGAGGGCGAAGTAGCGCTCGCCATCCTTGGGCGGGCGCACCTGGCCGGAAACGGTGTCTCCGGTGCGCAGATCGAACTTGCGGATCTGCGACGGAGAGACGTAGATGTCGTCCGGTCCCGGGAGGTAGTTATATTCCGGCGCGCGGAGAAACCCGAAGCCATCCGGCAGGCATTCGAGAACGCCCTCGGAGAAGATCAGGCCGTTTTTTTCGGTCTGCGCGCGGAGGATCTGGAAGATCAACTCCTGCTTGCGCATGCCGCTGGCACCGGGGATGTCCAATTCCTTGGCAATCTTGGCCAGGTCAGTGATGTTTTTTTCTTTCAGTTCTGCAAGGCTAATGCTCATTTTCCTCATTCCTTATGGAGGCCCACCGGACGGTTTCCACCACCGGCGACCAGGCGATTCAAAAATCAATTCAACAGCATGTTCCCGAAGTAGCGACGGCTGGATTCCTAAACGGCGTGCTATCCGTTCTTCGCGGGCTGACCGAGGCCGGCAAAGGCGGAGATCCCCGCAAAAACTAGTTGGTCAATTCGCCGTCCTGCGTGATTTCCGACTGAAATTCAGGGCGCACACCGGACACAACATCCGGCGCGGGCGTGGACAAAGGCTGCTCCAGGGCCAGCTGCAGAACTTCGTCCATGGTATTCACAAAATGCACATTCATTTCCGCCAGAACCTCGCGGGGGATGTCCGGCATGTCTTTCTTGTTATCGAGTGGCGCCAAAACCGTCCGGATGCCGAGACGGTGAGCCGCCAGCAACTTCTCCTTCAGTCCGCCAATGGGCAGCACACGGCCGCGCAGAGTGATTTCCCCGGTCATGGCCAGATCGCAACGGACCGGAATACGCGTAAGGGCGCTGACCAGCGAGGTGCAAATGGTGATGCCCGCGGAGGGACCGTCCTTGGGGATGGCGCCTTCGGGGACGTGCATGTGAATGTCCAGATGGCGGTAAAAATCCTTGGGCAGGCCGAATTGCGCGCCGCGGGTGCGGATGAAGCTCATAGCCGCCTGGGCGGATTCCTGCATCACGTCGCCCAGCTTGCCGGTGAGGGTAAGGCGGCCTTTGCCTTCCATCAACGAAGCTTCAATGCTGAGAACCTGGCCGCCGAATTCCGTCCAGGCCAGCCCCATGGTGATGCCGATCTCATTGTGACGATCCGTCCAGATATCGCGGTGCTTTATGATGCCGAGGTATTCGTCCAGATTGGCGGCGGTGATTTCCACGTGGGCATTCTTTTTGGCCTTTCCCTCGGAAACGACCCTGCGGGCCATCTTGCGGCAGATGTTGGCGATTTCGCGGTCCAGATTGCGGACCCCGGCTTCATAGGTATAGTTGCGAATGATGTTGGTGACGGCCTCGTCGGTGAACACGAGGCTGTGCTCGGGAAGTCCGGTGGCCTTGCGCTGGCGGGGAATCAGATACCGCTTGGCGATCTGCGCCTTTTCCTGCTCGGTATAGCCGGGCAGGCGAAGAACTTCCATGCGGTCCTGCAAAGGCTGGGGAATAGTGTGCAGGACGTTGGCGGTGCAGATGAACATCACATTGGAAAGATTGTACTCCACGTCGAGATAATGATCGGTGAAGGCGTGGTTCAGTTCGGGATCCAGAACCTCCATTAACGCCGCGGACGGATCGCCGCGAAAATCCATGGACATTTTGTCCACTTCATCGAGAACGAAAACAGGATTGATGGTGGCGGCCTTGCGCATCATCTGGATAATCTGGCCGGGAAGCGCGCCGATGTAGGTGCGGCGATGGCCGCGAATTTCGGCTTCGTCGCGCACGCCGCCGAGGGAAACGCGGACGAATTTGCGTCCGGTGGCGCGGCCAATGGACATGGCCAGCGAGGTTTTGCCCACTCCCGGCGGGCCGACAAAACAGAGAATGGAGCCCCGGGGATTGCTGACCAGTTGGCGCACGGCCAGAAACTCCAGGATGCGCTCCTTGATTTTTTCTAGGCCGTAATGGTCCTCGTTAAGAATTTTCTCCGCGTGGTTGATGTTGCGGATTTCGCGGGAGCGTTTCTTCCAGGGCACGGCCAGCAGCCAGTCCAGATAGTTGCGGGAAACAGTGGACTCCGCGGACATGGGCGGCATCATTTCCAGCCGCTTCAATTCCTGGAGAGCTTTTTCCTGGGTCTCCTTGGGCATGCCGGAGGCTTCGATTTTTTTCTTGAGCTGGTCAATTTCGCCGGCTTCGCCGCGGCCCAGCTCTTTCTGAATGGCCTTCAACTTTTCGTTGAGGTAATACTCTTTCTGGGCGCGCTCCATCTGGCGCTTGACGCGGGTGTTGATGGTGCGGTCCACGTTGAGCTTTTCAATTTCCACGTCGAGGATGTCCGCGACGCGGTTGAGGCGCTCCAGCGGATCCAGAATTTCCAGCAACTCCTGCTTGTCCTCGACGGAAACCTGGAGGTTGGCGGCGATGGCGTCGGAAAGTTTGCCGGGATCGTCCACGCGGACGGCGGCAATCATGGTGTCGTAGTTCAAATTCTGCGAAAGCTTCACGTACTGCTCGAAAAGTCCCGTGGCGCGGGTGACGGCCGCCTCCATCTGCGGAGAAGGCTCGCTGCGCGCCGGCAGGGCGCGGACCATGGCGTGGAAAAAACCGTCTTCATTGGTGATTTGCACGGCGCGGGCGCGTTCCGTGCCTTCCACCAGCACTTTGATATTGCTATCCGGCAGCTTGACGCTCTGGACGATATTGGCCAGGGTTCCCACCTGGTAGATTTCATCGGGCTTGGGATCGTCCACGGCGGCATCGTGCTGGGTGGCCAGAAAAATCTTCTTTTCGCCGGCGAGAGCTTCTTCCAGCGCGCGCACGGAGGCTTCCCGTCCCACGATGAACGGCGTCATCATCTGCGGGAAGATGACCATATCGCGCACCGGCATCATGGGCACGCGCTTCAAATCCTGTTTTTCCCTGTTGAACATGAGATTCCCGGCCGGCTTATCCGGCTTTTTCGAGCAGGCTCCAGTTAATTTCGCGGCTGCGGACCATTTCGGCGGTGACCAGGAAATCGCGCACGCGGCGCTGGACCGGCAGGTGGTACATCAATTCGAGCATCAAATCTTCCAAAATCATGCGTAAACCGCGCGCGCCAACCTTGCGCTGCATGGCCAGTTCCGCGACGGTTTGCAGGGCGTCGTCCGTAAACCGCAGGCGGACATTTTCAAAATCAAAGAGCTTTTGATACTGGCGAATGAGCGCGTTCTTCGGTTCGGTGAGGATGCGCACCAGCGCGGACTGGTCCAGATCGGAGAGAACGCCCATCACCGGCAGGCGTCCCACAAATTCAGGGATTAGCCCAAAACGGATGAGATCCGTGGGCTGCACCTGCTCGAGAATCTCGATGTTGCGGCGCGAGAGCGTGCTGGGAGCCACCTCGGCATGGAAGCCCATGGAATGCTGCCCCACGCGGTGCTCAATGACCTTTTCCAGGCCGATAAAAGCGCCGCCGCAGATGAACAAAATGTTGGTGGTATCCACGGGCGTGAATTCCTGGTGAGGATGCTTGCGGCCGCCCTGCGGAGGCACGTTGGCCACGGTGCCTTCCAGAATTTTCAGAAGCGCCTGCTGGACGCCTTCCCCGGAAACATCGCGGGTGATGGAGGGGTTTTCATCCTTGCGGGCGATCTTGTCAATTTCGTCTATATAGATGATGCCCTGCTGGGCGCGCGTAACGTCGCCATCGGCGCTTTGCAGCAACTTCAGAATGATGTTTTCCACGTCCTCGCCAACGTAGCCGGCTTCGGTGAGCGTGGTGGCGTCCACAATGGCGAAGGGGACGTCGAGCATGCGCGAAAGCGTCTGCGCCAGAAGCGTCTTGCCGGTGCCGGTGGGGCCGATGAGAAGAATGTTGGACTTGGTGAGTTCCACGTCGCTGGGCTGGCGGTTCAGGAAAATGCGCTTGTAGTGGTTGTAGACGGCCACGGCCAGCTTTTTCTTGGTCTTTTCCTGGCCAATGACGTAGCCATCGAGAAACGTCTTGATCTCCGGAGGACGCGGAAGGCGGCGATTGGGGGTGGAAGTCTGCTCGCGCTTTTCGTCATCCAGGATCTGCTGGCAAACGGTGATGCACTCGTTGCATATATAGGACCGCTGAAACTCCGAAGGGGAGCTGATGAGCTTCTCCACCTGCTCCTGCGTTTTATGGCAGAACGAACAGCGGAGAGATTCTTCTGAGGTAACGCGCTTCACGATCCGAGGCGCCTCCGGGAAAAAGCCGGGCGTGAATCCGCCGCGGCATTGCAATGCCCCTTCCCTTCCTGGCTTTCAGCGATCCTTGCAAGGGCCATGAGGGGGACTATGACCCTAGCGGTGTTTGGTAACGATCTCGTCAATTATGCCGTATTCCCGCGCCTGCTCGGCGGACATTATAAAGTCGCGTTCCACATCGCGGTCCACTTTTTCGAGCGGCTGGCCGGAGTGCTGCGCCAGAAGCCCGTTGAGAACGGAGCGCATGCGCAAAATCTCCTTGGCATGAATATCAATATCGGTGGCCTGGCCGGAAAGTCCGGACATCCAGGGCTGATGAATCAAAATGCGCGCATTGGGCAATGAATAGCGCTTGCGCGGCGCGCCGGAGGCCAGAAGAATCGCGGCGATGGAGGCCGCCTGGCCCACGCAATAGGTGACCACGTCGGGCCTTACGAACTGCATGGTGTCGTAGATGGCCATGCCCGCGGTGATGGAGCCCCCCGGAGAATTAATGTACACCGAAATTTCCTTCTCGGGGTCTTCCGCAGCCAAAAAAAGCAGCTGCGCTGTTACTAAATTGGCTACATGGTCGTCAATGGGCGTGCCAATGAAAATGATGTTGTCTTTCAGAAGACGCGAATAAATATCGTAGGCCCTCTCGCCACGGTTGGTCTGTTCGACCACCATGGGGATGAGAGTCGTCGCACGAGGGTTCGCGTCGTCCGTATATTTCATTGGGAGTTTCCCGGAGAGCTATGGGATCGGACCCGAAAACTACGCATCTTGCGTGGCCGCTTTCTGAATATGGGCTGCGCGGTAAAGCCAGTCAAGAGTCCGGTCACTACGCAACTTCGATTTCATCCTATCCAGCGCACCCTGCTTTGTCAAGCGAGCACGGACCACTGCGGCGGATTCGCCACTCCGCGTGGCCAGCTGCTCGATTTCCCTTTCCACGTCCTCGTCGCTGGCGTCAATTTTTTCCACTTCGGCAATGCGGTCCAGCAGCAATTCGGCCTTCACGTCCTCGGTGGCGCGGTCGCGCTGGCGCTGGCGCAAGGAGACCCAGTCCACATTGACGGCGCGGGGGTCCACGCCCTGGCGGGCCATGGAACGGACCACGGCTTCCAGGCGGACGTCCATTTGATGCTCGACAAGTGATTCCGGCACCGGAAACTCATGCTGTTTGACGAGGACTTCCAGGATTTTGTCGCGGGCCTGCGACTGCTGGCGGTCTTCGCGCGCGGCTTCCAGCCTTTCACGGACGACGGCGCGGAGGGCCGCAAGGGTAGTGACATCGTCCCCCGCGCCGACTTCCCTGGCGAAATCGTCGTTCAGATCCGGCAGGCGCTTTTCCTTGATGGATTGCAACTCCACGGAATAACTGAAATTCTTTCCCGCGAGTTTTTGATCGGGATAATCGGCGGGATAGGTTGCGTCGAAACGGCGGGTTTCACCAGCCAGGGCCCCGCGCAGATTTTCCGTGAAGGCCGGCAGGGTTTCTTCAGCGCCGACATGGCAAACCACATTATCCGCCTGGATTTGATCGCCGCCGCCCTGCGGAGTGCCGGTAATACGCAGCAGGGCGAAATCGCCGTCGGCCACGCCGCGGCCCTCGACGGGAATATAAGTGGCGGCGCGCTCGCGCATCTCTTCAAAAGTTTTGTCCACATCGGCATCGCCGATGGGAACGTCGTCAATCTGAATTTCCAGATTCTTGTAATTGCCCAGCTCAAATTCAGGGAACACTTCGAAAACGGCGCGAACCTTGAGCGGGCCGGCTTCGGTGAAATCCACCTTTTCCACATGGGGCTGGGTGACCGGGACCAGTTTTTTCTCGGTAAGCTCCTTTTCGAGAAATTCGGGGACCAGGGCCTGGAGGACCTCGGACTTAATGTCCTCGGCGAAGCGGCGCTTAATAAGCGAAATAGGCGCCTTGCCCGGGCGAAAACCGGGAATGCGCGCCACGCGCATGAGGTCCTTGGCCACCTTTTCAGTGGCTTTCTGGACGTTCTCCGAGGGAATTTCGAGGTCGAGTTCGCGTTTGCAGGTGGTCTCGGTCATGGACGATGTGTTTGCGAAATAACCATAAACGGGAAGCGTCGCTGTGAATTTTTTTCTTTCCTGATGATGATCCGGGGGAGGCGGGAATGCAGACCGGCTGATTTCCCCGGGTAAAGTCCAGTATAGGGAAAGCATGGATGGGCGTCAACCGCGCCGGACAGGAATGCGCTGTCCATATGCGCGGACGTGGGTCAGTTAGCGGATCGAATGTGCGGGCGGGCGCTTCGCAAACTGTAATTGCGGACCACGCCAAAACCAGTAACTCCGATGTGGACAAAGGAAACCCAGCGCTCCAGTTTGTGATGGCCGGTGCGGTGAAGCCAATAGGAGCCACCGATGGAAAGCCCCGCGGTGGCGGCTTCGATGCCGGCGAAGAGCGCGTCGTTATCCACGATGGAGTTGGTGAGCAGGATTTCCTGGCGGCCGCGGGCGCGGAAGTTCCTGGTGGAAGCAAAGTCCAGCCCGCGAACCACGCCAATCCCGGCGAAGAGCCAGCAGTTTTCCTTGTCCCAGAACCGATGAACGGGCGGCGGCGCGGCCTCCGTCATTGGATGCGGCTGCGCAGGAGGATTCGCGACGGCAGATGGCGACGCTGTCTCCGCCAGCGGCGGATGAGGCGTGGCAGGCTGCTGGGCATGAGCGGCAGACACGAGAAGGCTGGCGGAGAAAAATATATAACCTAGCAGGCGCGCCATGCGGCGCGGGAATCCTGGCAGCTTCGACACGCGCCGCATTCTATATGAAGACTCGTCGCGTGACACCATTCCCTCGCGCGGACGGCCCCGAATCGGAGATGTGCCTGGGGCGGCAAAATACAGCCACTCGCCTCCCGGTCTGTGACAAAATGGCGATATGACCCGACGCAAGAAAACCGTGCTGGCGGCAATCGGAATTGTGGCTGCGGTGGGAATCCTGCTGGCGGTCAAATTCGTGAAGCTGCGCAAAATTGCGGAGCCGCGGATTACGGCCATGCTGCAGGAGGATTTCAATAGCGACGTCACCTACACGGCGATACACATTTCGCCGGGATGGACGTTCCGCGTGACCGTGGAGGGCGTGGTTCTGAAACTGCGCAACCGGCCGGAGCCCCAGCCGCTGATCCGGCTGAAGAGCATGACCATCGAGGGGAAGGTTTCCGACTTCCTGCAGATGCCGGCCCACATTGCGCGCGTGCGGATGAGGGGGCTGGAGATTCACGTCCCGCCGCGGCAACCAAAGACGGGTAACGAGCAACCGAAGCCCGCGCCGGGCAGCTCCGCAATCAAAGTGGTTGTGGACGAGATTGACTCGGCGGATGGTTCGCTGGAACTGATACCGCGCAATCCCCAGAAACTGCCTCTGGAATTTTCCATTCCCGAGTTTCAGATGCGCAATTTTTCCATGGACCAGCCATCCCGGTTTCACGCGGAACTCACCAACCCCAAACCCGTGGGGGACATCATCGCCGACGGAGATTTCGGCCCATGGAATCGTGAAGAGCCGGGCGATACCGCCGTATCAGGCCAATATTCGTTCGAGCACGTGGATATGGCCAGCATTCACGGGCTGGGCGGGACACTTTCCTCCACGGGAAAGTTCAGCGGGCAACTGGACAGTATCAACGTGTCCGGGAAAACGGAAACGCCGGATTTCCAGCTGACGATTGCGCACAATCCCATGCCGCTGGAGACGGATTTCACGGCGCTGGTGGATGGAACCACGGGCGACACCTATCTGCAAAACGTGCAGGCCATGCTGATGAAGTCGCCGCTGAACGTGAAAGGGGCCATCGTTGGACAACCGGGGGCCAAAGGGCGGGATATTGACGTGGAAACCAGCGCGGAAGGCGCGCGCATTCAGGATTTTCTGCGGCTGGCAATCAAGGGAAACCAGCCGCTGATGACCGGCTCCACAAATCTGCGCGCGAAAATTCACATTCCGCCGGGGGAGGAAGACATCGTCCAGAAGCTGCGCCTGGATGGGTCTTTCGGCATTTCCGGGGCGCATTTCACCAAGGAAACAGTGCAAAGCAAACTGGACACGCTAAGCCGGAAAGGCAGCGGGCATCCCGGCGACATGGAGATGGGAGACGTGGTCTCCGACCTCACGGGCACTTTTCATATGCAGGACGGCGTGGTGACGTTTTCGCGGCTGTCGTTTGGCGTGCCAGGAGCGGGCATTGCGCTTAATGGAACCTATACCATGAGCTCCGGAGCGCTGGATTTTCACGGGACGCTGCGGCTGCGAGCCAAACTTTCCCAGACCACCACGGGGATCAAGTCCGCGCTGTTGATGCCGTTCAATTCGCTGTTTGCCAGGAAGGGCGCGGGCACCGTGCTGCCGATAAAAATCACCGGCACCCACGAACATCCAGAGTTCGGCCTGGATTTCGGAAATAAGAAAAAAGATGAAAAGCAGGGCAAGTAGAGCGGGCGCGCGCCCGGGACCGCGCCGAAAACGCAGCCGTTAGTAAGTGACGACCTGCGTGACAACGGTGGACGTGCAAGCGTTGAAGTTGCTGTCGCCGGAATAATTCGCAGTTACGTTGTAAGTTCCCGCGGCAAGCCTGGGAACAGTGACGCTGGCCACGCCATTCACAAGCTTTACAGTCTTCCTGGTTTTTCCACTCTCAAATGTAACCGTGCCGGTGGGCGCGGGCATGCCCTCCAGCGCCGCGGTCACGGCGGATGCGAACGTTACCGGCTGGCCCTCCGTGGACGGATTGGATGAACTGGAGAGAGAGACACGCGCGCCTTCGGTGTTGAGAAGGATGCTGACGGTGCCGCCGCCAAAATTAGCCACCGCCAAGTCCACCTGGCCATCCTGATTGAAATCTCCCAAAGCCAGCGCCACCGGCTCGCTGCCGGCGGCCAGTTCAACGTGGGGCTGGAACACACCTTTGCCCTTGCCGAGAAGGATGCTAACCGCCTCGCCTGAACCGCTGGAGCCAGCATCGGCGACGGCGATGTCCATTTTGCCATCACCATTCAAGTCCGCAATGGTTAGGAAGCTGGGGTATGCGCCGCCGAGCGACTGATCCGTGGACTTGCCGAATGTGCCGTCACCGTGGCCGGGGAAAATGCTGACCGTGTTGCTGAGAGCGTCCGCGGTGGCCAGGTCAATGCGGCCATCGCCGGTCAAATCACCCGCGGCGATGGAGATGGAACCGCGGCCCATGGCGGAA
Source organism: uncultured Acidobacteriota bacterium (assembly GCA_963760285.1). GTDB lineage: Bacteria > Acidobacteriota > Terriglobia > Acidiferrales > UBA7541 > PALSA-278. The sequence goes on from CAVXCI010000001.1 coordinate 251,063, forward strand.
TAGTTCACTGAGGAATGAAATGTTCCGTCGCCACGGCCCAGCAGAACGGAGACGCTACCCTTGGCCTGGCAGGCGAGATGAACACCACAAGCGTTGACAGCCGCCACGTCCAGATGGCCGTCGCCATTGAAATCGGCAATGGCCAGCGATGACGTCCCCACCTGCGCGGAATAGTCCACATGCTGGCGGAACGTGCCGTCGCCATTGCCGAGCAAAACGGAGACGCTGCCGTTGCTCTGGCAAGAGGAGACACTGCCACAGTAATTGGCGGTGATGAGATCGAGTTTGCCATCGCCATTCAAGTCCGCGGCGGCGATGAAGACCGGGCGAACCCCCGCGGCGTAATCCACATGAGGCTGAAAGGTGCCGTCGCCATTGCCCAAAAGAATGGAAACGCCGCCCTGGCAGCCCGAGTTGACGCAGGAATTAACCACGGCGATATCCGCATTGCCATCGCCGTTGAAATCGCCCACCGCGACGGAATAGGGCTGATAGCCGGACTCGTAGTCCACGTGAGGCTGGAACGTGCCGTCGCCATTGGACAACAGGACGGACACGCCGCCGGGACTCAGGCAATTGAGATCGTTACCGCATTGAGAGGCGACGACAAGGTCCATTTTGCCGTCGTGATTGAAATCGGCCGTGGCCACGGATTGCGGACCGGCGCCAGCGCCAAAATCAATGTGGCTGCGAAACGAGCCGTCACCATTGCCCAGGAGAGTGGTAACCGTGTTGCCGGAACGATCCGCGGCAACAATGTCCGGTTGGCCATCTCCGTTGAAATCCGCCACGGCGACCGAGGTTGGAATACTGCCGGCTCCATAGTTTGTGACGGCGCCAAAAGTCCCATCGCCATTGCCAAGCAAAATTCCCACGGTATTGGAGGCGTTGGCGGTGACCAGATCGGCGCGGCCATCGCCGTTGAAATCCGCCACGGTGACGGAAAAAGGACTGCTGCCCGTTGCATACTGCGTCTGCGGCTGAAAGGTGCCGTCGCCATTGCCGAGAAGGATGGAAATGCCGCCGTCATCCGCATATTGGCAGGAAGGATCGCTTCCGCATTCGTTGCTGACCACAAGGTCGAGCCGGCCGTCACCGTTGAAATCACCGAGGGCTACCCCATCCGGAAAACTGCCGGCGGCATAATCCACATGTGGCTGGAACGTGCCGTCGCCCTTGCCAAGCAGCACGCTGACGGAATTGTAGTTGTCCGCGGTGATGATGTCCGCGTGGCCGTCGCCATTCAAATCGCCAATCGTGACATTGAACGGGTAGTAGTTGGTGGCGTAATCCACGTGGGCCTGGAATGAACCGTCACCGTTGCCAAGAAGAATGCTGGCGGTGTTGCCGCCAAAATTTGTGGTGACCAGGTCAGCTTTGCCGTCTCCGTTGAAGTCCGCAACGGCCACGGAGGTGGGATTCTTTCCCGTGGCGTAGTCCACATGCGCCTGAAAAGTGCCGTCGCCATTGCCCAGAAGAATGCTGACAGTGCTACCGAGATAGTTGGCGGTGACCAGGTCAATTTTTCCGTCGCCATTGAAATCGCCGACGGCAACGAATCGAGACTGGTTGCCCGCGGCATACGTGACGGGAGCGCTAAATGCGCCGTTGCCCTTGCCCAGGAGGACGCTGACGGTATTACTGGTGCAGTCCGCGGTGACGATATCGGTTTTGCCGTCACCATTGAAGTCGGCAAAGGCCACCGCGTCCGGCCCGGTACCTGAAGTGGCGAAGGAAGGGGCATCAAGAAAAAGGCGCGTGGCGTTGACTAAAGAGGGCTGGCCACCCTGGAAGAGGTTATCGCCCGCGCCAAGGCGCAGGCCGCGCGCCGGAACACGTTGGGAAGCGCTATCCGCATGCGGAACTGGCAAGGAGGCGGCAAATCCGGCGATGGCAAAGGCACCCAGGATTGCGGACGTCAACACTACAGATAGCTTGCGGCTCATTGAACCTTCCTGAAGGGTGCGACGACCGACGGCGAAAAACCAGTAAACAATCTGGTAATGTTCCCCCGGATGCTAGAGAGAGGATAACCATGGCCTCCGGGGACCGCAAGGCACAAAGAAAAGCGCACATTTTGAAACCACAGTTCTAGTACAAAAACGGCAAGGAATAGACCTGTGCGCGAGAGCTAATCTACTGTCCTGTAAAGAGATATCATACATCAAAGTGGGTGCGGGTGGGACCAAATCTGTGAGATTTTCTGAAGCGCGGCGAGGACCTCGATTTTCATGCCTCCTTTCTGCTATGTTCTCAAACCGCAACCACTGTGGAATGCGGGACCATTCGCAGCATGACCAGCGGCTGAAATTGAGAATAGACAGATTCGTGAATGAGAAAAACCCGCAATAGAACACGCGCAACACCGGCAGTTCGCGATTTCGGACGCGCCGCGCTGGTCATATTCCTGGTGGCCGGGATGGCGCTGGCCAATAGCGATCCGAAAAAAGGCCGGGTGACGGAAAATCCCATGTCCGGGAACCGCTACACCCTGGAGCAGGAAGTGCAAATTGGGCGGCAGGGGGCGGCGGACGTTGAGAAAAAACTCTCGCTGCTTCCGGCGGACCACCCTATGTCCGTTTACATCAATGCGCTGGGGCAAAAACTGGCGGCGAAGGCGCCGGGGTTCAAGTTTCCATATACATTCAAGGTGGTCAACGAAAAGTCCGTGAATGCCTTCGCGCTTCCCGGCGGTCCGATCTACGTCCACACTGGATTGATTGACGTGGCCAGCGAATCTCAGCTTGCCGCGGTCATGGGGCACGAGATTTCGCACGTGGTGATGCGCCACTCCACGCGGCAGGCCACCAAGCAGATGAAGGCGCGCGTGCCGCTGGCGATTCTCAGCGGAGTGCTGGGCGCCACAGTGGGCGGATGGGCGGGCGCGTTGGGACAGATGGGAATCTCTTTTTCAGCCGGCACGGTGTTCATGAAGTATTCGCGCGACGCGGAAACCGAAGCGGACATGGTGGGCGCGCAAATCATGTACGACGCGGGATACAACCCCGAAGCAGCCGTCAGCTTCTTCAACAAGCTGAAGCAAATCACCGGGGACAAAGGCGGCCCGCAGTTCCTGGCTTCGCATCCCGATCCCGGCAACCGTGCCCGCGACATTTCCCAGATTCTTTCGCGATTCCCTCCCAAGCAATATCAACCTGAAGACAGCGCGGAATATCTGGCGGCGAAACAGTCGCTTTCAAACGCTGCAGCGAAATCGGAGGCCGCAACAATTCCAGCCGCGAAGCCAGTGGAAACAACTCCGATTCCACTGGAGGGCGTCGCCAGCAATAGCTTCAAGACATTCGACCATGATTCATTCACCATCAGCTATCCGGATAACTGGAGCCTGACGGGGGACCGAAGCACGGCGGTAACCATTTATCCGAAGGGTGGGTACGTGGAGGGCGCGTTGGCCTACGGCGCGATGATTAGCGGGTTCCGTCCAGACCCGCCGGGCAAGGAGCCTGCGGCGGGATTCCAACAGCTCATCGCCACCACGCAGCAGGAAAATCCGGGGTTGCGGCTGGCCGGGAAGCCGGAGAGTTTCACGTTGCGCGGACGTCCCGCGCAGCGCGTGGACCTATTGGGCCCATCGGCGGTCTGGGAAAATGGCCAACAAGTGACGGAGCGGGCGAGAATGGTGGCGCTGCCGGAAAAGCACGGCGAGGTCCTATACGCCGTGTTCGTGGCGCCGGACAAGGACTTCCAAAAACTTTGGCCGACGTTTGAACAGATGCTTCACAGCTTGCAAGTAAAGTAAAACGCGATGCCAAGGATCGTGCAATGCGGCGCTACTGCCAGGCCGAAAAACTATTCGACCGGTTTCACTGACTCCATCAGGCCGAAGAAACCTTCCGCCAGCGTGGGATGGATGTACACAGCGCCCTTCAGGATGGTGTAAGGCGCGTCGGCCAGCATCATGGCCCCTAGGATTTGAACCAGCTCGCCGCCTTCGATCCCCAAAATTGACGCGCCGAGGATGCGATCCGTGGCGGCGTCCACGATGATCTTCATGAAGCCGGAGGTTTCGTCGCGTTCGATGGCGCGCGCCACGGAACTCATCGGGAAGGTCCCTATTTTCAATTTGCGCCCCGATGCGCGAGCTTCTCTTTCCGTCATGCCCACGCGGCCCAGTTGCGGATCGGTGAACAGTGAATACGGCACGTAACGGTTTACCGCGCTGAGATTCTTTCCCTCAATCAGGTTGCCGTAGATGATCTGGTAATCGTTGTAGGAAATGTGCGTGAACGCCGGACCGCCCTTCACGTCGCCGATGGCCCAGACGCCCGGCGCTTCTGTTTCCAGCCGGCCATTCACTTTGACGTAGCCGTGCGCGTCCAGCGTGACGCCAGCCTTTTCCAGGCCCCAGTTATCGGTGTTGGGGCGGCGTCCGGTGGCGACCAGAAAATGCGAACCGGTGACGGTCATTTTACTCTTGGGTGTTTCGACAGCGAGAGAGATTCCCTCGCCCTTGCGGCTGGCGCTGACCGTCCTGGCATTCAAAATGAATTCGATCCCTTCGGCGGCCAGGGCTTTCTGTAATTCCCGGACAACATCCTCGTCCTCGTGGTTCAGAAGAGCGCTTTCCCGGTGAATCACTGTGACACGGCTGCCGAACCTGCGAAACATTTGCCCAAATTCCAAGCCTATATAGCCTCCGCCAAGAACGACCAGATGTTCGGGGATCGCGGGCAACTCCATGATGCTGACGTTGGTGAGGTAGGGAACAGAATCAATGCCCGGAATGGCGGGAATATCCGGGCGAGCGCCGGTGTCTATGAAGATTTTCGCCGCGGTGAGGGATTCGCCGGCAACCTCCAATTGGAGAGGAGCGGTAAAACGAGCCTCGCCGCGAATCAAACGGAGGGTCGGCAAATGGTCAATGCGATTCTGATTGCCGTTGCGGGAATGTTCAACGACCTTGTTCTTCCGCGCCAGGACGGCGGGCCAGTCCATGGACACATCGCCGGCGCGGACGCCCCAGCGCGATGCATCGCGGGCGTAATGGGCCACCTGCGCCGAGGCGATCATCGTTTTTGTGGGAGTGCAGCCGGTGTTCACGCAAGTGCCGCCGACCTGGCTGCGCTCGATCAGCGCAACTTTCCAGCCAAGGCCGGCCAGCGCGTAAGCCAAGGGGTTGCCGCCCTGTCCGGAACCGATGATGAGGGCTTCGTAGGTCATACAAACGAACAAATTCTGTTGGTGCGGAAGGAGGGAGTCGAACCCCCACGGCCTTGCGGCCACAGGATCCTAAGTCCTGCGCGTCTGCCAGTTCCGCCACTCCCGCACTTGACCGAGTATACTACCCGAAAATGGCGAACAGCATGGACGTAAGTCGCTTCGTCCCTGGGGCATCCTTGGGGGAAACATTATGTTGTGCGGAGGGGCGGTTCCTGCTAGGCTCTTGCGAATCAAATCGTACGGGGGAGGGGCATATGGCCTTTTGCAGTCAATGTGGGACCAACGTTCCGGATAATGTCGCGTTCTGCCCGAGCTGTGGCAAGGCGCAGGCGGCAGGAAGCGTGCCGGTGAGTGGGACCGCTCCGGCGCCCGCGGGCACCAGCGGACTGGCGGAAAACGTGGCCGGCCTGCTGTGCTATTCGGTGGGGTGGATTACCGGGCTGATTTTCTTTTTTGTGGACAAGCGGCCCTTTGTGCGCTGGCATGCCGCGCAGTCAATCGTTACGTTCGGGGCGCTGCACATCGCGGGCATCATTCTGAGCATATTTTTTGTCGGCGGGATGTTCTGGGGAGGGGGGTTTGGCGGGTGGGGCGTGGCTTTTCTGCTCCACAGACTGCTGGAGCTCTTGTGCCTGATCCTATGGATCATGTGCATGATCCGGGCCTATAAGGGCGAAATGTTCCGCCTGCCGTTGGCGGCAAATATCGCCGATACTTTTGTGAAGTGACGCTTCGGCGGCGCGTGACCGCAGAATCAGCGCCCAACCCCTCCGGCGCGCGCCGCCATCATTTCAGTAATCCCCTGCATGGCTTGACCAGCCTTCCGCCGCTCCCTACAATTGAATTTGCACATTTGCGCGGCCCGGAGAGCGCGGTGGTGTCCGGCGGCACGAATGGCGCATCTGAATTGCTCATAATGATCCGCGCACCTTACACGCCCCAGGAGGAAATGGAATGGTGAAAGGCCCGATCCCCGAGGGTCTCACTTTCGACGATGTGTTGCTGGTGCCCGGCAAGTCATCCGTCCTGCCTGCGGATGCCGATACCCGCACGCATCTCACGCGCACGATTGCGCTGAATATTCCCATTGTGGCCGCGGCCATGGACACGGTGAGCGAGTCCCGGCTGGCCATAGCCATTGCGCGGCAAGGCGGCCTGGGGTTCATCCACCGCAACATGACTATCGAGCGGCAGGTGGAGGAAGTGGACAAGGTAAAGCGCTCGGAAAGCGGGATGATCGTGGATCCGGTGACCATATCGCCGGAAATCTCCATCCGCGAGGCGTTGGAAATCATGACCAAATACCGCATCTCCGGGCTCCCGGTGACGCGGGGCACCAAGCTGGTGGGAATTCTCACCAACCGGGATATGCGGTTTGAGCGCAATCACGACCAGCCGGTCTCCGAGGTGATGACCAGGGAAAACCTGGTCACGGTGCCAGTGGGGACGACTCTGGAGGGAGCTGAACGCATCCTGCAGAAGCGGCGCATCGAAAAACTGCTGGTGGTGGATTCGGCGTTCAACCTGAGGGGCCTGATTACCGTAAAAGACATTCAGAAAAAACTGGAGTATCCCAACGCAACCAAGGACGACCAGGGACGGTTGCGCGTGGGGGCGGCGGTGGGCGCAACGGGCGATTATCTGGAACGGGCGCAGGAATTGGCCAAGACGCAGGTGGACATTCTGGCCATAGACACCGCGCACGGGCATACCAGCCGGGTGATGGAAGCGATTCGGCGCGTAAAAAAGGCGCTGCCGGAAATGCCTCTGCTGGCGGGAAACGTGGCCACGGAGGACGGGGCGCGCGACTTGATCGCGCTGGGTATTGACGGGCTGAAGGTAGGCATCGGGCCGGGATCCATTTGCACCACGCGGATCGTTACCGGCGCGGGCGTGCCGCAGATTACCGCGATTCTGGACGCCTCGCGCGCGGCCCGGGAGGCTGGCATTCCCATCATCGCCGACGGTGGAATCAAGTTTTCCGGCGACATTACCAAGGCCATCGCGGCGGGCGCTTCAGCGGTGATGATTGGCGGACTTTTTGCCGGAACGGAAGAAGCGCCGGGCGAAACTATTTTGTATCAGGGACGCACGTTCAAGGCCTACCGGGGAATGGGTTCCATCGGCGCGATGGAGGCGGGTTCGGCGGACCGCTACGCTCAGGAAAGCGCGGCCACGGGGAAAACGGTCCCGGAAGGAATTGAAGGGCAGGTCCCCTACAAGGGCCCGCTATCGGGATTGGTGGAGCAACTGGTGGGCGGACTGCGCAGCGGAATGGGTTACTGTGGCGCGGCCAATTTGCGTGAATTGCAGGAGAACAGCCATTTTGTGCGCATCAGCAGCGCCGGACTGCGCGAAAGCCACGTCCACGACGTGATCATCACCCGCGAGGCGCCGAACTACCGCCTGGAATAAATGGATACGAAACGCTTATGCAATCCTATGGCGCCCTTCCGAGTAGAGAAAGTATCGCTAGCGTGAACCGATTTCGGTACGTCTGGCCGGCGTTTTTGTGGGCGGTGGGCATCTTCCTTTTCTCCACCGGGTTTTTCACTTCTGACAATACCAGCCGGTTCATCATTCCCCTGCTGCATTTCCTTTTCCCCTCCGCTTCGATGGCAACTCTGGAATGGATGCATCACATCATCCGCAAGTGCGGGCATGTCACGGAATATTTTGTTTTCTGTCTGCTGGTGTTCCGGGCGCTGCGGGGAAAATCAACGGGATGGAACTGGAAATGGGCGTTGTGGGCGGTGGTGATTGCCGCCGGCTACGCGGCCAGTGATGAATTTCATCAGATTTTTGTCGCCGGGAGGACGCCGGCCGTCCGGGACGTGCTGCTGGACACATCGGGAGCCATTCTTGCGCAGTGCGTTCTCTTTGTGATGTCGCTGCGCAAACCAGGGGACGCGGCGCGTCTGGCGGAAAAATGATAGAAGCTATTTTCATGGCAATGATGCCGGAAAGAGGAGAGCGTTTATGAATCGTGATTTCAAGCGCCTGCTTCCGCTGGCCGTGGCGCTGCTTCTGATGGCGCTACCCTGCCGCGCGGGTTCAGGGCCGCTGCAATATGAGTTGCGGTTTGAGAAACCCAACACGCATCTGGTGGACGTGAGCATCCACGCCGACGGCCTGAATGGACGATCCGTGGAATTCGCCATCCCCGACTGGGCGCCGGGATCCTACTACATCATGAACTACTCCGCCAACGTGCAGGGATTTCAGGCCGCGTCCGCGGACGGACGCGCGCTGGCATGGCGGAAGATTGACGGCCAGACCTGGCGCGTCGAGCTGGGTGGCGCAAAACAGGTCACCATCCAATATAAAATGTACGGAAACACGCTGGCAAACAACCTGTTGCAGTACAACGACCATCACGCCTTCTTCGGCGGGCCCTCCGTGTGGATGTATCAGGTGGACGGAAAGCCGCGGCCCATCGAATTGACCGTTGCCGCGCCCGCCGGCTGGAAAATCGCCACGGGCATGCCGCGAAATTCCGATACCACTTTCAGCGCGCCGAATTACGACACCTTTGCGGATTGCCCCATGGAGATTTCCGGCTTTCAGGAGAAAACTTTCCAGGTGGAGGGGACCACCTTTCACGTGATCGTGGACGACGCGATGGGCAACGCCGATTTCTCGAAATTCACGGGAGACCTGCAAAAAGCGGTGGCGGTGATTGTTCCCATGTTTGCTTCGGTGACCGGCACGCCGCAACCCGCGCCCTTTAAGGATTATTGGTTCCTGTTCCATATATGGCCGAAAACAGGCGGCGGCCTCGAACACCTGAACTCGACGCAGATTGATTTCGGGTCGGACTTTGACGACGCGGCCGCCAACGGACCATTTCATAACCAATATGATCAGAAACTCTTCGTTACCGCGCACGAATTCTTTCACGCCTGGAACGTGAAGCGGCTTCGCCCGCTCCCGTTGGGCCCGTTCGATTACACCCGGGAAGTGCATACTCCTTCGCTCTGGATTTCCGAGGGCCTCACCAGCTACTACGCCGACCTGGCGTTGGAACACGCGGGAATCATCACGCCGCAGCAATATCTGGACAGCATCGCTCTTTTCATCACGGATTTCGAGCAGCTTCCCGGGCGCAAAGAGCGAAGCATTGAGGACACCAGTTGGGATACCTGGTACAGATTCCTGCGCGCGGAAAACAATCTGGCGAACACTTCCTATTCCTATTACGACGGCGGACAGATCGTGGGGCACCTCCTGGATTTCGCCATCCGCCAAAATACCGGGAATCAAAAATCGCTGGACGACTGGATGCGGCTGATGTACTCGCGCTACGCGCTTCCCAAGCCGGGATTCGAGCCCCAGGATGCGGTGAAGGTGGCGTCCGAGACGGCGGGGATGGACATGAGCGGCTTCTTCCAGGAATACATAAGCGGAAAACAGGCGCTGCCGTATGAAAAATATTTCGCGTACGCGGGAATTGCCGTGGAGAAATCACCCAATCGGGATAAACCCTGGCTGGGCGTGGCCACAAAAAAGACCGACAACGGCGAGCTAACCATAGACAACGTAATTCCGGGAGGGCCGGCGGATACGGCGGGGCTGAGCCGGGACGACATCATCGTGGCCGTGGACGGGCGCAGCACTTCGTTTGACGATTTTCCAATCACCATCGCGGCCAGGAAACCCGGCGATACCGCGCGCATTAGCGTGTTTCGTGACGGAAAACTGAGGGAATTCACGGCGACGCTGGCCCCGAATCCCTATTTCACGTACTCGCTGAAGCCGATGGCCAATCCCACGCCGGAGCAGCAGCAGATTTACAAATCGTGGATGGGATTGAAATAGACCGGCGAATCTCCTTTTGCTCGCTGGATGCGGGCGACCCGGTTCTCCCCAAAAATCAAAAGGCCCGCGAGTGAAGAATCGCGGGCCGGAAGATACTGCGGGTTGAAGATTCTTCGAGCGTTGAAAAGCTGATTACGGCTTGATGTCCTCTTCGGGAATTCGGGCGTCGGGCGGCGTGAAGGTTTCTTCCTGATCGCGCGACTTCTTTTCCTTCTTTTCTTTTCTCTTAAGTTCGGAGCCGATGAATTCCAGGACCGCCAGCTCGGCGCCGTCGCCGATGCGAAAGCCGTTGCGGACGATGCGGGTATAGCCGCCCTGGCGGTCGGCAAACCGCGGCGCCAGTTCGCCAAAAAGCTTTTTTGTGGCTTCCGGGGTCTGCAGGAACGAAGCCGCCTGCCGGCGCGTGTGCAGTGTGTCGCGCTTGCCCAGAGTGATCATGCGCTCCGCCAGCGGCCGGGTGGCCTTGGCGCGGCGGATGGTGGTGGAAATGCGCTCGTGCAGAATCAGATTAGTGACCAGGTTGCGCAGCACGGCGCGCCGGTGCGCGGGCTGCTTTCCCAGTTTGGAGCCTGCTTTCAGGTGTCGCATCGGTCCCTTCCTGCCTTACATTGTGGATGTTTCTTCCGCCGGAGGCGGAGCAGTCTGGCTGGGCATGGGCGGCCAGATGATGCGGCCGTGCTCGTCAAATTTCGTGCCAAGTCCCAGGCCCATGCGCGACAGTATTTCCTTAATTTCGTTCAGCGACTTGCGGCCGAAGTTCTTGGTTTTCAGCATTTCCGATTCGGACTTCTGCACCAGCTCCCGCAACGTCTGGATATTGGCGTTCTTGAGGCAATTGTAGGAACGCACGGAAAGCTCCAGCTCGTCCACGGAACGATCCAGATAATCCAGTCGAGGATCGCTGAGGTTGTCCGAGGATTCTTCAATCATCTCCGGCGCTTCCTCGAAATTGATGAACACGGTCATGTGGTCTTTGATCAGCTTGGCGGCCAGGCCGATGGCGTCCTGAGGAGTGACCGATCCATTGGTCCAAACCTGCAATGACAGCTTTTCATAATCGGTCATCTGCCCCAGGCGGGCGGCTTCGATGGTGTAATTCACCTTGCGCACCGGCGAGTGGACGGAATCCACCGGAATATAGCCGACGGGCAGGTCTTCGTCATAGTTACGATCGGCGGAGACATAGCCGCGGCCATTCTTCACGCGCATTTCAATCTGCAGCTGGCCGCCTTCGCTGACCATGGCGATGTAAACGTTCTTGTCCAGCACTTCCACGTCGCCGTCCGCTTCCAGATTGGCGGAGGTCACCGGTCCGGGCGTGGTCACGTTGATGTAGACGGTCTTGGACTGGTCGGTGTTCAGTTTCAGCGGAACCTGTTTCAGGTTCAGGATGATATCCGTGGCGTCTTCCACCACGCCGGGAATGGAAGAAAACTCGTGCAACACCCCTTCAATTCTTACCGCCGTGACCGCGGCCCCTTCGATGGAGCTAAGCAGCGCGCGCCGCAAAGCATTGCCCACCGTGGTCGCCCAGCCGCGTTCCAATGGCTGCGCGGAAAACTCGCCAAACTTGTCCGTCAGCGTCTCCAGTTCCACCGCCAGCCGTTTCGGTTTCTGAAAGCCCTTCCACATTTTCGTCCTCCTGTCCGCCGCAAGGCGGGACACAGCTCCAGCTAATTCGTTATTTTTCCGGGCACGCCCTACTTCGAGTAGAGTTCGACGACGAACTGCTCGTTCATGGGCGGCGTCTGCACGTCTTCGCGCTTGGGCATGGCCAGCACTCGCGCGCGGAAATTCTCGCGGTCAATTTCCAGCCAGTTGCCGCGCCCTGGCTCTGGGCCAGGTTTCTGGCTTCCAGAACCATGGCGTTGTGATGCATTTTTTCCTTCAAGCGCAATGTCATCGCCCACCTGCACCAGATAACTGGGAATGTTTACCTTCTTGCCCTTGATGAGCACATGCCCGTGAAGCACGATCTGGCGGGCCTGGGCGCGTGAACTGGCCATCCCGGCGCGGTAGACCACGTTATCCAGGCGGCGCTCCAAAGTGACCACCAGGTTGGAGCCGGTGGGACCCTTGGCGCGCTCGGCCTTTTCAAAGTAATTGCGGAACTGGCGCTCCAACAGCCCGTAGGTGCGCTTCATCTTCTGCTTTTCGCGCAACTGCAATCCATAGCCGGCCAGCTTGGGACGGCGTGCCTGGCCATGCTGTCCGGGAACGAAATTGCGCTTCTCGATCGCACAGCGATCCGTGAAACAGCGCGCTCCCTTCAGGAAGAGTTTCATCCCTTCCCGGCGGCACAACCTGCAAACAGCATCACGATGTCTTGCCAATTTATTCTCTCCTTCTCCGAATACTCAACTTACACGCGGCGGCGCTTGGGCGGCCGGCAGCCATTGTGGGGGACAGGGGTTACGTCCCGGATAACGTTGATGTGCAAACCGGCCGAGGCCAGTGCGCGCACCGCGGATTCGCGGCCGGCGCCGGGACCTTTCACCCGCACTTCCACGCCCTTCATCCCATACTGATCACGCGCCACGCTGGCGGCGGCCACGGCGGCCTGCTGCGCGGCGTAGGGCGTACCCTTGCGCGAACCCTTGAAGCCGGCGGAGCCGCCGACGACCAGCTGACCACGCGGCCGTCAGGATCGCTGAGGGTGATGATGGTGTTGTTGAACGTCGCATAAACATAGGCGACGCCCTGCGGCACCAGGCGCTTTTCGCGCTTCTTGCGAAATTCCTTCTTGCGCCGGGTCGGTTTTGCCCCCGGTGTAGCCGCTGCTGAATCCTGAGGTTCTTTTGCCACGGGTTTTGCTCTCCTCCATTGCCGGCGGCCGGCTTACTTGCGAATCATTACTTTCTTCTTGGTGGCCACAGCGCCGCGCCGCGGACCTTTGCGCGTGCGCGCGTTGGTATGCGTGCGCTGGCCGTGGACCGGAAGATTCCGGCGGTGACGCAGGCCGCGGTAGCATTGAATTTCAATCAGCCGGCGGACGTTCATCTGAATCTCCTTGCGGAGATCGCCTTCCACGCGGCCTTCGGCTTCAATGGCCTGGCGGATGTGGTTTACTTCCTCTTCCGTCAGGTCCTTGATCTTCTTGGACCCGTCCACATTGGCGCCGGCGCAAAGAGATTTGGCGCGCGCCGGCCCGATGCCGTAAATGGCCGTGAGCCCGATGCGAATCTGCTTGTTGAGGGGCAGGTCAATGCCCGCGATACGTGCCATGTAGCCTTCCTCCCTAGCCCTGACGCTGCTTGTGCTTCGGATTGGAACAGATCACGCGCACCACGCCGCGCCGGTGGATCACCTTGCACTTCATGCAGATTACCTTTACAGATGCCCGGACTTTCATTTCGATTCCCTTCCCTCCGCTTCTACTTGAAGCGGTACGTAATGCGTCCGCGAGTCAAATCGTAGGGCGAAAGCTCCACGGACACGCGGTCACCCGGCAGAATACGGATGAAATTCTTGCGCATCTTGCCGGAGATATGCGCCAGGACCTGGTGCTTGTTTTCCAATTCAACGCGGAACATGGCATTGGGCAGCGGCTCGATCACCGTGGCCATCACCTCGATGGCATCCTCTTTCGGGTTGCTATCGTCGCGCTTCTTTTCGTTATCAGGCCGCTTAACCATCGTCTCCATTTACTTCAGATGCTTCCGCGATTCCGCTTACCAGCAGGGGCCGTCCGCGGCGCGAGGCCGCGTCAAAACCCACGGGCCGTTACTGGTGACCGCCACGGTGTGCTCATAGTGAGCCGAGTCGCTGCCATCCGCTGTCACCGCGGTCCACTTATCTTCCAGAACGCGGACGGCCGCTCCGCCGGCGTTCACCATGGGCTCGATGGCCAGGACCATTCCTTCCCGCAGCTTCGGCCCATGCCCGGGCTCGCCGTAATTCGGAACCTGGGGCTCTTCGTGCATCTTGGTGCCGATGCCGTGGCCCACAAATTCGCGGACCACCGAAAAACCTTCCTGCTCCACCCACTGCTGCACGGCCGCGGAAACATCGCTGAGCCGGTTGCCAGCCCGAACTTGCTCAATCGCCCGGTCCAGCGACTCACGGGTGACGCGCAACAGGCGCTCCCGCTCCGGCGTAACTGGCCCCACGGGAACCGTCACCGCCGCATCGCCGAAATACCCGTCGCACTCCGCGCCAAAATCCAGGGAGATGATGTCTCCCTCGCGAACTTTCCGCCGCCCCGACGGAATCCCGTGCACGATTTCGCTGTTGATCGAAGTGCACAGCGTGGCGGGATATCCCATGTATCCCTTGAACGCCGGCCGCGCGCCGCGCTCCCGCGCCATCCTTTCCGCCACCGCGTCCAGCTCGCGCGTGGTGACGCCGGGACGAACCATTTCACGCAGGGCCGTCAGGACTTCATAGACCACCTGCCCGGCGCGGTGCATCTTTTCCAATTCCGCGGCTGACTTGCAAACAATCATGCCGATGGCGCACCGGATTCCACGATCTGGAGCAAACGCCGGGTCACTTCCTCGGCATCCACTCCGCCATCCACTTCCGTCAGAAGACCCCGGCAGCGGTAATAATCCACCAGCGGTTTGGTCTGGCGTTCGTAGGCAACCAGGCGCTCCCGAATCACTTCCGGCCGGTCGTCGGGCCGCTGAATCAATTCGCCGCCGTCCGCGTCACAACGCCCCTCAACCTTGGGCGTGTGGTCATGAATGTTGTATATCTCGCCGCCCACCGCGCAGGTTCTGCGCCCGGTCAGCCGGCGGAGAAGTTTTCTCCGAATCCACGGCCAGATAAATCACCAGCGGATGGCCCCAATTCCCCTGCTGGAGCAGATGGTCCAGCCCCTTCGCCTGCGCCAGCGTGCGCGGAAAACCGTCCAGAATAAATCCCCAGGAACAATCGGGCCGCTGCAGCCGTTCGGCAACCATTCCCAGCACCATCTCGTCCGGAACCAGGCCGCCGCGTTCCATGATGGGCCTGGCCTGCAAACCCAACTCTGTTCCGCGGCTGACGTTGTCGCGAAACATATCGCCGGTGGAAAGATGCGCCAGTCCGGCCTTCCGCGCAATCCGCTTGGCCTGCGTACCTTTGCCCGCGCCCGGCGGCCCCAGGAAAATCAGCGCCCGGCGCAAATTCGGCGCCGGTGAACCACTAGGCACGACGGCTCCGCACGCGGCCCTTCTTCAGGAAGCCGTCGTAGTTGCGCATCACCAGCTGCGCTTCGATCTGCTGCACCGTGTCCATGGCGACGCCGACCACAATCAAAAGCGAGGTGCCGCCGAAATAAAAGGTTACGTTCAAGCCTTCCAACACGAAGCGCGGCATGTTGGCGTCAAACCACGCCCCGCCCAGCCAGATGGGAAGGTGGTGCAAGTGCATACCGGCAATCATCCATTCCGGGATGAGGCAAACCATGGCCAGGTAGATGCCGCCCACAAAGGTAAGGCGCGTCAAAATCCGGTTGATGTATTCCGAAGTATTGCGGCCGGGACGAATGCCGGGAATGAATCCGCCGGACTTGCGCATGTTGTCCGCCAGCTCGGTGGGATTGAAAATGATGCCCACATAAAAGAAGGCGAAGAAAATAATCAGAAAAACATAGACCAGGGTGTAGAGCGGTTCTCCCCAGGAGAGCGCCTTGGCGAAACGGTCAAAACCGGAGTACTTGTTTTGAAAGAACAGGCCCAGGGTCTGCGGAAAGGTCAGCAGGGAGCTGGCGAAAATCGGAGGAATCACTCCGCCAGCATTTACGCGCAAGGGCAGATAGGTCATCTGGCCGCCCATCATGCGCCGCCCCACCACCCGCTTGGCGTACTGCACGGGAATGCGCCGCTGGCCGCCTTCCACAAAAACGATGAACGCCACCACCGCGGCCATCAAGGTCAGCAAGGCGATCACCGCCAGAGGCGTGTAGGGTCCCCACTGCTGGGTGGAGACTTTGTCGAACAAATCCTTCACCGCGCGCGGCAAACCCACCACGATGCCGGTAAAAATAATCAAGGACATGCCGTTGCCGATGCCGCGGTCGCTAATCTGCTCGCCCAGCCACATGATGAACGCCGAACCGGTGGTGAGAGTCAGCATGGTCATCAGAATGAAACGAAGGCCGGGGTGGTATACCAGCGCCTGCCCGGAGAGCGACTGGCGTTGCAAGGTCATGGCGATGGTGAAGGACTGGAACGCCGCCAGAATGATGGTGAGGTAGCGGGTGTACTGCGTGATTTTCCTGCGCCCCAGTTCGCCTTCCTTCTGCAAGCGCTCCAGATAAGGCCAGACCACCACCATGATCTGCAAAATGATGGAAGCGGTGATATAGGGCATGATGCCCAAGGCAAAAATCGTGAGGCGGCGGAAATTGCCGCCGCTGAACAGATCGAACATGCCCAGCACGGAACCGCGGCCCTGCTCAAACAGCGACTGCAGCAATTCCGTGTTGATGCCCGGCGTGGGAATGAACGCACCCAGGCGGTACACCGCCAGCAGCGCCAGGGTGAACAAAACCCGCCGGCGCAGGTCCGGTGTCCGGAAAATATTCGCGAATGCCTCGACCAGTCGTCTCATGACAGGATTTCGAACTTGCCGCCCGCTTTGGTGATTTTTTCCTCCGCGGAATTGCTGAAAGCATGGGCCTGAATGGTGAGGGCCACTTTCAAATCGCCTTCGCCAAGAATCTTCAGTTTGCCGCCCTTGCGGCGCAGCAAACCATGGGCCAGGAGCAGATCAGGCGTAATCGTCTCGCCCTTGGTGAAACCACCGAGCAATCCCACGTTGACCACCGCGTATTCCTTGCTGAACAGGTTGTGGAAGCCGCGCTTGGGCAAACGGCGGTGCAGCGGCATCTGGCCGCCTTCAAATCCCGGACGGCGTGAATAGCCACGGCGGGACTTCTGTCCTTTATTGCCCGCGCCGGACGTTTTCCCCAGCTTGGAGCCCATGCCGCGTCCCACGCGCACCTTGCGATGGCGCGACCCGCGCGGCGGCTTCAAATTTGAAAGTTTCGATTCCATGGAGTCCCCTTACTTTTCCACCGCCACCAAATGGCGAACGCGGTGAATCATTCCGCGAATCGAGGGCGTATCCTCGAGTTCCACCACCTGATGCAGGCGGCGCAATCCCAGTCCGCGAATGGTGGCCCGCATGTCGCGCGGGCAACCGATGCCGCTCACCACCCAGCGAATTCGAACTGTTTCCTGCTTCTTCTTGGCCATGGCTGCCGCCTGTTCCTAGGAATTAATTTCCGCGGTGGCCTTACCACGCATTTCCGCCACTTTGTTCGCGTCCTTCAACTGCATCAAGGCGTGAAACGTGGCTTTCACCACGTTGTGGGGATTCGATGTGCCGAGGGACTTGGTAAGCACGTTCTGAATCCCCGCCACCTCCATCACCGCGCGCACCGGACCGCCGGCAATCACGCCGGTGCCTTCCGGGGCGGGTTTCAAAAGGACCTGGCCGGAGCCAAACCGTCCCAGCACCTGATGGGGAATGGTGCCGCCCTTCAAATTCATGCGGATTAGATTCTTCTTGGCCTGTTCAATCGCCTTGCGGATGGCCATGGGAACTTCACGCGCCTTGCCCATGCCAAATCCGGCTTGTCCCCGCTGATCGCCCACAACCACAAGCGCCGAGAAACTGAGGTTTTTGCCGCCCTTGACAACCTTGGTGCAGCGGTTAATGGCCACCACCTGATCTTTCAGGTTGGCCGTGTTGGTATCCATGACTCTCCGGACGGAGAGCGATTCTTTTAGATCCTGTTTAGGCATGTCGTTAGAACTTCAACCCCGCTTCCCGGGCCGCCTCCGCCAGCGCGCGGACCCTCCCGTGGTATTGGTATCCGCCCCGGTCAAAAACCACCTGCTCGATGCCGGCCTTACGCGTGCGCTCCGCGAGAACCCGGCCGACCACCTTGGCCGCCGCAATGTTCCCGCCTCCGCGAATTTCCTTTTTCACGTCCTTGTCCAGCGAACTGGCCGCCGCCAGAGTGACGCCCTTCAAATCGTCAATCACTTGCGCATGAATGTGCTTGAGCGAACGAAACACAGCCACGCGAGGGCGCGCGTCAGAGCCGCTGATCTTGCGGCGAATACGCGCGTGCAGGCGCTCACGATGCGCGCTGCGTGAAATTCTCTTAACCGGTGTTTGTGCCACTTGCCTGCTCCTCCCGCTTTACGCGCCGGCCTTGGCGCCCGCCTTGCCGGCCTTCTTCTTCAAGCGCTCGCCCACAATGCGCACGCCCTTCTGCTTATAAGGATCGGGCGGGCGAAGCGCGCGAATGTTGGCGGCTACCTGTCCGACCTTTCCCTTGTCCGCGCCGCTGACGGCAACCTTCGTCTGCTTCTCAACGGTAATTTGAATGCCCTCGGGAATCGGGAATTCAACCGGATGCGAATAGCCCAGGCTGAAGACCACGTTCTTTCCCTTCACCTCGGCGCGGTAACCGACGCCGACAATTTCCAAATCCTTCTGGAATCCCTGCGTGACTCCATGAACCGCGTTGGCCACCAGGGCCCGCGCCAAACCGTGGAGCGCGGCTTGCTCATCGTTTTGCCGCACGGCATGGAGCACGCCGTCCCTGGTCTCAAAGAGGATTCCGCCCGGCACGGGGACGGTCATCTTCCCCTTCGGCCCCTGCAGGTCAATAAGTTTTTCCCCTACCTGCACTTTCACGCCCGAGGGGATGGGAATCGGCATTCTTCCAATTCGTGACATCGTTTATACCCGCTTCGTTTTGGTTACCAGACTTCGCAGAGGAGCTCGCCGCCCAGTCCTTCTTTGCGGGCCGAGTCTCCCGTCATGATTCCGCGCGGCGTGGAAAGAATGGCCACGCCCATGCCGCCCACCACCTGCCGGATATCCGTCTTGCCCACGTAACGCCGGCAACCGGGCCGCGAAACGCGGCGCAGATCGGTGATGATGCTGCGGCGGTCCGGCGTATAACGCAGCAGCAGGCGCAGCTGCTTGCGCGCTTTGCCTTCGTCCACAACCTTGTAGGAGGCCACGTAGCCTTCCTCTTTCAGAATCCGCGCGATTTCCACCTTCATCCGCGAGGCGGGAATATCCACGCGGGGATGCTTGGCCTTGGAGGCGTTGCGGATGCGCGTCAACATGTCGGCAATGGGATCAGTTAGCATTCATTCCTCACCAGCTGGCTTTGGTGACGCCGGGGATTTCGCCCTTCAGCGCCAGGCCGCGGAAACAGATGCGGCACATCTCAAACTTGCGCAGGAAGCCGCGCGGACGGCCGCAAATCCGGCAGCGATTCCGGTTGCGGACCTTGAACTTCAGCTTCCGGCGCATCTTCGCAAATTGGCAGGTGCGAGCCATTCTCTCTCCTCTTAATTGCGGAAGGGCACGCCAAGCAGCTTCAGCAGCTCGCGGCCTTCTTCATCGTTGCGCGCCGTGGTGGTGATGGTCACGTTCATGCCCTTCATCTTGTCCACGCGCGTGTAATCAATTTCCGGAAACACCAGCTGGTCACGCAGCCCCATGGTGTAGTTGCCGCGGCCATCGAACGAACTGGGCGGCAGGCCCTTGAAGTCGCGGACGCGGGGCAGGACCACGTTGGTCAGCCGGTCCAGGAATTCGTACATGCGCTCTCCGCGCATGGTGACCATGCAGCCGATGGGCATGCCCTTGCGGATCTTGAAATTGGAAATGGATTTCTTGGCGCGGGTGATCACCGGCTTCTGGCCTGTGATTTGCGCCATCTCCTGCGCCGCCCTATCCAGGATTTTCACGTCCGCGTTGGCCTCGCCCACGCCCATGTTCACGGTCACTTTGGTGACCCGCGGCACGGCCATGCGATTCTTGTATCCAAAACGCTTGGTCAGCGCGGGAATCACGTCCGTTGAGTAACGCTCATGCAACCGGGTCTTCATATCTGACTTTGCCTTCCCATTCTCCGATACGCCGCCGCGAAATTATTCCGGCAGCGTGGTGTTGCACCGCCGGCAGACGCGCGCCTTGGAACCATCCGGCAGCGTGGTGTGCCCCATGCGGGCGTGCTTTCCGCAGCCGGGACAAACCAGCATAACGTTGGAAACCCGCACCGGGGCTTCCTTGTCCACAATGCCGCCCTTGATGTTCTTGGCGGGGTTCGGACGCGTGTGCCGCTTAATAATGTTGGCGCGCTCCACGGTGACCGTGCCCTTGATGGGATTCACGGCCAGCACGCGTCCGGTTTTTCCACGGTCACGTCCGGTCATCACTTTCACCGTGTCGCCGTGACGGATGCCCATGCGAATCTTTTTTTTCTCTGGTTTCATCGCCTACCACACTTCCGGAGCCAGCGAGACAATCTTGGTGAACTTCTTTTCCCGCAGTTCGCGGGCCACCGGGCCGAAGACGCGGGTTCCGATCGGTTCGCCGGCCTCATTGATTAGCACCGCGGCATTGTCATCAAACCGAATGTAGCTGCCATCCTTGCGGCGCTGTTCCTTGCGCGTTCTCACCACCACGGCGCGGACAACTTTCCCCTTCTTCACCTGGCTATCCGGCGCGGCCTCTTTCACCGCCGCGGTAATCACATCGCCCAGACCGGCCACCAGACCGGTATCGCCGCCGATGGGATGGATACAGGTCACCTGGCGGGCGCCGGAGTTATCCGCCACCGTTAGCCATGTCCTCATCTGCACCATGGTTCTGCTCCCCTCTCCAAACCGTTAATTGGCGCGCCGCGAACGCGCAATGATTTCCGCCAGGCGCCAGCGCTTCAAACGGGACATGGGGCGGCTGGCCACCAGCCGCACGGTATCGCCCACCTGCGCTTCGCCTTTTTCGTCGTGCGCGTAGTACTTTTTGGATTGGCGAACCACCCGCAGATAGAGCGGATGCCGCGAAGCCCGCACCACCTTCACGACGATTGTTTTTTGCATTTTGGCGCTGGTGACCACACCCACCAGCGACTGCCGCTTTTTCTCCGCGGCGGCAGGAGCTTCATTGGCCATCATGGGACCTCAGTTCTGATTCACGCAAAAGCGTCTTCACCCGCGCCAGATCGCGCTTGGCTTCGCGAAGTTTTTTCAGGCCTTCGGACTGGCCGGTACTCATCTGAAACCGCAGGCGAAACACCTGATCGGTGAGTTCGCTCTGCTGCACTTCCAGTTCCGGCTTGCCCATCTCCCGGTATTTTTCCATGTGCGTGGCCATTACAATTCACCCGCCCGGCTGACAAATTTCGTGGGAATGCCCAGCTTGTGCGACGCCAGCTTCATGGCTTCGGTCGCCGTCGCCAGGTCCACGCCGGCCATCTCAAAAAGCACGCGGCCGGGCTTCACCACGGCCACCCAGTGCTCCGGTGGCCCTTTGCCCTTGCCCATGCGCGTTTCCGCGGGCTTCTTGGTGAAAGGCTTGTCCGGAAACACGCGAATCCAGAGTTTTCCGCCGCGCTTGATAAAGCGCGTGATGGCCACGCGGGAGGCCTCAATCTGGCGGTCCGTCACCCACGCGCACTCCATGGCTTTCAATCCGAACTCGCCAAACGCCAGCGACCCTCCGCGCCAGGCCTTCCCGGTGCGGCGCCCGCGCTGCTGCTTGCGGTACTTCACTTTCTTTGGCATCAACATAGCTGTTTACCTGTTGTTCCTCGCCCGCGTTAATCCGCGGCGACCGCGGCTTTCCCGCCCTTCTGAGGGATGTTCTCGCCCTGGTACACCCAGCACTTCACGCCAATCACGCCGTACGTGGTGTTGGCCATGGCCGTGCCGTAATCAATGTCCGCGCGCAGCGTCTGCAACGGCAGGCGGCCTTGCAGGTACCACGCTTTGCGCGCGATTTCCGCGCCATTCAAACGTCCTGCCACGCGCACTTTGATTCCCTTGCAGCCAAAACGCAGCGCCGAATCCACGGCTTTGCGCATGGCCCGCCGGAACGCCACGCGCTTTTCCAGTTGCAGCGCGATGGATTCCGCCACCAGTTGCGCGTCCAATTCCGGCCGGTGGACTTCCTGAATGTCAATATGCACTTCCCGCTTGGTGCGGTTCTGAATTTCCGTCTTCAGCTTGTCGATCTCCGCGCCCTTGCGTCCGATAATGATTCCCGGCCGCGCGGTGTAAATGCGGATCACCAGCTTGTTGGCGGCGCGTTCGATGTCGATGCTCTTTATGCCCGCCGAACGCAGGCGGTCCTTCAACTGCTCGCGCAGCTTCACGTCTTCGTGGAGCAGGTCGGCATATTCCTTCTTCGCGAACCAGCGCGATTTCCACGGCTTGTTGTAGCCCAGCCGGAATCCGTAGGGATGAGTCTTCTGTCCCAATCTGCCCTCCTACTTCCTGCCGCCGGACGGGGCTTTTTTGCCCGTCACCAGCGCCTTGCGGGCGCGGCGAACCGCGCCTCGCACGCCCTTGGATGCTTGCGCTTCCGCGGCCGCCGCAGCCACGCGGCCGGCGGCGGCAACATGATGTTCCGCCACGCCCACAACGATATGGCTGGTGCGCTTCTGATACCGGAAAGCGCGGCCCATGGGCGCGGGACGCAAACGTTTCCAGCGCGGTCCTTCATTCACAAAACATTCGTTGACGAAAAGCGTGTCCACGTCCAGCGTGGCACCGGCGTCGTCCGCCTTGCGTTCGGCATTTGCGATGGCGCTGCGCAATACCTTGGCGATGTCCCGCGCGATGCGCTTCTTGGTGAACCGCAGAGTCTGCAACGCGTCTTCCGCGCGCTTTCCGCGAATCAAATCCACCACCAGGCGCGCCTTCTGGGGAGAAACCCGCACATACCGCGCGCGCGCCAGTGCTTCAATTACCGGAGTATTTGTTTCTGCCGCCATGATTTATCCCTTCGCTCCCGCGCCAGGGACGCGCACCGCGGCGCCTGCCGGAGCAGCGCCGGCCGGCGCGCCGGCTGCCGCCGCCGCCTTTTCCAGCGCCGCCTTCACGCCGTGGCCTTTGAAACTCCGCGTGGGCGCGAATTCACCCAGCTTATGCCCCACCATCTGCTCCGTAACGTACACGGGAATGAATTTCTTCCCGTTATGCACGGCCAGGGTATGTCCAATCATGCCGGGAGTAATCGTCGACCGGCGCGACCAGGTCTTGATGACCTTTTTCTCGTTGCGGTCGTTCAGCGCATCCACCTTTTTCTGCAGGTGGTCATCCACGAACGGTCCTTTTTTCAGCGATCTGGGCATCGTTCTCCGTTCCTTTATTCTTCCGCGCGGCGCAGCTTCATCCAGCGCGGCCGGCGCAGCTTCTGAAAGCCACGCACCGGTCCGGGGACGCGGTGCGAATGCGGGCAGAACGGGCAGACAAAGCGCGTTCCCTGCGCATGCGGGGTTTTCTCCACAATCACCGCCCAACCGGACTTGCAAAATCGGTACAGCACCTGCACGGGAAGAATCGGAGCGGCCTTAATCACCGGCTTGGCGGCCAATGCATGCCTCCGCGCCGCGGTGCGTGCCCGCTTTGCCGGGCGCACGGCGCGCCGCGCCACTCTCCGGTTGCTACGCGTTGCTGTCATACGTTTCCTCCCTGTTGCCCGCCGTCGTGCGGAACTGTGTTTGCCAGCCACTGCCGTCCCCGCGTTGCTTATGACTTCCGCCGTTGGACAATGGCTTTATCCCCAAAGTGCTTTCTGCGCGTCTTGGCGCCCAGAGTGGGGAAACCCCACGGCGTCTTGGGGTGGTTGCCCTTCACGCGGCCTTCTCCGCCGCCGTGCGGATGGTCCACGGGATTCATGGCCACGCCACGAACCGTGGGCCGAATGCCCATCCAACGCGACCGGCCAGCTTTTCCATAGGTGACATTTTCGTGGTCCAAATTGCCGACCTGTCCCACGGTAGCCATGCAGTTCAAATGAAACTTGCGTGTTTCTCCGGAAGGCAGCTTGATCAGCGCGAAATCGCCTTCCTTGCTCAACAACTGCGCAGCGCCACCCGCCGAACGCACCATCTGTCCGCCCTTGCCGGGGGACATTTCCAGGTTGTGGACCATGGTGCCGGGCGGGATATTCCGAAACGGCAGCGCGTTTCCGGGCAGAATGTCCGCTTCCGCGCCATTCCGCACGGTCATGCCCACTTCCAGGCCTACCGGATGCAGGATGTAGCGCTTCTCTCCGTCCGCATAGTGCAGCAACGCCAGCCGCGCGGAGCGGTTGGGATCGTATTCAATCGCCGCCACTTTGGCGGGGACGCCAATTTTTTCACGCCGAAAATCCACGATGCGATACTTGCGCGCGTGGCCGCCGCCGCGGTGCCATACCGTCACCTCGCCGTGACTGTTGCGTCCGCCGGTCCGTTTCTGCGCTTCCACCAGCGACTTTTCCGGCTTCTGCCTGGTCACCTCGCTCTTGTCGAGCATGGTGATGAATCGCCGCGATGGTGTATATGGTTTATAGCTCTTCAGTGCCATGATTGCCTCGTGCCGCCGGAATCACTTTCTCTCTTTGCGAATCAGAGGTTCTCGGCGTACTCGATCATCTTTTCACCCGGGGCCAGCCGGACGTACGCTTTCTTCCAATCGCGCCGGTAGCCTTCGGCGCGCCCCCGCCGGCGCATCTTGCCGTGAAAATTGGCGGTGCGCACCGCGGCGACTTTCACCTTGAAAAGCTTCTGTACCGCTTCCTTGATTTCCGTCTTGGTGGCCTTGACGGCTACTTCGAAAACCACGGTGTGCTGCGCTTCCTTCATCCCCAAACCCTTTTCCGTGATGATGGGGCGGCGAATCACCTGATAGGGACGCGTGGTCATGGGCTATTTCCTGCTCCCCGCCGCTGGCGCGGGCTGAATCTGCACGGGTTCGGACTTGTCGCTGCCCAGCGCGCGGCTCAGTTTCAGGGCCGCTTCGCGCGTGAGCATCAACCGGTCGTGCCGCAACAGATCGTAAGGCTGCAACGCATTGGTCTTCACCAGCTTCACGCCGGCCAGATTGCGGCTGGCGCGCTCCAGATTACTGCTGGCGGTGATTTCCACCAGAAGAATGGTGCGGCTTCCGCCGTCCAGCTTGGTGAGCGCCTGCCGAAAACTTTTGGTCTTGTGCGTATCCAGCGACCATTCATCCACCACGGTCAATTTCCTGTCCGCCAGTTTGGCGGACAGCGCGGAGCGCAACGCACCCACCAGAACTTTCTTCGGAATGCGGTAGGCATAACTCCGCGGGCGAGGTCCATGGACCGTTCCGCCATGCCGCCAGAGGGGCGAACGGATGGATCCGATGCGCGCCCGGCCAGTGCCCTTCTGCCGCCAGAGCTTGCGTCCCGCGCCGCTGACTTCGCTCTTGTCCTTGGTCTTGTGCGTGCCAGCGCGCTGCGCCGCCAGATAGTTCCTCACCGTTTCATGGAGCAGATGGGGATTCACGCGCGCGGCAAATACTTCATCCGCCAGCGTTATCTGGCCGACTTTGTTCCCTGCGATATTTAGAACGTCTACGACGGGCATGCTCGCCTCGTTACCGGCCTTTGCCGGCCTTTCGAATCACGATATAACTGCCGTTGGGGCCGGCCACCGCGCCGTTCACCAACACCAGGTTTTCTTCCGCATCCACTTTCACCACGCGCAAATTCCTGGAAGTTACGCGGACATTTCCCATGTGCCCGGGAAAATGCTGGCCCTTCCACACCCGCGATGGAAAGGAACTGGCTCCAATGCCGCCCGGCGCGCGATGGAACATGGAGCCGTGGCTGGCATCGCCGCCGCGGTAGTGCCAGCGCTTGACGCCGCCGGCAAATCCACGGCCTTTGCTCACGCCAATCACATCCACCAGTTCACCGGCGGCGAAGCTGTCCGCCAGAACACGATCTCCCGGCTTGGTCTCTTCCTTGGAATCCTTCAACCGGAATTCGCGCAGGAAACGCATCGGCGCCACTCCGGCCTTCTTGAAATGGCCGGTCATGGGCTTGTTGACGCGCTGAGCCTTGATGAATTCCACCAGGCCGAGCTGCACGGCGTCATAGCCGTCCTGATCCGCCGTTCTGCGCTGAACCACCACGCAGGGGCCGGCCTGCAGCACGGTGCAGGACACCGCCGCGCCGTCTTCGGCGTAAATCTGCGTCATGCCCAGCTTGATTCCGAGTATTCCGTTGACCGCCATGTTCGCTGCTCTCTCTCGTTACTTCGCTGCGTGTTCCCGGCCGAAAGCCTTGATTTCCACGTCCACGCCCGGCGGCAGATCCAGCTTCATCAGCGCGTCCACCGTGTCCGGCGTGGGTTCCAGGATGTCAATCAGCCGCTTGTGCGTCCGCATTTCAAACTGCTCGCGCGATTTCTTGTCCACGTGCGGCGACCGCAGCACCGTCCAGCGGTTGATCATCGTGGGCAGGGGAATCGGACCGGCCACTTCCGCGCCGGTGCGCCGCGCTGTCTCCACAATTTCCCGCGTGGATTGATCCAGAATGCGGTGGTCGTAGGCCTTCAAACGAATGCGAATTTTTTCTCCGTTGGACATGGGTTACTCGATAATCTCGGTAACCGCGCCGGCGCCCACGGTGTGGCCGCCTTCGCGAATCGCGAACCGCAACCCGCGTTCCAGCGCCACCGGCGTGATCAGCTTCACTTCCATGCTCACGTTGTCTCCCGGCATCACCATCTCCACTCCCGCCGGCAAGGCCACGTCTCCGGTCACGTCCGTGGTCCGGAAATAAAACTGCGGCCGGTACCCGGTGAAAAACGGCGTGTGCCGCCCGCCTTCTTCCTTCTTCAATACGTAGGCTTCTGCCTTGAACTTCGTGTGTGGCGTGATCGATCCCGGCTTGGCCAGCACCTGTCCGCGTTCCACGTCTTCCTTTTCCGTGCCCCGCAACAGCAGCCCCACGTTGTCACCCGCCATGCCTTCGTCCAGCAGCTTGCGGAACATTTCCACGCCCGTCACCACGCGCTTCACCGTGGGACGGAATCCCACTATCTCCACTTCCTCTCCCACCTTCACCTTGCCGCGCTCCACCCGCCCGGTCACCACCGTGCCGCGTCCGCTGATCGAGAAAATATCCTCAATGGGCATGGCAAACGGCTTGTCGATATCGCGCACCGGCAGCGGCACATAACGGTCCACTTCATCCATCAACTGCAGAACCGTCTTCTCCCACTTCTCGTCCCCTTCCAATGCCTTCAGCGCCGAACCGCGCACCACCGGTATCTCGTCGCCCGGAAATCCATAGGACTTCAGCAGTTCCCGCACTTCCAGTTCCACCAGTTCCAGCAACTCCGGGTCTTCCACCATGTCGCACTTGTTCAGAAATACCACCACGCACGGCACTCCCACCTGCCGCGCCAGCAGAATGTGTTCCCGCGTCTGCGGCATGGGACCGTCGGTCGCCGCCACCACCAGAATCGCGCCGTCCATCTGCGCCGCTCCGGTGATCATGTTCTTCACATAGTCGGCGTGTCCCGGACAGTCAATGTGCGCATAGTGGCGGTTGGCGGTTTCATACTCCACGTGCGCCACCGCGATGGTGATCCCGCGCTCGCGCTCTTCCGGCGCGTTGTCAATGGAATCAAACGCACGGAAGGTCACCTTGGGGTTGTGCTTGCTGAGCACCTTGGTGATTGCCGCCGTCAAAGTCGTCTTGCCGTGGTCAATGTGCCCAATCGTCCCCACGTTTACGTGCGGCTTGTTACGCTCGAATTTCTCCTTGGCCATGCTCTGCTCCTCAGCGTTTTCTGACGTTCAAAAATTCTCAGCCTAAGCCTTAACCGTTTTCCCCGTAGCTTTGGCGATCACTTCTTCGGAAACGTTAACCGGCGCCTGCTCGTAATGCGAAAAATGCATGGTGAAACTGCCGCGCCCCTGCGTGCGGCTGCGGATGTCCGTGGCATAACCGAACATTTCCGCCAGCGGAACCTCGGTGCGAATAATCTGGCTGCCAGCGCGCGATTCCATCCCCTGAATTCGTCCGCGGCGGCCATTCAAATCGCCAATCACGTCGCCCATGTATTCTTCGGGGACCACCACTTCAATGCGCATGATGGGTTCCAGCAGCTTGGGATGGCCGCGGCGGCAGGCTTCCTTGAAAGCCATGGAACCGGCAATCTTGAAGGCCATTTCCGAGCTGTCCACTTCGTGATAGCTGCCGTCGTCCACCACCACGGCGAGATCCACCATTTCGAAACCGGCCAGAACACCGTTTTCCATGGCTTCCGCGACGCCGTCCTGAATGGGCCGGATAAATTCCCTGGGAATCGAGCCGCCAATGGTCTTGTCAATGAACAACAGGCGGTGATCTTTATCAAAGCGCCACTTCCCGCCATGGCCGCCGACTACCGTCTTGGCCACCTCGTCCAGCTCGTCGGTGGACATCTCATGCATATCTTCATGCCCAGCGCCTGGCATAGGATGCACCGTCAGCTTGACGTGGCCATATTGCCCATGGCCGCCGGTCTGGCGGATGTATTTTCCTTCGGCGCTGGCCGCCTTGATGATGGTTTCGCGGTACGCCACCTGCGGACGGCCCACGTTGGCCTGCACGTTGAACTCGCGCATCATGCGGTCCACGATGATTTCCAGATGCAGTTCGCCCATTCCGGAAATCAGCGTCTGCCCGGTATCCGGATCGGTATGCATCCGGAACGTGGGATCTTCCTGCATCAACCGCGCCAGGGCGTTGCCCATTTTTTCCTGGTCGGCCTTCGTTTTCGGCTCAATGGAAACGGAAATAACCGGCGCGGGAAATTCGATGGATTCCAGAACGACGGGCTTGTCCTCATCGCACAGCGTGTCGCCCGTGGAAACATTTTTCAGGCCCACGCACGCGGCAATATCGCCCGCGTCAATAAATTCAATTTCTTCGCGCTTGTTGGCGTGCATGCGCATCAGACGGCCCAGACGCTCGCGCGTCTTCTTGGAAGAGTTGTAAACCGAGTCGCCGGTCTTGACCACGCCGGAATACACGCGAATATAAGTAAGATGACCGACATAAGGGTCGGACATAATTTTGAAAGCCAGCGCCGCGAAGGGCTGATCGTCGCTGGGACGCCGCAAAACCGGCTCGCTGCCGTCCTCGGTTTCGCCTTCCATCGGAGGAACTTCCGCGGGCGAAGGAAGAAAATCCACAATGGCATCCAGCAGCGGCTGCACACCCTTGTTCTTAAAAGCCGAACCGGCCAGCACGGGAACCAGTTTCAACGCGATGGTGGAGCGGCGAATCGAAGCGCGCAGTTCCGCCGGCTCCAGCTTGTGCTCGGCGAGATATTTATCCAGCACGGCGTCATCATGCTCGGCGACGTATTCCACAACCTTGTCGCGGTGCTCGCGATAGAATTCGGGGCTCAGGGCCGAAGCAGTCACAGCTCTCTGAACTTCCGGGCGCTCTTTCAGGAATGCTTCGTCCCATAGCTTTTCCACCGGCAGAGTTTCGTATTCCGCGCCGAGCGTCTCGTCATTCCAGATGATGGCTTTCTCTTCGATGAAATCAATGACCCCGATGAAATTGTCTTCTTTTCCGATGGGGAACTGCAGCGGCACGGGGTGAGCGGAAAGCCGCTGGCGCATGGAGCGGATGGCGTGATCAAAATCCGCGCCGATACGGTCCATCTTGTTCACAAAGGCGATGCGCGGGACGCGATATTTATCCGCCTGCCGCCAGACGGTTTCCGACTGCGGCTGCACGCCGGCCACCGCGTCAAAAATCGCCACGGCTCCGTCCAGCACCCGCAGGGAGCGTTCCACTTCCACGGTAAAATCCACGTGGCCGGGGGTATCAATAATGTTGATGCGATAGCGCGTTCCAAAACGCTGCCAGGAAGCCGTGGTAGCCGCGGAGGTGATGGTGATGCCGCGCTCCTTTTCCTGCTCCATCCAGTCCATGACGGTATTGCCGTCATCGACATCCCCCAGCTTATAAGTGACACCCGTATAGAAAAGGATGCGCTCCGTGGAAGTGGTCTTCCCGGCGTCGATATGCGCCATGATGCCGATGTTGCGCATCATTTCTATGGGGAATGCTCGGGGCATGAAAATCTCTCGCGCTTACCAGCGATAATGGGCAAAGGCCTTGTTGGCCTCCGCCATGCGGTGCACGTCCTCCTTCTTCTTGACGGCGCCGCCCTTGCCGTTGGCGGCGTCCAAAATTTCGTCAGCCAGCTTGTCGCGCATGGTCTTGCCGCCGCGTTCCCGCGCATACAGGATCAGCCAGTGAATGGCCAGCGACTGCTTGCGGTTGGGAGTAACCTCGATGGGCACCTGGTAGTTCGCGCCGCCCACGCGCCGGGTTTTCACTTCCAGCACCGGCTTGCAGTTCTCCACCGCTTTCTTGAAAAGCTTGAAGGGATCGTCGTTGGCCTTCTGCCCCAACTGCTCCAGGGCGCCATAAAAAATTGTCTGCGCCGTGGCGCGCTTGCCGTCGTACATCATGCAATTGATAAACTTCTGCACCACGTCGCTGCCGTAGACAGCGTCAGAAACCACCCGGCGATGAACGATGCTTCCCTTGCGAGGCACTGATTCGTCCTCCCTTACTTCCCGGCCTTAGGCCGCTTGGCGCCATATTTCGAACGCCCTTGCTTGCGGTTTTCCACGCCGGCGGTATCCAGCGTCCCACGGACAATGTGATAACGCACGCCCGGCAGATCCTTCACGCGGCCTCCGCGGGCCAGCACGATGGAGTGTTCCTGCAAATTGTGGCCGATACCGGGGATGTACGCGGTGACCTCCGAACCATTGGTCAGGCGCGCCCGGGCAACTTTCCGCAGAGCTGAGTTCGGCTTTTTCGGCGTCTGCGTGTATACGCGCACGCAAACTCCCCGCTTTTCCGGACAGCCTTCCAGCGCAGGCGACTTCGTCTTCGACCGAACCAGTTCCCGGCCGTGGCGAACCAGTTGTGCGAACGTTGGCACGATATTACCCCCGCGTCTTTCTCCGCCAAATGCGGATTCTTCGGATACAGGCGGCTCTGCAGCCGCAAAATATTCCAGCGACAGTTGTGAACAGAAGGAGCCGCAAACGGCGCCGAAGGAAACTACAAGGAACTCCGCGGAGACAAAGCTCGCTTAAGCGAGCAGATGACCCTCATTCAAAGCGGAGACACATTACGGCTTTGCGGGGCTGGCGCCCCATTTTGGCCGTTCTGTCACCTCGTTCCTTCGTTCTCTGTTCCTCGGTGACAGACAAACACACTACCATGGCGGGCCCACACCTTTCCGCCACGAAAAAATATTATAGGGAGCAAACCATGCCCTGTCAACCTAGATAATGGCACGATTCTGCGTCACGGCCCGTTTTATAATCTGGGGGCCACCCACGAAGCGGAATGCAGATCCTTGCACGAACTCACGGAATAGTAGGACAAACAGCATAGATTCTGGGTTATAACGGGAGGTGGCCCGCCTCAGGTTAACAAAGGAGTGTCGAGCCGAATCCAGAACCGGAGCTAAGTCCTTATGAAACAACCATTTCGAGCAATAATCCTGGCTTGCGCTGTATCCTCCGCTTTCCTGGGAGTGGCGTGGGCTGGAGATCCCCTGGTCACATTATCGCTCTCGGAGCTAGAATTCGCGTCAACGGCGCAGGGGAGTGCCAGCCGTCCGCAGGACGTATTGCTGACTAATAATGGAGTGGCCGAGTTGACCATCTCCGGCATCGCCATCACCGGCGAGAACAGCGGGGATTTCACGCAGAAGAGCAATTGTCCCATCTCCCCGGCAACGCTTGCGGCCAAAGCCAGTTGCAAAATCCGCGTCGTTTTCAAGCCGTCAACGGCTCAAGGCGGTGAGTCGGCCACCCTGCAAATTTCCGACAACGCCTCGGAAAGCCCGCAGAGCGTCCACCTCTCCGGCGCAGCAACCGCGGCTGCGGCGGCCGTTTCCCTGTCTCCCGATCGAATTTCATTCGCCAATCAGTCCGTAAACACCACCAGTCCAATAAAAGTGATTGTGCTGACCAATACCGGCAGCGCCACCTTGACCATCAGCACCGAAATCAGCATAACCGGGCCGGCCGTCAGCGAATTCCGCCGGCATAGCGTGCAGGGCGGATGTCCGCAGAGCGCCGGAGAGCTGCCGCCAAAATCCAGCTGTCGCGTTGGCGTGGTTTTTTCGCCGTCAACGACGGGCCCGAAAACCGCGCAGATTACCATCGTGGATGACGCGCCGGGAAGCCCTCATGTTGTGCCTCTTAGTGGCACCGGCGTGGGATCCTCCGGCACGCAGTGAGCCGGCGGGGAATCGAAGACTGCCGGTGGCGGCGACTGGGAGCGCAATTTCCCCGTCGCAATCTATGTTGAAGGGGACTTAATGGAT
The DNA here is from genome assembly GCA_963760285.1 of uncultured Acidobacteriota bacterium. Taxonomy (GTDB): domain Bacteria; phylum Acidobacteriota; class Terriglobia; order Acidiferrales; family UBA7541; genus PALSA-278. Next base: position 283,197 of record CAVXCI010000001.1, read on the forward strand.
TGCCGGCGTGGTCGCCTGCAATCCGCGGTTCTTTCCAGACTTACCTGATTTCCAAAATTTCCTTTTCCTTGGCGGCGGCGAGGTCTTCAATTTTCTTGGTTTCCTGGTGAGTAATCTTTTCGATTTCTTCCAGCGAACGCTTCTTTTCGTCTTCGCTGATCTTCTTTTCCTTCTCCAGCTTTTCGACGGCTTCCTTGATATCACGGCGAATATTGCGGACAGCGGTGCGGTGCTCTTCCAAAACCCGGTGCATGTGTTTCACCAAATCCTTGCGGCGCTCTTCGGTAAGCGGCGGTATCGGAACGCGAACCACTTTGCCGTCGCTGGAGGGATTCAGGCCCAGGTCCGAAGTGCGGATGGCCTTGTCAATTAAGGCCACGGCGCTGGGGTCCCAGGGCGAAATCACTATGGTCATGGGATCTGGAACAGTCATATTGCCGAGCTGATTCAACGGCATCAGCGACCCGTGGTAATCCACGCGGACATGGTCCAGCAGCGCAACGTTGGCGCGGCCCGTGCGAACTCCAGCCAGGCCCTCTCGAAAGTCCTCCACGGCCTTCTCCATGCGCGCGCGCATCTGCGCTTGAGCATCCTTAGTGGTGGCAATCACGGTCATTGTGTTCTCTCCCTTCCGATCAAACTGCGCTCACCTGCGAGCCGACCTTTTCACCCATGACTACACGGCGGATATTTCCGGCCACGTTCATGCTGAAGACAATGATGGGCATTTTGTTGTCCATGCACAGGGAAATCGCGGTGGAATCCATCACCGCCAGTCCCTTTTGCAGGACATCGAGGTAAGTGATTTTTTCAAACCTCTTGGCGCTGGGCACTTTTTCGGGATCGGCGTCGTAGACGCCGTCCACGCGCGTGGCTTTCAAGATTACCTGCGCCTTGATTTCCATGGCGCGCAAAGCCGCGGCAGTGTCCGTGGAGAAATACGGATTTCCGGTGCCGCCGGCAAAAATGACCACCCGCCCTTTTTCCAGATGCCGCATGGCGCGGCGCCGGATGAACGGTTCAGCCACCTCGTGCATCTCAATGGCGCTCATCAGGCGCGTTTGGCAATCCTCTTTTTCGAGCGCATCCTGCAATGCCATTCCGTTGATCACCGTGGCGAGCATGCCCATGTAGTCGCCCGTGGCGCGTTCAACGGAAAGCTCCTTCTGGCGGCCTCCGCGAAAAATGTTTCCGCCGCCCACCATGATGGCGACTTCCACGCCCAGCCGCTGCACTTCCTTCACTTCCTGCGCGATGGCTGACACGGTGGCGCCATGAATGCCCGCGGGCAGCGGGCCCTGCATGGATTCACCCGACAGTTTCAAAACAATGCGGCTAAATTGTGGAGTTCGTTGTTGCGCTTCGGTGCTGGTTTTTGTGCTGGCCGGAGTCATCGTGTGATTTCGCTCTCCGCGGGAGTCAAACCATCCCCCCGCCGGAGCCGAAGCTGCGCATTCTACCAGACTTTGCGGGCCGGGAAACCATCCCCGCTGACAAAAAACCTATTCAGCTTGACGCCGGCGCTTCGGCGGGCGTTTCCGCGGAGGGGCGGATGTCTGATTCACCCACTTTGAAACGGGCATAGCGGCGAACCGCGATATTCTCGCCCAGCTTGGCGATCACCTGGTCAATCAATTCCTTCACCGTAACGCTTTCATCGCGGATAAAACGCTGTTCGTAGAGGCAGTTTTCCTCATAGAACTTTTCCATTTTTCCAGTAAGGATTTTCTCGACCACCGCATCGGGCTTGCCGCTGGCGCGAGCCTGCTCGCGATAGATTTCCTTTTCGCGGTCCAGAATTTCCTGGGTCACGTCCTCGCGGCGAAGGTAACGTGGATCCAGCGCGGCGATGTGCATGGAGACATCATGGCAAAGCTTCTGGAAGTCATCCGTGCGGGCCACGAAATCGCTCTCGCAATTCATTTCGGTGAGAACACCAATCCGCCCGCCGGCGTGAATGTAACAACTCACCAGCCCTTCCATGGTGGCGCGCTGGGCCTTTTTTTGCGCCGCGGCCTGTCCCTTCTTGCGGAGGACGTTGATGGCCTGCTCGATGTCGCCCTTGGCTTCCACCAGCGCGGCGCGGCAATCGCTGAAACCCGCTCCGGTGCGCTCGCGGAGCTCCTTCACCTGCTGCGCTGACACCTGAAACTGCTCTGAAGCTGCTGGCATGATTTTTCCTTCCGTGGATTGAAATTCCATGACCCCGTTGCGGCCGGGGCGCCAAACGATTTGCGTGATGACTTGGGCCGTGAGCCGTTTCAGCGAACCATGACCGGCCGCGAAGTCTCGTGGCGGCCAAAAGCCCTCGGCTATTTCGGCAACTCCTGGGTTTCCTCGGCGGCCTCTGGCGCGGGAGCCGCAACCTGGTCGGGGGGGACCTCCACGGTTTCACCCTCCACGAAATCGCCTTCCTGCTTTTCGTACGCTTCGTATGCGCTGGTATCCACGTATTCCACGGGTTCCTGCGAACCTTGCGCATCCGCGGCGGTTTTCTCCGAAGCAATCTGCGTCTGCTCAAACGACTGGCGGCCGGCGAGCACTGCGTCGGCAATCTTGGTGGCGAACAGGCGGATGGCGCGCAGCGCGTCGTCATTGCCGGGAATCAATGCGTCCACGCAATCCGGGTCGCAGTTGGTGTCCACCACGGCCACCACGGGAATGCCCATGCGGCGGGCTTCCCGCACGGCGATGGCTTCCGCGCTGGGGTCAATCACGAACATCATGTCCGGAAGCGCGGTCATGTTTTCGACGCCCTGAAAATTCTGGACCAGGTGCTTCAACTCATGGTCCAGCCGCGAGGCTTCCTTCTTGGGAATGGCGGCCATGCGGCCGTCCTCGACCATGGCTTTCAGCGTCTTCATGCGCTTGATGGACTTCTGCAGCGTCGCCCAGTTGGTCAGCGTGCCGCCCAGCCAGCGGTGGTTTACATAGAACATGCCGCAGCGCTTGGCTTCCTCGGCGATGGCTTCCTGCGCCTGGCGCTTGGTGCCCACAAACAGCATGGACTTGCCATGCGCGGACATTTCCGTGACGTAGCGCGCGGCTTCGCGGAACATCTTTACCGTCTTCTGGAGATCGATAATGTGAATCCCGTTGCGCTCGCCGTAAATATACTCGCGCATCTTGGGATTCCAGCGGCGGGTCTGGTGGCCGAAGTGAACACCGGCTTCCAGCAAATCTTTCATCGAAATTTCTACTGGCATATCTCTCCTTGATTGAATGGATGTTTTCCCGGTGGAACCGGGGCGCTGCGTTCACGCCCGCGAAATCCGCGAGCCCATCGCACCGCGGCAACATCCTTTTTTGCCGGCCTCTTGCCGGCCGTGGATTTATCCGGGCCAGCGGAGAAAAATCCCCGCCGGCCCGGATGCGAAAAACAGACTAGCGCTTGCTGTACTGGAAGCGGCGGCGCGCGCCCTTCTGCCCGTACTTCTTGCGCTCTTTCATGCGCGAATCGCGCGTCAAAAATCCGTTGGTGCGCAGCGAATGGTGCAATTCCGGATTGAACTTCGCCAGCGCGCGGGAAATCCCCATTCGAATGGCGCCCGCCTGTCCGCCCACGCCGCCACCCTTCACGGTGGCCTTGATTTCCAGCTGGTCCTGCGTCTGCGTGAACTTCAACACTTCAATGGCGGTATTGTGCCACACCACGTTCTTGAAATAATCTTCCACCGGCCGTCCGTTGACGGTGAACTTGGCTGCGCCGGCTTTAATGTACACGCGCGCGATGGATTCCTTGCGGCGTCCCGTGCCGTAGAATATTTGCTGTCCCGCGTTTCCAGTTTCGGTCGAACTCACACTTTCCTCCCGCATCTCGAATCTCGTGATTGAAAAGATCAGGCGGCGCAAAAACCCGGAATTAAACAGTCGCCGGCTGGGGGTTTTGCCCCGTGTGGCGCTGCCAGGCCTTCCTTGCCATTGTAGACGCGCAATTTCTTGGCGCGGCTGGCGCGCAGCTTGTTCTTGGGAAGCATGCCCAACACCGCTTCACGGACCACAAAATCCGCGCGCTTGGGCATCAGCCGCTGGATGGGAATTTCCTTCAATCCGCCGGGATAGCCGCTGTGCGTGCGATAAATCTTCTGCTGCAATTTGTTTCCAGTCAGGCGAATGCGGTCGGCGTTAATCACCACCACGTGGTCGCCGCAATCCAGGTGCGGCGTGAAATTGGGCTTGTCCTTGCCAATCAGCAGGCTCGCCACGCGGGTGGCCACGCGCCCCAGGGCATGCCCATCGGCGTCCACCACCACCCAACGGTTTCCGACCATCAATTCTTCGGCCTCTCGGCCCTTGGCTACGTGAGTACGCATTACCCAATCACACCTCTTGCTATAGAGACAAACGTTAACGTTACGGGAAGCCGCGGATTTTGTCAACGCATCCGCTCCCTTCCACGGCTGAACAGGCGATCCGTGTTCCATACCGACTTTTTAATGCCAATCAATTCGACCGGTGGATTTCACAGGTTGCGCCCGAGAGTCACCCGCACTCTCTTCGAATTGCTGAAGTAGAACCACCACGCAAAAATGACAAGGATGTTTCCCAGCCCGATTTCCATTGCGTGCGTATTCCCGAATCTCTGCACGAGGAAGAGGCTGGCGAGCATAAGGCCAGTTACGAAGAAAACCTTCAAGTGGATCAACGCGTTGGATTTTCTGCGCCAGATTGCTGTTCCCACGTAAATTCCGTAGATGCAATGGGCGACTCTTCCCAATGACATTCCAGTGATCGGTCGGATCGAGCCGTTCAGCGTTAATAAGCCAAAAGGCCCCAGGATTGTGAGTCCGACGCAGAACAGCAGGAGCCACCCCTGCACGCCATTCCACTCCCGCGCGATGTCCGCTTCTTGGCGAATCATTCAGTTCCACATGATACGCCATGCACCTTGTGGAGAGGTCCTGACCTACATTCACCCCTCCCGCTGTGGGTGTTCGCGCACAGCGAGGGTGCAGTTTCGCGGGCCCCGCACATCTCCTCGATTGGTCCGCTCGATTGACCCGCCATTCCCGCGCGCCTATACTGAATTTTCCGGGCAAAATTTTGCGTCCGGACTGCAATTGTTTTCATCCATTGTTGGGGAGAAATAGCCATGGAAAATCCGGTGATATTGAGCGCGGTCCGCACGCCCGTGGGGAAATTTATGGGAGGCCTCGCGCCGCTTACCGCAACAGAGCTGGGCGCAAAAGCCATATCCGAAGCGGTGCGCCGCGCGGAAATTGACGGGATAGGAGACAGGGCATGCGAAACTGCCCCCCCCTGCTGTGACGCCCGCATGTCGCAATGCTGCGACAGTTTGAGAGATGTGACTGGGGCTTTTCCGTACCGGCGTTAGAAAGGAGAATTCTCAGGATGGAAGCTGGAAGACCGATCTCCGTCACATCAATGACCGAATCCCTCCAAGCTGATATGCGTAATATCATGGGTCAACTTCACGATGAGAAAAAACGATATTGATTCTGGAATTGGTGACCAGATTGCGCTTTTTTGTTAAGCGCTCTGAGGAATTTGCATTTTAGACCGCGTGCCCCCTTTGCTGTGACTTCTGCTTAAGGTTGGCTCTGAACTCAAGAGCTTGACGCTCGTCCTCCTCTATTTTGTTCGCGTCTGGAAACACAGGGTGCATCCTCTTGAGAAGATCACAAGCGTACAAAACTGTATACGAAAGTCGATAATAGGCCATGAGCCAGATGATATGTTGGTTTTTGGGTTTATCTAGGCCAAGGATGAAGTTGGCCCGCACCGCGAGTCGGATCGCAAGAGAATCAGTCCAAACCTCCTGCGCTTGCTTGATCCTCTCGTCTGAGAAGAAACCGTAGTAGTCGGAATAATTGGCGAGAAAAGTCTTGAGTTCCGGCTCCTTACTAAAATAGATTTCGGCCGCTGCTTCAGCATCCTCATCCGGCACATCCATCTGTCCTGATTCGCTCATGAAACGTCTGAGGCATGAAACTACCAGATATATGTAGAGTTGTTTTGTTTCCTCGTCGCGGAAGATTTCGTCCTCAGCCGCATAGTGGACCATCAAGCGAATTGCGAGGCAATAAAAAGCGATTGCGAACTCAGCAAACAACCGGGGCCGAGCCGAGGCGATGCGCTCCAAATTTTGGTCATCTATGTCGGAGATTCCTCCCACAAACTCCGCGGCAGCATCCGCTCCCAAATTCTCAACGGTGGCGGCAAGGAGCATTGGTGAAGCAGAAATGGGGGTATCCGCCTCCACCGTCTGGGTGCCCTGCTCACGCTTGCTGGGAGGGCCTTTCAATTTTTGCAGCAGATCGCGCATCGCCGTGACCGTTCCTCGCGGCGATGGATTCTCTGGAACAGACGCAGACATCCCGGTTGATGTGCCGCAAGCCCGACAGAACAAGTCTTCCGGCTCGACCCCTTTTCCGCAATGGGAGCAATACATTTGAACCTCTAACAACACCGCCGTCGCCGCGCCGGTCTCCAGTCTAGCGCGTTACCGCACATTAAAAAAACAAGATCGCCTACCATCATCCTGAAAAGCTGGGAGCCCTCGCTTCTTGAGCCATTACCTCGCTCGCCGACTTCCTAACCTCTTGAAGCCAAGGCTGTGTATTTGCCAATGGGCTACAACTACGTATTCGATTCTCCATTCGACAAGAGGAGGGTGTCACGAACACTGAATCCGTATGCAAAGATAAGGCAGTCTCAGAACTCCCTGTCTCCTATCCGCGATCGGAAATTGACCGGAAACGGCGGCGTTGCCTATACTCGCAGGCTGATGCAACGCGGTGAGTCCGCGCGAACGCCGCGCGCATCTGAAATTCTAAGGAGAGTTCCAATGGAACAACCTGTGATCCTGAGCGCTGTGCGCACGCCCATGGGGAAATTTCAGGGCGGCCTGTCGCCGCTTACCGCAACAGAACTTGGCGCGAAGGCCATCGCCGAAGCGGTGCGCCGCGCGGAAATTGATCCCGCGCAAGTGGATGAAGCCATCATGGGCAACGTGGTGCAGGCGGGGCTGGGACAAAATCCCGCGCGCCAGGCGGCGCTGCGCGGCGGGCTGAATCATCGCGTGGCGGCGATGACCATTAATAAGGTGTGCGGATCGGGACTGAAGGCCGTGGGACTGGCGGCGCAGGCGATTCAAATCGGCGAGTCGGAAATCGTGGTGGCCGGCGGAATGGAATCCATGTCCAACGCGCCGTATCTGCTGACCAACGCGCGCACCGGCTACCGTCTGGGCAACGGCGAATTGTTGACTCCATGATTCGCGACGGATTGTGGGACGCGTACGAGAATTTCCACATGGGCGTGACGGCGGAACTGGTGGCGGAAAAATATAAAATCACGCGCGAAGAGCAGGACCGCTTCGCGCTGGAAAGCCATCAGAAAGCCATCGGGCGTGGAAATCGTGCTTCCTCGAAGCGCAGGTGGTTCCGGTCGAAGTGCCGCAGAAAAAAGGCGCGCCCGTGATTATCAACAAGGACGAATCGCCGCGCGAAGACACCACGCTGGAAGCGCTGGCGAAGCTGCGTCCCGCATTCAAGAAAGACGGCACGGTCACCGCGGGCAACGCTCCGGGCACGAATGACGGCGCGGCGGCGCTGGTGGTGGCCAGCGAGAAAGCCGCGCGGCAAAACTGGACATGCGCCGATGGCGCGGATTGTGGCGCAGGCGGTCAGCGGCGTGGAACCGAAGTGGGTGATGATGGCGCCGGTGGACGCGGTGGAGAAATTGCTGCAAAAAACCGGATGGGATCGCGACAAGGACGTTGATCTTTATGAATTGAACGAAGCGTTTTCGGTGGCGGCGATCGCGGTGACGCGGCAAGCTGAAACTGAATCCGGAAAAAGTGAACGTGAACGGCGGCGCGGTGGCGATTGGGCATCCCATCGGAGCGTCGGGCGCGCGAATTCTGGTCACGCTGCTTTATGAAATGCAGCGGCGCAACGTGAAGCGCGGGATCGCCGCGCTGTGCCTGGGCGGAGGGAACGCGGTAGCGTTGGCGGTGGAGCGGTAGAGAGCATTGCGGGCCGAAAAAGGGACGCGAAAAACGGGAGAAGCCTAATTTCAAATTGCACTTTTTTGCGTCTAAAAAGTGTCCCTATTAGAAATCTATATATTATTGATTATAATGGACTTAACATTTTGCGACTGTAAAAAGTGTCCCTATTATGAATTCGTTTTTTGTTCGCTTTTAACCCTTCCCTGCCAGCGCATTTCGCAATTTCGCTGCCTCGCGATTGCGGGGCGGCAGCTCCGGCCATCTGTGGTAGACTCCCGCGCATGAAGCCCGCAAAGCGCCGCGATAGAAAACCATGAATACGGCATTTGTAATGACATGGTGTGCCTCTTTGGGTCTGCGGTTGCTGTCTCCGTAGCATTTGTGGTTCTCATGCAAATGAAACGTGGTCGCCTTTCCCGCGCCAAGGCATATACGTTAATGGCCACTGTATTGGCGTGTGATCTGATTCTAGCAATCTACGCCGTCAGGTGGACTCACCGCTTGTAAGGCGTCCGTGCATTTGTCACGTATAGAATTGCGCCGAAAGCACCGCGTTAAGCGGTGAAATGAGGAGTATCCAGTGGCAGGTGATGGCGGTTCGCAGATTACCGGGATAGCCCCGCAGTTTCTGGTTGATGATCTTGACCGGGCCATTGCGTACTATCTTGACAAGCTCGGCTTCGAACTCGATTTCAAGTATCAGTCATTCTATGCGGCTGTGGCGCGTGATGGGTTCGCGATACACCTCAAGTGCGCGCCGAAAACGACCGCCGACAGAGAGCACCGGAAACAGAACGAGCATCTGGACGCGTACATTTCCGTGTCGGGTATCCGGCACCTGTTCAGCGAGCTGCAAACGCGTGGAGCGAAAGTGATAACGCCCCTCGAACAGAGACCCTGGGCATGCCTGGATTTCTACGTCGAGGATCTTGACGGCTACATTCTCTGTTTCAGTGAACTGAACCCTGACGCCTCCAGCAGCCCGTAATTCAAGAAGCTATAAAACGGGTTCGTCAAAGCCAAAATCCAGGCAAAAAACGAGCCGTCGGAATCGCGCAGCCTGGTGGGGGTGCTCTGGCGACAAATTCCTTGTGTCCGGGGTGGGAGGGGCATACGATGCGCGAGACAGAGGTCCAAATCTAAGGTTCCGGTTGGATCCAAACAGAGAGCGGAGGAACGAGCCATGACCAGAATCCTATCCTTGCTGATGGTGGTTGTTGCGGTGGTGCTCGCTGGCTTAGGTGGCAGGGCCATTCCGCCCAGCAGGACAAATACACTCTGCAAGTGCCGAATGGGCTCAAGTTCTCTGATTTCAGGGGATACGAAAACTGGCAGGTTGTCGCCGTCAGCCAGACCGATGATCTGCTTAAGGTGATGGTGGCCAATCCCACGATGATGGACGCCTACCGCGCCGGCATTCCCGGCAATGGCAAGCCTTTCCCTGACGGCTCCAAGATTGCCAAGATCGAGTGGAAACCAAAAAAGAGCACCGAGGCCCCCTTTTCCGTCAGGATACCGGAAAGCTTGCAAGATATTTTTTTCATCGAGAAGGATAGGAAGCGATTCCCGAACACGAAGGGATGGGCCTACGCCGTGTTTGACTATAACCCCGCGTCCGACAAGTTCAGCGCCCAATGCGACCGGTATCGTCAATTGCGGGTTCACGTGCCACACGATCGTGGCGAAAAAGGACTACATTTTCACAGAGTACGGGAATCGGTGAGCCGGGCCCGAGTACCCAATATCCATTGGCCCGCCCTGTGCCGATTGCATCGCCGCGACCCGCTCTGTTGCTCCGTGCACGCTGCTAAATTGCATTCCGTAGTCATGAAGTTTGTTTAACCCGGTATAATGCCCGTCCCGACGGATGGCTACACGACCTGATCTACAGCGTTTGGCAAGCTATCCGCGACGCCCTGTCGGCCTTGGCTGCAAATTCGAGCCGCGCCCTTCACAATTTAAGGGCGGGTCGAAGCTACGGTCTCGCGGCGGAATTGTCCCCCTATCACGTGCTCTTGCCTGATTTACTGGCTTCTCCAAAATCGTGCTTCAGCGGATTTTCCCTTCATCGGAGCTAGATTCTGCTCGATTCTCTTCCGATGAGAACGCGCAAACAGAGGAACCTGCAGTCGAGACGTCCACTGGCTCGACCAACAGCCAAGTTTTGTCCGAAAGCGAGGCATTGATTCGCATTTGGCGTAAACAAAGACAGGATACGTACAATCGCGAGACTTTGCTCGGAATTGGTGTATTGCGCGCAAAGGTGGGTAGGGGAGAAGCATTTGGCCCCCTTCTTTGTTATCGTGTTCGTCCAGACTATCAGGCTGAAGTAGAAGATTTTCCATAGAAAAGGTGTCCGAAACTCCCTTCGCAAATCTCACTCTGCTGTCGGAGTTGCTTTCGGCAGATGAGTTGGCGGGCATCCAGCTTCAACTCCATCAACTTCTTGCCGCTGACAGTTTTGGAGAGGAGGAATTCTGGCAGTTTGCGAGCAGATCGCTTCCGGCTCCGCCGCTATGCTTCGCAACCTGCACTGCTTTTCCGGAGGAATCCGGCCATTCTCCGACGTTTCGCACACAGGGACGGAACAACTCCCATTATTTGCCGCTTCCGCCGTGCTGCTGAACGTCCCGCGCGGGAACGCATATCTGCTTGACGACTTGGATGTGCTTGCCTCTGGTGGTAAGGACGGTGATTTGGCGAAGACGGCGGTAGGCCTTCCTCGAGGCGCCGAGCGATTCTACGGGGGATGAGATATCAGGAACGAGGCTACAACAGCCTGTCGAGCTGTTGCTTCCGGGCTGGAAAGCAACAAGAGCCAACGAGACGCTGCAAGATTCGCGATCACGTCGCGGGTCCTTGTCGTCCACGGGCCTCCGGGGACTGGTAAATCGCAGACGATATGCAATCTGGTCAGCCATTTGGTCGGGTCGGGAAAGACTGTGCTAGTGGCTAGCCAGAAGGATAAGGCTCTCGAAGTTGTTCGCGACAAACTTCCGAAACTACCTGATGGCGGGGTTTGGCCCTAGCACTTTTGAGATCCGATGAGGAATCGCAAAAAGCGCTATTACAAGCGCTTGAATACTCGCAGACGGTGATCGGTTCGGCTGACAAGCAGGGGCTCGAAGCTTCGAGAGATGCCGTCATTAAGAGGCTCGCTGCGAACCGCCGGGACGCCGCGACCTTGGAGGCGCGATTTGCAGAACTCCTCCGCCTTAAAACGATTGCTTCCCCATGTTTAAGCGCTTTGGCGAGTTACGAACTCTCCTGCATTCGGGAGCGAAAGGGCGAGACGCGGGGTTGAGCTATCGGGCCCCTGGATGGTTTCGGCGGTGCGCCCTCTCAATCCAGTCCTCTCGGATAGCATCCAAGGCCAAACGGCTCGATAGGAAATACCCGGACGACACAAATACCGTCCGGTCTGAACTGCTCCGGCTCAAAAACGAGAGAAAAGTACTCGTTCTTAATTTGCTTGGTGTACGGCGGAGACTCCAACTTCATGCTGCCTCCCAAAATAAGGCAGTAGATTTCGCTCTGAAACTGGCAAAGAAGCTGCTAATCAAGAAAAGGAAGACAGCGAGTCTTGAGAAAATAAAGGAACAGCTCAATTTTGAGCATTTGCTCTCCGTCTTCCCGTGCTGGATCCTGTCTATAGACGATGTTGCGCGGATCTTTCCATTGAAGCCCGGGCTCTTCGATTACTTGATCGTGGATGAGGGATCGCAATGTAATCAGGCAGCTTCGCTACATCTGGCATTCCGAGCGAAGCAGCTGATTGTTGTCGGCGACGAAAATCAATTGCCCAATGCCTCGGTTCAATGGCTTCCGCAGGCAGCGGTCGAGCAACTGCTGATCAAGAATGACCTTGCGAGCCACGTAAAGAAGGAATTTCTGTCAGTCCATGAGTCACTCCTATCGCTTGCCCTGAGCTCGCGTGACCAAGAAGTGCGACTCAATGAGCATTTCAGGTGCGATCCCAAGATAATTGCATGGTCCAATAAGGAGTTTTACTACAATTCGCTGCGGATACTGACGCCCACTCGTTCGATGAGATTCAAGGCTCCCGTCGAGGTTCGGCAGGTTTCCGGCGCCAGCGAAGACCTTGAAACTCAGGTTAATACGGTGGAAGCTGAGGCGGTTGTGGATGAGGTGGCCCGCATGCTGGATGATCCGAAGCTAACCGGCCTGAGCATTGGGGTGATCAGCCCGTTCAGACCTCAAGCGGATTATATTCAAGCTCTAATTTTCGCGCGCTTCGCAGACCGCTGGGGTGATTGTGAAAGCAGGGGGCTCACGTCATCTACGGCCGACGGTTTTCAGGGAGACGAAAGGGACATAATCCTTTACTCGTTGAGGCACGGACCAGGATCACGACCGGGGTCGATTACCGGAATTGAGGGAAAGCAGACTCACGGTGACCGGCGATTGAACGTGGCTTTTACGCGCGCGCGGCGAAAGGTACTCGTATTTACGTCGATGCAGCCAGGAACGTGTCCGGGGTACTTTATTCGCAGTTTCTTAGAGCACGCATACCGGGTCTCGGTCGAGGAGCCCGGCGAATTTTCTCAAGAGCGCGAAGGAGATAGATTTGATAGCGAGTTCGAGAGAGAGGTCTGTGAGCGATTGCGAGCGTCCGGCCTCCACGTGATCACTCAACATCCCGTAGCTGGATACCGGATTGATCTGGTTGTGACCGACAAAGAGGGCGCCGATTAGGCGTTGAATGCGACGGTGCGTTTCACTATGACGAGCTTGGCCAGTTGCGCGAGGAGGATTATGAGCGAGAGGAAATTCTTGAGCGTGCAGGTTGGGCGATTCACCGTATCCCATCAAGACGCTATTACCCGAATCCAGAGAGAGAATTGGAACTGGTCAGTCGCGTCCTCAGTGAGCAGGCCACAGATGAGGAGCAGGTATCTCTTGAGTTCGAAGACCTGTCCTTAAATGTGGAAGGACCGGCGGAACCGGAATTCGACGCTGCTCCAGCAGTTGTGTCCGAGCTTCCGAACAACCAGCGCCCCCCTGCAGATTTTGACGACTGCGCGGGATGGTTCGAGATCGCTCGGTGGGCGAGAGACCTCGCAGGCTGGACAATAGCGAATCGCACATTCTTGTGGGAAGTGGGGAACAACATCCACGAAGGGCAAGCTCTCGATGAGACTGCGCGAACGCGTGCCGGGGTCCTTTGGGAGATCGCGCTGCGGCAAGGTTATAGGCCGGCGCGAAAGCAGGGGGAGGCTGTGACGAAGGGGGATAACAACCTTGCGTAGCAAACGTCTGGTGAAAACATTACGGTCTTCTATCGTTATCCTCGCGATCTCGTTACTCCTCTCATTCTCAGCGCCCATGGGGGCGAATGACGCGGCGGCGGAGACGGCGGCGGGAGGAATTCAGCTGCGGCACGAGGCGCACGTCTCCATGCAGAAGGAGCGGCTGAGCATTGCGCGGGACAAAGTGACGGTGGAATACGAATTCCTGAATGACAGCGACAAGGACGTGACCACGGAAGTGGCCTTCCCCATTCCCGCCTACAAACTGGATCCGGAAGACGCGGCGGGCAAGCGCGACTTCGCGGATTTCCGCGTGTGGGTGAACGGCGCGACGGCGAACTACCAGACGGACGTGCGGGCGATGCTGGGGCACAAGGACGTCTCCGACATTCTGCGGCGGTACAAGATTGACATCGTGTCGTTTGGAAATTGGGGCGAGGAGGACGATCCCGGGCCGCTCTACCAAGTGGCCAAGCTGCCCGCTCCGGCGCGGACGAACCTGATGGAACTGGGGCTGATCGAGAAAGACATCTATCCGAAATGGCAGGTGGCGAAGACTTACTACTGGCCGCAGACGTTTCCGGCGCATCAGGTGGTCCGCGTGAAGCATGAATACAAGCCGGTGGTGGGATTTCAGGGATTCAAGGCGGCGAGCATCGGCAGCGAACTGAAAGGCGCGTGCATGGATCCCTCACTGGAGAAAAAACTGGGCGCGGCGATTGCGGCGGGATTGAAATCCGGGGCGCGCATCGTCCGGCGACGACTACGTGAACGCCAGCTGGGTGAAATATATTCTGACCACGGCGAATACCTGGAACGGTCCCATACGCGATTTTGAATTGACGGTGGAAAAGCCGGCGGCCCAGCCATCCGCAAACGGGGAGCGCGGAGACACTTTTGTCAGCTTCTGCTGGGACGGCCCGGTGGAGCATCCCGACGCGAATCATTTCACCGCGCACGTGACGGATTTCCGTCCCACGAAAGAGCTGACGGTTTATTTCCTCGCCGGGTACTGAGCGGCTATGGTTTAGGCGCGTAATTGAACGACGCGTACCAGTTGCCGCGGCCCTGGGGCGTAATGTCCAAAATATTGTAAACGGAGAAGAGCAGGCCCGGGCCGCGCCCGTTGATGTCCGTGGCCATGCGCGGATGCGCGGTGTAGAAATGGCGAAGAGTCCCGTTGCACCGACCACAGGACGAGCCTATGATGCACGTGCTGGAGGTCCAAACCGGAAATTCCTGTTTAGATCCTGCCGGAGGACATACAATGCAGTTCGATCCGAACAGAGCGCCCGAAGCGACGCGTGTCGTTGCGCAACCGATTGTGGCGACGCTTTCGCGCGCGGCGATCTTTCTGGTGGCGACGCTAAAAACCGGGGACGATGCCCGCTCGACGCTGCGGTCGTTCTGCGGAGACCTGGGCGGAATTTTCCGCGCGGTGGAGTATCGCAACATTGAAGCGGGGCTGTCCTGCATCATGGGAATTGGGTCCGACGCCTGGGACCGGCTCTTTGGGCAGCCGCGTCCGGCGGAGCTTCATCCGTTCCGCGAGGTTCGCGCCGGAACGCGACATGCAGTGTCCACGCCGGGCGACTTTCTGTTCCACATCCGCGCGAAGCACATGGATCTATGCTTCGAACTTGCCACGCAGATCATGGCGCGCATCGGGAATGCGGTTGTTCCGGTGGACGAAGTGCACGGCTTCAAAAATTTCGACGACCGCGATCTCGTTGGCTTCGTTGACGGGACTGAGAATCCGAGGGGTGAAGCGGTGGCCGAGGCCGCGCTCATTGGCGAGGAGGATGCCGCGTTCGTCGGCGGGAGCTACGTGATGGTGCAGAAATATCTCCACGATATGAATGGATGGAATGCGCTGTCCACGGAGGAGCAGGAGAAAATTATCGGGCGCAAGAAGCTGTCCGACATCGAATTGGAGGAGTCGGTGAAGCCGGCCTGCTCGCACAGCTCGCTCACGACGATCGAGGAGAACGGCAAAGAGATGAAGATCCTGCGTGACAACATGCCTTTTGGCAACGCCGCGCAAGGTGAATTTGGAACGTATTTTATCGGCTACTGCCGAACGCCGCGCACGCTCGAGCAGATGCTCGAGAATATGTTCGTCGGACGGCCGCCTGGCAACTACGATCGTCTGCTCGACTTCAGCCGCGCCGTCACTGGAAATTTGTTCTTCGCGCCGTCCGCGACATTTCTGGAAGCGTTGGGGGACGACTAGCGCGAGACTGCGCTACGCTGCCCTGCCGCGTCGGCGGTGGATTTGTCCGGTTAGCGCGTTAATCAGGATTCGCCGCTGAATTAGCCTATAGTCTCGACAAAATGGATTTATTTCCCGGCGGGCGCGTAGTTGAACGACGCATACCAATTGCCGCGGCCCTGGGGCGTAATGTCCAGGATATTGTAAACAGAGAACAGCAGATCCAGGCCGCGCTCGTTGATGTCCGTGGACATGCGCGGGTGGGCGGTATAGAAATGGCGGAGAGTGCCGTCGGCGTCCCTGGTGAAGACTGACACTGCGGAATCCTGGCCGCCGTCGCGGTCTTCGCTTCCGAAATCGTACTTAAAGGTATTGGCGCCGCAACTCAGCAACCGCAGGCCGCCCCAGCCGCGTTTGCGGGCATGGGCGCGCAAGGCTGGCGGATCGGCGGCGGCCACAATGGCGACATCGGCATTTTGCGCGAGATGATGAGCGACGCCACTCCAGCCGTCAATCAGCATGGTGCACATCGGGCAGGGATTGGCCTGCTTCTTTCCGTACATGAAATGGTAAAGGACCACCGCGCGATTCGGGCCGGTGAATAGCTCGCTCAGGCGGACCTTGCGAACCGGCTCATCGCCGGCGGCGAGATTCGCGGGGCCCTCCTCGAATACGTAATCCTGAACGGCCGCGCCCCGTGGAAGGCTGCGCCGCAGCGCGGCGACGCGCTCCCGCTGGCGCATCAATTCGACTTCCGCCAGGCGAAGTTCCTCGCGCCTGGCGAGATATTCCCCGGATTCATCCGCAAGATTCGTTTGCCGGAATGCGCCATTGATTATTTCGTATGTCATCTGCCGATCTCCTCGAAAAGCTGGGAGCAGTTTTTATAGCCCCAGGCAATTCTGATTGCAAAAGCCCCGCCGTGCTGCATATGGGAACCTCGTGTCGTCCGCGGGGTTGCTTACAGCAAAGTGTCCGGACCGAAAATTGGCAAACCCCTGGAAGAGTGGCTAGTGTGAGCCGCGGTTTGAAGAATCGCAGGTCCCGCTAAGGCTGCTCGCGGAAGACCTGCGCGTAGGATTTGCCGTAAGGATAGAAGCGGTCTTTCTCGCCGCGTTTCCAGGCGGCCTTCAGTTCGGGAGTGGTGATGTCCCAATCGGGGCGGCACTTTTTCAACACTGCGCGCAGGTCCTGGCGAAGCTCTTCGATGGTGGGCCGGCCGAAAAACCAATAACCCATGTAAATCTTGTAGATCACCAGCCCCGGCTCGAGAACCAGGGTGTGCGGAATCATGGGATTGTGCTCCGCGTCGGTGTACTCGGCGATGTCGAGATCCTTCTGCACCACGCGCCCGGCATCGGAGAGAAAGGGCCATTCCGCGCCGACGCCGGTGCGGTACTCGTTGGTGGCGGCCAGATTGTCCGTGCTGATGGTGATCAGGCGGCAGTAACCGACTTCGATCTCGCGATACAGCTGGAGCAGGCCCTCGGCCTGCCGGCGGTCCTTGGGGCAAAAGCCTCCCCGGCTGAGGACCAGGACCATCGGGTCCGGCCCCTGCAGCTCGGAGAGCTTGCGGCGCCTGGCGGTATAGTCGGTCAGCTCGTAATCAGGAAACACGGCGCCAGGAACGATGTCTGCTCTCATAAAATGTGGCCTCTTCTTCGGCGGAGCGCAGCGTTGCGCAGGCCGCCCGGTTTCTTATTTGGATTCAACTCGCCGCGGAAACCAGGGAAAGCAGGTACAGCAAAATACCGGCCAGGAAAAGCGCCCCGCCGATGAAGGCGAACAGGAGGAACGCCAGCGGTTTTTCCCAAAGCAGGCTGGCCAGCTCCACTCCCAGTCCAAGAATGAGAAGGACGCCGGACCAACGGAGGGCGTGTTGCATTCCGATCAGGCTGACTTTCATTGCGCCGGACTCCAAAACTTCACCTTGTTGAGACTCGCCACGTTGTGAACGGTGTCGTGGCATCCGCTGGTCATGCAGGAAGCCTGGTTGCTTTTCAAGGAACCGAGAATGGCCATGTGGATCGCGTTGCTTTCGAAGGAACGCGCGCCGAGATGGCAATGCAGGCACTCGCGATTGTTATACGGGGTGTAGAGCTTGATCTGGTCGGGAGCCGGCGGCGTTCCCAGATATTGAACATAGATGTGGCGCAGGCCGCGAAGCTTGGCGCGCACGCCTCCGTACAGGGCGTAATCCGTGTGGCAGGTGTAGCAGGCCTCGTCCACGGGAACCAGATGATTTTCAAAGTGCGCGGCCGCGAGATAGGAGGGATCGGCCACGTAGAGGCTCTTTCCGTGAGACTCCATGACGTGACAGCTCAGGCAGAACTGGGTCTGCTTGGAGCGGTCAATTTGCTCGGTGGCGCCCCAGGAAACACACAGTACCGGCAGGATCAAGAACGCCACGAAGGCCAGCATCTTTCCTTCGCGGCTGGAGGTGATCGCGGGGCGGATGGCAATCAGCGCAATCAGAGCCGCGCTGACCAGAAGCAGCGCGTAAAGAAGCGTCTGTGGCGTGGGCAGATTCAAGTGGTCATCTCCTCAATAGTCCGCGGAACAGCGCTCCGCCGTCCGCGCTTTCCAGGAAGCCCGCGGGCAAATTTACTACTTTTTCGCGGCCAAACCCCGGATGAAACCGACGAGGCCCTTGATCTGCCCGTCGGTCAGCTTGCCTTTGTAGGCCGGCATTTTCTTGCCCATCCCGTTGGTTATGCTGCCGATCAACTGCGCGTCGGTCTGGCTCTGCACTTCGCTGGAGCCGAGGTCTTTCGCGCCCAGTTGTTTCCCCATGGGGACGTTGCCGCTGCCGTCCGGCGCATGGCACGCGGCGCATTTGGCCTTGTAAAGACCCGCCGAATCATCGGCCCGCGCGCACACACCCACGAAAAGAATGACGGCGCACGCCAGGATTAGTTTCTGACCAATTCGTACCAGTGAAGATTTCATTTCGATCCGCCTCCTCCTAAAGTTTACGGCTGGTGCCACATCCGGTCTCCCGGCAATCAGTTCCGGGTCAGAACGAATACCGGAACGAAAACGTGAGATTGCTTCCGTTAAAATCCTGCGACGGCAGCGGCGCCAGACCCACGGGGTTGGCAATGCCACGATCGCTGTATCCGAAATAATTCCATGCCGTCTTGTATGTCAAGCCTCTGTATACATCGAAGGCCAGGCTTGCGTAGGGTTTCAAGTAATTGAAATCGAGCGGGCCGGTGGGCTGGAGCTGGTTGATGATCAGCGTATTGCCGCGCACGAAGCTCCCGGCGTATCCCAGCGTGGCGGTGACGCGCTTTATGGGCTTCCACATCACATCGCCGTAGACGAATTGGTCGTTGGAGTTGTAATAGGAAAGAGCGCCGAGAGGAGACGAGGCGCCGGCGACAGGACACGGCGCGGTAAAGACCGTCGAACCCGGGTCGGCGAAGCAAATCTCCGTCTGCGTGAAATCGTTCATGTAGTGGTATCCCAGGTCCAGCCACACGCGCGAACTGGGAATCAGAGTGGTGACAAAGCTGTAGGTGCGGCCGTGCTCCAGATTGTTGACGGTATATACGTTATCGCGGTTCTCGTGGATGTCCACGGCGGCGTCAAGATTGGCCCAGGGCGCGGGAGTGTACGCGGCGTGGACTTTGTAGCTTTGCTCCTGGCGCGGGCTGATGCGGGTGAAGGAATTGTTGTTGTAGCCGAACATCAAATCCACGCCGATGCGGAGGTTATCCATGGGACGCGCGCTGACGCCCGCAAGCAGGGCATTTTCGTGGATGGTGGTGATGTTCCGGGAGGTGTCGTTGCCCGCCGCCGGCCCCGCTTCTGTTATGGATCCATCCGGATTGAGCGTGCAGTTCGTGGGGAGCAGGCCGCCCACCATGGCGCAGTCCCCGCGCGCGGCCAGATAGTCATTCGCCGCGGTTCCGGTGGGGCCGCCCGGAAAGTAGATTACTCCGGTATCAAACGTGGCGCTGAAATCGGCGATGGTGCGGTCCGTGAACAGGTAACCGATGCGTGCGTTGACGCGGCGCGTGAAATCGCATTCGAGTTCGATGGTATTGGTCTTGAGGTCCTGTCCAAGATATTGCGAAACCAGCTGATTGGTGACATCGGCGCCGGAACCGGAAATATGCTGGGGGCAGTTGGGGCCATTGTAGGGAGCGGCGGGGCACAGCGTGGAAAAATTTGCCGGATTGACCTGCGAAATGGGGACGAGCAAGCCCACTTGATCCTGCTCCGCCGGAGGCGTTCCAAACAGATTGGTCCCCGCATTGGCCCACATACTGGGAATACGCCAGTTGTCGAAGAGGAATTGGTCAACGAGGTGGAGTTTGTCGGTCAAGCGATAATCCGCCGCCCAATTGGCGTTGACGGAAACCCGCTTGGCATCGGCCGGCCCCGCCGTCGTGCTGGCGCGGGTGGCGGTCCGGCTGGTCCAGCCGTTGATGGCTTCGTTGAAATCCACGGTCGAACTATCGTCGCTGCTGTAAGCGAGCGAGCCGGAGGTTTCCAGATTCTTGAAATAGGTCGATTGGAAGCTGAAACGCTCGGTGGGAAAAGATCCCCGGGGACGGCCAACGCGGCTGTATCCAAGGTATCCATTGCAAGCCGCGTTCGCGGTAGGCGGCATGGTGCCGGGATTCGAGATTGGGGTGGCGCAAGGAGTGGCGCCTACGGTGTTGAAAACGATGCCGAGATCCACGGGCACGCCATTCGAGAGGATGTACGGAAAATTCTGGTCAATGACCGTATTGTCCTGCTTGAAGTAGGTGAGCAGTTCGTCGAACGAGAGCGTGGTCTTCGGAAGGAACCGGTAATCCGCGCCGATGCGATACGCACTCGTCGTGTAATGGGTGGTCTGCGCGAGCAGCGGTTCGGTACCTCCGTCCAGCGTGGTCAAAGCAGGGCCTTCATTGACGTTGTTCGAATACCCCAAACGGACGCGCAACCGTGACTGCGGCATGAGCGTGAGGTCATAATCCTGCATCCGGCGGACGAGATCCATCGCGTGCGGCGAATTGATAATCGCCAGCGCGGGAACCGAATTCCCGGGGTTGAGCGGGTTCGCCAGCAAATTGTAGTCCCAGAAATTCTTGTCGCGCCGGAACAAAAGCCGGAAGTCGTACCACTTATTTTTTTCAATACGCAGGCGGGTCACGTCGTTGGGGTCGCCGCCATAACCGAAATTGCTGAAGGAGAGATTGTCAAAGAGGAGTCCGTCGTGATCCAGCGACCGCATATCCAGGGTGTAATCAAATAGACGCAAACCCGAGCCGAGATTCTCGAAGGTGTCGTAATTATCCTCATTTCCGTGGATGTCGCTGTCCCGGTAGCCAAACTCAATGGTCTGGCGGACATTGTAATCGCCGGAGTCAATGCCCTTTGATTCACCGGTGTCAGCCGGTTGCTGGGCGCAAAGAGATGGAGCGACCAACAGCGTGCCGATCAAAGTTAACCAGCGCAGCGCAGAATTTGTGGCGTGAATTCTCATGGCGCTCCAG
Organism: uncultured Acidobacteriota bacterium; assembly: GCA_963760285.1. Taxonomy (GTDB): domain Bacteria; phylum Acidobacteriota; class Terriglobia; order Acidiferrales; family UBA7541; genus PALSA-278. The sequence goes on from CAVXCI010000001.1 coordinate 304,146, forward strand.
CCCCACCGTTCCTGAATGAGTTTGACCGGCTCACGTTTTGCACTCCATGTGAGAAGTTCATGGAGTGTCCCTATTTGAAAAAGTTCGGGTCAAAATTGGAGCCGTGGATTTGGGTGTGACAGAGCGTGCATGCCTGGAATTGGGCGGACTGATTGTGAAAGGAAGGCGCGCCCGGTGCGCTTGCAAAAGACGTGGTATGGCATTGCAGGCACAGCAGGTTCACATTGCTCAGTTTCAACAGATGCGGGTTGGGGGATCCATGCGGATTGTGACATGACTCGCAGCCTTCCACCTTCACCACCTCGTGCTCGAAAACAAATGGTCCCTGCTTTTCTGCGTGGCAGGTAAAGCAGACCGCGTCCTGGGCCGAGGAGACGCGCAACTGGTGAGGGCCGGCCGTGCCGTGGGGGTTGTGGCAGTCCGTGCACTGAATAAGCCCCTCGTTCACCCGGTGGTGAAAAGGCATGGCAAACTCCGGCTTTTTCTGCAAGTGGCACGAATAGCAAAGCTCCGGCTGGGCCTTGATGAGCAGAAACTGTGATTCCGTGGCATGGTGGGGCGAATGGCAGGACACGCAGGAAATATCGTTCCTCGCGTGTATGGAATTGATGGACTGCATGTGTTCCTTGCCCGAGGCATGGCAACTCAGACAGCGCGCATTGATTTCCCTGGCGGAAGCCTTTTCGAACAGGAACAGCTTGGAAGTATCGGTGGGATCAGCAACGTGGCTCGCGGCTGCTCCGTGGCACGCCTCGCAGCCATGCTTGGCGGGTCCTTCCCTCGTATCGAGCATGGTCTTCCAATGGGGACTTTTTTCCCAGCCGTTGTAAATGTCCGCATGGCAGGTTTTGCACGCATCCGAGCCCGCATAATTGGAAGAGTTCGCCGCGGACGCGGCCGGTGCCGTCTTTTCCTGCACCGCGGGCGCAGGCTTGTCCGCGGGGGTGGGATTTCCCTGGGTTTGTGCCAGGACGGCCGTGGATAGCAGACCTACTACAAAAAGCAGCCCCGCGACTTTCGAAACCCCAAAATGTGGCATCGAATTCACCCGAACGCTTTCAAGGGGAAGGGACCCATCTCCAACAAGAAAAATCCAAAGCAAGATAAAGTTCGGATCATCAGGTGGCGATTCAAGGCGGCATCTTAAAAGAGTCGCGAAATGGATTTCTGTGCAATATTGCACACTTTTCAACTTTGGCCGCAGAATAGTAAACGTGGATGCGGGGAGGGGCCCCTATTCCAACGGCGGACAGCCTACCGGCCCTCAGCGGGCCGTTGTGCGGCGGAACATCCGCGCGGTCTCCAAAGGCGGGATACGCGCGCCGCTTGACCCGCCGCTCCATTCCATGTTTTCTTAGCCTTCGCGAATCTCACCGGGAGGACGAATGAAGCCCGAGGAAATCAATATTGTCGCCGTGCTGGGCGGCGGAACGATGGGCAACGGCATCGCCCATGTTTTTGCGCGCAGCGGTTATGAAGTGATCCTGCGCGACGTGGAGCAGCGCTTCCTGGACCGCGCCATGGAGACCATCTCCAAAAACATGGAGCGCGAGGTGAAGAAAGGAAAAATCACCGAGGGGGACAAGTCCCAGGCGCTGGCACGCATCAATCCGGTGACGGATATTGCCGACATCGCTCCGGCGGAATTCGCCGTGGAGGCCGTCCCGGAGCAACTGGAATTGAAGACCCGCGTTTTGCAGGAAGCGGACGCGGCGCTGCGGCCCGGCGTGATTCTCGCCAGCAACACGTCTTCGATTTCCATCACCGCGCTGGCGGCGAAGACCAGCCGTCCGGAGCAGTTTATCGGCATGCACTTCATGAATCCGGTGCCGGTGATGACGCTGGTGGAAGTGATTCGCGCCATCCAGACCAGCGAGGAGACGTTCCAGACGACGATGCAACTCTGCGAAAAATTGGGCAAGAAACCGGTGGCGGTGAACGACGCGCCGGGGTTTGTGTCCAACCGCGTCCTGATGCCCATGATTAATGAAGCGGCGTTTTGCGTGATGGAAGGCGTGGCCACGGCGGAGTCCGTGGACGCGGTGATGAAAATGGGGATGAATCATCCCATGGGCCCGCTGGAACTGGCCGATTTCATCGGGCTGGACGTCTGCGTGGATATTCTGGACGTCCTCTATAAAGGATTCGGCGATCCCAAGTACCGGGCGTGTCCGCTGCTGCGGAAACTGGTGGCGGCGGGATGGCTGGGGCGGAAGTCCGGGCGTGGATTTTACAGCTATACATAGGAGAGCGCTGGAGTATCATTTGGGAACAGGGCAAACCTCTTATTTGCTTTTTCTTCGCCTTGTGTTATTTTCCCTACCTGGAATCATAAGGGCAGGCCGGCCTCTGGTACACTCGTGCCGCGACAACGGTCTCCCTACCTGAGGAGAAGCCATGGCGGATGAAAAAGCAAAGCTGCTGGACGCGGCAATATCGCAAATCGAGAAGCAGTACGGAAAAGGGTCCATCATGCGGCTGGGCACGCGCGACGTGCTGGTGCCGGTGAGCGTGATCCCCACCGGTTCCATTTCGCTGGACCACGCGCTGGGAGTGGGCGGCGTGCCACGCGGCCGGGTGATTGAAATCTACGGGCCGGAGTCCGGCGGCAAAACCACCATGGCGCTGCACATCATCGCCGAAGCGCAGAAGACCGGAGGGCAGGCGGCGTTCATTGACGCGGAACATGCGCTGGATCCCACGTATGCGAAAAAGCTGGGCGTGGACGTGGACAACCTGCTGGTCTCCCAGCCGGACAACGGCGAGCAGGCGTTGGAAATTGCCGAGACGCTGATCCGCTCCGGCGCGGTGGACGTGGTGGTGGTGGACTCCGTGGCCGCGCTAGTGCCGCGAGCCGAACTGGAAGGCGACATGGGCGATCCGCAGATGGGCTTGCAGGCCCGGCTGATGTCCCAGGCGCTGAGGAAGCTGACGGCCATCGCGTCGAAATCGAAGACCGCGCTGATTTTCATCAACCAGATCCGCGAAAAGATCGGGGTGATGTTCGGCAACCCGGAAACCACCACCGGTGGACGCGCGCTGAAGTTTTATTCCTCCATCCGCCTGGACATTCGCCGCATTCAAGCCATCAAGGACGGCGACCGCGTGGTGGGTTCGCGCACGCGCGCCAAAGTGGTGAAAAACAAGGTGGCCGCGCCGTTTCGCGAGGCGGAGTTTGACATTCTCTACGGCGAAGGAATTTCACGCGAAGGAGATTTGCTGGACCTGGGCGTGGCCAGCAATCTGCTGGAAAAGTCCGGCACGTGGATTTCCTACGAAGGCGAGCGGCTGGGACAGGGCCGCGACAACGCCCGGCAGTTCCTGAAAGAGAATCACGACATCCGCGACAAAATTGAGTCCTGGCCCTGCGCCGCCACCTGGGATTGGTGAACGGGGCGGGTCCCGTAAAGGCCGCGGAAACTCCGCGACGCCGGATGGGCAGGCGAAGCCTCCAGCGCCGGAGCCCGCGAAGGCCCTAGGGCCGACGGCTGTTGCGGCGAAAGCCAAGGGCGGGCGATAATCCACGGCGTCAGCTTGTCTAAACCGAAAAAAACGCCATATTGATGGTTGAACCGGGTGTCGGACTCCCATAGAATCGAAGGGCAGGCGGAACATAATGCGCGGGAGCGGCTGGGTGCGGATTTATCGCGTGGGTTTATTGCGGTTTGCGCACTATCAGCGGGCGGTTCCTCTGGTTGATGAGATGCGCGCTGTGCGATTTTGGCCGCGCTGGCGCTCATGCGATTCACCCACTCTCTGTGCGGCGACGCGGGGACACGTCCAGCGCATCCCATGGTGCGCTCGACATACCATTCGCAAAAATCGCGCTGTATCACCACCCGGTGCATGCGGCGTTTACCGACGCCCTACATCCGTATCGCATCGCCGCGAGTCTGCGCCTCGCATTTTACTGACAGGCTCGTTCAATCCGACGCGGGCGACGAAGCGCAATTCGACGACCCGGTCGTGCGCCAAGTCGCAGTGGACGCGCTGGGCCATCTCAACGGCTCCGTGCTGGCGGTGGATCCGCGACAATGGCCGCGTGCTGACCATGGTGAATCAGAAGCTGGCGTTTTCGCCGGGATTCGAACCCTGCTCCACCATCAAGCCGGTGATCGCCATGGCCGCGTTGCAGAAGGGCCTGATCAGTCGCGATTCGATGCTGCCCGTCGGCGGCCGCACGTCCATGGACCTGACGGAAGCGCTGGCGCATTCCAACAACACATTCTTCGAGCAGCTTGGCGAAGCAGCCTGGGATTCGACACCGTACATCAGTACGCCAGCCTTTTCGGGCTGGGAGAAAAGGCCGGTTACGGCTTGGATCGGCGAAAGCGCCGGCACGTTGCCTTCCGAACCGCCCGCAACATGGCGGCGTGGCGCGCATGTCCAGTTTCGGCGAGGGAATTCGCATCACCCGCTGCAGCTGGCCGCCATGACCTCCGCCGTCGCCAACGGCGGCACCATGTATTACCTGCAATATCCGCAAAGCCGCGAAGACGGTAAAATCCTTCACGCCGCGCGTGAAGCGCCAGCTCGATATCGCCATCGCTACTACCCGACCTGCGCGAAGGCATGCTCGGCGCGGTGCTCTACGGCACGGCGAAACGCAGTTACGATCCCGACGGCGCGCAGGCGCTGGGAAAAACCGGGACTTGCAATGATGAAACCGTCGGCGGGCGGCTGGGATGGTTCACATCCTATCAGGACGAAGGCAACTCGCAGGTGGCGCTGGTGGTCCTGCTGCGCGGCTATTCGCGCCGCATCAGCGGCCCCAAGGCCGCGGAAGTCGCCGGAAAAATCTACAAGGGGCTTCGCGAACACCACTATCTGACGCCGTCCGTTCCAGCCGATCTGGCGACGACGCTGGCGCCGTAGGCCTGCTGAACTGCGCGCATCTGCCGTACAAATCACAGAAAAATCTGGATGTACGCCAGTCTTTCGCGTGCGTTGTTTTTCGCCACATCGCCGGGATTTCTTCTTGTGAGACGCGGTTTGAAAAAGTTATGCTGCGGTTTCGCAAACAAGTTTGACGGGAGGGAATTATTTTGAAATGGAGCAGGCTGGTTTTCTGGAGCTTCGTATTGCTGCTGGCTGGCGGGGTTCTCGCGGAGGTCCATTACAAGCAGGCGCGCGCGGAAAAATTGTTCGCCGAATCAGTCAGCGCGGCGCGCCAGCAGGCCAACTGGATTCAATCCACCATCGTGCTGTTTTCCACCACCGCGGTGCCCAGCGGGCTTCCGTTTGAAATAATGCTGCGAGGCGCGGGCGTGGATTCCTCCACGGCTGCGAGGGTCATTTCCTCCGTCCAGCCTGTCTTCAACCTGCGCCAGCTCCGCGCCGGCAACCGGCTTTCCATCGGACGTTCCGTGCTGGGCGAACTGCGAAGCATCAACTATCGTATTGACACGGACCGCGTGCTTTCCGTTTCGCCCGAGGGCCGCGATTTCCACGCCAGGATTGAAACGATTCCTTCCACCATCGAGAAAAAAGGCGTGGGAGGAGTGATTCACGGCTCACTTTTTGAAAGTGTGATGTCCGCCGGTGAAAAACCGGAATTGGCGCTGCGGCTGGCGCAGATTTTCGGATATGACCTGGACTTTTACACCGATCCGCGTCCCGGCGACACCTTCCGCGTGGTGGTGGAGGAAAAGCATCTGGCCACCGGCGAAGACGCCGCTTACGGGCGAATTCTCGCGGCGGAATACGTGAATGCGGGACACGTTTACCGCGCCATTCTGTTCCGGGATGTTTCCGGGCATGAAGCCTATTTCACGCCGGACGGAAAATCACTGCGGCGCGCGTTCCTGCATTCGCCGCTGCAATTCGCCGCTCCCATCACGTCGCATTTCAGCATGCACCGCTTCCATCCCATCCTGAAGGAGTTTCGCCCGCATCTCGGCACGGATTATGCAGCGCCAACGGGAACGCCGGTGCAAACCATCGGCGAAGGGCGCGTGGTTTCCGCCGGACGGAAAGGCGGCGCGGGAAACATGGTGGAAATTCATCACTCCAACGGCTACGACACGTTCTACATGCACCTCTCGCGAATCCTGGTGCAGCCCGGCCAGCACGTTGCCCAGGGACAGCGCATCGGCGCGGTGGGAATGACCGGACTGGCCACCGGGCCGCATCTGGATTTCCGCATCGAGAATCACGGGCAATTCTTGAATTTCGAAAAGCTGGCGCCGCCACCCGCGGAATCGGTGTCAAAGCGCGAATGGGCGGCATTCGCATCAAGCCGCGACGCTTCGCTGGCTCTGATGCCGGACATGCAAACCATCATGGCGCGCAATTCCGCTCCGCCAACGCCGAACGTTGCGGTCGCAGCTCCACAAACTCATTCCCGCTGAACCGGACAGTTTTATTTTTTCCGCGCGTGCAACCGGCTGAGCGGGCACGCGCGCTGTCTGAGGAATCCGAATTAAACCCGCGGCAAATTTCGAGTGGAAATAAAAAGCGCCCGCGGATTTCACGGGCGCGTTGAAACCTGAATCTTCGGTGATTGCTACTTCACTTCCCAGGTGTCGCCGGTGCGGAGAAGCTTGGCAATCTCGCCCTTGCCATGCCTGGTGGTAACCTGGCGCATCTGCTCCCTGGTGACGTCCTCATAGCGCGGAACATCGGGCCAGGAGCGCAGAACGCCGAGGGGCGTCGGGAAACCGGGCCGCGTTTCCATGTGCGCCAGCAGGAAGGCATAGGACGGGCGCGGGTGATGCTCGTCGTGAACGAGGAGGTCCTTCTCACTGACGCCATTTCCCAGCTGCACCACTTCCAGGTCAAACCCATTCAGGCGAATGCCCTTGTCGCGGTTCTTACCGAAGATCAGAGGCTTGCCGTGTTCCAGCTGGACGGTGTGTTCCGCCCGCGCGTCCTTCTCGGTGATGTCCGCCCACGCGCCATCGTTGAAAATATTGCAATTCTGGAGAATTTCGATGAACGCCGTGCCAGGATGCGCGGCCGCGCGGCGCAGAGTGTCCTTCAAATGCTGCTGAAAAACGTCCACGGAGCGGGCCACAAAGGTGGCCTCCGCGCCGATGGCCAGTGAAACGGGATTGAAGGGCCGGTCATTGGAGCCATAGGGCGTGGACTTGCTCTTCTTGCCGAATTCCGACGTGGGAGAAAACTGGCCCTTGGTCAATCCGTAGATGCGGTTGTTGAAGAGAAGAACTTTCAGGCCCACGTTGCGCCGCAACATGTGGATGGTGTGATTGCCGCCGATGGAGAGCGCGTCGCCGTCGCCGGTGGCCACCCAGACTTCCAGATCCGGGTTCATCAGCTTCACGCCGGTGGCCACCGCGGGCGCGCGGCCATGGATGGAATGGAAACCGAACGTATTCATGTAATAAGGAAAGCGGCTGGAGCATCCGATGCCCGATATCACCACGAATTTCTCGCGGGGAATTCCCAGCTCCGGAAATATCTGCTGGACGGCGGAAAGGATGGCGTAATCGCCGCAACCCGGGCACCAGCGCACTTCCTGGTCGGTCTGAAAATCCTTCTTCGTCAGCGGAGGAAGCGTTGCTGTTGCCATAATCCAAATCTCCTGGAAAAACGAAAGCTATTCCAAAATCTCTTCGATCTTGGCTTCAATTTCGGACTGCTTGAACGGGCGCCCTTGAATCTTGTTGAAGCCCTGCGCGTCCACAAGAAATTTGGCGCGGAGCACCATGAGCAACTGGCCCATATTCATTTCCGGCACCAGCACCTGGCGGTAGCGGCCGAGCACTTCGCCGAGATTGCGCGGCAGCGGATTCAGGTGGCGCAGATGGACGTGGCCGATGCGGTGTCCGCGCGCGCGCTCGGTGTTCAAAGCGGCGGTGATGGCGCCATACGTGGAGCCCCAGGCGACGATCAGCAGGTCGCCGTCCGGATCGCCGGCGGGCACAATTTCCGGGATGTCCTGCGCGATGGTTTCCACTTTCGCGGCGCGCAGGCGAACCATGTGCTCGTGATTGAGCGGCTCGTAATTCACGTTGCCGGTGACGTCCTGTTTTTCCAGTCCGCCGATGCGATGCTCCAGACCCGCCGTGCCCGGAATGGCCCACGGACGGGCGAGCGTCTCTGGATTGCGCTTATAGGGCAGGAAGCCGTTGGGATCCGACGCGAACTTCACGGGAATATCCGGAATCTCGCTGGTGTCCGGAATGCGCCACGGCTCCGCGCCGTTGGCCAGATAACCGTCCGAAAGAACGATCACCGGAACCATGTATTTCAGAGCGATGCGGCAGGCTTCCAACGCCACCCAGAAACAGTCGCCGGGAGTGGAAGCGGCGATCACCGGAATGGGTGCTTCGGAATTTCGTCCGTAGAGAGCCTGCAGCAGGTCGGCCTGCTCCGTTTTGGTGGGCAATCCCGTCGAAGGGCCGCCGCGCTGGATGTCGCAAATCACCAGCGGCAGCTCCACGGCGATGGCCAGTCCCATGGCTTCGGTTTTCAGCGCCATGCCCGGCCCGGAAGTGGTGGTGAGCGCCAGGCCGCCGGCATACGATGCGCCAATAGCCGAAGTGATGGCGGCGATTTCGTCCTCGGCCTGAAAGGTGAGGACGCCGAAGTGCTTGTACATGGACAGTTCGTGAAGAATGTCCGAAGCCGGCGTGATGGGATAGGAGCCGAGAAACAGCGTCAAACCGGATTTCTGCGCGGCGGTGACGAATCCCAGAGCGAGCGCCTGATTGCCGCTGAGATTGCGGTACGTGCCGGGCGAAAGCTTGGCCGGCGGAATTTCGTAGCTGATCTGAAACGCTTCGGTGGCTTCGCAGTAGGAATAGCCCGCGCGCATGGCCAGCTTGTTGGCTTCGGCCAGCAGCGGCTTGTTCTTGAATTTGTCGTCCAGCCAGCGGTAGGTGGATTCCATCGGGCGGTTGTACAGCCAGTAGCACATGCCCAGCGCAAAAAAATTCTTGCAGCGGTCCATGGACTTGGCGTCGAGGCCAAGGTCCTGCAACGCGGCGCGGGTGAGGCGTTCCAGGTCCACGGAAAATAGCCGATAGCCGTCAAGAGAGTGATCCTCGAGCGGATTCGACGTCATCTGCGCCTTGCGCAGATCATTTTCGCCGAAGCTGTCGCTATTGAGGATGAGGATGCCGTTGGTGCGCAAGTCGGCGATGTTCATTTTCAGCGCGGCGGGATTCATGGCCACCAGCGCGTCCACGGAATCGCCGGGCGTGAACACATCGCCGGAAGAAAACTGGATTTGAAAGCCGCTGACGCCCGGAAGCGTCCCCGCGGGGGCGCGAATCTCGGCGGGATAGTCGGGGAACGTGGCCAGATCGTTGCCGTAGAGCGCGGCCGTGTTGGTGAACTGGTTCCCGGTAATTTGCATGCCGTCACCGGAATCTCCGCAAAAGCGGATGACGGCCTTATCGAGAACTTCCTTTTTGCTTTTCCCGGAAACCGCTTCCGGCACTCCCGTAACAGTTGACATGAACCACCCTGAAAATCTTAGTTAGAGGAATCGCTGGCGTGCTTTTTTCGCCTTTGCAAGCGTAACACACGGAAGCGGAGAGCAAAAGTGGGACGGCCCTCCCGTCATTGCGCCGTGGGCACATCCGGTGCGCGCGCCGCGGCGCAACCGCATCACTTCGTCAGGAAGCGGAACTGCGCATCCGTGAGCGGGACCACCGAGAGCCGTCCCTGGCGGACCAGCGGAGACGCCGCAAAAAGTTTGTTGGCCTTCAGTTCCGTCAGCGTTGTTGGATGGTTGAGCGGCTTCCCTGCCCGGATGGTCACCTGCGGAGCTTTGGGGTTTTTTGCGTCCACGGAAACGACAGTGGCGACGCCGACGGCCGTGCGCTCGTCGCCGGTGTGATAAATGATCAGATCATCGCCCGGCTTCATTTCGCGAAGATTTTTCACCGCGGCGGGATTGGTGACGCCATCCCAGAGAGTGGTCTTGTCCTTCTGCAAATCCGCGAAGGAGTATTCAGACGGTTCCGTTTTCAGCAGATAGGGCATTCGGGCCTCCCAATGTATGCGCAAATGCATCGCGCCGCGTGACGAGGAACCAGAGGATTATACCGAGGGAAATAATGGCGAAGGCAGCGATCAAACGGGGAAAGCTCGCGGGTAACGCAGCTATGGAGCGCCTCTTCGCCTCCAATGTGAGTTCCATGGCCTTTTGAAAAATATCCGGCCTGAGTGCAATACAGATTCCCTGAACGATACCCCAGACCTGGTATGTGATGGCGGCGAGAAATCCCCAGCGCCGAAGCTTTAGCAGCCCGATCCCCGCGGACATGCACCAGGTTGCCAGAAAAATAATCCAGGCGAAAGCCATCGGCGGCCGTACGAGCCAGACAAAAATCACAGCGATCCCGTATCGCGCAATAAATGGAAGCGAGATAACAGCGCTGACAACCATATACCACCCAATGATGGTGATGCTTATTGGCCGGGGGTTGGGTTCCAGCGGCGAGGCGGGTTCCGTTAGGAACTGGGCCCTTGTGCTAGCCCTATTGAAATAGATGATCCACCACAACGCGATACCAAGCGGCAGCGCAAAGATCCCGGCCAGAATCATCCTGAGACCGTGAAGGAATTCCGGAGCCACATTCGGGCCCGCGGGAATTGGAACGAAAAGCCAGACTGCGATCATAAAAATCGAGAATGCAATGGCCGCACCGGAAAAGACGAGCGTGACGACACGGGCCCATTCACGCAGTTTGAGCAACCCCCGGGCTGACATGATTCCCAGGATTCCGCAAACAAAATATACGCTCATCCCCACGAGTATTGCCGGAAGCTCCTGGCGCGGCGTCACGCGGTGGATTGGCGGCCCCATGAAAACTGAGGAGACCGCAATTCCCGCAAGGATAAGAAACAGGCTGCTGCAAATCAGCATGACGACGGCGGCAGCGGTGACTCCAGCGGAACGTTTCATTGGGCTTCTCGCTGGGCCGGGATTCTACCTCAGAATTTCTCGCAGAACTGCGAGAATCTAGCGGTGCCAGACAACGCCGCCGGTCCATTGGCGCGGGCGAAATCAAAAAAACTATCGCGTTGACAGTTCGCTTTTACTTCGCCTACACTCTGGGCGGAGGCTTGCGATGACTCTGACCAAGCGGCAGAAGCAGGTGCTGGATTTTCTGGTGAACTTCGCCAACCACGAAGGCTATCCGCCCAGCTACGACGAAATTGCCAAGGGCATGAAGCTGGCGTCGCTGGCCACGGTCCACAAGCACATCAACACGCTGGAGCGCAAAGGGTTCATCCGCCGCGGGCACAATTTGTCGCGTTCCATTGAAATTCTGCAATTGCCCAAGCCGGTGCGCGAACAGGTGCTGGACCGGCACGTGGTGGAGCTGCCTCTCGCGGGACGAATTGCCGCCGGCCGGCCGGTGGAAGCGGTGGAAAGCCGCGAGTCAATCTCCCTGGGGGATTTTGCGCGCGGGCAGAATTCGTTCGTCCTGCAGGTGAAGGGCAATTCCATGCAGGAGGACCACATCCTCGACGGCGATTACATCGTGGTGGAGCAGACGCAGGTGGCCAACACCGGTGAAATCGTTGTGGCGCTGGTGAATGGCGAGGATGCCACTTTGAAACGGTTTTACCGCGAGCCGGGAGGGAAAGTTCGTCTGCAACCCGCCAATTCGCAAATGCACCCCATTTTCGTTCCCGCGGACCAGGTGAAGATTCAGGGCCGCGTCATTGGCGTTTTGCGGAAATACTGAGTTCCCTTCTCCGTCTGAGGGCCGGATTTCCGCGCATCCCACATCAGTAATCATATTTCCAGGCATTTACTTAAGGAGGCCCGCTCCCTCGATCCTTTGATTGCGGATTCTGGCAATTGCGCGATTTTGCGCTTGCTACGCCCGCGGCATGGTACTAGATTGTCAACTCCAGTCCGCAGAGGTCCCGGCGAGCCGGGGCATTCATCATTGCGAGGGGATCATGTGGGGCAATAATAAAAAGCCGGAGCCGCCGTCAAGAACGGCCACTCCGGAGCCGATTATTCGCAGCGGCGGACATGCCGCGGCGCAGCCAAGGGAGGAAACCAAGATGAGCCCGAATGAAACTGCCTTTACTCCAGCCGCCGTGGACCGGAACTCCGCGCGCCTGGGTCCCGGCCTTCATGTGAAGGGAGAGATCACGGGCAATGAGGACCTCCTCATCGAAGGGTCGCTGGAAGGCCTGGTGCATCTCGAAGAGCGCAAGCTGACCATCGGCACCAGCGCCAAGGTGACCGCGGACATCATCGCCCGCGAAGTGGTGGTGTTCGGCAGCGTGAAGGGCAATCTGCGCGCGCGCGATCGCATCGAAATCAAGAAAGACGGATCGGTGATCGGCGACCTGACCACGGCGCGCATCATGATCGAAGACGGCGCCTACTTCAAAGGCTCCATCGAAATTGACCGCTCGGCGGACGGCAGCGGGAACGGTTCAACTTTCCCGCGTCCCGCCGCGCGCTCGGCGACGACAGTCTCGTCGGATTAGCTCCGGCCCGTTGAGGCGAAGTGCGCGGGCGAGGGACGCAGTCCTTCTGTCCGCGCGCTTCCGCGGCGGTAATTCCAATCCTTGGGGATTCCATGCGCATAGGACGACGTGCTTTGGTTCTTGGCGTGACGTGCATTGTCACCGCTGCCTGGGCGGCGCAAACGCCCGACATATCCGCGCTGCGCGCGAAGCTGGCCGAAAACATGAAGGCCAACCAAGCGGCCCTGCGTCAATACACCTGGAAACAGAGGACGGAACTCGCGGTCAAGGGGGAGACGAAAAGCGTGAAGCTCGCCCAGTGCAGCTACGACACGGCTGGTCAGCTGCAAAAAGTTTCGCTGGATACCCCGGCGCAGGGCGGCCAGGAAACCAGAAGGGGGCTGCGCGGCCGGATCGTCGAAAAGAAGAAAGAGGAAATGACCGATTATATCCAGCGCATGATGACACTGGTGCAACAGTATTTCAGCGCATCGTCCGGAAGAGTTCAGGAAGCCATGCAGCGGGGAGACGGGAGCATCGCCAAAGGACAGGCTCCCGGGACGGCGGAGGCGGCGTTTAAGAACGTGGTGGTGAACGGCGATTCCATGACCATGGTGTTCAACACTGCAAGCCACATGCCGGAATCGCTGCATATCACCAGTATGCTGGACAGCGATCCCATTCAGGTGACGGGAACCTTTGGTTCCCTGCCCGGCGGCCCCAACTACTTAAGCATCATGGACGCCCAGTCCCCCCAAAAACAGATTGCAGTGAAGATCAGCAACTATGATTACCATAGAGCCGGCAGCGGGATGTAGTCCCGCCTGACGCGGCGCGGAAATTCCAGCCTGAACGGAATTTTGAGAACGCGCCCGGCGCGGCCCGGCCGGTAGATTTCTCCGCAATTGCATTCCTTATCATGAGATGAAAATGGAAGCCCCCGCCGATATCCGGACAGGTCTAAACGAACAGCAGCGCAAGGCCGTGGAACACAGTGACGGTCCGCTGCTGGTGATTGCCGGCGCGGGCACCGGAAAAACGCGCGCCATCACCGCGCGAATCTGCTGGCTGCTGGCCAACCACGCTGAGATTTCCGGTGAAAACATCCTGGGCCTCACCTACACGCGAAAAGCCGCCGGGGTGATGCACTCGCGCGTGAAAAAGTCCGCGGGGGAACGCGCGGAAGGGATCTGGCTGGGAACCTTTCACTCCTTCTGCGTCGAGAAAATACTGAGCGTTGTAAATCCCGATCTGCTGCCCATTGAAGAGGCCGACCACTGGATTTTGCTGCGCCGCCATATCGGCGAATTCGGATTGAAGCATTTCAGCCGCCTGGCGGATCCGGGAAAGTTTCTCGGCGATTTCCGCGAATTCTTCTCGCGCTGCCAGGACGAATTGGTGACCTCGGAAGAATATGCCCGCTTTGTCCAGGCGGCCAGAAAGGAATTCGACCTCCATGGCCGCGAAATGCCTGAGGATGAGCGCCACGAGGCGGAAGAGCGGATCGAGAAATGGGAGGAAGTCGCGCGCGCCTATGGCATCAGCGAGCGCCTGCTCCGCGAAAAGCAATTCATCACCTTCGGCGGACAGATTCTACAGGCGGTGAAGCATCTCCGGGAAAACCCTGAACTGCTGGCCGGCCTGCGCAACCAATACCGCTACATCCTGGTGGACGAATTTCAGGACACCAACATCGCCCAATTGGAACTGCTCTGGCTGCTGGCGGGCGACAGCGCGAATATATTTGCCGTGGGCGACGATGACCAGGCCATCTACCGCTTTCGAGGGGCATCCTTCGGCAGTTTTACGATTTTCCTGGAGCGGTTCGCGCACCACAGGAACGGCGGCGGGAAACCGGCTTCCCCGCTTGTCTCCCTGACGTCGAATTACCGCTCCTCGCAGCGCATCCTGCGCGCGGCGCAACAGGTGATTCAATTTAACGAAAAATCGCCGCTGCTTCCCGCAAAGAATCTCACCACCATCCATCCGCCAGGCGAAAAAATCCGTATCGCGGAATTTACCAGCCGGCCCGCGGAAGCGGAATGGATTGCATCGGAGATTGATCGCCTGCGCGGCGCGGGCGGCGCGTGGTCCGATTTCGCGGTTCTCTACCGCAGCCATGTACACCGCAACGATCTGATTCGCGCCCTGCGCCGGAGAGAAATTCCCTTCACCGTCCACAAGCTGTCCATCATGTCCAACACGTTGATTCGCGACGTGCTCGCCTGGCTCCGCGCCATCGCTCATCCCGGCGATGACGTGGCTTTCTCCCGCCTGATGGCGCTGCCGCGGTGGGGCTACGAACCGGCGGACCTGGTGCGCCTGGCGGAGCGCGCCCGCGGAAAGTCGCTGGTGGACGCGCTGGACGCGGACCAGAAGGATTTGCCATTTGCGGGAGGAACGAAGCGGCCTGAGGAATTTCTGGCGCTCCTCCAGAATTTGCGGAAGTTTTCCAGGAAGTCCACCACGCGCCAGCTGTTCGACGAGCTGGTGAAAAGCCTTACTATCGCCACGCTGGCCTCGGACGCGGATCAGGCCTGCATCGAATTCCTTTCCCAATTCATACTGGAATGGGAGAAGAAGAGCGACGCCAAGGGGGTGCGCGATTTCCTGGAGTACTTCGGCTATTACCAGCAGGCCGGCGGCGCGCTAAGCCCGGAAGACGCGCTGACCAGCGGAGACGCCGTGCAGTTGATGACTGTTCACGGGGCGAAGGGCCTGGAATTTGACCACGTCTTCGTGATGCAACTGACCAAGGGCAGCTTCCCTCCCAATAACAGAACACGGACGCTGGAATTTCCTTCTCAGTTGATGAAGGAAGAACTTCCAAAAACAGATTTCCGCATTCAGGAGGAGCGGCGCCTTTTTTATGTGGCGCTGACGCGCGCACGCCGCCGGCTCACGCTCACCACCGTGGTGGGCCCGAAAAAATCATGGTCCCCATTCCTTGACGACCTGCTGCGGGACGCGCAATTGAAATCGCGCGACATTGAACAGCTCACGCCACTGGTGAATGTTCCGGCAGACGAGGAAACCGCCGCGCCGGTCCCCGCGGATTCTTCTCATCCCGGATTGTTCACTTCCGTGCCCGCCGATTCGCTGGCCTATTCGCAAATTGCGCTGTGGGCTCGCGCCTATCATCCTCCACTGCCGGAGCCATTGCATCTGAGCGCATCGGCCATAGATTCCTACCGGAATTGTCCCCTGAGCTACCTGTTCCAAAACGTGTGGCGCATTCGGGGCGGACCGCGGCCGGCGATGATGTTCGGCAGCGTGATGCACACCGCGCTGCGCGAGATGGCCTCGGCCTGGCAGCGCCGCCAGCCTTTGACGATCAACGATGTGGACGCCATATACGCCCGCGAATGGCGGCACGAAGGCTACGAGGATGCCTATCAGGATGAAGAATATCGCCGCGCCGGCTTGAATCAATTGCGTGAGTTTTATGGCACGCACAGCGAGAAATACAAAAGCGCGCCGCCGGATATTCTGTTTCTTGAGAAAACTTTCGAGCTGCCGCTGGAGCACAACATCGTGGTCAGCGGGCGCATGGACGTGGTGAATCGCCTGCCGGACGGCACCGTGGAAATCATTGACTACAAGACGGGTTCGCCAAAAGAACCGAAGGATGCCAGGGACAGCATGCAGCTCAGTCTTTACGCGCTTGCGGCGCGGGATATTCTGGAGCTTGAGCCATCGCGGTTGGTCTTCTACAACCTCACTTCAAACAACGCGGTGGTCAGCACGCGCGATGAAAAAGCCCTCCAGCGCGCGCGCCAGGATGTGGCCACAGTGGCCGACTCGCTGCGCGCAGGCGAATTTCCCGCCAAACCGGGCTTTATCTGCGGCATGTGCGAATATCGCCTGCTTTGTCCCGAACACGAAGATTTGCTGTCGATTCGTCCGGCGAAAATCCGCCAAGTCTAGGCGGCGGGCGCCCCGCTAACGCCGCATGCAGGTTTTCCTGATTTTTTAGCGGACCGCGGCAGTGTAATAGCCCTGGCGCGCAAGAACCTTGAGATCCGGGCGGCGCACGCGCACTTCAATAGTGTGATACGAGCCGCTCCCCGTCCGGTGTTGAGGGACGTAAGCCAGCGTGTATTCGTTGCGCGCTTCCTCGGTGATTCTGCCGTAGAGACGCTCCAGGTCCTGCTGCTTGGATGCGGAATAGGAATCGCCGCCGGTGGCCACGGCATAGTGAACCAGGCGTGAACCCTCCAGGTGCAACACATTCAATCCGGCCACCACGGAATAAACGGATACGTTGGAGTTCAGCAGGAGTTCCAGGGTGTTCTCGAACGACCAGGTGTTGCGCCGCGAATTGTTGCCGTCGGAAATCAGGATAATCAGCTTGCGGCGGTTGCGCCCCCGCGCGCGCAGCATTTCTCCCGCGTAATGAACGGCGTCGTCTATGTTCTTCGCGTCCGGCGACGGAGAATTGTTGACCACCGGCGGCGCGCCAGCCTGGGTGCGGCCATTGATGACCGGCCCGGAGGGCGTGGGAGAGAGCGGGCCCGCAAAAGTGGAGGGGAAATTCGATCCGAGATCCAGGCGTTTTAACTGTGTGAAAAGCACATCGTTGCTGCGCGAAAAATCGGAAACGGTGTTCTGATACTGATCAAAGGTGACCAGCGCCACTTCATCCCCGGGACCAAAACCGGCGGCAATGCTCACCAGACTCTTTTGCACCGGCTCCACGGTTTTCACCGGAAGATCGTTATCCAAAAGAATGACGGCCGAGAGGGGGTAGGGGTCCTGCTGGAAAAGGATAATCTCCTGCTCAATGCCATCCTCGAATACGCGGAATTCGTCGCGGCGCAGGTCCGTAACCAGGGCGCCATCGCGATCCTTGACCGTCACCGGGACCAGGACCTCCTGCACGACGGGGCGAATCGTTTGCACCTGCGGCGGCTTGGTGGACGATTGTGACTGGGGAACGGGCGGCGCGCCTTTGGCTGCTTGAGCAGGGCTGCCAGCCGGAGCCGAACCCTGCGTGGGAGGCGTGGCGGGAGACTGTGGCGGAGACGGAGATTGCCACCCCCATGAAAAAATGAGCGAGGCCGCAATTATTGAATGCCAAAGGCGCATAAACCAACTTTCTCGCAATATGGCGCGCCGTGCCACGGCGCCGGATTCAGTGTACAGTGTCTTCCGGGAAATTGATTCGCGCATCCCGGTCGTTTATCGGTGCATCCTAGTGCAAGGTTCATTCGACAAGAGGATTATACAATGCGGCAACGCCTGGTAACGAAGCAGCGATTTACAAAGTTTGCCTTCCTCGCCGTCCTGATTGGGTTAGCGAGTCTGGCCGTCCCCCACGTTCGAGGCCAGGGGCAGCAGCCCGCGCAACAGCCGCAGCAAACCATTCGCGCGCAGACCGCCCTGGTGAATGTTTTTGTGACCGTTCGCGACAACCACAACGCCATTATTACCAACCTGACGAAAGACGATTTCCATATCTACGAGGACAATACCGAGCAAAAGGTGGCCTATTTTGCCACTGACGTAACCATGCCCATCACGCTGGGTTTTTTGGTGGATACCAGCGGCAGCGAAACAAACATGCTGTCGGCCATACAAGATACGGCTGTGGCGTTCCTGACCGAGGTGATGCATAAGGGTGACGAAGCAATGATCCTGAGCTTCGACACAGACGTGGACTTGCTCGCCGATTTCACCGATGACGACGCCATTCTCGAAAAGGCCATCCGCCGCACGAAAATCAATGCCCCCTCCGGGAACGGACCATTCGGCCATTTGCCGGTGACCGGAACGGCGTTCTATGACGCCGTGTACCTCGCCGCGCATGACCAGCTTGCCGGGCAGGCGGGGCGCAAGGCCATCATTGTGACCACCGATGCGCAGGACGAGGGCAGCCGGGTGAAAATGAATGACGCTATCGAAGCGGCGCAAAGAGCCGACGCGGTGATTCATATCCTCCTTGTGTACGACCCGCATTACGGCGGAAACAGCGGCGTGGCGAAAAAAATGACCGAAGAAACCGGCGGCAGAATGATTGATGTCCACAGTGACAAAACCGTGAAGCAGGCCTTCGATACCATCTCCGAGGAATTGCGCCACCAATATGTTCTGGGCTACTACCCCACAAACGCCAATCGCGATGGAACTTTCCGTAAAATCCGGGTGGAAGTGACCAAACCGGGGACAAAAATCCTCGCGCGGAAGGGCTATTACGCGCCGAAGGATTGACGGAAGATTTCTTCACTCCGCGGGAAAATTCAGCAGAATTCGCCGCTGAAGACCGGCTAACCGCCGGAACCCGATGGCTTCGAACTCCTGGAGCCAGCTGACGGCGCAAAGTATCCCTTGCGCGTGCGAACCGTCAGCCCCTTGCGGTCTGTCTCCACCTTCAACGTGTGGTAGCGGCCGTTGGCCACCAGGTTCTCGGGCAGGAAGGCAATCAGGTACTGGCTGCGAAGCTCGGTACCGATATCCTGGAAGGACGACGCCAGGTCGTCGGTGCTGTATGGAAAAAATGCCCGGCCGCCGGTCTGATCGGAAAAATCCTTCAGAATGTCCTCTCCATGGCTCTTGTGCAACTTGCGCGTCGCTTCGCCGTCTATGGCCACCCAATTTGTATTAGTGCTGATGGAGTAAATGGCCACTCCCGAGCGCTGCGCCATTTCCAAGGCTTCGCTCAGGGCGTGGTCGCTCAAATTGTCGTCCCCATCGCTGAACAACACCAGAACGCGGCGCACCTCGGGATCCTTGCCGGGGGGAAGTGGAGCATCCAGAAGATGCTGAGACGCTTTGTAGATGGCGTCATTCAACGCCGTTCCGCCGCCCGCCCGCTGCTTTTGAATGGCCCGGGAGAGCAGGTCCATATCCCCGGAATAATCCTGAACAATCTGCGGCTCATTGTCGAAGGTCATCACGAAAGCCATGTCCTTGTGACGGCGCAGCACGTCGGTGAGGAAATCAACGGAAGCATCCTGCTCAAAGTTGAGGCGATCGCGAATGCTGTTCGAAGTGTCCAGGAGCAGGGCGACGCGCAGGGGCAAATCCGTCTGGCGGCTGAAAAACTGGATTTTCTGGGGATGGCCATCATCCAGGACGCGAAAATCCTGCTGATCGAGATCGGTGATGAACTGATGGCGATGGTCCGTCACCGTGGCGACAAGTTGAACCAGTTCCGTAACGGTGCGAATTGTCGGAGGCGCGTTCTGTTGCTGCGAGGCGGACGCGGACGAAGTGGCAGGAGGAGCAGCGGTCCCAGCGGGCGCGGCCGGCGGCGGATTTTGTTGCGCCAGTGTCGCGGGCAATGCAACGGCAATCACGGTCAAGGCGGCAAAAAATCCAGCGCAGGCTTTCACACAGCGATTATAGGTAGGGGCGCAAAGTAGCGTCAACCTCACCCGGATCTATTCCCAGAGCATTTGCCGCGGAATGCAGAAAATTTCGCAATTCATCCGGCAAGGGGGCGCGCACATCCATGTGGACCGCGGTCAAGGGGTGGGCAAATTGCAGCCGGGCGGCATGGAGGAACACGCGGTTGGCAAGGGAGAGCGCCGTTTCTCCCACGCGCGGCTCGCGGGGAGCGCCATAGAGCGCGTCGCCCACAATCGGATGTCCCAGCGCGGAAAAGTGAACGCGGAGCTGATGGGTACGGCCCGTGTGCAGATTCGCCTCCATCAGCGTGAACGGTCCCAGCCGCCGCAGCACGCGCCAGTCCGTCCGGGCTGCGCGGCCATCGCGTCCCCGCGTGGTCATGCGCGTCCGCCGTTGCAGGTCGCGAGAAACGGGGAGCTCAATGCGTCCGGAATTTTGCGCGGGTGACCCGTTGATGAGCGCGATGTACGTCTTATTCATCTCGCGCGACTGGAACTGTTTCACCAGGCGCAGGTGAGCCACGTCCGTCAGCGCCACAATGAGCGCGCCGGAAGTTCCCTTATCGAGGCGATGAACGATTCCCGGCCGAAAGGGACCGCCGACGCGCGAAAGAGAACCGAAACGATGGAGAAGCGCGCTGGCGAGTGTCCCCGCGTTCCGGCCCGCTCCGGGATGCACCACAATTCCCGCGGGCTTGTTGACCACCGCCAGGTCGGCGTCGTTGTAGAGCACCTGGAAATCTAATTTTTCCGCGACAAGGACGTCGGGTGGGGGCGGCGGAATTTCCGCTGTGACCGATTCACCCGCCCGGACTTTGCGGGACTGCTTGCAAACCTTGCCATCCACCCACACCAGTTTGCCTTCCAAAAGAACTTGCAAAGTGCCGCGGCTGTGTCCCGGAAGGTGGCGCGCCAGGAAGACGTCCAGACGTTCACCAGCTTCGTCCGCCGTCACCATCCAGCGGTGCTGCTCGAACGAAGATACTGAAGAATTGTCCGTGGCTGATTCTGGTTTGTGCAAGGCGGCAGGCCGCTGTGATGGTGAGGATTCCAAGATTTGGAATTTCGCCGGCTCAGTCGTGGGCGTGCGCCGACGCGCGCCGTCCCTTGGATCCGTTGTACCAGATGGCACAACCCAGCAGAATCATGCCCACGCTGACGATTTGCATCAGTGACACCGCGCCATGAAACATCAGCGTGCGGTCCGGATCTCCGCGAAGAAATTCAAAAAAACCGCGCTCGATGCCGTAAAGGATGAGGTAAGTGGCCACGATTTGCCCGGGAAATTGCCTTCGGCGGCCCAGCCACAACAGGAACACAAAATTCGCAAATTCAGCGATGGACTCGTACAACTGCGTGGGATGCAAAGAAATATTCAGGGGCGTCCCCACCAATGTCGCGGCCTCCGGGTTCCTGAAAGTGACGCCCCAGGGCAACCACGTCGGCTTTCCATAGCAGCATCCCGCGGCAAAGCAGCCCAGCCTGCCGATGGCATGGCCCAGCGGCAGGCCGAGGCCAAAGCAATCCATCAGCGGCAACAACGCAATTTTCTGCGTGTACCGGTAAATGGCAATCATGGCCAGGGCGCCGAGCACCCCGCCATAAAACGTCCCGCCGGATTGCAGCGTGCTCAGGGAAAAAAGTTCGGCGGGATGATGCCAGTAGTAACCGGCGTACAGGGCAACCAGCCAGAGTTTTGCGGTCACCAGCGCGGCCAGAACCATGTAGATGCCCAGGTTCCAGACCGTCTCCGGATTCAAGCCCGCCCGCGGCGCGTGGACCGCGCCACCCATAGACCCAGAATCACGCCCGTGGCCACCAACACCCCGTACGTGTAAATGGTGATCGGGCCCCACTGAAACAGAATGGGATGCATACCTAGACGCTCTCCTCGGCGGGATGGCGATGATCGCGAAACAGTTCGAACAAAACCAGACCGGCTCCAATCACGATCGCGGAATCGGAAACGTTGAATGTGTACCAGTGGTATCCGCGCCAGTAAAAATCAAGAAAGTCCGTCACGCTGCCGTGAATCACGCGGTCCAAAACATTCCCCGCCGCGCCGCCCAGGATGAAGGACATGCCCCACTCCGCCAGCGCCCCTTCCGTTCTCCCCGCCAGCAGCATCCAGGCCAGAAATATCATCACCGCGCAGGAAAAAAATGCCAACGCATGACTCATCCAGGGCACATTGGTATTCGCCAGCAGTCCGAAGGCCACGCCACGATTGGTGGTGTTCACCAGATTGAACAGGCCGGGAACCACCACGCGGAACGAATCGGGTGGCAGGAATCTTTCGATGGCCAGCTTGCTGCCCTGATCGGCAGCCAGCACCAGTAACACCGGCCAAATCCATCGCGAACGAGCGCCAGTGCCCATCAGGATGCCGCCTGTCGCTCGCCGGACGCCGCTTCCCGCGCTAATTCGGTCACCACGGGAGCGCAACGGTCGCACAACGTGGGATACTCGGCGAATGTGCCGACGGCCGTGGAAAAATTCCAGCAGCGCTCGCATTTCGCTCCGTCGGCGCTGACCACGCGCACCGAAAGCAATTCGCCGCCGTTATTGCCATCGGTTGTTCCCGCCGGCTGAATCTCCACCTGCGAAACGATGAACAGCGCGGGAAGATCCGCGCGCCGCTTCTCCAGAAGCTCTCGCAGCGCGCCGGATGCCTCCAGGACGACTTTAGCTTCCAGCGAACCGGCCACCAGTTTGTCGTTCCGCGCCTTCTCCAACGCCTGCAGGACCTGGCCGCGAACGCCCAGCAGCCTTTCCCACGCAGCGAGTTGGTTTTCGTTCAACGATCCCTGGAATTCCTTCGCGCTGGGAAATACCGTCAGATGGACGCTCTCCAAATCGCCCGCCGCGCGGGGAAAATACTTCCAGGCTTCCTCCGCGGTGAATACAAGAATGGGAGTCGCCAGCCGCACCAGCGCGTGAGCGATGCGATAGATAGCCGTCTGCGCCGAACGCCTTCCCGCGCTTCGCGGAGCGAAGGTGTAAAGGCGGTCCTTCAAAACGTCAAAGTAAAATGAGCTCAAATCCACCGCGCAGAAATCGTGAATGGCGTGCATCACGCGGTGAAATTCAAACTGTTCATACCAATCGCGGCATTGTTGCACCAATTCCCCGGTGCGCTCCAGCGCCCACGCATCGAGTTCCATCAACTGCGAATCGGGAACCATGTCCCGCGCGGGATCAAAATCGTACAGGTTGCTCAACGCGAACCGCAGCGTGTTACGAATCTTGCGGTAGGCCTCCGCCACCTGGTTCATCACCGCGTCGGACATGCGCTGGTCGGTCTGGTAATCCTGCCAGGCCACCCAGAGCCGCAGAAGATCCGCGCCCCACTTCTCATAGACGTCACTTGGCGCCAGAGCGTTGCCCAGCGATTTCGACATGGGCCGCCCATCGGCATCCAGCGTCCAACCGTGGGTGACCACTTGCCGATAGGGCGCGCGGCCTTTCACGCCAACGGCCACCAGCAACGAGCTGTGAAACCATCCGCGATACTGGTCGGGTCCTTCCAGATAGACGTCGGCGGGCCACGTTCCGTCCTCTTCGCTCAAGACCGCCAGATTGCTGGAACCGGAATCGAACCACACGTCCAGAATGTCCGATTCCTTGCGCCATTTTGCCTCGCCGCATTTGCACTTTGTCTCCGCGGGCAAGAGCTCCTCCGCGGAGTGCTGATACCACGCGTCTGCGCCTTCCTTTTCGAACCAGCGAATCACGTTGCGCAGCGCGGCGAAGTCATCCAGGCGCTCGCCGCAGGCATCGCAATAGAAAATCACCAGCGGCACGCCCCAGAAGCGCTGGCGAGAAATGCACCAGTCCGGGCGCGTGGCGATCATTTCATGCAGACGCTCCTGGCCCCATTCCGGCGTCCACTTCACTTTGGGGAGTTCTTCCAGGGCGCGTTCGCGCAGGCCGGCGTGCTCCAGACCTACGAACCACTGCTCCGTGGCGCGGAAAATCACCGGATTGTGGCAACGCCAGCAGTGCGGATAGCTGTGCTGGATTTTTGCTTCGCCCAGCAACGCCCCGCGCGAGCGCAGCAGCGCGATGATCGCGGGGTTGGCCTCGAAAACCGTCTTGCCAAGATATTCAGGCAGACCTTCGGTGAAGCGGGCCTCATCATCCAGCGGAGCGTAGGGCTGCAAGCCGTATTTCTGCCCCACGTAAAAATCGTCGGAGCCATGTCCCGGAGCGGTGTGAACGATTCCGCTGCCCTGATCCAGCGTGACGTGCCCTCCCAAAATGGCGGGAACCTGCTGGTCGAGGAATGGGTGCTGGAA
Source organism: uncultured Acidobacteriota bacterium (assembly GCA_963760285.1). Lineage (GTDB taxonomy): Bacteria > Acidobacteriota > Terriglobia > Acidiferrales > UBA7541 > PALSA-278. Next base: position 328,204 of record CAVXCI010000001.1, read on the forward strand.
GAGCATTCCTTCCAGATCGCGTCCCTTCCACTTGTGGCCGGTCACCTTCATTTCCAGACCCAGCTCCGATGCGACGGCGGAAACGCGCTCCTCGGCCAGCAGAAGTTTTCCTCGCGGCGTTTCCACAACCACGTACTCAAAATCAGGATGAAAAGCCAGCGCGCGGTTGGCGGGGAGCGTCCAGGGCGTGGTGGTCCAAATCAGGGCGGAGACATCGTTGCCCGGCAGTCCTTTCTTCCGGTCTCCCACAACCGCGAAAGTCACCCAGATGGACGGGCTGGAATGATCCTCGTATTCCACTTCCGCCTCGGCCAGAGCGGTGCGGTCATGGAAGCACCAATAGACCGGCTTGAGTCCGCGGTAGATGTAGCCCTTCTCCAGAAACATGAGGAAGGCATCCGCCGTGGTCGCCTCGTAGGAAAAATCCATGGTGAGATAGGGCTTCTCCCACCGGCCGAAAATGCCCATGCGGCGGAAATCGCGCCGGTGCTGGTCCATGTAGCGGTTGGCGTACTCGCGGCAACGCCGGCGAAACTCAGCGGGAGAGACAGAGTCCTTTTTGCCGCCCAGTTCTTTTTCCACCTTGCTTTCGATGGGCAGGCCGTGGCAATCCCATCCCGGAATGTAGGGAGCGCGGAAACCGGCCATGGATTTGGACTTCACCACCATGTCTTTCACGATTTTGTTCAGACCGGTACCCAGATGGAGGTCCCCGGTGGTGTAGGGCGGCCCGTCATGGAGCGTGAAAAGAGGGGCCCCCGCGCGCACCTCCAGAATCCGCTCATAGAGATGACGTTCGTTCCATTCGGCCAGCAGTTGCGGCTCCCGCTGGGGGAGCTGGGCCTTCATGGGAAAGTCCGTGCGCGGCAGATTCAGAGTATTCTTCAGGGTGGAAGGCTTGTTCATTCGTCAGTTTTGGCTTTCCGGGCGAGGTGAAACCCGCGTTGCCAGCTCTCATCGTATGTTACAATGAATGCGAGTACATGTCAGCCGCACCGGGAAGACATCTTTTTTTCCAGCCCTGGAGTCTAATAATCGGGAGCAGTTGCGAATCGCGGCAGTGTTCGTATGCCAGGAACCTTGCTAGAGCCTGAAGTTCAGGATCGCGCCGAATCCAAGTTCGACGCCCGCCGGTGGACATCCCTTCAACCCAGCCGGACCTCTCCCTTTGCCACTTTTTGGTCCAATCTTAAGGATTTCCTTATTGAAAAGCCTGTAAAAATACAGGGCGGCTCGGATCAAAAGTTCATTGCGGATAAGCATTTCGAGTCCAGCTGGAAAGACAACCTGAAGGAGTTTTTCCGCCCCCTGCCGCCGGAAGCGAAGGCGGCCAGCGATGGAACTCTTCTGGTTGAATGGCAGCCCTGGTACAAAGAGTTGTGGCAGAACATTCGCGACACAGTTTCCCCGCCGAAGGTGGCGCCGCTGAATGTCACCAGCACTCCGGTTCCCGTAAAGGACATTTGGAGCAAGGATCCCTATTCCAAAGGGACGCAGATGATTTCCTTGCTGATCCATGTGGTCGTTATTGTGCTGATTGTCGGCGCCGTTTGTGCCCGGTGTGCTCCAGCCGACGACGGAGGCCAAGAACTCCGAGGTTCTCCTGACGCCTCTGGATATTTCGCCGTACACGCCGAAATTGCCGCACGGCGCGAAGAAGGCCGGCGGCGGCGGCGGTGGCGGAGCGCACGATCCCATTCCGGCTTCGCGCGGCAAGCTGCCGAAATTCTCCACCATGCAGTTCACGCCGCCTTCGGTAACGCCGCCGCAGAATCCCAAGCTGGCGATGACTCCGACGGTGCTGGGACCGCCTGACCTGAAACTTCCCAGCCCTAACGCGGCCAATTGGGGCGATCCCCTCGCCAAGACTTTCAATAACTCCAACGGGCCAGGCTCCGGCGGCGGCATCGGCTCCGGCAGCGGCGGAGGCGTCGGCAGCGGAAATGGCGGTGGCGTTGGCCCCGGTGAAGGCTGGGGCACAGGTGGCGGCGCGCCCATGGCCGGCACAAATGGTTATGGCGATGTGAACTGCCTCTACTGTCCTGACCCCACGTATTCCGATGATGCCGTGAAAGTGAAAGTTCAGGGAACGGTCCTTCTGCAAATCGTTGTTTCGCCGGAGGGACGGCCAACGAGCATTCGCGTCCTCAAAGGCATCGGCCTGGGACTGGATGAAAAGGCCATCGAGACGGTTCGCACCTGGCGGCTGAAACCCGCGGTCGGACCGAATGGCCGCGCCGCGGCGGTCACTGTCAACGTCGAAGTTCAATTCCGCCTGCTCTGAACACCAGCAAGTCAATTTCTCGCCCGCTCTTCTGGTAATTCCTGCCCTGATTCCCTAGACTGCCCGTGTGGCGTCACTTTCTTTATGGCTGGGCTTCAGCCTGATTATTCTGGCGATACTTGCCTTTGAATTCTGGCAGACGGCGCGGCGGCCCCATCCATTTTCGTTGAAGGAAGCGGCGGCCTGGAGTGGCGTCTGGGTGGCGTTTTCGATTTTGTTCGGGATTTTCATCTGGAAGCACCTGGGCACGGCGGCGGGCTGGGAGTTTTTCGCCGCGTACCTGGTGGAAAAATCCCTCAGCCTGGATAATCTTTTCGTCTTCCTGCTGGTGTTCCGTTATTTCGCCGTGGAGCCCAAATTCCAGCCGCGCATTCTGGAATACGGCGTGGTGGGAGCGCTGGTCATACGTCTGGGATTGATTCTGGCGGGCACCGCGCTCCTGGCGCATTTCCACTGGATGACCGAGGTGTTCGGCGCGTTTTTGATTTACGCGGCGTTCACGTTTGTGCGCGGTCACGGCAGCAAGGACCAGCCGGAAGCCAATCGCGTGCTGGGCTGGATCCGGCGAATCATTCCCATAACGCGGGAATTCCACGGAGAGAAGTTTTTCATCCGCAAGGAGGGCGCGCTGCACGCCACGCCGCTGCTGCTGGCGCTGCTCAGCGTGGAATTCGCCGACGTGGTTTTCGCCATGGATTCCATCCCGGCGGCGCTCAGCATCACCCAGCATCCCTTCGTCATTTTCTCGTCCAACGCCTGCGCCATACTGGGATTGCGAGCGCTGTATTTCCTGCTGGCGGGACTTTTGCCGCGGTTGCGCTATCTCGAGCGCGGTCTGGCGGCGTTGCTGGTTTTCCTGGGAGCCAAGATGTTGGCAGCGCGGTGGATCAAGATTTCGATTCCCTTTTCGCTCTCGATAATCTGCGGCATACTGCTGCTCACGATTCTGTTCTCGCTGTCTGGAAAAAAGCGTACGGGAGCAGCGGCCTAGCGCGGGGCTGCTTTCCGGCGGAGGGGGGAGAGATTGTTGTGACCAAGGACAATTCTGAAGTTTCTCACCAGATTCACTGCTTGTCCGCGACGGACCTGACGCTGCGCGAGGATGCCGCGGCGGCGCTGTTCGCGCAGGGCGCGGCACTGGCATGGCCCATCGCCGAAGGATGGATGGGGGACGCTGAACTGGCCGCGCTGTTTTTTACCGAGCCTTACGGTAATCCGGCGGCGATTCGTCCGGAAACCACCGTGGGCGTTGCCGTCTCTCCGGAAAATTTTCTGCGGATACGCGCCGCGTACGGCATTCCCGCCGAATCAAGCGTTCCTCCCGATCAGGACGCGCGGGAATTTGAATTGCATTTTCTGCCCAACATTCGCATGGACATTTTGACGTCGCGCAATCCGGCGGGGACGGGCGCCATCGCCCGGTTTCTGCAACGCAATGGCGAAGGAATTCAGCAGGTGGAATTTCGCGTGCGCGACGTGGCCCGCGCCGAAGACTTTCTGCACACGCGATTCGGTCTCACTCCGGTTTATCCCAGCATTCGTCCCGGAGCCAACGGCACGATGATGAATTTTTTTCTGGTCTCCACGCACGCGGGAGAAAAGGTTCTTCTGGAACTTTTTGAAATCCCCGGCCTGGCCTAGAAAATCTGGCGCTGGCATGGAAAAGAGCGAACAGAAGGGCGGTGATTGTGGCGCTAAAATACGATGAAGAAGAAGGCCAAAAGTGTCCCTATTAGAAAAGTGCATGTTATTGATTACATGAGAGTTGCGGTTTTGCGACTGTCACTTGTGTCCCTATTAGAAATCGCGGTTTTGCGCCTGTTCCCGTTATCTGGGCATAGTTCTGATCTATTGTCCGCTGGAAGAAGGAGAAGTCAAGAGCACGTCCTGTAAGGTAGTGAGTCATTTTGGATTCTTGTGCCGTGAAAGTCTTGGCCAATAACCACACCACGAGAGAACGAAGCAAAGTATCGCCACGACGAGGCCCATTCGAGCGGCAAAAACTCCCAACATGCTCTCGAAAGGAATATTTTCGCCCACGGCTCTCTTGCCATAATACAGGGCTGCCCCGCCTACCAATATCACGACAGTGATGACGAAGCCCAATATCGCGGTCAGCATGGAGAAGAGGAATTTCGTTGCAGATTTCACGCAGCCACTGTATCAGCCTCGGAATCCAGCGAGGAAACGATTTCTCCAATGCTCCAAACGTGGTCAGAAATGCCAGCGGCCATCGCCGGGGTCACGCGCAGCGTCTTGTGAATCCGTGCGAAGATGCAGTGCATATAGTGCAACGCGATGTGCCAAGCATGATTCTCAAACTTCTTGCTGAACCCGCTGGTCAGCCGGGTGAAGCGGCGCATCATCATCCGCATGGTCGGAGGACGCGTCTTCGGGGCGACGCGCAGTGTGCATCGACGGGGATTATTCGCCGTTCTGCTCGATTAACTTGGCGACGAGGGCGGTCCAGCCGGTCTGGTGGCTGGCGCCGAGGCCCTGGCCGGTATCTCCGTTGAAATATTCGTTGAAGAGGAGATAGTCCTTCCAGTTCGGATCGGATTGCATCATTTCGGAGTTACCAAAAACCGGGCGGCGGCCGTCCTTGCTCTTGAAAAGACAAACCAGCCTACGCGAAATCTCGGCGGCGACGTTCCACAGGGTCATCATCTGGCCGGAGCCGGTGGGAAATTCCACCTGCAACTGCTGGCCGTAGAAATAGTCGTAGCGCTGGAGCGCCTCAATCAGCAGATAGTTCATGGGGAACCAGACCGGGCCGCGCCAGTTGGAGTTCCCGCCAAACATCGCGGTGGTGGATTCGGCGGGCTCGTAGTCAATGCTGTCCACCACGCCATCCAGCTTCAGAGTGAAGGGATGATCCTTGTGAAACTTGGAAAGCGAGCGGATTCCATACGGCGAAAGAAATTCGTTTTCGGCCAGGGTGTAACGCAAAACGCGCGCGAGTTGCCGCTTGGTGGCAATTGAAAGCAGATACCTTCCGCCCTTGTCGTTCACCTGGCCCTGGTCCACGCGATCGCGCACGCCGGGGTAGTGCTCCATAAAGTAGCGAAAGCGATCCGTGAAATTGGGCAGAGTCTGCAACAACGGCCCTTCCAGCGTTCCCACGGCGAAGAGGGGAATCAGGCCGACGGTGGAGCGGATCTTCAGCGGCACGCGGGCGCCGTCGGGCATGCGCAGATAATCGTAAAAGAAACCGTCTTCCTCGTCCCACAGGCCCTGCCCCTGGCCGCCGATATCGCTCATGGTGTCCGAAATGTAGACGAAGTGCTCGAAAAACTTGCTGGCGATGTCCTCGTAGGCGGGATCTTCAGCAGCAAGTTCGAGGGCCATCACCAGCATGGTGAGGCAATACATGGCCATCCAACTGGTCGCGTCGGATTGCTCGATGTGGCCGCCGCCGGGCAGCGGCTGGGAACGGTCAAAGATGCCGACGTTATCCATGCCCAGGAAACCGCCCTCGAAAATGTTCTGGCCGTCCACGTCCTTGCGGTTCACCCACCAGGTGAAGTTGATGAGGAGCTTGTGAAACACCTTTTCCAGGAACATGCGGTCGGATTTACCGCAGATGCGGCCCTCGATGCGGTAAACGCGCCAGGCAGCCCAGGCGTGCACGGGCGGATTGACGTTGCCGAAGGCCCATTCGTAGGCGGGAAGCTGGCCGTTGGGCTGCATGTACCATTCCCTGAGCAACAGGATTAGCTGGTTCTTGGCGAATTCCGGATCGATCGTAGCCATTACCACGCAGTGGAACGCCAAATCCCACGACGCATACCACGGATATTCCCACTTGTCCGGCATGGAGATGACGTCGGCGTTATTCAAATGCGTCCAGCGGTGATTGCGGCCCTGCCAGCGCTGCGGCGGAGAGGGCGGCTGATTCGGATCCCCTTCCAGCCACTGTTTCACGTTGTAGTGATAGGACTGCTTGTCCCAAAGCAGGCCGGCAAAAGCTTGGCGCTGAATGCGGATGCCGTCGGCGGTTGGCTGGTGACGGTCGCCATGGCGCTGGGCATAAAACTCGTCCGCTTCCTGCATACGCAGCGCGAAAACCTGATCGAATTCGCCGGCCAAAGGAGATTTCTCCGGTTGGGAAGTGAGGAGCTGGCTGGTGAGGCGCAAGCGGCATTCGAACTTGCCGCCGGGCGGCAGTTGCGGCACGGCAAAATGTGCGGCCGCTTTTGTGCCGGTCCGCGCGGGATTGACGGCCGCCTTTTCGTGCGCAAGAAGATAGCGCTGGAAAGCGTCTTTCACGTAAGGCTGCAAATTTTTCGTGCCGAATACCTGCGCGTAGTTTGTTTCGTTTTCCGTGAACAGGAGTTCCGGCGAGCCGCCTATGACAAGCCAATAATTTCCGGAGAGTGGATGCTTGAGGTCCAAAACCGCGGGGCCCGCCCCCGGACGGAATTGCAGGCTCGGCTTGCGGTTGTCGCGGCCCCAGGACCAACTGTTGCGAAACCAGATGGTAGGCAGCAGGTGCAATGTGGCGGCTTGCGGGCCGCGATTGAAAGCGGTGATGCGGACAAGAACGTCCTCGCTATCGGCCTTGGCGTATTCGGCGAAAACGTCGAAGTAGCGGTTCTCGCGAAAGGCATCCGTGTCTGTTAATTCAAATTCGGGATCGTTTCGCGTGCGTCTGTGGTTCTCTTCAATTATCTGCTGGTAGGGAAAAGCGGACTGCGGATATTTGTATAGATACTTGGCATAGGAATAGGTGGGAGTAGCGTCCAGGTAGTAGTAGCACTCCTTCACATCCTCGCCGTGATTTCCCTGCGAATTGGAAAGGCCGAAAAGCCTTTCCTTCAAAACCGGGTCGTGTTCATTCCAAAGTGCCAGCGCAAAACAGATGCGCTGGTTCTGGTCGGACAGACCGGCGATTCCATCTTCTCCCCAGCGGTAGGCCCGGGCGTGAGACTGCGCGAAGGGAAAGTAGTTCCAGGCGTCACCATTGGCGCTGTAATCCTCGCGCACGGTTCCCCACTGGCGCTCCGAAAGATACGGACCCCAATGCTGCCACTTCGCGCCTTTCGAGCGAATTTCGTCCAGCCGTTCCTGTTCCCTGGTCATAGCGTCTTTCCGCCAGCGGCCCGGACGCTTCGCCGAGCACAATCCAGCCTCTTTTCTATATCATGTCTGGTCACGCAACATGCTCACGGAAAACAGGGAATCTGGCGAAAACGTACCGGAGGCATCTCCGCGGGGCGCGGCAGCTGTATTCGCCGGCGATATTACGCCGCAAATTCCTCAGCCTCTTCCGATGTGGCGGGCGCTGCCGTGGATTCTGGCCACGGCGACGATGGTGATTTCGCCAATGTTGTGGCTGGGACAGGCGTCCGGCCACGACTTCCAGTTTCATCTCTCATCATGGTTGGATGTGGCGCAACAGTGGCGGGCGGCAGTCCTGTTTCCGCGCTGGGCGGAGTGGGCCAATTATGGATTCGGCGAGCCGCGCTTCATTTTCTATCCGCCCGCTTCGTGGTTGCTGGGCGCGGGGCTGGGGAGCGTTCTCCCGTGGCGCATCGTTCCGGGACTGGTTTTGTGGATCGGGCTGGTTATCGCCGGGCTCAGCATGTTCCATCTGGCGCGGCGCTGGATGCCCGCGGGCGCGGCGCTGGCCGCCGCTGTTTTTTTCGCCGCCAACCCGTACCATCTGGTGATTGTTTACTACCGCAGCGATTTCGCGGAACTGCTGGCAAGCGCCCTGTTTCCCCTGTTATTCTCCTTCGCGGTGAATGATTCGCTTTCCCGGCCGCGAAAAATCGTCGCCACGGGAGTCGTTTTCGCGGGGATTTGGCTGTGCAACGCACCGGCGGCGGTTATCGTCACTTACGCCCTCGGCATCACGTTTCTGTTTCGCGCCATTCGCCTGAAATCGTTGCGGCCATGCGTGGACGGCGCGCTTTCGATGGCCGTGGGGTTCGGGCTGGCGGCGTTCTATATTCTTCCCGCCGCATTCGAGCGGCGATGGGTGAATATCGAGCAAGCGCTGGCGCCGGAACTCGCGCCGGATCACAATTTTCTTTTCGCCCGGTCGTCCGACAAAGATTTCATGGCCTTCAACTGGAAAGTTTCCGTGGTGTGCATCGTGGTGATGTGTGTCTGCTTGCTTGCGGCCATTGCGGCGCGGCGCGGACGCAGGCTGGCATCCACGGTTTGGGAGCCGCTGGCGTTGCTGGCGGCGGTGTCGGTGGCGCTGATGTTTCCGTTTTCGCTGTTGGTGTGGCGGTATGCGCCGGAGTTGCGCTTCGTTCAATTTCCATGGCGATGGCTGATACCGCTGAACGTGTCCTGCTGGTTTTTTTTCGCGGCGGCAACGGCCCGCTGGCGACGTCGCGCATGGATATGGGCAGGCACGGCGCTCTGTCTGGCCGTGGCGGCGTCCGCGATGATTCGCACCTGCTGGTGGGACAGCGAAGATATTCCTGTCCTCTCGCAGGCGATTGATTCGGGGCGAGGGTATGAAGGCACGGACGAATATTCGCCGCTGGGATGCGACCACTATTCTCTCGCCGAGAACGCCAGGCGCGCGGAGGTTTACGATTCGGATTCTGATTCCGCGTCCGAGGATGAATCTACCGCGCTCGAAATCTCAAGATGGGCTCCCGAGGAAAAGCAGATCCACGTGAAGGCAGCTGCGCCAACGACCGTGGCCATAAAGCTGGTCCAGTATCCCGCCTGGCAGGCGGACATCAACGGTCGTCCGGCGAACACGCAGTCCGCGCCGGAAACGGCGCAGATGCTTGTCGCCATGCCGCCGGGAAGCGGGACTATACGCATTCGATTCATACGGACGCCGGATCGCGTTGCCGGCGCGGTGATTTCGATCCTCGCCGCTGGTGCTTTGATTTCCGCGGGTCTAATTCTCGGATGCCGCGGGCGCGCCAAACCATCTTCGTGAATAGAATTCCTGTTCGACTGGTCTCTTTGATATCGAGACCAACTGACCTAGACTCTTCGGCGGGGGTTCGCGGGGCTTGTCGTTTACCAACCTGATTTTTGGGAGACCGATTCCCACGTCAGAGGAGCGCGCGGAGCAGATCGGCGTCGCCGCGGGAATCCCCATTTTCGGGCTGGACGCGCTTAGTTCGGCTGGTTACGGCCCGGAGGCGGCTCTCACGCTGCTGATTCCGCTGGGGTATGCGGGAATCGTTTACATCATTCCCATCAGCACGGCGATTATCCTGCTGCTCACCATCGTTTTTTTCTCCTACCGGCAGACCATTGCCGCCTATCCGGGCGGCGCGGGCTCCTACACCGTGGCCAGCGAGAATCTCGGCAGATTTCCCGGGTTGCTGGCGGCCACGGCGCTGATGATTGATTACATTCTGACGGTAGCGGTGGGAATTTCCGCGGGAATTGGCGCGCTGGTTTCCGCCGCGCCGGCTCTTTTGCCGCACACGCTGGCGCTGTGCCTGGGCGCCCTGGTGTTGATCACCATCATCAACCTTCGCGGCGTGCGCGAGACCGGGACTTTTTTCATGATCCCCACTTACGCCTTCGTGGGAACCCTGGTCATCACCATCCTTTGGGGGCTCACGAAGGTGGTCTTCGCCAGCGGACATCCGGTACCGGTGGAGGTCCCTCCACCCCCCGCGGCGGCCGGAGGAGCAGTGGTCAGCCTGTGGCTGCTGATGCAGGCGTTTGCCGGCGGATGCACGGCGATGACCGGAGTGGAAGCGGTCAGCAATGGAGCGAAAGCCTTCCGCGAGCCCACGGTGCGCAACGCGCAGCGGACGCTCACCATCATCATCGGAATTTTGATTTTCCTGCTCGGCGGAATCGCCTACCTGGCGCGCGCTTATGGCATTACGGCGACGGACCCGGGACTTCCCGGGTACCAGAGCGTTTTGTCCATTCTGGTGGCGGCGGTGGCCGGGCGCGGAGTGTTTTACTACATCACCAGCGCGTCCGTTCTTCTGGTGCTGTCGCTATCGGCAAATACGGCCTTCGCGGATTTCCCGCGCCTTTGCCGGGCCATTTCGGAAAATAGTTTTTTGCCGCATTCGATGGGCTACCGCGGGCGGCGGCTGGTTTACACCGAGGGAATCTGTGTCCTCGCGGTTATCTCCGGGTTGCTGCTGATCTTTTTTGACGGAGTCACCAACCGTTTAATTCCGCTTTATGCCGTCGGCGCGTTCCTGGCGTTCACCATGTCCCAGGCGGGCATGGTGGTGCATTGGTGGAAAAAAGGCGGCCCGGGATCCCGGCACAGCATGGTGGTGAACGCCGTGGGAGCAGTGGCCACGGGAATCACGCTGCTGGTGGTGGCGGTCGCCAAGTTCGTCTCCGGGGCCTGGGTGACGGTGCTGCTGGTTCCCACCATCATTGCGCTCATGTACCTGGTGCGGGGTCATTATGACCGCGTGAGCGATGAAACCTCGTGTTCCGTGCCGCTGGAATTGGACCACGTGGGGAAACCCGTCGTCGTGGTGCCCGTAAAATCCTGGAGCAGGCTCGCGGAGAAGGCATTGCTGTTTGCTCTCACGATTTCCTCGGATATCCACGCGGTTCATGTGAAATTGGAAGCGGACGACAACGATTTGGAAGAGCACTGGGAGGAGCTGGCGGCGGCGCCAGCGAAGCGCGCCGGACTGGCGCCCCCCCAGCTGACGGTTTTGCAGTCTCCCTACCGCTACATTCTGCTTCCGATACTGACGTTCGTCGGCGAGCTGGAGGCCGCCTCGCCAGATTCCCGCATCCTGATCATCGTCCCGGAGATTGTGGAGCGAAGATGGTATGAACATCTGCTGTACAACGCGCGGACGGAAATCCTGCGGGGGCTGCTGCTGCTGCGGGGAAGCCGGCGGACCGTGCTGGTTACGATCCCGTGGTATCTTTCGGACCGCGAGGGCAAAAAAAACTCATCCCAAAACGGCTGAAGATTCTGGCTGGGAGGCCTGGACTCGAACCAGGATAATCAGATCCAGAGCCTGATGTCCTACCGATTGGACGACCTCCCAGCAACCGCAAAAAAAAGCCGCTAGCGCGGCTCTCCTAATACTGTAATCAGCCGGCGGGATTTCGTCAACCGCGCGCGGTCCGAGGCGCGACGGGCACCAGGCGCTTGTCACGGATATAAAACTCCGCGCCGCGCCATTCAATGCGCCGCTTGAAAAAACTGGTGACCCAGACAACGAACCCGAAAGCATCCCGCAGCGGAACCATCCACATCTTGCGCCGCAGCAGCGTGTCGCCCACGCCCCAAACGCCCACAGTCCAGGCCATGGCGAAGCGGAAGACCAGATAAGCGCTCAGATACGCCAGCGCAATCGTGGCCGACGGAGCCACGATCGCCGCGGCGATGGCCCATGGCAGGCCCTGCGTCAAGCAGGAGACCGAAATGCCCCCAGGGCTGGGCATGCCGCATGGTGAGATTCCAACGAACCTGATGTTTGAAGCACTGACTCATCCCCTGCTTGGGGAACACGGTGAAAACAGGGAAATTGGTCAACTCAATTTTATAGCCCAGCGCGTGGATGCGGTGCCCAGTTCATAATCGTCAGTGAAATGGTCCACGAGCACCTCAAAGCCGCCGATATCCGCCAGGCGCGCTTTCGTGGTGGCCATGGTGGCGCCCAGCGCAAAATTGATACCGCCCAATACCCATGCCGAAAGCACTCCGGCATCGAAATCGGAAGTATTGCCCAGCGCCTCAAGTTGGGACGCCAGCGAATTATCCGTAAGGCCGCGGTAAAGACACGTGACGCAGCCGACGCTCGGGTCGCGAAATGGCGCGACCACTGCGCGCAGATAATCCGGGGCCGACGCGAATATCGCTGTCGCTGATGACCAGAATGTCGTGCCGCGCCTCGCGCACCATGCGCACCAGCTTGTTCACTTTGTTGCAGGTGCCCAGCTTTTCGGCGCCGATCAGCAGCCGATGCGCCGTTCGGGGAAATCACGGATCACTCGCTGGATAACGGGGATGGCAGGATCGTTTTCGTCGGGCACGTTAAAGAGAATTTCGTAATCGGGATAATCCTGATGGCAGAAACTGGCGAAATTCTCGTAGGCTTCGCGGTCCAGCCACTGAACCGGCTTCATAATGCTCACCGGCGGCGTGAAGTCACGCGGCGGCCGCGGGCTGCGGAAAAAACGGATAGCGGCAAACGTGGCCAGGGCGTAGTAGCGCCAGCGGCGCAATGCACCGGGCAGGATGGCCCACCGAACAGATGCCAGTCGGTCACGATGTAATTTATCCGATCACACAAGCGCGACGCCCAGGCACACAAACCCCACGCCCAGCCAGCGCAAGGCGGAGATTTGCTCGCCAAGCAAATAGTTGCCCGCCCAGGCGCCAGCCACATAACTTAGCGCAGTTACGGGCACAACAAAACTGACGTTCTCACCAGGAAAGCATGGCAAGCAGCGCAAAAAACGCCAGCGCCATCAGAAAAATGCCAGACCACATCCAGGCTCGATGCAATGGCGCGTTTCATCACGCTGAAAAGATTGCGGGGCGAAAAATCATGCACTTCCCCAATATCTTTCATGGCGCGGGTAACACAAAGTTCGCCGACCGTGCTGCACGCCACAAGCATGCCGAGCGAGGAGGGCAACGCGCACTGTCATAGGCCGCTCCGTGGTGTTATGCGGAGTCTGTCCGACCAGCAACACGCCCAGGCAAATGATCAGAACGCCAAACCAGCGGTCGGAGCTGACCATTCGCCTAGAAGCCAAAGTAACCCAGCAAGGCGACCACGACATAACTAGCGGCGGAAGCGGGCTGGACGAAACTGTAGTCCGCCCAGGAAAGAACCAGCAATAGGAAATCAAAAAAACCAGGAGCGACGCAATGCCCAGCCAGACCGGCCGGAGAGTGAAGACGCGCAGAAAAACGGTCCGCAGGGACCGGGCGGACGCTGGATACAGCGCCCACATGCTTCATTGCGGGCTGAGCAAAACGTCGCCCAGGGGGCCGAAAAAAAGCATCAGTGCCAGAAAGATCAGCGTTTTACAGGCGCCGCCCGCAGATGGTCTTCATGCTTTTAGTTACAACTGGCTGGCGATGCCCACCTTTTCACGGGAATCCATGGGCGGGACGGCAATCATCGTCTTCTTCTTGCGATTCGCGCGCGGGTCCACTTCCAGCGGTCCGTACCGAATCGAAGGAAAGACACCGCCTCGTGCGTACAGGCGCTTGCGCTCGTGCGAATCCCACAAAGCTTCGCGCACAATGCGCCACGCCACACGCGGGCGGAAATAATAGTCGTCGTAGAAGCGGTTGACGGCATTCATCATCTCATCGCCGGAAAGGCCGGGATACTGAAGATGCGGCAACTGGTGGCCGAGGGAATCGGCGGCGGCTTCGCTGGCCAGATAACCATTCTGCTGGGCGAAGGAGTGGAGTTCCGTGCCCGGATAAGCATGGGCCAGGGAAACCTGAATGGTCTCGCAATCGAGTTCCTTGGCGTATTCAATGGTCTTCTCGATGGTTTCCTTGGTTTCGCCGGGAAGCCCGATAATAAAGTCGCCGTGAACGATAATGCCCGCGCGCTTGCAGTTCTTCACGAAGGTGCGCCCCATCTCCACCGTGGCGCCCTTCTTGATGTTCTTCAAAATTTGCGCATCGCCGGATTCGAAACCAACGATGAGCAGCCGCGCGCCGCCATCGGCCATCGCGGACAAAGTTTCGTAATCGCTGTGAACGCGCGCCGTGCAGGACCACTGGAGGCCCACGGGCTTCAGCAGTTTGGAGAGGGAGATGACGCGATCCTTGCGGATGTTGAAAGTGTCGTCATCGAAGAAAACTTCCTTGGCCTGCGGAAAGTTATCCTTCACGAAACGGAATTCGCGGGCCACGTTCTCATCCGAGCGGACGCGCCAGGCGTGCCCGGAAAGCGTCTGGGGCCACAGACAAAAAGTGCAGAGAGCCGGGCATCCCCGCGCGCTATAAAAGGAAACATAGGGATGGAGGAGAAACGGAACGTTGTAGTTCTCTATTTTCAAGTCGCGCTTGTAAATTTCAGCCGCCATCGGCAGCGCATCCAGTTCCGGCGTCTGCAGCATCGGGCGCATCGGATTGTGGACTACTTTGCCGTCCACCAGATAGCTGGCGTTGGCGATCTCGCGCAATGGCTTTCCCTGCGCGTATTCCACAACGGGATGGTCAAACTCACCACGGACAATGAAATCAATGTCCTGGCTGGCCAGAAGGCTTTCCGCCGGCTGGATTTGGACCGGCGGTCCGACAAACGCGATCTTCAAGGAAGGCTTTGCTTCCTTCATCAGCCGCAGGATGCGCAGGTCACTCTGGAATCCCACGGTGGAAGTGAAGAAAACAACGAATTCATAGCCGGCCGCGATTTTGACCGTCTCCTGAACGGAGACCTTGTGAGGAGGAGCGTCCAATAAACGGCTGCCGGGCAACATGCCCGCGGCATAAGAGAGCCACACCGGAAACCAATAGGACTCAATTTCCCGGGTGGCGGGCCAGCGGGACCCGGCCCCGCCGTCAAAATTCTCAAAACTTGGTGGATTCAACAGCAGTGTTTTCATTACAGACGGCATGTAGCGGGGTCCTCTCCCCAAAGTACCTCGCACGCAGGGTTTCCACGCACTAAGACATACATATTACCTGATTAACGCGCGACGGCCAAACATTCCCGCGCCACCGTGCCCATCCGGTGATTTACGCGTGCATCAACTTAGATGCAGAAATGCTATTGGAGGTGCTGGGCCAGTTCGCCCGTTGCCTGCCACAGCGCCAGTTGGGCCTTTTGGCGGGAGAAATCCGTGTCCAGGAAGGCCACCCACTTTTCATTTTCGTCCACGCGCGCCTGTTCCAGGTCGCGCAGAGTGGCGTGCCCCTGGTCATAACGGCTCTGGACGTTGGACAGATTTTCCTGCGCCAGCTTCAAATCCAGGCGGGCCACTTCGCGCGCCGCGTCCGCCTCACGAACATCGCGAATATTCTGCCTGGCTTGCACCGTGGCGCCGCGGCGCTGGGCGCCTTCCGTCAATTCCGCGGAGGTCAACTCGCTCCGCGCTAATGCCACGTTGGCCCGGGTATGCGCGCTGAAAAGGGGAATGGTGATTTGCACTCCGGCATTGACGTTATTGCGCTGAAACGAATTGTAGAACTCGTCGTAGTTGTTGATCCTGCTCAAAACGTTATAGGTGCCGACCAGGTCCACGGTCGGCCAGTAACCGCCGCGCTCGCCTTTCACCAGATCGGTTTGCGCGGCCCGCTCGGATTCCGCCTCCTTTACGTCCGGACTGTAAGCGACGGCCTGGCTGACCATTTCTTCCGGGGACATCTCCGCGCCCTGGGGCAAATCTTCCGCGGAGACCTCAATGGGACGATCCGCGGGGATGCCCGTGAGATCGTGCAAATCCTCCGCCAGTACGTCGCCGCGTCCTTGCAACTGGACAATGCGCTGCTCGGTGCGCGCCAGCGCCAAATCCATGCGCGTGGCTTCGATGGATAATTCCAGCCCGGAATCCACGCGCTGCTGGGTAACGTCGCGGATCTGCTGCTCACTGGTCTGCTCCGTGCGCAGCAGGTCCAGCGAATGCCTCACCTTGGCGAGCTCCAGATAATCCGAAGCGGCGCTGACCATCACGGAATCGCGCACTTTATCCATTTCGACGCGCTTGCCTTCCGCGCGATCCTCGGCGGCATGGACCTGGCCACGAGCCGGCAGATTGAAGACCGACTGCGTATAGGCCAGGTCGAAAACCGAAGGCGGGGCTCCGCCCGGAGTGGTGGGGAAGCCGTAGGTATAGCCAACTCCCGACCCTGTGTAGATATTGGGAAGAAACGCGGAGCGGCTGAGGCCAGCCTCGGACTCGGCCACAACATACTGCGCTCGCGCCAGCGCAATTTCGTGGCTGTTCTTCACCGCCAGCGTGACGGCGTCCTTCAAGGCGAGCTTCTGCGGCTCCTGTGCGCGGACCGGCGCGCAGCAAAAGGCCGCCAAACCCGCCAGGATGACCGGCCATTTCCGTAAGAGATATTTTGATTTATTCATAGCGCAAGGATTCCGTTGGTTGAAGTTTTGCCGCGCGGCTGGCCGGCAAATAGCCGAAAAGCAGTCCCGTGGAAGTGGAAACAAAGAACGCCAAAAATACCGACACCCAGGAAATAGGAATGGTGATTCCGCCGGCTTCGGGAACCAGACTTAGCAGGGCTTCCGCCACGATGGGAATCGCCACGGCGATGCCGATCCCTATCAGCGCGCCGGCGCCGCTGATCAGCACCGCTTCCATCAGGAACTGATAAAGAATGGCGTCGCGGCGGGCGCCAATGGCCTTGCGGATGCCGATCTCGCGCGTTCGTTCCGTAACGGTGACCAGCATGATGTTCATGATTCCGATTCCGCTGATGGTGAGCGCAATCAAGGCGATCAATACCAGGACGATGGTGAGGGCGAGGGAAATGCGGTGCGCCGTCTCCAGAATGGACGCCAGATTCTGCACGCGATAATCCGCGCCGGCGCGGTGGCGGCTGGCCAATATCTCCTTCACCTGCTCCGTAACCGCGGGAACATCCTCGGGCCGATCGGCCTGCGCGTAAAATGTGCGGATGTATTCCTCGCCGGTGTAGTACTTCACCAGGGCAAATGGGATCAGGACGGATTCGCGGGTAATCTCCGTCTGACCGAATGTGGCCACGCGCTCGCGGAATACTCCCACGACTGTGAATGAAAGTTCCCCGAGCCGGATGGTCTTGCCGATGGGATCATCGGCGGGAAAAACCAGGTTGGCCAGGTCCTCGGTGAGCAGGCAAACCTTGCTCTCCGAATTCATGTCCTGCTGATCGAAATAGCGTCCGCGGGAGATGATCAGGTTGCGAATTTGCTGAAATCCGTCGGTGACTCCCACCAGGTTCACGGGATGCTCGATGCCGTGGACCACCACCGTGGTATTGATGTCATGCGTTCCGGCTACCTGAACCACTTCGGGGACGCCCGCGCGCACGGCCGCCAAATCGGCCATGCTGATTTCATCGCCCAGCGCGGAGGGCTGCGCGGCGCCGCTATGAACCGTCTCCGCGTAGATAAGGTTGGCGCCCACGGCTTCGATCTGGGCGATGATGTAACGCTGGCTGGTGAGAGCGACGGTGACCACCAGTACAATCGAAGCGCTGCCAATCACCACGCCCAGCATGGTAAGCAGGGCGCGGAGTTTGTTGGCCCGCAGCGCCTGCATGGCCAGGCCGAACGTCTCCTCCCAAATCATGGAGGTGGCTTGCGCGCCATCCTCCCGTGCCTGGGGTGACGTTGATGAAATGCGAATTGCACTCATGGAGCCGGCCGTCCGCGGTTACGGTTTCGTTCCCTGGTCCAGTTTCTTCAGCCGGTCGCGCGCGGAATTTAGCTGGGGGTTGAGTTGCAGCGCGGTGCGGTACTGTTCGGCCGCCTCGGCGCGTTTTCCCTCGGCCTCATAGACGCGGCCCAACCATTCCCGCGCGGCGGCGTGGGAGGGCCAGTCGCCGCGGTCCGGCGTGGAAGCGAGATAGGATTTCAGATTTTGCTCGGCTTGCGGCAGCCCCGTCGCGGTGAGGACGCTTTCCGCGCCGCGAAAATACGCCAGCCGCGGATCGCCGGGGCGCAACGCCACCGCCGCGTCAATTGCGGATTGCAACTCCCGGGGACGGCCCAGCGTGGCGTAAAAGCCGGCGATCTCGAAAAGCGCGTCCGGAGAAGTGGGCTTGGCGTTCAGAGCCTGGCGAACCTCGGATTCCGCCTGGCTGGGCTGCTTCTCGTCGGTGTAAAACTGGGCGCGGGCCAGATGGCCCTGCACGGGATCCATGGCGGCGATGGCGTCCACCTGCTGCTTGGCTCCGTCCTTGCTGCCGCCCACAATCCAGGGGGCTTCTCCATAGAACTGGGCCAGATCGCGCCGCGCGGGAATATTTTGTGGATTCAGGCGAACCGCTTCTTCAAACTCGTGTTTCCCCTTGCGCGCCAGCAGAAAACTGTGTTCGCGGTCGGCTTTCTCGCCATAGGCGCGGCCCAGCCACAGGTGGTAATCCGAATTCTGGGGAGCGAGCTGCACGGCCTGTTCGCCATTGGAAATGGAATTATCGTAATCGTGCAGCGCGTAGAAGTTGCGGCACAGCCAGTAATAGGCCTCGGCATCTTTCGGGTCCCGGGCCACATGAGAGCGGAGAGTGGTGATGGCCGCGGAATAGTTGCCGGAATCGAACTGTTGCCGGGCCGCGCGGACGGAGTTGTCCTGCGCTCGCGCGGGAATGAGAAACCAGGTCAGCGCGGCAGCGGCAACGATCATGACGCGAACAGGGCGGCTGTTTTTCATTCCGGCAGTTCCACGTCCGTGGCTTTCACCGACATTCCATCCTTGAGGACCAGATCACCGGGGAGAACTACACGGTCGCCCTCATTGAGTCGGGACAATACCTCAAATTTCGTGGCGTCGGAAATACCCACCTGAATTTTCCGCTTGTGGATCATCCCATCATCGAAAACGAAAACAAAATGATCGGCGCCTTCAGTCCGCACGGCGGCGCGGGGAACCACCAGCGCATGGAGGCTTTCGCGGACAAGAATGCGCACGTTCACATTCACGTTGGGAATCAATTCAAGATTGGAGTTATCCACGGAGCAGAGCACTTCGCCGACGCTGCGATTTCCGCGCGGCACCACCTGGCGCGGCACCTGCTCGGTGAGACCCTTCCAAAGACGGCTGGGCATGGCATCCCAGGTGACCTCCACGGCCTGTCCGGCAGCCAGCCATCCCAGGTCCGGCTCGTCCACGAAAACCCGGACGCGAATCTTATGAAGGTCGGCAATCTGGGCCAGGATGTCGCCGGTCTGAACATAATCCCCAGCATGAATCGGCAGGGAGTAAAGCGTGCCCGTGACGGGAGCATTCACCCCGGAGGAGCGCACCTTTTCCTCCAGGGAGGTGATTTGCGCCTGCGCCTGTTCCACGCGGAGTTGCGCGCGCTGTCCATCCGGGCCGGAACGCTGCGTCAGATCCGCCTTGCGCTGATTCAGCGCGTTTAGCGTGGCCTGCGCGCGAGCCAGGGACGCCTCGTTCTGGTCCAACTCATCCTGCGTCGCGGCATGCGTCTGGACAAGATTTTTCAAGGAACTCTGCAATCGCTGATAATTCTGGACGTCAATCCGCGCCTTGCTGATGTCGCCGTTCAACTGCGCGATCTGGTCGGGCGGGCCGCCCCCTCTGGCGGCGCGCAAGTCTTCCTGCGCGCTGATGAGATCAGCACGGGCCTGGGAGAGCTGGGCCCTCATATCCGCTGAATCCAATGTCAGGATCAATTGGCCCCTGGTAACCGGCTGGCCTTCCACCACCTTCACCTGGTCCACAAATGTGGGATATTGGGAGCGCACCACAAACGGCTGGATGGGCTCGACCTTGCCGTTGCTGGTGATGGATGCTGTAAGGTCCTGGCGGACGACGCGCACGGTGCGCGCCTCCGGCGACTGGTCGCGACCAGCCAGTCCGATAAGCACCAGCACGAGAAGCGCGATGCCAGCGGCAAGGCTGATCCATTTTTTTGTAGCAGCCATCATTTTCTGGCGGGACGCTTGCCCCCGGCGTGGAAACCGCCGAAATTGTAGCAGAGCACCGGGGCATTGCCTACCCGCACAGCGAAGTTGTTTCCTGTCTGGAAGATGCGGGCGGCGGTAAATGGGATGCAAACCGTTTTCATTATCGCTGGCGACGTAAGGTTGCGGACCGGGGTTCGCGCGGAGTTGCGTGAACGCGGCGTCGAAGCGCTGGGCATGGAAATGACCCGGGACATGCGCGCTGCACTGGCGCGTGGCCTATGGCCGGACGTAATTCTGCTGGAGGATTCGGCGCGCGCCGCGGACGATTCCGTTCTGCGCCGCGTGGGAAAGCGAGTCCCCGTGGTTTTGGTGGCCTCGCGGATGACACGCCAGGATTTTCCGTTTGCCGCGGAAGTGCTCAGCGGGCCGGTAAGCATTGATGACATCGTGAAAGCGGTCCTCCGCCGTTTGGGATGGAAGGACGGCGGCTCCGGCGGCCCGGAAGCCCTGCCAGCCCGCACGGCGCCCCGCGTTGGAGCGGAGAGCTATGCTACAATCCCGCGCATGGAAGCGAAGAAAGAGACGCCGCAGGAGGGCGCGGCCCATTCAGGGCACGGATCCGCCGCCGGCGGACCGATGATTCACCGGGTCTGCATCCAGTGTAACAATATGTTTTCTGTCCCTGCCGGTGATTTCAACACCAAACAGTGTCCTGCCTGTCATAAAGGCTGAGCGAGAATGGCCGCGGGAAGCCGCTATCATCTACAAAACTGGCGGAGTATCTTCATTTCGATCTGGTCAAAATCCGGAAGCAACGCAACGTCGTCACGTCATGATCACGTCCTTCACGGCATGGAATTTGTGGAGACCGGCGCACGTCGTGTGAGGCGCAGTTCCCTGGATACCGCGGGCAGGAGCAATGATTGACGCACAACGTCTGAGAAAAGTTTTTCCGGGCGCCAAGCAACGCGCGAGCGTGGAGGCGGTGCGCGACGTCAGCTTTCGCTGCGAACCCGGGCGAATCTATGGCCTCCTGGGAGCCAATGGAGCGGGCAAGACCACCACGCTGCGCATGCTGGCGACCATTTTGCTGCCCACTTCCGGTACGGCGAAGGTGGCAGGTTACGATATCGTGGACGAACCGGAAAGAGTGCGGGCGCGGGTGGGATTCCTTTCCACGGCAACGGCCCTATATGCGCGTCTGACCGCCCGGGAAATGGTGGAATATTTTGGACGGCTGAATGGCCTGGAGGGCGACAAGTTAAAGCAGGCGGTGGATGGATTGTTCACGACGCTCGAAATGACGGAATTCAGCGGCCGGCCCTGCGACAAGCTGTCCACCGGGCAGAAGCAGAAGGTTTCCATCGCGCGAACGCTGGTTCACGATCCCGAAGTGATGATTTTCGACGAGCCCACAATAGGATTGGACGTGATGACCGCGCGCGTCATCGTCAAATTCATCCGCCATTGCCGCGACCGCGGCAAGACGGTGATTTTTTCCACGCACGTGATGAGCGAAGTGGAAAAGCTGTGCGACCGTATCGGCATCATCCACGGCGGAATGCTGCTGGCCGAGGGGACACTCGCCGAGCTGGCCGAAAAATATCAGGAAAAAGATCTGGAAGACATTTTCGTGCGGGCCGTGGGAGGCGAATCATGAGCTTGCGCAGCATTCGCGTGGTGTACCGCAAGGAACTGACGGAGATGCTCCGCGACCGGCGGACCATAATTTCCATGGTGGTGCTGCCGCTGCTGCTATTTCCGGTGATGGTTCTGGGCATCGGCTCGCTGGCTTCCTCCCTGATGGGCAACGCGAAAAAGGAAGTTCCCAAGGTGATGGTGGCGGGCGGGCAGGATTCGCCGCGCCTGATGGAGAAATTGCGCGCCTCGGACCAATTCCAATTCGAACCGGCGCAGCCCGACTACGTGTCCCAAATTTCGGAGAAGAAGATCCGCGCGGTCATGGTGGTGCCCGCGGGTTTCGATGCGGCGGAGGAGAGCGGCGCGGCCCAGACGATTACCATTGACTACTATGAAGGGGACATGAGCTCATCGCTGGCCGCGGACAAACTCGAAACCTACCTGGACAAGCTGCGCGACCAGGCGGTGAAGGAGCGGCTGGTGGCGCGGCATGTGCCCGTGGCCGTGCTGGAACCTTTCCGCGTGGAGCAGAAAAACGTGGCTCCTCCGGAAAAAGTGGCCGGCGCAACGCTGGGAGGCATGGTGCCCTACCTGGTGATCATTATGTGTTTCACCGGAGCGATGTATCCGGCAATGGATATGACGGCGGGAGAAAAAGGAGCGTGGCACGCTGGAAACGCTGTTGTGCAGCCCCGTTTCGCGGACAGACCTGGTGCTGGGGAAATATCTGACGGTGCTGACGGCGTCACTGACCACGGCGATGCTGGCGGTCCTCTCCATGGGAATTTCGTTTCATTACGGGCAGGGGCTTTTCGGTTCGGCCGCCGGCGCCTCGTCCATACATCTGCAAATAGGTTTGCACGCCGTGCTGGCGGTTCTCCTGATGGGCCTGCCGCTTTCGATGTTTTTTTCTGGCGTGCTGCTGGCCGTGGCTTTGTTCGCCAAGAGCTTCCGCGAGGCGCAAACCTATATAACGCCGCTGACATTTGTGATTGTGATTCCCGCAGTGGTCTCGTTGCTGCCCGGCATTGACCTGAGCGCCCGCACGGCCCTGATTCCCATCCTGGGGACGAGCCTGGTGAGCAAGCAATTGGTGGAGGGGACTTACCACTGGGGATATATCGGGCTGATCTTTCTTTCGTCCTGCGTTTACGCGGCCGTGGCCATCGCCATTGCCATCGTATTGTTCAACCGCGAAGAGGTGCTGTTCCGCGTATGAAGCGCCGCCCGCCGGAAATGCCGTCGGATTAAATGCTGGTCACTGTCCTATATATTTCGCCACCAGAAGAGTGATGTCGTCGGACTGCGGCGCGCCACGGGCAAAAGCGCGCACGCTTTGCTGCACTGCTTCCGCCAGCTCTTCCACCGTGCTTCCCTGAAAGTTGCGGAGTACCTCGCTTAATCGTTCCTCGCCGAAAAACTCCTGCGCCATGTTGGCCGCTTCGGAAACACCGTCCGTGTAGACCACCATAAAATCATCGGGACGCAGTTGCGCCGTGGCCGGCACAAACGCGGCCTCGGGAAACATGCCCACCGGCATGTTGCCCGCGGACAGGTTCTCCACTTCGCCGTTGCGGCGGCGAATGAGGGGAGGAACGTGGCCGCAGTTGACGAACTCCAGCGCGCCATCGGCGGACAGCAATCCGAAAAACAGCGTGGCATACCGCTCCGCGCTGCTGCGCTTGCACAGATAGCGGTTTACGTGCGCAACGGCCTCCACCAGCGGGATTTTCATATCGGACGTGGTGTCCAGAATGCCCTGCAGGAGCGTGGCCAGCAGGGCGGCGGAGATTCCCTTGCCCGAGACATCGCCCACGAAGAATCCCAGGCGTCCCTCGCCCAAATCCATCACGTCAAAACAGTCGCCGCCGACGGAAAGGCAGGCCAGCGTGGAGCCGGTGATGGCCAGATGGGACATTTGCGGAAACGACTCCGGAGCCAGCTGCCGCTGGATCTGGCTGGCGATCTCGATTTCATGGTCCAGACGCGACTTGGCCCGGGAAGCCGCAAACAGCCGGGCATTCTCGATGACGTTGGCTGCTTCCCGGACAAGATTGCGAAGGACTTCACGGTCCATTTGGCTGAATGCAGTGGAGGGCTTATGACTGTCCAGATAAAGAACGCCCAGAAGCTCGCCACGGCGCCCGGTGATGGTCACATCCGCCGCTTCAATCACCGGAAGCTTGTCCACCGGGATGGCGATCACCGTGTGCAGTTCCAGGCGCGCCACGCTGGCCTGTTGTTGCATTCGATGATCGTCTTCCGTATCGCTGATGATCAGCTCGCGCCGCGTGGACGCGACGCGTTTCAGCACACTGGAGGAAACCTGAAGCTGCGTGGGAGAGAGAGTCCCCTTTTGCGCATCGCGCGCCACGGCGGGATAAAGCGTGCCATCCGGCAGAGCCATCATTAGAATTCCGCGCTCCGTTGCCGTAATGCGAATGGCTGCATCAACAACGGTGGCCAGCACTTCCTCCAGTGAAAGTCCGGAGCCCAGAGTGCGCGCCACTTCCAGAAGGATGCCCAGGTGGTGCAGGTCGCGCGAGCCAGTCTGGTCCTGTGCCGGCGCCTCCGCGCGTTCCAGCAGCTCCTCCAATGTGGCTTGCTGCCCGAGAAATACCAGGCGGTAGGAGTCGGGAACGCCAAAATCTATCGTGTCCTGAAGCCGCAGTTCCTGGCTGAGAATCTTCTGCCCATTGACGAACGTCCCGTGCCGGCTGCCCATGTCCTCCACCAGGTAGGATTCTCCGGAGGCCACGATCTGCGCTTGACGGCGGCTGATGCGGCTGTCGTGCAAGGGGAGTTCGTTGTCCGCCTGCCTTCCAATACGGAATGGCAACGTGGATAACTCTACTTCGCGCCGCGCGCCGGATGGATCAAGTACGGCGACTCTGGCTTGCCGCGTGGACAATTAAGCCTCCGAATGGCTGCCGGTCCTGATTACACCGCTTGCGCCCAGCCGGCAAAGGGAAAGATTTCCATGGTAGGAGAAGCGCAAACGGAAGTAAATAGGCGCGCCAAGATCACCCGGCTGAAGATTTGAGGGAGAGCCTCCGGGAACCGGAAATCCTCCGAAAAGTCTAATTCGATGCGGCGTGGCGCGCGGGCTTCGGTTGGTGCGTGACGCGGAGAACGTTTTCGCGCAATCTCACCGCCAGTTCGACCACCGTTTGCAGGCGCTGCACGGATGCTGGCGGCAGATGATCCCGCCCGGCCAGCAGCAGTTCCGCGTTGCCCAGTATGCCCGTCAGAGGATTATTGATTTCGTGGCGCAGGAATTCCAGAAGTTCCTCGGGCAGATCGCGAAGCGCCATGCCCCGCGCCGCTTCGGCGGCTTCCGCGGCGCGCACGATGCGTTCCAGCAGGGCAGCCACAAGCGTGGCGAAACCGGCCAGCTGCGCGACGAAATCAGCGCGGCCCGCGGCCACCAGCCGGGCGATGTGCGGTTGGTCTTGCGCGGATCCAATCAGAATGATGGGCGATAATTCCGCCAATTCCGCAATCTGCTCGTCAATCTTGTTGCGGCTGAGGACGGCGGCATCGAGTACGATCGCGGCCGGCGAGCCTTGGCGGAGGTCCGCGTAAATCTGCTTCACGTTCACAAAGGAGCGAATCGCCACCCGGGGCATGCGGAGCAAAGTCTCTTCCTGAATCGCATGGAAAAGTCCGCCGTCCGTGACGCAGACGAAGATGCGGCATTCCTCAGCGCTCATTTTGGCTCGCCGCGCGGCATATTTAGAATCTTTGTGACTTCGGCAGGCGCGCGCAATGGCCCTGGCCCCAGCTGCTGGCTGACGGCCAGAAGCAGCTCTTCCAGAAGGAAGGGTTTTGCCAGATAGGGCAGGCGATGCTTTTCCAGAAAGTCCATGGAACGGCGGGCCATGGTGTCGCCGGTGATAAAGAGGATGCGGCGGCGCATGGGACTATCTGTCAGCTCCAACGCCTCGAAGAAGGCCACGCCATCCACACCGGGCATGCGAAGGTCACAGATGGTGAGGTCATAGGGCTGCGACGCCAGCCGCGAAAGCCCCGCTCTTCCATCCAGCACGATGTCTACCGCGTAGTCGTTTTCACGAAGGGTGTCGGCAATCAATTGGGCTACCACCGGTTCATCCTCCACAACCAGAATCCGCTGGCCCAGGACGGCGCGCGGCAGATTCGCGCCATGGTCAACGGCCACATCCTCTTCCGCCGCGGCATGCACCAGCGGCAATTCGACAACGAACTGGGAACCGCCCTTGGCGCGGTTCTCCGCGAAAACGTCGCCTCCATGCTCATGGACGATTCCATAAATGATGGAAAGTCCCAGTCCCGTGCCCACGCCCGGCGATTTGGTGGTGAAGAAAGGCTCGAATATGCGCGAGGCAATCTCCGGGGGAATGCCCGGACCATCGTCCGCCACTTCCAGCCGGATACGATCACCGCAGCGATTCCGCGTGCGAATCCAAATGTGCCCTTCTCCGCGGCCGGACAGAATGGCCTGCTCGGCATTTACCAGCAGATTGAGAACCACTTGTTGGAGCTGGTAAGGATCGGCCAGCGTCGGCGGCAATCCTGGATCGAGATCGCGTTCGACGATGATGTTCTCCACATTCAATTCATAACTTTGCAGGGCCAGCGTGCGTTCGATGATCTCGTTCAGCTGGACGGTGGTGCGCTCCGGCTTGGCTTCGCGGGCAAAGAAAAGCAGATTCTTCACGATGCGCCGCGCGCGCCCGGCTTCCTGAAAAATCTTGCGCGCCTCGCTCAATTGCGCGGGACGCAAGCCCTGGCCCAGCAGGAGCTGGGCATATCCCATGATGGAAGTGAGCGGGTTGTTCAACTCATGGGCGATGCCGGAGACCAGTTGGCCCAATGCCGCCATTTTTTCGGTCTGCAACAGCCTGGGTTGCAACAACTGCGAATCAGAGATGCGTTGAATCTCCGGTTCGTCGCGAACGTCCCCGGAAGATTCCGGCCGTTCGCGCCTGGATGTTACGGCAATCGGGCCAGACCGGCGTGAATCTGCCTTGGCAGCCGGGTGCCCGTCCCTTTGGCGCATTTTCTCCACGTATGCACCTACCAGGGAGTCTTGAGAATCAGCAAACTCAGCGCTACCACACCCCCTACAAAGACCAGCCATTGCAAGGCTGCACCCGCAATACGCCGGTGACGGCCATCCAGGACATAGTTCATGCGCGATTCCCCCCGCTCGCGCTTGCACATAACTTGCCATCGGCGATTACGAGTAAGCCGCTATGTACCAATCGCTTGAGACCGGAGAACTGCTTCGAAGTGAACTGAAGTTCCCAGTCTGATACAGCGGGAGGGAATGCGTTCCAATTAGGGCTGTTTCAAAATGAATCGCACGCGCCGCGAATTCTTGCTGGTGGGTCAGTTTGGAAGGCAAGTACTGCGGAGAAGATGGTTTCGGGACAGGCCGTCACTCGAAGACAGCCTCCAAGATTTCCAGTCAAACTACATCTTCGGTTATTCTTGATTAGCAGGCTGCGTAACCCGTTATTTCAGCCATAACTGTACAAGCGCAAGAGCAATCAGGTGTTCCGCGCAGAGTTATGATCGAGAAGCACTTCCTTGGCTCGCACTTGCAAGTTAGGAACGAGCCAGCGAAATAGCAGTGTCGCCGCAATTCCACCGAGAAATTGAGCCGCGATGAACCAGGGAACATCCGTAGGCCGGATGCCCGCGAAGGTGTTGCTGAGACATCGCGCAATCGTGACTGCGGGATTCGCAAACGACGTAGATGCAGTGAACCAGTAGGCCGCCGTTATGTACGCGCCGACAGCGAATGGAACAGAGTTGGATCGAAGCCGGGAGCAACCCCAAATGACGGAAACGAGGCCGAACGTGGCTATAAATTCGCTGAATATTTGGGGAGGGCCGCCGCGAGCCTGGTGCGATAGGGAAACAAGCGGCAGCCCGAACATGCCGTGGGCTGCGATGGTCCCTGTGATTCCGCCGAGCACCTGAGCGATAACATAGTGAGGAGTCTGACCCCAGGGTAATCCCCGCTCGAAGGCGTCCATGAGGGAGACGACGGGATTGAAATGCGCACCAGAAACTCCGCCAAAGGCGAAGATGAGAGCCACGAGCGCAGCCCCGGTCGCAATCGTGTTCGCGAGTAGCGCTAGGGCGACGTTGCCACTGGCCAAGCGGTCTCCCATTATGCCTGAACCAATGACAGACGCCACCAGGAAGGCCGTCCCGATGAATTCCGCAACGACCTTGCGCGCGAGTGATATTTTCATTCGTGGCCAATGCGGTCGATTTCTTGCTTGATGGCAAGTTTGTCAAGGCCGGACAAGGGTAAGCATAAGAAGAGGCCGATTCTGCGATCGAGAGTGATGAAGGCATCACGGAATGCCTTTTCCATTTCTTCGGGCGTGCCCACCACTGCGGCAGGGTCCGGCACGCCCCAATGGGCGGTCATCGGCTGACCGGGCCAAACAGGACATGCTTCCCTGGCGGCGTTATCGCAGACGGTGAACACAAAATGGAGTTCCGGCGCGCCAGGCCTGGCGAACTCATCCCAATTCTTGCTGCGCGCGCCGTTCATGGACAAGCCGGCGAGTTCGAGCTGCCGAAGCGCCCGGGGGTGAACCCGCCCCGTGGCATGACTTCCCGCGCTGTATGCGGTGAAGTTTGGCCGGCCTTTGCGGTTCATGATGGCCTCAGCCATGATGGAGCGCGCCGAGTTGCCCGTGCATAGGAACAAAACGTTGTAGCGCCCTGGCACGTTGGAAGCCTCGATTCGCGTCAGTTGCAGCAGGCTGGTCCGCGGCAGGGTCGGTCTTTTGAAGCGGGCGGTTTGACAGCGCGGATGAATGCGCTCATGAACCTGCCGTCCACCTGCGGAGCCAGGGCATCCACATCCACGCCTTCGCCCGCGAGAAATTCCCGGGCATCCTCCACGCGATAAATGCGGGTCGGTTCAATCTCAACCTGCTGAAATCCGGCGCCCACCAATTTATCGCGGTACTCGTTTTCTTCGAGCGCTCCCGCGATGCAGCCCACCCACAACAGCACGCTCTTGCGGATCTCCGGCGGCATTTCGCCGCGGGTCACGACGTCGGATACGGCCAACCGGCCTCCAGGCCTCAGGACGCGAAAAGCTTCCCGGAGCACGCGATCCTTGTCCGCCGAAAGATTGATTACGCAGTTTGAAATGATCACGTCCACGGAGTTGGCGGGCAGAGGGATTTGCTCGATCTCCCCCTTCAGAAACTCGGCATTATTGACTCCGGCCTTCCGTTTATTCTCATTCGCCAGCGCAAGCATTTCATCGGTCATGTCGAGGCCGTACGCTTTGCCGGCGGGCCCGACGCGTCCCGCCGACAATAGGACGTCTATACCCCCTCCAGAGCCGAGATCGAGGACAATTTCCCCGGGAGTAAGCTTCGCCAGCACGGTCGGATTTCCACATCCGAGCGAGGCCAGCATGGCTTCCGCGGGAACTTCATTTGCCTGCGACGCGGCGTAAAGATTGGAGGTAATGGGGTCGCAACCTGAATCGCCGGCCGGCGTGGCTCCGCAGCAGGCGCTTCCGCCGCTATTCACCCGCAGCGCCGCATGGCCGTATTTCTCCTTGACGACAGCTCTTATGTTTTCATCGTTCATGCCCGGCTCCTTATTTGCAGACCTGAATAATGCTTTTCGATGTTACGGCCTTGTTCCGAGTGCAGCATTCCGCGTACAGAAACTGCAGCAACGCACGCAGGGCCCCGGTGTTCGCGGTGTAGCGCAAGAACGTGCTTTCGCGGCGCACCAGAACAAGGACCTCATTCTTGAGTTTGTCGAGATGGTGCGACAAGGTCGAGTTGGGAATGTCCAACTCCGCCTGAATTTCACCGACCACAAGTCCCTCGGGATGGGCCGACAACAGCAATTGCATGATCCGGAGCCGCGGCTCTGTTCCCATCGCCGAAAACATGTCGGCATATTTGGTCACATGTTCCGTATTTTCCCGGGCCGAAGTCCGCGCCATATTTCGATGTTTGCAGAAATGTGGATATTTGTCAAGCCATACGGATGCGCCGCGGATTGCCGCCGAAGAACCCGGTTTCACCGCCTGGCCGCCTGATCTCCCTGGCGGCATGGCCGTGCCCGTAGAAATGCGGTTTGCGCCAGCCACATTCGCGGCGAAGCATTCGCAACTCGCGGGCAAGACAAGATGGATCTTTCAGGTTGATCCGCTGCCCGGTCCGGGTGCAGGCGGGGCGGAGACGCGCACCCGGCGATGGCGGGGAGTTAGTTGGCGGCGACACGCGCCCCGTACTGCTTCAGTTTGCGGTAAAGCGTGGTTTTTCCAATTCCCAGAAGCCGCGCCGCGGCCAGTTTGTCGCCTCCGGCCTCATTCAGGGCGCGGAAAATTGCGCGGCGTTCCATTTCATCCAGAGGGACCAGGTCATCAAAACGAGGCATGCGGTCTGCGCCGCCATATTGAAGGTTGGAGGGCAGATCTCCCATGTGAACGATGGGCCCGGAGCCCAGCGCGACGGCGCGCTCAATGCAGTTTTCAAGCTCGCGGACATTGCCCGGCCAATCATAGGCGATGAGGCGCGCCATGGCGTCTTCGGAGACGGTGCGGTCCGGCCCCTGCGCGTCGCCATATTTCTGCAGGAAGGTGGTCACCAACAACGGGATATCCGCTTTCCGTTCGCGCAGAGGCGGCAGCTTGATCTGGACAACGTTCAGCCGGAAAAACAGATCCTGGCGGAATGTCCCGGCGCGCACGGCGCCGTCCAAATCCCGGTTGGTGGCGGCCATCACGCGAATGGAAATCGGAATGCGCTCCGTGGAACCCACTGGCTTTACTTCCTTTTCCTGGAGGACGCGCAACAATTTGGCCTGCAAGTCCACGGGCATATCGCCGATTTCATCGAGGAACAGAGTGCCGCCATTGGCGGATTCCAGAAGGCCCTGTTTGCTGTGCAGCGCGCCGGTGAAAGCTCCCTTCACGTAACCAAACAGTTCCGATTCAATCAAGGTGGAGACAATCGAGGAGCAATCCACCGGGCAGAAGGGTTTGTTCTGCCGCAGGCCGGAAAAATGAATGGAGCGCGCCACCAGTTCCTTACCCGTGCCGCTCTCGCCGAGAATCAGGACGGGATAGTTGTGCTGGCTGACTCTGGCGATCAGCTTGTACACCCGCTCCATCTTGGGAGAGACGCCCACCAGGCCGCCATATCCGGGACGCGTCCGCAGTTGCTCGCGCAGGACGCTGTTATCCAGGGCCAGTTGCTGGGTCCGGACCATGGTCTCCACTTTGGTGCGCAATTCGTCCACGTGGAATGGCTTGGTGAGATAGTCCGCCGCGCCGAGTTGCACGGCTTCGACGGCGCTGGTGATGGTTCCATACTGCGTGAGGACCATCACCGTGATTTCAGGATAATTTTCGCGGACGTGCTTGAGCAGCTCGATGCCGCCGAGTTCCGGCACGCGAAGATCGGTAATGACAATATCCACGGGATGCTGGTCCAGGATTTCGATGGCCTGTTCCGTGGTGGAGGCGGCGCGCACGCGCAGTCCGGCTTCGGCCACCACATCGCTACATAGGTTGCGGGGAGCTTCTTCGTCATCCACGACGAGAACGCAGAAACTAGATGTCCGCTCCGCGGTTAAAGGGCTTTGAAGGTCTGCTTTCATGCTGGTGTCTCCACTGTCGAAAAATAGCGAATGTATTCGCATCAGGAAGGGGAGAAACCAGATCATTGAGCCAAAAGAGAGGGTGAGTTCCTAAGAAGGAATTATTGAAGGCACAAATTCCCGAACTGAAATTGTTAATCATAGCGGGAAAGTTCCACCGTGGGAAATCATAACCTCAGAGTATGCGGAAATGCAACAACCCATTACCTTGCGGACGCCGAGGAGACCAATGGAGCCCTGAGGATGTTATTGCGGAAGATACAACTCGTGGCGACTTAATGGCTGGAAGCACACGCGCTGACCGAACGTTTGTACCGCAACAAAACAATGCCTGCCGTTTATTGTGACGCAGCCGTTGAAGCGGCGGCATTCCCCTGCGACGGCTGAGACGGCGGGAGCGTCACCGTAACGGGCTGGGTCAGCGTGAAGGTCAATCTCGTTTCGGCGCCGATGGTGATTTCAGATTTGCCGGTCATCGCCGCGCCGGCAGTTCCACCACCTCCGCCGGCCAGCGCACCAATGGCCGCGCCCTTGCCGTGGCCGAGCAGGCCGCCGATCAGCGCGCCGCCGGCCGCGGAGCCCCCGATGATGGCGATATTGCGGTTTTTGTGCGACTTCCCTTTCATGGAAATCGGCGTGGCGCCGATCTGGTAGGAGGACCCATAGGCGCGAACGGATTTCAGCGTCACTCCCAGTTCCGCGGGTGTGGACAAGCGGCCCGAGGAAACGGCATTGGTTACCGCGCCAACCATCTTCGCTCCGCGCGGCAGCGCGGTCTTGCCGCCGATGACGACCGAATGAGCCAGCGTGGCATTGAACCTGTCACCGACGGTGCTGGCGGCGCTGGAAACCGACTGGTCCATCACCACGGTAAGCCTTGTGCCCGCGGGAATGGTCACGGTAACCGGCTGAGGAACGGGAGGCGTCTGCTGCGCGGACTGCGCGCCCGAAGCGCCAGCGGCACCCGCTGCGCCGCTCGTTGTGCCGGAAGCGTTGCTTCCCGACTGACCGGAGGATTGCTGATTCTGTGAGGACGACGGACTCTTGCTGCAAGCAGACATGGTCAGCGCAGCAACCAGAAAGCCAGCGAAAAAGAGCCAGCGATTCAATGAGCGTTTCATGCGTCCCTCCATATTCGTTCCAAAAAAAGGAGCCGGGCCGGATTGCGGGGACATCATACTCGAAAAAATTCCGCCAGGCCACAATTCGGATTGTGTGACGGCGGATTTAGGGGGTTGAAATGCGGCAAAAATGAGAAGTCAAAAAGTGTCCCTATTAGAAAAGTGTATGTCATAGATTATGCGAGAGTTGCGGTTTTACGACTGTCACATGCGTCCCTATTAGAAATCGCCGTTTGGCGCTTATTTCCGTCGTCCGGGCATAGTTCTGATCTGTTGTCAGAATTCCGCGGAAAAAATCAACAGCAGCTTCTGTAACACTGAATGCGCGCGGCGATGGCGCGGCGCAGCGACTGTAGCGGCGGGAGGCACTGAATAAACCGCTGGGGCGAGAGAATGTTCAATCGTACAATTTGGAAGGACGAAATTGATTTCGAGAGGAGAAAACGTGGGCGACCAAGCAAAAAAACAGAAGCAGCTGGTGTACCGATTCAATGGAGACCCGTCGAGCGATGAAGCTGTTCCGGATCTGGACGGCGACGTGGCCGTCCCCGCGAAGGGGGCTATGGTCAATGTGAAGGGAAAATCGTGGAAGGTGGCGGAGGTGAAGGAGTCCCCGGACATGCACGGCGAGCTTCGCCTTTACCTGGTCTTGCTGACGGATAATTAACCGGGTACCGCGCGATGGCCGCGCTTTTGTATTTTCATATTTCGTCCGACGCCGCTGATGCACTAGAGAATCTAATGGCTTACATTTTTCTTTAGGCGATGGGCCTGCGCGCCGGTCTTTCCGACTGCGGCGCGCAGACACCATCTCCATTGCCCGTTAGAATGGGCGCTGCGGATATGCGCTCACCTGCTGCCCAACTCCTCCGATTGCCACTGGCAGAGTAAACGGTGACGCGGCCGCTTCCTGTGTGCAGCCCGAGGAATCGATATCCAGTAACGCAACCGCGGCAGGAGCGGGATTGGCATACTCGCCCACATAGAGGCGCGTCCCGTTGCCGGTGGTGGCCCGTGTCTGGATTCCATTGGGTTCGAAGAAGCCGCCGTTGGGAGACCTCAAGCTCGTGGGATTGGTAAATCCAGCGGTGCAACCGGTGGCGATACCGGTGATGGCCGGCTCGGTGAATGTGACGGTGGTGATCCCCTGCGGCTGATTCGGGCCGTTGTTGGTCACATAGATGTAATGCTCATCGGGACTGAGCCAGACGTTGTCCGAATCAATGTTCGGACCGAGGCTGATGCCGCTGGCCACAATGACTCCGCCGTAGTCAATGGACACGGTGCTGCAAGTGATGGGCAGCTCAATAACCTCGACTTCCGCCACGTTGCCGCTTGTTCCGTCTCCGAGGATCGCAAACTTGCTGTCCTGGGTAATATCCACGCCGGAGGCGTAGGCGCTATTTCCGTCTATATGGCCGGTGGTATTGATCGCCGTGGCGCAGGGGGCCGCGGTGACGTGGGTCGCGCTGGTCCTGAAGGACTCAACCGAGCCGTCAGAGTATGACACCACAAGAGTGATGTTATTGTGCGACTCCGCCATCCCGTCAATAAACCCTCCGTTAAGAGGAGTGACCGGCAGTGAAGTGGATGCCGTCAAGGCGCAGGTTGAGCCATTTATCGCCCAGCCGACGATGGTATTCGTGCTGGTGTATCCGGCATAGAGAGTTCCTTTGCCGGTAGCCAGCGGAATTCCCCAGGC
The DNA here is from genome assembly GCA_963760285.1 of uncultured Acidobacteriota bacterium. Lineage (GTDB taxonomy): Bacteria > Acidobacteriota > Terriglobia > Acidiferrales > UBA7541 > PALSA-278. Next base: position 362,092 of record CAVXCI010000001.1, read on the forward strand.
GGTGCCGACGTTACCGGCGGGGTTGGCAAACCTGTTCACGAGGGTTAAGTGCCCGTTGGTCGTATTAATCGTGAAGGCGGCAATGTCGCCATTGGGGCGGCCAGTGCTGGGCAGCGGTTCGGAAATGAACAGACACTTCGCGCTTCCCAGCGTGTACATGGCCTGGTCCTTCAAGGCGTCCGTGTGGACGATCGCCGTGCCGTGGCTAGGCCAGCCGTTTGTTGGTTCCCCCACCAAAGGTGTCAGCAAGGTTGTTGGAATATTCTTGAACGCATAGGCGGTGTTGGCGTTGGTGGTGGGATTATTGGCGTTTACATAGACCGCCTGAGCATGAAGAGTGAGTGGAAACAGCGCGAGAATGACTGCGAACAGTGAAACGACAGAGCACAGCTTGAAGACATTTCTCATTGTATTCTCCTTTTTTCCGGACCGCGATCGATTCTCCGGGACGAGGAGCAGCGAGCTGGGTGGCCGTTGTTTCAATTGTTACCTGGGGTTCACATCTTGATTCCCCGGGCTTGTACATGTGGTACGCGCATAAACCCGCCGTTGGATTTGTGTGCTGGCGAAAATTTGTACGCGCGCGAGAATTTCGTGGCTGACAGGATTAACGGTGAGAGGGAGGGTCGGCTGCGGTTGATGTGGCGGAAGCAGGCGCTGGAGCGGGCGCGGAAGATGGCGGAACGGCGGAAGGAGTTACGGGCACGGAAGCCGGCGCAGAAGAGAGTGTGGGCGCGGGATCGGAAGGATGGTCATTAATTTCCACGGAGTAGAGGCCTTCGGTGGCGGAGGCGGCGTAGATGGCGCCGCCGGATTCGGCGGTGGTGACGACGGGAAAGAAACCCTCGGCGAGAGTGCCGGAGACGCGCGTCCAGGAGCGGGCTTCGTCGCGCGAGAGATACAGGCCTCCGGTTTCCATGGAGGCCAGCCAGACTTTTTCGGTGAGAGCGAGATCGCGGACGCCCGCTTCGGGCAAGCCGGAAGCGACTTTCTGCCAGGTGGCGCCGGCATCGCGCGAAACGTAAAGGCCCTTTTGCGCGGAGGCGAGGAGGGTGCCGTCGGCGGCGCGGTCCAGGCGCAGAGCGCCACCGGCCTCGAACGGCAAATCGTGCCACGACCAGGTTTGCCCGCCATCCAGCGAAAAAACCATGCCGCGCAGAGAGACCACGCGAATGTCCTGGCCGTCGGGCGAAGCGCGCACGGAATTCACAGGGAGATCAATGGGCGCGAAATGGTAAATGGTCCAGGACTCTCCCGAATCGCGCGAAGCCAGCAGGCCGTGGTCGGTGGCGGCAAACCAAACGTCGCGAGAGAAGGCCATGTCATTCACGACCAAAGAAAATGGAACGGAGCCGGAGGGCTGGATAACTTTTCCGTGGCGATCGGTGTAGGCAGCGGCTTCTCCGCTGAGCGCGCCAGCGCGCACCCACGCGGATTTTTGCGCGTCATAACGCATCAGCCCGCCGCGATCCAGAGTGGCCCACCATCCGGTGGGCGCGGCGTAAACGCTTTTCAATCCTTCGGTGCGCAGGCCGGGGCCGAGCGGAGTCCAGGTGCGTCCGCCATCTTCGGTGGCCAGCACCGGCTCAGGCGCGTTGGCCAGAACGGCGAGGACGCGGCCGGGATGATCGCGGTCCAATGCCAGAGCGATGATTTCGCGATGGAAGAAGCCGTCATTCTGAACCTGGAACCGCTGGCCGCCATCATCGCTGACCAGCACGCCGAGCTGTTCGGTGCCGAGGACGATGCGTCCGGAACGCGAGCCCTCTTCAGGAACAATGGCCAGCGTGTTGATCACCCAGTCATGCGAAGTGATGCGCTTCCATTCGGCGCCGCCGTCGCGTGATTGCCACAGGCCTTCGGTGGTTCCGGCATAAACAATGTTGGGATGCTGCGCGTCCTGGCGGATGACGTAGGTGCGGCGCGCGGAAAAAGGGACGCCCTGAATCTTCTGCCAGACGGCTCCGCCATTCTCGCTGCGGTAAATTCCAGAGCAGGCGCTGGCAAACACGCGATGGGGGTGGACGGCGTCCACAGCCAGGCTGAGCACGTCGGAATCGTCAATCATTCCGGCGTGAATGGGAGTCCAATGCTTTCCGCCGTCAATCGTTTTCCAGGGCAGATGGAATGTGCCGGCATAAATTGTGTCAGGATGGCGGGGATCGATGGCCAGCGAGTCCACATTGTGGAGTTCGGGATCGTCGGCGGGGGAAATTTGCCGCCAGGTGGCGCCATCGTTCACGGAACGGAATACACCATCCAGCGCGCCAGCGACAAGAATTTCCGGGTTGGACGGCGACTGAGCCAGCGCGCGCACGGCATGGCCGAGCAGGCCGGCGGAAGTCCAGGTGAGGCCTCCGTCATGGCTGGAAAAAATGCCGCCGCCTTCGCCGCCGGTTTCGCGGGTCCACGAGGACGCAAAGATTTCCTGGGAATTGCGGGGATCCACAACGATGGAGGTGATCACGCCGTCGAGGCGAACGCCGGCGCGGCCAAGAATCTGCCAGTGCTCTCCGCCGTCGCGGGAGCCGAAGATGTGGCCGTCGGTGGTTCCCATATAGAGGATTTCGGGATGGGTGGGATCCGCGGCGAGGACGCGAACATCGCCGCCTTCGGGACCCATGGGATGCCAGGTCTGCGCGAAGAGCGGCGCGCTGAACAGGACGGAAGCAACAATCAGAATTTGAAAACGAATTAAGCGCAAGAACACGTTACTTCCCTACCGCCGGGTTGGGCTGCTTGTACAAAGAAGATTCTCGCACAAAAGAACACGGGCTCCATCCCCTCGCGGGAACGGAGCCCGTGAAACTGCAATGGTCCGTCAGATTGGCTCAGTACGTCGCGCCGCCGGGGACAAAGATAACGTCCACGCGGAAGTTCTCCTTGCCGGCGCCTTCCGTACCTGCCGCAGTGCGTGACTGGGTACGGGATGCCGACACGCCCTTGGTCTTGGTCAGGTATTCCGCCGCGTTGTCTCCGCGCTGCTTGGAGAGTTTGTCCGGAGCATGTTCCTTCGGATCGGCGTAGCCGATGAACACGACGGTAGCCGTCGGATCGTTCTGAAGGCGAACCGCCAAATCATCGAGAGTGCGCTTGCAGACGTTGTCCACCCTGGCGCTGCCCCGTTTGAAGGTGCAATCGCCAATCTTGGAAGCCTGGGGCACGTTGGGCTGCTGCACCGCGACCGTGGTGGTGCAATCCGCCGCGCCGCCCTTGCCATTTTCGACGCGGCCAGTGACGGTGTAATCGCCCGGAGCCAGACCAGTGGTATCCAACTGCACGGAAGCGCCGCTGCCGACGATCACTCCGCCGTTGGAGGTCCACTTGTAATCCAAAGGTGTGTTGCTCTGATCATTCACGGCGGCGGTGATGGTGGGCCGTTCGCCGGCAATTACGGGTGAGCGATCCACGGAGCAGGACATGGTGGGAGGCGGAATCGGCTTGGCCGCAACGGTTACGTCAGTGGAGCAGGAAGCGGTGGCGCCGCGGCCGTCATCCACGCGCGCGGTAAGCGTATAGGTGCCGGGGGCCACGCCGGAGGAATCCCAGCGGGCTTGCGCTCCGGTGCCGTCAATTCTTCCGCCGGAGGCCGTCCACGAATAATTCATGGGGTAGCCGTAGGTATTGGAACTGGTGACCGAAGCCATCACCGAATCATTGGAATCGGCGGTAATCGTGCTCTTGTCCACCATGCAGGCGGCGGACACGGCATTGGGCGCCTTGGCCTTTTCCGGCCAATAGACAGCGCCGGCCTTGATCACAAAACCGTTGCGGTCGTTCAAATTGCCAAGATTCAGCATGTAGCGATAGCCGGCATCAACAGCCAGCCAATGGGTGGCATAAAGACGGATGCCCCACACTCCGTCAACCGGATCGCGGGCGCCGAAGGTCATGTCCGGCGTACTGCTGCCCACATAGACGGTGCCGGTATATTCGTTCATGAACTGGAGGCGTTTGTTGGGGAAAATCACGTAGCCGGCATCCAGATGGACCTGGTCGGCACGGCCCAGGCGGACAGTCTCCGGGTTGTTGGTAAACACATTGAAGCCGTTGAAGGAGGCGTCGCGGGTGAAGCGATAGCCAAATCCCTGAGTGATCTGGAAGTTATTGTTGAACAGGCGTTTGCTGATGTTGTAGCCGACCTGATAGTCAAATTGCCCGGACTGAGTCTCGTCATTCAAGAGATCCGATATTCCGGTCACCGTGGGAATGAAAAACTGGTTATCAATGGCGAAAGTAAACGGCGCACCGCGGTCCTCAGACTTAAGACCGATCTTCAAACCGATAACCACGTCCCCCACGCCGCCGCCGTTCCCGGAAATAAATGGGGCATTCTCGGGATAGCCTGGGCGCGCGCCGGGAATGGGAAGTACGGAGCGGAACGGCGAATTACCGTACTGTTGATAAGCGCCGGTGATGGGCGTATTCAAGCTCAACTCGTCGGGCTCGCCGACATGCACATGGCGGTCGGGGTCGAATTGAACGTAGGCAGAGAGCCAATCGGTAAGCCCCACTCCGACGTTGAAGCCGGTGTTAAGAATGGTAGCGCTGCCGGGCATGGTTCCATACTTATTGACGCCGGCGGAGAAACTCATGCCGGCCTTCGGGAGCGTCTCGCCGGTATCCACAGTAAACAACCCGAGGCCACCGCCGGTTGACGCCATGGGTTGCCATGTCGGCGTGGAATCCGCGGTGGAATGGTCTTTCTTCGGCGGCTTCTTGGCGTTCTTCGTACTGGTTGACGATGCGGAGGAAGATGACGATTGCGCCGAGGATGGCTTCGCAGCGGCACCGGCGCTCGCGTTGGATGAAGCGGGGGCGCTCGACGAGGAAGAGTCGCTCGTGCATGTAGCCGAGCTCGATGATGAATTCGCCGCTGCGCCATTCGAGCATTTATTTTTCGCGTTGGCCGGACCATCCGCCAGGCTGACTGTGGTACAAAGCAGCAGGGCAGCTACCAGGATCCCAAACCGCGAGGTGGGCACATTCATTGCGTCCTCCTAATTTGTTATGACGCCAAGACAAACCTAAAATGACACAAAATGGCGCTCCGCTTCAATGGGGAGTTTCCAGTATGAATAACAGCACCCCCAAAACAACAGCCTCCCGCAAGACCCACGGAGCACGTAGCCATCCTCTATCATTTATCATTATAGGGCAAGCGGCTTGCGTGCAAGTCCACATTTTCAATGATTTTGCCTAGGCGTTCATTGGGATGCCGATGGCGGCATCGGCTGGGGCGTCTCCTCATCGTGCGCTCTTGTTGTTTCATGGGCGCTGCTGGTAAATTCGAGCTATGACCGAACCATTAGCGCCTCCACGCGTGCTGCTGGTGGAAGACGAAGAGATTGCACGCAAGGGATATGAAGCTCTGCTCCGAAAATGGGGGTACGAAGTTCTTGGAGTGGAGAGCAGCGAACAAGCCCTGACGCAGTTTGCAGGATATGACCCCGTGGTCCTCCTGGCGGACGTGGAATTTCCGGGAATGGATGGTCTGACTCTGATACGCCGCCTGCATGAAGATTCACCCGAATTGCCCGCCATTATTATTACTGGCCGCGGAAGCGACGAACGCGCCGTGGAGGCCATAGACGCAGGGGCCTTCTGGTACATCGAAAAACCTTTGAAAGCGCAGGTTCTTCGGGCGCTCTTGGAGCGAGCGGGAAGCCAGGTGCGGGACCGGAAGGCGGTGGCCGTCCTCACGCGCCAATTGATGAACGCGGGCAAACTGGGAAGATTGGTGGGGAATTCGGCGCCCATGCGCGAGGTGATGCATCAAGTGGAAATGGCCGCTCCTTCCAAGGCTTCCGTCCTGATCACGGGAGAAACCGGAACAGGAAAGGAAATGGTGGCGCGGACGATCCATGAGCTTTCCCCGCGGGCCAGCCGGGCTTTCGTCGCCATAAACTGCTCCGCCATTCCGGAATCGCTGATGGAAAGCGAAATCTTCGGGCATGAACGCGGAGCATTCACGGGAGCCGCCGAACGGCGGCTGGGATGTTTCGAACTGGCCGACGGAGGAACGCTGCTGCTCGATGAAATCGGGGAGATGCCCGTGCCCACGCAGGCCAAACTGCTGCGTGTGCTGGAGGACAACAAAGTTCGCCGGCTGGGCGGCAAATCGGAAACTCCCGTGGATGTGCGCGTGGTGGCGGCCACAAACAAAGACCCGCAGCGCGCGGCGGCGCGCGGCCAATTGCGGCAGGATTTGTTTTTCCGTCTGAACGTGTTTCACATCCAGCTTCCGCCGCTGCGCGAGCACAGGGATGATATTCCACTATGCTGGTGGAACATCTGCTGCAGGGAATCTGAAAAGAAACATGGAGGCCACGTGACCGGCAGCAACGCAGGAAGTGATGGGAATGTTTGCCGCCTATCCATGGCCGGGAAACGTCCGCGAACTGCGCAACGTGCTGGAGCGCGCGGCCATTGCCCGCGAGCGCGGCCAGATTTCCCGCGCCGATCTTCCCGCGGATTTCGGGCGCGGTCACCTCAACGGGAGCTGCGAGATGGACGGAGCTGCGCTTCCCGCCGGGCACGACCGTGGAAACGGCGGAGCGGGCGTTGATCTTGCAAACGCTGGCAGACATGGCCAATAACAAGACGCGCGCCGCCGAGGTTGCTGGGAATCAGCCTGAAAACATTGCACAACAAGCTGAAAGAGTACGAGGTCCGCGCAAATGAAGTCCGGATGAAATTCAATCTAAGAACTAAGCTGACGATCGCCACGGCGGCGCTGGTGCTTGGCGTCGTGGCCGTGATTTCGGTGGTATATCTGGCCACTTTGACGAAACAGGTGATACGCCAGGCGCAGGGCCGCGCGGCATTTGTGGCCCAGGAAATATTTCTGCAGGCGCAACAGGCTCTCGTGGACGCCGCGGAGCATGGCGAAGGGCCCGGCATCCACCGGCCGGCGAGATTTCGAACTACGTGAAGAAAACTTTCAAGCGGACCCGGGATGGAATTCCGCCGTGCAGGCGCGCTGGGCTATTCGCCCAGCATATATGAAATTACCGTGAGCGATATTGACCGCACCGGTGCTTTTTCCAGCGACGTAAGCTTGCCCGGACACCAAATTTACGAGCGGTCCGACATCGACCGCGCTGGTTCGCGGTGGATTTCATTAGCAATTGGAGGTTCTCTACGGTCCGCCGCGAGTTTACGAATAGCCGGCTGCCGTTCAACCTGGGGACAGCGGCCTTTCGGCAACGTTCGCGTGGCCATTTCCACGGCGCTATTGCGCAACGAGATTTCGCCGGGACTGGAAAATGCGGGGTTGTTCGCCTTATCGCGGCCATTTTGTTCAACGCTGATGGCATTCGTCCTCAGCCGGGCGACACTGGCGCCGGTACAAAAAATTTCCGCGCAACTGGACCGCATCACCGCGGGCGAATCGGACGTGGAACCGGTGGCTGCGAACGGGCGAGTTCGGGCAGGTGAGCTCGAAAATCAGCCTGATTGGCCGTGAATTGCGGGACGTGCGCGAAGTCTTCAGCACATTGCGCGAGAATTTGAACCAGATCATGTCGCAGTCTGGAAGATGGCGTTCTCCTGTTCAGCCCGGACGGGCGGATTGTTCTGGCCAGTCCGTCGGTAGCCAGTTCCTCGGAGCGGGTTCGGTGAACATCAATGGAAAGCGCGCCTTGGATGTTTTCCCCGAGGGCCATCCGCTTCGCGCGGCAGATTCCGGCAGCGAACCAACGGTGCGAGCGCATGAAGTGGAAGTGGTGTTGCAAACCGCCGAAGGACCGCGCCGGCGCGCCGGAGTGCGCATTCAGCCGGTGATGGAAAGCGGGGCGCACATGGGTACGTTGATTACCTTGCGCGACTGGAATCACGCGAACGCATCGGCAGCGAGTTGCAAATTTCCGAGCACCTGGCCTCCATCGCCCGCGTGACCGCCGGCGTGGCCCACGAGGTAAAAAATCCTCTGAATTCCATGCGCGTGTGGCTGGAAGTGTTGAAAAGCAGCCTGGCGCAGGACCCCGAGCCGCAACAAGCGGCGAAAATGCTGGACAGCGAGATCGAGCGGCTGGATCGCGTGGTGAAGACTTTTCTGGATTTCACCAGACCGGTGGAATTGCAGCTGGAAGAAATGGATTTGGACGCGCTGCTGGAGGATGCGCTGGCGTCCGCGCGGCCAGCCATCGCCCGCGCGGGAGTGGAGACAGTCGCCAGCCTGGCCAAGGGATTGCCGCCAGTGCGCGCCGACCGGCAGTTGCTGCGGCAGGCAGTCCTCAATTTGGTCTTTAACGCCTGCGAAGCCATGCCAGCCGGCGGAAAGCTTTCCGTGGCGCTGCAAAAGGCTGGCGACACGGCGGAAATTTTGGTGTCCGACACCGGCAAGGGCATATCACCAGAACACCGCGCCAGGATTTTCCAGCTGTATTTCACCACGCGGCCCGGAGGCACGGGCATCGGCCTGGCCTACACTTTCCGGTTTGTGCAAATGCACGGAGGTTGGATAGAATTTGAATCGGAACCGGGGAGGGGGACGACTTTTCGTATCCGGCTTCCTTTCGCGCACGCTGCCGAAACACGCGCAACGGCGCTCCCGAAGGGAGCAACCCAAACCGTGACGCGTCCGATCTGAATGCCCAGCACGCGCCATTCTCGACTGTCCCGGACCGCGAGCGCAACACTGCTCGTGATGCTGGCGTCGGTTTTTGCGGACACGGGGTGCCAGAAACGCACCGCCATGGCGGCTCCGCCGGTGGTGATTGTTCCGGCCACCCCTGAAAATCCGGCGCCGGCTAAGACAGCGCCGGCGATTCAACAGGAGCCGCAACCCAGCGAGCCGGTTGCGCCCGTGGAAACAACCGGCCCGGTAAATCCCACGCCCAAGAAGCAAACCAAGAAGAAGAACCAAACGCCGGCTTCTGGTTCGCCCGATCCCGCCGTCATGGTGCCGTCGCGACCGGCGGCTCCGCAGATTTCGCCACAGATGTCGCCGGGGACGCTGGCGGCCTTGCAGCAGAAAACCCAGTCGCAAATGGCGGCCACGGAAAAGAATCTCTTGCAGTGCGAGCGGAACCAGCTCACCACGGCGCAGCGCGATGAAATTGCAAAGATTCGATCCTTTCTGACGCAGGCGCAATCCGCCGCTGGTGATTCCGATTGGGTGCTTTCCGGTAATCTGGCGGAGAAGGCTTTCGTCCTCTCGCAGGATTTGCTTAATTCCTTCTGAACCGCCGCTTCGCAGTTTGAGCCGTTCACGCCTCCCTGCAACGCTTTCCGCGGCCTGCTAGTATGGAAACCATGCGTGGTTTTGACGCGGCCATCGTTGGAGCGGGAATCATTGGCGCGTCCACCGCGCTGGAACTTTCCGGCCGGGGAATGCGTGTCGCCCTGTTGGACCGCCAGCAGCCGGGAAACGAAGCCTCCTGGGCCGCCGCGGGAATGCTTTCACCCGCTCCCGATTCCCCCGATTCGATGCCGCTCTTTCCCCTGGCGCAAGCCAGCCTGGCGATGTACGGCTCTTACGTTGAATCCATCGAGGAATTTTCTGAAATTAGGACTGGATACCGCCGGTGCGGAGCAATGGAGATTTTCTTCGGACCCACGGTCGTGAAGGCGCGGGACGAACTCGTGTCCATGCATCAACGGCTGGGCCTGGCAACGGAGGCCATCTCGGCGAAAGAAGCCCGGCGCATGGAACCGGCGGTTTCGGTGGATGATTTTGCCGCCGCGTGGATGCCAGAAGAAGCTGCTGTATCGCCGCGCGAATTGATGCGCGCGGTGCTGATTGCGTGCCGCCATCGCGGCGTGGAAATTCTCGCGGAGAGTGACGCGACGGCCATCCGGATGGCGAATAACACCGTGATGGGAGTTCAGGCCGGGAGCGAATCCATCTCAGCGCGGGCGGTGGTGGTGGCGGCGGGATGTTTTACGCATCTGCTGCCGGGCTTGGGGAAGTGGGCGCCGACCAGGCCCGTCCGTGGGCAAATGGTGGGGCTGAGATTTCACGGAATTCAGCTGCGCCACATTCTGCGCTCAGAACATGGGTATATCGTCCCGCGCGAAAATGGATTCGCCGTGGCGGGAAGCACGCTCGAAAATGCCGGCTTTGAAAAAAATGTGACGCGGGAAGGCATCCGGGGAATTCTCGCAGCGGCTACGCAGCTTGCGCCCGCGGTCGCTTCCGCCAAAATTGTGGAAACCTGGGCGGGGTTACGGCCGGACACGCCCGATCATTTGCCCATCCTGGGCCCCTGCGAAGTGGGCGGCCTTTTTTTCGCCACCGGACATTACCGCAATGGAATCCTGCTGGCTCCCATCACGGCCAAGAACATCGCGGATTGGATCACAAACGGAAATTCAGCCGGCGATCTTTCCGCATTCAGTCCGCTGCGTTTCGTGAATGGAGACACTTCACGGGGAGAGGCACTCAACCCAGGAGCGGACCATCGCCAGTTTTCAACTCCCCGCGGGTAGCCACGCGCAGTCTTAGTTCTTTCAGATTGTCTACCCACATCACGGAGATGGTTAGAACGGAACGGCGCTGCGCACTGGCTCGCGGTTCGGCGGTCCCGGCATGGCGGAGGCCTGCCCGGGGCCGGCAAATTGAATTTTGGAAGCGTCCAGCACCAAGGGGCGATTTAACACCGCGTTAATGGTGCTTCCGCGGGGCATTTCCGCCTCCGGCCCGCGTGACAGCAGAACGGTGATCAAGCCGCCCACCGCGCCAATCCCCGCGCCGATTCCCGCGCCCTTCGCGCCACCGGCAATGCCGCCAATGCCCGCGCCCGCGCCGGTGGTTTTCAAAACGGTGCCGGCATCGGACGCCTTGCTGGTGTCGCCCTGAATTCTCCCCTCGGCGTCCACGGTTTCGCCGCCGCCGGTGCTGGCCCCGCTGGGGGATGCGTTCAAATCAATGACGTAAGAATTGGGAAGCACAATTTTGTTGAGTTTGATTCCCAATTCCCCGCGGCCCTTCACGCGGCCGGGCCGCTTCGATTCGGTGACTTCCCCGCTTACAAAAGAACCAACGGGAATCACCACTTTCTGGCCAACGAGGACGGGGAAAATGGTTTCCAGATATACGGGATCGCCTTCGCGGGCGCTGCGCGTGGAAATTCCGTTGTGCAGCAACAGCGGCAGCTCCGTCCCCGCTGGAACGGTGATTTTATCGGCGTCGGCGATGGACGGTGTTCCCGCCGTTTCCGCTGAAGCGGGCGAGGAGGCCTTGGTGTCGGACGAAGCAGCGGAAGGCGCGGTTTTCGCCGCTGCGTCCGCGGCGGGCGTGGATTGCGGCTGCGTGGTCCGTGGCTGCGCGGGCGCTGCAGGATTCGCGGATTGTTGTGCGGGAGGCTGCCGCGGTCCGGCATCCGCCTCCTGTGTGCGCGCGGACTGAAACAGGCCGCAAGCCAGAAGAGAAACAGCAGCGAGAATCATGCGCGCGCTGGTTTTATTCATCAAGTGTTGTCCCCTTCCTTCCGATGCAACGGCACACAGAGCGGGATGCCCTACTCCGTTCCGGCCCGCGATGCGCCGTCCGCATCCGCGGCAAAAATCCTCGAAGTGGAATTCTAACGCAATCGCGCGACAACACAGTGAGAGTGTTTCCATAATTGACGAACCGGCCCGCGCTGCTTACTCTGCACATGGCGGCAATCCAATGGAGAAAAGCGATGGCTCAACTGGCACTGGTCTATGGAATGAGGCTGTTTCCGGCGGACGATCTCGCGGAAGTCGGCGAAGCGACGATTCAATTGAAGAATGGACGCACGGCGCGCGTCACCATGCACCTGATCGAAGGCAGCCGGGCGGAAATTGAATCCACGCTGAAGCAGTCGCTGGATGCGTTCTTCGAAATGTATCCGGAGCTGTGAGTTACGGCAGCGTCAGTTTTCGAGACGCACGCATGGTGCCGCGCGGCGGCGCATGAGATCTACATCAGCACCACGGTCTGGCCGGTGAGGTCGAAACGCTTGCGGCAGCGAATATTGCGGCAGGCAACCAGTTCATCCACGCGCACCATGTAGGACCGCGCCTGATCATATCGCTTGCGGTCGTCGTCGTTGGATCCCCTGGGCAGCGCCGTCTTTTTGGTCCGCACCATCCAGCGCACGGGGAAATTTCCCTCCTGCCGGCAATGCGGGCAGACCAAAGTCATCTGCTTGGTTTCTTCCTTCTCGTCGTAAAATCTTCGATCATCCATCGGCGTCCAGCTCCCTTGCGCTCACGCCCCGCCGCCGCAATCGTCCACGGTCACGAACCGCAGCCCTTCGTCGTTCCAGCGCGGCAACCAGTATCCCAGCGCATCAACCGTGTGGCCGCGATTCCCGTGCGGCTCGCGGTGATCACCATCGTGCAAAAGGACAATATCTCCGCCGCGCACGGCGCGCAAGCGTTCAATCACTTTTGTTGCGGGCTGCGGCTTCCAATCCCACGCCAGGGCAGACCACATCACCATTTCCCGATGGCCGGTGTTTCGCAGAGCGGCCTGCAACTGGGGTCCGCGAAACCCAAATGGCGGGCGCATCCAAACTGGCGGATGGCCCGTGGCGGATTCGATGGCTTCGCGGCATTTTTGCAGTTCGTCTTCGATGCTTGCGCGGCCCATCCAAAGCAGGTTGGGATGAGTTTCGGTGTGATTGCCGATGGCGTGGCCGCGCGCGGCAATTTCCGCGGTCAGCGCGCGGCAGGCCCGCACATACCGTCCGATAAGAAAAAATGTGGCCTTCACATGATGGCGATCCAGCAAATCCAGAAGGCGAGGAGTGATTTTGGGATTGGGCCCGTCGTCAAATGTGAGCGCGATGTCGTCCGGCTTGCCGGTGTGGCGCAGCGATTTTCCGAAAAGCTGCGAACTGGGGCTGACCGCTCCCCACGAACCAACTCCAGCGGCCACGGCTGTTGCGGCAACGCCCGCACTCCAGACCCATACGCTCATCGTCTTTCATTTTCGCACTGCGGCTGCGTGGCCGCCAATCGCGCGCGGCGGATGGAGATGATTCGGATGATGAATTAGTCCGTCTGGCGGAGGGCGCGAAGGTCAATTCCCAGCTGCTGGCATTTTTTGTAGAGGTGGCTGCGCTCCAGACCCAGCGATTTCGCCGCGCGGGTCATGTGATTGCGGTGGTGACGCAATTCCGCAAGGATGGTTTCCTTCTCGAATGATTCCACGCGTTCGGCCAGATTCCCACTGGCGACAACACCGACCTGCGCGGACTGCGGAAGCGCCTCGCGAACGGCTTCGCCGCCGATGATCTCATCTTCCGTGAGGAGCAATATGCGTTCAACCATGTTGCGCAATTCGCGGACGTTGCCGGGCCAGTTGTAACGGCACAATTCTTCCAACGCCTGCGGCGAGAATTCCCTCACTTTCCAATTGTTCTGCCCGGCAAGCTGACGGGCAAAATGCCCGGTCAGGACGGGGATGTCCTCGCGGCGTTCGCGCAGAGGAGGCAGGCGCAGCGGAAAAACAAAAATGCGATGGAACAGATCGGCGCGAAAACTTCCCTGGCGCACGCGCTCTTCCAGGTCGCGGTGGGTAGCCACGATCACGCGCACGTCCACGGCGACGGGCCGTTCCGCGCCCACGCGCTCAATTTCGCCTTCTTCGAGAACGCGCAGAAGCTTGGCCTGCATGGCCAGCGGCATGTCGCCAATTTCGTCGAGAAAGAGAGCGCCGTGACTGGCCTGCTCGAATTTTCCGGTATGGCGCCCCGCCGCGCCGGTGAACGCGCCTTTCTCGTGGCCGAAAAGTTCGGATTCAATCAGTTCGGCGGGCACGGCGGCGCAATTCAGAGTGATGAACGGAGATTCGCGGCGCTGGCTTTTTTCGTGGAGAGTGCGCGCGACCAACTCTTTGCCCGTACCGGTTTCGCCCAGGATGCAGACGCGCGTTTCGCCCGCGGCGACGTGGCGATCTGCTCCATCACGCGCTCCATGGCGGCGCTGGCCCAGACAATTTCATGCTTGCCGGCGCGGCGGCGAAGCTCGCGGTTTTCCGCTTCCAGACGGGTGAGACGCACGGCGTTTTCCACAGTCAGGAGGAGTTTCTCCGTAGCCAGCGGCTTCTCCAGAAAATCAATGGCCCCGAGTTTGGTGGCGCGCACGGCCATTTCCACGGTGGCCTGTCCGGAAATCATCACCACCGGCGAGGCGACGCCCGCAGCGCTAAGTTCCTCCAGCAGCACAATGCCGTCCTTGCCGGGCATCACCACATCGGAGAAAATCACGTCGAACCGTTTGGCGCACGCCAGTTCCAGAGCCCGCTGCGCGTTGTCGCAACGGTGGCTTCGTGGCCGGCCAGACGGAATGCCCGCGCCAGCGAGGCCAGCGTGTTGGCGTCATCATCAACGATGAGAATGTCGGCTTTAATCATTCGCCGTTCTCCTGATTTCCGCGCGCGGCATTACCCTTCATTTTTTCTGGCCGCGCGGCCGGCCGCATCGGCAGTTCAATCCGAAACGTGGTGCCGCGCCCTGGCTCGCTTTCCACGGTGATGGCGCCTCCATGATCGCTGACCACGGATTGAACGATGGCCAGACCCAGCCCGGTGCCGTGCTGTTTGGAAGTGTAATACGGAGTGAAAAGGCGGCGTTGCTCTTCGCGGCGTCAAGCCCACGCCGGAATCCGTAACGGTCAGCACGGCGTTGCCGTTGCGGACCGCGGTGCGCAGCACCAGCGTTCCGCCGCCGGGCATGGCGTCCATGGCGTTGAGGATCAGATTTTCGATGGCGCGGCGCAAAAGAGGTTCGTCCGCTTCGATGAGCGGCAGATTTTCCGCCAGATAGAGTTCGGGAACAATGGATGGGCGGCCAATGGCGCTGAAATGCGCCTCGAAAACCTTTTCCGCGCCGCGCACGACGTCATTCAATTGCATGGGACGCAGCTCCGGCGTCGGCATTTTCGCGAAATCGCTGAAGCGCGCCACGATCACTTTCAGATTTTCCAGTTCAGCCAGAAGCGTGGCCGTGGATTCGCGAAATACTTCGTCAAACTGTTCGGGGCTTTGTTCGCGGGCGCGACGCAGATTTTCAATGGTGATTTGCAGGGGGAAAAGCGGATTTTTCAGTTCGTGCGCCAGACGCCGCGCCAGCTCGCGCCAGGCGGCCACGCGCTCGGCCTGGAGCAGACGCTCCTGCTGGTCCGCCAGTTGGCCGGTCATGTGATTGAAGGCCCCGGCCAGCTGGCCGATTTCGTCGCGGGACTTTGCTTCCACTTTCACGTTCCAGTTTCCCGCGGCCACCTCTCGCGCGCCCGCCGCCAATCGCGCCACGGGCCGGGTGACGCGCACGGAGGCCCAGGCGCTCAGCAGCAAGCCCAGCAGAAGCGCGGCCAGTCCCGCTTCCATGGCCAGCGCTCGAATGCGGCGCTCCAGCACAATAATGTTGCGGCGCGAGTTCCCCACCAGCAGCACGCCGAGCAACTGGCGCTGGCGGCCCAGCAATGGCAGGGCGTAAAAAGTCTCCGCGTCGGCGGAATCCGCGCTCCAGTTCACGCGCTGGGTAATTTCGCGCGCGGTGCCGCGCACCTTTTCGATGAGCGGCGCAAGCTGATCCGTCCGGGGAACCGCGCCGGAGACGTCCGTGAGAGTCGCCGGGGAAAACGCGTCTCCCAAATTCTGATAGAGCAGCGCGCGTGTTCCTTCCGGCAAACTCAACGATGCAAGAAAATCGCTGCCCAGGCGCGTTCCGCCCACGACGTAAATCGGCTGATCGCCCACCCGGACGGGAACCACGGCGATCAGGCCCAGCGCCGGTCCATCCTGCAATTCCACGCGCTGGAGAAAAGCTCCCCGCGCGGACCAATTGCCCGCGTCTTTTATCCAGTCCTCTTTATATCCGAAGCGCGCGGGCCATTCGGCGCTGGAGATGATAGTGCCGTCGGTCATATAGAGGTCCAGGAAATCGAGCTGGTGCGAGGAGGCGAGGCCTTTGGCGTCGTTCACATACAGGGACGCATCGGCGCTGGGCCGGCCGAGATCAATGGCCATGCGCACCGTGGCTTCCGATTCCGCAATCCCCTGCACCTTCTGAAATACTTCCTCGCCACGAGACTGAAATTCCTGCTGAAACTGCGCCACGATGGCTTCGCTGTGGCGCGCGTCCTGCTGTTCGAATGCACGGCGCGTCATGGTGGTGACGCCGGCGGCCACAAACCCCACGGCGGCGAGGAGCGCCAAAGTGAAAAACAGAAACAGCCGCGTCCGCAGGCTCACTCGGTCCCCTCGTCAATCCACACATCGGCCAGCGGCCAGGCGGGCATGCGCGACGCGGGCCAATTGCGCACGCGGGCGCTAACGCCGGTAGCGGCGGGCAGGTGAGCCAGCGGAATCACCCAGCGCGATTCCAATGTGCCGCGTTCGATACGGTAAAGCTCCTCGGCCGTAGTCTGCGTTGCAATCGGCGCGATGGATTGTCCCGCCGTTGCGGTGATCACATCATCCAATTTCCGCAGCGTCAGGCGCGGAGATGGCGAAGGAAATAGCCAGCGAACGATGCGCGCATTTTCATGTCCCGGTCCGGTGGCGCTTTCCGCCTGGGCCTGGACGTTCATCCCCGCCGCGCGTGCGTCAACAACAATGCGGTCAGCCACTTCCCTGGCGAGAACATCGGATGGGTCGTAGCCGATGGTCAACAAGTTCTGAACGGCGCCGCGCGCGCTGGAATCCCGGGAAGAGGCGGCCTCCGCCGGATTAGCAAAAAGAAACGCGGTCCCGCTGATCCACTGCGGCAAAAGGCTTCGCGCGGATTCTCCCTGCTTTTGCAGAAGAAAATCCCAGATGGACTGGCGATTTATGGCCTGTTCCAGCGCCTGGCGAATACGTTCATCCTGTTGCGGGCCCGCGCCGGGCAGAAAAACCAGCGCCAGCAGTTCCTGCGGCGCGGAGATTTCCACGCGCGCGCCACGGGATTGCGCCTGCCGCGCATCCTGCAAGGGAATCTCGACCACGTCCGCCTTGCCGGTTTCCAGATCAATGCTCTCCTCGCGCCAGGGCCGGCCCAGGTTTACTTCCACGGAATCCACAAACGGACGGCCGGACCACGCGGCATCATTGGCCTGCAGGACGATGCGCCGGCCCTGTTCCCATGTCGTGATTGAGAACGGCCCGGTACCCACGGGAATTCCGTCGGTTTCCGCGCGGCGGATGGCGTGTGATGGCAAAGCCAGTTCAAAGGGCAGATCGCGGTCTGACGATGACAGTTGAATCACAATTGCGCCGGGCGCGGCGGTTACGCGCCATCCCGCCTCAGACGAGAGCGCACCGGCCACCATGGAAGGGGTCAACGGCGTCCCGTCGGAGAAATGGACGTTGGGGCGGAGTTGGAATGTCCATGTGGTGGCGTCTGCATCCGAGGTCCATGATTGCGCCAATGCGGGCGCGGGGCGTCCCTGCCCATCCAGACGAACCAACCCTTCGTAAACCAATCCCAGCAGGCGTCCACGGTCGAGAGCATCATCGGAAGTTTCGCGCTCCTCGCGCGGCACTTCGAGCGATGAAATGGGAGAAGAAATCTCCGCGTGCAACGTTCCTCCATAGCGCGGACGCTGCGAGGAATGCAGCCGTCCCGGCAGGCAGGCCAGAACGACCAGAGTCGCGGCCAGAGCGCTACTTAGCGCAATCGGCGGAAATAGAAAACGCTTCATAGTCATTGTGTTGCAAGTCGCGGACCACGGCGACGGCAGTTGTCCCATTGTTCGCGGGCCAAAGCGCGGTCACAGGACCGAAAAGTTCAAGGGGCGGGCCGAGCGGCGTGGCAACTCCATTTTCAATCTGAAACAGCCGCAAAGTGTCGGGCTGCGTCCAGTCACCCGGACCGTCCGCGAGAAAAACATCCGATTCCATACAGGGCACGCGCATGGAAACGACGTCGCCCCCCCAGCCCTTTGTTCCGCCGATGGGATTTGCGGCGGCAGTATCTGCTACGCGCCCGTCCGTAGTGGCCAGCAACCAATCGCCGGCGCCTGATTGGTCCATCGGCGCAGCGGAGAAAAACAAGGGCAGCTTCTTCGATTCAAGATTTCCAGCTCCCATGGCGCGGAAGAAATTGCGATTCGCAGGGATTGACGCTTCCGGGCCGCCGGCACTCCACAGGGGCCACGCGCTGGATTCGCTGGCGTGGCAATCAAATTCCATTTGCTGGCCCATTTGATTCGCCGCATGTCCGGCGCAGATTAGTCCCGGCAGATACACCTGATAAGCATCGCCGCCGGTATTCAATATCCTGCCGCGCAAGTCGCGAGGCCAGGGATTGGGACGGTGAATTGGACCGGACGCGAACTTGTCAGTGGTGTCTGCTCCGGCCCGATACTCGACCACCTGTTCCGGCTCCAGCACCATGAGGGAATAAATGCCAGTGGAGGGATCTCTTCGCCCCGAAACATCCAGAATGGGATTTGACTGGCTGTTTATCAGATTTTCGCTGGTCAAAAGAACGTGAGGCCCTTTGGGCGCGGCGCGCTGGTCAGGCAAAGGAGCTTGCACCATCGCGACATACGGAGGGTAATTTGCATCCGCGCCAGAAACATCCAGAATTTGCACCACCCAAAAACATTCGGTGACGTTCTCCACCAGCCGGACATGCAATTCAATATCCGCGGGAGGCTGGCGAAGGATATGCAGCGAGTGGTCCTCGAGAACCTTTTCAAACACCTTTTGGGCCGCAACAAAATCTTCGGCGGGGTAGCTGGAATCGTTTTCGTAGGAAATCAGGACGGCGCGGGGTTCGTGCATGTATGCCGCTGCTTTTTCTCCCAAAGCATGCGCCGAGGCGGATAAATCCTGAGCCTGCGCGGGATGTGGCGCGCAGACAACCATGGTGAGAATCAGGAGCATGTAACTTGAGATTCCGGTGGAGCGGGTAAAAGAGACCTGCATCAAATTTCGCCAGCGTAACTTGTCCGGCCATCATAGCATACGCCGTAATACCCGACTGGGGGGAGGCAGCGGGGTGCCTAGCTGGCTCCCCGGCAGGACATGCGATGCAGATCCGGATTCTATTGCTTGCGTGCAATCACCAGCGCACGGCTTACCCGGATTCCATGCGGATCTGCGACCTCGCCCGCCGCGTGGGGAGCCGCGGCATCCGGCCCCAACGTTTCATTCAACTGGCGCGCCACGCCGACGTCATAAAGCGCCAATCCCACTAACGCGATGATGACAATGGAAACGGCCGTGACGATGACCAGCATGAGTCCGTTCACTTCCCACCTCGCGGCACAACGACAAGTTGAAGGCGCGGCCTCGCGGTGAGTCTGGCGACTGAGGAAATGACCGCGCGCTCCTTCTTCCCCGCAGGCAGCGCTCGGAACAGCACGCTGAGAAAGAAATTGTTCAAAGCCAGCGCCAGGACACCGGAGAAGATCAGGGCCCCGCTTATGCTTAGAAATGTGATTGCCACTTCCATGTGCGTCTCCCATGGCGGCGCATACCGGCGCGCGGGCCGCGTGTTCCGCCACCGCTTCTTCTGCCGGGAGTCTGCATCGCACGAGACGCTCCACACGCGGGATTGGCATAACTCCTTTGCCGGCAATGGAGTCGGCGCGACGAGCGAAACACGGCCTGTGTGCGGCCATACGCGCCGTGGAAAATCCGACGCGCATCGGCCGCGTCCGCTATAATTGCCACGGAACATGCCTATCCGCCCCAGTCGGCCAACTTCCGGCCTGCGCATCGGCCGCGTGCTTGGTATCCCCATTTATCTGCATGCGAGCTGGTTCATTATCTTTTTGCTTATCACCTATTCGCTGGCCACGCAGTTCACGGCGCAGCATCCCGACTGGCAACCGGCGCAGCACTGGGCGCTTGGCGTGTTGGTCAGCATCCTGTTTTTCGTTTCGCTGCTGATTCATGAACTGGGCCACAGCGTCATCGCCCTGCGCTACCGCATCCCGGTAATTTCCATCACGCTTTTCGTCTTCGGCGGCCTGGCGCGGATTGCGCGAGATCCGGATCGCGCCATGCAGGAATTCAATATCGCTATTGCCGGGCCGATCACCAGTTTCCTGTTATCGGGATTGTGTTTCGCCACCAGCCACATCATCGGGTCCTCGTCAATATTTCAATCCGCGTTTTATTGGCTGGGTGAAATGAATCTGGCCCTGGCGATTTTCAACCTGGTGCCCGGATATCCGCTGGATGGAGGGCGCATTCTGCGGGCCGTTGCCTGGGGGGTGACCAAGGACGTCGCCCGCGCCACGCGCATTGCTTCGCGGAGCGGGCAGGTGGTGGCTTATCTGATGATTGGCCTGGGGCATCCTGCAGGCGGTGAGAGGCGACGTGATGGGCGGCGTCTGGCTGGCCTTTATCGGCTGGTTCCTGCTCAGCGCGGCAAAGGAAACGCTGACGCAGGCGACCATGCGCGATTCGCTGCACGGTCTGCGCGCCGTAGACGTTATGTCGGCGGAAATCCCCACGGTATTCGGCAGCCTTTCTCTGGAAGAATATGTCCAGGAGGCGATGCGCACGGGCCAGCAGTTTCACGTGGTCGGATCCCTCGTCCATCCCGTGGGCATTGTTACCCTTCAGGAAGCGCAAAGATTTCCCCGCGAGGAGTGGGGCTCCGCCTCCGTCCAGGCAGCCATGCTGCCGATCCAGAACATTCGCGCCGTTTCGCCGTCAGAGCCGATGCTAAGCGTGCTTCAGAGAATGCAGAGCGAGGGCTTAAATCAAATGCCGGTGATGGATGGGGACAAACTGGCGGGGATGATTACGCGCGAAGCCATTTTGCGCGTGATGCAAACTCACCAGCACATGGACCACGTCGCCGGCCAGTGAACGGCGCGTTATCATTTCTTGCTTTGTGTTCCCCTGGCTGCCCACATTTTCCAGCGCAAAGCGATTCCGAAACTCCTTTCCGGCGGATCCAGCAATGGCGGGAGATTTTCTTTTTGCGCGGCACGACGAGAGCCTGTATTACACTCAGACCCCTTGGGAGATGCTGGGCGGCTGCCATCGCCTTCGTCGTTGAAGCCCGGCAAGCCGAACCCGTTCCTGGAAATTTCCGCTGGGGGAGCAGGGCATGCACATCCTGATCGTAGAGGATGAAAAAGACCTCGCGGGGCTTTTGAAGCACGGCCTGGAGGAAGAAAACCACCGCGTGGCACTGGCGTACGACGGGCGCGACGCCCTCAAGCCGGCGGCGGAGCATGATTTCGACGCCATCGTGCTGGACGTCATGCTTCCGGGAATAGACGGATTCGAGGTGGCCCGCCGGCTGCGCCGTGCGAAGAACGAAACGCCTGTGCTGATGCTGACGGCTCGCGACGCGGCGCAGGACGTGGTAAAGGGCTGGACCTGGGCGCGGACGACTATCTCACCAAGCCGTTCTCCTTCGAGGTGCTGCTGGCGCGGTTGCGCGTTCTGGTGCGTCGCGGCGTCGTCCGGCGAACGGAGCTGCGGTGTCTGACCTCAAATTAGAACCCGCCACGCACCGTGTCTTCCGCGGCAAAGGCGAAATCAGGCTGACGGCCACGGAATTCCGCATGTTGGAATTTCTGATGCGGCGCAATGGACGCGCGGTTTCGCGCCAGGCCATCGTGGAGGCGGTTTGGGGGCCAGATGAAAAAGTGGCGGAGAACAATCTGGACGCCTTTGTGCGCCTGCTGCGCGTAAAATCGACAGGGGCTTCGCCCGAAACTTCTGCACACCCTGCGCGGAATCGGCTATACCTCCGCGCTGAATCGGAATCGTGACGCCGCTCTCCATCCGCGCGCGCCTGACGCTATGGTATTTCGCCGTCCTGGCGTTGACATTTATCCTATTCAGTTTCATCGCGTGGTACACCATGCGCCGCAGCATTATACCGCGGTGGACGACGAGTTGCATCAATCCGCGGAAAGTATCCGCGACGCCATCAGGGATTCCCGCCTGGCGAACAGGCCGAATTGCGCGACAAACTCGAAGAACTGGGCCGAGAGCGCGCCGCCGGGGATTTCATGCAGGCGGAAACCGGTGACGGTTCGTGGACCTACTCTCCGGCGGCGATGGCGCGGCTGAACTGCCGTTCGGCGGCGATGAAACGCGATTTTCGATCGGCGGCACAACGGCGTCCATCTGCGGCTGCAGCGCGCTCGTGGAACCTCCGGCCGGAGTATCGGATTCTGGTGGGCACGCGCATGACGGATTACGATGACGCGCTGAAGCGGCTGGATTCCATTCTCTGGTCGGCCGTTCCGGCGCTGTTGCTCTCGCGTCGCTAAGGGGCTACTGGCTCAGCGGCCGCGCTCTCGCGCCCGTTGAAGAGATCACCGAGGCGGCGCGCGAAATCGGCGCCGGCAGTCTTAACGCGGCGGCTGACCGTGCCGCGAACGGGCGACGAATTGCAAAATCTGTCCGAAACGCTAAACGACATGCTGGACCGCCTGGAAAAAGCGTTCCTGCGAATCACGCAGTTCACCGCCGATGCTTCACACGAATTGCGCACGCCGGTTTCCATGATGCGCGCGCGGACGGAACTGGCGTTGCGCCGCCCGCGGTCCGATGAGGAATATCGCGAGACTCTGGCGCTGGTTCTCCGCGAGCTGGAGCGAACCTCCGAGATTCTGGAAAACCTGCTGTCGCTGGCGCGGGCGGATTCCGGCGGCGTGAAAATCGCCCACGAGCCGCTAGACCTGTGCGACGTGGCCCGCGAAGCCGCCGAGGAGGCCCGTCCTCTGGCGGAGGCGAAACAAATTCATTTGCGGAGGATTTCCCGGCGGCTGCCCTGGCGGTTGTTGGCGATGCCGCGGCACTGCGGCGCTTGCTGCTGATCCTCCTGGACAACGCGGTGAAATACACGCCCGCGGCGGGCGCGGTTTCGTTTTCGCTCTCATCGCGGAGATGGCAACGCCATCGCCACGGTGAAGGATTCCGGCGTGGGAATCGGACCAGACGATTTGCCGCATATTTTTGAGCGTTTCTATCGCGCGGATAAGGCTCGCTCGCGCGCCGCGGGAGGCGCGGGCCTGGGGCTTTCCATCGCACGGTGGATTGCGGAGTCGCACGGCGGCGCGATCCGCGTGCAAAGTGCTTTCGGGCAGGGATCGGAATTTCGCGTCGAAATCCCGCTGGAATCCGCGCATTCCTAGCCGCACATCGCGCCTTGAATGCCGCAACAATGCGATTACGGCCAGCGCCTTGATCGTGTTTTTCATGGAGGGCTCCTTAGCGGGGAATATGTGAACGTGCATCGAAGATGCGCTCGCGCCGGACGGAGTTGCCAACCAATCGCCGCCCACGGCGGACTGAGGGGAAAGCGCAGGAAATCAATCGAGGGTTCGTTGCAAGGGAGCGCCCATACGGAGAGGGCTGCGAGCATAGCCGCATCACATCGTAACGGATTCGCACGCCATTCCCGGCGCGCCGGGATTACGTGCCGCAACGCAGGTCAAGCTGAAACGCCAAAACAGGCCGCAGGCCCCGCCCAGGCGACGTCGGGTTAGCTATCCAGCCGGAGAAGCTCGTTGGTGGAAAGTTCCAGGTCCGCTTCGGACCAGTTGGCTTCCGTCGAACCCAGCTCCCAGCCCGTTTTGCCCATGGGAATTTTGACCTTATACACCGTGCCGCTGCCGCTCTGGGTGGCGCTGACCACCTTGGCGTCTTCATCGGTGGCGCGATTGTGTACAATTGCTCCGACTGCGAATTTTTGGTTTGCCATGGTCAGGAATGATACGCCAGCGGGGCCGGTCTGCCAACCGCTTTCGAGCGGTGGCCTGCCGTCGCCCTTGCCGGGGCGCCGTTCTTGATTCGCTCCGGCGGGGGTGCTACCGTTCTCATTTTCCGGGGAATCACTCTCTAACGCGGCACCATGCATTCAAACAATCAATTGCAAACTGGCGCGGGGAACGGGAAAGCAGTGTCCACCAGCACATCCATGGGGACATTCGCGCCGGGGGAGCCGGTTTTCTGGCGCGTGGAGGGAAGCCTGCTGCACCTTACCGCCGTCCGCCCAGTGGGCTTCTTCACCTGGAACGCGCAGACGTTTCTGGAACGCTGGTTCCGCAGAGGCCTGATGGGGGCCATGGCAGTTCTGCGCCCGTTCCTTTATTTCATGCACCGCGTGGGGGCCACGCGCGTGCTGCATACCGTCTTGCGGGGCGAAAGCCGGGACCGGCTGGACCTGCTCGGCGAAGAATACTTCGAGTACATCCTGAAACCCACGCTGAATCCGCGCGGAGTGAAAAACCTGACGAACTTGCGCGATTCCGGCGCGCGGATTGTGCTGATCAGCCAGGGGCTGGACCACATCATGCGTCCTCTGGCCAATTATCTCGGCGTGGACGAATTGGTCTGCAACCGCCTGGAATTTCGCGACGGCCTGGCCACGGGGCGCCTGCTGGAGCCGGTGGTTCGTCCGCGCGGGCCGCTGGCGCGCATTATTGGAAACAGCAACGATGGCCGCGTCACGCGCGAACGGGCCACGCACAATCTGGGATTTGCGCATCCGGAAATTTTGGACTCGGCGATTCGTCCGGCGCGGCGCGACGTGCAGCGGCCTCCGCTCCCTCTGGTGGATTTCGCGGCGAACGTGAATGGCAAAAATGGCCACGAGGCGGGCGCACCTCTTTCTGTTCGCCAGGCTCTGCGCGGCAAAAATATTCTGCTCGTCGGAGCAACCGGGTTTATCGGCAAAGTCTGGCTGGCGCAACTGCTGGAAGACGTGCCGGATACCGGCCGCATCTTTCTGCTGATTCGCCGGAACCGGCTCAATACCGGCCTGGACCGTTTCCGCCGCGTGGTGGAGGAGTCGCCGGTGTTTGACACGCTGGCCACGCGCCACGGCGAGCGTTTTCCCGAATTTCTGATGGAGCGCGTGGAAGTGGTGGAAGGCGACCTTACGCGCGAAGGGTTGGGCTTGGCTCCGGAAGCGCGCGAAAAGCTGTCACGCGAGCTGGACCTTATTGTCAACAGTTCTGGCCTAACAGATTTTAATCCCGACCTGCGCGATGCGCTTTCCGCCAACCTTCGCGCCATTGCCAACCTGCTGGCCTTCCAGCGCCAGACTGATCATGCCGCGCTGCTCCATCTTTCCACCTGCTACGCCGCTGGCGCGCGTGACGGCCGCATCACGGAACTCCTGGAAGCAGACTATTCGCCGCTGGAAATTCCGGGGTTCAGCGCGGAGCGTGAATGGCAGGCGCTGGAAGACATGGTGAAGGAAGTGGAAGCCCGCGCGGAGTCGCCGGAAGTAACCGAAGAACTTCGCCGCCAGGCGCTGGACAAAAAGACCGCCGCGCGTGACCTGCACGGGGCGTCGCTGGAAAACCAGATACGAAAAAATCGCATTCGCTGGATTCGCCAGGCGATGGTGGATGCCGGCATGCACCGCGCGAATGAACTGGGCTGGCCGAATACGTACACGCTGACGAAAAGCCTCGCCGAATCGCTCATCGTTGACCGGGGACGCGGCCTTCCCATCGCCGTGGCCCGTCCGGCCATCGTGGAAACGTCAGTGGAGCAGCCGTTCCGCGGCTGGAACGAAGGCATCAACACGTCGGCATCGCTATCGTGGCTGCTGGGAACGTATTTCCGGCAGTTGCCCACCAACGAGCGGAAGTGCCTGGATGTGATTCCCGTGGACCTGGTGACCCGCGGTATGACGCTGATTTCGGCGGCGCTGGTTCAGCGGCGCCACCAGCCGTTGTATCATCTGGCCACCAGCGTGACGAACCCCTGCAACATGCGGCGCTCCATCGAACTCACCAGCCTGGCGCATCGCAAACACTATCGCGCGCAGAACGGGCTGCACCACTGGCTGCGTTCGCGTTTCGACGCCATTCCGGTTTCCAAGGCGCGCTACGAAAAACTGTCCGCGCCGGCGCAGCGGGCGGTGGTGCAAAGCATTCAGCGCAGCCTGAAGCAATTGCCCTTCGTGCGCACGCCTCTGGCGCGGCGGGAGCGCGAGCTGGAGCGGGTGATCCGCATGATTGAACTGTTCGAGCCGTTCATTTTGCTGAATGATCACGTTTTCGAGGCCAGCAATATTGAAAAGCTGGCGGCCGCGCTGCCGCCGGAGGAACGCGCCGCCTTTGGTTACAACGCCCGCTCCATTGACTGGTGGGACTACTGGATTAACGTCCACATTCCCGCGCTGCGCCGGTGGAGTTATCCGCTGATCGAAGGGCGTCCGCTGGAGGAGCGGCCCGCGCGTCACGTTCCACTGGAAGCGGACCACGCGATGGCGGCCGCAGGCGAGAGCCACGCCATCCCCGCCAACACCAAGGCGGAGTAAACTCAGACACCGTGGGAATATTCCTCACCGGAGCAACGGGCTATATCGGCGCGCACGTGGCCGCGAATCTTTTGCATTCCAGCGATGAACCGCTTCTGCTTCTGGTGCGCGCCAAGAATCAGCAGGAAGCCGCGGAGCGTCTGTGGCGCGCGTTGCAGTTGCATATGGGCTTCCCGGAATTCCGCGATCATCTGGCCTCGCGCATACATCTGGTTTGCGGCGACCTCACCAGCGAAAATTTCGGCGTTGATGCGGCGAAGTTCTCCGCGCTGGTTCACGCCACCGATTCCATCATTCATTGCGCCGCGTCGCTGAATCGCAAATCCGAAAAAAGCTGCCTGAACGTGAATCTTCGCGGCACGCTGCAGGTTCTGCTTTTGGCCATGCGCGCGCGGGAGCATCACGGACTGCGGCGCTTCAGCCACGTCAGCACGGTGGCCGTCGCGGGGAAACGCAGCCACGAAGTGGTGCAGGAAGACTTCGCCATCGAATGGGAACGTTCCGATTACGATCCCTACGCGCGCACGAAAAAATTCTGCGAGCACATGATCGGCGAGCTTCTTCCCGGCGTGCCGCACACAATTTTCCGGCCCAGCATCGTTTTGGGCGACAGCCGTGACGCGGCCACCAATCAGTTCGACATGGTGCGGGCGTTCGTCTTCCTGGCGGGCCTGCCCGTGCTGCCCTTCCGCCCCAACGACAAGATAGACATTGTCCCGGTGGATTACGTGGCCGACGCGATCTCCAGCCTGCACCTGAAGGAAAAACCGGCGCACAGCATTTACCATCTGTCTTCCGGCGTAGGCTCGGAAACGTTCCAGCAGATCACCGCCGCGCTGGCCGCCGAGCAGGGGCGCCGCGGGCCGGTATTCATGCCTAAAATGGAAGGGACTTTCAGCGGGACGTCGAATACTTTGTCGCGCCGCGCGGGAAAAATCGGCAATCTGGCCACGCTCTTGAAAGTCTTCATTCCTTACCTGGTTTGGGATACGGTGTTTGACAATTCGCGCGTGGCCGCCGAAATGGGGCGCGCGCCGGTTCCCTTCTCGAAATATTGTTTCCCCTTGCTGCGCTTCAGCCGCGAAACTCATTTCCTTTATCCCTACCAGCCGTGGCCCGCCTCAGAATCAGTCCCCTCTCCCGCTGCATCACCTTCCATCTCCGCGGCGCTATCCCATTCCGGGAGAAATTCCGCCGCATGACGGACCTTTTGCTCGAAGCCTGGGTCGGCGGTCTGATTGAGTATTCGAAGCTGCAATGGATGCTGGGCACAGGCCACGCCTGGAAACCCGGTGAGAAGCTGAAACTCCTCTTCGCTGGATACAACGGCACGCGCAACACCGGTTCGGACGTGCGCGTGGAGGAAATTCTCCGCCAGATCAGCCGCATTGTGGGACCGGACAACGCCGAATTCACGGTGATGACGCAGAACTTCGATTTCACCCGGGGCTACTTCGGCGATGCGCGCCAGGTGCTACTGCCGGGTGTTTTCCCGCCGTTCCTGCGCCGCGAAGTGTCGCGCCATCACGGGGTGGTGGCGTGCGAAGGTTCCATGTTCAAGAGCAAATTCGCCAATGCCCTCACGGTGATGATGATTGGCTCGCTGGGAATCGCCGCCGCTCAAAATAAGTTGGCCATCGGCTATGGCGCGGAGGCCGGCGACATGGATCCACTGCTGGCGAAAATGTGCCGGCGCTACTGCGCCGATTCGTTCATCATCACGCGCAATGCGCAATCGCGTGAAGTTCTGGGGAGGCTGGGAGTTCCCACGGAGATCGGGAACGGATACGGCATGGACTTTCGAACCGTTGCCCACAGAGTATGGCCGAAGAGTCCTCACCGAGAATCGATGGGACGGCGTCACTCCCGTACTGGCGGTCTGCCCGATTCATCCGTTCTGGTGGCCGGTGAAAGCATCGCTGGGCAAAGCTGCGGCGCGCGTGTTTACCGGCGCATACCGCAGCAGTCATTACAGCTCCATCTACTTCCACCGATCGGGAAGCGGCGTGGATGTTGCCTACGAGCGTTATTTGAATGGGCTCGCGGGCGCGATTCAGCAATACCGCCGTGAGCGGCAGGTTTTTCCAATAGTCATCGGCATGGAGCGTCTCGATCGCGGCGCATGCGCGCAAATAGCGCAGCGGCTGGGAGGTGCGCCGATTTTCGACAGCGATCATTACGACATTTATCAGCTGGTCAGCATCCTCCGGTGCGCCAGCCGCATTGTCTCTTCGCGGTATCACGCCATCGTCACCTCCATGGCGGCGGGAATTCCGTCAGCGGGGGTCACCATGGACGAGCGCATACGCAATCTGATGGACGAGCGCGGCCATAATCATCTCTTTCTGGAAGCGGACGATCCCGCTCTGGAAGAAAATCTGGTGGTTATCCTGAAAACGCTGGATCGGGACGAAGAATCCATCGGGGATGAAATTCGCCGCACCGTGGCGCGCAATTTGCGCGTGATGGCGCGCATGGGCGTCCAATTCGAGGAATGCCTGGCGCGCTGCTACCCGGAATTTCCGGTGCGCCAGGGCAGACTTAGTTGGGAGGACTATCTGCCTCCGCTCAGCCCCGCGCTGCGTCAGCTCGCCGAGGAATATTGCTGAATGCCAGCGCCGGATCCGAAATGAATTTCCTGGAACAAATCGTAGCGCGACTTGGCGCCAACAGTCAGGCGCCTGTGCTCGGGGAGGTGCATCCGGATGGAATCGTCACTGTAACCGGCGGCCAGTTGCAGGAGGAGATTTCATCAGCGCGCCATTTTCTGCGCGAGCGTGGTTTGCGTCCGGGCGACCGCTGCGCTCTGTTCGCGCCCAATAGCATCCACTGGGTGGCCACGGATTTGGCCATCCTGGCCGAGGGACTGGTTTCCGTTCCGCTGTATTTTCGCCAGGCTCCCGCGGAAATTGCAGTCATGATCCGCGATAGCGGGGCGGCGCACGTATGTTGTGGCGATGAGACTCTGCGCGACGCTCTGCGCCACGCTATGCCGGACATGCCAGCTAATTCTTTGCTGGGGGACGCTTTTCGCGCGCCCGCCGACCCCGTGGGGCCGCTGCAACCTCTTCCGGATTCCGCGCCGGTGACCATCATCTATACGTCTGGAACTTCCGGCGAGCCCAAGGGCGTGGTCCTCACCGCGGGAAACGTCGGCCATATGCTGGGCTGCACTGCGTCGCGCCTAAACCTGCTGATGGGGCCGCGAGCAGAACCGGAGCGCGTCTTCCATTGGCCGCCGTTCTCCTTCGCCGCTTCGTGGATCATGCTGCTTTCCGCGCTGTCGCGTAACAGCCTGCTGCTGCTCTCGACGGACCTGAATCGCCTGCCCGATGAAATACGCGTCGCGCAGCCGGAATATTTTTTGAATGTTCCCACGCTGCTGGAACGCCTGCGACGCCGGGTGGAAGAACAGATTGCCCAACGCGGAGGGATTGTGGCCCGTTTGTTCGCGCGCGCCAGGCAGGCCGCCGTGCTCCGCGGCGACGGCAATGCCAGTCTGGCAGAGGCGGCCAGCCTTTATTTCTGCCGCCGGGCGGTTTTCCCCAAGATTCGCGGCGTTTTGGGACCGCGATTGAAGGCTCTGATTTGCGGCTCGGCGCCGCTGGCCGTGGAAACGCAGCGATTCTTTCAGATGCTGAGCATTCCGGTGCTTCAGGCTTATGGGCTTACCGAAACCACGGCCATTTGTACGCTTGATGATCCTCGCGCCGTCGAGCCGGGACGGGTGGGACGCGCGGTTCCCGGCGTGGAAATGAAATTGGGCGCGGACCAGGAAATCCTCGTCCGTGGTCCCAACGTTTTCGCGGGATATTGGAACCGTCCCGAGGAGACCGCGCATGTGTTGCGCGACGATGGTTCCACACCGGCGACCAGGGCGAAGCGGATGCGCGCGGCAATTGGCGTATTATCGGCCGCCTGAAAAATCTCATCATTCTGAATTCCGGCCACAACATCGCGCCCGAGCCTATTGAGGAAAGCTTGTCGACAGCCGCCTGCCCGCGGCAGAGCAGGTAGTGCTTGTCGGCAATGATCGCAGCTACCTGGTGGCGCTGATCGCAGGTGCGTGGGAGAATCCGAAAGGCCGAGGCGGCCATGGATGCGGTAAATGCCGGCCTGCCACACTACCGGCAGATCCGCGCCTTCCGACTGGTACCGGAAGCCGTTCACCATGGAGAGCGGCTTATTGACCGCCTAATGGTAAACTCAGAGCGGGAAGCGTCACGGGGCGTTTCCGGGACGGAAATAGAAGAGCTGTACCAAAGAAAACAACATGAATTCATTTCAGGGAAAGACGATTGCATGGGAGAAACCGGCGGCGTAATCCAGCTTTCGCTCCAGCACCCTCCCTATAACGAAATTGGCTCGCAGATGCTGGAGGAGTTGGAGGAATTCACGCCGCAGTGGTCGCGTCATCCAGGGCGAAGCCATGCGTTGGTCATCTACAGCGCGCTGGAAACCGGGTTCTGTGCCGGAGCGGACCTGCGGGAGCTATACAGCCGCGCCTTCGGCCGCAGGAAGCGGACAGGAACACTAAGCTGCGCCAATTTCTGGAGCGCATCCACGCGGTATTCGCTGCTCTGGACGACGCGCCTCTGATCACCATCGCCGCCGTGCATGGTCTGGTTTTCGGCGGAGGACTGGAATTGGCCCTTACCGCGGACATGATTATCGCCGACCGCATGGCGCGGTTTTGTTTCCCCGAACTGCGCCTCGGGATTGATTCCCGGCTTTGGCGGAATTCCGCGCCTAAAGCGCGACTGTGAGCAATTCCGTCATTCGCGACATGATCCTCACCGGCCGCAGCATCAATGCCGATAAAGCCAGGACATCGGGCTGATAAGCCAATCGCATCCGAAGGAGAAGTTCTGGAAGTGGCACACGCCACGGCCAGACAGATGGGAAAACTTGATCGCCATGCGGCCGTTGGCCGCAAAGCGGTTCATCAAACCTATTGCCGGCGGAAGAGCTGCGCCGCGAGATTGAAATTTTTTGCGGGCTTTTCAATCGGCCAGCCGTGCAGGCGGGTCTGCGGAGGTTTGTGGAGAGCGATGACCCACTGCCTTATTTGCCTTGAACGGATGAAATTTCTGGGCGCGCAATGCGAGTGTTGGCGTTCCTCGCCGCGTTGCTGCCGATGTTGCTCCAATTCCGGCACACGCGCGGAATCATCGGACAGCAGCAAGCCGTCGAAAAAAGTGGCGCAGACCATACTGCAATTGGAAGCACAATGGGACCGCGCCGTGGTCGCGCATGATCGGACGGAACTGGACAAGCTGATGGGTCGTGATTTCGTCGCCACGGATGTCTACGGCAATATCCATTCCCGCGCGGATTATCTCAATGCGCTGACCTCGCGCGACGTCCAATACGAATATCGCCACTCCGATGAAATCCACGTGCAGACCTGGGGAGACACTGCCGATCGCGCTGGGGCTCGCGGTGGTGAAGGCCCATTTCCGCGAGCATGACATCAGCAGTGAAAATCGTTATATGCGCGTGTACATCAAACACCATGGCCGCTGGTACACGGTCGCCGAGCAATCCACCGAGATTGCGCAGGAACCATAGCCCGGTCGGAGCGATTTCATGGTTACCGGAGGCGGCATGGGAATTGATCGGAAGGGCATGCGAACTCTGGATCAAACCACAGAAGAAATTCTTCGAACTGGCGGCACGGCAATTCAAGGTGTCGCGCGAGACGCTTTCCCCGACTGACGATTTTTTCAAGACATTGCAGATTGACAGCCTCCAGGCATTGGATTTCCTTACCCGCCTGGAACATCCACTTCCACATCGAACTGCCCGATTACGAGCTCCAGGGAGTCACGGATTTCCGAACGCTCGCCCGAACGAATCCAGTCCCGGCTCTGATGATTGACCTGCGGCAGTACGGTTCCTCGGCGCTGTGCTGCGCGCTGCAATCGAGCGATGGCCGCGAGGAAATCTGCCTGATCGAAGCCGACCGCGAACGCGAGAATGCGCGCTTAACCTACCGCCAATTCAGCGATTGGCGCTGTCGAAGGCGCCACGTTACAGGAGGAAGGCTTCGGCGCCGGACAACCGCGCCGCCATCATCATGACCAATCAGTCGAAATGGTTGATGTCCGCCCACGCGATTTTCTTTCGCGGAGGCGTGCTGGTGCCGCTGGATTACAAACTTTCCGCCGGCGAGCAGATTCAATTGCTGCGGCATTCCCAGGCGCGAAATACTGTTCACCGAATACCATATCTGGCGAGGCATACCCGAAACGGACAATTTCACCCAACTGGAGTTGACAGCGCGTCGTCGTGACGGATGCTCCGGCGAATGCGATGCTCATCCGGCGCGACCGTTGGGAGGAATTTCCGCGCCGAGGGCACCGCTGAATTTGTGGTCCGCGGCGCGCAGCGACGTCGCCTGCATCGTGTATTCCTCCGGCACCGGCGGGCGTCCCAAGGGCTGCGTCCTTACGCATGAAAATTATCTGGAGCAGTGCGCGGCGCTCACGTCGCTGTTTCCTTTCTGTCCCGGCGTGCGCTATCTGAGCATCCTGCCAACCAACCACGCCATCGATTTCATGGTGGGTTTCCTCGGTCCATTCGTTTGTGGAGCCGCGGTGGTTCATCTGCGGACGCTGCGGCCCGAATATATCCGCGAGGCGTTCGTCCGCTATCACATCACGTACATCAGCTTGGTGCCGCTGGTGCTGAAAAACATCGAGCGCGGCTTACGCCAGCGATCGCGGAATCCCCGCGCACCGCCGGCGGCTTCGGCTGCGCTCATGCGGAATCAATCGTGCATTGACGCGAAGCCGGCCGAAGTCCGCGCCTCAGCCGCTTTCTGCTGCGCGATATACATCGCGCTTTCGGGGGCGAACTGCTGCGCGTTTTTCGCCGGCGGCGCGTTCACCGAACCATCCACGCTGCAATTTTTTTACGACCTGGGAATTCCCGTGGCAAACGGCTACGGGTGCACGGAAGCGGGCACGGTAATCACGCTCAATGATTTCCATCCGTTTCGAGCCGGACACTGTCGGCAAACCGTTGCCGGGGATGGAAGTGCGAATCGTCGACCCGGATCCGGAGAGCATCGGCGAGGTCGCGGTTCGCAGCCGCACGGTGATGTCCCATTATCTGGACGATCCGGAAATGACCGCCGAAACCATTCGCGACGGCTGGCTTTACACTGGCGACCTGGGACGGTTCGACGCGGCGGGCCATCTGCAGCTCCTCGGGCGCAAACGCAACATGATCGTCACGCCGAGGGTAAAAATATTTATCCCGAGGACATCGAAAATGTCTTTGAAGCCTGGCGGTGAAGGAATTCTGCATTTTCGCCGAGAATTTTCTGTGGCCGCGGCAGGAATTCGCTCACGGGCGAAAAGCTTGTTTTGTGTTGCACCAGAAGCGGGCGCAGCAAATCTTCCAGCCGATACTCCGGAGCGGCGGCCGGCGCAATGCGCGTTAGCGCCCTATAAACGTGTTGAGTGGTTATCTCGCATGGGATGGCGATTTTCCGCGCACGGCTCCATGAAAATCAAGCGCGAGTCCTGGCGGAGGAGATCCGTGCGCGTTTGACGCGTGAATCCGTCGTCCCTCTATGAGCGAGCGCATCTTCGTGGTGGTGAATCCGGCGGCGGGCGGCGGCCGCTGCGGCCAGAAGGCCGAATCCGCGCTGGCAAAATTCGCGCCGCGGGATTTCGCTCGAGGTCGCGCAAACCCGCGCTCCCGGCCACGCTTCCTCGATTGTTCGCAAAGCTTGGGGCCGCGGCTTCCGGCGATTTCTTTCCGTGGGCGGCGACGGCACAACGTTTGAAGTGGTCAATGGCCTTTTCCCGCACCGTCGGAATCCCAAGGCCGTCCTGCACTGGCGATTCTGCCCACGGGCACGGGAAATTCTTTCCTGAGGGATTTCGGACTATCGCGGGCCGGAACAAACCGTGGAAAACGCGTTGAACAGCGGGCGAACGCAACGCTGCGACGTGATTCGCCTGACGCATGCTCGCGGCGAATTTTATTTCATCAATTTGCTGACGCTAGGTTTTGCGGCGGACGTGGCGGACCTGGCCAATCGCCGCTTCAAAGGCGCTCGGTGAATCAGGCTATGTGCTGGCCGTGCTGGTGTGCATGGCGCGGTTGAACCGCACTTTTTCCGCTGCGCACTGATGAAATCGCGGAACAGGAGCGCGCGACCTTCCCTTTTTCTGGCGTTCTGCAACACTCGTTACACCGGTGGCAAAATGATGATTGCTCCCAATGCCGATCCCGCGCGACGGACTAATTGAATATGTTCGCTGGGGTCCGATCGGGCGCTTCGCGCTTCTGCGGAATCTTCCCCGCCTCTTCGATGGCATCGCATATTCGCCGCCCCCAGGCCTCGCGCCGGGCAATTCGCCGCGCGGAATTCGAACTGAATGCTCCAGTCAATGTGACTCTGGACGGCGAGAGCATGAAGCTGCAATGCTGCGGCGTCGAAATTCTGCCCGCGGCGCTGGA
The DNA here is from genome assembly GCA_963760285.1 of uncultured Acidobacteriota bacterium. Lineage (GTDB taxonomy): Bacteria > Acidobacteriota > Terriglobia > Acidiferrales > UBA7541 > PALSA-278. The sequence continues at coordinate 396,735 of CAVXCI010000001.1, forward strand.
CATCGTGGCATGAGGCATGCGTGGCTGGCAGTGCGCTCCGCCGCTGCTATGGGCCGTCAGCGGACTTCATTTTTTCCTGACTTGGCGCTTTGCTGGTGGTGCTGGGACGTTTTCCTGGACACACGGAAGATGACTCGCCGCAGCGGCTGTTTTTTCGCAATATTCTCCGGCTGGCGGGCGTGAAATTCGAAGTGATTCGTTCACCCGGGTTTGATCCGCGGCGCACGTCCATTTTTATTTGCAATCATGTGAATCTCTTCGATCCCTTCGTGATTTATTGCGCCATTCCGCAATTTGTGCGCGGCTTTGAACTCGAATCCCATTTCCGCATCCCGGTGTACGGATGGATGATGGGGCGATTCGGAAATATTCCCGTGCCGGATAAGCCCAGCCGCGAGGGCCTGACGCGCATGACGAAGATGGCCAAGCGCGCGCTCGATTCCGGAATAAGCCTGATCGCGTTTCCCGAAGCTGCGCGTACGCGCGACGGCCGCATGGGCGAGTTCAAGAGCGGAGTATTTCGTCTGGCGCAGCGGTTTGAAGCTGCCCATCGTTCCCATGAGCATCGTGGGTTCATTTGAATTTTTCCGCACGGGCAGACTGGATGTTGCATCCCGGAAAAATTACCGTTCTGCCTATTCGACACAATCGAGACGAAGCGGGTTGGCGCGCGAATGAGGTGGGCGGGTTGTGCGACCGCGTCCATGCCATCGTTGCCGCTCCGGTCGAAGAGCGCCTGCGCGCCGACCAGTCGGCCAAGAGTGCAATCTCATGGGAAAAACGGCTACAGCGACTGAATGCCCGGCAGCGTGCGCCGCGCATTGAATTTCCTGCCGCGTAAAATGATGCGATGCACAACCGTCAACGTGGAAACCACGGCGATCACCCACAGCACCGGCGCCATGCGGTTGAAATGCGCCGCCCAGAATGAGCAGCACCAGACGCTCGGGCCGCTCCATGAAGCCGACTTTGCAAATGGGAATCAGTGATTCGGCGCGAGCGCGCGTGTAGCTCACCATAAACGAACTGGCCATGGCGACGGCCGCCAGCACGACGTAAAACGTGCTGCCCACGACTGTGTAATAGACCACCAGCCCCATATAGAGGGCCAAGATCCGAGTAGCGGTCGAGCGTGGAATCATAAAATCCGCCGAAGGCCGTGACGCGCCCGGCCCTGCGAGCTACTTGGCCATCAGCCATGTCCAGAAAACCGGCCAGAAAGAGCGCAGCGGCTGCGAGGCGAAATTGTCCGCGCCCGAACAGGACGGCGGCCCCGAGATTCACGGCCAGCCCCAAAAACGTGAACATATTGGGCGTGATGCCGGTGGCGGTCAGCCCGGTGACCACGCGTTCAAGCAGCCAGCCCCCGCCCGCGCCGATCCAGCGGGTGACGGGACGAACGAATCCTTGATCTGCGATGCCATCGTGGAAAATCATAGTCCAGCCGGATGGGGCGAGCAAGAGTGCGGCTTTGGGCACAGTCAGCAGTCTGCGCGGCGAAGACGTCAGCATGGCGCGAAATGAATCAGCGCACGACGCGCAAAATATCGCATGAACACGATGAAATTCGGATATTCGGACTTCACGACATCCCGAGATTGCTTTCGGCGACGTGCTGGAACACGCCATTCTCTCCGCCGTAAAGACAAGCGAATTTCCGTGGCCGGCGCGCGATATCTTCGTCGTGGCGCAGAAGGTCGTGTCCAAAGCCGAAGGCCGCATCATCGTACTGGATTCGTTGAAACCATCCTCGACACGGCCGTGACGTGGGCGGCGGAGATTGGGAAAAGACCCGCGCCTGATTGAACTGATCCTGGGTGAAATCGGCGCATTGTCCGCAGGGAACATGGCGTCTTGATCGTCGAAACCCATCACGGCCTCGATTTGCGCCAATGCCGGCGTGGATGTTTCCAATTCACGGGAAGGGACCGCTGTTCTGCTTCCGCGCGACCGGATGAATCGGCGCGGCGCCTGAAGAGCCGCTCTGATGAAGCCTGGGCGTTCCCTCGGCGTCATCATCTCCGATACGTTCGGCAGACCATGGCGCGAAGGGTCTGGTGAACGTGTCCATCGGCGTGGCCGGCATTGCGCCGCTCAAAGATTATCGCGGTCAGACTGACACTTTCGGCCGGACGATGCAGGCGTCGGTTCTGGCCGTGGCGGACGAACTGGCGTCGGCCGCGGAACTGGTAACGGGAAAAACAGCGGGAGTTCCTGTCGCTATAATTCAAGGCATACGTCTCGTCCGGCGCGGAAGGTTTAGCCCGCGATTTGATTCGGCCCGCGGAGCGCGACCTTTTCCGGTGAATCGCCGCGCCGCGATTGGACAACCTTGACAAGCGCCGAGAAAGTAAGATGAACGCTGTGACGTCAAATTTCCACCGCCGCGAGGATCTTACTCCTATGCGCCTGGTTACATTTGAGACCGCACCGCGACCTTGCGCACGGCGCGCTTGCTCCCGATGGCCGCATCGTGGATTTGAATCTGGCGTGCGCCCTGCATCTCCGCGAAGCCGAATGGGGAGACGTTTCTATCGCATCGCGGACGCCTGGTGCCTTCCGACATGCGCGACCTATTTGAAGGCGGCGACCAGAGCCTCGCCGCGGCGCGAAAAATCGCTGCAATTCGTGCTGCGATCCCGCGCAACCCACGGCCCCAGCGGCGAGACATTGATATTTCAGCCTGGCGGCAAATAGAAGTTGCGCGCGCCCATCCAGCCTAAAAAATTTTTCCATACCGCCGGAAATTTTCGCGAACACCACGAAGAAGCGCAACGCGCCGGATTTTCTCATCCGGTGTTGCCGTGGATCGTCTTTTTTCAGAACGTGGATGCCATCATCGGCCCCGACGATCCGATCATCTATCCCGCGCACCTGACGCAGGAGCTGGATTACGAACTCGAGCTGGCCGTGGTGCTGAAAAAATCCGGAAAACATTTTCGGCGCCGCGCAGGCCGCGGATTATATTGGCGGCTACGTAATTTTCAACGACGTGACCGCGCGGGACATCCAGCGCGGCGAAATGAAATCCGGCGTGTTCAGTTTTTGCAAAGGCATTGACTCGTTTTGCCCGCTGGGCCCGTGGATCGTCACCGCGGATGAAATTCCCGACCCGCAGAATCTCGCGATGGAACTGCGCGTGAATGGCAGGTGCGGCAGCGTTCGCACACGCGGAAAATGTCCGTGACGATTCCCGAGATTCTGGCGCACTATTCCGCCATGGGCTACAGCGCGGGCGATGTGGTTTCCACTGGCACGGTTTCCGGCGTGGCGGCGTTCAGCGACGATCCGAAGGCATGGTTCCTGAAGCCCGGCGACGTGGTGGAATGCGAAATCGAAAAAATCGGCGTCCTGCGCAATCCGGTCATTTCCTGGGAGCAGACGCTACGGCACGCCGCCTCCCGCTCGGCAAGGTCCGCCGAAGGCGTGAACGCCATGACTGCGGCGCAACGAGAAGGCATTTGGACCAGCGCAGTTAAACGCCGGAGCTCGAGCCGTGGGCCGCCTGCTGTCGCGTCGCCGGTGCGTTTCTACGACACGACCCTGCGCGACGGCGAACAAACAGTCGGCGTGGTTTTCACTCCTGAACAAAAACTCACCATCGCCGCAAATTGGATGAACTGGGAATCGGCCGCATCGAAGCCGGTTTTCCGCGCGTTTCGCCGGAAGATGCCGACGCATTTCGCAAGATCCAGCAGCCAGACTGCGCGCGGAAATTTGGGGCTTTGGCCGCGCGGCGCAGGCGGATTTGGACGCGCTGGTGGAACTCGGCGCGTCGCGTACACGGTTCTCGAAATTCCTTCCAGCGCCATCAAGCTCCGCGCCTACGGAATGGAACCAGCGGACGCGCGCCGTAAGCGCATGACGGACGCGGTGCGCTATGCCGCGAAGACACGGCATCACCGTCGCATTTTTTCCCCGTGGACTCCACCCGCGCCGAAATGGATTTTCTCCGCTCACTGTATCTCAATCCGCCGCCGATGCGGGCGCGCAGGAAGCCGTCGTCGTGGACACCATCGGCGCGTGCGGCCCGGAAGCGACGGCGAATTTCTTGGGCGCCAGGTGCGCGAATGGCTGGGCGCGAAAATTCCTCTGCATTATCATGGCCACAACGATTTTGGGCTGGCCACCAGCTGCGCCATTGCCGCCGTGCGCGCGGGCGCCACTGGATTCAGGGCACCATCAACGGCATGGGCGAACGCGCCGGCAACGCGGATCTGGGCGAAGTCGCCATGGCGCTGCACGGCCTCTATGGCGTTCCCGTGGAGATGGATCTCTCCAAAATTCGCGAAGTTTCCGCGTTGTCGCATCGAGGCCGCCGAGCTACCAACTCGATGCATGGAAGCCGGTCGTGGGGCGAAATCTTTTTGTCCGCGAGAGCGGCGCGGTTGCCAGCCAGTTTCATATTCCCGAAGCCATTGAGCCGTTTTCCGCGGACATCGTCGGCGCGCGGCGTGAAATTGTCCTGGGAAAAAAGAGCGGGCTGGATAGCATCGCTCTGAAAGCCCGCGAACTGGGCCTGGAAGTTCCCGACGCGGGGCGGGCAAAAGAAATTCTGGCGCGGGTGAAAGCGCGTGGCGTGGATAAACGCGCGCTGGTGACGGACGACGAATTCCGCGGGATCGTCCGCGCGGTCTGCGGCTGACGATTTGCCCGTCGCGGCCCCCGCGAGGCCCCGCCGGTACGTTATAATGCGGGAGATTCTGGCAATCCTTCGGGAAAGAGAGAGGGCGAATATGGATCGCGAACAATTTTACTCAACATGAACGGCGAAGGCACGCTGGATTACGAGATGTATCTGAACACTCCAAGGCTGCTCACCTGCCAGAAAGATTTTCACGACTTTTGCAATGCCGACGAATTGCAATTCCAGGTGGTCCACCAGGCGCGAAGAATTGTGGATGAAGCTGATCGGCTACACGCTGCTGGATATTGACGACTACCTGCAGCAGGAAAACACCAATCGCATCGTCACGCTTTTCAAGCGCGTGCACATCGCCATGCGCCTGATGATCGACCAGCTGGCGCTGCTGGAAACCATGTCGCCTAAGGAGTATCAGGAAATCCGTCTGCAACTCGGCAACGGCAGCGGCCAGGAATCGCCCGGCTTTCGCACCATTTTGAAGATGCATCCGCACATCTGGAATTCCTTCAAGACGAATTATCTCGACAAGCACAACCTCACCGTGGAGAAAATCTACAACTCCGAATACTCGCATTCGGACGCCTACGTGGTGGCCGAATCCATGGTGGAATTCGACGAACTCTTCCAGCGCTTCCGCTTCGTCCACATTCAGCTGATTCACCGCACCATCGGACTGGGCGCGAAATCGCTGAAAGGCCGCTCCGTGGATATGCTCAACGAAGGCCAGCGCGTGCGATTCTTTCCCCGAGCTATGGGAAATTCGTCCGCAGATGACGGATATTTGGGGCGGCAGCCACGGCTACGTCCGCGATTCCATCGGCGGACATTAGCCGCCAGGCGCGGTGGGCCTGCGCCGCAATTTGAATTTACGGAGGGCGAATATGAAATCGGGCCGGAGAAAATTCATCAGCGGAGGCGGCCTGGTCCTGGCTGGATTGGCCACCGGGAGCGTAACGGGTCTGAGTTCCTCACCGGCGCTGGCCGGCGATCAGCAGCTTCCGAACCAAAGGATCGCCGGTTTCGGTTGGGAGGTGAACAATCTGAATAACAACGGCGCGGACGTCTTTTTCGAAGTCGCCAGCAACATGATTTTGAATGCCACCAGCATTGACGTGGCTTACATGATTACTTCGCCGCCGTCCAGCGCGGGGTTCGCGGAAATTTTGTGCCGTGCGGCCGGGTCGCGCGGCGCTCCAAAATTCGTGAAGGGAGATCCCACCGCGGCTTTTATTTCGCCTCCCAGTCCGAATTTCAGCACGCTGAAGGTTTACAATCCCGAGAAACTCAACCTCGGCGCCGACGGCTACTTTCTTCAGAATGTTTTCTTCAACGTGATTCTGAAAACGTGGGTTCCGGTGAGCGGCGTCGCTTCTTCCACTTCACGCCACGTAGATTCGGCGCCGCAGTTGCCCTTGCTCGCCGGAGATTACTTGACCTTCCACATGGATCACGCCGGCGTCCCCGGCGATTGCGAAATGCAGGTTGTGCTCGAGTACACGCTGACTTAAGGCTTCCCGTTAGCGGCGAAAATGGGGAGGACGGATCGCCGAAGAGCCAGGCTTGCTCTTCGCGGTTCTCGCCCCAGAGTTCCAGCAGATGTGAGTGCAGCCGGCGGCGCGGTATTCCTCGATGCGGGCGATGCACTCTTCGGGAGTTCCGGCGATGGGGCAAACCTTGGCCAGAACCGCATCGGTGACGGCGCGCGCGGCGGCTTTGCGTCCGCCATGTTCCATGGCGTCGGCGATGGGCTGAATTTCCTCAAAGGTGAATCCCGCCTTTTCCAGCAGCATGTCCGCCGAGCCGCGAATGTTCTGCACTTTGTTGGCCAGATACATCGCGGCCATTTCGCGCGCGCCGTCTTTGGCGTAGCCGCTGTCGCGGCCGATGCTGCCGACAATGACGGAGCCTAAATCGAGCGACGCGGGATCTTTCCCGGCCTTTTTCGCGCCTTCTTCCATGAATTGCCGCGAATAGCGGACGAAAGCCGGCGTGGTGATGCTGGCGGTGAGCAATCCGTCCGAATGCGAGCCGGCCAGGCGCTGCAAGCACCGGGTCCGGTCGCGCCAATGTACATCGGGCACGCGGCCGCGCGCGGCGTGAGCGTCTCGTCGCAGCGCGGGTACGTTGGCCTGAAACGCTTTGCCTTCATATTGAAACGCCTCGCCGGAAAGCATGCCGCGAATAATTTCGATGCTCTCGCGCATCACCACCGCGGGACTGGCTTCCTTGCCCTTCTCGCCTTCGCCAATTTCGCGCATGAAAATCTTGGACGCGCCGAGGCCCAGCAGAAATCGCCCTTCGCCGCAGAGGTCCTGCATCACGCGCGCTTCCATGGCGATCTGAATGGGATGCCGGGTGTAGGGAGAAATAATTCCCCAGCCGATGGCGATGCGTCCGCGTTTCGCGGGCAATCAGCGCGGTAATGGCGGTGGATGAGCGCGCCTCCATGCCATGTTTGCGCCACCACGGGATAGGCTTCCGCCAGCCAGAAAGTGTCGAAACCCGCGGCTTCGCAGGCTTTGGCCATGCGGATAGGTTTCCTCGACGGGCTCCATGCTGAGCTGCAAAACACCAATGCGAAATGGGACGGCCATCGCCCGTTATTTCTCCTTTAGTTTCTGCAATGCTCTAAGGATTCGTCCACGAATGCTCCAGACCCTTCACCAGCGCCCAGACGGCGCGATTGAGCGGCGTAGGCACACCATGTTGCTTCGCCCAGACGCGCGATCGCACCGTTCATGAAGTCCACTTCCGTCGGCCGGCGCGCCAGAACGTCCTGCAACATGCTGGCTTTGTGTTTCCGGGAGCGTTCGCGGCGTAGCGAACCAGCTCGCGGGGATCTTCGCGCAAGTTCGATGCCCAGCGCTTGGCAACGGCCATGCCTTCCTCGATCAGCGCGTCAAAGAGCGCGCCGGTTGGCTCGAAAGAAGTTGCCGCGCCGTGATGCAGTCCGGTGAGCGCGCCGACGGGATTGGTTCCTGCGTTGAAAATGAGTTTGGTCCACTGCGCGCCGCGCGCATCGTCCAGCGCGTGTGTCCGCAGGCCCGCGCGCGTCAGCAGTGCGGCCAGCTCCTCCACTTTTTTCATGGGTGTCGCGGCTGGTTCGAACGGACCGATCCAGGTGTCCCCCGCGAATATCGATATCCCACGTGCCCGGGCTCAACGACGTGTCCGGCGGGAAATGTTGTTCCGCGAATCACGCATACTTCACGTGTTCGGCGATGATTTCCTCATTGCCGATGCCGTTCTGCACGGAGCACACCGCGCTGGCATCGTCAAAAAGATGCGCGGTATCGGCAATGGCCGTGCGCGTGTGCGTGCTTTTGGTGGCCACCAGGCCGTAATCGCAGCGTGGAATTTCCTGTGCGCGGTGCGTGGCGTGCAGGCGCGCGGTGAAATCCGCCGCGCCGGAGAGCCGCAGGCCGCCGCGTGATGGCGTCTGTATGTTCCTGCGCAGCGGTCATAGGCGAAAACTTCCACGTCCATCCAGCCGCGCCAGATGCGCGGCGAAGAGGCTGCCGATGGCTCCGCAACCGACGACGCAAATTTTCACCATTGGTCTCTGTCCCGCTTCCGGCCCGGCGAAAATTTTCCACGGCACACGCGCCAGGCATTCCCCTCGGTCTTTCCCACACGATAAGTATCCTGCGTGTAGAGGCAGGCTTCGCCCTTTTCGTCCACAACCTGCGGATGAAACGAGAGCACCATGTTTTCGCGCAGCGCCGCGGTATTTCTTTCTCCCATCGCGGGCTGTTCCAGCATCGTGGCGCCGATGGAATGGCCGGAAAGATGTCCCAGCCGGAAACCGTGGCGCGCGAAAATTTCCGCGGACGCGCGATGAACGTTGGCAATGGGTTCGCCTTCGCGCATTAATCGCCGCGCCGCTTCCATGGCTTCAGGATAGCAGTCCACCATGCGTCGCGTCCGCGCGCTCAGCGGCCCGCGGCTGAGGGCCCGCGAAAACTCCACCCAGTAGCCTTCCGGCCCGGCAATTTCCAGCGAATAGAGCAGCAAGTCGTCGGGATTCACGCGCCGCTCGCCGGGAACTTTGAAATGCGCTTCGGCTTCGCCGCCTGTGTCCGGAAAGGACAATATTCATCATGCGCGGACCCGCGCCGCCGGCGAAAAATTTCTCCACCGCGGGCGCCATGATTTCCGCTTCGGTTTTCCCCGGTTCATAGGCGTTCCAGCAGCGCGCGAAAGCCGCCAGCAAAATCGCCATGCTGTGGCGCACCGCACGAATCTCTTCTTCACTCTTCACCGCGCGCGGCAAATCAAATTCAGCATCGAACGGAACCAGTTCGCACGCGCCGCCGGACAAGCGCCACGTAGTCCCGCACGGCCATCACCTGCGCCATGCCGTAAACGCCCAGCCGCTTCCAATGGCGCGCTTTTCGGTCTGCTCGCGAATCCATGTCGCCGGAACGGCGGCCCAGACGTGCTCTCGCATCCACGGCTTTTTCTTGTCGCCAATCCAGCGCGCTTCCGCGGGAAAAATCAAAACTGGATCGCCTTCCAGCGGAATCAGCGCATAAACGTAGCGATGGACAATTTCAAATCCCGAAACGTAGCGGACCGCGCCTTCAAAACCGCTGTACTGATTGCCGCAAACCAGCAGCGCGTCGAGATGCTCTCGTTCCAGCGCGGCGCGAATATTGCGGAATCGCCGATCAATTTCGGCAGCGCTCATTTCCGGAGAAATTCTGCGAAGTGGTCGCCTCCATTATGCGTGCCATTGCTGCATTTACTCCACCACCCGCAGATTCGCGCGGCGGCCAGGGCGTAAATGCGCGTGAATATCGACCAGCATGGATACGGCGACTTTTTCACCTTCGCGCATCGCGCGGCCCACTGGATGGTCCATAATTCACGGTGGCGATTCCGTAGCGCGTCATCACCGAAGCGTCCGAACTCCACAGCACGGTGCCGCGCTCCGGCGTGGTTCCCTTCACCGCTTTGTGCGAGGCGTCAATGGCCTGAATCAATTCGTGGCCTTCCTGAATTTCCGCGCCGGGAACGGAGACATACGATTCCCAATCAATTCCGTGCTGCGGGATAACGTTTGCGAAGATTTTCCACCAGTTCGCGGACCGCCGCGCGCGCCTGCTGCAACGGAATCGTTGGCGGAACGCGCACGTCGAGAAAAACGCTCCGTGCTTTCCGGCGTCCGGCTGGCGCGCCAGGGATAGTCCGCCACGAATCGCGCCGATATTCACAATGCCCTTCAGGCCGCCATAGCCGCGCGCTTCTCCCACTCCGGCATCCATTCCAGAATTCCGCCGAGCACGTCGCGCATTCGCAGGATCGAATTCTGATCCTGAATTCCGGGAGCTGAAACCGGAGTGCACATACGGCCCATGCGTGGAGATGCGCACCCACAAGCGACCCATAATGTCCCAGGACCACCTTCATATCCGTCGGCTCGCCCAGGATGCACATGTCCGGCGTCACGCCATGATTGACCAGATAATGCGTTCCCGCGCCGTAGCCGCGAAATTCCTTGCCCATAAATTCATCGCCCCACTGCGCCTTTTCAATTTCGCCCACAACGGCCGCGATGATTACGTCTCCGCGCAGCCGGACTCCCGCGCGTTGCAACGCGCGCACGGCATTCACGTAACAGACCAGCGCGCCCTTCATGTTGTAAATGCCCAGGCCCGAAAATCATTCCGTCGCGCACGATGGCGTGCGGCTTGTAGCCCGCGCCGGTGAGAAAAATCTCCTGGCCGGTGTTGGACGTGTCCATGTGTCCGTTAAACATCAGTCCCGGGCCGCCGCCCGCGCCCTCCCACAATCCCACGACGTTCGCGCGGCCTTCTTCCACTTCCTGCCAGGTCACGCGCAGGCCCAGCGATTCCATCACTGCGCGCATATACACGCCCATCGCGCCTTCGTCGCCCGTGGGGCTGGGGATGTTGATTACATCGCAGCCCATGGCCACGATTTCGTCTTCGCGAATCTGCGCTGAGAATATTTCTCTGCCAGCTTTTGCTGCATTCAGCCTTCCATCCTCTTACTGAGCTTTTGCGCGCTCATGATCGACTACGCCGCGTTCTGCGATGCCGTGGTCACCGCCGAAAATCATCGGGATAGGAGCACAATTTCTCGTTCCCGTCGCCGGTGATCAGAAAATTGTCTTCCAGACGCAGACCGCCGCCGCCTTCCCAATAAATACCCGGCTCAATCGCCAGCACCATTCCCTTTTTCATCATGCCGGGCGCAGCCTGATGCGCGTACGGCGGCTCGTGCGCCCGCGCGCCCACTCCATGCGCCACGGGATGCGATGGCTGGCCGGCATATCCCGCTTCGGCAATGCGCGCTCGAATCAGGCGATCCAGCTCCGCCAGGCTTGCGCCATCGCGCGTGATGCCCGCAGCTTCGTGAAAATGGCCAGCAACTGATCCAGCAAGTGTTGTACTGCGGCGTCAACGTTCCCGGACAAATATTTTTGGTCAGGTCAGTCCAATAGCCATCGGCGCAAACCCAGATTTCCACCAGCGTCGGCTCATGTTCCCTGTGCCGGACGATGCGAAGTGGCCGTGAACGTCGCAATTCCCGCGCCCGGACCACACCAGCGTGAACGCCCGCGCCATCTCGACTTTGCCCTTGTATCCCACGCCGATCGGCATGGATGTGTCCTTCGATCATCGCGGCCACTTCGCTTTCCTTCATCCCGACGCGGATATTTTCCCGCGCAACTGCATTCCAATGCGCGGCGAGTTCGTTGGCCAGCCGCATGCGCTCGATTTCCTGGTCCGTTTTGATGGCGCGAATTTCAGCCAGCAACAGCGCGGCATCCTCAACCACTCTCTTGCCAGGCCGCGAAATGCATCGAAGTATCGCCTGCGTGAAAACTGTTGGCTCGCCGACCATGCGGTCGCAAATCTGCGCGCCTTGGGAAAGTTCGATCCCGACGCTCCCAGTCAGTTTTCGTTCGCGCAGAACTTCCAGCGCTAAATCGAGAGAGCGCGCAGTCGGCGGGCCGTGGATCGGTGGGATGATAAAACTTGAAAAAGCGCACGTCGCGGCACCATGCGGTGCGCTGTGCTTCTCCATTGCGGCTCGATGACCAACAACGTGGGATCTCCCTCGCGCGGAAAAATCGCGATGTCGTAGCCCTTCATGCACCAGTAATTCGTCAGATAAAGGACGTTATCCGGCGCGCGCACCACCAGCGCATCCAAATCCGCGCAGCCATCGCCTGCCGCACGCGCTCCCATTTCGCTTTGTCGAGCGGAAATCCCATTCCGCCACACGCTGCCGCGAACGCCGCGGCGCGAGGCAGAATATCACACGGATAACGCGGCAGCCGACCGGAATGCCAAAGGCGTCGGATCGAACTACCTCGTTTCCCATGCTATGGCATCGCAAAACTGCATGCTAGACTTCTGCAAGTCATTCGCTCGGGGGTGCCGCAACAAAATGTCGGTAATCGGCCGATTGCTCGATGGGCTAAATAATCGCAAAGCTGAAAAATTTGGCCGTGACTGCACCAAGGCGATGCTTCTCTCGGCGCTGGTGCTCAAAGATAAGTTTCGGGACATCGCACCCTCATATGCCTGGTTAGCGCGCAGGGCGATTGCCACGCGGGCTTATTGGAAACAGGTTAGTGAGAACTCCGTTCGTTATGAGAGGACGGGCGAAACGTTTGACATAAATGACGGCTACTCAGTCGCCGACGCGATAGGGGTAGTGATAGAGGCAGAAATGAATTGGATGTGTTCCGCGGCAGAAAGCTGGAGGCGTAGTGAGTTGCGCATGTTCGCCTTAGCAGCATCGCTAGAGTACCTGAGACAACAAGGAAAGGTGGCTGTCACGGATAAGGGATGACCTCGGACCAGAAGCCAAAACGCGTCGATGAACTGACGGCTTCGTTTCAGAAGGAAATTCTGGATTTGCTGAGGCTAGTCTTTGGTGTATGCACTGGGGCCGTCGTCCTTTTTGTTGATTTAATCGCGCGCATGACGATGCCTCGATGTATGTCCTTGCTTCTTGCAACCTCTATCACCGCGTTTGGGATATGTGCATTTTACTCCCTGAAAACGATTTTGAGCCTTTTGCGGGTGAGGGAGATGCTCCCCGAACTCGACGAACCTGGACAAGCCTTAACGACAAGCTCGCTACAAGATTTCTACGCAAAAATGGAGCCGAGGTTATTGGCCGCCGACTGGGACGCCAAAGCAGTCAAGTACTCATTCACAGTGGCGATTGTGTTCGCTTGTGTTTCAGTTTGGGCCTTCATTTTTTGGCGCTAGCCACGCGCTCATTTCCACGACGGTTCTTTGCCTTTAATCAGCCGATAAAGCGCTTCGTGCAGCGGCGCGCGAATGCCGGTGCGGCGAGCTTCCCGCGCAATCGCTCCGCCGAGAAAATCCGCCTCCGTCGGCAGATGATGCCGGATATCGTACAACATAGACGGCGGATGGTCTGTTTGTGCGCCGACGCGGTTCATTTCCCAGGGGTCGTCGTGCAACTCGATCCCCAGCGCGGCGGCGACTTGCTTGCCTTCGTCAATCAACGCGTGCAGTAGATGGCCCAAATCCTCGAACTGTTCTTCCTCCGCGAATTCACGGCAGTGCGGCAACTCCGTCAATGCGGCGACGGAATTCACCGACGCGTTGAAAATCAATTTGGACCACTGCGCCGGGCGCGCATCCTCCATGGCGACGGCTTTCAACCCCCCCGCGTTGATCAATTCGGCCAGTTCTTGCACCTTTGCAAATGGCGTGCCCGTGGGTTCAAACGGCCCCAGCCACGTGGGCGTGTCCAATTCGTATTTCACGTGCCCATCGTGGATTCTGGTTCCGCTCATAAAGGTTGTCCCGCGCATCACCATGCCATGCGTCAGTTCCGCGATGACTTCCTCGCAGCCAAGGCCGTTTTGTGCAGAGAGCACCGCGGCGCGCCGCAACCGTTCGGCGATTGGCTTGACGGCTTCCTTGGTCTGCCGCGCTTTGGTGCAGACGATGGCGAATTCGCATTCGGGAAGTTCATGGGGATTCGCAGTGGTGTGAACGCGAGTGTGAAATTCATGGGTGCCGGAGACGCGCAAACCTTCCTCGTTGAGCGTCCGCGCGTGCTCGTGCCGCCGGACAAATACCCAGACTTCGCAGACGCGCGAAAGATGGGCGGCGTAGAGGCTGCCGATCGCTCCGCCGCCAATGATGCAAACGCGCACGGGTATCGTTCAGTCCTCAGGCGCGACGAACTGCGCGAGATCTCTGCTTTGCCATTGTGGTGAAGTTCGATATTGAGCCGCGCGGCGCATCAACGGACGGCTGTCTGATGTTCCACGCGGATGCGTTCGAATCCGCGGCCAGCTTCCGCTTCCAGCGCCGCCTGATACAGGCTGCTGCCGGAATTGTGCGAATCCTCGATCAGCATCCCACGCCGCGCCACGGCGTCCTGCAGCGCGGCGCAAATCGTGTGGACGGGAGCGGCCCCGCCTTCGCCCATTCCTTTGGCCCCGTTGTAGCTGAACGGCGACGGCGTTTCGATGTGCCCGTAGAGCAGGTCTGGCATATTCATGGACGTGATGGGGGTGTAGTCACTGAAAGTGCCGGCCAGCAGATTTCCTTCCGCGTCGTAGGCGCAGTTTTCCATCAGCGCCGCGCCAATGCCGTGCGCCGTGGCTCCGTGAACCTGGCCTTCCACGATGCGCGGGTTGATGGCCTTTCCGCAGTCATCCACCGCCGCGTACGCCAGGATTTTCGGCTGCCACGTTTCGCGGTCCACTTCGATCACGGCGATGTGCAATTGCGTCGCGTAGGTCAGCGTAAGGTTGCCGTATTTCTTTTCGATGTCCGGCAATTTGAACGGCGCGCGATATACATGGCGGCAGTTCAACGTCACATCCGCCAGCTCCATGGGCAACTCCGCGTTATTCACGTTGATCAAATTCGCCAGCCGCCAAAAATTCACCGCGCGCTTTGCATCGCCCTTCACATGAATTTCCGGCCCTGTTTCGCCCACTCCGAATTCCAGTTTCTTTTCCGGCGCGTTCAGGACAAACGACGCCACGCGCCGCAACTCGCCTTTCAATTTTTCCGCCGCGCCGTGGATCGCCGACAGCCCGGTGACGGCAAACTGACTGGCATACGTTCCGGTATGACCGGTGTAGACATTCTGTTCGGAATCGAATCCCGGACGCACGGCAATCATGTGCGGCGAAATATTCAGCACGTCCGCCACTACCTGCGCTGCCGTAGTTTCATGCCCCTGCCCCTGCGGCACGGAGCCCAGGCTCACACAAATTTCGCCATAAATATCCAGTTTCACGTTGGCCGCTTTCGGATTGCCCAGAATACGGCGCTCCGGGATTGATAATGTGCGCCTGTCCGAAATTGTTCGTTCCCGAATCCAGCGTGGTGCCGATGCCCAACCCCAGCATCCGGCCTTCCGCTTCCGCCCCTTTCTGCTTTTTCTTCCATTCGTCCCAGCCAACCAGTTTCTTGGCCAGCGCCAGCATCGCGGGATAATTTCCTGAGTCGTACACGCAGCCGTTCGGAGTGGTGTACGGAAATTCCTCTGGCCGAATGTAATTGCGCAGGCGCATCTCGTCGCTGGCGATGCCCAGCTTATGCGCGCAAATATCCAGGATGCGCTCCATGAACCAGAAATGCTGCATGCGCGAATAGCCGCGGTTGGGGCCGACGGGGCACTTGTTAGTCACCGCCTGCGAAAAATCGAAGCGCACGTTGCGGAGGCGGTAGGCCGCGGGCAGCACCTGCGCCCAGATGATGCACCCCAGCGGCTCGTAACGCGGATACGCGCCGCAATCATCAATATGGCGGGATTCAACGGCGGTGATCACGCCGTTCTTATCCAGAGCCACGCGCGTATCCAGGAAAATCCGCTCGTTGCCGTGGGCGCTGGCCTGCATGTGCTCGGTGCGTTCCTCAGTCCATTTCACCGGCCGGCCATCCAGTTTCCGCGAGGCCAGCGCGCACAGCGCCATATACGGATAATTCGTAATCTTGATTCCGAAGCCGCCGCCGATATCGAAACTCTGCACATGAATCTGGTCAATGCGCACGCCCAGCGCCGGCGAAAGGAACTGCACCGCGAACGCAGGGAACGAATTGTTGGCCCAGAAGTGGATTCTCTCTTCCTTGGAATCCCACACGCCGATGACCGCGTTGTTTTCCAGCGGAGTGCTGGAAAAGCGGTGGAAGTGCAGACGGTCAATGTGCACCACGTGCGCGGCTTTGCGGAAGGCTTCGTCCGGATCACCGTAGACGAAAACGTCGTGCCAGACGCGGTTGGTTCCCGCGGATTCATGCAGAATCGTTTTATCTTCCAGCGCGGTTTCTCCGTCCAGCACCGGCTCCAGTGGTTCGTAGTCCACTTCCACCAATTCCGCTGCGTCTTCCGCCGCGCCTCGAGAATCAGCGATCACCGCGGCCACCGGTTCACCCTGGAACCGCACCCTATCCACCGCCAGCGGGTAGTCCAGAATTTTTCCGCTCGCGCCCGGGCCAATTTCGATAAATGGCTGCACCAGTCCGGCAACCTCTTCGCCCGTCAGCGTACCCTGCACGCCAGGTGAGGCCGCCGCCCGCGATACATCCACGCGCAAGACTGTTGCATGGCCGTAGGGCGACCGCACCAGCCGCATGTACAGCATCCCTTGCAGCTTGTGATCGTCCACGAAAATGCCCCGGCCGCGAACCAGGCGGTTTTCCTCCAGCCGCTCGATGGGCTTCCCCACCCAGCCCGATGGGGCCGCGACGGCTTTGCGAGGCTTCGCTTTGGGCGCGCGCTTCTTTACGGCTCGCACTTTGCTCCTTGCTCGCCGGCGTCTTCCGGCGCGGCGGAGAGCGCCGCCTGCAAAGCGTTGATGAGCTTCTCCAAATTCTTTCGCGCCAGCGGCTCCAGCAATCCTCCCGCCAGCGACGGCAAGCGGCCCACAATTTGCGCCTGCCCGGCCCACTTCACTTTCGTTCCGCCGGCCGCTTCTTCCAGATCAAATGAAGCGGTCAGCGTGGCCGTCCCGCCGGGCAGGTCTCCTATTCCCTCGTAGACCGCGTGGCCCGGCGATTCTGCTTCTTTCAATGTCAGCTTCACCATGGCCGTACCGCGAATGTGCGCCACGCCCACCCGCAATGCCACCACCGCGTGCCGATCGTCCTCCGCGCGGACGCTTTCAAAATCCGGCAGCAGCGGCGCAAACTTACTGGGATTGCTCAGAAAGTCGTAGACTCCCTCGCGGCCGCGCGACACGTGAAAATCTCCGCCGAACTTGATGTTCATCGCGGGCCGTCCGTTGACATGGTATCCGCCGCCGCGCGCACCGCCTTGAAAATATTCTGATAGCCGGTGCAGCGGCAAGTGTTCCCGGCGACGGCTTTGCGAATCGCCGCGTCATCGGGGCGCGGATTCCTGGACAGCAACTGGTACGCGGAGATCAAAAATCCCGGAGTGCAATATCCGCACTGCAGGCCGTGGCATTCCGCGAACGCGCGCTGAATAGGATGCAGTTCGCCACCCTGCATCAGACCTTCCACCGTCAGGATTTCTGCGCCGTCGGCCTGGACCGCAAACACGGTGCAGGATTTCACGCTCCGGCCATTCAACAGCACCGTACACGCGCCGCAATAGCTGGTATCACAACCAATATGCGTGCCCGTGAGGTTCAGCACTTCGCGCAGCAGATCCACCAGCAGCAGGCGCGGTTCAACCTCCAGGCGATGCGTTTCACCGTTGACCTTCACCTGCATGCCGACCTGCTCAATTCCGTCCAGTGTATTCGTGATGCACCTCCGCCTTTTCTCCCCGCGCGCGCTTCCCCGCCGCGGCAATGGCCCGGCGCACCAGCGCTCCCAGCAACACACGTTTGTATTCCGCCGTACCGCGAATATCCGGCTGCGGCTCGGCCGCCACCATGGCTGCTTCCGCGGCGCGACGCACGACCTGCTCCGTCAATCGCTGTCCGCGCAATTCTTTTTCCGCGTCCAGCGCGCGAATGGCCAGCAGCCCCACGCAGCCCAGAAGAATGCGGCAATCTTCGCAAATGTCTCCGCCGCCCAGCTTCAGTTGCGCCGCCACGCTCACCGTGGCGTAAACCGGCGCGCTACGTTTGAATGCCATGTACGCTCCCCCGCTTCCCTTCGGCGGCGCGCGGACAATAATTTCGCGCACCAACTCGGCGGGTTCCAGAGCGGTGACGTAGGCGTCGCGAATAAACTCCGGCAGGGGGATCGTGCGCTCGCCGTTGGGGCCTACGCAGCGCACTTCGGTGTCCAGCGCCAGCAGCACCGGCGCCCAATCGCCCGTAGGGTCCGCTTCGGCGACCGATCCGCCGATGGTTCCCCGGTTACGCACCTGCACGTCCGCAATCCCCGCCGCGCAATCATGCAGAATGGGAATTTTCTCCGCGGCGGCCGATTCTCCGATATCCGTGTGGCAGGTGAGCGCGCCGAAACGAACCGTTCCGTTCTCCGACCGCACGCCGGAAAGGCCCGGAAGGAAATTCAAATCCACCAGCGCGCTGGGCTTCGAAAACCGCAGCTTCATTAGCGGAATCAGACTCTGTCCGCCAGCCAGCGGACGCGCGTCCTCGCCCAGCTCGGCAAGCCTGGCGATGGCATCTTCCATGGATTGTGCTCGAAAGTAACGGAAAGCAGCCGGATACACAGCCCATCCCTGCTGGTTGCGTCCGCCGCCATCTTCCGCGTCGCGGCGCGAATTGGCGGCGTCACCAGCGCGCAAATTCTACGGCCTGGTGGAAGGCGGCGCAAGGGGAACCTCGGCGGAGCAAAATCGTTGGTTCTGTCCGCACATCCGGCCACGCCCTGCCAGTGAACAAAACAGGATGTGGCCTTCAAAACGGCCGAATGACTAGGGCTTAAGGTAGCTCGCGCCGGAAAGAGCATGCAGGGAGTTCGAATCCGTGCCCTGCTTGACTGCGGACAGGCAATTGCTTGCGTCAATCTTCAGCAGTTCAATGTACGAGTCCGGGGTGTTCCCAAAAGCCGTTTCCGGGACGGTTGCGCCCTTGCCCGCTCCCGAGCCAAGTATGCTGATCGTGCCCGGATAGATCCACTGCGAGTTGTAACCTGGCGGAGTGACGTTGGAGCAGCCATTGGCCGTCACGGAAGTTCCGCTCACGTTCGTGGATTCGATCGAGCCGCTGAAAGTGCCCACGATGTAGAGAGCCGTTCCGTTCGCGCTGAGCCCCATGGTGATCGAGCCATTGATCGGCGTCCCGCCGGCCGCGGTCAGCGGGCCGTTGGTCAAGGTCACGCTGGGATTCGCCGCCGTGAATACGTCAATCACCGCGCCATTCACGCTGACCAGGCAGTCCATGTACACGGTTGAGCTGTCCGGGCTGATCGCGATGCCAATCGGCAAACCGAATAAGTTCATGTTGGTGGAGCAGCTCGAGTTGTACTGCACTGGCGCGCTGATCATCGCTCCGCTCAACGGGTAAACGCCGTAGGAGCCGTCATCATAGGTTGCAACAACATATTTGCCATTGGGAGCAATCGCGAGACCGTCGGCCGTGCCGCCGCCCAGCCCGAATCCGGTGGCGCTGCTCTTCGAAGATGTCAGCGAGCAGCCGGCGCCGATTGTGAAGGTCTCCAGCTCTCCGGAACCTGCCCACGCGGCCACAAGAACGTTCCCAGAGTGCGCCAAGCCGATTCCATAGAGAGTACCGTTGTAGCCCAGGGCGGAAACGACGTTTGTTCCCGAGCGCGTCGCGGCGTTGTAGGCAAAAATATCGCCCGGGCCGTTGCCGCTGACTCCTCCCGCGTCCGAGATGAACATACATTCGTTTTTGCTGTTCACGACGTCAATATCAACACTGTGGATGCCAAGGTAACCGCCGCCAATGCCGTAGCTGTTCGTGCTGATTTTCGTCTTGTACGCGCCATTCACGAAAACCGATCCGCTGCTGAAATCGCCGTTGTACCCCAGAGGCACGTCATCGTTCGATACGGAATACACAACGGGTCCGGAGGACTTCGCGTCCTGAGCCTTCGTGACGTGCGCAAAACCACCTATGGCCAACGCCACGGCAGCAAACATCAGAAATATTTTATGAGTCGCTCTCATTCGGTGATCCCCTTTATTGGTCTGTTGTGTTTCCCGAGATAGATGTCCTGAAGCTCAGACTGTTGCCATCGGCCGAACGCTAGTACGGCCATGGAGGGCCTGTCAACATGCATCTCTGGATTCCCGGAGACGTTCGCGCTACTCCATGTGAGAAACGTTACGGATGGTTATGCAGCGAACTGAAATATGGTGACTTCGCCACGAAAATTTTGGGCCGCGCGGGATCGTGCTCCGCAGCGGCCACGCCGGGTGGAAATTCGGCGCGACGTGCTCTATAGTCGCCGTTCGTTCATGAAGCCCGCCAAAATTTTTCCCATCATTCTAGCTGCCGGGAGCTCCCGATCGTTGCCCTTTCCGAAGGCCCTGGCGCCGTTCGGAGGAAAAACCGCGCTCGAAATCGCGCTTGCGAACTGCACAGGATTGGAGCGGCCAATCGTGGTGCTCGGCGCGCGCGCCGCGAAGGTGAAAAAATATGTTCCGGGCCGCGTCCACTGCATCATTAACCACCGCTGGCGGTGTGGACAACTCTCCTCTCTCCTGGCCGCGTTGCGTCATGTCCCGCGCGATGGCGCGTTTCTGGTTTATCCCGTGGATCTGCCGCTGATTTCACGGGACATCGTTCGCCGCCTGGTGGCGCAGTTCCGGCGATGTCAGATGTATCCCAGTCTGGTGATGCCTGTATTTCAGGGCCGCCTGGGCCATCCCGCGATCTTCTCCGCCGATCTGCGCAAGGAACTGGCCCATGCGGAAACCGCGCGCGAAGTCGCCTACCGCGATTCCCAGCGCATCTGCAAAGTTCCCGTCCGCACCGCCGCCATATGGACAGACTTCAGCACGCCGCGCGAGTATGCTCGTTGCCTGCGACTGTTCCACCGTGACGATGTGACGGCATCCTGAAAATAGAAATTAAAATGGCTGCCAGGAATTTACTTTGGGATTTGCTTTCAGTAAGGAAGCAGTAATTCCGCGCGGCTAGCGCGCCGCAGGCACGGCGAACCCGCTGCCGGTTTTCTGCTTAAGCCATCTTCGCGTGGCATTGTCGCGCCGCGGCATGGTCCAGAAAACTTCCAGATCGCTTTCGTCGTCAATATCCATTTCCAGCCGCGCGTGACGCAGGATGCAGCACTCCGCGCCGTATCGCCGCGCTTCTTCCAGGTGTTTTGGAAAGCTATTCGGCCCAAAATGTGACGGGAAGAGCGACGGCGGCGTGCGCAGCAGCGCGTTTGTTCCGGTCCCATCGCGTGATGGCACGATGGCCATCGAAGGGCCGGTGCGCGCCTGCGCCAGCAACCATTCCACGTCGCCCGCTTCGAGGAACGGCAGATCAATCGGGAGCCGCAGCAAAGACGTCACGCCCAGGGCCTCGCACCGCCGCGATGCGGCATCCACGGATACGCTTTCCGATTCCTGGCTCTTCTCGCACAGTATTTCCCAGCCATATTCGCGCGCGCGGTCAATCGCCGGCGCGTAGCTGCTCACCAGAAAAATTCTTGCCGCGCCCCGCATTTCGCGGATGACTCCGCAGAAATCATCAAACATCGCTTCGGCCAATTCGGTGCGCTCTTTCTGAGTCCACAACGGCACCAGCCGCTGCTTGGCGTTGCGCAAATCCTTTACGGGAATGAGCAGCGCGCGCATCAATATCCTGTCCCGGCGTGGCGCGGGGCGGGCTCCGCAACTTCCAATACGTTCAATTGCGACTGTGCTGTCGCTGGTCGCACGGCCGGAAATGTCTCCTCCGCCTCGGCTGAAAAAATCTGCCGCAGCCGGTAGGTGGTGGTCCGCTCCGCCGGTATCCGTCCCAACCCGCGGATCAAGCCGCGGAACTTTTCCGGCGCCACGTATTCACCGAACGTTGCTCCCGCTGATTTGGAAATGCTCTCTTCCATCAGCGTTCCGCTGAAATCGTTGGCTCCCGCCTCGAGACATGCCAGTGAAACATCGAACCCCAGCTTCACCCACGAAACCTGCAAATTGTTGATCCGGCCGTCCAGCAACAGCCGCGCCAGGGCGTGAACCGCCAAATCCTCGCGCAGCGTGCTTCCCGGCCGCGAGCGATCGCGGTGATACAGCCGCGTATTTTCGTGTACGAACGCCAGAGGCACAAATTCCGTGAACCCGCCGGTCTCCTTCTGAATTTCCCGCAATAACAACATGTGCCGCACCCAGTGTTCGGGGCTTTCGGTGTGGCCGTACATCATCGTTGAAGTGGACGGAATACTCAGCTCATGCGCCGTGCGAATAATTTCCACCCAGTCCGCCACTTTCAATTTATTGGGGCTCAGCCGCGCGCGCACTTCGTCATCCAAAATTTCCGCCGCCGTGCCGGGAATGCTTCCCAGCCCGGCGTCCTTCAACATCGCCAGATAATCGCGGACTGGCATGCCGGTTCTCTCGGTGCCGAAAAATATTTCCATGGGAGAAAACGCATGCACGTGCATTCCCGGCAGCGCGGCTTTGATGGCCCGCAACAGGTCGCGGTAGAAAAACCCGTCCACGCCTTCCGCCAGGCCGCCCTGGATGCACACTTCCGTGGCGCCGCGTTCCGCCGCTTCCGCGGCCTTGGCCACAATTTCGTCCAGCGAGAGAAAATAGGCGTCCGATGCCTGCACTCCGCGTCCGAACCCGCAAAACGCGCAGCCCACATAACAAATATTGGTGAAATTAATATTGCGATTCACCACATAGGTGATCGTGTCTCCCACCCGCGTGCGGCGTTTCTCGTCCGCGGCTTTCACCATGGCGCGCAGGTTCGCGCCGTCGGCTTGCGCCAGCAGCAATCCATCCGAGAACTCCAGTTCCCCGCCGCCCATCGCTTTTTCCAGGACGGCGCGCACTTCCGCGCCCGCCGCGGCGAGACATTCCCGCAGCGAAAAATCCCGCACGCTGAATTCGGCCGTCTTAGGCAACCGCTTTTTGCTCCCGCCGGGCGTAACCGCTGGAATCCGCCAGCCGCGCAATTGGATCGCGCAGTTCTTCCGCAACGAATTCCGGCCGCCGCGCATATTCCGGATAAATCGCCAGCCGTTCCCGCAGCGTGAACCCCGCGCACCCGGTGGCGGCGTCCAGCGCGGCAATCTGTGGCCACGCATATTCCGGATTGATGAAATCGCGCGTCACCGGCGAAATTCCGCCCCAGTCGTTGATGCCGGCGTCCAGCAAGCGCGGATAATCCGGTGCGCTCAAGTTCGGCGGCGCCTGCAGATTCATTTCTCCGCCCAGAACCAGCCGGCCGACAGCGATGGTCCGCAACAAATCTTCCGTGCCGGGTTCGGCGTGATTCGCCATTCGCGTGCCGGGTTTGGCGCGAAAATTCTGGATGATCACTTCCTGAATGTGCCCGTAGCGCTCCTGCAATTCCCGCAATGCCAACAGCGCGTCCACGCGCTCCTCTTCCGTTTCGCCAATGCCAATCAGCAGACCAGTGGTGAATGGAATGCGCAGCCTTCCCGCGTCTGCAATAGTTTGCAGCCGCAGATGCGCCGCTTTATCTGGCGCTTGCCAATGTGCCCCGCCGCGCGCCATCAATCGCGTGCCCGAGGTCTCCAGCATTAAACCAACGCTGGCATTGCTGCGCCGCAACGCCGCCAGGTTTGCCGCGGGCATCAGGCCGGGGTTGGCATGCGGCAGCAATCCTGTTTCCCGCAGAGTCATTTCCGTCATCGCCGCCAGGTAATCGAGAGTGGTCGCAAATTCCTGCTCCGCCAGAAAATCACGCGCCGCGGCAAACGCCCGTTCCGGCTGATCACCCAGGCTGAACAGGGCTTCCTTACAGCCCGCTCGCCGCGCGGACTCTGCAGCCGACAGCACCTCCTCGGGGGTCATGAAATGCGCGCCGTCTTCGCCGGGATCACGCCGGAAGGTGCAATATCCGCACCGGTCGCGGCAAAGTGTTGTGAGGGGAATAAAAACTTTCCGGGAATAACTGACCGTACGGCCCTTGGCGCGGTCCCGCAAGCTGGCGGCCGCCCTCAAAAGCTCATCGAGCGTGACTCCGCGAAACAGCAACAGCGCCTCTTCGCGGTTCAGCGATTCTCCCGCTTCCGCGCGATGCAGCGCGCGCTCCGCCACGCGATCGGTCACCGCCAGAGGTTGCGCCAGCCTGTTCGCATATTCGCGCATGGTCCTAAATACCCGTAAACCGAATTCCCGCTCCGCGCGTCTTATGACGCCGCCCAATCCCAATCAGCAGCGCCGTCAGCGCCTCCACAATGCGCGCATTCTCCAGCTTTCCGCCGTCCACGAACCGGCATCCCGCGATGATTTCCACCCATGGACGTACGCGCTCCCGTGTCTCCGCCGAGTCCGCGCACACCACCACGTCGCAATCCACCGGCTCTTCGGGATGATGGAGCGCGTATGCGGGAATATTCTGAAAAGCCGCCGCCACGGCCACTTCCGCGGGCACCAGGCGCGCCGCGTGTTGCGCCGCGGAACCCGCCCAAACGCTCAATACGCGGGTAATGGATCCGCCCACAGCGGTCTCCAGCGGCACGGTGCAATCAATCATCAATTGTCCCGCATGAAACGCACCGCGCAGCGCGGTCAGCGTTTTGGCCTGCCCTTCAAACGGCACGGCCAGCAGTAACACGTCACTCGTGGCTACCAATTCTTCGTTGGTCATGCCCGTGGCTTCCACCGGATGCCCCAGTCTGTCGCGAATTTTCTGCGCCGCGGCGTCCGCGCGCTCCTTCAGTCGCGAACCTATCTTGATGCTCTTGCCGGCCGCAGCCCAACGCAGCGCCAGACCCCAACCCTGATTGCCCGTCCCGCCGATGATCCCGATTGTTCCCTCTTTATCCATCATCAATAGAACGCCGCTGCTCCTTTGCGCCTCGTCCAGCATTGTATGCGGTCCCCACCGTTTCCTGTCCACAGAAATGAATTCGCGCCATGGGCTGCTTTCAGGAGTACATCGCTCCCATCGGTTGCAGGAATTTTGAAGTGGTCAGGAGGATTCGATGGCTGCAGTCGTCCAACAACCCCGCATGCGTCTTCGCGGAAGACGCATCCAGCTTGCCAGCCGCGGCTCTCGGCGCAACCGCAGTCCTTAAGGCAACAGGCCGAAGACGCTGACTCGGTGATATGACCCCACGTACACCTTGCCGTTGGCAATCGTGGGAACCATAAATTTCACCGCCGGCCCGGGATCATCCCGCTGGGCATTCTGGCTGGTATTGTAGAGTTCGCTCTTCAGGTTGGCGGCGTTGTATGCATGGAGGATGGCTGGCCCCTTGCTTTTGTAAGCGCTCGTATCCACCACCCATACAATGCCATTGGAGTTTCCATTGGCCGAAATGGAGGGCGTTGCTCCAGGGTATTTGATTGCGGTGGGTGATTGCGAAACCGCGGTGCTCGAGAGCAATCCGCTTGTGGTATTGAACGCAAACTGCCTCACCACGTCGCCGGCGCCCGAGAAATATACACTGTTGTTCCACCACGCAGGCATGCCGAAGATGCGTCCCACCACGGTCGGCAGATACTGCACGATTTGGTTGTTGTTCTTGGGGTTGTAGCCGCCCATGTTGTCGCGGTCCACCAGGTAGATGGATTCGCTTTTCCCCGCCTGGACCAGCAAATGGACGTGCGGCCCTCCCGTCTGGTCTGGTAACACCAGAGCTTCTCCAGAACCCAAGTCGTAATCCCTCAGGCGCATGGTGTTCTGGTTGTAGGGAGTGAAGTAATCGGCCACCTGGCTCAAATTGCCGGGCGCCAGCCTGACAATGCTGTCGCCGTAGTCAATTCCTTTCTGATTCACGTCGAATGTTCCATTGCCGGTGGCCACGAACGTATTGAATTCCGTGTCTCCGGCCATACCTGCTCCTGACGCCCAAAGCCCGCCATCACTCCCGTTTGGGGTCGTGTTCCACACCCCCACCTGTTGCAGCGATGTCTCCTGGTAGCTCATCATCCAGCCATGAAAGGGCGGATCATCGCAATAGGAGGCCCAGCCAATCTCCACCACTCCATTTTGAACCAGCAGCGAAATCCGTTGCAGTTCTTCCAACGAATTGAACGAAATCTTCCCGTTCTGCGAGCCAGCGCCGCTTCCCTGCGCCGTGGCTTGAATCACCGCCGGACTCCCGCTCACGTCCAGGCCCGTGATGACACTGATGGCATGCAGCCGCTGCACAAAAGAACCATTTTCCTTCGTAAACACCACCACGTACATCGTATTCGTCGCGGTATCAATGGCTGGCGTCCCGGTGATGCCCACTTCCGGAGATATGGATTCGCAACTTGTGTCGGAGTCTGGAACCGTCGTTATCCCTTTCTTGGCATTAATGAAAGTGGTGTGCCAAAGCACCTGCCCGCTATCAGCATCGAATGCGTACAGGCTATCGTGCTCTGTGGCCACGAAGAGTACATTATGCGTCCCTAACTTCGGAAGGCTCAGATTCGAAAGAACCAGCGGTTGCGCGTAAACATAACCGTCCACGGAAACAGTGAAGATTTTCCCAAATTTGCTCTCGTTGACGTTCCCTGTCGTCAGAACCGTTTCGTTCAGGTTTTGGCCCGTGCGCGCATTATCATTGTGATAGGTGGGCACATCCACTTGCCCGGATCCCGCCGCGCGGCCGCTCTTCCACAAAAGGTTGGCGGACGCAAAAAGAACTCCCACTGCTGCGATCATGAACAAAATCTTCCGAGATTGAGCCACGGGCTCCTCCGAATCTGGCTTGTGAATGATAATCCTGGTGACGGCTTGGAAATCCTGATGCGCCTGCCTCGGCACGGGAGGCGCTTTTCTCCCTCATCGGGCTGGACAACAGTACAAGTATACACCGGCCCCGTCACTGTGTTGATGGTCATTACCTCGCGGGCCGTCGCCTTGTAAACACCCGGGGCTTGTATTTGCATCGCTCACGCAAATTGCGATAGTCTTTTTTGCTTCCAGTTCTTGTTTCCAGGAGGATTGCACCATGAGATTGCTGGCTGCCCTGCCGATTGCCGCGTTAATCTGCGTACTGGCCGCGCCTGGCGCGCGCTCCCAGGTGGCCGCTCCCGCTCCGCAAGCGCCTGCCGCGCCAAGTCAACCGGCTGCGCCATCGGAAAGCCATTCCCCGGACTGGGCCCCGCTGCAATATGTGGATTTTTGGAACAAGGGCGATTTTGACGTGAAGGGCGTAATCCATACGGTTTTTGACCAATTCACGCTCATCAGTTCCCACGGCAAGCTTCAGCCCCTTTACGTCGACAATCTGCTGAAAGTCATCAAGGCCTGGCACGAAGCCATTCCCGATCTCCATCTGGAAATCAAGGACACCATCATTGGAGAAGGCGGCAACAAGGTCGTGATGCGCATTTTGATGCGCGGGACATGGAAAAAACCTCTGTTCGGCCCATTGGGCCCCGGTTCGCACCAACTTGTAGCCGATGAGATTCTAATTTTTGAACTCAAGAACGGAAAGATTCGCCAGATTTGGGAATTCTTTGACATGGATCGCATGCGTGGCGAAATGGGCCAGCACTGGGTCGTCAATGGCACCGATTTCCCGGGCGCCAAGCCGGAAAATGCTCCTTTAAAACCCTCTGCG
The DNA here is from genome assembly GCA_963760285.1 of uncultured Acidobacteriota bacterium. Lineage (GTDB taxonomy): Bacteria > Acidobacteriota > Terriglobia > Acidiferrales > UBA7541 > PALSA-278. Next base: position 423,975 of record CAVXCI010000001.1, read on the forward strand.
CCTGGGGCTGTTCCTGGCGCGCCGCCTTCGCAGTAGCGCGGCGTCCGGCTCTTCATTCGTCAATTCCCGCGTTTCCACGCCTCGGCCTGCCCGATGGAGATTTTTCCAGCACGCCGGGGTTTGCGGACTTCTATTCCCCGTCCGGGAGGGGTTTCGCCTTTCCCCGGCGGCCAGAATTCCCCCCTGCTTCGTCCGATATAGTAATAGCCAAAATAACAAAATTCATCGTCCGGATCCCCTCCCAAATTCCCTGGAAAACGTGTTGACTCTCGTCCACCGGTATATTATCTTCGCGCCACGTCAAATGGTCCGGCTTATAGGCATCGAACACTTGGGACATCAGCACCCGCTGCACGGACCGTGCCGTTCCCAAGCACTTTGCCTCCGGTTCTTCTTGGGACTGAGGGCATGCGCGGATTCGGTGCTTGTAGGGCTGTGGTGGCTTCTCCGAGCCTTTGGGCGAACTCCCAGGTTAATCCAAGCAACTCCGACCTGGGGGAATCAAAAAGGAGAACTTTAGACATGAATAAGCTTGTTAAGATTTGTATGATGGTGGCAGTAGTCGCCATCGTGTTCGGCGTGTATGCGTCGAGCGCGAAGGCCGCCTGCCCGCCGACTTGCTATGTGGCAACGAATGACGACAACCCGAATGGCAACACCGCCAGCGTCTGGAAGTGGAATCCCTCGACGGGCGCCCTGACCGCGTTCTTCTGCCCCCAGCCCACCCCGTGCGCTACGGGCGGCTACGGCTACGGCGGCGGCTATTTCGGCATTCCCCGTGCGGCCATCTCTGTCGGCTCCAACGGCAAGTGCCTCTTTGTCGGCGACCCTTACAACTCCAGCTTCGGCGCTTCGGACATCGCGGCGTTTGCCTATCCGTCCACAACCCCGACGATCTATAACAGCAGCTATTCCGGCGCAGAGTACGGCATCGGTCTGGTCGTCAACGGCAACAACCTGATTGCAAACTTCACGGCGTCCGGCGTCCAGGAACTGTACACCATCGGCGCCAACTGCTCACTTAAGGACACCGGCAGCAGCATCACCAACATCGGCGAGGGCGGCGGCGTTGCTGACGGCGGAATCGCCACCAAGAAGTGCTACTTCTTCTCCACCGTTGATGGCTATGTCGCTTCCGCGACATTGTCTCCGTTCGCGGTTGTTAGCCTCAACAACCTGGCTGGCGGCTACACTAACTACGGCGCGGTTCCGGCAGGTCTCCAGGTCAATGCAAACGGCACCATCCTGTACGCCGATGACCTCGGCGGCAACGCGGCTCTGTTTGATGCCTGGAAGATTAGCTCCAGCTGCGCGCTCAGCGCGGACGTTACGTCCGGCCCGCTCAGCGGCTCCATCTATGGCTCCAACACCTTCAGCTTGAGCCCCGATGGTACGAAGGCTTATGTCGTTGGCACCTTCAGCGGCACATTGCAGACTGTCAAGGTTGCTAGCCAGACCGTCACCGCCACCAGCTGCGCCGATTTGTCGCTGTCTGGTTATGGATCCAACTGGATTTACCCCGGATCCTCCGGCGTTGCCACTAGCACGACCACTGGCGGCGGCCTTGCCGTTGCTCTAGGCGGATTCGGCTATGGCACTGGAATCTCCTACGTCCAGACCGCCAAGGTTTCCAGCGCTGGATGCCTGACTGCTGGGACGCAGGCGAATGACAACAGCGAAACCCTGCTGTCTTTGGCCACCTTCAGGGGCGACCCGTCAGAGAAGTAGTTTCTGCGGAAGTTCTTGAAGTTATTTCCAAGGGTGCGGCCTTCGGGCCGCACCCTTTTTTTATTCCCGCCATCCCCACCTGTTTCATCATGAATTCAGGGGCTGGATTCAGGAAAGGATTCCCGTTACAATATCTCCAGTCGATTCGCTGCCCATACCAGGCTGTTGCGGACCCAGTCATGCGGCTTGCGGTGCGCAAACCGTCGGTCCGAAAAACGACAGATCTGCCCTTGGCTTTGGGCGTGTTTTCAGGCAAATCCAGGCAGGCGCATTTGGCAGGGACAAAAAGGAGAATTCCAGACATGAACAGGCTGATTAAGATTTGCTTTATGGTGGCCGTGGCTGCAACCGTTTTCGGCGTTTACGCCTCCAGCGCCCGGGCAACCTGTCCGCCAACTTGTTTTGTGGCCACCAATGATGACAACCCCAACGGCAACACCACCAGTGTTTGGAAGTGGAACTCAACCACCGGCGCTCTCACGGCTTTTGGATCTTCTCCCTATTCCACCACCGGCCTGGGAATTGGCGGCGGTTTTTTTGGCATTCCTCGTGACGCCATTCAGGTGGGCGCCAACGGCAAATGCCTCTTCGTCGGCGACGCTGGCACGGGCGATATTGCAGCCTTCTCCTATGTGGCTCCCAATCTGAAACTCGTTTCCACGTACCTTTCCACCGGCGGCTATTCCGGCGCTCTCTATGGCATCGGTCTCACCATCAGCGGCAACACTCTCTATGCCAACTACACCAACTCCAGCGTCATTGACACCTGGACCATCGGCTCCGGCTGCACGCTGAAGGACAACAACGTCACCGCCACCAACATCGGTGGCAACGGCGGCGTGGCGGACGGCATGGTGGCCACCAGCAAGTGTCTGATTGCGACCTACGCCGACGGCACCCTCGGCACGTACACGGCTTCCCCCTTTGCTTTCGTCAGCTACTACACCGCGAACGGCTTCAATCAGTACAGCAGCGTTCCCGTCGCCATTCATCTTGTCGGCAGCAACCTTTTCGCCGACGACATCGGCAGCACCACGGCTCTCTATGATTCCTGGCCGTTGAACTCCAGCAACTGCACGCTCGGCACGGACACACTGTCCGGCCCGCTGAGTGGCTCCATCTTCGCGTCGGATGCCTTTAGCGTTTCGCCCAACGGCAAATTGATCTACACCGTGGGCACGTTCAGCGGCACTGTCCAGACTGACTCCGTTTCCGGCAACACCGTCGCCAACACCAACTGCGCGGACTACAGCCTCACGGGATACGGCACCACTTTCCTTTATCCCGGACTCTCCGGCGTGGCCGTGGGCACCACCACGGGAACCGGCCTGGCCGTTGCGGAAGGAAACTTCGGCGCCAACCAGAACGGAACTTCCTTCGTTGAAACCATGAAAATCAATGCCAGTGGGTGCCTGACCAAGGGCGCGCAGACCAAGGACTCCAGCATTTATTTGCTCTCCTTGGCCACGTATAGCGGTTCTCCGGCGAACTAACTTTTCGCCGAAGGCCTGAAACTGATCCCAATGAGGGCGCGGCACCCGGCCGCGCCCTTATTCATTTTGGCTTCACCTCCGTATTTTCCGTTCCGGCGTCCATCGGCCTGCAAGCGGCCGTCGCCATACGCCATGGCGCGGACAACGTTGCGGAGCGAGCGGAAATTGCGCTAGTCTTTATTTCTTTCTCAATTACCTTCAGGAGGATTCGAAACATGAAACTAACCACCGCACTGGTGATGGCCACGCTGTTGAGCGTGCCGTTGGCGCGCGCGGGTGCGCAGCAGCCCGCGCAGAATCCGGCCCCCGCGCAGGCGGCCGCATCCACGCAAACGACCGCCCCCGCTCCCGCCGCGGAGACCCACGACGTGGACTGGGCTCCGCGCCAGTATGTGGAATTGTGGAACACCGGCGTTCCCGCCCCGGCCGCCATATCGGCGGTTTTCAACGCTTCGGCGGTGATGCATGCCCGCGGACAGCGGCTCATGCTCCGTCCCGCCATGATAGCGAGCGTGATCACGGCCTGGCGCAAGTCCATGCCCGATCTTCATTTCACCATTGAGGACACCATCACCCAGGGCAGCAAGGTCGTCCTGCGGCTTTCGTTCACCGGAACCTACAAGGCGGTGCTCTTCGCCGAGACGGTGAACCCGGACAAATTTAATCCCCCCAGCAAAATTCGGGGTACCGAAACCCTGATCTTCGACGTAAAGAACGGCAAGATTGACGAAATATGGGAGGAATTCAACGAGTCCCTGATGCGGTTTCTGATGGGAAGCAGGTGGTGCGCCGAAACCCGGCCGATGGCCCCGGTGCAGGATTTGCAACCGCAAAAACCATAGGGGCTCGCGTCCCCCCCGGCGTACCGACCGGCAATGGCCGGTGCGCCGCTTCCGTTCGTGTGTACTGATCTGGTACTATTTCTCCAAAAATCCCTGGCGGGACGTCCCAGGGAATCTCATAAAATCTGTTGACATGCCCCTGCGCATATATTAACTTTGCGTCCTCGTCGGTTGCGACGATCGCACGTATCGGTAAGGAAATTCAGCTCTCACGCAGTTTGGAGAGATGGTTCCAGAAGCTCTCAGCCCAGGGCCCTTCCGGATTTTGTGGCTACAGGTGGAGATATCGGCACGCGTTAAGCTGTGGTGGCTTGGTCCCGCAAACCTGCGAACTTCTCGGATTAAGAAAATCAAACATCCGAGACAATAAAAAAGGAGAACCACCAGATGAGAAAGATTCTGTCTACGTTGGCCCTCGCGGCGCTGGTTGTCGGGCTCAGCTCGGTCACCTTCGGCGCGACCACGAAGTACTACGGTGTAACGAATGACGACAACCCGAGCGGCAACACCGCCACGGCGTTCCTCGCCCACCCCAGCCCCCCAAGCATCAGCCAGGCTAAAGTATTGAGCACTGGCGGAACAGGCTTGGGCGGCGGCTATTTCGCGGCTCCCCGCATCGGGATCGAAAGCTCCGCCAAGTGCGTTTTCGTTACGGACGCAGGTTCCAGCGACATCGCCACCTTCGCCAAGCCTTCTTATGCCAAGGTCGGAAATTATTCCAACGGCTCCCTTAACGGCGCCGTCTATGGAATCGGCGTAGCCGCTTCCCCGAACGGCAATTATCTGTATACCGCGTGGTCCGGCTCGCTGAACATCGCGACTTGGACCGTCAACTCCGATTGCTCGCTGACCCTCGGCAACATCTACAGCGCGGCCGATTACGTTGCCCCGCTGGCCATCAGCAGCGACGGCAAGGTCCTGATCTATGCGGAACCGAACAACCAGGCTGTTGACGCGTATTCGGTCAATGGCACCACTCTTTCCGGTTTCAACTCCGTGGCACTGTCCAGCAATTCGGCTTGCTCCTCCACCGGTTGCTACGTGACCGGCATTGACATGACCACCGTAAGCGGTGGCTCGTCTTTGGTCGTTCTGGGCAATGCGACTCTGAGCGGACCGTACTACGTCACCGTCACCGAAACGAATGGCACCCTCAACTCTTCCAGCGTCACCAATAACTGCCTCTGCAGCAGCGGCCTCGCGAACGTTGAGAGCCCGTTGTTCAGCGTTGGCGGACTGGCGAACAATGGCATTCTGTACTTCGGCGCGGCCGGCTACGGCACAGGCTATCCCGCGGGCGTTGCCGTGACCACCATTCACAACGGCACCATCACCTACAACAGCGCGTACGTCAACTCCAACGCGTACTATGCCAGCAACCCGGCCACCGTTACCTCCAGCGCGACCGGCAATGGCATTTGGCAGATGGGCTACAACGGCAACACCGGCGCCAACGTTGTTTACGTGTACAAGCTGTCGGGAACAACGTTGTCCGCGTTTGCCAACACCACCGATGCACAGGGCAGCGGCACGTACGTTCTGTCGTTGACCTCATACCCCGGCCGCTAAATCAGGGCTGGTTTCAAATCTGTACACAAAAGCGCGGCCTTCGGGCCGCGCTTTTGTTTTTTCAGCCTCTCCTCATCCTCCCTGGCCGCGGGGCGCCCACCCCGGCGGTAATCTGTTGACTCCCGCCGGCCGCTGTAATACTACCGGTCCGTTCCTCACGTCACGCGGGCCTGTTTCCGGATAAGCGATCAAAAGGAGGACCCGCGAAGAAATTTTGTCCGCGCTGGCCTTCGCGGCGGTGGTGACGCTGGCGGCATCCGCGGAATTCCCCATTGCACCCCTCCTTGTTTATCGCCTCGCTAATAGCTTCATGGCGACGAAAGCCAATCCACGATTAGGTCTTGACACCACCGCGCCCCTGTACTAGTTTTCTCCCCACGTCGTATGGCCCGGTTTCCGGGACACGGATCAATGAGGAACATCTTGCTTCCAAAATCCGGCTCGCCGATTCCCTCGGCGCTTTCCGCGGCCTCTCCGGAGGCCGGCGGTTCGCGGGGATCCGATGCCCGGAAATTTGTTCTTTCCGGTTTTGGCCATGCGGCGTGCTTCCAGGCAAATTCGATTTGCGCCTGGGGGTTCCCCGGGGATTTTAAAAAAAAGGAGAACCACGCATGAGTAAGTACATGAGAATCTCTTTGATGGTGGCCGTTGCCGTTTGCTTCGCCGCCGCCATGGCTGGCTCCGCATTCGCCAACCACGCGCACGTTGCGACCAACGACGACAATCCCGATGGTAATACGACCAGCGTGTTTTACTGGAACGGCAGCAGCCTGACCGCGATTTCCGGCTCCCCATTTTCAACGGGCGGCTACGGCTACGGTGGCGGCTATTTCGGTATTCCCCGCGAAGCGATTGCGGTTGGCAGCAATGGCAATTGCCTCTTTGTCGGCGACGCCTATAACAGCAGCTTCGGCGCTTCCGACATCGCGTCCTTCAAATATGCGTCGCACGCTCTGAGCCTGGTTGGGGACTACACCTCCGAATACGGCTATTCCGGCGCGGAATACGGCCTCGGCCTGGCGGTCAGCGGCAACACTCTGATCGCCAACTACACCGCATCCGGAGTCCAGGAACAGTGGACCATCGGCAGCGGCTGCACACTGAGCGAGACCGGCAATACCATCACGGCCTACGGCGGGAACGGCGGCGTTGCTGACGGCATGCTGGCCACCAGCAATTGCTACTACTACGCGGGCGCGGACGGCACGGTTTCCTATGCGACCATGTCTCCCTTCACCTACGGTGGTTCCGTCACCGCTGGTGGTTATGATGCTGATGGCGGGCTCCCCACGGACCTGCAGACCAACGGCACCTACCTCTACGCCGATGACCTGGGCGGCACCACCTTTCTCGTTGACGTCTGGAGCCTCAACTCGAATTGCTCGCTGACCAACAACGTTACCAATGGCCCGCTCAGCGATTCGCTCTACGGCTCCAACACCATGAGCCTCAGCCCCAACGGCGCGTATTTGTTCGGCGTTGGAACCTTCAGCGGCACCGTCACCACGGCCGATGTCTCCGGCTCGAGCGTGACCTCGAGCAGCTGCACCGACGTCAGCCTTCCTGGCTACGGCAGCAGCTGGATTTATCCTGGCGCCTCCGCGCTGCAGAACAACAACAAGGGCGCGGGCGGATGGCAGTTTATTGCTGAAGCGAGCTTTGGCTACACCAGCACTTCGTATGTCGCGATTAACGACATCGACTCCAGCAACGGCTGCTTGACCTATAACACCAACGTCGCGGAAGGCAGCGAGTACACGCTGTCTCTCGCCAGCCACACCGACTAATTTAGCCGGGTCAACTTAACCTTCAACCGGGTGCGGCCTTCGGGCCGCACCCTTTTTTTTCGCCGCTTCCGCTGCTATTTTTCTCCCGCTTCACTATCGGCTTGGTTTCCTCCCCTCATTCCCGGTACTATATGTGCAGCATTGCTTGCCTCGTCCTCGCGGATGCTGTGTCCGGCTTTGTGGCCGGCGGCGCTGGGCGCTCTGGTCCGGAAAATTTGGTGATGTCTCCGGCGGCTGCTTCTGTTCCCGGCCGGTGAAGGCCGCCTGGGGAAATCCAAAGGGAGAATGTGCGAGATGAGCAAGCTGGCAAGATTTTTTTTGATGATGGCGGCGCTGGCCATCCTGTTCGGCGCTTCCGCCGCGCGCGGCGCCTGCCCCCCCACCTGCTATGTGGCCGCCAATGACGATAATCCCGGCGGCAATACCGCCAGCATCTGGGTGTGGAACTCCAGCACCGGCGCGCTCACGCCTTTTGGCTCGTCACCCTACTCCACGGGCGGCGCGGGACTGGGCGGCGGCTATTTTGGAATTCCCCGCAACGCCATCTCCGTGGGCGCCAACGGCAAGTGCCTGTTTGTGGGCAACGGCGGCACCGGCGACATCGCCGCCTTCTCCTATGTGCCTCCCAGCCTGACCCTGGTGGCCAACTATCAGTCCAAGGGAGGCTATTCCGGCGCGCTCTATGGTATCGGCCTGGCCATCCGCGGCAACGCCCTGTACGCCAACTACAGCCATTCCGGCGTGATTGACCTCTGGACCATCGGCCCCGGCTGCACTTTGACGGACGACAACATGACCGTCACCGACGCCGGCGGCAACGGCGGCGTGGCCGACGGCATGACCGCCACCACCAATTGCCTGGTGACCGCCTATGCCGACGGCACCATCGGCACCTACACCGCTTCTCCCTTTGCCTTCGTCAGCTACTACACCGCCGCCGGCTACACCAGGTATGGCAATCTTCCCGTGGTGGTTCGCCTGGCGGGCACAAATCTTTTTGCCGATGATTTCGGCCCCACCGGGGCTTTGTACGACTCCTGGCCCATGAACCTGACCACCTGCACGCTCGGCGCGGACACCATGTCCGGCCCGCTCTCCGGCTCCATCTATGGATCCGACGCCTTCACCATCGCCCCCAGCAGCAATCTGTTTTTCACCGTCGGCAACTTCAGCGGCACCGTCCAGACCAACGCCGTTTCCGGCAACACGGTCAGCAACAGCAGCTGCCCGGATTATCACCTCACCGGCTACGGCGTCTCCTGGATATATCCCGGCGTATCCGGGCGCGCCGCGAATACCAACAATGGAGAGGGTATTGTTGTGGCCGAGGCCAGTTTTGGGCTGTCCAGCAGTTCCTACGTGGAAACCATGCTCATGGACAACAACGGCTGCCTCACCGCGGGCGCGCAGGCGGCCGATTCCAGCTTATACACTTTGTCTCTGGCCACTTTCAGCGGGTCGCAGTCGAATTAGCTTCGCCCGGCTGTTTCCGGAACACTCCATTCAGGCGCGGCGGCGCCATGAAGGCGGAGGCTCACACACCGGCGCCGGACGTTCAACTCCGGTATCGCCTGGCCTGCTGCTCCCCGGCCCTCCCCGCGGGTTTGCGCCGGAAAACTGGTGCGCTCCGGGCCGAAAGTGTGGTACTTTAGGCCATCCCCGCAGCGCGCTCCCACTGGAGCGCCCCTGGCCAATGCCAGATTTGAGGAGAAGAATCCCGTGAAGAAAATTGCATTGATGGCGGCGACGCTGGCTGTTCTGGCCGCGGCTTCCGCCCTGTATTTCTCCGCCCCAAGCTCGGCCAAATCGTCGCCACAATACCTTTACACCAACGACAATGCCGAATTTAACGGCAACACTTCCAGCGGATACTCTGTGTCCGGCGCCACGCTCACACTCATTCCCGGCTCGCCATTTGCCACCGGCGGCACAGCCACGGGGGGAGGCGCTCCCGGGCTGGCCACTATCGTCAACGTGGCCCTCACTCCCACAGAGCAGTGCGTGTACGTCTCCGACGACCAATCGTACGACGTGGCGGCGTTTGTCATAACACCGTCCAGCGGCGCGCTCACCCCGACTGCCGGCTCGCCTTTTGCCACGGGAGGCTCCGGCAATCCAGGGGGCATCGGCCTCGCTGCCACGGCAGACCACAAATATCTGTTTGCCGCCAATACCACGGCGCAGAACACCGCCGTTTTCGATATTCAGAGCGACTGCTCGCTGCAACTCTCGCAGTTGTACACGGCTCATGGCGCGTTCAGTGGAATGACTGTCACACCCAGCGGACAGTTTCTTGTCGCTTCCTACGCCACTCAGGGCACCGACGCAATCGACACCTACACCATCGGCGCCGGCGGCGCGCTCACGGAGAATGGTCCGTTCAACGCTTCTGGTGTTCCCAATGGAGTTCTTTCCTCCTGTAACAGCAAGGTGGCTGTCTTCGGCGATATCGGTGAAGGCACCGGAAAGGGCACGGAGATCGAAGCGTTCTCAATCTCTGCCAGGGGAGGTCTCGCGCCGATCGCCGGTTCGCCCTTCCTATTTAATAGTGGCGATGAGTCCCTGGACATCATCATGAATGTGGCCACCAATGAACTGTTCGTGAGCAATCTGTATTCGCGCACCGTCAGCGCCCTGGACATACACAAGGCGAGGCCCTATCTCACCCTGCAGAAAAACTCTCCGTTCAATGATCCCGGGGTCGGCACTCCGGGAGGTTTGGCACTCTCCGCCAATGGCAAGGTTCTCTTTGTGGCGCAGGGAGGCGACTCATCCCCTGAGATCGTCGTTTACAACGTGAATGCGGATGGAACGCTCACCAATGCGAACGGATCGCCGGTAAAGACCGGCCGCCCCATCGGACTGGAATCTCTCGTCACCGTGCCCGCGCCGGCCTGCGCGCCCTAGGTTTGCGCGGCGGATTTTTCGGGAAAAAACCGGAGGCCCGCGGCGGGATGTGGTGCCCGGGGTGGGAGTCGAACCCACATATAGCTCTCGCTACGGGGGATTTTAAGTCCCCTGCGTCTGCCATTCCGCCACCCGGGCCGGATTCCGCACCACTCTAAACAACCCGGCGATTTACTGCAAGGCTGACGATACCGGTGGGGCCGCGAAATTACTCAGGCGCGGGGAGAAGCGCCGGACGGGTATGCTGAAATCTCAGACCCGGCCGGCGCGGTTTTCTGCTCATTCGGCTCTGGCGCGAGCCGCTCTCTTGAATCCTGGCAAATGTTCCCAAACCGGACGCTAGGGAAGCGGACTTCCGATGCCGTCCAGAACGTGGAACTTTCCGTTACTGGTAAGCGTGGTTGAGCCCGTGGTCACGGTCACCGTCGCGACGGGCGCGCCGAGAGGCACCGTGGCCGTGATGAAGGTGCTGCTCGCAACGCTGATTTGGGTGGCTTTCACGCCGCCAAATTTCACCACGGAAGAACCGGTGAATCCCTGCCCCAGGATGCCAATCTGCTTTCCAACCGCGGCAGCATTGGGCGTTAAAGTGACGAACGGCCCGAGTCCCATGTCCAGACTGTAAAACACGCCGCAGTTGCAGCCGTTGTCATTGGTGCCGCCGTTGTAGGTGTCGCTATACAGGATTCCGTTGGTGAGCTGACGCAACGGGGAGGACGGATATTCTCCAGTTGTGCCATCGAAGGTATAAAGGACCGTGAAGTTTTCCCCCGACGTAGAGATGCTGTATATCGTCCCGAGGCCTGATGTTCCGCCACTGTTGGCAACACCGTAGAGGTTGCCGTCGGTCGCCTGCATCAAACTGGAAGCAGGGGCAGCTCCATCGGGATTGCTACCGAAGGTGTGAAGAATGGAATAACTTCCGCTGGCCGTGAGTTTGAAGATCGTTCCGTAGAAGGAACCTCCTCCCGTGGTGGTGCCATAGAAATTCCCATCCGCGGCCTGAATCAGGGCGTAGTTGGGGGTGGCCCCATCAGGCGCGCCTGTAAAATTGTGGAGCACGGTAAGGACGCCGCCCGGCGTCATCTTGAAAATAACTCCATCGCCGCCGGTTCCCCCTTGGGAGGCGACACCGTAAAAGTTTCCGTCGTTCCCCAGAAGCAGAGGAGCCGTCGGAGCGTTGCCGTCGGTGACATTGAATGTATAGATCGTGGTCAGCGCTCCGCCGGGAGTGATCTTGTACACAGTGCCGTACGCGCCGCCATTTTCATTGACCGTCGTGCCGTAGTAGTTTCCGTCCAGACCTTCAATCGGAGGCGCCTGGGGATCAGACCCGTCGGCGTAACCCGTGAAATTGTAAAGCACGGTCTCCACGCCGGCCGGCGTTACCTGGTACACCTGCCCGCAGCCGCCAAATCCACAATTTCCACCGGGACCGCCGTTTTGATTCGTTCCGTAGAAATTGCCATCCGAACCCAGCGTCAAACCACTGACAGGAAAATAGCTAACGTCAGTCAACACTGTAAAATTTCCCGAGGGCGTGATGCTGAACATCGTGCCGTAGTCGGTGCCCCCTTGAGTGGACGTGCTGTACAGGTTGCCATCCTGCCCCTGGGCGATGGCCCGGTCGGATGGATTTGAGGCTCCGCTTCCGCCCGGAAAATTGTACATAACGCTGTAGGTTTGAGCCTGAGCGGCACCTGTTACGGCGAAGGCCAGGACAAACAGCACCGCCGCAAAGGCAGCCTTTCGAAAACTTCTCTGCTGCTTTAAGTTCATCACAGATCTCCTTTAATGTTTGGAGGCCCCGGCGACTGTTCGCCCGGCGGCCTGCTCTGTGCTACGATGGGCACACGTTCCCTGCCACCGACGACCGCACAGGCTCAAATTAGCGGCGGGGAGGAACTTTTGTCATTTACGAAGTCTTAACGATTCCTAAAACTGCGCTTCCATGGCCTCCATTCCCAAAAAGATTCTGTCCTTCGGTTCGTTCCAACTGATTGTGCCGGATAGAGTTCTCACGCAAGACGGCAAACCGGTGTCAATTAAACCCCGTTCTGTGGAAGTCCTGGCCGTCCTGGCCGTCCACGCCAATGAAGTGGTCAGCAAAGACGACCTGATGCGCATCGTCTGGCCGGATACCTTTGTTGAAGAGGGGAATCTGGCGGTCCATGTCTCTGCCCTGCGGAAGCTGCTGGCCGGAGCGGACAGCAATCTTGAGATAGAGACCATACCGAGATGCGGGTATCGCCTGGTGGGCGAAATACGCACTTTCGTGCCGGAATCCCGTGCCCCGGCCCCTGCGGATGAAATCGTGCGCACGCCCTCTGCCGGGCTTCCTGAAGGCGCTGTCCGGCGCCCCTTATATCCGCTGCGCCACTGGACGTTGGGCGGCATAGCTTTGGCGATGTTGTTGCTGATCTTGTTGGGCGTAGGGTTGGAACGCTGGGGAAATCGCGTGCAGGGAGACGTGGAAGCCGGAGGCGCGAGAATCCATTCGCTGGCCGTGCTTCCTCTGCAAAATCTCTCCGGAGACCCGGCCCAGGACTACTTTGCCGCGGGGATCACCGACGAGTTGACCACCGAGGTGGCGCATATCCATGGATTGCGCGTGGTTTCCCGCACGTCGGCCTCGCAATTCCAGGCCGGCAGCCGCTCTCTACCGGACATCGCTCGCGCGCTGGGAGTGGAAGGCGTCATGGAAGGCTCAGTGGTGCGCGCGGGCAACCGCGTTCGCATCACCGCGCAGCTCATCGAGGCGAAGAACGACCGGCATATTTGGGCGGGAAGTTTTGAAGGTTCGGTGGACGAAATTATCGCTCTGCAGGATCGTGTGGCGCGAGACGTGGCCCGCGAAATTCGCGCCGCGGTGAAGCCGGAGGGCGCCCTGCTTCCGGCAAGCGCACGAGGCTCGGCGGCCGGGGTAAATCAAAAGGCCTATGACGACTATCTGCTGGGCCTCTATATATGGAACCGCCGGGACGAACGCACCTTTGACAAGGCTATTGAATATTTTTCCCGTTCGTCCGCCGAGGATCCGCACTTTGCTCCCGCGTTTGCCAGCCTCGCAGATGTGTACGTGCTATGCGGGCTCAACAGCTTTCCCGGTTCGAAATTTGGTCCGCTGGCGCGGCAGGCTTCCCTGCAGGCGCTGGCGCTGGATGCTGATTCCGCCGAAGCGCACACCGCTCTGGGCGCCGTGAGCGCCGTTTTTGACTGGGATTGGGGCACGGCGGGGCGGGAATTTCAGCGAGCCGTGGATCTGGATCCCAACTACGCCACCGCCCATCAGTGGTATGCCGATTTCTATCTGATTCCCCAACTACGGCTGGATAAGGCCGCCAGCGAAATGGAGGCGGCCGCTACTCTCGACCCGCTCTCGCCCATCATGCTGGTGGACCAGGGTTGGGTGGATTACCTGCGCGGTGAATACCCGCAAGCGCGGCAGAAATACGATCGCGCTCTGGCGATAGATCCCGATTTCATTCCCGCGGTCTTCCGCATGGAGGGATGGTATCTGGCGCAGGGCCGCGACGCGGAATATGCCCAGACGATAGCCCGGGCCTTTCGCGCGACGGAAACCACGACAAGCGAAATCAAAGCTCGCGCCGTGGAAGACGGATTCGCACGCGATGGGATTCGCGGAGTTGCCCGCGCGCAGGTGCAGTCGAACGGCCATCCGGTGGCGCCTGGCTCGGACTTGGGCGCATTCTCCGCTTGGCAATATGCCATGCTGGGAGACTCCGTCCGCGCGTGCAATTCGCTCAGGGGCAGCCTCATAAGGCGGGAGCCGGCGCTGCTCTATGTGAACGTGGACCCGATGTACTCCGTCTTGCGCGCGTGCCCTTGTTACAGTGAAGTAGCGCGGCAAATCGGTCTCCCGCAGCTACCCGTTTCTTCCGTTGGTTCCCATTCCGCCAAGCAGTAAATTCGAAAGTAACGTGGAATCCAGCGGTTCGCTGGTCCTGGACTGCGCGGGAACCACTTATTCCCGCGGTTCCACGTTCATGGCAAAATTTTTGTCGTTTAGCTCGCAGGGTATGTTGCCGGCGGCCACCATCACGCGCACCAATTCTTGCGCGATCAATTCGTCGCGCGATGCCGTGGGATGGGCGTGGTCCATGAAATCTTTCTCGTGGTCGGGGTCGTTTTTCCACGCTTCGATCATGTTGGCGATGGGAACGTGTTCATTCCTGGCAAAATCCACCATGGTCTGCTGCATGGGATCCAGATTGCCGCGCTGCTTTGCGGTCGGCGTCAGAAGCAAAACCATCGGCACGTGGTGCGCCCGGCAGGTGGCCACGCTTTTTTCCAGCTCATTGTAGTAACGCTGCGTGTCCACCGGTTTTCGCCGCTGCACATTCCAGGAGCCATCCATCAATTTGTCCCGCAATGCGTAGTACACGAATCCCCGCATGAGGTGCTCAACAACAACTTCATAGAGCGCTGATTGACGGACGTAGGATTTCAACCACACCCGGCGCAACAGCGCTTCACGGTTTTTCCCCTGCAGGAGCATCAGGTTCTCGTACTCAGTGTTGAAACTATAGGCCACGATGGCGATATCCGGCTGATAGCCATCATCGAACACTACCTGCAGGCGCTCATTCACCTGCGCGTTGGAATAGGCGTCCACTCCGGCGTTGACGCCTTCAAATTGCAATCCGGGGCAATGGTAGGAATTCAGAAAACTGGCTACGTCGGCGATGTACGTTTGATCGTCGCTGACACCCCACCCCATGGTTACGGAATCGCCGAACGCGAAGATACGGAATTCACCGGGGCGCTTCGGCCCCAGCGCCACGGGATACCGAAATCCATCCCGACTGATGGTGCTGGGTTGGTGACGCACCACGGTTGTCCGTTTGCCTGGTTTGGGAACCCACAGCAGTCGCTCATCGGGAATGTAGAGGTCGGTATTGCCAAAACCTAAAATCCGCAGCAGTCCCTCGAGGAAGAGGAGACATATGAGCACCACGCCGCAAAATTTAAGGATCCTGAGGAAGAGGCCCGGCCTTCTGCCCGGCTCGGAATTTTCTTTGATGGCTGCCATCTCAACTATGACCCCGTGGTTAAGAATGGATGCGTGACTGAACATCCGGAATGAGTCGGAATGAGCAGGTGTAAGCGCTTCTTCAGGATGATCAGCCTTCTCCCCCAAGCTCTCTGAGAACTTCATCCATATCGCTGGAAAG
This sequence comes from uncultured Acidobacteriota bacterium, assembly GCA_963760285.1. Classification (GTDB taxonomy): domain Bacteria; phylum Acidobacteriota; class Terriglobia; order Acidiferrales; family UBA7541; genus PALSA-278. Next base: position 439,496 of record CAVXCI010000001.1, read on the forward strand.
GGTTTCTCTCTGCTCAGACGGGCGGGATTGTACTCCATGCTGCCCGCGCTCCGGTAGGGGTTCGATGCCGCTCGTCTCCGGCGATGATTCGGAGGCACGCGCCGCGGGGTGCAAGCTGGACGCTGCTGATGCAACGGTTGCCAAATCCGGCCTCGCACCACTGGAAGCCCCAGCGGATTCGCCCTCTTTGGCGTTCCCCCGCATTCCCACCAGCGCATCAACCAGCAGCGTGATGATCGTCTCCGCGGCGCGCCCGTCGGCATCCTTCTCCGGGTTATACGAGGCTATTTCAATGGCCGCCAGCCGTGGCTGCCGAACCAGGATTCCAAGGACATCTCGCACATACACCAGGTTCAGTCCGCCGCTTCCCGGATGATCTACCGCTGGCATTTCGTTTTCGGCTATCACGTCCACATCCAAGTGCAATAGAAATTCATGCTGCTGGCCATGGATTTTCTCAAGAGCCATCTGCGTGGAATCCGCCGGCGGCTGGTGACTCAGAGTATCGGCGGGAAAATAGCGGAAGGAGGAATGACGGAGCCGTTCCTCCTCCGGAGCATCCAGACGGCCCACTCCGAAGAGAACTGTTTCAGGCTCGCGGACCAATGGCGGTTCACCCCAGAAGCGAAGCAGTTCCGCGGCGCCACGTCCGGCGACATGCGCCACAACCATTCCCTCAATAAATCCCGATGGAGATGTCGCGGGGACATTCAGATCGGCGTCGCGATCCATGTAAAAGAGGCCCAGGTTTCGATGATACCGGCGGAGGCCAGCGAGAGACGCGAGAGCAATACTGCAATCGCCGCCCAGGATAAGCGGCAGGCCACCAGTTTTCACCGCCTGCTCAACGAGCGGCCGCAAGGATTCCACGGCTTGCAAAATGTTGCGCAGGTTGCGCGCGCGAGGGTTTTCTTCGTCGGGCTGGAAGGTAAATGCGGCGCAATCGCCCAGGTCGGTAACGTCGAAGCCCGCGGCGCGCAGTTGATCCGTGAGCCCCGCGGCGCGCAGGCTGTGCGGCGCCTTCTCCGATCCAGCTTGGGATGCAGCCGCGCTGGTTGGCGCGCCAACAACAACGATACTATTGGGCTTGCGGACGATTCGGCCGGCCACTTTCTCGCTCCCGAAAAAGGAGTTCGTAACCCCGAAACGTGGATATTCCCCGGTCCCACCTGACCGGAGAGCTTAAACTAGGGCCGCGCGGGCGCTTCGCGGTGCGCCGCCAACTCCGGCGGCAACGTGAAGCGCACGTCTTCGCGGATCAGATTGAGATCCCGTTGGTCCGTGAAACCCAGGCTGGCCAGTTTCTGGCTTACCTGCTCCACCAAAATTTCAGGCGCGGAGGCGCCCGCGGTCAGGCCCACGCCCTGAACTCCTCCCAACCACTCCGCCTGAATGTCATTGGCGTCTTCGATCAGGCGGGAGCGGACACCCGCCCGCTCCGCCACTTCCACAAGGCGGTTGGAGTTTGAGCTATTCGCCGAGCCGACCACAAGAATCAATTCCACTTCCCGCGCCAACGCCTCCACGGCTTCCTGGCGGTTTTGCGTGGCGTAACAAATATCGTCCGAGGCCGGACCGGCAATCAAGGGAAAGCGCTCGCGCAACCGCGCCACGATTTCCTGCGTGTCATATAAGGACAGCGTCGTCTGCGTCAGGAATGCCAGCCTGGTCGGATCGTCTACCTGCAACTGGTCCGCTTCTTCCACCGTGCCCACCACCACGGTACGCTCCGGCGCTTCGCCGGACGTTCCAATGATTTCCTGATGGTCCCGATGGCCGATGAGAATGAGCGTGCGATTTTCACGCGCAAAACGAAGCGCTTCCAGGTGGACTTTGGTTACCAGCGGACAGGTGGCGTCAATCACGCGCAGGTTTCGCTCCGTGGCCTCTTCGCGGACACGTGGCGGCACGCCGTGGGCGCTGAATACCAGGACTGCGCCCGTGGGCACCTCATGAATTGATTCCACGAAGATGGCTCCGCGCTGGCGCAGTTGTTCCACCACGTAGCGGTTGTGGACAATTTCGTGGTGAACGTATACAGGCGATCCATAGGCTTCCAGCGCCAGTTCGACAATATCCACGGCTCGCACCACGCCCGCGCAGAAACCACGTGGTCGAACCCGCACCAGAACCTTCTGGCCATTCTTCGCTTCCCTGTATCTGTGTCAGCATGATAGTTGATTCAATTCATTCTACCTTGGCGCGCGATGTTCCAGCAACACACCCGCGCCAAAACGGCATGGAATACACCCTAAGACTGTGGAAATTGAGCAAGGCTGTGCCCGCGTCCGAGGATGATAATTCGGCGCGAAATGCCTAGCGACGCCCACGCTGGTTTGACTCTGCCAACGCCATTTGCACGCGGCTGTGCTTCCGGCTGTACAGAAAATAAATGGCCAGCCCGATCACCAGCCAGACAAACAGGCGAATCCAGGTGCTGATTGGCAGGCTGAGCATCATCAACATGGAAATCAGAATCCCCATGATTGGGCACGAACGGCACCCAGGGAGTCCTGAACGGCCGCGGAATATCCGGACTTTTTCGGCGGAGCACCCATATCCCCGCGCATACAATCACGAATGCCAGCAGCGTCCCGATGCTGACCAACTCGCCGAGAATCGAAATGGGAATCAGCGCCGCAAAGACGCCCACAAAAAGGCCCACAGTGATGGACGAAACATACGGCGTTCGAAAGCGCTTATGGATTGCGGAAAAAACAGGAGGCAGCAGGCGATCCTTGGACATCGAATAGAAAACACGCGATTGTCCCAGCAGCATCACCACCATGGTGCTGCTCAAGCCAGCCAGCGCTCCTATTTTCACCAGCAGGCTGCCCCAGCGGACGCCCGCGGCATCAATGCCCACGGCAATCGGGTCGGGAACATTCAGCAGCTTATAGCTGACCAGCCCGGTCAGGACACCCGAGACAAGAATGTACAGAATCGTGCAGATAACCAGCGAGCCCAAAATTCCGATGGGCATGTCCTTCTCGGGGTTCTTGGCTTCCTGCGCCGCGGTGGAGACCGCGTCAAAGCCAATGTAGGCGAAAAATATAACGCCGCGCCGCCCGTGAAATCCCCGACCAACCGAAGGAGCCAAAACTTCCCGTGTTGGGCGGAATGAACGGATGCCAGTTGGCAGCGCCGGTGGCGGGATGACGGAACAGGAAAAGGCCGCCAATCCCGATAAAAATCAGCAGAACGATTACCTTCACCGCCACAATGAAGTTGTTGAAATCCGCGGACTCCCGGATGCCGATAATCAAAATCGTCGTTGTGATGGCATATCCCGAGAAACGCCAGCAGGTTGAACACTCCATACTTATGCGGCAGCGTTGCGGGGTCAATGCCCGCCGATTTCAGCATCGGCCCAATCCGCCCCAAAACCTCCCAATGGTTCTTGTAAAACACAAAGTCAGACCCGGGCTCGCCCGCCAACGCCGGCGGCAGCTGGATGCCGAAATCACCCAGCAGGCTGATGACGTATCCGCTCCAGCCCGATGCCACCGTGGCCGCGCCAAAGGCATACTCCAGAATCAAATCCCATCCAATGATCCATGCGAAAATCTCGCCCAGCGTGGCGTAGCCATAGGTGTAGGCCGACCCCGCCACCGGAATCATGGAGGCAAATTCCGCGTAGCACAGCCCCGCGAACACGCATCCGAATGCCGCCAGCATGAACGAGAGCACCACGGCGGGTCCGGCATACTTCGCCGAGGCCACGCCGGTGAGCACAAAAATTCCCGTCCCGATAATGGCGCCGATGCCCAGGCTGACCAGGTTGGCGGCGCCCAGCGCCCGCTTCAGACTGGATTCTCCAGTCTCGTGGGCCTCGTGCAGAATCGTGTTGAGCGGTTTTGTCGCTAATAGGTCCATTCTTAGCTCGACCGAAGGCGCTGCATCATACTGAATCCGCGAGACTTCCTCAAGGGAAAACCCCGCGCCATCCCGGCACGCACCGTTCCGGAATTAGTTTATGATGCCATTTTTGGCATGCGCGTGCAGAATTTGCATCAGAATCATCATAGGCGTGGCGGCCTCAATCATCCGCGGGATGATATGCTGCGAAACTCGCGACGAAAAGGAGGGCCGGAAAGTGTTGCTGCAAGACGAAGTGGCCATAGTCACCGGAGGAGGGCGCGGCATCGGGCGCGCCATTGCCCGCAGATTCGCGGCCGAGGGCGCCAAGGTGGTAATCACAGCGCGCACTCATTCGGAAATTGAAAAAGTCGCCGATGAAGTTCGCGCCGCCGGAGGCGTGGCCGTGGCCCATCCGGCGGATCTTTCCAAAGAGGCGGATTGCGAAAGCGTGGTCGCCGCGGCCCGCAAGGCGCTTGGGCCGGTCACCATACTCGTGAATGACGCAGGAATTCTCGGCCCGGTGAAGCCTGTGGAGGAAATTTCGTCGCTCGAATGGGACCAGGTCCTGGCTTTGAATTTGCGCACCGCCTTCTTGCTGTGCAAATTCACACTCCCGGAAATGTACGCGCGAAAGAAGGGCTGCGTGCTGAACGTCCTCAGCGTGGCCGCCAAAGCCGCGTTTCAGTGCAACAGCCCCTACGCCGCATCGAAGGCCGCCCTGGCTGGATTAACGCGAAGCCTGGCCGCGGAAGCGGCTCAACGAGGCGTGCGCGTGAACGGCATCAGTCCCGGACCCGTCCCGGAAACGCAGATGTCGCAGGAGTTGGGAAAGTCGCTGGCGAAGATGGCCGGAACTACTCCCGAAAAAATTCTGGAAGGCGCGATGCGAGGAATTCTCCAGGGACGCGCCCAGACGGCGGAGGAAATTGCCTCGGCGGCGCTTTTCCTGGTTTCCAACCAGGCCAGCGCGATCACCGGGCAGATTCTGAATGTGGATGGCGGAATGGTTTTTTACTAATGTGCGCAAAATAGTCCGCGCCGCGTTGCATCGCCGGGGCGGCGGAATGCGCGAACGATTCCAATCGTCTGATCGCCCCGCTGCCCAGAGCGCTGACCACGTAAAAAGCGATGAAGGCCAGCAGCAGTCCGGCAAAAACCACGGCGAACAAGACTTCCGCGGCCAAAATCTCCTTCACAAAATAAATCTGAATGGCCAGTACTCCGGCCACCACCCAGCCCGCCCATTTGTATATTGAGTTCCGACTCATGGCTTTCCGTCCCTTCGCCATATTGGATGCCGCCGCGCCCGGTAAGGCTCCAACACAAGGCGAACAAAAAGCGTAGCTCATCTCCAACCGCGATTCAAGTCCTTATTCGGAGGCGCTGCTTCAATCAACACATAGGAATCCGCGAGGAAGCCTAGCGGGCTTTTGTGCGGCTGCGAGCGGAACTGCTGGGAGCCCGTTCCGTGCCTTGAAGCGATTCTTCGCGAAATTTTCGGACCAATCCGCTGCGAACCAGCCAGGCGAGCGCCTCGATGAAAAAGTTTCTGGAGAGGTGCGCGCGCCGCCGGGCGGCCCCGTCGTCCATGGAGCGACGCCGTGCCAGCGCGGGTATTCCCTTCTCATCGAACACAAATCGTGGCGGGCGGTGCGTCAGCCAGCGAATGTATTCAAACGTGCGCCTCGTCAGGCTGCCACGCTCCGCCACAAGTCTCTCGTGCAGAACGCCCCCGGGAGGATACACAAACGCAAATACCACGCATTCCGGAGGCTCCACAATCCAGCCGGGCAGCACACCCGAACGAAGAATGTAGCCCGCGAAAAACCCCAGGCACGGCTGCCGGGGAAGGAGCGTCGCTCCGCTCTTTGCGGGCAGAATTCCGCGCCGGACCTTCGATTGCGGATGGTAAAACCAGTAACCATGGAGTCCGCCATTTTCTTGAGCGTGGGGAATGAAGCCGCGCAGATAGGGCTCAGCGAGGTCCGCGATCCATTCGATTCCCAATTTCGGCTGCCGGATGGCGCGCGTCAATGATTCAATCCGCTTGGGGCATTGCGCATGGCTATTTCTGCCGGTCCACGAGTCCCCTAATCACCGTTTCAAGGGCAACCGTGCCTTTACGAGACCCCTCCTCGCCGCCTTCGAACTCGATCCAACCCTCGTTGAAACCATCCAGCATCTGTATGCGCGGAGTGGGATCAGCCATTCCCTGGGATTTGAACAGCGCCTCCCATTTTTCGCGGGGGACCGCCTCCATCCCGACGTTGCGGCCCAGCACCTTTGTAAAAGTTGCGCCAATATCGTTTGGGGTAACGCGCCGCGGTCCCTCCAATTCCACCACTCTTCGTCCGCTCCACTTTTCCCCAAGCATTTCCGCTGCCACGCGGCCGATATCCGCCGTGGCCACCATCGGAAACGGCTTGTCCAGCGGCTGCAGGAAACTCTGAATCACGCCAGTCTTCATCGCCGGCTCCACGTCCCACGCCGCGTTTTCCATGAACCAGGCGGCCCGAAGAAATGCCACCGGCATGGGCAGGCGCTCCAGCGATCGCTCCATGATTTGCAGTTGCGTGAGCAAATTCGGCTGGCTGGCTTGTGCGCCGATCGTGGACAGGCAAACCACCGCGCCGGGACGCGCGGCCTCGAGTGCCTTATACAGTGCAGCGACGATGGCCATAGTTTCGGGAAACCCTTTCGACGGCGCGAAGTTTGGCGGAAGCAGAACGAACACTCCATCGGCGCCTGCGAACACCGCCTGAAGCGCCGCCGCGTCATTCATCTCCGCCAGGGCCACGTCACATCCCTGCCCTGCCCAAACCTTCCCCTTTTCCTCACTCCGTACGACTGCCCTCACGCCATCCCCAGCGGCCAGCAACGTCCGGGCAACAACGCCGCCAACCTGGCCGGTAATTCCCGTGATCGCCAAAATCTGGGGCTTGCTGGGTGGTGTCATGGCGAGGAGTCTCGAAAAAATCGAATCAGCGGCCTTCAAACGGATAGCGGCCTGCTTGAATGGCGGCTTCCGCCACGCGTCGGCGCAAAGCGACGGTATTCACGCTTTCGTGCTTGGCGAACCGCCGCAGCACGGCCAGCTCCGTGCGCAGCGTGTCTCCCTCGGACGTGGCGGCGAGCGCAGTCCGCGTGTTCCGCTCCACGCGATCCATGGCGTCGTGCACAAAAACTCTGGCGGCATCGGCCATCACTTCCGCGCCGCCAGGTCGCGCCGAAGCTTTCTGCGCGCGGCGCACGGAACTTTCCATGGCGAAAATATCCATCACCACGTTGGACAGCGCGGCGACGATCTCCTGCTGCTCGGAAAGCTGCTCGCGGAATTTCTGTACCGCGGTTCCCGCGCCCAATAGGAACGCTTTCTTGGCCTGCTCCACGCAGTGCTCTTCCTCCGCCAGTGGGCCTTCAAGGGGCGCGATTGACTGCTGCCCGGACATGACCTCCGATTGCAGCTTCAGCGCCGCGGGAATCAGCGGGAGAGTTCCCGCCATGGCCCGCTTCAGAAGCATCTGGATGATGAGCATGCGGTTGATTTCGTTGGTGCCTTCAAAGATGCGGTTAATGCGGCTATCGCGGTAGGCCCGCGCCACGGGGTATTCCTCATGGAAACCATACCCGCCGAAAATCTGTACCGCTTCATCCACCACGTAATCCAGCATCTCGCTGCACATCACCTTGGCGATGGAGCTTTCGATGGCATATTCTTCCAGCACCTGCATGGCCTGCCGCGTCTTCTCCGCTCCCGAAGCGCTTTCCATGGCCGTTTCAATCAGGCCCGCGGTGCGATAGACGATGGATTCCATGGCGAAAATGCGGACGGCCATTTCCGCCAGCTTTTCCTGAATCAGGCCAAAGTGGCTCAGCGTCTTGCCGAACGCGGTGCGTTCCTTGGCGTACCGCACGGCCACTTCAAATGTTTTCTTTGCTCCGCCCAGGCAGGACGCCCCCAGCGTAAATCTCCCCGCGTTCAGCGTATTGAACGCCACGATATGTCCGCGGCCAATGTCGTGAAGCAGGTTCTCCCTGGGAACAGGACAATTCTCAAAGAAAATCGGCACAGTGGAACTTCCTTTGATACCCATTTTCTTTTCTTCCGCGCCTACCGAAAACCCCGGATAACCGCGTTCCACGATGAAACAGGAAAACTTCTCTCCGTCCACTTTCGCAAAAACAATGAAGACGTCGGCAAATCCTCCATTGGTGATCCACATCTTCTGCCCGGTCAGCAGCCAATGTTGGCCATCGGGAGAAAGAACCGCCCGCGTTTTGGCGTTCAGCGCATCCGAACCCGCCTGCGGTTCGGAAAGGCAGTAGCACGAAATCCATTCGCCCGTCGCAATTTTTGGCAGGTATTTTTTCTTCTGCTCCTCGGTTCCGAAATAAACGATGGGAATGGTTCCGATCCCTGCGTGTCCTCCGTGAGTGACTGCAAATGATGCATAGACGGAAAGCTTTTCGGAAAGTACCGTCGTGGAGACCTTGTCCAGTCCCGCGCCGCCGTATTCTTCCGGAATCCCGCCGCCCAGCAGCCCCAGTTCCCCGGCTTTTTTCAGGAGCTGCGGCATCAGGCCTTCCTTGTGCTGCTCCAGTTCCGGAACCAGCGGCAGGACCTCATTGGCCACGAACTCTCCTGCCGTCTGTCCAACCAGCCGCTGATCATCGGTCACATCGGCGGGAGTGAAAATTGCGGATGGCGCGCAGACTTCCAGCAGGAAACTTCCACCGTGTTTTTGTTCCGTGGGAACGGTTGTGGGAGCCATGCTTACATCACCTTGCCGAATACGCGCCGGAGTTCCGCTGGAATCATGCCGTCAATCGCCGCTGGCCGCGGCCCGAATCTGCTGGATATAGTCCGCGGAGAGTCCGTGTTCTTCCGCTCCCTGCAGAATGGCTTGCAAATAGTGCGGAGCGGGCCGGAAACCGTTTTCCACCTTGGTGGCGATGAATACCTGCGCCGGCGTGCGCCTTCCCTCGGCATCCACCACGGTCACTTCCGTTCGCCGGTAGTGTTCCGGCGCGCCTTCATACCGGTCCAAATTGCGATAGGCTGCTTCCGGAATCAGATACAGAACTCCTTCCACCGCTTTGCCCGGCGCATGGCGAATATTGGCCTGCGCCGTGCCGCCCCGCGCTCTCTTGTTGAACGCCAGTTCGTAGTTCTCCAGCCGCGCTCTTCGCTCCTCCCGGATTTCCCCGGCGCGCGAGCGCATTTGGGCGCTGTTCATATTGCTGGCATACGCGAAATACCACGATGTAGCTCCGGCCATTGTTATGCCTGCTCCACAGGGAAATCATCTGCGCTGTTCTGATGAACTATCTTAGCCGGGATGCGCAGTCCCCCGCAAATGCTGGCATCCCCGTGGCCTGCCGTGTAAACTCGGCTGATTGCCGCGCCTGTTTTCCGTGGAAGGCCGGTGCTTGGGAACACAAATCGCGCTGATTATCAGGAGGATTTCAATGGGTCGTCCCGTAATGCATTTTGAAATCGGCTGTACCAATTCCCCCCGGACACAGGATTTTTATACGCGCCTTTTTGACTGGAAAGTGGAACCGATGGGAGCCGCCGCCATGATTGCCACCGGCTCGGACGCCGGAATACAAGGCCACATCACGTCCTTGGGCCACGAGCCCCAGCACTACATCACCTTCTACGTTCACGTGGACGATGTGGCTGGCTATCTTAAGAAAGCGGAATCATTGGGCGGCAAGACCCTGGTGCCACCGACGGAAGTCCCCAATGCCGGACACTTCGCGTGGCTGGCGGACCCCGACGGCAACATCGTCGGACTTTGGAAGCCACTGGTGCGCTGATGGCAATGTGTCAGTCGCTCGATAACTAATGATGCCGTGAGTGAGGGCGCCGCGGAGGCAAGTAATGCGGGCGCGGAATCGCTAGGCGATGCGCTCGATGATTCCCGCCGCGCCCATTCCTCCGCCGACGCACATGGTCACCATGCCGTAACGCGCATTCCGGCGTTGCAATTCGCGGATGATCGTCGCTGTGAGTTTTGCTCCCGTGCATCCCAGCGGATGACCCAGCGCGATGGCCCCGCCATTTACGTTGATAATCGCCGGATTTAATCCCGCCATCTGGATCACGGCCAGGCATTGCGCCGCAAACGCTTCGTTCAGTTCAATCACCTCAATTTGACTGAGATTCATCCCCGCGATCTTCAGGACTTTGGGAATCGCGTGGGCGGGGCCAATACCGAAATCCTCCGGAGGGACGCCGGCCGTGGCATAAGCCACCAGGCGCGCCAGTGGCCGCGCTCCCAGCGCCCTGGCGCGGTCCGCGCTCATCACCACCGTCGCTGCCGCGCCGTCGCTCATCTGCGAACTGTTCCCCGCTGTGACTGTTCCATGCACATGGAACGCCGGCTTCAATTTTGCCAGCGCCTCCATGGATGTGTCCGCCCGCGGCCCTTCGTCGGTATCGAATGTGGCCGTTGTCGTTACGGGACGGCTGTCATTCAAGGCGGTGCTGCTGACTTCGAACGGAACAATCTCGTCCTTGAATTTCCCAGCCGCGATCGCCGCCACGGCCTTCTGGTGGCTTTCCAACGAAAACTGATCCGCCTGCTCGCGGGTAATGGAAAATCGCCGCGCGATCTGTTCCGTGCCCAGTCCCATGCTGATATAGGCGTCCGGATAGTGGTCCATCAGCCACGGATTGGGCGAAATTTTATTTCCGCCCATGGGGACCAGACTCATGGACTCCGTGCCGCCAGCAATGATCACATCACTCTGTCCGCTGGCGATGCGGTCGGTGGCCAGCGATATGGCTTGCAATCCCGACGAACAGAACCGGTTGATGGTCATCGCTGGAATTTCGTGCGGCAGCTCGGCGCGAAGAGAAGCGATTCGCGCCACGTTCATTCCCTGCTCCGCCTCGGGCATGGCGCAACCCAGGACGACATCATCTATTTCGCGGGGATCGAGGGCGGGGACGTCCGCAATGGCGCGGCGAATCACGGCCGCCGCCAGGTCGTCCGGCCGTGTGGCGCGCAACGCCCCTTTGAACGCCTTGCCGACGGCGGTTCGCACCGCACTAACAATCACCACGTCTCGCATCGCCGCACTTTTCTGAAACAGGAAATCACTTCGCGGCTTTGGGCCGCGCCTTGTACTCCTCGTAGAGTTCTTTTTGCTTGTTGTCCGTGCTGGTGAGCGCGCCTTTGATGAACAGATAGCGCAGCTGCGTGCGGATCTCCAGCGGATCACCGTCGGTAACAATCAGATTCCCGAGTTTGCCGGTCTCAATCGTGCCGATCTCGCCATCCAGACCCAGCATCTTCGCGGCATTGATTGTAACCGCGCGCAACGCTTCGTCATGCGGCAGCCCATAGCCCACGGCGGTTCCCGCCTGCTGTGGCAGCCGCCGTGAAAACGCCGTATCAAAACTGGCGAAAGCGATCGGAATTCCCGCCGCGGCCAATTCAGACGGCTGGGTCATGGGCTTGTCATACGGATCATCTTCTTCATACGGCGAACTAAGCGTGGGGCCCAGTATCACCGGAACATTTTTTTGCTCGAGGAGATCTTTTTCCTTCCAGGCTTCCGCTCCGCCCGCCAGAATCACTTTCAGATTTCTCTGCGCGCAGAAATTCACGCCGTTGCGGATGTCACGCGCCTTGTCGGCCACCAGCAACAGCGGCAGTTTGCCCTGCACCACCGGAACCATCGCTTCCAGCGCCAGGTCTCGCGTGAAATTGGCCCGTGAACCATGCTCCACGGCCTGCGCATAGTGCTGCGCCTGGTCCATGTAGTCGCTGAGCGCATCCACTTTTTTCTGATACTCCTCCTGCGCGTCCTTGAAAGGCCTTTCCTTCATTCCCATGGAATCGAAATCGAATGACCGCGTGCTAATGCTCGGCCAGATGAGCACCATGGCCGCGGACCTCTTGATCACCATGTCGGCCATGGTCCATCCGGCCAGGTTTATGGCCGTGGCCTGGCCGCCGATGATGTTGTCGCCTCCGCCGCCAAAAAATCCGTCCACGCCGGGGACGGCCAGCACTTCCGTGATGCCCGCCGCCCGTGTAACTGGTATGTGCGCGCTCGCGGGATGCACCGCCGTGGCGGCGATGAGTTCCGGGCGAAAAACGCCGAGATCAGCGACGTCCACCGTGGCGCGCACCGCGGAAACCTCTTCCAGGCCAACCTGCGTGACCGGATCGAACAGGCCCGGATAAACTTCCAGTCCTTTCGCATCAATAACCTGCGCGCCCGCCGGAACCTGGATGCTTGTGCCCACCGCGGCTATTTTTCCGTCATGCAGCAGGACGGTCGCGTTTTCCAGCGGCGCCCCAGCCAGGGTGAAAACCTTCCCGCCGACGATGGCGTAGTCCGTTTTGTCCGCCTGCCCCAAGGCGGCAATGGAGAACAATCCCACGGCCGCCACCGCAATTGCCAGAATTTTTCCCGCGCGGTTCACAGCGTACCCCCTGCGGAACCTTCTCCGTCTTGCGGTGGCTTGTCCGGTTTGTCCCCCGGTTTCTTGGAGGAATCCGCATCCTTCTTCGCTTCGTCCGCGGCCTTCTTTTCCTTGTCCAGCAAATCTTTCTTTTCTTTTTCCAACGATGCGCGATGGGCTATATCGCGCTGCCGGTCGAAATACACCTGGCCGTCAATCAATGTTTTCTGCACCACGGCGTAAACGCTCAACGGATCGTGGTTGAAGATCGCCAGGTCGGCGTCTTTGCCCACTTCGATGGAGCCCACGCGGTTGTCAATTCCCAGCTGTATCGCGGGATTCAGAGTGATGAGCTTGAGCGCGTCCGTCTCCGTCATTCCGCCGTAGCGCATGCTTTTCGCTGCTTCCTGATTCAGATGGCGCGACTCTTCCGCGTCGTCCGAATTGATGGACACAACCACGCCGCGTTCCGTCATCAGCGCTGCGTTATAGGGAATCGCGTCGTACGCTTCCATCTTGTACGACCACCAATCGGAAAATGTGGACGCGCCCGTGCCGCTGGCGGCAATTTCATCCGCCACTTTGTAACCCTCCAGCGCATGCTGTAGTGTCCGCACCTTGAATCCGTAATCGTTGGCCACGCGCAGAATCATCAGAATCTCATCCGCGCGGTAGCAGTGGACGTGAACGTAGCGCTTCCCCTCCATCACTTCCACCAGCGGAATCATCTGCGCATCCTGACGCGGCGGAATCAGGTTTTCTTCGCCCGCCGTTTTCCGGCGGTCGTAATCCGCCCATTTTTTCTGGTACTCCTGCGCATTCGTGAACGCCTGTCGAATCACGTCCTCCACGCCCATTCGCGTGGCCGGATAGCGCTCTGGAATTCCCGGCGGCGCCTGGAAATTCGCGTGCGTGGGGTTTTCACCCAGCGCGAATTTGATTCCCGGTAATGCGCCTTCAAACGGAAGCGCGCTGGCGGGCTGTCCCCAGCGCAGTTTGATGACCACGGTCTGTCCGCCAATGGGATTGGCGCTGCCATGCAGTACGTTGGCTACGGTCACGCCGCCCGACAAATCGTAATAGATGTCGCGGTCTTCGGGGTTCAGCACATCCTTGATGTTCACCATGGAAGAAACAACGATGCTGCCTTCGTTCACGCTGCCGTCCACGGCGATATGCGAATGGCAGTCCACGATTCCGGGCATCACGTACTGCCCGGTGGCGTCAATCACCGTGGCGTCCTTGGGAGCGTCCACATTGGTTCCCACCGCCGCGATTTTGCCGTTGCGGATGAGGATGGAACCGTTCTGAATGGTTCCATTTGTGATCGTCAGAATCGTCGCGTTCTTGATCAGGACGACGTTGGAATCCGGCGACTGCGCCCACACAACGCACGGCGCAATCATAAACAGAATGAAAAATAATGCCGCAAATTTTGCGCCTCTCATCGGCTTCCCTCCACAACGCCTTCCACGTCGTCCGTTATCGCCGGCTTTTCGGCCTTTTTGTCCGGCGATTTGTCGTCCTTGGGAGTTTCATGCACCTCGAATCGCTTGCCGTCCACAAAAACTATTTTTACTTTAGTCTTGGCGTTGAATAAATCACCGTCGGTTACCAAAAGGTTGGCGATTTTGCCGGGCTGGATGCTTCCCAGCCGGTCCTCCACTCCAAAAATATCCGCGGCATCCATCGTCAGCGCGCGCAACGCCGCGTCCGGACTCAACCCCGCGTCCATCGTTTTCTTCAGCGCCTTTTGGATATCGTCCGGCCCCTCCAATCCGCCGGAAGAAAATGCGAACTTCACGCCTGCCCTGGCGAACGCCGACGGCGTGGAAGGCGCGCTTCCGCGAAACCGCAATTCTCGCAACGTCGTTTGCGCTTCGGGATCCGCATCCTTCGGCGCAGTGGGCCATTTCAGGCTGACGATCACCGGAATGCGCTGCACCCCGATTTCCGCGGCCACGGCGTATCCCTGTTGCCCGCCGTTGATCGCCGCGCGCAACTTCCATTCTTTGATCAAACGCAACGCGCGTAATATCTGGACCTGGTTGTTGGCGGGAACCAGGAACAATTCCTTGCGTTCCAGCGCCTCGGCCACGATCTGCTCCGTGCGATCGTACGCCGGCCGTTCCAGCCCTTGCGGGTGCGCATTGTAAATGGAGGATGCCTGCGCGTCCCACTGCGTGTCCCACATCACCTGGCGCACGTAGGCGATTGCGCCCATCAGCGACCCGGGGAAACTCCAAAATCCACCCGTCGCCTGGAAGGAGAGATCGAATGCCGCCATCGGCGCCACCGTCATTTCTCCGCTGCGTCCGTCGGATAAATCCATCAGCGAACCTTGTCCCGGCAGCATTCCGCCCGAAGGCGAACTGAGCACGGTCGTAAACCCCGCATCGCGCCATTTCCCTATGCGCTTGTCTTCGGCGTTGAATTCGTCCGACGCCACGCGCCACGGCGTCGTCCCCGGACGGTCTTCCGGCCCCATCGAAATTTTCTGCTCGCCTCCGCCGCCGCGTCGCCTTCCTCCGCCTCCGCCTGCGGAGCCTTCGTCCTTCTTTTCTTCCCCGACCCCGATGTCCGTGCCCGCGTCAATCAGGCCTGGATAGACGTTCATCCCCTTGCCGTCAATCACCAGCGCTTCCGGAGGGATTTTCACGTTCTTTCCGACCGCCTGAATCAAACCATCGGCGATCACCACCGTCGCGCCATCCATCGGCGGCCCGGAAACCGGAAACACCTTCGCATTCTGTATCGCGAAGTATCGCGGCTCGCCGGCCTTCACCGTCCTTGGCGATTGCGCGAAATACACCAGCGACAACACACAGGCGCATGCCAATGCTGCGAATGCCCAGCGCAAATGCTTGCGTTTCATTTCGTCTCCCCTCGATGCACCATTCTTCTTAACAGAGCGCCCATCTTTTCACGAATCAATCATGTGGTACGCAGTCTGCCACAGCCAAGTTTCCTCGCTGCGGATTCCGATCGCGCCTCTGAATTCCTCCTAATTCCTCAGCGGCTTGCCAGTTTTCAGCGTGTGCGCGATGCGCTCCTGCGTTTTTCGCTCCCCGCACAGGCTGACGAACGCTTCGCGCTCCAGGTCCAAAATATACTGCTCCGAAACGAATTGCGGCGCGGTGAGCAGTCCGCCAGCCAGCACATGGACCAGTTTTTTGGCGACGACCGCGTCGTATTCGCTGATGTAACCGCCGCGAAGCATCTGATGCAACGCTAGCTTTCCTGCGGCCACCAGCGATTCCCCCAGCACGCGTATCCGCGCCGGCGCGGGGATTTTGTATCCCGCGCGTGACATTTCCAATGCGGTTTCCTTGGCGTCGGCCACCAGACGGTCGCGATTCATGCTCACCCGGTCCGCCTCGCGCAGAAATTTCAGCGAACGCGCGTCCTCGGCGCTGGTGGAAACTTTGGCCATGGCGATGTTTTCAAAAATAATCTTCAGCGCGTGGTACAAATCCATATCGTCCTGCGTGGCCGCGCTCTCATTGGCGCGAATGAGCATCTCCTTGGTTCCTCCGCCCGCGGGAATCAGCCCCACTCCGGTTTCAACCAGCCCGAGATAAGTTTCCGCGGCGGCGTGAATGCGCGGCCCGTGCAGCATGATTTCGCATCCTCCTCCCAGAGCCATCCCTTGCGGCACCACCACCACCGGTTTGGACGCATATTTCACCGCCATGTTCACGTTCTGAAACTGGCGCACCGCGAGGTGAATTTCATCCCATTCCTCTTCCTGCGCGCCGAGGAGCAGCAGCATCAGATTCGCGCCCACGGAAAAATTCGCGCCCTGATTGGCGATAATCATGGCGTTGAAATCAGTGTGCAGACGCCGCAATCCCGCATGAATCATTGTCACGGCGTCCGCGCCGATGGCGTTCATCTTGGAATGGAACTCGACGCACGCCAAGCCGTCGCCCAGGTCCACCAGGCTCGCTCCCGCGTTGGATTCCACCACGCGGCTTTGGTCGTGCAGCGCCTTCAAAAAAATAATTCCCGGCGGCTCGGCAACCGGTTTGCGCGCCGCACTTGCGAGGTCGAAGTAAAGCACGTCGCCCGCCGCCGGTTCGTAGAACGACTTCTTTCCGGATGCCAGCAGACCGGTCACCAGAGGCGGAAGCGACTTCCCTTCCCGCTCCAATGCGCGAGCCATCGCCTCCACACCCAACGCGTCCCACACCTCAAACGGCCCCAGTTCCCGCCCAAACCCCCAGCGCACGGCGCGATCCACGTCCACTATGGTGCCGGCAATTTCCGGGATGCGCCGCGCGGCATAGAGACACGTATCCGAGAGGCTGCCCCACAAGAATTGTGCCGCTTGGTCGCCGCCTTTTCCGTCCATGACTGGACCCACGATGGCGCGCAGCCGCTCGCGCGTATCTTCGATAACCCGCCCATTCTCGATGGACGCGAAGCGCGCCTTTTGCCGCGGCCGGTATTCCATGGTTTTGAAATCCAGCACCTGGATTTCCCGCTCGCCATTCTTTTTCACTCGCTGATAAAATCCGCGGCCAGATTTTTCTCCCAGCCAGCCGCGTTGCAGCATCTCCTCTATCACTGCGGGCAACCGGAATATTTCGCGCGATTCGTCGTCGGGAACATTTTCGTGGAGATTGCGCACCACGTGCGCCAGAACATCCAGCCCCACAATATCAGCCGTCCGAAACGTGGCCGACTTTGGCCAACCGATGGCCGGCCCGGTGCAGGCGTCCACTTCCTCCACGGACATTCCCAGCTCCGCCATGTGCGCCATGGAATTCAGCAGCGCATATGTCCCAATGCGGTTGGCGATGAAGTTCGGCGTGTCCTTGGCGATCACCACGCCCTTCCCCAGCCGGCGGTCGCAGAACTCATTCAGTCCGGCGACCACCTCCGGCAGAGTTTCGGACCCCGGAATCAGTTCCACCAGCTTCAAATAGCGAGGCGGATTGAAAAAATGCGTGCCTGCCCAGTGCCTGCGAAATTCCATCGAGCGCCCCTCGGCAATGCGGTTGACGGACAGGCCAGAAGTATTTGAGGAAACGATTGCGCTGGGCTTGCGGCGCGCCTCAACGCGAGCCAGCAGATCCTGTTTGATTTTCAGATCTTCACTGACGGCCTCGATGATCCAGTCCGCCTGCCCGCACCAGGCGAGATTGTCTTCAAGATTACCGACGGTGATGAGCCGCGCACTTGCCGGCGTGAAGAAGGCCGCCGGATTCGCTTTCAACGCCTGCTCCAAACCCGCGCGCGCCAAATAATTTCGAAATTCCGGACTTTCCAGCGTCATGCCACGCGCCGCGGCATCCGGCGGCAAAGTTTTCGGGACAATATCCAGCAGAAAACAGGGGACTCCAGCGTTGGCCAGATGCGCGGCGATTCGCGCCCCCATCGTTCCGGCGCCCAGCACGGCAGCTTTTTCAATCGCCCGCTTCATCCGTAATCCTCGGGAAGGCATGCAGGTTACTGGACTGGCCAGAGGCGGTCAATCCGCCAGCGGGTTGATCACTAGGCCGGGAGGATCAGCACCACGTAGTCCGCGCAAAATCGCGGCATATTAAGGGATTCCCACGGAAGCTATTTCTTTGCAGCCCGCGCTTTGCCCTGTTTGGTCAATCGCCATTCCTTGGCGCGAATCATGGTCTTGATGAATTCCACTCGCCGAAAGCGCAACCCCGACCAGTCCTCATCAATTGCCACGCCTCTCACCGGTTCGAAGCCCGCGTCGCCGAGCGCTTGCCAGCCCGTATCGCGGTTGATTTCGCTCTTATATTTCTTTGAAGTTCCCTTGGGGTAGGCGAACCACACCACCGCATCGCCCTTGGCCCTGCTGGCTATTGTTTTCGCCACCGTGTTGACTTCACTCTGCCTGGTAACGAAGGCCAGCGAAAACTCAATGTCGCCGGAACCTTGGAGGTTGCGCACGACGTGCACTCCGCGAAGTTTCGCGAGTTCCGGCTCAAAACTTTTCGGCGTGTTGAGCACTACAATCTGCTTTTGTTCCTTGAGGTTCAGTTTTTCGAAGGTGGACGCCATAGGTCCTCACAGAATAGCCGGAATTCAGTACGCCTTGGCGAATCCCAGCCGCTTATTGTGCTGATGGTTCGTATGAATTGCAACGGTCCGTGATAAGCAATCCGAAAGCCCCCTGCCGTATGGCCAATGTGGCGTATCCTCTCGCAGGAGCGGAAATGGGAAAAGGCTCGCGCTGGCTGCGCAACACGGTGAACGGATTTCGCAAGTTTGCCCACGGCGGCGAAACTCATCGTCCTCGCCTCGGACTGGCGCTGGGCGGTGGTTTTGCCCGCGGCATCGCCCACATCGGAATCCTGCGCGTCTTCCGTGATCACAATATCCCCATCGATGTCCTGGCTGGCACCAGCGTGGGAGCGCTTGTCGGCGCGGCATACGCCGCGGGCACTTCACCCGAAGAGATGGAGCGCGTGGCCATCAATACCCGTTTCCGGGATTTCGGCCGCTGGCGCGTTTCCCGCATGGGGATGGCCTCCAACGAGCGTCTGGAACATTATCTGCACCGTTTCACCACCGCCGGCCGTTTCGAGGATCTGAAAATTCCTTTTGCCATCCTGGCGACAGATTTGATCGGCGGCGAATCCGTTTATTTCACGCATGGCGAAATCGGACCGGCGCTGCGAGCCTCCTGTGCTTATCCGGGACTTTTTATCCCGGTTGAATATCAAAACCATCTCCTTGTGGACGGATTTCTTAGCGGCATGGTCCCGTCTGAAGCCGCGCGCCATCTGGGTGCAGATGTAGTTGTTGGTGTGTACCTGGAGCCCGGCCTGCTGCACTCTCGTCCTCGCAATACCATCGAGATCATCGGCCGGTCATTTTCTATTATTCAGGGCAACAGCATTGGAAAATGGCGACGCTCAACCGATTTGATCATCGAACCGAAGGTCACCCATATTCTTTGGGACGACTTCGCGAGGGCGCCGGAGATAGTCGCCGCGGGTGAGCAGGCCGCGCGCGTCGCGCTCCCGGAAATTCGCGAACTCATCAAGCGTCACGTCCCCAGCCGATAATGAATTCCCCGCTGAGGTAAATGCCGGTTTACGCGTTGAAGAAGGTAAATCGCGGTCAGTTTTCGCTGGCGGCTAAGGGATCGCCTGCCGTTGCTGGAGTTCCATGCTTGTCCGCAACGTGCATCTTGCCTGAGCCATCACGATAAAAAGACAGCCGGCCGGTCTTGGGATACTGTTCCGGCGTGGCGGAAAGTTCGAAACGGTCTTCCCCGCCATTCAAGGAAGGGATGACCTGGTAGCGAAAGCTGTATCCATCCCGGCTTCCCTCGGCCAGATCACTGGCAATCAGATCCGCCGCATCCTGCGAAACTCCTTCCACTGAAGCCGGGCCAAGCTGCGCCAGTGAAATGGGGAGTTGCTCGAAGGCTTGTTGATACTGCGCAATGGCATCGGCAAGCGCATTCAGAGTTTTCAACGCGGCGTCTTCATGCGCCTGCAATTCCTGGTCGGCCCATTGCTGTTCCAGTCCCGGGACATCAAACAAAAGCAGCCCCAGCGCCAGCAACCGCCAACCGCCGTTTTCCCGGACCATGGTGAATTGCGTCGTCGTGTCTGAAACGGTTACCGGAATAAGCGCCAGATTGTCCTCCACGCGAGCATCGCCGAACCGAAATTCCGTCGTCGCGCCCTGGCCTTCACAGGCAATCACTTTGTGCTTCTGCGCATCCGTCGAGAACAGTGGCCGTCCCGGCTTCTCCAGCCGTGAAACGCGCTTCAGTATGGCGAGCCGTTCTTCGACCGGAAGTTTTCCGTAAGCGGCGGCGTTGGCTTGCGTCAGATAGTTTCGGAAGGAATCCTCCTCCTGGCGGCACGCTGCGGTCAGCATGGACTGAAGTGAGGCCACCGGGTCCGTCTCCTTCCCATCCTGCGCCCGCGCGGGCAAAACAAAAAGACTGGCGGCGACAAGCAGCACGCCCATCCCGCGCTTCGCGAACATTTGTCTGGTGAATGGCCTGGGCATTCCTGCCTCTGGTATCACGCTAACGACTTCACCTCCTATGATGGCGCGCCCTTCAGAAGTGTCGCCAGTTCCTGCGTGAATCTTGACCGCGGCATCACCTCGCTGCATCCCGCCGCTCGCGCCTGCACTTCCAGTTCCTTCTGCACGTGCGATAGATAGCCCACGATCCGCACTTGCGGATGCGCCGCGCGAACCTCCCGAATGCCATCCAGCACTGCCGTGCGCGCGTTCAAATCCACGATCACCAGCGATGGAACTTCGCGCGACACTTCCGCGCGCAACTGCTCCACCGTCGTAATGGTGCGAACCTCGGTATTCGTCAGGGCCGCCGTTTGCGTGATGCGCGACTGAAAAAACAAGTCGTCTACCAGCACAATCACCTGTGGCATTCTTCTCTCCTCTGGCCCGCTCCTCCTGTACCACGCGGCCCAGCGGCAAAGCAAATGGCGGAAAATAACATGGACCGGTTGTCTCGGCGCATCCTCGGCAGATTTGCGGAATTGCAACTGTCGGTCCTGGACACGCGCGCGTTCGTTGAATCCGCCGCGGAGGATTGTCACAACCCGCAGGCCCTCTCGGACGCCATTTGCTCGCTCTGCAATCGCGGCCTCCTCATCGAACGAACCAGCGGCCTTTATTCCCTGACGGAAGCCGGGCGATTGGCCCTCGCCGGCCCGCGCGAACTGACTCTGCTCTCGCGCCCCGGCTGCCATCTCTGCGAAGAAGCCGAATCCGCGCTTGCGCCTATCCTGCGCGAATTCAAATTGTCTTTGCGCGTTGTGAATATAGACCAAGATGCAACGCTGCGAAAACAGTTCACCGATGACGTCCCGGTTTTATTTCTGGGGACCGTGGAACTTGCGCGCCACAAAATGGACACCGCCCAACTACGCGCGCAAATCCAGCGGCTCTTGACGCCGGAGTAGAAAACAAGTCCACTCCTCGCCTTGATGGTCGGTTTGAATGCTTCAGTGAAATGTTCGCGGTAGAAGTGGAGCCTGGAAAATACCGGCGGGCAGATCAATAATTCTGTTCAGTGTGTGGCTTCCGCTTCCACGCCGACTGATTTATCCGGAACGTCTCCCGGCTGGCCTTTCACCCGGTCGTAGACGGTGATCTGGCAGGTGGAACCCAGCGCTTCGTTGTAATAGGTGGGAACTCCCAGGGCCGTGCGCAGTTCTTCATTGAAAACGCGCAGGCCGCTGAGCTGCTCCTTCCGCGCGGGAATCTTTTTCCCGTCCCGCGTCAGAAGAAATTTCTGATACCCCGCATCCCACAGCTCCGTGAACTGGCCATGCGCCATGGGCGCGGGCAGCTCGGTCATCAGATACTTTCCATCCGGCGTGGCGCGGAATTCCGCGCCGCAACCGTGCTTTTCCACGCGCATTACGCCGCCCGAAGTCTGCACCACGAAATTCAGCTTCGGCAGCGACTCCATTTTGGCGGCGTCAAAACTGGCGTTTATGTACCACATCGTTCTTGCCCACTAAAAAGATTAAGCGCTCCCGCCCATCGAGTCAAACCTCGCCCGATCACAACCCCGCGCCCCAACTCACGGCCATCTGCTGAATATGCTCCGTATTCCCTTCTTTCCCGCGCCCATTTGGACATCCGCGCCCATAAAAGCTTTTTCAGTTATCTGCGGAAGTGAGCCATATTGCACAGCTTTATGAACGCGCCAGGTCCATTCTAAGTGCGTCGCGTAACCTTTCACTCCGCGCAACCCGCAGGACCGAAGCAACACCGGGCAACCGAAGGATGATCGGGCAAGGTAAAAAAAGATGCGTATTCAACGCTCCATTCGTTATCTGCTGTTCCTTATTGTGATACTGGCCATACCGGCCACTTTGTTTGCGCAGTTTGGCGTCTCCATCACGGTGGCTCCCCCGGCGCTGGTAGCGTATTCCCAACCAAATTGTCCGCAGAACGGTTATATGTGGACGCCCGGCTATTGGGCGTACGGCTCGGGAGGCTATTTCTGGGTGGCCGGGACATGGGTCCAGCCGCCCAGCGTCAACTTGCTATGGACTCCAGGGTATTGGGGCTGGGGCGGTGGCGCATATGCATGGAATGCCGGCTATTGGGGTCCGACCGTGGGCTTCTACGGCGGCGTTAACTATGGCTATGGCTACGGCGGCTCCGGCTACCAGGGCGGATACTGGAGAAACAACCAGTTCAACTACAACCGGTCCGTGAATAACGTGAATGTGACCAACATCCACAATACGTATACAAAGAACGTGGTAAATGGCAGAAGGGCGGGCACCGGCGCCAGCTACAACGGCGGAAAGGGCGGAACAACCGCTCGCGCAACCGCCGCGGAAGAGAACGCGGCTCGTGGAAGTCACACCGCGGCAACTGCCGCGCAGACCGGCCATGAGAAAACCGCCAGCGAGAACCACGCCATGCTGGCGTCCGTGAATCACGGCAAGCCGTCCGTGGCCGCCACAAACGATGCTGCCGAGAATAAGGCAGCCACAACACGCATGAATGCCAACAAGGCCGCCGAAAATAAGACAGCCGCGAATAAAGCGGCGGCGACTCGTGCAAATAATGAGAACAAGATGAACGAGAAGAAGGCTGCCCAGAACCAAGCCGCCGAAAACAAGACTGCCCAGAATAAGGCAGCCGCAACTCGCGCGAATGAGAACAAGATGAACGAGAAGAAGGCCGCCCAGAACCAAGCCGCCGAAAACAAGACTGCCCAGAATAAGGCAGCCGCAACTCGCGCGAATGAGAACAAGATGAACGAGAAGAAAGTCGCCCAGAACAAGGCGGCCGAGAATAATGCCGCCTCGGATCGCAGCAGTGAGAACAGGGCGTCACATGTAAAAGCACAGCCGGCGAAACCTGAGGCCAAGCCGGTTCGCATGAGCACCAAATCACAACCGTCACATCAGGCGGCTCCGCGCGAGGAAAGAGCGCCGAAGCCCGCGCCAGAGCATCAGGCTGCACCGAGGGCTCAGGAGCAGCATCAGGCCGCGCCGAGACAAGAAGCGCCCAGGTCCCAGCCGGCGCATGAGAACGAACCTAGCCCGGAAAGAAAGCCCCCAGTCCGGTAAGCCAGTCCGGTAAGACGGATTGGTCCATTAGGACCGAGTATACAAACGCAAATGAGCGGCCGTGGAACATTCCACGAGCCGCTCATTTTTTTCCCGTACGCACAACATTGTCTCTCCACTCTGCCCCATTCATCGCCGCGGTGGCCGCGTCCTCGCTAGAAGAAATCCGCTTTAGAAATCGCCTCATCCCGTATGCGAGAATGGATACTGGCTTTGCACAAGAAATGTTCAGTCAACAAATAATTGCCGCCGTCGGGCCTACCATGGCTCGCAGCGCGAGGCACTGGATTTTCCACCTCGGCGCTTTGGGCCTCATTCCTCTTGGGCTCCTCGACAGCTCCGTCATCCCCATCCCCGGAAGCATGGACGTACTGACCATCGTTTTGTCCGCGCGCAACGGCGGCTTTTGGATTTACTACGCCTTGATGGCCACGCTTGGCTCGGTAATCGGAGGTTACGTCACCTACCACCTCGCCCGCAAAGGGGGGAAGGAAACGCTGGCGCGCAAGTTCTCGCGCCGGACCATGGAGAAGAGTTACGAAATCTTCGCTCGATGGGGCTTTGGCGCCATCGCCACTGCCGCTGTGCTTCCGCCCCCGGTGCCCATGGTTCCATTCATTTTGGCTGCGGGAGCCATGCGATATCCCGTGGGCAGATTCCTGGCTGCGATGACGCTGGGCCGAGTTGTCAGATATTCAATTCTGGCCTACCTCGGAGCGCGTTATGGACGGTATATGCTCAAGTTCGTCGCGCACCTTCCCCACCCGCTCCTGGTAATTTCCGTCGCCCTGATTGCCACCGCCATTGTAGTTCTCGTCGTGGTGGTCGTTCGAAGCAGACGAAAACACTCCGCCGCCGCTTAGCCAATCCGCATGTGGGAGTTCGTTCCCGATCGAAATGGTTCCACATGTGCACGCGCCGGTCTGCGCGCGCCGGATCCATTCCCTTGTATTCATCATTGCCGCGGCTCCGCGCTTTCGACCCATGCCGTATACCAGAGGTTTAGCAGCATCTGGCTGCCAGCGGCGAGGCGTGCTTTTGTAAACGCCAGAGCTTCTGGAGATCCTTTCCCGTCGAACCCTCCGGCTTTATCAATCTGATAGACCTCTTCCACGTGCGTCTTGGACTCTCGTAAATATTTGACATAATCGCGGAAGGGATCCTGCAGCCTGACGGGACCGCCCACCAATCCTCCAATATCCGCCAACGCAATGTTGCGCCCCACAAAATCCGACTCAAATTTTCCGTGGATGCCTTGTACCGTTGTATACCCCTTCGGATTCTTCTCAACCCAGCCATCATAGTCGATACTGGTGTGCAGCGGCATCGCTCCGTCGGCGACGTAATGCCCCAGCCAGCCCGCGTAAAAAATGGCGTCATGCTCCACGACATCGGTCGGTTTTCCAGCGGATTTCAGGTTGCGATACTCGCGGAATGCCACTTTCAGCCGGTCGTAGACTTCGATGGTGGCGTAGGGTTGGAGTCCCACCCGTTGTGGCAGCAGATTATCGCTGTTGTCCTTCGTCGCGCAGCGCCGTTCGTAGAGCATCTGGTAAAACTCATAGCGTCCCCTTGGCAGCTCGGACATCCATGCGATCCTTTCGAGGCCGATGAAGTGATCCGGCTCCTGCGATTCTTTCAGCGTGTATTCCGACATTTCACGCCAGCGGTCCGGCTCCGGACCCAAATAGCCGAGTTGGTCCGAGGCCGCCCTTAAGAACGCCGGCATCGTGTCAGGGATCTTTTGCGCAGCGGCCTCGTTCACAAAAACATGTCCTTCAACGCCCCAGCCAAGCGCCGCCGGCTGCGACGCAAGGAAATTGAGAATGAGAACGAGGAGCACAATGTGTTTCTTCATGTTCACGGGGACCTTTCTCGAAATGACCGGGCAACGTTCCTTTCCGGATCGAGCACGGGAGCTCTTATATCATCTTGCAGGCCCTCGCCTCACTCACCAAAAATACCGGGACCGCTCTATTGAAGTCCCCCGTTTCTGTTCCAATCGGCGCATCATTCTTCCCCATTCCCATTTTGGCATCCGCCCCCGCGTCATCTTCGCGCCTTCAATTGGCGCATATCTAATCAGCTCACCCCACAGACCTTAGCCTCGCCGATCCAATCTCTGGTCATCTCAAAATGGCCGACAACGTGCTCTGTCCGTCCCGTGGGTAGTGGGTCAGTTTGAATTTCTGCGCCATTCGATACCTCTTGACTCCTCTTTCGCCAGCCACGATAATTGACTTTATGCCAGACCGCTCAAAACGTCCCCGCGACGTGAACCAACTTGCCTACCAGATAATGCTCGAATCCACGGGACAGGCTCCGAAATACCTTCCGCCAGTAGAGCCGCCCAAAAACCC
Organism: uncultured Acidobacteriota bacterium; assembly: GCA_963760285.1. Classification (GTDB taxonomy): domain Bacteria; phylum Acidobacteriota; class Terriglobia; order Acidiferrales; family UBA7541; genus PALSA-278. Next base: position 465,202 of record CAVXCI010000001.1, read on the forward strand.
CGCCGCCGTTGCTCTAGGGCGGCTAGGGGGCCTCAAAGGTGGCCCCGCCCGCGCCGCGAAACTCGGCAAGCGGAAACGCTCCCAGATGGCCGCAAAGGCCGCTAAAGCCAGATGGAAAGGAAGTCGCCATGACTAGGCCAGACCCGCCGCCTCCGCCACCGCCAAATGACAGAGTAAATCGTAGTGGACCGCCATCGCCTCCTCCAAATGTTCCCGTCAAAAAAGGCGGCTAACGAGCGTCAAAACATTGGCGGCTAACGAGACGACAGCGCACATAAAGGCGGCCCCCAAATAGGACGATTTTACGCTGTTCACGGCAATATTTTGTTCTGTCCGTTCTTTGGCCCGCTCAGCACGCCCCTCTATGGCCTTCTCCAGAGTCAGCGGGTCAGCGTTCTCCTCGCTGGAATAATACTGCCGCAGTTGATCCACCCAGTCCTGATAGGCAGACGGCGAGCCTTCTGTCCCGTAATCCCTGGGCCAAAGCTCCAACACTGCCATCACGCCTCCAGCTATCAGAAACGTTACCGAAATGCACTGAACGACCACGAGCCAGCGGCTCAGGTTAGCTTGAAAAAAGTGTTCGGATTGACCAGCCAGAAACACCAAAACTACAAGTATTACGCTAGTTTTGACATCCAGTGTATCGCAGAGTGAAAACTCGCGGCTATCGCGCTCAAAGACGTGGGATGCTAAGAAACGGGCCAATTTCGGATTATCCATTTTCGCCTTCCTTTCTACTTGACATTATGCGTGACCGCTAGTACAATTTGCCTATTATGAACGTACTGAGCAAAGAGAAGAGAGCGCAAATCATCGCAGCACTGGTAGAGGGAAACAGCATCCGCTCCATCGTGCGCATGACTGGCGCTTCCAAAAACACGATTGCAAAACTGCTGGTAGAACTCGGCGCGGCGTGCTCGGACTACATGAACCGCACGCTGGTAAACCTGACGTGCAAGCGCGTGCAGTGCGATGAGACGTGGAGCTTCATCTATGCTAAGGAAAAAAACGTAACGCCAGAGATTGCGGAAAAAATTCCGGGCGCTGGCGACATTTGGACTTGGGTGGCAATGGACGCTGAATCCAAGCTGGTAATCTCTTGGCTCGTTGCTGGCCGCGACGCGGGGAGCGCCTACACCTTCATTCAGGATTTGGCGAATCGCCTTGCCAATCGCGTGCAGCTTACGACGGATGGACATCGCGCATATTTGAACGCGGTCGAAGGCGCGTTCGGCTCCGAGATTGATTATGCCATGCTCGTAAAAATCTACGGGCACAACAGCGAGGCGTCGGAGACGCGCTACTCTCCGGCAGAGTGCATTGGATGCACCCCGCAGCCAATCACTGGGAAGCCAGACCCGCGTCACATTTCCACTAGCTTTGTGGAGCGGCAGAATCTCACGATGCGGATGCAGATGCGCCGCTTCACCCGGCTGACGAATGCGTTTTCCAAGAAAATCGAAAACCACATTGCGTCTATTGCGATTCACTACATGCACTACAACTTCTGCCGCCGTCACCAGACGCTCAGAGTATCCCCGGCGATGGAAGCGGGAGTTACAGACCACCTCTGGACGATTGGCGAGATGCTGAATCTTCTGGACAGCCGCAGCGAATCGAAGGCGGCATAATCCTCGGAAAGGGCGGATCATGGAACTCAACAAATTAATCGGCAAACAAATCATGTTGTATACGCGACTTAATCTGAACGAGGGCCACGACGGCTTTTATGAGGCAACACTATGTGGCGTTGAGTCGGGCGGCATCTGGATTTCAAGTGAGCCTTTGAAAAAAGTTTTGGCGAGCATGGTTTCCGAACCGGAGTTGAAACGCGTGGCCGATAAGTTTCTCTACTTCCTGCCATATTCTGAGATACGCTTCGCAATTGCGCTTGAACAATGAGCCTTGCGTTTTCGCCGGACAGGATGGCGGTGAGAGATTTTTCTTGCATCGGAAACACTCCTGCGCTACTCTGAATTTTCCGATGCAGAGGTTTTGAAGATGCCCGCCGCCAAGCGGGCGTTTTCTTTTTCAGGCAATTATACTTCCAAAGTCAAACTCCGCACGATTCTCAGGCACAACCAATGTCCTCAAACTGACCCACTACCGTCCCGTGGAGCCCCTTGCAAATCCCCACGCAACCTCAAGCGGAAATTCGGGAACGAATCCGTCCCCCTCCCAGGCTTTCATCCTCCGCAGTCATGCCACCACGATTCTCTGGCTCGCGGCCATCGCTGGTTTCTACGTTTTCGTTTGGCGATTTCGTTTCACTGCCTATGCGGGCGAACCTCTGCTGAATAGCTATGGTGAAATTGCCGCCGCGATTGTGGCTTTCGCTTTTGCGGGCAATGCTCTGGTGCGTTTTCGCGGCATACCGGACCGCGTGCCGCTGCTGGCCGCCCTGGGAATCCTGCTCTGCGGACTGATTGAAAGCGGATGGGCCATCACCATTTACCGGACTACCCTTGCCGGAGGAAACATTTCCAACCTGACCCCGCTGGCCTGGTTTGTGCCCCGTGCCGGGCTGGCCATCCTTCTTCTCGTCGCGCTGGAATGGGAACGCCGCGCCGCCGCTTCCCGCGAACCGCGCCGGGAATTGCTGCTCTGCCTGCTCGCCACCGCGGCGGTTTTTTACTTTGTCACCGCGGCCTCTCTAGCCTGGCGCTTCGACCTTCATCCGCGCACCTTGGCTCTGCTCCCGGGCCCTTGGGAACTGGTCCTCGCAATTTTCTATCTGGCGGCCACGATGGGTTTTTGGCGGCGGCTGGCGTTTGCCGATTCTGTTTTGGGCCGTTCCCTCTGGGCAGCCGCGGTCTGCATGTTTCTGGCGCAGCTGTGCATGAGCCAGTCCCGCTCGTTTTTTGACGCGCTTTCCAGTTGCGCCCACTTGCTCAAGGATTTCAGCTATTTGATTCTTCTCGCCGGTTCACTGGCGGAAAATGGCCGGCTCTTCAATCAGCTAAGCCAGCGCGCTTCCAGCGACCCGTTGACCGGACTGGCGAATCACTGGCGTCTGGTGGATGTGATGCAGACTGAAATCGAGCGTTCGCGCCGGACCAACCGCCCATTCGCCATCCTTCTGCTGGACATGGACAACTTGAAACCGATTAACGACCAGTACGGCCACCTCGTCGGCAGCCACGCGTTGAAGCGCCTCGCGCGAGTCCTGTTGGCCACTTGCCGCTCGGGCGATACCGCCGCCCGCTATGGCGGAGACGAATTCGCTCTGGTTCTGCCGGAGACCGGCGAGGAGCCTTCCCATTCCGTGGCCCAGCGCATTCGCGAGCGCATCGCCGAGGATACGCAGGAACCGCCCTTCTCGGCGTCCATCGGCATTGCCGTTTTCCCGGCTCATGGCGCCACCGTGGAACACCTGCTCAGCGCCGCGGACGCCGCGCTCTACAAAATGAAAGCCGGCCGTGGACGCAGGGACCGCGGAACGGGGACGGCTCTGGAAATCGTGGACCGACGATTCAAATCCCCAGCCGCGATGTACAGGTTCCTCGCTCCGGACAATCCGGAAGAAGACGAAGAAAAGAATCCGCCGTCGCCGCGCCGCATGCCCCGCGGCTAACCCGCAAATATTTCGCGGCTGCCTGATCGCTCCTATTGCACAAAACCAACATCGGGAACCGGCACGTGTTTTTCGCGGATGGCGCCGTACTGCGCTTCATAGCGGCTGATATTCTCCCCCAGCGCGGCGTGCAAACGCTTCGCGTGGGCCGGGCTGATAACCATGCTGGATACCAGTTTTCCCTGCGGCACCGTCGGGAAAAGATAGATGAAATTCACGATGAACTCTTCCGGCGTGTTGTGAATCATCACCAGGTTGGAATACTGCCCCAGCAATTCCTTTTCGTCGGCTTTGATCTGCACCTGCTGTTTCGGCTGTTCTTCAGGCATCTTCCCGCTCCTTCGGATTTTCTCCGGTCTTCAGATTAGCAGAGGAGCGCCGCTCCGGGCAGCTTCGGCCGTCTTTTCGCACCCGAAAAACGCTGCCGATCAGGGATTGACGCGCCCGCGTGTAAAGTGTAGTTTCACAATGTTGTTCACCAGCGGATATAGGCACGGTATACTGGCGTTTCAGGAAGCCTTCTGAATCCCTACTCGGAAAAATCGGCGGACGCGGCGGCCCTCGGCTCCGTTCCGGAAGCTCGCATCCGCCCGCGCGAAGCCTGGTGGTTCATCGGCCCGGCATTCGTCGCCTCCGTGGCCTACATGGACCCCGGAAATTTCGCCACCAACATCACGGTGGCGCGCGCTTCGGCTACCGCTTGCTCTGGGTGCTGCTGTGGTCCAATGCCATGGCCATCCTGGTGCAATATCTGGCCGCAAAACTGGGTATTGCCACTGGCCTCACGCTCCCGGAAAAATCCGTGCTAATTTCTCGCGCCGCTGGACTCTAATTCTTTGGGTCGCCGCGGAGATTGCCGCCGTAGCCACCGACCTCGCGGAGTTTTTGGGAGCAGCTCTCGGATTTTTCTGCTGTTCCATATGCCCATGCTTCCCGCCGCGCTCGTGACCGGCGCCGTGGTCATGCTGATCCTGAAAGTGGAGCAGGTGGGCTTTCAGTGGCTGGAGCGCGTCATCATGGCCTTCGTCGCCCTGATCGGCATCGCCTACGCATGGGAAATGTTCGCCAGCCGTCCTGAGTGGAAGCCCATCCTCATCGGCACTTTGTTCCCTCCGCCAATTCCGTCATCCATTTACATCGCCGTCTCCATGCTGGGCGCCACGGTGATGCCCCACGTCATCTACCTGCATTCGGCTCTGGTCCTGCCCCGGCGCGAAGCCAGGACCATCACGAGCACCATCACCGCAAAATGGAATTGTTGGACGTCCTTCTGGCCATGAACGGAGCCTGGCTGATTAATTCCGCCATGCTCATCATGGCCGCCGCCACTTTCTTTGGCCGCAACGTCACCAGCTATGCCAGCGCCTACCAGACCCTGGCCCCCTTGCTGGGCCGTTTCGCCGCCGTGGCTTTCGCCGTGGCGCTGCTGTGTTCCGGGCTTTCCTCTTCCACCGTCGGCACCATGGCTGGCCAGGTCATCCTGCAGGGATTTCTGAATGTGCGCATGAGCATTTTCCTGCGCCGCGCGCTGACCATGGTTCCCGCGATTCTGGTAATCGCCTGGGGCCTGGACCCGGTAAAGACCTTGGTCCTCAGCCAGGCGTTGCTCAGTTTTTGCCTGCCCTTTGCACTGATTCCCTTGATGATTCTCACGCGCCGCCGGGACATCATGGGCTCGCACGTCAACCGGCCGCTCACCAACGTTATGGCCTGGATCACCACCGCGATCATTCTCATCTTGAACATCTGGCTGGTGGGTGCGCTTTTCACCGGCCGGGCATAAAAAGAAAAAGTGCCGCTGCGTTGAATTCCCAGCGGCCCATCATTCCTCGGAAACATCCTCAATCGAAAAATTCCGCGCGATCCGTGGAGCTATTTCACCTGCGCCAGCGCGGCGGCCACCTCTTCAACGTCCGGCACCACGGGAATGTCGTAATTCTTGAACCACGCCACGTTTCCGTTCTTATCCACAATGGCGATGGCCCGGCCGGTGATGCCTTTATCCGCCAGAAACACGCCAAACTGCGCCGCCACCGCGCCACGCGGCTGGAAATCCGCCAGCAGCGGATATTTGATTCCCATCTTCTCCGCGTACGCTTTGTGCGACCACACCGAATCCACGCTCAACCCCAGCACTTGCGCGTCAAGCTGGTCAAAACGGCTCATGCCGTTCACCAGACAGGCATGCTCGTTCGTGCATACCGGACTCCAGTCCAGCGGATAAAACACAATCACCACGTTCTTCTTGCCCCGGAAATCACTGAGCTTGATTTCCTTCTGGCTCTGGTCCTTCAGTGTGAAATCTGGCGCCGGCGAACCCACGGAAATGGACATTAATTCCTCCCTCGATCTGGCTCATTTTGAGCTGTTAATTTAGGATTTCCGCGCTCTCCGCGCGAACCACCATCATATCCAACGCCGCTCCCCCGGACAAATCACCCTTCCGAGGTAAACTGGATTCCTCTGGCAGCCGCCACGGTGTAACCTCTTCACATGCCATTAGGGAACATTTGAGAGCGCCCGTGAAATCCGTCTTTCGGTTTGCAACAATCGCAATCCTCGCCGCCGCTGTCGCGCTGTGCGCGCCCGGGCCGGGCGCTTCCTCCGAACATTACGTCGTGGCCAATGACAACGACTTTGTTGGAGAAAACTATGGAACTATCATGAGGCTGGAAGGCTCGGCCAAGAACCCGCTCCTAGGAAGGGTGACAACCCTGCAGACAAATGTTTCTATGCCTTTTGGGGACGGTGCATACCCAAACGTCCAGATTATTCGATCGGGAGCGGATATTTGCGTATTCATCGCCGACACCCCAGGACCAGGGAACGACATCAGCGCCTTCAAGTATCCGGGCTTGGGACTTGTCGGCAACTACTCCGACCCCGAGATTCAATATGAGTCTTTCCTCAGTATTGCTGCGCATGGCAAGTATATGTTTGCCGCCTATAATGGCGACAGTTTTTATCTCGACACTTGGCAGATCGACGAGGGATGCACCCTTAGCCTGGCGCATACCATGACACTTCCCACTGTAGGAATCATCTCGATGGCCGTGACGCCGAACGGCAAGACTTTGCTTGTCAACCACGGCTCCGCCAACGCCGAAGTTGGCTCTCTTTCCATCGCTTCGGATGGCTCTCTCACTCCGCATGGCCCCTACTTGGCTGACGGGCGCAGTGGCCAAGGTGGCGTGGATGTCACTGCGGACAGCAAATACGCTCTTTTCAACATCGAAAGCTTCCCCAGTCCTCCAGACGATGACGATTACACACAGGTCGATGTGTTTCCCATCAATTCCGACGGCAGCTTGGGAACCGTGCAGGTATTCGGTGGCGACGGACAACTCGGACTCGGCTACGATTCAGGTCCGATCTGGCTCAGCGCGAATGAGAAATTCCTATTTTCAACCGCCACTGCTTCAGGATCGCTGCAGGTGACTTCGCTGTATTTCAGCGAGAATCCGGTTAATTTGACGTATAGCTGTATCGTTAGTCCCCGGGACATTCAACAGCCAGCCAGCATCGGTGGACTAGCCACAGCTCTCCCCAGCGGATCGGGCGGATATCTCTATGTCACCGAGACAGCATCCCACACCGCCTCGGCAGCCATCGGCACGTTTTCTATCAATCCGTCCGGCGGATGCCTGACAGAGGCTCCCCAATCTCCCTTCTCGATTAACTGACGTGACTGGCATTGTTTGTACCAGCGGGAGTGAGAGAGAATTCACTCAGGAGGGAAGCTGGTATGGGAATCCGGAGATACAAGGCGGAGGAGATCGTAGTTCTGTTGCGGCAGATTGAAGTGGCCATTGCCAACGGAAAGACTACGCCGCAAGCCTGCAGAGAAGCGGAGATCACGGTACAGACTTATTACCGCTGGCGGAAAGAGTATGGCGGCCTGAAGCTGAACCAGGCCAAGCGGCTCAAGGATCTGGAGAGGGAAAACACCAAGCTGAAGCGTCTGGTGGCGGAGCTGTCGCTGGAGAAGCAGATTCTGAAGGATGTGGCGGAGGGAAACTTCTAAGCCCTGAGCGGCGGCGTTGTGCGGTGGAGCAGGTGCGCGCCAGGTACGCAGTGAGTGAGCGGCATGCTTGCCGGCTGCTGGGGCAGGGGCGAGGGACACAACGCTATGAGCCCATGGTGCGGACCGATGAGGATGCGCTGACGCGAGACATCATCCGGCTGGCCAGCGACTACGGACGCTATGGGTACCGGCGGATCACCGTAAAGCTGCGCGAGGCGGGCTGGGAAGTGAGTCAGGACCGGGTGCAGCGGATCTGGCGGCGGGAAGGGCTGAAAGTGCCGCACAAACAAAGGGCGAGAAGACGGCTGTGGTTAAACGACGGGTCCTGCGTGCGGCTGCGGCCGGAGCGGGCGAACCAGGTGTGGAGCTATGACTTCGTGAGTGCTATGACGCATGACGGAAGAACGCTGCGGATGTTGGTGCTGATCGACGAGTACACACGGGAATGCTTGGCGATCCGCGTGGCGCGGCGGCTGGGGAGCTACGAGGTGATCGAAACGCTGGCGGAGGTGATGCTGTGGCGGGGAATCCCGCAACACATTCGCTCCGACAATGGTCCGGAGTTCGTGGCCAAGGAACTACGACGGTGGCTGGCGAATCTGGGAACTGGCCCGCTGTACATCGAACCGGGCAGTCCGTGGGAGAACGGCTACTGCGAGAGTTTCAATGGGAAGCTGCGGGATGAATGCTTAAACGGAGAAATCTTTTACTCGTTGAAGGAGGCGCAGATCGTGATCGAGCGGTGGCGGGTGGAGTACAACGCGGAGCGGCCGCACAGTGCGCTGGGCTACAGGCCGCCGGCGCCGGCGGCCTGTAGCCCCCTGGTTCCGCCTAATCCGATTGCGCAGTCTGGAACTGTGATGTAAACTCTCTCACAGCGCTTGGTACAAAAAATGCATCACCTCATCCCTAGTCCAAGAGCGAGGCATTCAAATGAAAAAAGCGATTCTGCTCGCGATCCTTCTGCCCCTGGCCGCAACAGCGAGCTTTGCGCAGGACAACGCCAACGCGGTCCTGACGCAATGCCGCGACTTGGCGGATGCCGGCAACTTTGTTGGGCCAGACGAAGTACTTGTAAACGGCAAGGTTTGCAAGGTCCAGAAGACCGCACCAGCGAAGATGCAAGACCCTTCAGCGGGAAATCACGTGGAAACCCCGTCTGCATTTGCTCCGGCACCCCCGATTCAAACTCAAACGCCCAGAGCCTCTTCTGTGGCCTCTTCTTCTTCTTTTCTGATCCCACCAATAGCGACAGGGGCGACGGAGAGAAAAGTGTGCAACCAGTGGCATATAGCCGTTCGGTCACAACGTTACAGAAGCCAACGGTCGCGCCTAATTCGCCCATCGCCACGGTGACCTTCATTACTATTCAGAATGGCAATGTTGTCCATCTCATGCCCGACTGGGCAATAAAATGGGTGCGAAAGAACGAGAAGAAATACCCCGACGTTCGCTTCCAGACCTCGGACAAGCCCGTGGCAGGTGCAAGGAACTTTGTTGTAGCATTTTCCGCCTCTTCAGCCGAGCTTCAGGGATTTCAGCCCGTTACATATACGGACACCTCAACGAACACCAGTCCAGTGTCAGGAAACGGAACAGTTACCGACAATCAGGGTGAGATGTGGAATTACACATACAACGGCACGGTCACAACGACAACCACCACCACGACCCATGAACAAGTTCCCTACACTAGAACGTCCAACACTCTCTACGTCACCGCTTTCAACGAACAGGGCGAAACGGTGGCCCAGCGTTGGCATGTCTATTCAACACAGAGTGGCGGCGACTCTGCGAACGCTTTGGGGTACAACCTCGGGAACGCCTTGGGTGCCATCAATGCCAGAGGTCACATGCTAAAGACAATCGTCGATGACCTGGTTGAGAAAGGAAAATAACCGGGAGCTTTTCTTGCTTGCATGCATAGCATCTCGGTAGGACCACAACCGATCTACACCATAACGTTGCCGTGGGAGCACTACGGGACACATCCCGTCGCGCAGGGGATGAGGGACAATCGTGGACGTACATCGTTTTCTAAACTGGGTCGGAACTGAAATTGTGAGCAAGGACGTTCTAACGTTCCTGTTCGCTGGCCTTGCGGTGTTGTTCGGTTTCCTGGCATACCGGATAGGGAGGATAACGCTCACATATATGCGGGGGCGTGATTTAGAATTGGATACTCGGAATGGCTGGATCGAAATTCACAAAGCGATGGTCAATCTGCGAGTGCGTCGAGAGTTGATCATGTTACCAGGCAAAATGGCTGCCTTTGGTGTTAGTGCTCCAACCCAGCCTGGGGTTATAGCAGACTACACTCTGGCTGCCGCTCAACTCCGCGCTCAATTGGATCGTTTGAACGACGATCCCTTGATTGTGGAGCTTGCGAACTTCCTGGACGAGAACAAACTGACGGCTCAATGGCAAGCAGACGAATATGCGCCGAAATTCGATGCGTTTGTGCACGGCGTAGCAATCAAATCCCGTCCGAGGTAGAGCCGTATGTGAAATTCCATTCCGGGCCGTTTTCCGGTAGTACAATCTCGCCATGTCCCTCCACAACAACACCGTCCCGCAAGTCCTCTACAACACGCCGGACCCACATTCGCAGCCGTCCGAGCTATATAAGATCAACGGCACTGTTCTTGCAACCGCTACTGACCCGGTGAAGTGTTGGGTTATCCACGAAGAGCACGGCGTTTGGGATGAGGCGACGAAAACTTTTGAGAACAGGGCTACGACTCTGTTACCGAACGAGCCGCAGCACTGCCTCTCACTTGACGAGCTTCACGATGAAATCAAGAAGCAGGTCATGGTGCGTGTTCGAGGCGAGTTCAAGTATCAGATGGAGTGGTACCCCTACGAGCCGCCGTTCTTTCGCAAATACGAAATTGCACCAGACGGAACGAGGAAACGGTATCTGTAGTTCGAAGGAGGATTACATGGCAGTTCCACCACCCACAACCAAATGCGAAATCTGCGGCACGGAAACCAACACCAGTTTCGGCTCTGTTGGGAATCTACACTACTACTGCAAAGAACACAGGGATGCACTGTTCACACAGGTGACTGGAAGAGCGCCCAAGAAAACACCGGAACCTGAGAAGTAGTTGGCAACAGTGCTCATGTTCATGTTTCATCACCCGCACAGAGACCTCGCTGATTCGGTTCACCAAACAAGAATCAAGCACCATAAGATGGGCACCTATTCAGGCAGAGATAACTGAGAGTACGCCTGGGAAGGCCACCGTTGCAGCATCCGGGAGAGGTAGCTTATCTCCAGTCACCGCCCGGTAAAACCACGGTCGCCTGCAGGCGATCCTGAGGGAAGTCTTTCAGGTTGAGAGTAACGATTACGTCTGCGTTGCCTTGTTCAGCGCAGAGGCAGAACGGATCATCCTTGGGATCGGGTGAAATTTCAGCCGACGAGTGCACCTTGACCTCTTCGACTCGCTCGCGGATCAGATTGATGACTTTCCCGATGAGATTCGGGCGAACGCGGAGACGCTTTAGAACTTCCTTGTATTCATCGAAGATATCTTCCGTTACGAGCGAGATAAAATTGTTCTCTTCCGCCCATCGGTGAAGTACATCAGCGCTCGGATTCCGGGCAGGAACAAACGGCTCTCTGAAGCCCGATATGCCAGCCACAAGCACGCTCGTGTCAACGACGGCCCGCAGCTTGCGTTTCCTACCTTTCTGCGGCAACGGTGATCTCGTCGCGTTTGCGTCCCAGGCCCGGAGTCCGCGCCAGCCTTTCGAACGCATCAAATAATTTTCCGATCCAGCGATCCGCCATGTCGATGCTGTCCTCGGCGATGAAGTCCCAGATATGGCCGAGATCCAGCTCGGCGTCGGCGCTGACGACATAACAGGTCATGCGTGGGGATGGCGGCGCTCTTTGGACTTCCGCTTCAGGCGTTTTTCGTTGCCTCTGCGCTCGCTACGCTCGCGCAGCCGGGCGCGCGCCTTCGCCGGGTCCACATGCTCGCCCCGGTCGAGCGAGGCCAGACGGCGCCCTAACTCCCCGTTGAAGCCCGCGAGTTGTTTGACGCGGTCCTGGTCATGCTCTTCGAGCAGCCGAAGAGCCTCGCGGACAACCTCGCTCGCTGAGTTGTAGCGTCCCGCCCTCACCTTGGCGCTAACGAACTTTTCCAGTTTTGGGGTCAGAGAAACATTCATGTCGGTTTACGTCTCCTCTGCGCTCGCGTGTTTGTTCGTTTCTCCGCACTCGCTACGGTCGTGCAACCGGGCGCGCAACCGGGTCACTCCTCAATGGCTTCAAACTAGCTGTGATGGCAAAGATTGTCAATGTTTGGCATTGCCATGGGATCATTTTCCGCCGCCCCTGCGCTTCTTTAATGCAATGGAGTTTTCAGGATCTACACACGGCTTCGAGGCGCGCCTCGATGCGGTCGGCCTTGATCTGGATGGCGGTGATGGTACGCTCCTGCCGAAGCGCGTCGCTCTGCGTGGCGATGAGCTGAGTGAGAGTGGCGACAAGGTGGCCCTTGATGTCCCCCACATCTCCCTTAACTTCGGCGAGATCGGACTGCATCCGCCGCAGAATTTCAAGAATCCGGTTTTCCGATTGCTCAACCATAGCGCACCCTAGCACGCAATTCGTTATGAGTGGATTACGAAAAATGCTAGTGATGGATTTGCAAGGAAGGGGTGGTGACGGATATGCAAGAACGGCCCGGTCACGAATATGCAAGAATCCTGGTGAAAAAAGCGCGATTCATCAATAGGTTAGATGGGGTGGAATCGCACGAATCCTGGGAGACAATTCGTGGTTCTGCACAATTGGCCTTGATATTCGGCGAGTGTGCGCCTAATTCATGTGTATGAAGGAGCACGAGAAAATACACACGGGAGGCGGCAAGACCCGCACGAACGTCTCCGTCGATGCGGAGCTGCTCGCCCTGGCTCGGGAATTGCGCATCAATGTGTCCGCAGCACTCGAAGGCCGCCTCAAGGAATTGGTCGCCGAAAGCCGCTCGCGCGTTTGGCTTCTCGATCATGCCGAAGCAATCAAGGACGCGAATGAGTTTTTGGAGCGGCGCGGTCTTTGGAGCGACGGAAAGCGGCAGTTCTGATGCAGTGCGGTGTTTACAAGAACGCAGGCGAATCGCAGAGCTACGCTCCCTACCTCCTGGACGTGCAGGCCGATATGTTGAACAGCCTCGAAACCCGGGTCATGGTGCCGCTCGTGCGCGTCCAGGAATTCGGACGGCGCGCGGGCCGACTCCATCCGGTGTTCACCGTGTACGGCGAAGAATTCGTGATGGCGACGCATCTGCTTGCGGCAATCCGGTTCATTGGCCTCGGACGCGCCCTGGACTCTCTCGCGTCGCAGCGGAGCGATATCATCGGCGCGCTCGACGTGCTTCTGGTCGGCGTATGACACGTTTTCGTTTCTCTGCGCTCGCGTTATGCGTTTTCTCTGCGCTTCACAAGGGTTCGCGCAACCGGGGCTCGTGCAACCGGGCGCCGCGTGGGCATACCGGAGGTGATGTTTGCCGCGTTATGCGTTTCCTCTGCGCTGGCAAGAGCCAGCGCAACCGGGCGGGCGGGACGGATTTGGATAGCGACTCAGCTTGAGAATTTGGTCGCGAGGTAATCAGCTTCCTCGATAAGCCGCTTCATCTTGCGGAGCAGTGATTTTCTTTCGTCCGGGTCTGTAGTTCCTTTCAGAGCCTGCACGGCTTTCTCTAAATCCTGTTGCACTCGGTTGATTTGGCTTTGCGGCATGAGACGATTATACGTCGGGTTTCTCGCGACTCACTCGGTGGGATAGGATGGAAGAAGTTCAGGACACAGCAACGAAGACAAAACCCATGACATCAAGCAGCTTCATTAAAGACAATATGCTTATCGATCCCTCGATCCAGAGAGAAATCATCGGAAGAGCCGTCGCCGGAGCTTTTGGCGACAATCCCCGTCAGGCCGTTCATTCGCTTGGCAGCGTGAAGATGCCCGATGGTCGAGAGGTCCCCGTGCATCTAAGGCATGCGGCGGACGCGATTCTTTTGGATGATTTCGGCCATGTCGTTCTCATCACCCGCAAGCACAACCCCGGCGCCGGCCTCAAAGGATTGCCCGGCGGTTTTATGGACCCTGTCCAGGGAATTGACGGGGCTATCGTTGCTGAAAAGGCTGCAACTGCCGCGCTGCGCGAAGCAACCGAAGAGACGGGAATTAGCAAGCGACTGCTAGAAGAGGCACAAACCATCCCCCTTGGCCATCGGTGTTACGACCGACCCTTTGACATTCGCGTGGCGTGGGGCAATATGCCGGGCACCGATATTAAAAAGGGCGACTTTTTTGCGGTATCGACCCAAGGCTTTTGCGTCAAAACACCACAAGACTTATCGCACGTTGTTCTGAACGCCGGTGATGATGCCAAGACGGTGCTCGTTGCCAAGATATCGAGTTTGACTCCCGAAGAATTTGGAATTGCAGACCATCTGGCGATGATCCGGGCCGCTCAAGTTGCTGCGGATAGCCCTGATTTTCGTCAAATAGGAGGATCGGCTCAGTAGCCTGCAAATTCTTCTGCGCGAATGTCGTTGTCATCCACGCCTGCCTTTTTCAACATGTCGTGCAAACCATTCACCATGTCGGGCGGACCGGCAATGTAGTGGATGCCCGACGCTGCGCCTTTCAAATGCCGGCCGAGCATCGCTTGATTGATCGGACCGGTTTCACCGTCCCATGGTTGATGCGATTTCTCCATTTCAGTCATGCTGGCAATTAGCTTGTAGTTCGGATTGTCTCGTTCCAAGTTCCGAAGCTCTGCGAGGAACGGCGCATCTTCCGGCCGCCTGTTGGAATAGAAAAGGACAATGCGGTTCGGCAACTTCTCCTTGGCGGCCCAATGGACAATACTTCGAAACGGCGTGATGCCAATTCCGCCTGCGAGGAATATGGCCGTTCGCGTAACATCCTTCTTAAGAATCAAATCTCCGGATGGTCCTTCGATCTTGACAGCGGTGCCAAGCGGCATCGTCCTCAACACGCGTTTGAATGCCGTATCGCGCATCCGCGTGGCCACCATCAAGGTTTCTTCGTGAGGGGCGCTTGCGATCGTAAAACTCCGCACATTTCCTTCGGAATCCGTCTCCGAAGGATCGAGCAAAGTCATATCGAGATATTGGCCGGCCTTGAATGTCCATCCCGATGGCTTTTCGAACCGGAAAGCCATGGTGCCTTCCGCAACTTCCTTGCGATCTTTCAGTTTGCACATGAACCCTGGTGAAGCCGCAGCAGTGCTCATAATTGCTCTCCTTCCGATGCATCCCACAAGCGATTCCGGCCCGCTAAGCCAAACGTATCGAACGCCTCCAATGTGGGTTATTGCGCCCATGCGCAGGCGCGTTTCGTGTTGGTTCCGCAAGCGCATCAATGATGCGAAAGGAGGCTCCCCGGGCTGCGAGGTCATTGGCTGGCGTCAGCCCGACCGACGATGACGGCGTCCCCATGTCTCTTTGCGCTTGATTCATTGAATGGGACTGTCAGGCGGGATCATTACTCGCTCTTCGTTATTTTGATTTTTGGAAACTTTCGCTTAACTGCGGCAACGACAGAGGCGTGCTCCGGCTTTCCCGAACTCCTCGCCAAAGCGTCCCGCGCGTGAGCGGCGTCAGGAATCGGATATTTTCTCGTACCTTTTTCCGCAAAGTCCGATTTCGGAAGTTTTTTTCTCGCAGCAGCAGTTAGTTTGGCCATGAACGATGATTCTCCTCTTGGACGGACTTAGCCCGAATTTCCGTTTTGGCATTCCGGCCGACTGCCTCACGCCGAGCCGGTTGGCTGTCTTTGTTAGTAGCGGCGATTTACGTCTTTGGTTCGGCTGTGACGGTAACCTCAACGTGAGCACCCCTTTTGAGCCTTACATCATCGCCGTGCTCGTCAGTTAGCGCATTTTCGATACGGAGATCTCGATGCCCTTGGTCGGCCCCGTCGACGGCAATCTGTGCTTTTTCCGGTTGGTTCGGACCTGGAGGCCGGATGATTTTGTCGACGGTTCCGGGCATGGTGGCACTTGGCTGTTCTGGAATGCGCGAAGTATCCAGATTCAGTTCCGCTACTCTTGCGGACCTAGCCATGCGCGGCTTCGCCATTTCCTTGCTGACGCTGGCACGTGTCGCGTTGGCGGATTCCTTCTTCGATTTCTTATGCGGCATGCACCCATACTGGCATCGAGATGCAAGCCATGCAGTCCCATTTCGCACAGTTGCGAAACGTTCGACAGGCAAGGAAGGTGACCATGAGACAGACGGAAGGCTGCGTTCATCTATCTTGTCCACTCGGGTTGTACTGCTGGAGCGCTCCGTAACACTCGCAAGTTCGGTTTTCGAGTTTTGCGCGACTCAAGACTTGAATTACACCACCGGCGTATTCGATGGCGTGCTTCTCCCGCAAAATACCAGCTGCGCTGCTTAGGGTCGGTCGATCCGTTCCTAGCATGGTCGCAAGGAAATCGTGGGTGATAGCGAAAGTCGGAGATTCCACTCTGTCCTGAGTAATCAGTAGCCAACGGGTGAGCCGCTGTTCAATATTGTGGAGCCGATTGCATGCTGCCGTTTGTGCGATGCACATCCCCTGAAATACTGCGTAGCGGCTCATAATCAGTCGAAGCTCGGGAGTTGATCGCAAGACGTCCTGCAATGCGCTAGTTCTCACTCTGAACCCGCCTCCGGAGATTTGCACAATCATGCGCACCGGGCTCCTGGACACGCCGAAGAGGGCCGGAATCCCTGCAAACCCTTCCTTGCCTACCTCTCCCACTTCAACAGTACTTCCGTCTTCCATAGCGACGACGAGTGACACCATGCCTGCATTCGGGAAATATACAAACTCGATTGGTTGGTTCGGTTCGTGGAGGCTAAGATTGTGCGGCAAGGTGAGGAATTTTAGGTGAGGAGAAATGAGGCCGTGCTCCTCGTCGGGAATGGATAAAAGGATCTTATTATATACTCGGTTTCCCGCAGCATTTGTCCGGTCGTTCGACTGCCCGACTCGCTTCCGACGGTCTGTAGGTTTATGCCTTCTGGCTTTCAAAAGGATCTCCTGAAATCGCTGCGCACCTATGTGACAACCGGGCCTTCTTATTTCTTGGTGCTTCCTGCTGGCAGTGGAGCCCCAAGTCACGCCTTTTCAAGCTTTGCAGGCATGGGCGCAGAACTTCCAACCAGTCGCTCGTCTTGAGTTTATGCCATAACGAAGCCGCGGGCCTCTATCTTGGCATCGCTTAAAAGTCGGTGGTTACTCGTGCAGGACAACACTCAGGAGGGAAGCGTCGATGTGGAGACCGCCATTGTACTTAATGAAGCCCAGTTTCCTGAATTTATTCATGAAGAAATTGACTCGGGAGCGCGTTGTCCCGATCATTTCCGCCAGAGTCTCTTGCGATATTTTGGCGACCATTTTTTGAGGCTGGTCTTGCTTGCCATAGCGAGCGAGCAGCAGCAGAGTGCGGGCCAGCCGTTTCTCGCTGGAGTTAAAGAGCTGATCGACCAAATCCTGCTCGATTCGGATGTTCCGCGAAAGCATATAAGCCACGAAGCGGTCGGAGAACGCATGTTCAGCATGGAGCACGCGAATCATCTCTTGTTTTTCAATAACGAGTAAGGTCGTGGGCGTGATCGCGGTCGCCGTCCCCATACGAACAAGCTGACCTGCCATGCCTCCCTCACCAAAAAAGTCACCGGGTCCAAGCATCGCCACGACTGCCTCTTTGCCGACCTCATTGACAACGGATAGCTTTATCCCGCCTTTTTGAATGTACAGGACATTCGTAGCGGATTCACCTTGAGAGTAGATCTTCTCTGATTTTCGATACTCCACAATTTTTCTCGCCAATCCGGCTGAATCGAGAAAAGCTTGGACATTGAAGGCAGGAGTTTTTCTTGGATCGTACCTTGCTTGAACTCGTGATTGCTTTCATAGGGCCACCTCCTGAGTGTCACTACTTCTTCGAAAGCTCGCCCTTGAAACGATTCTCAACATCTTTGCGGCTCAGCGGGTTTCTTGCTTCGGTCAATACGACCGAATAGACGACTTCATTGCCTGCAAGCTGCGCGGTCATAAACGCCCCGTCCTCCGGCAGTTCTTGGTAGATGAATTTCACTTTTCTGCCGTCTTCAAGTGTTTTGATCCACTCTTCGTCTGGCATCTTCGCTTCGATCCTATCCCGGGAGATCAGCACCAGTATCCTATACTCTTCCTCCGTTCGATCGGCTGCATCTGTTGACCAGACAACATAACCGCCGCACTTTTTACACTAGCGTAACTGTCTGGCAAGATGTCTGTCTGTCGGTCATCCGACAGCGACGCCGAATGCTATTTCAACCCGCTTCTCTGCCGGCACGAGCAACTTTTGCGCTACGGAAAAAGCATACGAAACGCGAATGTGTGCCGATGTGAACAGATATCCAGCTTCGACTCTTGTATGGTGCTGCATGCGGAGGAAGTGAGGCGAACCAGATTCCTCCGAGAAGCGAGGTCGGGACATGGAAACCATCTTGATCGTTGTTCTCATCGTGTGTTTGCTCGGCGGCGGGGGCTGGGGATACACCCGATATCGCAGGAACTAGCGCCTCCCGGGCGTCACGACGCGATCACAGTGAGCGAGTTTGAATTTGCAGTGTGTCACTTAAAAAGGAGAACAAAATGGCAGAGCCGAGAGCAGTGAGATACACAGATATCGTTGCCGCGAAGAAGACGGTGATAGGCAGTAACGTCTTCAACAAACACAATGAGGAACTCGGAACAATCGAAGACCTCGTACTTGATGCAGGAGCCGGCCGGATCGCCTACGCGGTCTTGTCCTTTGGCGGCTTTCTGGGAATGGGTGACAAGTATTTCGCCATTCCATGGAACGCGTTCCACTTCAATTTGAAGGAAAATCGCGCCGTCCTGAACCTCGACAAGAAACAGCTGGAGAATGCTCCGGGTTTCGATAAGGACAACTGGCCGAACATGGCTGATTCGACCTGGGGAACCAGCATCTATAAGCATTATGGTTACACCCCTTACTGGGAAGAATCGTCCGACACGGCGACGAGAGACCGCCGCTAGAATCGGGGCCGTTCGGACTGAACCGGACGGCCCGTTTCACCCTAATCCGTGTCCGGCTATGCAGCTGGCTTAAGGCCGAAGAGGTGACGTAAACATGAAACCGATCAGTTGGCTTGGGATTGTGTTAATCATTCTGGGCGCACTGGCCCTCGGCTATCAAGGCATCAACTACACGCGTCAGAAAAAATTGCTCGATGTGGGATCCGTGCATCTGACCACGGAAACTCACGAGCGAATTCCCCTTCCTCCACTACTTGGAGGGCTGGCATTGATTGGAGGGGTCGTCTTGCTGGTGGTGGGGGCAAAGAACCAGTCATAGCCGGTATTAAGGATCGAGCCTCTGCCGTTTTTACCGCCGGGGCCTCCATCAAGGTTTCTTCATAAGGGCCGCTGGCTAGCGATAAACTGTGTCCCTTTTTGAACGGAAACGCTCTATCCCACAGGCAGAACGCTGACCCGGTGAACGACGGTCAGCGTCGATTAGAAGTTTAAGCGCTTCGAACAATGCTATGCGCTTTTAAAGGAGACTCAAATGAAAGTGAATCGCTTGAAGCATCTGTACGTCGAAGAATTGAAAGATCTCTACAGCGCAGAGAACCAACTGGTGAAAGCTCTTCCGAAGATGGCCAAGGCAGCGACTTCCGAGGAGTTGCGTGCGGCCTTTGAAGGGCACTTAGACCAGACGAAGGAACATGTTGTGCGCCTCGAAAAGATTTTCAAAGCTCTCGGAGAAAGCCCGAATGGCAAGAAATGTAAGGGTATGGAGGGCCTCATCAAGGAAGGCGGCGAACAGATCGAGGAAGATCCCGCGCCCGAGGAATTGGACGCTGGCCTTATCTCAGCCGCTCAGCGGGTGGAACACTACGAAATCGCCGGCTATGGCTGTGTCAGTGCTTACGCAAAGCTTCTCGGAGAAGACCAGGCAGAATCGCTTCTGCGGCAGATCCTTGAGGAAGAAAAAGAGACAGACAAGAAGCTGACACAATTGTCGGGCCGCATCAATGTCGAGGCCGCTGAGGAATCGGATGGAGGCAGGAGCAAATCGGGGAAGGCCGCGACGATAAAGGCCAAAACGGCCCGAGCGTAGCTACTCGCGTTTGTCTAACATTTGAAAAGGAGGAATAGATAATGAAGAGAAGGTTTATCAAATCAGAACGATTGCTCCTGGCTTTAGGCTCGCTGGCTCTAGGCGCATCGCTGATGGCCATGCCAGTCCCCCGGAATCAAGATAACCAGCAGACGGCGCCCGACAACACCAAGCAAAACAAGGATCAGACGAGCCCTACCGCCGACCAACAGAAGATCAACCCTGCGGACCGCGCCATCACACAGAAAATCCGCAAAGCGGTTCATGATGATACGAGCCTCTCCACCTACGCCCACAACATCAAGATCATCGCTCAAGACGGCAAAGTGACACTGCGGGGGCCCGTGCGGTCTGAAGACGAGAAAAACAACCTGCAGGCGAAAGCAGTGGCAGTGGCCGGAAAAGAAAACGTAACCAATCAACTGGAAGTCGCACCTTCGAAATAACGGCTGAGATGGAACCTAATGCGCGACTCAAGGAGGAAAGACAAATGTCAGGTAAAAAAGTAGGAGTATTTGGAATTTACTCGACTCGTGTTGCGGTCGAAAATGCCACGGATTCACTGATGAGGGCAGGCTTCCCGGCTTCCGATATTTCCGTTCTATTGCCGGAGAGTCTCGGCGGCCCCAAGGACATGGGAACGGAGAAGACGACGAAAGCGCCCGAGGGTACGGCAGTAGGCGTGACCACAGGAGGCGTAATCGGTGGCACGCTTGGCCTGCTGGCAGGCGTTGGTCTGTTGGCGATTCCTGGGCTCGGTCCATTCATTGCCGCAGGTCCCATCATGGCGGGCCTGGCGGGGCTGGGCGTTGGAGGAGCGGTGGGCGGAGTTACCGGCGCCTTGATCGGTCTGGGTATCCCCGAATTCGAAGCAAAGCGATACGAAGGTCGCCTGCAGAAGGGCGGCATTCTCCTCTCCGTGCATTGCGATACCGCAGGGGAAATCACGCGTGCCAAGGAAGTTCTGAAAGCTTCAGGCGCAGAGGATGTTTCCTCCACGGGAGAATCCTCTGTTGATACCAAGACAACAGATCGTGACGTGGCCAGTAAGGCTGCGCGCGGAACCCATTGATCCAATTAATCCAAGAGGAGGGAGTCTAATCACGGCTTCCTCCTTTTCTCCCTAAAAGCTACTTCGCCACCGTGCAGGTTAACTACTTGCGCTGAGAAAGGAGAACGAAATGAAGGACGAAGCCGTCTCACAGGACCAGCACAAAATCGCGCGGAACGAACTGATCGATTTGTTGAACGAGGATCTGGCTCGCGAGTACCAGGCGATTATCTCCTACGTGGTGTATTCGCAAGTATTAAAGGGCGCTGAATATATGAACATCGCCGGTGAACTTGAGAAGCACGCAGCCCAAGAACTCAGTCACGCCCTGATCATCTCAAACCAAATTGATTATCTCGGAGGAATGCCTACAGTCCAGCCCAAGCCGGTGCTCACATCGGAGAAGGCAAAGGACATGTTGCATTTCGATCTGACGAATGAAGGCGAGACGATCCGGAACTACCGCGAAAGAGTCCGCCAGTGCGAGCAATTGAGCGAGTACGCAATGGCTGAACATATCCGCGAGATCCTGATGGACGTCCTTTGAGCTGAACCACTCGACAAACATTATTCTTATTTCTTTTTCTCTGCATCTTGGGGAGCTTTCACCACCGGCACGTCTTCGCCCAGGGCAGTTGCCAGAGCAATCTGGTGGTCCTGTTCGATCGTGGGCCTACTGCATCGCAGACTGTGACATCGCGAACCTCAATCACAATGACCATCGAGACCGATCCTTCAATATCGGCGAATCCGCTGCTCTCCACTACCGGCGGTCAGGCGGGGACAACGCACAACGATCTCACTGGCAACTCTGCGACACAGACGGTGGGCTTGCCAACCGCCGCAGTGAGCAGAGATGCGAACGGAAATGTAGTAATCAACATCCAACAAGATGCTAAGAATCCCCTCACGCCAGCAGCGGTGACTCCGGGGATCGAAAGCAACCTAACGGTCGGCGTTCCTGTGAACGGGAGTTCGGTGACAACTTCTGGAACGGTGTCCGGTTCTCCGGCTTTTGAGTTGAACGTGGGGACGCCCGGAAACTCGACTACGAACGTCCCTTTACAGGGCGCTTCGAGTAATCCTCTGGCGTTCTCCTACAACCTGACTCAGACGAATAAACTCCCAACGACAACGACGCCGTTGCCCCCACCGTGCCAAGGAAGCAACTGCCATCCATGACAGATCAAATAAAAATCGTCCCTCTGGCGCTGCCGATACTCGACCTCGTTGCATCAGTCGGAGTCCTTGTAGGTCTCTTGCCGCTGACGGGGGCTCTACCCGGCATCGCTGACCCTGCTTTTCCTCTAGCTAACGCGCTGTGGTTCACTGGCGGCCTTGGCGGGGCGTTCCTGCTTCTTGCAACCGGCCCGAAGCTGTTGCTCGGAAGCACATCGTCCCTGCTGTACGTTGCTGTGTTCGCGGTGCTCCTCGGGGCGGCGGGAGCACTTCGTCTTCAATCGGCGGGCTTCCCAAATCTGATCCTAGACTGGCTGGCAATGAGTCTGGCCGTCGCAGTCCTACTTCTCTTGCTGCGACGCCCGTGGGCATGGGGTCTAGTCGGAGGGCTGTGGAGCGGGCTGCTGCTCGGAGCTTGGTCTGGGTTCGGGGTCTACAGTTACCTCACCACACCAACGAGGGTCTTTTCAAAGTTCCTACCGTTCCAGGTCCTGGTCAGCGTTCTGGCCATCGTCGCTGCGTTGATGAGTCTCCGCCTTCGTTACAAACAATCGTAGGCGTCAAACCAAGGCCGTCTCTTCGGAGGCGGCCTAGCTGCGTCTGGCAGGGTCGTGGACGCGCCGGTGGGTGTTGTCCGGGCCTCTGCATCGTCGAGAGCAAAACCACGCTGCCTACGGCATCGGGAGTAGGGCCGACACGTCACCCCAGAATGGTTGCTGTAGAGCAACCTGAAGTTAACGCAGGCGAACTTGTTGATTCTTAAGCGCGGCTGCTAGTCTCGGCTGTTGAGGCGAGAGAGGAAGCCGGGACATGGTGAAGCCGCCGCTGCGCACGAAATCCATCGGTTTCAAGGTCAGCCAGGAAGAATACGCGCGGCGGGGAACCGATGGTGGCAGCAGGTAACGCAAGGATCGGGATACCCGTCAATCTTGACTTTCAATACCAACAACCAGATTTCTAACTCCGCGGTTACTTACGACGCGGCGGGCAATATAATGTTCGACGGCACGTACGGATACGGTTACGACGCCGAGGGCCGTATTACGTCGGTGACGCAAGGGGGCGGCACTATAGCCACCTACGTTTATGATGCCTTCGGCCATCGCGTGGAGCGGGCGGTCACCGGAGTCACATGGTATTATTTTACCGATCTATCGGGACGTGTTGTGACGGTGATAAACCAATCCGGAGCACTGGTGCGGAATGAGATTTACGCCGGCGGCCAGCACCTGGCCACCTACACGAGTTCATCAACCACGTTCAACCACGGCGATTGGCTGGGGACGGAGCGGGCTCGCACTACGATTCAGGGGGCGCTTTCAGAGTCCTGCAAATCGTTGCCGTTCGGCGATGGGTTCTCTTGTTTTTACACCTCAGGAGACGTTTCGACAATTCATTTCACCGGCAAAGAACGCGATGCAGAATCCGGCAATGACTACTTCGGGGCCAGGTATTACGGCTCGAACATGGGACGGTTCATGTCGCCCGATCCAGTGTTCATTAGTGCCCAGCGTTTGGCCGATCCTCAGAGTTTGAATTTGTATGCTTACGTGCGGAACAACCCGCTAGGGTTGACCGACGATACCGGGCTCGACTTTTATCTGGCTTGCGCGACTTCAGACCACTCAGGATGCGGGCAAGTTCAGAATGGCAGTTCTTCGGTGTGGGTACAGGGTCAGACCGTCAATGGTTCGTTCCAGGCAGCCGATGTGGATATGAATCAGCAAGGCAATCCCGGCGCTGGCTATAGCGATCAGTTCGGGAACAACTACTCAGGCACGTTCGACCAGAACAATGGAGTGAGCTTCACCAACACTGCGACCGGAGCCACTTCAGGGGGATCACAGTTCATCGATGGCAGCGATCCTACCCAGCTTAGCGGGAGCGGAGCGTTCTCAAATATCACGGGCAACTTCTTCTCTGACTGCGGTGGTTCTTGCCAAGGCCGTGCGGCGCTCAGTGGCTCGGCAGATGCGTTCGCCGCAACAGAATCTCAACTCAACAAACAGGGCGGCTTGCTGACGTTCCTTGACCGTTTTTCGGGGGCGCATAAGAGCGGCGCTCAGTGGAAAGATAGCAACGGTTATGTCCACATGCTGCAAGACCCCAATGGCAGGATGGAGATGCACTTCGAGGGACACCCGACAGGAGTTGATGTTCAGCAGTTCGTGCTGCACATGGTGGACACGATCAGAGACGCTACAAGCGGGCGTGCGAATCAAGAAAAGAATGCGACGTTGCCACAATGAAGAGCTACCTACTCTCAATCCTTCTGTTGTCTGGCAGTTGCTGGGGGCAAGGCTCGTACACGCTTCCCCTAGCGAAAGCGAACACGTCTCTCTCTCTTCCTTCGATGGCGGCGGGAGGTGGGGTGCTTTATGAAGCGCATCGTTCGTTCGATGTGATGCGCTTCTCTACTCAGCTTCAGGTATCGGCGTTCGATCTATCGACACACAAAGAGTTGAGGCACACGGTTATCAATGTTCCTCGCGTTCATGGTGCGCGAGCTGCTGAGGGCTTCTATCTCTCGCCGGACGGCCAGACGCTGGTCTATGCGGAATTACATGAGCCGAACCTGCTACTCGTGCTCTCTGCAAAAGACCTGTCTGAGGTTCGACGCACGGATGCGTTGCCGTTCACTTCTGCGGACCACTACCGTCTCTTTGCAGGCTTCGATGAAAGCGGCTTGCTGAGCTTCACTTCCGCCCGATCCGGCAAGCTGCGCTTCGTCCGCATGAATCTCTCCGACTTCAAAATCGCATCGGAGGTTACGGGGCCGAAACAGCTCAACGCCGAGCCGACGGTATGGTCGCCAAAAAGCCGGACTGTCTGGGTACAGTTGCCAGTGCCCTCAGGAGCGTGGCAGGAGTACCACGAAGACGGCACGCCGACCGAAGCCAGGTTGGACTACCGCTTCATGCACGGAGCGGATAGCGGAGCCGTGGTTCTGGGCAAAAGCAAGCTGCTGGCGTTTTATGGAGACTTCTCTGCTCAAGGGGCTGTCGCGGTTTACAACGACGGCCATACCAAGGAGGTGGAGCTAAAGTGTGCCCCCGGCTCATACAGCAGCGGCGACGTTCCCGGCTATGTTGGCGCGATCTGTACGACCAGACCCGACCGTGAGCCAGAGCATGGCGGTAACAAAATCCTCAGCTCCGAGTTCCTGCTGTTGAAGACGGATGGGCCGACGGTAGCTTGGCGGCATCCGATGGACTTCCTGGGCGTGGCCGATAGCAACGAGCCGAACACCGGCTTCCAGAGTGGCAACCCGTTGCTGTATCGGGCTGGCTCGAAACTCTTGATCGTGGCTCCGTCGAAGTCCTCAGCCCTGACGGTCTATCAGATCGACGCCCCGCAGTGATCTTTTTAGTCGTTGTTCCGAGTAGTCACAGGCCGTCCCTTCTGGGGCGGCTTGCTTGCGTCTGTGGCCTCCATCTGGGAGCTATGGCGGTGCAATCAGAAAGGCACGCTGCTTCGCATCGGGAGTAGGCCGACACGTCACCCCCGAATGGGAGCTGTAGAGGAACTTAAAGTTCCTATGCGGGAACCACAATGGAATGAGCGGTCTACGGACAATAGCCGCGAAAATGTTGGCGTTTACAGGTTGCTGAGGGTGAACGTGAGTGGAATCAGCGACTAAGGGGAAAGTCTGGCCTTCGGTGGCTGTTCGGTGTAAACGCGGCGGTTGCTGTGCGTGAACGTGTTGAAAATGCAGGGTTGCCGATCCGGCAGGTTCTTGACACCCGATTGGGCTTGACGTGACTGGCATTGTTTGTACCAGCGGGAGTGAGAGAAAATTCACTCTGGAGGGAAGCTGGTATGCCGAACAGGAGACACAAGCCGGAGCAAATCGTCGCGCTGCTGCGGCAGATTGAAGTGGGTATCGCCAACGGAAAGACCACCCCGCAAGCCTGCCGGGAAGTGGAGATCACCGAGCAGACCTACTACCGCTGGCGGAAAGAGTACGGCGGTTTGAAGCTGAACCAGGCCAAGCGGCTCAAGGATCTGGAGAGGGAAAACACCAAGTTGAAGCGTCTGGTGGCGGAGCTGTCGCTGGAGAAGCAAATTTTGAAGGACGTGGCGGAGGGAAACTTCTAAGCCCTGAGCGGCGGCGTTGTGCGGTGGAGCAGGTGCGCGCCAGGTACGCAGTGAGTGAGCGGCATGCTTGCCGGCTGCTGGGGCAGGGGCGAGGGACACAACGTTACGAACCGCTGACGCGGACCGATGAGGATGCGCTGACGCGAGACATCATCCACCTGGCCAGCGACTACGGACGCTATGGGTACCGGCGGATCACCGTAAAGCTGCGCGAGGCGGGCTGGGAAGTGAGTCAGGACCGGGTGCAGCGGATCTGGCGGCGGGAAGGGCTGAAAGTGCCGCACAAACAAAGGGCGAGAAGACGGCTGTGGTTAAACGACGGGTCCTGCGTGCGGCTGCGGCCGGAACGGGCGAACCAGGTGTGGAGCTACGACTTCGTGAGCGCCATGACGCACGATGGACGCCTGCTGCGGCTGCTGACGATGCTGGATGAATACACGCGGGAGTGTCTGGCGATTCGCGTGGCGCGGCGGCTGGGGAGCTATGAAGTGATCGAAACGCTGGCGGAGGTGATGTTGTGGAGGGGAATCCCGGAACATATTCGTTCGGACAACGGTCCGGAGTTCGTAGCCAAGGCCCTGAGGAGCTGGCTGGCGAGCTTGGGGACAGGGCCACTGTATATTGAGCCGGGCAGTCCGTGGGAGAACGGCTACTGCGAGAGTTTCAATGGGAAGCTGCGGGATGAATGCTTAAACGGAGAAATCTTTTACTCGTTGAAGGAGGCGCAGATCGTGATCGAGCGGTGGCGGGTGGAGTACAACACGGAGCGGCCGCACAGTGCGCTCGGCTATAGGCCGCCGGCGCCGGCGGCCTATAGCCCCCTGGTTCCGCCTAACCCGATTTCGCAGTCTGGAACTGTGATGTAAACTCTCTCACAGCGCTTGGTACAAAAAATGCATCACCTCAGCCGCCGCGGCCCTTCTGACACTCGCAACTCAAGGTGAATCAAACCGCAATGCGATAGAATCGCGATGCGGCCCATCGCGACAATTGTGACGCCGTGGAAGTTTTCCCGGACAAAGTCATGTCTCGCATTCCTCTCGAAAAATCGTATCCCGCGCTGGCCTTCCGGCCCCGCTCGCGAAACTGGTGGGCCAAGCTCACCGGGACGCCGGCGGAATGTGTTCACCTCGATCTCGAGCAATCCTTCATCGCCACTCTGGTGCCGGACATTCTGTACGTTCGGGGACGGTCCAAGCCCAGAAGGAATCCGGTGCGGCCGGAAGTGTGTCTGTGCCGCGACTGCTTCCTGCAAACTTTGGAGCCGGAGCTGGCCGCCTATCGCGGACGGGTGATTGCCTTCGAGCCGGACGCAGAAACTTTCACGCAATATTTTTTTGTCGCCCCGGCGGATTTTGACGCCTCCGGCCTGGAGCCCAACCTATCCACCACGGTCACGAGACTGCTCAGCCGGCGCAAGGAAAGTTGCGCGGAGTGCGGGCATTCGGCGACGTGGCTGTGGTTTTCGCGCGCGCAAGTGGCCAGCCTGGACGACGTGGACAACATGCGCGCGGAATCGGCGGAGCATCTTTGCGCCCGGCACGGCGCGGCGCGGCTGTGCAAAATGCTGAAGAACATCCCCGAGGCCAGCATCTACTACATGAATGTCCCTTATGGCGAGTCAGGAACCTACGTCTGGATTTAGCGGCGGACCAATGGATTTGCGGGAAATGGTCAAAAAATATCTGGCGCTGGCGGACAGTTACGGCGCGCCCGTGGCCATCGCCGATTTTGGCTGGACGCAAGCTGAAACCGAAAAGCTATTCAGCTCGCTGGAAGACGACTACCAGATCGGCCGTTTTCTGCAATTTGAAATGCGCCAGGGAAAAAGTTTCCTTATCAACGGATTCCCGCAAACCCACGTGGCCGTCAGCGCGGAAATCCAATCCCTGCTCTAATTATTTTCAGCGCAGCGGCGGCGAAAACGAAAACACCGGCTCGATATCCACGGGGATGTCCTCCACTTTCTTTAATTCCGCGGAAAGTACCGGCGACATCACCGCATAATGCTGGAACCAGCCCTTGGCGTGCGACCGGTTGCCCGTGGCTTCCATGGCCATCAGTTCGTGCGCCAGCATGCCGATGCATCCCGGCATCTCGCCGTACTGAATCACATAGTGCGAGCTGGCGGCATCGAACTTAATTCCGCCCTTCTCCACCAGAAAATTGAACTCCATCAGTTCGGCTCGTCCATGCGCTTCGGCCACGCCCAGACGCACGCTGCGCAGAATTCCCGCCACGTATGACGCGTAGTATCCGTTGAGATTCTCCTTCGGCAGCGCGCCGTGATCCACCAGCCATTTCAGGCAGTACATCCCCACCACGTCGGCTTTGGCCTCTTCCAGCGCGGAATATTGCGGTCCCATGGCCACGCGAATGTCCACCTTTCCCGAGGACATGCGCGAATACTCCGGCCCCAGGCCGTGCGAAATTTCGTGCGCCAGCGTGTCCGCCAGATATCCGTCGCCGCTGGCCAGCGCCGCTTGATCCGGCGCCATCAAGCGCTTGGCGATGGGAAGAATGACGTAATTCACGCGCGCATCCATGAAATTCTTGAAGAACATCTTCTTGGTGCCTTTTTCAGCCTGAATGCGCGGATCGTTCGGCAGATTGTCAGCCACGGATTGATAGCCGTGCAGCATATCGCCGGAGCGGTACGGCGCATCCACCACTTCCATCGGAAAAGTGTGGCCCTCTTTGGACGGCAAATCCTGCGGATAAATGGGCAGATCCTTTTGCAGGTCCGGCACGTACTTCTGAAAAACGGCAACCTTCGCGCTCTCCTCTTCGTTGCGGACCAGCACCGCGCCGCCATAAGTGGTCTTCACGCCCAGCAAACCGTCTTCATAAACTTCATACGGCGCGAAGATCACGTCGAACCTGGGATTCTTCAGGTCCAGCCAGGCGATGTCGCTGGCGTAATAGTCGTCGGAGAGCAGCGCATCAGCGCGCAGTTGCAGGAAATGCGCGAAGGCGGAATCGCTGCTCAGCGCCGCCGCGTCGCGCAGGTCCTTCGCCGCGGGCTCCAGAAATTCGTGGAACGCCACGCGATACGGAACCGCGCGCAGCGCCTCCGGCGTGCCTTCAATCATGGTGTACGGGCTGTAGATCGCGGCTTTCTGGTCGGGATGCGCTTTGACGTACGCCTCCACCTGCTCGCGCGTCAAACCCGCGGGATAAAACGCGCGTCCTGGAGGAATCGGCTGCGTGCCCACGAACGGATGGTTGTCGTCAATTAAATCGAAGCGGCTGCCATTGATAAACAGAAACCGGCGCAGCATCACGTCCTCGGGGTTGGTGCTTCCCACCAGCGATTTGTAAAGCTCCAGCGCCTGGGGGTCCACCTGCCGCCAGTAGATGTCGTCGAGGTAGCCGCACGCGTCCACCAGCTTGTTAATCATCTTGCGGTCGCGCGATTTCATTCCTTTGGAGTGGAACGGCATGTCCACGCGCTGATAACGCGCCAGCCGCTGCGCCAGGTCCGGCGCAATCTGCAAATTGCCAATGGTGGCTGAGCTTTGCGCGCTGGAAGCGCCGTCCGGCGTCTTGGCGGAATTCGATTGCGCCGCGGAACGAAGATTGAACGCCGCCAGAACCACAATCGCAATCGCGGCGATGGCCGCCAGTTTTGCGGATTTATTTCCGGGGAGGCTTTGAAGGAAATTCCGAATTCGTCTCGCGCTTGAACTCCACATCTCTTGGGACGGCGGAGCGCCGTCTTCTCCTCTCGCTCAGTGGGTGTGGCGACGTCGTCAAAAAACGCGGGCACCGCTAAACATCAGCGCGATGACTCGGGCCACTCCCATTGTCCTTATGAATCAATAAATTGCAAGCCTTCCGCCCGTTGGCAGCGAGCTCTTTGCAAGCCCAGTGCTGCCGTTATTGGATGCCTTGCAAGGACGAACTGGGTACAAAGGTGCATACTCCGCACCACGTCCGCGCAACTTTCCTGTGGCGCGCCAAAACAATGAGAAATTACATGTGCGCACTGGAGAGCATTTCGTACTGTCCACTGAAAATCAGCCCGGCTCAATCAAGCAGCGGAATTTCCAGCCATCCCGCCGCCGCGCGCTGGTGTGCATTGCCCTGGCCTGCATCGCCATTCTCTATGCGTTTCGCGTTGGTGGACTTCACCCCGCAAATCTCTTCGGGCTCACGCAGGACGACACCATCTACTTCAGTTCCGCGCAGGCGCTCGCCGACGGCCACGGATACGTGCTGCCCAGTGTTCCCGGGACGCCGCAAGCGACAAAATATCCGATTTTGTTTCCGTGGATTCTTTCCGCTGTCTGGCGCTTGAATCCGTCATTCCCGCAAAACGTAAATTGCGCCGTGGCCGTGGTAGTCATTTTCGGCTGGGGATTTCTCGTCGCGAGTTTTCTGCTCCTGCGCCAATTTGGAGGCATTGGCGACGCCGGTGCGCTGCTTCTGACCCTCTTCTGCGCCATGCATCCGGCCGTGCTGCTCTATAGCGCCAGCGTGCTGACGGAAATCCCCTTTGCCGCGCTGGCGCTGGCGGCGATTTTGCTGGCGGATTCGTCCTTGCGAAAATCGCGCGACTCCGGTCTTGCTGCCCTCTCTGGAATTTTCACCGGACTATCCGCTCTGACTCGCGCCTTTGGCGCTCCAGTGGCCGCCGGCATCTTCCTGTATTTTCTTTACCGCCGCTCCTGGCGACGCGCCGCGGTATTCGCCGCCTGCGCCGCTCCGTTTTTCGCGGGACTGCTCTGGCGCGCCATCGTCATGCCGCCCACCCACGCGCCCATGGCTTTGGCGATGACCGTACCAGCATGCGCGCGGCAATGGCGGGAAACCTGGCTCTACTACACGAATTATTTTGCTTTCTGGAAACTCACGGTGATGCAAGGCCATGTTTTCTGGCCCATGCTCCGGGACAACACGATTCTTCTGCTGCAACAGCCGGGCCTCTATTTTATTGATCCGCAATTTGTCCGCCCTCCGCTGCTGGGTCTTGCGCTGGCCGCCATCCTTTCCGCCATCGCGGTGATCGGCATCGTCCACAACGCCCGCCGCGAAGGAGCCGGCCCCGTCCACTTCGTTCTGGCCATCTACATCATCCCCATTCTTTTGTGGGATTATCCCGCCGCCGAGCGTTTTTTGATTCCCTTTCTCCCGCTGTTTGTCGCTGGCTTATGGATGGAGGGTAAACATCTGGCGCAGCGGGCATTGAAAGTGATGCGCGGCCGCGGACCAGCGGGCGAAAAAATCGCCGCTATTTGCATTTTGGCGATTTGCGTCATGGCGATCACGGACACCGGCTGGACGTACTGGGCAAAAGGAAGATTTCTCGCGCGCATGAGCGCGACAAAGGGAAAACTTCTGCGGGACAAGCGCCAGGCCTATGCGTGGCTGAAAGAAAATACGCCGCCCGACGCCCGCGTGATCGCCTATGAAGATCCCAGCGTGTTTCTTTACTCCGGCCGGCAGGCCACCCGCGCCATGTTCGTTACTCCCGTCAGCCAGTTCGATCCCCAGCGCCTGCAGCAGCAGCTCGCCTGCATGGGCGCCACCGCCGAGGCCGTCGGCGCGAAATTCTGGCTTGTTTCCAGCGACGATTTTGAAATTGAAGGCCCAGCCGCCGGAAAGGTCCAGCAGCGCGAAGAAGAACTGACGCGCACCATGCCGCTGCAATTCAGCAGCAGCGATGGCGAAGTGAAAATCTATTCGCTCAATACGGCGAAAGACCGGATCCCACCGCGCAGGTGGGAACCCAACGGTCAGGGGCGAGGTGGAGGTCCCAGACAACCATGAAGGAAGTAAACAGAAACTTGCGTCTTCTGCTGTTCGGCGGTCCTATTCTGTTGATTCTGCTGGAAGCGGGGGCATTTTGGTCATTAAAGGACAAACTGGCCCGTGGATACTCTGACTTTTCAAGTTTTTATGCCGCCTGCCGCATCGTGAAGGATGGGGGACGGCGGCGCCTCTACGATTATGCGACGCAGGCGAAAGTTCAAGCGGAGATCTTCCCCGACGTACCGAGATATCAGAGCAGCCCGCTCGTTTACAACCATCCCGCCTGCGAGGCGCTTTTCTTTTTGCCTCTGGCCTGTCTGCCGTACGCCTGGGCCTACGGTGTGTGGACGGCGATCAACCTTGTGATCCTTTTGCTCGTGCCGCTGTTGCTGGCGCCGGCCATTCCGGAAGTGAAGCGCACTTCCGCGCCTTTCTGGCTGTTGTCACTGATCTCGTTTTTCCCCGCGTTCATGGCCGTCCTGCAAGGGCAGGTATCCATATTGCTGCTTCTGCTTTTCACTCTGGGTTATCTGGCCCTGGCGCGCGAAAAAGAATTTCACTTCGGCTGCATTCTCGGTTTGACCCTCTTCAAATTTCAATTCGCTCCCTTTCTCATCCTGCCCTTCCTGATCCGGCGGCGGTGGAAAGCCCTATTGGGATTCACTTCCGTAGCCACGGTTATGGCGCTCATTTCCGTGCTCGTCACCGGAGTCCGGGGCGCTATGGAATATGCGGCTTTGCTGCGGGAGGAAAACAGCGATCTCGCGTCGAAGGCAGCGCAGAGGATGTGGTCCATTTATCCCAGCGCCATGCCGAATTTGCGCGGAGCGATGTTCGTTCTTTTTTCCGACAGGATTTCCGAAGGAACAATGAAAGCCTCCGTGCTGGGCTTGTCTCTGCTTTTGGTCCTGTGGGCCTCCACGCGGTGGAAATGGCCCGCCGCGGGAACGCCGAAAGGGCTGGCGGTCCTCTTTTCCCTGCAACTCTCCGTAATGCTGATATCGAGCTATCACCTGCTGGTGCATGATCTCTCGATCTTGGGCCTGCCGATTCTGCTGATGCTGAATGAGTTGATGGGGCCGAGGGCTTTTTCAGCCGGCGTCCGAATCACGCTGATTGCCACGGCAGCGCTGTTCTACCTCACGCCGCTGTATATCTATCTCAATCGCGTCAGTTGGCTGAGCCTGTTTTTCTGGCCACTCTTGCTCTTCACGCTGGCAACGGCGCTGGCGCTCCGTCCGGCGCAAAACGAGCAGGGATGACCGTTCAGAACGGCCCCGGCGGACATCTTTACATCCATCAGTCTCACCCTAGGGTGGAAGCCGCGAACAAGCTGACGTAGATCGTCACCGCGCGGCGGCGGCCTGGCCCAGCCGTTCCGTCAGCCGTGCATGCTGCGACCACATTTCTTCCGGCAGCCGTGACCCAAATTTCATGAAGAACTGCTCCACGGCATCCGCTTCCGCCGCCCATTCGGTGGAATCCACGCGCAGCAGCTCACCGATGGTGTCGGGAGAAATCCGCAGTCCATCCAGCGTCAGCGCATTCTGTTGCGGAACCAGCCCGATGGGAGTATCCGCCGCGCCGGTTCGGCCTTCGATGCGGTCCAGCATCCATTTCAGGACGCGCACGTTTTCGCCATAGCCCGGCCACAGAAATTTTCCGTCCACGCCCTTGCGGAACCAGTTCACGTGAAAAATCCGCGGCGGATGCGCGAGCCGCTTCCCCATGGCTAGCCAGTGTCCAAAATAATCCGCCATGTTGTAGCCACAGAACGGCAGCATGGCCATGGGATCGCGCCGCGTGACGCCTACTTGCCCCGTCGCCGCGGCGGTGGTTTCCGAACCCATGGTCGCGCCGATGAACACGCCATGCTCCCAGTCGCGCGCTTCGTAAACCAGCGGCGCAACACGCGCGCGCCGTCCGCCGAAAATGAACGCGGAAATCGGCACGCCCGCGGAGTCCTGCCAGCGCGGCGAAATGGACGGCGCCTGCTGCGCTGGCACCGTGTACCGTGAATTCGGCTGCGCGGCGGGCGCGCCCGATTGCCACGGCTTCCCCAGCCAGTCAATCATCCCCGCGGGAGGAGTGGCCGTCATGCCTTCCCACCACGGCTCGCGCTCCGGCGTCAGCGCCACGTTGGTGAAAATGGAATTTTTGTTGAGCGCCTGCATCACGTTGGGATTGGTTTTTTGATTCGTCCCCGGCGCCACGCCGAAAAATCCCGCTTCCGGATTGATGGCGTGCAGATAACCATCCTCCCCGGGACCATCCACGCAATATCATCGCCCACGGTCCACACGCGGTAGCCCTGATCTTCCAGGGCGGACACCATCATCGCCAGATTGGTCTTTCCGCACGCGCTGGGAAACGCCGCCGCCATGTACGTCACCTTGCCGGACGGATCTTCCAGCCCGAGGATCAGCATGTGTTCCGCCATCCAGCCCTGTTCGCGCGCCATGCAACTGGCGATGCGCAGCGCAAAACATTTTTTCCCCAGCAGCGCGTTGCCGCCATAGCCCGAGCCGATGCTCCAAATCAATTTTTCCTCGGGGAAGTGCATGATGAACCGGCGGTCCGGATTCAAGTCGCCCAGCGAATGCAGTCCCGGAACGAAATCCGACGACCCGCCCAGCCGCTCCATGGCCACTTTTCCCATGCGCGACATAATCCGCATGCTGGCCACCACGTACGGGCTGTCGGTCACTTCCACGCCGATTCTGCTCAGCGGCGAATCCGCCGGCCCCATGATGTACGGCACCACGTACATGGTCCGCCGCTGCATCGCGCCGTCAAACAGCGGACGCAGCTTGGCCTTCCCTTCTTCGGGAGACATCCAGTTATTGGTCGGTCCGGCGTCTTCTTTGCGGCGGCTGCAGATGAACGTCACCTGCTCCGTCCGCGCCACGTCGTAGGGATCGCTGCGATGCAGGTAACAGTTGGGGTAGCTCCGCGGATTCAATGCGTGGAAAGTTCCGCCGCGGACCATTTCCTCCGTCAGCCGGTCAATCTCCTCTTGCGAACCGTCACACCAAACGATGCGGCTGGGTTTCGTGAGGCGCGATACTTCCTCGACCCAGTTTTCCAGGGGTGTGGACAAAAATCCTCCCATCCAATCGCCAGCGGAAAAGCGGCGCGGCGTGCTGTCCGCATAATGGACAGTTCCTTCTCCGCTTCAAAGCGTGTTGCAGTCTGGAAATTTTATGCCCCCGCCATTTGAATTGCAAGATGCGGAGTCCCGCGTTTCCTCGCGCCGCCTCTTGGCGGACTGTTGTTTGTTCTTATGTAGCGGCACCTTTAGGGTGCCAGCCTTTTCTTATATAGCGCGGCCTCTCGGATCCGCCGCTTCTTGGCCCACGACCGTCCTGCTGTTCGCCTGACCCCTGCCTCCGGGGTCATCCCGGGACATGGCGAGTCGGAAATCCGATTTATGGATCGTAGATCCGCCGCTTCTTGGCGGACTGTTGTTTGTTCTTATGTAGTGGCACCTTTATGGTGCCAGCCTTTTCTTATGTAGCGCCGCCCCTTGCGGCCGGCAGCTTTTTGCCTTTGGTCCCCCCGCCGCTTCTTGGCGGACTGTTGCTTTTTCTTCCCCCGCCGCTTCCGCTCGCTCTTGCTCGTTTTGTTCCTTGGCCCGCACATTTGGGGCATGGTGTATACTGGCTCTACGTCCTCGCGCAACAGGGAGAAGGCCATGAAATCTCGCTCTAGGTTCACTGTTGTTCTTATTTTTCTCGCCGTGGGTGTCGCGCTGTGCGCGACCAATCCCGGCGCGCCTGCCCTGAGCGCAGCCGAAGGGTCGTCGCAGCACTATGTTGTCGTCAACAACGGGGATATCAGCGGAAACAATCACGCGACCATCCTGAAGCTGGCGGGCACGGTGAAAAATCCCCTGCTGAAAGCCGCGGCAACGCTGAATTCCGGCGAGCCAGGCGACGGCGGAGAGGGATCTCCTGCTGTACAGATTGTGAGACGCGGCTCTGACACCTGCGTGTTTATGACCGACGGCGTCAACAGCGGCGGCGCGAACCAGCTCAGTTCCTTCAAATATCCGGGCCTGACGCTGGTGGGGAACTTTACAGACGATAACGTTCCCAATTCCCTCTATCCTTTGGTCATCGTGGCCTCCGGCGATTACCTGTTTGAGGGTTTCAGCCACTATATTGCAAGCTGGGCCGTCGGCTCAGGCTGCGCGCTGTCGCTCTTGCAGACAACGTACGTGACGATGGGATCCTACGACCTGGCCACCACGCCGAACGGGAAGGCTCTCGTCGGATCCAATGGAAGTTTTTACGTGGAGTCCTACGCAATCGGTCCTAACGGGACATTGACGGAGCGCGGCCCCATCATTACGAATAGCTACGCCAACGCCAACGGGTTGGACATCACCGCCGACAGCAAATACGCCATCTTTACAGCCATTTTATCCTGCACCGGCTGCACCACCTATGTCGCCGTGTTCAGCATCAATCTCGACGGCTCACTGGGCAACGAACAGGACTTCGGGGGCGATGGCAGCCTGGGCAACGCGGCCGGCATCAACTTCCTGCGCCTGAGCCCCAACGAGAAACTCCTGTTCGCCAGCGGCTACGGACAGAACGAAATTGAGAACCAGATCATCACTCTGAACTTCAATGAGAATCCACTTAAGATCAGCTACAGTGGTTGTACAACGACGCTGAAACTTCCGCCTGGACCTATCGCCTATTCGCTGGCCACTGTAACGCCAAGCGGAACCGGGGAGGGACTCTACGTGGTCGAATCAAACCAGGTTAGTGGCTTGGGCAGCGTGGCGTTGCTGAGGATAAACTCCCTGACGGGCTGCACCACGGAAACGCCAGGTAGCCCATTTTCTTTAGGCGATAACAATTCCGCCGCAACGTCCCTGGTCGCGTGGCCGCCGCGGCCGTTCTAGCGCGAGCACGAGGTGATGGCACCCCGCGCGAAAACTATATTGGCGAGCATCGCTCTGGTATTGCTGACGCTTGGAGCACTAAACAGTTTCTACTGGCTCGCGTTCTCTTTTTGGATGACGGCCTATCCGTACACGAACGCAAGTGAGTGGCGGCCGCGGGTGTACGTCTGGCTGGCAACAACCATCGTAATCGGACTGGCATGGGGCGCCCTGGCAGTATGGCTGTTCCGGCAAAGACGGCGGCGTGAAGTTTCGCGGCAGTAGCCGTCACGCCCATTCTAGCTCCGTGCTATCCGACCCCGCCGCTGCCTCTGATCTCTCAGGGGGTCGGGGCTTTCAGCCCCGACATAAAACTGCTACGCCGCGCTTTCTCCCTTTGCCCGCGATTGGCGGGGTGAGCGTCTTGACGCCCCCATCGCCGCGGGCATTGGCCCTAATTGCGTGCCGCATCCCGCGCAGATCGCCGCGCAGAAACGTAAACGTCACAGAAGCTGCTGTTGATTTTTTCCGCGCGAAGGCGAGAATACGTCGGTCTTTCTCGGCTGAAACACCACCGGCCATCCACAATTCCCTTGCGTCCAAATCCCTCTCAAGGTCATCCCGAGTCATGCTCGCGAAGCGAGCCATGAGGCGAGGGATCTGCTGTTGAATTTCTGTTTTGGTTTCTGCTGCTGAATCGAACCCAACACAAAATCGTTACAGCACCTGCTGTTGATTTTTCCTGTTGAATGGGGACAATAAGTCAGAACTATGTCCGGACGAGCTTCAAAAGACAAAATCGGTGGCGAGAGGCGATTTCTAATCGCTACACTTTTTACAGTCGCAGAACGCTAACTCCCGCACAATCAATCACATCCGCATTTCTAATCGCTACACTTTTGACCATCCTGTGGGACGGCCGGCAGCCCCATTCGGCGGCGGCCAAAGCCGATTTCTAATAGGGACACATGTGACAGTCGCAAAACTGTAACTGCCCTGGAATCAACCATATCCGCATTTCTAATAGGGACACTTTTGGCCTCTTAATTTTCACCGCATTTCCACCCCCAAAATCGCTCTTCACCCCGCGAAAAATAGTCCCCCCCGGGCCGGATGCTATACTGCGCCCATGTTCGCGAAAAAATTTCGCGTGGACGTGGCCATCAACGGCCAGCGCCGCCCCTGTCCTCTCGACTGGCTGGACAAATTTTTTATGCGCAATTTCACCGGCTCTGCGGAATTTGACGACACCCTTCCCGTCAGCGATGGCCGCTTGGAAGCGGGACTGCGCGTGAAGCCCGATCGCCTGGCGGAAAGCTCTGGGAGACTGGCTTACGAAAACCGGAAAAGGAAATGGCCACGCCGTGACCGTGGAAATCGTGGAAGAAAATTTCGGCGCCGCAACGAATTAAACGGGAGGGCCGTCTAGTGCGATGCCAAATGCCTTGAGGGTGTCAGCGGGCACCGCCGGAGGAGGTCGGCCCTCCGCTACTTTAATGGACGGCTCATCGCCGCAAACGTGAGCAGCGAAATTGGCCCTCTGCCATTGGCGAAAACGGCGGCGCAATCGCGCAACGCAAATCGCACAACGCCCATTGCATAAAGAATGTTGCATAACGAATGTCGCGTAATTTTCTCTGCAAAAATCCGGCGCCGGGTATAATGCCTCGGGAATGAATCGCGCGGCGCTGAAGCCGGAATGAACCGGCAGCCAGGAGGCTGGAAAATATGTCCACAACACAAACACAATTTGCGACGCGGCCGCTGGCGGACCGCTATCTGCGCGGCAATGGAATCGCCGCGGAAACAGCGCGGCTGGCCGCGGCGAATCTGCTGATGGTGTTGTGCGCGTGGATCGCGCTGCCGCTGCCGGGAACTCCCGTCCCCGTCACCGGACAAACGTTCGGCGTGCTGCTGGTGGCGGCGCTGTTCGGCGCGCGCCGCGGCTCGCTCGCGCTGGGACTTTATTTGTTGGAAGGCGCTTGCGGATTGCTGGTCTTCCAGCCATTCGGCGCGCCGGGAGTGCTGCGTTTCTTCGGTCCCACCGCCGGATTTTTGCTGATGTTTCCGCTGGCCGCGTACGTCACCGGCTGGCTGGTGGAGCACAGCGCTTCGCGCACGCCGCAGTTGATCGCCGCCATGCTGAGCGGCGAAGCCGTGATTTTCACCGGCGGCTGCGTCTGGCTGGCGTACGCGTTTCATTTGGGATTTCACGGAGCGCTGCTCGCCGGATTGATTCCATTTATTCCCGGTGAATTGGTGAAAATGGTTTTGGTTCTCGCGGCGGTGCGGGGACTGGAACTGGGAAAACTGGCCAGGGCCTGATTGCGCGTTTTCTTCGCGCGCGGCCAACCCGTTTGCTGAAATTTTTGTCTGTCCATTCATGCAGCATAGATTCCGCAAACATTTCGCTGAGTGCCGGCCGCGATTCGCGTCGCGCGGATGCCACGCGGCCGCGGCTTTGTCATTCGTGTTATTTTTTGCCGCGGGAGCGCGCGGACAAGTTCCCCAACCGGTGATTGGCACCGCCCAGCACGCCATCGTTGAGAAAATGCCGCAGCACGACGCGGTATTTGAATTTCACAGCAGCTTCTGGCTGAACCTGCATCTCCGTCTCTACGAAGACGCTCGCCGCCAAAAGGGACTCAGCCTGTCGCAAGGCGTGGGCGCGCCGCGTCTGCTAGCGCAACGCAGCGCGGAGAGTGCGTGGGAGAAAAACGAACAGGACAAATGGAACGCCGCGGTGGCCTATTACGCGGCGAATTTCGCGCAGCACGATCTGCAATTTGATGAGACCATGGCGGCCATCACCAACCGGCTCGCTTCGCTGGAAGACTGCGTGGATATTTCCGGAAAAGCTACCACGCAATGCGCGTCCGGATTGCGTCCGGAATTGATTGCCGCCCTGGAAGCGGCCGCGCCCGTCTATCGCGAAAGAGAATGGCCGCAGCAGGACCGGTCCAACCGATTGTGGGTGGCGAATGCTGCGCCGCTGGTGAGGGAACTGAGCCCGGCGCTTTCCAGAAAAGCAGCCGGCATTTACCAGTCCGATTGGCCGGCCCAACCCGTTCGCGTGGACGTGGCGGGCTATGCGGGGCCGTTCGGCGCATACACCACGGTGGACCCGGCGAGAATAACCATTTCAAGTGAGGACCCGCGCAACGACGGACTTTCCGGCTTCGAGGTTCTCTACTTCGAAGCGTCGCACGTGATTGCCGGAAAAGTGCAGACGCGGATTGCCGAAGGATGCGTGGCGCTGAAAAAACCCATCCCGCGGGATTTGTGGCCCGCGCTCATTTTTTACACCACGGACTTTCTCGTGGAACGCGCGTTGAGCGGCGAAGATACGGCCGGTGGCAGAAATAGCGGGATGCCGCCCCTGGTTCCGTACGCGAAGAGCAACGGGCTGAATGACCGCGGGTGGGAACACTCCGAAACCCTGTTGCGCAGTTACTGGCAGCCCTATCTGGACGGACAAAACGATTTCGACCATGCGATCGCCGCGCTGGTAGCGGGCCTGTAAGCGCTTAGGAGAATTGTTGCGCTGGCAACCCCGCTCACCAAGCCAAGCTCCGGAGCAATTCCTCCATCTGCTTGACAGCGATTCGCGCGATTCGTATATTGTACATGTACTTTGTACAATGAAACGAAACGCTCCATTGCTGCGAATTGACCTGGCATCGGAAACGCCGGCGTACGCGCAGATTGTTGACGAACTGCGATCGCTTCTGGTGTCCTGCGAGCTTCAGCCGGGCGATGTGCTTCCGCCGGTGCGGCAGCTGGCGGCGGATTTGACGGTGCATCACAACACGGTAGCGCTGGCCTATCGGAAGCTATGCGAGGAAGGCTGGCTGGACTTGCGGCGCGGGCGGGGCGCAAGAGTGTGCGAACGGGCCGGGCGCCGTCCGGACCATGCGGCGGGAGACCGTTTTTCGCGGCAACTACGGCAATTGGTTGCTCGTGCGCTGGGAGAAGGACTGCCGGTGCGGGCCGTGGAACGGGAACTGAAGCGGCGGGCGCGGGGATGCCGGCGGCCGAAGCCGGCAGAAGGAGACTGAACATGAAGTTCCTGCTGGCATTCATGGCCATGGGGATGGCGCTTAATATCGGAGAGCAAGCGGCGCAGACTCCGTCAACAGATTGGGCGGAGAAAGGGCGCGGCATCGTGCAGCAAGTGACGTCGGGACAATTCGCCGCTGTCGAATCGCAATACGACCAAGCCATGTCCAATGCCCTGCCTCCGGGGAAATTGGAGGAGGCATGGAAGAGCCTCATCGCGCAGACCGGCCCATTCCAAAAAATTTCCAGTACGAAAGTGGAAGCGGTTCAGACCTACCAGCGGGTGATGATCACCTGCGCATTCGAGAAAACGGATTTGAATGTGCAGGTCGTATTCGAGTCCGACGGAAAGCTTGCCGGACTGCGATTTGTTCCCGGTGGTTCCGCCGGATACGTGGACTCCACCCAGCTACGTGAATGAGAAACTGTTCCACGAACAGCCGTTGACGGTGGTGAACGGCAAATTCGAACTGCCGGGAACGCTGACAATTCCAGTTGGGAACGGTCCTTTCCCTGGAGTAGTGCTGGTGCAGGGATCCGGTCCGCACGATCAGGATGAAACCATTGGCCCAAACAAACCCTTCAAGGACCTGGCATGGGGACTGGCGAGCCGGGGCGTGGCCGTGCTGCGGTATACGAAGAGGACGCAACAATATGGAGCGGCGAGCAGCGCGGATTACAATTCGCTGACGGTCGAAGACGAAACCATGAGCGATGCCCGCGCGGCCGTGGCACTCCTTCAAAAACAGCCGGGAGTAAACCCTAAGCACGTTTATCTGCTGGGACACAGCCTGGGAGCGATGCTAGCGCCGCGCATAGCCGCGAGTGATGCGCAGATCGCCGGCATCATTGTGATGGCCGGAAACACACGGCCCATGGAGCAATTGGTGGTGGATCAGGTGAACTATCTCGGCGCTCTTCCCGGCGCGAACAAGGACGCAGCAGAGAAGCAAATTGCGGCCGCGGAAGAATTCAAGAAGCAAGTGGAGGACCCGAATCTAAAACAGGGAACCGTAGTTGATATGCTGGGCGCGAAGATACCGGCATCCTATTGGCTGGACCTGCGCGATTATAAGCCAGCGGAAATAGCCGCGAAGCTTTCCGTCCCCATGCTGATTCTGCAAGGCGGCCGCGATTATCAAGTGACGAAACCCGATTATGAAGGCTGGCAGAAGGCGCTGGCCGGCCACTCCAATGCCACCCTCAAATGGTATCCCCAGCTAACGCATCTGTTCATCGCAGGAACCGGGCTCTCCACCCCGCAGGAGTATGACCAACCGGGCCACGTCTCCGAGGAAGTGGTCAGCGATATCTCCGCCTGGGTTGTGGCCGGAGGAAAGAACAAATGAATCTCTCGCCAAGCATTCTCTTGCACATCGAGATTCTGGGCGTAGTGGCCGTGGTTGGGATGGTGTTTTTATGGCTCCCCAACCTGACGCGTCACGATATTTTCTTCGCGGTGACGGTCTCTCCTGAATTTTCGCATTCGGAAGAAGGCGCGCGGATCCGCCAGAGCTATCGCGCATGGATCGGAATTCAAATCGCCATCGCCCTGGGGTTGGTGATCGCTGGATGGCGTATGGGATTGCCGTGGCTAACCATTTGCGTGCCCTA
The DNA here is from genome assembly GCA_963760285.1 of uncultured Acidobacteriota bacterium. Classification (GTDB taxonomy): domain Bacteria; phylum Acidobacteriota; class Terriglobia; order Acidiferrales; family UBA7541; genus PALSA-278. Next base: position 507,624 of record CAVXCI010000001.1, read on the forward strand.
TTGGCTGGTGATAACAGCGCTGCCCGGCTTTTTGCGGGCGCGGGAACGCGTGCTGCCCCACGCGGTTGTCCCTTCCACGGAACGGGAGGCCGGATTGAATGTGCGCAATGCAGGGGCGCTGGGGCATCCAATTCTGCAAGCTGGGCCGTTCGCCATTTTGCTGGCGGCGGGAATCTATCTGCGCATGCGCTGGGACGAAATTCCCTCCCGCTTTGCGGTCCACTATGACATCAACAACCAGCCAAATCGCTGGGCGCAGAAGGGGTTCGCGTCAGTCTATGGAGCGCTGCTGGTGGGGGTGGTGATGTGTGTCTTGATGCTGGTGATGAGCGCGCTCATCGTTCACGCCACGAGGCAGATTCGGACCAGCGGCGCGGCGGGGGAAGCAGAATCGCGTTACCGGCAGGTGCAACTCGGAATAGTGCTGGGATCGGAATACTTTCTGGCCGTGGTTATCAGCTGGGTTTCACTGCTGCCGTTGCAGCCGGTGGCGCCATCAACGGAGCGGTGACGGGCATGGTGATATTGACGCTGGCATTCCTGGTGGTGATTGTGGCCATGCTGGTGAGCACGGGCCAGGGAGGCGGGCGGCTGGTGGCGGAATCCGCACAGGCTGAAACTGGTTCACCCATCGGCGATCGCACTCCGGATGCCTGCTGGAAAGCAGGCATATTGTACGTGAATTCCGATGACTCGGCGATTCTGGTGGAAAAGCGCTTTGGATTCGGATACACGCTCAACTTCGGAAATCCGCGATCCTGGCTGGTGGTTGTTGCTCTAGTCGGCATCCCCGTTGTGGTCGCTCTAGCGTTTCGTCTCGTGAAATAATCGGCGAAGTATCCGGTCTAGCCGTGATTTGTCCGCCGTGCGCCTCTATGATAGGCTGATTTTTCCAAGACAGCCGCGGATGGCGTGCTGTCTCACGCTCTGAGGACTACTCCAGTTCACTGCGGCACTCGGCAGGCGCTGGCGGCCCAGCAGCAGCGGAAGAGCGCGTGCAGCCAAATACCGAGGAGAATTCCCTTCCGATGGCTCGTCCGACAACGAGTGAAACGGTGAATTTGCGCCTGGCGCATTCGCCCGACTCGGACGATGCCTTCATGTTCTATGCGCTGGCGACGGGAAAAGTCGCGCACGCCGGGGCTGAAATTCACCCACATTCTGCAGGACATCGAAACGCTGAACCAGCGCGGCGGAGAACGGAAACCTACGACGTTACCGCGATAAGTTTTTTCGCTTTCCCGTTCCTTTCCGACAAATACATTTTGCTGGATTGCGGAGCGAGTTTCGGCGAAGGCTACGGCCCGCTGATCGTGTCTTCGCGGCCGATGAAACGCGAAGAGCTTGCGGGAATGCGCGTGGCGGTGCCGGGAATGCGGACAACTTCTTATCTCGCGCTGAAATTGTTCGAGCCGAAGGTGGAAACGATCACCATGCCGTTCGACAAAATTCTGGATGCGGTCCGGAATCATGAAGTGGACGCGGGACGTAATCATTCACGAAGGGCAGTTACTTTATGCCGGGATGGGTCTGGCGCGCGTGGCTGATCTGGGACAGTGGTGGCAGAAAGAAACCGGGCTGCCGCTGCCCCTGGGAGCCAATGCCGTGCGGCGGGCGCTGGGGCCAGACGTCGGGCGGCGAATCGCCAAGGGGATTCGCGAAAGCGTCGCCTTCGCGCTGGATCACCGCGAAGCGGCCTTGAATTACGCCATGCAGTTTGCGCGCGATATGGACCGGAAACGGCGGACAAATTTGTCGGCATGTATGTGAACCATTGGACACTGGGTTACGGCGAAGAAGGGCGGCGGGCGGTGCGCGAATTGTTGTCGCGCGGCGCGGCGGCGGGGCTGGTTCCCGGCGATGCCCGCATATGATTTTCTAACGGAGGAAAAGCGGCATGACTTCGGAAACGGCGAAAAAATCATCGGGATTGTTCCTCGCGCATACAGGCAGCTATCCGCGAATCGGCGATAGCCCGGACTCCAGACGCTAAGGCGCAGCATCGCGGCGCATGGATCGCGGCGAGGCCACGATGGCGGATTGCCGCCGCGGAAGACGACATGACGCGACGCGCCATCTCCGATCAGGCGCGCGCGGGCGTGGAAGGTCACCGACGGGCTGATCCGCTGGTACGACCCGTCTCGCATCTAGCGGGCAAACTCGAAGGGTGGAAATTCGCGGCCTGTTGCGGTTTTTCGACACCAATACGTATTTCCGGCAGCCCGTGGTGACGGCGCGTCCCATGCGGAGCGAGCCGCTGGTGGTTGAGGAATACAGGTTTGCCCATGCGGCGCTCAACATCTTCCCACGCCGCATTCAAATGGAACGACCGCGCATCAAAGCTGTTCTCACCGGCCCTTACACGCTGGCGAAGTTTTCGCTCTCGGAAAGCGACGCGACCGCGAAATCGAAATACGCGCGGCAGGCTTATGCCGAGGCGCTGGCGGCGGAAATTGCGCGATCTGGCGGCGGCCGGCGTGGAACTGATTCAAGTTGGATGAGCCGGCCATTGTGAAGTATCCGGGCGACTGGTGAATTTTCGACCAGTCGCTATCGCGCCGATTTTGCGCGCGCGGGATAATGCCGGGCGCAAAGCCGAAGATCTCCAGCTGGCCCTGTACGTTTATTTCCGCGATTGCGCGCCGCTGTACGAAAAGCTGACCTCGCTGCCGTTCGACATTATCGGCCTTGATTTCACCTACAATCCGGCGTTGGTGGACGCAGTGGCGTCGAAAGGCTCGCCGCGCGCGCTCGGTCTGGGGCTCCTGGACGGACGAAACACGAAACTGGAGGATCCGCGCCGTGGCCAAGCAGATCGAACATGTTGCCGAAAATTCAGTGCGGCCACGCTTATCTGGGGCCTTCGAGCGGCTTGGAATATCTGCCGCGCGACCGCGCGCAGTCAAAGCTGGAGCTGCTGCAGAAGGTTCGCCAGGCGCATGCGGGCTAAGTTTCCCGGCGAGCGTCACTGAGGAATGCAGCCGCTCCGGATAATTCGCTATAAGGCTTCCACAACCAGTCTCCGCAAACCGCTTATCTGGCTGCGGAATCTGGGGCTTGATTCCAACGACGTCTTTCTGGCGTCCTATCCGCGTTCCGGGAATTTCTGGTTGCGGTTTTTGATTGCGGAAATCGTCACGGGCAACGTCGCGGAGTTCGACAACCTCCAGAACATTATCCCTGAAATCGGCGTACACCACGGAGCGTTGCCATTGCTTCCGAGTGGGGGCCGCGTGATTAAGACACACGAGCTGTACCACGAGGCGTACCGGCGGGCGATATACATCGTCCGCGATCCGCGCGACATCTTGCTCTCAATCTACGCCGGTGAGAAGGAAGGTGGACTGGTGTACGCGCATGATTTCGATGAATACACTCGCGCGTACCTGGGCGGTCAGATCACGCGCTGGGGATCGTGGAGAACGCACGTTGAGTCATGGATGAATTCTCCGCTGGCCCGGTCGGGGGACATGCTGGTGACCCGATACGAGGACATGAAACAGAACGTGGAGGCGGTCCTAACCGAAGCCCTGAAATTCCTTGGATTGAGCGCGGATGCCGGCGCCATCCGGCGGGCGCTGGCCGATAATTCCGTGGACAACCTGCGGAAGAGGGAAGAGTCATCCCAAAAGCTGACCAAGTGGCGTAGCGGCGATGTAAGCCCGCTTCTGCGAAAGAGCGAAGCCAGGCGGTTCATTCGCACGGGCGTGGCTGGAGGGTGGCGGAATCAGCTGACCCCGGCGCAGAATGATCTTTTCAAGAAGGAGCTGGGGGACCTGATCGAGTTTTTCGGGTATGAATGTTGAAGGCGATGAAATGCCGCAGCCTCGATGAGGCCCGCGAGGTGAGCCGGTTTGCGGACTGGAGAGTTTTTCAGTAACCTGCATGGGAGAGCTTCATTAGTGAACGAATCGGGCGAAAAATGTGCGGGCGTGGAGTCCGCAAGGGCAGAACAGAAGAATTGGCGGCCCGCGTATTCGCGGGTTCTGGCTCCTCCGTCGCCTCCGCGGGCCGCGATGAGGCTTTCCGCATTCCAGCGGTTCCGCAAAGACCTGGGTGGTCGAATCGCCGAATTCTTCAGTTGGTATATATATTAAACGCTGCGGGGCTCCGGGAGATTTTTGCTGGCCAAACCCGCATGGCACAAAAAATTAGCATGATCGAGGAGTAAGCATGAGCCGCACGAAACTGGATGCACTGGGGGTCAAACTGCCCCTCTTCCCCACCACATCGGTGGGGAGCTTTCCCAAGCCGGATTACCTCACCAAGGCCCGGTCGGATTTCAACCGGGGGAAGCTGACCGTGGAACAGCTGGGAGAGCTGGAGCGCAAAGCCACGCAGTTCTGGATTTCCAAGCAGGAAGAGTTGGGGATTGACGTCCTGGTGGACGGCGAAATGTATCGCGGAGACATGGTGGCGTACTTCGCGGAGAAGATGCCGGGGTTCACGCAGGGTGGACTGGTGCGCAGCTACGGAAACCGCTATTACCACAAGCCTATCATCACCGGGGCGGTGGAATGGCCTGGCCCTCTGACGGTGGACTGGTGGAAGTACGCGCAGAGCCTCACTAAAAAACCGGTAAAGGGCATGCTCACTGGCGCGTACACCATCATGGATTGGAGTTTCAACGAATACTATCCCGATCGCCGCGCCACGGCGATGGCCTTGGCAGGCGCTATCCGAAAGGAAGTGCAGGCGTTGATCGCCGCAGGCTGCAAGATTGTCCAGATTGATGAACCAGCCCTTTCCGTGAGGCCGGAGGAACTCCCTATCGCCATCGAAGCGATGAAGAAAACCACTGAAGGGTTGAACGCCTATTTCGTCACCCACGCATGTTACGGAGCATTCGAAGAGATTTATCCCGGCATGCTGGACCTGGCCGTGGACAACTTCGACCTGGAAATGTCCAACAGCGAACTGGACATGCTGGGGTTGTTCCGGCAAAGCCCGTTCACGAAGGACATCAGTTTCGGCGTGGTGGACGTGCATTCCCATGTGATCGAGGATTCCGGCGCGGTTCGCAAGCGGCTGGAGGAGGCGGTCCGCGTGATACCCAAGGGCAGCATCTGGGTGGACCCCGATTGCGGCCTCAAGACGCGCACGGTGGAGGAAGCCATTGATAAACTGCGCGTGTGCGTGGCGGCAGCCTCGGCTCTGCGCGCCTGAGCCGGCGCGCCTACCGCGCCGGGTGCATGATTGATTCTGCGGTGAATCACATCTTGACGCGCTTGCGTCAGCAACCTACATTCCGTCGCACAATGATAATGCGACATTCCTTTGCATACCTGGCTATCGCCTGCCTGGTGTGTGCCTCTCCTCCACTCGCCGCCCTGGCGCAAACCCAAACTCCGCGCGAATACTCGGCTGATGGCAAGCCTGTGCATCCGAACTGGCCAAAAACGGCAGTCCGCGGGAAGCATGGCATGGTGGTCAGCGACGAAGCGCTGGCATCCGAGGCCGGCGTTGAAATTCTGAAAAAAGGCGGCAACGCAGTGGATGCCGCGGTGGCGGTCGGCTTCGTGCTGGCGGTAATTGAGCCTGAAGCGGGAAATATCGGCGGCGGTGGTCTCATGCTGGTGCGCATGGCGGATGGACGCGAGGCGTTCGTGGACTACCGCGAGACCGCCCCGGAACGAGCGGCCACGGAGATGTATATGCGCCCGGACGGCAGCGCCGACCCCGCCGCATCTACCTCTGGTTATCGCTCAGTTGCAGTTCCAGGGACGGTGGCGGGGTTGGACCTGGCATTGCGGAAATACGGCTCAATGAAACTGCCTGAGGTGATGGCCCCGGCCATCCGCATGGCGCAGGATGGTTTCCCGGTCAGTCCCCGGCTGGCTGCGCTGTTCCGCGAGAACCGCAAAACGCTGGAGCGCTTCTCCGCCAGCAACAGGATATTTCTCCGGAACGGAAATCCTTACCAGGCAGGGGAGATTCTCCGCCAGCCGGAACTGGCGGAAACACTGCTCCGAATTCGCCGCAAGGGATCCGCGGGATTCTATTTGGGAAAAACGGCGCGGATGCTGGCGGACGATATGCGCCAGATGGGCGGGCTGATCACATTACAGGACCTGGCCAATTACCACCCGAAGGTGCGCGAGCCTTTGCACGCGTCCTACGATGCCAATGGCGGCCACTGGAAACTGATCACCAGTCCACCGCCGAGTTCCGGCGGAATCGCAACCATCGAAGCGCTGAACATTTTGGAGCCGTTCGCGCTGCGCTCCTGGGACGATGCGGATTCCGTGCATTGGGTGGTGGAGGCATTGAGGCGCGCGTTCGCGGATCGGGCGGCGTTCCTGGGGGATTCGGATTTTGGCCCCATTCCTGTGCGCGGGCTGACCGATCCACGCTATGCAGCTGAACGGCGGGCGACCATTGATCCCGTGCGGGCGTCTGATAGCGCATTGGTTGGGGCCGGAAATCCCACGCCTTTCGATGGAAGCGGAAATGCACCCAGCGCGGATGGCAAGAGCACATCAATAATCCCGCTGACGCCGCAGGTTGCGGCGGCGGAAATGGAACGCGAAGCTATGCGCACCGGCCACACCACGCACTATTCCGTGGTGGATGCCCAGGGGAACGCAGTGGCCAACACATACACGATCAACGATGATTTTGGATCGGGAGTGGCCTGCTCAGCCGGATTTCTCCTGAATGACGAAATGGACGATTTCACTTCACGTCCCGGCACGCCCAATATGTTCGGACTGATTCAGTCGGAAGCCAACGCCATCGCGCCGGGCAAGCGGCCGCTAAGCTCCATGATGCCCACCATCCTCCTGCGCGATGGCCAACTGAGCTTCGTTACCGGCTCGCCCGGCGGCCCGCGCATCATATCCGCGGTTCTTTTGAGCCTGCTCAACTGGATGCGCCTGGGAATGGGTGCGCAGGAGTCAATTAACGCAGTGCGGTTCCATCACCAGTGGATGCCGGACGTTCTGCTGGTGGAACCGGACTTCCCGGCGCCGGAAGCCGAGGAACTCCAGAGACGTGGATACCACATCAAGCGCGGAGACTGGATTGGCGAAGTCGAAGCCATCGGGATTGATCCCAAGACGGGCGAGCGGCTGGGCGCTCCTGACGCACGGCGGGAAGGCATGGCCGCCGGCTATTGACGCCGGGCAGGCTTTGCAGTGACGATATAGGCTCACTGGTACCTTCAGAGGCCTGTGCGCCCGACCATCTGGTTTTGAACTGGCCTGTGCATGGCGGAATCAAACCCCTGGCATCCAGGAAGAGTGCGGCAAGACCGCACAACGCCTCGGGCCGTGCGGGGAACGGAGAGAGATACAGTGCCGGAAGAAACTCAAAAACATGCGCCGATAGCGAACATCGAGTCGGTGGGCCAGCACGAAGGGCAAGTTGTAACGATTCGCGGCTGGCTATATAACCTCCGCGAGGCGGGGAAACTGCTATTCCCCATTTTCCGTGACGGAACAGGCGTGATTCAGGGCGTGGTGTCGCTGAAAGAGACTCCGGCTGCGTTTGAAGCTCTGCGAGGATTGACGCAGGAATCCAGCGTGGTTATCACGGGAATGGTGAAAGCCGAGCCGCGCGCCCCGGGGGGATACGAGTTGCAGGTGAAAGAGGCGGAGGTTTTGCAGCGCGTGTCCAAGGATAAGCCCTACCCCATCCAATTGAAGGAACACGGAGTGGATTTCCTTCTGGACCAGCGCCATCTATGGATCCGCACGCCCCGCCAGGCGGCCATTCTGCGCATCCGCGCGGCTGCGATTCATGCGGCGCGCAATTACATGGACGACCAGGGTTACATCCTCACCGATGCTCCAATTTTCACACCGGCGGCATGCGAAGGAACCACCACTCTCTTCGGCGTGGATTACATTGACGACCAGAAGGCGTTTCTAACGCAGTCCGGGCAGCTTTATGTGGAGGCTACGGCTGCCGCTCTGGGAAAAGTCTACACCTTCGGTCCCACGTTCCGCGCGGAGAAATCGAAGACTCGCCGGCATTTGACGGAATTCTGGATGCTGGAGCCGGAAGCATCCTTCGCCCACCTGGAAGACATGATGGCGCTGGGAGAAGGACTGGTCAGCGCGATTGTGCAGGGGGTGCTGAAGACACGGCGGCGGGAGTTGGAAACTCTGGAGCGGGACGTCAGCAAGCTGGAAAAGATAGTGCCGCCATTCCCGCGCATCACGTATGACGAGGCCATCGCCGCGCTCCAGAAGAGCGGAAATCCCGCGAAATGGGGCGACGATTTCGGCGGCGACGAAGAAACCATTGTTTCCCAGGGATTTGACCGGCCGGTGATCATCCACCGCTATCCCGCGGCAATTAAGGCGTTCTACATGGCCACTGACGCCCAGCGGCCCGAGCTTTCGCTGAGTTTTGACATGATTGCTCCGGAAGGCTTCGGAGAGATCATCGGCGGCGGCGAGAGGCTGGCGGATTACGACAAGCTGCTGGAGCGTCTGCAGGCCAACAACCTGCCGCAGGAGTCATTCGAGTGGTACCTGGATTTGCGGCGCTATGGGAGCGTGCCTCACGCGGGGTTTGGTCTGGGGCTGGAACGCACTGTAGGCTGGATTTGCGGGACAGAACATATCCGGGAAGTGATCCCCTTCCCCCGGATGCTCTATCGCGTTTATCCTTAAGGGACCGGTATTCCCCGCGGTAACGTCACCGCGGAGACGAGGGGACAGACTGCCATGCCTCAGAAAATTCGCATTATCGGTGTGCCCATGGACCTGGGAGCCAGCCGCCGCGGCGTGGATATGGGTCCTTCGGCATTGCGCGTGGCGGGCCTGCAAGCCCGGTTGAAACACCTGGGCCACCAGGTGGAAGACATTGGCAACATCATCGTCAAGCAGCCAGAAGAGATGCACTACGGCGAAAAAAATGCGAAATATCTAGCCGAAATTCTGGAAACCTGCACCGGGCTGGGAGAAATCACACAGCGGTCGTTGGATGAAGGGTTGTTGCCGCTGGTGCTGGGTGGGGACCACTCGATCGCCATCGGGTCGGTGGCTGGCGTAGCGGCCCACTTTCATGCCAAGAACCAGCGCCTGGGCTACATCTGGCTGGATGCCCATGGAGACATGAACACGCCGGAGTCGTCGCCTTCCGGGAACGTTCACGGGATGCCGCTGGCATCAGTGATGGGATATGGGCCGCCGGAGATGACCGAACTACTGGGATTTAAGCCGAAAGTGGAGCCACGAAATGTGGCATTGGTTGGTATTCGGGAATTGGACGCCAAAGAACGCCGGCTGGTGAAGGAATCCGGCGTGCATGTATTTACGATGCGCGACATTGACGAGCGGGGAATGCGCGACGTGATGGCCGAGGCGTTGCGGTTCGCCATGGACGATACCGCGGGAGTGGCCGTCAGCCTGGATATGGATTTTGTTGACCCCAGCGACGCGCCGGGCGTCGGCACGCCGGTCCGCGGCGGCGTCACCTATCGCGAGGCGCATCTGGCGATGGAGTTAATCGCCGACAGCCGGGCGATGGTCTCGCTGGAGTTGGTGGAAATCAATCCAGTGATTGACTTGCACAACAAGACCGCCACGCTGGGCGTGGAACTGGTGCTTTCCGGCCTGGGGAAGAAGATCCTGTAGATGGTTGCATAAGGGTTCGATACAGATTGCCTAAACATTCACACTTCAGTTTTCCGCGGGCGTTCAGAACATGAAAAAGAAGAAATTGTGCGTGGGAGTGCTCTTCGGCGGCCGTTCGGGCGAGCATGAGGTTTCGCTGGCGTCCGCGGCGAGCGTGTTGCGCTCTCTGGACCCCGATAAATACGAAGCAGTGCCCATCGGAATCACCAAGGATGGACGCTGGCTGGCCGGCAGCACGGCACAGCAGATGCTTCCCGAAATCTTCATCAGGGGCCAGCGCGTGGTGTTGCCGCCGGACCCCAGCGCGGGGGCGCTTATGCGGTTGGATACGGAAAGCGGCGCGGGTGGCATTCGCGTGGATGTGGTGTTTCCGGTGCTGCATGGCACGTTCGGCGAGGACGGCACCGTGCAGGGATTGCTGGAGCTGGCGGGCTTGCCTTACGTCGGCGCGGGCGTGCTGGCCTCCGCCGTGGGAATGGACAAGGACGTTCAGAAACGACTATTCAAGGAAGAAGGGCTGCCGGTTGTGCCTTACGTTGCCGTGCGGCGCTCGGATTGGGAGAAAGACCCCGTGCGGGTGACGCACGAAATTCATGGAAAACTCCGCCTCCCGCTTTTTGTGAAGCCGGCAACGCTCGGCTCGTCGGTGGGCATGACGCGCGTAAAGGATGCCGCGGCGCTGCAAGAAGCCATGAACCTGGCCGCGGAATACGGACAAAAAATCGTGGTGGAAAAGGCCGTGGACGCGCGAGAGATTGAAGTCTCCGTGCTGGGCAATGACAATCCACAGGCGTCCGTCCCCGGAGAAATTGTCCCGCACCGAGAATTCTACGATTACACCGCCAAGTACCTGGAGGAAGGAACGCGCTACCTGATTCCCGCTCCGCTGAAACACGGGCAGGTGGCGCGGTTTCAGGATTACGCGGTGCGCGCGTTCCGCTCGATTGATGGCGCGGGAATGGCGCGTGTGGATTTCTTTCTGGAACGAAAAACCAATCGAATCTTCATCAATGAATTAAACACCATTCCGGGGTTCACCTCCATCAGTCAATATCCAAAACTGTGGCAAGCCAGCGGACTGCCGTATGCAAAGCTGCTGGACCGCCTGATTGATCTGGCCCTGGAAGCGCATCGCGAAAAGGCGCGAACAAAATACGCCATCGAGTTGCCGTCCGGGCCGTCTGGCGCGCTGGGATCCTGAGTCGCTCTCCACCCCTTCACTTGCTTTTGGGCTGCATAGGAATTAAACTAACCAGTTAGTTGAACTGAACATGAAGGCGCACAAGAAGAACCTGGAACATCCGGAAACGGCGGAGCGGATCCTGGCGGCCGCCGAGAGCATATTCGCGGAGCGCGGCCTGGCCGGGGCGCGGACAGACGCTATCGCCGCCGCGGCTCACGCCAATAAGGCCCTGCTCTACTACTACTTCGGCAGCAAACAGAAATTGCACCGCGCGGTTCTGGAACATCTTCTTCGCCAGGTTCAGGAAACGGTCCGTGTGGCGGTGCCGGCAACCGGATCTCCCCAGGAGCGCCTGTTGGCCTTCGCCGGAGCGTATTTTGATTTCCTCGGCCAGCACCCCAACTATCCGCGGCTGATCCAACTAGCGTGGCTGCATGACGGCAGTCTGGTTGACTGGGTGGCGAAAACCTACTTTCGCCCATTTCTTGGCTGGATTTGCAAAACCATTGAGGAAGGAATTTCGCGTGGAGAGTTCCGCCGCGTGGATCCCATGCAGATGGCGTTCACGATAATTTCCTTGACGGGTTCTTATTTCGCCACGGCGCCATTGATGAGCCGCGTGGTCCAAAAGGACGTTCTGAAACCGGAGGCGGTAGCCAGGCGCCGGAAAGCGATGCTTGATTTTCTGGAGCACGGCCTCTTTTGCGAAAGAGCGAGGGCTAGATGAAGGGCAAGAAATTCTTCTCCATTCTGGGCGCGGCATTCCTTGTGGCACTGATTATTTATCTGCTGACTACTCCCAAAGGAAACGACATCCAGTTGATCGGCATCGTGGACGGCAACGAGGTGATCGTCAGCCCGCAAATCACCGGTCGCATCGTGAAACTGACCGTGGACGAAGGCTCGGAGGTGAAGAAGGGCCAGTTAATTGCAGAGATGGACCGCGCGGAACTGGAAGCGGAGGTGGCCTCCGATGAAGCCAACATCCAGAGCCTGGTGGCGCGAGTGGAGGAGCAGAAACACAATCTCACCTGGATGGATGGCCAAACACTGTCCTCCGTGGCGCAGTCGCAGGCTGGATTGACATCGGCGCAGGCACAGCTCGATGAAGCGCGGGCCGATTTGCGCCGCGACGATTTGAACACGGGACGGACCGTGCGTCTCTTTGGCGCGGGGGTGGTTTCTGTCCAGGACCGCGACACGGCAGTGGCGACGCTGGATGCATCACGCGCGCACGTGAAATCCCTGGAAGACCAGGTGAAGGCGCAGCGAGCCAATGTGGGCGTAAACCAGGCAAACCGGCGCCAGGTGGACATTTCCCGAAGCGAGGTCACTTCGCTGGAAGCCCAGGTGGAGCAAGCACGGGCCACAAAAGCGGAAGCGGAAACGCGACTGGGTTATACGGAAGTTCTCGCGCCAATTGATGGAATCGTTTCTGTTCGCGTCGCGAAACAGGGCGAAGTCGTGTCCGAGGGATCGCCGATCGTCGTCGTGGTGGATATGGATCACCTGTGGGTGCAAGCCGATGTGGAAGAAAGCTACATCGACAGCATCAATTTTGGACAGCATCTGAAAGTGCGATTGCCTTCGGGGGAAATGCTGGATGGAACGGTATATTTCAAAGGCGTGGAAAGCGATTTTGCGACGCAACGAGACGTCAGCCGGACCAAGCGCGACATCAAGACTTTTGCCATCAAAGTAGCCATCCCGAATCCGCAGCGAACGCTTTTTACAGGGATGACGGCTACGGTTTTACTGCCCACACCGCATGCGCGGGGAAAATGGTTCTCGTGGCCGTGGCGGAAGGAATCGTGAGTTCATTGGCCGGCGGAGAAACGAAGGCCATGCCGAAGCATGCCATCGAGGTGGACCATCTCACCAAGCGTTTCGGCGATCTCGTGGCCGTGAACGAAGTGAGTTTCACCGTGGAGCCGGGAGAAATTTTCGGACTTCTCGGACCAAATGGCGCGGGAAAAACCACGCTGATCCGCATGCTGACAACACTCACGCCAGTGACTTCGGGGGCAGGCCGCGTGGCGGGATTCAACGTCACCACGCAACAGGAAAGCGTGCGAAATTCAATCGGCGTGATTCCACAGGGATTCACGTCAGATCCGGAGCTAACCGCGGAGGAGAACATTATTCTCCACGCGAAGCTCTATGGAGTGCCCTCAGCCGACCGGCGCAGGCTGACGGAGGAATTGCTGGCATCCGTTGACCTCATAAATTTTCGGAAGGCGCTGGTGGGTTCATTTTCCGGAGGCATGCGGCGACGACTGGAATTCGCGCGCGGTCTGGTGCATTCGCCAAAAATCATGTTCTTGGATGAACCAACAACGGGACTGGATCCGGTCTCGCGCGTGAACGTGTGGGAGATGATCCGCACACTAAAGGAGAAATCCGGCCTCACGATTCTGCTTACCACACACTACATGGAAGAGGCCGATCAACTGTGCAACCGGATCGCCATTGTGGATCACGGACGGCTGGTGGCGCTGGATACACCATCGAGGCTGAAGGACAGCGTTCCGGGGAAAAATATGGTGGAAACTGAGCTGGAAAATACTCCCGCGGATTTCCTGGCGGAGATTGAAGGACTGGATCGCGTGGCCAGCGTAAAAAAAACCGAGGACGTCGTGCGGATCGCCTCGGATGACGGGCCCTCCACTGTCGCGGCCTTGATGGATTGGGCGCGCACCAACCATGTGACAGTGAAGCGCGTGAGCGTACAGGGAACAACGCTGGACGACGTCTTTCTGTACTACACCGGCACTGGCTTGCGAGATGAAGCGGCAGGAGGGCGCGGCCTTGATATCAGCCACCTTTACCGGTAAGGAAACTGCCCGGCAGAGGGGCACGCCGGGTCTGGAGTCGCGACGATGAAATTCTACCGGATACGCGCGCTGATTGAGCGCGACCTTCGAAAATTCTTCCGCAGCCCGGCGCTGATGATGAGCTCCATGGTTTTTCCCTTGATGCAGCTCATCGTGCTGGGCTACGCCTTCGGGGGCAAGGTGACGGGCGCGAAGGTGGCGTTTGTGGACATGGACCACTCCGTGGAATCGCGAAAAGTGAAGGAGATGTTGGGAGGAATCAAGGCGGGTCCAAAGACCTTTTACACCGTGGATTACAAATCACCCACCGAGGCGACGGATGACCTGCGCGCCGGATTTGTCCGCGGCGTGATCCAGATTCCCCACGATTTTTCGCGCCGCGTTTATCAGCATGACCGTCCGCGCATCGCTTTCGCGGAAGACAATACCGACCAATTCATGGCCAGTTCCCTGCTGGAACGCATTCAGCAGGTTGTGGACGAATTAAACGCGCCGGACGTGGCCGCGCGCCTTCCCGGCAGCGTGGACCTGAATGTCGTCGAAGTCTATCCCTACATCGAATACATCAAATATTTGCTGGCGGGTTCCGTGGCCATGTCCATTTTCATTGTGGCGATGATCGGTGGCGGAATCACGTTCATTGACGACAAAGCGCGCGGCCTGCACGAAGGCTACCTGGTAACGCCGGTGTCAAAATCCGAACTGGTGGGCGGACTCGTGGGGGCAGGGGCACTGAAGGGCATTATGGCGGGCATGGTGCTGACGATTATCGGAGGACTCATCGCCGGAATTCCGCGACTGTGGGACCCCCTGCGCCTGTTTTACCTGATTATTGTGGTAGCAGCGGCGTCGCTGGCGATGATCAGCTTCATGTTTCTGGTCATGGTCCGGGTAAGCGACCCGCTGGTGCCGCGCGCATTGTTTGGAGTCTTGAACACTCTGCTGTTTTTTCCGTCGGGCGCGGTTTATCCGATTGAAGGATTTCCCTGGTGGCTGAAATGGATTTCCGTGGTGGATCCGTTCACCTACACCGTTCACGCCCTGCACAATCTCACGCTGAAGAACGCCGGCCTGGAAGGAATTTATAGGGACGTCGCCATTCTGCTGGGTTTCTCGGGGATAATGATAGGGGGATGTATCGCACTCTTTAAGCGCCAAATTTGAAGGAGCCTGCCCATGGGCCTGCTGGATGCAAAAATAGAGGAAGACGGTTCAAAGAATTTTCGCATAGCCGTTTACGGAGTGGTGATCATTGGACTCCTCGGGGTGGTCATCTGGTGGCTGTTGCGATTTTATCCTGAGAAGAGAGTCGTGACAAATTTCATGGACCAATTGGTAGCGGGACAATTTGAACCGGCCTACAAAACCTGGAAGGCCTCGCCCAGCTACGCCTACAAGGATTTTCTCGACGATTGGGGGCCGAACGGGTACTACGGACCAGTGAAAAGCTTCCAGGTCAAAGGCGCTGCCGAGCCGCGGCGTTCCACCAACAGCGTGACCGTGACCGTGGCGGTCAGCCCTTATCCTGTCTTCCCTTCCGGCGACGACACAGCGGGACAGAGCAAAACGAAAGACGTGGCAATTTGGGTGGACCGCAACGACAAATCACTCAGCTTCCCGCCATAGCCCCCTGTAGGGATCAGCCACGAGGAACATCAGTTTCCCGGATGGCGGCCACAAGTTCATCTGGCGTAAGCGTAGCCGTCCCTAACTTTCCGACAACAATACCCGCAGCAGCATTTCCAAGGAACGCCGCCTCGCGAACATTGGCTCCGGCGGCCATGGCCAGTGCGATACCGGTCAGTACCGTATCGCCAGCGCCGGTCACGTCGAACACCTGACGGCCGCGCGCGTTCTGATCGCGGCCCGTCTGGCCGAAATGGCGTTCCTGGCTGGTGGCCGGGGCGTGGAAGCCGGCCTTGGAGCTACGTTCAAAAACGCTGATGCCCTCTTCGCCGCGGGTGATTACCACCGCCTTGCAGGAAAAATGCGCCAGCAGGGCGCGCCCAGCGGCCTCGACGGCATCGTCAGACCCGAGCGCCCTTTGCGTCAGAAATCCGGCTTCGGCGCGATTTACGACGATTACATTCGCGCCGCGATACGACGGCAAACGCGACCACTTGGGCTTCACAAACGTGGGAACATGCGCGCGCCGGCAGGCTTCCAGGACTTCCGAGGCGATACTGTCCGTTACCACGCCCTTGTCATAATCAGAGATGATGAGCCCGTCGAGATTGCGGATAGAGGGCAGCAGCAGCCGCAACATTTTCTGTTCTGTTTCTTTTCGGAGTGGCGCACGGCTTTCGCTGTCCATACGGACCACCTGCTGATGGCGGGCGATGATTCGCGTTTTCACGGTGGTGGGGCGCTTGGGATCAGCGAACAGGCCCGTGGCTGAAATTTTGATGGCTCGAAGACAAACCCCCAGAGCGCGGCCCGGCTCATCCGCTCCGGCCACTCCATAAACAGAAACACGAGCACCCAGAGCAGCCAGATTAGCGGCCACATTACCGGCGCCGCCGAGGCATTCGCTCTGTTGGATGAAATCCACCACGGGAACGGCAGCTTCCGGCGAAAGACGCGAGGCGGAGCCCCAAATGTAGCGGTCCAGCATCCAGTCGCCGAGAACTGCCAGACGGCGGCCTCGCATGCGGCGGACAAGGCGAATCAGATGCGCAGTGTTTCTACCCATAAATTTTGTGAATCAGTATTGTGGCACAGAAGGTTCGCCGGCGTTCCGGTGAACTCCACCGGCAGTATCCAGCAGATCAGCACAGGCCGCCTGGGCATCCTCCAGCGAAATGGACGGAAGCCCCGGCACAGCCGGATCGTCACTCCGCAACAGACGATATTCCGTTGCCCAGGGACGCCAGTGAACCGGATTGCTCGCGCCGAATATCACCACCACCCTGCAGCGGGCTGCGGCGGCAATATGTGTGGGGCCGCAATCGTTACCAACATAGAGGCTCGCGCAGGTGAGCAGGGCTATCAATTCATGCAGGTTGAGCGCGTTCAGCACGGGAATGCTGGCGTCGCATATTTCGCGCATGGGACGCGCCAATTCCTCGTCGCCCGGGCCAAGATTCACCACGGTGGCGATTCCGCGTTCGTTGCGAAGCCAGTTCGCGAGAGCCGCAAAATTCTTTACCGCCCATCGTTTGGCGGGATGCGTGGCGCCGGGGCGGACAACGGCGTAACCATTCGCCGCAATTCCCCGCTCACGGAGAATGCGCGCAACGGATGCGCGCGCTTCCGCAATCGGATAGACGGACGCAGGCGGGATTGGACCGCGCGGCAGGCCGGCGGCATAAAACTGGGTGAGCCGCTGTTCCACGGTGTGGACGTCGTCGCGTCCATAAAACGCGGCGGGCGACGGAACATGGACGTTGTAGACAAATGAGAATTGCCGGTTCTCCCAGCAGACGCGCGTCTCGGCACCGCTGGCGGCGGTTAGAATCGCACTGGTCGGTCCGCTGTGCTGGTTGAATACCACGGGAAAGTGTCGCGCGCGAAGCGCCGCCACTGTGGATGGAACGTGCCCGAGAAGCAATGTTTCAGATACCACCGGATTGCCATCGAGCACCGGGGCAAAAGCAGGCTTCGCCAGCACGGTTAGTTTTAGATCGGGACGCCAGGCGTGGAGCGCGGTGAGCGCGGGTGTAAGAAGCACCATATCGCCCAGCGGCTGGAGGCGGATAATGAGCACCCGCGACCCATGAGGCAGGCCCGGCAGTATGCCGGTGGGGTCAATCCTTCTCAATTCGTGCTTCGTCCACCAGCATGACGGGAATGTCGTCTCGAATAGGATACACACGCCGGCAAGTCGCGCACTTCAACCCGTTTTGGTCTGGCGTGAGCTTAACCGGCGTGTGACAGATGGGGCACGCGAGTATGTCCAACAATTGCTGGGAAACGGCCATGCGATTCTCCAGACAAAACTCTAGCAGAGACGGCGGAGACGGGCAATTGCGCCTTTCGCGAGAGGCCGCAGCAACCCGGATTGGCGGCGGTGTGGTATTTCGGCGATCTGACTGTTATTTCGTGACCCGCAGCACAATCTGCGCAGTCCAAGGCTTGTCCGTGGAAAAATCCGGTTTCCAAACAGCCAGTATTTGAGAACCCTGATATACGCGTTCGAAACCATCCTCGGATTCCGAAATAGTTTCGATAGGCGCGACCCAGAAATTCTGCGCACCCGGCGCCAGAAGCAAGATGCGCACGCCCTGCCATTCGTCCACCATCGCAAATTCAGACGCCGGTACAGAGCCGGTCCATTGCAGCGGGTGGCGGCCTTGCGGCGTCTCAAAGAAGCGGTCCGCAGCGTTAGGGGCGAGAAGATTGAGAACAATTTCGATTCCGGCAAGCACGTCTGTCCGATGGTTGATGTTGGTCAGGGAGGAAGCGCATGTAAGATCAAACCCGTCTTTGTGCGACGACGCAAACTTGAATTCCTTTTGAACGGCCCACTCACTGTCACCGGAGAGTTTCAGCTGCACAAATTCCGGGCCTGCGGCGATCACGTCGAATGCACCACCTGCCGGGCTGGGGGCCTCCTCGAGGCGAAGATTCTGATAATCATCCAACGACCGCTTTGAATTGAATAAAAGCAGGCGGAAGGCGTGGCGCTGCCACTGGTCATAGCGCAAACGGTCTGCGAGGCCGTACTCCTTAGCGCGCGTTCGTTCGTGGATGGAGACCGCGGACGTCTCCCCTCCCGCTTGAGCCGATTGCAGTCGAGAATGGTAAGCCTCTCTCCTGCGCATAAGAGAGTTGATCAACGTGGCGCCCGAAGGACGGAAGTCCAGGGCCGAGATGGTGCCGCCGTCGGCGGGCATAATGACTGCCGCATAGCGGCGGGACTCCATGAGGATTTCTTCCCTGCCGGTCGCGCTGAAATCACCTCGAGAGGATTCCACAAATTCACGACGTCCATGCTCCACCCTGGCAAGGAGGGACTCAGCGGCCACCAGCGAGCGCCAGAGTTCAGTCCGAAGATGCGGCGAATAAAGTCCGCCGAATACGCCGTGCCAATACGCATCGTTGCACTGCGCGCGGAGAACCAGACGCTGAATTTCTTTCAGGCGGGCGCGGCGCGCACTGCTCTGCTTCTTCGCAGCGAACAACAGATGTACCCGCTTTGACGCTCGCAGCATTTTCATGTGAAGAAGATTGCTTTCCGAGTACTTGCTGAAAAAATTCCGCCAGATTCCGCCACTCAGGAAGGCCTTCACGTCCGGCCGCGATTCAAACTCCTTCTCAATCAATTCATATCGTTCGCGCGCCTCGGTGGGCAGAGACCAACTGGACATTTCGGCGTAGGAAGCATTGGGAAGATCGGCCCGGCCGAGGGGAGGGCGCGAGGCCAGGGCTTGCGCTGGCGTGACGGCCTCCAGCCAGGACGAAGCGGCCTCCAGCCCGGCGAAAAACTCCTCCAGCCAGCCGTCCTCGTAGCAATGCTTGTGGGTGCCGGGCCAAACGCCGAATTTCTCGCAATCATCGCCCATGGCCACCATGCCGCCGGGGTGCTCGTTCGCGAGGCCCTGCAGATAATCAACGGTCTCTTTGACGGTGCGATACGGAATCAGATAACGCAACGATTTCCACCCGGGAATCAACCGGATGGCTGCTCCCAGGTCTTCCGCGAGATAATCGCCGCAAAGCTGTGCGGACTCGAAACCCGCGGTAAGAAAATGGTGATCGTCCACCAGCGTGTATTTCACGCCGCAAGCCGCCAGTGTGGACGGAAGGCATGGTTCCCACACGCGCTCCGCCAGCCATGCGCCTTCCGGCCGCTTACCGAAATGCTTCTCCAAAAAATCTGCTAATTGGTGAATCTGCTCATGCCGATCATGCGGAGGGATGGCGATGAGAATGGGCTCATAAAAGCCGCCTCCGACCAGTTCAATCTGGCCGCGATCCGACAAGACTCGAAGAGTCTCAAAATATTCGGGGTGAGCATTTCCCAACCACTCCAGCAGCGAACCGGAGAAGTGCAGCCCGATGCGAACGCCCGGATGGCGTTGCAATGTCTCCACGAACGGCAGGTAGGATTGCGCATAGGCATCCTCCAGCACCGTGGGGAAGTTCCCCACGGGCTGATGGGCGTGGATTAGAAGGACAAGTTGAAACCGAGCCAACGCGCACTTCCCAAGTAGAATGCGAAAGGATAACCTCGAGAATCCGTCCGAAGCCAATCGAGGTCTGGTGAGAATTCGGGGTCACGCAAAGAGACGCTGGTTATCGCCGTCGTGAAAGCCCCGCAAAGGATGAGATGTGGTGACCCGCCGGCTGGTTACCACTCACGGGTCAACAATCAATTCACCCTTCATACCCATATGGCCAAATCCGCAGAACACGCAACACTTGAACGCATAAGTCCCCGGCTGATTGGCGACGAACTTGATTACCACTTCCTGCCCCTTCTCTATGCGCCAACAGCTCTGAGGGTCTGTGAACACCAGACCCGGAGGCCCAGTGGAAGCTGCCTTGTCGGGATAGGTGTTAATGCTAAAACCGTGGGAACGGTCCAACGCCTTGATATGGAGTTCGACGTGGGATCCGCTCTTGACACGTACCGTTGACGGATCAAAATGGTATTTCTGGGCTGTTAATTGGATGATAACGGGCTGCGGTGCGGACGTCTGCGCCGCGGGAACAAACGAAGTCGTGGAAATACCGGCGCAAGCCAGGAATACCAGCGCAGACAGGGCCACCCTTATGAATATTCGCAACGATTCCTCCTTCCGACACCCATTCGGGCGCATTGCGCGATTCACGCTCCTAAAGGACCCCGCAGCAAACTTCGCGCGTGAAAAGCGGACCGGCAGCATCCCTGCGTCATTGGGACCGCAGTGACATTGAGGCAGAATAGGGTGAACGGGCCCTAAAGGAAAGAGAAGAATTCAGAGGTTGCCCTCAGTGGTTGACACTACCCTGGTGGTGTGAAATCCTGCCGTTTCACCCATGTTTTGCCAGGATGCGGGAACTCCGGCAGGACGGAACTGGAGATTTTGCAGTGAGCGTTTCCATCGAACAAGTTAACGAGGCGTTGCGGCAATGCTTTGATCCGGAGATTCCCATTAACATCCTCGACCTGGGGCTTATTTACGGAGTGGATGCGGATGAGGCGGGAAATGTGAAGATTCGAATGACGCTGACCACTCCGATGTGTCCATCGGCTCAGGAGATTCCCCAGCAGGTGCGCAATCGCGTGGGCGCGATTGCGGAGGTACGGGACGTTCAGGTGGAACTTGTATGGGAGCCGGCCTGGAATCCCAATCGAATCAGCCCCGAAGGACGCCAGACGCTGGGAATCGAGATATAGGATTGCGCGAAGCACGGGCGGCCAAGCACACCCGCCGCGTCGAACGAAGGTTCCGATTCACTCTCCGCAGGGCTTTGATCAGGCTTTCTGGGCTTTGTACCAGTCCGCGTTAATGGGCGTGAAATTAGCCCACTTTTCCGGAAGGTCTTCCAGGGCAAAAATAGCCGTCACCGGGCAAACCGGAACGCATGCGCCGCAATCAATGCACTCATCCGGGCTGATGTAGAGCTGAGTCTCGCTCTCAAAATTTGGTTCATCCTTGCGCGGGTGGATGCAATCCACCGGGCAAACATCCACGCACGCTGTGTCCTTGGTTCCGATGCAGGGCTCAGCAATCACATATGCCATTTAAGCGCTCTCCTATCCAGATGGGCTTTCCGACCACTCTAAATTCACTTCCAGCTGCGAAACGTCGCTTATGCCTTTTTATACCACTAAAGTCGCTGCCGGAACAAGGCGCGGCACCGCAGAAATACTACCTGATAAATCTGTTGCCTGGAATGCAGCGAAAACCGGACCTCTGGTCTTACCTGCCGACACTGCCATCACCGGCATTGAGCCATCCGGGAACAGGCGATAGAATTGATGGCATGAAGAGTGAAAAAGCGTTTGCGCCATATTTCCTGCTGGTTGTGGCGTTTTCTTGTTCGATAGCCGTGCCGATGTTGGGAGGCGGCCAATCCTCTTCGCCGGCGCCCGCCGGGCATGGCGCGCGAGATCCAGCCAAAGCGTGCTGCCGCTAATCGATTTGCAGCGGTACAACGCCCTTCTGGCGAAATACCGCGGGAAACCCGTAATGGTGAATATGTGGGCCACGTGGTGTGAGCCATGCCGCTGGGAATATCCCGAAGTGGTAGCCACGGCGCGAAAGTACAAACAACAGGGTTTGGTTGTGATGGGCGTAAGTTTCGATGAGGATGCCGATCTGAACCTGGTCCGGCACTTCCTGACAAAAAACGATCCGGGCTTCCCAAACTACCGGCAACAGCGCGAGGGAGAGGACCAGTTCATCAGAGGAGTAAGCCCGAGATGGGATGGATCCCTCCCGTTCACGGTGATCTATGACCGCCAGGGCCATGCCGTGAAAGAGTTTCTGGGAGCGTCCACCCCAGCCGCATGGGACCCCATTTTGCAATCACTTCTGGCCACCGCTGCGCATTGATTGACAGGCATACGAAATAAATTTTCTAGTCCAAGGACTTCCGCGGCGAAAAGGAGAATTTGATGTTGTCGATGCACGGAAACCGCATTACCTGGCTGGGACACGCAACCTTTCAAATCACCACGCCTTCCGGAAAAGTGGCGCTGATTGATCCCTGGATCGCCACGAATCCCAAGTGCCCGGAGTCGCACAAGAAAACAGAAAAGGTGGATTTGATATTGCTAACCCATGCCCACTCGGACCACTTCGCGGATGTCCTTCCGCTGGCCCGTCAGCACAAGCCCATGGTGGCGGCTATTTACGAGACTGCCGCGTGGCTGGAATCGAAAGGCATCGCCAACACGCTTCCCATGGGAAAAGGCGGCACGCAACGCATTGGTGAATTTGAAGTGACCATGGTCCACGCCGTTCATTCCAACAGCATCGAGGAAGACGGCAAAATGCTATATGGCGGCGAGCCGGCCGGACTCGTGCTGCGGTTGCCGGGAGGACTCTCTTTGTATCACGCCGGCGACACCTGCGTATTCGGCGACATGCGCATCATTGGCGAGCTTTACGCGCCGGACATCGCCATTCTGCCCATAGGCGATCATTTCACCATGGGGCCACACGAGGCGGCATTGGCGGTGCGACTCTTGAATGTGCGTCACGTTATTCCCATGCATTACGGCACTTTTCCCGCGTTGACAGGCACT
Organism: uncultured Acidobacteriota bacterium; assembly: GCA_963760285.1. Taxonomy (GTDB): domain Bacteria; phylum Acidobacteriota; class Terriglobia; order Acidiferrales; family UBA7541; genus PALSA-278. The sequence continues at coordinate 530,409 of CAVXCI010000001.1, forward strand.
CCCGATACTCTTCGGCAAAAGACCAAGGATATCGCCGGTCTCGAAATTCATGAAATGAAGCCCGGTGAAACACTCAGTTGATGGTTCATAGAATCCGCGGCTTTCGTGAAGAACTGGGCTAAGGGAGGAAATATGGCACGTGGGATAACAAATCAGGCCGTTGAAGAATACATTTACAAAATCCTTCCCAGACGCGACGCCGTGCTGCAGGAAATGGAAGACCTGGCGCGAAAAGAGAATATTCCCATCATCGGGCCGGCCGTGGCGCGATTGCTTTCCCTGGTGGCGCAGGCGGCGGGCACGCGGCGCATTTTCGAAATGGGTTCGGCCATTGGATATTCCACGCTGTGGCTGGCCCGCGCCACCGGGCCGCGGGGCGAGATTTTTTATACCGACGCTGGAGAGAAGAATATTCTCCGCGCGCAGGATTTTTTGAAGCGCGGCGGAGTGGCCAAGCGGGTCCGTTTTCTGCGCGGCGATGCCCTGAAGCTGCTTCGGGAAACGCCCGGCCAGTTCGACATGATTTTCATAGACGTCGACAAGGACCAATACCCGGCGTCTCTGCGGCTGGCGCTTCCACGGATTCGCCGCGGCGGCCTGCTGGCGGCGGACAACACACTGTGGTCCGGAAAGGTGGCCGGTACGGAGAATGATGAAAATACGGAAGGGATACGGGAATTCAACCGGCTGACGTTTCGATCAAGAAAACTGTTCCCGGCAATTGTACCGCTGCGCGATGGCGTGACCATCTGCCGCAAGCTGTAAGTCCGCCGCCTGGCGCGCTTACCTGATCATGTGCCGCAGGAAAAACACCACATTTGCGGGCCGCTCGGCCAATCTTCGCATGAAATAGGGGAACCAATCCTTGCCGAAGGGGACGTAGACGCGCAGCCGATATCCGTCGCGCACAATTTGCTCCTGCAAGTCCTCGCGGATTCCATAAAGCATTTGAAACTCGAAGTGGTCACGGCCGATTCCCCGGCTTGATACAAACTCTTTTGTCGCGGCAATCATCGCCGGGTCATGAGTGGCGATTCCGTGATAAATCCCGGTTTGCAATAGCAATTGCATCACGCGGACGTAGTTGGCATCCACATCCTTCTTGGCGGGGTAAGCAACGGCAGGTGGCTCCTTGTAGGCACCCTTGCAAATCCGAATTCGGCAGCCAATCCCAGTGAGGTCGCGGGCGTCCTGCTCGGTGCGGTATAGATACGATTGCAGAACCACGCCGACTGCGGGGCTGCGCGCACGCAGGCGCTTGCAGACATCAATGGTGCGCTGGGTGTAGACGAGATCCCTCCATGTCAATACGCACAAAATTTCTATACTTTTCCGCACATTGAACAACGCGCCACACCAGGTCTTCACACAGTGAATCGCCGATATCCAGGCCCATCTGTGTAAGCTTCAGGGAAACATTGGCGTCGAGTTTCTCGTCGGCAATGCGGTCAAAAATTTCAATAGCCGTGTCCGCCGCGGCAAGCGCTTCCGCTCGCGTATGCACGCTTTCCCCGAGGTAGTCCAGGCTGACCATGCGGCCCGCCGCGTTCAATTGCCGCGCCGCCTCCACAGCGTCGGTTAAAGTCTCGCCGGCGACGAACCTCTTTGCGAAGCGGCGAGCTGCGGAATTCATCGTCACCCAGGAGGCGGCCTTCGGATTCCCGGCCAGGCGAAGAAGGACAGTCCTCAGCATTCCGGCTTGCTCCAGAGAGATGGCCGGCTGGCCGCGGCGGATGAAGGAGTGGAAGGGAGCGTGGGGAAATCCGGCTTCCCGCATTTTTTCATTGGCCGATTAACTTTTGTGCTCCTGGAGAAATTTCTCCGCGTCAATGGCAGCCATGCAGCCGGAACCCGCCGCGGTTATGGCCTGCCGATAAACATGATCCTGAACGTCACCAGCGGCGAATACCCCTTCGATGTTCGTCCTCGTGCCGGCGTGCGTGCGGAGGTAGCCCGCGTCATTCATATCCAACTTGCCCCGGAAAATGGCGGTGTTGGGATCATGGCCGATGGCCACGAAAAGGCCATCCACCATGAGCTTCATGGTTTCGCCGGTTTCGGGATTTCGAAGGGTGATTTCTTCAACGGACTTTTTCGAGGTGTCGTGCACATGGTCTACAACGAAGGGCGTAAGAAAACGGACTTTCGGATTGGCCTGGGCGCGCTCCAGCATGATGCGCGTGGCGCGAAAATCGCGGCGGCGGTGGACAACGTTCACCTGGCGCGCGAATTTTGTGAGGAAGATGGCCTCTTCCATGGCCGTATCGCCGCCGCCCACCACAGCGATATCGCGCTCGCGAAAAAAGTAACCATCGCAGGTGGCGCAGGTGGAAACTCCGTGTCCTAAAAGGTCGCGCTCTGATTCAATTCCCAGCATGCGGGCGGATGCGCCGGCCGCAATAATCAGCGCCCGGCATTCGTGGGTTTCCTTTCCCGCTGTAATGCGAAACGGGCGGCCGGTCAAATCAGCATCCGTAACCGCGCCCGATTGAAACTCAGCACCAAATTTCTGCGCCTGCTTGCGCATGTTTTCGATGAGGTCTGGTCCCAGTATGCCTTCGGGAAATCCAGGAAAGTTTTCCACCATGGTGGTCAGGCTGAGTTGCCCTCCTGGTTCGTGGCCGTCCAGCACCAGAGGTTTCAATTCCGCGCGCGCCGCATAGATTGCGGCGGTCAAGCCCGCACAGCCGCTCCCAATGATGATAACGTCTCGCAAATCTCCCTCCCGCACATAAGCCCGCCGTCTGCAACGCGGGGCAAAGGTTGTTAGTTTAGCATTGCTACGCTCTGCCGGCGCGCTCCGTCACACTGGAAGGCCTCCTATGGCGAAGCACGCAGCGCGAGGTTTATCCGCCGCCTTAACTGTTTCGTTGGGCAGTTTGCTGCATATTTTGATGCGGGATGATGGGAACTGGGTTCCGAAGAATCTTAGGTTAACCATTCTCTTTTCCTCGGGGAGCGGGAGGCGTTACCCGGACAGTAACGAACCGATGGATTTGTGGGCCTTAGGCTCCAGCGTATAATGCCGCTGTCACTGGACTTTCAATATCTCAAAAGCTGCGGTGGCTTCGACGCAACACCGGCGGGGAGGTTCGCATGTTTAAGGAATTCAAGGAATTTGTGATGCGGGGCAACGTGGTGGATATGGCCGTTGGAATTGTAATCGGCGTGGCATTCGGCAAAATCATAACGTCACTCGTTGGCGATATCCTGATGCCGCCCATTGGCCTGCTGCTGGGTCACGTGGACTTTTCCAGCCTGTTCTTCAACATTTCGGGAACGCCTTATGCAACGCTGGCCGCAGCCAAGGCCGCGGGCGCGGCCACCATCAACTATGGCCTGTTCCTGAATACCATTCTGGATTTTGTGATTGTGGCTTTCGCTATATTTCTAGTGATAAAGCAGATCAACCGGGTGCATAAGGAACCGGTTCCCGCTACCAAGGACTGCCCGTTCTGTCTTTCCTCTATACCTTTGAAAGCGGTCCGCTGCGGGCACTGCACGTCTGACTTGAAGGCGAGCTGAAAGACGGCTCTGCCAATTCAATCATCCAGGACGTCAGGGGCGCAGGCGCCGCTCCTGTGCAACTCGAAGATGTTCGCGCAGCCGCTCGACCACTTCGTTGGTCTGTCCTTCCTGCATCTCACGCTCCACTTCATCCAATGCAAAATGGACGATGTCGTGATGGTGAAGGTCTCCCGGGCCAATCCTTTCACTCAATTCCAGCCATAGCTTGTGCAGCAGATCAATTTCCTTAGGTGTGAGATTAGGAGCGTGCGGTCCCAGATAGAATACGTGCTCCACGCCGGCGGGCGTTATCAGCTGCAGAGTGAACTGCGGCCGCGGCTCCGGCAACCGTTCCCATGCCAGCCCGATCTCCCTGGCTTGCTCTTCCATAGATAACTTGGAGGAACTGCCCACTACGATGGATTTGGACTTCAGTCCGACCGCGGCTCGCATAATGCCGTCCCATGCGTTGTTCGCGGAGGCTACCGCCAGGCGCACAGGTTTCCCTTCCGCCTCGGCGATATTCAGGATTTTTGTGAACAGCAACTGCTCGATGGTGCTGAAAAGCTGGTCCGGGGCAAGGTCATATTCTCCGGAGGCCGACCGGCGCAGCAGGCGGATGTGCAATACGGCAACGTCTTCATCCGGAGATTTCACATTGCTCAACGCGACCTTTACATGCTCCAGCGCATAATAATTGCTGACCGCCACCAGGACGTTTCCAGGGCGCGCACCCACGGTTTCCGGGGTCAAATCGGCTTCCTGAGCCAGATTGAATTGGTCCAGCTCCACGTGTATACCAGCAGACTTGCGGTGAATTACGCGCTCGGAAACCTCAAAGACCACGAAAAGAGCCGTGGTGAAAATTACTCCGGCAATCGTGGCTTGCGGCTTGGTGAAAAGATTCACAACCGCGATGCCTAGCAGGACCAGCGTTATAAGCCCCAAACCCAGCGGAATCTCCACGCCGGCAATCGTAAAATTCAGCGGCACGCGGTATTCACGATCCTGCTGATGCGTGTAGCGCAACACCAATACGGCCACGCCCTTCAACGCAAAGCTCCAGATCACCCCGAAGGCGTACAAATTGGCCAGGTAGGTGACATCGCCGCGGCTAATGACGATGGCGGCGAGCTGGCAAGCCACCACAAGGTTAATGAGGCGGTGCGATGTTCCAAAGCGAGGATGCGGATGGCGGAACCAATCGCTCAACACGCCATCCTCGGAGACGCGATTGAGGACCCCGTTTGACCCCACAATCGCGGTATTCACCGCGCCGGAAAGAATGAGAGTGCCGACAACAACGACAAAGGCATGGAAAACCAGACGGAGGAAGTAAGGCCCCTCGAGATTCATTGCCAGGCCGCCAATCAGGTTTTCGAAGTAGTGATGACGCTGGCCGTCCGGGATGATCATCACCGCAAAAAATGAAACCAGCGAAGTGAAAATCAGGCTGTAAACGAAAATGACAAAGCCGGTCTTCTTCAGATTCTTCAGCTTGGGATGCTCGATTTCCCTGTAGACCTGTGCCAGCGATTCTTCACCGCTCATGGCCAGCACGGAATGGCCCAGGGCCACGAAGATCGCCACCAAGCCGAAGAGCCTGGGGAGATCCCTGAATTTTTCCACGGGCAACCACCCGAGCGCACTGGGAGAAAACCGCAAATTGCGGGGCCGCGGAATGGGCGGAAGGGGAGAATGCCGAACCCACGCGGTGTATCCGCACCATGCGATTAGCATGACCACCATCACCGTGGTCAGCTGCATAATGCGCAGCGCCTTCTCGCTGGATTCCGGGATGCCCTTGATGTTCTGCCACCAAAAATATGCCGTCACCAAAACGGCGAAAGCCGCAGCCATGCTGTTTACGCCGAGGTTCAAATGCAAGTGGACATAGGCCAGGAGTTCATTGATCAGGGCACCGAGGTACTGTCCAGCGGAAACGGCGCTGATGGGGCCCGTAAGGATATAGTCAAACATCAGCGCGGAGACGGAAATCTTGGCCAGCGTGCCGCCCAGCGCTTCCTTAACCACGCGGTACACGCCGCCGCGGACAAACATGCTGCAGCTCTCCACGTAAATCGAACGGACGGCGTAGGAAAACAGCATGATGGCGAAAATGAACCACGGCGCGGTCTTGCCGATGAATTGCTCTGCTTCGCCGCCGGCGTAATACGCGGACGACGCCAGATCGTTCAAAACGATAGCCGCGGCACGCCAAAAAGAAATGAAACTCAGCATCGCCGTGGTGGCGACGAGAATCTGGACGACGGGCCGAGTGGAGTTTTGCGATCCTTTGGGAGTCGTCGGGGTGGAGGCCATAAGATCTAACTTGCCGACGAAGGACTATACGATTAAATCAATGAGAATGAAAGCCGCTGAAGCATATCCGTTCCTCTGATCGGAGACAGATTTCCGGACTATTAAGGGATCATTCGCGGGACTTTGCCCGGAATTCCTTTTCGCAGGCGGCGCAAGGGCAGATTTCGCGGAGATGCTCAAAACTGTAAATTCCGGTGGAGTGGCCATCCGAAAATTCGATCTGCAGGGCGTAGTTTCCCACAGAGTGCGCGGCGCGAGCTGTGGGTTTGGGTCGAAACAGAGGGAGGGCCATCCCGCCTGTTCCGGAAGTGGCAACCTCCGCTTTCTTCTCGCGCTCGTCGTTGCACAAGGCGCAAGGGCAATGGTCTCGCAGATAAGCGAAATCGTAATGGCTGGTGTGGGCGTCGGACCAGGCGATGTCCATTCCCGCGCCGCTGGTGACGTGGATTTTCACGTCCATCGGTTTCTTGCGTACATCAATCGGTATGGGCATTCTTTCCTTCCGGTGGCCGCCTGACGGCGCCGCTAACCAACGGTCAAGAGCGGTCCTGTGGTCAAGCGGCCGTGCTCAAGACGGATATGACGGTCTGCCATGGCGCCGATGGCTGGATTGTGCGTCACCATCAGAATGGTGTGACCTTCCTGATGCAACTCGCGGAAGAGATTCAGCACGATGTGCTCATTCAGATCGTCGAGGTTTCCCGTGGGCTCATCGGCCAGGATTATCTTGGGTTGATTGATCAACGCACGCGCCACGGCAACACGCTGTTGCTCTCCGCCGGAAAGCTCACTCGGCCGGTGGTCCAAACGGTCGGCCAAACCGACGCGTTCCAGCGCCACGCGCGCTTCTGGCTCATCGGCGGTACTGTGCAGATACTGCGCCAGCATCACATTTTCAAGCGCGGAAAGATAGGGCACCAGATGAAACTGCTGAAAAACAAATCCAACATCCTCCGCGCGGAAGCGCGTCAGCTCTCTTTCACCCAGGCTCGCCACATCTTTGCCGTCCACGTAGGCGTGGCCATCGGAAGGCCTATCCAATCCACCCAGAATATTTATCAGCGTTGTCTTTCCGGAACCGGAGGGGCCCATCATGGCAATCCATTCGCCCGCGGCCACCTGGAAACTGACATGATCCAGGGCCCGCACCTCACCAAACTGCTTGGAGAGGCCTTGCACGTCCACGAGAGTGCGGAAATCCTCCGAATTTTTCGCCCGGCTCACGCTTCGCCTCGCAGGATTACCGCCGGGCGTACTCTTCCCAGCAGCCTTAAGGGCAGCGCCCCCGCGAGGGCGACTCCCATGGTCAGTGCAATAGTGAGAGGAAGAATTTCCCAGCGAGGTGAAATGGCTGCATCGAAGACGCGCCATCCAATCCATCGGGCCAGGACAATGCCGACCAAGTATCCCGCCACGCCGGACGCCGCTCCCATCGCGGCGGCTTCCGCAAGAAATAGTTGCACCACTCTAGAAATCGAACCCCCCAAAGCGAGCATCAATCCCACGTCACGGCGGCGCTCCACCGCCAGCGCCGCCATGGTGGCCAGCACGCACAGACCCGTGAGCAGCAAAATTAGGACCACCATGGAAAACACCAGCAGGCGCAGCCGCGACGCCAACTCCACCTGCGCTTCGTTGACTTGCCTCAGTGGCCGAACCTCGGCATCTGGCAGCGATGCCACTAACTTTCGCTCGGCATCTTCAATGTGCGCGCTGTCTCCGGGAACACTAACAGCAACGAGACTGATTTCGCCCGGCATTCCAGAAAGCTGCTGTGCCACGCCTAGGTCAACGAAGACCTGATTATCCTCGTCGGCTCCTGCTTCAAAAATTCCCGCAATGGTGACATGAACGGTGCGGCCACCGGATTGTAATTCGATCTGGCTACCCGGTGCAGCATTCAGGACGCGCGCTGCGTTAGTTCCCAGCAGGCAGTCCGTTGCAACGCCACGCGCGGAGATCCACGTCCCCTTGGTAAGCTTCCACCACGGTGCGACGCGCGGCACGGCATCCAGCCATGTGCCCGCGACAACAATGGGATGGTCGTTCGCCTTGGCGACGACGTAGAGGTAGGGCAGGAAATTCGCTCCCATCAGACCGGCGCTTTGGATTCGCTGAACGATACTTGCATCCAGGAGTGCGGGTACGCCGTTGTTGCTGCCTCCCCGGGGGATCACCGGTTGAACGATCAGATTGGGCCCCAGAGTCCGGAATTCATGGCTGAGCTTCCGCTGGACGTCCGCTTCCATACTCAGTAGCGCGGAAATCACCGCGGCACCGCCCGACAGCGCCAGTATGGCAACCACCAACCGGCCCCGGCTGGAACGCAAGAGACCTCCCAAGAGGCGCAGGAACATGTTATTCGCCTCGCAGCGTGGCCGCTGGTTCAAACCGCGCCGCCTGCCGCAGCGGCAAAGCGCTGCCCAGCAAGGTGATGAGAACCGCCAGGCTGATGACGATAGGAAAGAGGATCAGGCGGGGCTCCGAGGGAGATCCGAAAACCGTTTGTCCAAGCAGACGCGCGAATTCAAGTCCCGCCAGAAACCCGGCACAGGCGCCAATCACCGCAAGGAAAAATGATTCGCCGAAAAACAAGACCGCGATGAAGCTGTCCGTGGCGCCAAGCGCCTTTAGCAAACCGATCTCCGAACGGCGCTCGAGAACCGTGGTCACGGAAATCGCGGAAATCGCCAAGGCGGACGCTCCCAGCGCGGCCAGCGTCACCAGCCAGAAAAGCGAACTAATTCGTGTGAGGATTCTTCCTTCGGTCTCCGCCACGCGACGGATAGGCGCTACTTCCGTTCCGGGCATCACCTGCTGAATCTGGCGGCCGATGGACGAGATGTAGGGCGAGCAATACCATTGGTCATATTGGGCGGGAGTCAGAGTATCAGGATCGCGCTGGGAGAAGGCATCTTCCGGCTTGGTGATGGCACTCACAAAAAGAGTGCGGAACTGCCCTGGATGGCCCGCGAGGGCCTGGGCTATGGTTAAGGGCGCGACAATGGCCTGATCCTCGGCGCTCCCGGTGGAAAGGATTCCCACCACGGTCACCGGTCTGCGATCCGCGCCCGAGCCAATTTGCAACACCTGGTTTACATGAATGCCTTCGCGCGCGGCGAGAGCCTCTCCTACCACGCATTCATCGGCCGAATCGCCGAACCACCTGCCTCGAACTTTCCACCAGGGATGGGTGCGGCTTAACCCAGTTCGAAATACCGTTCCGTCGGGAATGGGAACATCATGTTGGTACCAAGTTCCGACCAGCGTGGCATGAAACTCGTTTTCGTTCGGCGTCCGGACCGTCACCGGCAATTCTAGAAATGGCGTGAAGCCGATTATATTATTGCGCCAAAAAATTGTTTTTAATTTTCCCAAGTCAGACTGGGAAAGCCACGCGCCCTCGTTCACCGGGCGGTAATCCACCCCGCCGATCTCAAGAGGGAGGCTGTCCGTCCGGGCCCGTACAAGAATATTTGCGCCGAAGCTTCGGAATTCACGGGCCAGGCGGTCGCCAATGTCCAGGGAGACGGTCAGCGTCGCCGTGGAAACCGCGATCCCCAAGAGCACGGCGAATCCTCCCAACACCTTGCGGCGCGGGTTACGGATAAATGACCGACCCAGAAGGCGCGAGAACATTGTGTTAAGGATGGATCTGCGCGGTGGCCCGGGCCAGCGCGGAAAGATCCACTTTCACCATGTCGCCAACCACTTGCGAACTCACGGGAATGGGATTGCAACCGCCGGATTCACCGATAGACGGGGCATAAATGGCCGCGGCACAGTTTCGGCAGATTATATTGTCTCCCTGCTGGCGGTATCCCTTGGCGCCGCAGATCTCGCAGGCATCCAGCGCCGTGGCGTATTCTCCGTTGCGCTTGTGAATAACCAGGAAGCGCACCGTGGTCCCGTTCAGAGTCACCGAATAAAAATGCAGGTTCGAGTCCGTGAGCTGGGCAAGAGGAATGGTCACGAAATTATTCTGTATCGTCAACTTGGTCGCATCCGCTGGCTGAGCCGCGGCCCGGGCATAAACGAACTCCGCGGCGAGCAGCAGGATTATGCCAAGAAATCCGAAAGCTCCTGCAAAAGCCCAGCGCCGCTGCTTTCGCCGTTCCCAATCCAATCGCCGGCGCTCAGCGGAATTCGCCGCCGCAACTTGCGACTTTGGCGAACTGGCGAGAACCTCGCGCAGAATCGCCAGGCCCGCCACGCCAAGGATCGCTACAAAGAAGAATACTTCGTTGCGCACGATGGGGCCAATCCAGGCCATCTCCTGCCGGCTGGAAGCAATCCACATGGCTTCGCTGAGTTCATGAACTCCCGTGAGCGCGAGTTGAAAGGCCACCACGATCAAAATGGTGGTGGTTACGGCAAAAAATTTATGAAGAGGTATCCGCAGCGTTCCCTTGAAGAACAGCAAACCCACGATCACCGCGAGCGCAAGACCACAACCGGTCCCAATCCACACGCTCACGCCCTCGCTTGAAAACTCCACGGCACGGAGAATCAGCACAATCTCGGCGCCCTCTCGTATCACCATCAAAAAAACAAAGAATCCCAATCCGAAGGCCGCCGCCGTGTCCCCCCGCCTGGAAAGGGAGTCCACGCGCTGCTCAATCTCGGTGCGGAGCGTCCGGGCGACACGATTCATCCAGAAAATCATGGTGACCACCAGAACCGCGGCCACCAGCATCAGGATTCCTTCATAGCCATCTTCGCTTATGCGCCAGCGCTGGAGGAGAGCGCCGACACCGATGCTCCCCAGAACGGCGAGCCCGGTTCCCGCCCACACATACCTGGACAGCGCCGCCCGGCCTGCCTTATCCAGATAGACCAGTACGACGCCGACAATCAGCGCAGCTTCCAGACCTTCGCGAAGAGCTAAAAAAAGGGCCGCGATCATGGGAGAGCCAGTTGAAACTTAGTTTCAACTGGCAATTTAAGTTTAGCGCCCATGCCAGAGACCGTCAAGCATCCCCCCACTTCAAGTTTTGAATCGCCGCCTGAATATGCCCTAACCACCGCCCGGCAAGTGGTGGAAAATCAAAAGGCCTCCCGCACGGTGCGGGAGGCCCAAATCCTTCGGCAGGTTAACTCCTTCCTTTAGGGCTTTCGAGGCTGCTGGCCCTGGGGCTTTGCAGGAGCGGATTGCCGTGGGGTGGCAGCAGGAGGCGTGCCACCAGCAGCCTTCGCGGGATAGGCCTGATCATAGAGCCGGATGATATCCTGGGTGATGTCCACCTGGGGAGCCGCGTAGACGACCGTCGAACTCTGAGAGGAGCTGTCAATCACCACACCATAGCCGTTCTCCTTGGCGTAACGGTCCAGGACGTCAACCATCTTCCGCCCGACGCGATCGAACACTTCTCTCTGGGCCTCCTGGACGTCGTCCTGCAAGTCCTGCTGCTTGCGCTGCAGGATTCGCGACTTCTGATCACCTTGCTGCGCCAGGCGCGCCTTCTCGTCGTCACTTAGCGTCGAGGCACCGGTACGAAGCCGCGTCCGAAGATCGTCAATGTCCTTGCTCAACTGCTCCAGCTCCGTCTGTCGCGGCGCAAACTGCGACTGCAACTGCGCTGCCGCCTGCTTGCCATCCGCCGTGCTGGCCACGGCAGCCTGCACGTTGAGGACACCCACTTTCAGAGGCGCGCTCACAGCGCTGTCGCCGCCCGTTTGAGCCCACCCGGCGGGCAAGAACATAAGTGCTACCAATATTCCCAACGCAAACCGATTCTTCATGCTTGCTCCTTGCAATGATTTCGGGGGAATTACAAAACTCGTATTATAGGGGCTCCCCTCACAAGCGGTCAATACCACCCGGGCCCTTCGCTGCTATCCTGCGTCTTCTGATCACCCCTGTTCTTTGTCCAGTCCAAGCGGCCTGTTTCCGGGATGAATCCAAGCCTGCCGACCCAATGGGGTTCTTAACGGGGCAGAGGCACCAGAAGCACGCGGTTGTTCACGTAATCCGCCACCACGGCCATATTCGAAACCGGATCGATGGCCACCGAAGACAGGGAAGCATTGGTGATGGGCAATATCGCCTTCACCTTCTGTGCCAGATAGTCCATCACTGAAATTGTGCCGCTGATGCTGTTGGCGGTCACCAGGGTACTGGTTTGGAAGTTGTAGTCCAGTGAATACGGATTGATACCCGTACGCACATTTGTTGTCTGCAGTGTTTGCGGATCGATAAGAACAATGTTGTTGACCAGGGAGTTGGCGACGATGAACATGTTCATCACTGGATCGAATACGACCCCTGAGGGCAGATTCAATCCGCTGATGCGTCCCACAGTGAAATTATTTGTCAGGTCTACAATCATCACGGTGCCCTGATTTGCCGCGACGACGGCCGCGTAGTTTAGCGCCGGGTCCACCGCCGTGGCAATGGGGAACATATCCGCAGGGATGCTGCCGGCAGACAGGGCCGTATTCGCGTTTATGAGCGAGACAGTATTTGAACCACTGTTCGCCACCACCGCTATCCCCGTATCCTGTTCGATGGAAATACCCAGGGGGCCAATGCCAGTCTGCGGAGTGGCGGACACGAGGCCTTGAACAACATTAACGACGGAAGCAGTATTGCTGCCAAAATTTGTGACGATCGCTTCCCCGAGCCGGGGAATAACGGCCACACCCTCCGGGTCAGATCCCACGGTGATCTGCGCGGACGCAAGGCCCGTGGCGAGGTCAATCATACTAATCGTCCCACTGGTAGCGTTCGTGACCACGGCCATCTCACGATCCGTATCAATCGCAACGGCACTTGGCCCTAATCCCACATTCACCGAGGTCATCACCGTAAGGTCGGTTGCGTTCGTAACCGTGGCATCCGGATTCACAACATCCACGATGAAGCGCCGGGGCAGCGCCAGAAGGGACGCTGGAACCGTGGCCACCAGTTCGCGGCACGCCGTTGTGCATCCCGCAGGCATCACCGTCGTGGACAACATATTCGTTTGGTCCAGGCGGACGACAGACCCGGACACGAAGCCGCCTCCGATAACTGTCAGGGATAATGGAGAATCAGAGGTTAATGTGGTTGCCGGGCTGGTTTCGATCACATGCAACGGACGGATCATACCCGTCACCGCCCCCAGAGAGAGAACTGATACCGTATTGCTGCCGGAATTGGCGACCACGGCCTCGTTGGTGACGGGATCCACATCCACGGAAACCGGAGTAGTCCCCACCTGTATCCCTGACACAATGGGCTGAAATGCCTCAAGGTCAATTACCGTGGCCACGTTGCCCAATGAATTCACCGAAATACCCAAATTGGTCAGCTGATTGACTGCCGTGGCGACCTCTCCCTTGTCAAACGTGAGCGTATTGATCGTCTGGTCCAACAGGCTGAATTCAGTAAAGAAGTTGTTGATGGGGTCGGAGAGCAGCGACTGGCCGGTCTCCTGATTGATGCTGATGCCCTGTGTGGTCGACTGAAGCTGGGCGATCGCCATGACGGCCGGCGTGCGCCCAGTGATTCCTGAAATCGTCGGTGTGCCGAGGTCTACAACGGTCACGGCCCCTGCTCCACCGGGCGTCACCACAGCCCAATTCAACCGCTGATTCACTGCAATTGACGGCGCGGGCCCGGTGCTTACCGGAGGAACAATTTGTCCCGGAGCGCAACTCTTATCAGGATTTGTGCCCCCCACCACGCAAACAACACCTGGGGGACTCGTGGACAGGTCCACTACAGTCGCGGCGTTGGTCGATTGATTTGCAACCAGTCCCCGGTGCGTCAATGGGTTCAGCCCCACGGAATATGCCGTTGTTGAAGGGGGCAGCGGAACTGTGGCAATCAGCGTCTCTGCGTTCAAATCCACGATGGAAAGCGTGTTATCAATGTTGTTGACCACGGCCGCCTGATTCAAAATGTTGTCCACGGCAACACTGGTAGGACCATTTCCCACCTGAATCGTGCCGATTACGGCATTCGTGCTGAGGCTGATGAGCGTGAGAGTGCCCGGCACTGTTCCACTGCTGGCAACAACCGCTACGCCCGTAGCAGTATTAACGGCTATCGACACGGGTGTAGCGCCCGTGGCAACGGTGGCGATTGGCGTCAGGGGAATGGTGCTGGCCAGCGGCTGGACGGCGAGGTTGGAAGCCGAATACGCCGGCGAGCCCTGGGCCACACCAGTGTTCTGCACCACCACGGAATAGAACCCAGGTGTGGCTGTGTCTCCACTGGAAAGTCCAACATTCAACTGCCGGGTGCTTGTGGCTGAAATCGTTCTCTGCTTGCCATTAAAGTAAGCCAAGGTGTGATCGGTGAGAGTGGAAACCGAATAATAACCTCCATCAAGGCCGATACTGACGGCGCTGCTCCCCTGAAGCGTGCTGTCCGGTGAAGAAGAGACAACCGCGGGCCGCACCGGATTCACCGTCAACGATTGTGGCGCTGATTGATCACCGTTTTGGCGCTCCACGGTGATGGCGATCGAGCCAACATTAGAAAGAGAACTGGCCGGCAAAGTAACGCGGAGGAATGTGGTGGAAATGTATATGACGGGGGTGACGGGAATGCCATTCGCCAGCACCGCGCTGGTATTGAAGAAATTCGATCCGGTAAGATAGACGTCCTGTTGGACGGACGCTTGGCCAGTTGTGGTCGGATCGAGCGAGGTGAGGATGGGGTCAACGGCTGTATCAATGGTCACGGTGGCCGTCGCGCTTTGATTGTCGTCGGCCTGGGACACCGCCGCCACAACCACCGACTGCTGCGTGGATGGCGCCGTGAAAACGCCCGTGGTACTGATGGTGCCAGTGCCTGTATTTCCGCCCGCAATCCCATTCACTTCCCAGGTTACCGCCGTATTGGAGGTGCCCGTCACCGTCGCAGTGAACGTAAACGTCTCGCCTGTGCCAAGAGTTGCGGTGCCAGGAGTGATTTGGACACGAATGCCGGAGTCTAGGGTCACTGGCGCCGAAGCTGTTTGTCTTGTATTTCCAGCCGCCTGGGCAACCACCGTAACCATGGGCGGGTTGGGAAGCGCGCTGGGCGCGGTGTAAAGCCCCGTGGTGCTGATGGTTCCCAGGGTGGAGTTGCCGCCGAGTATGGGAGTTCCATTCTGAAAACTGACCAGCCAGTTCACATTTGTATTTGAATTGCCGGTAACCGTTCCAGTGAATTGCTGGGTGCCATTGAGCACGACTACCGATGCCGTCGGCGAAATTGTGATGCCCGTTGATGCGCCGTTACTCCCGCACCCGGCCAGTACAAAAAGGCCGAACAACATGGGCGCCAGCTTCCAACCCTTCATGCATTTTCTTCCCAATCCCGCGCGTTTCGCCCGCATCCGCTTCATAAGCTCTCCCATTCCCACCGGACCGTTTCGAGATTCAACATTCTTCATTAGAAAGTCCGGCTTACGGTAAAACGAAAAGTGTTCGTCGGCTCAAACAGACCAGCTGGGATGCGCAGTGTCTGCTCGGTGATGATGTTGTTAAGCGCTGGAACGATTTGCGATTCCAGTACGCCGGGAGGGAGCGAATTCTTCTGCTGCTGGGTCAAATAATAGGCTCCGGTCGGTTGGACAATCGTTTGTGTCAGCCGCAACGGATTATACGCCCAGTACACGCGGAAAGGCGCATTCACGATGGGCAACTGCACCACGAGTTCCACGCCCGTGGAGCTGCGCGGATTGAAGTTCGTGCCGCTGGCCACCTGCAATTGCTGGTTAATTGTAGTGTTGGGAAAATCCGGATTTGGAAACTCTCTTTGTAGCTGCGTGACGGCATCATCACTCAACTGCAACTGCGAGTGATGCAGGACTCCGTCTATTCCCAGATCTCCAAACAAACCGATGGTCACTGGACCAGCGATGGGTATGAAGTATTCCAGATTGGTGACCGCCTCGGTGTCGCCACCCGGACGCGTGGCCACGAATTGCAGAACGGGAACAGTAATCGTTTGCAAGACGGGATTGCCAAACTGGTTAATTATGGACGGATTGACGTAGGAAACCAGCTGGTTCGTGACGGACGGGATGAAGGCCCATGGGGAGATGGTAAAAAAGTCGAAGCCGCGGATGTCGTTCTCGCCACCCAGATAAAATCGGCTGTAGGGTGGAATCACGGTGCCGTCATAGCCACTGGCGAGCGAACCCAAAAAATGCACGCCGATCACATTGCGGTGGTGATTCATCGGATGGTAATACTTAAAATCGAATGAATTCGAAAGAGTATTGGTGTTGCCGCCCAGGATGCCTCCCTCCACGCCAACGCCAAAGTAAAAGCTCTTCCCATTTGTGGGACTCACGGGATTGTTAATCGTGCTATAGCTGATCGTGGGCGTAATTTTGCTGGAAACGATGCCGTTCAGCGCGGACGGACCCGCCAGGCTTGTGAACTGAAGCGCATCAAAAAGCAGTTGCGAGGGCATGCTGTAAGCGGTGATGTTGCTGATGGAATAAGTATAATTTAGCCCCAAACGGGCGAATGAAAATTTCTTCATGGGGTAACTGGCAAACAGCGTGAAGCCCTTTTGGTCCTGATTGTAATTCTGCGCGAGAGCCGGATTCACCGTCACCTGCTGGCCGAAGGCAATGGATTCTTCGCGCTGCTGGTTGTAGTCGAATTTGCTCTGGAAAACCGTAAAGCCCGTGGAGATCGGCCGGTCGAAAAGGTACGGCTCCGTGAATCCGAACTGCACGCTGCTCTGGCGGTCTCCAACGTTGGCCGAGAGCGTCAGTGTCTCTCCCAGCCCCAGGAAGTTGTTGGTCTGGTAGGTTGCCCCAACGAATGTGCCCGCCAGCCCGCTCAGTCCGCCTGTCAGGCTGATGGACTGCTTTCCCTTCTCCTTCACTTTCAAGAGGATGTCCACGGTTCCCTCTTTGGGGTTCCGCTTCAATTCCGCGCTTTCCGGCTTGATGGTATCAAAATAGTTGAGCTGATTCAGGCGCAGGATACTCAACTCCCAGAGGCGGTTGTTGAACACCTGCCCCTCGTCGAGAAGCAATTCGCGGCGAATAACTTTGTCCCGAGTGGTTGTGTTTCCCGTGAATTCAATGCGCCGGATGAAAAACTGCTTCTGCTGGTCAAACTCCAGGGTCAGGTTGACCACTTTCTTGGCATCGTCCACGTCCGTGAGCGGCTGCGCCACGAAATCAATGTATCCAAATTCGCCGTAGAGTTTTTGATATTCCTTCAGGGCCTTGCGAATTTTGTCCGCGGAAAAAATCTGGCCTTCCTTCAACGGAAACACTCTCTTCAAATATTCCTGTTTGAAGTACAGCGGCGTGTCGGGGTCGGCGCTACGAATGGTCAAGCTGCCCATGCGATAGCGCTCTCCTTCGTCAATTGCAATTGTGATGTTGGTAGCCTTCCCGTGCGAGCTGCTAAGGAGCGGAATGGAGCCGGGGAGGCCAGGGCGGGAAGTGTCGACCGTCTTCAGGACGGGGGGATTGACCACCGCTCTGAAATATCCGTTGTCTTGGTACAGCCCTCGTATGCCTGATTCCAGGTCTTCGGAGAGTTTGTTTCGATCGAAGGTCTTGCTCCACAAGTTGATGGACGTGATTCCCAGAGGTATGCCATAGGGTCGTGAGTTTTTCATTGCGCGTATAATCTTGCGTTGCGAAAAGGCATGATTGCCCGTTATTTGTATACGGCCCACTTTTACTTTGGGGCCTTCGTCAATCACGAATGTCAGCTTCACGGCGTTGGACGCCGGAATTCTCTCCACCGTGGCCTTCACAGTCGCAAACTGCCGGCCATGCTCCGCCAGCAGTTCCTGCAAGACCACCTCGGCGCGCTTTACCTTGGTAGGGTCAAACGAACTTTCCTGCGTTAGGTTGACCTTGCGGTCCTTGTAGCGATCCAGAATTTCTGATTCAGTGATGGATTTGTTGCCCTTGTATTCGATGCGGCGGATGATGGGCCGTTCCTGGACGTAGTAAACCAGAATCACCTCGCCTGGTTTATCCGGACTGTTCTCCACTTCCAGGCGGATATCTTCAAAAAACTGGGTGTTCCACAAGGCTTGATAATCGCGGCGAGCCGCCTCGGGCGAATAAATGTCCCCAGGACGGGAAAAAATTCTGGCAAGAAGAGTGTCGCGAGCCATGCGGCGATTGCCCACAAATTCGATTCGCTCAATGATAAGGCGCGAGCCGCTGCCTTGCTGCTCCTGTCCCTTTGTAGAGTGGGCAAAAACGAGTGCCCAAGACACTACCAGGCACAGCAAGTGCACCAAGAGGACCGGTTTTCCGCGCGCGCACGCGGAACAATTCAACGGTGTTTTCCCCTATTCAATGGTTTATGATCCCCCGCCGGACCAGAAATCCGGCTCGCGCGTGTTGGATTCCTCAGTGCGCCACAGGGGTTGCTTCGGCCACCGGGCGAAACGCCAAGACGCCATCTGCTAGGTAGATTTCCAGCGCCGCCGGCCTCTGCAACCCTCCCTGAATCAGGGTTTCGGACAGCGGGTCCTCCACGTATTTCTGCAATGCGCGCCGCAACGGTCGCGCTCCATAGCTGCGATCGGTGCATGTTTTCTCCAGAATCCACTGGCGTGCTTCCGGAGTCAGCGCAATCTGCACCTGCCGATGGACCAGTGTATCGTTTATCTGAGACACGAGAAGCTCGATAATCCGCAGTAGATCGTCGTCCGCCAGCGGATTGAACAGGATAATTTCATCCAGTCGGTTCAAAAACTCCGGATTAAAAAGTCTTTTGACCTCGCCCATCACCATTTCGTCCACGCCCTTGGGCTGGATCGAATCCGACGCGTTTTGGAAGCCCAGGGTGGACTGCTTTTGCAACTGGCGCGCCCCGATATTGGACGTCATGATGATGATGGCATTCCGGAAATCCACGGTATTTCCCAGACCGTCGGTAAGCTGCCCGTCTTCGAAAACCTGTAGCAGGATGTTGTAGACGTCCGGGTGCGCCTTTTCAATCTCATCCAGAAGAATCACGGAGTACGGTGTCCGCCGGATGCGTTCGGTGAGTTGACCGCCCTCTTCATATCCCACGTAGCCCGGAGGCGCGCCAATCAGCTTGGAAACGGAATGCTTCTCCATGTACTCGGACATGTCAAAACGCACCAACGACTTCTCGCTGCCAAAAAGAAATTCCGCAAGCCGCCGCGCCACTTCCGTTTTGCCCACTCCCGTGGGCCCGAGGAATAGGAAACATCCCACGGGACGTCCCGGTGCCTTCAAACCTGCGCGGCTCCGCCGGATGGCGCGCGCCAGGGCGGCGATGGCCTTATCCTGGCTGATGACCCGCCTATGAAGTTCTTCTTCGATGCGCAGCAACTTTTGCTGCTCATCTTCCTTAATGGAGGTCACCTGCACACCTGTCCAACGCGCCACAACCTCTTCGATGTCATCACGCGTGACCATGCCGATGGAAGAATCGTCCAGTTTTAATTTCTCGCGCATGGCGCGGAGACGGTCTTTCTCTTTGCGCTCTTCTTCCGAATAAATGCGCGCTTTCTCAAATTCATGGTTGGCGATGGCTGTTTCCATGCGGTGCGCGTAGAACTTCACCTTCTTTTGCGCTTCCGCGACGTCTTCTGGCAGCATCGCCTGGCGCAATTTCACGCGCGCGCCGGCTTCATCCAGCAGGTCAATGGCCTTGTCCGGAAGGAAACGGTCGGGAATATAACGGCTGGAAAGATAGACCGCATAGCGAACCGCTTCGTCAGCGAAGCTGACGGCATGGAATTTTTCGTAGCGGTCGCGAACACCCTGAAGAACACAGATAGCTTCTTCCTCGTTCGGAGCCGATACTTTCACGGATTGAAAACGCCTCTCCAACGAGCGGTCCTTCTCGACGGATTTCCTGTATTCACCTGGCGTGGTGGAACCGATGCACTGAATCTCCCCGCGGCTTAGCGCAGGCTTCAAAATGTTCGCGGCGTCCAGCGAGCCCTCGGCGGAACCCGCGCCTACCAGAGTGTGCAATTCATCAATGAAAACGATGGCGTTTTGATTCTCCATCAACTCCTTCATGATGGTTTTCAGCCGCTCTTCAAACTGTCCGCGATATTTGGTGCCCGCAACGATGAGCGAAAGATCCAGCGCCAAAATGCGCTTATCCGCCAGAAATGGCGGGACATCACCATCGGCAATGCGCTGCGCCAATCCTTCGACGATCGCAGTTTTTCCCACGCCCGGCTCGCCGATAAGCACCGGATTGTTTTTCGTGCGGCGGCAGAGAATCTGAATTACGCGTTCTAATTCGCGGTCGCGGCCCACCAACGGATCCAACTGGCCCTCCATGGCCGCCTGCGTCAAATCGCGACTGAACTCCGAGAGCAGCGAAGTTTCCTTCGGCCGGTTGACGGGGACCTTCTCCCCGGAACTGCGCAACAGGTCTTCGCGCACCGTGGCCAGGCGCAGGTTCCTCTCCTGCAAAATCTCCGCCGCGAATGCCTTTTCCTCGCGCAGAATTCCCAGCAAGAGATGTTCGGTGCCGACGTGCTTATGGCCCAGCCGGTCCGCCTCTTCCTGCGCAAGGTTCAGTATGCGCTTACATTCATGGCTGAGCGGCACATCCACCGAAGTGGGGATGCGTTCGCGGACAGTGATACGCGCTTCGATCTCCCTGCGAATGGCTTCTATGGAGCTATGGGCCTTCAGGAAACGGTTGGCTAGGGCCTTATCTTCTCGCAGCAATCCCAGGAGCAGGTGTTCGGTTTCAATGTACGGGCTTCCGTACTGGCTGGCTTCGTATCGCGCGAAAAAAATCACGCGACGCGCCTTTTCCGTGAAACGCTCAAACACGGGTCACCTGCGATTCCCTCTCGGAAGAAGGACGATTTCCGGCTGGGCCCGCATCCGGGCCAAGGGCAAAGGCCTCTCCCGTGCTGTGCAGCATGCCGCGTTCCAGCAGTAATTGGCAGTCTGCGCGACGGGCCAGCGAAAGATTGTGAGTAGCAATGATGGACGTGAGCTGGAGGGACTGATGCAATCGTTGGATAAGCCCAAAAATCGTCTCGGCGTTTCCTTCATCCAGGTCCCCGGTGGGTTCATCGGCCAGAAGCAATTGTGGTCCGCCGACCAACGCGCGGGCGATGGCCACGCGCTGTTGCTCGCCCCCCGATAGTTCGCTTGTGCGGTTGTCGACGCGCTCCCCCAAGCCTACTTCATTCAGCCAGTGGGTGGCGCGGTTGCCCGCCTCCCGCGGAGTTACGCCGCGCAACAACAGCGGCATGGCTACGTTTTCCGCAGCGGTAAAATCAGGGAGCAGATGATGCCTCTGCCACACAAAACCGATTTTGCAGCCGCGCAAATCAGCAAGTTCAGCCTCACTTAGCGCAGAAATCATTTTCCCGCCGAAGTATACTGTACCGCTTGTTGGAGTGTCCAGCGCGCCCAGCAGATGGAGCAATGTGCTTTTCCCCGCTCCAGACGGCCCGATAACGGCCATCATCTGGCCCCGCTCCAGCGCCAGGTTCGCTCCCGCCAGCGCGGTCACTTCCGACGGTCCAGAGCGAAAAGTTTTCCGCAAGCGCTCGGCCCGCACCAGCACCGTTTTCGCAGACCGCGTGGGAACTTCAACCGTTGAAAACGACTCGGTTTGTGCCGGCGAAATCATGATCTTCCGCAGCGGGAACTCCTATGCACTGAAAACCCTCGTGTGCCCTCTGCTTCCCTAACCGTTTGCGTCCAACCTACTTAAATTCATCTTAGCACAGTCGCAGGAATCAAATGTGTGACACACGCCGGCGGGAGTTCACGAAACCTCCGCCAGTCCTTGGCAAATTGGCGGTCTAGTCGTAGCGGAGAATGTCCACCGGCAAAATCGTGGAGGCCGCCCGGGCAGGATACAACGTGGCACCCAGACTGATCGCCAACGCGGCAGCGGCGATCCAAAGAGCGTCCATGGCGCTGGCATGAAAAGGAACGAAGGGAATCGCATACACTTCCGGATTGAGGGGAATCAAGCGCCACGCATTCGCGATGGCGGCAAATCCGTAACCCACCACCAGGCCGGTCAGCGTCCCCACAACGCCAACGGTCAACCCCTGCAAAAGAAAAATCATGCGCACCTGTTCCCGGCGCGCGCCCAGCGACATCAGGACCGCCACATCACGGGTCTTATCCGCTACGGTCATCGTCAGCACCACCAATATATTCAGCCCGGCCACAAAGGTGATCAGGCCGATAAAAATTGCCGTCGCCAGTTTTTCCAGACTTAGCGCCCTGAAAAGCGCCTGATTCTCCTCCATCCATGTCGTAGTCGTAAATCCTGGGCCCGCTTCCCGAAGGAGAACTTGCGCGATGTTCCCGGCGTCATTCAGATTCTGGACGCGGATTTCCAAAATGCTGACCACATCGCCCGTCGCCGCCAGTTCCTGCGCTTGCTTCAGAGTCACAAAAACCCAGTTGGCATCGTAGTCGTAAAACCCTGAATTAAAGATGCCCGCAACGCGAAACCGGCGCGAACGCGGAATCAGCCCGAAGGGGGTCAGCGTCCCTTCAGGGCTGGTGATGGTGACGTAATCATCCGGGTGAATGGCCATGTCTGCCGCCAGCATTCGCCCAATTACTACGCTGCCCAACCCGTCGCGGTCCGGTGAGAAATCAAGATGGCCAGCTTCAATCTGCTGCAGGGCACGATCCCCGCGGACCTCCGCGTCAGGATCGACTCCCTTCAGAACCACTCCCCGCGCGCGCGTCCCGCTGGAAAGTAGAACGGTTTCATAAATCACCGGAGCAATGGAACGAACGCCGGGGGTTTTGGAAAGTCTTGCCATCAGCGGACGATAGTCTGCAATCCCTTCGGGACTTGTGGGCTTCAGATTGATGTGCGCGGTTACGCCCAGAAGACGGTCCCGCAAGGCATCACTGAATCCTGTGTTCATCGCCAACGCCACCACCAGTGTCATGACTCCGGCAGCCACTCCCAGAACAGCCAGCATCGTGGCCAGACGCAGGACGGGAGGCCGATGCCGTGATCGGAGATAGCGCTTCGCAACCAGCCATTCAAATCTCATTTCGATTCTGGGGCGGCGTACCGATCATCCGGTTCTTCGCCAGTTGCCGGGGGGCGCAGCAGGGGAAACAAGATTACTTCGCGAATGGAGTGAGAATCCGTCAGCAGCATGACCAGGCGGTCAATTCCAATCCCTTCGCCTGCCGTGGGAGGCATTCCGTGCGCCAGCGCACGGATATAATCTTCATCCACCTGTTTGGGAGCCTCGTCCCCTCCGGCTTCCACCTGTTCGCGAAAGCGCTTTTCCTGTTCTTCGGGATCGTTCAATTCGGAATAGCCGTTGGCGATTTCAAATCCGCCGGCGAAGACTTCGAAGCGCTCAGCGAGCGATGGATCATCATCGCGGCACTTGGAGAGCGGAGAGAGCTCATTGGGAAAATCGAAAATGGTGGTGGGCTGGATCAGCTTGGATTCAGCCACGGCCTCAAAAAGCATCCCGGTGATCTCGCCGTCAGCCGTCTGATCCGTGAATTGGACAGGCGGTTCACCAATCTTCGCAACATGGGAATTAAATTTTCTTGCAGCTTCGCGGGAACCACCGCTCGCGGCAAGGTCCCCGATGCGTGGAGGAGCGCCTGCCGCCGCGGGCCAATGGCGGACGATGGCTTCCCGCATGGTGAGCCGTTCAATGCGCCCGAAATCCAGCGTGTGCTCTCCGAACGGCACCTTCGTCGTGCCGCAAATCTCCTGCGCCAAACCCGCCAGCAACTCGTCCGTTAGCCGCATCAAATCACGATAGTCGCTATAGGCCTGGTAGAACTCCAGCATGGTGAACTCAGGATTGTATTTGGCGCCAACCCCTTCATTCCGAAAGTTCCGGTTTATTTCATAAACCCTGTCCAGGCCGCCGACCACCAGCCTCTTCAAGTAAAGTTCCGGCGCGATCCGCAAGTAAAGATCCACGTCGAAGGTGTTGTGATGGGTGATGAACGGCCGCGCCGTGGCGCCCCCGGCGATGGGATGCATCATGGGAGTTTCCACTTCGATGTATCCACGGCCGTCAAAAAAACGGCGAATGTCGGAAATCAATCGCGCGCGTTTCAAAAAAATTTCGCGAACTTTTTCATTGGCGATTAAATCCAGGTACCGCTGCCGGTACCGAATCTCCACGTCGGCCAGCCCATGCCATTTTTCTGGCAAGGGGAGCAAGGCCTTGCTGAGAAAGAAAACTTTCTCCGTCCGGATGGTCAGTTCCTGCGTCTTGGTGCGAAAGAGAGGCCCCTCCACGCCGATGGTGTCGCCCAGGTCCAGCAGTCGGAACAACTCAAATGCCTCCGGGCCAACCACATCCAATTTCACGTAAACCTGCAGCCGTTTTCCCTGTCCCGCAAGATGAAGAAATCCGGCCTTTCCGTGCAGGCGAAGGGAAACGATGCGGCCTGCAACCCGGACATTTGTCTGGTTAGCCTCAAGCTCCGCGCCATCGCGCGCGCCAAATCGTTCCAGAATTTCCGCGACGGTATGGGTCCAATCGAACCGGTGCGGAAACGCGGGACATCCCAGCGCGGCTATTGCTTCCAGATTCTTGCGCCGTTGAATGAACTGGTCGAGCGGTTCAAATTGCAATGCGAATCCTTACCAAGGAAACGCGAGTATAGCGGGCCGCTTCGATGGGCGTCAAGAAACTGTGCCAAAAAAAAGACAACCGCGTCCACACACTCAGGGCCAGATCGCCAGCATGAAAGGGCCATTAATCATTGCGGAGACGGAACATCCAGGATGCCACATCTATTATCAACCTATACTTTGTTATACTGCACGAACCACAGGAGGCGGAGTGGTTGCCAAAGGGGTCGCCAGGTTCCTCTCCGGCGGGCGGTCAGTTTCGGATGATTGGACGGCCCGCCTGCCTGAGGAGAATAACGAGCTATTTGAAGGCGTTGTCCGCCGGTGGGAAGCCTCCTACGCGATGTTGAGTATTGTCTTGAACGAAGCTTTTTCGCTTCGCGCTCGCGGCGAATTGGTTCGTGCCCGCCAGCAATTAGCCGTGGCTTCTGACCTGTCCCAGCTGCTCGCTATACCCTTGGCTGGCGCCCTTCTGGCCATGGGTAGCCATGCACGCCAGCATCGAACCTATTCTCGCGTGGAACCCTTGAATCCAGGTTTTTTCAGGGGCGGCACAGGCCACCGGGCGGCCTCCTGGAGTTCACTGTTGCACAGCGTGCTCCTCGGCGACCGGTCTCGTTTTCTGCAGAAAATCCACGCCCTCTCAAAGGCCGTGAAGGAGCTCGGTGATGAGTTCAGCTGCACCGCTGCCACCCTGGTGGAAGGCACGAGTACGGAGCCGGGTGTTGGATGGTCCAAACTGGATGTCCTGCATTTTGATTTGAATACCTGTGTAAGGGAGACCGTTGTGGTGCTGAAGTCTTTCCTCTGCGTGATTCCGCCCGGTGATCTAGGAACCCTTCGGAACGATTTGATGGGACCGCCAACCTCCCGCTCCACTCCGGCCCGCCGAACGGCCCGCGTCGCAACCTAGACGTAGTCTTCAATTCAGAAGAGAATAGGCCATCCCTCCAGTGGGGGGGTGGAATTCAATGCACGCCGAATCAGGCGAGGACAACTCCGGAGCGGAGACGCGCATCGCATGGAGTGATGCGTCCCGACGGGAAACGTGGCCCGACCGAGACGAACTGAAACTGGGGAGCTTTCGGAAGCTGACGCCATACGCCTTGCTCAGCAAGGCGATGCGGCAGCCTTCGAACGTCTTTACGAACTGCATAAGCGGCGCGTTTACTCCCTATGCTTGCGGATGGTGAGCAACACCTCGGAAGCGGAGGATTTGACGCAGGAGGCGTTCCTCCAACTCTTCCGCAAGATCAGCACTTTCCGGGGAGAGTCCGCTTTTTCCACGTGGCTTCATCGGCTCGCGGTGAACGTGGTGCTGATGAAGGTGAGGAAAAAGACCATTCCGCAAACTTCTCTGGAAGAGGCCACCGAACCAGACGAGGACGGAGAGGGTCCGCGCAGGGATTTTGGAGGACCAGATCTGCGGTTGAGCGGCGCGATTGACCGTATGAATCTGCAGCATGCGATGGAACAATTGCCAGACGGCTATCGCGCTATTTTTGTCCTGCATGATGTGCAAGGATATGAGCACAACGAGATCGCCGAGATAATGGGTTGCTCCATCGGGAATTCGAAATCCCAGTTGCACAAGGCCCGTATGCGGCTTCGTGAGTTACTCCACGAGGCGCAGCGCGAAGAGGCCCGGGAGAAACGGCGCGCTGCAAACGAAATAGAAGATGGCAAGGAAGGTCAATGATGGACAGCAGTAGATGCAATCGGGTTGCGGCTGAGTTGGATGATTGGATTGACGGCTCGCGCTCCGCGGGATTTGTGGAACATCTGGCCGGGTGTGGGCGATGCAGAGGCGCCGTCGCCGATCTGAAAGCCATCCATGATGCAGCCGCCGTCATGCGGACGGAACAAATGGACCCGCCGCCATACCTCTGGCGTTCCCTGAAGGCGCAACTGGAGCGGGAAGGAATTGTCCGGCTGCCGCGCAGAACCTGGCGTCAGGCGCTCCCGGGGCATTTCACGCGACCGGCACTCTCCTTCGCTTATTCCTTCGCCCTTCTATTCGGAATCGGCCTGCTCAGTTCACAGGTCAACCATTCCGAGCGCGCCACCTGGCAACAACAGCCGGAAACGGCTAGTGCCATCTATGATGCCAAGCTGCAGACGATGGAAGGCCAAACAGCTAAATCATGGTCAGACCCGGATCCGGAAGTTGCTAGCGCGCTGAGGAGTGACCTGGCCATGGTTGACAACTATATTTTCTTGTGCAAAAAAAGTGTGAGCGAGCAGCCTGATAATGAACTTGCCCGCGATTACCTTAACAACGCTTACCAACAGAAATCTGATCTGCTGGCCTCCATGGTGGAACGCGGAGTGAGCTTGCAATGAGCTATTTGTTCCGGTCCCTTCCGAGCGCCATGCGAATTTCCCCCTGCTTGTTCATCGCCGTCCTGTTGGCGGCGGCTTCACCATCTTTTGCTGACCATCTGGAAAAGCATTTCCCGGTTAAGCCTCATCCTGTGATTGTGATTCACAACCCCAAAGGCAGGCTGGTGATCCAGTCCTGGCCCAAGGCCGAGGTGCAGGTGGTGGCGGACCACGCGAGCGATGAGATTGGAATTGAAGCGACGCAGAAGGGCAACCTGATCGAACTAAACACCATGCTTCTTTCTGAGAACGTCGGCCCGGACGCCCTTCGCGCTGACTACTCCTTGAATGTTCCTGCGGATGCCGAGCTTCAAGTTCACAACGACGCCGGCTTCGTGCAGGTCCTGCGCGTTTTTGGCGACACTGCGGTGGATACAGCCACGGCTATGGTAGATCTCGAGGACATTGGCGGTTTCATAAGCGTCAAGACGATTGGCGGATCTGTGGATTGCATTCGGTGTTCAGGGCGAATCGAAATCTCTTCCTTCACGGGAGACCTTCGCCTGCTTCAGGGGCACCTTATGAACGTTCGCATGCACACCACAAACGGCAGCATTCTTTTCGACAGCGATTTCATGCCCAGCGGCGTCTATCTCGTGAGCAACTACAGCGGCCCCATAGAATTGCGGTTCTCTCCAGGCGATTCCTTCTCCGTGCAGGCGGTTTCCCTGCGCGGCATCGTGAACAATGAAGCAAACCTGACGCCGTCACCTATACATTCTCCCACGCGTCCTCCCCGTTTCTCGAACAGCATCGTGGGGGGAAGCAAGGGACTGGGTCTGGCCCACGTGGAGCTCAGTTCATTCGATGGCACCATCAATATCCGCAAGCGCGAGTGACGACGCGCGGTAATCCCAGCTTGCCCTTTCTCTCCTCCATCCGTGTGAACTCGAGAAGGACTTCCCGGCTGCTTGGCCTCACGGGATTCATGGGCAGCGGCAAGTCCACCATCGGAAGGCTCCTGGCCCGTCAGGTGGGTTGGCATTCCGTGGACTTGGATCAGCGCATCGTGGAAACCTGCGGCCTGAGTATCCAAGAGATATTCTCCCGATTGGGTGAGTCCGCGTTTCGTGACCTGGAGCAAGAGGAGCTTTCCCGCGCCGTGGGGGAAGCTCTCGCAAAAGATCGGCAAGTGATTCTATCCCTCGGAGGCGGTACAACCACACGAGCCGAAAATCTCGCCTTGCTACGTCAGAGTGGGGGACTGCTGCTCTGGCTTCACTGTCCCATTGAAGAATTGCTCAACCGCTGCGCACAGATTCCCGATCGTCCGCTCTTCCGTGACGAGGCCAGCTTTTGCAACCTCTACCAACAGCGTCTGCCATTTTATGAAATGGCGGACTATCGAGTGGATTCGGCGGACGAACCGGCGCGCGTGGTGGAACAAATTTTGGCCTTGGGCATCCTCAATGGGCCCCCCACCGGATAGGCCTTCACGAGTCGTCCATGGCACACACAGCACGGGAAGACTTCCCTACAGGGAAACCCTCTCAACTGCGCCCGTTTCTTCCGGCGGCGGGGGTGGGAGCTTGACGTGGATCGTTATAATGGCAGAGCGACGCAGAATGGAAAGGGTAACTTCATTGCCGTTTCCGTTGCTGCTGATTAGATCGCGCAAGTTGTCCGTGGACTTTACCGGCTTGCCTTCTACCTGGGTGATCACGTCACCCGCCTTCAGGCCGGCTTTCTCTGCCGCTGAACCAGCGATGACTTCCACCACAAGGACGCCCTTACCGTCAGGAGCGCCAAAATAGGAACCAAGCTGCCCATTCAGATCCTGCGCGCTAATTCCCAACCGCGGCGTGCCCAGATCAAATCCCCGGGGAAACTCAAAATGGAATTTAGAGCCCGGCGCGATCATTGGATTTGGAGAGAGAGGGGTAAGCTCCCCGCGTTTCATGCTCATCCACTGATTTCCTTCCATGTCTTCGCGCTTGCCGATATCTACCGAAATGTCCTGTGCTCTGCCATTCCGCCAGACGTTCAATTTCACCGTCCGCCCGGCGGGCGTTTCCTCAACCAGGCGGCGGAACTGCATCGCTCCTTCCACGGACTGCTGGTCGAAATTCAATATGACGTCCCCGTTTTTCAGTCCCGCCTTCTCCGCAGGGCTGCCGGATTGAACGCTCTCGACGTAAACTCCGCGTTCGACGGGAAGCTTCAACTCCTTCACGCGGCCGGCTGTGACCTCGCCGGTCTCCACCCCCAGCCATCCGGTCTCATCCCCATCATCGCTGAGGTTGCGGACCTGGGCCATGAGACTCTGGAGGTCCATTTTCGTTTGCTCCTGGGTCTGTGCGGCTGTGCCAACATCTTGCGGCGGCCACGCGGCAAGAGTCATGCGTTCAGTGTTGGCAACAGGAGCGATTGACTCATCGCTATCCCATCGCGATCCCGCAGATCGTGAAAACGCATGATTACACCCAGATGTTCCGTGGGAAGCCAGACAATGGACACGTTCCGCGAGTGAATGGACCACAGGCGCAGCTGAAAAGTTGATAGCCAAAACCCCAATTCCCGCTGCGGCCTTCCAAATGTTCACAGTCATGATTCCCTCCCTGTTCCTTGTCTAGATAAGTGGCCGTCCGGCCTTGATGCGGATATCGCCATTGGTGGAATTGAGAATCACTTCACTGCCCCCGGCGCCCAGCCGACCACTGAAACCCTTTGAACTTAGAGATGTCTTTTCCCGAATGGGCATTTCCGAATCAAAATTCCCGTTCAAATTTTCGACACGCAATTCGGCGTTCACGCTGGTGGGCAGTTCCAAAAGAACAGTTCCGTTCACTGTGGATACTTCCATGGGCCGCCCACCGGGAAGCTGCCGCAGGTCCAGGTGTACACTGCCGTTTGTCGTTTTGGCGCTGAATCGTCCCGCGCTGCTCAACACTTCCACGTCGCCGTTCACCGAGCGGAGGAAACCCGCTCCCTCTATTCCGCTCACGCGGACATCTCCGTTCACTGTTTCGATCACGCTTAGCAGCACGCGATAAGGCACATGGATTTTGTAATCCACGGCCACTTCAACCCCATCCCCATGGGGATAAAGCGTATGCACCGTGACCAGGTTGTCTTCGGAATGGACGTCGATGTTTACCAGATCAAGCTCGCTGGCCCGCCGTCCCGTTTTGGTCGCCTGTACTTCCACTTGTTCGCGCTCCCAGCCGTCGATCTCTACCGAACCATTCACATTTTGCAGGAGGAATTGTCCTCCCTTGGATAGCGGCAGTACGCGATCAAAATCCCCTGCTGACGCACGCCCCGCGGGCGCAATTGCCGCCAGACCGGCGGTAAACATCAACAATGCCCAAACGATTCGACGCACGCTTCCCCCTCCCGTAAGCAGCGGCCCTCAAATGTCCGTCCGTTGCGTTACGGCTGACCTGAATCCGTGTTCTGCGCTGCTTTCAACTGCTTCTCCAATTGCTTATGCAACTCGTCCATCTGCTGTTTGTAAAGATCTGCCTGGTGCGAGGCGTCATTCAGCAACAAGCGGATGTTGCCTTCCATGGTCCTCAGCCGCAGCAATTCTCCGCCCCCGTTCAAGGCACCGGAGCCGCGCACCTCGCGCACGCCTCCGGGACCGCTGTCCGTGCTTACCTTCACCGCCAGACCCGGATCCACGAAGATGCGGCGCTCATCGCTTCCTTGAGCCGTGGCGACAATTGTCAGGCGCAAGTCCGCCGGGAGGTAAACCACGATGTCGCCCTGTCCGGATTCCAGAATGCACGGCTTCTCAAGATGGGCATTGGGGGTCAACCATGCGGTGATTCCCCCCTCTCCCGTTTGGGCGCGCACCGCGCTATCCACCCGCGTCAGATAGATGCTGCCGGAGTCGGTTTGCAACTGGGTTGGCCCCTTGGAACTTACCACGCGAATTCCGCCGCCGCCTGTCCGCGCTCGAATGGCGCCCTTGGCCTCGCCCACTTCAATCTGACCGCCGCCCGTCTCCGCAACCAAGTCCATTCCGGAATTCCCCAGGGAGATATTCCCTCCTCCTGTTTGCAGCCACGCACCGTGTGCGGCTGCCGCCACGCGGATGTGTCCGCCATAACTGTGGATATTCGCGCTTCCTCCGATTTTTCCAGTGGTCACATGCCCGCCCCCGGTTGTCGCTTCCAGATTTCCGGACACGTCCTTCAGCGTGATATGTCCTCCGCCAGTCTGCACATGAGCAGATCCACGGATGTTCGCTGTAGAGATATTTCCGCCAGCAGTAAGCAGGTTCACTCGACCCTGCATGTCAGCAACCTGAATGTTTCCCCCCTCGGTGGAAATATCGAGGCTGTAACTCTTGGGGACCGTCACATCCAGAGTGACCCAGACCACTCCCATCCTCCACAGATCGTTGGCCGGAACTTGCCCGCGGAGGAAGATGCCATTGGCCGTGTTTTTCATGGCCACGTCAAAAAGATTCCCCAGTCCGGGAGCCAGGGTGGTTCCTTGAGGTGTTTCGACCCGAAGACTGTAATTCACGCGCGGAGTATTCTGCGTGTGGATCACCACGTCCCCGCGGTCCAAAAAAACACGCAACGTCAACCCCGGACGCGTGAGGTAGGTACCGTTCTTTTCAACCACCAGTTGCCGCCTCTGGTCTCCTGCAGACGCCTCCGGTTCACGGTTCTTGGCGTTCGCCACCCCGGCCAGCAATAGTCCCATTGCCGCGAGCAGTGCGGCCCCGCGATTAAATCCCACTGCCAATTTCATTTTTCTTTCCCCGTGGTTATTGTTATTGATGCGGTTCCAGGTTCTGGACCAGCGCCGCAGTCTGCAGCCGAACATAGTTGTTTGGGTCGCGCTGCATGCGGTCACGCAGTATCTGGATGTCTTGAGGGTCTCGAAGCGACTGGCCATTGCGCGCCATCTTAAGCAGACTCTGGACGGCTTCCACGCGCACACCAGGATTAGAATCGCCGCGCAATGCGTCTAACATCGCCTGCTCTACATTTTCGGAAGGCGGTGCTCCACCGAGCGCTTCCAACGCTTTCAATCGGACGCCGGCATTGCGGTCCGAATGCAGCACGCGGCACATGGCCTGACTTACATCGGCATCCGCGCAGCGCGGCTTCAGCAGGTCCACGGATTGCATGCGCACGTCCGGCTGGTAACGGTTCTGATTTTCGAGGACGGAGAGGAGGGCATTCTTCACTTTATCGTTGTTGACGGTGCCCTGCAAAAGAACGGACCGCTGGTTAGCCATCTGAACCTGTACGTCGGGCGGCGCATCGCCGGAAGAAGGCATGGATGTAATTGCGGCAATATCCGCAGTGCGCAATTCCGAAGGATTCGCTTGCCCCGCTGCCGTAAGGCTGTTCGCCGCTCCACCAGAGATGGACGAAATATTCTGCACGTGCCGGAGCGAAGCCATGCGCCCCGCCAGGAAACCCACGATCAGAAGCAGGGCGGCGCTCACCGCCAAACGCATGCCAAACCAGCTTCGGCCAAACATGTTCGCCAGCCAGTTGGCAGGATGTCTGACTTCTTCCTGATCCAGGACTCCGGCAAACTGCGCGCGGCAGCTGGCCAGCAATTGCACGTCTGGCGTGGAAGATTGACTGGAAGATACGACCGCGAGAAATTCCTGCTCTTCCGCCAAGCGGGCCGCACAACTCGCACACTCGCGGAGATGTGCGTCGGCTTTACGGCGTTCCGCATCGTCAATCTCATCGGCGGCATAGAACACCAGCAGTTCCTGCATCGCGCGGCACACTGCCCGCGGTTCCTTTTCGGATCCTTCCGGCTGCATTTGATTTTCGCGGTTCATGCAATCCCTGCCAGGCTGGCGCGCAATTTGCGCGTGGCCCGAAATAACGAATTCTTGACGGTCTCTTCCGTCGTTCCCAGCATTTCCCCGATGGCGCGCAGACGCAAACCCTGGTTGTGCTTCAAATCGAACACCATTCGCTCCCGCGGCGAGAGCTGCTCCATGGCCGCTGCAATATGCCGGCCAATTTCATTCCCCAGCAGATGTTTCTCCGGGTTGGCCTGTGCGCGAACTTCGGGTTGCCGGTCAAAAAAATCCGTCTCCGTTATTTCTTCGGATTCCGACGCCGGCGCCTGATCCTCGGGGCGCGAGGTTCTTCGTCGCATGTGATCCAGGCAAACGTTGGTAACGATTCGATAGAGCCAGGTATAAAAACTGCACTCGAAGCGGAATTTTCCGATATTGCGGTAGGCCTTCAGGAAACTTTCCTGGTAAACGTCCCGTGCATCTTCGGAGCTTCGCAGGAGGTTCTGCGCCAGGCGGAGAACGTCGCGGTCGTAGCGCCTCACCAGTTCCTCGAAGGCCATGCGGTTTCCCGCTTGGGCCTCCCGAACCTGTGAGAATTCCTCCGCTCGATTCACCGTTGCCAGACGTGCACCGGCATCAACTGCAACGCTAAGCCCCATTTTTAAGTTCTCACCAACAGTACAATCCTCTGAGCTTCTGTCGCAAATCAATCCTGGGGTCCCGGGACGATGGGACACCCGTGTAGAACTCTCGATTATTTGTTTAGACGCCCCAAATCGCTTCAAGTGAGCACCTTCACAGGCGGCTTCCCAACCTGAGCAGACCGTAAACCGCGACACAAATCAGGAAATCCAACCCTAGCCCCCAGTCCACTCGAAACGCCTGGTGCTGCACGGAAACCGGCAAATGGGGCAGAAAGGATAGAAAATATATGGCATTCCCCAGGAGAATGGCAGCCAAATACTCCAGCCAGCGTCGAACGTTCAATATCTTCGCCTTTTGTTCGAGTTTTCCTCCCGCCAAGGGCATACTCAAGAGAGATGCAATCTACCGCGCGGGTGCTGCCCGCATGTTTTGGACCGTCCGCTCATCTGATGCTATAAGAAGCTGGGCGCAAAAGCAGTAAATGACGATCTCGCTGCACGATTCGGTGAAGTATCTGCGTGGCGTCGGCCCGCAGCGCAGCGCATTGCTGGCGGAGCGCGGCATCGAAACCGTCGGTGACTTGCTGCTCTATCTGCCATTTCGATATGAGGACCGCACGCATTTCACGCCCCTGGCGAACGCACAGCCGGGCAATGTCTTCACCATCTCGGCGGTCATACAGAGCGGCCACGTCGTCCGTTTTCGCCATCGCCGCGACGCCATGTACCATCTTTCAGTTTTCGACGCTACCGGCCAGCTGCACGTCCCTTTTTTTCACGGAACGTACCTGGAGGGCCGCTTCCACCCGGGCCAGCGCATCATCCTTCACGGGAAGATTGATCTGGATCGCCTTCGTCCCACGGTTCTCCAGATGGTGAACCCAGAATTCGAAATTCTTGGCGACGAGGATTCACGGGCGGACTCCACGGAAATGGGCCGCATCGTGCCCATATATGAAGCGATTGGCCAGCTTTCGTCACGAATATTGCGCCGAGCCATATATTCACTGTTGAACAATCTAACGCGCGACATTCCCGAACTTCTTCCAGCATCTCTTCGCAATTCGCTCCATCTTCCCACCCGCCGCGATGCTCTGCTCTCGGTCCATTTCCCTAACAAGGACGCCGATCTGGAAAAGCTCAATCAGTTCCGCACACCCGGCCATCTGCGCCTGATTTTCGAGGAGTTTTTCTATTTTCAATTGGCGGTCGCTTCTCGGCGCCGCGCACGCCATTGCAAAACTGGCATCGCCATGCGCATCCGCGAGGATGCCATACGGGAGGCCGTGAAACGGATTCTTCCCTTTAAGCCCACTACCGCTCAAAAGAGAGTGCTCGCGGAAATCGCCTCGGACATGGAACGACCCGAGCCGATGAACCGGCTGCTCGAAGGTGATGTGGGCAGCGGCAAGACGCTTGTCGCTCTGGAAACCGCCGTCATCGCCATGGAAAATGGCTATCAGGTGGCGCTGATGGCCCCTACGGAAATCCTCGCATCGCAGCACTTCCTGTCGGCGCGCAGAATTCTTGGCCCGGCGGGTTACAAGGCTGAACTGCTGGCCAGCGGTCTTCGCCGTTCTGAAAAGCAGGCCGCCCTGGAACGCATCTCCGCCGGCCAAGCTCAATTCGTCGTGGGCACGCACGCGCTGATCGAAAACCCAGTCCAATTTGCCCGCCTGGGATTCGTGATCGTTGACGAACAGCACCGCTTCGGCGTGGCCCAACGTAAGCGGCTCATCGAGAAGGGCGCGGCGCCCCACGTTCTGGTGATGACCGCCACGCCCATCCCACGTACCCTGGCGCTCACTCTTTATGGCGACCTGGAGATCTCCATCCTCGACGAAATGCCTCCCGGCCGCGCGCCGGTGGAAACGCGCTGGACCACAGCCGACAAACTTCCCGCCGTGTGGGAGCTTGTCCGGCGCGAAGCAGGGAAAGGCCATCAGGCTTTCATCGTTTACCCGGTGATTGAAGAATCGCGGAAGGAATTGAAAGCCGCCACCGCGGAGTATGAACGCCTGGCCAACTCTGTTTTCCACGGCCTGCAAGTGGGCCTGCTGCACGGCCGCCTCCGCAATGAAGAAAAGGAGGCGACCATGGAGAAGTTTCGCCGCGGAGAAATACAGATACTTGTCGCCACCACCGTCGTCGAAGTGGGAGTGGATCTGCCCAACGCCACGGCGATGGTCATTGAGCACGCCGAGGGTTTTGGCCTCGCGCAACTCCATCAGTTGCGCGGCCGCATCGGACGCGGCAGTCATCCCGGCATCTGCGTGCTGGTTGCCTCCGGAGAAGTCTCGCCCGAAGCTCGCGAACGTCTCGAAACCCTCGCGTCCACCACCAATGGTTTCGAAATCGCCGAAAAGGATTTGCAATTGCGCGGTCCTGGTGAATTTTTCGGAACGCGCCAGCATGGCGACCTCGCCTTCGCCGTGGCACATCCATTGCGGGACCGCGAACTGCTGGAACTGGCGAGGCGCGAGGCCTTCGCCCTGGTGAGTGATCCGGCCCGTGCTGAGGAGTTGCATTCCATTCTCGAAGGCCTGGGACCTGCGTGGGCCAGCCGGTATCATTTGGCGTCGGTGGGATAGATGCGCGTCATCGCGGGAAAACTCGGCGGACGGACGCTGCGCACACTGCGCGGCCTGGCGCTTCGCCCCACCAGCGACCGCCTGCGCGAGACTCTATTCGATATTTTGGGCGCTTCGGTCGAAAGCTCGCGCTGGATAGACGCCTTCGCCGGCTCCGGCGCGGTGGGAATCGAAGCCCTGAGTCGCGGCGCCGCGCAAACTGTATTCATCGAAAAATACCGCCCGGCAGCCGATCTAATTCGGAAAAACCTGGCAGCTTTAGGCATTGACCGTGACGGGATCGTCATCGCTGCCACCGCCCGGATCGGTCTTGAGCGTACCGCGT
Organism: uncultured Acidobacteriota bacterium; assembly: GCA_963760285.1. Classification (GTDB taxonomy): domain Bacteria; phylum Acidobacteriota; class Terriglobia; order Acidiferrales; family UBA7541; genus PALSA-278. Next base: position 566,439 of record CAVXCI010000001.1, read on the forward strand.
CGCGCGGATATATCCCGGACTTTGTTTTCCTGGACCCACCCTACGAACAGAAAGAGGAATACGAGTCAGTTCTCCAATTCCTCGATAGTGGGTCCCTGCTGGCTTCCTCGGGGACGGTGATTGCCGAGCATTCCCGTAGGAATCCCTTGCCGGAGAAACTTTTCAGACTGGCGCGCGTCCGTGTAGTGGAGCAGGGAGACGCGGCTCTGAGTTTTTTCCGCTTCATGCCCGCCGCATGACGTTAGCATGATGATTCGGTTGGCTCATTGCGGTACAGTGTGCCTCGTATAATGGCTCGTTCTATGTACACCGGTTCACATGGAACTTCGCTCCCCGGCGAAATTCCGGAGCTGGGTGTGTCCTGGGCATCCCGCTGGAAAACTCTGCGCGAAAATATCGCCGCTCTCCTGAGCGGACCCTGGCGCGCAACTTCTGGCGCAACTTCGCTCTACCTCGGTCCGCGCTGGGTCTCCAGCCTTCACGCCCGTGGCTCGCTGCTCGGTTCAATCGTTTTTCATGCCGCCCTGATTGTTCTGGTTCTTTCTTCGTCCTCGCGCGCCGTGGAGCCGGGAGATTCCTCCGGGGAGGAGAGTCCGCATTACCAGCTCACCTGGTATCCGCTGCGCGATTTGCCCCGTCTCTCGCCGGGACACAAAGTTGGGCTCCATAAACTGCGCGGCAATAATCGCATTCCCAGGCGCGGCGCGGACGCCTTCCATCCGCGGCAAAGAATTCTTTCTCTTCCCGACGTTCCCACGCATCCGCGCCAGACCTTGATTCGCCCGGACGCTCCGCTCGTCGCTCCTAAAATCCTGCCGCCGCTGCCGAACGTGGTGCAGTGGTCGCAAACGCCCCAGCCGGCCGCGCCCAAACTCAATCCTTCTCATGTGCGTCAAGCTCCAGTCTTGCGGCAACGAAATGCGCATAGCACCGCCGCGCCAGATATTCACGCGGCGGAAAACCCACCCGCCAGCATCCTGTTCGCGGATTCATTGCCGCCCGTCGAGCGCCCCAAACTTCCCGTCACCGCCGGAAACGCCCACCCCACGAATGCTCGGAGGAGAAACTCCATGGCGGATCCGCCTCCGGACATTACAGCCAGCGCAACGAGCAATGGCGCCTCGCAAAATTGGATCGCGCTTTCCGCCGATCCGGCTGCCGTGCCCCCGCCCGATGCACCACCCGAGGGAAATCTTTCCGCGAGATTTACTGTTTCGCCCGATGGATTGCACTCCGGCATCCCCGACGGTGCGAAAAATGGAACGGACGACGGCGCAAGCGGCAACGGAGAAGGAGGATTGGGAGGTGTGGGCTCAAAAGGACCTGCAGGAATCAGTATCAGTGGAGGTGGAATTCCTTCACCCGCGTCTGGTTCGGGAACGGGAGGCGGGCTGGGAGGCAATCCGGGCGGCACTATTACCGGCCGGCTTGGCGGCCTTCCCGGCCATGCGGCATTGCACGTCATGCCCGGGGGCTTGGGCGCATCGAATTCCGCTGTATCCCCCTCCCGCCTGATTCCAGGTTCAGCAACCGGAAGTGGTACACCCGGCTCAAATCCGCTACTTGAGCCAGCGGCGATTCTGCGCACGAAGCAATTTTTTACGCTCTACGTCAACATGCCCAATCTCACCAGCGCGATGGGAAGCTGGGTATTGAATTTTGCGGAGCTGACGCCAGATGGCAGCCCGGCGTTGACCAGCGAAGGGCTTACCGGACCGGAGCCGTTGCGCAAGGTTGATCCCAAATACCCTCCCGGCCTGATCAGTTCCCACGTGGAAGGCGAAGTGGTTCTTTACGCCATCATTCGCAAGGACGGGTCGGTGGACAGCATCCAGCTTATTCGCGGAGTGGATCCGGAGCTGGATCGCAACGCCATGGATGCGTTATCGCGATGGAAATTCCGTCCGGGGCTGCGCCACAACGAGCCCGTTGAACTGGAAAGCGTGGTGCGCATTCCCTTCCGCACCACAGCGCCGCTGTGACGCGCATTTCCGACGCGATCAGACGGAAAGTACGGAGATTACCCGCTGAATTTCCTGTGGGGTGTTGTAGAGGTACGGCGCAAAGCGCAGTGTGCCTTGCCGGAAGCTGACGATGATCTTCTCCTCGCGCAACCGCCCGTAAAGTTCCTTGGTGAGTTCCGGCGTCCGCCCGGTAACGCACAAATACGGCCCGCGCTGGCTGGCTTCGCGTGGACTTGCAAGCACGCAGCGATCGCGCGGCAACCGTTCGATTAACCCCTCCAGGATTGTGGCGTTGTGTTCCTCCACAGCATGCGGCGTCACCCGCAGGACGAAATCCAGAGAAGCGTCCAGCGCCGACAGATTGAAAAAATTCGCGGTTTCGGGCGCGTCCCACCGGCGCGCGCCCGCAACCGGCCGTGGATTTTCCAGTGGCAGATTGTGAAATTCGCGCGCGCCTTCCAACGCCGCCCAGTAGACAGGAGATGGCCGCAAGCGCTCAATCCAATCTTTGCGCACCCAGAAGAATCCCGTCCCGTACGGGCCGAGCAACCATTTGTATCCGGCGCTGGTCACAAAATCCGCGCCCAGTTCATGGGCGGTCATTGGAATGCCTCCCACGCACTGGCTCACGTCCAGTAAAAGAGCCGCGCCGGCATCGTGGCAGGCCTTCGCCAGTCGCGCTGCATCCAGCCGCACGGCATTGTCAAAACGCACCAGGCTAGCCGAGACCAATTTCACGCGCGGACCCAGGGCTGCGGCGTAATCGTCAGCCGTGATGAATCGATCACGCGGTTTTACCACGCGCACCTGCGCGGCGCCGGCCTTCTGCAAGCCCAGCCACGCTGCAAAATGCGCCGGGAATTCTCCCTGCCCAACAAGAATTTCATCGCCGGGGCGGAAGTCGAATCCCTGCGCGACGGCGGCGAACCCGGAACTGGCCCCGCTGGTCAGCGCAATATCCTTCGCATTTGCGCCAATCAATTGGCCCAACTTGGAGCGCACGCGATCTGGAAGCTCATAGTAAGTTTCATCCGGGATTTGGTGCGGCAGCTTTTTCCATTCCACGGCCGCGTGCGCCGCGCGTATGGACACCAGCGGCAACGCTGCCTGTCCCGCGGTGTTCATATAAATCACGTCACCGAACTCTGCGAACTCCTTGCGATAGTCCATGGCGAAAGAAATCATCCCTCCCACTAGAAATGGGTACGCAAATCCCTGAAGCTTGATACGACCAACAGCCGCCCAAGACCACTTTCCAAATGGGTGTGCTCCAGCACCCAGGTGTTGGGATGCGGAATAAACACTACGTTCAGACCTGCCCGCAACGCGGGATTCACATCGCTACGTGGACTGTTGCCCACCATCCATCCCTGTGATTTCACAATGTGGAAATGATCCACCAGACGTTCATACGCGTCGCGGTCCTTCTCCGTGACGATTTCGATGGCGTCGAAATATCCCTGCAATCCGGAGCGTTCCACTTTTCCAGCCTGCTCCGCTGGCTGCCCCTTGGTCAACAAAATCAGACGGTGCCGCGACGAGAGATAAGCCAGAGTTTCCGGCACTCCTTCCATAATCTTCGGCGTGATCCCCTCCATTTCCTTCGCCATGCTCTTGATTTCGTCCATCACTTCGCGTCGCGCCAGGCCGCCCGCGAGTTTTGAATATGTCTCCTCCAACGACCGCCGAAAACTGCTGACGCCGTATCCGTGCTGGCGAATGTTGCGCATCTCCGTTTCGTTCAGAATGTGCCGGACGTAATCCCGTGTGAAGCCCAGCGGCTCGATGTGGGCGATAAAATTCTCGATGGTCTGCAGAAAGTGGACGTTGTTCTCCCATAACGTGTCGTCCGCATCGATTAGAATCGTTTGTCTGGGCACGGCGCTCTTCCCGTTTCAATCCATCTACGATCAACTGGCTTTTGGTGTTCCCGCTGCCAACCGTTCCAGAATTAGTTGAGCTAGCTTCTGCAATTCGCCGTAGAGCGGCAGATACTCCTGGAATTCCCGATTCAGATCGAGCGCCTCTGGAGCGTCCAGCCGCGTTCTCAGGATCATGTCACGCAAATGCACTGGGTGGGGCAACACCGCTTCCTCGCGCAATTCTTCCAGAGCTGTCTTGGGGTCGTGGTGGTACATGGCACCTCCTCGTCTTGGTTCAGCAGTCCTCATTATTCTACCGCGTCTCTCTTTGCAGCTGCGCTTGCAGCATGGTCGCGCTTCGCCGCCGTCCGGCAATCCGTTACACTGGGAATTCGTCGTCCATGGCCGCGACATTCCATCGCACGTTTTTTCTGAATGGCCAAGCTGGCAGGCTGGAGGCCATGCTATGGACCTCCCCTGTCAGCAATCCTCTGCGGGTCGCCGTGGTGTGTCATCCTCATCCTCTTTTTGGCGGCTCGATGCACAACAAAGTCGTTTTTCGCATCGCCCGGGCCATGCACCACCACGGTTTCCCCGTTCTGCGATTCAATTTTCGTGGAGCCGGCCTCAGTCACGGCAGCCATGATGCCGGCCGCGGCGAACGGGATGACGTTCGCACTGCTTTGGATAGTTTATCGGTTTCCTTTCCCGGCAAATCCATGGTGCTGGCGGGATTCAGTTTTGGCGCCTGGGTGGGGCTGCGCGTTGGTTGCGAGGATAATCGCGTCGCGGAACTTGTTGGCTTGGGAATTCCGGTCAATTCATCGGATCTTTCCTATCTGACTGCGTGCAAAAAGCCAAAACTGTTTCTTCAGGGCGAGATGGACCAGTTCGGCTCGCGCGAGCTCGTTGAATCTCTGGTTGCAAACATGCCGGAGCCAAAGCAACTCGCCATCATTTCAGGAGCCGACCACTTTTTTGAAGGACGTTTGGACCAGATGACCGCAGCGCTGAATGCATGGCTTGTCCAACGCTTCGGTCCGCCTCCCGCAGAGGAACCGTCAAACACGGCAGAACAATCCGAGCGCTAGCACGCGGTCAATGACCGGAGAAGACTTGTCCTCACATGGAACGGCGCTAAGAAATTCCGCGGGCGGGGATTTCTCTCTGAGAACCTTCCACTTCCATGCCCTGCGCAACGATGAGTTCGCGAGCCCTATTGCGCATCTTGGGTATATTGCGCGCGAACAGTGCCGCCCCTGCCACGGCCAGCGCGCCCCCACATGCCACGGTCAATGCCGCGCCAATGTGGTGGGCGGCCACACCTGCCAGCAGCGCTCCAATCGGCACCATGCCCATGAACATCATGGCGTAAACCGCCATCACCCGCCCGCGGAGATGGTCGGGAACCATTGCCTGAATCAACGTATTCGTTGACGACATCTGCAACATCACCCCGTATCCCACGGGCACCAGCAGCACCGCCGAAAGCCAGAAAATCCGCGAGAAAGAAAAAGCGATCAAGGCGAGCCCGGAGCAGCACACCGCCATTGGCACCCAGCGCCCCAAGCCCTTCAGCCCCTTCTTCATCGCCAGCGTCAGCGCGCCGGAGACCGCTCCGATTCCCGTCGCGCCCATCAGGATTCCCAATCCACGCGCGCCCGCATGGAGAATTCGATCGGCAAAAATCGGCATCAGCACCGCGTAAGGCATCGCCACAAGACTCACTAAACCCACCAGGAGCAGCAGGGCACGTACAGGCCCCGTTCTCCGCACAAAGCGGAATCCCTCCGCGACGTGCTCCCACATGGACGCCATTTTCACCGGACGCTGGAAAGGTGGCAGCCGCATCGACAGCAAACTCCCAATCACTGCGAGGAAGCTGACGCCATTCGCAAAAAAGCACCATCCCTCTCCAAGCCACGCCACCAAAACTCCCGCGATAGCCGGCCCGACCACCCGCGCGCCGTTGAACAACGACGAATTCAATGCGATCGCATTCATCAGATAATCTTTTCCCACCATGTCCACCAGGAACGCCTGCCGCGCCGGCAGATCGAACGAGTTGACGATTCCCAGCATCGTCGCCAGGACCATGATTTCCCAGACACGGACCCGTCCAGACAGCGTCAAACCCGCAAGGAGGAATGCCAGAATCATGGAAAGCGTCTGCGTGGTGATAACCACGCGGTGGCGGTTCTTCCGGTCGGCCACCATCCCGCCCACAGTCCCCAGCAGGAATACAGGGAACTGGCCCATGAACGCCACCGTGCCCAGCAGCAGCGCCGAACCCGTCATACGATACACCAGCCACGACTGGGCAACCGTTTGCATCCACGTGCCGATGAGCGAAACGAGCTGGCCGCCGAAGAAAAGCTGGAAATTGCGGTGGCGCAACGCTCGCAGCGCGCCAGAGATGCGCGACTTCTCGCGCCGGGTTTCAGCCGCTTCCGCAACTGGCACAGTCATGGAATATCTATTGTAAGGGGTTGCACGATTTTTGTGGATGCGGGCTCCTGCTTCCGCGACCATCGTCACGAAGCGGGGAAATGCGCTTAGCCATCTAATTTGGCCTGCGGAGCGCTGGTCTTCGGCTTCGACTCACCGTCTCCCAGCACGCGCGAACAGGCGCGCAGTATCCGCCGGTACGGCCAGGATCTCTCGCGAAAGAGAATTTCACCTTCCCGCGGATTGGAGTAAAACCACCGCGCCACCAGCGCAAGATGCTCGCCCAGCGCCGGGCTTCGCGCTTGCGCGGGCAATCGCTCGCGATTCGCGTTTGCGGTCCCAGTGGTTTCGATAACATTCGCATCCCCCTGCCGCGCGGCGGGACCCTGCGAATCTCCAATTTTGGTCTCTGAAGGCCGCCGCGTGGGGCTTTCCGTGCTTTCTAACCCGGCGCGCAACGTCTCTTCCGCGGAACGTGGCTGGCTGATCTGCTCTCCAAAATTCAGAAAGAATGGATCGCCAATCATTCCAGCGCGCACGGAAAATACCGCCACGGAACTGACTTCCGCCCCCTTCTGAAGGATCACCGCATCCAGTTGTTCGATATTTCGCGCCAGCTCTGGCAGGGCGCGAAGAACAGACTGCACCTTTTCGATGCGTTTCTGTACCGTGGCGGCTCGTTCAAAATCCAACGCCTCGCTGGAAGCTTCCCGCTCCGATTCCAGCCCGTCTGTTAGCGCCCGGCCTCTGGATGCCAGCGATTCCACCAGCCGCGCAATTTCGTGGTCGTATTCCTCGTCGGTGCATCCCGCGAAGCACGGAGCGAGGCACATATTCATCTCCGAATAGATACAGCCGGAGAATTGGGGATCCCGCAGGATGCGGATCTGGCACCGGCGCACTTTGAAGAAATCGAGAAAACGGTCGGCAAACTCCTCCGCACTCTTGCGTTTGGCAAACGGCCCCAGATACAACCCGCCGTCTTGAAAAATTCTCCGGGTGACGTAACAGCGGGGAAAATCGGCTTTCAAATTCACTTTCAGCAGCACGGGCGGGCGAACGCGGGCCAGTTCACGATAGCGCCCCGGAAAATACAGGCGTGCCTGCTGGTAGTGCGTCAGGAACTGCTCGAAACGTGAACCCGTCACGCGAAAAAGGATTCCCGCGGCGACTTCCCGGAGATTCAGCCGGCGCGATTGCTCTCCGGTGGCCGCAGCAGCCTCTCCGCGGTGCGCTTCAGGTCTGCCGTGCGGACCAGATATGGCTCGGCGTTCACGCCTGCGGAGGGATGCAGTTCAATCAGCAGAATTCCGGGAGCGACGGGATGGCGGAGAAAAAATCCTCGTCTTGTTCAGATTGGAAGACGAGCGCGCGGTCCAGGGCAAGCACAGGTTCACGACCAACAACAGCAAGAATCAGTATTGCTTCAGTACCCACGCCGAAATCACCAGTCTCTGAATTTCGCTGGTGCCTTCATAAATTTCGGTGATGCGCGCATCGCGATATGCCCGCTCCACCGGATATTCACGGCTGTATCCATTACCGCCGTGAATCTGAATGGCTTTGTGCGCCACGCGCGTGGACATTTCGCTGGCAAAAAGCTTCGCGGTGGCCGCTTCCAGAGAAAATCGCGCGCCGGTATCCTGTTTCCACGCCGCCTTGCGCGCCAGCAATCGCCCGGCGTCAATTTCCGTGGCCATGTCCGCCAGCATGAACTGAATGGCCTGAAAATCAGCAATGGGGTGTCCGAACGCCTGGCGTTCCTTGGCGTAAGCCAGCGCCGCATCAAACGCGCCTTGCGCGATGCCCACCGCCTGCGAGGCAATGCCGATGCGCCCGCCGTCCAGCGTGGCCAGCGCCACTTTGTATCCCGCGCCTTCCTCACCGATGCGATTTTCGATGCCGGCACTTCACAATCCGCGAATGAAAGCTCGCAGCAGGCCGTGGCATTGATGCCCAGTTTCTTTTCTTCTTTCCCCACGCGGAAGCCCGGCGTTCCCTTCTCCACCACCAGCGCCGTGATTCCCTTTTCGCCCTTTTCCGGCTGCGTATTCACGTAGACGATGGCCGCGTCCGCCGCCCCGCCGTTGGTAATCCACGCCTTAGTCCCGTTAATCACATATTTTTCGCCACGTCGCACAGCCACGGTTCGCAGCGCCGCCGCATTCGACCCCGCCTGCGGCTCGGTCAGCGCATAACAGCCAATTTTTTCGCCGCTCGCATAGGGCGTCAGAAACCGCTTCTTCTGATCTTCGTCCCAAAGTGATAAGATCGGATCGCAAAAAAGTGAATTCTGCACGGAGAGAATCACGCCGGTAGACGCGCACGCACGCGAAATCTCTTCAATCACAATGCTGTAGGCAATGTGGTCGAAGCCTGTGCCGCCGTATTGTTCCGGGAACGACACGCCGTCAGACCCAGCTCCGCGGCTTTGCGAAACGTCTCACGGGGGAAATGGCCGGTTTCGTCATCTCCCGCGCCAGCGGCTTCACTTCGGCATTCGGCGAATTCGCGGACCGTCTGTTGCAGCAGTTTCTGTTCCTGCGTAAGGTCCAGATTCACGGCAAAACTCCCCGGCTTGCGGCCAAAATTGAATGAGTGATTGTAGGTTGCGTAGCCTTTTTTCGGAAGTGGAAACGTGAACACGACGGCCCAAATCGTGCGACGGGAAAACACAATTGAAATAGCCCGCTGAGATTCCTACTTCCCGCCAAGAGCCTTCCGCAGTTTTTCGTACGTGGTGGACAAATCTTCCGGCTCCACGCGGGTCTCGCCGATGGTAGTCATGAAATTCGCGTCCCCGGCCCAGCGTGGGAGAAGGTGCATGTGAAGATGACCCAGAACGCCCGCTCCGGCTGCACGTCCCAGATTCATTCCCAAATTAAAACCTTGGGGACGATAGATTTCCTGTAGCGCTGCCTCCATTTCCTTGGTCTGTTCCATTATTTCCGCCAGCGTTGTACTGTCGCAATCGGCTAGTTCACCAACGTGCGCGAAGGGAACAACCATCAAATGACCGCTAGTGTAGGGAAACTTGTTCAGGATGACAAAGGTCTGGACGCCGCGTTTCACAATGCCCACGGCAGCATCATCGTTGGCTTCCAGCGCACGGCAGAAAATACAGCCCGTCTCGTGCCCGGTCGTTTCCATGTAACGGTACCGCCAGGGAGACCAGAGGAAATCCATGGAGCTTGTGTTAGTCCTGGCCCGGCGCGGCTGATGCCTCGGCAGACAGAGCGGATTGCGGCTCGTTTACAAAATCCTTTAGTTCCTTGCTCGGCTTGAAATGCGGAATGCGCTTGGGAGGAACTTCCACGCGGGCTCCGGTCTTGGGATTGCGCCCAATCCGGCCCCGGCGCTCGCGCGTGCGGAAACTGCCGAATCCTCGAATCTCAATTTTGTCGTTTTTCTGAAGCGCCTGCGTGATGTTTTCGAAAATGATCTCTACAACTTCTTCCGATTCCTTGCGCGGGAGCTCCGTCGCGCGGAGCACGTCTTCCACCAGATCCGCCTTGGTCAAAGTATTCGGTTTGGGTCCGGAACTGCCGGCAGTGCTGGCCATTGGCGGAACGCCCTCCTGGTTATGAATCGTATCTGTCGAATCGATACGTCTCGCAGTCGTCTAATCCCCCAGCTGCTTGAGAGGGTAACTTAATCTAGCAGAAAAGTGCGGCGAATGATCTATCGTCTGCTCAGATTCCTCGAACCTCCGCCCGGAACAGACTATGGATTTCCGAGCTTCGCCCGGATTGCGTCACCGATGGTTGCCGTGGCGGACGATTTCGACGTACGGAAGGTGTCCATCTCTTTTTTCTCCACCTGCCGGGTGGCCGCGCGATAGCTCAGACTGATCTTCCGCTGCTCGGTATCCATTTTGATGATTTTGAATTCGTATTCCTGCCCGGCGGACAACGCTCCCAGTTGCTTGGTATCATGCATCTGCTTTTCGCGTTCCGCCTTGGAGCGCCGCTCTTCGATCTCCGAGACGTGGCACAGCCCTTCAATTCCCTCGGCCAGTTGGACAAATGCTCCAAACGTCGCCAACCGCTCCACTTTCCCGCGCACCAACTCATCCACATGGTGCTGCTGGATCCAATCGCCGACCGGATCGTGCAATTGCTTTACGCCCAGCGAAAGCCGCCGATGCTCTTCGTCAACCTTCAGCACCTTGGCTTCCACCTTGTCGCCCTTCTTAAATTTGTCACCCGGATTCTGGACGCGCTCCGTCCAGCTGATGTCCCCCACGTGAATCAACCCTTCGACGCCATCCTCAATCTCCACGAAGGCCCCAAAGTCGGTCACATTCCGCACACGCCCGGTCAGGACCGCGCCCACCGTATATCGCGCCGCAACGCCTTCCCACGGATCTGGCAGAGCCTGCTTCATTCCCAGCGAAATGCGTCGCACGTCCGGCTTCAGTTCCAGGATAACCACTTCCACCTCGTCGCCCACCTTCACCATTTTCGAAGGGTGCTTCATGCGGCGTGACCACGTCATCTCGCTGACGTGCACCAAACCTTCAACGCCCGTCTCAACCTGCACGAACGCGCCGTAATCAGTCAGCCCGACAATGCGGCCTTTCACATGGGAGCCAACCGCCATGCGCTCCTGAATATTTTCCCAGGGATCTGCGGTCAGCTGTTTGCGCCCCAGCGAAATCCGCATGCGGTCGTGATCGAATTTCAAAATCTGAACGTCAATCTCATCGCCCGGCTTCACCACTTCGGAAGCATGCGTAACGCGGCCCCACACCATATCGGTTACGTGGAGCAACCCGTCTACTCCGCCAAGGTCCACGAATGCGCCATATTCCGTCACATTCTTTACCTTGCCACGTATCACCGCGCCCTCTTGGAGCGTGGACATTACCGCCTCGCGCGCCGCCTTCTGCTCTTCTTCCAACAGCGCGCGCCGGCTCACAACCACGTTGCCGCGTTTGCGGTTCAGCTTAAGCACGCGGACGGTGACTTCCCGGTCTTTCCACGCATCCAGGTCATGCACCGGCCGCAATTCCAGTTGCGATGCCGGAAGGAACGCGCGGACGCCGATGTCCACCACCACCCCCCCCTTGATACGGTCCACCACCTTGCCCGTAAGCGTTCCCTGCTCTCTGTGGGCCTTTTCAATCTGCTGCCAGACGTGCCGCTTGTGTGCGCGGATATGCGAGAGAAGCGCATATCCGTCTTTTACTTCTCCCAGCTTCTCGACTTCAATCGTCTGGCCGGGGACGAATGCCAGCGGCGAGCCCAACTCCATCAGTTCCTGCGCGGGAATCAGCCCTTCGAGCTTCCCCCCCACGTCTACCACAATGCCCATTTCCGTGATGGCCACTATGTGACCTTCCAGAGATTGGCCCTCGCCGCTCTTCCGTGCAGGTGCGGCGTATTGTTCCAGCAGCTGCTCCATCGGCTCATTGTTGTTGATCCCCGCTGCTCCCTCCGCATCCACTTCGGCAGAATTCGATTCGGTAGTTTCCGGCACGGACGCCGCATCCGCTTCCGATCCCTCCTTTCCGTGTGCTCCAGCACCATCGGAATCCGGGCCGACATTTTCGGGTCTGGGAGCGCCCTTGGCAGCGGACTCATGGCTGCGCTCGCTTTCGGAAGAACTCGCACCCGTTTCACGGGATGTATCCGTCGTTACGTTCTCAGCGGAAGCAAGTAGGACGTTATCGTTGGTATCTTGTGGTGAAAACATGCAGGCCTCCCCTGCGGTTCCGTGCCCCACTCGCCGAAGATTCCGCCTCGCGGCGCGTGACCCAGAGGGGGAAAGCAAGAAGGGAACGAGACAACGAATTGTCGCTGTCTTGGCTGGATAATACGCGCCACGGAAACGACTTGTCAACCGCCGTGAATCAATATCATCAAAACGAATAATTATGCAGTATGGCAATGGCCCCGCTGCCTGCATCCTTTCGCTCCAGCGCCGGGGGCCCTCTGCGATCCCTTCATCGCGGCTCTTGCAGGCGGGCCAAATCAGATTTGGCCCGAACGAGGATGGGCACGTCCGGATCGGCATCCTCCCAGAGAACAATGAAATCCTGGTATGCGGCTCGCGCCTTTTCCGTCTCGCCCTGCACCGCGTAGGCCTGCGCCAGCCCGGCTCGCGCCACCGCGCCAGTGATGCAATTTTGCACACTGCCCGGCCGGTCAAGGATTTTTCGAAATTCTGCGGCGGCCAGCGCTGCCTGATTCAACGCCAGATATGCCTGCCCCCGCAAATACGCGGGGTAGACGCAGGTATTTACCGTGGCGCCTCGCGCCGCGCCGAGCTCATAAGGAAGTGTCGCTTTCAGAGTCTCCACGGCTTTTTCATTTTCGCCATCTTTCAATTCCGCAGCCGCCCGAATCATCGGCACGAGCAATGATTGCAGAAGCGTATCCGTCGGCCGCGACTTCGCAAGATCGTCCGCGGTTTTCGTTGCTCGGGCGCTTTCCCCCGCCAGCGCCAATGCCATGGCCGCCTGCGCGGCTGCGTAGCGGCTTCCCGGGGCCAGGGCAAGAGCATCGGCCGCCTGTTGGCGCGCCTCATTCACGTTTCCAAGAAGAATTTCCCGCGTGGCTCCATTGGACTGCCACAGGGCTTCGGATTCCTCCGCTTTGCCTTTTCGTGCTGATGCCATCGCCTGCGCAGTCAGTTCCCGAGCTTTCTTCAGTTTGCCGGAGTACGCCTCGGTGTCGGCCTGGATCGAGAGAAATATGTCCTCCACGCCGGGTCTGCCCTGCGCCCATGAGATTTGCTCATTCATCCCTTTCTGGTCACCGGCGATGAAAGCCAGCGCGTACAATGCCTGCCGCATGCCCACATCATCCAAGTGGCGACTCCGGGCCTCCGAGAGAACTTTCCGCGCATTCGCATAGAGTCCCAGCGCCAGATAAAAATCCGCCAGATTCTCATAATTGGTCACGCCTTGCGGATATAGCTCCATGGCGGCTTTGGCATTCCGGATGGCATCGTCATACTGCCCCAGTGTCGCCTGCACCACGCTCAGATTTGTGCGCGCCACGTCGTCGCGCGGATACGAGTTGGTCCATTCTTCGAATGTTTGCAGCGCGCCTTGCAGATTTGCCGTTGCTAATTCGTAATAAAGCGCGGATATGTAAACCTTTTCGTATTCGGAAACTCTATCTCGCAGAGAAAATGCCTTGCTTATGTATTCATTTGCCAGCGCCGGCTGATTTAGATTGCTATAAGAAATTCCTAGCGAGGCATAGGCTTGCGCAAAATTCGGATCCAATTCCACGGCTCGCTTGTAGAACGGAATTGCCGACTCTGCTCCCTTGGTCAATTGCGCGTTCGCGCCGCTGGTGTAGGCTTTTAGCGCATCCAAGGAAGAGGTCGTAGCCAATACCAGAGGCACGTCATATTTGTCCACGGAAGCGAGTGACTCGCCCAGCTGTTTGCGCAGTCGCGCCGCCGTTATCCCCAGGGCGTCGAGAACTTTCTCTTTCCCCTGCGCCTGTGCCTGCTCTTGTGCAAGAAACTCTCCCGAGCCACAATCCACGGCGTTGACTCCCACCACATAATCGTTCCCCAAATTGGCAATCGAACCGCTGATATAGGCTCTGCTTCGCGTGCGCAGGCAAACTTCACGGGCCACGTCTGGCGTCAGTCTCGAATCGGCGGGCTTGATCATCAGTCCCAGCGTCTCGCGAATTTTTCCATTCGAGAGAATGTTGAGGAAGGGCGACTGTCGCAAGCTGATGGCCAACGCCTGTTTCAACGTGTCGTCGAAAACAGGGTCATTCGTCCGATTCTGAAAATCCCCCAGAACCACCGTGTCGCGCACAGACAGCGCCCGGGCTTTCTTGATGGCGATAAAATGCCATGCCACGATAGATGCCAGTGTCGCGGCAAGCAGCGCGCCTCCGATAATGACGGGAATGCGCCATTTCACGGACGGTTTCCTGGCCGCCGCGGAGCTTCCCCGGCGGGACCTCTCAATCAGCGTGCCGCTGAAGTCGGTCGATCCCGCCAACTCCTGCAAGTCCGTTTTCAATTCCGCCGCCGTTTGATACCTCGCCGCGCGATCTTTCTCCAGCGTCCGAGTAATGATGGGCATCAATCCTGCCGGCACGTCACCATTCAACTCATCGGCAGCCCGCGGAGAATCGGCGAGAATCGAATGGAAAATTACCCCGCTGGTGCCGCCGCCAAACGCCTGCGTCCCGGTGGCCATTTCGTAGAGCACCGCGCCGAAACTGAAAATATCTGTTCGTGTGTCCAGTTCCTCGCCGCGAACTTGCTCCGGAGACATGTACGCAATGGTCCCAATGGTGCTCCCCGGTTGAGTGAGCTGATAATCGGTGGCAGGCAACACATCCAACGTTGGGTTCTGGTCCGCGCCGATTTCCGTGCGTTTTGCCAGCCCGAAATCCAGGAGCTTGGCGTGATTCCTGGCAGTTACGAATATATTCGTGGGCTTAACGTCGCGGTGGATGATCCCGGCGGAATGCGCCGCATCCAGCGCATCGGCAATTTCCGTTGCCAGCTTTAGCAGCCGTAATGTCTCAACCGGTTTTCTCTCGATGAATCGCTTCAGTGTCTGCCCATCGAGATATTCCATCGCCAGGAATTGCAGGCCCGAGTCCTCGCCGATTTCATAAATCGTGCAGATGTTAGGATGATTCAGTGCGGAGGCCGCGCGCGCCTCGCGGCGGAAGCGTTCCAGCGCAGCGGGATCCTTGGAAACCTCTTCGGGAAGGAATTTCAGCGCTACCAGGCGGCCAAGTTTGAAATCTTCTGCTTTCCAGACGATGCCCATTCCCCCGCTGCCGAGTACTTCAACCAACCTATAATGGGAGATCGTTCGCTCAGATTTTAACGAGGGGTCGGGCACGCCGGCATCTTAGGCCGCACCCTGAATCAAGTCAACGCATCGGGGCGATACGCATATGAGTGGATAAACCGGAATGCCCGCGCGTATCACTTTCTCAGCACAGCAGACCAGTTGAGCATGAGGGTGATGGAACGCGACGCGGATGGATCGGCTGCGGTCAAAGTAAGGAATCGTGCCCCATCCGGAGAGACGTCGTAGAGCGGTCCGGCGAACAACGGCTGGCTCAGCTGGAAAAGTGGCCGAAGCACTTCCACCTCCAGCGCCTTTCCTTCAAATCGGATGTCCGCTTCCGTCAAACGATCATCCATTGTTAGGAAAAAAAGTTGATTTCGCTTGCTCCAACGCGGGTCCCATCCGCCATTATGGGAAATTTGATACTTGCCACCGGACACTGGAAAGGGAACCACGTAGACTTCCGGTCTCCCGGTCTCGTAAGAAAAATACGACAGCCAGTGGCCATCGGGTGAAAAATTCGCGTCGAACTGATCCGCGCTCACAGCCGATGCGGGGACAGGTTTTCCGTCGCCAGTGGTGGGGAGGATCAGACTCTCTTCGCGGTAGGTGATTGTATTGAATACATCGAAGGAGAGGAAGCGCCCATCAGGAGACCAGTCCACCACCGCCGGCGTGCGGTAATTGGATGAAAGCGTCGTCAGCACTTCGGGCGCGCCAGACCCGTCGCCTGGCTGCGTGAAAATCGCCGGTTGATCGTTCGCCGATCCGCCATACGCGATGGTCTTCCCGTCCGGCGACCATACGCACCAATACTTGCTCCCCCCGCCAAACGTCAACCGTGAACTGATTCCACCGGTCGCGGGGAAGACCCACAAATCGTTCGTCCCGGCTTGCGAACCAGGGATACTGACGAGGACTCGCCTCCCATCGGGCGAAATCCTGACGCCGAATATTCCGCCACATCATCCAGAGGCGTTTGAGGAATCCCATTCGCGTCAAACCACTGCAATCGCGCTTTGGCCGAGCCGCCCTGGTAGGCCAGGACAGACGATCCCGCGACAGAAAACGTGTTGGCCCCCGCCAATGGGGTGGGAGTCCCCGAAAGCGCTCCCGAAGCGGGATCGAACGGCTGGGCAAAAACGATTCCACCCCGGATGAACAACAGATAGCCATCCGCGAAGGCCGGATAGAGAGCGTTCTCCAGCACCACTTTGGATTCCCCCGTTTCCAGGGAGGCCATCTCAATCCGCTGCGGGACGCGCCCGTTCAGCGCCACATACAGAAAATGCTTTCCGTCTGGAAGGAATGCCGGTTGCGTGTCTCCTGTGTCGTCCTTGTCCAGCGCGGTGGCGGCAACTGGCGCGCCACCGGCTGCCGGGATCTTGAAAATCGGCCCGCCGCGTGAGGTTTCAAACAAGATGGTGCCGTCGCCATCCCACGCCCCGCGACTCTGAAAAATCGCCTTACCAAGCGCTTGGATACTCCCGTTTGAGAGGTCCACCGTCTTGAGAACGCCATTGGCAACAAATCCCAACGAATTGCTATTCGGAGACCAAAACGGCAGCGCCGCATCCTCCGTCCCCGGCACGGTTGTAGCCTGATTACCGCCCAGTGGACGAATCCAGATTCGCGTCACGCCTTCTTTGTCCGTTGCCGTGAACGCCAGTTTTGTTCCTTCTGGCGAAACCACCGCGGGTCCGGAATCAAACCCGAACGAGCGGAAGCTCGTCTCCGGCGGCGGTGGAATATATGCGACAACCGAAGAAACCGGCGAAGCAGGCACATGCAACAACATCCACAGTCCGAAAGTAGCCGCCAGAATGGCGATGCCAAACACGATGGGCCAAACCAGCGTGGCCCGCGGTGGTGGCGCGCTGATCGGAGATGGGCTCTCCGTCGGCAGGCGCGTGGATACCGCTGGCGGGCCGTCTTCCATCGCAATTCGAATTTCCCCAATATCTCGCAGGCGCAATCCGGGATCTTTTCGCAAGCAACGCTCCAGAATTTCACGAACCTTCGGCGAGATCGTCTTCGGCAGGCTGTCCCAGTTCGGGTCAGAAGTCGTCACTGCCGCCAGCGTGTCAGTGATCGTTTCTCCACTGAATGCCGACCGTCCGGTCAGCATTTCAAAGAGCAAACAGCCGAAAGCCCAGATGTCCGTCCGCCTGTCCACAGGCTTCCCACGAACCTGCTCAGGACTCATGTACGCAGCAGTCCCCAGCAAGACCCGTGCCAGGATGGCCA
Source organism: uncultured Acidobacteriota bacterium (assembly GCA_963760285.1). Classification (GTDB taxonomy): domain Bacteria; phylum Acidobacteriota; class Terriglobia; order Acidiferrales; family UBA7541; genus PALSA-278. The sequence continues at coordinate 583,751 of CAVXCI010000001.1, forward strand.
CCCGATTCAATGTCGCCGAGTCCCCTGTCTCCGTTGCCACAATGTCGGCATCAATCGCATTCGCCATTCCGAACCCCAGAACTTTCACTGACCCGTCCGCCGATACCTTCACGTTTCCCGGCTTCAGGTCGCGATGAATGATCCCGCGTTCGTGGGCGTATTCCAGCGCCTCCGCCACCTGCTTGGCAATTCCCAGGGCTTCGACCTGCGGCAGGGCTCCCTTGGCGATGCGCTCTGATAGCGAAGACCCTTCCACTAGTTCCATCACCAACGCATGCACGTCGCCGGATTCTTCCAGCCCGTAGATCGAACCGATGTGCGGGTGATGCAGTGACGAGCAGATCTCCACTTCGTGCGCAAAGCGCGCCATGCGCTCCACGTCCTGCGTGACATCTTCTCGCAGGAATTTCAGCGCCACCATCTCGCCGGTGGAGGTATTTTCCGCCTTGTACACCACACCCATCCCATTGCCTCCGAGTTTTTCGCGGACGAGGAATTGCGCAATGGTCGTGCCGGTCATAATGGTTAGGGAAGCAGCGCGGCAATGCTACGCAACGCAGGCTCTGCCGTCAATCGGAGTAACTAAAGGCGTAGTATTTATATTCTCAATACTTTGGGATTCAATTGTCAGGTGCGGAATGGACCGGCGTGGCGAATCTCTCTGCGGTAATCGGGCGCCGTCAATTCAATCGTCCGGCACATCTCATAAAGCCGCGAACGAATTCGTGAACCCACGCGGTCACTTAGAGAATCCTCCGTCATGGGAACGCCGCGGTCAGAGCGTCTTTCTCGTGGCCCGGCAGGTGTATCAAGAAAGTTGGTTGTTAAAAGCGTCATCCGGTTGGCATTGTACCGCGCATTCAGAATATGCCCCACGGTCTCCAGCGCCCATGGTGATGGCTTACTGGCTCCCAAATCATCGAGCAGGAGAACTTCCGTCCGCAGAACCGGTTCGAGAACTCCCATCTCCGTGAACTGGCTCTCGGCATTGTAGCTGTCCTGAATTTCCTTCAGCAGTTCACGGTAATCGTAGAAGAGTCCGCCATGGCCGCGTTGGACGATTTCTTTCAGCGCCGCAACCGCCAGATGCGTTTTCCCCGTACCGCAGGTACCCATCAGCAAGAGCCCGCGCTCCACATCCACCGTAAAGTCGCGCGCCAGCGATTGCACCAGAATCTTAGCCTGCTGCAGGTTTTGATTCCATGCGGAAAGATCGGCCGGAGAACCGGCATTGTAGGGAACATCCGTTTCGTAGTTGTCGAAATCGCAGTGCCGGTAGCGGCCGGGTATGCGCGCACGGTCCAGCACCCGCGTTCCGCGGTCTGTGTCCCCGCATTCGCAGCGCACCGCAACCCGCGGCCGCCCCACGGCAGCGCCGGACTTCTTCTCTATGGCAAAAGACTCCGCTCCCGCAGCGTTCGCCTGCGCGGCCACCCCCGCAGGCACGCGTTCTTTCGTCGGCGGCACCATTGTGTCGCCTTCCACAACTTTCCATCCGCTCCCGCCGCAAAGCGGACAATCCGCGCGCGCCATGCAGCAAGAATAGGCGTGGAATCACTCCAGCGCAAGCATATGCACGCGGTGCAAATCTCGGTTGGCTGTGAATAACTTCTCTACTGCGGGGTGCTACTTTTCCACGCGGATAATTTTCGGTGAGGGGGCGCGCACAATAGCGGAACGCGAAGCCCGTTCGCCGCGGCTAGGGAAGCCCCTGGCGAATTCCGTGCGTACGAATTCCATGAACTGCTCCATCTGCCGTTCCATCTCCGCCATCTTGTCCCGCATATTCAGGACCACTTCGATGCCCGCCAGATTCACGCCCAGGTCCCGGGTCAGCGTCAGAATCACTTCCAGCCGCCCCAGGTCGTCATCCGTGTAGAGCCGCGTATTTCCCTGCGAACGCGAAGGTTTCAATAGTCCCGCACGCTCGTAGAGGCGCAGCGTCTGGGGATGAATCTTATAGAGTGTGGCCACGGCGCTGATCATGTAACCAGCGCGAGCTCTTTTTCTTCCGCGTGGAGGCATGTCCTGACCTTAAGAAATCACCGCGCGCTCGAATATTTCCTGCCGCGGATCGCTGGGTTCTAGCTTGCCGAGCTCCCGCAATAGCTCGCGGACCTTTTCATCTTCCGGTCGCGGCACTACTACCTGGACTTCCACATATTGATCCCCGCGACGTCCATGATGACGTACGGACGGCGCGCCTTTTTCGCGCAGCCGGAAACTCTTCCCGCTGTCAGTGCCCGGTGGAATGCGGACCAACGACCGTCCATCCACGGTGGGAACTTCGATTTTCGCTCCCAGGGACGCTTCCGTGATGGTCACCGGAACTTTCGTGTAAATGTCGTTACCACGCCGCTCAAAGAACGGATGCGGGGCCACCCGCGTGACGATATAAAGATCGCCTGGCGGACCGCCATCCACTCCTGTATTCCCTCTTCCCGCCACGCGGAATCGCGATCCGGCTCCCATCCCCGCGGGAATCCGGACTTCCAGCGTTTCGGTGCGCATCACGCGTCCCTGGCCTCCGCAGGCACGGCACAGCGTCCGCTGGTGTCCGCTGCCACCGCAGGCGCTGCAGTTCACCTGAAAACGCATCTTGCCGGCCGTGCGCGTCACCTGGCCGGAGCCATTGCATTCCGGGCAGACACGCGCCGCGCCTCCCGCATGTCCTGTCCCGCGGCAATCGGGACATACATCCTGCCGCGTGTAATGGATTTTTTTCACCGCGCCGCGAATGGACTCCGCAAAGGAAATTTCAATTTCATACTCCAGGTCGGCGCCCGGTTCTGGACCGGGTTCCTCGCGGCCGGCTCCCCCGCGAAACATCTGGCTGAAGATGTCGCGAAAACTCGCCCCGCCTCCGCCGCCAGCCGCACCTCCAAAATCGAACCCACCAAAATCGAAATGGACGCCGCCGGGACCATTGCCTCCGCCGGCCTCGGCTCCGCCGGCCCCAGTATGCGGCGCGTTGAAACCGAACTGGTCATACATCTGCCGTTTCTTGGTGTCAGAAAGAACTTCGTAGGCCTCGGAAATCTGCTTGAATTTTTCTTCCGCGGACTTGTCGCCGGGGTTGAGATCGGGATGGAATTTTCGTGCCAGCTTGCGGTAGGCCTGCCGGATTTCCTTCACCGACGCAGACCTGCGCACTCCCAGAAGCTCGTAGTAGTCCTGTTTCGTCGCTGTGGCCATCGGTGGCTAATTTCCGTCAATCGGATTCGGCATGTGCTTCGTAACGCACGGTCCGTGCGCCTCTTGTAAATCTAAATATTCGCCCACCGCGCGTTCATCTCCGCCAGTTCCTGATTTTCCTGTACATGTTCATCCCGTTGCCGGCGCGTCTCTTCTGTTCGTCCGCCCATAGATGCTTCCTTCACGCTGGCCTTCTCCATCCAGCGGTCAATCCATTTCGTTTTGGCTCCCACGCTTTCTGCATCAGACCGGAAGCGTAACAGCGTGCCCGTAATCTCCACCGAGCGCGGCGGAAATTCCGGCGGCGCGTCTCCCTGCAATTCATAAAAGAGGCGCCGCCAGTTTCCCCCGGCGATTCGCTGATGGGAATCTGCACCAGGTAAACATTGTCGCGGATTTTCTGGACCGCCTGAGGCGGTCCAGTCCGCTTGATCCCTGTTGAGGTCACGCTGCTCACGCCTTTCCGGGCCGCGGACGCCTAGTTCGGCCGCTTCGATTCGTCAACGTCAACGAATTCCGCGTCCACCACGTCGCCCGGCTGGCTCTGTGTTCCGCCTGTACTGGCGCCTGTCCCGCCGCTGCTGTCCGGTCCGCTCGGCCCTGTCGGTTCACCAGCCGGACTGGCCGAAGCAGCCCGATATAGGGCTTCCCCAATGCGGCTCAATGCCCGCGTCAGGTTTTCCGTGGCGGACTTGATGCGATCCAGACCGCCTTCCGTCAAGGCCTTGCGGCTGTCTTCGATAGCCTCTTCCGCCGGCCGTATCTCCGCCTCGCTGAGCTTCTCCCGGTTTTCGCGCAGCAGCTTCTCCGCCTGGTAAATCGCCGTGTCACACTGGTTGCGCGCTTCGATCTCCGCCAGTTTGGCCTTATCCTCGGCGGCGTGCGATTCGGCCTCGATGCGCATCTTTTCCGCTTCTTCCTTGGAAAGACCAGTGGAAGCGGTGATGGTGATCTTCTGTTCCTTGTTGGTGGCCTTGTCCTTTGCCGAGACGTTCAAAATCCCGTTGGCGTCGATGTCGAAGGTCACCTCGATTTGCGGCATGCCGCGCGGCGCGGGAGGAATTCCTATCAAATGGAATTTTCCGAGTGTGCGGTTCCCGCTGGCCATCGGCCGCTCGCCCTGAAGCACGTGGACTTCCACGGAGGTTTGGTTGTCCGACGCGGTCGAAAATATTTCCGACTTGCGCGTGGGAATCGTCGTGTTCCGTGGAATCAAAACGGTCATCACCCCGCCCAGCGTTTCCAGACCCAACGAAAGCGGAGTCACGTCAAGCAGCAGGATGTCCTTCACTTCCCCGCCCAGTACGCCGCCTTGAATCGCCGCGCCCACGGCCACCACCTCGTCCGGATTCACGCCCTTATGCGGTTCTTTGCCGCCAAAGAGCTCCTTAACAATCTGCACGACCCTGGGAATGCGCGTTGAGCCGCCGACCAGCACAACCTCGTCAATCTTGTCTGGCGTTACTCCCGCGTCGGACAACGCCTGCTTCACCGGCCCTACTGTCCGCTGCAGCAGGTCTTCCATCAGCTGCTCCAGCTTGGAACGGGAAAGCTTCAACTGCAGATGCTTCGGTCCGGAAGCATCCGCGGTCAGGAACGGCAAGTTGATCTCCGTTTCGCTAAGTTGCGAAAGCTCAATCTTGGCTTTCTCCGCCGCCTCCTTAAGACGTTGAATGGCCATGCGGTCTTTGCTGATGTCTACTGCCTGGTCCTTCTTAAATTCCGCCACCATCCAGTCAATGATGCGGTGGTCAATGTCATCTCCTCCCAGGTGAGTGTCGCCCGCGGTGGATTTCACTTCCACCACGCCTTCGCCCACTTCTAGGATGGAAATATCAAACGTACCGCCGCCAAGGTCGTAGACTGCGATGGTCTCGTCCTTCTTCTTGTCCAGACCGTAGGCCAGCGCGGCCGCAGTTGGCTCATTAATAATGCGCAGAACTTCCAGCCCCGCGATTTCTCCTGCCTGCTTGGTGGCCTGGCGCTGGCCGTCATTAAAATAGGCCGGTACGGTGATGACCGCCTTGGTCACCTTTTCGCCCAGAAAGTCTTCCGCCGCACTCTTCAGTTTTTGCAGAATCATCGCGGAAATCTCCGGCGGTGTGTATACCTTGCCGGAAATCTCGATGCGCACATCGTCATGCGGCCCGCGCACCACCTTATAAGGAACGCGCTTCTGTTCTTCCGTTGTCTCGTCGAAGCGCCGCCCCATGAATCTCTTGATCGAGTAAACTGTATTCTCGGGATTGGTAATGGACTGGCGCTTGGCCACCTGGCCCACCAGCCGTTCGCCAGTCTTCGTGATCCCGACAACCGAGGGAGTCGTCCTGCCGCCCTCCTGGTTGGGGATAACCACCGGCTCTCCGCCCTGCATGACAGCCACCACCGAGTTCGTCGTACCCAAGTCTATCCCTATGATTTTGCTCATACTTACACGTCCTCCGCTAAATTATTGATGCTCCGCATTTTGTGCGTATTCCCTTGGGTGATTCCTATCGCAGAGTGGATTCTAATAGTTGAGTGCGTTATTGTCAAGTTTATTGATGCACCGAATTCTGACCCTTCTACCAGCTATTCTGCAATTCTCTCATTTCAGGGCGGGCTGTGGCGCTATGCCAAACGACCGAATTTGCGGAATCCGTCCTACCCCCGCCGCCTTCGGCAACCATTACCTTTCAATGCGCGTCGGAAGAGGAGTCGGGTTACAATGGCCGTTTGATAGTTCAGCGCTAAACTCCACCTATTAGAAAAAGTGAGGAGAGTCGAATGAAGAGACGTCACACTGCCCCCTTTTGGGTTGGCTTCATCGCTTTCAGCATCATTTCAGCGTTTGCCTTGCCTGCCCGGGCGCAATCGCACGCGGCCGCCAGTAATGAGGGGGTCAAAGCCTATGGGTCGAAGAATGCTCCCATCGTCATGGAAGTGTTCAGCGACTACCAGTGCCCGTCTTGCCGGGGTCTTTTTGAGCAGACGCTGAAGCAACTTATCCCCGATTATGTGGCCTCTGGAAAGGTCTACCTCATTCACCGGGATTTCCCGCTTCCACAGCACAAATATTCCTGGAAAGCTGCGCGTTATGCGAACGCCGCCGCGCACGTTGGAAAATTTCCCCAGACGGAAGCCGCTCTCTATGATAATCAATCCAGCTGGGAAACCGACGGGGATGTCGTCAAGTATATTGAACCTGCCGTCGGCGCCACGGACATGAAAGCCATGCAAAAACTGGTGGACGCCTGCAAGGACGATTCGGGGGTTGCCCAGCCCAAGCAGGATGAGCCGGAGCACCATGGCTGCCCGCTTGACGAAGCCATTCAGCGCGATGTGGCTATGGGCATCAAGATTCCCGTCGCCGCCACGCCCACCTTCGTGATCACCTACAAGGGCAAGAGCTCCACAACTTCCGGTCAGGTAAGTTACGCCGTCCTGAAACAATATTTCGATTATCTCGTGAGCCATTAGGCAAGAGCACTTCAATCACCATGACGACTTCCTCGCCTTCCCCCATATTACGAAGCCTGGTACTGGTGGGCAGACTTCTCTTTGCCGGCGTTTTTCTATTCGCCGCCTGGACAAAAATGCCCTGGGTGCAACCTCCGCCACTTTTCGGCATGCAGATTGATTCCTATCAATTGCTGGGTCCCGGCGCGGTCATGTTTGTGGCCCGGACGCTTCCCTGGTTCGAACTGATCCTCGGCCTGTTCCTCTTGATCGGGTGGCCGCTCAGAATTATCACGTCGCTGGCTAGCCTTACGCTGCTCGGGTTCTTCAGCCTGATGGTCCGAACCTATGCCGCCGGCCTGGAAATCAATTGCGGCTGCTTCGGCCCGGGAGAACGCCTGGGCCCGAAAAGGCTTGCAGAGGACGGCGCTATGCTGGCGCTCTCGCTGGCAGTAACCGTAGGTGCATTTCTTTTGCGGCGCCGCAAATCTTCATAGTTCTTTTGGCTCCTTCCGCTCGTAAAGAGTAAAATTCATTAGAGCGGGAAGGATTCGTTTGCCCCGCGCTCTTGATGAATGAATATGTAGAAAATGCGCGCCGCGCGCAAAGCCATCTCCGCGCGGGCGATTCTTACGGCGAGCCCGTATGCTGGATCCGGACTGAATGGTTTGTTGGTGGCGCGGCACGGCGGCTGGAATTGAAGTTCTGAGGGAGGAACATCAGATGCGCTTTTCTGTACTGAAACGCGCGGGGGCACTCTTAATCCTGGTCGCGCTGGCGGGCGCCGCGGCCGTGGCGCAAACGTCGCAGGGAAAACAGTTGACGGTGGAGCGTATCTACGGGCAGCCCAGCCTGAGCGGAAACTTTACGCCCGGTCTTCAGTGGAGCCCCGACGGAAAAACCGTCAGCTATTTCCACATTGACCGTGGCCAGGGCAAGCCGACACGCGAGCTCTGGGCCATGGACGCAACGTCCGGCCAGACCCGCGTGCTGGTGAGCGCGGACAAATTGGAAACCCTCCTCGAGCCTCCCAGGGGAAAGCCGTCGCAGGCCACCGGCCTCGGCCGCCGCGCCCCGGCCAGCTATTTCTGGACTCCCGATTCCAAGGGTTTAGTTTTCGTGGGTGAGGATCAATTGGTCTGGCTCGATCTGGCAACGATGGGTTCACACATGATCGTCCATGGCGACAGCGGAATCGAGGACGCTAAAATCTCACCGAACGGCGAAATTGTAAGCTACGTGCAGGACAATAATCTTTGGGCCGTGCCTGCTTCCGGCGGAAAACCGAGACCCCTTACCGGCGGCGGATCGAGCGATCTTCTTAAGGGCAAACTGGACTGGGTCTATCCCGAAGAATTGGACCTGGGCACCGCTTACTGGTGGTCGCCTGATTCCAGGCACATCGCCTACCTACAGATGGATGAAAGCAAGGTTAATCACTATCCGCTGGTGGACCTCACCACCTATACCGGTACCACCGACCCGGAGGACTATCCCAACGCCGGCGACGCCAACCCCGTGGTTCGCGTCGGTGTGGTTTCCGCCGACGGCGGTGAAACGAAATGGATGGACACCGGCAATGACGATGGAGTTTATTTGGCGCGTGTCAAATGGCTGCCGGATTCGAAGCAGCTGGCCATCGAACGCTTGAATCGCGCGCAAACGCGCCTGGATTTGCTGCTCGCCGACGCATCGAACGGGAAATCCGGCATATTGCTAACGGAGCAGGACCAATACTGGCTCAACGTCAATGATGACTTTACCTTCCTCAAGGACTCTCCGGGCTTCGTCTGGGGCAGCGAGCGCAGCGGTTATCGCCATCTTTACCTTTATGACTTGAAAGGAAATGTGCTGGCGCAACTGACGCGGGGCGACTGGGTCGTCACCGGCCTGGAAGGCGTGGACGAGAAAAACGGAATTGTCTATTACGTCTCCACGCAGAAAAGCCCCGTGGAATCCCATCTATATCGCGTCTCCCTGAAGGGCGGTGAACCGCAGAGACTGACCAAGGAAGATGGCACGCACTACGTTCAGATGGCTCCAGATGCCAGCGCATGGGTGGACTATTACACCAACGTGATGCAGCCGGTGCGCACCGATCTGTATCGCGCCGACAGCACCTACGTTGCAGCGATTAATGAGAACAAAGTCCCCGAGCTGGCGCAGTACAACCTCTCTCCGGTGAAATTCCTGACCGTGGATGCCGACGACGGCACCAAGCTGGAAGCCTATATGATCAAGCCGCCGGACTTTGACGCCTCCAGGAAATATCCGGTCATTATCAGCGTCTACGGCGGCCCCGGTGTTTCCTCCGTGCATGATGCCTGGGGCGGTTCAACTTTTCTCTGGCACCAGATGATGGCCCAGAAGGGCTACATCATCTTCGAACTGGACAATCGTGGGGCCAACAACCGCGGCCACGCTTTCGAGACGCCCATTTACCACCATTTCGGCGGAGTGCAGCTGCAGGACCAGCTTTCCGGTGTGCGCTATCTGAAATCTCTGCCCTATGTGGACGGCTCGCGCATCGGCATCTGGGGCTGGAGCTTCGGCGGTTACATGACCCTCACCGCCATGTTCAATGCTCCGGATGTTTTCAAGGCGGGTTTCGCCGGTGGACCAGTTACCGACTGGCGTCAGTATGACAGCATCTACACTGAGCGCTACATGGGCTTGCCGAAGGATAATCGAGAGGGCTACCAGGATTCGTCGCCCGTAAATCATGTGGCGGGATTGAAAGGCAAGCTGCTCATCGCCCAAGGCACGGACGACGACAACGTCCATTTTGCAAACACCGTGGAACTGGTGGACAAATTAATTGACGTGGACAAGTACGCGGAAGTCAGTCTTTATCCGGGGCGCGGGCATGGCGTCAGCGATCCCCCCGCGCGCATACAACTTTTCCAGCGTGTCACGCAGTTTTTTCTGGATAACCTCTGATCCGTTGGCGTGACGCCGCTTGCCGGAAAAGCCCTCTATGCGCACGATACGAAATCAACGGGCCGCACGCGCTGTGGCGATCTTGGTCGCGGTGGCGCTGTGGCCGTTTCCGCTGCGCGCGCAGTCAGTGCATTCTCCCCTGTTGGAATCCGGCTTCAACCAGCTCTATAGCCTGCAATTCGCCGCCGGACGCCAGACGTTTCAAAGTTACGAACGCCGGAACCCCAACGATGCACTGGGCCCGGCCGCCGAAGCCGCCAGCTACCTATTTGAGGAATTTAACCGCCAGGGCGTGCTGACATCGAAATTTTTTCTGGACGACAAGAGATTCCTCGGTGGCACGGAGCATCCCGCCGATCCCACACTGCGCGCCGGATTTCTGGACGCGGTGGACCGCGCCCGGCGCCTGGCTAAGACCTCGCTCAATCGAAATCCCTCCGATACCGATGCCCTGTTGGCCCTCACCTTCTGCGCCGGCATGCAGTCCGACTTTGAAGCCCTGATCGAAAAGCATCAGCTCGAGGGATTGCACTACATGCGCGAAGCGCAGGACACGGCGAAAAAACTCCTAGCGGTGGACCCCAAAGCCGCAGATGCCTATGTGGCCACTGGCTCCGCGGATTACATCATCGGCTCCATGCCCGGCTACAAACGCGCCTTCCTTTGGTTCGGCGGTGTCCACGGCGACCGCCAGCGCGGCATGGATCAGCTCCGCATCGCCGCGACACAGGGCGACTACTTGAGACCCTTCGCCAAAATCATGCTGGCGCTGTCCTCCTTGCGCGAAGGCGACGCGGTACAATCACGCGATCTTTTTGCCGAACTGGTACGCGAATTTCCCGAGAACATCCTCTTTCCGCGCGAACTGGCCATCGCCACGGCGCGCGTCAAGGGGGCAAGGACCTGCGGCGTCGGCAAGACGCCCTGCTGAATTTTCCCCCGAGAATTTCCTGCCGGCTGCACTCTCTACCAGTGCGTGCGGATGCGATAGGTCAGCGTGGTTGTCCCATCTTTATCAACCGGGACGCTGAAGCTCACCGTGCTGGCGTCCAGCTTAGTACCCTTAATGCTGGAGCTGATCACTTCCCAGTCGCCCGGCACCGTTTCGCGTACCTCGACGGTCGCCGCCGAATCCTTGTGGTTGCGCAGCGTAATCTGCCATTCCGCTTCCGCCACGCGGCGCGAGATCAATTTGTAATCCGTCTGCCGGCGCTCGCACACGATGTCAAAGGCATTCCCCGTGTAGACCGAAACGTCCTCGTCCTTCGGCGTATGGTTGATATTGTCCTCGCCCGCGAATTGCAACCGTCCCGCGGAATCCGACTGATAAACGCGCACAATTCCCGCCGGAAGTGGAATGCCCAAATCGGACTTCGCGTCGTTGCGGAATTTGTAATAGACCTTCACCGGTGGTTTTTCCGGTTCGCCCGTTTCGGTGGCGCTGGTGTAGTCGTCCTGGGAGTCCACGCGAAGAATTTTTTCTATGGCGAAGCTCTTTGCCCCCAGCAGGCTGATCTGTTTGCTTTCCTTATTCTCAATGGAGGTGCGCCGCTCCAGCGTGTAAAGGTGATATTCCCCAAAGGATTCCTGCCCAAATTGGGGCGCAGCGGCCTTCTCCATGGCCATAACGCCATTGGCTCGCATCATGGGGGATGGCTGTGGCGCGCGATGCAATTCACCGGCCACCAGCTGCAGTTGCGCATTGTGATATGCCGCGCCGCTGTTATTGATGAGCGTCACCCAACCATCCAGATCGGCCTGCTTCTCGTCGCGCGAAACCGTGAGGACGTAGTCGGCATTCCAGTTCATATCGGCTGTGAGATAGGAGGCCTCCACTTTTTGCGAAGCTGCGCCCCGGTTGTCCAGCAGCCACACCAGAGTTGGCTCGCTATATAAATTCGAAGGCAGGTCGGGAAAGCGATAGGCCTGAGGCATGATTCCGGTTACGATCTGCCCGTTGATTTTCCACACCGGGGTGTCGTTGTAAGCCAGCAGTAGCGCCTTGGTCTCTGTCCATTTGGTGGTGTTGTTTTCCTGCTCCTCCTGCACCAGCGTGACTTCCTTGCCCACATATTTGCGCAACAGCTTGTCGGCGTTGAGCAAGTCGTATTCGTAGTTCTGCTCCACCACGTTCAATTTGGAAGGCTCGCTGAGCGACCGAAAGTGCACTGTGGCCGGATTGATGCTGGAAGCCACGTCTTCGAAGCGCAGCGGAGCCTGCCCCGAGGGTAGTTGCACCTGCCGTACATCCTTCACCAGCGCGAGATTGGAATTGTAGACCGTAACGGACAGGTCCACCTGATCCTTGTCGGTGCTCGCTGGCGCGGCGGCAGCAGCAGATTGCGGCGCGGCGCACAACGCGCTGGGGGTTGCAGCCACCGGCCCCAGCGCAGAAATAATTGCACATGCAACGAAAAATCCCGACGCTGGACGCGTGTGCCCCATGTTTAGCTCCTTAGCCGCCGCGGCGACGGCAAAACAAGTTTACCCCCATTGCGCCGCAGTTCTCCCATAGTTCAACACCGGCGCCCGTCACGGTGATTCAAACCGAATTTTGAAGCAGGCGTCGGGCGATTCCGAGTGCGTGCCGCCGCACAAATAAAGTGGCGGCAAAATCCGCGCTGCTGCGGTAGGCTTTTTCCGGCGCCATGTACACCTGTCCAGAATGCGACACGGAGATTAACCAGGGCAGTGACGTCTGCCCGGCGTGCGGCGCGGATTTGGCGTCGCGCGGTGGATCGGGCAGCGGCGCGTCCGGGGACGGGGGTTCGCGCAAGCCCAATTGGAAAAAGACAGCCATTGTGCTGGCCGTCCTGGTCGCGGCCATTTGGGGACTGATGTGGTTCGCGCTGGGATTGTGCCAACCGGGACGTCACGCCGCATCCGAAGCGCTGGCGCGCGCCTCGCTCACGCAGGTGCGGCAAGCGCTGCAATCCTACGAAACCGCGGAAGGACATTATCCCGACTCGCTCGACGAACTCGGCGAACAGGCCGCGGCCGTGCATGCCGCGGCGCAGGCGGCTCGGTCCGCTGGCTACGACTTGCAATATCTGCCGGGCACGCCGGGATTCGATGGCCGGGTTCATGCCTTTGGTTTGCTGGCGCGTCCCTTGAATTATGGCTCCCGCGATTTTTTTATTGATGAATCAGGAGTGATCCGCGCCAACAGGGAAGGCCGCCCCGCCACTGCCGAGGACCCACCGGTTTAGGAAACGTGATTCCGGCAACACAGGTGTGCCGAGGCCTCTTGAATCAGATTTTTTTGCGCTTTGTCGGCACGCAAACATTCCACGTCAGAATCGAAGAAGCAGCGACGCGCCAGCTCAAAACTCCAGGCGTCCTTGCAGCGCGATCATTCGCGGCGTGCTGTCACCACCTAGCCCCACGCCAAGCAGTCCGGTCGGCGGCGAGACAGAATATGCCAGCGCGCCGAATCCAGTTTGCGTGGACGGCTTTCCGGGAATTCCGGCCAGCACCATGCTGGGAAGTCCAAAATTCGGGTGGTTGAACACGTTGAAGAACTGCCCCTCAACCCGAACCTTCAAGCGCTCGGTGAGGGAAAACCATTTCGTCAGATAAAAATCGCTCCAGAAAAAATCAGGTCCGCGCAAGGCATTGCGGCCCAGATCGCCAAACTGGCAATTTCCGGGACTATCCCCGCCCGTGCACGCACCCGTGCTGGGGTCCACGTCGGAAACAAAGGCATTGGGATTGAGCCACTGGATTGTTCCCGGCTGCGTAACGCCGGGAATCGGTTTGTGTTCGTAAAGCGGCACGCCTGGAATCACGCTGGCGAATTCCGGGCCGCCTCCCTGCACAATTCCGTTGCCGTTGGCCGAATAGGGCGTGCTCAGGACGGAGAATGGAATGCCGCTATGCCAGAAAAATGTTCCTGAAATCTGCCACCCGTTAATCAGGTAGCCTAACGTTCGGTTCTGGACCTTCATCGGCAGTTCATAAACATACTCGGCGTTGAAATTTTGACGGATGTCGTAGTCGCACGGGCCGTAATCGCGCGCCAAATCTCCCGGCAACGGAGACAAAATTCCACCGGCGGAAAATTGCAGGAAGCCGCCGTTGGAGACCGTATCCATGCACCGGCTCCAGGTATAGTTCGCCTGCCCCTGCAATCCGTGCGCCAGCCGTTTCATAGCGGTGAGTTGCAGGCCATCGTAGTGGCTGTTGGCGCCGGTGGCGAATTGCGTCACCTCCCCGAATCTCCCATCTGCAGGCTGCAAATATGGGTAAGGAGCAAAGCACCCCTGGCAAACGGTCTGATAGCCGTTCACCTGCGTCAGATAGGGCTGATTCACGGCGCGCGTGCCAACGTACTGCGCGCGCAGATTTGCGGTACCGCCGAATTCGTGCTCGATTCCAAAACTCCATTCCATGAAATAAGGAGCGTGGAGCGTGCCGTTGGGAACAGCCGTGATGGCCACGGGGGCGAGGCATGTTGCGGGATTTGAAAGCGGAGAAGCACATGAAAGCTGACCTTGCGGGAAACCCGCGGTGAAATTCTGATTTGCCGCCACCGTTGCGTCCACGGCGCTCCCGGGCACGCCCGGCGCAATCTCGGCGCCGCCTGCGGTTCCCAGCAACCCGCCTGTAAATGTTTTCACATAAGGAGGATTCATGCCGATAACGTCCGCCACGCTGCCCGGCATAATGTCGCTGAAAATTCCAAAGCCAGTTCGCAGCACGGAATGCGGCTCGAATTGCCAAGCAATCGCGGTTCTCGGTTGCAAGATGGCCAGCGGGGTGGAGGAAAACAGATGTCCCTCGCCGGTCTGAATCACGGAGTTCAATGGTTGATTCACATCGTGCGGAATGGAATCGAATGCCGCTGGCAAGCGGCCGATCTGGTCGTGCGGATTAAGCGGATTGGAATTGAAAGTGTCGCGCAGCCCAAAAGTCCAGGTTAGTTTTGGGGTCACTTTCCATGTGTCCTGGGCGTAAAGGTCGAGATTTAGAAAATTGAAAGGCTCATTCCCAGACGTGGGAAATGTTTCCGTAGCCGTGGAGGCCGCGCCGTAAATGAATTGAGGCAATGTCCGGTAGGTCACTGTGGGGACCGTGCCCTCGCCGAAGTCGTAGTCGTTGAGGCGAAAGATTCGCGTATTGGTGCCGAATCGCAGTTCGTGCGCGCCTTTGCTCCACTCCAAGTTGTCGTTGATGAAGAATCGCGTCGCACGGCGGCCCTGCACCCAGGTATTGTCCAGCCCGCCCATTGTTGTAAACGGAGCATTCGCTCCGCTGCCCTGCAGCACAATCGGGAACGCTGCCAGCGTGGCTTGGAAATCGGCGGGCGCGAACAGGCTCTCATACCAGGAAAACGCCGGATTGAAGTAGTTCACAAGATTCTGCGAGAAAATGTGCGTGTAGCCCGCCGCGAAGGAATACAGCGGCTGCGAGGAAACTGAGTCAAAAAGCGGGTTGATGGGATCGGTGTATGCGGCTTGCAGTCCGGTATCGGCCTGAAAACGGAACCAGGCGCTGTTTTTTTCGTTGACGTTGTAGTCCAGCCGGATGGTCTGTACCTGTTCGTGGTCATCACTGGAATGAGAAATGCTCTGCCGGTTGGCGCATCCATTTCCGTTTGGCGGACTGCCTACCGCGGGTGACTCGTCCGCATTGAACGGGCATCCCAGGACCGCCAGCGGCGTCCCGTTGGTATTCTGGTAGAGCGAAAACATTTTCTGGTAGAAAGGCACGGACTGCGGCGTCGCAGGATACGTGGAGCCGGTAATGGAATCGGTCCCGCCCAGCGGCAATTGTTGAAGCACATAACTCTGGAATGGAGCGGAGGAGACAGTGGTCGCGGTCACGATCGGCAGGGCGATTCGCACCCATTCGCTGTCGAAAAAGAAGAACAGTTTGTTGTGAATAATCGGCCCGCCCAGGCTTCCGCCAAAGTGATTCACCGTCGAAAGTGGCTTCTGGTTGCCCGGCGTCGCATTGGTAAAAAAATCCGCGGCGTTCAACGCCGACCCGTTCCAGATTTCGTAAAGATTTCCGTGAAACTGATTCGCGCCGGACTTGGTCACATAATTCACCTGCGACGCGCCATATCGCCCCTGATCCACCGCGTATGAGAGAGTATTCACCGTGACTTCGGAAATTGAATTCAGCCCCAGAACCAGGTTGGTGGAAAGTCCGCTGTTCAAATTGGTGAGCGGGTCATTCGATTCCAGGCCGTCCACGATGTAGCCGTTCGACAAAGCGGGCAGGCCGTTGAATTGCACGTTGCCATAGCCGTTCGAGCTTCCCACAAAGTCGTTGCCGCTGCCCGCGGTGTTAATCTGCGCGCCAGCGGCAAACTGCAAGGGGTAGGTCAAGTCGCCGCCGGGATTCGGAAGATTTTCCAGAGCGGGCGCGCCGAGAGTGGTTGCCGTATTTGCATTTTCCGGATTGATAAGCGCCGCTTCGCTCCTCACCTCCACGGTCTGGCTCGACGGCGCCACGCGCAACATGAAATTGGCCGTCTGTTTTTGGCCCAGCCCCGCGACCACGTTGTCGTTCTCCTGCGATTGAAAGCCCTCGGCTTCCACTCTCACGCTGTAGGCGCCGGGCGTGAGCTGCGGGAAATTGAACCGGCCGTCATCATCGGCCTTGGCCGTCCGTTGGAGATGAGTGTCCTGATTGGTGATGGTCACCGTGGCTCCCAGCAGCGGAGTATTGGTGGCGTCAACTACCCGCCCCACAATGGCGCTGGTGGTTTCTCCTTGACCGAAGGAGGTTGTCGCGAAAAAACTACAGCACAAACCTGCCCAGATGAACCCGAACGCGAGGGCGCGCCAGATCACCGGGTATCGAACTCGCGCGCATTGCGCCCTTTTTGCGAAAGCCGACGAAGTCACAGTGTTCCATGGCCTTTCTGCCGCCCGTACGGCAGATGTTATATTAATCTTGTTTTTTGAAAATATGTTAATCATAGTTTACATCTGTATAGATGCGCAGATTACACGAAATGCGGCATGTGGTACAAGAGAAGAATTGAACCGCGGTGAAAATGGCGGTTGACCTGAAGATGGGTACTGGCGAACGGCGGGCCAAATTATAAATGTTGCGAGGATCCAGCGATGATCACGATTTCCAAAGAGGATTATCTAAAAGCAATTGCCGAGGCCGAGGCCGAAGGCGAGCGCGTAATCTCCGCCACTCTTGCGCATTGGCTCTCGGTGACAAGACCGGCGGTGGCTGCGGCCTTAAAGCGCCTGACGAAAGATAACTTGGTCACGATTCGAGATGGCCGAATTCAGTTGACCTCTGAAGGGCGGCAGGTGGCCGAACGGGTCATCCTGCGCCATCACCTCATCGAACGCATGCTCTCGGAGATATTCGGGATGCCGTGGTACGAACTCCACGATGAAGCAGAACGGCTGGAGCACGCCGTTTCTCCGGCCTTTGAAAGAAAGCTGGTCGAAAAACTGGGCCGCAAGGAATCTTGTCCTCATGGAAATGGCCTGGCAATGAAAAATCCTGACGAGCGAAGGAGGAAGGGCCTATGCCTTCTCGCCGAAGCGCAGATGGGCGCAAAGTGTCGCGTGTTCAGCGTTTATGAACGGGACCGCGGGCTGCTGGAATTCTTCGAGCAGAAAGGAATCCGCCCCGGAGTACGGCTCGAAATTCGCGCGCGGAACTACGATGGGACAATCTCTCTGGGGCTTGATGGGAAACGAATCAATCTGGGCGTCCCGGCGGCGGAGAGGATCTGGGTCGGCAAAGATCGCCACAGGAATTAGATCCAATTCTCGAAATGCGGTTTTCGAGCGCCAGCGCCGGCGCCACCCTGCAGGACAAGGCCATGCGGCCTGGGTTATACTGAGGTCTGCGGCCAACTTCCTTTTGCGGAGAGGTGCTGGAGTGGCCGAACAGGGCTGCCTGCTAAGCAGTTACACCCCAAAAGGGTGTCGGGGGTTCGAATCCCCCCCTCTCCGCCATCAAGTCTGCGACGTTTTCTCTGTTCCGCCAGTTTAGGCGAAAGTCCGCAAATTTGGGCCAAAACAGCGCATTCTTAAAGTTCCCGCGGTGCTCATTTTCTCTCCTAGGAGTTTGTTGAAAAACCCTTGTTACTGCGCATCGGGAGGGGTGAGGGAACATCTGGTGAGGATGGGCGGAGACGAGAAGCAGCAGGGTGCGATGTTCAGCTACGTGTCGCTGAAGGAGCGAGTGCCGCGGGATCATCCTCTGCGGGCCATCCGGCGCAACGTGGACGAGATTCTGAAAAGGATGTCGAAACGCTTCGACGAACTCTACGAAGCGAACGGGCGGTCGTCGATCCCGCCGGAACGATTGTTGCGGGCCTTGCTGCTGCAGACGTTCTGCTCGGCTCGCAGCGAGCGGCAGTTGATGGAACAGTTGGACTACAACCTGCTGTTCCGGTGGTTCGTGGGGCTGGAGATGGACGAGGCGGCGTGGAACCACGCGGTGTTCAGCAAGAACCGCGAGCGGCTGCTGAATGAGGAGGTGGCGCGGGAGTTTTTCGCGGCGGCGCTGGCGCAGGCGAAAGAACATCTTTCCAGCGAGCACTTCACGGTGGACGGGACGCTGATGGAAGCCCGGGCCGGCCAGAAAAGCTTTCAGCGCAAGGACGGTGGGGGCGGTGCGGCAGGCGGAGGGAATTTTCACGGGGAGAAACGCAGCAACCAGACGCACCAATCGAAGACCGACCCGGAGGCCCGGCTGTACAGGAAGTCGCAGGGGAGCGAAGCGCGGCTGAGTTATCTGGGGCACGTGATGATGGAGAACCGGAACGGGCTGATCGTGGAGGCCCTGGTGACGCAGGCGGACGGGACGGCGGAAGCGGATGCGGCGTTGTTGATGGCCGATGCGATCAGGAAGAAGCGGCGCGGGCGGCGGTTCACGCTGGGAGGGGACAAGGGGAATGACCGGGAGGAATTGGTGACCACCCTGCAAGGGATGCAAGTGACGCCACACTTCGCGCAGAACGACAAGCAGCGGCGCAGCGCGGGGGATGGGCGAACAACGCGGCACGCCGGGTATGCTCTCGCGCAGTCGCGGCGGGGAAGGATCGAGCGGGTGTTCGGATGGCTGAAGACAGTGGCGGGAATGCGTAAAGTGAAACTGCGAGGGCTGGCAAAAGTAGGATGGCTGTTCCAGTATGCGGTGGCGGCTTACAATCTGTGGCGAATTCCGCGGCTGACGTCCACCGAAGCATAGAGTAGCGCTGAAGCGACGCTGCGAAGCGACGCCGGGCTGGCCCCGGCGGCAGCGAATCCCTCCCAACAACCAATCCGAACCCGCCTGGCGAGCTGCAAAGCTAAGATTTTGCCCGCCCCGGCCATTAATTCAACAAGCTCCTAGGTTCCCCACGCCCCGGCGTTGAACCGGATTGCGCTAGCTATGGAAACGGCGCTTGGCACCACTCAGAATCTGCTTCTGATTGGGCGAGTCAGGTTTTTCCCTGTTATTCCCTGATCCTGTCCTGTTACCCCCCCTGATAATTTCCCGTTCCATTTGAGACTGGAACAGGTGCTCAGGACCACAACTCCGTAAAGGTCCTTGCGTCGGACATGACAACCTCTGAGCGGACGCTCCCCGTACAATCCTGCCACCATGTCATGATACCGACTTTTCACGCCTGTACAGGCACACGGTTGTTTTCGAGATATAGTGGCGGATCATCCCTAGCAGAATAGGTCAGAGGCGAGCCAAACCGGAACGTACGACAACGGTTGAATTGTCAGCACTTTGCCGCCCCGGACGAAATTCTTGCGCACCGCAGGGCTGCACAAGTGAAAATCCCTGCATGGAAGAGACATCGCGATTCATGGAATTCGAAAAATTCTCTTTACAGGACTGCCCTGATTTGGAAATATAGGCGGGAAGGTCGTGGAATCTCCTCGTTCCATCGGGCCGGACCCGATGGGTCTCGATTCCATTTCCAGCCTCATCTTTTGCCGGCCCCTTAGCGAGCAAGGGCAGAGTCGACGAAGGAAAAGATGCGGAGGTCAGCCATGCAAGCCACGCGGCGGGACTTTCTAAAAATCGCGACAATCGGAGGAGCTTCTGCGACTGTATTCGGCTTCGATTTGAAGCCGGCGTACGCGCAGCTGCGCGAATTGAAAATCGCGCGGGCGACGGAGACGCGCTCGACATGCCCGTATTGCGCGGTGAGTTGCGGCGTGATTATTTACACTCTGGGCGACAAGGCAAAGAACGTGACGCCCCAGGTAATCCATGTGGAAGGCGACCCGGACCATCCTATTAATCGTGGCACTCTTTGTCCGAAAGGCGCTTCGCTCGAACAGGATATCCTGAACCCACGGCGGCTGATGAAGCCGCAGGTACGCCGCCCCGGCGCGAACGGACTGGGAGGACATCTCCTGGGACAATGCGTTGAACGAGATCGCGCATGGACAAAGAGAACGCGCGACGCAACGTTCGTCGAGAAGGATGCGAACGGCAACACGGTCAACCGTTGCGAGGGCATCGCCTTCACCGGCGGTTGCACCGACACTAATGAATTCAATTTCCTCGCTCGTCAAGACAATGCGCAGCCTGGGGGTCTGCTACCTGGAAAACCAGGCCCGGGTTTGACACGGCCCCACGGTCTCAAGTTTGGGACCAACATTCGGACGCGGGGCGATGACCAACGGGTGGATCGACATCAGAAACACCGACATGATGTTGATCATGGGCGGTAATCCGGCCGAAAATCACCCTTGCGGTTTTAAGTGGGCGATCGAAGCAAAACGAAACCGCAATGCCAAGATGATCGTCGTGGACCCGCGTTTCACGCGGACCGCATCTACCGCTGATCTCTTCTGCCAGATTCGTGCCGGGGCGGACATCGCTTTCCTCGGCGGACTGATTCGCTACGCTATCGAAAACAATCGCATCGCGCACGATTATCTCCTGAATTACACCAACGCTTCCTTCATCATCAAGGAAGGATTCAAGCTGCCGGAAGACGGCCTCTATTCCGGATTCGATCCCGCAACGAAGGTTTACGACAAGTCCACGTGGAACTATGACGAAGGCGGCGACGTTTCCGCAAAGCCCGGCGCTGCAGCACCCGCTGGCCGGTGGGACGCCAGCCGCCAAGCCGCCAACGAATCATCCACCGGCAACCACGGTGTGAGCGGAGCCGGTGCGGCCATTCCAACGCCGATGCTGCCGCCGAACACGGCCTACGACCTGACGTTGCAGCATCCGCGCTGCGTGTTCCAGCTTTTGAAGCGGCAATACTCGCGCTATACGCCGGATGATAGTCGGGGAATCACTGGGATTCCTGCGGACCAATTGCTGAAGGTGTTCGATCTCTTCACCTCCATCCGCAAAGATGGTGACATGAAAAAGGTTGCCACGATCATCTATGCGGTGGGCTGGACCCAGCACACTTTCGGCACGCAAATCATTCGCACCGCCGCGATGATTCAATTGCTCCTCGGGAACGTGGGGCGCGCGGGCGGCGGCGTCAACGCGCTGCGCGGCCACTCGAACATTCAGGGCGCAACGGACATGGCGGGCATTTTTGATGTTCTGCCCGGGATATCTGAAAATGCCCAAGCCGAGCGACACAGACCTGGCGGCCTACCTGAAGCGCACGACGCCGACCCAATCGAAGCCCGCAGCCTGGGAGTCGTTCAACTACTGGTCGAATACTCCAAAGTTCGTCGTATCACTCCTCAAGGTCGTTCTACGGCGACGCGGCAACGAAGCAGAACGACTTTGCCTACGATTATCTGCCAAAGATCGACCGCAATTATTCCTGGACGCAGATTTGGGATCAAATGTACCGCGGCAATGTGAAAGGGATCTTTCGCGTTCGGTATGAACGGCGTGATGATCGGGCCGGATACACACGAAGAATATCGACGCGCTGAAAAAGGCGGACTGGCTCGTCGTCGGGGAAATTTATCCGGATGAGACGAGCGAGTTCTGGCGCGCTCCGGGCATCTCAGCCGGTGAAATGAAGAACATCAGCACCACCGTCTATCGCTTGCCGTGCGCGGGATTTGCGGAAAAAGACGGCAGCATGACGAATTCCGCCCGCTGGCTGCAGTGGAAAAATGCCGCCCTGCCTCCGCCGGGCGATTGCCGCCTTGATCAGGACATCCTGGCGCAGATTTTCCTGAAGGTACGCGCCCTTTACAGAAGGAAGGGGGAAAATTCCCGGATCCGATATTGCACGCAACTTGGGCCTACAGTCGATCCGCAACATCCGCCGCTCGCCGAGGTTGCCAAGGAAATCAACGGCAAAGCGCTCGCCGATCTACAGGACCCGGTGACGCAAGCAGAAGATCAAAGCTGGCCAGCAGCTTCCGGGATTTGCATGGCTGAAGGATGACGGCACAACTTCCTGCGGCAACTGGATATATTCGGGAGCTGGACCGAAGCGGGGCCGCAACTCGCCCGCCGCGGCACAGAGGATCCTTCCGGGCTGGGGATTTATTCGAACTGGGCTTGGTCGTGGCCGGCGAACCGGCGTGTCCTATATAATCGCGCGTCATGCGATCTCGAAGGAAAGCCCTGGGATCGCGTCGCGCAAGCCAGGTATGGTGGAGCGAGGATGGCGGGAAAATGGGTGGGCAATGACGTTCCCGGATTTCAAGCCGGACTCGGCACCCGAAAGACCACATGGGGCCTTTCATCATGAATCCGGAAGGCGTCGGGCGGCTATTTCGTGCCGCATCGGCGGCGGTCGACGGAGGGGCCGTTCCCCGAGCATTACGAGCCGATCGAAAGCCCGATCACGAATCCGCTGCATCCTGATCACTCGAATAATCCGGTAGTGAAGAAGCTCACTACGCCGCGGACAAGTACGCGACGCCCGCAGGAAGGCTACACGGTGGTATGCACAACCTACCGGCTGACGGAGCAATATCACTATTGGACGAAGAATAATCCGATGAACGTGCAGTTGATACCCGAACCGTTCATTGAGATTCCCGTGGAGCTGGCGGACGAAATGGGGATTCGCGGGTCGGAAAAAATCAAAGTGTCGAGCGTCGCGGGGCACCTACATTGCGAAGGCATTTGTCACGCGCCGCATTAAGCCGATGACGATAGACGGGAAGAAGGTCTATCAGATCGGCTTGCCAATCCATCAGGGATTTCGCGGGATTATCGAAGACGAGGGTCGAGATGCCCGGACTCCGGCAAATTTGCTGACGCCGACCGTCGTCGATCCCAACGCGTACACTCCGGAATCCAAGGGGTTCCTCGTGAAAGTGGAGAAAGCTTAGGGAGATGCCGCGATGAGCCAGGCCATACTGGAAATTCGGGCGATTTCAGGCCACGCCGGCTCCGTGCCCGGAGCAGGCGTGCGGCGGGAATTCGAGGTTTGCAAGCTGATCGATACGTCCACGTGCATCGGCTGCAAGGCGTGCGAAGTAGCGTGCCTGGAATGGAACGGACTCACGTTCAGCGAGACCACGTTTAACAACTCCTACCAAACCATGCCGGAGACCGCGTGGAACTACTGGAACCTGATCAAATTCAACGAGCACGAGCGCGACGACGGCAGCATGATGCTCCTGATGCGCAAGGACCAGTGCATGCACTGCGAGGATCCGGGATGCCTGAAAGCGTGCCCGGCGGACGGCGCAATCGTGCAGTACGTGAACGGCATCGTGGATTTTCAGCAGGAGCACTGCATCGGTTGCGGTTATTGCATGACCGGCTGCCCGTTCAATATACCGAAATTCAGTCCCACGGCGCGGAAGGTTTTCAAATGCACGCTGTGCGTGGACCGCGTGACGCAGGGGCTGGAGCCCGCATGCATCAAGTCGTGCCCCACGGGATGCCTGCATTTCGGCACGAAGGCGGAGATGAAGGACCTCGCCGAACATCGCGCCAAACAGCTCCGCGAACAATCCGGCTTCGCGAATGCCGGCGTTTACGATCCGGCCGGCGTCGGCGGTACGCACGTGATTTACGTCCTGCATGACGCCACTAATCCCGAGGCCTACGGCGGCATTCCAAAGGATCCGCGCATTCCGTGGACAGTTAAGCTGTGGAAGACACCGCTGAAATGGCTCGGGAATCTCGCCATCGTCGGCGGCATTGGCCGGTGTATTCATTCACTATCTGCGGTTCGGGCCGAAGACGGTCGAAGGCGATGACGAAGTTAGTGGAGCAGCGAGGAGGGAATCCATGAGCACACCCCAACTCCTCCCCAACGGGCGAGTGCTCCGCTATACATTCCACGAGCGGCTGATTCATTGGGTGGCGGGCTTTTCCTATGTGTATCTGATGCTCACCGGATTGGCATTCTGGTCGCCCTGGCTCTTCTGGCTGGCCATCGTTTTTGGCGGGGGAACGATTTCGCGCGAATTGCATCCCTGGGTGGGACTTGGTGTTTGTTTTTGCTGTGCTGCTGATGTACCGGATGTGGGCCGCACAAATGCACGAAACCGAACTGGACAGGGAATTTTTCCACGCAATCGGCCATTACGTCCGGAACGAGGACGACCTGGTCCCCACAGCCGGCCGCTTCAACGGAGGACAGAAGCTGCTGTTCTGGGGATTTTTCTGGTGCGGAATCCTGCTGTTTCTCTCTGGCTTGATTTTGTGGTTCCCGCAGCTTATTCCATGGAATCTGCGCTTCCTGCGCTATTTCGCGGTGATTGTGCATCCGGTGGCTGCGCTGATTACCATCGGCCTGTTTATCATTCACGTATACATGGGCATGGCGATGGAGCGTGGTGCATTCGGCTCGGTGATTCGCGGCGACGTTTCGCGCGCTTGGGCGAAGCGCTATCACGGCGTGTGGTATGAGCGGTTGATTAAGGACTCCACCCCGCGGGAATGAATCCCCGAAGGTGGGACGTCCAAATTCGGCGCGCGGAACATTTGCTCGTTCGGTATGATTTTGCGGCGGAGGCATTACGCTTCTTCCGGACCCTCACCCAGTTCCAGAAATCACTCTACGAAGAAATCGAGACGGCGCGCGCAAAAGAGCCGCGGCCGTCACCGGGAAATGGCTTTGCCGAGGCTCCGGATTTTTTTCATCTGCTGCCGCGCTTTCCCGCCTTTCTCTCCCTGATTGTGGGAAATGCCCCCTCCGCGCTGGCGGAATTTGCAGGGCAGATGTCCGCGCAATCCACGGATCGGAGCCGCGCGACGCTGGAGGAATACTGGTTTAGCGCGGGTGGCGTGGAAACCGACTCTAAGCGCGCGGAAATGTTGCTCGCATGGGTGTTTCTCCAGCCGTATGCTGTGTCTCTTGCGGAAGATAGGGTGATTCAAGACGCAGGTGAGGCGCCTTCGGTGTGTCCGGTTTGTTTACGCAAACCGCTCGCCGGTGTCTTGCGATCGGAAGGCGACGGTGCGAAACGGTCACTAGTGTGTATGCTATGCGGACAGGAATGGAATTTCCGGCGGATAGTTTGTCCTGCGTGCGGGGAAGAGGACGTCCACAAACTGGCCGTTTACACCGCAGATGAATTTGCCCATGTCCGTGTTGAAGCGTGCGATACCTGCGGCCGCTATATCAAGACCGTGGATTTGACGAAGGACGGCCACGCCGTCCCCGCGGTGGATGAGATCACAACGATCCCGTTGAATCTGTGGGCGGCGGAGCACGGATACACGAAGCTGCAGACTAACCTCTTGGGCATCTAGCTGCGTTTGCAATAAGTCTAGGCTGTGGGTCGTCAAAAATCGGTCCGACTTTGAAATCAACGTGTTAGCGAGGTCGACGCTCCCACGATAATTGGTTTCTCCGGCGAGCCACGGACACTAATCGTTGCCGTTTAGGTGCGGATGGCATTTTGGCAAAGGACAAACTTAATGTTTTGCAATTTCTGGATTTTGCAAGGTTTGGGCCGTACGGACAACATGTCCGATTCCTAAAGAACGTTTCCGTCATGGGCGGCCTGCTTATGATCGTCGTAAACGGGGCCGGGATATTTTCCTTGGATGCCCGCCGCAGCAGGGCCCAGTAAATTCGCGGCGCACCTGCGCTCAGCACGATACTGAAAGAAGGAGCGGGGGACATGGAGAAGCTTGCCGTAACGCAGCATCCGGTGCACGAACTGATTCGCCGCCGCTGGAGTCCGCGCGCATTCGCGGACAAACCTGTCGAGCTGACCCTGCTGCACAGCCTGCTGGAAGCGGCGCGCTGGGCGCCGTCCAGCAACAACGAGCAGCCGTGGTCATACATCATCGCCACACGCGACAACCCCGCGGAATACGAGCGCATGATGGCCTGTCTCCGCGAAGGCAATCAGGGCTGGGCGAAAAACGCGCCGGTGCTGATGCTTTCAGTGGCGCGGATGACTTTCGAGCGCAACGGCCAGCCAAATCGCGTCGCGCTGTACGACCTTGGCGCGGCGGCGGCTTACCTCACTTTTGAAGCGACAGCACGCGGGCTGACGGTCCATCAGATGGCCGGGATCCTGCCAGAAAAAGCCCGCGAATTGTACAGTGTTCCGGGCGCACACGAGGTCGTTACGGGCATCGCCATTGGGTATCCAGGCGATCCAGAAACTTTGCCCGAAGACTTGCAGAAGAAAGAATTGAGCCCGCGCTCACGCAAGCTGCTTGCGGCGTTCGTCTTCAGTGGCAAATGGGGCGAACCATCGCCGCTGGTAGAGCCATAACAAACGGGGTCATCCCGCTGTGCTACGCATGAATTTCGTTGGTGCGTTCGAGTGCGGCCCGAAGTGTAGTTGAGAACTCCGGACACTCTTAGGATTCTCGAGAACCGCTCCAGCAAGCTCCCAAGTGCATCAATCACATTAGTCACCCAAACACCAAACGCAGGATAGCTTCAGATCCACCGAGGACAGGAGGTATTGATGGCCCCCGTTGCCTATGTGGCGATGCGTTCGAGGCGGTATTCGTGGTGCAGTCTGCCCAGAATTGAGCGAGCCGCGATCCGCGTTGAATCGGGCAGCTCCTTCCGACGACGTATGGCCGCGGCCTCGACATTTTTCTCAATACTTACAACTACCTTGACCAGACGCCATTCGGACGCGGCGAGGGTTGGGATGGCATGCCGGATATGGGAAACAATGGACAGACCTGGTTCCGGCACCACGACAAGTACGGCCTGCGACAACTAATTATTGCATCTGCGCGTGAAAGTCTGAGTCGGAGCGCGTGGCGCTCCTCTATCGCAGAGGAAACACGGTCCGTTATTCAATTGATTTCGGAGGCAGGAGGAACATGGCTCCTTTATTGTTCCCAGCCGCCACCGAGAGCGTTGTAAAGATGGACGAGGTCAGTGAGCTCATTGAGTCGCGCCTGGGCGAGATTGAGTTCCGCGGAAAAGTAGTTTGTGTCGTTGGTTAGAACCTCCAAATAACTGGCCACGCCGTTCTTGTATCGTATTTCGGCAAGATGTGTCGCGTCCTGCGCGGAAGCGGTGAGCAATCCCTGCTGCTCGCGATACGCGCGGTCTTTCTGACACGCGATGAGGGAATCGGAAACATCACGAAACGCCTGCTGAATCGTTTGCTGATACGCCAGCAGGGCTTGCTGTTGTTCGGCTTCCGCGAGCTTCACGTTGGAATGAATCTTCCCCGCCGTGAAGATGGGCTGCGTCAGCGCGGGACCAAAATTCCATAATCCGGCGGGGCCGGAAAAAAGCCGCGCGAGAGAATCGCTCTGGAATCCACCCTGGCCAGTCAACGAAATATCGGGGAAATAGGCGGCCTTCGCGACGCCGATCTCCGCATTCGCGGCAATCAATTGTTGTTCGGCTTGCCGAATATCCGGACGGCGCTCCAGCAATCCGGAAGGGAGACCGGCCGGAACAGCCGGTGAATGGGGTTGTTCGGTCAAATTGAGGCCGCGGGGAACTGGTCCCGGATTTTGCCCCAACAAAACGCTGATTAAATTTTCTTCCTGCTCAATTCCGCGTTGCAGTTCGGGAATCATTTCAGACGCGGTGTAAACAAGCTGTTCGGCCTGGCGGACATCCACGAGTGAAGCGGAACCGTGCTGTTCGAGAGCCTGCGTGAGCCTCAGCGAATCCTGGCGCGAAGAAAGCGTACGCTGTGAAATTTCGAGTTCAAGGTCGAGCGCGCGAAGCTGGAAATAGGCGCCCGCAATATTCGAGATGAGCGTGCTGATGACGGCGCGCCGACCCCATTCACTGGCGATCAGATTTGCACGGGCCGCTTCCGTGGCTCTGCGATATTTGCCCCAAAAATCAAGTTCCCATGCCGCGGACAGAGTGAGCTGCCCGGTATTCATTTGGTAGGACGGAAATACCGGCGTCAGAGGAAACCGCGTGCTGTTGAGGTCCGCCCCAGCCGAGACGGAAGGAAATTGGTCCGCGCGGGTGATTCCGAACTGCGCTTGCGCCTCAAGGACTCGCGTGGCCGCGATTCGCACATCGTAATTTTGTTGTAGCGCAGTGCGAATCAATCCCTGCAACTCTGGGTCCTGAAAAACGGTCCACCACTTTGCATCGCCCAGGGATTCCGGCGCGGAGCCGGAGGCGGTTTCGTCAGGATCAACGCGATAGGCGCCAGGAACATCCACGTTTGGCCGCTTGTAGTTCGGCCCTACAGCACAACCGGCAAGAGAAAACGCGAGAATGACCGCGGGGACAGCGCGCGTTAGCCGCGTCATTTCGCCCCGCCTTCGGGCCGGGGTTCTGTCTCCACCGCTGCCGGAGCGGCCCCCGCCACCTTGCCACGAGCCGATATTTGTTCGACGACATAAAACGTGACCGGAATAAGAAAGACCGCGATCACCGAAGCGGCGAACATGCCGCCTATCACGGTTGTGCCCAGCATGCGGCGCGCAACGGCTCCCGAGCCTGAGGCGACCCACAACGGGACGCAACCAAGAATGAAGGCGAATGCGGTCATCAAAATTGGGCGGAAACGGAGCCGGGCGCCGGTCAGCGCGGCGTCGGCGATGGTCCTTCCCTTTTCATATTCGTACTTGGCAAACTCCACGATGAGGATGGCATTCTTGGCGGCCAGTCCGATCAGCATGACCAGCCCGATCTGGGTATACACGTCGTTATCAAACTTGCGCAGCCAGAGAGTGGCGAACGCTCCGAACACGGCGATCGGCGTTCCCAGCAAAACGCTGAAAGGCAGTGACCAGCTTTCGTACTGCGCCGCCAGAATCAAGAACACGAAGAGAAGCGACAAAGCGAAAATCGCCGAAGCGGGAACGCCTTCGGACGCCCTCTGTTCCTGATAAGACATGCCGAGCCAGTCGTAACCCATCTCGCGGGGCATGGTTTGCGCAAATACCTCTTCCAGGGCCTTGGCGACCTGCCCGGAACTGTAACCGGGCGCGGCGCTGGTGTTGATCTGCGCGGCTTCATATTCGTTGTAGCGCATCGTGAACTCAGGACCGGCGATTGATTTGGTATTCGTTACCGCGCTCAAGGGCACGCCTGCGCCGTTCGCATTGTTCACGTAAAACTGCCCGACGTTTTCCGCCCGAGTTCGATAGTCTCCCTCGGCCTCTACGTAAACCTGCCACTGGCGGCCAAACCGATTGAAGTAATTGACCAAATAGCCGCCCATAAAAGTTTGCATTGTCTCGTATACATCGCCAATATTGACGCCCTGGCGCATGACCTTGGCGCGGTCCACATTCACATATACTTGCGGCACGTGCGGCGTGTAGGTGGTAATGATTCCGGCAAACTCGGGCCGCTTGCGCGCGGCGGCGACAAATTTGTCCACATTGGCGGTAAGAAACTCCTGGCCGTTCCCGGAGCGATCCTCGAGAACAAATGTGGCGCCTCCCGAAGCGCCAACGCCGAGAATGGCGGGAGGCGGAAAGGAAAAAGCGACGCCTTCGTCCAGTTGAGAGAGCTTGTCCTCAAGGTGCTCCTGAATCGCCGCGTATCGCTCTTCTGGTTTTTTGCGCTTGTCCCAGTTCTTGAGAGTCACGAAAAAGAACGAGTTGTACGTATTCTGCGTGAAACTCAACAGACTGAACCCGACGACGGACGTACACCCCTGCACCCCGGGCGTGTTCATTATGATGTCTTCCACTTTCCTTGACGCCGCGCTGGTGCGCTGCAACGACGAGGCATCCGGCAAGACCATGGCGACAAAGACATAGCCCTGATCTTCATCCGGCAGGAACGAGGTGGGAAGCCGCCCTCCGATCAAGACTGCCGCCCCGGCCACCAGCGCAAGAAACACGAGGCTGAGTCCCCACTTGCGAATCAAGACGCCGCAAAAACCGACGTACCCATCCGTAGTTCTGCCAAAGACTCGATTAAACCATTTGAAGAAGCGGGCCAGCGGGCCGTGGTTCTCTTTCTTCGGTTTCAGAAGCAGAGCGCACAGCGCGGGACTCAGGGACAGCGCATTGAACGCCGAAAACAAAACCGAAATTGCAATGGTAACGGCGAATTGCTGGTACAGACGGCCGGTGATGCCCGGGATGAACACGGTGGGGACAAACACGGCCGCAAGGATCAAGGCAATGGCAATGACCGGACCGGAGACTTCCTCCATGGCTTTGATGGCCGCGTCGCGCGGGGGCATGCCTTCCTCGATGTGGCGCTCGACGGCCTCGGTGACGACAATGGCGTCGTCCACGACGAGGCCAATCGCTAGCACAAGCCCGAATAGCGACAACGTGTTGATCGAGAAGCCCAGTAGTGGAAAGACGATGAAAGTGCCGATCAACGACACGGGCACGGCCAGCAGCGGAATCAGCGTGGCGCGCCAGCCCTGCAAAAACAGGTAAACGACCAGAATTACCAGCACCAGCGCTATGAAGAGGGTCTTGACAATTTCCCTTATGCCCGCGGAAACCGCGAGCGTGGTGTCCAGGCCGACCTCGGAAGCCAGGTCCGCGGGAAATCTCTTCCGCAATTCATCCATGCGTTTGCGTACGCCCGCAGCCGCCTGAACAGCATTGGCTCCCGGCAATTGGTAGACGGCGAGAATCGCGGAGGGCTTGCCATTGTAACGCCCCATCAGATCGTAGGTTTGAGCGCCCAAATCGATCCGAGCCACGTCCTTCAAGAGTAACGAGGAGCCGTCGGGATTCGCCCGGATAATAATCTGCCCGAATTCTTCCGGAGAAATCAGGCGTCCCTGCGCGCGGACCGTGTAGGTGAACTGCTGGCCCGGTGGAACCGGCTCGCCGCCCAGTTTTCCCGCCGGGTTCACCGTATTCTGCGTCTGGATGGCGTTGACGATCTGCGGAACCGTCACTCCCAATTTCGCCAGTTGATCAGGCTTCACCCAGACGCGCATGGCATACTGCCCAGCGCCGAAGACCTGGACGCGCGATATGCCCGGGACACGAGTCAGCTCGTCGACCAGATTGATGTAGGCATAGTTGGCGAGGAAAATGCTGTCGTACGTGCTGTTCGGGGAATAGAGATCGATCAGCATCATGGGCGCGGTCAGTGATTTCTGCACCGTCACGCCTGCCGTGTTCACTTCGGGAGGGAGCTGAGACACCGCCTGCGACTCGCGCAAATCCGTAAGCACCTGATCGATGTTGGGATCCGTCTTGACGTCAAAATCAACGATGATCGTGGTTTGCCCGTTGTTGGCGTTCAGTGAGTACATGTAATTCATGTTGTCCACGCCGCTGAGCTGCTGTTCGATCGGCGTGGCCACCGATTGTTCGAGTGTCTGCGCGTCAGCGCCCGGATACGTGGCCTGGATCTGGATTTCCGGCGGGACAATGTTGGGGAACTGAGCGGTCGGTAGTCCGAACATCGAGACGACACCGACGATCACCATCAGAATGGCGATAACCATGGCAACGATGGGCCGGTCTATGAAAAACTTTGCCATGTGTCAGTTGCTCCCGTCCTGGGACGTATCCGGCACCGGGTTGACCGTGGCTCCATTGGCAACTTTCTGGACGCCTTCGGTGATTACGCGATCTCCCGGTTTTAGTCCGGTCGCAATAATCCACATGGGTCCCACTCTCTCGGCGACAGTCACCGTGCGAATAGAGACCTTGTTGTCTTGCCCGACGACGGCTACTTGATAATTTCCCTGCAGCTCGGTAACGGCACGCTGCGGAATCAGCAGCGCCCCGGTCCTGAAATCCGTGACGGCGCGCACGCGCCCGAACTGACCGGGGCGGAGGATATTGCCGGGATTTGGAAATGCGCCGACGATCCGGATTGTTCCTGTCTGGGGATCGACCTGGCGGTCGGCGAAAATGATGGTTCCCTTCTGGCCGTAGGTGCTCCCGTTGGCGAGAGTCAATTCCAGCGGGACGCGGCTTGTGGTGGAAAGCAAATTGACCGTACCCGAGATTTTGTCCGCAATCCGGAGATATTCCTGCTCGCTGATCGGAAAATATGCCTTGATGGGATTAACGTTTGACACGGTCGTCAACACCGTATTGGTCGCCACCAGACTGCCGATCTGCGTCTGCGCGATACCGGCAATGCCATCGATGAGCGAGCGGACTTGAGTGAAACCAAGATTCAACTCCGCTTGTTCGACCGCCGCCTGCTCAGCCTGCACCGTCGCTTCCGCGGCGAGCTTGGTTTGGATATCGTTGTCGAGCTGGCTTTGCGGGATGGCATGCAACTGCGCGACGGGTGTGTCGCGGTTCACATTGATCACCGCCAGACCGAGCTGGGCCTGGCCTTGGGCGAGTTGGCCTTTGGCCTGGTCCAGGATTGCCTGAAAGGGACGCGGGTCAATCTCAAACAGCACGTCGCCTTTATGAACGAGCGACCCTTCGCGATAATTCTGCTTGATAAGGTATCCGGTGACCTGAGGCTGGATTTGAGCGGTGGTGAATCCTTCGAGCGTGGCGACCCAATCGCCATGGATGGGGACATTTTTCTGTGTGACGCTCACCACGGAAACCGTGAGCGGGTGCGCGGCCTCAGGAGCCTTGCGGCCGCAACTGCCAACCAGCAGGATTGATGCGATCGCCAGCAGCTCGGGCACGATGGGTTTGCGGAAGCGCTTCCATCCGGCCGGACGCTGCAGCACTGCTACCGGCAGCGTTCCCGGGTCCCCACCGGTGGCCCCACCGTTGCAGTGCCGCGTCAGCCACAAAGAGAAAATCGCCGACCACTCCAAATGCCGATCCTTCCAGGGCAACTTCCACGCTGGCACTCGCCTCATCTTCCAGGATCTCCCTAAGTAACAAGCCTTTTGAATTCGCAGTACCCATCCATTTTGCGGGCGGCCGGAACAAAAAACAATTTGAGCCGCATTGGATGCGCGAAGCCCAGGGCCTGATTCACGGCAAGGACCAAAATCCAATGGCAGCCACAATGCCCGCATGACGCTGACCACCGGCAACGACATGCAATTGACTGCGGCGCGGGGCGGGCGGCGCGTCCAGCGCGATACCCCCGGCTACGGTCCGCGTCGCACGGCCGAGGAACTGCGCCGCGACCTTGCGGCGGCCAAGCGCTACGCGGATCGCTAGCGACATGATGAGGTGCGGAGTCTTTGTACCAGAGTTATTGAGAGAGTCTTGCATCATGCATGACGAGAATGCTGCCCTCGGGCTTGCTCACCTGGAAAAGAGTCGTGAGTAGCCCTTGGACCAACAGATGTGTGGAATCGTTTCCAGTGATACAGGAGAGTCGCCGCAGACCTGATCTCTAACCGCCGGCAATAGCCCCTATGATGACAAGGGGCTCTGCTCCCGAGGCTACCGCGTCGGGCAACGGGGCATCTGGCGGCTCATGGGAGAGGTCCTCTTCGCAAGCGAAGAACCGCAAGAACGGACGGCGCTGTTGCGTGGTGTGATCGCGGATCGTGCCGCGCAACATGGGATACTGTGCCTCGAGAGCATCGAGCACTGAGCGCTGTGTGACGCGCCCTTCGACGCGAACCTCCACCTCGCCGCCGACGACGTGCGCCAGCGCCCGCAGATGACCTGGGAGTATGACTTGGATCATGGCAGCGTTTGTACCTCCACGGATAGCACTCCCGGAAGGTGTTCCACGATTGGGGTCCAGGTGTCTCCGGCATCGGACGAGGCGTACACTTGCCCGCCGGTGGTGCCAAAATAGATGCCGCATTTGTCGAGCGAGTCGACGGCCATGGCGTCGCGCAAGACGTTCACGTAACAGTTTTCTTGCGGCAGGCCCTTGGTAAGCGCCTCCCACTCATATCCGCCCGAGCGGCTGCGGTAGACGCGCAACTTCCCGTCAAGCGGAAAGTGCTCCGAGTCGCTCTTGATGGGGACGACGTAAATAGTCTCCGGCTCATGGGCGTGAACATCGATCACAAAGCCAAAATCGGTTGGGAGGTTCCCGCTGATCTCTTGCCAGGAGTCACCGGCGTTGTCGCTGCTCATGACGTCCCAATGCTTCTGCATAAACAGTTTGCTCGGGCGCGATCGGTGCATCGCAATGCGGTGAACGCAGTGGCCGACCTCGGCTGTGGGATCGGGGATGTATTGGGATACCAGTCCACGGTTGATTGGACGCCATGTCTTCCCGGCATCGTCAGTGCGAAATGCGCCCGCGGCAGAGATAGCGATGAACATCCGCTGGGGATCGCTCGGAGCCAAAAGAATCGTGTGCAGACACATGCCGCCGGCGCCCGGCTGCCAGCGGGCCCCCGACCCGTGGCCGCGCAGGCCGGAGAGTTCTTGCCACGTCTGTCCGCCGTCACTCGAACGGAACAAAGCCGCGTCTTCAACCCCGGCATAGATCGTGTCCGGATCGGTGAGCGACGGCTCGAGATGCCAGACTCGTTTGAACTCCCAGGGGTGGGGAGTGCCGTCATACCATTGATGAGTGCCGGGGATGCCCTCGTATATGAATTTGTTGCCCACTGGCTCCCAAGTCTTGCCGCCGTCGTTGGAGCGCTGGATCACCTGCCCGGACCACCCGCTGGACTGTGACGCATATAGCCGATTGTGATCCACGGGCGACGCCTTAAGGTGGTAGATCTCCCAGCCCGCAAAGTAGGGACCACTGATGTCCCACCGTTCACGCTTTCCATCGGAAGTCAGAATAAATGCGCCCTTGCGCGTCCCCACCAGTATTCGTACGTCGCTCATCTCTCACTCTTTGCTGGATTTCCCACCGCTCTTCAAAGCCCCCTCTTCGCAAGCGCTCGAATACTCCGGCGCCAGGAATCCGCTGATCTGCTGGAGTTATGCCGGAATTTCCGCCATGAGCATCCAGCCCAACCTGCAATATAAACCTGAGCCCAATTGAATGCAATTGGGCGTCTTTTGCCCGCCAATAATCGCATCTGCATGTGAAGGTCTGTTCCAGAGCACGACACCCTGGGAAGTTGGTCTGGGCCGTTGATGCGCCAGTCGCGCATCAACGCGCGTTGGATCGCTGTACGGATTGCAGCGCGCGATAATCTCTCCACGCCAGATAAATGACAGCGATATCGAAAACGGTAAGGATGACCATCACCGGCGAATACGTGTGGATGAACCGGTAAATCTGATAAACACAGAATGCCCCGAATACAATGATCACCAGCGGATAGGCCCACAGCCGCTCCATCCACAGCGCCACTACCAGAATGATTTTTGTGATTCCGTGGGAAAGCAGGAACACTGAAGAAAACAACCGGTGGCTTCCGGCAATTTGCTGGGAGGCATTCATTAAGTGCGCCGTCATGGCCGGATGCGCATCGCGAAAAAATTCGTGCCCGTATAGGACGCCAAACACATGGGCCATGAACGCCGGCGTGACGAACCAAATGAATATGCCGGCGACGATTTCCAGCACTCCATCCAATCCTTTCAGCGCAATGCCCGCGCGAAAAACGCGGTGCTCTAGGGATTTGTTGTAAGCGGCGGCGCTGGTTGGCGGTGGCATTGGAGAAGACTCAGCGTGCCACAAATCCCGCGGAAGGAGAAACCGCGCAGAAAACGGACAGCCGGCTGATTACACGAGCAGCTTCCTCCTGAAATTCAGCCGGCCCGTTTCAGCAGTCCCATTGCCGCGACGCAGATTCCATCTGGACAGCTCCTAGTGGACGATCTGATAGACCACTCCGCATCCGTATGGCACGCACATTGCACTGCCGCCGCCTCCTGACAGCGTCCCGTAGACGTCGCCGTTCAGCACAAGGGCGCCGGAATACCACGGGAACGCTCCCTCTACACCGCCAGGAAACTGGTAGGCGTGCTGCACCCAGCGAGTGCCGGAACGCTTCAGCTGGAAAACGACGCCGTTGTCATAATGGCCGCCACTGAGGGTGGTGCCGTAGAGATTGCCGCTCTTGTCCAGCGTCAGTGCGGCGTAGGGAGCTGCGCCGTCGGGACAGTACTTCACAGAGCAGAAGTTGTACAGCGTGCTGTCCGTCCAGCCCCCGTTTGATGGCGTGAGTTCGAAGGCCACGCCCTGACCTGCCGTGCCCCCGGTTGTGGTGGTGCCGTACAGATTTCCTTTGCCGTCCAGGGTAACGCCTGTTGCCGGCGCGCCCCCGTCGGTATAAGCAAACTCATGAAGGACGGTCGGCGTCCATGTGCCATTTGACAACGTCAATTCGTACACCCCGCCTAGCCCATACTGGCCCCCATCAGCAGCTGTGCCATAGAGATTGCCGTTTTGATCCATGGCTACGGCGCCATTGGGGTTGTAGAGTCCATTGTCATTTGTATCGAAGGAATAAATGATGCTTTCCGTCCAACCTCCGCCCGAAGGCGTCAGCTCATAGACCATGCCGCTCCCGTCATACCCTCCATCCATCATCGTGCCGTAGACATTTTCATTCGTGTCCACAATCACCGCCGCAGTTGCGAATCCTCCGTCGCCGTTTCCCGGATTGAAGGAATACAATCTGGTCTCTGACCAACTGCCATTGGAAAACGACAGCTCATAGACAGTCCCTGCGCCATACTCCCCGCCTCTGTCGTACCGTATAGGTTGCCCTGGCTATCAAAGACCAGGCCGCTGTAAGGCAAAAAACCGTCTCCATCCGCTGGGTTGAATGAATAGAGAATATTGAACGCCCAGCCGCCATGGGAAGGCGACAGCTCGAACACTTCGCCGCCATAATTCGCGCCGCCGTTACTTGTCGTGCCATACAAATTGCCTTTGCTGTCGCTGATAAGGCTGCCCAGCGGCGAAGCTCCGCCGGAAAATGAAAAGCTGTAAATATTGTTCTGCACTGGCGCGGCCAATGCGGCGGAAATCACCAGCAGGCCAATCGCACACACAATCCAAGTTTTGTTTTTCATGGTTCCCTCCGTACGGCCAGGACTGGAAGTTAGTGGCGGGGGGCGCTCATCCTAGCCGGCGGGACGCATCTTAATGATCCCAAGATACCGTGTCAATGTGATTCTTAGGTCTCATCATTTATTCACAGTGCGGACGCGGCAGGAAGCTCAACAGAAGCGTGCACGAATATACATTCGGCTTGCCTGACGGGAGCTTTGACGCGGACACGCTATTATTGCCCCCACGCGCTCGCGCAAGAGGGGTTAGTGGTGGTTGCCGCCGAGTTCGCGAAGGATATCGCCCACAAACACCTTGGCGTCGCCGAAGAGCATCAGCGTTCTATCAAGATAGTAGAGAGGGTTGTCAATGCCCGCGAAGCCGGGACTCATGCTGCGCTTGATCACCATCACCGTGCGCGCTTTGTCCACGTCCAGGATGGGCATGCCGAAGATAGGGCTGCCGGCGTCGCTGCGCGCGGCGGGGTTGGTGACGTCGTTCGCGCCGATCACCAGCGCTACATCCGCCTGCGGAAATTCCGGATTGGCTTCGTCCATGTCCATCAGTTTGTCGTAAGGAATATCCGCTTCGGCCAAAAGGACGTTCATATGTCCCGGCATTCGTCCCGCCACCGGATGAATGGCGAACCTCACGTCCACGCCGCGCTTGGTGAGCGCGTCGAAAAGTTCGCGGACCTTGTGTTGCGCCTGCGCCACCGCCATGCCATAGCCGGGAACGATGATCACTTTGTTGGCCGCAGCCAGAATCTGCGCGGCCTCTTCCGCCGACGCACTGTGCACCGGCCGCGTTTCCGCCGTGACGGAACTGGAGGCCTGCACCTGTCCAAACGCGCCGAAGAGAACGTTCGAAAAAGAGCGGTTCATGGCCTTGGACATGTTTACCGAAAGAATGAAGCCCGAAGCGCCGTCCAGTGCCCCGGCGATAATCAGCAGCTTGCTGTCCAGAACGAACCCCATGGCCGCGGCGGAAAGTCCGGCATAGGAGTTCAGCAGGGAAATCACGGTGGGCATATCCGCTCCCCCGATGGGAACAATCATCAACACCCCGAAAATCAGCGGTATCCCGATCATGAAGGGGAAAAGACTCTTGTGCGCGGGATTCAGAACCAGGGCCACGGCCAGTCCGACGGCTATAGCCAGGAAGCCGAGATTTACAAAGTTCTGTCCTTTGTATGTGATCGGCCGCTGAGGCAAGATTTCCTGCAGTTTTCCCGCGGCCATCAGGCTCCCCGTGAACGTCAGCGAGCCCAGGATCACTTCCATGGAAAGCACCGCCATCACGAATGGCGGAACGCCGGGCGCGCGAAGATAGAACTCCGCTGTTCCCACCAGTGTGACGCATAAAGCGCCGAAGGCGTGGCTCAGTGCCGTCCGCTGCGGGACGGCGGTCATGTGAACCATCCCCAGCGGCACACCGATGATCGCGCCCAGGACCAGCGCAATGGCGACCCAGCGGTAGTCCACGATGCCGTGATGCAGCAACGTTCCGGCGACGGCCAGTACCATGCCCGCTTCCCCGGCCCACACACCGTGGCGCGCAGTGGATGGCGAACTTAGCAGTTTCAGCGAAAGAATAAAAAGAACTGTTGCGACCAGGTAGGTGATCTCGATGAACGTGTCCGACCCGAGGAAGGAAATCATGGCTTCCGCGTGGGACTCTTCTTGAACATTTTCAGCATGCGATCGGTGATCAGGAATCCGCCCACCGCGTTGCTGGTGGCCGCGACAATGGCGATGGTTCCCAGGATGGTGGCGAAATTGCTCTTGCGCTCCCCGGCCAGAATGATGGCGCCCACCACGGCGATGGCATCCAGCGCGTTGGTCAGGGACATCAGCGGTGTGTGCAGCAGTGGCGACACCCGGCGGATGACCTCGAATCCGATGAACCCGGCCAGTATGAAAATGTACAGGTCGGTCAGCAGATCGCCCTTCATTTCTCCTCCTTCGGCGTGGCAGCCAGCGCCGGCAGGGAGAAAAATTCCCGCACGCGGCCGTTTACGATTTCTCCGCCCTGCGTCACCAGCGTGCTGCGGACGATTTCGTCATCGAGGTTGAGCTGCAACTTGCCGTCTTTCACCAGGTGCAAAAGGAACGCGCTGACATTGCGGGCATACATCTGGCTTGCATGGTACGGCACCGTGCTCGCGAGGTTGAACCACCCGATGATGGTTACGCCGTTAATCACAATTTTCTCGCCGGTTTTCGTCAGCTCGCAATTCCCGCCACGCTCCGACGCCACGTCCACAATCACCGAGCCCGGCGCCATCCCCGCCACCATTTCCTTGGTCACCAGAATGGGCGAAGTTTTCCCGGGAATCACGGCTGCGGTGATCACCACGTCGCTTTCCCCCACCACGCGCCCCAGCAATTCGCGCTGGCGCTGATAGAAGCTTTCGTCCTGCGCGCGGGCGTAGCCTCCGGCGTCCTGCGCATCCTTGGCTTCAATCGCCAGCTCGACGAACCGTCCGCCAAGACTTTGCACCTGCTCCTTCGCTGCGGGACGCAAATCGTATGCGGAAACCACCGCGCCTAGCCGCCTTGCCGTGGCAATAGCCTGTAATCCAGCCACGCCAGCGCCGATGATCAGCACGCGCGCTGGTGTGATCGTTCCCGCGGCCGTGGTCAGCATGGGAAAAAGCCGTGGCAGCGAATCCGCCGCGATGAGCACGGCTTTATAGCCGCAGATGGTACCCATGGAGGAAAGCGCGTCCATGCTCTGCGCGCGCGTGGTGCGCGGCATCAGCTCCACGGAAAAGGAAGTGACTCCGGCGGAAGCAATTTCCTGCACCGTTTCGGCGCTTCCCAACGGCCGCAGAAAGCCAATCAGCGCCTGCCCGTCGTGGAACAGCGGCAGGTCGGCTTTGCCCGTGCGGTCGTTGGATCCGTAACACAACACCTGAATAATAATGTCTGCGGCGCGAAAAACTTCCGCGCGCGTCGGCAGAATCCTTCCGCCTTTTTCCACATAGAACGCATCCGGATAGCCGGCCTCGATACCCGCTCCCGCTTCCACCACTACTTCCAGACCGGCCTTCATCAATAAGGGAATTACGGCTGGCACCAGTCCCACGCGGCGCTCGCCGGGAAAGGTTTCGCGCGGAACCCCGACAATCATGAACGCGCCTCTCGGCCCAGCGAGGCGCATTCCCGGGAGGAAACACACTCCATCGCCGAAAAATTACTGGAAGCGGCGAGAATAATTCCCACTCCGCGAATAAACCCGGATGAAATTGCTCTACAGCCGATGAATGGGGAGAATGGGGTTTGCCGCGGATTAAACAATGGCGCCGAGCCTCATGGAATAGATTCCAAAGTCCAGCATTCTATCCGCAATTCCAAGAAAGTCCACATTAGGCATATGCTGAGGTTTCGCCAAAGGCAGGTGCAGCTCGCCGCGCAGGAGATGCGCGCGGAAGCTTTCTCACGGACGGCGGCATCAACTAGGCTTGCCCAGGAGTAGACTTGGATTTCACGGGACCATGGCTAAACCAGTAATTTTGGCTGTAGACGACGATAGCGACGTGCTCCACGCGGTGGAGCGAGATTTGCGCCGCCATTACAGCGAAAACTATCGCATCCTGGCATCCTCTTCCGGCCCGGCCGCGCTGGAGCTGCTCAAGCGACTGCAGCAGCGCAACGAATCCGTGGCCCTGCTATTGGTGGATCACCGCATGCCGCAAATGACCGGCGTCGAATTTCTGTCCGAAGCGCTGCGGATGAATTCCGAGCCCAAGCGCGTTCTTCTCACCGCCTACGCGGACACCGACGCGGCCATCCGTGCCATCAACGAAATCCATCTGAACCATTATTTGCTGAAGCCCTGGGATCCGCCCGAAGAGCATCTTTACCCAGTGATTGACGAGTTGCTCGATGACTGGCAGCAGGATCACCGTCCGCCTTTTGAGGGCCTGCGCGTGCTGGGAACGCGCTGGTCAGCGCGCTGCTATGAGTTGCGCGATTTTCTTTCCCGCAATCAGGTTCCGTTCCAGTGGATTGACATCGAAGCAGCAGAACACGATAAGCGCGTCCGTGATTTGCTGGAATCGTTGGGAGCCCAGCTGCCCGCGCTCCCCCTGGTAATTCTCGCGGATGGCACGCAGCTTTCCGAGCCTGCTCCGCAGGCGTTGGCGGAACACATCGGCCTTCGTTTCCATCCGGACGCAAATTTTTACGACGTGGTGATTGTGGGCGGCGGTCCCGCGGGTCTCGCGGCGGCCGTTTATGCCGCATCCGAAGGACTCCGCGCCATCCTCGTGGAACGCGAAGCGCCCGGCGGCCAGGCGGCGCTCAGTTCGCGCATCGAAAACTATCTTGGCTTTCCATCCGGCCTTTCCGGCGCGGAATTGACGCGCCGCGCCGTGGCCCAGGCTCGCCGCTTCGGCGCGGAAATTCTTTCGCCGCAGGAAGTGGCCGGTCTGCGCGTGGAAGGCCGCTACCGCTACGTGAAATTGACCGACGGAACCGAATTGGCCTGCAATGCGCTGTTGATCGCCACCGGCGTCCAGTGGCGGAAGCTCAACGTCCCCGGCATTGACCGCCTGCAGGGCGCGGGAGTCTATTATGGCGCGGGGGCCGTGGAAGCCTCTTCCTGCAAGGGCGAGGACGTTTACATCGTGGGCGGGGCCAACTCCGCGGGACAGGCCGCCATTCACTTTGCGCGATATGCGCGGCAGGTGACCATGCTGGTGCGCGGCGAATCCCTGGCTGCCTCCATGTCCAAATACCTCATTGACGAAATCCAGCGCACCTCCAACATTCGCGTGGATTTCTGCTCCGCGGTGAAAGAGGTTCACGGCGAGGTCCATCTGGAAGCCATTACCGTGGAGCGCTACACAACCGCAACCAGTGAAAAGATTCCCGCCACGTCGCTCTTTATCTTCATCGGGGCGGAACCCGGCACCAACTGGCTGGCCGGCCTGGTGGAGCGCGATGAGCACGGTTTCATCCAAACGGGCCAACTGGTGATGCACGACGGGAAACCGCCCTTGGGTTGGCCGTTTGACCGCGATCCAGCAATGTTTGAGACCAGTGTGCCGGGGATATTCGCCGTCGGCGACGTGCGCGGCGGTTCCATCAAACGCGTGGCCGCCAGCGTCGGCGAAGGCTCCGCGGCCATTCATTTTGTGCATCGTTATCTGGGCGAGGTCTGACGTGAACAAAACGCAAGAACCGACACCGTCATCAAAGGATCAGCAGGGCATCCAGCCATCTCCCACGGAACTTTCCCGGGAATTACA
Source organism: uncultured Acidobacteriota bacterium (assembly GCA_963760285.1). Taxonomy (GTDB): domain Bacteria; phylum Acidobacteriota; class Terriglobia; order Acidiferrales; family UBA7541; genus PALSA-278. The sequence goes on from CAVXCI010000001.1 coordinate 625,627, forward strand.
AGCCATTCCTGCATTTGCCGATTTGCCGGAAGGCGATCTGTGCTGGCTGGCGTCGTTGATGGAAGTGCGCGCCATCGGGCAGGGTCAGGTGATGGCCCACCAGGGCGATCCCGCAACTTACCTGGGAGTGGTCCTGGAAGGCGAGCTGCAGGCCGACCGCGATGACGGTACGCTGGTTGTGATCCACGCCGGACAGGTGACCGGCCGCCTGCCGTTTTCCCGCATGAAGGAAATCACCGTCACCCTTCGCGCCACGCAGCGCACTCGCGTAGCCACCCTGGACAAGAAATATTTTCAGGAAATGCTCAACCGCCTGCCACAACTGGCGCCGCGCCTCATCAGCATCATGGCCGACCGCATCCGGGAGATCACCATCCTCGAGCAGCAGCGCGAGAAAATGGCCGCGCTGGGCCGGCTCTCCGCCGGACTGGCGCATGAATTGAACAATCCCGCTTCCGCTATTCGCCGTGACTCCGAAAATCTGCGCCATGCGCTCGACGCGTTTCGCCGCGCCGACGCCGAAATCGAGGATCTGTCCACGTCCGCGGAGGCCCGCTGCCGCCTCTCCGAGCTGGAAGCCAAGCTTTTTGCCGGGCGGCGGGAAGCCGCCATGGCGGACACGCTGGAGCGCAGCGATCGTGCCGAAGCCATTGGAGAATGGCTGGAAAAACACGGCGTCACGCGTGACACCTGGTTGCTGGCCAACAGCCTGGCGGAATCCGGCTGCGGTGTGTCCATGATGGAATCCGTTGCTCCGCTGCTCCCCACGGAGGGACTGGGCTGCGCATTTACCCGCCTGGCCGCGTCGCTGGCGCTTTCGCGCTATGCGGAGGAAATCGAGAGCGGTTCCGCGCGAATTTCCGAGCTGGTCCGGGCCATCAAGGAATATTCCTACATGGACCAGACCCCCGAGCAGGAAATTGACGTCCACGCTGGCATTGAGAACACCCTGGTGATTCTCAGCTACCGGCTGAAGCATGGCGTGGAAGTGATCCGCGATTACGACGGCGCCGCGCCTAGGGTCTGCGCGCGAGGCAGCGAGCTGAATCAGGTATGGACCAACCTGATTGAAAACGCCATTGACGCCATGGGCGGCAAAGGCACTCTGCGTATTCGCACTGCGCGTGAGCCCAATCACATGCTGGTGGAAATCGGCGATTCCGGCCCGGGTATCCCGCCGGAAATCCGCGATCACATTTTCGAGCCGTTTTTCACCACCAAGAGCGTGGGCTCCGGCTTGGGATTGGGATTGGACAACGTCTGGCGCACGGTGCAGAAACATCGCGGCAACATCACCGTGGAATCGAAGCCCGGCGATACTCGTTTTCAAGTGCGGCTGCCGGCGGCGACGCCAGCACAAGGAGGATCACCACAATGACCTGCGAACATGTGAAGGAAATCAAGAAGGTAAAACCCAGCTCCAAGGGCTGCGAGGAATGCCTGAAAATGGGCGATAGCTGGGTGCATCTGCGCGAATGCCTGATTTGCGGCCACGTCGGCTGCTGCGATTCGTCGAAGAATCGCCACGCCACCAAGCATTTCCACGCCACCAACCATCCCGTCATGCGCTCCTTTGAACCTGGCGAAAACTGGGGCTGGTGCTACGTGGACGAACTAATGCTCGATCTGCCCAAAACCTGAATTGGCCGGGCGCTTAATCAAACATAAAGAATCACCGGCTTTGCTCTGCCCGGGCCGGTGGCATGGCGCGCCGCGAATTTCGCCGCATTGCCCCCGTTCCGCCGTATCCTCTATAATCCAGAGCGGGGCTCGCCACCACCGATGTAACAGCGCAGCCGTGCGCGAGGGAGCACCCCGGCGCGGGTGAACCAATCCAGACATGTCTGAACTTGCTGAACGCATTACCAAGAAATTGATGGAAGAGATCATAGAGCTCGAGAAGGAGCTCCATGAAGAACTCCCCAAAGAGCTGAGGAAAGCGCGCGCCCATGGTGATCTCTCCGAAAACGCCGAATACAAGTACGCCAAGGAGCGCCAATCCTTCGTCTCCGCGCGGCTGGCGCAGCTCCACGAGCGCATGGCCAACGTCTCCATGATGAGCGTGGGCAACGTCCCGCGCGACCGCGCCGCCTATGGCTCGCGCGTATGGTTGAAGGACCAGGACAAAGGCAAGCAGGTGGAGTACAAACTGGTCACCTCCGAGGAAGCCGACGCTGCCAAGGGGCTGATCTCCACCAATTCGCCGATTGGCCGGGCGCTGCTGGGCAAAAAGCCTGGCGACGAAGTTCGCGTGCAAACTCCTGCGGGGTTGAAGGAATTTGAAGTTATGCGCCTGACTACCATTTACGAAGAAGAACTTTAAGGACCAGCGAAACAGCAATCGTGGAACCAGCAATTTCAGGTACGGCGGCGGAGAGCGGCATAAAGTTGCGCGCTCTGCGCATCTATCGCTGGCTGGTTGACCGCATTCTCGGCGCCGTCGCCGCCACGGGCATTCACCCCGGCGTGCTCACCGCCGCCAGCGTGGTGGCTTATCTCTGCGCCTGCGTTTTCTTCGCCAAGGGCCGCTTCCCTGCGGCGGGGCTGGCCATGTTGGCCGGCGGTGCCTGCGACCTGCTTGATGGCCCTGTCGCGGCGCGGCAGCACCGTATTACTCTCTTCGCTCACTTTCTGGATTCCGTGTTGGACCGCTACGCTGACCTGATCGTTTTCGTCGGCCTGTTGGTTTATTTCGCCCGCGTCAACCGCTTCCTGGATGCCGTCGTCGCGGGAACTGCCATGGCCGGCGCCGTCCTTGTGAGTTATGCGCAGGCGCGCGCGGAATCTCTGATTGATAGCTGCAACATCGGCTTCTGGAAGCGGCCGGAGCGCGTCCTCCTGTTGATTGCCGGCGCCCTCGCCAATCATGTGATGCTGGCGCTGTGGATTCTGGCTATCGGCGCGAACATCACCGTGGTCCATCGCATTCTATACACGTGGAAACAGACCAAGCAGAACAACCACGGCGTAGAATCGCACGACGTCTCCCAGGCGGCGCTGAGCCGCAGCGCGGGCTCGGGAGATTGAAAATTGCGCGCTGACCAGACTGCTGCAACCTTCCGGCTCCGCTCTTGACTCTTTCCCTCATCGTTCACGGCGGCGCATGGAACATCCCTCCTGAAGCCATTCCCGATTGCCGCGCTGGCATTCAACGCGCGCTGGCGGCCGGTTGGCGCGTCCTGACTGCGGGCGGCGGCGCCATGGACGCCGTGGAAGACGCCATCGTGAAATTGGAAGACGCCCCGGCGTTCGACGCCGGCATCGGTTCTCACCTGAACCGTGACGGCCGCGTGCAGCTCGACGCCATCATCATGGAAGGCGCGTCGTTGAAGGCCGGCGCGGTGGCCGCAGTGGAGCGCATCCGCAATCCCATTCGCCTCGCGCGGCGCGTTCTGGAAACCAGTGAGCACATGATGCTGGTATCAGCAGGCGCCGAGCAGTTTGCCAGCGAACAGGGGCTGCCTCTATGCTCTCCCGAGGATTTGATTCTGGAGCGCGAGCGCGTCGCCTGGCGGCGCTGCAGCGAAGACACTCACGCCACGGAATTCCATTTCGGCCATAAGCAGGGCACCGTCGGCGCGGTGGCCTGTGACGCTGCCGGCCTCATCGTTGCCGGGACCTCCACCGGCGGCACCTGCTGCAAATTTCCAGGACGCGTCGGCGATTCTCCGTTGATTGGCTGCGGCTGCTATGCGGACGCCGAGGCTGGCGGCGTTTCTTCCACCGGCTGGGGCGAAGCCATCATGAAAATCGTGATGGCCAAGACTGGCGCGGATTTAATGCGCGCGGGCAAACCTCCCCAGGAGGCCGCGCAGACCTGCGTGGATCTGCTGGCGCGCCGTGCCCATGGAACGGGCGGCCTGATCCTCCTGGACCGCAACGGCAATCCCGGCTTTGCGTTCAACACCGAGCACATGGCCTTCGGATACGTGACCCCCGGCGGCGAATTCATCGTCCAACCTTAAGGCGTGCTCAAGGAGGCTGTATCTTTGCGGCTCCCGGAGAATCCAATAGTCAGTGAAAAGGCGTAGATTATGAAGGAGGCGGTGAACGTCATGTGGAAACGGTTTGGCTTTTATCCCTACTTGGCGGCGTTTTTGCTGTTTTTCGGCGGTTATGTGGCCTTTGGCCACGCGCATGGACAGGTGCCCGCTTACACGGCGGCATCGCAGACTCCCGCGCCCAAAGGTAAGCAGATGGCGGTTTTTTCGGGCGGCTGTTTCTGGGGAGTGGACGGTGTTTTCAAGCACGTCAAGGGTGTCACCAGCGTGGTCTCCGGCTATTCCGGCGGCAGCGCCGCGGATGCCCATTACGAGACCGTCAGCACTGGCACCACCGGCCATGCTGAGTCCGTGAAAGTCACATACGACCCCTCCAAGATCTCCTATGCCACGCTGCTGCGGGTCTTTTTCTCCGTTGCTCACGACCCCACGGAACTTAACCGCCAGGGGCCTGACGAAGGCAGCCAGTATCGCTCCGCCATCTGGTATGTGAACGCCGAGCAAAAACAGACCGCGCTGGCCTACATTGACGAACTTAATAAGGACAAGTCCTTTCCTGCTCCCATCGTGACCCAGGTGGTTCCCTACGTACAGTTTTACCCTGCGGAGGAATACCATCAGGATTATCTGGAGCGCCACCCCGAAAATCCCTACATCGTGTTCAACGACCTTCCCAAAATTCACGCTTTGAAAGAGGAATTTCCCGACCTTTACAAGCAGTAGGAGGCGTGGCCACGCTTCGTCAGCTGGGCGCAGTGCTGGACAGTTCTCGGGATTGCACACAGCTTCGCGGAGCAAGGCGGCTGTTTCCATGTGCGGTTGCGGCAACGCGAATCCCACAGACGGACAGGAGCCATCGCTGGAAGCGCCTTCTCCGCCAGTTAACTTCTTTTAACAGAATCTATTAGTCGCGCAGCACGTGGCAACCGATGTGCCCTTGCCCGTCCCCGCGGGCGAATTCACTCAATGGGTTTTTGCACCCAGAGACCATCGCGGGAGGTAATGCACCATGGCCACTCTCTGGCAGGACTTGCGTTATGCCTTCCGGCTGCTGGCCAAAGAACCGGCGCTGGCCACTGTGGCAGTGCTGACTCTGGCGCTGGGCATCGGCGTAAATGCCGCCATGTTCAGCGTGGTGGACAATGTTCTCCTGCGTCCTCTGCCCTACGCGCACGCCGATCAACTGGTGGAAATTTACATGCGCTTCACCGGCATCGGCATTCCAAAGGACCAGAATGCCGTTTCCGCGCCGGAATACCGCGACCTCACGCAACTCAACCACGCTTTTTCCGATCTCGCCGCCGTGGATACCGGAGGCTTCAATCTCGCGGCGCAAACGGGATCGGAACATGTCTCTGGAGCGCGCGTAACGCCGGGCCTTTTCTCCCTGCTGGGAACGCATGCCGCGCTGGGCCGCGTTTTTGTGCAGGAAGAAGGCCAGCCGGGGCACGACTCCGTGGTTCTTCTCAGCAACGGATTGTGGAAGCGCAAATTTGGTTCCGATCCTTCGGTCATCGGTCGCACCGTTCAGGTTGACTCCAAACCTTACACCGTTGTCGGCGTCATGCCGGCGGCCTTCGATTTTCCGGAGGAGTCCGACATCTGGACGCCGCTGTCGTTCGCGCCGGCCGATCTTACTCCGGACAACCGCGGAAATCATGGACTCGATGCTTTCGCCAGATTGAAGCCGGGCGTTTCGCTGGCGCAGGCCCGCGCGGACATGGAATTGGTATCGCGGTCCATCATTGACCAGAACCGTGAATATCCCTATCGCGACTACAACTTTAAGATTCTTCTCTCTCCGCTTCTGGAAGAAACCGTGGGAGATGTACGGCAGGCGCTGTGGATTCTGCTCGGCGCGGTGGGATTTGTCCTGCTGATTGCCTGCGCCAACATCGCCACTCTGTATCTGGTTCGCGCCTCGGCGCGGGAGCGCGAAACCGCCATCCGCATAGCCCTGGGCTCCTCCACCGGACGCCTGCTTCGCCAGTGGCTGACGGAAGGCCTGCTGGTGGGCGCGTTGGGCGGCGCCGCCGGACTCTTCATTGCACCGTGGGTGCTGGATGCGCTGGTCCATCTCGCGGCGAAATCCGTCCCCCGCGCTGAAACCATCCGTATGACCGAGCCGGTAGTGCTCTTCACCATCGGCATTTCGCTGCTGGCGGGCGCGCTGATTGGTTTGATTCCCGCGTTCCATTCCGCGCACGGAGTTAGTCCTGAAGCGCTGAAGGAAGGAAATTACACCCACGCCGGCGGCGCAAAGATTGCCGGAACGCGGCGCTTCCTTGTGGCCGGTGAAATGGCTCTCGCTCTGGTGCTGCTCACCGGAGCGGGATTGCTGCTGCGCAGTTTTGTCCGCGTGCTGGCGGTGAATCCTGGCTTCCGCGCGGACAACGTCCTCACCATGCGCACATCCTTGCCGGACGCGAAATATTCCACGGACGACCAGGCGCGCGCATTCTATGCCACGGCGCTTGAGCGCATCCGCCGCATTCCCGGCGTGGTATCCGCGGGCGCGATCAATGTCCTGCCCATGAGCGGGAACGGCCAGTCCGGCACTATTGCCGTGGACACACAGGCGGTGCGGCCAGAGGATAGAACGCCGGAAGCGGATCGCCGTCCCGTAACGCCGGGACTGTTTGAAACGCTGGGTATTCCGCTGCTGGAAGGCCGCTATATCAATGACGCCGATACGGCTGCTTCCCCGCGTGTGGTGGTGGTGGACGAAACGCTGGCGAAAACATACTGGCCGCACGATGATCCGCTCGGCGAACGCATCAAGTTTGGCGATATGACCAGCAAGAACCCGTGGATGACTGTTGTCGGAGTGGTAGGCCACGTGCGCTATCGCACGCTGGAGGCCCATTCGCGCGTGACCGTCTATTGGCCGTTCGCGCAGGACCCTTATTCCCGGATGAGCCTGGTGATTCGCACCCAGCGCGATCCGATGAGCTTCGCGCCGGAGGTCGAGCGGCAGATTCTTTCCGTGGATCCCGAAGTTCCTCCCTATCGCGTCCGCAGCCTCGATGCGATGGTGGCGGAATCCGTGGGCCAGCGGAAATTTGCCGTTGTTCTGATCTCGGTTTTTTCCGGCCTGGCGTTGCTGCTGGCCGCGCTGGGAATTTACGGCACGATCGCCTACTCCGTTTCGCAGCGCTATCGCGAAATCGGCATCCGCATGACGCTGGGCGCGCAGCAGCCCGACGTGCTGTGGATGGTGCTGCGCGAAGGAATGCTGCTGGCGGCGAAGGGAATCGTGGCGGGTCTTCTGGGCGCGCTCATCGTGACGCGCCTGCTGGGCGGGCTGCTGTTTTCCGTGCATGCCACCGATCCATTGACGTTCCTGCTGGTGGCTGCGGTGCTGGCGGCCATCGCCCTGCTGGCATGTTTTCTTCCCGCATTGCGGGCAACAAGGGTGGATCCCATGTCCGCGCTGCGCTACGAGTGACGCAAGGGCCATGATGCGCGCCGAATGGGCCAAAGGAGAGTGCCGATGACCATGCTGCTGCAGAATCTGCGTTACGCCATCCGCGTGCTTCTTAAATCTCCGGGATTCACGCTGGTCGCCGTGCTCACGCTCGCTCTGGGCATCGGGGCCAACACCGCCATGTTCAGCGTGGTGGACGCGGTGATGCTGCGTTCTCTGCCCTTTCCGTCACCCGAGCAGTTGATGTGGGGCTGGGGCAATTTCCCGCTGAACAACTCCGCGGCTGTTTCTCCGCCGGACTTCGTGGATTACCGCGCCAGGGCGCAGAGCTTCCAGCAGCTGGCCGCCATGGCCATCCTCGATTCCGATTCGAACCTGGCTGGCGGCGACAGGCCCGAGCAGGTTCGCAGCAACCTCGTTTCCTGGAATTTTTTTGACGCGCTGGGCATTCAGCCCATGCTGGGCCGCAGCTTTCGTCCAAGTGACGAACAGCTTGCCGAGCCGCAGTCCATCATTCTGGGCCACGGAATTTGGAAACGCGATTTCGGCGGCGATCCCACTGTGATTGGAAGAAGCTTCGCCCTCAACGGAAAGAGTGTGACCGTCATCGGGGTGCTGCCCGTGGATCTGCCGTCGCTCTCGGAGGCGGAAGTCTGGATTCCCGCGCCCATGCTGGCGAATGGCATGAAGGTTCGCCGCGCGCATTTTCTCACTTTGATGGCGCGCCTAAAGCCCGGCGTCAGCGCGCCGGCGGCGCAGGGGGAACTGGATTCCATCGCGCAGGGGCTGTCGCGGCAATATCCGGATACCAATGAAAAGTGGAGCGTCCGGCTGGAGCCGCTGCTCGCCGTGGTTGTTGGACCCGGATTGCGCACCGCGCTGCTGATGCTGCTTGCCGCGGTTGGCGCGCTGTTGCTGATCTCCTGCGGAAACGTGGCCATTCTGCTGATGGCCCGGGCCACGTCACGCCGCCGTGAATATGCCATCCGCGCGGGATTGGGCGCGGGACGGTGGAGTATCGCCAGCCTGATGCTGACGGAAAGCCTGGTGCTTTCCCTGGCCGGCGGCGCGCTGGGAACGCTGCTCTCCGTGTGGGGCGTCAGCGCATTGAAATATTTCGCTCCGGCAACTCTCCCGCGGCTGGATGAAATCCAGATGAACCCCGCGGTGCTGCTGTTCGCGCTGGGCGTTTCCGTGGCCACCGCGCTGATTTTCGGACTGGCTCCGGCGCTGCTTTTTTCTCACGCCAAGTTCAACGAACTGCTGAAGGAAGGCAGCCGCGGCTCCGTCCAGATTGAACGCCACCGCGCCAGCACCGTCATGGTGATTGGCGAAATGGCCATGTCGCTTTGTCTGCTGGCCGGAGCGGGTCTTCTGCTCCGCAGTTTGTGGACGCTCACCAGCGTGAATCCCGGATTCCGCGCCGATCACGTGATCACCGCGACGCTCACTCTGAACCGCCCGGCGTACGCAGATCCGGCAACGGCATCCAATTTTCTGGGCCGGCTCGAAGAACGCCTCGCCGCGCTTCCCGGCGTGCAATCCGCCGGAGCAGTTTCGGAATTGCCACTTTCCGGCCAGATGAACGACAACTTTTTCCGCATCGAAGGCCGCAATTATCAGCCCAATCAGAATGACGACGCTGATTTCCGCCGGGCGACTCCCGGATACTTGTCCGCCATGGGCATCCCCTTGCTGCGCGGACGATGGATTAATTGGCAGGACAGTGCCGCTTCTCCCGCCGTTGTGGTTGTAAATCAGCCTTTTGTGGAAGCCTATTTCCCGAATCAGGATCCGCTCGGCCGCCGGATCACCATTCAGGGCGATCCCGCCGGGACGCGCAGCATCGTCGGTGTGATCGGCGGCGTCAATCACTTCGGCTTGAATTCACCGCGGCCGCCGGAAATGTATTTGCCGGTGTCACAAATGGCCGCTGGCTCCGTGAACATCGTCGTGCGCGCGGAATCGAATCCGAAAAGCCTCGCGCTGGCCCTGAATGACGTTGTGAGTTCTCTCGATTCCAACGAAGTTCTTTCCGCCGTGCGTCCTCTGGACGACGTGGTATCGAAATCCGTGGGCCAGCCGCGCTTCTCCGCGCAGCTATTGGGACTGTTCGCCATTCTGGCGCTGACTCTGGCGGGCATTGGCCTGTACGGAATGATTGCGTTCTCCGTCAGCCAGCGGACCAACGAAATCGGCATTCGCATGGCCCTGGGCGCGCGCCCCGGAGACGTGATGCGAATGATACTGGGCCGTGGCTTGCGCCTCGCGCTGGCCGGAACGCTCCTCGGACTGATTGCCGCAGCGGGCGTCGCCTGGCTGCTGCGTGGAATGCTGTTCGGCATCGCTGCGGCTGATCCGGTCACTTTCATCGCCGTCGCTGTTTTGCTGATTGTTGTCGCGCTGGCCGCTGCGTACTTTCCCGCGCGGCGCGCCATGCGCGTGGATCCGATGGTGGCGCTGCGCTACGAATAAAGGGCACGCCTTGTAACAGAACATTCATATTCAGCGGCCCGGCTTTGGATAAAATACCGGGCTATGTCCAACGAAAATCTGCAAATCGTCAGCTCGGCTGGCAGCTCGGGCCAGAAGATCCTCACGCTGAAAGGCCCGCTGAACATTCACACTCTGTTTAATTTTCACGACGCGGTGCGCGAGGACACTCCCGGCGTACTCATTCTGGATTTCACCGGTGTGCCCTATATGGATTCCGGAGGACTGGGCGCGCTGGTGGCCGCGCAAGTGGCCGCGCAGAAAAACTCGCGCAAGCTGGCGATTGTAGGAATCAATAAGCAGGTTCAGGCGCTGATGGATATGACTCACGTCACGCCACTCTTCCGCTCTTTCGCAACGGTGGACGAAGCAAAAGCCGCGCTGGCCTGAACGTTCCCGCCCTCCGGACCCGGCGCCGCCCGCGTCGCCCCGCCACTCCCGCCGCTGAACGATTTCGGCGGAGCCTACAGCGGTTCATCCGCTGACGGTCCGTACATGGACGGCACGGGGATATCGTTCAGCCGCAGATAGACCGAAAGCTGTCCCCGGTGATGGATAACGTGGTTCAGAATCATTATCCGCACCACGGCGGCGCGGGGCAGGGAGAAAATCACTGTGTCGCCGCTGCGCAAAGTCCAGGCCTGTTGCATCGTGGCGTCGTCCGCGGCAGCCAGCCCGTCGCGCATGGCCTTCACGTTCGCGTCGAATCTGTCCAGCAGTTCCTTGTTGCTTTTGATTTCCGGCGGCACGGCGTTCGGGTCGCCCGGGGTGAAACTGAATTCCGGCGACGTCAGGACCAACTGCATGAATCCAAACAACTGCACGATGTGATTCGCCAGTGGGCCCATGGCCGTGGATTTCTTGTGCGGCTTCCAGGACTGCTTATCCATGGGCACGCGCTCCAGCAAGCGCCGCGTGGTGGCCGCTTCCTGGTCCAGTTCTCCCAAGAACGATTTCCCGATTGTCATCGCCCTTCCCCTTTTCCGCGTGCGGCTCATTTTCATTCTTCACCCCGCCACGCGCGTTAATCTCTCACCCTACCTGCCCGCCACCACAGCCGTCAACCCGCCCTGCATACGCCTGTTGAAGGGCGGATGCCCCTGTGCTAGCATCCCCGTTTTCGCCAGTGGCCGCCGTCCTCATCTGCTTGCGCCGAAGCGCCGCGGGACGCTCCGGTGACAGCGCAGGATGCGCGGTCCATACGGGGGAACCATGAAAAATTACGCCACGAAGGAAATCCGCAATGTTGGCATTGTAGGCCACGGCGACACCGGGAAGACCCAGTTGGTGTCGTCGTTACTTTTCACCGCGGGGATGACGCCGCGGCTGGGCAAGGTCTCCGACGGCAGCACCGTCACCGACTGGGACGAGGAAGAAATCGCCCGTAAAATCTCCATCCAAACGGCGCTGGCCTATGCCGAATGGACGCCCGCAGGCCAGTCCGAAAAAATCAAAATCAATTTCCTCGATACCCCCGGCTATTGCACTTTCATCAACGATACCAAGGCCACGCTGATCGCCGCGGACTCCGCCCTGGTTGTGGTGGACGCTGCCACCGGCGTGCAGGTTATGACCGAAAAGGCCTGGGATTTCTGCACCGAATACGAACTCCCGCGCGCTTTCGTACTGAATTGGATGGACCGTGAGCTGGCCAGCTTTGAACGCGCCCTCAATTCCGTGCAGGAGATTTTCGGCCGCGGCGCGGTGCCCGTGCAGTTGCCCCTGGGCGCGGAAAAACAATTTCGCGGTGTGATTGACCTCGTGGCCATGAAGGCCCTCGTCTATGCGCCGGATGGCGACGGCAAGGCCAAAATTGAAGAAATTCCCGCCGATATGGCGGACGCCGCCAGGGAAGCCCACGAAGCCCTGGTGGAAATGGTGGCCGAGGGCGACGACGCCCTTATGGAGGAATTTTTCCAGGAGGGCACCCTGCCTGTCGAGGATTTGCAGAAGGGTTTGCGCCTCGCCGTTCTCTCGCGCCGCATGTATCCCGTGCTCCTCAGTTCCGCGCTCCACAACATTGGGGGCGACGCCATCCTGAACTTCATTGCCGACATTTTCCCCGCTCCCGACGCGCGCGAAAAATTCACCGGGCGCACCCAGCCGGGCGGCGAGGGCGACGAAGTCCAGCGCGACATCGCCGACAAGGAGCGTGTGGCGATTTTCGTCTATAAGACGCTGGCCGATCCTTTCGCCGGACGCATCAGCTACTACAAGGTCCTCAGCGGTGTTCTGAAAAATGATGTCCACCTCGTCAACTACAGCCGCTCCGGCGAAGAGCGTTTTCAGCACATCCAGATCATGCAGGGCAAAAGCGCTGCCGCGGTTACCGAATTGCATGCCGGCGATCTCGGCGCGGTGGCCAAGCTGAAAGAGACCGTCACCGGCGACACGCTCGGCGAAAAAACCACGCCTATCCACCATCCCCACGCGCGCCTTCCCGAGCCTTTGATCACCTTCGCCATCGAGCCCAGGACGCGCGCCGATGAAGACAAGATCGGCCCGGCCATCCACCGCATTCTGGAAGAAGACCCTGCTCTCCGCTTCTCCCGCGATCCGCAGACCAAGGAATTTCTCCTCTCCGGTTCCGGCCAGCAACACGTCGAAGTTGTCGTCGCCAAGCTCCACAAGCGCTATCACGTGGACCTGACGCTGAAACCTCCCAAAGTGCCCTATCGCGAAACCATTCGCGGCAAGGCGGACGCCGAAGGCAAGCACAAAAAGCAGTCCGGCGGGCACGGGCAGTACGGCGTTTGCCGCATCAAGCTGGAGCCGATGCCCCGCGGCGGTGGCGTGGAATTTGTGGACGATATTTTCGGCGGTTCCATCCCCAAGAACTGGATTCCTTCCGTCGAAAAAGGTATTCGCGACACCGCCGAGCGCGGCTATCTGGCCGGCTTCCCCGTGGTGGATTTTCGCGCCATCCTCTACGACGGCAAATATCACGACGTGGATAGCTCCGACATCGCTTTCAAAATCGCCGGCGGCCTGGCGTTCAAGGAATGCATGAAGCAGGCGCGGCCCGCGCTGCTGGAACCGGTGATGCGCGTCGAAGTCTACGCGCCGGATCAATATTCCGGCGATTTAATGGGCGATCTCAGCTCCCGCCGCGGACGCATCAGTGGCAGCGAGGCGCGCGGACACAACGTCGTGGTGAAGGCCGAAGTCCCCATGTCAGAAATGCTCAGCTACGCCAATGATCTGATTTCCATGACTCAGGGCCGCGGCAGCTACTCCATGGAATTTTCACACTACGACATCGTGCCCAACGAAATCGCGGAAAAAGTCATCGCCGCCCACAAACCCCACGCCGCCGCGGAAGAGGAAGAAGCCTAGCGCCGCGCGTATAATCGTCGTGCGATGAACGCCGCCGTACTCCACGCCTTCGGCCAGCCGCCGAAGTATGAATCCTTCGCCGAACCCGCTGCCGGCGAGGGCGAAGTTGTCGTCAACGTCCGCGCCGCCGCTCTGAAGCCCCTCGATAAGCAGCTTGCAGCCGGAACGCACTACGGCAGCCGTACTCTGAAACTTCCCGTTGTGTGCGGGACCGATGGCGTGGGCACTCTCCCCGATGGCTCGCGCATTTTCTTCGCCATGCCGCGCGCGCCGTTTGGCGCCATGGCCGAACGTACCGTTATCCATGCCCGGCGCAGCTTTCCCCTACCCGACAATGTGGACGACCTCACCGCCGCCGCAATTCTCAATCCCGGACTGGCCGCGTGGGGATCGCTCGCCTGGCGTGCGCAGCTTGCTCCCGGCGAGACAGTCCTAATCCTCGGCGCAACCGGCGTTGCCGGCCAGCTTGCCATTCAGTCGGCGAAACTGCTGGGCGCGTCGCGTGTGATTGCCGCGGGCCGCGCGGAGCCGTCACTTCAGTCGCTGCCTGCTCTCGGCGCGGACGCCATTATCCGCCTCGACGTTCCTCGCGAAGAACTTGTCGAAGCATTCGCCCGCGAAGCAGGCACGCACGGCTACGATGTGATTCTGGATTTTCTCTGGGGGCCTTCCACCGAAGCCGTTCTGGCCGCCATCGGACGCGGCGATTTGTCCGCTGCCGGCACGCGCACTCGCCTCGTTGAAATCGGCGAAACCGCCGCGCCTACCATCACGCTTCCCGCCGCCGTCCTGCGCAGCACGCGCCTGGAAATTCTGGGCTCCGGGACCGGCTCCGCCCCGCCGCCTGAATTCTGGATTGACGCCATCCAGAAATTTCTCGCCCGCGTGGCCGGCGGCCAGCTCGGCATCGCAACTCTGCGCGTCCCTCTCGCCGAGGTTGAATCCGCGTGGAATCGCCCCACATCCGGCCAGCGCCTGGTTCTGATCCCCTAACCCAGACGCGTTCCGCAAGTTTTTCTGCCTCAAATTACGATGTAAAGAGTACTTGACAACATGACAAGTATACTTTACATTGTTCTTGCCATGAATACTCCCAACACAAACACTACTGTTGTTCTTTGCCGTTCAAGATTCACACGGCCGGTCTTCCTGTGGGCTGTCACCGGCGCAGCGGCTCAAATTATTGTGGCGTGGATCTTCAAGCATCCCGGGCATCATCCGGTCCCGCATTGGCTGGCGCTCGTTCCGGTCCTGCCGCTCATATTGTTTGTCGTGGCTTTTGTGCGCGCGGCCTGGAAAATGGACGAGCTCCAACAGCGCATATGTTTTGAATCCGTAGCCATAGCCTTTGTGCCGGCGGTGGCCCTCAGCTACATTTTCGGCGGCCTCGCCAGCGCCGGAATGTACCATGCCTCGTACGACGACCTGGGAACGCCCATGATGGTTCTCTGGGCGGCCGCCTACATATATTGTTCCTGGAGATACCGATGAAGATTTCCGAATGGATTTCAGCAAAGAAGCAGCAGTGCTCAGTTGCCAGCCTCTATTTTGGGTGGCTGGTGTATTTTGCGGCCCTGGCCTATTTCGTATACCAGCGAAGTCTGGGAGGCGTGCTGTTCGTGCTTGTCCTGGTGTCTGTTTTGAAGTGGGTCTATCTTCGTTACTTTCCGCGCTTCTCCAACCTGATTGGATACGGCCGCATCGAAGACAAGCTGCCTTCCACTGTCGCGAGGGCACCAGTAGCCGTCACCTACTACAGTTTTCTCGGCTGCCCGTTCTGCCCTATCGTCCTGGAGCGCCTCGTGGCATTGCAGAAGCAGATGGGCTTCACTCTCGGCAGAATTGACCTGACCCTAAAACCGCAGGTCCTGGCGAGCAAAGGCATCCGATCGGTTCCCGTTGTCGAGGTGGGCCATGATCGCTTGGTCGGCAACTCCACCACAGAACAACTGGCGGCGTTAATCGGGCTGCTGCAGCCAGCATTGTCGCGGGCGAGTTAGTGTGCTGTGCTAATTCGTCGAATTAGTCCAAAATGACCAATCGCCTTAAAGTCCTTCGCGCCGAGCGTGACTGGTCGCAGGCAGAGCTTGCTTCGCGCCTGAAAGTCTCGCGCCAGACCATCAACGCCATCGAAACTGGAAAATACGATCCCAGCCTCCCCCTCGCCTTCGCCATCGCCCGCCTCTTCCAACAACCCATCGAATCCATCTTCGACCCGCGGTAGCCGATTCACATATCCAATTTGGCCCTTGCGCGAGTCGCATGGCTGGGATAAACGTAGCCATGCCAAAAAAATCGAAGCTGCCCACAAGGAAATCGCCAGGCTCGGCCACTCTGGCCATTCACGCCGGTGAAAACCATCATGGTGTGAACGGCCCGGTCGCGCCGCCCATCGTTTATTCTTCCACCTTCACTTTTTCCAGCACCGCGGAGATGAAGCGCTGGGCCGAAGGCCGCAGCAAGGCTTACATCTACACGCGCTACGGCAATCCCACGCTGGCCGTGGCCGAAGCCAAGCTCGCCGCGCTGGAAGGCGGCGAAGCGGCCGTGGTCACCGCCAGCGGCATGGCGGCGATTTCCAGCGCGTTGCTCTCCGTGTTGCGTTCCGGCGATGAAGTCATCGCCACGCGCGCCCTTTACGGCGGCGCCTATCGCCTGCTGCGCGACCTTTTTCCGCGCTTCGGCATCACCGTGAAGCA
The DNA here is from genome assembly GCA_963760285.1 of uncultured Acidobacteriota bacterium. GTDB lineage: Bacteria > Acidobacteriota > Terriglobia > Acidiferrales > UBA7541 > PALSA-278. Next base: position 641,583 of record CAVXCI010000001.1, read on the forward strand.
CGTGGATGCGAATCTTGATGGCGCGGACGCGCTGGTCACTCCGCGCGCTCGCGCGCTCTACGTGGAAACCCCCACCAATCCCACTCTGCAGATGGTGGACCTGCGCCGCGCCGTGTCATTAGCCAAACGCCACAAGCTCGTCTCACTGGTGGACAACACTTTCGCCAGCCCTGTCCTGCAACGCCCGCTGGAATTGGGATTCGACCTTGTCATGCACAGCGCCACCAAGTATCTCGCCGGGCATTCGGATGTAGTCGCGGGAGCAGTGGTCGGCTCGTGCAAGCTGGTGGACGGCGTGCGCAACATCATCATCTATCTCGGCGCCTCAATGGATCCCAGCGCCGCCTTCCGCCTGATTCGCGGACTGAAAACTCTCGAACTTCGCGTGAAGCGCCAATGCGAATCGGCCATGGCCGTTGCGAAGCTTTCTGGAAAAGCATCCTCGCGTCGAGCGCGTCCACTATCCCGGCCTGCCCTCGCATCCCGGCCACGCCCTCGCGCGCCGCCAGATGCACGGCGGCTTCGGCGGCATGTTGGCATTTGACGTGAAAGGCGGCATCTCCGCCGCGCGCCGTTTTTGTGATCGCGTGAAGATTTTTCTGCTGGCCGCCAGCCTCGGCGGAGTGGAATCGCTGGTGGTTCTCCCGATGTATACGTCGCACTACCGCATGTCCACATCGGAAATGCGCGCCGCCGGTGTCGGCCCCGGCTCCGTCCGCGTTTCCATCGGTCTGGAAGATCCCGCCGATCTAATCGAGGATTTGCGCCAGGCCCTCTCCTGACGCCGGCCGATAACTGTTCCTTTCGCTTAGCATCCTTCTTGCGTGAACGTCAGCCCTTGCCGGATTCGTCTTTGACGCGTGTCTGGTCCGTAATCCAGTTTACTTCCCACGTCTTGCCTCCATCATCCGAGAATGACTGTTCGAAGTGGGGCGAATCCGTATTCATGTTGGTCCAGACAAATCGAATCAGGATAACTTTGCCATTCACTTTGTCCTGGGCGAAGAACTCGCCGCGCCCATTCTTGAACTCACCGATCTGGGGTGGATCCAGGATGCCTATCTTGCTGTTAGCCCAATAGAGCCTCCACTGGTGAGCTTGCGGATCGTAGAGACGCAGCGTCAGGCCTTCGATATGGCCTTTTGGACCATCCACTTCGATCGTGTCCAGATCGGCGCCACCGCCCCAAATCTTGTGGCACACACCCGTACCGTCGAATTCTACCCAGGTATTGGAGCCTGTCAGGGGATTCAGGCGGCGCTTCAGGTGATATTTCCATGAACCGATAAGCGGGTCAAAATCGTGCTGACCATCCCGCTCCACCGGAGTGCTTTGAACGCTGGTTTTCGATGCCGCCGAATTCACCTGCGCAAGCCCCTGAAGCGGCTGCAGGATGGCGAACAAGCTGCACACCAGAAAATATGCCCAAATGTGTTTGAGTGCGTTCATCACTTCCTCCTTGACTCCAGGACTGGCGATTTCCCGCTAATCCTGATACTTCACCGAGCACCCATACGGCCGCGTGACCGCCATTTGCACCGGCTGCCCGGCCAGCGCCTCGGTTAGCGCCTGCGACACGTAATTCACCGCGCCGGGAATATCGCCTTGATCGGAGGTTGCCTTGCTGTCAATCGCGCCGTCATAAATCAGCACTCCCTGCGGATTAATGATGAACATATCCGGCGTGGTCTTGGCATCGTAGAGATGCCCGAGCTGGCCCGTTGGGTCCAGCAGCGCCGCCGTGGGCACGGCGCGCATTTTGGACAGATATTCATTCTCTTGCGCCGGTGTCACGTAGCCCTGTTTTCCCGGCGCGGACGAAATCACTGTCAGCCAGATGACGCCTTTCGACGTCCATTCCTTTTGCAGCCGCTGCATGTTGCCGCTCTCATAATGTTTTCTGGTGTACGGGCACCCATTGTTGTGCCACTCCAGCACCACGAACTTTCCGCGATAATCCGAGAGGTGATGCGTCACTCCGGTGCTGTCCACTGCCGTGAAATTCGGCGCGGCGTCTCCCACATTGGCCGCCTGTGCCGGCGCAGCCTGTATCCCCGCCAGCATCAGTACCGCCATCGCCACCGCCAGTAAACTTCTCTTCACAGCTATGTAGTTCATGGTTTCCTCCCGGTTGCATCGCCCGCGCTGGCATCGGCCGCCAACACCGGCGCGGTCACATCAAACGCCTTTCCATCGCCAAACACCACCACGCCACGCAACACTTGAATCGGCTTCCGCAGCCCGTCGGACTTGCGCAGCGTAATCCGGACGCCTCTCGGCTCCTGCACAACGGTCTGCGCCGCGGAATTTTGTATCTGCTCCGCGTCCAGCGGAAAAAATACCGCCTGCGTCTCCGGCTTGCCGCGCTCCAGTGTCAGAACAAACGTTTTCCCCGCATCTTCCACCGACGCGCGCCAGAACCGCACCCACGGACGCGGCACCCGCGCCAGCGCCTCTGAAAATAATTTCCTCTGCGCCGGAGCAGACTCCGCTTCCGGCTTGGCCGGGACGTTCACGCTCAACGTCGCCTTGCCGGGAACGCAAACGTCGCTGCATACCAGCCAGCTCACGTTGGCGGTCACCGCCGCGCTCGCCGGGACCGCCGCCTCCACGTCCAGGTGCAACGGCGCCAGCAGCATCACGTCGGACGTGTAGCCGTAATCCACAATCGTTCCGTGACCCAGCCGCTCTGGCGCGGGCCAGACCACATCCGCCACATCAAACCCTTTCGGCACTTGCCAATCCACTTTCGGTGGCTCTCCCGAATCGCCGGGATTCTGCCAATAGATGTGCCAACCCTGTACCGGCTGAAATCGCAGCCCCAGCCAAATCGTCGCGCCGGACCTCAGCGCCTGCGGCTCCACCAGCAGCGTCACCGTAATGTGCGGCGCCTTTGCCGAGGACTGCGCCGTTGCCTGCGCCTTCGCGGCCCCCTTGCTCTGCCCGCGCACCCGCGCCGGCCACGCCCCGCCGAAAACCGTCGCCAGAATCCCCGCAGCAACCGTCGTCGCCAGCCATCGCAGCATTTGCTTCATTCTTCGCGCTTTCCTCATCACCATAGTCTAACTGACGCTCTCCTTCCCCGTTGGGTAGCCGAGCAAATTTCCCCCTAATCGCCTCCGCGCCCGCCTTTGCCCGTTTGCGCCCCTTTGCGGTTGACCCTCCCCCGAATGGCCCGTAGAATCCTACAAATCATATTTTCAGGGACTCATCGTTCGGCTGAGGCGGCTGTGTAGCCACTCCGTGCGTCAAACAATAAAGAGGCAGGGGTGCGATTGAAGTTTTCGGCCAGATTTGCGGCGTGCGTGTTCCTTTTGATTAGCCTCTCGGCCTGTGACCAGACCGCTAAGAAAGCTCTCCAGAACCGCAATCAGCCTCCCACTCCGCTTCCCTTGGACGCCCAGGCGCTCCAAAACCTGCCCACCTCCCGTCCGCCTATTGGCTATCTGACCACCGAGCCTCGTCCCGCCGTGGACGTCCTCGTCTCCCAGGTCCAGCAATTGCTTGACCACGGCCAAAAGCTCTTCGAAGCCGGCCAAACCGAAGCCGCCCGCGCCGAATGGGACCGCGCCGCCAACCGCCTGCTCACCAGCGGCTATGAAAGCGATCCCCGCCTGCGCCAGCTTTTTGACAAGGTCTCCGAAGCCCTGCAGGCCATTGACGTCCAGGCCGCTCCCGCCGAGCAGGCTTCCGAGCAGGCTGAAAACCAGGAGGAAGGCGAGGAAGTCACGCCCGCTCCCATCGAGGAAATTGCCGGCCTGTCTCTTCCCGCCGGAGATCCCCGCCTGGCGCGCGTCGCCGAACAGGAAATCGTGGACGTCCCGCACGACGTTCCCCTCACCGTGAACGATTCCGTGCTGTCCTATCTCAGTTTTTTCACCACTCGCCGCGGCCGCGCCACCGTGGAGAACGGCCTTCGCCGCGCCGGCCTTTATCAGGACATGATTCGCCAAACGCTTCGCGAAGAGGGCGTCCCGCAGGACTTGATGTATCTGGCGCAGGCCGAATCCGGATTCCAGCCGCAGGCGGTGTCACGTGCGGGAGCGCGGGGCATCTGGCAGTTCATGGCCTACACCGGCTCGGAATATGGACTCGACCGCACCGCCTACGTGGATGACCGCAACGATCCCGTCAAATCCACACGCGCCGCCGCGCAACATCTCCGCGACCTCTACCAGATTTTCGGTGATTGGTATCTGGTGATGGCCGCCTACAATTCCGGCCCGCTCAACGTAGCCCGCGGCGTGGAGCGCACCGGCTACGCCGATTTTTGGGAGTTGCAGAAGCGCGGCGCGCTGCCCGGCGAAACCCGCAACTACGTCCCCATCATTCTGGCGCTCACCCTCATCGCCAAGGACCCCGCGCGCTACGGCATCCAGATTGACCACGAAAAGCCGCTCCAGACCGACGTCGTCAAGCCCGGCCGCTCCGTCAGCCTGCTCCTCGTCGCCGACGCCACCAGCTCCAGCGTGGAAACTCTCCGCGCCATGAACCCATCTCTGCTGCGCTCCGTCACGCCCGACGATTCTGGGTTCGCGCTGTACATTCCCAAAGGCTCCGCGCCCGCTCTCAACGAAAGCCTGGCCAAAATTCCGCCGGATAAGTGGCTCACCTGGCGCATCCATCGTCTGGACAGCGGCGAAACGCTCGCCTCCGTCGCCGCCAAGTACCACGTCACTGTGGCGTCGCTCGAAAGCGTCAACCATCTTGAACCCGCTGACCCGCCGCCTTCCGGCTCGCCGCTCATCGTTCCCGCCAACGCGCCGCCGCCCAGCCGCGTCATTCACTATCGCGTCCGCCACGGCGATTCCCTCGACGATATCGCTTCCCGCTTCGGCGTCTCCACCGCCGAGCTGCGCAAGTGGAACCACCTCCGCGCCAATCATGTTCCCGTGGGCGCCCGTCTGAAGATCCTCCTCGGCTCATCTTCCAACTGATGTTTTGTCTTATGTAGCGGCGCCTTTAGGGCGCCAGCTTTTCCCCGTGATTTTTTATGTACCGCGGCCTGTCCTACCTGTCCCGAGCGTAGTCGAAGGGCGCCTTTAGGGCGCCAGCTTTTCCCCGTGATTTTTTATGTAGCGCGGCCCTTTACGGGCCGCAGCCTTTCCTCGCTTGGCATCTCGGCCTGCCAACGGCGCTTTTACCGTTGGTCATTCCGAGCCATCGCGCGGATTCACCGCGCGCTTGGGCGAGGAACCTGCTGTTGCCTTTAATTTCTGCGTTTATGTGGCGCCTCTCGGATCCGCCGTGGCGGACTTTATCGGCGGCAGCCTTTCTCTCGTTCTGGCATTCAGGGGGTCGCAGCTTTAGCTGCGACATCAACGCCGGCGCCGTGCTTTCTTCCTTTGCCCGCGTCTGGTGGGACGCGGCTCGTCAACGCCATCGCCGCGGGCACTCCGCAACTAGATGAGGGAGCCGCACCCCTCCAGTTCGTGCTGGTTATATACCGGCGCGGCGGATCAATATGGCGTGGCTTTACAAGAAGTCGAAGCCCGGAGACGCAGTAGCCTGTCTCTGTAGGGACCGAGAAATATCGTTGACAACCAGCTACCGGCGCAAGTAGCGTTGCCCTATCATTTACCCCATCGATAAGAAGATTCCGGCGAGCTAACTGAGCGACGGGAGATCAACAGTGCTTATAAACCTTCGGCGTGGTTCCATAGCGGCGATTTTTGCACTCACATTTTTAGGTTTGGCATCTGTTGCCCCAGCTCAAAACAATCCCGTCCCGCTCATCAATCAGCGTCAAATTCACGCCCAGCGGGCCAAATGAGCGCACAGCAACGCTCTCTGTCGATGATAACGGCGGGGGTAGCCCTCAGACGGTGGCCCTCAGCGGGACCGGAACGATTGTCAAACTTTCAGCGGACAGCTTGAACTTCGGCGACGTCATAGTGGGCAAAATCAGCAAGCCGCAAATCGTGGTGCTGACGAACATCGGATCCACTGTACTGACCATTTCACAAATCGCGGTGACCGGCAAGGACAAGGGGGATTTTTCCGTCGGCAACACCTGCCAAGGCAGTGTCGACCCGGGAGGATCGTGCAACATTGTTGTCCGGTTCATTCCAAATGAGAAGGGCTTACGAACAGCAGACGTCAGCATCACCGACAACGGTGGCGGCAGCCCGCAAGAGATCAAACTCTCTGGCACGGGGACTTAGTAAGGCCGATGCAACAAGTTGGGTCACAAATTTTCCGCCGCGCGTGGCCGCGTTACAGAAGCTGCTGTTGATTTTTCCCAGCGAGAGGGGACAATAAGTCAGAACTATGCCCGGACGGCGGAAAAAGCGGCCAAACCGTGATTTCTAATAGGGACACATGTGACAGTCGCAAAACGCTAACTCCAGTGGAATCAAACACATCCGCATTTCTAATAGGGACACTTTTTGCCTCTTGTTTTCACCGCGTTTTATCCCCTGAAAACCGCCATTCCCGCTCCCTTTCCGTGCTTGCCGCTTGACAAATCTTCCGTTCCAACGTTATAAGCGCCAAGTGGACTTTTGCGGCCTTCAGCGCGGGCCAGCACGGAGGATGTGATGTTCTACGCCAAGAAATTTGATGACGACGAAAACGACGAGCTTCCCCGCTACGAAGAGGAAGAAGAAGAAACCGTGAAGGACAAGGACGACGACGAATCAGAAGTCGTCGAAGAGATTGAGGAAATCGTGATCGAGGACGACGACGAGTCCGAGGAAAGCCCCGACGCCGCTCCGGGAGCCGCTGCCGCCGCAAAACCGAAACCCGCGCCGCGTCCCGCCGCCAAAAAGAAATCCGCGCCCGCGAAAAAAGCCAGGTCCGTCCGCAAGCCGGCCAAAAAGCGCGCCGGCAAAGGCGTGAAGAAGAGTTCAAAAAAGAGCGCCAGGAAAAGCGCAAAGAAGGGCGCAAAGAAATCCGCTGCGAAAAGGAAAGCACGTCCGGCGAAGAAGTCTCGCGCAAAAAAATCTCGTCGCCGCTAGACGCTGGATGCCGTCCACAACTCGCTCGCCGGCAGTTTGAAAAGCTGCCGGACTGGAGCATGTGAAGGTTCCACCGCGTAAGACGCTACCTCCGCGAACCACGACGATCACGTAACGCACACCTTCGCGCCTCCCGGCGATTTTCAATACTCGCCAGACCGCAAGATTCGCCATACCTGCATGGACAGAATCGCTGTCGCGTGAAACGCTTCCTGCGCGCGGCCGGCTTCACCGGAGTGCACCATAACGGTGCATGTGCTAGTTTGGCATCCGCGCGCATCGCGCAGCAATTTTTTCTCCGCACCATGAGTAAGATCAAGCAGCATGACCGCACCGCGCCAAGCCCTTCATCGCTCGTTCATGCTGCAGACTGCGCCATCCGCATCGCCGAAAATCTTTTCCTTGCCGCCGCTTCCCGGCGCCGCTAGCATACGCGCCAGTGCCGTTCGCTTTGGAACATATCCGCCGGATGCGCGGGGGCGCGCAGTCGCACCTGCTGCGCTGCGACGACGGGAATTACTACGTCGTCAAATTCCGCAACAATCCGCAGCACGCCCGCGTTCTGGCGAACGAATTGCTCGGCACACGCCTGGCCGCGCGGCTGGGATTGCCCGTGCCGCCCGCCGCCGTCGTGGAAGTTTCGCGTGACCTGATCGCCGGCACTGACGAGCTGTGCATCCAGCTGGGGCGCGGGCGAATTCCCTGCGAGCCCGGATTGCAATTCGGCTCACAGTATCCGGGCGACCCCGCCACGCTGGCGCTGAGCGACTATCTGCCGGATGATCAGTTGCGCGATGCACAGAACCTCAGCGATTTCTGGGGCGCGCTGGTTTTCGACAAGTGGACCTGCAACACCAACGGCCGCCAGGCGATTTTTTTTCGCGCGCACGGCGAGCCGCGTTATCGCGCCATGATGATTGACCAGGGTTTCTGTTTCAACGCCGGCGAATGGGATTTTCCGGACGCTCCGCTGCGGGGCCTCTATCTTCGCGCGCTGGTTTACGAAGGCGTGCGCGGCATGGATTCATTCGCGCCATGGCTGGACCGCCTGCGGCAGCGCATCACGCCCGATGTGATTGGCGAGGCCGCCGGTGAAATTCCGCCGGCGTGGTACGACTTCGACCAGATCGCGCTGGATGAAATGCTCGAAAAACTCACGCAGCGGCGAACCCGAATCGAACAACTTATACTAAGTGCCGGAGAATCCTATCGCCGGCCATTTCCCAACTGGACGTGAAGCATGCCCACTGAAAACCGCGAGACATTCCGTTACCGCGTGCTGCGCTACACGCCCAACCTCGTCCGCGACGAATGGGTGAACGTCGGCGTGATGCTGGAGGATACCGCCCGCGGACGTTTGCAAACGCGCATCATCGAAGAACAGGCCGAACTCGCGCGCGTGCGCCGGCTGCATCCTGGCGCAGATGAAAACTGGCTGCGCGGATTGCAGCGTGATTGGGACGCGCAGTTCGTTGTGCCAGGACTGACGCCGGAGGCGGTGCTCGGAAAATTGGAGCAGTCGCTTTCCAACCTGCTGCAGTTCAGTCCCCCCAAGGCTGTTCTCGCCGAGGATTTCGACGCGGAGCTTGACCGGCTATACCGTGATCACGTGGCCCCGCCGCGTTTTCGTGAACGCGCCGGACTCTTCGCCAACACCCGCGCCTGGATTCGCGCGCGCGTCAGCGACGTTTTTCGCCGCCATCGCATTCTGGATCGCATGGAAAAAGGCGTGCGTGTGGCGGAGTTCACCCAACCCGGCGATCCGCTGCGGCTGGATTACGGCTACCGGCGCAACGGCACGCACGGTTATATCCATGCGCTTTCGTTGTCGCGCGACGTAGCGCAAGCCAAGGCGCTGGCCTATACATTCAGCGCGATTCGCGCGGGACAGCCGCATTCGGAATTCACCGCCATCACCGAAGCGGAACCGGTAACGGATAATCCGAGGGATCAGTTCGTGGCGCGGCTCTTCGCGGAAAGCAAAATGAATATCGTCGCCGTGCAGCACCTCGAAAAATTCGCGGACGAGCTTCGTCCGCGGCTGAACTAAGACGTGGCTCACTCAACACGCCAGTCAAAAATGAAAAGGGCGAGCTTTTCTGCTCGCCCCTCTACTTCAATGTGATCTGTCTATCGGGCGTTGCAGTCGCAAATTCCTAGAGAATTGCCTCGCTCCAGCTCTCCAGAGACTTCTTGATGCGGCCGAGGAACTGGTGTGATACGGCGCCATCCACCACGCGATGGTCGTAGCTCATGGTCAGATAAACCATGGAGCGGATGGCGATGGCGTCGTCAATCACCACGGCGCGCTTCTGAATGGCGCCGATGCCCAGAATGGCCACGTTGGGCTGGTTGATGATTGGCAAGCCCATCAGTCCGCCAAACGAACCAGGATTGGTGATGGCGAAGGTGCTTTCCTGCACTTCTTCCGGCTTGAACTTCTTGGTGCGGGCGCGCTCCGCCAGATCGTTCAGGGAACGCGCGATGCCCAGGAAATTTTTCTCCTCTGCGTTTTTGATCACTGGCACAATCAAGCCCCAGTCGAGGGCCACGGCGATGCCGATGTTGCACTCACGGTGATAAACGATGTTTGTGCCATCCACGGAGGCATTCACCGTGGGAAACGCCCGCAGCGCTTCCACCACCGCGCGCACGAAGAACGGCATGAAGGTGAGCTTGGTACCAGTGGTCTGTTCGAACTCCGCTTTAGCTTTGGCGCGGACGCCGGCGATGCGCGTCATGTCCACTTCCTCCACGGAATAAACGTGCGGAGAGACGCGCGTGGACGCGACCATATGCTCGGCGATGCGCTGGCGCATCACGGTCATGGGTTCCACATCGTACTTGCCGAAGTAAATGCGCTCGCGCGAGACAGCGTTTTCAAGCTGCACGTGCGTGGGAGCGCCAGCCGGCCCCGCGGGCGGCGGAGCCGGAAGGACGCGGCGGCGCGCCGGCAGGCAGCCGTAGCTGGGCGCGTCTTCTGGCTATCAATGGCTTCCAGAATGTCCTTCTTGCTGATGCGGCCACCTGCGCCCGTTCCGGGCACTTGCGATAGGTCAATGGAATGCTCGCCGGCCAGCTTACGAACCAGTGGTGAGCTGCGAATTTTTTCCGTCTGCGCCGGAGCAGGAACGGCTTTTGCCGCGGGAGCAGCACCCGGCGCTGGAGCAGGCTTTGCCGCTGGAGCAGCAGCGGGCGCGGCGGAAGATTTCGCCGGAGCCGGAGCGGGTGCTGCCGGTGCTGGTGCCGGCGGCGCGGCGGCAGCGGGCCTGGAAGCGGCAGGCGAAGGAGAGACGGCCGACGCCGCGGCGCCTTCGACATCAATCACCGCCACCACGGTTTGAATGGGCACGGTCTGTCCTTCGCCCACTTTGATTTCGCGCAGAACGCCGGCGGCGGGCGAAGGGATTTCCGCGTCCACTTTGTCCGTGGAAATTTCAAAAAGCGGCTCGTCGCGCTCCACTTTTTCGCCGGGCTTTTTCAGCCACTTGGTGATGGTGCCTTCGAAAATGCTTTCGCCCATCTGGGGCATGATTACGTCAGTTGGCATGTCGTTCTCCTAGATCCCTTTTCCATTTTAATACTGGGCCAGATCACGGGCCGCGCGAACCACGTCGGCGACGCCGGGCAAGGAAACGCTCCTCCAGCGGCGGCGAATACGGCACGGGCGTATCCAGCGACGTGACGCGCTGAATGGGCCCATCCAAATCATCGAAAACTGTTCTCGCACACGATGCGCGGCAATTTCGCCGGCGATTCCGCCGGAGCGCGTATCCTCGTGGACGATCAACAGCTTATTGGTCTTCTTCACGGAATTCAGAATGGCTTCCTTGTCCAGCGGCATGATGCGTCCGCAAATCAATCACCTCGGCGGAAATGCCTTCTTCCGCCAGTTTGACCGCCGCTTCCACCGACGTGTGGGCCATCGCCGCATAGGAAATGATCGTGAGATCGGAACCTTCGCGCCGAACGATGGCTTTGCCGAGGGAACGGTATAATCATCCGCAGGCAGCTCTTCCTTGATGCGGCGATAAAGAAACTTGTGCTCCAGAAATAGCACGGGATTGTTGTCGCGAATCGCGGACTTCAGCAGTCCCTTGGCGTCGTATGGCGTGGAGGGATAAACAACTTTGATCCCCGGCGTGTGCGCATAATACATTTCCGGATTGGCGGAATGGAATGGGCCGCCATGCACACCCCCTCCGGAAGGGCCACGGACCACCATGGGCACGGGCGCGCCCCAGCGATAATGAGACTTGGCGACAAAGTTGGTCATCTGGTTGAAAGCGCAGGCCAGAAAATCAATGAACTGCATTTCCGCCACGGGACGCAGACCCATGTAACTCATCCCCACGGCTGCGCCGATGATGGCCGATTCGCTGATGGGAGTATCCATCACCCGCTCCCAGCCAAAGCGTTCCAGCAAACCATCGGTGGCCTTGAATGCGCCGCCGTATACGCTGATGTCCTCGCCGATGAGAACGACGGCGGGATCGCGCTCCATCTCCTCGGAAAGCGCCTGGCGTATCGCTTCGATCATGGTGACTTCAGCCATCAGCGCCTCCCCCGCGGGGCAGTTTTCTGGCCACGATTCTTCCTGCCGCCGCCCGGCGGACGGCCGCCATTCTTGCCGGCAGTCTTCGTGGGAGGAACAGTTGACCCATCTTCTGCTGGCGCGGCTCTTCCCGGAAAGCTGCAATATTTTCTCCCTCTCCAATCGCTCCGAAATCCTCCACATTCCACACGGCTTCAACGCTCGATTTGGGCGGCATCAGTTCCGCCGTGTGCCGTTTCCAATCCGCCTTGATTTCGTGGCAGCCGTCGCAGAAACACTCCCTGCTCGGCCAGCTCGGGAGGAGGCAGAGGTGAATCTTCCGCGAACTTCTGGTCTTCGTCCAGTTCGCGCTCGATGCGCGCGTCAATTTCCTTTTTCTTTTCTTCGTCCCAGAGCTTTGTTAGCTGTGAGGTATCTCTCGTACGCCGCGATGGGATCGCGCGCTTCCCAGTACTCCTTCATTTTCCTGGGGACATACTCGGCGGGATCATGCTGTGCGTGGCCTTTCATGCGATGGGTTTTCACTTCGATCAGATACGGACCTTCGCCGGAGCGGCACACGTCCACCGCTTCCTTGGCGGCCTGGTAAACGGCGATGACGTCGTTTCCATCGGCAATGAGACTGCGAATGCCATAGGCCTTGGCGCGATCGGCCAGATTGCGAATGGGGACCTGGCGCCTTACCGGGCGTGGAATAGGCCCACTGATTGTTCTCCACAATGCAAACCAGGGCGCGCGCTGCACCGCCGCGAAATTCATCCCTTCGTGGAAGACGCCGGTGGACGTGCCGCCGTCGCCAATCCAGGTCATGGCCACGATTTTCTGTCCCAGATAGCGTCCGGCAATGGCCACGCCGGTCAGCACAGGAATCAAGTCTCCCAGCATGGAAATGGGTGAGACGATGTGCTTGGTCTTTCAGAGTCGCCGAAATGGCTGGTGCCGTCCTTACCCAGCGTCGGCGACGTGTATTTCGGCCATGTGCTGCGTGAAAATATCGCGAGGCTGGCAGCCTTTCACCAGCAGCGCGCCGATATTGCGGATCATCGGCGCCATCCAGTCGCGCTTTTCCAGGGCATACGCCGTGCCGACCGAAACGCCTTCCTGTCCCAGGCTGGAATACAGGCCGCCGACAATTTTGTTTTGCCGGAACAGCCGCACCATGCGCTCTTCCAGCGAGCGGTTCAGCCGCATGTAGTAGTAAATTTCCAGTTGCTGTTCCCGCGTGAGCGGATACTTCATGTGTTTTCCCTCTGCTGGCTCCCGACCGCTGCCGAGCGGCCAGCTGGCATCACGGCAAATGCATGCCTGTCTTCCAATTCTGCTTCCAAATGCCTCGCGGCCGACGGGCTGCATCGTGAAGCCGAAGACCTCACCAAACGCCGTCACCAGTTCGCGTGCGCGCGTCCGTCATATTGAACGTCGCGTCCCAGCAACGTCTTCCAGCGAAATCGCGCGGCGATCCGCGATGCCGCAAGGCACGATCAAGTCGAAATAGCGAAGATCCGTGGAGACATTGAACGCAAAACCGTGCGACGTGACCCAGCGGCTCAAATGCACGCCAATGGCTGCCAGTTTCTTCGCAGCCGCGCGGCGTAGGCGCGCCCAGACACCGGTCTTTCCGGCTTCGCGACCGCTTCTCACTCCGAATCGCAGCCGCGGCGCGAATCATAACTTCTTCGAGCTGCCGGACATACCAGCCCACGTCGCGCCGGATACTTCGCGAGATCCAAAATGGGATAGCCGACAGCCTGCCCGGGGCCATGATAGGTGATGTCTCCGCCGCGGTCCGTGGCGTGGAATTCCACATCCATCTGGCGCGGAGGCGATTGCCGGCCACGCAAATTTTCGCGATGGCCATTGCGCCCCAGGGTGATGACATGAGGATGCTCGCAGAGCAGCAGCACGTCCGGAATCAGCGCCCGCTTTGCGCGCGCGCGACGAGCGCGGCGCTGAAATTCGAAGGCGTCGGCGTAGGGAATCAGGCCGAGGTCCGACCACGCTCGGCAAACCCTCTGCGTTCCGCATGCAGGCGAGTCAGATCTATCGCCGCGCTCGGATGGCTAAGCTTCCCCGCTCAAGCATTGATGCTCAGGCCGCGCACGGCATTGAACGCATCGCCCATGGCTTCCCAAACCGTGGGATGGGCATGGATCATGGCCATCATGTCGTCCACCGTGGCTTCCAACTGCAAGGCCGTGACGGCTTCTGCGATGATTTCCGTGGCGAAGCGGACCAATGATATGCACGCCCAGAATCTCGCCGTATTTTGCTTCGGCGACAACTTTGATGAACCCGCCGTGGCTGCCCAGGATGGTGGCCTTGCTGTTGCCCGCAGGAACGGAAATTTCCCGATTTTGACGTCGTAGTCCGGCGTCGCGCGCCTGCCTTTCCGTCAGAGCCACTGAAGCCAACCTGCGGTTCGCAATAAGTCGCGTTGGGGCAGCGCAGTCGGTCAAACGGCTGCACCGGCTTGCCGGCCATTTTCCCCACCGCGATCAATCCTTCCATGGAACCGGCATGCGCCAGCTGTGGCATGTCCCGCGACGATATCTCCGATGGCGTAACAGCCGCGGCTCGTCTGTTTCCTGATATGGGACCAACGTGAACAAAACCGCGTTCGACTTTGGCCTTCGTTTTTTCCAGGCCGATATTTTCGGTCATCGGGCGGCGTCCAACGGCTATCAGCGCCACGTCTGCCGCCAATGTTTCTTTCTTGCCGGCCTTGTCGGTGAACACCACGGTGACGCCCTTGGCGTCTTTCTTCACCGATTCAACTTTCGACTGCGTTTCAATGCGAATGCCGCGCTTGCGGAAAGCCTTCTCCAATTCGGCGGAGATATCCTCGTCTTCGACGGGCACTACTCGCGGCAGCATTTCCAGCACGGTGACTTCGGCGCCAAAAGAGCGATAGATGGACGCGAATTCCATCCCCACTGCTCCCGCGCCCACCATGACGAGCGTTTTGGGAATTTCGGGCAGGTTGAGAATCTCGCGATTGCTCACGATCTCTCTTGCCGTCAATTTCCACGCCCGGCAGCGTCCGCGCCTCCGAACCCGGTAGCCAGCATGGTGTAATTGGTCTCAATCTCAGTGGTTTTGCCGTCCTTTTCAACGGCGACGCGGCCCGGGCCCGCGATTTTCCCCCAGCCCTGTATCGTTTCGACTTTGTTCTTGCGAAACAGCAGTTCAATGCCTTTGGCGTGCTTCAGGACGATCTTGTCCTTGCGCGCCAGGATGGCCGGCCAGTTGACCTTCACGTCCTTCACTTCGAATCCGAATTCCTTGGCGTTCTGGAAGTGGTCATAAAGCTCGGCATGGTAGAGCAGGACCTTGGTGGGGATGCAGCCAACATGCAGGCAGGTGCCTCCAAGAAAAGGGTCTTTCTCGACCACCAGCGTCTTCAGACCATACTGCCCGGCGCGGATGGCGGAAACATACCCGCCCGGCCCGCTGCCGATAATTACGAGGTCATATTTGGCCAAGATTTTCCTCCGCGCGGACTGCCGGGGACGCTTTGCCCCAAGCAATTGGATGAATCGAGACGCAGACGCGTCGCACAACATCACAACACGCGTCTCGTATGCATAACAAACCTGTGATTTTATCAGCCACTCCGGCAGGCCGCAACTCGGCCAGGGCCACGAAATAGCAAAAAGCCCCGCTGGGCGTGATGCTGCATGGAAAAGAAGCACTTCGGGCGTTGGCGGGGATCGCGCGCCAACTATCCGCAACTTTTCCGATGGGAACAGAGTCTAAACTCTGCGCTCCAGTATGCACACCGGGTTCGCCGAAGAGCGGGCCGAAAATCAATGCGGCCATTTGACATGGCAAAGAACCGCCCGTACAATGGCCGATTTTAGCGGCATAGGCGGCGCCATCAGGAAGATTGAGTTATGGACAAAAAGCGGCTGGATTACTACAAAAAGAAGCTCACGTCGCGGCGCGATGAGCTGATGAAAATTATCACCCGAACCGAGCAGGAAGGGCGGGAAGCGGACGAAGATCCCACCGTGGATCTCGCCGATAAGGCTGCCAATTCCTACACCAAGGAATTTTTATTTACCCAGACTCACCATGATCGTTCGACTCTGCAACTGGTGGACGACGCCCTGTCGCGCATTCGCAAGGGCACATTCGGCCAATGCTTGCAGTGTGAAGAGGAAATGCAGCAGAAGCGGCTGGAAGCTGTTCCCTGGACGCGTTACTGCCTGAATTGCCAGGAAAAACAGGAACGCGGACAATTATAATTTAGCTTTTCCTGCCTTAATATCGCTTCGCTTTTATTTCGCGGCAATTGCATAACTTACTACTCCGCTCTTCTTTCTGAATTTTGGGGCGAAGATTGCTGGCGAAGCGAATCGGCGAACTCTATTCGGCGGTGGTGTCGGTCCTTGTGCCTGCTCCCTGCCGGATCTGTGGAGACATATTGGTGGAAGCCTCCGCGTTGCCCGTCTGTGCAGGCTGCCGGGAGAGCTTCGTCCCGCTGCGGAAACCCCTCTGCGAAACCTGTGGCCGGCCGTTTGGCCATCCAGTGGCGATAGACGACGGGGAAAATCGCAGATACCTATGCCGATTGTGCCTGAAGGGCGTCTATCGGTTTCAATTGGCGCGCAGCTTCGCTTCCTACAACGAGGTTTCCCGCCGCGCCATCGTGATGCTCAAGTACGAAGAAATCACCAGGCTGGGCGACTGGTTCGCCGGTCAACTGGCGGGAATAGTTGCGGAAGATTCGGAAAAATTTGCGGCCGACCTGGTCGCGCCAGTGCCATTGCATCCATCGCGCCTGCGGGAGCGGGGCTATAACCAGGCGGAACTCATCGCTCGTCCATTGGCCCGCCTGTTGCGCATTCCCTATAAGCCACACTTGCTTGTCAGAACGAAGCCGCGCCCACCAAAGCTTATGCTGAGCCGCAGCGAGCGATGGAGGTCGGTCCGGGGAGCCTATGCCGTTGCGGAGGGCGCGAAATTAAAAGGGCAACGCATCCTGATAGTGGACGACTTATTCACCACCGGCGCCACGATGGATGCATGCGCGGGAGCGTTGCGAAAGGCCGGCGCGGCACGCGTCGTAGCCCTCACCGTGGCCCGCGTAGTGATGCCGCAGAGCTGAGGTCAAACATTATAGGTTTGGATTCGCGGAGCCATCTGTTGCAATATGGTATGGGGAGGGTTGTATAAGACGCCTGTTTTCCGGATTTGGCGCTGCCTCCCGTGGGTGAGGTTTGGATGGACCGAAACTTTTTGCGTCCACGCCCGAAGCTAGCCCCGCTGGCCAACAGCCCGGGAATAAGGGAATCGCCTGCCCGCGGGGTTGGCCACCGCGCTTCTTTGATGCAAGCCCCTGTTCTTGTCCTCAACGCCACATTTGAACCCATTCATGTGACCGCCGTCCGGCGCGCCCTGATTCTGCTCTTTAAGGGGGTGGCGGAGACGGAGGAGATTCAGCCATCGCACGTGCATTCGCCATCGCACGCCGTGCAGGTGCCATCGGTAATTCGCCTGCTGACCTATCGCCACATCCCGCAACAGAGCCGGGCGCTCTCACGGAAGAATATTCTCCTTCGAGATCGGAACACCTGCCAGTTCTGTGGGCAGGTTTTTCCGGCTTCGGACCTGACCCTCGACCATGTGGTCCCGCGCTCCCGAGGGGGGGCCTCCAGCTGGGAGAATCTGGTGGCGTGCTGCTATGCCTGCAACAACCGCAAGGGAGACCGAACACCGGAAGAAGCGGGGCTGAAGCTGGCGCGCAGGCCACGGCCCTTCACTTTGCATACCTCGCGACAATTGATGCGTTTGATCGGCCACAAAGACGAAAAATGGCGGAAGTATCTCTTCTTTTGATCTTCGCGAAAGCCTCTACGATTTCATTCGCTCCGTAGCCCGCACCTTCGCAAATATCCAATTCAGCAACGGAAAATTACGCGAATGCCCAGGCGCCAGTTCTCATTCAATCCGATGCGGGTTATTTCAATTTCCGGCGATATATATCTCAGGAGGATATCCGTAGAGGGATGAAATTGAAATCCGGGGGCGACGAGCCATAGAAGCGGCGGGCGTGGATCCAATTCAACCCGGGTGAAGTAGCCGGCCCGGTGGAAATCGCCGTTCATTTGATGATGGCGAACGCGCTGCCAATAGTCGAGGGCCTGCATGGGAAGCTGGATGTCCTCGGAGGCTTTCAATTCGATCACCACCAGCCGGCCACGCAGTGTGACCCCTACCAAATCCACAATGCCGCGATCGCCCGCGGCCACAGCCGAAACCTGCGAATAGAGATGGCGAGGGTCCAACGCCGCATCGAGGCGTTCCGGCTCGGCTGAAAGAAGCGTTTCCAGCCAGCGCTCCGGAGCGGCGCGGTAAAATCTGTGCGCGGTCTCCTTGGCCGCTGGGCTGCGGAGCTGAACCAGCTCGCGGAGCAACTTGGCTAGTTTCGGGCGGCGCCCAGTGGTCAGCACGTCCAAATTCTCGTCAATACCGAAACGGGTTCCCTCAGCGGTCCAACGGGCAAAGTCGACTCCACGAAAACGCAATGCAATTTCCTGCTTTCCAGGCAGAGGCGAAGCCTGGATGACTTCAGCAGCCTCCGGCACCAGCGCGCGGATTTCTTCGATGGTTGATTTCGCCAAGGCCAGGCGCGCCTCCAGCTCAGGACGGGAAAGGATGCGGAGGTCCAGGTTGCCCGTGTCGGCGAGATCCAGATGTTCAAGAGTCCCCGTATTTTTCGCATATTCATAGAGTTGCAATCCCGCGGAGGATTGCAGGAACGAAGCGCGGCGCTTGGTGGTACTCGCCGCGCCGCTGGGAAGGACAAGGCGCAGCCCCATGACGACGCGCGGGTTTGGATGGTGACGTACGTAGTCCAGCCAGAGGAGTCCGAAAGCCAGCCCGCCATCAACTACCGCCGCGGATTCAGAGGCAGACACTCCGAGGACGGTCCAGGTACAGCCCGCTTCCTTCAGGATGCCACGCGGATAAATGCCGGAAAGGGAATGTTCTAGATCGGGAGAGGCGGCAAGAGATTCAATTGTCGCGTCTGGAAATTTCTCGGCGAGCAAACGGCTGAACTGGTCGCGAAATTTCTCGCGCGTCAACCGGCCCGGAGCACGCTGAGAATCGCGCCTCAGGAATTCAAGTTTTCCGGGCCGCGAGCGGCCAAAGCGCATCACTTCCAGTGTGACGACGCCGTCGTCAGCCCTCAAAAGCCGCGTGACGCGGCGAACCAGGTTTCTCTCGCCGGACCAGACATGGAAAAGGAGCGCGCTACCCTTGCGGCGAATTTCCCATTGCGGCGGACAGAGTTCCGCCAACCGTTCGCCGTCCTCGCGCACGTCGATCTCCGCGGCGGGCCCCAAGTTCGCCAGGGCAGCCTCTAGCGCATCTACGTCATCCATAAAAGAGCGGAAGAAATTTGCGCTATTTGAGAGCCAAACCGGTGACCTTCAAATCGGGATAATACTGGTTCCAGGAGTCCGGAACAGATTCAAATGAAAGTTGAAAATTGCGGCTCTGGCCAGCTTGGAAGGGAGCCTCACGATTCCCCAACAGTCGGCGCGTCTCATGCAGGACAACCTTGCCGGAAAATTCGCGGAAATCCACGGATACATCCAGGGCCTGAATCCGCCGCGGGCCATCATTTGCGGCGACGCCAGCGATGTTGGTTACCTGCTGATTCAGGAAATTTTCTCCGCGCGACATCTGAATATCCGTAAAATGAATTTGAGGGGCATATCCTTGTTCCACGGGACCGAAGGGCAATTGCCGTGCCGAACCAGCGACCGAAGATTGGCCGTGGCCGTTCCACAGAATAATGCCAACCGCTCCCATTACAAGAACGCAGCCAATCAGCAGGATGGCCAGGCGGTTGTGGCCACCGCTCTTTTCGCCCACTTCGAGTTGGGGTTCGAGGTCCACGTTCACTTCCAGAAATGAGGGAAATCGCCGGAGGACTCCTTCTTAACGTCCCGTAGCAAGCCGCAAAATCAGCGGCTCCGGCAATCCGGCAGCGGTCATTCTCTGCTGCACCGCCGGAATATCGTATGGAATGCGCCAGAAATCCACGCGCGCGGCGGGGAGATCGGCAATCGCAAATCCGGCGCGAGGGTCGCCATCGCGCGATTGGCCCACGGAACCCGGATTCAGCAAATACTGCGCGCCGGTCTCAATGGATAATGGTTCGATGGACTGGTTTGGTTGCGGCGGGAAATGAAGCACTTCAACGCGGTTGGACCGAAGCGCGAAGCCACCCTGCACATGAGTGTGACCAAAAAAAGTCACCGGCGAAGGCGCATCCAACAGGCTATCGAGGGCCTGCGCGGAAGTGAAAACATATTCGTCCTCATCGGCCACGGCGCCATGGACGATGGAGATTCCTTCCACGGCAAGCGGCCCCGGAGGCAGTTCGCGAAGATATTCGCGGTTTTCGCCGGTGAGTTGTTCGCGTGTCCAAAGAGCCGCAGTGCGCGCGACGGGATTAAACCCTTCCGGTTCTTCAAGGCCGCAGCACACCTTGTCATGGTTTCCACGGATGGTGACAGCGTGCAGGGAGCGCAACCGCTCGACGACTTCATTAGGATCGGGACCGTAGCCGACGAGATCTCCCAGACAGACGGCTTTGTCCCACTTGCCCTCGGATTGCCGCAGGGCGGCGTCGAGCGCGGTCAAGTTCGCGTGAATGTCACTCAGAATAAGAAGTCGCATCGGCGGAAACCTGGTCCACACCGCTGCGGATTATAGTCGAACACACGCTGCGATGCACGAAGAGGCGTGCCGTGAAAACCAGTCTTCTTCGTGCCCTGGCGAAAATCTCATCAGCGGATGAGCATGCAGTCACCGTAACTGTAAAAGCGATAGCCCGCCGAAACGGCGTGGCGATAAGCAGCCAGAATTCGTTCGCGGCCCGCGAACGCCGCCACCATCACCAGCAGGCTGGAGCGCGGGAGATGAAAATTGGTTAGCATCGCGTTGACGATGCGAAAAGGGCGTCCGGGATAAAGGTAAATGGAGGCTTCGGCGCGGCCCGGCATGAGAACTGGCGCCTTTGGATCATTCGATTTTCGGCCTGGTTCTTCAGACTGCTTCCGCGCCGCGTCTTCCAAGGCCCGGACCACGGTCGTTCCCACGGCCAGGATCGGCCGATTGGCGCGGCGGGCTTGATCAATAGCAAATGCCGTGCTTTCTGGAATTTCATACCATTCGGTGTGAATGGAATGCTGTTCGACTTCATCGGTGCGAATCGGTTCGAACGTACCCAGACCGATTTCAAGGGTAAGCTCGCGAATTTCCACTCCGCGCGCGCAAAGAGCGGACAGCATCGGCGATGTGAAATGGAGACCAGCGGTGGGAGCCGCGGCGGCGACTCCGCTGCTGGCAAAAACTGTTTGATAACGCTCGTGGTCCGCCGGAGCATCCGGCCGGCGAATATACGGCGGCAAGGGGATGTGGCCGATGGGTTGGACAACTTTCCAGAAATCGTCCGTAACGTTGAAGCGCAGTTGCCGCAGGCCGTACTTCCCTCTCCCCTCGACGCATGCAGAGAGGTCGCCGTCGCCAAAGATCAGCGTTTCGCCAATAGAGACCTTCCTGCCCGGCCGCACCAGCGCTTCCCAGAAACCTGGCTCAATTTGCCGAACCAGCAGAACTTCTATTGGGGAGGAAAGGAACTCCTGATTCGCGGCTTTTTCGCTGTGGGTCTTTTGCGCGCGCAGGCCCAGGCGGTGTGCGAAAAGCCGCACGGGAAAAACGCGGGCGTTGTTCAGAACCACCAACTCGTCGCCTCGAAGGAGTTGGGAGAAATCCCGAAAGCTGCGGTCCCACCAGGAGCCGGCTTGCCGATCCACAACCAATAGTCGAGAAGCGTCGCGCTCAGGCAATGGCTCCTGGGCGATCTGCTCAGGCGGCAAATCGAAATCGAAGTCCTCGAGCCTCATACCAAGTCGAGCCTACCCTGCATATTCAGTGGGATCCCAGAGTAGGGCGTATTCTAGCACCACCCCCGCCATCCCTCATATCCTAATGGCAGCCCCCCCGATATTGAACATGTGATGCTTAGCCATTTGTGTAGGTAAACTATTTATAATCATTGCCTTATGATGTAAACATCACGTCGTTATAAGGCATTATGAGATTACAATAATACTTGACATTGGAACGCTAAGATTATATTATTTTAGTGCGCTAATGTATAGAAATTCTTATGGAGGGAATTGAAAATGAGTTCAATTGTCAGGTGGAATTCTCCTCGGGGACTGATGGCCGCGCAGGAGCAGATGGGACGCTTGTTCGACAATATGTTCCGCGAGAACGCAAATGAATCGTCCGTCACGGCCTGGGCTCCGTCCGTGGACATCTACGAAACGGAGAACGAGCTGGTGATTAAGGCGGACATTCCAGACATGGATGAAAAAGACCTGGATGTGCGCGTTGAAAACAACATGTTGACCATCCGCGGCGAGCGGAAATTCGAGCAGAAGGTGAAGCAGGAGAACTATCTGCGCATGGAGAGAACCTACGGTTCCTTCAGCCGCAGCTTTTCCCTGCCGAACACAGTCAGCACGGAAAACATCAAGGCCGAATACAAGAACGGTGTGCTCACCGTGGAAATGGCGAAGCGTGCCGAATTGAAGCCGAAGCAGGTTAAAATCAGCATCGGCGGGAACGGCCAAAGCAAGTAACCGCGCCAATATTGGTTGGCGATTCGTGGAGAGGGGCCGGGCCAACCCGGCCTCTCTTTTTTTCTAAGGACTTCTTAAAGGACAATGAACCATGTTGCGTTATGACAAATTTACAGTGAAAGCACAGGAAGCCCTGCAGGATGCGCAGGAGTTGACCGCACAATCAGGCCAGCAACAGATCGAACCCGTCCATCTGCTCCTGGCGCTGATCCGCCAGCCGGAGGGCGTCGTGCCGTCGCTGCTGGCGCGTCTTGGTGTGCCTACCAACGCACTGGTCGCGGAGCTGGATAAACAGCTCGAAAGACTGCCGAAGGTTTCCGGCGTTTCACAGCAGTATATGAGTCCGGCCGCGGATGACGTCCTGAAACGCGCCTTCGATGAAGCTGGGCGATTCAAGGACGAATACGTCTCCACTGAGCATCTGCTTCTGGCCATTTCCGGCATGGAGAAAGATCCGGCGGGGGCAGCGCTGAAAAAATCCGGCGCGGGGCATGACGCCATTCTTCAGGCGCTCACCTCGGTGCGCGGGACACAGCGCGTCACCAGCCAAAATCCCGAAGCCACTTATCGCGCGCTGGAGCAGTATGCGCGCGACCTGACCGAACTGGCGCGGCGCGGGAAGCTGGACCCGGTGATTGGCCGCGACGAGGAAATTCGGCGCGTGATGCAAATTCTGGCGCGGCGCACGAAGAATAACCCTGTGTTAATTGGCGAGCCCGGCGTGGGGAAAACCGCAATTGTGGAAGGTTTGGCGCAGCGCATCGTGGCGGGTGACGTTCCCGAGGTATTGAAAACCAAGCGTATTGTGGCGCTGGACCTGTCTGCTCTGGTGGCGGGCGCAAAGTATCGCGGCGAATTTGAAGACCGTCTCAAGGCGGTGTTGAAAGAAATCACCGAGGCGGAAGGGCAGATCATTCTGTTCATTGACGAACTGCATACGCTGGTGGGCGCGGGCGCGGCGGAAGGCTCGATGGACGCCTCCAACATGCTGAAACCGGCGTTGGCGCGCGGCGAGTTGCGGTCCATTGGCGCGACCACGCTGAATGAATATCGCAAGTACATCGAAAAGGATCCGGCGCTGGAGCGGCGCTTCCAGCCCGTATATGTGGGCGAGCCTTCCGTGCAGGACGCCATTGCCATTCTTCGCGGGCTGAAGGAACGCTATGAAGTCCATCACGGAGTGCGCATCAAGGATGCCGCGATTGTTGCCGCGGCTACGCTTTCGCACCGCTATATTTCAGACCGTTTCCTGCCCGATAAAGCTATCGATCTAATCGATGAGGCAGCTGCCAGTCTGCGCATGCAGCTGGATTCCCTGCCAACGGAGATTGACGAGTTGGAGCGGCGAATTCTGCAACTGGAGATTGAGCGGCAGGCGTTGCAGAAGGAATCGGACGCCCATTCGCGCGAGCGGCTGCGTGAAATTGAAAAGGAACTGGCCGGGCTGCGCGAGGAGTCCAGCCGCCTGAAAGCCCGCTGGCAAACGGAAAAAGAGGCCATCGCGCGTATCAGACGCCAAAAAGAGGAAATTGATCGCCTGAAAACCGAAGAGCAGCGTTATGAACGCGCCGGCGACCTGCAACGCGTGGCGGAAATCCGCTACGGCAAGCTGGGCCTCGCGGAGAAAGAACTCGCCAAGGCTCAGGAGCATTTGCAGGAAATCCAGGGCTCCCAGGCGATGCTCAAGGAAGAGGTGGGCGAAGAGGATATCGCCAAGGTTGTCGCCAAATGGACTGGGATTCCAGTGGGTCGCCTGTTGGAAGGCGAGGTCCAAAAGCTGGTCCACATGGAAGAGAGACTTCGGCTGCGCGTGCTGGGCCAGGATGATGCCCTGGCGCGCGTCTCCAATGCCATACGGCGGAGCCGCTCCGGGCTATCGGACCCGAACCGGCCTATTGGTTCGTTCATTTTCATGGGGCCGACAGGTGTTGGAAAAACCGAGTTGGCCCGCGCGCTGGCGGAATTCCTGTTCGATGACGAGCGCGCCATGATCCGCCTGGACATGTCCGAGTACATGGAAAAACATTCCGTGGCGCGGTTGATCGGAGCGCCTCCAGGCTATGTCGGCTACGAAGAGGGAGGACAGCTGACCGAGGCAGTGCGGCGGCGGCCATATTCCGTGGTCCTGCTGGATGAAATCGAGAAGGCGAATCCTGATGTGTTCAATATTCTGCTGCAGGTTCTGGATGATGGACGCCTGACCGATGGCAAGGGCCGCACGGTGGATTTCCGCAACGCGGTGATTGTGATGACCAGCAATGTGGGATCATCGGCGATTTTTGAACTCTCCGAAAAAGACCCGCAGCGGGCGCGCGCGATGGCATTGGAGGCGTTGCGCGCCGTTTTCCGGCCGGAGTTCCTGAACCGCGTGGACGACATTGTGCTTTTCCGTCCTCTGGGGAAGGAACAGCTTACACATATCGTGGACATCCAGTTGGCCGGAGTTATGCGGCAACTTGCGGACCGTCATATCACGCTGCACCTTACGCCGGCGGCGCATGATCTGCTGCTCCGCGAAGGTTATGACCCGGCCTATGGCGCGCGTCCGCTGAAACGGGCCATCCAGCGGCTGATTCAGGACCCGCTAGCCATGCGAATTCTGGAGGGCGAGGTCCTGCCGGGCGACGAAGTGGAAGTGGACGCAGATCCGAAGCGTGAAGAAATGCGTTTTACACGACACCCAGCGCCGGCGGGGAAGGTTGACGCAGCGGCGGCACGTCCATAAACTGAAATCAAGGACGGCAAAGGGGGACTCCCAACAATGCGAGCCATAAAAACGACACTCTTACTGACGGCGCTGACGCTCCTGCTGGTGCTGGGCGGACAGGCGCTGGGCGGCAAAGCCGGGCTCACCTACGGCCTGGTGATGGCCGTGGTGATGAACGGCACGGCTTATTTCTTTTCCGACAAAATTGCTCTGCGCAGCAGCGGCGCGCAACCGGTGACGCGGGAGCAGGCGCCGCGGCTCTATGCAGTGATGGAACGGCTCAGCGCCAAAGCGAACCTGCCCATGCCCAAGCTTTATTTGATTCCGCAGCCCGCGCCGAATGCGTTCGCGACGGGGCGAAACCCCAGCCACGCTTCGGTGGCGGTCACAGAGGGACTGCTGCAATTGATGGACGATGAGGAGCTGGAAGGCGTGATCGCACATGAACTTTCCCACGTCCGAAATTACGACATTCTGACGTCTTCGATAGCCGCGACGCTGGCCGGGGCCATTACCTGGATTGCCTACATGGGCCGCTGGGCGCTGTTCTTTACCGGCTATGGCGGCGATTCACGCGACCGCCGTGGCGGAGGCCTGGCTGCGCTGCTGATGCTCTTCGTGGCTCCTATTGCCGCCATGCTGATGCAGTTGGGCATTTCGCGCCAGCGCGAGTACCAGGCGGACGCTTCCGGGGCCACCATGGTCGGCCATCCCTACGGACTGATGCGGGCGCTGCAAAAACTCGGCGAGTACAACAAGCGGATTCCGATGGACATCCCTCCCACCACGTCCGCGCTGTGCATCGTGGCGCCACTCAACGCGCGGCAAATGTTCAGCGGCTTGTTCAGCACGCATCCGCCGCTGGAAAAGCGTATTGAAATCCTTCGCAACATGACCGTCACTCGCTAGAGTCTTCTGGCGGCCAACTTTGCAAATTGAAGTAGAGTGAAGGCGGAGGATCGTGTAACGGTTACACGACCGCAAGAACGGCCGCGCATTCCAAGTCCCCCATAAATAGCTCCGCTCAGTACATTACAGAGCGAGCCGATTGGCACTCCCCTTGCTCTTTCTCTGATGCGGACGTCGTCCTTCCGCATTTGCCTTACGAGGGACATCGAGGAGAAAGATCATGGATGAATACACAAGTTTTGAAACGAAGCCGGGCGCGCCGCGCTGGGTGGGGGTTGTTCTGGGACTGGTGGCAGTGGTGGCACTAGCCGCGCTGGGCGAAGGATATGTCGCGTCCAGCCGCGCGAAGACATTGGAGCAGACACTGAACGGGCAAACGCAGAATGCGCGCCAGTCTGCAGGACCTTGAATGAAAAGCTGGCGGAGGAAGAAGACGCCAGCGCGCAGATGCGCGGCGAATTGAGCGTGGTTACGGACCGCCTGCAATTGACGCAGACGGATCTGGCGCACGCGCGCCAGCAAGCACGCTGATCAAAGCGGAAGACGCCCGCAAACTGGAGGCGGTACAGGCCGAGCATTGCCGCGAAGGCGAGCTCCGATGATGTGAACAAGCTGGGGACGGACGTGAATGGCGTAAAGACCGACCTGGCCAAAACGCAGGCGTCGCTCACTTCTTCGACAACGACCTGGGCACGATGATCGCGCACAACCACGACGAAGTGCAGCAGCTGCGCGCGCTCGGGGAACGGAATTACTACGAATTCAAATTGACGGCAAAGGTACGCGTCAGAAGGTGGGCGACCTTCAGGTAGAGTTGCGCGGCACAAACGAGAAGAAAAAATAGTTCACCGTGCGGCTCTATGCGGACGACAAGCAGTTTGAAAAGAAAAACCGCGCGATGGATGAGCCCATCTACTTCTATACCAGCGACTCCAAAACGCCGCTGGAGCTGGTGGTGAACCAGGTGCGAAAGAACCAGGTATCGCCGGATACCTGAGCGTGCCCAAGACGACGGCCCAGCAGCAGACACCGGCGGCCTCACTGAATCTTCCGCAGGGCGACGCCCGGCCAATACAGTGACGGCACAGGCGCCAACCGAAGTAACCGAGTCCGCGGAGCGGCAGCCATCGCGAAACCTCTACGCTCGGGGCATTGCCAGAGAAGCAAAGGGAAGGAGACACACGCTCCTTCCCTATTTGTCTTATCACGAACCCTTTTTTTCGGTGCGGTGCTTCCGGCTCAAAAGCCTCTTGGCCAGGGAGGGCAGCTTGTCATGTGGCAGTTTCCCTCTGTCATACAAGATGAATTTTGCTTTGGAAGACTTGCGCTTCCGCCGCTGCCGCTTCCAGGTCTTGAATCGTTTTACGTTTGCCATCTGGCCTCCAGCAATACGACAACTTCGCTTGCTCCAAATGCGCATTGAAATTGTAACGAAATTCGGGCGCGCGCCCAAACCGTTTGGGATTTTCCCGGTAGCTTCCAGTAGCATGATGAGGCCATGCCACCCTTCCTTTTGCGCGCGCGCGAGTTATTGACGCCCGTGGAGGAGATTTGCGACGGAGCACTGCTGATTGAAGGAGGAAAGATGCGGCGGTTGGCGCCGAGGGAGGCAATGAACTTGCCTGCCGGCGCCGCGGAAACGAATTTCGGCGACAGGATCGTGATTCCAGGTTTCGTGGACGTGCATATTCACGGCGCGGGCGGGTATGATGTGATGGAAGCAACGCCCGACGCCCTCGCCGCAATCACGAGGAGTATCTCCCGCCGCGGAACCACCACCATCCTGGCGACAACGGTTACGGCTTCCGTCGAGGACACGCAGAAAAGCCTTTCGCGCCTGGCCAGCTACATCGCTTCCTCCGCAAACCACACGCCCGGCCGAGCGGAGATCGCCGGGCATTCACTGGAAGGGCCATTCATCAGCACGGCGCGGCGCGGCGTACATCCGGCGGAACACATTATTCCTCCGTCATTGCTGCGCTTTTGCGAAATGGCGGAAGCGGCAGGCGGACATGCGAAGATTCTAACGCTGGCGCCTGAACGGCCCGGCGCGCTGGAGGTGATCGAAGGGGCGCTGCGGAACTCGGCGTGATTGTCTCCATGGGTCACACGGATGCGACATTCGAAGAAGCACATGCTGCGATTGAGCATGGCGCCGGCATGCCACGCATGTTTTTAACGCCATGCGGCCATTGCAACAGCGTGATTCCGGTGTTCTGGGAGCCGTACTGACGGACCGCGAGTGACAGCGGAGCTGATCGCCGATGGAATCCATGTGGATGCCGGGGCGATGGGAATTCTACTGGCGGCGAAAGGCGCGGAGGAGATCATTCTGGTCAGTGACGGCACGTCGGCTACCGGGATGCCCGATGGGAATTACAGGTTGGGGACGCTCAGTGTGAATGTGAGCAGCGGCGTGTGCCGCGACGCGGAGGGGCAAATTGGCCGGCAGCACGCTGACATTGGATCGCGCGGCGCGGCGCATGTCATCCTCGGTGTTCCGCTGGTGGAAGCCGTGCGTATGGCCACTTCACAGCCGGCCGCCAGAATCGGTCTAGTGAACGAAAGGCGAATTGGCTGTGGGTGCCGATGCGGATTTCGTGGTGTTGACACCGGAACTGGAAATCAACGGGTGGCTTCCCGCGGAGAATGGGTGGAATAGACAAAATTTGCGGGGCTCATATGTTCAGCGGGATGTGCAGTTCTTCCGCGAGCATTTCGGCGAATCAAAGGGGCTGCAGGCAAAATACCGGCCTAGCAAATTCGATGGTGGGAACCCTGCGGCGGCCATTATTGACGCGCGGAAGACTAATACTTCCGCATCCTCCGAGCTGTCAATATTGACTTCGTGGAAGGCAATGCCGCGTTCCTTTAGGAAAAGCTTGGTCCGCCAACAATCGGGACAGCATCGCGTGCCAGTAAATGGTGATTTCTTCCATGCGGGACAGTTATTCCTTGCCGGCATAGCCTGTTTTCCGCGCGGCAACATGCAGGCGAACCAGGGCCTTTTCGTAAGCCAGGCTGGCGCGCGCCCAATCCATTTCCCCGCCGGGCTTATTGAGGCGGCCTGAGCTCGGTCCCGCGCGTCCTGGGCGCGCCCACATCAATTTCGCCGGCGCGTTCGGAAAGCTCCGCCAGCACAATCACACGCGAAGGCAGCACCTCGGCGACTCCGCCGATTACCGTAACAACTCCCGTGCTGCCGCCTTTTTGAAAAGAGAGCTCGCCGAGACCCAGCACGGTAAGCAGGGGCGCATGGCCGGGCAGCACCCCCAAATAGCCGTCCTTGCCAGGTATCTGAATAAACTCCACGCGCTCGTGAAGCACCAGCTGCTCCGGGGTGACGACTTCAAGTTCGATGTGCTCTGGCAGCATGGGGGCGATTGTGCGCGGCGTCAGGCCGTGGCTTTCATTTTCTCTGCTGCCTGGCGTACTTCCTCGATGGAACCAACCATGTAAAAGGCCTGCTCCGGGACGTCGTCATGCTTGCCTTCCACGATTTCACGGAAGCCGCGGATGGTGTCTTCAATTTTCACGTACTTCCCATCAAGTCCGGTAAATTGCGCGGCCACATACATGGGCTGGGAAAGGAATTTTTCAATTTTGCGCGCGCGCGCGACGGTCTGCTTGTCGTCGTCGGAAAGCTCTTCGATGCCCAGGATGGCGATGATGTCCTGCAGATCCTTGTAGCGCTGCAAGACGCCTTTAACCGAACGGGCTACGTTGTAGTGCTCATCGCCGACAATGCGCGGGTCCAAAATACGGGAATAACTGGCCAGCGGATCCACGGCAGGATAAATTCCGCGCTCCACGATTTGGCGGCTTAGGTTGGTGGTGGCGTCGAGATGGGCGAACGTGGCGGCCGGCGCAGGATCGGTATAGTCGTCCGCGGGAACATAAATAGCCTGCACGGAGGTGATGGAACCTTTTTTCGTGGAGGTGATGCGCTCCTGCAGTTCTCCGATTTCCGTGTTCAGGTTGGGCTGATATCCCGACGGCGGAAGGCATGCGGCCGAGAAGTGCGGAAACTTCAGAACCCGCCTGGACGAACCGGAAAATATTGTCGATGAAGAGCAGCACGTCCAAACCCTCTTCGTCGCGGAAATATTCCGCTACCGTGAGACCCGTGAGGCCCACGCGGAGACGCGCGCCGGGCGGCTCGGTCATCTGGCCGTACACGAGAGCGGCGCGGGATTTCTCGGAATCGCCGGGAACAATGACTTTCGATTCAGCCATTTCGAGCCACAGGTCATTGCCTTCGCGAGTTCTTTCACCCACACCCGGCAAACACTGAAACGCCGCCGTGTTTCATGGCTACGTTGTGAATCAACTCCATGATGAGCACGGTCTTGCCCACGCCGGCGCCGCCGAATAAACCAATTTTCCCGCCCTTCAGGTAAGGCTCCATCAAGTCCACTACCTTGATGCCGGTTTCAAACATTTCCAGCGTGGTGGATTGGTCTTCGAGCGAGGGCGCCGGACGGTGAATGGGATAACGCTTCTCAGAATTCACCGGGCCGAGCTGGTCAACGGGCTCACCGAGCACGTTCATCACGCGGCCCAACGTGGCGCGGCCCACGGGCACGGAAATGGTTTCGCCCTGGTCAACCACTTTCATCCCGCGAACGATTCCTTCGGTAGGCTTCATCGCAACGGTGCGTACGCGCCCTTCGCCCAGGTGCTGCTCCACTTCGCAAATCAAGTCAATGGGATCCGTGGTCTTGAAATCCTTCGCTGGTGATGCGGATGGCATTGTAAATTCAGGGCAGATGGCCTTCCGGGAATTGGACATCCACAACCGGGCCAATCACCTGCACGACATGTCCAACATTTTTTTCCCATTTATGCCTCCCGCGGGTCTATTCGACGGCCGAGGCCGCCCCGCTGACGATTTCAATCAATTCCTTGGTGATGCCGGCCTGG
Source organism: uncultured Acidobacteriota bacterium (assembly GCA_963760285.1). GTDB lineage: Bacteria > Acidobacteriota > Terriglobia > Acidiferrales > UBA7541 > PALSA-278. Next base: position 672,306 of record CAVXCI010000001.1, read on the forward strand.
CGAATTTTGTTCATTTCCAAAGTGATGGAATCAATCAGGTCGGCGGCATTGTTGGTGGCCGATTCCATGGCGGTCATGCGCGCGGCATGCTCCGCGGTGGCCGATTCCAGTAGAACGCGGTAAATCTCCGCCTGCAAATACCGGGGCGCCAGCGCCGCAAAGATTTCAACTGGAGGCTGCTCATAGATGTAGTCCACCAGATGCTCGCCGCCTTCCGTCGTTACTTCGGGCAATCCTTGCGGCACGTGCCCTTCGTCGTGCTCGAATTCCGCGGGCGGGATGGGAAGTAACTGCTCCACGCGAAGCCGCTGCACCAGAACATTCTTGAACTCGTTGTAAACGACGAAGACCGCATCCACGGCGCCGCTGATGTAGATCTCCGCTACCTGCGCGGCAATTTCCTTAGCCTTGCCAAAATCAGCCTTCTCGGATACGCCCAGGTATTCACCGGCCAGCGTCCATCCGCGCTTCCGAATGGAATCGCGGCCTTTGCGGCCGATGGCAATCACTTCAGGATTCTGGGATTCGTTCTGGCGCAGGAATTCCAGGGCGCGGCGAATGACGTTCCCATTGAACGCTCCGCAAAGCGAACGATCTCCGGTCAGTACCAGCACCAAAATTCTCTTCTGCTCGCGCCGTTCGAGAAGCGGATGCCGGGCGCCATCTTCGGCGCGCGCCTCCACGGAATGCAGGACGCGGTGAATCTGCCGCGCGAATGGCCGGGCGGCAATCAGGGCTTCCTGCGCGCGGCGGAGCTTGGCCGCAGCCACAAACTTCATGGCGCGGGTGATCTGCTGGGTGTTTTTCACCGAGCGGACACGGCGCCGATAATCGAGGAGCGTAGGCATCTATTTCCCGGAATCCATTTCCCGATTCACAAATTTTCCTGCTTCGCCAAACCTATCGCGTCGCAACCACAGCGGCGGTGGGCACAAAACGCTCCTTGAAAGCATCCAGCGCCTGTTTGGTCTCCGCCTTCAGGGCGTCATCAAAGGCTTTCTTGACCCGGATTTTCTCCATCAGGCCGCTATAGTTCGTTTCCATGAACGGCAGAAGCTCTTTTTCGAACCGTCCGCAATCGGAGAGCTCCAGCTTGTCCAAGTATCCATTGACGCCGGCGAAAATCGCGATCACCTGCTGCTCTACGGCCAGCGGCTTGTATTGATCCTGCTTCAAGACTTCAGTGAGGCGTTGTCCACGAGCCAACTGCGCCTGCGTGGCTTTGTCCAATTGTTCCGCGCCGAACTGCGCGAAGGCGGCCAGATCGCGGTACTGCGCCATGTCGAGGCGGAGGGTGCCGGCCACCTGCCGCATGGCCTTAATCTGGGCGTTGCCGCCAACACGGCTCACGGAAAGTCCCACGTTCACCGCGGGCCGAATGCCGCTATTGAAAAGATCCGCTTCCAGATAAATCTGGCCATCGGTGATGGAAATCACATTGGTGGGAATGTATGCGGAAACGTCGCCGGCTTGAGTTTCAATCACCGGCAAAGAAGTCAGCGAACCGGCGCCCAATTTGTCGTTCAGTTTGGCGGCGCGCTCCAGCAAGCGCGAATGGAGGAAGAATACATCACCGGGATAGGCTTCGCGGCCGGGCGGACGGCGCAACAAAAGCGAAATTTCGCGATAGGACTGCGCGTGCTTGGAAAGATCGTCGTAGAACGTGACGGCGTGGCGCTTGGAGTCGCGGAAATATTCTCCCATGGCGCAGGCCGCGAATGGGGCAATGTACTGCATGGTTGCCGGCTCAGTGGCGGACGCAACCACCACGATGGTGTAGTCCATCGCACCGTAATCGGTAAGCGTCTTGATGACTTGGGCCACGGTGGAGCGCTTCTGGCCGATGGCGCAGTAGATGCAAATCATGTCGCCACCACGCTGATTCAGAATGGTGTCCAAAATGATGGCGGTTTTGCCAGTCTGGCGGTCGCCAATAATTAATTCGCGCTGTCCGCGGCCGATGGGGATCATGGCATCAATGGCTTTGATACCCGTCTGCAGCGGCTCGCGAACCGGCTGGCGGTCCACCACGCCTGGCGCGACGCGTTCGAGCGGGCTTCGCTGATTGGTAAGGATAGGGCCTTTTCCATCCAGCGGAACTCCCAGAGGGTTCACCACGCGGCCAATCAGCGCCTCTCCCACCGGAACGGACATAATGTTGTCTGTCCGCTTGACGACATCGCCCTCGCGGATTTCAGCGTATTCGCCCAGCAGCACCGCGCCAACCTGGTCTTCCTCCAAATTCAGCGCGATTCCAAAAACATCATGGGGAAAGGTAAGCATTTCGCCGGCCATCACCTTGTCCAGGCCATGGATGCGGGCAATGCCGTCCCCCACGGAAATAACCGAGCCGACTTCCTCGACGGAAACGTTCTGCCGGTAATTCTCGATTTGTTCCCGGATAATTTTTGTGATTTCGTCCGCTTTGATGTTGGCCATTCCCGTTCCCTCACGAATCCGCTTCGAGTTGCGATTGCAAGCGGGCCAGCTGCTCGCGCACTGACCCGTCGTAAACCGTGGAGCCGATGCGCACCACCGCTCCACCAATCAGATTTGCGTCCAGGCGATACTGGGCTTCGATCTTCTTCCCGGTCACGTGTGCGAGCGCACCCAGAAGTGCCGACTTTTCCTGCTCATTGAGTGCCATCGCCGAAGCCACGTCGGCTTGGGCGATCCCCAGCCTGCGGCGCAATTCCTCATCAAATTCAGTACGGATGGCGGGCAGCAACGCCATGCGCTTGTGGTCCACCAATAGATGCAGACAGTTCCGAACCGCCGGAATAATCTCAAGCGGAGGGGCGAGTTTGTCAATCAACTCATGTTTCGCCGGTGATGGAACTGCCGGGCTGGTGATGAAATTCCTGAGTCCCGCCGACTCTGCCCACACTTGCGAAAAGGCGGCCAGGCCATCCCGGGCCGGGCCGGTCTGGTTGCGCGCCAGGGCCACGTCAGCCAACGCCACGGCATATCTTTGTGTAATGCGGCTCATGGCGCGGTGGCCGCCAAGTCGTCAACGAATTCGTGAATCAGCAAAGCTTCCGCTTCGCCGTTGACGCGCTCGCGAAGTAAGGACTCCGCGCGGGTCAGTGCCAATCGCACCGCTTCCACCTTCAATTCCAGGCGCGCGGCCCGACCGGCGGCTTCCATTTCCGCCTGCGCGGCGCGCTCTATTTTTTCAATTTCACCGCGAACCATGGCGCGCAGCCTGTCGGCTTCCGCGTCCGCATCGCGCCGGGCGGATTCCCGCATGCGTTCAATTTCGATGGGAAGCCCGGCTAGTTTCACTTCCGTAGCCTTCAATTCGCGGGCGCAATTGTCGCGCAATTGCGCGGCTTCCTGGATAGCGCGCCCAATACCCCGGGCGCGATCGCGAAGTTGCGGCGTGGCAAATTTCTTCATGAAGTAGGCGACGGCGCCAACAACAATCAGGAAATTGATCCAGCGGAAAATCCAACCGGTGGGGGTGTCTTCGGGCGCGCTGCCTTCCTGAGCGGCAAGAACCGGAGATGCCAACAACAAACAGGAGAGCAGGGCGGCAAACACAAAGCTGGTGGAGCAAATTTTCCCGCGGACGGCGGTCATCGCGCCCCCGCAGGGTTAGGGCCAGACGGGCGGAGCATGGTCTGCACGATCTCCCCGGCCAATTCATTGGTTTGCGCTTCCACTAGCTTGCGGGATGCCACAAGGTCTGCCTGGATGCGTGTTTTTTCTTCACGCACGCGTTGCTGCGCCTGGGCACGCGCCGCGCTTAGCTGGCGCGCCCGTTCATCAAGAACGAACTGCCGTGAAGCTTCCTGTTCCGTATAGATCTCTACGCGCGCGTGCTTTAACGCTTCCTCATATTCCCTGGTTTTCTCGCGGTTGCGCGCCTGCAGTTTTTCGGCCTCCGCACGGGCCCCTTCAATGCGGCGATGGCGCTCGTCCATGGCATGCAGGATGGGCTTGAAGAAAACACTCTTGGCAAAAATATAAAAAAGGAAAACGATGACGACCGTGGGGATCGCCTGAAGAAACAGTTGTCCGAGCTGGCGCAGCAATTCCTGCATGATGTCCGGTGTGACCGGTTGATTTATCTCCCAGGACGGTCCCCGACCCCGTCCAGATGCCCGCGCAGAACGGTTCGCGAGGCGGTAACAAAAGGCGAGATTATGGCATTGAACCGCGCTCCCGTCAACGCAGGGGCGGCAGTTCGGATTGCGGTTTGAACGGCTTCACGCCGACTCAGGCCGCGCCTTTCCGACTATAGATTGTCGCATATTTGGGGGGCTCGAGACCCGGCAGGAGCCTGGGATCAGGAACGAGAGACCCAGGTTGAAGCGTAAGAGGCAGCACGCCTGCCCAGATGGGCAGGGCATAATCGGCTTCGTCATCCTTGGGAGGGCCGGAGCGCACCTTGGCGGAAACCTCCTCCAGGGGCAGACGCAAAACAGTGGTGGCGAGTAATTCCTGCGCGGTGGGGGTACGAACGTCAGCCCAGCGCCCGGCCATAATGCGCTCGGTAAAGACGTGTAAGGCGGCCATTTTCTCTTTTTCGTCCAAAACCTGCGTGGCCAGGCCCAGTGCGACAACAGAACGGTAATTAATCGAATGGTGAAATGCGGACCGCGCCATGACGATACCGTCGATGAGCGTTACCGTGAGGCAGATACGGATGCCATCACTAATATTGCGTAGCATACGACTGGCTGCGGACCCGTGAAACAGAATCTCTGCACCATTTCGGGCATAAAGCGTGGGAATGACGAATGGTTGCGCATCAACGACAAACCCAACATGGCAGACGAGTCCTTCATCAAGAATCGCATGTACCGCTCCGGCATCGTATTTGCCACGGTCGGGGATTCTAACGACGCGCGTGCGGTCAGTCGGCGTGTAATTCGGCATGCGGGCCTCCGGCAGCTTCCTTTCGGCAAACTTGAAGATTAACGACGCGGCTCGACATAGGAAAACTGCCCATCGCTTATCGCACGTACGCCACTGTTCGTCCAGAGCCATTTTGGAATCGCGGGAGAGATGAAATTCGAAGCGATGGACGAATCGGACCATTGCGCAGGTAGCGCGAGGGCAGCGGCTCGGCTAGAATGGACAATCCGTACCCGGATGTGCATTCGACTCCCGGGAAATTCGAGCCGCGACGCAGTCTGCTCTTGAGAGAAGCAGAAGAGCTCTACTTGTACTGAGTGAAGGAGATGTACATGCCCTCATTTCCGGGGGTTGATTTCATTGATTTCGATTCCCTGCTGAGTGACGAGGAAAAGCTTGCGCGGCAATCGGCGCGGCGGTTTGTGGACGAGGAAATTCTGCCGCACATCGAAGAATGGAACCGCGAAGGGAAATTCCCGCTGCATCTTGTCCCGCAGATGGCCGAACTGGGCCTGTTCGGCGCGAGCTTGAAAGGTTATGGCTGCGCGGGAATGTCCAATGTGGAATACGGATTGGTTACGCAGGAACTGGAGCGGGGCGATTCAGGGCTGCGCAGCTTTGTTTCCGTGCAGTCCGCGCTCGTGATGTTCCCCATTTATGCGTATGGCAGCGACGCACAAAAGGAAAGGTGGCTGCCACTTCTGCAACAGGGAAAGGCGATCGGCTGTTTTGGATTGACAGAGCCACAGTTTGGTTCAAATCCCGGCGGCATGCTCACCCGCGCGAAGAAGGCATCCGATGGTTACGTCCTGAGCGGCGAAAAAATGTGGATTACCAACGGGTCCATCGCGGACGTGGCGGTGATCTGGGCCAAATGCGAGGACGACAAGATCCGCGGCTTTTTGGTGGAAAAGGGCACGCCGGGTTTCAAGGCGTGGGACGTTCATGGCAAATGGTCGCTGCGCGCGTCGGTAACATCTGGTCTGGCCATGACCGATTGCCACATCCCGGCGGAAAATCTGTTGCCCGACGTGGAGGGCTTGAAAGGCCCACTGGGCTGCCTGAACCAGGCGCGTTACGGAATCGGTTGGGGCGCGCTGGGTGCGGCGATGGCCTGCTACGATACCGCGTTGAACTATTCCAAGCAGAGAAAACAGTTCCGCGGCCAGCCCATTGCCTCGCATCAATTGGTTCAGGAAAAACTCGTCACCATGATCACGGAAATCACCAAAGGACAATTGCTGGCGCTGCACGTGGGGCGGCTGAAGGACGCCGGGCGCGTCCATTTTTCGCACATCTCCATGCTGAAAATGAACAACGTGAGAATCGCGTTGGAGACTGCGCGGATGGCGCGCGACATCCTGGGCGCCAACGGTATTGTGGACGATTATTGCGTGATGCGGCACATGAACAATCTTGAATCGGTCTATACCTATGAAGGCACGAACGACATTCACAAGCTGATCATCGGCGAACGCATCACCGGGATTTCCGCGATCTGATGAAACTCTTCAAGAATCGCGCCTTTTCGCCTTCTCATCGCGCTATCCTCTGCGCGCTGGCGGCCATCGCGTTTTCCCTCGCCGCGCCCGGGCAGCATACCGCGGCACCGGCTACGGTATTCAAGGAACGCCCCAAAATCCGTGCGATCACCGCGTTTGTGAAGCTGGACCGCAACCATTACAAGCAGCAGGTCCAGGATGCGTACGCTTTCCTGCGTACCGCCAGCGACACCTTCAAAAAATCAGGCTACGACGTTCAGGGGATGCGCATTACCACGCAGCCGTTTCCGGAATACGCCGGTGAATTGACCGGCCGCTCGGCGCTGGACTTTTTCCAGGACTACGATCGGCTGGTCTCCAGCCTGGGTCTCGACGCATCCATTGGCCCTGCCATGATGTCCGATCGAGATGATCCACGGCAGGCACTGATGCTGGCGAAGATTCTGGAGAAGACCAATACGCTTGAGGGCAGCCTGATCATCGCGGACTCCGAGGGCATACACTGGCACGTGATTAGCGCGGCATCGCGCCTGATCATCGATGTGGCGGAACACACGCCGCACAGTCAGGGAAATTTTCGCTTTGCGGCCACGGCGATGCTGAAAAGCGGAACGCCGTTCTATCCGGGTTCGTATTACACCGGCGTGGGCAACCAGTTCTCTCTCGCTTTGCAGTCGGCGAATGTGGTTAACGAAGTTTTCGAACGGACCCAGGACCCAGTGGCGGCAGAAAAGATGCTGGAGCAAGCGCTGGAGATGCATATACATGCGTTGGATACCACGGCGCGTCTATTAGCGCGACAGAATAATTGGATTTATGGCGGCGTGGACCTTTCTCCCGCTCCGCTGAAGGATGTTTCCATTGGAAGCGCTATCGAGCATTTCACCGGCGGACGCTTTGGGACCAGCGGCACTTTGACCGCTGCGGCCACTATCACGCAAGCCCTGCGGGCGATCCCCTTTGCCCACGTGGGATATTCCGGGTTGATGCTCCCCATTCTGGAAGACTCCGTTCTGGCGAAACGCTGGGGTGAAGGCGCCATCAACGTGGACGCCCTGCTGGCTTATTCCGCGGTTTGCGGGACTGGCCTGGATACCGTTCCGCTGCCCGGCGACGTCAGCAGAGAGCAGCTCGACAAAATCCTCGGCGACGTGGCTGAATTGGCCTATAAATGGGACAAGCCTCTTTCGGCGCGCCTTCTGCCGGTAACGGGCAAGGATGCCGGCGATTACACTGATTTCGTTGATCCCTTCCTGGTGAATACCAAGCTTCAGCCGCTTCCCTGACCGCTCCGCATTCCGCAGTAGTCCCGCGAAGATGTTTTGTTTATGATAGGCGCCGCCCCAGACAGGGATATTCCCGGGGTGGATGCGGCGCGGCAACCTGAACGCATTTCGATTGACACAACGCTTTTGCGATTGACCAAAATCCAGCATGGGGTGCTCAAATGGAAAACGCACTGAGTCTCGAGTTTCTGCGGGTGGTGGAACAGGGCGCGATTGCCGCCGCGCATACGATGGGGCTGGGTGACCGTCATAAGGCGGACGAAGTCGCCGTGGAAGCCATGCGGAAGGCAATGGATGGCGTCGGCATGGATGGGACCATCGTGATTGGAGAAGGCGAGCGCGATGAAGCCCCTATGCTTTTCATTGGAGAAAAAGTCGGCGCCGCCTTGCACGACAAGAATGCATCCTATCCGGGCGTGGATATAGCCGTTGATCCATTGGAAGGCACGAATCTCTGCGCAACTGGCGCGGCGAACGCAATCGCCGTCCTCGCCGCAAGCGAGAAAGGCGGCTTGCTTCATGCTCCCGACCTTTACATGGAAAAAATCGTCGTCGGTCCGGATTGCCGCGGCGCCGTGGAGCTGGACGCTCCCGTGTCTGACAATCTGCGCGCGATTGCCAAGCGGTTGAAACGAGACGTGGAAGACCTGGTAGTGGTTGTCCTGGAAAGGCCGCGCCATGAAGAACTGATTTCGGATATCCGCGCCGCGGGTGCGCGCATACGGCTTATTGGCGATGGAGATTTATCCGCGGGTATCAGCGCCGCCATCATGGGGACAGGAGTTCACGCGGTCATGGGCTCGGGAGGAGCTCCGGAAGGAGTTCTCACGGCAGCCGCTCTGCGATGCCTGAACGGGCAGATCCTTGCGCGCCTGGTTGTGTCCAAGCCCGAACACCAGGAACGGCTGGCGGCCATGGGAGTGAAGGACTCCAGGCGCATATACGACACGCATGAACTCGCCCCGGGGAAGAACATTATTTTCGCCTGCACCGGGGTGACGGACGGAAACCTGCTGCGGGGAGTCCGATTTTTCGGCGACGGCATCCGCACGCATTCACTCATCCTCACCTATAACGAACGGCAAGTCCGGTTCATCGATTCAATTCATCTGGAGAAGAAGCCGGAAGCCCGCGTGCAGTTGTAAACGAGCCCGGCGAACAACAGTCAATAAAAATAGCAGCGTCACGCTCCGTGCATAATAGCCAGAGCGTTCCCCCGAAACAATGCCGGCGCGTCAAACGCGTGAGGCGTGAGCGCGAAGTGGAGAAGATCCGCTGGAATGCCCCGCACGGGAAGGCATGTGCGCCATGCGGTCCCCCAGCGAAGAAGCTGAGAACATCGCGCCGGTGGCTTGACTCCCCACGTGCTCGGTGATGGCCTGGAGCCGTTTCAATATGGATTGCCACTGAACCAGGTCCAGCTGGCGCAGAAATGGACGGAGGTTCTGGATGAATGGATCCTCCAGGACAAGTTCGCCCTGGCTTTCGGGCACGAAGAACCGGTTCAGCCCCACTCCAAGCGCTTCCGATATTTTCTCCAGCGTGCCGAGGCTGGGCGTCATCTGCCCGCTTTCAATGCGGGACAGATACGACCTGGAAACCCTCGAGCGCGACTGCAACTGGCTTTGCGTCATGCCGCGCCACTCGCGCAACTGCCGGACGCGATCTCCGATGCGCTCCACCGTTTGCAGATTCGGCCAAGGAGCGCCCTGCTGCTCCTGCGCTTCTGCCGGAGGTGGCTCCGGCGTCGGAAGCGCCACCGCCAAAATCGGCGGAAGCAGACGCAAACAGCGACGGCAATATCCCGTGCGTGTCCGGTATTGCACCAGACCGCAAAGGTTGCATCGAATTACCTCACGATCAGCCAATTCCTGGCTATTTTTCTTATGTGCTCCGCCAAAGTCGGACATTGAGTCCTCTCATTCGTCCTGACATCGCGGAATGGGTGAATTGTCTGCTGGGAAGGCAGATGACGGGCGCGATGGCATTCTGTCTGACAAGGTATTAGCAAGTCAAGTATTTTTTGAAGAATCTGTTGATTTCTCAGCCTTTACGCAAATGCATGCAAACAAAAGATTTAGCGACAAACCATTCAAGGTGCGAGTACTTGGCGCCAGAAAGGATGTGGCAATCGGCCTTCCAAACTAACTTGTCACATGGAACTTTTTTTCATGATCGCATCGAGTCTCCACATTAAGTGCTGATGAAGACTCTAATTTCCCTTCTGTCGGGACCCCATTGCCCCACATTGAACCCTTGGGTTCAGGGGAAAGAAAAAAACGCGAGGTGATTCTCCCCATTCAACTTTGAAAATTGATGAATTGAGAATGAAAGAACCGTTTTGACGAAGCAAGTATTGCGACTATTGCGTCAGCCGATAAGGTTTTTGACACGATCAGTTGTGAAATTGAGTTTTATGCCCCAAATGGCTCGGGCAGGATGGACGGTGCGTATTGAGGGCCGAGGAAATACCAGGTGCCGGGTTAAGCTCTCAGTGCTCAAACATCAGGCGCGGGCATTTTTTGACCGACGCGACACTTCATGTCATTTTAGTGCGGAGCGCTTTATAACCCTTCCCAAAGGAACCCTGCGATGCCATCACGTGAAGACGCCTGGCAGCTTCTCTGCGAATACACGCAAAATGAGAGCCTCCGCAAGCATGCTCTGGCGGTGGAGGCGTGCGTGCGAAGCTACGCGCGCCGAGCCGGAGCGGACGAGGAGCTTTGGGGCATCACGGCATTACTTCACGACTTCGATTACGAACGGTGGCCCAATGACAATCATCTGCCAGATGCCGAGCACCCCTGCGAAGGTTCGAAAATCCTACGCGGCAGGGGATACCCGGAAGACATGATCCATGCGATTCTGGCGCACGCGGACTACACGAATGTGGAGCGCCTCTCGCCGCTGGACCACACTCTCTTTGCCTGCGATGAATTGGCTGGATTTCTTACCGCCTGCGCGCTGGTGAAGCCCAGCAAAAGTCTTCGCGAAGTGGAAGCATCCTCGGTGAAGAGAAAGTTGAAGGATAAGGCATTCGCACGCGGTGTGAACCGCGATGACGTCCGCAAGGGCGCCGAGGAGTTGGGCCTGCCGATCGAAGAACACATCTCCAACTGCATCGAGGCAATGAGGGGCATCGCAGATCAGCTTGGTCTGGCCTAGGACACGGTCGGCTTCAGGAAAAATCGTGCATGATTTTGCCGTACGCGGGGAGCATCGTTGCGAATCAGGAGCCCCTTTATGTTTGTGTTAAAATTGCGAAATGGAGCGGGTGAAGGATTTCATGGGCGCAGCAATGCGCCGGCTTCAAGATCCGGGATCACCGATGGCCTGGTTGCGGGGCGCGTGGCCGACGCTGGCAGGCAAGCAACTCGCGCGCCGAACGGAGCCTTTGCATTTTCGCAACGGGCGCCTGGAAGTCCGGCTCCTGGTGCCCGGAGAAGAGGTGCAGTTGCGCGGATTGGAAGGCGACCTGGTCCGGCACATCAATAAGGCCTGGGGCCGGACGCTGGTTCGCGAAGTGCATTTTTCTCCCGCGCGAATCAGATTGCCGCGCGCCATCGACAATAGCTACACTCCCTTCGTACGAAAAGGGAAAACGAACCCGGTCCTGCCGAAGAGTGCAAAATGAGGATCAGCCGCGAAGAGGTGGTCCGCGTAGCCGAACTGGCACAGATGGATTTGACGGAAGAGGAAATCCGCACCTACCGCGAACAGTTGGACTCGATCCTCTCCTACATCGACAAGCTCAGCCAACTGGATACCTCTTCTGTGGAACCGATGGCGCAGATTATTTCTGTGCTGTCCGCCGATTACCTGGGCTCGCTGCGCGCCGATGTTGTCCGGCCCGACCAGGCGGGCGCCGAGATTCTCCGCCAGGCTCCTGATGCGTTCCCCCCCTGGTTCAAAGTGCCGCGGGTCATCGAGCGATAGGCGTGGAAAACACCTGGGACATTGCATCGGTCACTTCCGCCCTTCGAAAGAAAAGAATTTCTGCTCGTGAGCTGACAGCGGATTTCTACCGCCGCATCAAGAACGAGAATCCCCGAATGAATGCGTTCCTGGCGCTTTCCCCGGAGCGCGCGTTTGCACAGGCCGACCGCATGGATTCCTTGCGAGCGCGTGGCGAGGCACTGCCACGGCTTGCCGGTGTCCCCATTGCCATCAAGGATGTAATCAGCACCACCGGCGCGAGGACGACGTGCGGCTCGAAAATTCTCGAGAATTATGTTCCGCCATACGATGCCACGGCCGTCAGGCGCCTCGAAGATGCTGGTGCGGTGATACTGGGCAAGACGAATTGCGATGAATTCGCCATGGGCAGTTCAAACGAAAATTCGGCCTACGGCCCGGTGCGCAATCCGGTGGCGCTGGACCGTGTTCCAGGTGGATCAAGCGGAGGTTCTGCCGCGGCCGTGGCGGCGCATCTGACTGTGGCGGCGTTGGGCACGGATACCGGCGGATCCATCCGCCAACCGGGAGCATTTTGCGGAATACCGGCGATGATGCCCACGTACGGCCGGGTGTCGCGCTATGGCCTTGCGGCCTTTGCATCGTCGCTGGACCGCATTGGCCCCTTCGCCACTTCAGTCGAAGATGCCGCCACTATCCTGGGCGTGATTGCCGGACGGGACGAATTCGATTCTACTTCCGCCTCGGTGCCGGCGGCGGACTACCAAAAGAGCCTGAGCGGGCAATTGAACGGATTGCGGATCGGCGTCCCCAGGGAATATTTCGGCGCGGGCCTCGATCGCGAAGTTGGCGAGAAAGTGGAGCAATCCATACGGCTGCTGGAAGCGCTAGGTTGCCGCCGAGTGGATTTGCAGATGCCCCACACGGATTACGCCGTCGCCGTGTATTACGTGGTGGCCACGGCGGAAGCCAGCTCGAATCTGGCGCGCTACGACGGCGTGCGCTACGGTCTGCGCGAACCGAGCGCCACGCTGCAGGAGATGTACCGGCGAACAAGAGGCCATGGATTTGGTCCGGAGGTGAAACGGCGGATTATGCTGGGGACCTACGTGCTCTCCGCAGGCTACTATGACGCATATTATCTCCGGGCGCAGAGAGTTCGGAGTTTGATTGCGCGCGATTTCTCCGAGGCCTTTCAAAAGGCCGACGTGCTGATTACACCCACCACCCCGACGCCCGCATTTCGCCTGGGCGAGCGTGTGGCAGATCCGCTGCAGATGTATCTGGCGGATATTTACACGGTCACCGGCTCCCTCGCCGGCGTTCCGGGAATTTCAGTTCCCTGTGGAAAGACTGACGCAGGCCTGCCCATAGGACTGCAGATTTTCGGCCCGCATTTCTGCGAAGAGGTGGTTTTGCGGGTGGCCCATGCCTTTGAGAAGGCCTCACGCAGCAACGCGAATTAGAATTTGTCGCGAGGTTGGGGAATACTGTATTTTGCGGCCTCGCGAGATTTTTGGTGCGCCGCCGGGTAGACGCAAACCACTCTCGCGGCGTCCAATGTAGATATGAGATGCATTTCCATCCCCGCGCTCTTCCTTGCCGTAGCCGGATGCTTCCTCACCCCCGCGTCGTCAGGAGGACACGCTATACCCGGGATGATGGCGCGGGAATTGCTTATTCAGGGGCAGGAACAACCGCAATCAAAATCAACTGGCCAGCAGTCTCCTCCCACCGTAACGGCTCTCCCGCGCGGGAAAAAACTCATTCTTAAGAATGGCGACAGCGAGATCGTCAGCAGCTACTCCGTTGCGGGTGATCGCGTTCGCTACTACAGCGTGGAACGTTCGCAGTGGGAGGAAATCCCTTCGTCCCTGATTGATTGGGACGCCACACACAAAGCGGAAGCCGATGAGGCGCGTTCGCAGAGTGAGCAGTTGAACGAAGTGGAAAAGCGCGAGAAGGAGCGACGGGCGGAGGCCGTGGACGTGGATGCCAGTTACGAAGTGGCGCCGGGGGTCATCCTTCCACCGGGCGAAGGCATGTATCTTGAGCAGGGCAAGATTCCCCTATTGATGAATCCGGTGAACGCAAGTTTGAAATCCGACAAGGGTCGGACAGCGGAACAGATTCTAGTCCCCATCCCAGTGGTCCCCTCGCGTCGGCATCTCCAATTGACAGGAGGCAAGGCGGCCACGCGCGTGCAAAATCCACAGCCGGAGTTTTTTTTCAGGACCGCAGACCCCGACGAACCGCAGGTGGAGCTCTTGAAGATTCGTGTACATGGCGATACGCGGACAATCGAGGACCTGGAGTCTGGGCCCAATTCCCACTCTGTCGTCAAGAATGTTGTCCCCTTGGAAACCTGGAAAGCGGCCAACGGCCTTTATCGCTTCACGCTCAGCCAGCCACTTGCGCCGGGCGAGTACGTCATCACTGAACTTCTGCCCCGCAAGCAGGACATGGATTTGGAGATCTGGGACTTTGGAGTGGATCCAGCGGCCGGTGCGGGCCACTGATGGCAGGATGCCGTCAACCGGGTGGGAGTCGAGGGACCAGCTTATGATCCATTAGGGAAACGGGTCGCTTTTAGCCATCAGGCTAACCACGCGACCCGCTTCCCGGTATCAAACAACCATCAATTTTCGCTGACGGCGTCGGTTTCCTTGGGTTGATATTCCAACGAAGCGGCATCGTCGGCTGCCAAAGGCAGTTCAGCTTCGACTTCTCCCTCCTTGGGAATTTCGGTCAGGAGTTGCAGAGCTCGATAGCGTTCCAGCCCTGTGCCCGCAGGAATGAGCCGGCCCATGATGACGTTTTCCTTCAAGCCGCGCAGATAATCCACCTTTCCGGAAATCGCCGCCTCGGTAAGAACGCGGGTAGTCTCCTGGAAACTGGCCGCGGAAATAAAGGAATCCGTCGACAAAGAAGCCTTGGTGATGCCGAGGAGAAGCGGCCTGCCGGTGGCAGGACGATCGCCCTCGCGGATGATGCGGTCATTTTCCTCGCGGAAGCGGAACTTATCCACTTGTTCCTCGAGGAGGAAGCCGGTATCACCCACATCTTCGACTTTCACCCAGCGCATCATCTGGCGGACGATAACTTCGATGTGCTTGTCATTGATGGTCACGCCCTGGAGACGATAAACCTCCTGAATGGCGTTGACCAGATAGGCTTGCGTATATTTTTCGCCGAGGACCGCGAGCAGGTCATGCGGATTCAGCGGGCCGTCAATCAAACGCTCGCCGGCGCGCACACGCTCGCCTTCCTGCACGTTGATATGCACGCCGCGAGGAATGGCGTATTCCTTGAGCGTCTTGCCGTCCTCGCTCTTTACAAAGACTTTGCGCTGACCCTTGGCAACGTCGCCGTACTGCACCAGACCGTCAATTTCGCTGATGACGGCGGGATCGTGCGGCTTGCGCGTCTCAAACAACTCAACCACGCGCGGCAAACCGCCGGTGATGTCCTTGGTCTTGGTGGTTTCACGCGGGATCTTGGCCAGCACATCGCCAGCCTGAACGTCCTCGCCATCCTGCACCATCAAATGGGCGCGCGCAGGCATCAGGTATTTCTTGCGTGCACGCCCCGCGGAATCGCGGACGACGATGGCCGGCTGATGCTTTTCGTCGGTGGGCTGCAACATAACTACATTTTGAGAAAGACCGGTAACTTCGTCCACCTGCTCCTCAACTGTGACTCCCGGCTGTAGATCCTTAAATTCGATCGCGCCAGCCGATTCCGTAAGAATGGAGAAAGTGTAGGGGTCCCACTCCACCATAATCTCGCCGCGCGAAATAGCCTGACCTTCGGCCACGCGCAGACGCGCTCCGTAGACCACATGGTGGCGCTCTTTTTCGCGGCCTTCGCTATCAACCACGGCAATGAGGCCAGAACGGTTCATGGCAATGAGATTGGTGCGGCCCTGGGTAACCTTCAAATCAATGAACTTCACAAAGCCGCTGTTGCGAGCTTCAATCTTCGACTGCTCGGTCACTCGCGTAGCCGTGCCTCCGATGTGGAACGTCCGCATCGTAAGCTGCGTGCCTGGTTCGCCGATGGATTGCGCGCCGATCACACCGACGGCTTCGCCCATCTCCACCATGCGGCCGGTGGCCAGGTTGCGGCCGTAGCAGCGGGCGCACACCCCACGGCGGGACTCGCAGGTGAGCACGGAACGAATCTTGACCTTATCAATGCCCGCATCCTGAATCGCGCTGGCCAGGTCCTCGGAGATTTCTTCGTTGGCGTCGACGAGAACCGTGCCTTCATAATCACGGATCTTCTCGAGCGCCACGCGGCCCACCACGCGATCGCGCAGCGGTTCGACCTCTTCGCCAGCTTCAATGATCGGTTCGACGATGATGCCATCCGCCGTGCCGCAGTCCCATTCGCTGATAATGACGTCCTGCGCCACGTCCACCAGACGCCGCGTCAGGTAGCCGGAGTCGGCGGTCTTCAACGCCGTGTCTGCCAAACCCTTGCGGGCGCCGTGCGTGGAAATAAAATATTCCAGCACCGTAAGCCCTTCGCGGAAATTGGAAGTGATGGGCGTTTCAATGACTTCGCCGGAAGGCTTGGCCATCAATCCACGCATGCCGCTCAACTGGCGAATCTGCTGCTTCGATCCGCGCGCGCCGGAATCGGCCATGATGTAAATGGGATTGATGATGCCTTCCTTGTCGTGGGCTTCAAGAGACTTGAACATCTCCTCCGCCACTTTTTCGGTGACTTCACCCCAGATGGCGATGACTTTGTTGTAGCGCTCTCCATTGGTGATGGCGCCGTCCAAGTACTGTTGCTGGACCTTTTGCACGTCGTTCTCGGCCTTTTCCACCAGGCTATGTTTATTGCCGGGAATGATCATGTCGCTGATTCCAATGGAAATACCGGCGGTGGTGGCGTACTGGAAGCCGAGCTCCTTCAATTGATCGAGCACGGGGACGGTGCGCTCCAACCCAAACCGCAGGTAGCAATATTGCACCACCTGTTGGACGCCCTTCTTTTTCAACAGACCGTTGATGAACGGCATGTCCGACGGCAGGCGATCATTGAACAATACGCGGCCGACAGTGGTCTGCAAAAACTGCCGATTAAGTGTTATCAGCGGTGTGTGCGGCACGTCCTGATCGTCTTCGGCCGTGGTAAGGTCAATCACTTCACCGGTATAACGAAGGCGAATTGGCGTGAGGAGTTCCACTTCACCAGCTTCGAGAGCCAGAAGAACCTCTTCGGGGCCACCGAACGCGCGGCCTTCACCCTTGGCGCCGGGCTTGGACTTGGTGAGGTAATAAATGCCCAGCACCATGTCCTGCGTCGGAACCGCAAGCGGCAATCCGTTGGCAGGCGAAAGAATGTTATGCGAACTGAGCATCAACACAGAGGCTTCCACCTGGGCTTCCGGCGAAAGCGGAATATGCACGGCCATCTGATCGCCATCGAAATCGGCGTTAAATGCCGTGCAGACCAGCGGGTGGATGCGGATAGCCTTGCCCTCAACGAGGACGGGCTCGAATGCCTGAATGCCCAGACGATGCAGCGTGGGAGCGCGGTTCAGAAGCACCGGGTGCTCGCGAATCACGTCCTCAAGGATGTCCCAGACCACCGATTCCTGCTGCTCCACCATTTCCTTGGCCTGCTTGATGGTGGTGCAGTGGCCGGCTGCTTCCAGGCGGTGATAAATGAACGGCTTGAAAAGCTCCAACGCCATCTTTTTCGGCAAACCGCATTGATGCAATTTCAGTTCCGGACCGACAACGATGACCGAGCGGCCGGAATAATCCACGCGCTTGCCGAGAAGGTTCTGGCGGAAACGGCCCTGCTTGCCCTTCAAGGTGTCTGAAAGTGATTTCAGCGGCCGGTTGTTTGTGCCGCGCAAGACGCGGCCGCGGCGGCCGTTATCAAATAGCGCGTCCACCGCTTCCTGGAGCATGCGCTTTTCGTTCCGGACGATGACATCCGGGGCATGCAATTCCATGAGCTTCTTCAAACGGTTGTTGCGGTTGATGACGCGGCGGTACAGATCATTCAAATCCGACGTGGCGAATCGGCCGCCATCCAGAGGCACAAGGGGGCGCAACTCCGGCGGCAGGACGGGGATCACGTCCAGAATCATCCATTCCGGCTTGCTGCCGCTTTTACGGAACGATTCCAGCACTTTCAGCCGCTTGGCGTGCTTGATGCGCTTCTGAAGGCTGGCGTCGCTCTTCATCTTTTCGCGAAGCTCTTCCGCCAATGAATCAACGTCAACGCGGCGGAGCAGTTCCTTGATGGCCTCCGCGCCCATGGCCGCACGGAATTTGCCGGCGTTTTCCTTCTGTTGCTCGCGGAATTTTTCTTCCGTGAGCATGTCGCGTTCGCGCAGCTCGGCAACGTCGCCGGCATCAATGACCACAAACTTCTCGAAATAGAGGACGGCTTCCAGATCGCGCATTGAAATATCCAGCAGATATCCGATGCGGCTGGGCAGGCCCTTGAAAAACCATACATGCGAACAGGGGGACGCCAATTCGATGTGTCCCAGGCGCTCGCGGCGCACTTTGCTGAGGGTGACTTCAACACCGCACTTATCGCAAATGACGCCCTTGTGCTTCATGCGCTTGTATTTGCCGCAGAGGCACTCCCAGTCCGTCACCGGGCCGAAAATCTTGGCGCAAAAAAGGCCATCGCGCTCCGGTTTGAAGGTGCGGTAGTTGATGGTTTCCGGCTTGGTCACCTCACCGTGCGACCACGACCGGATCTTTTCCGGGCTAGCCAGGCTGATACGGATGGAATCGAAATCAGCAATTTGACTGGCACGATCGTATGGACTCGAACGGTACAAGGTCTGACCTCCTGCCCCGGTCTGCCGGGGCGCAATGCGGAACGAATAAACCTGTGAAACGCCAGCGCGCTAATCCGCGGCGGTATCGACCGGCGCCTTTTGCCGCTTCATCAATTCCACGTCCAGGCAGAGCGATTGCAACTCGCGCACCAAAACGTTGAAGGATTCAGGCACGCCGGGCTCAATTCCCGACTCGCCCTTAACGATGGCTTCGTAAATCTTGGCACGGCCGTAAACGTCATCCGACTTGGCGGTGAGCAATTCCTGCAAAATGTGAGCCGCGCCATACGCTTCCAGCGCCCAGACTTCCATTTCGCCAAAGCGCTGGCCGCCAAATTGCGCCTTGCCACCGAGCGGCTGTTGCGTGATAAGTGAATACGGCCCGATGGAACGAGCGTGAATCTTGTCGTCCACCAGGTGGGAAAGCTTCAGCATGTAGATGTAGCCGACCGTGGCTTCCTGTCCGAACGGCTCGCCGGTCATGCCTTCATGCAACTGGATTTTCCCGATGGTCGGCAACTTCGCCGTTTCCAGCAGATGGCGAATATCGCTTTCGCGCGCGCCGTCAAAAACCGGCGTGGCCATGGGGATGCCCTCGCGGAAGCTCCGCGCCAGGTCGAGAAGTTCGCCGTCCTCCAGAGCCGACAGCGACTTCCAAACGGCAGTCGGCCCGAACGTATCGCTTGAACCACTTGCGTACGTTTTCAGCCTGGGTCTCCTCATCATCCAGTAGCTGCGGCCACCTGGTGTCCAAGTTCCTTGGAGCCCACCCCAGGTGCGTTTCCAGAATCTGTCCCACGTTCATACGGGACGGAACGCCCAGCGGATTCAGAACGATTTCCACCGGGGTGCCATCCGGCAGATAGGGCATGTCCTCTTCCGGGACCACGCGCGCAATGACGCCCTTGTTTCCGTGGCGGCCAGCCATCTTGTCGCCCACGGAGAGCTTGCGCTTCATGGCGATATAAACCTTCACCATTTTGATGACACCCGGCGGAAGTTCATCACCCTTCTTCAGCTTGGCAATGCGCTCGTCGGTAATCTTCCGCAGGACATCCACCTGGCGGGAGGTCATCTCTTCGACTTCATCAATCTTTTCGATCAGCAGAGGATCGCGCTTTTCCAAACGCAGGCGCTTCAGGTTGCGGGTGGAAATTTTTTCGATAATTTCGCCGCGTCAACTCTGTGCCCTTGGTCAGCAGACGCTTATTGGTGCGCTCGTCATGCAGGTCGGCGACGAGCTTTTGGCCGCCAAGCAGGTCCGTGAGGCGTTTCAAACGCTCGTCGGTAAGAATGCGGATTTCGTCCGCTAGGTTCTTTTCCAGTTTGGCTTCGTGCGTTGCCTTCAATGGCCTTGTGCCGCTCGTCTTTTTCAGCGCCCTTGCGGCAGAAAATCTTGACGTCCACGATGGTGCCTTCCACGCCGGGAGGGCAATACAACGAGGCATCGCGAACATCTCCGGCCTTTTCTCCGAAGATCGCGCGGAGCAGCTTCTCTTCGGGCGTCAGCGTGGTTTCGCCCTTGGGCGTGACCTTACCGGCCAGGATGTCACCGGGACGAACCGTGGCGCCGATGCGAATCACGCCGCTTTCGTCCAGATTGCGGAGGAAGCTCTCGTTAATGTTGGGAATGTCCCGGGTGATTTCTTCCGGGCCGAGCTTGGTATCGCGTGCTTCGATTTCATACTCCTCGATGTGAATCGAGGTGTAGTAATCGTCGCGCACCAGTTTTTCGCTGATGATAATAGCGTCTTCAAAGTTATATCCGCGCCAGGAAAGAAATGCGACGAGAACATTGCGGCCCAGTGCCAGCTCGCCTCTTTCCGTGCAGGGACCATCGGCCAGCACCTGTCCCTGGCGCACGCGGTCTCCGGTGCGAACCAGGGGCTTCTGATTGATGCAGGTATTTTGATTGGAACGCTTGAATTTCGTCAGCAGGTAAATATCCGAGCCAACTTCGCGGCTGAGCACGCCAGAGCGGTCTGATTCCACGCGCACGATGATGCGCTCGGAATCCACCTGATCCACCACGCCATCACGTTTGCATACTACAACCGCGCCGGAATCGCGAGCGGTAACCCGCTCCATTCCGGTGCCGACCAGGGGGGCTTCGCCGCGGACCAGCGGCACGGCTTGGCGCTGCATGTTGGAACCCATCAGCGCGCGGTTGGCGTCGTCGTTCTCCAGGAACGGAATTAAGCTGGCCGCCACGGAAACAAGCTGCTTGGGCGAAACGTCGATGTAATCCACTTCCTCACGATTTTTCAGGACGAAGTTGCCGGCCTGCCTGCAGGAAACCAGTTCCGGGACAATTCTGCCGCGGTCATCGATGGGCACATTGGCCTGGGCGACCACGTAGCGGTCCTCTTCCCACGCGGAAAGATAGAAACAATGCGGGTCGTACGTAACGCGGCGGCGTTTCAGATCCTCGTTGATGGATTCGATCTTGTCCATCTCCACGATCTCGCCAACCTTGAACTCACTGTCGCCGGCGCTGACGATCTGGCCGTAATCCGCAATGTGCCCGTTTTTCACGCGCCGATATGGCGATTCAATAAAGCCGAATTCGTTGATGCGCGCGTAGCAGGAAAGCGAGCTGATAAGGCCGATGTTCGGCCCTTCCGGGGTTTCAATGGGACAGATGCGGCCATAGTGCGTGGGGTGAACGTCGCGGACTTCGAATCCCGCGCGCTCACGCGAAAACCGCCGGGCCCAAGCGCGGAAAGACGCCGCTTGTGCGTGATTTCGCTGAGCGGATTGGTCTGATCCATGAACTGACTGAGCTGCGAACTGCCAAAAAACTCACGAATGGCCGCCATCACGGGTTTGGCGTTCACCAAATCATGGGGCATGGCCGTGGACATTTCCTGATACACGGACATCTTTTCCTTGATGGCGCGCTCCATGCGAACCAGTCCGATGCGGAACTGGTTTTCCAGCAGTTCGCCGACGGCGCGAACGCGGCGATTGCCCAAATGGTCGATGTCGTCCACCGTGCCGATGTTTTGCCGCAGCTTCAGCAAATACTGGATGGCGGCAACGAAGTCCGCCGGTTTCCAGCGTGCGCTTTTCGAGCGGCGTTTCCAGGCCCAGCTTGATATTGAATTTCAAACGGCCCACGCGGCTGAAATCGTATTTGCGCTGATCGAAAAACATTCCGTGAAACAGGGCCTGCGCGGTATCCACGGTGGGAGGATCGCCCGGGCGCAGTTTGCGGTAAATTTCGATGAGAGCTTCCTTGGGGCTGCGAATCGTGTCCTTTTCCAGCGTGCGGCAAATCACTGTCCCGACGGGATCGTGCTCCGGGAAGCAAACATCCACTTCCGTGATGCCGCCCTGGCCAAGCGCGGCCCACATTTCCGCGGTCATGGGCTTGTTGGATTCCAACAGCACTTCGCCCGTCTGACGGTTTACGATTTCGCCCACGGCGACAGCGCCTTCCAGATCTGCCGTGGAGATTTCCACCTGCGCAACGTGCGCCTTGACCAGTTCCTTGTAAAGAGCCTCGCTGATGCGGCGATGCGCGCCCACCAGCAACTTCATCGGTCCGCGGATGGTGAATCTCCTTGGAGAGCTTGCGGTCAATCAGGCCTTCCGAAAGATTCCAAAAGAGCCGGCCGTCGCGCAGCGTGACGCGCTCCGTCTGGTAGAAACAGCGCAGGATTTCGTCGTTGGATTTCATTCCCAGCGCGCGCAGGAAAATGGAACCCAGGAATTTGCGCTTGCGGTCAATGCGCACGTAGAGGATGTTCTTGGTGTCGTACTCGAACTCTACCCATGAACCGCGATAGGGAATAATTTTCCCCAGGAAATAGGTGCGGCTATTGGCGGACTCGAAAAACACGCCGGGAGAGCGATGCAACTGGCTGACGATGACCCGCTCGGTGCCATTGATGATGAAGGTCCCGTTGTCGGTCATCAGAGGAATGTCGCCAAAGAAAACTTCCTGCTCCTTGATGTCCCTCATGGTCTTCGCGCCCGTGGCCGGATCCTTGTCGTAAATCGTCAGGCGCATGGTGACCTTCAGGGGCGCGGAATAGGTCATGCCGCGCTCCTGACATTCATTCACGTCGTATTTCAACTGCAATGTGACCGGGTCGCCGCACTTGTTGCAAAAGGTGGGGGTGTTGCGGTTCAGCGTGCCGCAGCGGCGGCAAACCACATCTCCGTTTGATACGGGTTGGTGACGACGGAAGCGCCGCAATTCCGGCAGGTGGCGCGAAGATGGTGCAATCCACGCAAGTAGCCGCACTTGCATTCCCAGTTTCCAATGGCGTAATCCACAAAATCGAGCTGCGAAAGTCCGCGAAAATCCTGGATGGGAAAAACAGACGCAAATACGGATTGCAGGCCGGCATCTTCCCGCTCACTGGGGAGAAGATCCATCTGCAAGAACCGCTCGTAGGATTTTTTCTGAACTTCGATCAGGTTGGGGATCTGCACCGCTGGACGGATTCTGGCGAAATCCAGATCGTTCGCGTTCCCGCACTGCACGGCTTCCATTGCGCATGAATTACCCCATCCCCTTTGTTCACTTGGTGCGTGGCAGGGGATCGCTGCGGAGACACCAAGACCATCGGTCCTAAACGGACCGATGGGAGGCTGGATTTCCCTTCTGGAATACGCGCGTAAGCGAATTCCCTTGCGCCCCGCCCCGCTGGGACGCCGCCATGCTTACTTGATATCGACTTTGGCTCCGGCTTCGGCGAACTTCTTCTGGATAGTGGCCGCCTCTTCCTTGTTGACGCCTTCCTTCAGCGTCTTCGGCGCGCCGTCCACTAGGTCCTTGGCTTCTTTCAAGCCCAGGCTGGTGACTTCGCGAACGGCCTTAATCACATTGATTTTGTTGGCGCCCACGTCAGTCAGCACCACCGTGAATTCGGTCTTCTCTTCCGCCGGGGCTGCACCGCCCGCCGGCGCGCCGCCCGCCGCGGCAACCGGAGCTGCTGCTGCCGCGGAGACGCCGAAGGCCTCCTCCATTTTCTTTACCAGGTCAGACGCTTCCAGCAGCGTCAGCCCCTTGATTTCCTCGAGGATGGTTTCCACCTTGCTCGACATGACAGTTCGTTCTCCTTCTGATTATTGAGAAACTGGTACCGGACTTCCGCCCGCGGTCCCAAACTTTTCCTGTTTTACTGCTTCGTTCACCACCACGGCCATGTTGCGCGGCAAAGCGGCCAGAACCACGCCAGCCGTTGCGCCGGCGCCTGCAGCAGGAACATCACCTTGCTAAGAAGTTCCTCGCGGCTGGGCAGTTGCGCCAACTGCTGAATTTCCTGAATGGAAATGACGCGGCCTTCCACCCAGCCGGCCTTGAATTTGAAAGCCGGAACTTCCTTGGCTACCTTGGTCAAAATCTTCGCCAGCGCCACGGGATCCGTGGCGGTATAGGCTATCGAATTCGTGCCTTCCAAGTTGGCCAGCAACGGCTCCGCCGGAGTGCCCGCGCCCGCGCGCCCGGCAACTGTATTCTTCACCACGCGATACTTGCCGCCAGAAGCCTGCACAGCGCGCCGCAGCGCGGTATCCTGTTCCACCGTGATGCCCTGAAAGGTGCTGAGGATCATGGTGGAAACCGCGCCCAACTCCACGTGCAGTTTCTCGCCAGCTCTATTTTTCGCTTCGCTTTTTCATGACTTCCCGCTCCGCCTCCGCGGTTACGCCGCTACTGCCGTTGCTGATTCCGCCTCTGCATGGTCAATCAGAATGCCCGGACCCATCGTGGAGGTCAGGTGATCTTTTGAAAATAATGGCCCTTCGCGGCCGCTGGCTTGGCGCGCTGTACGGCGGCAATCAATGCGTGAGCATTGCCCGCCAGTTGCGCGGCCGTAAAACTGATTTTGCCAATGGGCGTGTGAATGATGGCCGTCTTGTCCACGCGGAACTCCACTTTGCCGGCTTTCACTTCCTGGACGGCTTGCGCTACTTCAAAAGTAACCGTGCCGGTTTTCGGGATTGGGCATCAGCCCGCGCGGTCCGAGAACTTTCCCCAGACGTCCCGCGGAACGCATCATGTCCGGCGTGGCAATCACGGCGTCATAGTCCGTCCAGCCTTCCAGGATTTTCTGCACCATGTCTTCGCCACCCACAAAATCCGCGCCGGCTTCCTGCGCTTCACGCTGTTTTTCCCCGCCCGCCAGCACCAGAACGCGCTTGGTTTTCCCCAGTCCGTGCGGCAACACCACCGTGCCGCGAACCATCTGGTCGGATTGCTTCGGGTCTACATGAGGTTCATCACCAGCTCAACGGTCTCATCGAATTTCACATAGTGCGCCTTCTTCAAGCACTTCCGCGGCTTCTTCCAGTTTATAGGGCCGCGCTTCCACCAGCTTTCGTGCGCGGTCAATATTTTTACCGCCGGTTGCTTTGTGTGCCATGACGTTCCTTCGGTCCTTCCTGACGAAATTGCTCTCAGTCGGCGACTTCGATGCCCATGTTGCGCGCGGTACCCATCACGCTTCGCATGGCTGAATCAATATTGGTGGTATTCAAGTCGGGCAGCTTGAGACGCGCGATCTCCTCCACCTGTTTGCGCGAAACCTTGCCGACTTTATTGCGGTTCGGTTCCGGCGAACCTTTCACCACCCCGCCGCGCGCTTCAACAAATCCGAAGCCGGAGGAGTTTTCAGGATGAAGGTGAAGGTCCGATCGCTGTAAATCGTCACGAGAACCGGAAAAATCATGCCGTCCGGCTCTTTGCCCGTCTTGAGCGTTAAATTGCTTGCAAAAATCCATGATGTTCACGCCTTGCGGGCCGAGCGCCGTGCCCACAGGCGGGGCCGGAGTGGCCTTGCCCGCCGGCAATTGCAACTTCACCGTTGCCTGAATTTTCTTTGCCATTCGTATTCCCCTGCGCGCGACGCCGACTCTAGGCGACTTTCTCCACCTGCGCGAAATCTAGTTCGACCGGAGTTGAACGGCCGAAAATCGTCACCGAAACCTTCAGCGTGCTGCGGTCCGAATTCACTTCTTCCACGATGCCCGTGAAGTTCGCGAACGGACCATCCACGATGCGCACCTGCTCATTGCGGTCAAACGACAGCCTGGGCCGCGGCTTTTCCGCCGTCGCCGTCGCCTGGTTCAAAATCGTTCTGAACTTCCTCTTCCGTCAGCGGCGAAGGCGTCTGCCCCGAACCCACGAATCCGGTGACTCGCGGGGTCTCGCGCACCAGATGCCAGGTGTCATTGTCCATGTCCATTTCCACCAGCAAATAGCCGGGATAGGACATCCGCGTCGAAATCACTTTTTTCCCGCCGCGGATTTCCACCACGGATTCGGTGGGAATAATCACGTTCCCGAACCGTTCCTGCAGTCCGGCGGCCCCACGCGCCCTTCAAGGCTTTCCTTCACCTTCTTTTCAAACCCCGAGTAGGTGTGCACGATGTACCACTGCTTCGTCATTCCGTCCGTCATCACTAATGCTTTAAAAAGTTTGAGCAGGGTTTCGATGAACCAGCTTGCGCCCCGGTCCACAAAGAAAAAGAAGACGCCGAAGAACGCCACGGTAATAATCACCACCACGGTCGTCGAAACCACATCCGGCCGGGAAGGCCAGTTCACCTGCTTTATCTCGACGCGCACTTCATGAAAAAACTGCATCAGCCGCTCTGGGATATTCCGCAATGCGCTGCAACGGTCCGGGGAGATTCAGCGATGCTCCCGTTGGCCTCTTCCTGCTTCAATTTTGCCGACTTGTGACCATTGACGCTCGTGTTCCCAGTCTTTCTAATCCGTGCCGGTCGTTAGAATTCCCTTCCCGCTCGCCTCCTACTCCAAGAAGCTGGCAGGGGAGGAGGGATTCGAACCCCCACATCCGGTTTTGGAGACCGGCGGTCTGCCGTTGAACCTACTCCCCTAAAACCCAAACCGCTGCCCGGGCGTGCGTGAAAATGCCCGCTGCCGCTTTACTTGACTTCTTTATGCGGCGTCTGTTTCCGGCACGTGTTGCAGAACTTTTTCGTTTCCATGCGCTCGGTATGCTTCTTCCGATTCTTCATGGTGGTGTAATTCCGGTTTTTGCAATCCGTGCATTGCAAAGTAATGATTTCGCGCATATTCCTGCTCCATTTGGGCTCTGCCATTTCTACGAAACCTGCCCAGACTGCCGGCTGCGAATTCTTACTCGATAATCTCGGTGACCGCGCCGGCGCCGACGGTGTGGCCGCCTTCGCGAATCGCGAACCGCAACCCGCGTTCCAGCGCCACCGGCGTGATCAGCTTCACTTCCATGCTCACGTTGTCTCCCGGCATCACCATCTCCACTCCCGCCGGCAAGCGCCACGTCTCCCGTCACATCCGTGGTCCGGAAATAAAACTGCGGCCGGTAGCCCGTGAAAAACGGCGTGTGCCGCCCGCCTTCTTCCTTCTTCAGTACGTACGCTTCTGCCTTGAACTTCGTGTGCGGCGTGATCGATCCCGGCTTGGCCAGCACCTGTCCGCGTTCCACGTCTTCTTTTTCCGTGCCCCGCAACAGCAGCCCCACGTTGTCGCCCGCCATGCCTTCGTCCAGCAGCTTGCGGAACATTTCCACGCCCGTCACCACGCGCTTCACCGTCGGACGGAATCCCACAATCTCGATTTCTTCTCCCACCTTCACTTTTCCGCGCTCGATACGCCCCGTCACCACCGTGCCGCGTCCGCTGATCGAGAAAATATCTTCAATCGGCATGGCAAACGGCTTGTCGATATCCCGCACCGGCAGCGGCAATGTACTTGTCCACTTCCTCCATCAACTGCAGATACCGACTTCTCCCACTTCTCGTCCCCTTCCAATGCCTTCAGCGCCGAACCGCGCACCACCGGTATCTCATCGCCCGGAAATCCATAGCACTTCAGCAGCTCCCGCACTTCCAGTTCCACCAGTTCCAGCAACTCCGGGTCTTCCACCATGTCGCATTTGTTCAGAAACACCACCACCACGGCACTCCCACCTGCCGCGCCAGCAGAATGTGTTCCCGCGTCTGCGGCATCGGCCCGTCGGTCGCCGCCACCACCAGAATCGCGCCATCCATCTGCGCCGCTCCGGTGATCATGTTCTTCACATAGTCGGCGTGTCCCGGACAGTCAATGTGCGCATAGTGGCGGTTGGGCGGTTTCATACTCCACGTGCGCCACCGCGATGGTGATGCCGCGCTCGCGCTCTTCCGGCGCGTTGTCAATGGAATCAAACGCGCGGAACGTCACCTTCGGATTGTGCTTGCTGAGCACCTTGGTGATTGCCGCCGTCAAAGTCGTCTTGCCGTGGTCAATGTGCCCAATCGTCCCCACGTTTACGTGCGGCTTGTTACGCTCGAATTTCTCCTTCGCCATGCTCTCCTGCCTCTTCTTTAGAAACTTTTGTTCCCGCAACCATCCGCGATAATGGAGCGGGGGACGGGATTCGAACCCGCGACCATCGGCTTGGAAGGCCGAGACTCTACCACTGAGTTACCCCCGCCCATGCCCTGCGGATGGAGCCTGGGACCGGGATTGAACCGGTGACCTCGTCCTTACCAAGGACGCGCTCTACCAACTGAGCTACCCAGGCGCAGACAAACTCGCGCTAAACCCTGCCCACTTTGCAATCCGGCGACCCCGCGCGCAGAGCGCACAAACATACCAAAATCGAACTTCGGTCGCACCGGGTCGCATTTTCCCGCGCAGAAGATGGTGGACGGGGGAGGATTCGAACCTCCGTAGCCCGCAAGGAGCGGCAGATTTACAGTCTGCTGGTTTTAGCCACTCACCCACCCGTCCATGCGGGAAAAAACCGGGCAAAATATCGCGAGCAGGCTCAGAGACACCCACCCACACTTGATTTATGTGAGGAATCCGAGCACTACAAACCAGAAATTCGCCCGCCCGCAAAACTCAGCTGGCGGAGGGATTTGAACCCCCGACCCTCTGATTACAAATCAGATGCTCTACCAACTGAGCTACGCCAGCCCGCTCAAGCTTTAGAAAATTAACACATGGATTCGCGGGATTGCAAGCACGTTGATACCCATTCGTCAATATTCGGCAACTCCGCCGATTGCTTTCATCCTACTGCGCCGTTGGCTGTCCAGCGGTGGTGAGAAAATGGAGTCCGCCAAGGGAACATTATGCTTTACGTCCGTAAAATATTATGACCAAAGCACAGGACTTGTTTGCCGGTGAATCGTGGGAAGCATAATCCCGTCAAAAGTTTATAGTCTTCAAGGAAAAGCTCGATGTGATCCTTCGCTTGCCTCGGGCCGGAATCTCGTCCCCGGTAATGCGGACCAGATAGCCCGTCTTCTGATCGAAATCGAACGTGCGCTTCGCGCCGTCGGGAGCCACGGCGCTATCTCCCACGCGTCTTGGCCATCAACGGTTTGGCGCCGGTCACTTCCATGTGGGGATAAATTCCGTCAACCGCAGCGGCATGTAGAATTCCGCCTCGCGGCGGGTGTCCGCCAGTTCTGTTCCCGCCATCTTGACGAAGCCGTTTGCGATTTTCCGCCCATCCAATGGTTCCATCATATCCGCGGCGAAAATCACCCAGCATGGCAACGCTGGCGGCCAGCATCATTTTATCCGGCGCTTTTTCATCCAATTCCACAGTTCCCTTCAGCCCGACATCCGTAAATTCAATGGTACCCTTGCAGACCCGGCTGTGAATCTTGCGCCACGCCTCCTCACCCCCACGGCTTTGACATAGTGGGCGACCACATCCTGCGTACTGGGAACCGCTTCACCCGCCTTTTGCGCGGTGTTTTGCGCGCGGGAAAGGAACACCCAAGACATGCCAAAAGAACGGGAGCGATAAAGATGAAGCGCTTCACGAAATAGGTGTCTCCTTGAAATGAAGACGGACTTTTGATTGGATGCACGACAAGCGCGAATCGTTGCAGAAACTCTAAACGCTTCCAGATCCCGCAACGCTCGGATCAGTCACCCGTGGACGAGCCGTATAGATAGCGCCAGGGATTGACGGGTGTATTGTCCAGACCGCACCTCATAGTGCAGGTGGGGGGCCGTAGCGCGGCCACTTCTACCGACATAGCCTATAATGTCGCCCCGCTTTACCTGCATTCCCGCTTGCGTATTATAAGCCGAGAGATGCGCATACCACGTGGAAAGGCCAAACCCATGGTCAATGATGACCACCCGGCCATAGCCACCGCGATTGGCCACTTCGGAGACAACTCCGTCCGCAGTAGCTTCTACCGGCTCACCAAAAGCGGTCCCAATATCAACCCCGGAGTGAAATGCGCCCTCCCCGCTGAAAGGATCCAGCCGTTCGCCGAAATGCCCCGTAAGCAGGCCCCGCACGGGCCAAATAGACGGTAAGTTGGCAAGCTGCTCAAGCGCAGTGCCGGGAAGCAACCCGGAAGTCTGGCTCGTCATGCGAAGTCGAGCAACCGTGGGATTCTTTCCAGGAACCGAAACTCGCCACGGACTGCTGGTAAACGCCGCCTGCCGGATGGGGGGATTGCCGACATTGAAAGGCGACTGCGGAAGCCGAGTAATTCCATAGGTGACAGCCACTTCGCTGGCCAGGGACTGCAATGAGTCCAACCTCTGACTGGTGTCCTTCACGGCGCCTGCAACTGGTGGTATTGCTGCTTCATATTGGTTTCGTCGCGGCGCATGCGCATTGTAGTCGGTCACTTTCCACAACATCCGTGAATATGAACTTACCGCCGCCATCACCGTCAGCCCGCCCACAAATACCAGCAAACTCAATAAATGAACCACATAGAACGGAATATTTACGCGGCGCAATCGTCCCGTTGCGCTCGAGGCAATAAACAATGTGTACGATTTGGTCTTCATTATTCCAACATAAATATGCTGCGATTGTTTTTTTGGGCAATTCCCCATCCCGCATCCCCGTGTGCGGGTTGGTGTGGTACAGAATGTCTGGACCGCGAGCCTTGGTCCGAAACCTCCGCAATTCTAGAGGCTGGCTGCATCCGAGTCAAGCTATTCTATCCCGTATTGCACAGTTCCCAGCGGAGAGCATTGTGGCGGGTATAATGCAATCGGTGCAATCCGAGTTCGATGAATCAACGAAATGAAGGAGAAATTCTCCGGCGTATTTCCCGCCGCTTCGATGGTCGTCCAGATCGCGCCGGGCAGCCCCGCGTCGTTCTGGGCATGGGTGACGATGCGGCAATCCTCTCGTCGGGCGCAAACCACGAACTGGTGATCAGCAGCGACATGTTCTTGGAAGGAACCCATTTCCTGCGGCGACTGTATTCGCCCGAATCCGTGGGCTATAAGGCACTGGCCAGGGCGGTGAGCGATCTGGCCGCTATGGGGGCCAAACCGCACAGCTTCCTTCTGACGATTGGCCTCCCCGCGGTCGCAACAGGCAAATGGCTGAATGGGTTCCTCGCCGGTCTACAGCAAGCCGCGGAGACATTTCGCATCGCACTGATTGGCGGCGATGCCACGCGCTATTCCTCCATCATTCTGGAAATCACGGTGTTGGGAACCGTTCCCGGAGGAAAGGCTGTGCTGCGATCCGGCACGCGCCCCGGGGACATAATTTTTGTCACAGGCCAACTGGGCGCGGCCGAACTCGGCCGGCGTCTGCTTCCACAGCGGCCCGGGATCCGTCTGACACGTCCAACGATGGGCCACCCATTGCTTTCAGCGCAAATGTTCCCCCAGCCACCAATCGAATTCGCGCAACGATTAGCTGCCGAAGGTCTCGCTACCGCGATGATTGATCTCTCCGACGGTCTCTCCAGCGATTTGACCCGCCTATGTGAGGCTAGTGGCGTGGGGGCGCGAATTGAAGTCTCGAGTCTGCCGTTAGTACGAATCCCGCGCATTCGATCGGCGAGGAAGGAAGACCCCGTTGAACTCGCTCTTCATGGCGGGGAGGATTATGGATTGTTGTTTACTTGCCATCCGCCACATCTGGCCCGGCTGCGCAAAATTTCGCGCAGCCAGAAAATCACTCCCATCGGCGATATCACGCGTTCGCGCAAAATCGAGATTTCCGATGCCCTGGGGAATGTCAAAATTCTGGCCGCGCGCGGCTGGGACCCATTCCGAGATTAACAACTCGTACTTAATGTCCTGGTTGAGGCGGGTGTGGCGCCGGGCGATCGGGCGGCGGCGATGGAGAGGCTGCTGGCGTCAGCTTGTGCGCGGGCGTAGAACCCGGCAGGCCCTGCTCGGCAGCGTCGGATGGCGGTGCGGTATCTGGTGTATCCACCCGCACGGTTTGCGTGGCGGCTTGCTTTTCAAGCGGGATTACGTTGGGGAAATCCTCCGCGGGCGCGCCTTCCATGGCTTGCTGCATGAATTCAATCCAGACCGGCAACGCCACGGCCGCGCCGGTTTCCTTCTTCCCCAGGGAAATGCGCTTGTCGTCGTTGCCCACCCACACGCCTGCCGTAAGCGACGGCGTGAAGCCGATATACCAGGCATCCGTGAAATCGTTGGTGGTCCCGGTCTTGCCGGCCGTGGGGCGCGCCAGCACTTTGGCTTTCACGCCGGTGCCAAACTGCACAACGTCTTCGAGCATGGCCACCATCGTCCGCGCCACGGCGGGATCCAGCACATCAGTTACCTTGGGCTTGGCCTCTTCCAAAAGCGCGCCATCGTACGCCGTCACGCGACGAATCATGTACGGTTCAATGTGGATGCCATCGTCGGGAAAAACGGTGAACGCTGACGTGTGTTCCATCAACGTCAGATCCGCGGCGCCCAGAGCCAGGGGCAGATAAGGCGGCAGCGGGCTTTGGATTCCAAATCTGCGGGCGGTATCAATCACTTCGTTCATGCCCACTTGCGCGCAGATGCGAACAGCCGGGATGTTGCGCGAATCCGCCAAGGCGCGGCGCAAGGTAATGCGGCCTTCAAATTTCTCATCATAATTGTGCGGAGTGTAGACCTGGCCACCACTGGTGATGGTAAAAGGCGAATCCAGGACGGTATCGAATGGCGACATGCCCTTTTCCAATGCCGTGGCATAGACATACACCTTGAAGGAACTTCCCGTCTGCCGCATGGCCTGAGTTGCGCGGTTGAATTTCGATTCCTCAAAGCTATACCCGCCCACCATGGCTTTGATTTCACCCGTGGAATTTTCTATGGCCACCAGCGCGGCCTGTGCCGCGGGATGCTGCGACAGTTCAACCTTCGCCGTGCCACCGGAAATCTGCTCCAGCTTCACCATCGGCAGATCGCCCTCGTGCAAAAAGTCCGCGCTGGATGACCTTCCCGTCCAGGAGAAATCGGAAGGCGTGAGAATCGCGCGCAGCGTGCCGATCTTCAACTCCGCGTTGGGACCGCTCACGGAAGTAACCAGCGCGGTCACGTAGTCTCCCTGCTGGAGAGGGCTTCGCCATTCATCGTCTTGATAGGTGTTAAGGTCTGCCAGATGATCGCGAAAAATATTGGAGAGGCGGTCGCGCCAACCGTGCCGCTTGTCATAAAGATGCAGGCCATCCTGCACGGCGCGGTCCGCCGCCCGCTGCATTTTTACATTCAACGTGGTGTAAACGCGCAACCCCTGCTCGTGAACCGCCTCGGTGCCGTATGTCCGTTCCAGATATTGGCGAATTTCCTCGATGAAATAGGGCGCCAACCCGTACTTGCCATTGGAAAGGTGCAGACCAAGGGGCTCGCGCGTAGCCGATTCCGCCTGCGCTTCCGTTATTTTTCTCTCGTGGTCCATGCGCGAGAGCACGAAATTGCGCCGGGCCAGCGCCTTTTCAGGATGCAGCAGCGGTGAATAGCTTGGCCCGCGAATCATGCCCGCGAGCAACGCCGCCTCCGCGGGCGTGAGCTGGCCTACCGGTTTATTGAAATAAAACTCCGAGGCTGCTTCGAAGCCGTAGTTGCCGTGTCCCAGATAAATCTGGTTCACATACATGGTAAAAATCTGAGGTTTGCTGTAATGGCGCTCAATCTGGATGGCCAGGAGCGTTTCCTGAATTTTCCGGCGGAAACTGCGGTCCGAACGATTCAGGAACAAACCGCCGGCTAGCTGCATGGTCAGTGTGCTGGCGCCCTCTCTGATGTGCCGTGTGCTGACGTTACGCCAGGCGGCTTCCACAACGCGCGGCAAGTCCACGCCCCAGTGTTCTTCAAAATGCTGGTCCTCGGTCACCAGGATCGCGTCTTTCAATAGTTTGGGAATCTGATCGTAGGTGAGCAATACCCGTCGCTGCATGGAGAAACCGCCAATCTGTTCGCCGTTGTCGGCGTAGACTTCACTGACGACGTCCGGACGGTAGTTCTCCAGTTCGGTGATTTCCGGAAGGTTGTTGGCATAAACGAAGAGCAAGCCAGCAGCGGCGCCAAAGGCAATGGCGAGAAAGAGAGCCAGTGCAAATGCGAGGCGTCCAAAAATTCGTCCGCCTTCCAAACGCATCAGCGGCAGGTCAATTCGCGGCATCGGTTTTTATTGTAGCGCATCCCCGGCGGGCAAAAGGCGGGCGCCATGCAATCGTGCGGCGACACTCGGAGACGAGCTTCCCGCCAGGATTCCGCCGTCCGCATCCCTATCACAAGAAATTTTCATGCCTCGTCGGAGACGATTGCATCCGCTTCAATTTCCAGGAGCATGTCCGGCGAAACCAGGCGGCTGACTTCCACTATGGTGCATGCGGGCCGAATTTGCCCGAAGACTTCACCGTGCGCTTTGCCGACGATTTCCCAGTGATTAATGTCCGTCACCAGGATGCGCGTTCGCACCACATGCTCCATTCGCGCGCCGGCCTTTTCCAGGGCGGCCTGAATATTTCGCAGCACCTGAACAGCCTGGGCCCCCGGATCACCCGCGCCCACCACATTCCCATCCGGGCCCGTTGCCGTGGTGCCCGCCACGTGGATATAGGGGCCGACGCGGACCGCCCGCGAGTAACCCACAATTGGCTCCCATGGCGTGCCGCTGCTGATATTTTCTCTCTTCATTTCACGCCCTCCATCCGGCTCCAACACCGCCAGTGTGACATACTCCCGCATCCCATTCGTACACACACGCCACCCCTCGGCTGGACATGTCTTCTTAAAGTCCGTAATCTGATAGCATTCCAATCGCTTTGGAGAAGAGGTCTCTGCGCATGCGTTGTAACAACATCCTGGAGGCGTTCGGGAACACTCCCATCGTTCGGCTCAACCGAATCACGCGGGATATCGAGGCAGATGTTTACGTCAAAGCGGAGTACATGAATCCTGGCGGATCGGTGAAGGATCGCATCGGCACTTCCATGATTGACGATGCGGAACGGCGCGGCCTGCTGAAGCCCGGCGGTACGATCATTGAAGGAACCTCTGGCAATACCGGGATGGGCCTGGCGCTGGTAGCGGCGGTACGCGGTTATAAGGTCGTATTCACCATCACCGATAAGCAATCCAAGGAAAAAGTCGATCTTCTGAAAGCTTTCGGCGCGGAAGTTATTGTGTGTCCCACGGCCGTCGAACCAGAAGATCCGCGCAGCTATTATTCGGTCGCCAGGAAGCTGGCGCGCGAAATTCCCAATTCCTACTATCCCAACCAGTACGATAACCCCACGAATCCCGAGGCTCATTACAAAACGACCGGGCCCGGAGATCTGGAAAGACAGCGAGGGCGAATCACGCATTTTGTCTGCTGCATGGGCACAGGTGGAACGATCAGCGGCACAGCGCGCTTTCTAAAGGAGCAGAACGCCGCCGTGAAGGTTATCGGCGTGGACCCGGTGGGATCGCTTTTCTACGAATTCTTCAAGACTGGCAAGATGGGGAAGGCCTCACCATACGTGGTGGAAGGATTCGGCGAGGATTTTTTCCCTACTACCATGGATTTCAAGGTCGTGGATGACGTCATTCAGGTGAATGACGAGGAATGTTTCGTCTGGGCGCGGCGTTTGGCTCGCATGGAGGGGATTTTCACCGGCGGTTCGGGCGGCGGTTGCGTCTCGGCGGCTTTGCAGGTAGCCCGCGATTGCAAAAAGGGAGATTTCGTCGTCGCCCTGCTTCCCGATTCCGGCATGCGGTATCTCACCAAGATCTATAACGACGGCTGGATGCGCGACCACGGATACGTGGATGCGCAGGTGCCGCTGACAGCGGCGGATATCGTCCATGCCAAGCGCCAGGGCCAGGGCGGCAAATCCCGCGAGCTCCTGCTTGCCCGGCCATACCAAACTGTATTCCATGCTCTCCACACCATGCAGACACAAGACATCTCGCAATTGCCCATTTTCGAGGAAGAAAATCCCATCGGAACCATCTACGAAGATCAAATTCTGAATCTGGCTCTGCAGGGGAAGGATCTGCGCAAACTGGTGATCCGGGAAGTGATGGCTCCGCCTCTGCCGGTAGTGGCGAAGGAATCGCCCGTGGACCGGATCACCCATCTGCTGAGCCATTCGGGGCCCGCGGTGTTCGTAGAAATGCTGCCGGGTGAATTTGAAATTCTAACGAAATTTGATCTGATGGGAACAATCGCCAGCCTCATGGAACAAACACGCTGACGCGGAATTTAGGCAACCGCGTCTCGACGTTACGCGTGTGAGAAGCTCCTGCTCGCCTGTGCGTTCCCGGGGGAAAACCGTTTTATGAAAATTGAAGAATTCCAGAATCGCTTGCGCGACGGCGTGCTGGTGGCCGATGGCGCCATGGGCTCAATGCTCTACGAGTTGCTGGGACCGCAGCGTTCTCTGGACGAATTGAACGCCACGCATCCCGAGATCGTCTTCCAGGTTCATCAGATGTACATCGCCGCCGGGGCGCAGATTATTGAGACCAACACATTTGGCGCAAATAGAAACAAGCTGGCAGCCAATGGTTTGGCGGACCGTGTCGCCGGTTTGAACCATCGCGGCGTAAAGATTGCGCGCGAGGCGCGGGAAGCTGCGCCGCATGAGGTTTTAGTGGCCGGTTCCATCGGCCCGCTGGGAATCCAACGGCGCGCGCAGCAGGTAACCGTCGAGGAGATGCGCGAAATGTTCCTCGAGCAGGCCGGCGCGCTGGAAGAGCGCGGCGTGGACCTTTTTATCCTGGAAACATTCACGGACCTCGAAGAGATTCTGGCGGCCGTGGACGCCATACGGTCCTTTTCTCAACTGCCGGTGATTGCCCAGCTCACTTTCTCGGAGGAATGCACGGCGTTTGATGGGACTCAGCCCCCGGGATGCCTGGGAGCAACTTTCCAAAAAAAATATGCAGGTTATCGGGGCAAATTGCACCGTGGGCCCGCAGTTCCTGCTGCCGGTTTTGCAGGGATTCGCGGCCGCCGCTGACAAGTTTCCTCTGAGCGCCATGCCCAATGCCGGATTTCCCAAGAGAGTGGGTGACCGCATCAT
Organism: uncultured Acidobacteriota bacterium; assembly: GCA_963760285.1. GTDB lineage: Bacteria > Acidobacteriota > Terriglobia > Acidiferrales > UBA7541 > PALSA-278. Next base: position 708,953 of record CAVXCI010000001.1, read on the forward strand.
TTATCCCCGCTCGTCACCGGAATATTTCGCGGCGTTTGCACGCGAAGCGGCGGCATTGGGGGTCCGCGTTCTCGGCGGCTGCTGCGGAACGACGCCCGATCACATCCGCGCGATGGCGAAGGCCGTGCACGGGCTCACACCACAGACGGTTCGCGTGGCCAATTCGCTTTCGCGCGCATTCGATGAAGTTAAGGTCGTCACTCCTGATGAGCCGGCCTCGCGCGCAGTACAGAGCGGACTCAGGAGGAAGATTGACGCGGGGGAATTCTTCGTCTCCGTGGAGATTGATCCACCGAAGGGCGTCTCCATTGATCGCATCCTGGAACAGGTTGGCAAAGTGATGGCCTCCGGGCAGGCGGACGCCATTGATATCAACAGTGGAACTCTGGCGCGCGTGGGCATGGACGCGTTGATGCTTGCCGGAGCTTTGGAAGCCCGCGGCATCGAAACCATTCCGCACTTGACCACGCGCGATGCCAACATCATCGGCCTGCAAGCCATGCTGCTGGGCGCATGGACGATTGGAGGAGTTCGCAACGTACTGGCCATCACCGGCGACCCGCCATCCTTTGGCGACCATCCCGAAACCAGCGGGGTATATGAAGTGGATTCCGTCGGATTGGTAAAAGTGATGTCACGATTGAATCAAGGAACAGATTGGGCCGGGAAACAGCTGGGCGGAGCTACGAATTTCATGATTGGCGTGGCATTGAACCCCGTCGCCGAAGATGTGGACGGCGAAATCCAGCGCTTCGAAGCAAAAGTTGCCGCCGGCGCGCACTTCGCCATGACGCAGCCTCTCTTCGACCCTGAACACTGGCACGCGTTCTTGAAACGGCTCGGCGGCGTGTCCCCCATCCCCATCCTTGCGGGAATCTGGCCCCTCACTAGCTACAAGCAGGCCCTGCGCCTGAACAACGAAGTCCCGGGGATCGTTATCCCCGAGCCGACATTGCGGCAAATGGAGGAAGCCGGCGCGAGCGCGCGTGAATGCGGTTTCGCTCTCGCTCGCAACATGCTGCGTTGGGCGCGGACTGAACTCGCCGGAGCGTACCTGATTCCCCCGTTCAAACGTTACGAGGAAGTCCTCGAACTCTTCAGCTAGGAAAGAGAGACCGGAGCAGTCCCTCTGCTTCTCTGTTTCTCAGCGACGGGTTCTTAGTTCTTGTTGCGGAGAAAATAGGCGCGGTAGAGCGTGTCACGCTGCGCGGGAATGTACCCGGCGTCGGAAATAATGTGCCGCAACTCTGCTTCATTTGTCCTGTTGCGGACGCCAGCGGCATAAACCACATTTTCCTCAATCAGGATGCTGCCCACATCGTCGGCCCCAAACTGGAGCCCTACTTGGCACACCTTAATGCCGGGTGTGAGCCAGCTCGATTGGATGTGGTCAATGTTGTCCAGGAACAGGCGGCTGATGGCCAGCGTTTTTAGATAGTCCACCGCCGTAGTTTCCGGGACTTTTTTCCCCAGCGGCGTATTTTCCGGCGCAAAAATCCAGGGAATGAACGCCGTGAACCCGCCGGTGTCCTCTTGAATTCGGCGGACGCGCTCCAGATGGTTTACGCGATGATGATATTCCTCGCCGCAACCAAACATCATGGTCGCCGTGGTCCGCAGCCCCAGAGAGTGCGCAGCGCGATGCATCTGTTCCCACTCGTCCGAGGTGCACTTCAGCCGCGAAATCCGCGCACGAACTTCGTCATCGAGAATCTCCGCGCCGCCGCCGGGAATGGAATCGAGGCCGGCGTCGCGCAACCGCGCAATGGTGTCGTAGACCGAAAGGCCGGAAACTTCAGCGATGCAATTGATTTCCGGCGCCGAAAAGCAGTGCAAATGAATCTGCGGGAAGGACTGTTTTATGGACCTCAGCAGATTTTCGTAATAACCGATGCGCAAATCAGGATGCAGTCCCCCCTGCATCAGGATCCCGGTTCCACCCAGCGCAATGGTTTCTTCAATTTTTTGATGGATCACTTCAAAGGGGAGGAGGTAGCCATCCTTCGCGCCCAGCGGACGGTAAAATGCGCAAAAAGAGCAGTACTCCGTGCAAAAATTTGTGTAGTTAATGTTGCGGTCAATCTGGTAGGTCACGACGCGTGGGTCGGTTTTCTGCTTCCGCACCTGGTTCGCCGCCATGCCGATGCCGATCAAGTCGTCGGAGGCTAACAAGCTCAACGCTTCTTGTGTGGTGATTCCCACGATGCTCCCCTTCTCAATTCTAAACCACTGGCGCAGGCTTTCCCGCGACGGCCATTTGAAGCGGACGCTCTCCGGGAATCAGGCCCGCGTCGGCGCATTCATGGAAATAACGCCTCAGGCCAGCCAGGTTTTCGTCATCCAGAGAAAAATCGATATTCTCACGGAGGTACCTTTCGAGACCCGGCGCCGGAAGATCAAGCTTCAGCGAAGCTCCCTCGGCTATATCTTCCACGTGCGACAACCCGTAGGCGAGCGAGATCTGGAAATCGCTAACCAGTTCCGATGTAATTGCATCAGGGCGTCCCGCCCACACCGCAAGGACGCATGGTAATCCGGTCATCTCGCGCCATTGATACGCCACATCATAGACAAAAAGCGAATCGAAACCCGGTACCGGCATGTCCTTCGGATCTCCCTGGCAGCAATGTTCGCCGCCGGGGCGGCGCGTGGCCAGATCGTCCATTTTGACGGCGATGCGCAGCGCGGGGTCCCCTATGATCAGCGCGGCATCGGCTGCCTGCAGCATGGCCGGGGCATCGGGCTCCATCTCCACGAATTCCGGCTGGATATTCCAATGTGACCGGCAGAGCAGACGCACCAGTCCCGCCGAACTCCGCGAACTGGAATCCAGCGCAATACGCCGCACCTGGTGGATGGGCTTTCGGGCCACCAGAAGAATGCTGCGGACTTCGCCTTTTGCCGCCACTGCCATCCCCGGCAGAATCGCGAGATTCTCGATCCGCTGGTATTCAACGGCCGGGATGATGGCAACATCCGCGTCGCCGCGCCTCAAAGCATCGGCGCATCGCGAAGGAACAGCGAAAAACAAATCATACCGGCCGACGAGCGGGCCATCCGTCAGGCCCCAGGCCAGTGGGGCTGCGTTCAGAAATTCGACGATACAAACGCGAGTCTTGAGCATTTTCCGCACAGTCTCGTTGAAGATTTGAATATAGCATATGCCACGGCGCATCCGGGTTTCGCGCGCCCGGAGGGATTTGTTGCCGTGATTCGCCCTGCTCCCCGGTATCTTCTTTTTTGTCTCTTGCAAGATTCCGGGAACGGAACTCCGCCCACTCTGCTATAAGATAGGGCCTTCAGCCCGCACGTTCTTTATGGAGGGGTGTCATGCAAAAGCCAGGCGCCGGATCGCAACTCGTGGCCGCCGAACCATTTCTTATTGACCAGGATTGGTCCGCGTATTCGCAGGATCAGCATGCCGTCTGGGCTGAGCTTGTCCGCCGACGCATGCCGCAACTCCGCCAGCATGCGTGCCGGGAATACCTTGACGGCTTCAATTTGATAGGGCTCAGAGAGGACTCCATTCCCAATTTGGCCGACGTGAATCGCCGTCTCGAGCCTCTCACCCGGTGGAGCGCCACGCCCGTCAGCGGATTCCTGCCTCCCGATGCTTTTTTCGAGATGCTGGCCGCGCGAAAATTTCCCACTACCATTCGCCTTCGCAGCCGGGAATCTCTGGATTACACCTCCGAGCCGGATATTTTCCACGATGTTTTCGGGCACGTTCCCATGCATGCCCACCCCGTTTTGGCTGATTTCCTTCAGCAATGCGGCAAAGTCTGCGCTTCTTTGAGCGACAGTAACACCTTGGAGCGCATGGGGCGGCTTTTCTGGTTCACGATCGAATTCGGAGTGATTCGCCAGCACGGAGGGATCAAGATATATGGCAGCGGCCTGATCTCCTCCCATGGCGAATGTACCAGCGTAATTGAAGGCCGTCCGGAGATCCGGGATTTCAATCTCGACCAGGTATTGGACCAGAAGTTTTCGACTTCAGAGATGCAAAGCGTGCTGTACGCGGTGGATTCTTTCGACCAGATCTTCGAAGCGGCAAAGGAAGCCGAGCGACGCCTCGCCTGAAGCAGCCTGCTTCGAGCCATTTCGGGCGTGGCCATTTGATTCGCAGGAATATGGCGTCAGAAATCCCGGAACAAACTGATAACACTGCTGCTTCGCGTACGCTTGCTTTCGCCATGCCTCTTCTGTAAGCTGCCTGCAATCCCATGCTCTTGTCTTTGATGGGGCCCGGTTTATAAATCTTCGGGCGGGGAAAATCTGTCGCCGCCGAGATGTCGAGTTCGGCAAACAGGTGCCGTGATTCGCAGAGAAGCGCTGTTTACGACGAGTTGGGATGACGGACAGCCAACGGATCTCCGAGTGGCGGAGTTGCTCTCCAAGTACGGCTTGCGGGGAACCTTTTATGTTCCTGTGGAAAACCCGAAACGCCCCGTGATGGATGCCGGGGCCATTCGAACGCTCAGTTCGGAGTTTGAAATAGGCGCCCACTCCGTTCACCACTCTCAACTTGTCCAGCTTTCCGATGAAGTGGCCGAAACGGAAATCACAGCCCCCAAGAAGGTCCTGGAGGAGTTGACCGGCAAACCATGCCGGATGTTCTGTTTCCCTCAGGGGCGGTTTCGCCATAGCCAGCTTCGGCTGGTGCGCGAAGCCGGCTTCCTTGGCGCGCGCACAGTGGAATTGATGTCCCTGGATCTGCCTCGCACGGAAGACGGCGTCCTGGTAATGCCCACCACCATCCAGGCCTACGAGCATTCACGTTCGGAGTACTTCAAGAATTTTGGGCGGCGCATGGCCCTCCGCAATCTTTTGAACTACTTGAGCTCAAGTGGAAACGATTGGGTGGAGGCCTCCGAATGGTTCCTGCGGGAAGCTATCCGCAGAAGCGGCGTTTTCCATCTGTGGGGCCATTCGTGGGAAATTGACAAGTTCAATCTCTGGCCCCGGCTTGAACACGTCTTCCAGAAAATGGCGGAAGTGAAAAATTCAGCCCGGAGTGCGGATAATTCTGAAGTGTGCGAGTATGCCCTCGCTCGGCGAAAAACCCAAGATTCTTCTGGTTCACAACCGCTACCAGCAGTTCGGCGGTGAAGATGCCGTCTTCCGCGCTGAAAAGGAACTGCTGACCGCCCGCGGCCATCAGGTTCTCGAATATGTGGAGGACAACCAGCGCATTGACGGGATGAACCGTCTGGCTCTGGCTGGCCGGACGATCTGGTCCGTCCAAACCCACGAAAAAATCCGCAATATTATTCGCAACGAGCGGCCGCACCTCGTTCACTGTCACAACACGTTTCCGCTGATTTCTCCTTCCATTTATTGGGCATGCAAGGATGAAGGCGTGCCGGTGGTGCAAACCCTGCACAACTACCGCCTGCTCTGTCCCGCGGGAAGTTTCATCCGCAAAACCGGAATTTGCGAGGAATGCCTGGGAAAAAAGTTCGCGTGGCCGGCGATCGAACACGCGTGTTACCACGACAGCCGCGGCGTAAGCGGGGTAATTGCAACCATGCTGAGCGTCCACCGCGCTTTGGGAACCTGGCAGAATCTGATCAATGTCTACGTGGCGCTTTCTGAATTTGCAAGGGGAAAATTTGTGGAAGGCGGACTTCCGGGAGAGAAAATCACCGTCAGCCCCAATTTTGTCGCGCCCGATCCCGGGCTCCGCGAAGGCCACAAGGATTACGCAGTATTTGTGGGCAGGCTGTCACCGGAAAAAGGGCTGATGACGTTGCTTAAGGCCTGGAAGCAACTGGGAAGAAACATTGGGCTGCGCATTCTCGGTGACGGCCCGCTGCGCGGCGAGCTTGAAGCGGAAGCACTAGAAAACCACCTCACCAATGTTTCCTTCGAGGGCCGGCGGGAGCGTTCCGAAGTTCTTGCCGCCATGAAGGGCGCGCGGTTTCTGGTCCTGCCCAGTGAATGCTACGAGAATTTTCCTGTGGTCGTGGCGGAAGCCTTCGCTTGCGGCGTACCCGTCCTGGCGTCGCGGCTCGGTTCACTTGCAGAAATCGTCGGCGACCACAGAACCGGACTCCAGTTCAAACCTGAGGATCACCAGGACCTGGCCGCAAAGGTGCAATGGGCCTGGGATCATGGCAAAGAAATGGAAGGATTTGGTCTCGCGGCTCGCGCGGAATTCGAAACCAAATACACGGCGGATTGTAAGTACATCTCTTTGATGACGATCTACGAACGCGCCCTCAAAGTCGCGTGAACGGCAATAAGATTCCCAAACCCTCCGGAAAGCTCCCGAGCCTTGCGCCAGCGGCATCGCTCTCACTAATCCATTATTTGTTTCTAACGTTGCACTCCTCTGTTTTCCGCTGGCATGCGCCAACCTCGCATGCAGGCGTCGAAGTCTCTCCCACAAATCTAAAGATGACCAGGGCGATCCTGCCAAGCACAAGATTCGCGGCAACGCTGACTCATACCCAAGCGTCAATCGAACTTAAATGCGGGTGCGGCCTGATCTGCGCCCACGCGTCCGGCAACGATTTCTGCCTGGAAAAAATCTTCACCGCGGATCGGAGCCCCGGCCAGACGCCGGAGCAGCGCCAGTTGACCGGTGTGCGCCAACGCGTCGGCAATTGGCGCCTGAAACAGTTTCTCCGCGGAAACACCGAGCGCCGCGCCGGAACTCAGGTAATCGTCAAACGATTTCAGCGCGGCGAAGAAACGCTTTACCTCTTTATCCCATTCGAGCGGTTGGGACGAATGCCATTTCTGGTGGCCCCGGGCAATGGAAAGACCCCACTCGAATAAGTCACCCAGGTGCGCGAGAATTTCTCCGGGAGTGCGCGCGCCGGGAGCAGCACGAAAATTGGCGAATCCTGGTGGCGCGTCGTGAATCGTTTTGCCCGCGCGGTACGCAAGCGTGGCAACGGCGTGCCGCAAGAGTTGGATGGCCTGGTCAGAGCCCTCTGCGCGTGAATTCATCGTTTTCATCTCCAAGTCCAATACCCAATCCCATCCAATGAAACTATTATGGCTCGGTTCTTACAAGCCGCTTGATTAGCGTGATCTGTCCGGCATGGTATGCGTAATGCTGGATGGTCCCGGTCAAATTTCGGTATACCGTGTCATTCTCTCGAACCGGCTTTGCGTGATAAGGCGCTGTCAGATAACTGACGCACGGCGCGCAGCAAACCACGGTGGCTCTGTTCCAATTCCTCCGTTGCCTCTCGCCATGCATCCTGCGTCGGAGCAGGCATCGCCGGCCAATCCTGCGCCCTTGTCAGCCGGATGCGCGTTCCGGAAATCCGCAGCGTCACGGCTCGATTCCAGGCGGCAATGTGATTCGTGATTTCCCAGATGGAATGCAATCCTGCGGGAGGCCGCGCCGCGGCAACCCTGGCATCCACTCCCCGCAGCGCGAAGCGAACCGAAGGGCCGTGCCACGCACCGCCGCTATGCGCCTGCTTCAGCATAATTTCAATCCGTTTTACCTCTATCGCCGATGACTTCATTCTGTTGCGTCCTTTTCTTCAGGCGAATAATTCCTTGCTGATGGATTCGCCGGCATGTCCTGGCGATTGCCTTAATTTCAGTGTGTCCACCAGATCCACGCGGCGCCCATAACCAGTGTGATCAGAGTGATGGGCACTCCCACCCGCAAATAATCACGATAGCTGATGCGGGCCTCGGGACCGGCCGTTTCAATAACAATGATGTTCGCCACTGAACCGGTTATGGTCAAATTGCCGGAGAGGGTGCTGGCCATGGCCAGCACCAGCCACATCTTGTGCGGGTCGCCGAGCGAAGGAATGATGGGCCGCAGGAGCATAACCGCCGGAACGTTGCTGACCAGATTTCCCAGAACCGCCGTGAACGCGGCGAAAATACCGACGTTGGAAAGGTTCAGTCGCTGGCCTATGAAAAACAAGTATCCCGTCAGCCCAACTTTTTGCGCCCCGCCGACAATGATAAATAGTCCGATAAAGAATACCAACAGTCCTGTATCCACGTCCCTGTAAAGATCCTTGGGATCCTGTGTCCGGGTAATGAGCAGTACCGCCGCTCCCAGCGTGGCCACTATCGCCGGCGAAACACCCCAAAGAAAACCGGCAACCATGAACGTAGCCACAAACATGCTCTTGATGAGCTGCGCGCGAGGAGGAGGAAGGGCCGGCAGAGCCTGTTGTGCTTCCGATACGCTGACATCCTCCCGGGGGTTGAGCCAGTGCAGGATCGCCCAGTTCACCAGCAGTCCCACGATCGCCACTGGACCCAAGTGGATTAGAAAGTCGAGAAAGTGAATTCCCGAGGCGGAGCCAATGATTATGTTCTGGGGATTGCCGGTGATGGTCGCTACGCTGCCGATGTTCGAGGCGGTCGCCACCGCCAGAAGATAGCGTTCCGGGCGCAGGCCCACCCGCCGCGTGATCGTCAACACCAGCGGAACCATGGCCAGGCAAATTATGTCATTAACAAAAAACGCTGACAGGAAGCCGCTGATGAATATCACGGCGGGCAGCAACTGTGGCCGGCGAAGGTGACGAAGAATGAACCCGGCGCTCCAATCAAAAAAGCCTGTCCTGCGAAGATTACTCACCACCAGCATCATGGAGAACAGGAGTACCAGGGTGCTGAAGTTTACAAATTGGATGGTCTCGCCGGGATGAACCACCCCCAGCGCCACCATCAATACGGCGCCGATAATGGCGGCGCCCGGGCGGTCAATTCTTAATCCCGGAAATTTTCCCAGCGCAAACACCAGATAGCTGGCAAGAAACACCGCGATTGCAGCTAGCCTCTGGGCATCAGACAATTGAGAAGGCGTCAATGAAAACACGGAGTGCAAGGGGAAATGCTAGCATCGGGGGGCCAGGTTCGGAAGGAAGCATTGCGATTGCGAATACAATTCGGTTTGATTGTCCAAATGAGGTGTGCGCCCTGAACTTTGTCGAGGCGGAATTGGCTTGAACCCCCCAAAGATTGCCGGCAACCCGGTTGCTCCCGCCGCGCCGATTGCGTGTCCGCTCTGCACGAAACCTTCGCCGTCCAGTTCGTTGCATGAGGCGGGTTGGCTTCCGGCGCGGGTGGCGCAACAGATCGGAAGCAATCATCCGGAATGGAAGGCCAGCGATGGCGCGTGTCCGGCGTGTATCCAGCAGGCCCTCTTGCAAACCCTGCTGCAGCATGGCGAAGCTGCCCTGCAGGAGAGCGTTCAAAGTGTTTGGCCGCTGGATGCCCAGGCGGCATTCGGCGCGCTGCCTACGCCTCTTCGCATGCATGCGGATCCGCGATTTGCCGCGCGCGGCGTGACGATGGCCATGATCGATGCCGCTTTTTTCCCGCACCCCGATTTGGTTCAGCCGCGCAATCGCATTCTGGCCTGGGCGGACGCCAGCCAGCTCCGGGTGCGGAGCCGCCGGTTCAAGCCGCAGCAAAAACCACAATGGCCCGGCTGGAAAGACATGCGCCCGGCGCAATGGCACGGCATGATGACCAGCTGCTCAGCAGCCGGAAACGGGTGGCTAAGTCACGGTCTCTATCACGGATTGGCGAGTGAGGCTGATTTGGTTTTGGTTCAGGTCCGTGAAGCGGATGGCCGCATCCATAACGGCAGCATCACCCGCGCGCTTCGATGGCTGTTGCGCAAGCGCAGCGCCTTGAATATTCGCGTCGTCAGCATTTCCGTGGGCGGCGACCCTCTGAATCAAACAGGGGGAGACGAAGTGGAAGACGCGGTCAGCAATTTGGTGCGGGCGGGCGTTACAGTGATCGCCGCGGCCGGCAATGATGGGCAGCGCCAGCTTTTTCCTCCAGCCACGGCTCCCCAGGCCATTACCGTGGGGGGCATTGATGATCGCAATGTCCTGGACGATTCCAAGATGGTCCTCTGGCACAGCAACTATGGCGCGAGCAGCCATGGCGGTTTTAAACCTGAGTTGGTGGCTCCCAGCCTGTGGGTGGTTGCGCCGGTTCTTCCCGGCTCCGGCGTGGCATTGGAAGCGGAGCAGCTTTTCAAGCGCCGCGCCATGGGGGATACAACGGTTGACGCGCGCATCGCGGAATTGAAACTTGTTACGCCATATTATCAACACGTCGAAGGGACGAGTTTCGCGGCTCCCATCGTGGCCAGCACGGTCGCCTGCATGCTGGAAGCAAACCCGGGGCTCACTCCGCTGCAAGTCCGCACTCTCCTGGAAGGCGCGGCTCGGCCGGTGCCCGGCGCTCCACCGGAACGCCAGGGTGCGGGCGCACTGGATTCAGGGATTGCCGTCGCGCTGGCTATGGATGCACGGCTCGATGGTGACGGGCAGCCCATTTCACCGCAGGTTTCTGCAATGGGAATATCCTTCCTCCTACATGATCGTGAAGCCAGGAAGGTTCAAGTGGTGGGTAACTGGGAAGCATGGCGCCCTCCCGGCGTCGCCGCCCAGCAGGTCAAACCTGGGGTCTGGCATGCGGCGCGGCCCCCGCTGCCACCGGGCCGATATACATATCGGTTTCTTTTGGATGAGAAACGCTGGCTGGCTGATCCCGTGAACCCGCGCAAGGTCATAAACGGGCTTGGCGGCTTCGACAGCGTGCTCATCGTTCCTGATCTCGGGAAAAATTCCAATCTGCCCATCGCGTAGATATCAAGTCCGCGAGCTCAAATCAGTGTTTTGCTCCGGTGGAGTCCACTTGCGCGAAGAGGCTGGTATGGTCGTGTACGATTCGCCAGCCCTCGGGAAACCGCCGCAACACCAGCGTGAAAACGCCGCCGGGCTTGTCATTCGCGCGGGTCAGTTGCCATTGTCCCAGCACGAACGCCGCGTCCTTGGAAAGCAGATGAATCTCCAGATTGCTGAACTCCAGGTGGCCCATGGAGGCGCGGTCGGGATAGGTGCGGCGATAGCGGTCCAACACCCCGTCCCATCCGCGTTGCACGCCTTTTGCGCCGGCAAAGGTTGTCTCGTCTGACTTCCAATATCCATCCATGAAGGCCGGTATATCGCCGCGATTCCATGCGGCGGCCTGCGCTTCGATCAGCGTTCGAATCTGAAATTCCGCCTGTGGTTCTTTCTGACCGTTCTGGGCGACACCTTTTCCGCCCATACTCGGAATCGCAGCCGCCAGCGCACAGACAAGTAAGATTCCGCACCGATTTCGCTGCATGCCACTCTCCCTTGAGTGAATAAATTAACTGGATTCCAGACTAGCATCAACCGGAACCGGGCGGGACGCTAGTACTTTCTGCCCATTGCCACCGCGCAGAAACCAGGCGATGCTACTTGCACAAGATGCTTCCTGTTCTTATATTTGTCGCTTCCTTTGCCATGTTGGTGCGATTTGCCGGATTGGCGTGGCGCTCGCGTTTACTGGCGTCGTCTCGGCAACCCATATCACCGCATGTGACCACGGCGTTAGGTTTTCCGGCCAGCGAATTGCGCGGAGAGGACTTCGAACATTTGCAGACCATTTTGCGGGTCTGTCCCGCCCTCCCGGTAGCAGGAAAATCTCAGCTGCCGTTTGTTCGCGCCTATTTCATGGCCTTGCGCTGCCTCACAAAGCATGTCGCCAGCTCACACGGTTCCTGGAACCGCTTCTTGGAACAGGAAATGTCCTCTTGCGTCCGCTATTTTGCCTCGCGCCTTGACCAAAGGCTCCTTCAAAATCGCGCCTGCCTTGCGGAATGCCACAACGTATGAAAATATAATAGGGGCAGCAGCGGTGGTGGTTTCCACGCCGGAACTGCGGAGTTGCCAGGTGCCCCGTTCTCCCTTTTTCGGGGGATCATATTCCGGACGATTGTTTCGTCATTCTACGAAGAATTAAGTCCGGGTGCGGCGGCCCGCTCCGGCACATTTATACGATAATTCGATTTATGGAGACAAAATGAAATCTTCCGCACGGTTTGCAGCGTTCTTTACGATCCTTGGATTGTCCGGTTTTCTCGCCGCCTGCGGAGGCGGGGGAAGCGGGCCGACGCCACCGCAACCTCTGTCAATTACGACCACCTCTCTGCCCGGCGGCGACACCGGGACGCCGTACACGACTACCATCACCGCTACGGGTGGCACAACGCCGTATTCATTCTCGATTGCCAGCGGCTCTCTTCCTCAGGGATTAGCGCTTAGTTCCAGCGGGACGATCAGCGGGACGCCTTCCTCGCCGGGCACATCGAATTTTACCGTGCAGGTTGTGGACTCTTCGAGTCCGCAGATGACAGCCACTGCGAACCTTTCGATTGCCATCACCAAAACACAGTTGACTATTACCAGCCCGCCCACGCTTCCGAGTGCAACCAGCGGTGTTGCTTATTCCTACCAAATCCTGACCACCGGCGGCTTGCCTCCCATCACATTCGCGTTGGACACGGGAAGCCAGTTGCCCAATGGTCTGACTCTTTCTTCCAGCGGACTGATCTCCGGTACGGCTAACACTCCGGGATTCTATAATTTCACCATTACGGCTACGGACTCTTCTTCGCCGCCGGAGACGGCATCACAGCCATTCTCCTTGACGGTCACGCCTGGCCAGTTGATGATCACCACCACTACGCTTCCAAGCGGTTATCTGGGTGTCCCTTATTCCGCGCAGCTCCAGGCTTCCGGGGGCGTACCTCCATACACGTTCTCCACAAACGCTATCGGGCTGCAGATCCTAACGGCGTTGGGACTTTCCCTCAGTCCATCTGGGGAGATCAGCGGGACCCCCATCGCTATACAGAACAATCCGCCCGCAAGTTTTAAGGTAATAGTGACCGATTCGCTGCAGGAACAGGCCGAGGCCACCGTTCACATCTCAATATTCTCCGCCGCAACAGCTTTCCTGAAAGGTCAGTACGCGTTCCAGATGGGCGGTCTCGACGGGACCGACGATCCTTTGGCGCACACCGGTACCTTTACGGCGGACGGCCAGGGCAATATCACCACCGGTTACGAGGACACCAACGACAACGGCAGGATTTCGCAAGGCGCCCTTGCGGGAACCTATTCCTTCTCCACGAGCAACGTCGGAATCCTCGATTTCACCAGTTCGGCGCTTGGCAATCAGACATTTGTTATCACCATGAATTCCCAGGGCAAGGTGGGAAGCCTGATTGAATTCGATCTGGTTAATTATGGGTCAGGAACATTCCAGACGGTGGACTCGGCGGATTTCTCGCTGGGCAGTCTCGCCGGAAATTTCGCTTACGGCCTGATCACCAACATTCAGCCTCGGACGCAGCGCTCCGGACAGGTGGGGCGTTTCACGCTGGATTCCTCGGGCAATCTCAGTCAGGGAGCCGCGGATTCGAACCTTGAAGGAGTTTTTTCGCCATTCCTCCAGCTCACCGGTTCTTTCAGCGCGCCAAGTTCCAGCACAGGCCGCGGTCTGGCATCGTTGACGCCTGGATCGCAGAGCACAATCAATCTCGTCTACTACATCGTGAACAGCAACAACATCTACGCTATGGAGGAAGATTCCGGCACCGCCAGCGTTTACAGCGGTTCTATCCAGACCCAAAGCGGGCAATTCGGCGACAACAGCCTGAGTGGCCCCACAATTCTTGCCATGAACGGGATCGATACTGGCGGGGCGGTTGTCTTTGCCGGTGAGGTCACGGCAAATTCCACTACTCAGGTGACCAGTGGGGAGTTTGACGAAAACGATAGCGGCACCGATATCCTGTTGGCCCAGCAGTTCTCCAATGGATCGTATTCCGTCGCCGCGAATGGCAGAGGACAACTCACCATCGCGGATTCCACCAACACATATTTCAACGGAGTTTTTTATCTCACGGGGACGAATACGGGGTTCGTTCTGGATGACTCTGCTTCGAATGTAAACTATACGCTTTTCGGCAATCTGCAGCCTCAATCCGGCACCGTCACGCAGGGCCCCTCCGACGGAAACTATTATGGTGGCACGACCCCGCCAGTACCTGACGGGAGCCCGGTGATCTCGTCGGTCGCCAACGTGACCGCAACACTCGCGTTGTCGGCCGGCACGATGACGGGCAGCGCCGCGGCTTCAGATCTGTCAATCATCCTTCTGGATGGGCCGATTTCCGGTTCGTACTCTACGTCCACGGACTCCTTCGGACGCGGCACATTCACGTCCACTGGCTTCCCCGGATTCGGAAATGGGAATGCCACAATCTATATGGTTTCGCCGACGCAATTCGTTTTATTGACTACGAATCCCACGGCCGGCGCCATTAACCCCAACCTCTCTAATTTCATCACGCAGTAAAATTCCGGCGGGGAGGCCTGTAATCGCGGCCTCCCCGCCACAAATTCTCCGGCGCAGCCTGATTGGCGAAGCCATGTCCTCACAGAAATGGCGTAGTTATTGCGAACGAAGATTCAGGGAATGAATTATTTTGGAAACACGACCTCACGACCTTAGGAGGATGATTTCGTCGCGGGACTAAATACGGCCGCCGTGCCTGTCAGTATGCCCACCGCATGAGGATGCCCCCGGAGGTATAACCCGCGCCAACGGCCACCAGCAGGATCAGATCCCCTTTCTTTAACCGTCCATCGTCAACAGCGTCACGCAGACCCAGAGGGATTGTTCCCGCCGTTGTATTTCCATAGCGATCAATGTTCACCACCACCTTGGAATCATCCACTCCCAGCCGCTCCTGCATCGCCTCAATGATGCGGAGATTGGCCTGGTGGGGCACAACCAATTTCAAATCCGCGGATGAATATCCGTTTTTTTCGAGCAGTTCGCAGGCCAGTTCCGCCATGCGCCGCACGGCGTACTTGAATACCTGCTGGCCTTCCTGTTTAACGTAGTGCATCCGCTTCTCCACCGTTTCGTGGGTCGGTGGATGCAGCGAACCGCCCGCGGGCATATAGAGAAAGCGGCCACCGGATCCATCAATGAGGTGCATGTAGTCCAGGATTCCCTCGGTCTCTGATTCAGCGGGCTCCAACAACACCGCGCCGGCGGCATCTCCAAACAGCACACAGGTCGCTCGATCCTGAAAATCCAGAATTGAAGTCATCACGTCGGAGCCCACGATCACCACTTTGCGGTGCAATCCCGAACCTACAAACTGTGCGCCTGCCGTCAGGGCATAAAGAAAGCCCGAGCAGGCTCCCGATAGATCGAATCCCCATGCATTCTTTGCTCCCACCCGATCCTGAATCAGGCAGGCCGTTGACGGAAACATCATGTCTGGCGTCACCGTGGCGACGATAATCAGTTCGATTTCTTCGGGCCCAATTCCCTTTTCCTGAAGCAACCGCTGGACTGCCTGCGTTCCCAGATCGGACGCGGCCACGCCGGGATCCACATAGTGACGTTCACGGATGCCTGTGCGTGTTCGAATCCACTCATCCGATGTATCCACAATTTTTTCAAGGTCCTGATTTGACACCACCCGTGGTGGCACGAAAGTGGCGACGCCTGTAATCTTCGCGGCGATTCTTCGTCTCATTATTTTTCCAGTCTCTTTATACAAGGGTGCGATTGTATGCAACACCATGCGTGGGGTGCAAGACACACTTCACGCATCACCCCGAAGACTTTGCAATCCCATTGGAAGATTTTACGAAATCGGCGGCAGGATTTCGTAACGAAATGAAATGTTGGCGTGGGGCCGCAGAGTGGCGGCCACGGAACAATATTTTCCCTTGCTCAATTCAATGGCATCCTGCACCGCCTTTTCATCGAGCACTCCCCGCAACCGGAAGACAACTTCCACCGTTATCCATACCGTGGGGGGTTCCTTGGCCCTTTCTCCGGAAACTTCCACCTCCAGGGATTGAAGCGACTGCCTTTTCTTTTTCAAGATACTGACGACGTCCGTTGCGGTGCAGGCTCCCAGGGCGCCCAGTAACATTTCCATCGGACCTGGCGCTGTATTGCGCGCACGGTCGGCATCAAAGGGGACTGCGTGCCCCGACGGCATCACCGCCAGAAATTGCTCCTCGCCAGTCCACTGCACACTTGCTATTTGCATATGAATCCTCTCGCCATCATGGGATGCGGCGGACCGGAGAAACGACCCGCTAGTTGGCGGGAATATTGGTTTGTCCGGGCGAAACCGCCGCCAAATTTGCACTGACCAGCGGGCGCGGGAGTCGCTGGACAATTTCGATAAATTCCCGCACAAGGTCCGGATCGAACTGGGTTCCTGCAAGGCGTTCCAGCAATTTCGCCGATTCTTCCGGATTGCGGGCGCGACTGTACGGGCGGGCAGTAGTCATGGCGTCGTAAGCTTCGCAGATGGCAATCAGGCGCGCACCTCGAGGAATCTCTTTGCCGCGCAACCCTTGCGGGTAGCCGGATCCGTCGAAGAACTCATGGTGATGCTGGATCATCCTTGCGATTTCTTCCATCCCGCAGACGCTGGCCAGAAGTTCGGCTCCACGCGGGGCGTGTGTTCTCATCACTCCCCATTCTTCGTCGGTCAAGGATTCCGGCTTTCGCCAAATTTCTTCCGGCACGGCCAGGTTGCCTACATCATGGAGGAGCGCGCCTATGCGGATTTGTTCCAGCTCGGCGGCCTTCAGGCCAGCAACTTGCGCAGCCAACACGCAATAGGCTGCCACCCGTTGTGAGTGGCCTTGCATCAACGGATCACGTGCGTCCAGTGTTAGCGCCAGGGATGTCAAGGTGTCCAGCACGACCGCGGGAACCTGCAATTCCGGCTCGCTAAAAAGAGAGGCCGGAAAGGAGCGCGAGAGGTGACCGATCTCCCGCTGCACGATGGCAAATGTTTCCGCGCCAGATATGAATACTCCACCAAGAGGGGCGCCGAGATTCGATTCCAGGAGTCCATGATTCCATCGGTTGGGTTCAGACGTGGACACGGTTCCCGGCTGGGAGACCATGTTTCCTCCCAGGCGTTTGGACGCGTACATCGCGGTATCGGCTGTCTGGATGAGTTCCTGTGGATGCGACGCGTGCATCGGAAAACTCGCCACGCCGAAACTGGCGGTCACGTTCTTTTCCCGCAAAAGCCTCTCCCCGGCAATCCACGCGCGCAGCTTACCGGCAATCTGTCGCGCCTGGTCCGCAGCCGTCTCCGGCATCAGAATGACGAATTCATCTCCACCATACCGCGCCACAACGTCCGAACGCCGGCAGTTCTGTTCCAGAATTCGCGCCACCACCTGCAAGACCATATCTCCTTCCAGATGCCCATGCGTGTCGTTCACGAATTTGAAGTGGTCCAGGTCCAGCATCACCACCGAGAACGGGCGGCTCGCGCGCGTGGAACGTTTCCATTCGGCGGAAAGCGCTTCCATTAAGTAGCGGTGAGTTTTCACTCCCGTAAGCCCGTCGGTGATGGCCTGCTCCTGAGCTTTCTGAAGGGTCAGCGCATTGTGCAGGCCCACCGCCAGCATGTCCGCCGCGGTGCGCAACAACCGCAGGTCATCTTCCGAGAATTCGCGGGATTGGACAGTTTCCACGTAAAGGACGCCCAGCAGTTGTTCCACATAATTCACAGACAGCGCTGCGGCGCTCACGGAATCGGACAGCATCGTTCCCGTTTCTGCGTTTCTCTCTCCTACAATGATTTCCAGTTCGCCCGAGAGCGCGGCGCGGCCCAACAGTCCTTTGCCCATCTCCTGCCGGCGTCCTTCCGCTCCCCGTCGCGTGCCCGCTTCTGCTCGCACCACAAGTTCCTGGGCTGCCTCGTCCAGCAAGGCGACGCCGATATGGTCATAGGGAAGGCCGTCCTCCAATGCCATGGTGATTTTGGCCAGCATCTCCTCTGGATTCATGGTGGAGATGGCGTGGCGGGAAATGGCGTTCACCAGAGCCAGTTGCCGCGACTTTTTTCCTTCCTCTTCGAACAGGCGCGCATTCTCCAAGGCGATGCTCGCTTCGCTGGCCAGCACGCGAAGAAGCCCGAGTTGCCCGTCATCAAAAGCACCCTCTTGCCCGCTGAACATGCAGAGCGCGCCCACTGATCTCTCATTTAGCATCAGCGGAACACCGCAATAACTTCCAGCGGTTTCACGAGGGCGCACGTGCAATCGCTCTACTTCCTCGTCAAAGTGCTCGCGGATCAGAAGCGGCTGCTGCGACCGGATGATGTACTCGATGAGATGATTTCCTATGGGCAATCGCCGCTTGGGCTGCCGCTCGCCGTCGCGCATTTCCAGTTCCAGGCTGATTTCGCCGTGCGCGGAATCGTAGAGAGCAATATAAAACTCCGAACCGTGGAACAGCCGCCGGACTTCCTCGGAAATCTTTTCAAAGATGGCCTCCGCTTCCAGAGTCGAGCTAAGCGCCCGTCCGATCTCATTCAACGTGTTCATTTCTTCGCTGCGGCGGGCGGTCTGCTGAATCAAATAGCTGTTCTCCACCGCCAGACCAATTTGCTGGCCCAAGGCCAGCAGAAGCCGCAGTTCCGGCGGCGTCAGACGGCGGTTTTGCGGCGTGCCCAGCAACATCACGCCAAATACCTGCTCCTTGGATTGCAGGCTGATGCCCACTGCTGTTCGCAGTCCCTGCGTAATCAGCAATTGACGAACCTGGTGAAACGACGGCTCACGATCCAGCGCCTCCCAGGAAGCCTCCCGCGCGAGATCCCGCAGGACCACCAATCCTCCCAGCCGCGCAACCAGGCGCAAGGTGTATTCGTCCAAATTTTCGGCCTGCATGGCCGTCCAGAACCCTTCCGTCATCCCGGAGGAGACAATCAGTTTCGGTCCCTGACTGTCTCCATAATGCAGGCAGAGAATCCCTCCCGGAAGTCGCCCCAGTGAAAGGACCCGGTCCAGCGCATAACCCAGCATTCGTTGAATTTCGCCACCCGCAAAGCTGGATGCCGCCAGATTGAGATTGGAAAGCGCCAGAATGTTTCCTTCCAGGCCCCGGCGCTCCTCTTCATAAGTCACCACCACCATCAGGACGGCGACAAAAAGCTGGGGCAGCAGCATGGGGTAACGCAGATCGGTCCTGGCAAGGACGGCGACATGCGGTTGAAAGGACTCGAGGAACAGAAGCAAGCCCCAGGCGGCAAAACACAATGCCAGGAATGCATCCGCGCGCGTTTGTTGTCTCTTGCCTTCGTGGTACAGTTCGCGGGCCACGAGCAGAAATCCAAAAAACACCGCCAGTCGCAGCGGCACGTCAAACCAGCCTCTCTGCATGGCAAATTCCCAGAATCCGGCCGAAACTGCGGCGGTTAAGAACCATCGAATGCGCACCGTGGCCCGGGCGTAGATCCGCACACCGTATAGGAACCCCAGCGCGACGAGAAATAGCAGCCACTCCCTAGTCCCGATAATCGCCCGGTCCGGAAGACGTCCATGCAGGAAGAAAAGTTTAGTGTCTACAAGAGCCAGCAGCGACCAGGTGATAGCCCACGCCAGCAGATAGGCATGTCTTTTCTGGAAGAATACGCAAAGGAAGAATCCCGCCAGCAGAGTGGAGGCGCATATAAGAACTTCCGCTATGGGTGAATGGAGAACTGGCATCGGGATATCCCAGCGGCCTCAGAGGACAAGCCTGCGCAAAATTGTGGGAGACTTGTTCGTTTCACACCCGCGTGCAGCGAAAATACGGCGCGTGCATATGAATCTACTCTTATGTAAATTATCAATAATCTTACTGCGCGCCCCAGGCATGGTTCCGCCCGTGGTGAATATAATCAGCGGAAACCACGCGGTCAATGGTACTTATCCCCTGTGTTTTCTTTATCCAACACTGCGCTGCGCCACGTCGCGGTCTCGTATTCGCTTTTCGATTCCTCTTCAGCTAGCATTTAAGTTTTTGGAGAGCCTGGGTAGACTCATATGTCCACAACTGACAAACCGCGCGTCCGATTCGCGCCTTCACCTACGGGATATCTTCACGTTGGCGGAGCGCGAACAGCGCTTTTTAACTGGCTCTTCGCCCGTCATGTAGGCGGGACGCTGCTGCTGCGCATCGAAGACACCGATGTGGAACGCAACCGCCCCGAACTGACGGATGGAATTCTGGAAAGCCTGCGTTGGCTGGGCCTTGAGTGGGATGAAGGCCCTTACTTTCAATCGCAGCGCCTGGGGCTCTACCAGGAAGCGGCGGAGCGCCTGCTCGCCGCGGGCGCCGCTTACCCTTGTTATTGCAAAGCATCCGGTTATGCAGGCGCGGATACCGTGACGGAAGAAGTGGAAGAAAATGACAGCGATGCGGAAAAACCAAAATTTGTCCGCGCGCCAGCTTGTCCTTGCCGGAATCTCCCCGCGGCAGAACGCGCGGAGAAGAAAGAGCAAGGCGTTCCCTGCGCGATTCGATTTGCCACTCCACGGGAAGGAATCACACAATTCGAAGATGCCGTTCTCGGCGCCCGCGAAGTTCAGAATGCGGAAATTGAAGATTTCGTCCTGCTGCGGTCTTCCGGCGCGCCCACTTACCAACTCAGCGTGGTGGTGGACGATATTGACATGCGCATCACGCACGTGATCCGCGGCGCCGATCATCTCTCCAACACGCCCAAGCAGGCGTTGATTTACCGGGCGCTGGGAGCCGCGCCGCCGATTTTCGCCCACGTTCCATTGATCCTTGGCGCGGATCGCACGCGCCTCTCCAAGCGTCACGGCGCAACCAGCGTCGGATCCTACCAGGAGGAAGGATTTCTCCCGGAAGCGTTTCGCAATTTTCTGGCGTTATTGGGATGGTCTCCGGGGGATGACGCGGAATTTTTGCGGACCGAAGAGTTGGTCGCGCGATTTTCCCTCAAGGGTGTCACGCGCAACAACGGAGTTTTTGATCGCGCCAAGCTGGAGTGGTTCAACACCCAGTATCTGCAGAAAATCCCGGTTGAGGAATTGCTTCCTTATGTGGAAGTGGAACTGCGCCGCGCGGGGCTCTGGCGCGAGGAATGGGGCGGTGCCGATCGCGCATGGTTCGCCCATGTTGTGGACCTGCTTCGTCCCCGCACTCGTCTTTTGCCGGATTTCTGCACCTGGGCTCGGGGATTTTTTAGCGACGATTTTGGATACGATGAAGAAGCGCGCGCCAAGTTCTGGAAGGATGAGCGCCTGCCCGATTTGCTGGCGCGACTTGCGGATTCTCTCGCGGCCCTTCCGAGCTGGGAACATGACCCCTGCGATCACGCTCTCAGGAAATTAGCGGAGGAAGCCGGAGTGAAAGCCGGGTTGCTGATTAACGCCACGCGCGTCGCGCTGGTTGGCCGCGCCGTGGCTCCCCCGCTTTTCGAAACCATGGTGGTGCTGGGACGGGATCGTGTGATTGAGCGCCTGCGCCGGGCTATCCCGGCAATTTCCGCGCGCTAGCTATCTCCACGGCGCGGGACGATGCTCTCCGATCTCTTTTTTTCTTATTATTCTTTGGTGAATATTTCCGCGTGCATGGCGTGTGAGGGTGTCCCGGCTGCCGCCACCTGTATTGAGATGTGGACGGGCACATGCACCGGCGGCAAACATGAGCTTTCGTTGCAGGCCTGATACCGCAATGTGAAGGGGATTTCGATGGCGCCCGTCTTCACGTCCCCGGAGGCGGTGAGCTTGGCGCGGATCACCACTTTCCCTTCATAGACATTCAAGGGCTGCTGCGAAAAACTGAACTTCACGGATTTCCCCGGAGGATAAACAATGTCGGTTTGCTGGATTCCCGCGGGCAAGTCCCCAGTGATTGTGGTGGGAATCAAGTAGGGGTCTGAAATTTTATGTGCATTCATATGGTAGCCCGGCGGAAGTTCGGCCACGATGGCAATATCGAACTTACTGTTTGCCGGAACAGGTTCGCGGGACGCAAAACCCTGCACCTTGGCTACTCCCGCCGTGTGGGCCGCGCTCGCTTGCTGCGGCAGGATTCCTGCGTATGCAGCCTGATACGCGCCAAAAATCACGAAAAGCAGCGGGATTGTTACGCCGAAAATCCGTTTCATGGAATTTTGATCTCCGTGCCGAGCTGCTGAGTCAGGATGCGTCCCATCAATTGCTGAAGCGTCTCGCCCGTCTTCTCCAACACAAACGAGGCTGCGGTCTCGGACCACCCGAGCTTGAAACTCGTGGTCAACGCCGAAATCCATATCTGCCGCACCGGAGAGTTGGGGCTGATCACAAAGCGTGTTTCATCGGCGTCTTCAAATATCATTTCCAGTTTTCCACTGCCACCTTCCACATCAAAGCCTTGCGTCTCGCCAAGGTCCGCGAGCTTCCGGCGCAAATCTTCCAGCGCCGCGTCGCTGCGTTTTTGAAATTCGTGCTCATCCATCGTGAATTCCGCCGGAAACGGTTTGCCTGATTCGGCAATCTGTCCTTTGCTCCTAGAGTTGGCCGGCGATTTCCTTTTCCAATTCGTCCGCGCTCACCAGGCCGAGGTGGCGTTTCACGATTTTGCCGTCGCGCGAAACCAAAAAGCTCGTGGGCAATCCCAGCAATCCGCCGAATTTCTGGGCGATTTCGTCGTCGCCGATCACGATCGGATAGTTCATGTTCATTTTCGTTCCGTCCACGTCAAACATCTTACTCTGGACGAACGGCGCAACCACGCTCTTCCCTTCATCGTCCATCGCCACCCCCAGCACCGTAAATCCCTTCCCGGCGTATTTCTGTTGAAAACCGATCATCCACGGAATTTCGATCTGGCAGGGTTCGCACCACGTCGCCCAAAAATTCACCAATATTACTTTTCCTTTCAAACTGGAAAGGGTCAGATCGTGGCCCGCCAGATCCTTAAACGTTACATCGGGCGCACTCAGGTTCTCCGACGAGAGTTTCTCCTTGGAAACTTTCCGTGAATTGCAATGCACGGCGCCGAGAGCCAGCGCCAGGACGGCCACCAATACCGGCCAGGGAAACCTTTTCATTCCTTGCTCCCTTACCATACGAAACGATTTAGAAATGCCAGCTTTCCGGAAAGCCATGTGAGCCGGTTCACGAAAATTAGTCCGCCCACGAAAAGCAGCAATACCCCGCTGAAAATTTCCACCGCATGCACGTGGCGGCGAAAGCGCTGATAAAAACGGAGAAAGCTGCTCATGCCCAGGGCGGTTATAAAAAACGGAATCGCCAGGCCCGCCGAATATAACGATAGCAGAAAGATCCCCTGCCATATGGATTCCCGCGTCGCGGCCAGTGTCAATACAGCCGCCAGAATCGGACCAATGCAGGGTGTCCAGCCGAAAGCAAATGCAAATCCCATCAAGAAGCCGCTCACGGCGCCCGGCTGTCCGCCCAGATTGCGGAAGTGAAGGTCGCGGTTCAACCAGCGCGACAGAGTGGGACCGAGCAGAAATATCAGCGAAATGGCGAAGAGCCGAATGGGTAGTAATGCGCCGCGCGAAAAACCGCTTCGGAACAGGAGCACCGCGCTGATGGCCACCAGGATGAGCCCGATCACCAGCCCCACGCGAATGGAGATTTTTGCCAGGACGCCCACCAGATGAAGTCCAAAAAGCAGAATCATGGCCCCCGCCAAAGGAGCCAGCAGGTTGCGATTCTGCAGCAGGAACGAACCTACAGCGCTGGCGGATGCGCCGAAAGTGATAAAAACAATCGAGAAACCGAGGATGAATGCCAGCGCGGAGCGCAGCAACTGTCCTCGCTGCGCCCGGCCCTCGCGCAATTCTTCCACACCCAGTCCGGAAAGCATGGAGATGTATCCGGGGACCAACGGCAGGACACAGGGCGAGAGAAACGAGACGAGGCCAGCGAGAAACGCGGCAAATGCCTAGACATTCATTGTGGGCTAAATTTCTTCTCCCCTTCGTGGTGAAAAATAATGCCCCGGTCTCAAATCTATGGATCGGATGCGGGTGACCACAGACTGGCAGTCTGCTCTGCCAATATTAGACGCCCCACATCGCCTTTCCTCTTCTCCATACTACAGGGAGGGATGCATCTGGTGCCACTCTGTAGCCTGTTCGTAGAAATACGCGATTTGCAATATGCGGGCTTCCTGCCAGTGTGGGCCGATAATCTGCAGTCCGATAGGAAGCCCAGCACTTGTGAAACCACACGGAACCGATATGGCCGGCAATCCGGTGAAATTTGCGGGCCGGCAGAAGCGCAGAACGGCGTGGCGAATGGATTCCTCCCTTCGACGCAGCCATACATTCTCCGTCGTGGGTGACTGGGCATCCATAGGCAGGGCGGGAGCCAGAATGGCGTCCACCTTCTCAAAAGCGCTCTCAAAAATGTGCAGCAAAATTTCTCTGGTTGCCAGCGCGCGCAGAAAATCCACCGCCGAAATCCTTACGCCCGCGCGCAAGCGCTTTCGTACATCGCGTCCGTATTCTTGAACCCGCTCCGGGAAGTATCCCGCGGACACATGAAACGTGGCCGCCTCCGCCCCAGCCACCACATTGGCGGGGCCTAACGCGGCTTCCGCTCCTTGCAGCGAAACTGCGTGCAACGTTGCCCCTTGCGATTTCAGAACATGCGCAGCTTCGTCCACAGCATTCTGCACTTCCGGCGATGCTCCCTCATAACATCCGCGCACCGGCCAGCCCAGGCGCAGACCCCGCGCGCCGCGCCGCAGTACTTTCGAATACGCCGGCACCGGCTTGGCCACTTCTCCATAGTCCCAATCATCCGTGCCCGCAATGCTTTGCAGGAGCAGCGCCACATCCATTACCGTGCGGCCCATGGGGCCAACATGATCCAGCCGTGCCGCCAGAGGGACCACTCCACGCAAACTCACGCGGCCATACGTTGGCTTGAATCCTACAATTCCGCAAAAGGCCGCCGGCGTCCGGATGGAACCGCCCGTGTCCGTTCCCACCGACCCATAAGCCAAACCCGCCGCCAGGGCCGCCCCAGATCCGCCGCTTGACCCGCCGGAAATGCGCTTTTCGTTCCAGGGATTACGCACCCAGCCGTAGTGTGGGTTTATGCTGGTGATGCCATACGCAAACTCGTGCATGTTCGTCTTTCCCAGCAGGATCGCGCCGGCCCGCCGCAGCCGCGCCGCCACCGCCGAATCGGTAGGCGGAATAAAATCCCGCAGAATCAACGAACCTGCGGTGGTGCGTATGCCGCGCGTCCATAAATTGTCCTTGAGACAAATGGGAATGCCATGCACGGGGCCCCGATAGTTGCCGCGCATGATTTCCTTTTCCGCCGCGCGAGCAGCTTTGCGCGCCGGGGCCGATAATACTGTCAAATAAGCTTTCAGCCGCCCATTGAGCCTGTCGATTCGCTGGAGCGCAGCCTCGGTCAGGTCCACGGGAGAAATCTTCTTGCTCCTCAATAACCGCGCAGCTTCCTCAATGGAGAAAAACGCCAGATCATTGGATGACTGGCGGGTGGAGATTTTCGCCATCAGAAAATCTTCTCCTGGCGGCGGAGATTTCCAGCCGAACCGATGTTGGCGATCAAAAAAACAATGCGGAATTGATTTTCCACGCGCACGTTGCCCAATTCGAATCGCCGGTATTCCAGACCGATACCGCAACAGGAGCCGTTATAGGACAATTGCGCAACCTGGTTCTGGAAAATATTCTCTGTTACGTCGTAGCTGACCCCCACGTCCGCATTCCACCCCGGCCGGTTGAGGTCCCCATATCCCACCAGGGCGCGAATTTGATTGGACCGCGGTGGCAACAGGGGGGGGGAGTGCGATGGATTCGGCGGCGGGAGTAAAGTGCTGCTGGATGGAATGTTGATGGTGGAAAAATTTCCCAGAGTGATGAAGGAGTCATGATAGGGTTTTAGTTTCAACAGTGTGCCGATTCCCGTGAATTTGCCGCGAACGGGATCATAATCCGCGCGAACCTGTGCGTCATAAATGCCGCCAGGATCCAAACGCAGGTCACTAATAATCGGCGAGAACCGCCGGGCCACATTCGCGAAAGCAAACGGCGTGAGCGCGTCCAGCGTCTGGAAAACGTTGCGTTGCCCGGGGGCCAGCGCGCCGCCAAACGTCGGATCAAAGAAATATTTCTGCGTCAGCCGCAGGCTGGCTACTTCTTGCGCGCCTTCATCTCCGTCTTTCATGAAGAGCCGCTGGGTGATTCCATACTCCACTTCGTTGGTGTCCGTCAGCGTCTCATCCTCGTCATAGCGAATGAAGTGGGCAAAATCCGTTACGCCGTTCACAAGGTTGTAGGTAAGCTCCGGTTCGACGGTGTGCTTCCACTTCTCGTCTCCCGAACTCCAGATGCGCTCAATCGCCGCGGGGCGCAAATCCAAGGAGAACTCTTCCGTCGTCCGCGTAAAGGCGCTGTTGGAAAAGGTGTTATTGAATAGCTGGCCGCCATAATATGTGGTCCGCAGCGTAAACGACGGAGTGGCGCCAAGCCACGATCCCCAGTGCAAGGGTATGGTGACGCGCGGCGCGAATTCATATCGCTGGACGAAATTCGGAGTGTTGAAGGAAGGCGCGGAGTTGTCGTCACGATGCACCGCATCCGCGAAGGCATCGAATCCGAAATATACCGGAATGTGCGCCCAAGGGGACTGGTCGACAGACCCGACACGTGCCTCGGGCGCGGCGCGGAGGGTGATTTGCGTCTGCGGCGAAGCGGAGAAAAAATTCTGATAGCCCAACGCGGCAAAATTCACGCTGAACCCCCGGAAATTATTAGTGAGAAATGCTGTGTTATGGACTTCCGAGTTCACCGCTTGCGTGAACGTTTCCGAAAAAACGAGCTGAAACGTAAGGGAACTCAAATCGTTTAGATCCGCCACGGCCCGCCAGCCGTGCGGCAATAGCGTGTCCCCGCCGATATGGAATTTGTGGCCGCCCTGCGGCGCATTGCCGTCTATCCCGCGATCATCTACCCCGTAGAAACTGAAATCGAAATGCGAGTTGTCCGAAGGCCGCATGCGGATGGCATCATTCTGGCTGAATCCGCGTTTGCTCAGCCACGCCCCGCCGACCGTCGCATCCATCCACTCCGTCGGCGCCCAATAGTAGGAATCCCCCACGACCAGTCCCTTCACGGAAGATTCCGAAATGTCGGGAATCAGGAAGCCTGATTGCCGCACTTTGCGGCCCGCCGGAGCGCTGGCGTACGGAAGATAAATCACCGGAATAGAAACCAACCGGAACGTTGCGCCCTCCATCTGCAACGTTTTTTCTACGTGCAAGGTGGCCCGCCGGGCGTGAAATGTCCATTTCGGCCGTTGGGGATCGCACACCGTGATTCGCGCGTCCATCAATACATACGTTTCATCACCAAGGCGTCTCACCTCGCGGGCTGTGAAGGAAAATGGATTGTCACTGATTAGCAGGCTGGGATTCGGCCGCCGCTGAATCGTGATGGTGCCGGTGACGTTGCGGAAGATGCCTTTTCCTGTTTCCAGGTTGTAGCTCCCGTCGGTGGCTTCCAGGTGTTCTGTCTGATAATCAAATTGCACGTGCCCGCGGATAAAGGCCGTTCGCGTGTCATCGTGGTACTCGGCGTGGTCGCCGCGAAGGCGCTTGTCTTGAAATACGATGTCCACGTTTCCGTCGGCGAAGAAGACCTTGCCCACCTGTCGTTGCTGGTCGGCTTCCAGCGTGGCTACCCCGCCGGTGGTTACGCGATGTTGCTGTTGCGGACTGGCGTCACTCGTCGCACCCCACAGCAGGCAAATAATGGTCGCTTGTGTAAAGAGAATCCGGAAGTACAACGGAAAGAGAGTTTTACTGGGGCGCGGGGGCTTCATGCGGCGCAGTTCTTCGGCATGAGAAAATGAGCCTAGCATGCCCCTGTAAGATGCCGCAATGCACCTGCTGGAATTCACGTCGTTGGAAGTCATCCTGACCTGCGCCGGGATGCATGGCTCGCGTTGCCATGTCTGTAACACGGGCCAATACAAAAGAGGTGCGAACTTTCCAAAAAGCGGTAGAATCACTTTGCCTGTCCGAAGGCGCCCGCAGCGCAAAACGGACCCGTGGCTCAAAGTTGTCCGCAATGTGGTTCCATCTGCCGAGATGACGTGGATATTTGTGCGTTTTGCGACTCCCCTCTTGGTCACGAGGAAGAAGTCGACCTGGTTCCTGCGGCCGTGGGGACACCCGATGAACCTGAATGGCGCACGGAAGTCACGCGCAAGCTGGACGCCTATCGCAGACGCCGCCACAATTCATCCGACGAAGAGTCCCAGACGCCGCTGCCTTTCAGCGAGCCGCCGCGTCCCAGTCCTCCCATCGCAAGACGCGCTCCCGTTGCTGAAACACCCCGGCCTCCGGCGCTGAGAAATAGACCTCCCGCGCCCGAACGCGTGGAGATCTCTGTCACACAACCCAGCTTGGACTTTACCCTGCCCGCCCAGCGCGTCCATCCGGAAACACATCTCGCGCCTCCCGCCGCGATCCGTGAACGAACCATTGCGGGATTGCTGGATTTTCTGTTTATTGGCGTGGTTTATGGAGGGTTCCTGATTTTCTTCCAGGCTATCGGTGGGCGGTTGAGCATGACAAAATTGGACGCCGGAGTTTTTACCGCATTATTCTTCTTGATGTATACCTCCTATTTTTCTCTGTTCACCATATTTGGCGGTGCAACTCCGGGTATGCTCTTCGGCAATCTGGTAGCCGTGCGGATTGACGGCACTCCGCCGGACACTGGCCCCCTGGTATGGCGAAGTTTCGGCTATCTGCTTTCCGGTGGGACTCTGTTTATCGGTTTTTTCTGGGCGCTATGGGACGAGGACGGCCTCACCTGGCACGACCGCATTTCCCAGACGTATATCACGAACGCCCTGTCCGCCGAGGAGCCAACTGGGATTGTTCCATCGCGCCCACAACACAGCATGGCCGGGAAATAGGATTGTTCCGGGAATCCGTAGCGCGGGAATGCTACGCAACGGCAACCATTCCCTGTGCCCTGGGCCCCATTCGCCTGCCCCAGGAAGCTGATTCCCCCTCCAGGTGCTATACTTTTTAGGTAGAAGCCAGCGTCTCTGCTTTGCCAACGGGCGTTGCTTCCCGAGGAATTCCATGAACCGTACGACGCGCATCGCAGTGTTGGTCCTTTCCGTTGTGGTTTTCGGATATGTGGCTGTGGGCCACATGCTGGCAAAGACCAACGACGATAAGAGCTATCACGTTCTTACCGTCTATAGCGAAGTACTGGAGCACATCCAGCACGACTACGTCGAGGACCCCAATCTTCAGGCGGTCACGGCTGGCGCGCTTCATGGATTGCTGGATTCGCTCGATCCGCAATCGAGCTACCTGAGCCCTCTCGAATACGCCGACTATAAGAAAAAGTCCGCGCTGGATCAGCCCGGACAATCTGGCGCCAGCCTCTCCCGTCGTTTCGGATACATCACCATTATTTCTGTTTTGCCGGACAGTCCCGCGCAGAAAGGCGGATTGCGTGACGGCGATATTCTGGAGTCCATTGGCGGATTTTCCACCGATCGCATGTCCATCGGCCAGGCTGAGGTTCTGCTGAGCGGCCCGGCTGGAGACAAGGTGAAGGTCAGCGTAGTGCGCCCTGAAAAGCCTCAGCCGGACGAACTGGAAATTACCCTGGCTAAGCTCACGCCCACCCACGTCACACAGGAGCAACTTGCCGGTGGCGTCGCCTATCTGCGCATTCCGGCGATGGATGCGGGAACGGTGAAGGAGCTCGCCGCAAAGCTGACTGAATTGGATCACGCCGGCGCCACCAGACTGATTCTCGACCTGCGGGATTGCGCTTCCGGCTCGGATCAGGAAGGCGTGGATGCCGCGCAACTTTTCCTCGCTTCGGGTTCGATCACCACGCTGAAAGGACAAACTGTCGCCGCGCAGACTTTTTCCGCCGATCCGGCCAAGGTAGCCTGGAAACATCCGGTGGTCGCGTTGATTTCCAATGGCACGGCGGGGCCCGCGGAAATTCTGGCCGCCGCCCTTTCCGACAACAAGCGCGGCGAGACGGTCGGCGTGCGCACCTTTGGCACCGCCTCGGAACAGAAATGGATTGATCTGGACGACGGTTCCGCTCTGATCCTCACCGTCGGCATGTATTACACGCCGGACGGGAAATCCATCGTGGATGACGGCGTTCCACCGTCCTCTCCTCTTCATTTGGTGGCGGACGACGTGACCTGGCTGAAGAATTACGAAGCTGGCAAGCCCGGCCCCCTGGCCGATGATCCGTTTGTGAAGAAGGCTCTCGACCTTCTCACCGCGCCGGCAACTCCGGTCAAAAAGGCTGCCTAAGGCGAAGTGCTCTCGCGCCATCTTGGGAGACCGCGCCGCTTTCCCGCCGCGCTGGCGCTTCTTCCACTCCTGATTTTCTCCCTGATGTATGCAACGGCGTGTCATCGCAAGGGCGCCGTCGAGCCTGATTCGCGCCAGATTAGCAACGCCATGGCGGCCGCCGCGGAGCGGGCCGGCGGACCAGGAACTCGCGCAAGTCTAGGTATTGAGCCACAACCCAGCGTCCCGGAAGAACGCCGGAAAAACACCATTGATGTGATCACTGTCCGCGTATCCGATGCGCCGGCCCGTCTACGCGTGGACCAGGCGCTGGACGATGTCGCGCGCCATTACGGCATGGTGCGGACGCCGGAAACATCAACAGGCAGGATCGTGAGCTGGACGTACGAGCGCGGTGGCGTTCCCACGCAGGCCATTCGCATACTACTGCCCGCCGCGGGCGCTGGTGCGCCAGCGCCAATGAAACCTATAAAGCCCTCGGCCGGTAAAGGGCCCGCCCTGGCCATCATAATTGACGATCTCGGCTACGATCAAAGCGCCGATGAAGCCGTCCTCACGCTTCCCCGGCCGCTAACGGTCTCTGTAATCCCCAATCTTCCTCTCTCACGGGAAATTTCCGAAAAGGCTAATCAGCGCGGCTACCAGGTGCTGCTGCATATGCCCATGCAGCCGGACAGCGACACCGTCCGCCACGAGCAAGTGGAGTTGCAATCCGGCATGACCGCGCCAGACGTGGAGCAAGACTCTCGAAAATATGCTGGCCACGGTACCCTTCGCGGCCGGCGTCAATAACCACGAAGGTTCCCGCGCCACTTCCGATCCGTCCTGATGGGTGAACTGATGCCTGCCCTGCGTGATCGCCACCTGTTCTTCATTGACAGCCGCACTTCCGCGCAAACAGTCGCCTATCAGGTGGCCCGGCAGGATGGCGTGCCCGCGGCATATCGGAAGGTTTTTCTGGACGATACCCCAACTCGCGATGCCGTTCTGCTTCAGCTCAAATTGGCTGAAGAAAATGCGCGGCGTGACGGATGGGCCAT
Source organism: uncultured Acidobacteriota bacterium (assembly GCA_963760285.1). Classification (GTDB taxonomy): domain Bacteria; phylum Acidobacteriota; class Terriglobia; order Acidiferrales; family UBA7541; genus PALSA-278. The sequence goes on from CAVXCI010000001.1 coordinate 739,996, forward strand.
CGCCATCGGTCATCCGCATCCCGAAACCATCGCCGCTTTGAAGGAAGCCCTGCCTGAAATTGCAGGCCCAGGGAATCCGCATGGTTTTCGCATCGGACCTGGCGCGCTAATTTTTCGTGTTGTCAGTCTAGAATTTCCCGGGCCATCTCTCTTACCTGTTCTGCAATCGAGAGCGCGGAGGTCAGCCCGGGAGAATCAATTCCCATCAACTGAATGGCGCATGGAAATTGTGGATCGCGTTGGATGATGAAGTCCGAAAATCCCCCGTCTCCGGGCGGATTAGCCTCGCGCGAATGCCGGAATAGGCGGGGATTAAATCGCTGGCTGTGATTTGGGGGCAGCAGGGGCTGCAAGCGCCGCACAAAAGATTCCACCGGCTCGCGATTGCTCTCATAGTCATTCTTGTCGGTGACGTACCGCGCGGTCGGTCCGGCCAGCAGGCTGCCCCAAACGGTGCGCGTGAGATGGCAGCCGAGGCTCAACCCATCGGCAGGCGGCAGAGGATAAACAAGTCCGCGTATCAAGTCCCATTTCGCGCGAACGAATTCGCAATATTCTCCCCGCACGGGATGAATGCGATGCTTCGCCAGAGGCGACCCCAGCATGGCCGCCACTTCATCGGCGAAAAGCCCCGCGCAATTGATCAGGCATCGGGTTTCAATTTCGCCCGCTGCGCTGGTCACACGAATGCTTCTTGATTGCGGTGCGAGGCGCTCCACTCGCGCATTGGTCACGATGTTCGCTCCACGCTCCATGGCCACGCGAGCATACGCTTTCACCAGCTCTTCACTCCCCACGATTCCGGTTACAGACACCTCCAGCGCCGCGCATCCGGCCACGTTGGGCTCCCGCGCCGTTAATTCCGCGCGGTCCAGGAATCGCAGGCCCTCCACGCCATTCGCGTGGCCACGCGCCATCAACTGTTCCAACTGTCTCTCTTGGCGCGGTTCCGCGGCCACCACCACTTTTCCTGTTCGGCGGTGTGCCACATTGTGCGCCGCGCAGAATTCATACGTGAGTTGGTTGCCGCGAACGCAATGCCGCGCCTTGAGTGAACCGGAGGGGCAATAAATGCCGGAGTGAATTACGCCGCTATTGCGTGAACTTGCCGCCATACCCACATGCGGCCAACCCTCCAACAGAAATACGTCCGGCCATTCGGCCGCCAGCGCCATGGCCACGGCGCAACCCACCACGCCACCGCCGATGATCACTGCATTTGCGGTTTCCATCGTGGAATTCGGTGCGAATCCTGCGCGCTTACCTAAATTGCGTGGCCGGTCTCAGGCATGTCCCTCGGGAGCGTCGTAAAACGCCTTGCAGGGCAACAGCTTCGCCTGCTGGCCATCATGCACCGCGTAGCTGGCGCGTTTTCCAGTATGGCTGGAGGCCCACAGCGAAGCGCTGCCGTGCTGGCCGTCCTTATTCAGGGCGTAGAACGTAATTTGAAACTGACTCAACCGCGTCTTGTCCGAATTGTAGTCGCGCACCACGCGCTGCACCGCTTCCAGGCACGCATCCGTGGGAGACATGCCCTTGCGCATCATTTCCACAATCGTGTGCCCGCCGGCGATCTTGATGTTTTCTTCGCCGCGCCCCGTCGAGCCCGCGCCGCCCACGTCGTTGTCCAGAAAAAGTCCCGCGCCAATGATGGACGAATCTCCCACCCGGCCGGGTATCTTCCAGGCCAATCCTGAAGTGGTGGTCACGCCGCCCATCGCGCCTTGCTCCGTCACGGCGAGGCAGTTGATGGTTCCCGTCGGCGGATGCTCCACAACTTCGTAAACCCATTCGCGCCACGCCTGCTTTTCCGGCGCGTCTAGAATGGCATTCACCTTTTCTTTCCATTCCGGGCTGTCCAGCCCCGGCCGCCAGTTTTCAGAAGTTGACGCCTTCCAGGCCAGCCACGCCGTCCGCGATTTTTCCGTCAGCAGATCCATGGTCTGAAATCCTTCATCCACGGCATAGCGCAGCGCGCCTTCTCCCACCAGGAAAATGTGATTGGTCCGCTCCATGACGGCGCGCGCCACCAGCGAGGGATTCTTGATTTTCTGAATGGAACCGACCGCGCCCGCCCTGCGCGTGGGCCCGTGCATCACGCAGGCGTCCAGTTCCACCACGCCGTCTTCATTGGGCAAGCCGCCGTAGCCGACTGAATTTTCGTCGGGATCATCCTCAACCTTCGTCACCACGGCAAGAACGGCATCCAGCGGATCACCGCCTCGCTGGAGAATTTCCATGCCTCCATCCAGCCAGCGGAGCCCGATGGCAGCAGAAATAATCACCGGCCGCGTGCTCGCGACGGAAGTCTTGGCGGCTTGCTCTGAAGTCTTATCGGCGGCGAAAAGCTCATTGCCACCCAAAATGGTTCCCGCGCAGGAAACCAAGCCGCCAGCAAGCGTAGTGGCGCAGAATTTGCGGCGCGACCAGAAATTCATAATTGACCCCTCCGTGCTGCGTGTGGATAAATCTCAATCGTTCATCAATTCACGTTCTTGCCGCGCAATTCACCGCCGAATTACGGTTTGAATCCCACGCTTTCCCACAGCGGCGCTGGTTGATAGACGGTCCCTCCGCTCACTACGTACTTCACCCGGCGAAGATTTTGGATGGACGCCAACGGGTCGCCTTCCACCGCCACCAGGTCTGCAATCTTTCCGTTTTCTACCGTCCCCAGTTGGGTGTCCTGCTTCATCACCCGTGCGGGAACCAGCGTCGCGGCTTGTATGGCCTCCAGCGGAGTGAAACCCGCCTGGACATAAAGTTCGATCTCCCTGTGCAGGCTGTAGCCCGGGACGGCCTGGTCGGTCCCCGCCACAATGGGCACTCCTGCCTTGTGCAGCACTCCAACAATTTCCACTTCCTTGCCAAACATCGCGCGGGCCAGAGGCGCCAGGGACGCCGGGAATCCCACGCTGGTCAGTTGCGCGGCCAGCTCCGGCGCCACTTTTTCCACGCCCGGTTCGAAGCTCTGCACCGGATGGTCGGCGCTGGCGTTGAATAATTCAAAAAGCGCCAATGTATCGTCCACCACCGTGCCATGCTGCTTCAAGAACGCAACAGCATGCAGCGCCTCGGGTGAGGATAGGTCCATTGATCCTATAGCTTTCATCCGGTCTGTCTGTGACATCGAACTGGGGAATGGCGGGTGCATGATGGGGGATATATATTGGATATGATTGATCTGGTCCATTCCCGCTTCCACGCCCTGATACGCGTCCATCCCGTTGGGGATGTGGCCCGTGACCGTCATTCCCAGACGGTGAGCCTCGTCGCAAACAGCTTTCACGTTTTCCAGCTTCACGGAGCTGTAAATTTTCATCTGCAGGAAACCCAGCGAATAGTATTTGTCCACCATCTCCTTGGCCTGCTCCGGCGAATTCACGCGGTTCACGCCCAGCGCCATCGGCCCGTCGCCGTCCACGATTCCCGCGAGCAGTAGGCGCGGCCCCAGTCCATTGCCAGCGGCCACGGCGTCGCGCACCGAAGTAATAAATTCCATTTCATTGCCCACATCCCGTACCGTGGTCACGCCCGAAGCAAGATATACAGGCCCCCACTCCACCTGCTCAAAATGAGCATGCATGTCCCACAAGCCCGGCAGAACGGTCAGTCCGCGCCCGTCAATTTGCCGCGCATCCTTTGGCACGCGGATGTCTTTCCGCGGCCCAACGGCCGAGATACGCCCCGCTTCGACCAACACCGTCGCATCATGCAACGTGGGTGCTCCTGTGGCGTCAATCACGTCTGCGCCGACAATCGCCAGCTTGTCCACGCGCGCGCCTGAAATCTGTTTCCCAATATCCGCCAGCGCCGCCATTCCGTCCTGCGCCGCGCGGGAAACGAAGAATCCCAGGCCGGATTCATAGCCTTCGCGGAGCGCTTCGAAGTGATCGAACTCCGCGTCCACGGTCACAACCGCTGCCAGTTTATTCGACGAATCCATCCACAAAGTTTCGCGCCCCCAGATCAGCCCCTCAATGGTGTAGCGGTCCAGCGAAACTGTTTTCCCGTCAATGGACACGTCATCTTTGCCACGCGGCTCAACACGCACCGCGCCCGACGGAAAAACCGGAAGCGATGCCGGCCGCCCGTGCGTCGTCCAGTAACGGACCAGCATCATCTGCATGGTCACTGGCGCATACCCTGCAATGGTAAAAAAACTGGCCGGGCGGTCCTTTGGCGTCCACGTTTGTCCATCACGCACGCGAACCTGGTCGGCCTGCACGTCCACGGCATCATCAATATTGGAGATCCGCGACGTCTGCCCCTTGATTTCGAACGCTACCGGTGAGAAATCACTCCGGCTGTGGAAGGCTGCTTCCAGCGGAACAGTCTGGCCGCGGTCCGTAAATTTGAAGTGCATCTGCACCGCGAGGCCGCTGGCATCTTGAGTCACTTCGTAGTCTTCCTCGCCAATAGGCTGCTCAAACTTGTGCAGGCGGTATTTGCCCTCCTCGATCTCGGGCGCTTTCGCTGCCGCCGCATTTGGTATCTGAGCGGTGGGCTGCGCCGCAGTCGGGGCAGGCGTTTGCGCCGCGAGAAACGATGGACACAGAAAAAGCGCCGGGATAATCAGTGATTTGCGGATCGAGAATGTGTTCACGCGTGCCTCCATGCTGTCTTATACGCAAAGACGGAATGGGCAGTATCACACAATTCACCACTATCGGTCTGTATGGATCACCCTGGTGAAACCAGGTTCGCCGCACGCCAGAAATAAAATCCTGTTGCCTTCCATCGCCGAACCTCCAAGACTCTCAACGGAGGATTTTTATTGCCGCTGCCGGCTATGTCGCTGATTGTAACTCCCGAAGAAGGACTGGCGGACCAGCCCGTTGACATTCGTTTGGAGGGATTAGGCCCGCGTGAGCGCGTGGATTTGCACGCACACATGCGCGATGATCGCCATCGCCTCTGGGAATCCCATGCTGCTTTCGTTGCGGATGAAAACGGCCGCGTCTCGCTCCATGATCATGCGCCGGTGGCCGGAACATATTCTGGCATGGATTCCATGGGACTTTTTTGGTCCATGGCGCTGGACACGGCGCGCAATGGTTATGCCACCGCCTTCGTAAAAAAAGAGTTTTCTCCCGCCACAATCAAACTGGGAGCGTGGACAGAGCGCGGCGCGCGCGTCTCCGGCAGGATCGTGCGTCACTATTTCGCGCCCGGAACAGAAATCCGCGACGTCCGCGACGAAGGCCTGGTTGGAAAACTATTCATTCCGCCGGGTGCAGACAGGCTCCCCGCCTTGATTCTGCTCGGCGGCAGCGGTGGCGGCCTCGATTGGGAAAAGGCCGCGCTGCTTTCTTCGCATGGCTATGTAACGCTCGCCCTGGCTTATTTCGGCATCCCGCCGCTGCCAAGAACCCTCCGCAATCTCCCGCTCGAATATTTCGCCACCGCCATCAGGTGGCTGAGCTGTTTGCCGCAGGTTGATGGTAATCGTCTCGCGGTGATGGGATCATCGAAGGGCGGCGAACTGGCGCTCCTGCTCGCCGCAACTTTTCCTGAAATTCGCGCGGTCATCGGAATCGTGCCGACAGGCGTGCTCTGGCAGGGCTTCGGAAAAGGACCTGCGGCCTCGTGGACTCACGGCGGCCGGCCGCTTCCGTACGCTCCAGTTCCCTCAGGCCGCTTTCAGGCTGAAAGTTTTTTCCGTCTCCTCTTTCTCGTCCGGTGATCTTTCGCCGCCTCTATGAACTGGCGCTGCGCAATCGCGCTGCCGTGGAGCGCGCCGCCATCCCCGTGGAGAAAATCCGCGCACCCATCCTGCTGATCTCCGCGGGTGACGACCAGGTTTGGCCATCCGCCGAAATGTCAGAGGCGGTGATGGCGCGCCTCTCCGCGCATCAATTTCAATTCCCTTACGAACATCTATGCTGTAAAGGAACAGGCCACGGCATCCGCGTCCCTTACTCTCCCGCAACAGTCATAAAAACTCGCCATCCCACGCTTCCCGTCGAAGTCCTGCTGGGTGGGAATCCGCAAGACCACGCGCGTGGCCAGATGCAGGCCTGGAAGAAAACTCTGGATTTCTTGCAGCGGTATTTGCAGCGATAGCCCGCGCGCTTCCCCGCGGCAAAAGCATTGGTGAAAGGATTCAGATCAAGCCGGTCCGAGTGGCAGGTAGTATTGCGTGCCTTTCACGGGCTGGCGCAGTCTCCGCAGCAGTTCCTGCAGGTCCTCGTTGCGTTCCACGAAATCAATTTCGGAGGTATCCACCACCAGCAGATTGGAAGCCGAGTAGTGGAAGAAGAAGTGCTCATAAGCCTGCGCAACCGTGGCCAGATATTCGCCGGAAATGTGCGCTTCTTCGCGTTGCCCTTTGCGGTGGATTCTGGCCCTCAGGACCTCCGGTTTGGCCTGGAGGTAAATCACCAGATCGGGGACCGGCAGCGCTTCCGCCAGGAATTCGTAATAACGGTCGTAGAGTTTCAGTTCCTCGTTGTCGAGGTTCACGTAGGCGAAAATTTTGTCCTTCTGGAAAATGAAATCGCTTAGCACCGGGCCGGTAAACTCTTCCGGACATATATCCGCCATGCGGCGATAACGCTCTAAAAGGAAATACATCTGCGCCCGGAAAGCCGAACCCGGTTTTTCCTGGTAGAAATCTCCCAGAAAAGGATTGTCGGTGCAGTCCCACACCGTCCGCGCGTGAAGCTGCTCCGCCAGGATGCGCGCCAGCGTGGATTTTCCAACGCGGATGGGACCTTCGAGGGCAATATAGCGTGGCGGCGAGAATGCTGGGCCGGACATCGCGCGAGATTATAGCAGAGGGAAACGGAACACGGGCAGCTTGCAACGGAGCAGGCTGGCAGGCAACTTCAGAAGCCCCAGTTTATCCCGCGCGCTGGAGCGGTCTGCCGCGCTCCAGAATCACGCTCAGAAGGAATCTGGCGGGCCGAACGTCGCTGGGGAGAGCCGAACTGCGCGCGAGTATAGCAAGCCCACCGCGCCACTGGAACTTTCTACCGAAAACCGGCGTCGCCGCCCGCACTGTTGGCCGCCGATTCATTGGCATTGAGCTTGACGGAGAACACTTCCAGACCGCCTCCCGCCGCGTGGAGACGACGCGCACTGGCGGAACCACCGCGTAGGCGGGTGGCGGGTCGATTTCCAATCAGTCCCTTATACAAACAGGTGAATTATTTCCGAATGCGCCATTTCTCAGGATTGATCCATCCTGAGCAAAGACCCAACCTTGCCGAAAGGCCTAGGGATATTCCCGCCATAGATCTTCAAAATGAAGGCGTTCCGGAGTCCCGATGGCTAAGGAATCACTGACGCTTTGTGCCTGCTGATGGCCGCGGACAGGTTTGTCAGGAGCGGACGAAAATTAGAAAAGTCGATCGTATCGGCCTTCGGTCGTACAACCTTATGGGCGAAAACCTTCTTACTATAGTGTTTGTCCCTATCGAAACCATCGCCTGGGTTGAATGTCCTTACCATCAATCACCGTCGCCTTGATCGAGGCGTCGAAAAAGTCCTCGATCTTCGACGGAGGCGCGTTGCGCTCCACGTGGCGTCGGCACAGCGTACAGATTCTTGATAACGTGAACAAAGGGCTCGTCTCCGGAAGGCGTGACCTTGGAGATATTTCTTTATCGTGCCCCGGATGCTCTTAGCACCATCGTCATTGTCATACAAAATGACCACTGGCTCTGTTAATCCGGGACCGGTGAAATCCTCAGTCTCCTTCTTGTACGCTGCGATGAAATTTGCTCAGAACGCCGCTGCCGCCGTCCTTGAGGTCGAGAAGTCGCGCTGTGCTCGATTTGGGATACTTGTAGAGCCTGACCTTTAGGCGAATCTTTTTGTCCGGCATCACCTCGGCCAGAGCAGGGAATTCCGCCGCGAGGCTTCGGATCGCATGCGTGAGATAGACGTTGTCGGTTTCCCCTTCGCAGATGACTACGGGAGCCTGAGCTGCATAGAACGTGCTGTAAATCAAGAACTCTCGGTAGACCTTTTCGTTCGATGACCTCTCATCGGACAGTGCATCCGACGTGTGAGTCTTGTTGTAGACGTCGATGCTGTCGATAAATCCCAGCATGCCGTGAAGCTCGTTCAGCGTGCCTGGCCGCTTCTCCAAGACCGCGTTGTCCGTCCTTGTGTGTCACGCCAAGGATTTGGAATGTGCCCGTCTTAACGAGGCTATGGACCATTGCCCGTACGGCGTGGCGGTACTCCCATCGGGCGTTAATCTTCTTATTGACGACGAGGCCAGTTACATCCTGCCGCGAGGTTCGGTACATCTGGTGCGTCTTCTTCGCGTTGATGCGAAAGCCTGTGCGCTCGATAATCCTTCTGCAGCGCTTCACCGGGCAACCACAAATGGGAGGCAGAGTCCTCGGTACCTGACGGCACGGCGATGTCCGCTGGAAACTCCTTCTTGTTGGTCGAAAACGTGAGGTCGTCCGCGTATCGGGAATACGTGCACCCAGTCTCGCCTGCGATCTTCACAAGGCGCATGTCGAGCAAGTGGGCGACCAGATTGGAGATGACTGGCGAGCAGGGGCTTCCTTGCGGGAGTGAATTGTCGTGACACGCAATCTGCGCGATCACCGTCGCGACATCCTCGTGCAGTCCGAAATCTCTGTTCTTGAGCAGGAAGCCGCGCACTCTACCGAAGTTGATCGATGGGAAGAAATCCTCCAGGTCGAGGTTGAAGACCCAGCGGCGGTGGCGGTGCTGTCGGGCGTTTGTAATGATCGACCGCTTGCGCTTGAATCCGTGTGCCGTCCGGTCCTTGCGTTGACTAGCAGTGTTGATTTCGTCGACGCAGTTCTGCAGGAGGTCGGATAACCTGCGCTGCAGGAGCTTCAAGGCATCAATAGGTGCCTTGATCGTTCGTTGCCCTCCGTTCCGTTTGGGAATCTGGAAGGTCTTGTACTTCGTCGCTCCGGCTGCTTGTACAAGATGTATGAGAGGGCTTTCGGCTTGAAATCCAGCAGCTTCGCCACGTCGCTCAGCGATGTCGCTGCCTTCAGAGTGGCAAGTCTGGACATGCGTCACAAAGTAAGAGCGACTCACCGGCACTCCTACGCGATAGTCAATCGCGCAATCAGCAGACGCATAATCACATACGATGCGAGTCAGCATACTCCCTCACATTTGTTTCAAATGCCACGAAACATGGCACAAAATCTGCCGGTGAGTCTCAAGAATTCTACCATAGTGCTCGACTGTCTGGTAGGTCGTGCCGCGACAACTCCCGAAAAGTCGGCAACCCGGAGAATGACCCACCGCCCGTAAGCAACCCCGCTTGCACGAAGTTATTTCCAGTCGCGCCTTCAGAGCGCCCGGCTTTGCGCCGGGGCCGCCAGGCGTCAGAACCGATGCTTCGCGTTCTGCAAAAGCGGCGTCTCCTTTCGGCTGAGGGTCGAGGAGGTATCCAACTTTCTGCTCTTGGGATAAATAGTGCCGCCCTGGAAAGGCTGAGCGCGACCGAGCTGTGAGCACTACCCCGCACGAACGTTTTCACCCAGACGCCGCCCTCTGCCCCTCGCCACCTCTTCGTGAGACCGGGTAGCCCGGCCCGCCTGGCGCGCGACGGATCAGGCCTTGAAACTTCGCAGGGCTTCGGCTTCGGTGGGATAAACGTCAAACACAACAAAAAGCCTGGTCATCTGTATCATCTTTGTGAACAGGGCCCCGAGACGGGCCATCTTCAGCGTTGCACCCCGAGTCCGCGCGCTCGCGTGCGCCGCCACCAGCGTTCCCAACCCGGCGCTGTCAATGTAGGTTACGCGCTCCATGTTGAGCACAATTCTCGTCTTCCCCTCCATCAGGAAGGACTTGATTCGTTCGCGGAAGGCGTTGCTCTCATCGCCCAGCACGATTCGGCCATCAATTATCAGGATTGTGACCCCTTCCGATTCCAGCTCCAACATTCGCAGTGGCACGCCTTCGCCTCCTTGCATCCCGCATTTGCTTACCTCACGGCGTCAGGGCCGCCGGGTGCGAACCTGGTTACGGCAGAATCCCGTGCGCAGCCGGGATTTTCAAAGGCATATTTGGACAATAACGCAGGCCGCGCCACGGCACAAGCCAGGGCAAACTGAGCCACTACGTTACAGAAGCTGCTGTTGATTTTTCCTGCGCGGGAGTGACAATAGGTCAGACCTATGCCCGGACGGCGGAAAAGGGGCCAAAACCGTAATTTCTAATCGCTACACTTTTTACAGTCGCAAAACGCCAACTCCCACGGAATCAGGTACATCCACATTTCTAATCGCTACACTTTTCGAGTGCGTCGCATCACGCATTTCGGCCCTCAAAATTCCCCGCTCCGCCGCTAACCCGGCCCCGCCGGGGCCGCATTCCACGAAAAATTCCCCCCGCCCCGCTCAATTTCCTTCGCCTGTGCCTGCCAATAATTGCATCTGCACATGAAATTCTGCTTCGGAGAGCATGACCATTCTTTTGCATGAAGAGAGAATCCGTTCTGTTATCTCTTTGATTTCAAAGGTGGACAACATTTTGGCGAGGGACAAGTTTCAATTCGGCCACGCATCGAGGCAAACCGACTCCTTGCAAAGTTGTAATTGCTTTCGTGTTCCACTCGCGGCAATCGGTCTCGATTCTTAACGGCCGCGAAGACTCTCTGCGCGAGCGTCCAGAAACAGAAACCTATGGTAGTGAGGTGCCCGCCAATTCCTGGCTCTATGCGGCCGCTTTCCGCCTGCGCCAGTCGGCCATGGCGACGTGTCCGCCCGCGAGCAACTCCAGCGAAGTGGGTTCGGCGAAGTTCGCGTCATCCTGCGGAGGAACGCCCTGTCCCGCCAGGATCGGCGTGTTGGGTTTGTCTTCATACGCCCAGCCAACCAGCTTCGCCGTGAAATTATCAACGCTGCGGAAACCGATCCATCCATAGTGCTCTTGGCCCTTAATCACGAATTTCACGCCCAGCGCCCGGTATGTGGTGTGCGCAAAGGGACCGTAGCTGCTCGTCCTGCCGCCGAAGAAGCTATAGCCGGCCAACATTTGCCCATAGCGCTCGAAGGTGTCGGCCGGTCCAATCTTTTGCCGCGGCTTAAACGCCACCGCCCAGTCACGAGAGTTCTCCCTCGCCACAATATTCACGCCATAGCCCTGCGCGGACATGTCGGCTCCGCCGAAGCAGCTCGTGTAGGAGATGCACTGATCTCTCAGAACGAAATCATTCACGCCGTCATTGTTCAGATCAATCTGCAACGGCTTTCCACCAAGAGTCAGAATGGCATTGCTGGGCGTGTAAACCGCTTTGGCCTGCGCCGAAGGCGTGCCCGCAACCGCTGCGCCCGCTGCCAGCGCGTAAAGCAGCAGGCGATGCTCCAGCACTGTGTCCAACAGACTTGGAGTCTTCCGCTTGCCCTGCACTTCTTTGCTATTTGCACTCATGGCTTCCTCCTAGTGATCGGCCGGAGTGGCGCCTACTTCCTGCCTGACGCGTATCATAGCTCTGCACCAGTCGGCAAGCAAGAGTGTCCCGCAAGGCCTTGACAGCTGAAAAGCCTGTTCCTCCGCAAACAGCTGCCCTTCTATGCGGAGCGTAAGCTCCATCCGCGCCGGCCGGATAATGCCGCGCTCTTTTGTCTCGCAATCTGCTCCCGGCTATTCGACTGGAGAAATGCCTTGCTGATTGTTAAACCAGACACGTGAGGTGAATCCTTGGCGAACACGAAAGTGAACTGCCAAACGAGCCTCGGAGAAAAAGCCCGAAAAATTGCGCCCTTTCCCTGTGCAGAGTGGCTAAGCGATGGTCTTAATGGCTCGGTTCCAATAGAATTGGCGCAAGATTCGCAGGTTTCTAGCCAGTCCTGAGTATAGAGAAGATGATCGAGACCGTATCGCGGTGGACGCAGGCCCGTGCGAACCATTCTCCGGGCGAGTTCCCTGCTAACAGGGGAAAAAACAGGGAATTTCACAGATTTGGCCTATCTCTTTCGGCTGTCGGACGCCACAAGCGACTCATTATGGAGCACTCCTGGTCCTGAACGCCAGTTCCGGTGTGAAATGGAACAGGGAATTATCAGGGTAGGTAACAGGGAAAAACCTGATTCGCCGAATCGGAGGCAAATCCCGAGTGGCGCGAAGGGCCATGCCCTTCGCTAGCGCAATCCAGTGCAACGCCAAGCCGTGTGGAACCCGGACCACCTGAGGATATTTCCAGTCGTCCGCACAAGGACAAACAGACCAAAGGCGCGCTCAAACACGCAGCGCGATCCTGTTGATTGCGAAAGCGGATTGAATTACGGCGAGGCACAGGTGCCCAAGCGCGCGTTTGAGATGGTCATTACAACTGGGAACGCCAAACTTGTCCCGGGCAACGCCGAGGGATCTCCCGATGAGCGTTTTGAAAATCTAAGTGTCGCGCTTCTCGCCGGATTCCGTCGGCAGGGAGGCGCCGACCCAGCCGCTGATTCCCGCGGACATTACGTAGACGTTCCGGTATCCCATGTCCTTCGCGCGGCGGGCGGCGTTCGGCGCCTTTCTACACATGAAATTCGAGCAATAAAACACCAGCGTGGAATCTCTGTCTGCCGGGAGATCGCTCTCGTCGTAGTCCATCGGGTCGAGAGGCCGCGCACCCGGCACGCGCGCCGTGAGCCAGCTCTGCCGCGAGTTCACATCGAGGACGCTCACGGGCTGCTTCTGCATCAATTGCTGCAGCTTGCCGGGCGAGATGACGTTGAGGCCCATCAATCGGGCGAACATGGTTGCTCTTTAATCTCCGCGGCGCTTCAGAGTGCGCTCGGCTTCGCCCGTCGCAGCCAGAGCGCTTGTCCGACCGTGGCGAGGATGGCGCTCGGCAGCAAGAGGAAGGACATCGCCTCTGCCAGATTGATCGGCAGCGTGAGCCATGCAATCGCAACCGCGAGACCCGCCAGTGCCCAGATCCAGCCCGCGAGGCGTTGAACGGCCTGAACCTTTGCGGGATCGCAATGCAGCGCCGCCAACGGCGTGAGGGTTTTCGGTATGGCGTTCCCGGTCACGGCCAGGAAGGCGCCCCCGATCGCCATCGTCGCGCGTAGCGCGATATCGCCGTAGTGGACCGCGCCGAGCGCCACGGCAAGTTTCGCGCCAAGCGAAATCATGAGAATCAGACCGGCTGTCACGACCCCGCGTCGGACGGAACCCCGGGCATCGCGGCACGCTGCTTTTTCCTTAGGCTCGCGAGAAATGAGGACAAGAGCCAGCGTCATCCCGATGAGAAGAAGCAGGACCACGAACCAGCTCCCGGCGCTCTGGGGCCGCAGATACCAGTTCTCGGCGACGAGCAGAGTGTTAAGCGCGATCAACGCCGGCGGAATGTAGTTCCAGATCGGTTTGGCTGCCATCGTTAGCCCTCCTGCTTCAGTGGACGCATTCTTGTCCCGCTCTTTAACGCGGCACGGCGCGCACCGCCCTGTGCCTTCATGTCCCAACCCACCGTTTGCGCGAAGCCCAGCAGCGCCTCCTCGAGGACGGACATCTTGAGCCGGTAGACGATTGTCCTGCCGTTTTTTTCGGCTTCGATCAGCCCCGCATTCTGGAGCACGGAAAAATGGGCGGACATGGTCGGCTTGGAAACGGCAAAATGGTCGGACAACTCACCGGCCGACATCGGCCGTTTGCGCAGCAGTTGCAGCACGCGGCGGCGCGTTGGATCGGAAAGAGCTTTGAACACGCTGTTCACGAGTCTATATTTAGCTAATCATCGAACTATTGTCAAGCGCCAATTTCGAAGTACCAGCAGTCAAGAATGGAGATGATTCCTGTTGTCCCTCGCCATAATTGGGGAATAACACAGAAAACCAACACGGCATTTGCAGCGATTCGCGAACAGAGGAATGCGGCAGAAGCGCCCCCAGTCCACACCGCTACCCTATTGATCTCAGACGCGGATGGAATTTTGGCGAACGACAACCATGTCCGCGGATTCCGGTGTTGATTTCCCCGAGCTCTGGGAACAGGATCCCTCCCCATCTGTCTCGGCTTGCTCAACGAACGTGTTTGGCTGCGTGAATTGCCGCCTTGATCATAAGAACAATGATGAAAACAACCAACAGGATCAGGATGACGGCAGCGATGACCGAGCCTACAACAAACACGGCAATTACAAGCCCAATCAGCAAGAGTCCACCCAGTAGAGCGATTCCTGCCAATTTCAAGCGGCCGATCAGTCGCTGACGGGGCGGCAGCCCCGCTGGTGACGGCGAACTTTTTCCGATGAATATCTGGAGATTAGGCATCAGTTGTATTCAGTGTGACAAAACTCCCCAGATCGATGCCAGCGAGGCTACTTTCCGGCCGCTGCGGTTGCCGTTGCTGGCCGCCGTGTTTGCGGGTCGTCTGGGAGATTGTCCAGATACATCTCCCGCACATGCCGGCCAAAATCCTCCAGGCCGTTGCCGTTCCAGCCGCGGCAAATCTCCTCCAGCGTGTGCAGGCCCAGCATGCGGTAGCTCTCCGTTTGCGACTCGTTGAACCACTGGTTGCCTGTGCTTTGATGCGGGAAAGACGGGTTCGCGGCGGCGTACGACTTCTACATCAGGCGGCTCGGTGCCAAGCAACATCGGCTTGATATAAATCAATTGGCCGTCCGGCCAGGTGGGATCCACGGCAGAATAGCGGATCGTCGCCATGGCGCAACGCCGTTTCTTTTCGCGCATGGATGCGTATATTGATCTTCGAATTCGACGGGTACTTTCAGATCGATTCTTACCTTACGCAATGCATTTCCCAGATCTTCATAGGTGAAAGCGGGATCGCAGCCGGAGTCGAGCACCACAATTTGCCGGCACCGCCGCAGGATCATTTCATACAGGGCCAGGTTTTCAAAGTGCCCGCCATCGGAGAGATACACGTAGGCGCTGGTATTGTCGGTGAGTCCCAGGGCCTCTCTCACCAGCGAGCCACGGCAGAGCGCGGACCATCCTGTCTCCACGTGCGTTCTCCGGCGTCGCCGGGATTTCCCAGCCATGCTCCCAGTCTGGCATTGAGCAGGGTCATCACAAAACCCTTCACCGGCGATGAGTGATAACCCATGCTGGGACTGGCGGCGGCCCCCGAGATCGTTACCGCGGTCCCCAAGGTAATGCCGTCCCGGCCGCCGTATTCGGCCGAATCGCGGTAACCAAGTTCATAGTTGCCGCTGTGCAAAGGCGACACCGTGAAGGACTGCGCCTTCCTCTGCTGCCACGCCAGCCGCTGACCGGATACAAGATTGAGTGCGACATTCACTACGTGAAAGGGCTTGAACCCCGTTCGCAAATCACGCATGAGCAGATTGTCATTCAGCGGCAAATCCGGTGAACCGCGCGGCGTTTCGTTTTGGATTGGAGGCGCCCAGGTACGCGCGAATCAAGCGATTGCGGTACATCGCATGCAGCGAAAACCGGTTGATGTTGATGTAGCGGGCCATCACCTGGCTGAGCGACCAGAAGTATGACCAATCCACCGAGGGCGAGAAACCATGGCGTATGTTCCAGAACAAATTGGTGGTTCCGTCCAGCTGGCAGCTTGGCCGGGGGCCGGCGGCATGAGCATGCCCGTGGAGAATAACAGCCAGTTGGTGAAAATAGACAGGCCAATACAAAGGTGAGAAGGAATATCGCCGGCGCCAGCTTTACCAGATACCGAAGACCTTCCTGCCGGGACCAGGGTCTTCCTCCGGAGGGAGCTTCAGCGCCGCTTAGCCGGCTCAGCCAGGCGCTGGCGACCCCAATAGCCGCGAGCAGTTCCTTGCCCCAGGCTCTCCAGTGAAATGCCCACGCTGGAGCCAGCAGCACCAGCGCACAGGCGGCCAGCCAGGAAAACGAAAGCATCTGGTTCCACGCGGAAGCGCGCGCCATCCATTCACGATCATCGTCCTCCAGAACGGTGCTAGACAAACCTACAAACAGCGTGCCTCCCAAGTCGAACGCCAAAAGTAGGAGAGGCGGAGCAATCGTCACGTAGTAAGCCCAGCCCGGCAACTCGATATTGGTGAGCACCCATGGCCATCGCGTCCATACACGATAGCCACCAAAATAAGGGCAAGTGACAGCGGGCCGAAAAGGAGCTTTATCCGCCGTTTCATCGATTTCACGCAGAACAGCAAGAACACCAGCCAGCCCGTCGCGGAAGGGAGCAGCACCCAGAGAATCGCGGCCCGCCCCTTGGTCAGGTTGCTCTCGGTCACTCCAAAAAGGAGTGAATCATAAATCATGAAACAAAAAATTGCGCCCGCAAGCGGAGCCAAAACCTTCCAGAGAAAGTCACTTTGGGAGTGGTTTCGGCCTCCTGCACTGGGCAGGTAGCGGCCGATATTGAATATGGCGAAGGCGAGCAGAAGAAACCACAACAGCGGCAGGCCTTCTTTGACTGCCCACGACGAAGTGATGGTCCGCGCACCGAGCCCATTTCCCTATAAGTCTCCCCCAGACGGAAGACCGCAAGCACCAACCGCGGAAGCATGAGCGCCAGCATCAACAGGGGAACCAGAACCAGCCAGTTCAGCAGAATGTTGCGCCCGACGGTGGCCGCCAGAGTCCAGGTATCGGCGGAGAAGAACCCCAGGCGGGGCGACAGATAGTTGTTGTATTCGCGCAAGTGCCCGATGGGATCCACTTCCCCGGGGAAAACCGGCTCGGCATTCGGCCGCAGACACGGAATCACATTCGAGAGCCCGCCGACCCGTTGATCCAGGCGGTCAGCCAGCTTCCAATGTATCCCCCGCCGGAGACCGTCGAGAGGTAGTCAAACTGGTCGAGAAGGCCGTGCCCGGCCAGCCCCTGGAGCGCCCCCAGCGCGAAAGTGGCGCTGCGAATGCCGCCGCCGGAAATGCACAGGGCGCTGAGAGGTTTCTCCTGCCCGCGCAGCTTTTCCAGCACTTCCGCCGCGTTTTCACCGGAGAAATCCACGCCCGGCCGCAGAGCCTGGTATTCCTCGCGGAGCACTTGGTGCAGCTTCACCGGACCTTCCGGCATAGGTAAATTGAGCCCCCGTTCCCAGAACGGCGTCAATTGTTAAAACCGGCCTATTTAATTTGGTTCAACGATCATAAATAAGAATCGTTGCGGTTATGTCAGGATGAAACCTGAATGCGACAAGATAGCTGTCCTCACCATTTCGCCAGTTGTTTTGACCTGTTCCGTAAGGGCGGCTTTGAGAGCACACAGCGGGTGTAGAAGAGGACTGCGCAACTTTGCCGCCGCAAAAGGAATCCTCAGGATGATAGGTATTTGTTAAGGTCATCCAATCCCCCCATCCCTCGAGCAGCTGTGCATTCGAACCGTCATTCAATGTCCATACTTGCTGAGCGTCTCCTGTGTTGCTCCGCGTGTAGCCTCTAATGGGGCCGTTTGCTCCCTGTTGAACCATGAAAATGTCCGCAGCACGGACTCTCACTGACACGTTTGAATTCAAGTTTTTGTGCTGCATGAGCAACTTGATGTGGCAGCCGTCGTCGTCCCCGCAAAGGTCCTTCAGATTCACCACAGCGGAATGCCAACGAGTCCCTTCTGCCTGGATCGTGAGCCTGAATGGCTGCTTTTCACCATTGAGTGTTCCCGTGATTGTGGCATTCCCGTTTACAGTCAGACCTTTCGCCGGGTCAAGTACATTGATTGTCCCTACTGCCAGGGAGTTGTAGATGGTAGCATTCCCTGCCTTCAGCAATCCGGTGTCTTCGCGGGCCCCTACCTGCAGGTTTTGTTCAACCCGCAAATTGTCGGATATCAATACGTTGCGATTTCCAGGGCTGGCGGGGCTATTGCGTCCCCTAATTATTAGGGCGTTAGTGGTGCTGTCGTTAAAGATGGCGGCATGACCCAGCTGCATTCCCGCCTCGGAATTGGGGTGGTCGGCGTCGGTAAAGACCAGCTCGGAATTCCCAATCTCGAGCCCCTTCGACATCAGTTTGCCCCCAAGCGACAAATCGTTGCTGAGCGAGGCGTTGCCGTTCTGGGCGATGAACAACGCTTGGGTTTGTTGGCCCCAGAGCAACCCACCGCACACCACCAACAGCACCGCCAACGAGATCGAGGCGGTGATGAGCCTCCGGGAAAATTTCCGGCGTGCCGTGGGATGCGCACCCACCTGCAAGGCAGCCTGCTTGTTTTCCAGGTTTTCAAGTTTTTTCCGCAGCGCCTGAAGTTCATCCTTCATTTCGTTGTAGTTGAGCCCTTCCCGCGATTCGTTCATGATGCGCTCCTCATTAGCATATGTTTTCGTGAGCCGAATGCCTCTCACCGCCGTGCACTTTGAATCTTGTTGCCGGTTCTCCGATGGGGGCGTCAGACTGCTGCATCATTTGCATACATTATTGGGCGTACTTGATCTAAGGGGGGACGCGCTCACCGTTCCGTCCACACGGTACGCCAGAATGCGGTCAGATTTGCCCTGGTCCTCCTTACACTGCACTGTGTAGCCAGATAGCAACGGCTTTGCGAGCGTGCACCGGCGGGACCCGATAAAAAGGTCTTGGTTCCCGTTCGCAAAGAGTGTGCTGAATTTTGTGCCGGAAATCCACATAACGACAGTCCCATCAGTCTTCACTACCGCCGGACTATTACTGAATGCCGAACCGGCGGGGTGCTCTCCGAGATTCTCTTTGCAAGTCAGGGAGGTGTTGCTCGTTTTCGTCGCGACCGTGCACAGGTGGAACCCGAAAATACTGGACCCGATAAGAATTTGCTGACCCACTACCGTTTTCTCGAATTTCTGGCCGCTAATCGAGGTAACCACAGTCCCCAGTATCGATGTGTTCACAGGTGCGCATGCACAGGGTATTTCGCCCAGTGCACTCAGGCTGGGTGGCTCGCCCGGTACTTTCACGCTGAGTGTGGCGCCCTTCTGCACCTGGAACCCATTGCCATGGATCACGCTTCCGCGCGCCTCCAACTCCCACGGCGCTCCAGGCGTGGCAGTCCCAGTCACCTGCAGGCTCGTCGGACTTTTGATTTTCCTGTGGTTACCCAAGGCGTCCAAATTGAACGACGGGATCAGGGCGCTCACGGCGCCCCCGGAGGCCGCGTAAAGCGTCCCGCCGGGGCCAAACAGCAGTTGCGGTTCCCCAAGCTCGGGAAGCTTTGGGTTGAATAGCAAACTGGCCTCCGCGGTGAAGCCGTAAAACGTATCATTGGCCCACAACATGATGTTCCCCGCGGAGTCCGCCACCGGCTTTCCCGCGGTGCTGATGTTCGCGGGGAGCGGCGTTCCACGAATCCCGATGCGCTCTTTGCCGCCCACCGTATGCCTGAAACTGTTGCCGCCAACCCACGTAACTTGATGCCCCGATGTGTTCACCTTTGCCCACGGAAGGTCTGCCGTGACGTTCTTTTGGCTCCCCAGGTCCTCTTTGCAGGTCAGCTTGCGGGGGCTTGCTTCGGTTACCGTGCACGTGCGGGACCCAATAGAAAATTCCTGGCCCACGTCCACTGCCGAGAAATCAACAAATCTCGGCGGCGTAACCACTGTCCCCTCTGTGTCCACCCCTATTGACGGCGTAACATCGTACAGGTGAACACCGGAATGCTCTCCAAAGTCCTCATCGCAGAACCACGTCCCGTTTGTTTGGCTCATTGGCCCCCTCTTATTGCTAACCGTGCACGTGGAGAGCACCTCCTTGCCGCTCCACGCATTGACTGTCTTGCCGTTTAGGGCCCCAACGGCTCTGAACTCCGGTGTAACGGACCGGCTAATCAGGAAGTATAGTTTTTTCGCCGAGAGGTCTGCGGGCTTTTCGGGGATGGAATCGAGAATCGGCTGGCCGATCTTTCCATCGGTCTCATCCATCCATTCCTCGGTGAGCTTCGCTTGGTAATCCCCGTCCCGCGTCATGACCGCTTTATTCTTGACTCCCCACAGCACCCCTTTTGTGCCCAGGTTCCCGGCGATGAAAACGTAGTCGGCCCCATCCTCGTGCCTTGCCACCACCGGATTGTAGAGCGTGAGAAGGTTTGTCGGAAACTTCGGATCCGGCACCTCGTGAATCAGGTCTACATCCTTACCTGTCTGGGTATTGATAACCAGAAATTTTGACTCATCCGAAAGCAACGCCAGAACGTAGAGGAATCGGCCATCGGGGCTAAGCGTGATTCTCGCGTCGGCGGAGGCGGCATTCCCAAGAGTTATCCACCACAGCTTGCGGGGATGTCCGGCGGCGTCCAGCGGAGCAAAGTCGGGATTGAGCGCAAAAATTCCCTTGGAAACAATATACAGCGTTCCATCGGGACCCTCGGCCGCCTCCGCGGGTGGCGCTCCGAAAGCGACGGTTTTCTCCGTCCGTGGCTCAGGACAGGTCTGCTTCGGTTTCAACTGAAAGCTATAAATTGCGTCTCCCGTGATGATCCTCAAGCGGCCGAAGCGGTTGACCACCATGCGCGATCTCCCTAGAAACTTGCCTTTGGCATCCACCCATGCTTTCCACACCACCCCTCCCAGCGGTTTCCGCGCTTCCAGGCAGACTGCCTCCGGCTCCGTCCCTTGTGGTTTCTCCGCGTCCGGGCCGGGGCAGTCTGACCATTTATTGTTTCGCACCACAAAAATCAGGTCTCCGTAAACCGCCGGCGTGACGGTAAGGCTATCGTCCGCTATCTTGTAGGGCGCATACTCGTCCTGCCTTGGGCTGTTCTCTTTGGAGATGAATTCGCAGCCGCTGATGCGGGCCGGCCCTCCCTCGGACTGGAGATTCGCCAACGCCACGGGCTCGCTGGTACAGCCGAAGGTTTGCCTGGATAGGTAACTTGGTAGGTAATGGTAGGTCACCATCAGGCGGGGCTGCTCGCGAGCTTTGTCGCGCAGTTCGCTGTCATTGCCATATTTTTCCGGGTCGTTTCTGAGACCGTAATAGGCGCGGCTGCTCGCGGTCTCGTCCGAAGGGATGAGAAGAAGGCCGATGTACCGTACGCTCTTATCATCTTCCTTCGTTTGCAGTAAACCAGCCCCCGTGGGATTTGTCGACCATTTCACGGAATCCGAACATTTCGCGTCATCCGAGCAGTTCCGCCGGTCGGATTGGAGCCTGGCTACTTCGACGCCATCCTTATAGCTCCTTGGCGCAGCTCCGCCGGAGGGAGAAGCTTCGGCGGATAGTACTCTGATGACCATGCCTCGGTTCAGACCTTCGCCGGTCTTCCGTACGAGTTGCAACTGCGCCCTGGTTATGCTGATCTCGTTGTCCTTTGGCAGCGCGCTCGCGTCGAAATAGAGCCAGGATGCATTCCTGCCAAGCGGCTTACCCTCGTAATTCGCATTTGAATCCGTAACCTTAAGGTCGCCGCAGGGCGTAGCTGTCGCGTCAGTACAAGTATGCGAAGGAAGCAGCGTGACGGTGACTTCCTGGGCTGGCGCCGTTTGGGCTAGAGCCGCGATCGCCACCAGGCCGGTGAACACACAGGCGACAAAACCTCGCCGCAGGAACTTGGCGGCGCACAGGATCCCTCTTTGGACGGTCGATCGCAATTCAATCATGAAACGCTCCTTCCTTGAATGTTGCATATTCCCTGGAGCAAGGCCAGGCGCGACGCCTCATCGTCCTAATCGCTCTCAACATAAATCCTCGGGTACTTGGAGGTAAGCTCGTCCATGTGCATATACACCGGGTAACAAATCCAATATCTCCCGAAGGAGACGGCGCGAATCAAAAACATTACTTTCTCCTCGAACGTCCAATTCCATTCCTCTCCTTCCTTAATCCACGTCAGGTCTTCGACACTAGTGACGCAATAAATCTCTTTAGTTTGAGTGTTCCCCTGGCCGAAGTAGCCGGAAAGATGGAGTTTGTTTTGGGCATACCATAGAGCCGCTCCCATTGGGTTTTCTGTGAGGGGCACTCTTCTTGTACGGGATTCATCGACTTTTTCTGGCGGTGTATATGATCTCCATTCCGCATACGATTGAGACTGGTGCGGGCGGGGTTTGATATACGAAAGCTTATTAAATGGCTTGACCGAATACGGATGGCTTGCTCCTCCAAAGACCCACAGCCGGTCTTCTTTGAATAATCTGTCCTCCTTGGGCGTGGTCACGACGGCGAACATGCATCCCGCCTGCTTCAGTGTTAATTCGGTTTGTTTTTGCCAATCTATATTGGACGGGTCTTCAAAATTCTTCACCTCGCAAGTCCAGACGTCGTCCAGAGCGTAGTTATCCGCGGAGAGACCTCCCAGCACCCAGATTTTGTCGTCGAAGACAGCGCAGGCGTGTCCCATGCGGGGTTGGAAGTCGGAGGGGGGTTCTTTTGCGTGTATCCAGCCCTTTGTGGGGTGCCAACACCATACGCTCTTCGACCGGGGACCGGTTGGGTCCGCCGAGCTGCCCCCGATTAGCCACAGCATTCCCTTGTGGATCACTCCCGGGCTTTCGGCCATACCATCGGGAACCTCTGGCTTTTCCACCATCTTCCAGTCGTCAAAGCCCGCCTCCGAAGACCAGAGACTCGCGGCCCTGGTCCATACACCCTCGTCGTGGGGCTGGTCCTGGATAAACACCCCGTATAGCATCTTCCCTGTGCCCCCGCCCAAAGGCGTTTGGGATTTCAGCAGCAACGCGGGATAGTGCCCGGACACCAGGGGCCGTGAATCCCATTGCCCCAGTTTCTCCACATGCACCTGCAATCCAATTTGGTCGTCCGGTTCTTTTGCTTTTTGCCCTATGAGTTCCGTTTGGACTTCCCTCCAGGCTTTGAGGGTGTAGGTGGCGTTCGCGGAGGGACCTTCTATAGTTTCTGTTTTGAAGTCGGAAGCGAGTTCTCTTCCCTCGGGCGCAGTATCAAAGCCCCCGACCGGCCACACTTTCTTGTCGCTCTTATCAAAAACCGCTCGCTGTCTTGCATTCGCGGTACGGCCAGAAAAGACCACCTTCTCTTGTGGACTGATGTAGGAAGGCTTCACGGCGAAATCGATAATCGCAACAACACCCGTAGGCGGCGGCGCCTTGACGTCGATGGGGAAGGAAGACCTTTCGTTCAATTTCTTGCCCGCACT
The DNA here is from genome assembly GCA_963760285.1 of uncultured Acidobacteriota bacterium. Lineage (GTDB taxonomy): Bacteria > Acidobacteriota > Terriglobia > Acidiferrales > UBA7541 > PALSA-278. Next base: position 762,936 of record CAVXCI010000001.1, read on the forward strand.
CTTGATTTCCAAATGGATTGTGGCCTCGCCGTCATATGGAGTGGCGAAATCCGAGATGGCGATGGTCAGAGTTTCCAGCGTTTTCAGGCGGAAGCCCAGGCTGCGGGTCTGCCAAGAAACTGTGCCCTTTTTCGCCTGTTTCGCCTGGTTCCATTCTCCGATATCGACCTTTTTGGAAGGATTCGATGAAAGAGTAGTTTCAACTTTGATGTTTGTGGTGTTATCGTCATTCTTGCTGAGGAGAAAATTCGTACCGTCCTGCTTCTCCCCGCAAGGGATGGTCAGGATCGCCTGGAGGCCCGGCAGGTCTTTCCCGCCGTGGTTCGTGATTTCGAAACTGATTTTGTTGCCCTTTTTGGGGGCGACGGCAGTAACCGAGCTGGACTCTAACATTTTTACAACGACCTTCGGTTCATCGGCCATAGGCGATCACCCCTTCACCTGAATTGTGATTTCCTTCTTATCTTCGTAGCCGGCCTCATCCGAAGCCCGGAGCTCAAACGTGGTTTCCTGTTCTATCGTTACCGGCCAATCCTTTTTGTGCGCCGGGAAATCTCCCTCTTTTTTTGCGACCGTGCCGTCGGGCTTTAGACGGAACAATTGGATCGAGTCGGCGCCCTGAACCGACCAGGCCAGGGTGACTGTGTCGCCCTTTCCGGGCTTCTCCGCCGGGACACTCATCCAGAAGCCTCGAACGCGAACGGGCTCGATCTTCAGCTTCAGCCACCCTTCGGTAAGGGTGGGCCAGCCCATCGAGAAATCCGCCCGGTCCGAAGTCGAATCCAGATCCGGGTTGTCTTTCCATGCCGTAACATCGGGGCGGTAGGCCCAGGACCATTGGCCATAATCGTCGGAGAGTTTGGGTACCTGGGGCGTGGCCGGAGTTCCCAGCACCGGCGCCGTCTGGAAGAATACTTCCCGGACCTGCCTGGCGGCCGCGAGTTCCGCGGCGGGAAGCTGGAAAAACACCCTCGGAAGGACGCCCGAAGTGGCGTGAACCCGCGCCTGCGGATCCATCAACAGGGTCACCTTCAATGATTGCCGGCCGTCGAGCAGAAGGTTTTGCAGCGATGAAAGCTTCTCGGTGTCTTTACTGAAAACGAAACCGCGGCTGGCATAAAACGGGCTCGAACCAGGCTCTCCGATGAAGAACCCGACCAAGCCGTCGCTGGGGCTGCGGCGGTCCCCCAGGCGTATGGGACAGCGCACGCCCTCTACATTCCCGGTCACCATGGATCCGTCGGGCCATGGCGGCGCGTCCGTCGGGAGACTGGGATTCAGGATTTTGTTGACGTCCTGCCGGCTCACCGGTGGCGCGATCCAGCTTTTTTCCTGATCCAAGGCGGGCAGGCCATCGGTTTCGAAGCGGATCTCCGCGCGCACCAGCGCCAGCGGGCGCCCGATGAGGACGGACACCGCCGGATTCTCTTCGGGCGCTCTCTGCCCGGTGGATTCCACGGCCTGGTTGAGCAGCTTATCGAAAGCCAGTCCTTCATCAAGGTTGAGAGAATGTAGGACGAAGTCCTCAAAAGCCTTCAGATGCTCATTCTGTATGGTGTCCTCAGCCGTCCCGTCCGCGCTCGACCTGGGGACGGGAACCTTGGAAAAGAGACGGTCGGTGATTTCCAGGTCCTCGGGTTTATAAAATTTCTGGAGAATGCTGGCGGGCCGGCCGTTGGCTGCATAGAGCACCAGGTTCTGATCGAAACGATTCAGCACCACCCAGCCGCAGACCGGGGTGGAAGGCGGCGCGCCAGCAACTTGCGTGCCAGCGGGAATGCCGTTTAATTCCAGCCGCAGGGGCCGGCAAAAGCGGGGCTGAAGCTGGAACGCCGGCGGAGGCCCCGGAACGACGCAGGACCCCAGCCGGCCGGAGTGCGCGAAGCCCTCGGTCCCCATTTCTTCGAGCGGGACATCGATCCTTTGGCCAAAAGCATCTATCACCCTCAGCCTCTCCACCTTGAGGCTGCCCGCGCGCACGGGACAGAACGGTCCTCTTTCCATTCTTGAGAGATAGCCCGCGGGGGAACTGTCAGGGTGAAAATCGGGGCCGAGAGCCTTGCTGATTTCGTCGAGGAAAAATGGAAAACGCGGAACCTCTTCATTCTGGTTCTCTTTTTTCCAGCGGGCGTAATCCAAAGGCGGCAGTTGGTCGCCCGCCCGGCGCATGACCAGCGCCTCGTGAAATCCCCCCAATGCCACGGACATCATCCTACTCAGATGGTTTTCCATCTTCATATTGATTTGTGTCAGAAGGTCTTTTGCCTTGCCCTTAAACATTTCTTCCTGTTCCTGCAAACCGATCAATGGAAGTCCAGGAAAGGAAAGGCCGCGTATCACCGGCAGGCCTCCCGGCCAATTCTCATCGACGGAGCCGCCCGGTAGGAGATCCGTGTTCCTCCGCAAATCGAGGAGATTCGCATCAGCCGGGAGCTCTTGGCCCGCTCCGGGATCCAAAGTCCACCGATTGCGGATAACATCCTTCGTGAACTCGTTCCGCCATTCGACTTCCCAGTAAACGTAGACGGGAATCCACGGGTTATCCTCCCACTGGAAAGTGCCGTAGTCGTCCGGCAAAACGCCGCATTCCGGTTTAACCTCCGTGCGCGTATACTCCGTGGGCCTCACAAGCTTTTCCGCTATGTCGTCCTGCAGCAGAGCTTCCTTCAGCAGACTCTGGCACCATGGTGGAATCGCTTTGAGGTAGTTGGTAAGACCCAAGTCTTCCACCAACTTGGTGGCTTCCTTCAGAAGACCCTTTCTTCCATCCGCCTCATCGTAGATAAAGCTTTGAAGCTCCTCGCCGGTGAGACGGCAGCGCAGTGCCCCCTTCTTCCGCGGCTCCGTGTTAATCGCCCGCATGGCCGGCCCCGAAACCAGAAGCACGGGATCATTGGGCGTATAGAAAGGTGCTGCGGGCTGCTGCGGTGCGTCGGGCAGGCTCGAACCCTGCGGGTTAGGGAGGACGTATTTGGTCGTGGTTTCGGGCTGGCCGTTGTAATCCTTAAGCGCTTTGATAAGGGCGTCCCTGGCATCCATCCGGTTGGACTTTGTCAGGGATGCTTGAGTTTTCGAAGCCTTGCTCCCCCAGTAGCCCCCCAAAAAATATTCCAATGACTCCTTGCTTGTCTCCAGGGCTTCTTTAACTTGATCTTCTACGCTCCCCTCCTCATATATAGCATCCATGCACCGGTGCCAGACGGCATACAACTCCCATTGGTAGTCCCTGAACCAGCGGGCGTAACGTTCATATTCCCTCTGACACCGGTTGAGTTCGTCCAGCTTTTCCTGCAAGACCTGCGGCAAGCGCGCAGGCGTGCGCCGCGCGCCCTCCGGCCCCAACGCCTTCGGGGAGCCAGCCTGCGCCTCCGGCTCGATTACCCAGATCCCGCCTCCACCGGCCGAAGCGAAACCCTGCCGGTGCAGTTCGGCATCCACTGCGGAATAATCGGTTCCCTCGGACAATTGCCCGGTCTGAAAGGCGGTGATCAGGTCTTCGAGAAGGGCCTGCTGATCCTTCACTGACTTGCCGCGGGCTGAAGTGCGGAGTTGCGCCGCGACCCTTGCCGCGAAGGCTTCGGCGGAGCTATTGCCGATATCCACCCAGTATTGGTCGGCCCTGGCAAAATCCTCGAATGGGCCGCGCTGCCGCGTTATCGCGTGGGAACTCTTCCCCTGCAAGACAACGTTGGTGACCCGCCCATGGCAGAGAATGCCAGCCGGCAGCTTCTTGGCAAGCTCAGCGCCTCCAAGTTCGTCAATCTTCCCGAAGTCCTCCGCACAGCCGCGATCCTTCATCCATTCGTCTAGTATTTCGCTTGCCTTCTTAAGTTCGCCTGATTCCTTCTCGATTTCCTTCTTCTTTGCCTCGTCCGCCGTCGCCATCGTGGCCGCCAGATTACTCCGCTTGTCGGCCGCCTCCGCCACCCGGGCCACCAGTGCATCCCACGGATCGTCTTCCTTTCCGGAGTACCACCCGGTGACGAGGTAGGAGAGCTCCGTTTCTTTCGGAACGCCTTCCAGGTCGTCATGTAAACCAAGTATGCTTCGGCAGGCGGGATAGTGAGCGCTGAAGCCCGCGTCTCCGCCGGTGACGGCAGTAAGCTCCACTTTGGCATTCTTGTTGTCGGCGCTGTATTCGTAATCACTTTCACGCTTGTCCCCGTCCCAGATGACCTCCTTCACCCCGGTCCGGCGCAATTCCAGTGGCGTATCGTACTCTTTGCCTGACGCCCAATTGGCTTCCCCAGTCCGCCACAAATCCAGGAGCGTCTCGTCCTCCGTGCCCCGCTTCTTGGCGCGAAAAACCGGCAACACCACTGCCGAGGCGCCGGCGGGCGCCTCTTCATCCCCGCGGATTAACCAGGCTTTCATGCGCAGGCCGCCCGATTTCGGTTTGTAATAGCGCTGCACCAGCCATCGGTTGGGTATCCTTGGGAATCCCTGTTCCCTTTTCTGGTCCCAATACGCCGCCGCCGCGGGAAGCCGGAAATGAAGGTGTATGCCCGTTTCGAGATCTAAATCCTCCAGCGGCCGCCTGAGATCGGCGGCTATGAAATACTCTTTCTCCAGCTTGGAATACTGGGGCGCCGCATTCACTTTCTTGAAGCCCCCACCCCCCTTTGGCACCGCCAGTGCGTCAATGTGAATGGGAATCAGCAGATGCTTGCGCTCGCCGTTCATCGCCGGTCCTTCCCCATCTCGATCGTGACCTGCCCGGGGCTCTCGGTCATCTGCACGCCGAACTCCGCCGAAGTGAAATCTCCCATGGCCATGCCGCCTCTAGACTCGAGCTCCTCGTGGAGATAATCCTTCGCCAGCTCTGCCACTTGGACAACCCGACTCGGTGAGACAGGTACGTTGATGGGGCTGTGCTTTTCTTTCCCGGTCGTAGGGTCTTTCGCCATGAGTTCGATCTGGTCGCCCGGTTCTTTGCCGTCGGCCATCTTCACCACGCTTCGAAGTATCCCCTTCTCGTATTTCCCGCCGTGCATCGTGGCTCCGAAGTGCATGCCTTCGGGAGGCTGGCGGACCTCGATGGACTTCAGTCGTCCACTGAAAATGCAGAGCATGATCTCAGGTGACAGGCGGTCAATCCGGAGGGGCGTTAGGGGCTCGTCTTTAAGCCCAATCGCCTTCATCTCCAAGCCCTGCCATCCTCTCACCAACGGGGAACGCAGGAGAAACCCTTCGAGAGGGCTTTTCAGGCTTTTCGTAGAAGTCTTCCTCGGCACTGCCTCCCGCACCGACAGCGGGAAGCCGTTCGAGATCAGCCCGGTAGAATCATTCTTCAGGGTTACCATGAAGCTTCCCGCAGAAGACAGGGTTACCTGGGTCTCCGGGGATACCTCCGTCAGCACCGTAACGAGCTTGAACACCTTTTTGAAGACTTCAGCGGAAACGATTCCCCGGCGCTCGAGGTCAATCTTGAACTGGTACGGGCGGGCGTCAATGATTTCTTGGGCGTAGGCTTCTTCTCCAATCTTCCCCAAGGCCTCTCTAAGATGCTCAAGCGTCGCTGAATTCAAATCCACGCCGGGGCTTCCCTTGGCGGTGGCCGAATGGGACGCCGGTCCCGTGAAAGAGACCGTGGAGCCGGACGCGCCGAAATTCTTTCCCGTCAGCATGATGGTGAAGGGTTTACCGCTGACCGGGTGGGCAGGCACGGTTGCGATCCCGGCGATCGCCGGCGCGTCGTCCGTTGGCGGGCGCTGGCGGACGGTGGCGGAAGCAGCCTCAGCCAGATCGAAAAACCTGTTCCGCAGCATTTCGTCAACCGCTTGTTCACGGACGCTACCGCGTCCCACACTGCAGGCGCCTTCGAGCAGGCACTTCACCCATCCGGGGTCCAGACTGAAAAACCGCATGGAGTCCGGCGGCAGCATGCGCTCATCCGGGACCAGATAAGAGAACGGCACCCCATACAGCAGAAGCCGCCGGGCCAGCCATTGACAAACGGACGCAGGCGGATTCAGGTCCGGATCGCCTTCCTCAGGGCGCTCGAGATGGCCTTCAAACTGGTCTTCAAACGTTTTAGCGACGCGCTCCACTTTCTCGGGGCTCTCTCTAATAGCGTCGGTCAACACATTTTGCAGAAATTCGCTTTCCGGCGCCGGCAGGAAAGCCCGCCCGCTGTTCAGTGCCCGCCGCAGATTTTCCCTGCCCAGCAGCGCACTGAGCTGCCCCTCAACCTTTGTGCGCCATGCGCACAGCGCCTGCGCAAAGGACCGGTCCTGGAGACCCAGAAGCCGGCCGAGCTGCGAAGCCGCCGCGTAAGTCAAGTCCATCATTCCTTTCAGGGGGTCGTATCGCACCAAGGCGTCGGGAGCGGGCGCGAATTTGTAGTCAGCCAGGCGCTCGATGGTCACGGGCGTCAGCGGTCCGCGGTACCAGGAAACGGTTTTCTCGCCGCGGCGCGTATTGTGATTCAGCGCGGCATAGCCTCTGCGGAAAGCGTCATGGACGTAGGATTCTTGAGGTGATTCTTGAGGCTTGCCGTGCGCTTGAAACGGGATCGCGAGCGGTCCTGTGTTTAGGCGCTCCATCGATGGAACGAATTCAAAGCCCTCAGCACAACGGAACGCCCAGTTGGCAAGCACCACCAGCCGAACCTTGGGGAATGGAATAGAGGAACCGGGAAGGTAGTCTGCCATCCCTTCCAGGGAAACCAAGAGCGCCCGGTTCTCCACCCCTTCCGCACCTTGTTGATCCGGACGCCGGGGCTGTGGGAAGCGGTTTCCGATCACCACGGAGAACCATCCGTCGGCAAGGAATGAGAGGGTCTCCTTGGCGTCGGTATTGACTTCCCGCACGTGGGCCAGAAATTGGAGATCGGCTTCGCGCGGGGCGATCTCCTGAAACAGCTTGGCATCCAGATCGATGGTGTTGCAGGGATCCTTTAATTCGTATTCTTTCAGGTTAGATTTCCCTATTTTCGGGCCGCTCACGTTGTCCTTTTTCTGTTGTTCCTCGTCGCACAAATTCTCCACCGTGCGCGGCTCGATCTTCGGGAATTTGTTATGCTCGAAATCCTCCTCGCTGAGCAGCAGCAAAGCCATCCACGGCGCGTCGAAGGCGGGGAGAGAGCCCGCGCGCAGATTTCTTTCCCAGGGAATCGTCCGGCGCGTGAAGACAATATGCGGCAGAGAATTGGCAAAATCGCCGCTGGAGCTCTCCGGCGGGTAGACACAGTAAATTTCCGCGGGGTTCAGAGCAAAGCGCGGCCCGGCAACGGTGAATGAAAACTTTCCGGCGGGGATTTTTTCGTCGCCGAACTCGGTCACTTTTTGCTCCACAACGACTTCGTAGTCATCCTCCGGGAGCGGCGGCTCGCACCATTGATGGAAACGGATCGTGCCGGAAGGGGTCTTGTTATTACTCATAGGAACTTCCCACCGGACAGAGATTTATCGTAGACTGGAAATAAGAGTCATCCTTCTTCCTGCTGGCGAGCTCCTCCAGATGATCCACCTCGTTCCAGTCGAAGGGCGGTTGTTCCTCGTGGGTTTCGCGGGCTTTCTTCTGCAGGTAGCCGTCCATTTGTTTCTTCAGGCAATCGCAAATTTTCTTGCGCTCCTCGATAACCTTGCTGGCCATAATCGTGCTGAAGATCGTGGTGCCCGCGCCGTAACTCAGAGTTGCTTCTTCCCCGTGGTTTTTCCATTCGACCTCCTTATCCTTTAGCTTCCGGAACGCGAGCTTCTGGATCTTAATATCGAGCAGCTCATGTTGAGGCTTCGGCGCGATGCAGGAGATGCGGATGCCCACGGCAACCTCAATGGTTTTCGCCTCGGGCGTCTTCGGAAGCGGAACTTCATTCCGCTTTTCGCATTTCCCCCAAAGAGCATCGGGCACGTTGCCCGTGACCACCGATACTCTGAGGCTGATTCTTTTGCTGAATTCCAATTTCTTTTCTACCGATACGCCGATTCTTTTGCTGAATTCCAATTTCTTTTCTTCTGAGGCGGTTTTGTTTTTGACCCCGGTCATCTTGACGGTGAATTCCGAGTCAAGGCCTTGCCTTCCCATGGGCCGGATTCCGAGGTCCTGAGCTCTCAGCTTCACTTCCTCCATGCGTCCGGCTGCAGGCGTCCAACCCCGCGAACCGGGTGCAGGGAATCACGGATTGGGCGGTCAGGGAGAGTTGATACGCATTTACGATTCGATAGGTGCGCTTTTCCACTTCCTTGGTAGCAGGGCTTTTCGTCGCCTCGACTTCCTGCTGGCGCAGGAGGCCGTCTGTGATGCGCACGGAAAAAACATCGGGCTGGGCGGGAACCTGCGGAGGGCTCTTGGCGGCCGGCAGGCACTTGAGGAGGCAATTCTCGATGAAGCGCGGTGAGGGGCTTCGCCGCCGGAGCGGCCCGCGCCAAACTGGATCGGAAACGAAATGATCCAAAGCGTGACACCGCTCTACCGCCGAATGGCGGTCCCCAAAGCCTCAGGGCGACGCTCAATTCCAGCCGTATGGCGATTGCGCCCAGGCGCAGCGCGACGCCCATCGAAACGCCCATGTCCGCCTGGTAGTGAAAGGGCTGCCAGCTCAGCAGGAAATGGGCATAGGCGATAAACCACGCCTCGATCCCGCCGGACTTGAAGACCGCGCAGAGCTTCCCTCCGGCCATGATGCACGATGGCGTGAGCGCGAAATAAGCTTCGCCCGTGATGCTCAGTTCCGTCCCAATCTGCAGCCGGATCCCCAGGCGGGGGACGAGCGGATAATGCTCGGGAGGCTTGAACGCGGGGTGGTAACCTCCCAGCGAAATGACGAAATCGCCCTTATGAGGCCCCGCGAACCATACGCAGAAGGCGAAGCCTCCAGTGAGTTGGCAGGCCTGGGAGAAGATAAATGAGTTCTCTGTCAGGCGGGCCTCAAACTGGATCAAACCCTCAGCGATGCTGATCACGCCCCGCAGGGCCAGTTCCGCACAAGCGATGGACTTCTCCGGCTGGACCACGGTCGGCGTGGTCATTCGGGAAAGTCCCAGCAGGCCGATTTCCACGTCCGCCCCCGGACGAGAACGCGACCGAGACCAGCAGGAACGAGTCCACTATCCCAAACGAGTTGAATTTGATGCCCGCGGCGATCCAGAAATTTCCCGGCGAAGGAGCCACGTACGGGCGCAGCTGCTGCGGCAATTTCTGCAAGTCCGCAAAGTCCTGCTTCACCATGGCGGCCTGAATCAGGGGAAAGGTATGCACCTCATCGATTCGCGGAAGCGTCAGCTTCCGGTTCACGCCAAACCCAAACGCCAGCCCGGTGACAACGAAAGCGCCCGTGCCGGTGGGGTCGCCCAGCTCCAGGAGCAGAACCGCAAATGCCATCACCGAGTGCGTGCCGTCTGCTAACTTGACATACGACCCGAAGGCCGAGAAGGTGAACACCGCTGTGCGAATCAGCAGTGTGCCCTCGAGTTCCAACTCCTTCGGGTCCTTGCGAGGGACCCGCACCAGGCTGCCGCCAATCTCAATGGGCCCGTTGCCCAGCGCTAAGCCCATTCCGTCCAGGGTGAACTCGACGTGCTTATGGAACTGCGAGGGTTCGGTAAACTTATCCAGGGGATACGTTAGCCCCAGGCCTTCGAGGTTGAACGTCAAAACGTTCAACTGCAGGCTGGCGTCAAACTTGATGCCTACTCGCCCGTTCTCATAGCCCAAGCCGATGCGCCGGACCGTGACTGGCCCCATCGACTTCTCGACTTCGAACCACTTCGTCGCGTCAGTCGCTTCCTCAGCCTGAAGTGCCACAGACTCTTCTGGCCGGCCTGCGTTTTCGACGGCAGGTGGCTCGTCAGGACCCCGCTCGGTGGGAGATTTCTCGAAGTCACCCTCACCTATCGGCAAACTCAGAGTGCGCGACAGGGATCCGAACAAAAGCTCCGCAGTGATGTTGAATTTCTGAAGCCCTCCCTTTCCCTCACCGTTCCCTGACATATCCGACAGCGGCTTTATGCCCTCACGCAAAAGAATTTCGTCGAGGCTCGCGACAGACTCCTGCTCGAGCTCCTCGGAAGCTACGATGATTCGCAGGCTCTCAAATCCGATGGTCTGATCCTTCGGCATCGCGCGGCCCACCATCGGCAGGTCGGATAATTCCACTTTTGCGCTCAGATCGACTCCAAAAAGGACTCCGCGCTTCTTTGAAAGCTTCTGGCTGTAGTACGCAACCAAAGCACTCCTCAGTGTCATGGTCAGGCTGGCGGGTATATATTTAGCAAACTCCGGGAGGACGGATGCAGCCAGGGCTTGGATCTCCAGTTCGTAGCCGCACGGGTCGTTATACGCCGCCAGAGCGCATGTGGATGCGGCATTTTTACTGAAGTACAAACTGAACGATAGGGGCGCCTCTTCTGGGCCGAAGAGAATCTGGCCGCCGAAGGTCGTCGCACCATCCGGGTCTTTCTCATTCAGGCTATGCTCAATCGTGAAACAGCAACTTAGGGTAATTTCGTTAAATGTAAGTTTGCCCCAGCATTCAAATCCAAACTCCTCGCTCTGGGAATTATAGGATACCGAAACACTCTCGATGGTTATTAAGTCCTTAACCGCTGCCGGCATGGATAATTCAATACTCATTTGTCCGGCCAGCCATCTAATGAGACCAAGCACGGGAAATCCCTTTTCGTCCTGCTTCGTACTAAGCTCAAATTGCCAGCCCAGGTATGTATTCTTGTTCTCCGTAGTGCATGAAACCGCCAGGCGAAGGTCCGGCAATGCGTATCCGTCGAGGATCCTCAGCTCCTGCCCGGAATTAGATTCATCGCAAATGAATAATAGGATCCGGGATCGGACACGAGCGTAATGTTCTCGATGTTAACCTTAGGAGTTAAAAACTTAAGAGGCAAAGACTTCTTGTTAAATTGTTTGTCGAAGTACTCTTGCAGATCGATTGTCGTAGACCCGATCTGCTCGGCGGAAATATAAATATCGGGGGCCTCCACCTGGACGCCTAACGCGACCCCCAAGAAATGTTGCTGTTCCCTTGATCGTGGCGAGAAATAAGCGCCGATCGCTGTCAAACGGCCAGACAACGGCAATCCTCAATGAAGTAAAGCCAATCGAGAACAACTTGTCAAGTGGCGCTCCAAATCTTTAAACGGCGTCCAGGAGATGGCGGAACCTTGCGCCCCAATTGTGAATTGTGTGTACGCCACTTCATAATCGCTCCCGGGGCCGGAGCGCACCAACGCAATCGAGGCGCTCTCCGGCCCGAGCTTGCCGATGCCTTCCCGTATGGGCTCTGGAAGAAAAGAATAGCTATCCTTCTCATCCGCATCCTTTTTAGCCTCGAGGGGGGTGAGGGCTTCCAGTAATGCATCCAGGTTAATGTCCGGACCAAATCGGCACGCAAAAACCAACTCGTCGTCCCGCCCCGAAACCACACTCGCCGACGCGGTCATAAGATCGAGTGTTCCAATTTTGACGTCGCCCAGATATGCCATTACCGGCTCGTAAGACGCGTTTTCAAAACGCCAATACCGGCTAAGGGGGCTGTACATTTCAAACCGCAGGTCCTTGAACGCCACCAATGGTTTGCCTTCCGGCCCCAAGGAAAGTCCCGTGCTTAAGGGAAACTTCAGGTGGATCCCGGGAATAGGAGGTTTGGCATCCCACGGGAGCTGGTCTCTTTGTACTCGCGGAAGGTTGCCACCGGGGCGTGGAATAACTTGCCCATGCAAGACTGGAGATGTTCCCTTACCTAGTTGTGCGAGAAGGGCAAGTGTTCCCTCGGGGGCACCGCGCCCCACAAAATTGAGGCCTTCCTTTAGTGTGATCGTTTCCTCTAAGAAAGCGTCGCCGAAAATGGCGTCAAGTGTTAATTCGTGTTCGTACGTTGTCAAATACAAAAAGCAGGCCTCGAACTTGAGTGTATCGAGAACCGACTGCCCGCTCGCATCATATCGCTGGCTTTTGGAGTCAAAAGGTATGGGAAGCTCTGGGAAACTGCGTAGAAACTGCCAACCTTCCGGCTGCTTATACAGTTTATAACAAAGGGTGACGTCAAGCGTATCCTGATTCCTGTCCAGTTCGAAAACTGCCTGTACGTCCGTTAGCCCAGTAAGAATATTGTGGTTTTCCTGCAGGAAGAGCGAGGATGTCTCACCGTCAATGAACTTGAGAGCGCCAGTGCCCTTGACGGGGAGTTCATAGTCAATTGTAATACCTGCAACTCTATCGAATGGAGCTAGAGTCTGGACACGAAACCTCTTGTCCTCAATGCACACCTTGCCATCCTTGATCGTCAGGCTCTTGGCTTTCGCCAGTGCGTCTTGTAGCTCTTGAAGTGTCATCTTTCGACCGTGCTCAGATATCCTCGTGGGGCATTTTCATTTAATTGGATTCCCATATCTGTCGCGCTTCATGTTTGATGGGTCTCCTCTACCCACGGGCGATTCCCCACCAACCGGAATAGAAGTAGGCGGATCCACAGGCGGTTGTTTTGGCGGTTGCTTTGGTGGCTGTAGTGGCGGCTGTTTTGGTGGCTCTTTTGGCGGCTGTAGTGGCGGTTGCTTTGGTGGCTCTTTTGGCGGCTGTAGTGGCGACCCTAGTGGTGGCTGTAGTGGCGGCTGTTTTGGTGGCTGCAGTGGCGGCTGTAGTGGCGGCTGTTTTGGTGGCTCTTTTGGCGGCTGCAGTGGCGGCTGTAGTGGCGGCTGTTGCAGCGGCTGCTGGAACGGCTGTTCGGGCGGCAACTTGGATTGTTTTTCAATAAAAGGTGACCTGCCCTGGCTCTTCCCGCTCAAAAGCTCGAAGAGCTCGCTGAAAGCTTCAGGATCATTTTTCCTAAGTCGATCCTGCAGAAAAACCGGACCGCAGAGGTGCTGGCCGTTTTTGTTGCATAAAATGGCGCGCATGCCAACCACGTCGTTGCGCCAGGGGATCACACCCGGTACGGCCACCTCTTGTTCAAGAAAATGGGCAAATTTGTGCTGCTCTTCTATAGCTTTGCCGTCAACATCATGCGAAGGTAGAAGAAATCCGCCCTTGCAGAAAACTGCGTAGCAATAGGATTTAAGGTCGACTATCTTCTCTTCCCAAGTGTTGGAGAAGGCTTTGGCTATCGCCATGGACTTTGTCGCAGAACCAAACCCTCTGAATTTTTGGTCGGCTGTATAATCACCTAAATGCATTAATTGATGCATGATAGCCTCGAATCTTTTTCGGCTCGACGTGTCGAGTTCGAGGGCCACCTGAGCAGCCTTGAGCTCGGCCGCCTTGTCTTTTTTTAGTGTGGAGATATACCCCACCACCGCCTTTTTGTACATTCCAGGATCCGTGCGGGTGACGCCCGGGAAGAACCCACCCGCTCCATGGATCTTTAGGGGGCCACGGTCATCACCACGAAAGGCGTAACAGGAAACCCTATCGAGGTGCCTGTGGAGGTAGTTCGACTCCTCTTGTTCTCTTGTCTTTCCTATTTTTACGCGGTCTGGCCCTGTATTGAGTTTCTTCTTGCGTATGCGTACATCGAGCTCATCAAAGAGCTCCTGGTACTCATAGGAGTCTCCCTTTTTAACAAACCTTCCCGTTGCTACCCTTTTCCAAGCTTCTTGCTTAAGTTGTCCTGTCTCAGGAGGACGTCCCAATTTGCCATAAATTGGTTTCAGCGGGCGCACATCCACAGGTTGGGTCTTGCCCGGCCCATACCCTTGGCCCATCTCCGGCCCCTGATATTCTGTAAAGAGCGTTCTCTCTTCCTGAAGCTCAAGATCACGCCTGGGAAAGTATGCGGTGAATGTCAAGGATAAGACCTTTTCCTCCGAGGGGTCCTTTGGTCCCGCATTAGAATTGATGGTCTTGAATTCGAAGATATCCTCGTAAACCCTTGGATCGGGAGGCGCACTCAGGATGTTTCGTAGGGCAACATATGTGGTCCAACTAAATCTAGGGTCATTTTCTTTATAATTAAGGTCTGCCTGTGGAAAGCCGATTTGTCCGAGGGCATTTTCGATTATCTCCGTGAGGGCTTTGCGGAGAAAGAAGGGATTCTCCGGATTTGCTTTACTGATCTGGATGACCCTGGCCTGAAACTCAGAGATTTCTTTACTGCTGAGCATCTCAGCGATGCTGATGGTTTCCTCTGACGCCTTCAGACCCGGCATTTGATTCCACTCAATTCCAGCTGGGGTGCCAATAGTAGCGTCGACAACATTTGCCCAGAATGGAGCCGGCGGTTTTTCCATGGAGCCATAGTTTTTCAGCGTCAGCCATGCGATCTTGCCCGTGGTGTCAAAATGCAGCTGAATCGTATCCTCATACTTTATGAGCTTGGTATCGTCGTATTTCATGGTCTTGCCATTTTTGCCGTTTTTCGTCGCGAGCGGTGGATACGATGAGTACTCGCCGTTGGGGCTGACTCGCTCACCACGACGCCGCTTTCAGGACTTTGCTTTGCGGGGCGCTGAACCAGCGAATTTCCGCTCGCACCACCCTCTCGGGCGTCACCGTGGCCACCAGGAGTGCCCGGGCCTGTGACGGACGATCGAGCTGGAATTTGGCCGCAAGTGGAAGGGCCAGGAAGGTCTTCTCGTAGACTTCGGGAGGCCGGGAACCGCGCGCCGCCTGCCAGCTATAGGGCGGCAGGTACCGGGAGCGGTTGGCGTCATGCAGATGCCCGGCGAAAACAGCTATCAGGCGGTCGTCGCGAATGATCGAAGCCCATTCCCTGCGGGCATCTGCGCTGATGTTCCACGCAGAAACTGTACTTGCATTCGGCTGATTGTCAACCTCAAAAGGGATCGTCCAAATCGGGTGACCGGACCGAGTTTTTGCACCAAGTCGAGTGAGACAGTCTACATCAAAGTCATGGGCTGCGACATCGGTTGGGGTGGCACCTGGGGGCTGCAGGCCGCCAGCGGCGTGTGCATTATGCAGCTCAATCCTCGCAAGTTGGTTTCAGCCAGCGATTGTGTTCATGCGATGAAAGGGACCTGTCACGGTTGGGGTGAGAGCAATATGGCAGGGCGACCGCGCTCCAAGGAATAGACGCGGAGAGAGCATGTCAGGCGTCTCCGAACCTCGCGTATTTGGCGGGAAAGACGAGGATTTCGGGACAATGCAGGGAACAGAGAAAATATTGGAGACTGTATGGCGGTGGACGCAGGCGGGTGCGAACCATTCTCCGCCCAGATTCCCTGCTAACAGGGAAAAATACGGGGAATTTTGCTCGTTTTTTGGCCTTGAATCGCCTTGTCAAGCATGTAAACCTTTGAATCAGTGGCATTTGGTACTAGAGATTTCAATTCTTTCTGCAATCGGAACAGGCAATTTTCAGGGAAGCATGCAGGGAATTAACAGAGGCCGATCAGGCAATAACAGGGAATTGTGCGAATCGGCGATAATGCTGAGGGAGGCCTATTGATCATCGCTGCGTGCACATGAAAAAAATCATCGTCATTGTTCTTGCTGTGTGCATTCTGTCACTCCTCGCCAACGCGTGGTGGGATGATAGCCGAACGCGGCCCGCTCAGGCTCGCGAAGGCAGCCGCATCATGGAAACGGATGTCGTGGCTGCCTATGTCAAGGTCGAAGGGACTGGTCCGGCGCTCGTTCATTTCTCCGCCGGACGGACAAGGAAACCGGGGAATCGGGTAGACGATTCAAAAGGATGCGCTTCCGGCGCCAGACACGTGGTTCACATCTCCCATCCGAAAGAAGTCGCAGAAATGATCGGGCAAGCTGCTAGCACCGCTCAAAACTGACGGCGCAAATCATCGATTCGTAGATATGCTGTGGATTTCCGCGATGTAACCGCCGGGGAATTCGACCATAGCCGTCCGGCGGGCTTTCGTCTTGTATGGCGCGGAGAGAATTTTCGCTCCGGTCGCCCGCGCCTTTTGTAGCGCCGCGTCTAGATCCTCCACCTGATATCCCGTTATCTCGTACCCGAAGGGATGGGGCAAATGGCCGTCCATTACGAGCACCTGCACGTTTCCAAAAAGCGACGAGATGCGAATGCAGCGGTACGTCTCCCCGGGACGGCCGATTTCTCCCGCGTCGGCGTGCTTGTCGTCGCTCATGATTTTTCCGCCCGAGAATCTTACAAAGTCCCGCGTGAATTCATCGGCGCGGTCGGGCGAGACGTACACTCGATTGTCTGGGATCATTTTCAGCGGCTGAAAATCGGGCGTGGTGAAATGCCAGTAGAGCTGCATCTTCACTCCCCCGGGCCACTGGATCACAGAGTCAATTCCAATGGGATCCTTGAACGGCGCGACGATCACCTCGGCCCCTGCCGCGCGCGCGGCGCGAATCGCATTGTCCATATTGGTGACGAGATAACCCGTGCGTTCCTCTCCAAAGGGAGATGGAATGGGCGTCTGGTAGGCAAAAATGGAGAACGTGCCGGACGGAGTCCAAACGGCCTGAAACTCGGTGCTGCTCGGCACGGGTAGAACGTTGGACACAATGCGTTTCGACGCCTGCCCTCCGAACGTGGCCGTGATGCTGTTCACCAAGTCGTCGAAGTCGCCGGGGGCGATGTAGACGTGCGTGGAATCGTACTGCGGTCCCACGGCGACGACTGCACCGCGCTCACGGGCGACAGCCGTGGTTTGGAAACAGATTGCGGCGGACAAAACGAGCAGCACAGCGGCGAGCGCGCAGAGTATGCAGGCTCGCCGCCTCGCATCACTTCGATTCCATACCTCCGTCATTTTCTCTCAGCGAACTCCGCGGAAAATTTCCATCCGCCATTATAACTTGAAGAATGCCAGCAGTTCTTCGTTGATTTGATCCTTCAGCGTGGAGCACATGCCGTGTGGCGCGCCGGGGATCATTTTCAACGTCGCAGACTGTATGGCGGTGGACGCAGGCTCGTGCGGACCTTTCTCCGCGCGAATTCCCTGCTAACAGGGAAAAATACAGGGAATTTTGCGAATTTGGCCGACTTGTTTCGGCCGTCGGACGCCATAAGCGCCTCATTATGGAGCACTTCTGGTCCTGAGCGTCGATTCGAGTCTCAAACGGAACAGGGAATTATCAGGGAAGCTAACAGGGAATTAACAGGGCAGGATCAGGGAATAACAGGGAAAAACCTGATTCGCTGGATCGGAAGCAGATTCCGAGTGGAGCCGAGCGTCCTTTCCTTTGCAAACGCAATGCCGTCTAATACCGGGTCGTCAGGAACCCGGACACCATGGGATATTTGCAGCCATGAGGACAAGGAAAATCGAAGCAGACCCGCGTTCAGACACGAGCGCCCTCCTGTTGATTGCAAAAGCGGATTGAATTATGGCGAGGTACAGCTTCATCATGGACTGCCTGGCTAGATTTTTTGCGGAGCACAGGCAAACCATACGGCTCCTTTTCGGCTAACTTCTACAACGCGCGAAATAGGTTGGAGCGCCTCGCCCACATGACTGGTCGTCACAGAATCCTGCTACTTCGGAGCTTGCTTCACCGGCGAGAGTTCATATACGACGCCGACTCCGTACTGGCCGCCCCCGAACGTCGTGCCGTACAGATTGCCCTTGCTGTCTATGGTCAGACGGTCATCCGGCAGAATTCCGTCAGATCCCGCAAACGTGTGGACCACCTGGAATCCCCATTGTCCGTTGCTCTGCCGCCTCATGCCATACACCACACCGTCTCCGTCCGCCCCGCCTTCTCCCGTCACGCCGAATAGATCCCCGTGCTCATCAAACGCCACACCCTCCAGTGGAAGAATCCCCTGCGCGTCGTTTGCCCCGAAGGCGCGCAAAATCTGCTCGTCAATTCTGTTACCAGCACGATGCTCCAGTTCAAACACGGTGCCGCACCCTCCGCCCTCGCAGCCAAGCCCGCCGCCCGATTCCGTAGTGCCATATAACCCCTTCTCGTACAGGGTTACACCTCCGTGGGGGCCGGCGCCGTCTTTACCCGTGCCGAAATCATGCAGCACAACTTCCTTCCATTGACCATCCGGCTTCGGCTGAAGAGCGAAAACTACGCCGCAGCCATTGCCGCAGGACCCATGGCCCGTTCCTCCTCCAGCCTCGCCAAATAGAATTCCCTTAGCGTCCAAAATCAGGCTGGCGCTGGGAGCATCTCCGTCAGAGCAATTGGGTTGGCTGCAGAAGGTGTAGAGTAAGGTGAAGGTCCAGCGATTGGAACCCGGCGTCAACTCGAACGCCGTGCCCGGAGAGCCCCCAGTCACCCCATAGAGGCCGCCAGCCGGATTTAGCGTCGGTGCATCCATGGGATTCCAGCCATCGGCACAGTCCGGCAGGGAGCAGAAGTTCCAAAGGATGCTTTCTGTCCATTCCCCGTTGGCCCCAGGTGTCAGTTCAAAGACGGTCCCATAATCATTGAGCCCGCCCCATGACGTTGTTCCGTATAGATTCCCAGCCCCATCACCGATCACTCCGGTGGGCTGATAGCCATCTCCCTGACCATAGAGGAAGCTGTGCAGTATCGTCTCCGTCCACTCCCCGTTCGCCCCCGGCGTCAACTCAAACACGGCTCCGTCGTTGTAGCCCCCGCCGCCGTTGGTTACGCCGTACAGATTGCCTTTTTGATCGAAGACCAATCCGCCCTGCGGCGCCACACCATCACCTGGCGATCCAAATCCATGCAGGACCTGTAACTGATACTGCACCTGCCCATAAGCCGGCACTGACAGCGCCCATCCGATCGCCGCTAGGATGAGCGCCGGTCCGGCAGCTGCATATAACGTTCGTTCGCTCATGCGCAACGGTCTCCAATATTCCCAAACATCACCGGGGGTAGGGCGACTTGCAGTTCTTCCTGGCCTCCACACCGGAGGATATCCTTTTCCGCAGTGCACACAACGCTCGTGACGGCTCCCTTCGACCCTGCTTAAGACAGATGCGATGACTGTCTGGCCAGTTTTTCAACGAACACCTAATCTTGCAGATCGATACCGTCATCATCCGGATCCGCAGGGTAGTATGGGAAGCAACTGTTCACGTCCGTAGTGAAGCAAGACGAGGGATACTGCGCTCCTGTTATTGCCGTGAACGCGTGGGATGTGGCACTGAAGAAATCCTCAAGTGGATATGGACTCGAGCCGCATGCACTAGGCGGGCACTCGAACTTGCCGTCCGGGGCGAAGTAGTCGGCATACGGATAATTGCAGCCTAGACCAGTAGCATCGGCGATGCCACAGGTATTCTGACTGGTTGCAGGGTAGGGCGGCAGGCCAAACGCCCATTCGACGTAGCCGAGAATGCTGCCGAAATCGTGGATGTACGGCGGGTTCTTGGTTTTGCCTTGTCCATTGTTAAGGTTACCGGATATGTAGCCCGGCGTGGCGTAAGTGGAAACGACCAGCAACGGGACCCGGAAGCCATACACGTACCAGTCGCCGTTGTTATCGGTGACACCCGGGTACCCCACCTGGGGGTAAGAGCTGTTTGGGGGAAGGTATGGCGCTATGTGGTCATACCAGCCACCCCAATCGTCCCAAGTGATAAGAATGGTCGTGTTGTTCCAGTATCCGCAGTCCGTTGTACCACCGACACTCTGGACGCCGATAGCGTTCACAATCGCGGCTACCCACGAGGGACCGCCAACGGAGGGATACACTTTTTGATTGTTGTTAAGAATTAATGGGCCGGGGTGGTCCGACCAGCTCCCGTCAGGAATCACCCAGCTTACAGCCGGCAGGGCGCTGCAGGTTGAAGCGTTGCAGTTTCCGCTGGTGCAATTGTTAATGTCGGTAAGGATATCTCCCACGGTATAGTCAACGTTGCTCCAGTCGGTGTTGCCGTTGGGGGGGCTGCAGGACCCGCCGTTAGGATCGAACGAGCAAATCGCCGACAGTGCGTTGGGCGCGGTCCAGATGTTGCTACGTTCTTGCCTTGATTGAATGTAGTACTTCCACGAGATACCGGCGCTGTCGAGCAGGTTCGCCATACTCGGATGGGTGTAACAAGGGAATCCGGCGTAGTTAGGTGCAAACATGCTAGGATCGTAGTAAGACGTTTCCGTGGGCCAAGGGTTCCCGGAAAAGTCGGTAGAGTAGAGATCGTTCACCACGGTCCCCGACGGCGAGAAACACCCGGAAGTGTTGGTGGACGTGGGAATGCCGTTCACGGGAATCGTCGGGTTCTCCACGGCGAACAATTGCCACTGGTTTTGATTAGCGACGCCCTGGCCATACCCCACTGGCGCCGACGTTCCCGAAAAGAGGAATTGATGCGCGAGAAAGCTCGGTCCTTGGTTGGTTTGAAACATGTAGTTGGCGAACCCATAGGTCTCCGCGATCTGCCAATACGGTGTAAGAGTCCCGTACCCCAGCTGGATGTTAACGGTGTTCTGCACATATGTGTAGGTGGCATAACCGGAGCCCGTATAGCACGAAGCATACCCCGCCGTGACATTGCATGCGCCATCCCAATTTCCGTTGTCGTATGTCGGCTCGAACCCCAGCATATGACCGTGTTGGGGATCGAAGCACGCATCCAAATCCGTCCCCTGCAGCGGGACCATCGTCTGCTGATGGCCTGTAGGCGTACAGTAGCCCGTAGCGGAAATGTCCGCTCCGTTTTTGATGAGGTTTGGATCCTGGTACAAGTTGTCCGGAGTGCGATTCTCCTGCACGATTATGATGATGTGCTGTGGTGCCGGCGCTTGCTGCCCAAAAGCAGCCAATGGGGAGAGGAAAATCAGAAGGAACAGTAAAACCTGGGTCAGTTTCGTGTTCATGTGAACCGTCCTTGTCCCACTCAAAAGCGGAAACTCTTCGTTCAGGCTTCCCGGTTGAAACAACTGGAACCCGCTTTTTTCGAAAGCCCGGAGGGTCTCAGTTCTGCCGGGGTAGGGAGTGTCGAAACCTTGGCTGCTGGTCGGAGAGGCCGGTCGCGGGCGCCAAACCTAAAGACCGAGAAGTAGTCTTGTGCGTCTTTGTGTCGAACGGGCCTAGTCAAGAAACCCAGAAGGCTGAAAAGACGAAACCTATTGTAGCATTACTGTCAAGGGAAATCTGTCGGACTAATGTCAAGGACTGATTTTTTTAGACAGTGATTCTGAGAGGTTTTATGCAACTGAGGCATGCGGTGCGAACGCCCTACAAAAGCTGTGGTGCGCAATAATTCCGTCCGACTCCACAAGTCGCTGTCATTTCTAGTGTTAACGCGCGCTTTGCTGTAGCTCGCGTCTGTGTACTTTTCCTGGATATCATGCCACCATTATGCTTCGAATACGGTCGTGTTTTCTTCTGCGAATCCCCTCAGCAGCTCTCGAGTTGTGTGTTGAAATGCTTTGGTTCTTGACAGGCTTGCTCCGTGCCCGCGAGACCTTGGCGGCTGAAAACCTGTTCCTCCGCAAACAACTGGCCTTCTATGCGGAGCGTAAGGTTCATCCGCGCCGGCTGGATAATGCCGCGCGATTTTGTCTCGCAGTCTGGTCCCGGCTATTTGACTGGAGAGATGCCTTGCTGATTGTTAAACCAGACACGCTGATCCGCTGGCACCGTTTGGGATTTAAGCTGTTTTGGAGGTGGAAATCGAAAGTGGGACGACCCCGACTGCCAAGAAATATCCGTGACTTGATTGCACGCATGGTCCGTGAGAATCCTACTTGGGGACAGGCACGAATCGCCGCCGAGCTATCTGTCAAACTCGGCATTCGCGTGTCTCCGCGCACAGTGCGTGCCTATTGGCCTGCCGATCCCGATTATCCTGGACCTCGAAGAGTATCCTCGCAACAGTGGAAGACCTTCGTGAGAAATCACTCCCACGCTATCGTAGCCTGTGACTTTTTCGTGGCTGTGACGGCCACGTTCAGGATTCTTTACGTGTTCGTGGCGATGGAAGTCGGCAGCCGGCGGATTCTGCATTTCAACGTGACGGCGCATCCGACTGCGGAGTGGACCATACAGCAATTCCGAGAAGCCATCCCCGGCGATCATCCGTATCGATTTCTGATACATGATCGGGATTCGATTTTCTCCGCAGAGCTGGACGAATCCCTGACATCATTCGGGCTGAAAGTGTTGAGGACGCCAGTCCGAGCACCAAAAGCCAATGCCTATTGCGAGCGGCTGGTGGGTACGATTCGCCGTGAGTGTCTGGACTTCGTCATTCCCTTCGGTGAAAAGCATCTGCGACGAATCCTCCGCGAGTGGGTCAGCCACTACAACTGCGGTCGGCCACACTCAGCTTTGGGTCCCGGCATTCCTGCTCCGATGGAAGACTCACGCCCATTTCTCGTAGGAAATGTTCATAGACACGAGCTCCCTACTTGGGCACGAATTGCCTCCCGCGCGATTCTCAGCGGATTGCACCACGAATACCGACTGGATCGAATCGCAGCGTAGATTCAGAGAACGGAGCAGCGCAGATGACGCGATGCTCGCCACGGCGCCCCGCGCCGCCGGTGTGCTCGCGCAAAGCCATCGACTTGATTGCCAGCCGCAGATACGAGGGGTCTGAGAGAATCCGCGAAGGCCACTCTTGCATCAATCTCACTTTTTCAGCGGTGCTTTGATGTGCGGAAAGCATTTTTGCGTATGACAGGAAGGATTCGCATAACGCCGCAGGATGCCACACGCCGACGGAGAAGGACAAACCCTTAATTCTCATTGCGATTCGGGTAGGATTACTGGCCGTCCAGAATTTTTGCGGAGGACAGTGGAGAGTTGCCGCCGAGACTTGCTGGATCACGTCATTGCTTTCAACGAGGAACACCTGCGGAGATTGCTTCGGGACTACGTTCGGTATTACCACGAGGACCGAACTCATCTGAGTTTGGCCAAAGACACGCCGGGCGGGCGGCCTCCCTCGACTGGACACGGCCAAATCATCTCGTCCCCACGGCTGGGCGGCGTGCATCACCGCTACGAGCGAGCAGCATAGTCCATCGCACCTGAAACGAAGAAGAGCATCTCCCGCAGATAAAATCGATGGGAAAGTGTCGCTGCTCGGGCCACGAAAGCAGTGGCTTCAATTTCTAGGATAGAATCTCGAAGGTCACCACCAGGCCTGCGCTGTGCTCAGCTCTTCTTTTTTGACACGGACGGAATTATGGCGAAGGACAACGGGCTGAAGTGCCTCACCTACATGATTGGTCGTCACAGAATCCTTCTACTTTGGAGCTTGCGTCACCGGCGAGAGTTCGAAGACCACGCCGCCTTCGCCGGGACCGCCGCTCATAGTCGTTCCGTAGAGATTGCCTTCGCTGTCAACCGTCAGACCATATTCCGGTAGAGCTCCGTCCGAGTAGTCAAACGAATGCAGTACCGCGAATCCCCATTTGTCATCGTCCTGCGGTTTCATGCCATACACTGTGCCACATCCGCAGTCGGGCGATCCGCCTCCACTGGTCACGCCGAACATATCTCTTTCCGCGTCGAACACGACACCGCCCGATGGCTCGCTCCCCTGGGCTCCGTTCGCGCCGAAGCTGCGCAGGATTTGCTCCTGAAGGCCATTCCCGGAACCCCGCGTCAAGTCATACACCGTGCCGACGAAGTGCTGCCCACCCGTCACCGTCGTACCATACAATCCGCCCGCGTGCAGGGCCAGTCCTCCGCTAGGGATTGCGCCATCGTAATTGTTATTATTCGACTGGAAGGAATACAACAACTCCTCCTTCCACTGGCCGCGCGGCAAAGGATGCAAGCCGAATACGACACCGCAGCCTTTCTGACCGCAGAACCCGTCTTGTATCCCTCCCCCGTATGTAGAACCATACAGATTTCCGTCGGCATCCACAGTAAGGGGGCCATTGGGGTACTCCCCGTCGCTGCAGTTGGGCTGGCTACAGAATGTATATAGCGTCGTCAGCATCCAGCCGTTGGAAGTTGGCTTTAGTTGGAAGGCGGTTTCGCCCGTAACCCCATATAGAACATTCCCAGGCCCTGAGGCTTGGGGCCGCTGCGCCGGTGCCATCGGCGCAATTTGGCAGGGAGCAAAAACTGTAAAGGATGCTTTCCGTCCACCCGCCCGACCCGTGAGTTAACTCAAAAACAGTGCCATATTCATTAGCGCCGCCGCCGGATGTGGTCCCGTACAAATTTCCCGTTGCATCCATAACCAGGCCGGTGGGATTATAGCCGTCGGCTGGGTCATTCATTGGGAAATTGTGGATTATGGATTCTGTCCATTGGCCATTGGCTCCCGGCGACAGCTCGAATATGATTCCGCCGTTGTAAGCCCCGCCCGAGGCGGGTCCATACAGGTTGCCCTGCGGGTCACGGACCAACGGGCCTTGCGGGGCGAGTCCATCAGTTGGCGGGTCAAAAACGAACCCGTGCAGAATTTTGAATTGATACTGCACAGGCGCTTGGGCCGACATCGGGAAACCCCATGTGGCGGCCACGAAGGGCAAGGTCACCCCGACGAGTGCTCGTAATACACGCTGGCGCATAAACTCAACCTCCTAGCTGGGTCGGAGGCTGGTTCAGGGGTGGTGTCCGCTTGCTGCCACGCTCTGCGATCATTTTACACCCCCGATCGTGCCCAGCCACACCCTCATTCATCGTCCGGATCCGCGGGGTAGTCGGGGAAGCAATGCACCGTGTTCACATTCGCTATCTGGAAACAAGTCGGATTGTACTTCGCGCCAGTTATTTGCAGGAAAGAGCGAGGTGTCGTGAGATTGAAAAAGTCGGAAAGTGGATATGGGCAGGTGCTCGGTGGACATCCGCCAAGCAGGCCTTGGGTATATACGTAGAAGGCTGGGCTATCCAGCGCAAAGAAGTCCGCATAGGGATACTCGCAGTTCTGATCTGTGAAATATTCAATGCCGCACGGGTATGGTGTCCCTGGAGTGAATGTATTGAGGCCAAACGTGTACTCAACAAAGCCGAGAATGCTGCCGAAGTCGTGGATGTAGGGCGGTGTCTCGCCTTGGTAATTGTTCGGGTTGATGGAACCGGAAATGTAGTTCTGGGTGTACTGTGAAACAATCAGGAGCGGGACCCGGAAGCCGTACGTGTACCAGAGGCCGTTCTTGTTGCTGACATTCGGATATCCGCCGGTATATCCTTCGTACGGCGCCACGTGATCGAAAAAACCGCCCCAATCGTCCCACGTGATGAGAACCACGGTGTTGCCAAAGCCGGCAAGGCCGCCCGGCGGCGTGTCGCAAGTTTTCGTGGCCCCGACGGCATTTACGATCGCCGCGACCCAGGAAGGACCGCCGTCGGCATCCGTTTGGCCTTGCGAATCTACTCCGGGGTGATCCGACCACTGCCCATCCGGAATCACCCAACTCACTGCAGGTAGGTTGCAATTGTCGATATCGTACAAGATATCCCCAAGTTCGTCGTCGACATATTGCCAGTCGCCGTTGCCGCTGCCGCTGCTGCATTTACCATTGACAGGTTGGCAGATGGCACTGAGCGCGTTTGGCGCGGTCCAGATGCTGTTATCATAGCTGGGCGATTCGATGTAGTATTTCCACGAGATTGGATTCGGCGTAGCATGGTCGAGCAGGTCGGCCAAGCTCGCGTGATTGTAACAGGGATATCCGCTATTGTAGAGATAGTCCTCATCCGGGAAAGTCGGGTCCGGTGCTCCTTGAGAACTTATTAGATAAGATATGTTCTGTGGCGAATCAGATGAGGCACATCCACCCTCTAGGTTCCCGCCTGTCGGGTTTTCCGCGGCGAATTCCCAGTAGTACGTGGAAGGGTATGCCACGGGCGCCGAAGTACCCGAGAAAAGAAATTGATGCGCGAGGAAACTCGGCCCTTGGTTTGTCTGGAACGTGTAGTTCGCAAATCCGTAGTTCTCTGCTATTTGAAAATATGGATCCAAAAGGTGATTGTTAGGATACGGGCTCCAAGATGGGTTCTGTGGGCTATTCACAAAAGTGTAGTTGTCGCTGTCGTCGGGGTAGTGGCCGTTGCAAAAATAATGATCGGCCTGTACTCTGCACTGGTTATCCCAGGCTCTGCCGCTTGTGGCATTCGGATCATAGGAACCTTCGAAAGCAGAGAGGTGAGAATGATCGGGGTTAGCGCAAAATGATAGCGGGGCTCCAACGAGTGGCAGATACCCGTTCCCTCCCTTGTCAGCATCCCTGCAGATTGCGTTAGAGACATTCGGATTTCCAGGGAGAATGTCCCCGCCCTGATTGTTGGCGTATAAATTTGTGTCGAGATTAAACAGGTTATCCGGCGTCCTGTTTTCCTGGACGACTATGATCACGTGCTCAACCCACGTGCGGGGATCAGGTGCCGACTGTGGGAAGGCAGAAGCTCCCTTAGCGATTGCCAGAGTGAGCAGAAACGCCTGCGCAAGTTTCTTGGTCATTTGCGACCCTCCTTGTGCAGCTCGAAGCGGGCTTTTTCGTTCAGGGATTCCTGACGAGATAACAGGAATCCACTGTTTTGGAAGCCCGGAGGATTTTCTCTTCCGCCGGGGAGGGGAGCGTCAATACCTTGGCTGCTAGTCGGAGAGAGTTAATCGCGAACCTTAACTAAAAGCCGAGGAGCAGCCTCGTGCATTGGCATGTCGGGCACGCCCGCTCAAGAGCGGAGATTAGTCCCGATAGGCAATTGGTATTTTAACACTATTGTCAAGTATTATCTGCTGCATTTCATATGTTGAACATTTGACATGCATCTCGCGATGTACTCAAGGTCTAAGCGATTAGATTCCTTTTGGGCATCTCCCGTGGAGAGCACCCATTCGCATGCCGGTGAGTTTTGGAGGGAACAGCAACTTTGGCGTGTACTTTCTCTTCCTTTGAAATCTCAAGGCGCAATCATAACCGAGGCAAAAGGCATACTTCTCACGATTCCTTCTTGACAGTGGTGCTAAAACATAACTCGCGTTTCGTTTGGCTAACGACTCGGCCTGTCTGACATGCGAATGCACGACACTCCTCCCCGGCCTCTGGTTAATGCGCCGCCACGCCCTCCCCGAACAGCAGGCAGACTACTCGTGCTCCCTACGCCGGCACGAAGTGAGACACCCCCCGACCATCGAAGGACGTATTTAACTCACGGAGAAGCCTCTGACTGAATGAACTTCCGCCTCTGAGCGACACAAGGAGAGTCCCCCCATGGACACTAAACCGACCCAGAGTTTGCTGTTCGCAGTTGTTTGTTCTTCCCTTTTGGTTTCGTTCCTCGCAACGCCTGCCTCCGCCCAGACAGAGCCGTTCAAGCACGTCATAGTCATCGTGCAGGAAAACAGAACCCCAGACAACTTATTCCAAGATCAACACCTAATCGACAACGGGGCAGACATCTTGCCTGGCGATGGACTGAATAATGCGCAGCAAAACGCGAGTTGCGAATATGGGAACGTCTATCTGTACGCATATCCATCGTTGGGGGCATGCTTCGACCCCGACCATTTGCACGGCACTGCTTTCGAGACGAGCGCTGATATCGACAACAATGGTGTGCCGCATTGGGATGGTGCCTGTTCCACAAATTTCGTAATTGTGCATAAATCATGTTTTCCGGGAAATCAAGGCTATGGAAATTACGCGAACTACACCTATGTACAGAACTACCCTGTTTCGGGCAGCTCTTGCCCCTGCATTCTTAACCCGTATTATCAGATTGCCGAACAGTACGGCTTTGCAAACCACATGTTTCAGACCAACCAGGGGCCAAGCTATGCCGCTCATCAGTTCCTATTTTCGGGAACCTCTGCACCTGTAGCGTACGACGGCAGCGGCGACACTTCGAAGAACTACGAGATGTTCGATTCCGAAAATCCGTTCACCGGGAATAGTGATAATGACCACGACCTTACGGATATTAACAACTATGCCGGGTGCACATCATATTGGCACAGTTATAATCCCAATAACGGTAAATATTACTGGACATTGGAGGCTGATATCCTTTCAGCTGATATATCGGGAGTTGGCAACGCCGGACAGGAAAACTTTTTCTATGCTCCTCCCAACACCGATTACACGGGGTTTCCCTGCTATGACCATCCTAGCCTGGCCACGCTGCTCGACAATGTCACGCCAAATCAAATCCATTGGAAATACTACATACAATCGTCAATGGAGGACAACAGGATCTGGGCAGCCCCGAATTCGCTAAGCCAAATCTGTCCGGTTTATCCCAACGGATCGTGCCCAAATAACACGGACTGGCAATACGTTGATGATACGATGGGTGACATCCTGAACGACATTCACAACTGCAATCTGCAACAGGTAAGCTGGGTAATTCCAGATGGAAGCTGGTCGGATCACCCCGGGGAGGGCCCTGGAGCTAACGATGGAGGCCCGTCGTGGGTGGCCGCGATTGTGAATGCGATTGGCGGCAAGAACCAGTATGCACCCGCGACGACGTGCGCCAGTAACAATAACCAGGCGATGTATTGGAATGGAACAGACCCCACTTTGATTCTCGTCACGTGGGACGATTGGGGCGGCTGGTACGACCACATAACTCCGTGGCTCCCGACGGAGTTAGGCTTGGAGGGAGGGTATGCAAACCCTGACACGGCAGAAGACGCAGTTGATGGCGCCTACTATGTCTATGGATTCCGCGTGCCGCTACTGGTCGTTTCCACCTACAACAACCACTGCCCTCCTAATACGTGCCCGGATGGCTTTACTGGCTACATTTCTGGCCCGACGAACGCGAACCACCAGACGGTGAACGAAGATCCTCCATATGTCCACGATTTCGGGAGCATTCTCGGTTTCATCGAATGGAATTTCGGCCTTTCGCCATATCCCAACCCCCCGAGCGACGGCTGTGGCATCGCTGGGGCGGACTCTACGAACTTTCCAAACGGCTGCGACTATGAATTTGCCGACTGGTTTGCGCCAGATGGCTATTGGGAATGTCACAATACAGGAAACAACTGCACCTGGGGATCGGGAATGGCATATCCGCTCAAGGATTTCTTCAACTTCAATGCTTTGCCTTACGGTTTCACCCAGATCACCGGGGCGAAATACGCGCCCAGTTGCTTCGTCACAGATTTTCTGACGACGCCCTGCTTTGGATTGACTTTCATTGCGTCTGATCCTGACGATGACGTCGTTGAAGCGGAGCAGTAGGACGTTGGAGATATGCAGCCGAAGGTGATTCGATAGTTGGCGGCGTGGAACATCCCGGTCCATTGATAATCCGTCGCTGGGCCGGGAGGAGGATTCGTTTATGGGTCTCGGAAGGATACGTTGGTCTTTCGGAATAATGGTGATTCTTGCAATGGGGTGGGGTGTATCGTCGCCAGCCGATTCGCGGGTGCAGTATCAGTTTCAGATCGTGCATTCGTTTGGCGCGCCGGGCGATGGCGTCGGCCCGGGCAGCATAGTGATGGACGGCAGGGGGAATCTGTATGGCGTGACAACGAGTGGGGGGGCCTACGGCTACGGGACCGTGTTTGAGCTGACGCCAGATGCCAACAGGGAGTGGACGGAGACCATCCTGCACAGTTTCCCCGTCAATGACCCCACGGATGGCTGGGACCCCATCGGACTGGTGATAGACGAGGCCGGGAACCTGTACGGAACAACCGTATTCGGCGGCGACGGCCAGTACTGCACGGGTGATGGCTGCGGGACAGTCTTCGAGCTGTCGCCCAGTGCGAATGGGGTGTGGGCAGAAAGTATCCTTTGGAACTTCTGCTCCCAGCCGAGTTGCGCCGACGGGGTGTCTCCCCTTGTTGCGCCGACATTGGGGCCGGGAGGCAACCTGTACGGTATCGCGGCATATGCCGCATACCAATTGACGCCAAGCTCGGGTGGCTGGACGTTCACCCTGCTCTACACATTCTGCAGCCAGCCGGCTTGCAATCCTACAAGCAGTCTGCTTCTTGACCCGAAGGGGAACCTGTATGGCGAGGGCGGAATCGGCCATGGAGTGGGAGATTGTCTATACCAGTTCGGTTGCGGAGTTGTGTTTGCCCTGCATCGGCAGCCGGAGGGACAGTGGAACGAGGTCCTGCTCTGGGAATTCGATAAGTATGGCCACCAGGATGGGATTGGACCGGAAGGTGGCTTAACATTTCACGATGATGGGCTGTACGGCGTCACAGCGGCTGGAGGCAGTAACTGTGTAAAAATGGGCGGCTGCGGCACTGTTTTTGAATTGGCGCGCGGCTCTGGCCACAAGGTCAACGAGCAAATCCCGTGGGATTTCGGCGCGAACGAAGCACTGGGGTCCAGGCCTGGAAGCTGGGTAGTGTTTGACAGCCAGGGAGACCTGTTCGGCGTGACAATTTTGGGCGGGGAGTACGAGGATGGAGTGGTGTACGGCATGAGAAAGCAGACAAATGGAAAATGGGAATACGCGGTCCTGCACACATTCGATGGCACCGATGGATTGGACCCGAATTCCGGCCTGGCGATGGACAGCAAGGGTGACTTGTTTGGCACCACGGGCGGCGGCGGGCAGTATGGCGGAGGCGTGGCCTATGAACTCTCGCCAATGAGCGGCGTTTTGAGATAAAAGCATTCTGCCGCTTCGCTCCTCCGTACCGGGCAGAAGCACGCTGTTTTGCTTCTAGCATTTTCAGGTGAAGATAACTTTAGATCATTAGAAAGGTCGAAGGATGAACACCAAATTTCGTTCCGTTCGAGTAGGCGGATTGATGCTCTTGGCATTTGCGCTGCCGCTCGGTGCGCAGCAGGCGAAGCCATCCACGTCAGCCGCAGCGTCGGCAGCGCCCGACGTGTCCGCCAAGATGGATTCAGAAAACAAGACATTCGTTCCGCCCGACACAATAGTGTTGAAAGTCGGCGACGAGAAGGTGACCGCTGCGGATATGCATACAATGATCAAGGGTATGCCGCCGCAAATCCAGCGCATGGTGGCGACGCAAGGGCCGCGGAGCGTGGGCGAGAGGTACGCCATGACACTGGCGCTCTTGCAGAAAGCGATCAGCGACCACCTCAACCAGGACCCCGAGATCATCCAGCGCTTGAAGTTCCAGGAGCAGGAGATTCTTGCCCAGGCCGAGTACAAGAAGCTTGTCAGCGATATTCAAGTAACTCCAAGCGACATCAGCGGGTACTTCAACGCCCACAAGGCCGATTTCGATCAGGCTGAGGTCCGTCAAATCAGCGTTCACAAGAAGCCTGCGGACGCCAAGCCGGGCGCGGCGGGGCAGGGCGGACGAGTATTTCGCTCACCCTGTCCTGCGCGCCATTGTACCGCTGCACGCTCGGCGCTAGGGGTGCCGTCCATGTTCGCACTGATTTGACGTAAAGATGAGGCAGGTATACCTTATCTCTCAGGTGTTCCTCAGGAGGAGTGCCGCGATGAGGTTCGTGAAATCCTTCCGCGCAGGGTTTTTGGTGGTCGCTATAGCTTTGCTTTTCGCTCCCCTGCAGGATGCCAGTAAAGAACACTTCGTCATCACGAACGACGGCGACTTCCGCGGTGATGCCTATAGCACGATCCTGAAACTTTCGGGATCCGCAAGAAACCCCCTTTTGATGACTGCTGCCAGATTGGATTCCCAGCAGCCCGCTGGCGGCGGGGGCGGAGACCCGTCGGTTGTAGTGGTCGAGGATGGCCCCGATATTTGTGTTTTTATGGTAACGGGAATTGACGCTGCGGACGAGAACGAAATCAGCTCATTTAAGTATCCGGGGCTGTCGTTAGTGGGCAATTATTCGGACACAGATGTTCCAGCGGACTATTATCCGTACGTCGTGGCCGCATCGGGAGACTATCTCTTCGTAGGCTTCAGCCACTACATCGCAAGCTGGGCGATCGACCCGGGTTGCACGCTGGCGCTTTTGAACACGACGTACGCAATGCAAGAATCGTACGATCTGGCGGCCACACCCAACGGTAAGACGCTCATCGGGTCTGGTTTTGGCGGCGACCCCGATTCCTACGCGATTGGACCAAATGGCAGTCTGACAGAGCTTGGCCCGTTCCCTTCCCATGTCAGGAATATTGAAGGGCTTGATATAACAGCGGACAATAAATTTGCCATTTTTGCCGTTTTCCCATTTTGCGGGCAGGATTGCACGACAGCTGTTTCAACTTTTCTGATCAACCCTGATGGCGGGCTCGATTCCGAACAGGACTTTGGCGGCGACGGCAGCCTCGGTAATTCCGAAGGTGTCGGCTTCGTTCGCCTTAGTCCCGACGAGAAATACCTCTATGCCAGCGGCGGCACCGCTGCCATTGGCCAGATGATCACTATGAACTTCAGCGAAAACCCTCTCAACGTTACCTACACCGGCTGTACCACAAACCTGAAGTTCCCTCGGGGCGAGTCCAGTATGACTCCAGCCACTGTCGCCACGATAGGCACAACAGGGGCAGGAAAGGGACTCTACGTTGCTGAGACGTTTGATGTCTCCAGCGTTGGATTGCTCTCTATAGACCCCAATACGGGGTGCACAACTGAAGCCCCATCGAGTCCGTTTACGCTTTGGGACAGCAATTCGGATTTGGTGTCTCTCGTCGCCTGGCCACCCCGGCCATTCTGATTCCGTCACGCGCGACGAGCGTTACAGAACCTGCTGTTGATTTTTCCTGTTGAAGGGGACAATAAGTCAGAAGTGTGCCCGGACGAAGCCCAAAATGAGCCTCGCGCTGTCATATAACAGCACCGGGAGAATAACCAGGCCACGCCGCTCAATCGCGCGCTGCCAGTTCCGCGTCACTTCAAGATTCTTCCCGCAAGCCGGGCAGCGGAATTCTCTCCTGAATTTGAGCGCGCTTACCGGGACATGCACATGGCAGATGGGGCACACCAGTGGCGCGTCTCGCAGCCTGTCTCCAGCGGCCGCCAGCACGTCGTCTTGGCTCGCCATGGTGCCATTCTAAAACCAAATGTCCAGGATGACGTGACCGGGGTTTTTTGTACCAGCGGGAGTGAGAGAGAATTCACTCTGGAGGGAAGCTGGTATGCCGAACAGGAGACACAAGCCGGAGCAAATCGTCGCGCTGCTGCGGCAGATTGAAGTGGGTATCGCCAACGGAAAGACCACCCCGCAAGCCTGCCGGGAAGTGGAGATCACCGAGCAGACCTACTACCGCTGGCGGAAAGAGTACGGCGGTTTGAAGCTGAACCAGGCCAAGCGGCTCAAGGATCTGGAGAGGGAAAACACCAAGTTGAAGCGTCTGGTGGCGGAGCTGTCGCTGGAGAAGCAAATTTTGAAGGACGTGGCAGAGGGAAACTTCTAAGCCCTGAGCGGCGCCGTTGTGCGGTGGAGCAGGTGCGCGCCAAGTACGAAGTGAGCGAGCGACAGGCTTGCCGGCTGCTGGGGCAGGGGCGAGGGACACAACGCTACGAACCGCTGGTGCGGACCGATGAGGATGCGCTGACGCGAGCGATCATCCGGCTGGCCAGCGACTATGGACGCTACGGCTACCGGCGGATCACCGTAAAGCTGCGCGAGGCGGGCTGGGAAGTAGGCAAGGATCGGGTGCAGCGGATCTGGCGGCGGGAAGGGTTGAAAGTGCCGCACAAACAAAGGGCCAGAAGGCGGTTGTGGTTGAACGACGGGTCTTGCATCCGGCTGCGGCCGGAGCGGGCCAATCAGGTGTGGAGCTACGACTTCGTGAGCGCCATGACGCACGATGGACGAATGCTGCGGCTGCTGACGATGCTGGACGAATACACGCGGGAGTGTCTGGCGATTCATGTGGCGCGGCGGCTGGGGAGCTATGAGGTGATCGAAACGCTGGCGGAGGTGATGCTGTGGAGGGGAATCCCGGAACATATTCGTTCGGACAACGGTCCGGAGTTCGTAGCCAAAGCCCTGAGGAAGTGGCTGGTGAGCTTGGGGACGGGCCCGCTGTACATCGAGCCGGGCAGTCCGTGGGAGAACGGCTACTGCGAGAGTTTCAACGGGAAGCTGCGGGACGAATGCCTGAACGGAGAGATTTTCTACTCGCTGAAGGAAGCACAGATCGTGGTGGAGCGGTTCCGGGTGGAGTACAACACGGAGCGACCGCACTCGGCGCTGGGCTACAGGCCGCCGGCGCCGCCGGCCTATAGCCCTATAGCCCCCTGGTTCCACCGAATTTCACTTCACAGCCACAGGCTGTGATATAAGGGCTCTCTCACTGGAACTGGTACAAAAGATCGGTCCGGTCAGCGGCATGGAGAACCCTGGCTTGAATTTGAATCTGTCAATTCTTAAAGGCTAGGAGAGTCTGGTCCTTGTTGTCGGTTCTCTGCCACGGGTTTCGCTTGACTGTTTGCCCAGCGCAAGCGTCACTGTGACTGCGCTGGAGGCGCAAGAGGATGGGGAAAAGCACCTCAAATCAAATCGCCCAATTGCCCCAGCTCTCTAAGGAGCAGTTGGGGGAGCTCTGGCAGAAGCTCTACCGAAAGCCCGCCCCGGTCGGAATCCGTCGGGAAATCCTGATTCCTTTCCTCGCCTATCGAATTCAAGAGATCGCCTACGGAGGCCTTAAGCCCCCCGCGCGTCTAGAGCTTCGCCGGATCGCCCGGACCCTTAAACGCAATCCGACCTCGAACGAACTGCTGATTCGGCCCCGCATCAAGCCTGGAACCCGCCTTCTTCGCCAGTGGCGCAATCAGACACATGAGGTATTCGTCACCAGTTCAGGCTACGAACATGGTGGCGTGAGCTATCCGAGCTTGTCTCAAATCGCCCGCAAGATCACCGGTACCCGTTGGTCCGGCCCTGCCTTCTTCGGCCTCCGAAACGGCAACCCGGCTGCAGGTCAATCCGATGGCTAAAGAGCACGTTCGCTGTGCCATCTACACCCGCAAGTCCTCTGAAGAGGGGCTGGAGCAGTCCTTTAATTCCCTAGAGGCTCAGCGCGAGGCCTGCTGCGCCTTCATTCTGAGCCAGAAGCACGAGGGCTGGATGCCGCTGGCCTATCGATATGACGATGGCGGATTCTCTGGCGGCACGATGGAGCGCCCGGCCTTGCAGAAACTCCTGAATGATATTCAGGCTGGAAAGGTCGATACCGTGGTCGTCTATAAGGTGGACCGCCTCACTCGGTCTCTCACCGACTTCGCCAAGATCATTGAGATCTTCGACTCCCACTCGGTCAGCTTTGTCTCTGTAACCCAGCACTTCAACACCACGACATCCATGGGCCGGCTGACGCTGAACGTGCTGCTCTCCTTCGCTCAATTCGAGCGGGAAATCACAGGCGAGCGGATTCGGGACAAGATTGCCGCCTCGAAGAAGAAGGGCATGTGGATGGGCGGCGTGGTCTCGCTCGGATATGACTGTGTCGACCACCGTCTGGTCGTCAATTCAGCCGAAGCCGAGATCGTGCACGAGATTTTCCGGCAGTACTTGCGCCTGGGATGTGTCAGGAAGCTGAAGGAATTTCTAGAGCGCCAACAGATCTACAGCAAGATTCGCACGAGCACCGCCGGGCGCGTGTCAGGCGGTCGAGTGTACTCTCGCGGCGCCCTCTATCACCTCCTGAGCAACCGCGTCTACATTGGCGAGATCACCCACCGAGATCAGTCCTACCCAGGGCAACACCAGCCCATCGTTTCCCATACGCTGTGGGATCAGGTCGCAGTCCGCCTTGCGGACAACAATCAGGCGCATCGAACGGGGAAGTTCCGCTCAATGCCAAGTCTCCTCACCGGCAAACTGTTTGACAGTGATGGCACTCGGTTCACTCCGACACATGCGGTCAAGGGTGCAAAGCGATACCGCTATTACACCTCGCAGGCTGTGATCCGCCAGGATGGAACCAAACCTGCCATCACCCGGTTCCCGGCTAAGCAGTTGGAAGGCTTCGTCATGGCGCAGATCCATTCCCTGCTCCAGACACCGAATAAGTTCACGGTGAGGATTAGAGGCGGTGATAGAAAGGAAGCAGTCGCAAAGCGAGCCGAGGATCTGGCCAAGGCGTGGCCGACGCTCGAAAACCCGAAGAAGCAAGAATTCGTGAGGAACGTCCTAGTCCGCGCGGTGGTGGGCCAGAGTGTTGTATCGATCGAGATTGACCGATCGAAACTGCTCTCGATCCTGCTGGATGAGCCCAATGCAATACCGCAAAGGTTCTCATCCCTACGCGAACGCGGCCTCTTAAAGGTGACGGGCAACTTCAAGGCTCTTCACCGAGGCGGAGAGCTCCGGGTAATTGCAACTCCCAATAGCGCATCGTTCGAAGGGAAGCCTGTGCCATCCCTAATCAAAGCAGTCGCCCGGG
Organism: uncultured Acidobacteriota bacterium; assembly: GCA_963760285.1. GTDB lineage: Bacteria > Acidobacteriota > Terriglobia > Acidiferrales > UBA7541 > PALSA-278. The sequence goes on from CAVXCI010000001.1 coordinate 798,940, forward strand.
CTCGTTATTGGTACGAGAGGATCACTGCAGGCGAAATCACCTCCATCGGCCAGCTGGCACAGGAATCTGGCCTGACCCTACGATACGTCAGAAGAATCCTGCAATGCGCAACTCTGTCGCCGCAAATCACAGAGGCACTCCTTTCGGGCGATCACAGACCCGACCTTACGGTCGAAGAACTCCGCCACAGTGTGCTCCCCTCTTGGGCAGAACAAGAGCAAGCAATTCATCGCCTCTTGTGAAAAACCAGCGCACCATCCGATAGCACCGTTCCTCTAGCTCCCGCGGCCGTGTGCATTATGCAGCTCAATCCTCGCAAGTTGGTTTCAGCCAGCGGTTGTGTTCATGCAATGAAAGGGACCTATCACGGTTGGGGCGGGAGAAACATGGCAGGGCGGCCGCGCATTCCAAGGAATAGACGCGGAGAGAACATGGCAGGCGTGTCCGAACCTCGCGTATTTGGCGGGAAAGACGAGGATTTCGGGACAATGCGGGGAACAGAGAAAATATTGGAGACTATATGGCGGAGGGGGTGGGATTCGAACCCACGAGGCCCTTATGAGGCCTAACGGTTTTCAAGACCGCCGGTTTCAACCACTCACCCACCCCTCCACGGGATGCTCTTCAAATAGATTGTAGCCTTTTGGCCCTCGGCGCGGCGAGATTCCCGGTGATTCCCTCATGCAACGGAGAGCTCGAAATCTGGCACGCGGGTCTTGCAACCGTGCAGATGTTGCAGCAGCAAGGAACGAATCCAAAGATTTAATGCGACTGGCCCGTCGCAGTTACGCGCTGCGGCGGCGCCGTGAGTGAAAAGTCAATGCCCCAGAAATGCGGCGCGGGAGAATTGAATTCCACGCCCACGCGCTGGCCGTGCTTGGTGACGTCGCCAAGATAATTGACGCGGCAATCCTGTTCCTCTTCGGTCTCCGGGTTGTAGAGGACCAGCGTGGCGTCCGTTTCCACGCTTTCATTCAGGTAGAGCAGCCCTCCCTGCGCGTAAATCATGATGGTACGAGTGCGCTCGCGGAAGCGCTCGTCCGCCGAATTGGTTCCGCGCACCAGAACAGTGACCCGCGCAAATCGCCGCGCTGTGCCACGCGAAGGGGCTATTCCTTCCGGTTGGGCCTCAGGTAACATCGTGATCCTATATTTCAACATTCCAGGCACGCAGGTCAACCCTCGATGCAAAAAGTATTGCCCTTGCCGACACCATTCCCATTCCGTACAATCGGATTGGGTCAGAAGAACGCACATTGCGCCGATTCCATGTTTTTCCGCACTCTTTGGCGCCCTCTGCGGCCGTTCCTGGCACTCCGAAAGGTGAATCATGGACCTCATCCGCTACATTGACGAACATCAGCAGGAAAATCTCAACGAACTGAAGGAATTCCTGCGCATTCCCAGCGTCAGCACCAAGAGCGAGCACAAGGGCGATGTCGAGCGCGCCGCCCAGTGGGTAGCCGCGCAATTGCGCGCCGCTGGACTGGAATCCGTGGAGATTAACCCCACCTCTCTGCATCCCATCGTCTACGGTGAATCGCTCAAGGCTCCCGGCAAGCCCACGGTCCTCATCTACGGCCATTATGACGTTCAACCCGCCGAGCCTCTGGATCTCTGGACTTCGCCTGCGTTCGAACCCGAGGTTCGCAACGGAAACCTTTATGGCCGCGGCACTGCCGACGACAAGGGCCAGACCCACATTCATTTGAAAGCCCTGCAATCTCTGCAACGCGTAAACGGCAAGTTGCCCATCAACGTCAAGGTGATGATCGAAGGCGAGGAAGAAGTGGGCAGTCCCAGCCTGGGTGGCTTCCTCGTCAAGAACCGCAAAAAACTGGACGCTGACGCGCTCGTCCTGTCCGACACCAGCATGCTCGGACCGGGCGTGCCCAGCATCACCTACGGTCTTCGCGGCCTCGATTATTTCCAGATCGAAATCGAAGGCGCCGCGCAGGATTTGCATTCCGGCGTCTTCGGCGGCGCTGCGCCCAATCCGCTTACCATTCTTTCTGAACTGATTGCTAAACTGCACGACAAAAATGGACGCGTGGCCGTGCCCGGCTTTTACGGCGACGTGCTCGTGCCCTCCAAAGCGGAGCGCAAGGCGATCAACTCGCTCCCCTGGAAAGAGAAGGAATTTCGCAAGACCGTCGGCGCTCCCGGATTGGGGGGGGAAACCGGCTTCACCATTCCCGAGCGCTTGTGGTGCCGGCCCACTCTGGAAATAAACGGCATCTGGGGCGGTTATATGGGCGAAGGCGCCAAGACGGTTATCCCCGCCAAAGCCTGGGCGAAGTTTTCCACTCGCCTGGTCCCCAATCAGGATCCCGCAAAGATCGCGCGGCTGGTCGAAAAGCAGGTGCGCAGACTTCTGCCCAAAACGGTGAAGTGCAAGTTTGAAGTTTTGAGCACTGGCAAACCATGGGTGGCTCCTTACACTCATCCCATCTTCCAAACCGCGAAAAAATCCCTGGAAAAAGGATTCGGCAAGAAGGCCGTGTTCATTCGTGAAGGCGGCTCCATCCCCCTGGTCACACAGGTTTACGATACCTTCAAGGTTCCCTGTGTCCTTTTGGGATTTGGATTGCCTGATGAGAACGCCCATGCTCCGGATGAGCACTTGAATCTCGAGAATTATTTTGGCGGAATCCGCTCCTGTTCCCTTTTCTACCAGGAACTGGGCGTGGCATAAATTCCGGACGGCCTGCGCCGACGCGAAAAACTCCGTATTTTCCGGCCTTTTCGCAAGGTTTGCGCTTGCAGAAACCCGCGCGTGCGGATATAGTGCCCGCGTCGCCCTGGGAACTCACAACAAGGGCATAACGAAGGAGGAGCACAGAATTCAATGGCCAATCCGATGAGCAAGTCCAAGGTCGTGGCCCACATTGCCGCCAAGGTGGGCGTCACCAAGAAACAATCCGCACAGTTTTTCGACGAACTCTTCAATCTCGCCGTAAAAGAAGCACGGAGCGCGGGTAAGTTCGTTTTTCCCGGTATCGGCCGCGCCCTGAAGGCGCACCGGAAAGCGCGCATGGGACGCAACCCCGCAACTGGCGAGGCCATCAAGATCAAGGCAAAGACGGTGGTTCGGCTGCGCCCGGCGAAGGCGTTCAAAGACGCAGTTCTGAAGTAACCATTCCAACACGGGATTTCGCGAAGCCCCCAGGCCCGCCCGGCACTTCTGCCGGGGATACCGTGGGGGCTTCGTTCTTCTGCCTGTGCGGAGCCAATCGCGTCAGCCGTGCCGCCATTCACTATGCATCTGCGCCAGTTACTCTAAGACAGTGGGAGTCTCTCCATTCCGCAGCCTTGCCTGATTCCGGGGCCCATCCAGACTATGCGAGCCGGTTTCTTTCATGATCGATGAACATTCCGGTCTGTTGACCGATCTCTACGAACTGACCATGGCTGCGGGTTATCTGCAAACCCGCTTCGACGCCCGCGCCACATTTGAACTCCTCGCTCGCGATCTCCCGCCTCGCCGCAACTATCTGGTCGCTGCGGGACTGGAGCAATGCCTCGATTTTCTGGAGAATGTCCGCTTCTCCGCCTCGGACATCGCCTTTCTCCGCCACCACCCGGCTTTCCAGCAGATCCGCGAGGAATTTTTCGATTACCTCGCGGGCTTCACGTTCTCTGGCGACGTCTGGGCCGTACCGGAAGGCACCGTTGTTTTTGCCGGCGAGCCGCTTCTGCGCGTCACCGCGCCCATCGCCGAAGCGCAGCTTATGGAAACGGTCCTGCTCTCCACCATCAGCTTTCAAACCATGGTGGCCAGCAAAGCCGCGCGTCTCGTCACCGCGGCCCGTGGCCGCCAGGTTGTCGAAATGGGAGCGCGCCGCGCTCACGGCCCGCAATCCAGCATTTATGCTTCGCGTGCCGCGGCCATCGGCGGCTGTCACGGCACCTCCAACGTCATTGCTGGCGAACTTTTCGGGATTCCCACTTCCGGCACGCAGGCCCACTCCTGGATCATGGCCCACGAAGACGAGGCCGAGGCGTTTCGCAGTTTTGTGGAAGTTTTTCCCGGTCACGCCATCTTGTTGCTGGATACCTACGATGTCCGCGCCGCTCTCCAGAAGATTCTGAAAATGGGTATCAAACCTGCTGGCGTGCGCCTGGACAGTGGCGACCTGGAGAAGGACAGCCGCTGGGTCCGCCGCGAACTGGACCGCGTGGGCTGGACCGACGTGAAGATTTTTGTTTCCGGCGATCTGGACAAAGCGCGAATCAGCGCTTTAGTCGAGCGCCGCGCCCGCGCCGACGCCTTTGGCGTTGGCTCTGCTCTCGCTACCCCGCCGGACGCGCCGTATCTCAACCTCGTCTACAAACTCGTGGAAGTGGAACGCGACGGCCAGCTACACGAAGCCGCCAAGTTCAGCCAATCCAAAGTCACTTATCCCGGCAGAAAACAGGTCTACCGGCTGAAACGTCCCAATGGCGAGTGGCGCGGTGACGTGATTGCCTTGGAGAGTGAGCCATCCCCTGGTGGTGAGCCGCTTCTGGTGCCGGTGATGCGCGATGGCTCTCGCCTGCATCCCACCGCGCCCATCGTGGAAGCCCGCGAGCATTGTCTGGCCAGCCTGGCGTTGTTGCCGGAGAAATATCGCCAGTTGATTCGCCGGTCTCAATATCCCGTCCGGCACACCAAACGCCTGGAATCCATGCTGGAAGAAATACGCGAGCGCGTGCTGGTGGCACAGACGCCGGAATCGCCAGTGGCGCCGCAAAAGAAAAAGAGACCTTTAGCTACGCAGACCAAAAATCATCGCAAATCTCCGCGCAAATCACGCCGGAAGCGCCGCTAATTCGCGCAACGCGGTTCCGCGCGCATTTAGTGAATCTTCAATTCTCCGCGGTCACTTCTCCCGGCTTGAGCGCCCGGTCATAAATCCACAGCCCCAGCGCCGTCGCCACGCCGATGCCGCTGATCACCCACCACGCTTCCGCCGGCCGGTGGACTACTTCGCCGAAATGGTGCATCAATTCGCCGCCCAGCCAGCCGCCAATCAGCGACCCGATGCCGATGGGCAGAAACGCAAAGCCCATGTACGTGCCCTGCTGACCTGCGGGGGCCAGCCGCGAAATGTATTCGTAGTAGCGCGGCGCCTGAATCATTTCGCCCAGCGCAATCACCAGAATGGACACCACCGCTGTCCACACCGCCGGATGGCTCGCCACAACCAGCCAGCCCACGCTGGAAATCAGCGTCCCCAGCGTGATGGCGCGAAACGCCGGAATCTTTTGTGTCAGGTAGCTGATAATCACCTGCAAGAAAATCACCGCCGTGGCGTCCGTAATCAGAATCATTTCCACGTTGGCATTGGGGTTCACGTAGCCGTGGATGTAAATCGGCAGCATGATGAATTCCTGCCAGAAAACGATCCAGTAGCCGCTAAATATCAGCAGAAAACGCCATGAATCGCGGATTGGTCACCACAATCCGGAAATTTCTGGCCGTCTCCGATAATGTCGGCGCGGGAACATCACCGGCGCGGCGGGGTTCCTTGAAGAAAATCAGCACCGCGAAAAACATGGCGAAGACGCACAGCGCGGACATGCGGAAAACATTTTCCACGCTCAGACGCTCGTGTACATACGAGGCTACGAATGGTCCCGCCGCGCCGCCGATATTGACGATGGTGTAGTAGATGGAATAACCGATGGAGCGCACATTTTCCGACGAGGCCCGCGCTATGGTTCCCACCACGCTCGGTTTCACCAGCGCGATTCCCAGCGCCGGCAACGCCAGCACCACTCCCACCAGCGCAAACAGCGGCACCGCGCTGCGCACTGGCATCATCCACGCCGCATCCCAGCGAGCCCAGCAGAAAATACGCGCACGTCAGAATCAAGTAGGCCAGCGAAAGCGCGCGCCGGAATCCCAGCCGGTCCGCCAGCGCCCCGCCGAATATCGCCAGGAACCACACCAGCCCGCCAAAAAGTCCCGTCAGCGTGCCCGTCTGCTCGGTGGGGAAACTCAGGCGCTCGTGCAGGTAGTTTGCCAGCGAGGCGAACGCGCCGTAGTACGCCAGCCGTTCAAACAGCTCGCTGACGTTGGCGACCCAGAACGGCCGCTCAAACCCCGTCCGGATTTCCCTCAGTTTTTCTCCAAATCCCACTCTTCCTCCTGCAACAAGCCCGTTCGGACTGGCCGTGCGTCTGGATGGACAGCACGAAGGCCGCCGCCGATTGTAGCGGAACCGCCCGCTATATACCTCATTTCTCGCTGCGGGATTCAGGCGCCTGAAATTGTCCCCGGCACCGGCATTTTTCGCGCTTGCATTGCTGTGTTAATATGCGGTTTTCACCGGTGCTTACCCGGCCATCCATTCATGCCCGCCACAACAATGAAGGCATTGCGCAAGTCGCGCGCCGCGCCCGGCGCCCAACTGGAAACTGTTCCCGTCCCTGTGCCCGGTCCGGGCGAAGTCCTGGTCCGCGTGCGTGCCGCCTCCATCTGCGGGACGGATCTTGCATATCTATGAATGGGATCCCTGGTCCCAATCGCGCATCCATCCCCCGCTGACGTTCGGCCACGAATTTTGCGGCGTGGTGGAAAAGGCCGGCCCCGGCGTTACCGGCTTCGCCGAGGGCGAATTCGTCAGCGCGGAGATGCACATAGCGGACGAACGTGCCGCGCCTGCCGCATGGGCCAGCCGCACCTCTGCCAGAACGTGCGAATCGCGGGAATTGACCAGGATGGCTGCTTCGCGGAATTCGTCAAGAATTGCCTGCCGCTAAAAACATCTGGAAAATCCATCCTGTCCATTCCCGAACATTATGCCGCAATTATGGATCCGCTCGGCAACGCCGTGCATACCGTGCTTTCGGGTGCCATCGCGGGACAAATCGCCGTCGTAACCGGATGCGGCCCCATCGGATTGATGGCCATCGCCGTCGCCAAAGCCTGCGGCTGCTCCTTGCTTTTCGCCACCGAAGTCAATGAGCATCGCCGCGCCATGGCCCGCCAGATGGGCGCCGACGAAACTCTCGACCCCTCAAAAATAAACGTGGTGGAATATATTCGTTCGGCCACCGGCGGCGCCGGCGTGGACGTGCTTCTGGAAATGAGCGGCAATCCCGCCGCCATCCGCCAGGGTTTTCAGATGCTCCGCCAGGGCGGACGGGCTTCGCTGCTGGGAATTCCTTCCCGCGCGGTGGAGTTTGATCTCGTCAACGACGTGATTTTCAAGGGCGCCACGGTGCACGGCATCTACGGCCGCAAAATGTTTGAGACCTGGGTGCAGATGGACGAATTGCTGCGCGCCGGCAAGTTGAATCTGGAGCCGCTCTTCCGCGAGCGCTTGCCGTTGGACAAGTTCGAGGAAGCATTCGCCATGCTCGGTCAGGCCAGGCCAGCAAAATTCTGTTTTATCCTGGCGGGGGTCCGCGCTAGGCCACCGGCGCGATCTGTTGCGGCTGTCCGCTAAGTGGCTCATATCCCGCGCAGAGCCTATAATAAAATCACTGCAAAATATCTATGGTGGAGGAAGATAGACCACAGCAACACGCGACCCAATTGCAATTACTTGCACGACGCCATGGAGGAACTCAAAGCCCAGCATCTCCATTTCAATTTTCGCATTCTCGAAGGCGAACAGAAACCCGTCGCCATGGTGGACGGCAAGGAAGTAATCAATCTCAGCTCCAATAATTACCTGGGCCTTACCACGAATAAAACGCTGCGCCGCGCGGCCATCGAAGCCACGCGAAAATTCGGCGTGGGCTCCGGAGCCGTGCGCACCATGGCCGGCACCATGAAAATGCACATGGATCTGGAGGAGCAGATTGCGCGTTTCAAGGGCACCGAAGCCTGCGTCGTTTTTCAGTCCGGCTTCACCGCCAACGCCGGCACGGTTTCCGCCATCCTCGGCAAGGAAGACCTGATCATTTCCGACGAACTCAATCACGCCTCCATCATTGACGGTGCGCGCCTATCGAAAGCCACCATCAAAGTTTTCCGACCACAAAGACATGGACGATTGCGAGCGCATCCTCAAGGAGACGGAAAACTGGCCGGGCAAAAAGCTGCTCATCACCGACGGCGTTTTTTCCATGGACGGCGATATTGCCCCGCTGCCGCAACTCTGCGACCTGGCGGAAAAATACAATTGCATCATGATGGTGGACGACGCCCACTCCAGCGGCGTGCTGGGCCGCAACGGCCGCGGCACCGTGGACCATCTCGGCTGCCACGGGCGCGTTGACATTCAGGTGGGCACGTTGAGCAAAGCGATCGGCTCGCTGGGCGGATACGTCTGCGGCTCGCGCGACCTGATTGACTTCCTGTATCATCGCGGGCGGCCGTTCCTGTTTTCCACGTCGCATCCGCCATCCGTCGGTGGCCACCTGCCAGGCGGCATTCACTCTGCTCGATTCCGCGAAGGCGAGAAACTGATTCGCAGATTGTGGAACAACACAAAATTTTTCAAGCGCGGACTTGAAAAAACTGGGGTTCGCCACCGGCGCAAGCCAGACGCCCATCACGCCCATCATGGTGGGCGACGCCGCGAAATGCTCGAATTTTCCCGGAGATTTTTGACGAAGGCGTTTTCGGCGTGGCCATCGGCTTTCCCACCGTGCCCAGGGCAAAGCGCGTATCCGCACAATCGTCACCGCCACGCATAAACGAGCCGATTGGCCAAGGCGCTGGAAATTCTCGGCAGCGTGGGCAGGGAAATGGAGATTGTTGAGAAATAGAGGACGCTGCCCGCCATTGAAGGCCGGATGCCAGCCGCGTCCCTTCCGATCTCTTCACAACACAGCGGATGATCGGCGGCGGCTGAATCGCAACCGCCGATATTGGCTCGAGGTCGAATTATCAAATCGTTGCCGCGGCCCCGCGGCGGAAAGTACGGAAAAGCCCCACGAAATCGCGCCCAAGCCCCACACAATCACAACCAACATGACCCAGCCGCCAACGTGTGGGATCGCGGACAGCGCGTGAATGATCAGCAGGCCCACCGCCAGGCTTCCCAGCGACCGCCAAATCCCGCCGGCCTTCCCATCAGCATTCCGCCGATGATTTCCCCGACAAAAACCTGCGCGGCATACAGAGCTGACGAAGTACGCCAGCAGCGCAATAATGCCAAGCGGAATACCGACCAGCGTGACGCATGCAATGATGGCTATGATTGGTACGCCGAACAGCACCAACAGGCCGATGAGGGCAGCGGTGCTGCGTCCTGCGCGCGTGATGCGGTCGAACATAACCGGCATCAACGCCAGCAGAACCAGTCCGAATATGAAAGCCGCGCCCCAATGGAGAATCCGGTGAATATAAAACTTCCCCGTCCGGAACGCGCCTTCTTCGTGCCGCCGGGAGAAATCAATCGGGCTGGCCAGCTTCGCTCCCGCTGCAATTTCCGGCTCAAACTGCCCCTTGAATTGGAACTCGCCGCCAACGCTGGCCTGCGGTCCGATATTGAGGCGGCTGCCATACAGCTTGGCTGCTCCCAGGATCGTGCCGTTAATCTCCGTGATCTTTTCCTCCCACGATGATATTTCGCCCGATGGCGCCATCCAGCGAGATATTGCCGGCCCACACTATCGCGCTCCAGCCGATTTTCCCGCCTGGGTCCAGCTGAAAGTTTTCGCATGCCGCCGTGACGTTATGCGCCACCGATCCGGAAATGGAAATGAACTGGCCGTAGCCGCGGACGCTTCCGTCCACCTGCCCGCTGATTCGCAGGTTGCGCGCGAAAACAATCACGTCGCCTTCCACATGTCCGGTGATGTCCAAATCCTGGGCCGTGGCAATCACGTCGCCTTCCACTGTGCCGTCGACGTGGGCGAAATTGGCGGACACAATCAGGTCGCCGTGGTGCGTCTGGTTCGCTGGCAGCCTGTAGTTTTCCACGTGCCCCACGCCCAACTGCACCGATGGCACTGTTCCGGAATGCGCGCCGTCTATCGAAACGGTCACGCTGTTTTGCGATTCCGGTGACGCCTGATTCCGGCTCTGCGCGCCCGCCGCGCTGGCTGATAGAAGAAACATCAGTGCAACCGCCCAGCCGCTAAAGACCATCCCCGCCGTCGTCCATCGGCGCCAGTTCTTTCGCGAGAATCCCACCACCACGGCAATCAGCGTGGCCACGGCCACAAATTCCACCAGATTTCTCATCGAATCCCATCCTTTCCAGAAAGCTCCATGGAAAACCAGCATTGTCAGCAGATTGCTGCTGTTCAGCCCCGCATCGCTCAATTGCTGCTGCCAGGGTGCGATCATTCCGTTCCACAACGTATAGAAGCCGGCGGTGGCCAGGCCGAACGCCGCTATCCAACCCCACGGCGTTCGCAATCGCGCCGGGGGCTCCAACACGCGGGCCGGCACGGACTCCACCTCCTCCGTCAGCGCGGCATGCAGCCATCCGCCTTCCTCTTCCAGCACCCGCAGAAGCGCGCGGCAACCCGCGCATTCGCCCGCGTGGCTCCGCAGTTCCCGCGCGCGGTCCGCCTCCAGTTGCCCGTCCAGATAAAGCATGCAGACCATTTCATCAAAATGGTTCATGGCTTGCCTCCCACGCTGGCGCGCAGGGCAGGCCCCGCGCTGGTTGCCAGCAGCATGTCGCGAAGCTGATGGCGCGCGCGCAGCAGCAGTACGCCCACAAATGCGCGCCGCACTCCCAGCGTGTCCGCGATCTCGTCGTAACTCATTTCCGAAAAATAACGCAGCGCCAGCGCCATGCGCGCCCGCGCCGGCAATTTATCCAACGCCGACCGCACCTGCTGGCTGGTGCGCTCCTCCATCAGCCGTTCCAATTGACTGGGGTCGGGATGCTCCAACGGCAGATCATCCAGCTCTCCTGTTTCCAGGTCCTGCCTCACGCGCCGCCGGCGCAACAGGTCCCAGCAATGGTTCGCGGCCACCTTATACAGCCATGCGCTGAACGGCCGGGTGGCGTCATATTGACCCAGCTTTTCGCGCACCTTGATGAAAACTTCAGCCGTGGCGTCCTCCGCGTCTTCCCGCGTGGGCATCGTGCGGCGGCAGAACCGGAAAATGGCCGGAGCGTATTGCCGGTATAGCTGGCCCCACGCTTCCGCGTCGCCCTCGCGGGCAGCCGACAAAACCTCCGCCGCCTGGGTTTCGCTCATGCCGTCCGATGCCTTGCGTTGCTCCATGGATAAATACGCTGGAAAGCCGGCGAAAATTTCACCCTTCGCAGTGGGAACTCCTGCGCGGCGGTGGTGCCGCGCCGCGCCACAAGCCTGAGGTGCGTGGAAAAGCCCATAAATCACAGGGGCGGCCACCCCTTCTCGGCTGGCCGCCCCCATGAAATTTCGATTGTGGCCGGGGCTTAGAAGGAGAACTTGGCCGCCAGCTGAATGCCGCGCGGTCCTCCGCCGCCGAGAAACGGGTTGCCCACTCCCACGTCGCCTGTCGCCGTGATCGCATACGCGCCCGCGCCCACCTCCTGGCCATGTCCGTTTAGCATCAGCCCGTTTGGCGCATTCGGTCCCGCATTCGGCGACGCACTGGCGATGAAATTGGGCAGAAACGGATTGGCAAAGTTCGGATGGTTCAGGAGGTTGAAGAATTCGGCGCGCAGTTGCATGGTTACGCGCTCAGTGATTGCTGTGTTCTTGTAAAGCGCCATGTCCCACTGCCGGAAGTTCGGCCCGCGCAAGGAATCCCGGCCTTCATCGCCGAAATGCCGCGTGCCGGGAACGCAATCCTGATCAGTCCCCGTTGGAACCGTGACGTTCACCGTGCAGGGAATAGCAAACGAGCTAAGCTGCAGGAAATTGTTGGGATCGCTCTGGTTGTAAACGATTGGCCCGACCACATCGGGCCGGTCGAAGCCTTCGCCACTGCCGCTGTAGTCGCCCGAGGGATTAAAGTTGTAATTGAGTTGGAACGGCTGGCCGCTCTGCAAGGTGGCTGTGCTGTCAATCCCCCATCCGTTCTTCAACTTCTTATAGCTGCCCGCGAAATTCGGCAGTTGATAACCAAAGATCCAGGTGAACCGCTGCGGTACGTCGAAATTCGACGGTCCATATTCCAGGTTGGTGTTGTAGCTGTTGTTGGGCTGCGCGGCATTGGGCTCGAAGTCGTCACCGTCGCTGGCGTTGTCAAAGGATCGCGACCACACGTAGTTCACAATTGAGGTAATGCCGTGCCAGTTGCTGGTCCGCAGGCTGGCCTGCAATGAATTGTAATTGGAATTCGCCGTTGACTCCTCTTGCATGATGTAAAACGCGTCATAGGGATTGTTGCCGAAGGGGCGCGGCACGCTGTAGTCGTTAATACAGTTGCAGCCAAGATCCGCCGTCGTAATCGCGTTCTGAGTCGGCTGGTTCAAATCCAGGAACCGGAAAAGCTTATGCCCTTCCGAACCGACATAACTCAATTGCAGAACCGTCTTGCTCGAAAGTTGCTGCTCGATATTTACGTTGTAGTTCTCGTAATACGGCGTGCGTGTGTTGTGGTCGAACGAAAAAATATCGCATTCCACGCTGGCGCAGCTCGGCGTTCCATAGACCGGCGAACCCGCAACAATGGTTCCGTTCGCCGCTGCGGGAATGATTTGATATGCCGCCGGACCGGTGGGATTATAGGCCGGCCCCGGATCAAAATACGGCGGGTAGGGCAGGTGGCCGAGGAACATGTCCTGCGAAAAAGCGTCATAGAAAATGCCGAATCCGCTGCGCACCACCGTCTTGCCCGAACCGAATACATCCCACGCCACGCTCACCCGCGGTCCAAAATTGTTGTAGTCCGGATTGTAGATGTTTGAGTAGCCACCGGGGCCCACGGGAACGAGAAGTCCGGTCGCAGTATCGAAGTCCGAGAACAGGCCCTGTTTTTCATTCACCACTCCGAAGTAATCCCAGCGCAGCCCGTAGTTCAACGTGAGCCGCGGAGTGAAGTGGAAACTGTCCTGGAAGTAGAGACCGTAGTTGTTCTGGTACGTGTTCCGGGTGGAGTTGCCGGTGTATTGGAAAGAGTCTCCGAAACCCGTGTCCGGTGTGCCTGAAAGAAAGCTGTCGGCGCAGGCAGACAGGCAGTCAAACGTCAGTTTGCCCTGGAAGTACTTGTCGAAATATTGGGCAATACTGGTGCGCCGGAATTCAAACCCGAACTTCACATCGTGCTTACCCAGTTTCCAGGAGTAGTCGTCGATGAGTTGGTTGTTCTCGTCCACGCGATGACGAGGATCCGAGGAGTTGGCCCCCAGCTGCGCGAAGCTTCCCACGTGTATGCCCGGCAAACCCGCATCGGCCAAACCTGTGTCCAAACCGATCGCGCTGGCGAGGCCCTGATCCTGCGCGAAGAAACCCTCGGCGAAGCGGTTCCAGCCGTACCGCAACTCATTCACTTTCGTGGGAGAAAAGATATGGAGATAAGACAACGATACCAGTTGCACCCGCGTCGGCGTCACCGTGTTAAAACCCGGAAGCTGCCCGCCGGTGGCCGTCAGGGCCAGCGGGAATGCCTGCGTGCTGTTCCCAAAATAGTAGCGACCCGTAAGGGAGTTGCTCTGATCGAAGGTGTGGTCAATCTTCGCAATCAGGCTGTCCACGTTGTTATACGATGGCGAAATCACGGAGGCATCCGGTCCGTTCGGGCAGCCCGTGTCGGTAGGCGTGGAACCGGCGATATTTGGAGCCGGCCACGGGTTTCGCGCCAGCAGTGCCGCGATTACCGGGTTCGACGATGTCATGCCTGCCGCTGGCACGCAGGCCAGCGTCACCACGCCCACGCCCTCCCGCTGGCCTTCATAGTCGGCAAAGAAAAAAGTTTTATCCGTGATGATCGGCCCGCCCAGCGAGGCGCCAAATTGATTATTCCGGAACCCTGCCTGCGGTTGGCCTACGGTGTTGAAAAAGTTGCGCGCATCCAAAACGTTGTTCCGCAGGTAATCAAAGACGTCTCCGTGCAGCGCGTTCGTCCCGCTCTTGGTGACGATGTTAATCACCGCGCCGGCGTTGCGGCCATACTCCGGCTCGAAATTGGACAGCACGCGCAATTCGGAAACCGCGTCAATCGGCAGAATCGTCGCCGGTGTCCCGAACACGCCCGCTTCGTTGATGGCCGGGTCATTGCGATAACCATCGTTCATGTCCGTGCCGTCCAGCAGGAAATTGTTGGCGCGGCCGCGCGCTCCGTTCATCGAAAATACGCCAAAGGAACCGGGCGAATCCGTAATCTGGTCCGGCGATCCGGTTACGCCCGGCGTCAGGTAAATCAGCTTGGTGTAGTCGCGGCCGTTGATCGGCAGGTCCTTCACCGTGTTTTGCGTCAGCGTCCCGCCCAGCACGTTGGAGGTGGTATCCATTTGAGAAAGCGATTCGCCTGAAACCGTCACCGACGTACTTACCGCACCGGGCTTCAGCGCCGCGTCCACTCGCACTTGCGCCGCCACGTCCACTTTCACGTTGCTGGTGACGTATGTGTCGAAGCCATCCCTGGAAATGTTCACGGAATATGTGCCGATGGGCAGTTCGGGGACATTGTAGCTGCCGTCATCCGATGTCACCGTGTTGCGTGTGATTCCCGTGTCAATATTGCGGATGGCCACCTGCGCGCCAGCGATCGCTGCGCCGCTGCTGTCCGTTACGTTGCCGAGAATCGAGCCGCGGAATGTCTGCGCGCTACCCGCTCCCGCCCACAATCCCAGCGAAAGCATCACCGCTATTACGAGGGCTGCACCGCTCCACCGACGAAATGCTCGCATCATGCTTTCCTCCCTCTCGATTTTCCGAAGCAGTTTTTGATTCGCGCCGCAAATATCGGCAACCGCCAACTAAAGCGCCTTTCTCACTCTCCTCATTGTCCCCACAATGGCGATACCATACTGGCACCGCCGGAACCAGTCAAGAGGTGTTCGCCGCTGCCGTGCAACTAAGCATCAATGTCCCGTTGTGGTCCATCCTGCCCTGCGCCGCTCTGCTATAATTTCGTGCTTCTGTTCGAGCCAAATCTCTGATGCCGCCAGCGCCAAATCCCCGCCTCATTCTCGTGGACGCCATGGGTTACATTTTTCGCGCCTTCTTCGCGCCCATGGACCGCCTTCGCAGTCCCCAGGGCCTTCCCACGAAAGTTCCCTACCTCTTTGCGGGCATGATGAACAAGCTCCGCCAGAACTGGAAGCCCGATTATCTGGCCGTGGTTTTCGACGTCAGCGCGCCCACCTTCCGCGACGAACTTTTCAAGGCCTACAAAGCCCAGCGTCCACCCATGCCGGAAGACCTTTCCGTACAGCTCCCATTTGTCCGGCGCTATTGCGAAGCTTCCCGCCTGCCCATCCTAGAATATCCCGGCTACGAAGCGGATGACGTGATTGGCGCGCTCTCCCGCCAGGCCGCCGGAAAAAAAATTGACGTCATCATCGTCACCAGTGACAAGGACCTGATGCAGCTCGTCGGCGGCCCCGTCCGCATCTACAATCCCGGAAAAAGCGAAAACCTTCTGGACGAAAAAGCCGTGCAAGAAATCATGGGCGTTCCGCCGTCCAGGGTGCCCGACCTCATCGCCCTGATGGGCGACACCATTGACAACATCCCCGGCGCGCGCGACCCTTCGGAAAAACCCGCGCCCGGCGAGCGCCGCAAGCCCGGCATCGGTGAAGTCGGCGCGCGCCAGCTCATCCAGGAATTCGGCAGCGCCGAAGCCTGTCTGGAACATGCCGCGGAAGTGAAGCGCGCCAGCTATCGCGAGGCGCTCGAAAAAAATGGCGAGTTTGTGCGCCTCAGCAAACAGCTGGCCACCATTCACACCGATGTCCCCATCACGCTGAATTTGAAGCAGCTGGAGCCTCAGCCGGCGGACACCGAAGCCTTGCGCGCTCTGTTTTCCGAGCTGGGTTTCACCAGCATGTTGCACGATCTGACGCCCGCGCCTGCCGCCGCTGCTCCGAAAAATAACTACGCCGCCATCGAAACTCCCGCCGCGCTGAAAAAATACCTCGCCGCGCTGCCAGCCAAGGATCCCGTCGCCGTCTGGCTGGAGCCTGCCCCCGATGACGAAGATCCCGGCTTCGGCAGCCGCGCCGTGCGCATTGAAATTTCGCCCGCGGAAGGCGTGGCTCGTTACGCCGAGCCGGACGCCGCCGGGAAAATGCTCGCCGCGCTTCGCGAATGGCTCGCGGACGCCGATCGTCCCAAATCTCTTCACGATCCGAAGCTGACCGCTCTTCTTGCCGCAGCGGACGACGCTTCCGGCCCCGCTGAAATCGCCGGTGTGCGCCACGCTTCGATGCTCTACGCCTATCTACTGCGTCCCACCACGGCCAATCATCCCCTGCCCGACGTGGCGCTGCGCTATTTGAGCCTTCCCTCCATCGGAACCGCTGGCGAGCGCGCCGATTTTGCCGGCCGTTTGGGTTCGCGTTTACGCGAACAGGTGAATTCCCAGGAGTTGGCCGAAGTTTACGAAAAGATTGATTTGCCACTGGCTCCCGTGCTGGCTCGCATGGAGCATCACGGCGTGCGCGTGGACGGAAACGGTCTCGCGGAAATCTCGGCGGAAGTGGAAACGCAAATTGCTAAACTCGAAAAGAAAATTTTCGGCCTCGCGGGACGGGAATTCAATGTGAACTCTCCGCAGCAGCTCGCCGAAATTCTATTCGACGAGTTGAAACTCACTCCTTCCCGCCGTCGCGGGCCCAAAGTCCGCTCCACCGCCATGGACGTCCTCGAAGAACTGGCCGCGGACCACGAACTGCCCCGTCACGTGATGGAGTTCCGCGAGCTGAGCAAGCTGAAGTCCACCTATTCCGACGCTCTGCCGAAATTGATTGACTCTCGCACCGGCCGCCTGCACACCCGCCTCAGCCAGACCGGCGCCGCCACCGGACGCCTCAGCTCTTCCAGCCCCAATCTCCAGAATATTCCCGTGCGCACCGAGCTGGGCCGCAAAATCCGCGCCGCGTTTGTCGCCGGGCCGGGCAACCAGCTTCTCTCCGCGGACTATTCACAGATCGAACTGCGCCTGCTGGCCCATTTTTCCGAAGACCCTGTCCTGTTGGACGCCTTCCGCCGTGGCGAGGACGTTCACGCGCGCACCGCCCAGGAAGTTTTCGGCGTGCCTCCGCTGTTGCAAAACGCGGAACACCGCCGCGCCGCCAAAGTCATCAACTTCGGCATCATTTACGGCCTTTCCGCCTTCGGTCTCGCGCAGAATCTGGACATCCCGCAGAAAGAGGCCGCGCAATTCATCGCCGCCTATTTCGCCCGCTATCGCGGCGTGAAGGACTGGCTGGACCGCCAGGTCGCCGAAGTCCGCCGTTCCGGTTTCACCCGCACTCTCTACGGCCGTCTCCGTCCCATCCCGGAAATCAACGCGCCTCAGCCCGCCTTGCGCGGTTTTGCCGAGCGCACCGCCATGAACACCCCCTTGCAGGGCACCGCCGCCGACGTCATCAAGCTCGCCATGATTGAATTGGACCAGCTTCTTCCCGCCGAAGGTTTGCAGTCGCGCATGATTCTCCAGGTCCACGATGAACTCCTCTTCGAAGGCCCGCGCAAGGAGATGAAGCGCCTCGGCGAACTGGTGAAGCCCGCCATGGAGCGCGCTTATTCCTGGAAGGGCCCATTAAGCGTACCCCTCGTCGTTGAAATGAAGATCGGCTCCAACTGGCGCGATATGGAACCTGTCCTCTGACCGCGTTCCTGTGTCCGTGCTCGGTGGGGCGGAGGTTGAATGGTAGTCGTCCGCTTCGCCCGCGGACACGCCGAACTTGCAGCCAACATCGTGAGAGATGTACGCTCACTCTTAGCGAGCCCAAAAGACGATCTCAATTGAGTCACTGCGTAAAGCCTGCGCGAACAAATTCCGCGTCTGAGTGCGAGAAGGAGAGTCCTGCATGAACAAGAGGCCGCCTCAGAGTTTGCTGTTCCTTCTGATTTTCCTTTCCTCGGCGCCTGCCTTCGCGCAAGCGCCGCCACCGGACACGTGGGTGCAGCACGTCATCATCATCGTCCAGGAAAACAGGAGCACAGACAATCTGTTCCAGGACGCGAATTTGTACAACAGCGGGGCCGACATCCTGCTTCAGACCGGGACGGCCAATGCCGCATGCAGCACCGCCCCTGGCGGTTTCCTGGCCCTCACCGGCGAACCTTTGAACTTCTGCGCCAATCCCGACCACGATCATGATGTGGGGTTCGAGCAATCGTTCGACTTCAAAAACAACACCTGGGACAATGCATGCAATGTACAGGCCGACCATGAAAACTGCGCGGGGCACCGGGTCCACGACACCGACAATTACACCTATGTCCAGAACACGGTCCTAAGCAATGGTTACGGCGTCCTCGATCCGTACTTTGAAATCGCTGAAAACTACGGATTTGCTAACTACATGTTCCAGACGAATCAGGGCGCGAGCTATCTCGCTCATCAATTTCTCTTCTCCGGAACATCTCAGCCAGTGGACTACCCGACAACGTATTACAACTTGTACGCCGCGGAAGAAGCGCAAGGCGGGAACTCTCTCGCTGATCAGTTCCTATTCTCCAGGACGTCACAGACAGTGGACTACCCGGCCAGGGATTATGACTGGTACGCTGCTCGGAAGGCCTCCGGCCTGAACGGCCATGCCGCGGGCTGCGCCGCGCCCAACGGAACGTATGCGCTGGATCTCGACTCGACGTATAACATGGCCCCGCCCCCCTGGCAAAAGGAGTACCCCACTTTTACGCCGTTGAATCAAGACCCGACGAAATATGCGGGATTCCCCTGCTACACCCACGCGAGCATGGCGGACCTTCTCGATGGCGCCGGTGTCTCCTGGAAGTATTATATTCAATCGAACACCCAGGATAACGACACCTGGAACGCGCCAAACTCACTCACTTCCATCTGTCCTTTCAATCCCGCGACCGGCGCTCCCGGCAGCGGGGTCTGCTCCAGCGCGGAGTGGACCGCGCATATTGCCGATATGCCCGGAGACATCCTGAACGATATCGCGACCTGCAACGTGCCCCAGGTGAGCTGGGTCATCCCGGACGGGCTCTGGTCGGATCATCCCGGCGTGGACACCAATGGAGTCGGCTCTACCGGGGGCCCCTCATGGGTCGCGGCGATTGTGAACGCCGTCGGGAACAGTCCGGCGCATTGCCTGGGGCAGAAGGGCGGATTCGCAAATTGGAGCAACACCGTCATTTTCGTTACGTGGGATGATTGGGGTGGTTTCTTCGACCACATTGCGCCCTATCTTTCCCTGAGCAGCCCTACTGGCATGGAAGGGGGATACGAATTTGCCACCGGGGCGGCGGCGGATGACGGCAAGTGGTATGTGTACGGCTTCCGTGTTCCCATGCTCGTCGTTTCGCAATACACGCAGAACTACATCTCCGGCCTGACCAATGCCAGCCATCAAACCGTGAATGAGAAGCCGCCCTACGTGCATGATTTCGGCAGCATTCTCGGCTTCATTGAAAAGGCCTTTAGCCTGCCGCCATACAACAACAGTCAGAATACCTGCGGCATCGCCGGCGCGAGTGATCCTGTAAATGGCTGTCAGTATCCGTTTGCCGACTACTACGCGCCGGACGGTCCATTCGAATGCTCGCAAACCGGCGTTAGTTGTAATAATGGCGCCCAGGCATATCCGGGATATCCGCTTTTCGATTTCTTCAATCTTTCCACGCCGCGCGCCTTTATGAACATACCGTCGGCGTATTATCCACCGGATTGCTTCACCAATCCCACGCAAAAGGGCTGCTTCCCGAGCTTCCCCACATATCCCGACGATGAATGACGGTTGTCATTCGCCACGCCTCCATCCGGGTCAGGGAATGCAACTATTCCTGGAAAGGGCCGCTGAGCGCCTCCCTCGTCGTTGAAATGAAGACCTGCTCCGACTGGCGCGATATGCAACCCGTCGTCTGACCTACTTGTCTGCCCGGAACGCTCGCAGCACTGGCTGGCGCCAAGGGCAGCTCGTTTCTTCTTTTGCCGACGCCTGGAACGGGTGTATACTTTCCGCACGTCTTCGCCAACCAGGAGATACCATGAAGTCTTGCACTCGCTTCGCCTTCTCTTTCATCCTAGTCGCCGCAGCCGTCGCTATGTTCGCCGGTGCGCCCGGTGCCGACAGCGCCAAATATTTGGTCCTTAATGACAACGACCTCTCCGGCGTCAACTACGGAACAATCCTCAAGCTGGCGGGAACGGCCCGCGACCCGGTGCTGGACGTAGCAGCAACGTTAAATTCCCAGTCGGCCGCCGGAGGGGGCGGAGGAGCCCCTGCAATTCAGGTGGTGAGAGAGGGCTCCGACACCTGTGTCTTCATGACCGACTATCTCGACAGCGGCGAGTTTAACCAGATGAGTTCCTTCAAATATCCGGGGCTTGAGCTCGTTGCCAACTATTCTGACCCTCAGGTTCCGACCGGAATTTACCCATACGTCGTAGTGGCATCCGGTGGGTACATTTTCGAGGGAATCAGCCATTACATTGCGAGCTGGCAAATCGGTCCTGGGTGCACTCTTTCACTGCTCCAAACCACGCATGTCTCCGAGGGTCCGTATTATATGGACGTGACGCCGAACGGCAAGACCTTAGTCTCCTCTAACGACACCGCATACGTTGACTCCTTTTCGATCGGTCCCAACGGAGTACTGACCGAGATGGGACCGGTGGATACCTATTCCACAGGAATGCATGGACTGGATATCACGGCGGACGGACTATACGCTATTTTTGCGGCCACGCCGATCTGTGATAACGGCTGCACGACGTACCTGGTAATCTTCACGATAAGCAGCGACGGTTCGCTTGAAAACGAGCGGGACTTTGGCGACGACGGCAGCCTGGGCGATACGTATGGAATCAGCTATGTTCGGCTGAGCCCCAGCGAGAAATTCCTGTTTGCGAGCGGATACACAGAAGGTGGGGTCAGCGACCAACTTGTCACGCTCAACTTCACCGAAACTCCGCTCAAAGTGAGCTACAGCGGTTGTACAACTACATTGAATCAAGAGTCTAATGTTTTTGCGCGGTCTCTTGCCACGGTAGCAACGAGTGGCTCTGGGAAGGGCATCTACGTTGCGGAGTCAAATGCTGCTACTGGCACGTCCGCAGTGGGCCTGTTGGACATCAATTCTTCGACCGGATGTACTACTGAGGTCCCAATGAGTCCCTTCCCACTCAAGGGCAGTGCCGCGTTGACCTCTCTGATCGCCTGGCCCCCCCGGCCGTTCTGAAAATCACCTTCCACCACGCGCGCCGCTAGCAGCTATCTATGGCCTTCTTTGTTACTCGACACACTTATAATTATTATGTTTACGTCTGCATCGCATCAGTTAGGGAAGGGCGCGCGGCAGTAGGGGACGCTGCCTGCGATGCCCGGTTCAGGCGCTGCGTCCCTCCTCTGTATATATCCCTTGCATTTGCCGTGCGGCCCCTAAAGGGCCGCGCTACATAACCACGGTAGTATCCCAGCACCCCTTCCAAATGTGCGCCGCGACAAATGCATCCCGAGCGACGAACCAGCACCCTGTAGCGCCGCCCCTTGCGGGCGGCAGTCTTTCCGCCACAACATCGCCTTGGAAGTAGCGCACTGTCATACACCCGCCAACCATATAGCGGCTTGTCCCGCGCATCTTTCGGGTCCCGAGCGAAGTCGAGGGGAGCGTAGCCGACGGGCGGCTTTAGGCCGCCAGACTTTAACCGCTGAAACACCGCCAAGCATTCACAATTCTTCTGCGCCCAAGCCCGTTGGGGTCATCCCGAGCCATGCTCGCGAAGCGAGCCGTAAGGCGAGGGATCTGTTGTTGAATTTGGCCAGCATTATCGGCACCAGTTTTTAGGCTGGCACCGCCATGTAGCGGCGCCTTTAGGGCCCCAGTCTTTTCTCTTCTATCAAACGCCGCAGACCAACTGTTACAGAAGCTGCTGTTGATTTTTTCCGCGGAATTCTGACAATAGGTCAGAACTGTGTCTGGACGGCGGGAACAGGCGCAAAATCGCGATTTCTAATAGGGACGCATGTGACAGCCGAAAAACCGCAACTCTCACGTAATCAATGGCATACACTTTTCTAATAGGGACACTTTTTGACTTCTCATTTTCGCCGCTTTTCAACCCGGAAAAATCCCAGCGCGCGATGCCCCGCCCCGGCGGGTTGTGCTAATCTGCCATTGAATTCGCACCAGGGAGATCACTGAAATGCAGCACGCTCCAAAATTTTTGAAGCTGGTGACCGACGCCCGCGGCAAGGTGAAGGAAACCAATGTCCACGAAGTGAAGCGCCGCATGGACGCTGGCGAAAAAATTCTGCTGGTGGATACCCGCGAAGATTCCGAATGGCAGCATGGCCACATCCCCGGCGCCGTCCACATCGGACGCGGCGTGCTGGAGCGCGACGTCGAAAAACTGGTTCCCGACCCCGCCGCGGAAATCATTCTTTATTGCGGCGGAGGATTTCGCTCCGCGCTGGCCGCCGAGAGCCTGCAAAAAATGGGCTACACCAACGCGGTCTCCATGGACGGCGGCTGGCGCGTCTGGGTGGAGTCCGGCTATCCCACCAACGCCAAGGCGGAATAGTCCCGCTGAATTTCGATGGACCGGCGATGCGCCGTGGCGT
Organism: uncultured Acidobacteriota bacterium; assembly: GCA_963760285.1. Classification (GTDB taxonomy): domain Bacteria; phylum Acidobacteriota; class Terriglobia; order Acidiferrales; family UBA7541; genus PALSA-278. The sequence goes on from CAVXCI010000001.1 coordinate 821,484, forward strand.
GGCGCGCGGAATGAAGTGCGTCTTCGCAAAGAACACCAGCGTTTTTGTAGGACAGATTGGCTTCGCGGAAAAAAAGAGGGGGCGCGCTCTGATTCGCGGCCTGGCCGCTCCTCGGAAACGCGCCCCTTGCTACGAAAGGGTAAGGACCGCTTTTCTCGACCACATCCCCGCCCAAGGTTGAGGGTAGGTTTGGGGGTTGCTTAAGGAGCAGGGATGTGGTCGAAAAGAGGAAGCCGGCCCAGCCCTCAATCGCCTAAAGCGATCTCGGCTTCCTCTTCTCACGCCATACGGAATGCACGCACCTCGCCATGGGTTAATGCTGCAAATAAAGCACTTGGCCCGTCTCGGCACATGTAAGAATGACCAGCAGAGTGTAATAAATGCATGGACGTTTCATTTGGGGCCTGCCCTTCATTTGCCACAATCGAGGTGGGTTTCTAGCGCGATTTCGTCCGCACGGGCCTTCGCGTCAGAGGTTAGCCCACGCTCTTCTTGACCGCGCTCCGCGCAGTTGTTATCTTCGATAGTTTAGATTGGGTGTTTTGCGCGCACATGGCTCCAGACCGGCCAGTGCGTACCTTGGAACTCCGATGGCACTTCGCAACATCGTCATTCGCGGCGCGCGGCAGCATAACCTCAAGAATATTTCCCTGGAAATTCCCCGTAACACGCTGACCGTGGTCACGGGGCTGTCCGGTTCGGGCAAATCCTCGCTCGCGTTCGACACGCTGTACGCCGAAGGCCAGCGCCGTTATGTGGAGTCGCTTTCCGCGTATGCCCGCCAATTCCTCGATCAGATGGAGCGGCCTGATGTGGATTCCGTGGAGGGCCTTTCTCCCTCCATTGCCATTGAACAGAAAACCACCACGCGTTCGCCGCGCTCCACCGTCGGCACCATCACGGAAATTTATGACTACCTCCGCGTCATCTACAGCGCCATAGGAGTCCCGCACTGCCGTAATTGCGGAAAAGCCATCGCGCGCCAGTCCACGGAGCAGATTGTGCAGGCCGTCGCGGCACTCGGTCCGGAAGAACGCATCATGATCCTGGCGCCCGTGGCTCGCGGACGAAAAGGGGAATACAAGAAGGAATTTGAAAAGTACGTCAAACAGGGTTTTGTGCGCGCCCGCGTGGACGGCGAAATGGTCAGCCTCGACGATCCCCCCCCGCTGGACCGCCGCCGCAACCACACCATTGAAATCGTGGTGGACCGCCTGCTGGTGAAGAATGGCGCGGGCCACCGTCTGGAAAATTCCGTTGGCACGGCCCTGAAAATTGCCGGCGGGCTGGTGACTATCGCCGTGGTGAATGGCGAGGAGCATCTTTATTCGGAAAAATTCGCCTGCCCGGATTGTGGCGTTTCCGCGCCGGAGATCGAACCGCGAACCTTCAGTTTCAATTCACCCTACGGCGCATGTCCGGAATGCCATGGCCTGGGTTCCAAGTACGATTTCGATCCCGCCAAAGTCATCACCGACTGGTCCAAGCCGCTGTTCGATGGCGGGCTGGGCCCCGGGTCCGGCTCAACTTTTCTGCGCAATTCGGTGGAAATTGGCGCGCGGGCCTATGGCATCGATCTGAGCACTCCGTTCGAGAAACTTTCGCGCAAGGCGCAGAATCTGGTGCTTTACGGAACGCAGGGCGACGGCGCGGCGGAAGACAAAAAGTCGCGGGGAAAGGGCAGCGCGATTTCCTTTGATGGGGTCATCAGCTATCTGGAAAAAAATCTCCAGGAAACTTCTTCGGATAGCTACCGCGAATGGCTGACGCAATACATGTCGCCGGTCCTCTGCGCCGCCTGCGGCGGGAAACGCCTTCGTCCGGACAGCCTGGCAGTGAAGATAGCCGGCTACTCCATCGCCGATTTCACTGCGTTGCCGATTTCCGAGGCTCGCCCCGCAATTGACCGCATCCTCGCGCAGTTAACGCTTCGCCAGAGGGCCATCGCGGGACGTGCTTTGCAGGAAGTGGCGGACCGCCTGGATTTCCTTCTCAATGTGGGTTTGGGCTATCTCACACTGGACCGTTCCGCAGCCACCATTTCCGGCGGCGAGGCCCAGCGCATTCGCCTGGCCACGCAGATTGGCTCGCGCCTTCGCGGCGTCCTCTACGTGCTGGACGAGCCTTCCATCGGCCTGCACGCCCGTGACAACGATCGCCTGCTGCGCACTCTGGAAACTCTTCGCGATCTCGGCAACACCGTTCTGGTGGTTGAACACGACGAGGAAACGATTCGGCGGGCGGATTTTGTGATCGATCTTGGCCCCGGCGCGGGCGCTGCCGGAGGACATCTGGTTGCCATCGGCTCACCTGAACAAATTGCCGCCAATCCCGCTTCGCTCACCGGACAATATCTTTCCGGCAATCTCCGCATTCCCGTTCCCGCGGAGCGCCGCAAGGGCAACGGGAAATTTCTTTCCGTTCTGGGCGCCTCCGCTAACAATTTGAAGAATCTGGACGTGCAATTCCCACTGGGCACGCTCATCGTGGTAACCGGCGTTTCCGGTTCCGGAAAATCCACGCTGGTGGGGGACATCCTTTATCTCTCGCTGGCGCAGGCGCTCTACCGTTCGCGGGAAATGCCCGGTGCGCATCGCGCCGTGCAAGGCCTCGAACATCTCGACAAGGTAATCCAGATTGATCAGACGCCCATTGGCCGCACGCCGCGCTCTAATCCGGCCACCTACAGCGGCGTGTTTGGTCCCATCCGCGATCTCTATGCCATGCTTCCCGAATCCCGTGAACGCGGCTACCGCCCCGGCCGCTTCAGTTTCAACGTGAAGGGCGGCCGTTGCGAAGCCTGCCAGGGCGATGGCCTTCGCCGCATCGAAATGAGTTTTCTTCCGGACGTATTCGTAACCTGCGAAGTCTGCCAGGGCCGGCGCTACAACGCCGAAACGCTGGCTGTGCGCTTCAAGGGCCGTTCGATTTCCGACCTGCTCGATATGTCCATTGAAGAGGCGCTCCCCCTTCTGGAAAATGTTCCCGCCATATATCAAAAATTGCAGACGCTGGTGGATGTTGGTCTCGGCTACGTGAAGCTCGGCCAGCCCGCCACCACTCTCTCCGGCGGCGAAGCCCAGCGCACCAAGCTGGCGCGCGAGCTTTCCCGCCGACAGACCGGCCGCACACTCTACATTCTCGACGAGCCCACCACAGGCCTGCATTTCGACGACGTCCGCAAACTCCTCGACGTTCTCAACCGCCTCGCCGACCTGGGCAATACCGTCCTGATCATCGAGCACAATCTTGACGTCATTAAGCAGGCCGACTGGATTATTGACCTCGGGCCGGAAGGCGGCTCCGAAGGCGGCCGCATCGTAGCGCAGGGCACGCTGGAGCAGGTCGCGCGGAGCCGCAAGTCCTACACCGGCCAGGCCCTGGCCCACGCCCTCAACAGCGAATCCGCTCTCACTCATGCTCCGGCCCTGTCCAAAATCATTCAGAAAAACAGCGTCGACACCGCTCCATCATCGGACCTTCCCGCCGCTTCCAGCCGTTAACAGAACGCTTCGCCGACTCCTTGCAAGGAAACGGTTTCTGCTCTACATTCAAACGCGCATTCCATCGAGCGCTGGACACGTGGCCGCCAGGAAAAAACCGTCCGTTGCAAGCGACTGCACCAGCCGCGGATTCTCTCTCTCCGGCTGTCGCAAAATTATCATGTCTCTAATCGGTACGGCTCTTTTGCGATCAGGCTCTAATAACGCAGGCCGCAAATGAATTCCGAACCCGCCGCGCCCGAGCCGCTTTTTAACGAAACGGATTTTTCTCCGTTTCCGTCCGAACCACCGGGCCCCGCGTATCCTTCCTGGCTGCCTCAGGACTTGCGTGTTCCCTGGGGCGTCCGCGAAATTATTCTCTTCTTCGCATTTTTCCTGGCCGTCGCCGTGGTCATTGCGCCGCTTTGCATTTCGCTCCTGCTCATGGCCATCGGCGTCACCCATGAATTCGTTCCCCACGACCCGCGCCAGCTGGCTATTTTCCTTCTTGGCAACCAGGTAGTTCTCCAGCCGCGGTGATGGGCTACCTTTTTGTTCGCCTGCGCCACCACTATGGGATTCCTTTCTGGACCGGCCTTCAGTGGCGCCTCCTTGCGCCGCTGGAAGTCCCGCGCGCGCTGGCATATGCCGGCTGTATAGGCGGCGGTTGCACGATGGCTCTGGTTATCGGAATAATCTCCGAGCATCTCGGCAAGGCCGCGCCCATGCCCATCGAGGATTTTTTCCAGAATCGCGACACGGCCATGGCCCTGATGTTGATGAGTGTCCTGCTGGCGCCCCTGGTGGAAGAAACTTTCTTCCGCGGTTTCCTCTATCCCGTTCTGGCGCGCCGGATGGGGGTGATTATGGGGGTTCTGTTTACCGGAACGCTTTTCGGGCTGATGCATTCCTATCAGCTGGGTGGCAACAAGGCCCACGTGGCGCTGCTCATCCTCGTGGGCGTGGTCCTCACCGGCGTGCGCGCCATCAGCCGCACCGTTCTGGCGTCTTTCCTCGTGCATTTCAGCTATAACGGATTCCTTGCCTTCGGCTATTTCGTTTCCACCACGTTTCATCAACTTCCGCCGCACCACTGATTCCTTCCGGCCAACGCCGCGCGCGGGGTCCCATCCGCCTGCGGTATCATGGTGAATTCTGGAGGCTGCTTGAAAACTGCCGAGCCCATTCGCTGGACCGATGACGGCGTGGTCATGCTGGACCAGCGGCTTCTCCCGCACGATGTCGTCTACAACACCTACACCGACTACGCCGAAGTGGCCCGCGCCATCCGCGACATGGTGATCCGTGGCGCTCCAGCCATCGGTGTGGCCGCCGCCATGGGCATCGCGCTGGGAGTCCAGCGGTCACGCGCCGCAACTCTCGCCGATCTTCGCGCGGAATTTGCCGTTATTTGCGACACGATGGCTCGCACCCGCCCCACCGCGGTGAATCTTTTCTGGGCGATCCGGCGCTTCCAGGCGCGTTTTGAGGAGCTGGCTGGCGGAGTTGCGAAATCCCATCCGGAAAATTTGGAATTGATTCGCGAAGGACTGGTCGCCGAGGCGCAGCTTGTTCACACCGAGCGTCGCGCCGCAGACGATGCCATCGGCCGATTTGGCGCGGGCCTCATGCCTCAGCAAGGCCGCGTGATGACGCAGTGCAACGCTGGCGCGCTAGCCACCGCCGGCATCGGCACGGCGTTGGGTGTAATCCGCGTTGCCGTGGAGGAAGGACACGCCCTCGAGGTGCTGGTTCCCGAAACGCGTCCCTATTTGCAGGGGGCGCGCCTCACGGCGTGGGAACTTCAACAATCCGGCATTCCGCTCATTCTCATTACCGACAACATGGTGGGACATTTTCTGAAGACTGGCGGCGTCGGCGCCATTGTTGTGGGCGCGGACCGCATCGCCGCCAACGGTGACACGGCCAACAAGATCGGAACCTATCCCATGGCGGTGCTCGCGCGCGAGCACGGCGTTAAATTCTATGTGGCGGCTCCGATTTCCACTCTGGACTTGTCAATTCCTTCGGGCGATCACATCCCCATTGAGCAACGTTCCGCCGAGGAAGTAACCCATATGGGAGGGAAGCGCATCGCCGCCGACGTTCCCGCGGCCCATCCCGCTTTCGACGTCACGCCCGCGCGGTTGATTGCCGCGATCATCACGGAAAAGGGAGTCGCCCGCCCGCCTTATGAGGAATCCCTCCGGCGGTTGGCGGCTCACCGCACAGTGGGGACTGATCCGGCGCCCGCAAAATGAGTGCGCGGAGCCCGCGATGCGCGAGGACAGTCCGAACGGCGGTGGAACAGCGTGACGCCGGCGCTATTGAATTTGTAACGCCGTCATCTTGTATTTCAGCGATGAGTCAGGATTATTCGTAACGCAGGGCGTCCACCGGGTTCAGCCGCGCTGCTTTCCACGCGGGATACACTCCAAAACCAACCCCGATCGCCGCGGAAATCAATTCTCCGGCGACAACCCAGAAGAGCGAGACGCTGGCATGCATGGAAGGGAACAGCAGCCGCACGGAAAGTCCCAGCGCCGAGCCGACGGCCACGCCGATCAGTCCGCCCACCACGGTTAAAGTTGTGGCCTCCAATAGAAACTGCCAAAGAATATTCGACTGCCTCGCGCCAATGGCTTTGCGCACTCCAATCTCCCGAGTTCGTTCTGTCACGCTCACCAGCATAATGTTCATCACACCGATTCCGCCCACCAGCAGCGCCACGGAACTCACCGCGAACATCACCACGAAAATACCGCCGGAAATCTGCTGCCACAGATCAATGAAGGCGTCCATGGTGAATATGGCGAAATCGTCCGGCTGATTGGAGGAGAGGCGGCGCTTCCGGCGCAGAAGCTCCCTCACTTCGTCCACCACCAGCGGCATATTTTTGCCATCGTCCGCCTTGGCATAGAGAGCATAGTCCCGGAATTCCGGATGCATTTTTTCCATGGTGGAAAGCGGGATCATGGCGATGTTATCTTCCGGATTCGCGCCGCTGCCGAAAGCGCGCTTCTGCAGCGCCGCCACGCCCACCACCTGGAAAACCTGGCCCTCGAGCAAAACTTCCTGGCCCACCGGATCCTCGCCGGCATTGGGAAAAAGCGTCGCGGCTGTATCATGGCCGAGCACCACGACGTTGGAGCGGTGCTCATCGTCAATCTGGTTGAACCAGCGGCCCTCCTGCAAGTTCACGTTGAAAATTCTGTCAATGTCCCGGCCGTCGCCTTCTAAAATTACGTTCTTGGCCCGGATTCCGCCCCGGCGGACGTAACTTTCTCCCGCGTCGAATTCCTGCTTGAAAATCCGCAGCGAAGCCGAAGCGGCGGCCACGTGCGGAAGCAACCGCATGTCGTCGGCCCACTCGCCCTTCAATTCCTTGCGCTGCAGGACGCTCCCCGGCAGCCGCCCCAGCGTGGCCCAGGAGAAGCGATAGCAGATGACCACGTTGGAACCCAGATTTTCCACCGCGCCGAGCACGTTGGAATTCAAGCCGTTAACAACCGTGCTGATGGCAATCACCGTCCCTACGCCAATTACAATGCCCAGAATAGTCAGCGCAGAACGCAGCGGATTCCGCCACAACGAGTCCATGGCCAGATCCACGGCTTCCCGCAGCCCGAAATAGCGTCTTTTCGGTTTGTGATTCATTGTCTTATTCGGATCGCAGCGCGACCACCGGGTCCAGCGCCGCGGCTTTCGTCGCTGGGTAGACTCCGAAGAATAATCCCACGCTGGTGGCCACGCAGAATCCCACGATGATGGACCACCCTTCAATTGCGCTGGGCAACGGCGTCACGAGAGAAACGAATTTGGCTACCAATATACCCAGTACAATTCCCCACAATCCGCCGATGGCCGCGATAGTGGAAGACTCGATTAGAAACTGCAACATGATGTCCGTGCGGCGCGCGCCAATGGATTTGCGCAGGCCGATCTCGCGCGTCCGTTCCGTGACGGAAACCAGCATGATGTTCATAATCACGATGCCGCCCACGATGAGGGAAATGGAGGCAATGGCGATCGTGGTGCCGAAAAATGCTCCGCTGATGCCCGACCAAATGGAGAGGAACGATGCATTGGTTTCCATGACGAAATCGTCGTTCGCGCCGGGCTGCACATGCCTGCGGCCCCGCAGGATCTGCCGCACTTCGTCCATGGTGCGGTCAATCCGCGACTCGTCGAGCGCCTTCACCCAGATCTCGATGGAATCGTCCGTGCCGTACTGCTTCTGAAAAGTGGTAAGCGGCAGAATCACCCAGTTGTCGCGCGACTGCCCCAGCACAGAACCTTGCTTCTTGCCCACGCCGATTACCTGGCAAGTCTCGCCGTCCACCCGAAGCTCCTTGCCCAGGGGGTCGGCCCCGGCAAAAAGATTCTCGGCGATGTCCCATCCGACGGTGCAGACGGGCGCGCCGGTGGCCTCATCAAGCTGCGTGATGTGGCGGCCGCTGACCAGGTCCGTGTCGTAAAGGCGCGTCATTTCGGGCGTCCAGCCGCGCACGCTGGTATTGGAATAATAGTCCGTGCCGCGCTTCACGTTGGCATTCTCGTGGTGCAGCGCGCCGCCCACGCCGATGCAGGAACGGCAAAGCTCCTTTACCGCCTCATAATCGTCCAGAACGAACTTCCGCCGCTTCTGCGTCTCTTCGTATTGGTCAATATTGGTAATAATCGCGGGGCCGCGATCAATCAGGAATACGTCCGCGCCGAGATTGAAAATCTTGGTGGCCACATAGGTATTCAAGCCGTTCACGATGCTGACCACGGCGATTACGGACGTAACGCCGATCACCACGCCGATCAGCGTCAATATGCTGCGCATTTTGTGGGCCCACAAACTGGCCGCGGCAATGCGCACCGCTTCGCCAAACGCCATTGTGGTCCTGCCGGCCATGGGAGGCTCTCCGACCTCACCCTATCATACGTCCGACGGCGCCGGGGGTTTCACTCCGGAGCTCCCAAAACCACCCTCCGCTGGCCTCCCATGGGCCAGAGAGGTCCGCGCGCTCAATGGCGCACCCCGGGATTACAGGCAGGCGTCGGCCCGGCACACTTATTTGTCACGCGTCCGGGTTTATTGCTTAGTTGAGCTCCCCACCAGCTTCTCCACATCCGCCATTTCCTTTGGCACGGCGGCGGACAGGATTTCCGGCGCGCCGGATGTGATCAAAATCGTATCCTCCACGCGGTAATGCATGCGCTTGTCGGGGAACTCCACGATGGGTTCCACGGTCACCACCTGACCTGGCTTGATGTCCCCGCTTACACGCACGCCTTGCGCGGAAACATCATGCGTCGCCAGCCCTACAAAATGTCCCGGAAACCCGGTCCATTGGTCGGCGATCCCGGCTTTTTCGTACACCGCCTTCCCCGCGGCCTGGGCCTCATCGTATGTGTGACCCGGCGAAAGCAGCGCAATCACCGCTTCCTGCGCCTGTAAATCCACCGTGTACCACTTGGCCTGCTCGGGAGTGAATTTTCCGCTAATGTTGAAAGTCCGCGTGATATCCATGGTCATATGGTCCAGCGACCCGGCATAATCGAAAACCACAAGCTCATTCGGCTGAATTACGCGGCGGTTTGAAAAATAGTGCCAGGCGTTGATGTCGCTGCCCGACCCGACGATGGCCGGATAGGCCACGCCCTGTGCGCCGTGGGAATAATAGTAGTAATACGCCGTTGCCTCGATTTGGTATTGATACATCCCCGGATGCGCCTGGGCAATGGCTTCGCGGTTTCCTTCGGCGCTGATTTTTCCAATCCGCCGCAGCACCTCGATTTCTCCCGGCGTTTTGATGTTGCGCATCTCGTCGATCATCGGAGTTACATCACGCAAAGTCGCCTGCGGGAACCGCCGCGCCAAAAAATTCGCTGGCGCTTCACTGGGATAAATAGCCGGATGCCACGGCAGCGCGTCCTGCTGGCCATGGCTCATGGCTACTTCGATGCGGGCCATGTCCGCCATATCCGGCGGGCTCAGCCGCACCCACAAATCGTTTTGCGCATGGCTGCTCAGATAAAACGCAAGAAACATCTCAAACTGGGCGTTGGAAAACACCAGCGGGTAGCCGAGTTTGGCCTGCTGTTCTTTCGGAAGCGCGAGCAAATTGGGTCCATAGACCTGCACCGTTCTCTTGTCCTGTTCCGGCTCGAAAATAATTGTTGAGCCCTTTTCCGCGTCCAGCAACATAGCCGCGCCGGGATCGGCAATTCCGGTGTAGTAAAAGAAATCGTTGTCCTCGCGGTAGTGCGCCGCTTCCGGCAGATGTGTCCGCGCAAACAGCAGCACGAATCCAGTCTTCGCCTTTTTCGCCAGCTCCGCCCGTCGCGCGGCAAATTCTTTTGGGCCGCCGTAGTCGTCAATGGCCTGCTGATCGGTGTATTGGGCGTGGCTGGCCGCGGCCAATCCACCCAGCACCAGCGCGCACAAAGTTGCGCGGATCGCCCATCCCCAATGCTTTACTTCACTCGATTTCATATCCCCTCCCGCCAGAAGTCTACGCGCTTCCGTTCGGAAATGTTTCTCATTCCCCGCCATGAATATGCGCCGCGCGGTGCCGCTCAACGGTCATCATGGCGGTATTCCGCCAATTGGTTATTCGGCTGGTCCAACAGCGGCGCCGGCATGCCTTTCAGGTAGCGATCGAAAAACGCAATCGCATATTCATCAATCAAGCGCGCCGTGGACGAATCCGCCTCGCATTTCGGCGCCGATTCATACCCCATGCAGGTCATGTTCGTCCATCCGAAATGTCCCGTGGCCGGCAATTCCATAAAAAATTTCGGCGGATTCGACAAATCGTATGCACCGCCGCCATTTCGCTTCAGCGATGGCGTAATGCCAATGTCCCTCGTCCCACCCTGATACATGATGGGAATATGGATCTCGCGCACCGTTCCTTGCTTAATGAACGGATCGGCAAACGGCGAAAACAGCAGTGCCGCTTTTATCCGCTGGTCGCGCCATGAACTCCATCCTCCCGCCATTCCCATGATGGTATATCCACCCAGTGAATGCCCCGCGCCGCCGATACGCGCGCCGTCAATCTGTGGCCCAAACCGCGTGTCACGCGCCATCTCATCCAACACCACCTCAATGTCTGCCCTCCGTTCCGCATAGGTGGACGGACTCCATTTCTCTGGTTTGCGAAACGGCATCTCCGCACGCTGCAGATTGCTCAGGCTGAAATGCTGGTCCACTCGGCACGCCGCGTCTTTGTGATCCGGCGCGGTCACGATATAACCCGCGCGCGCCAGTGCCTCGGTGAAAAATACCGACTGCGTTCCGCAGCCCGTGTACCCATGTGAAAAAACCACCAGCGGATATTTCTGGCACGCCGCCATTGGCGCATCCAGCGCCACCGCGCTTACGCTTCCATTGGCATACTGGAACGCTGCTTCGGCATTCGTCGCTGGATACCACACGGCCGCCTTTAACCCGGTGGAAAATACCTGTACGTGAAATCCCAGATTTAGAGGTCCGCCGCAGGTGGTCGCGCCACGTGCGCTCACGTCCTTTGCTGATGGCTTTTCTGCTGGCGTCCGCTCGAGCGGCGCAAGCCGGCCTCCCGGCTGTCCGCGCGTAATCCGCAGGCCTGTCAGCAGCGCCGCCAGGCCCACCAAGACCAATGCGATTCCTTTCCCTCGTTTCGCCCTCATTCCTCGCGATCCTAGTCCCATTCGTGCGACCCCTCCATTCCCTCGTGGAGAGTCATACCTCATCTCAGCCTCGACGCCGGACTCCTCCTTCATAGGCTCTGGGATGCCTACAGATCCCGTCTGCATCAATTCGTCTTCATTAACTCTAGCACAATCAATAACATAATCGTCCGGCAATGCTGCCCAATCGACACAATATGAGGCGGGAGATCGCCGTTTTTCCCGCGATTTCATGCGAGTTGCGGTTAGAATCTGCCATGCCGAAATCCGCTCAAAATATGTACGGAGTTTCCTTGACTTTGACCGCGGACTTCCGTAGAATCTCCGTTTGTCCGTACTCCTTCCTGCTTGCCGGGGAGTTCCTGTTCTTTGACAATCGAGTGAAACGTGCCAGAACCCGTTTGGTTCTGAGTGAACCAAGCGACTAAAAGTTCGACTCTGCGGGGTGCTTCGGCATCTCAAAGAGCAAGCCAGTTTAAACCGAGAGTTTGATCCTGGCTCAGAGCGAACGCTGGCGGCGTGCTTAACACATGCAAGTCGAACGCGCAACTCTTTGTAGCAATACAGGGGGCGGGCGCGTGGCGAACGGGTGCGTAACACGTGGGTAACCTTCCTTCTTGTGGGGAATAACCCGTCGAAAGACGGGCTAATACCGCATGACATTTCGGTGGCTTCGGCCAATGGATTCAAAGCCGCAATGCGCAGGAAGAGGGGCCCGCGGACGATTAGCTTGTTGGCGAGGTAATGGCTCACCAAGGCAATGATCGTTAGCCGGTCTGAGAGGATGGCCGGCCACACTGGAACTGAGACACGGTCCAGACTCCTACGGGAGGCAGCAGTGGGGAATCTTGCGCAATGGGCGAAAGCCTGACGCAGCGACGCCGCGTGGGGGATGAAGCTTTTCGGAGTGTAAACCCCTTTCGACCCGGACGAAGTCCCGCAAGGGATTGACGGTACGGGTATAAGAAGCCCCGGCTAACTACGTGCCAGCAGCCGCGGTAATACGTAGGGGGCCAGCGTTGCTCGGAATTACTGGGCGTAAAGGGTCCGTAGGCGGTGCGGCAAGTCGGAAGTGAAATCTCGGAGCTTAACTCCGAGGCTGCTTCCGAAACTGCCGTGCTCGAGTGTGAGAGAGGCGAGTGGAATTGCAGGTGTAGCGGTGAAATGCGTAGAGATCTGCAGGAACACCCGATGCGAAAGCGGCTCGCTGGATCACAACTGACGCTGAGGGACGAAAGCTAGGGGAGCAAACAGGATTAGATACCCTGGTAGTCCTAGCCCTAAACTATCAGAACTGGGCGTGTACCCTGTACGGGGTACGTGCCGTAGCTAACGCGTTAAGTTCTGCGCCTGGGGAGTACGGTCGCAAGGCTGAAACTCAAAGGAATTGACGGGGGCCCGCACAAGCGGTGGAACATGTGGTTCAATTCGACGCAACGCGAAGAACCTTACCTGGACTTGAAGTGCACCGGACCATCTTTGGAAACAGAGACTTCCCGCAAGGGACTGGTGTAGAGGTGCTGCATGGCTGTCGTCAGCTCGTGCCGTGAGGTGTTGGGTTAAGTCCCGCAACGAGCGCAACCCTTACTCTTAGTTGCTACCCGCAAGGGGGAACTCTAGGAGGACTGCTTCGGATAACGGAGAGGAAGGCGGGGATGAGGTCAAGTCAGCATGGCCTTTATGCCCAGGGCTACACACGTGTTACAATGCGCGCTACAGATCGTCGCAAACCCGCGAGGGGGAGCTAATCGCAAAAAAGCGCGCTCAGTCCGGATTGCAGTCTGCAACTCGACTGCATGAAGCTGGAATCGCTAGTAATGGCGTATCAGAACGACGCCGTGAATACGTTCCCGGGCCTTGTACACACCGCCCGTCACATCACGAAAGTGAGTTGTACTAGAAGTCGCCAAGCTAACCGCAAGGAGGCAGGCGCCCAAGGTATGACCCATGATTGGGGTGAAGTCGTAACAAGGTAGCCGTAGGAGAACCTGTGGCTGGATCACCTCCTTTCTAAAAGTACCAGCGGAATCGCCTGTTAAGTTTTGCAGGCCAGGCCGCTCACTGCCGACGATACTCACGGTATCCGCGGCAAAACGCAAAGTTCACTTTACCCATGACGGGTTCTGACACGCCTCACTCGAAAGTCAAAGAGTTCAGACAGGCCAAGGCCGTTCCGGTTTTTCCGGAGCGGCCTTTTGCTTTTTTGTACGCCGCCATTGACACCCGCCTCCGCCTGTATTAATTTCGGCCCATGAAAATTCAACGCCTGTTCGCCATTTCTCTTGCCCTCTTCATTTTCGCCCTGCCCGCTCTCGGCCAGGCCGTTTCCTACAACAAGGTCAAGCTCTATCGCCAGTATTCGCCGAATGCCAAGCCGGCCAAGGTCGAAGCCAATCTCAATTTGGACCCGTTGGTGAAGGCGGCCATTTTCACCGTGAACAACGTGGATGTGCAGTCCGTGCCCTACGCTTCCATCACGGACATCACCTATCAGGCCAAGCATCATCTCCTCACGTTTCATTACACGGACGCCGCTGGAAACGGCCAATTCGCCCAGTGCGAATTGAGCGGGGCCAACCGCGACAATCTGCTGGCCGCTTTGGAGACGCAGTCCGGCGTTCACATTCCCCGCACGTAAAACCACGCTCCGGTTTTTCTGGGGACGGAATCAGCCGGGCGAGCCCCTTCGCGCACATAGTGTCCTCAACCATCTGCTCCTCCATTTAGAAATCCGTTAGGAACGCTTTATGCCTTATTTATGCCGCGCGCCATACACTACGCTCGGTCATTGTAGCGATGGCTTTTCTGTTCATTTGCCTGATTCCGTGTGCGTTCCTGGTCTTCGTTCTAATCCAGTTCTGGAAAGAGTCGAAAGGTCGCGGAAGAGCAAACCAGCGTGGAGGGCACGATGAAGCTGACGACTAAATTACTGAGGACTCTGGTGGGCGGGGCAATCCTCCTGCTGATGAACTTGCATGCCGGCGCGGCCTTCGCGCAGCAGGCCGCTCCCGGCGGCCCATCTGCGACGGCGCAGCCAGTAAGCGCGTCGCCGGCAACGATGCAACCAGCAAACGCATCGCCGTCCACATTGGACATTGAACGGCAGTTGCTGGAAAAGATTAATGAACTTGAAAAGCGCGTCGAGGAGCTGGAAGCGCGCAGTGGCACGAGCGTTTCATCCGCTGCCGCCGCGCCTCTCACGGCGAACAGCGCAGCCCCGGCGTTGCCCGCTGCTTCCCTGCCCACTGCCGTAGCGAGCAACACGCCGCAAGCCGAAAAGGCGCCGCCGGAAAAGCCGCAGGCGACCGTACCGTTCTCGGATGCGGACTGGACGTGGCTCAACGGCAATCCGCGCACCAAGGAGATATTCTGGGACACGAAGTTCTTTACGCCGGAGATTCGCACCGACACGGTCTATGTATATGACTTCAACCAACCGTCGGACCACTCCATCGGCGGGTCAAGCGAGCTTTTCCGGTCCCAGGAAGTCCAGTTGACACAACTCGGCGTCGGCGGCGACTTTCACTATGACAACGTTCGTGCCCGTCTGATGACTCAGTTCGGCGAGTATTCCGTCACCACGCCGCGAAATGATGCCAGCCCCGCCCATGGCCAGTGGGACCTCGCCGACGCCTACCGCTACGTGTCCGAAGCCTACGGCGGCTACCACTGGGACGTGCTGAACGGGGTCAACGTGGACGCGGGCATCTTCATGTCCTACATCGGGCTCTTCAGCTACTACAATTTTGACAACTGGGCGTATCAGCCTTCATTCGTCTCCTCCAACACGCCGTGGTTTTTCAACGGCGTGCGCGCGCAGATTTTCCCCACTAAGCATTTGAAGATTGAACCCTGGTTCATCAACGGATGGCAGTCCTACGCCTCGGCGAATCACACGCCGGGCGTGGGAGGGCAGATCAAGTGGACTCCCACGAGCTGGATGAACATCATCTCCAACAATTACGGTGTTGGTGAAGACGACCTTTTCATTTACAACCGCAGGCGCATTCACACCGACGACAGCATCGAGATCAAATACTACGACCGGCCGGATTCGACGCTCGACAAGATGGCCTTCAGCCTTACCGGCGACATGGGCTGCGAATATGGCGGCGGGGTGAGCTGCTACGGCGATAAAAGCGGCGGTCCCAAGCAGAGCTTCCTCGGCTACATGTTCTACAACCGCATGTGGTTCCATCACGATTTGTTCGGACTGACGCTTGGCGGCGGCCAAATCAACAATCCCGGCCGCTATCTGGTGCTGCTGCCGCCCATCAATGGAGAAACGGCCATCACAGCGGCAACCAATTCGCCATACTTTACCGAAAATCCCGGGAATCCATTCAAGGCGTGGGATTCGTCGGTCACGTTTGACTACATGCCCAGGCAGTACATTACTTTTCGCTGGGAATATGACTATCGCCACGCCAACGTGCCGTATTGGACTGGCCAGGGTGGCATAACGCCGCCCGGCGGGAACAATGGCTTCCCGACGCAGTATGCATGCATCAGCGGAGCGCCGTCCGGTGAGACCACGCTCTCAGCGGCGGAGACCGCCTGCGGCGGCGGGCCCAGCAGCGTATGGTTCCCGGATCTTCGCAAGGACGAGTCGTTCATAGACATATCCGTATTGGTTAAATTCTGAACGCGTATTCGGCGTCAAATCATGCCGGCGAAAATTAGCAGCCGGCAATTCCGGAGAAATTGTGAGCGCGCTTTCTCTTTTTGGCGGCTGAATAGCGGTTTTTGATGATGGAAACGGGGCGAAAATGAAAGCCCAAAAGTGTCCCTATTAGAAAAGTGTATGTTGCTGCTTCTAATATAGTTATAAAATTGCGACTGTCACATGTGTCCCTATTAGGAGTGGCACACGACGCCCGGAATACCTACTCCGAAATCATCCCGATTGTCCCCAGCCACGTCTCCACTAATTGAGGCCGTGCTGTAATCGGGAATTTCGCGCGCCGCAGACCAAACGCGTGCCCGCCTTGCGCATACAGATGCATCTCCACGGGAACGCCGGCCTCCTTCAGCGCAATGTAGTACGCCAGCGAGTCGTTTACGTTGTCCACGTGGTCATCCTCCGCCTGCAGCAAGAACGTCGGCGGCGTCTGGCTGGTGACACGGAGGTCGGGGTTCAGCGCAAAACTTTCATCGGCAATCGAAAGATGCTCCGGATGAGGAACCACAAACTTTTTGGCGCCTTGGTTAGCATCCCATTCCGCCGCGGAAAGAGACAGATGTCCCGGATAGATAGCCACCGCAAAATCCGGGCGGCAGCTTTCCTTGTCGGCGGCATCTACAGCCGGGTACAAACGCTTATCAAAGTGCGTGCTCATGGCCGCCACCATATGCCCGCCCGCCGAAAACCCAAGCACTCCAATCTTGTGCGGATTGATGCGCCACTCCGCGGCGTGAAAGCGCACCAGCCCCACCGTTCTCTGCGCATCTTCCAACGCCATCGGTGATTCCGGATACGGGCCTGATTTCGGATACGGTCCCACATCCGTCACACGGTACTTCAGCAGCACGCACGTGATCCCCCTGGACGTCAGCCAGTCGCAGACCTCCGTGCCTTCCAGATCGATGGCCAGGATCTGATAGCCCCCGCCAGGAAACACCACCACCGCGGCTCCCGTATTCTTTCCCATTGGCGAATAGACCGTCATCGTGGGCTGCGACACCTTCTCCACGTAAACCCACGGCCTGCCGCCGACCAGTTTGTCGGTCACCGTCGCCGCATCTTCCGGCCCCGCGACAGGTTGCGGATCAGGCACCGCTCCCGGCCATATGGGCATTTGCGTATGTCCCGGCGATGGCTGCCAGGCAGGCGTCTGCGCGCTCAGACCGGCGAGCGCAAACCCAACACAGAGAGCAAAGATCAAAGGCTTCATCGCAATCCCCACAGCTTCGGATTTCTGACGTCAACTTCAACCGCCATCGTACGTGCCGCGGTCCGCGCACGATCGGCAACATGCGTGACAGGTGCCGGAAAAAGCACCTCGATGAAGCCAGCTTCGAGCCGGCGTTACAAGCGGATAGCCGTGGATTCAAACTGACCCGCCACTTCATGTAGCCCTTCCCGCGCTTGACAGCCCGCGCGGAACGATCAACGATCCGATCGCGCAAACGCGCTAGGGGAGCAAACGCTTGCCGACGGCAGCGCTTCGCAATAGAAAAACGGCAGGGACCGAATTCTCCTCATCGCTTCCTCCGAACAAGCATCCCGAGCAGCCACTCCCTCCGTGTGAGGCGGCACCTTTCCTGAAGTGGGCGGGCGGCAAGGGTCAGCTCCTGCCCCAGTTGTCAAAGTTTTTTCCGAATAGCTTCAGCCGGTATTTTGAGCCCTTCCTTGGAAGCGCTGCTGTTTTCTTTTACTTGCGGCGGCAGTTCGGTGGGTTCCCAGCTGTTCTTAGCGACTCCAACGCCGATCTGATCAATTGCTATGCGGTGATTCGGGACGATGTGTCCGCGATGTTTTCCTCGCTTCGCAGGCACCAGTCTCGCCACGACGAGAAATATTATTATCTGATAAGAGACCGGAAGGATCCTCGCGAATTGCCGTCGCATGAACGGGCCGTTCGGTTCATTTATCTCAACAAAACCTGCTACAACGGCCTCTACCGGGTGAACCGCTCCGGAAAATTCAACGTTCCAGTTGGCGATTATGCTAAGGCAAAAATCTTCCACGAGGGGAACTTGACGGCGGTCTCACGCGCCCTCCGGGGCGTACAGTTGACCTCAGCACACTTTGAGCATGTCTTGGATTCTGCGAGGCAAAATGATTTTGTTTATTTTGATCCGCCGTACTACACAGCTGGCTCTGGCTTTACGGGCTACGCTGTGTCTCCATCAGGTCATGCCTCATTTGGCGCGGATGACCACAAGCAGCTAAGCGAGGTTGCGCGAAGTCTGGTTAAGCGCGGCTGTCATGTCGTGGTAAGCAACAGCGATACCGATTTCATCCGCAGGATCTATTTGGGCTTCGAAATCCACACAGTCATGGCGAGAAGATTTATCAATTGCAATGGCAATGGACGTGCACCTGTCAACGAACTTGTCATTACAAGCCGATGAGGGAGATTGACACTCTTGACGTGCCCCAAGCCAATAGCCTGAGCATCGTCAGGAACCTCTTGGCGCTAGCAAGCGTAGGAATCAACGATAAGAAGCGCCTTGCCGCTGAACTGCCACTGGCTTTACGAGAAGTGGACTATTACATACACGCGGCAAGAATCTTGGGATTCGTGAGCTTCGACCCAGGACACGTAGGTGAGTTTGTCCTTACGGACAGTGGCCGCGAATACGCCGATGCGGAGCGGCTGAGTGTAAAGAACGAGATCCTGAAGCATGCGGTCCGCAGCGCATTTGTATTTAGTGAAATCCTTGCTTGCCATAGCGAACAGGAGTTGGACAAGGGAAAGATTTTCACATTCCTTTCCGAACGGACTCATTTGAACCCGACGACTGGGCGGCGGCGCGCAGACACAATCCTAGCTTGGCTCAAACAAACTCTCTGACGGGAGCAAGGACACAACTCGAATGTCGGGAAAAGCTAAGGCAACGAAAAGCGGAAAGGCACTCGCGGCGGAAGTCTGCAGGCTTGCGGAACGACTCGGCCTTGAGTCTGTGCAGGAATATAAACTTGGTCGGCGCCTCTGGGGGGCCGGTCGGAGGATTGACGTTATACTGCGCGGTGGAAACGGCAAGACCCTTGGAATAGAGTGCAAAGCTCAAGCGGAATCTGGCTCTGCAGAAGAAAAAATCCCAACAACTATCCAGGACATTGAAGCGTGGCCGATGGAAGGGATCGTGGTTTTCGCTGGAGAGGGATTTACCGAAAACATGAAAGGTTTTCTGCGAGCGACAGGTAAGGCAGTGGAATTCCACGATCTTGAACCGTGGCTAAGGCTGTTCTTCGGGCTTCCTTTGAACGATGAATAGCTGTGGGCGTTCCGCTTCCGGAGATTGAAATGAGAACGGCATTACGTATTTTCGGGAAGTAATTTCCTGCATGTCAGAAATCGCGTGTGTATCCTCAAGGCGCGCGCGACAGAATGGGCAAGTTTCTGGCTCTTCTTCATCAAAGTAGATTGAAGCCAGACAGAATCCGCAGACAATTTCTTCCGCTCCAAAACCAAATGACTTTGCGTGATTTGCTTCGAACATCAGGACATTTACATGCGGATGTTGCAGTTTCCATTGATGCAGGGTGTGTGATGTCATCGTAAGGATTCCCTGCAATTGGTGGGCCAACCAGCAAGATAAAATCCCAATCCAACCAACGGAGCCTTGAACTAATTCACAACCACTGTGAAAGTTTCCTGGCGGGCGGCGACGGCAGGCGTTTCCCAGGGGCGGACATATTCCAGATGAATCTGCGCGGTGCCCTTGCCGGTGGCTTCGAAGGTCCAGACTTCCTTGCCACCAGCGCCGGGCATTGTGGCGGCGGGAGCGATGTAGCGCGTGGAGTGCAGGCCGACGACGGCCTTGTCCGTATTGGACGCCAGCCGCCAGCTATAGCCGGTGGTGCGGTTGGAGTCCAGCGTGATGGTGAATTGCTGGCCGGACTTCACCTGAACCGGAACGACGGGATCGGAAAATTTCAGAACGGGCAGCGGCGCCGCTGACGGCGCGCCCGAATTTGCGGACGGCGGCCTGGCGGCAGGCGCGGGTGATTTTGGCGGCGCGGGCGCTGGTTTCGGCGCAGGCGGAAGCGCGGTCGCGGACATGGACGGCGACGCGGAAGGCCGCGCCGTCGCAGCCGGCGGAACAGAAGATGTACGCGAAGGCGCGGCGTGAGCACTGGGCGCACCGGATACACCGGGCGCGACGGCGTCAGGGATGACATGCGTCAATCTGGTCCCCAGAAATTTTCCGGCGGTATCGAAATTGAACTCCACGTAGGCGATGCCCACACGCGCGCAGGCGTGGCACTGGTCGTTCAGACGGTAACCCACCACGATGTGCAGCACGCCGTCCGGGCTGTGCATCACCAGAGGATTTTTCGTGCCGGCGCGGTCGCCGGGAAAAACGGCCACGTTGGGAAATTGCTGCTTGATCTGCTGGTAGGCGGGATTCTTTTCGAGAGCCGCCTGGGGAAAATAGTGGATGTCGTCCACGTCAATCATCGGCGGGTTGCCGTTCACCAGGAACCAGACCTGATTCTCGTTGGCGCGGAAAAGATAAACGGCGTAGGCGATGTCCACCGGCCCGGCGGGGCGAAAATCGCGCAGGATGCCCATATTGCCGGTGCGGCGGGTGAAATCAATGGCCGCGGCGGGCGCGCCATATTTCTGGATCTGCGCGACAAAACAGGCGCCGAAATCGCCAGGCTTGTTGTCGCAGTTCCGGTGAACCTGCTGGATGAATCCCATGCCCGGCTGCCACAGGGCGTCGGCAGTGATGCGCGCGGGCGCGCCGGCGCCGGCCTGGGGGGAGTCAGCAGGCGCACCCCGCGCCATGATGGAAAATAAACCCGCGCCGGCCACTACCGCCATGCCCACAAGAGCACAGCGGGTGGCCAGTCGCGGCAATGAGTTTAATGCCATCCCGTGAATTCGCTTTCTACTGATTGCTTCCGGGAACGAATACCTGCTCCGGCGCGGAGATATCCACGCCGGGCAGTTCGGTGGTGAACCTAATCCTTTGCAACTGCGCTTTCTTTTTCGGATGCGCCAGGTAGGAAATCCAGTACTGGCTGTGGAGAACCTTGTCGAACTGCGACATGAAAGGAGCAAAATCAATGGGCGTGTACGAGCCCTGGAAATACGCCTCGCCGCCGGTTTCGTCGGTAATCTGCGAAAGATTGCTCTGGCCCATGCTGATGTGCCACATGTTCATGCTCCAGTGGCCGGCGGCGTTGGCGAAAATCGAATGCAGCATAATTCCCGCTTTCTGGGCGGCTTCGTAGGTGGACTGGACGTCCGGGCTGAAAGGATCGCCGCGGAAGCGGTCAATGCCGTCGCCAATCAGGAACATTTCGCGGCGCTCCTGCGTGGGCAGCCAGCGCTTCATCAAATCCATGGCGGAAAGATAGATGCTGGAATAGGCCATCGCCCGGCCCAGAGGGATGCGCAGCGCCTTCGCGGCTGCGTCGTGATCCGCGGTGAAATCCTGTACCACCTGAACGGCGCCATTCCGCGCGTAGAAAAGTCCCACTTGCGTTTCCGGACCCAAGCCGCGGATGAATTTCGCGATGTCGGTGAGTTGGTTGTTGAGACTGCTGCTGCAGGCGTCGTCAATCACAATCGCCAGCTGCAATCCGCCCAGCTTGCCGGTGGCCGGCTGCACGTCCGTCACCACGAGGCGGGTTTTGTCCTGCAACACCAGGACGTCCTGGCGGGTGATTTCCGGCGGGCCGCCCTTGGAGGTGATGGTCACCAGCGTGCGCATGGGGACGGTTGGCTGATTGTTGTCGTCCGCCGCGCGGGCCGAAGGAATCGCACCCAAAAGACTCATACCAAGAAGAGCAACGATTGCAAAACGAAAGGGTATTTTCATGTTCCTAAGCGCCTCCGGTGCGCAGTGCGGCAAAAAGAGTAAGAAAATGCAGCCCGCGAAGTCAAATTCCACGACGGCTGGGTTGCCAAAGCGGGCAGCAGCCGCTAATTTTTGTCACAGTATTAGACACTGGTTGGAGGCGGTTAGTTGCGAACCCGGCTCCAATTCGCCATGGTGGCATTCGCTCAACGCGCTGGAGGTTCTTACTCACCCCGCGAAGATATTTTTCAGCACGAAGAGCACGTTGGCGGGCCGTTCCGCGAGACGCCGCATGAACCACGGATACCAAAAATCTCCGTAGGCAATCAGAACCGTGGAGCGCCAGCCGTCACGCGCCAGCCGGCGCTGCTCCTCGCGCTGGATTCCGTAGAGCATCTGGAATTCGACGGCATCTTTGCCGAGGCCGTTGTTGTTCACCACATCTTCAATCCTGCGAATCAATGCGCGGTCATGAGTGGCGATGGCGGCGCGCACTCCGGCTGCGTGCGCGTCCGGGCCTAGCAGACGCTTCGCCAGCGCGAAGTAATTTTCGTCCACATCACGTTTGCGAGGATACGCGAGATTGGCCGGCTCCATGTATGCGCCTTTCACCAGGCGAATCGCCGCGCCAAGATTCAGTAACGGTTCAAGGTCCGCCGCGGTGCGATAGTGATAAGCTTGCAGGCAAACGCCGACGTTGCGGCGCGATGCGCGCGCCCGGCGGAACAACTGGAGCGTGGCATCCACATAGGCGCTGGATTCCATATCCAGCCAAACCGTGGACGAATCTCCCGCGGCTTCGAGCAGGCGCATCAGGTTGGCGTGGCAGAGATCGGCGCTCACGTCCAGGCCAAGATGCGTGGGCTTGACGGAGATTTCCGCGGCGAGTTTTTCGATTCGGATGCGCGCGAGGACGTCGAGATAGTGCGCGGTAACGGCGCGCGCTTCTTCCGGGTCGGTGACGTTTTCGCCCAGGTGCGTGAAGACCGCATGGATTCCCTCGTTTTGCTGGCGTTTCGCGGCGGAGATCGCGGCGTCCAGAGTTTCCCCGGGCATGAATCGCTCCACCGTGCGCCGCACAAAGCGGAGTTGTGGAGCCTTTTTCCGCAACCACGCGTTCTGCGAGGCCGCCAGCAATGCGCTGCGCATCAGTCCCATGCGACGAAATCCCCTTGAGAGGCAGCCATCATACCGCAGCCGCTGTTTGCAGGGCTGCGATGATGAGGTTCGCTGAATTTCCAATTGGCATGATAAAATATGGGGACTTTTGGGCCTGTAGCTCAGGTGGTTAGAGCGCGCCCCTGATAAGGGCGAGGTCGGTTGTTCGAGTCAACCCAGGCCCACCATTGTCCAGCACGGCCATCCGGCCGCCCGAATTCAAAGAGTCGTGACGCCCAACGCCGTAGTTGTCAAACGCCAGTAACGCCGCGGGCGGCAGCATCGCTCCACCACACTAATGAAGTCGATGACGGCCGGCATCACATCCCCGAAGATAACCACCAGCACAGCGAGGTTCCGGTCCACTTCCTTGAACAACCGGCAAGAGGCCAGCACGAAAGCCCCGCGCTGCATGGGCTCGCCCGCTCCCCTTCCAGCATGTTTCGCAGACAAGTCCTGAACCCCATTGACCACGCGGCCTTGGGGAGCTAGAATTTGTGGAGTTTAGCCCTGCGGCAGTACCCGGTAACAAAAGGATTGAGCTAAATGAATCGTCTATTCAAATCCTGCATCGCGTTGTGCTTCTTAATTGTGAGCGTGGTGACCCTTCGGGTCGCGACCGGCGGCGCCGAACCGTCCAGCATACGCAACTTTGTTCTCACGAATGATGCTAATACGACCAGCAACACAGTCACTGCTCTGGGTGTAAAGAAAGGTGGGGCATTGACCGTGGTAGGCAAGCTTAAGACCGAAGGACAAGGTGCGGGCGGGAGCTATGCTTCCAACCATGACGTACTAATGACTTTCTCCGGCCAGTGCATTTTTGCATCCGACGGCGCAAGTGGCGATATCGCAGCGTTTAGGCAGATGTCGAAGAACCCGCCCAAATACAAGCTAATAGGCAACTTTTCGGGACCTAACGCCGACGATTTGGGAATCGGACTGGCAATGGATTTTAATCAGCATTGGCTGTATGCAGCGTACAGCGTGGCCCCCGGCGCGCAGCTTAGGGTTTGGTCCATAAATTCCGATTGCTCGCTCGGGAGCGGCGGGCAGTCAAATTATACGTACTCACTCGAGGCTCCCATTGAGGACATGACGGCGCTCGCAAATTCGAGCGCTCTTCTGGTCACGTATCCCGACTACCTGGAAGTTGGATCTTTCAAGATAAATGCGGACGGCAGCTTAACCGCAAACGGTACGCAGAACGGCAGTCACACCCCTTCGGGGATCATTGCAAACAGCGCTGCCACATATGCAATCACGACGACTTCCAATTCCGATGATGATGCGGTTGAAGTCTGGCCGCTAAATCCAGACGGATCTCTGCAAGCGGGAACATATTACAACTTCGCTTCGCAGTCCGGATCCGTCGCGAGCGGCGCCCTCACGTGGGATAACGGCGCCAACCCGCAGTACATCTATGTGTCCAACGAGCCCTACTTTTATAACGGAAACCCAAATACAATCATGATCCTGAAGTGGGCCGAACCGGTACCCACATTCAGCTCCGTATTTACGCCCAAGGGAAACTCTCACTATACCGGCGTCTTCTCGAAAAGCGACCCGATTCCACCGTCAAACACCACTCTCGTCTATTTGGCCGAATCTCCCAACCTGATAGGAGTTTTCCGGCAAGGGCCCGGGACCCTTACGGAATTGCCGACTTCGCCCGGCGTTGATCCGAACAGCTCTGACCTCACCTCAATTTTCGCCTTCCCGTACCCCATTAACTATCAGTAGCCTTTGAAGGCGGTTCCGACACACCAATAATGCTGTAAGTTGGACTGAGACGGGCCCAAAGTATTGTGATCGTCAACTAGGGCCGACCAGTCCTTGTTTTTCAATTTTGCTTCTTACGTTTATGGCGCCGGTTTTTGCCCGGCGGGGTGACTTTTGCCGCTTCGGCTGCGGCGCGCAGCAGATTCAAAAATGCCAGGGTATCGCGCGTCAGAGGGCGATGGTGGAGGTGAATCACGTCGAGATTGCGGCTCACCGCATCCACATCCGTGATTTCGATGGCCACCAGAGTTCCTTTCTTGAGTTCACCGTGGACCGCAATTTGCGGAAGAAAACTCAGCCCCAGCCGGCGTTCCACCATTCGTTTGGCGGCTTCGATGGTTTCCACTTCAAGAACAACATTGGGCAGCGAACCGGCGCGCCGGAACAATCCCTGGGTGAGCGTCCAGTCACTGGATCCCCGGTCGTAGAAAATCAGCGGCTGGGATTCGACCTCCTCCAGCTTCACGCGCCGCTTGCGAACGGCCGGGTGCGCGGCATGGCCCACCAGAACCAGGGGGTCGTCGCGCAGCGTCAAGGTCTCCACGTCGGGATGGGAGACGGAGCGAGCCACGCCAAAATCCATCTCGCCATCCACAACCATCTTCAGAACCTGCGCGGAATTGCCGGCGCGAAGATTGATCATCACATCCGGATTAGCCGACTGGTAGTCCTGCATCACCTCCGGCAAAAGATAGGTGCAGACGGAAAGCGACGCGGCAATACGCAGAGCGCCGCCGGCGGAGGGCTGGAGTTCCTGCACGGCCTGGCGGGCCAGAGCCACGGTGCGCAATAGCTGTTCCACATGCGGCCGCAGCGCCTTTCCCGCCGGGGTCAGTGACAGGCCACCGCGCCCACGGGCGAAGAGCGACGCTCCCACGGAGGCCTCCAAAGCACGTATGCGGGCGCTAATGGCCGGCTGGCTGACGTTGAGAGCCTCGGCGGCCCGATGGAAGCCTCCGTAAGTCAGCACTGCAAGGAAGGTCTTCACCTCATCAATTTCCACAGACCGCCTCCGATGGAGATGGGCCGGTTTGTCCCAGTCCGGCCCACCGGCCCATGATAACAATTATCTATCGAATAGATAAGCACAATCAGTTTGACTGACTGCATGGCCGGGTACACACTGGCAGTCAGGGCATGAGAGGGGGCTCCCGCCCGGATGGCGCGGCGCACGAAGTTGTTCGCCGGCGCCACAGACAAAGGAGCGGACCTAATATGGAAGGCACATGCAAGTATCCATTCCCGCGCACGTCGCTGGATAAGCCCGTGGAGCTTCAGATTGGCAGGGACACCATTCTCATCGAAAGCCCAGAAACGAATGTAAGCGCCGGAGGGCTGTTCGTTTGCCGGACGGACCTGCCGGTGGGAAGGCCCATCCACGTGCGCATCGGCTCGCAGAACATTTTCGAAGCGGACGGCCAGGTTCGCGGGGTTGAATCGCGCAATGCCGGCATGGAGATTGAATTTGCTTCTCTTTCGTCGCGCAGCCGCGAAGCCCTTATGGAATTGATTGAGGACCTGACGCGAAGAGGTTTGCCAGCGGCCTGAAGCGGAACCACGTCCCCGCATTTTTCCGGCGGCTTCACCTGCCTTCCGTATTCGCGGGACAGGATTTTTCGCAAACGCAGCACGGAGATTTTCCGTCTTGGTCCAAATCACCGGGGAATTTCCGTTACTGCGTTTGATGTCCTCCCATGACGCGCGCCGGACGCCCCACCTCTCATACGCCTTACCAACCGCGCAATAACCCGAGGCCAATCGTATTGATGCGCCGAAGTTGGCGCGCAAATCCTGAATCCGTCCGAGTATGGATGGGGAGTAACGGCTTGGCGACGCCAGGCGGCTCTTGGCTTTCTTCATATTGACTCCATTGGAAACGCGGGATAGTCTTGCCCCCGAGTTAAACCGAGGCCCACCTAAAATGGGGATTTTCTCAGAGGAGGAAAAGGGTGATGGGGAAGATTAACTGGGGGCGTGTACTTCTGGGCGGTGTGGTTGCGGGTATCGTGATTAATATATCCGAATACGTCCTGAATATGTTCGTTTTGAAACAAGGATGGATGGACGCCATGCGGGCATTGAATCACCAAATGCCGCAAGGCGCGGTATTGGGATTTATTTATTGGGGATTTATGGTGGGGATCACGGCGGTCGCCTCATACGCCATCGCACGGCCCCGCTTTGGACCCGGCCCCAAAACGGCCGTGGTCGCTGCAATGGGGTATTGGGTGATCGGATACCTGCTGCCGACAGTCAGCCTGGCACTGATGGGCTTATTTCCCATGCGCTTGCTGAATATCGGGGTCGTTTGGGGATTGGTGGAAATCATCATCGCAACGGTGCTGGGCGCGGCGCTTTATAAGGAATCTTCCGCGCGGTAGGGCCGGCCGCAAATGCTTCCGCGGGCTCTATCGGTATATTCATAGGCCCGATCCGATAACCAGCATTTCCTCTCGGGGCAGGCCGCGAAGCCTGCCCCCGTCATTGAATCTGCTTTTCGATTCCTTAACAGGGCTTTAGTTCTACCCCATCCAAACCGGGAGGCGGCGTGGCCTCGTCACTTGCTGGCGGGACGGGCATACCACATACTGTCGCCGTGAAAAGCGAACCCTTCAAGCTGGAACGGAAAGACGCCTGGTGGGCGCTGCCTTTGCTCTTTTCGTTCGCGATGGGCCTTTGGGCATCGTGGCAGAGATGGGGAAATCCCCTGATTGACGCGGGCCGGGAGATGAACGTCCCGTTGCGGCTGCTTAGGGGAGAAGGTCTCTACACACAGGTTCGGTATATTTATGGTCCCCTTTCCCCCTGGTTGAATGCGTCGCTTTACCGACTCTTCGGAGTCCGGCCTTCTGTTCTCTGCGGTGGCGGAATCGCGGCGACCATCCTGATTCTGGCGCTGGTGTACTGGCTGGCCCGGCACATGCTAAAGCCCGCGGAAGCCACCGTGGCTGTTCTTGCCGTTACCTGGCTGTGCGCATTCAAGCCGGAAGGCAACTACGTCCTGCCATATGCCTACTCCGCGCTGCACGGCTGTCTGCTGGACCTGCTGATGCTGGCAATCCTGGTCCGCTACATCGAGAACCGCAGCCGGATTTGCCTGGCGCTGGCGGGAATCTGCGCCGGATTGGCGGTGCTGGCGAAAACAGAAATGGGCATCGTGGCCATTGCCACGGGCGCCGCGGCAGTCCTTCTGATTCATATTCCTACGCCTAGGAAAATTCTGCCGCGGGGATTGCTCTTTCTGCTTCCTGGACTAGGAGTGCCGGCGCTGGTCTATTCCTTGATTGCACGGCACACGGGTTGGGCTCTTCTCACACGAGACAGCTTTCTCTTTTTCGGCAATGTTCCCTGGCAATTGATCCATTTCAATCAAGTGAGGTTTGGCCTCGCCCGACCATGGCATTCCGTGTTGCTGATGGTCTTGATGCTAGGACGGCTGTTGGGTCTGGCGGGAGTCCTGGCCGCCATTTGCTTGTGGGCCCGAGGCGGCGGGATCCGCGCGAACAGGCGGAATTCGTGGCTTTTGTTCCTCGGAGGCGCCGTGGTGATTGCGGTTACCAGCCCTTGGCTGGGGGACCTGGGGCCTCTGCTGGCCATGCCGCTTATTCTCGCAGCAATGTTTGCGACGGGCGCGCGGCGTTATTCGCGTGAGTTGAACACCTCCCGCGAAGTATCGCATGAAACAGTAATCTGCCTGCTATTCGTGATCTTTTCGCTGCTGAGTTTGATGCGCGTGGTGTTGCGCGTATCGACGGGAGGAGCGCTCAGTTCGGTTCTCATTCCGGTTCCCATGATTCTCTTCGTTTATTGCTGGACGACCATCTTCCCCGCTCGATTCGAGAGCGCCCCGGCACGGAAACTGGCATGGCGGCTGGCGATGGCCGTTCTGCTGATTGCCGTGGTGGCGAGTTCGGTCACGCTGATGGTCCGTTATCGCAGAAAACTCACCTACGCGATGGTGGCGCCGCATGGAACGATGATTACGCAGCCGAATCTGGGTCGCCACCTTTGAACAGGCGGGACAGTATCTGGAACGCAATTCGAAACCGGGAGATTATGTCGCCATCGCCCCGGAAGGAACGGCCATTGATTTTCTATGGGACCGCCGAAATCCCCTGCGGGATGAAATCCTGGTGCCGGGGATGATGGATTATCCAGGAGAACTGCGCGCCATTCGGGATCTGCAGCAGACGCGCACGCGATTCTTCCTGGTGGCCAACCGTTCCACGAAGGAATTTGGACAGGCTTCTTTCGGGAACGACTACGACCAGTTATTGATGCGGTGGGTGGAAAATAATTTTCATACTTGTGCTGTCTTTGGGGCAAATGCAAACTTCAATCCGCAAGTGGGCGATCCGGATTTCTTCATTCATGTATTTTGCAGAAGCCCGGAATCCGCCGCGCGGCTCCCTCGTTGAATTCCGCCGGCTGGCGGCAAATTCGCCTCGCACACAGTGAAAAACATTGCCGCTTGGAAATTCGGCCTATTCAGGCGAGTGCGATGATGTCTATTTCCACGCGGGCATCTCGCGGCAGGCGCGCCACTTCCACGGTGGAACGCGCCGGAGGATCGTCTGGAAAGTAGCGGCCGTAGACCTCATTCATCGCCGCAAAATCGTTGATATTCTTCAGGAAAACGGAGGTCTTCACCACGCGCCCCAGCGACGAGCCGGCAGCTTCCAGCACCGCTTTCAAGTTCTCCAGCACGCGCTCCGTCTGCGCGGCGACATCCCCTGAAAGTATTTCCCCGGTTTCGGGATCCATGGGCGTCTGTCCGGAAAGGAACAAAAAACCGCCGGCGCTGATGGCGTGTGAGTACGGCCCGATGGGCTTGGGCGCGTTCTTTGCAAGAATCACCTGGCGCGGGGGCGGGACGCTTTTTTCACTCATCACGTCTTCTCCACAATTCAAGTCTTATAGAGTCGCTCGACGCTGAAGACTCCCGGTATTTTCTTCACGCTGCGCACCACGTTTTCGAGCTGCTTCTTATCCTTCACATCCAGCGCCAGTTCCACGCGCGCGAGGGCATTGTCCGTACCAGTTTCGCTCTCGCGAATGTTCACGCCGGTCCCACTGATGGCCGTCGAAATGCCCGCCAGCATCCCCGGACGGTCTTCGCAGCGTATCCGCAGGCGCACCTCAAATGTGGAATCGCGAGGCCCGGACCACTCCACGGGGATGCGGCGCTCCGCCTCGTAGAGGAGCTTGGTCACATTGGGGCACGCCATACTGTGAACGGCCACGCCGCGGCCACGCGTTACGTATCCAATCACGGAATCACCCGGGATGGGATTGCAGCATTGCGCGCGGTAGGCCATCAGGTCGTCATGGCCGCGCACATGAATCGCCGAATCCGTGATGCCCAGCATGCGCTTGACGCTGGAAACGATTTTTTGCGGCTGCGCTTCCGGCTGATCCACCAGCGATTCGCCCGTGGCCTTGGCCAGCACCTGGCGCGCGGACCATTTGCCGTAGCCCAGCTCCGCATACAGATCCACAACACGCGCGCAGCCGTATTCCGCCGCCACTTGTTGGAGAGCCAGTTCGGAAATTTTCTTCAGACTCACGCCGCATTGCCGCGCTTCCTTTTCCATCAACCGGCGGCCCATCTCGGTGGCTTCCTCGCGCTCACGGAGGTTGATCCAGTGGCGAATCTTGCAGCGGGCGCGCGACGTCTGCACATACTTCAGCCAGTCGCGGCTGGGGCTATGGCCTTTCTGGGTGAGGATCTCGACGGCATCGCCGTTTTCCAGCACATGCCGCAACGGAACGATCTGGCCGTTCACTTTCGCGCCGACGCACTGATGCCCCACCTCGGTATGGATGGCGTAGGCAAAATCCACAGGCGTGGCGCCGCGCGGCAGCGCCACCACGCGTCCTTTCGGCGAAAACGTGTAAACCTCTTCGGGGTAGAGGTCAACGCGCAGAGTGGAAAGAAACTCATCGGGTTCCTGCATCTCCTGAACCCACTCAATCAGTTGCCGCATCCAGATGACACGCCGGTCATCCTGTTTCGATGCCGGTTCGCCGCCCTTGTATTTCCAGTGCGCGGCCACACCCTGTTCGGCGATGCGATGCATTTCCTGCGTGCGAATCTGGACCTCAAACGGCTGTCCGGAATGAATCACCGTGGTATGCAGCGACTGGTAAAGATTGTGCCGCGGCATGGCAATGTAATCCTTAAAACGGCCGGGGACCGGAGGCCAAAGCTGGTGAATCACGCCCAAGGCCGAGTAGCAGCTGCGTGTGTTATCGGTGATCACGCGGATGGCCAGCAGGTCGTACACCTGGTCCAGTGCGCGCTGCTGCCGGTGCAATTTCAATTGCAGGGAGTAAAGCCGTTTGGTGCGTCCTTCCACTTCCGCGGGGATTCCCGCTTCCACCAGCTTTTTTCGAATGGTGTCCTGGACGTCGGCGAGGAAACGTTCATAGACCTTTTGGCGCGACTCCACCTTCTTGTGAAGCTCAAGATATGTGGCAGGCTCCAGGTGGCGGAAGGCGATATCCTCCAGCTCTCCGCGGATCAGGCCCATGCCGAGCCGGTGCGCAACGGGGGCGTAAATGTCCAGCGTCTCGCGGGCGATGCGCTCACGGCTTTCCTGGGGAAGGAATTCGAGGGTACGCATGTTGTGCAGCCGGT
Source organism: uncultured Acidobacteriota bacterium (assembly GCA_963760285.1). Taxonomy (GTDB): domain Bacteria; phylum Acidobacteriota; class Terriglobia; order Acidiferrales; family UBA7541; genus PALSA-278. The sequence goes on from CAVXCI010000001.1 coordinate 852,696, forward strand.
CCGCCAGCTTCACAAGGACCACGCGGACATCGCTGACCATGGCCAAAAGCATTTTGCGGACGCTTTCGGCCTGGCGCGCCTCCGGGGCCAATAGTTCAAGGCGGCTGATTTTTGTTACGCCTTCCACCAGCCGGGACAATTCAGGGCCAAACAGGTCGGTGATCTGGCTGATGGGGACGCGCGTGTCCTCGACGACATCGTGGAGCAAGGCCGCGCAGATGGTGGTCACATCCAGCCGCAGGTCGGCCAAAATGTGGGCTACTTCCAGAAGGTGGGAAAGATAGGGTTCGCCGGAAGCGCGGGACTGATCCACGTGCTGCTGCGCGGCGAAATCGTAGGCGCGCCGCAAAAGGTCAGTGTCATCTCCCGGACGGCAACGCCGCATTTTGTCGGTCAATTCAACGAAGCGCAGGTCCAGTTTGCGCCGCGCGTGCGCCGATGCGGCAGAAGGCTGCGTACCGGGAGACATTTTCACATTGTACTCCCCTGCCCCCGGCGGGTGAACCAGGGGTGCTCGTTGGTTGCAATGGGAGCCATGGGAGTCCGGCTCCGGCCGGTGCCAACAAAAAACCGGCGAGATCGAGTGTTGCATCTCGCCGGCTAAGACATTACGTGCCCGAGGACACAAAAATTGAGGGGCTAGGGTTGAGACGATGGCTGCATCATCTTTTTCTGCTTGATTTCCTTTACCTTGTCCACAAGTTCATCCGCGAGCTGCAGATCGTTGTCGCGGGCCGTGCTATCGGACTCCATGTCCGCTTTTTGCCGGTACAGGAGATTCAGGTAAGCCATGGCGTCGTCATAATCGGGCCGCAGCTCAATGGCTTTTTGTAAATTCTGAATACCGTCCTGGATGGTGGGGCCGAACTTCTGCATGAAATCCGTTCGCAGAGCCTCCGGGCATGGGGTCCGCGTCCTTCACCGGCTTGCGGGCCTTGGCATTGTAGTCGGCGCGCATGTCCTTATTCCCGCGATACGCCATGAGTCCAATCAATCACGCCGTTCCAATAATAGGATTCGGGATCTTCGGGTTTCAGTCTGGATGTGCCTCTGGTGATAGCTCATCGACTCCTGAAGCTTCTTGGGGTCGAACGGATTGGCTCCCATGTTGTAGAGCAGGGACCCGATTCCATCAATGGCCGTAAGGTTGTTCGGATCTACTTGCAACACTTCCTGGAATTCCTGGATGGCCTGCTGGCCCATGCGGTTGTTGTCATCGGAAGGCGCGCCGGGAATGTATTGATTCTGATATGCCGTGGCCAGGTAGACCCGCGCCATCATGAGATTGGGATCCAGCTCCTTGGCCTGCTTGAAATCCTCGATGGCCTGGTCGAATTGGGCGTCTTTATAGGCTTGCACGCCACGATTGAGCAGATCGCGCGCTTTGAGTTTCGCGCAGCCCATGCCGCCCGAGGCCAGCATGGCCACCACCAAATCAGCGAATTCCAAACCCGGGACTTCCCCTTCATCCCTGATCTCCTTCACCGATCTGCGCCGCCTAACTCCGGTCCGTCCATCGCCCCGGCTTTAAGCCGGCGCGGACGCAACCATCGCTACTGGCCCTGCTCCATCTTCGCCGTGAGCAAGCCCACATTGTCGATGCCTGAGCTGCGCATAATATCAATCGCGCGGGCAACTTCGAAGAATTGCGCGGTGTCGTCACCCTTCACAAACGCCACTTTTTCCGCGCGATCCTTGAAAATATCTTCGAGGCGCGGCCCCAGGCCGTCCCAGGTGGTGCTCTCGTCATTGATTTTCAAAGTGCCGTCGGAGAAAACCTGGACCACGATGGTCTTGTTGAGCAAGCATCATCGCGGAGTTTGTTCGGCGGCGTGGGCTGGGGCACCAGCGCTTTCAATCCTTGAGATGTGGTCGGGCTGATGACCATGAAAATAATCAGAAGCACCAGCAGAATATCAATCAGCGGAACGATATTCATTTCCGCCATTACGCCCTTTTTCCCACCAACCGCCATTCCCATATTCAAGCTCCTTGCGTGCGACCGAACCAGCCCCGGACTGACAACAAACGAACCGTCCCGGAAAATCGCTGGCGTTGCGCTAAGCGCGTTGTGGCGCCGGGCGTGTTTCCCGGCGGCCGGGGGAGCGGCGTATTCCGCTGCACTTTCTGCGTCAACAGCCCCACATTATCAACCCCGGCGCTGCGGACTTCGTCCACCAGGCGGACGACGTCGCCGTATTTCGCCCGCGCATCACTGCGGATGAACACGGTCTTATCTATCCGGTTCTGGACCCGGTCCTTCACGGTGGACGTGATCTGGTCAAACGAAATCCTGTTGTTCCCCAGGTAGATGCTGCCATCGCGCGTCACCGCCAGCAGAACGGCGTCGTCCTTGTCGGCGTCCGGCAAATCCTGCGGATTATTCACGGTGGCCATGTCCACGGACACGCCCTTTTGCAGCATGGGCGTGATCACCATGAAAATAATCAGCAACACCAGCATGATGTCCGCCATCGGGCACCACGTTGGGCTGCGAGTTGACCTCGCCGACTCTGGGCTTGTACGCCATGGCTTACTTCTTCGCGCTCCGCCGCGTGATGAAGTAGTTGATCAACTCCATGGAGGAGTTGTCCATCTCCACGTCGAAGGCTTCCACTTTGCTGGTGAAATAGTTGAAGAACCACACGGCGGGCACGGCCACCAGCAGGCCCAGCGCGGTGGTAATCAGGGCTTCGGAAATACCACCAGCCACGGCGGAAAGGCCCGTGGCTTTGCTGGAAGCGATTCCCTTGAACGCGTTGATGATGCCGACCACCGTGCCGAACAGTCCCACGAACGGCGCCGTGGACCCAATGGTGGCGAGGCCGGAAAGGCCGCGCTTCATTTCGGCGTGCACGATGGCAATGGAACGCTCAAGGCACGCTTGGAGGCGTCAATGACTTCCGATTCCGGAACCTGCGCAGAAGCCGCCTGGAATTCCGAAAGCCCGGTGGCGACAACCTTGGCGATATGGCTCTTCTTGTTCCGCTCGGCAATGGAAATTGCTTCGTCGAGCTTGTTTTCCTTCAGCGCGCCAGCGACCTGCTGCACGAATACGCGGGACTGCTTTCGCGCCGCGCTGAACATCAACCCGCGGTCAATCATGATTCCGATGGAGATGGCCGACATGGCGAAAAGAATGAGGACGACCATCTTGGCTGGGATGCCCATGGTGCCCCACATACTCCGCAGGTCCCATCCGACTTCCCCACCGGAGCCCTGCAATAACCAAAAACTGGCCCAAACCAAATTAGCAAGCATAGAGTTCGCTCCTCCTGAATTCATTTCTTTCCGCTTCCGCCGGCTGAAGGCTCCGCCCGCCTGGTCCGGCACCGCGGAGAATTCGCCTGGCCAGCCAGACAGCTAACCGTACCCTTACCCACCCAAATTAAAGATCACCGAGATTGTGGTATCCACTTCCACCGGCTCGCCATTGAGCAGCGTAGGCTGAAACCGCCATTGCCGCACGGCATCCATGGCCGCTCTCATAACAGCGGCGGCCCGGAAACATACGTCAACTCCTGCACGTGCCATCCTTGGCGATAATGGCATGAAGCACCACTGTACCCTGGATGTGAGCCGACTTGGCAATCTCAGGATAGACGGGCAAAACCTGGTGAGCATAACTGCGCCGCCTGCACATTTCCACCCACGCGGATACGCGATGGCGTTCGCCTTCGGGGGAGGCGGAGGCGGCGCCCCCCCGCCCGGAATAATACCTCCGAAAACTCCGTCCGCAGACCCACCCGGCACGCCGCCGGGCACGCCGCCAACCACTTGGCCCCCGCCCACGTCCGGAGGCAATTCTTCTTCCTTAATCATCTGGACGTTCTTAGGAATCACGGTCGGCGCCTTCAGCTGGCCTTGTGGATCAGCCGGACCACGGGCTTCACGATATGCTGCACAGCCGCGGCCGGAGGCGGCGGAGGCGGAGGCGGCGGCGGGGGCCACCAAAAAGGTAGTCAGAAACTGCTTCGGCAAGCGCTTCCGTATAAATCAGTGGAATCAAAATAAAAATGCTAACAATAACGACCTGAATAATGGCGGAGAGGATCACGGTCCAACGCTTGTGGGTCTTTTTCTTCGCTGTGGATTCCACGAGCTCATCAAACATGGCCTACCTCCTTGCCGGCGCGGGAATGCGCTTCTCGGAAATTAATGCGCCTGCCGCTTGCTCCGCGATACCTGTTCCATGCCACCACAATCGGCGCCGCTATGCCGAAACTGGAGTATGTTCCTACCATAACTCCCACCACCATGGCAAAGGAGAAAGTCCGCAGAACTTGCCCGCCCATCACAAAGAGAACCAGTACCGTCAGGAAAGTGAGGCCGCTGGTAAGAATGGTCCGCGACAGAGTCTGATTGATCGAACGATTCACAATCTCGGCAAACGGCTCGCGACGCATCAGGCGCAGGTTCTCCCGCACGCGGTCGAAAATGACAATCGTGTCGTTCATCGAATAGCCGACCAAAGTCAGCAACGCGGCGATCACCGTCAGCGAAATCTCAAAGTGAAACAGTGAAAACAGCCCCAACGTAATCAGCACGTCATGAAACACCGCGATAACGGCCGCCGCTCCGTACACCCACTCAAAGCGGAAAGCAATATACACCAACATGCCCGCCAGCGCATATAGCGTCGCGAAAATCGCCTGGCGGCGCAACTGCGCGCCCACGTGCGGGCCCACGATCTCCACGTTGCGAATGGCAAATGGCCCCAGGTAATAACCCTCCGCAGACTCGAAATCACGCGGCTATCCACGCCGCTGACGCCATGCAATTGATCGAAATCGTGAAAGAATGCCATTGTGGTCCTTATCGCGCGCGCCGATAGCTGCATGCGCCAACTGCTGATAGCGCTGCCCGGCCGAAATGCCCAAGTTCAAAGGATCCTTCCGCGTCAGATAATCCGGCCAATCGCGTGAAGGCGTGACAGCATTGAAATCATCCTGGCCGGCGGCGCCGGTAGGGAAGGCCTTATGCAATGCGGCGAGAATGGCCTGCCTTGCCGGCGTCCAGTGCTTGCTCTCCCTGGCCCTTTTTCTCAAGGCCGATCACCACGTCATTTTTCGAGGATGGGATCGGAAATATCGCTGATCGGCTGGAGGTGCTGCCGCGCAGTCCCTTCGTAGCCGAGCGCGCAGCGAATTTTGTCCAGGGGCGGGTCTGCGCAAAACGCACATAGACCAGCGTGCCGCCACGGAAATCGATCCCGTAGCGAAGCCGCCCCTGTGCCGCCATGGAGATGCCGCCAATGAGCAACAACGAAAGAGACAAAGCGATAAAGTACTTCGCTTTGCCCATCCAGTCGATGATTAACGTCGTGAAAGAATTCCATGCCGACATTAGCCCGTAAACCCATTAGACACCGACGGAGGAGACGAAGTGTCCGCTCCCCGAAAGAGCCTTTCTCTCTGCGTAATGTCCTCAAATGCTCAACTCCGCCTCACGCGGCATCCGCGAGAGGTGCCAGTCAAAAATCACGCGCGACACATAAATTGACGTAAACAGATTGGCCAATAAGCCAATGACCAGCGTAATGGCAAAGCCTCTCACCGGCCCGGTGCCGAAAATAAAGAGGAACATGCGCGGAAACGATGGTGGTGATGTGCGTATCCAAAATTGTCAGAAAGGCGCGGCTGAATCCCAAATCCACAGCCGAGGCATGGGCCTTCCCGGCGCGCAATTCCTCGCGAATGCGCTCAAACACCAGAACATTAGAATCCACGCCCATGCCGATGGTCAGAATGACGCCGGCAATCCCCGGCAGCGTAAGCACCGCGCCGAAATAAGCAAGCGCGGCCAGCAAAATCACCAGGTTCAGCAGCAGCGCCAGCACCGCGTTCACTCCGGCCAGCCGGTAATACACCAGCAGGAAAATCATCACCAGAAGCAGGCTCACAACGGAAGCGCGTACGCCTTCCCGAATGGAATCAGCCCCCAACGACGGCCCCACGGTGCGCTCTTCCAGGTACTTAATCGAAGCCGGAAGCGCGCCCGACCGCAAAATCAGCGCCAGGTCCTGCGCGGTGTCCTGGCTGAAGTTGCCCTCGATCACGCCGGAATCCTCGATGCGGCCCTTGATAACCGCGGAGCTTTGAACTTTGTGATCCAGCACGATGGCCATCTGATGGCCGATATTGGTTTCGGTGAACGGCCCGAAGCGCGACGCCGCCGCCGTGGAAAGCGAGAAATGAACCTCGTAATGGCCGGGGTCTTCCGGATTGGGCTCGGGACTGGCGCTGCGCAAATCCTGCCCGGTAACTATCGGCGAACGATTCAGCAGATACCAGACCTGCTGGGAGGGCTGGCCGGGCTCGGACGAGGACGGCTTGCCGGGCACAAGTTCCGTCCCTGCGGGAAGCACTCCGCCATCGGCCGCCAGCGCTTCGGCTTCTGAAGAATATGGATGGTCTCCCACCACAAGGCGTAGTTCCAGCAGACCGCCGGCCTGAATCACGGATTTGGCGCGCGTGGGATCGCCTTCGCCGGGCAATTGCACCAAAATCTCGTTCGCCTCGCGGCCCGTGGGTGCAATCGTCGGCTCCGTAAGACCCAAAGCATCAATGCGGCGACGAATGGTTTCCAAGGCCTGGTCCATCGTGTCTTTCTCGAGGTCGGCGATGACGGAAGGCCTCAGCGTCAGCAAATAGCCGTTGTTGACGCCCGCCTCCGGCTGAAGGTCCCATTCCGGAAACTGGTCATGCACCAGGTCGCGGAAATTCCCAAGCTGATCGGACGGGACGCCGGTGACCAGAGATCTGCGTATCGCTCCGGCGGGCAATCTCGCCGGTGTTGATGTTCTTATCGCGGAGCTGATTGGTGAGCTGGTCAACCGCCTGGTCGCAGTGCAATCCCACGGCTTCCTGCACCTGCACCTGCAACACCAGATGGCTTCCGCCGCGAAGATCCAGCCCCAGCTTGATGCGCTGCTCGAAGTTATCCTTCAACTGCGTGAGAGAATGGGGAAAATCCGGCAGGCCCACCAGCCCGAAAATGCAGAGCAGGACGACGCCGAAAATCAGAATCACTTTCCACCTGAGATGCGGATTCATGCCGGGTTACTGAATCTCCTTTGCATCGGCTTCCAGAATCTCGACAATGGCCGTGCGGGCCACGCGCAACTTCACCTGTTCGGCGACGCGAACCATCACGGCGCCTTCTTCCAAACCCGCGATGGTGCCGTAAATTCCGCCCGAGGTCAACACTTTGTCTCCGTTTTTCAATGCCTGCTGCATCGCCACCGTCTTCTTCTGCCGCTTCTGCGCGGGCAGAATCAGGAGCACGTAAAAAATCACCATGATGAGGACCAGGGGCAGGAAGGTACCGAAGACCTCCTCCCGCCGCCTGCGCCAGCAAGGGCGCGGGCGAACCCGCCGCCGTGATTCCCGTCCAGGTGATCGGGACGGCCAAAACTGTTAATCACATGCATACATATAATAGCGCGATTCAGTGTGCAAACGCGGGCCATTAACCCTCTCCAAAGACGGTATTCCCGGCCGATTCGTCAATCTCCTGACTCGGAATGCCTCTTCGCCAGACGTGCCTGAAGGTCAGAACGGAGACTTGCCAAGTTCCCAAGCCGAATAGCCTGTCGAATTTCGCGCATCATGTCAAGGTAAAAGTAGAGGTTGTGGTGGGTGTTCAGGATTGCGCCCAACATTTCATTGCACATAAACAAATGACGAAGATACGCGCGCGAATACCGCCGGCAGACCCGGCAGCTGCAGCGCTCGTCCAGCGGCTTGTCGTCCCGCGCATAGCGCGCATTGCGAATCGAAAGCCGCCCCTCGGAGGTGAATAGCCAGCCGTTGCGGGCATTGCGCGTCGGCAGGACGCAATCCATCATGTCAACTCCCAGCGCCACGTAATCGAGAATCTGCTCCGGCCGGCCGACGCCCATCAGATAGCGCGGACGTTCCGCGCGGAAGCCTCGCCGTTACATTCCGCCGTCATTTCGCACGTGGTGCTCGTGCGGCTCCCCCACCGCCAGCCCGCCGATGGCGTAGCCGGGAAAATTCATGCTCGACAAGCGTATCGGCGCTTTCGCTGCGCAGTTCCGCGATGGATTCCACCCTGCACGATGGCGAAGAGCATCTGGCGCTCCGCATCACCGTTGGCGCGAAAAATAATCGCGGCAACGTGCGGCCCAGGCGCGTGTCCGCGCCGCCGCCTCGTTGGCGCGGCTGAAATCGGCGGCAGCTTCCACGCATTCATCCAGCACCATGATGATGTCCGCGCCCAAAGCAATTTCAATTTCGATGGCCTTTTCCGGCGAAAGGAAATGTTCCGAGCCGTCAATATGCGAGCGGAAAGTGACGCCGTCATCGGTCACTTTGCGAAGATCGGCCAGGCTGAAAACCTGGTATCCGCCGGAATCCGTCAGGATGGGATGCGGCCAGGACATAAACGAATGCAGGCCGCCAAGTTCGCGGATGAATTCGTGCCCGGGACGCAGATAAAGATGATAGGTGTTGGCGAGAAGAATCTGCACGCCGAGGGATTCCAGCGTCGTCCTGCGCCAGACCCTTGACCGTTGCGGCGGTTCCCACGGGCATGAACGCCGGCGTTTCAATTACTCCATGCGGCGTTTCCAGCCGGCCCAGGCGCGCGCCTGTAGGGATCGGTCTTCAGGACTTCAAAACGAAATGGCACGCACTGAGTCTATCAGGCAAACGCCGCGGCCCAGCCCACCTTGATGGCGATGAAGATCACCCAAAGAATGATCGAAACGGTGAGAGCCCGCCCGAACGAAATCTTGCGCGGGTTGGCGGTGGAAAATCCCAACGCCAGAAGAAGAATGGACCATATGCTGAACAGGTCCAGCGCTCCCAGCAGCGTCAACAGCCACTTGGGAGAATCGCTGGAAAGAAACGATCCCGCATTCGAAGCAACGAGATTTTCGAGGTCCACCATATCCGGAGGTTTGAGGAAAATCACCAATATCGCCAGAAGATACGCCAGCAAAAAGGGAACCCAGGCGTACGCGACAATGGCCATGCAAGTCTTGAACTTGAGCTGCGCACCCGCCGTTAAATTGAACACACCCAGCCCCAATGCCGCGAGAACCACGATGGACACGATGATTCCAACAGGCCCAATTATGTAGCCGAACATCGGCGCATATTTGGCCTGGGACTCGACGATTTTTTCTTTGTCTTCCGCGGACATATTCTGGGTACGCGAACTTTCCGCAATCTTTTTTTCCATGAAGTTGTGCCAGCCGACACGCTGTGTAAATACAAAAATCACGGCGAGAGAACAGATGCAGAGCAATACTGTGGGCAAAATCCAACCTGGGCGGGCGACAACGTCATTGAACGCCGCCTTCGGGGAGAAAAATACCGCCATGAGCCGCTGGATGGGGTTCATCGGAGCTGGCGATTCAAGATTTGCGTTCGTAGCCACGGGCTGCACCTCGTTTTAAGATTCCCACTAATCCGCCTGATTCTACGCCTGCTGGGGCCGAAAATTACATCAGGGGCTGTGGAATTCCGCGTCAGGTCCGGCGGCGGCAATGTTCCCTGGCGCCAGAGGCTGAAACGGCGGAAGCACGGGTACGGCGTCCAGCAATTGGCGCGTGTATGCATGCCGCGGAGTGCGGATAATCTGTTCCGCCGGAGCAAATTCCACAAATTCTCCCGCGCGCATCACGGCGATGCGCTGCGCCATTTGGGCCACCACCGGAATGCTGTGTGAAATCAGCAGAAGAGTAAGACCCGATTCCCGTTTCAGCCGGTTGAGCAGTTCCAGCACCCGCGCTCCAATGGAAACATCCAACGACGCCACCGGCTCGTCCGCCACCACCAGCGCCGGTCGCAGAATCAACGCTCGCGCGATGGAAATGCGCTGCCGCTGGCCGCCGGAGAATTCATGCGGGTAGCGGCGCAGAGCGGAATCGTCCAGACCAACTGTGCGCAGCATTTCCACCACGCGAGCACGGCGCGCGGCCATATCCATGGACGGCTCGTGAATCGCTAATGGCTCGGTCAGCAAACCTTCCACGTACATGCGCGGATTGAGGGATGTGGCCGGGTCCTGGAAAATCATCTGCATCTGGCGGCGCGCCGCGCGCAGAGATCGTCCGTGTTCACCCAGCCAATCCATGCCCGCAAACTCAATGGAGCCGCCATCGGGATCAATCAATCGCAGCAGAAGACGCGCCAGTGTCGTTTTCCCGCATCCTGATTCACCAACAATGCCGAGGGTTTCGCCTTTCGCCACCTCGAAGCTGAGTCCATTCACGGCGAACAACCTTTCATCCGGGCTACGCGATTCCCGATGGGCATAGGAAAACGATTTTCGCAGTCCGCGCACCGCCAGCAGCGGTCTATCGTTTCCCTCATGGTGGGGCGCGGTCATTGCGCCGCTACTCCGCGGTCCAGACGAGGGGCGGCGCGCAGCAGGCTTTCGGTGTATGGATTCCCCGGATGGCTCAACAATTTTTGAGTGGGGCCTTCCTCAACGAATCGCCCGTCCTGCATAACGCAAAGCCGGCTGGCAATCTCGTTGGCCACGCCAAGGTCATGGGTAATAAAAACCATCGCCAGGCGCAGCTCGGCGCGGAGTTGGTTCAATAATTCCAGAATTTGCTTCTGGATTGTGGCGTCCAATGCGGTGGTAGGCTCATCGGCAATCAGGATGCGCGGACCGGGAGCCAGGGCCATGGCCATCATGGCGCGCTGCCGCAATCCGCCGGAGAGTTGATGCGGATATTGCCGCGCGCGGCGCCGCGGATCGCGGAATCGCCGCCCGGCGCATGGTCTCCAGCGTCCTCTCGCGAACCGCTTTCGCGGAAAGACGCGGCTCGTGGGCGCGAATCCCCTCATCAATCTGCGCGCCGATGCGCATCACGGGATTCAATGCGGAAAGCGGCTCCTGAAAAACCATGGCGATTTCGCGTCCGCGAATCGCTCGCAGCTGCGCGGGCGACGCGGCTATCAGATTCACAACGCCATCTCTCGCCTCGCCGTTTTTCGGCGTGCGCGGCTGCAATAATGCTTCGCCGCTGGCGCGTGCTCCTCGCGGCAACAAGCCCATCAGAGCCAGCGCGAGCATCGTCTTGCCCGAGCCGGACTCGCCGACGATGCCCAGTGCCTCTCCCGGCGCAAGCGTGAAGGATGTTCCCTGCACAGGGCGGTTGCGTCCGCCTGACGCTGGGAATTCCACCGTCAACCCATCGACTTTGAGAAGCTCAGTCACCGGTTAATCATAGGCGTCATCAGAGAAATGCAATAGGCAGGATTTCTTGGCGGTCGCCAGTCGCCGCGCGCTGTGTCCTGGGTTCAGTTCCCCGCCGCAGCCGTATCTCCAAATCGAGTGCTGAGGGCTTTCAGGTATTGATCCATCGTTGCGTCGTATCCCATAAAGAAACGCGCAACAAAACGAAACACCGGATTGTGAATTTCACCACGCTCGGTGATCCGAACAGTGCTCCCGCTGCCGGAAGGCTGAATTTCAAACGTCCACGTCCCGCCAAAGGGCAGGTTAGGATCGGTGATGCGCGTAACAAGCAGTGACGGCGGACTCGACTCCTCAACTACAAAGGGGATGGACTGCCCATGAGCATCGAATTCACGCCATGACGGCGATCCATTTTGATCCGCTAGGCGTTCGACACGTTTCACGTCCGGCCGCCACGCTGGAAACGCATCCGGATTGCTGATTACCTTCCACACCTCCGCGGGCGGGGCGGGAATCTTCGCGGAGCGTGTGGCCGTGTGCTTTTCCGGGATGGCCATCCCGATGATCAGCACCGCCGCGATCAGCAGCGCAATTCCGCCCAGAATGATGAAGAGCCACTTCACTGGATTCCTCCGGGGTGAAAGATTTAATTCTGCTGGTCTTATATCACGACCGCGTCCCGAAGGTATCCTGCCATCACGCCAGAGGTGATGGCCAGTGCATTGATTTATTGACACCAGGACATCGCCGGGGGATATTCGGTTCACCCGTGGCGAAGCAAAGACCCACGTTGAGGAGGATGACCCATCATGTTTCCCGGATTTCACGCCGCGCTGAACATGCACCCGATGTTCGTTCATTTCCCCATTGCGCTGTGGTATGGGGCGCTGCTCTTTGAATTATTCGCAGTGTTGAGAAAGAGCGACGACTGGCATCGCACGGCGACCCGGCTGCTCTACCTGGGAACACTGGCGGGAATCATCACCCTGTTTACCGGATGGCAGGCGGAGAACTCCGCGCCTCCGGGACCGGTGCAAACGGTGATTGGCATCCACGAAACGCTGATGGTGATTTCCACAAGCCTCGCGGGAGCACTATGCATTTTTGCATTTTTTGCGCGCAAAAATTTCAAGGCGGAGTTCCGGCGGCTAATGCTATTGGGAATGCTGCTTCTGGCCGTGCTGGTGGCCATCGGCGCGGACCGCGGCGCGCAGATGATTTATCAGTATGGCGCGGCGGTCAATTGGTCCACCGCCCAATCCCAAAGGTAGGGGCTCTCTAGTAATCGCCGGTCGCGGTTTCCATGAACGGGCGCAGTTTGCGCGAGCGCGAAGGATGGCGCAGCTTCCGCAAGGCCTTGGCTTCAATCTGACGGATACGCTCGCGAGTGACGGCGAAAAATCCGCCGACTTCCTCGAGAGTGTGTTCGCTCCCGTCGTCCAGCCCGAAACGCATCTTGATTACTTTTTCCTCGCGCGGCGTCAGCGTTTTCAACACAGACTGCGTCTGTTCGCGGAGGCTGAGATTGATGACCGCTTCCGCAGGTGATGTTACGCCCTTGTCCTCGATGAAATCGCCCAGCCGCGAATCTTCTTCTTCGCCGATGGGCGTTTCGATCGAGATGGGTTCCTGGGCGATTTTCAGAATTTTGCGGACCTTGGAGACCGGCAGGTCCATGCGCTTGGCGATTTCGTCGCTGGTGGGTTCGCGTCCCAGCTCCTGCACCAGCTGGCGGCTGGTGCGCACCAGCTTGTTGATGGTTTCGATCATGTGGACCGGGATGCGGATGGTGCGCGCCTGGTCGGCGATGGCGCGGGTGATGGCCTGGCGAATCCACCAGGTGGCGTAGGTGGAAAACTTGTAGCCGCGGCGCCATTCGAATTTGTCCACGGCCTTCATCAGGCCGATGTTGCCTTCCTGAATCAAGTCGAGGAATTGCAGGCCGCGGTTGGTGTACTTCTTGGCGATGGAAACGACCAGGCGCAGGTTGGCCTCGATCAATTCCTTCTTGGCGCGCTCGGCTTCCATTTCGCCGCGCGCGATGATCAGCAGCGTGCGCCGCAATTCCGTGGGGCTGACTTCGCTGGATTCCTCGATTTCCCGCATTTCGCCGCGCAGCCCGCGCAGTTCCTTGCGTGGCTTCCGGGCGCGTCTCGCCCTTGACGCGTCCTTGCGGCGCTCCAGCTTTCCGGCTTCGCGCTCCAGCGATTGCAGGCGTTCGACCGTCTGGCGCATGTGTTCAATCAGCCGCTTCTTTTCGAAGGGATTGAAATCAATGCGCCGGATAAGATTGGAAATCTCCACGCGCGTGCGCGCGAGAGAAAACCTTGCCCGCCGGTAGGCCTTTTTCTGGATTTCGCCGTGCGTTCCAGCTTGGCGGCTTGCTTCAGCGCCAGTTCGTAGGCTTTGGCGATTTTGTCGAAGTGCCGCAAAGTTGCGCGCGTCTTGGCTTCGATTTTTTCTTCGGTCAGCTCTTCGTCGTCGAATTGCACAAACTCTTTGATCGAGCGCGTGCCGTTGCGCAGTTCCTCGGCCCGACGGCAATGATTTCCTTGATGATACAGGGGAACGCGAAATCGTCTTCAGCACCACCAGTTGGCCGCGCTCGATGCGCTTGGCGATGGCCACTTCGCCTTCGCGGGTCAAGGAGGGGCACGGTGCCCATTTCGCGCAGGTACATGCGAACGGGATCGTTTGTTTTCTCGAGCGGCTCCTGGCGTCAGGTCCAGGTCGCTTTCCTCGCCTCCCATTCTTCCTTGCGGCTCGACGGCCGTTTCCGCCTTCCGCCGCCGTGCGCGGCCTTGGCGTGGCGAGGTCGTCGTAGATGTCAATGCCATAGCGTTCGAAGGCGGAAAGTAGGTCGTCAATTTCTTCGGAGGAATGCACTTCGGCCGGCAGGATATCGTTCACTTCGTCGTAGAGGAGGTAGCCGCGCTCCTTGCCCATGTTGATAAGCTGGCGTACCTGGTCATATTTCTCTTCAATGGGCAACGTCACAGTTCCTCCGTGCAAATCATTTTCTTTTCAGAGGCGCAATGGGAAAGAGACGGGGACGATTGGACACAAGCCCCTGGCGATACGGTCAATTAGCCTGAATCTCGACCCTGGATATGACAATGCTAAATATCCACACGGCATTCGACGCCATCCGCAGCTAGCAATTGGATGCTGCGTCAGATACCTCCACTTTCGCCGCCGACGGTTATAGCACCCATACCGTACAAGATGCCGGCGCATCGCCGGGGCTTTCGGCCATACATGCCCTTTACAACTGTCGCACACGGGTGCGATGCTCCTGGACCGCCGCCGCAATACGGACATCAGAAAGAGGAGATAAGTTATTGCGAAATTTAGCATTTACCCAGCGCAGCCAATTCGCCTTTGGAGTTCCTGTTTCCGCGCCACGAATTCCCTTAAATTCGCGGCGGGAATGCTCCCTTCCAGGCGCTCGCTGCAGGCCGCCAATTCCAACTCCAGCTTCGCCGCCGGATTGCACCCCAGGCAACTCTGGGCCTCCTCCTCACTGCCCTCCGCGCTGTTTCGATGAGCACGCCAAAGAGAGGCGGCTGTCCTTTTCTTCGAGCGACTTCGCCAGGGCGCTGGCATCCGGTTCGCGCTCCGTTCATGGCCGATTCAATCAGGACTCGAACACGCTTTTCTCGGTCGGCAAGACCACGATGAGATTCCGCATCCTTCATCATCCCCGCCACCATTGTCGCAGACCTTCTGCATACGGCCAGCATTTGCATCAGCCGTTTTCCGCCAGGGAAGCGAGGAGGGCATAAATTCCGCCTTGGGTTTCACGATCCCCTGTCGCTGTACCGCCGCGACGCTTTAAGGACTCCCGAAGCGCCGGCTCTTCAATCCGAAGTTCGCTGGCAATCCGAGAGGCCCATTCCGAGCGAGCGATGCGGTTGGGCAGCCGCTGAACGTAGCGGCATCAGAAAATTCAATGCCGCCACTTTTCCTTCCACGCTGGAAATATTCATCTGGCGCGCCCGGCCAATCAAGTATTCAATATAGGCGAGCGCGGCGGCCACCAGCTTTTCATACGCTTCCCTTCCCTGCTCGCGGATAAATTGATCGGGGTCGGCGCCGCCGGGCAATGCCAGCACGCGCACATCAAAATCCTTTTCCAGCAGCAATGCGATTGAACGCTCCGTGGCCGCGCGGCCCGCCAGATCGGGATCATAGTTCACGACCACGCGCTGCGTGAAACGCGCCAGCAGACGCACCTGCGGTTCGGCGAGGCTGGTGCCGCAACTGGCTACCACGTTCGGAAATCCGGCATGCGCCACGCCGATGGCATCCATATAGCCTTCCACCAGGATGGCGAACCCGTTTGCCGGATGGCTTCGCGCGCGCGAGTGCAGATGATAGAGAATCTGGCTTTTACTTGTAGATGGCGTTTCGGGAGAATTCAGATATTTCGGAAGATCGTCGCCCAGAGCCCTCGCTCCGAATGCAATCACTTTCCCGGATTCATTGGCGATGGGAAAAATCACCCGGCGGCGAAAGCGATCATAGAGACGCCCGCTCGACTCGCGCGAAAAAAGGCCCGACGAATCCAGAAGTTTCTCCGCAAAACGGCCGCTGCAGGTGCGCGAAGAACGCGTCTCCGGCGCCAGGCGCATAGCCCAGGCCGAATTCCTCTGACAGGCGGCGTCATCCAGCCCGCGATCTTCCAGATAGCCGGCTGCTACTTTTCCTTCCGGGGTCTCACGCAGCTGCTTGGCAAAAATTCGGATGCCAGGCGGTGCAATTCCACCAGCGCTGTTCGCTGCTGCCCTCCTGGCGTTCTTCCGGAGTGCGTTCGCGCGGAGCCGGGAGACTGAATGCCGCATTTTTCGGCCACGCTGCGCATGGCTTCCGGAAATGAGCACTTGTCCATCTCCTCACGAAACGGAATACGTCGCCGCCCACGCCGCAGCCAAAACAGTGATAAATCTGCTTTCCCGGATGCACCGCAAAGGAAGGAGTTTTTTCCGGATGAAAGGGACAGAGTCCGACGAAATTCTGCCCGGCCTTTTTCAGTCGAACGTATTCACCCACCACGCGGACGATGTCCGCCTGTTGTTTTACTCGATCCGCCAATGAACCAGGTTGAGCCATGTGACGGAGACGTTCAAACCTTAATCTCCACGATAGTAACGGCCGCGCCGCCCCGTTCCGGAGTTTCCGCACGGATATTTCTCCACTTGAGGATGGCCGGAGAGAAATTCTGCCAGGCCGCGCCGCAGGGCGCCGGTGCCATGGCCGTGGATAATCCGCACCTGCGGCCGCTGCGCCAAAGCGGCATCGTCCAGAAATTCGTCCACGCGCCTTGACGCCTCTTCCACCGTGCATCCAATCACATTGATTTCCACTGCCGATGGCTCATCCGTGGGACGTGAGGTAACTGTAATTGCGGGAGCTGGAATCTTTCCTGCGTTCCCTGAGGGTTCCGTGGGCTCTATCGCCAGAATATCGCTCAGGGGAATTCTCATCTTCAAAGCGCCCGCTTCCACTTCCGCGACGCGGTCATCCCAGCGACGCAGTAAGACCGGCTGCGGAAAACCGCGCACCCGTACCCGCGCACCGGCGGTAAATTCTTCGACACTGGCGGGGCGAGCTATCTTCTCCCCAGCGACGCCCAAGTCCGCCTGCGAATCGGCCAGATGATGCAACACGGCGGCATCCGCTTGTTCGCGAACTGAACTGATCGTCGAGCCCATGCGGCGGGTGACGGTTTTTTCCAGACGCGCCTGCTCCTTGCGATCCTTTACATCCCGCACCAACTGCGAAACGTCAGCCTGCATTCGCGTCTGCGCGGCCGAAAATTCCTTTTCCAGTTCGCTGATTCGCCGCCGTTGCCGCTCGGACCATTCGGTGCGAAGTTCCTGGCGCTCTTTGCTCAGTTCCGCGTGTTCCGCATCCATGCGAAGCCGAGCCTCCTGTTGCTCCGCGCGGCTGCGATGCAGCCAGGCAATCAGGTCGCGCGTTTCACGCGCTTCGGGACTCAGCCCCGCTCGTGCCCGCTCCAGCAACGCGGGAGGCAATCCCAGCCGGGCCGCGATTTCCAATCCCCGCGAAACACCGGGCACGCCATTCAGCAGGCGATACGTGGGCCGCAGATGCTCTTCATCGAATTCAACCGCCGCATTGACGATGCCTGCCGACGCAGTGGCCCAGGTTTTCACGCGATCATGGTGCGTGGTGGCAATGGTCAACGATCCGCGCGTTCGAAACTCTTCCAGTATTGCCACGGCCAGCGCAGCGCCTTCTTCCGGCCCGGTGCCGGTACCAATCTCATCCAGCAGGACAAGCGTGTGATCCGTCGCCGCCTCCAAAATATGCTTGAGGTTCAGGACGTGCGCGGAAAAAGTAGAGAGATCCGCGATGATGGACTGCTCATCGCCGATGTCGGCCAGCACGGCGTCGAATATGCCCAATGTCGCCTCGCCGGCGGCCACCGGGAATCCTGACTGCGCGGCCAGCACTCCCAACCCAACCGTTTTCAAGGCGACCGACTTTCCGCCCGTGTTTGGGCCGCTGATGACCATCACGGTTCCCTCGCTCGCCCCGGTCTGTGAAGGATCGGAACGGATGGCGCCATCTGCTCCCAATTCCACTGTGACCGGCACAACTTTACGGCCCTGCGCGCGCAGCACATTTTCCAGCACGGGGTTTCGCGCGGACACAAAGCGCAGCATGCGCTGTGAATCGAACGTGGGCATGACGCAATTGAACGCCCGCGCAAACCGTCCACGCGCGAAGAGTGAATCTATGAATGCAATGGTATCCGCCGCGTGCCGAACGGGGCCTTCGGATTGCCGCAGGATGTCCGTCAATTCCGCCAGGATGCGGTTGATTTCCTCGATCTCTTCTTCGGAGAGCTGCACTACGCGATTGTTGAGGTCAATCACCGCCAGCGGTTCAACAAACAGCGTCTGGCCCGATGCGCTGGCGCCGTGTACAACTCCCGGAATGGCCCTCCGGTCCGAGGATCGAAGCGGGATCACGAACCGGTCATTGCGCAACGTGACGTAGTCTTCACCCTCTGTCCCACCGCGCGCATTCAGCAGGCGTTGCAGGTCGTGCTGCACTTTTTTCCGCGTTTCGGCAATCGCAGACCGAATCCTGGCCAGCGCCGTCGAAGCACTGTCCTTGATTTCTCCATTGGGAGCCACCGCGCGCCGGATGGCTGTAATCAAATGACGGAAATCGCCGATGGTCGCACCATGCGCGGCCAGCAGGGGGTATCGCGCCGATTCCGCGCGCAATGTGGTTTTCAACGACCCGGCGGCTTCGAGCAACACCGCCGCGTCCAGCAATTCACCGCTGGACAACACGGACAATGGAATGGAAAGTTTCCCCAGCCACTCTTGCGGGTCCGCTACCGCCCCGAATCCCAACTCGCCGCCCGTGCGCAGGTATTCGGCGGCTTCACGAATCAAATTAAATTCCGCTTCCAAATCCTCGGCGTTTGTGCGGAAGCTCAGACCGAGGACGGCGCGG
Source organism: uncultured Acidobacteriota bacterium (assembly GCA_963760285.1). Lineage (GTDB taxonomy): Bacteria > Acidobacteriota > Terriglobia > Acidiferrales > UBA7541 > PALSA-278. The sequence continues at coordinate 871,377 of CAVXCI010000001.1, forward strand.
TGGCCCGCACCGCAGGTTGCGTAGCCTCCTGCGATTTCGCGCAACCGGGGAAATTCCAGAAGGTCTTCTACCGGGCGGCCCATGTCTTTACCTTGCGGAAAACATGCTGGCGTGTTCCATCAGGCTGAAATTTTCAGGATACGCTGGAAATCCAGGATGCGAATTCACAACTGTTTCTCCTGCAACTCTTGTTTCAGATGCCGCGCCGCATCTTCGGGGTTCTGCGCGAAATGAATCAATTGGCCGCCCCCCTCGCTCCAGGGAGATTCGTGTCCCATTTCCACTTCCCGCACGCGCGTCACAACCGGCTTCCAGAATTCCCCCAGCGCCACGAATGGCTTCTTTCCAATAATGCCTTTGTTGAGCATTTCCCATACCACGGCCAGTTCCACCAGCGTCCCCGTGCCGCCGGCGCAGGCAACGAAACCGTTTCCCCGCCGAATCAACTCAAAGAGGCGTTCTTCCCAGGTATCCACGCGGATTTCTTCGTCCACCCAAGGATTCAATTCGGCGCGAAAGAAACGCGCGGTCACGGCCATTGTTTTTCCGCCCGATTCGCGCATGCCGCGAGAAGCGCCTTCCATCACACCGCCGTAGCCGCCGGTGCAAAGCGTGAATCCCCGTGCCGCGAGCGCCGCGCCCAGTTTCCGCGCCTCTTCATACCCCGGATCGCCCGCACGGGGGCGCGAACTCCCGAATACTGTAATTATTTCGGACATTGCGCGCAGGTTGCCGCGGGAGCAGCCGGAATTTCCTCGATCATCGCCGTGCAAATCCCGTCCACCAGGACGGTCGCTTCATGCGCCGTCATCGAAGACTGGCTGACGAAAATGGCGAATACCACGTTTCTTCCGGAAAGAGTTGTGGCGTAACCGCCCATCGCCTTGGCGTGCTCAAGCGTTCCTGTCTTAGCCTGGATTTTCCCGGTGGCCGGAGTGTCTTTCATTTGCATCGCCAGCGTGCCATCCGCGCCAGCCACAGGCAAACTGGAACGGTATTTTACACCCCAGGGCTGCGTGGCCGCATAACGCAGCAGCGAAACCATCGCCGTGGGAGTCGCCAAATTTGCCTCCGACAGGCCAGAACCATCGGCCAGAAAAAAATCGTCCGCGGGAACATTTGCCTGCTGAAAGTAATTCTTTTCGATCAGCAGGCCGCCTCCCAGCGAGCCCAATCCATTCGCCGAAAGCGCCACCGCGCGCAGAAGCAACTCGGCATACAAGTTCTGGCTGTTCTTGTTGGTCATGGTCACAATTTCATTCAGCGGCGGCGACAAATTCTCCACCAGGACGTGGCGTGGATTTTCGGAGGGCGCGGCGGAGACGTCCGCGGAGTATTCCAACACTTTTGCGGAACCGGAAATTTTCACATCGCGCTGAACCAGGAGAAACTTCAGCAGATCAGCGGCGTATGCCGCCGGTGATGGATTGGCGACCGAGAAATGCTGCGCCTTCCCGCCCAGCGGAACAGAGCCGGTGACTTCGATGGTGGGCGATCCCGGTTGCCAGACAATATGCAATTGCGCCTCCTGGTGATGTTCACTGGTGGTGATCGTGCTGGTCACAAAGCGATCCGCCAGCGGAGGCTGCAGGATCATATGCGCCTTGCTTCCCACCCTTTCATCCGGTGTCACCTCGGCGAAGAAAACGTTGTCATTGACGACCAGCGCGGTCACCGGAGCGCCAAAATCATATTTCAAGTCGTCAATATCCCAGCCTGCAGGATAGGGTTGGTCTTCAAATGCGGATTCATCCACCACGATATCGCCATCGATTCGTTGCACGCCGTTTGCAACCAGATCGTTCACCATCTGCGCCAGCGCTTTTTCCGGCTGTCCATCACGATCCGTATGGGGATCATAAGGGTAACGCCGGTTTGTAAGCGCCGGGCTGCCTCGGCCCACCAGAAAGAGATCTCCGCGCAACCGCCCGCGACCGTCCGGCCATGAGGTGCTTTCCAGAGTGGTCCGAAAACGAAAGTCAGGGCCCAGCTTTGCCAGCGCCAGGGCTGTGGTGAAGAGTTTGGTCGTTGAAGCCGGGGTGAAAAACTGTCCGGCATTCAGACTGTACAGTGCTTCGCCACTCGCAGCGTCCGCAACCAGGACGCCCCAATGGGCCTTCTCCGCGGCGGGCGAACTCAGCAGACCCTGAACACGCGCCTCGAATGCATTCGGAACAGACTTCACCACCGGCGGCAACTGTGCCCCGCCAGGAAGCGCAAGAAAAACCGCCAAGGCCGCCAGGAGAGCCTCGAATGGGGCCCGCCGGGACCGCGTAATCCTCTTAGCCACACTAAAGGGTTTCACTGATTGAGCCGGGGACAAAAGGGGATTATAGTCCTTCCGTGCCATCAATCTCGCAATTAGGGGCCGCAAGCAGTCTCTTCCAGGGGCAATACGTCCATCAAAATAGCTCCGTCCATTTTCCCACGGGAAATCGGATGATCTCAATCCACTCAATCAAAGGAGAATTGAAAAAATGCGCAGGATTCTAGCTTATTTGGTAACGGCCGCGTTGACTTTGGCAGTCTTCACCCCCAGCTATGGCGCGGACGACAAGGAAACGGACCGCTTGCAGGAATGCGGCCAGGTGCTCAGGGAAGTCCTGAACGTACCCGAGAACATTCCACAGGACCTCCTGAACAAGGCCGAGTGTGTAATCGTTTACCCTTCCGTTAAGAAGGCGGCGTTCATCGTCGGTGGCAGCTACGGACGTGGCGCCATGTCTTGCCGGACCGGACCGACCTGGCAGGGACACTGGAGCGCCCCGACCATGATGGCGCTGGAAGGCGGCAGTTTCGGATTGCAGATCGGCGGCCAGTCAACGGATTTTGTAATCCTGGTGATGAATCCACGCGGCGCAATGTCCATCCTGAGCAGCAAGGTCCAGCTGGGAGCAGACGCGTCCGCCGCCGCCGGTCCCAAGGGACGCAACGCGCAGGCTTCCACGGATGCATGGATGCGCGCTGAATTGCTCACCTATTCGCGCGCACAAGGGCTGTTCGCCGGCGTCTCTCTTGCCGGGTCCACAGTGCGCCCCGATAACGACGCTAACAAGAAGGTCTATGGCCATAGCATTGACGCCAAGGACGTGGTCCGCAGCAGCAAGGTGGCTGTGCCAGCCGCGGCCAAGCTAATGGTTAGCATTCTGGATAGGCGTTCACCGAAAAATATGTCCGACCCGAAGACCCTGCGGTAGGTTCGGCATACATCATCATCCGGCGCGGGCCCTCCGTGTATAGCGGGCGGCTCGCGCTCCCTTCGAGCGCTGCTGCCTGAGCGGATTTTGCGCGAATCCTTTCTGACTTTCGGTCATCCAAGACTTTTAGTCACATATTTGAGATGGGCGGATGATGCGAACAAAACGGAAAACTCCCAGGACCCCGCGCCGGGCTCCATCCCTTCGCCGTGCCCGCCGTTTCATTGAAACGCGCGAGCGCATCTACCGTGCTGCTTTGCGCCTGTTCAGCGATCGGGGCTACATGGCCACAACCATTGAAGACATCACCGAAGCCGCGGATGTGGGCAAAGGGACATTTTTTAACTACTTTCCCAGTAAAGAACATGTTCTCGCGACTTTCGGCGACCAGCGCCTTGCCTCCTACCAGCGCGCCCTCGAACAGGTCCGCGCCCGTGACTGCACCGTGGGCGATGTGCTATGCCGCACAGTTTCCGAACTGGCCACGCTGGATAAGGGCGATGCCAGGCTTTTTCGCAGCATTTTTGTGGCTCATGCTTCCAGCGATTTGGTGTGCGAGCATTTCCGGGACCGCGTATGCGAATGGCGCGAGATCATTATGGAAATGCTGAGAATCGGCCAGGAACATGGAGAAGTTCGCCGGGATTGCGACACCAGGGAGACGGCCCGGTTAATTCAGCAGGCCATGATGGGTCTTACCATGGCATGGGCCATGAATCCCGATGAACCGCTCCTGAAAACCAGCCAGCAGCTCTGGCAGGCGCTTTGGGACAGCTTCAAATCGGATCGCGGAATTCGGGCGCGCGCATGAATCGCTCAGCCTCTCTGGTCGTAGGAAAAGGGTTTGCATATGGCGCCATGTAAACTGAATTTCATCAGGAAATATCAGGAGATGATGAAGAAGCAGTCTCTGGCAATGCCGAATTCGTCCTTGAGAATGCGCAACTCCGAATCTTTGCGGTTGCGCTGGCTGCACGGCGGCCATATATTCGCGTTGGCTTTCTTTCTATTTGCCGGCGCGGCCTGGGGGCAGGATGCCTCCAGCTCCGTGACCGTCAATCCGGGGCAACCGGTGAGCCCGTTTCTGCAAAGTGTTCCGGGCAAGCAGGTTTCTCCGGAAGTCTTGAAGCTCTCTCTTCTCGACGCCATAAACCGCGGCCTGAAACAAAACCTGGGCCTGCTCGTGGCCGATGATTCTCTGGCGGATGCCCGCGGCAAACGCTGGCAGCAACTAAGCAACTTGCTCCCCAACGTGTCCGGTTCCGTGAGTCAGCATCTCTCCCAGATTGATCTGGCGTCCGAAGGCATCAGCTTTCCCGGGGTTCCCACGGTAGTCGGGCCGTTCGGCTACTTCGATGCCCGCGCTTACTATTCACAACCAATCGTGGACCTCAAAGCCATCAACAACGTCCGCGCCGAGGGGCAGAATGTCCGTGCCGCGCAATACACTTATAAGGACGCCCGTGACCTGGTCGTATTGGCCGTGGGTTTGAATTATCTCGAAACCATCGCGCAGTCCGCGCGGGCAGCCACGGCGAAGGCCCAAACGGATACCGCGCAGGCGCTGTTCGATCTGGCGTCTGACCAGCAGAAGGCCGGCACATCCCCTGCCATCGACGTCCTGCGCGCCCAGGTAGAATTACAAACGCGGCAACAGGAATTGATCGCCTCCCGAAACGATTTCGAGAAAGATAAGCTGGCGCTGGCGCGCGTAATTGGCCTGCCGTCCGGCCAACAGTTCGATTTAACCGATACGGAAACGTACGAACCCCTGACGCCCGTGACCGTGGACGAAGAACTGCAACGCGCGTATTCCGCACGCTCGGATTATTTGAGCGCGGAAGCCAAAGTTCACGCCTCGGAATATGGATTGAAAGCGGCCAAGGCCGGCTATCTGCCTTCGCTGAATTTCGGCGCTGACTATGGCGACATCGGCGCCAACATTGGGAATTCTCACGGCACCGTTGACATCACCGGAACTCTGAAAATTCCCCTATTTGACGGTGGCAAGACACGCGGCGACGTTCTGCGGGCGGAAGCCACACTGAAGCAGGACCAGCAGCAACGGGACAATCTGCGCGCACAAATTGATCAGGACGTGCGCAATGCGCTGCTGGATTTGCAATCGGCGGGGCAACAGGTGATGGTGGCAAGAAGCAATATTGATCTGGCGGATCAAACGCTCCAGCAGGCCAAGGACCGCTTTGCCGACGGCGTCACCAACAACATTGAAGTCGTGCAAGCACAGGAGTCCGTGGCCAGCGCGAATGAATCATATATTTCAAGCCTGTTCGAATATAACTACGCGAAGATTTCATTGGCGCGGGCCGTAGGCTTCGCTGAACAAGGCGTAAAGGATTATTTGAAGGGAAATCATCCATGACGGAGAACGCGCAAGCTGTGGAAACCCCGGGAACGAATAAGGATCCTCGCGAGGCCGCCAGCGCTCCTCCCGCGCCGCCATCGCCGCCGACCGCGCCCCGCAAAAGAATGAACCCCAAGTTGCGGATTCTGCTTCTCCTGGGAATTCCGGTCCTCCTCGTCGCCGGATTCTTCACATGGCGCTACATGGCAAGTTACGAATCCACGGACGACGCGCAGATTGACGCCCACATCCACCCCGCCAGCGCGCGAATTTCCGGCTACGTTGTGGACGTCCCCATCACCGATAACCAATTCGTTCAGAAAGGCACTGTCCTGGTTCGGATTGATCCCCGGGATTATCAGGTGGCAGTGGATCAGGCCCAAGCAGACCTGGCTGCGGCGGAAGCCAAAGCCCGCGGCGCGGGGATCAATGTGCCCATTACCTCCGCGAACACCAACAGCAGTCTCCGCGAGGCGCAAGCCGACGTGGAAGACACGCAGGCGGGCATTACCGCCGCCCAGCAGCAGGTAGCCGCGGCGGATGCCGCGCTGAAAGAAGCCGAAAGCAATGACTGGAAGGCCCAGAATGACCTCGAGCGCTACACCAAGCTCGTTGCCAAGCAGGAAATTTCACAGCAGCAATTCGACCAGGCGGTAGCCACCGCGAAAACCACCGCCGCCGGCGTTGCTGCCGCTCGGGCGTCTGCCGCCGCGGCGAACCAGCAGGTAACCCAGGCGCGGAGCAAGTTGTTGGAAGCGCAGGCTGGCGTGCATGCAGCGCAAACCGGCCCCCAACAGGTGGCGAACATGCGCTCCCAGGCCGAATCGGCCCTTGCCGATGTGCAACAAAAACAGGCCAAGCTGGCGCAGGCGGAATTGAATCTGGGATATACAACCATCGTCGCGCCTGTCAGCGGCATCGTTTATCGCAAGGTAGAAGTTGGCGAAAACGTCAGTCCCGGCCAGGAACTGGTATCTGTCGTCCCCGTGGAGAATATTTACGTTACCGCCAATTTCAAGGAGACCCAACTTAAGAACATGCGCGTGGGTCAGCGCGCCGCGATTCACGTGGATGCCTTCGGTCGCGACTATAACGGCCGCGTGGAGAGTATCGCTGGCGCCAGCGGCTCCAGTTTCAGCCTGCTCCCTCCGGAAAACGCCACGGGCAATTACGTGAAAGTCGTGCAGCGCGTTCCCGTAAAAATTGTCCTCGATCCGGGCCAGGATGATGCCCATTTGCTTCGTGTGGGCATGTCCGCGGAGCCGAAAGTATATTTGAAATGAGCGCCGCGGAAACGGCATTTCCTCTCGCGGCGGAGTGGCGGCCAGCCGTAAACCCCTGGGTGATTGCCGTAACGGTGACCCTGGCGACCTTCATGGAGGTGCTGGATACCAGCATCGCCAACGTCGCGCTGCCACACATTTCCGGCGGGTTGGGCGCCAGTCAGGACGAAAGCACCTGGGTGCTTACCTCCTATCTGGTCTCCAATGCCATCGTTCTTCCGTTGAGCGGATGGATTTCTTCCATCGTCGGACGCAAGCGTTATTACATGTTCTGCGTCGCCCTCTTCACTGTCAGTTCCTTTCTGTGTGGTCTCGCTCCCAATCTGACAATCCTGATATTATTTCGCATTCTGCAGGGCATCGGCGGGGGCGGGTTGCAGCCCAGCGAGCAGTCCATCCTGGCGGACACGTTTCCGCCGGCAAAGCGCGGCATGGCCTTTGCGATTTATGGAATGGCCGTTGTTTTCGCGCCGGCCATCGGACCCACGCTGGGTGGATGGATCACTGACAATTACAGCTGGCGCTGGATTTTTTACATCAATGTCCCGGTGGGAATTGTATCGCTGCTGCTGACTTCACGGCTGATTTCCGATCCTCCGTTCCTCGTCCGCAAGAAACTCTCGGAAGTGCGCATTGATTACATCGGCCTTGGGCTACTTGGAGTCGGGCTGGGAGCCCTGCAGGTGGTTCTGGATAAGGGCGAGCGCGACGACTGGTTTGATTCTCATTTCATTCTGGTGCTGACCGTGATAAGCGCCGTTGCCTTGATCTCCGTGATTTTCTGGGAATGGAAGCAGGAACATCCCATCATCAACTTGAAGCTGTTTCGCGACAGGTCCTTCGCCACCGGCTGTTTTCTGCTCTTCATGCTGGGGGTTATTTTGTATGGAACAACGGTGCTGTTGCCGCTCTTCATGCAGACTCTTCTCGGTTACACAGCGCGGCAAGCCGGCCTGGCGCTGATGCCTGGTGGTTTCGTCATTATCATTTGCATGCCCTTCGTGGGCTACCTATTGAGCAAGTTTAATGCCCGGTGGCTTCTGGTTTTCGGACTTGCCGTCACCGGTTTTGCGCTTCTTTACATGTCTACTTTTGATCTGGGTATCGATTTCAAGACGGCCGCGCTTGGCCGCGTTTTTCAGGGAGTCGGGCTCGCCTTTCTCTTCATACCCATTAATACCGCGGCGTATGCCAATCTTCCCCGGGAAAAGAATAATGAAGCTTCCGGCCTGATCAACCTGGCCAGAAACATTGGCGGGAGCGTGGGAATTTCCTTTGTCGCCACCATGCTGGACCGGCGACAGCAATTCCACCAGAGCCGCCTCGTCGCCAACATCACCGCTTCCTCCACCCAATTGCAAACCATGTTGCACGGCACCGCGCAATCGCTAATCGCGCGAGGTGATTCGCCCTATATGGCTGCCCAGCAGGCGATGGGACTCGTTAACGCCATGATCCAGCGGCAGGCCTCCATGCTTTCCTACGTTGACAACTTTTATGTTCTGGGGATCACCAGTCTGGTTTTGATCCCCACGGCATTCCTTTTGAAGAAATCGCCCCCCGGTGGAGAAGTTCATGTACATTAGTCCCGCGGGCGATGGCTAAGGCGCGAAAAGGTTCCGCCCGCGGCCTGCACCGCCGGGGAGGAGTTTATGGCCACCCGCATTATTGCCATCGAACGCGAATACGGATGCGGCGCGGCCCTCGTCGCGGAGAGACTGGCCGCGCGCCTGGGTTGGAGACTTTGGGACACGGCCCTGACCGCGGAGATTGCGCGCCTGGCGGAAGTAAACACGGAGGTCGTCCAGCGCCGGGACGAGAAACTCGATCCTTGGCTTTACCGGCTGGCGAAAGTTTTTGCCCGCGGCAGTTACGAACGCAGTCTTCCTATCGAAGGCCTCAAGGCATTTGACACCGACCGCATGGTCCAGCTTGTTACCCAGGTAATTGAGGAGGCTGCCTCGGCCGGGAATTGCGTCATCGTGGGCCGTGGCGCGCCCTACATTCTGCGCAATCGCCCCGACGTATTTCATGTGTTCCTATATGCCCCCGTGGAAGCGAAGCTCCGCTTACTGCAGCAACTGGGCAAGAACGCGGAAGAGGCCGTCGAGTTGGTCAACACCATTGATCGCGATCGCGCCGCCTTCGTGAAGCAGTATTTCTGCGCGGACTGGCCCGCGCGCTATCTCTACGATCTCTGGGTGAATGCCGCCATGGGCATTGATGCCGCGCTCGAAATCATCCTTCATTCCGTGGCCCTTCGTGATCAGTATTCCGCGGAATGACTGTGCGTTCTCTGCAAGGTATACCGGTCGACATCACGCTTGGGATATTTGGCATTTGAGGTCAACCTGCCCCATTTGCAATCGGCGTACGTCGGAGCGCTTCTGTCCCGCCAAGGGAGAGAAAATCTGCGCCGCGTGTTGCGGCAAGGAACGCGAAGTGACTCTGGATTGCCCCTCCAGTTGCCCCTGGCTCGTCGCGGCAAGGCGCCATGAACTGCGCACCAACCGCAGTCAACCGCCGCCAGAACTCTCGTACCCGGATGAGGACATCTCCCGGCATTTCATTCTGGAAAACGAGGGCCCGCTGAGCGCGTTGTTGATGGCCTTGCGAAAATTTGCTGACCAGAATGGTTCACTGCGGGATTCCGGAGCTTTGGAGGCTATTCGTGCTCTTGCGGAAACTTTTAGAACTTTGCAAACCGGAATTTACTACGAAAAACCGCCGGATGCCCCCGTGGCCCGGGCTCTTTATGTGGAGCTGGCCCGGTCCGTGCAGGATTTTCGCCAGCAACAGGAAACGCGCGGCAGTTCCACGCCGCTTCGTGATTCCCACGTTTTCTTGCTGCTGGTTTTTCTGCTTCGCATGGGCGAAATCACCGGCAATGGCCGCCGGCTGTCTCGTGCCTTTCTTGACGACGTGCGGCGCCAGATCGGACCATCCCCCGAGGGCAGTTCCGGCCTGATGGCCGCTCCCGCCGCTTCCAGAATCGTCGTTCCGTAGGCCGGGGTCACAAACTCGCCTGGCGGCAGTTCTCCCCAAGCGAAAATGCCAACTGACTCTGTTCCCCGGCGGGACGCGCCGCGACCGCAGGCCTCGTCCCCAGTCCGTATTTTTCGCGCAGCATTGTGGCCCGGCGCGAAATTTCCATGCGATAGGATTCCGGCGGATAGGCATTGCGGCCGTACCAGTCACGATACTGTCTGTTTAGCCGCGGAAATCTCCGTTCGATGAAGGGCAGGAACTGCTTCCGGGATGAAGGCATCAGGAAAAGGACGCCCATGGCGAACCACTGCGCGCCCGCCAATTTCGCGGCCCGGGCCAATGCGTCCGTGTCGTCCTCGCCGTCGTTAATTCCCGGCATGATGGGCATCATATTTATCCCGGCAGCAATTCCGGATTCACGCAGCCGCTCGATGGCTTCCAGGCGCAGGTCCGGCCGCGGAGCGCGTGGCTCCAGCATCCGCGCCAGTCTGGTGCGCAAAGTGACAATGGTCATGTTGACGAACAGTGTAGAGCGCTCGGCAATCCGCCGCAGGAGATCGATGTCCCGCGCAACGCGATTCGATTTGGTAGTGATGGAAAGGCTGAGCCCGCCGACCTTGGCCATGCGCTCAAGAATGGATCGCGTCACTCCAAATTCGCGCTCCGCCGGCTGATAAGGGTCCGTGGCCGTGCCGATGGCGATGTGCTCATCCCGGATGCCTTTCCTGGCCAGATCCGACTCCACGTATTCGTGCGCTTTGTCCTTCACGAAAATTTTCCGTTCGAAGTCGCCGCCGTCGAGGTCCATGTATTCGTGGGTGTACCGCGCATAGCAGTAGTGGCAGCCGAATTCGCAGCCTCGATAGGGGTTCACCGTCCAGCGAAAGGGAACGCGCTCGGAATCGCAACGATTCAAAATGGATCGCACGGGCAGAACAAAATACTCGGTGCCGCATTTCTGCCGGGCCAGTGGAGAGGAGGCGGCGAGGCGTGCGATGCCGATTAACTCCGCGGCGTGCTTCACATTCCGGTCACTGGCCGGGATGGGCGAAGAAGCTTCGCTCGCGGTTGGGGGTATGCCGCCATTGGCGGCTGCTGAAAAGAGGGTCAGCGGGGTGGGTCGCGTCCGGTTTGGCCGGCTCCTCTTGACCGGCACTGGCGAACGGGATTTTGTGTAGGGTGGCATCGGGCCTCGCCTGCAAGTGGAATATATTCGCTTTTTGTTCCCCATGTCAAGCATTATATTCGCTTTTTATTTGCCATGCCTCCCGTGTTCCCTTCCGCAGAGAATCTCTCTGCCACATGGGAAAAGGAGCCCCGGCCAGGCCAACTGCGAATTACTCCCCACATGACGGCGGGAAAATGGACCCATCCATCTTGGAAGACTGCGCCGTGCTAAAATCGCTTTTGTGATCGCTCCGCGGATGAAAGACTAACGGCTCGGCGCAATGGGCGCTCGCTCCCCTCGGAAACAAGCGCGGGGACACGCAATCCGCGCACCAAAATTCGGCGCGAACTGAGAAGAGCGGTAAGGAAACCATGGAAGTGACTGCCGGCGAAAAACGAGCCTCCAGACGGAGCGGGTTTATATTCAAACTCGCGGGTATGGTATTGATCGCGGGCCAGCTCTCCTTCGCGCAACAGCCAGCGGCGCCCGCACCCACTCTCAACGCTCCCTCCACGGGCCAGACCCAGAAACCCACTCCTCAACAATCTCAGGGCAATCCGGTGCAGTCCGCCGTGGGGATTCTCACGCGGCGGTCAATTGCATTCCCCGACCTGGCCGCCGACCGGGGACCTCTCACACCTGTGCAGAAGTTCCAGCTCTTCATCAACGAAAGCATCTCGCCATCACGAATAGTGGGCTCCCTCGCAAGCGCGGGAATTGGCCAGGCGAAGGATACCTTTCCAGGATATGGCCAGGGTGGCGAGGGATATGCAAAACGCTTCGGCGCTTCCATGGCTTCCAGCGCCTCCAGCCATTTCTTCGGAACTTTTCTTTTCGCCTCGCTGCTCCATCAGGACCCGCGGTACTTTGTCTTGCTTCATGGCAGCTTTAAACAGAGAACGAAGTATTCCCTGACCCGCGTATTTATAACCCGCTCGGACCGGGGTGGGAATGTCATCAACTGGTCGGGCTTGGCAGGCTCGCTGGTAGCGGAGGGAATTGCGGACACTTATCTGCCATCCGAGGAGCGGACTGCGGGAAAAACGTTTGAACGTTACGGACTCCGCGTGGGATTGGGTGCCGTTACAAACCTGCTGAAGGAATATTGGCCCACGATTCACAAAAGCTTGAAACTGAGTAGCCTTGGGCCCACGCAACCGGATCCGGCGACTGTTTCCCCGCTTCCTCCAAGCGGTCCACCGCATAATCCATAAGAATCCGCGACGTTCTGATTTTCGATTTCAGTTTGAGGAACACTCTTCAGTGTTTGAGTAATTGGTCCGCGAACCGTACCGGCACGGCGAAATTGGACCCGCCAAATCCAGACACGATCGCATACGTCACGCCAATTACCTTTCCATCGGAACTGAACAGCGGGCCGCCGGAACCGCCGGAGGTTGTTTGCGCGTCGTAGATAATCTTGTCGGCCAGGACATCGCCGATGTGCCCCTGCGTCACCATCGGACGAATCAATTTTCGCCGGGCTAATTCCGCCAGAATCCGCTTCGGATCGCCATCGGTTGCTTCCAGAATATCGCTCACCACCTCATCATTGGCTTTCGCGAGAATACCGCTCAGGCCCGTGGCATAACCCGCCGAAATCAGCGGTTGGCCGCTGACGGCTGCACCTCTCTGTGAGTTAAGCATCAGCGGGGACCTGTGCAACTCCGAAAAATTGCCGCGAACGACGGCCAGATCCGCATCGTCCGAAATTTTCGAGATTTCCACCGCATATCCCCTGGTGGCGTCCGGGAAATAAGCGGTCATCTCCGCAATTTGACCATCCAATCCCTGCTCCGCCGCGGCGCCCAGTTCATCGTTTTTCCACCAGGGCTGCACCACGTGGTGATTCGTAAGAATCGTGTCCGGTCCCACCAGGAATCCCGTCCCGAAAAAATCCGTGCGCACCTCCGGACCGTTGCCATCCAGAACCAGAACCGGATTCCCGCCACTATCCTTTAGAGGCTCGCCGGCAGGCCCTACACCTGCGTAGCGGAGCCGCCGGCCGGATTGATGGTCCGCGAATCCGACCGACACGTGCAGCAGGCAAACACTGGGAACATAGGAATGAATAATCCCTTCGGCCTGCTGCGAGGCATTTTCCACGCGCTTGAGCCGATCAGCGTTATCATCCACCTCCTTTTTCAAGGCGGCGACGTCGGCGGAGTCTGTTTTCGTGGCACTCGAACCAGGTCCGTCGGACAGTCCCTGCGATGATCCTGTCTGTTGTCCACCTCCGCCCTTTTCCATCTCCATGCGAGCCAGGCGGCTTTCCGCCAGCAGGGCCTCCTGGTTGTGCATGTTCCGTTCGAGTTGAGCGATGACCGCATATTGCCGGCGCGTCTCTTTTTCCGTGCGGCGGGAATAAAGCGTCAGGATGACGGCGAAAACCAGGGCAACAGCAAACAGGGCCGCAACGCCGATCTTCAGGGAGCGGCCAAGGGAGGATGCCTCTCTCTCCATTTTCTCGGTTACCGCAATGGCCTGAAATGCCGTGTGTGCAATTTCCTGGCCTTCTTCCGCAAGATGAGTGGTTTGTTGGAGGCCATCCAATTTCTGTTTGGCCCGCAACTGCCGGCGCACGCGAGCCAGCAATTCCGAGCTATCCCACGGCAAAGAAATTACATCATCGGCTCCAAGGTCCAGACCCTGGCCTCGCTCCGCGGGCCCGCCGTGAATCAGCAGAATCACGCGGATGTCCGCGGTGGCGGCGGATCCCTTCACTTCCCGCATGATGTCGCAGCACGCCGTATCGGAAGGCTCCCCCACCTGAAGAATCAGGCTGAGTTTTCCTTTCTTCACGATTTCCGAAGCTTCCGTTGAGGAACCGGACGTAACCGCGTCGTAGCCCGCGGATTGCAGGAGCTGCCGCAGCGCACTATTCGATGCCGCGTCGGCGTCAAGGATCAGAATGTGTTCGGCTTCGGGAGGCATTTCAGTAATTTCTCAAACTTAAGACCTGTGCTTGTTCTTCTGGATAACGCGTTCGTCCGCTTCAGTTTTCAATCCTACCCCAGCAGAGCGGCGCAGTGAAATGGGCAACCGCTCAATTGCGGGATTCTTGAGGTTTCCATTCGCGGACGGCGCTGTGGTCTGGGCATTCCGCCAGCAGCTCCGCCATGGTGCGTTGCAGAACCGGATGCCGCAACGTGGGCGCAAATTCGCAGAGAGGGACCAGGACGAAGCGACGCTCCTGCATGCGCGGATGCGGTACTTCAAGCTCGGAGCTGTGAATGATTTCCGCGTCAAAGAGAAGCAAATCAATGTCCAGAGTCCTTGGTCCGCTTCGTACCAGACGCTGCCGTCCAGCCTTGGCTTCGATTTTTCGAATCAAATCCAAGACCTGATGCGGCTCGAATTTGGTTGCAGTTTCCACCACGCAGTTCAAGAACCAGTTCTGCTCGTGCAATTCCACCGGTTCGGTTAAATACACCGATGAATGTTTCTTGATCTCGAAGCCGCCGGTCTCGATTTGCGTCATGGCCTGGCGCAGATACTCGGCGCGGTCGCCGATATTGGATCCCAGGGAAAGGTAAACGGTGTGCATCGAGGTTTTCCCAAACGCGACGCTAGAACAACTGCGGCTGGCGTTGGGGCGGTTCCAGACCGAAATATTTCCACGCCAATGCCGTGGCTGCACGGCCACGAGGCGTCCGGCTGAGCAGACCCAACTGAATCAAATAGGGTTCATATACCTCTTCGATCACATCCTCTTCTTCACTCAGCGACGCTGCCAGCGTGTTGAGGCCCGTTGGACCGCCGCCGTATTTTTCCAGCAGCGTGCGCATCAGGTTGCGGTCCATTTCATCAAGGCCTTGTTCATCCACGCCCAGCATGGCCAATGCATCGCGCGCTGCTTCCGCCGTGACACTTCCCTTGGCTCGCACTTCGGCAAAGTCGCGGACACGCCGAAGCAGGCGGTTCGCCACCCGCGGTGTCCCGCGGCTGCGCCGCGCAATTTCCTGCGCGCCCGTTTCGTCCACCGAAATGCCCAGGATTCTGGCCGACCGCAGGATAACCAGACACATCTCCTCGGGTGTGTAGAAATCCAGCCGGTGAACAATTCCAAATCGCGAACGCAACGGCGCCATCAGCAGTCCGGCGCGCGTGGTGGCGCCTATCAAGGTGAAATGTTTCAGCGACATATTATGAAGGCGCGCGCCCGGACCGTGCCCGATCATCAGGTCCACGCGAAAATCTTCCATCGCCGGATAAAGAATCTCTTCCAGCGCCGGCATCAGCCGGTGGATTTCGTCAAGGAAGAGGAAATCGCGCGGTTCAAGGGAAGTCAGCAGCGCCGTCAAGTCGCCCTTGCGTTCCAACATGGGCCCCGCGCTGACGGAAATATTGGAGCCCATTTCATTGGAGAGGATGCGCGCCAGAGTGGTCTTCCCCAGCCCGGGAGGGCCGTAGAGCAAAACATGGTCCAGTGCCTCGCCGCGGCTCTTCGCCGCTTCCACGGCAATGGAAAGGTTCTCCTTAAGGCGCTCCTGGCCGATGAATTCCGAGAATCGCTCCGGGCGGACACTCGCCTCGATCCTGGCATCCTCTTCCACCGCCTGGCCGGAGACAATGCGTTCTTCACGGCGCATCAACGATGCCCTCCATGTCCTTCCGTGCCCGAAGGGGCGCCTCGGCCAAGCTGTTTGAGGGCGGCACGAAGCATGGAGTCAAAATCTCCGCCGCCGCGCGTGCTCTCCACGGCTTGTTCAGCGACGCGGCGTTCGTAGCCAAGATTCAGGAGCGCGGAGAGGAGATCGCCCTCGGCATCCGCGCCGGCAGGTCTCGCCTCCCTTGAAACAGTTTCAAGGGAGGCCACCTTGTCCCGCAACTCAACCACAATACGTTCGGCGATTTTTCGGCCAACACCGGGAACTCGCGTGAGCTGCGCCAGATCTCCCTTGCGCACCGCGGGCAGAAGCTCTTCTGGGCTCAGCCCGGAAAGAATTCGCAATGCCAGACTCGGACCCACGCCGGACGCGGAAATCAAGAGTTCAAAACATTGCCTCTCTGTCGCCGAGTAAAATCCGTAGAGAGAAATCTGGTCTTCCCGCACATGCGTGTGAATGAGCAATTCCGTATCGCTCTTCAACGGACCGAGTGCGGCGAACGTGGAGAGCGGGATTTGCACCTCATATCCAACGCCGCCGACGTCCACAAGAACCCGGTTGGGCCTTTTTTCCAGTAAATGGCCGCGGAGAAAACCAATCATGCCAAGGCGATTATTCAGCAGGCACACAGGCATGTCAACGCACGGCAGCCGCGCTGCCCGCCACTTATTGCGATGCTCCGTTCGCTTGATGCGTTTCCAGTTTTTCTGCGCATGATGAATCACGCACCTCGAAGCGCGGGAATTCATGCTCCAGTAATAAATCCAGAATGGTTTAATCGGCTCCCGGAAGGTAAACGAACAAGAAGGGCGCGCGTATACGAAATCGGACACGGAATTTCGTTTGCAAGGAAATTTGTGACCGTTATTGAAACAATAGCCAAAACAAATTCCCAAAACCACGCACACACTTTAACTCCGACAAAATTACTCTGGTCTGGCGAAACTCTCGGCGCAAATTCGCGCATCCCATGAGGAGAGCGCTTTCCTTCGTTTCGGCGTTGCGTCAAACGGAAGGAAGAGCGAAATTTACAGGAGGTATTTCGATGTTACGACGTTTTTCCCTAAAATGTGTCGCGTTGCTCGCAGTGGGAGTGATGGCGCTGCCCATGGTCGCGGCAGCGCGTCCCTCCCGGGATTCGAACTCCAGACTCAGCACCACAATCACCATCAACAGCCCCGTGACGTTCGCGGGCACCCCGTTGAAACCAGGAACCTACGAAGTGGTGGCCACGGAGTCCACGGTCATCGTCAGCCAGGATGGCCGAAAACTTGTGGAGAGCGCGGCCGAAATACGGGATGATCAGCACGCGCCACATTCCAGCAACATCGTGCTGGACGGCAACCAGGTGAAGGAAGTGCACTTTGGAGGGAAGACGAAATATATCTCGTTATCGTCTTAGCTCACAGCGCAAGCACCCCGGGTGCGCCGGCCATGGCGCGCCCGGGGGCTTGTTGTTCTTACGGAGAGAAAAAGCTTTGCCGGGCTAGTGACTCTGCGTGCGCGTGATAGCTTCAGCGATCAGCGCTTCGAGTTCGCGGTGTGTAAGTTTGATCTGGTCTTCCGAGGAAATTGCCTCGCCCGCTACATCTTCCGCCGCGAGCGGCCGCGCCACTTCCGGAGGTCCCTCGACGCCATAGCGCGAGCGGGCCGCCAGCAACGCGTCCACTTCCCGCCGCGAGAAGCGCGCCGGCCCGCCCAGCAAATTCGCCACCAGCACGATGCGCGCGAAGTGCTCCACCAATTCCATGCGGTGAAAAGCGGTCCGCAGGTCAGGCCCGCAGGTGACCACACCGTGATTGGCCAGCAACATGGCATCGTGCCGTATCACGAATGGCGCCAGCGCGGACACCAACTCCTGTGAACCGGGTGGGGCGTAATCCACCAGAGGAATCGCACCCAGCGCGATCACAACTTCGCTGTGCAACGCTTCATCGAGCGCCCGCCGCGCCGCGGCGAATCCCGTCGCCGTGGTGGGATGGGCATGACAGACAGCCTGAACGTCGTTTCGTTGCCGGTAAAACAGCAGATGCATTCCCAACTCGGATGAAGGCTTGCCGCAGCCCGATATTTTCCCGCCATCCATGTCGACGATGATGATTTCATTTTCGGAGAGTTCGCACTTCCGTGCGCCACCGGGAGTGATCAGGATGCGGTTGTCGGCAAGCCGGACAGAAAGGTTCCCTTCCGTGGCGGTGATGAAGCCGCGCTTCTCCAGGCGCCCCCGAATGTGCAGAGCTCCCCGCGAAACTCCTGCTCGCTTTTTTGTGGCCGCAATTGCAAATCTCACCCAGTGGCGAGAAAACCAAAACCGCTTTTCTTCCAGGCTGCCGAACGCCGGACCGGGGCGACGGCGGACCCGAAACTATCTACGCATACAGGCCGCGCAGCTTCAGTGTAGTCGCGACGCGGTCGATTGCAAGCATATAGGCGGCGATGCGATTGTTTACCTGGTGCTGGCCCGCGTACCTGGTCACTTCTTCAAAACTGCGATCCATCACATCCTGCAATCTTTCGTTTACTTCGCTCTCGCGCCAGAAGAACCCCTGCCGGTCCTGTACCCACTCGAAGTAGCTTACCGTCACGCCCCCGGCATTGGCCAGAATATCTGGAATGATGAAAACACCGTGTGCATCCAACACTTCGTCGGCATGAGGAGTCGTGGGCCCGTTCGCGCCCTCGCAGAGAATGCGCGTCTGCACGCGTTGAACGTTCTGGCTGGTGATCTGATTTTCTATGGCGGCGGGAATCAAAATGTCGGTAGGCTGAAAGATGATATCCTGCGCTGACATTTTCGTGCCGCCTCCCGGAAATTCCGGAAGCGGCCGCCGCTGTTGATAAACCCAGTCGATCACTTTTCTTACATCGAAGCCCTTCTCGTTGTAGAGTCCTCCGTGGATGTCGGCCAGGCCCACGATTTTGTATCCGGCTTCGTGCATCAGCATGGCGGCCATTGAGCCAACATTTCCAAAACCCTGAATCACCACCCGGCATCCCTCGCGTGGCATTCCCAGTTTTTCCAATGCACGGTCGCAGACCATCATCACTCCACGGCCAGTCGCTTCCCGGCGCCCGCGTGAACCGCCCAGCGCCAGTGGCTTGCCGGTGACCACGGACGTGACGGTATGGCGTGCATGCATGGAATAGGTATCCATGATCCAGGCCATCACCTGCTCATTCGTTCCCACGTCCGGTGCCGGCACATCCCGTTCGGGACCGAACCAGTCCGCCAATTCCGCCGTGTAACGCCGCGTAATGCGTTCCAGTTCCTTCGAGGAAAGTTTTGACGGGTCACAGATCACTCCGCCCTTCGCCCCGCCAAACGGAATGTCCACCACCGCGCATTTCCAGGTCATCCAGGAGGCCAGCGCGCGGACTTCGTCCAGGGTGACGTCCGGCGCGTAGCGAATTCCGCCTTTGCCCGGCCCGCGGACCACGGAATGATGCACGCGATAGCCAATGAACACTTCGAGTTGTCCGTTATCCATGGTCACCGGGATGTAGACGGTGATTTCTTTATTGGGATATCTCAAATAGCGGTAGAGGCCTTCCGCCAGACCCAGTTTTCGCGCGGCGATCTCAAATCTCGCCTCCGCACTTTCGTACGGATTCAACTCATTCTTCGGCAACACCGTGGACGTGGACATCAAGCTTCTCCCGCGAGATCTGTCGAACGATGAGAATCCGCAGCCGGCATCATTCGGCGCACAACATTTAAACCCGGCAATTAGGGGCAGCGCGCAAGTATAAGAAAAGCAACGCGCTCACGCAAGCACTCGGCGGCCGAGACGGCATGAACAAAAAGCACATGGAAACAGCCGTCATGGCCCGAGTGCATCTTCTCTTCCCGGCCAGCGCCGGCCCTTGAACGCAACGGCCCTCTCCGGGAGATTCATGGCGCAAAAGAAAAAGGCGGCGCTCCCGTAATTTCCATCGGGAACGCCGCCCTTGCAGTTCCGAAATCTGGCGCCTTCAGCCTTGCCTGCCGAATTGCGCCGTTATGACGCCGGAGGAAATCCGGCAGCCGTTTAGTTGACGGTCACGGACTTGGCGGCAGAGGGAATCCCGTTGGTGATAACCACCAGCTTGCTGGCGCCATGATCAATCGTGGCCGGAACGTCAAACTTCGTGGACTCCGGCGCGCTCCCGCTCTGAACAGCATAGGAGCTCGGATTGTGGGTCTTGCAAAAGAACACGTGGTGGGTGCTGTTGTTGGTGATCTGCACCAGCGCGTAGTTCGTTGCCATCTGCGCGTCGTCTCCGTAGGTTGCGCCCAGAGAAAGGCCGCTGAGCTGCGTTCCCTTGATCGTGTAGCCAGTGTGTCCATGCGTCACCGTGGACGGCGCGCTGGTGATCACCGGCTGATAGGAACTCTGATAGGTTGCGCCAGGCGTGTAAATCTCCACATCGTTTGAAAAATCGGTGAAGAGGATCTGGCCGGTGGGAAGGTCCAGCATGCCGCCATAGTAGGAGGAATCGCCCGGTCCGTTGGGTGTATTCGGTTCGGTGTTCCAGTTGGTGCCATCGAATCTCAGGAAAACGCCACCGGTGTTATAAACGCCGGGACTGGCGAAGACCAGCACTTCGCCATCGGGCAAAATGGATGCGGGACCATCCGCAATGTCCACCTGCTGGCCGTTCACCAAGGGGAAATTCGGTCCAGCTGACCATGTGCCATTGGTAGAATTGTAGATGGAGTTGTATTTCGTCGCGCCGGTGGCGAGGACGGTTCCATCCGGACGCAGAACCGCAGGACCCATTTCGCGGGAGTTGCAATCCACCAACTGGTTGATGGTGCTGCCCGCCGAAGCCCAGCTCCCGGACGAGGGAGTATAGATTTCGGAGTTGGTCGAGGTGGGAGTGCAGCTCAGATTGACATAAGTATCCACGGTCAACACGTCGCCGCCGGGAAGAAGCGTCCATCCCTCTTCATCGTTCCAGTCGGCCTTGTTCGTGCCCGTGGAGGAAAACGTCTTGGTCGCGTAATCGCCAAGAGCTTCCTGCGTGGTGCAGCAGTTGGCCAACATATAGGTCCCATTATCCAGAAGAATGCTCTGGGCGTCACCGATAGTGGACCATCCGCTGGGGGCCGGCAGACTCTTCCAAACGTTGGTTGCCGGATTGTAGAAAGCGCCCAGATTAGTCCAGTCCCCGTTGCCGAAATTGTATTCGCCGCCCTGGACAACCACAAATCCATTGGGGATCACCTGGGAAGCGTAATAGAGAGGGCCGTACCCCGATGGCATTGAAGCCAGCTGGGTCCACGTTCCATTCACGTAACTGCCGGTATTGTCTGGCGTCAACTTCCACCAGCTGGTGTAGTTGTCGATGCTTTGCGCCATTACCGTGCCATCCGTGAGCAGAAGAGCATGCTCTACATCGAAGGAAGGCTGGTGATTCAATGGTTGCCAACTCCCCGTCTGTGCCTGGGCAAGACCGGGCAAAGCTAACAGAACTGCGACTGCCACTACGAGCATTGCAAACTTTTTCATGTTTTCCCCTTACTTGCTAGTTTCCCCCAAAGACCGGTTAGGGATGCGAAAACTCCGCATCTCGCCGCTACAGATGAGATTGGCATCTTGACTCAGGAGGTTCGGTGAAGAAGTTTACTTGTCCATAGCCGCCAAAGTCAATGAAATTGGGGGAGGTGGTATGGTCAGGCTGGATTTCGGCTGGAAGAAATGAAGTGGCGAACAATGGCGCGAGCCACGCGGGCGGCGTCGTGACGGACAACGTGATTCTTCATGCTCTGCGAGTCCAGAAAATTGCCCGGTAATACCCGGAGTCCCAAATCGCGCAATTCCTTCACGGGTAGCGCCGTGGGCTCAGACCCTTCCCGGCGGTAACGCCCCAGCAGGCCGGGCGGAATGGGCGCGCGGTTGACAATGGCCCAGTCAAACAGACCCATCCGTGTGTGTTCATAGATGGCGCGAACATGATCCGCCACGGAATAGCCCTCGGTTTCCCCTTTTTGTGTCATCAAATTGGCAATGTAGATGCGCGTTGCGCGGGAACGCGCAATGGCTGCGCTGATCCCTTCCACGAGAAGGTTGGGAATGATGCTGGTATAGAGTGACCCTGGTCCAAATAAAATCAGGTCCGCTTCGCGGATCGCTGTCAGGACCTCCGGCACGGGATGAACATGGGCTGGCACCAGGCTCGCGCGCAGGATCCGGCTGTGGGAATTGGAAATCCTTGTTTCTCCGCGTACCCGCTGGCCGGACACAAGCTCCGCTTCGAGCGTGACGTTCTGCGCGGTGGAAGGGAAAATCCTGCCGCGAATAGCGAGCACGCGCCCGGAAAGCCGCACCGCTTCCGCGAAGTCTCCGGTGACGTGGGTCAGGGCCGTCAAAAAGAGATTTCCGAAACTATGGCCTCCCAGCGACCGCGCCCCCGGGAAACGATATTGAAAAAGGCGGCTCAGCAATGCTTCGTCTTTGGAGAGCGCCACCAGGCAGTTGCGAATGTCGCCAGGTGGCAGGACTCTGTATTCCCGGCGCAGCCTGCCAGAGCTTCCTCCGTCGTCCGTCACCGTCACCACGGCGGCGAGATCGGATATCGGGAACCCGGCGCGCCCCTGCCGGCTGGGTGCGACATATTGTTTCAACCCGCGGAGAATTGTAGAAAGACCCGTGCCCCCGCCGATGGCCAGAATCCGAACAGAGCGTGGGCGGGGGTCGGGGGATTTCTTCACAATACAAGGAATCAGCCCGAAGAACTGTCGCGCTCCGGATACAGGAGCTCGGTGAACCGTGGATCTTCCTGGAGAAAATTGAAATCCGTATCATTACGCGCGAGGTAGCGGTTTTCCGCCCTCATCTGAATGGCCTGCGCCAGGAATTTCATCGCGGATTCAGATTCGCCACAGAGGCAATCGAGAGCCGCCAGCGCGTAAACGATGTGGTCGGCCTTGGGCGCCGATTTGCGCGCGCGGTCCAGGTGTTCGCGGGCCTCATCCCACCGGCCCAAATTCATCAGCGCGACCCCGTGCGTGTAATGCTCCTCAGGCGATTTCAGACTGGGAATCGAGTTTCGCTCCATTCGTTGCTCGCAGATGCGCAAGTGGATCTTGGCGCGATCCCCGAACTCTTTGCTGGGGCCTTCAACGACACGAAGAAGGATTGGCCGGGCTCGGTTGAATTTTTGGACCTGGAACAGCGCCAAAGCCTCTTCGTAGAGCTTAAGCTGCTGCTGAACAAGAGGATCCGAGGTCTCACTGGAGTTCGCCACCCTTGCGCGAGCCGGTATTAACTCATTTACTTTGTTATTCTTACGCTTCCTTGTAGTGCTTGGCCTGGAAGCGGCGCGTTTCGCGCTTTTAGGGCGAACAGACATATAATTCATCTCAAAATAGCAGAGTTTGCAACGGGCGTCAAACCCCGCTATTTCGCTGGTCCCGCGCCTTGAATCTGAATTTGTCCCTCTGGGACGCTGATTCCATTGCGGTTTTGCCACCTGGGCGAACTCCCATGGGCAGGATCCATGATTGAATTTTCAACAGCCGAGGCAGTTCTGGCATTAGCCGAGGACTTATCCACGTGGGATGGCAAAAACATGCTGCGGTCATCACGTTGGGCGCCAGGAACGCTCGCGCAACATATGCCACGTCGGAGCTGCCAGTCTCGCGGACGTTGAATTACAAAACTCTCGGGACGGAAGAACACGCCGCAAATGGCATGCGTGGAATGAGTTGCGCCGCCACGGTCACAAAGTTCATTCCATGGCACAGCGCAGGATTTCCGGCTGGCTTTTGACTCGCCGGCGTTTCAGTATAGTCAATAACCGAATGCTCCAGTTTACAGCGGGGTTGAGTTCATGAGCGAAATCGTCCTACCTCGGGATCTGGCGGAGAACGATTCCACCAAGGAGATTCAGATTTTCCGGGCATCGCTCAAGAAATTAGAGCGGCGCGATTGGTGGCTCTGGTGGACGGCGGTCGTCATAATCCTACTCCTCACTCTGGCGGTAATCTCCCTGACAGTGCCCACATTTTTCAACCAATCCGACCATAATTATCAATTCAACGTCCGCCAGTCCGTGCGCGCCCTTCTGGGGTTGGTGCTGCTCTTCAATATCTACGCAATCTACCAACAATTATTCATCAAACGAATGCGCCGCCAGATGGCCACGCATTTGGACATGCTCGTCCGCATGAAAACGCAGGCGGAGGAGTTTCGCAAACTGGCGACAGTCGACCCGCTTACCGGATTGCACAACCGGCGCGTCGCTGAACAGAGGCTGGCAAGCGAGATCGCCCGATCCCAAAGATATGGACAGCCGCTGGCCGTCCTGGTGATTGATCTGAACGGCTTCAAACAGATCAACGATCATTTCGGACATGCAGCAGGCGACGCAGTCTTGCGGGAATTTGCCGGACGACTGAATCGGGCCATCCGGGGATCGGATATCGCCATGCGCATGGGCGGCGACGAATTCATGGTCTTGCTGCCGGGCACGCTTCCCGACGAGGTAAAACACCTCCTGCGGCGCTTGCAGAATATTGACGTTCAGATGCAAAACACCAGGATTGGCGTTACTTTTTCCGCGGGCTGGGCCGGATATGTTCCCGGAGAGACGCCGGAACAGATGCTGGAACGCGCCGATCAGGGGCTCTACGCGCAGAAGCGCAACTTCAAAGGCACACCAGCCATTCTCACGGGGTAGTGGTTCCCTGGAGTTTGAAACAATCAGGCGCTGATGTCGCGGTCCAGGATTTCACGCACCTTGCCGGCCAGGTCCCGCGTGTTGTAAGGCTTGGGAAGAAAGGCCACGCGGGACGGAATTGCCTTCTGGAAATCCGCTAGTTCGGCGGTGTGTCCCGTGGTAAACAGCGCGCGCACATCCGGCTTGATCCTGGACATCTGTTCGAATGCCTCGGGGCCGGAAAGCTTGGGGAGGACAGTGTCCAGGAAGACCAGCGCAACCTTTTCGCGGTTCGCTTCGAAGAGGCGCACTGCCTCCTCGCCATCCGTGGCGACCAGGACGCGATAGCCAAGCCGCGCGAGGCATTCGCGAGCAACTTCCCGCAAACCTTCGTGGTCTTCAGCCAACAGAACAGTTTCCGAGCCGCCCCCGATGGCCGCGTCGCCGGGTTTCACGGGCCCCGCAAGTGGAACTGAATTCACCAATGGCAAGTAGATTTCGAAGCACGCGCCCTTGTCCACTTCGCTGGACGCGTAGATGTACCCACCGTGTTGCCGAACAATCCCATAGACCATGGCAAGGCCAAGGCCTGTGCCCTTTCCTCGCGCCTTCGTGGTGAAAAATGGCTCGAACATTCGCTCCAGCGTGGAGACATCCATGCCCTTGCCGCTATCTGTCACTCTAAGAAGCGCAAATTCACCGGGCGCGGCGCGTCCGGTGCGACGCACGCTCTCAGTATCCAAACCCACCTTCCGGGTTTCCACGGTCAGCCGCCCGCCCTCCGGCATGGCATCTCGCGCGTTCAGGCAGAGGTTCATCAAGAGCTGTTCCAACTGAACAGGGTCCGCTAGAACAATGACCGGTTCGGAACCGAACAGCCGCTGGAGACTGATGTCCGTGCCGATCACTTTCTCCAGATGATTCAGAACCTCCGCAACACTTTGGTTGAGGTCAATGGGGCGTGGCTCCATCACCTGGCCGCGCGCGAACGCCAACAATTGCCGGGTGAGAACTGCGGCGCGCAGGGTCTGCTTTTTTATCTTGTCAAAGTAAGAACCCAGTTCCGAGGGCGCCCCGGCTTTTTCACTTCCCAGCTCCGCCCATCCGAGAATCGCGCCGGTCATATTATTGAAATCATGTGCGATTCCTCCCGCCATCTGGCCCAGGGCCTCGAATTTGTGCGCCTGGCGAACCTGGCGCTCCAGGTTCAGCTTCTCGGTGATGTCCTGAACAGTCATGAATCCCGCCGGGTGGCCAGCAAAAGTAAAGGGATGAAGCGCGGACTCCACTTCGAACAGGCGCCCGTCCTTTG
This sequence comes from uncultured Acidobacteriota bacterium, assembly GCA_963760285.1. Lineage (GTDB taxonomy): Bacteria > Acidobacteriota > Terriglobia > Acidiferrales > UBA7541 > PALSA-278. Next base: position 896,943 of record CAVXCI010000001.1, read on the forward strand.
CTTTTTGCCGCCAGCTGCCGGCGTCCACTAGAAACTCGGCAATCCCGCTCGCGGAATTCAGAAATTTTCGCATTTCGCCCTGAGGACATACGTCCGTCATCTTCAGCCTTAGAAATTCCTCGCGTGAATACCCATACTGGCGAACCGCAGCTTCGTTCACTTCGAGAAAAACCAGTGTTTCACGGTCGAAAATATACATGGGCAGTGGGTTGTCGGCGAAGAGGAGGCGGAAGGCGGCCTCGCTATCGCGCATTGCACGTTCGGCACGCGCTTTCTCGGCGCGCAGGTTTTTCTCCTTTAGAGCGGCCAGGATGGCGACCGGCAGGCGGGAAAGATCTTCCTTCAGCACATAATCGGCGACACCCATTTTGATGCATTGCACCGCCAGGTCTTCGCCCAGCGTCTCCGTGGCCAGGATGAATGGAATATCCAAACCCAGCTGATCCCGCAGCGCCAGGGCGTCCAATCCGGTCCAGCCCGGGAGCCGGTAGTCTGCAACGATTACCTCATACGAACCGTTGCGCAGTCGCGAGGAAAAATCTTCCCGAGTCGAAACTCTATCCGCCTCGGCGTTCATGCGCGCGCGTTTGAGTTCCGCGAGGCAGCGTTCCGCGTCAGCGGAGTCATCTTCCACCAGGAGGATCCGCACCACGGAGGCGAATGGCGCTGGCGCTCGACCAGCAGTGGCGGCCTGATTGGCTCCAAGGTTAGACGCCATGAGTCACCGGTGACGTAGTTTATGGGGCCTCGCGATGGGGGAGGGGGTGCCGGCGCGGGGCGCGCAAAAAAGGACGGGAGGGACGCCCCTGTAGAATTCCGAACTATTGGCCCAACCAGTTACGCAGGTAAGATTCCGTGAGTCAAGGACGAAGAGAGTGATGGACGAGAGAGTAAACGGGTGGCGCGAAGATGCTTCGGTTTCGGAAGTGGAAATCGGCCAGCGCCCGCCGCTTATTCGCGATCATGCATGGGAATGTAATCGCGGACGTCTGATCCCAGATAGATCTGCCGCGGACGGGCAATCTTTTGTTCGCTGTCCAGCAGCATTTCCTGCCATTGCGCGATCCATCCGCTGGCCCGGGGGATGGCGAAGAGCACCGGGAACATGGTCATGGGGAAACCCATGCTCTGATAAATCAGCCCGGTGTAGAAATCCACGTTGGGATACAGCTTCCGCGTGACGAAATAATCGTCTTCCAGCGCGATGCGCTCCACTTCCAGGGCGATATCAATCAACTGATTGCGGCCCAGCACGTCGAAGACCTCATAAGCGATACGCTTCACGATTCGCGCGCGGGGATCATAATTCTTATAAACGCGGTGCCCAAAGCCCATCAGTTTCTTTTCGCCGGCCTTTACGCGCTTGATGTATTCGGGAACCCGGTCCACCGAACCAATATCCATCAACATGCGCAGAACCTGTTCGTTGGCTCCGCCATGCAGTGGACCATAGAGCGCCGCCGTGGCCGCGGCCGTGGCGCAATAAGGATCCACGTGCGAACTTCCCACGCTGCGCATGGCGTTGGTGGAGCAGTTCTGTTCATGATCCGCGTGCAAAATAAACAGCACGTCCAGAGCGCGCTCCAGCGCGGGCGTGGGGTGGTATTTCAGCTCCGTGGTGCGGAACAGCATGTTCAAGAAATTTCCCGCATAGGTCAGATCATTGTCCGGGTAAACGTAAGGCATCCCCAGGCTGTGCCGGTAGGCAAACGCCGCCAGCGTGGGCATTTTTCCGATCAGCCGGAAAATCTGCTTGCGGCGGGATTCGGCGTTGAAAATGTCCTTGGACTCGGGATAAAACGTGGAGAGCGCCGCCACGGCGGAGATCATCATGCCCATGGGATGAGCGTCGTAATGAAAACCGTCCAGAAATTTCTTCACGCTCTCGTGGATAAAAGTGTGATGGGTGATGTTGTAGGCCCAGTCGTCCAATTGCGCGCGCGCGGGCAATTCGCCGTGGACCAACAGGTAGGCGGTTTCCAGATACGTGCTTTTCTCGGCCAGTTCTTCAATGGGATACCCGCGATACCGCAGGATTCCCTTGTCGCCGTCAATGAACGTGATGCGGCTGGTACAGGAAGCGGTATTCAAAAACGCCGGGTCGTAGCTCATCAAGCCAAAATCGTCGGCGCTGGTTTTCATCTGGCGCAAATCGGTGGCGTGGATGGCGCCGTTGCGGATGGGAAGCTCGAAACTGTGTCCGGTGCGATTATCAACAATCGAGAGAGTGTCGCGCTGCGTGGAGGCGTTCGCCTCCGTCACTTCGGCGGGAGTTGATTTCGTGGGATTCATGCCTCTGTCTCGTCCGTACCCTCCATCGTATCCGCAATTCGTGGCTGGGAATAATCAATTTACACCAAATGTGCGCCGGGTGGAAATCACTTCCGCGGGTTGAATCTCCGCACAATTCCGTGACATGGCGGTGCGCTGGCGCTGTTAACACTTTGCTATCGAATTACGTCTCATCAGCGGGAAGGGCGCGCCGCTTTCCCGCGGGGGAGGGGGACTCTTTCAGGCGGCGGAGAGGGTTGAAATGCGTTGAAAATGAGAAGTCAAAAAGTGTCCCTATTAGAAAAGTGGATGTGATTGATTACCGGAGAGTTGCAGTTTTGCGACTGTCACATGTGTCCCTATTAGAAATCGCCATTTTGCGCTTGTTCCCATCGTCCGGACATAGTTCTGACCTATTGTCAGAATTCCGCGGACAAAAATCAACAGCAGCTTCTGTAACGCCCGGTCTCGGGCGTGTGACAGAAGAGAAAAGACTGGCGCCCTAAAGGCGCCGCTACATGGCCGTGCCAAATCCACACGCTGCCCTGAAGGTAAAAAGCATGGAGGAAAATCAACAGCAGGTTGTGTAACGATTTGGAGTTCGATTTCAATCGTCGAAATGCTGGAAGAAAAATTCAACAACAGATCCCTCGCCTAAGCGTCCGCCCAAGGCGAACGATGGCTCAGGATGACCTTAGGCTTTTCAATCGCAGAAGAATTGTAGAAGGAAGAAAGCGCGGCGCGACGGTTTAATGTCGGGGCTGAAGCCCGGGCCTCCATGAAAACTAGATGCAGCGGCGCGGGCAGCGCGGCGTCAGAACGGCCGTGGGGGCCACGCGACTAGAGACGTTGCTCCCGCGTTGTTATCTGCAAGTGAAAATGGGCTGCTGGGCGCTTCGGTTGTGCATCCCGTGGCGGCATTGATTGTGAGTAGCCCCACGGACCCTTGCCCATCGAACGTATTTCCCTCCGCCACATAAAGTCCACCCCCGGCGCCGGTTGTCTCTGCGGTGGCCAGGGTCCATGCGATGGGACCGGAAACTGTACGCAGATTTGTCGTGCAGCCGGTATAGGTGATGTTGACCGGATTTTCGCTGAAGTTGAAGGTGATGATTTGATTCGTCTTGCCGGTCCCGCCACTGGAATAGAGGAATTTCTCATTCGGACTGAGGTGAACGAACCCGATACCTTCGGCGTTCCCGAGGCTGCCATCGCCGCCGAAATCCTGCTCCTTCCCGAGCGATCCGTCGGGATTGATGGTGATGACCTCGACGAATGTAGTGCATTGGTTGGGGAGGCAGAGCGGAAAGGCGGCAAAGATGGCATATTGGCTATCCGCAGTGATATCCAACCCGAGCGCGCGACCGTTCGTGTCATAAGGCCCACGCTCTGTCAGCGTACCATTCGGGCCAATCGCGTAGGAATCCACAGAGCCATCGTTCGACCCAACGAGAGTTTTCCCGTCCGGCGTAGCTGCCAGATTAATGGAACCGGTCACAACCGGAGTCGTCTGCAACAGTGACAGGGTGCATCCTGATTCGATGGCCCAGCTCGAAATGTATTTGCCGACGACCACGAAGAGGTAATCGCCCGACGCCACGATGGCGTAGGGGTAGTACGAATTGGGAACGTTGCTGTCCGTGTAGTTCGCCACCAGCACCAAGCCGGGATACTTATAGGCGCTGACTTCATTCGCGCCGCTGCTGTCAATTTCATCTTTCAGGAAAATACAGATGTCTGACCCATGCCTCGCAACCTGCACTTGGGGGTCATTGCCAGCGTCGCCGGTTCCTCCACCGGGCTCATTGGGATCCAGTGTGGCCGCAATGTTCAGTGTGGGATTTTTCGTAGTGCCCGCCAGCTTCATCACCGTGCCGTAGTTGTTGCCGCTGATGTCGCTATTGTTGATGATGACGTAGTGCGCGTTACTGGCGTCTTGTCCCGACGCGGAGATGGCGATAGCAACTGCGATCAATCCGAGCGCAGCGACAATCCTGGAAAATGGTTTCATGGAGTTCTCGATTGGCGTGGTGATGTAAAAACAGAGTACACCCAGGCGGAGACTCAGGCGATGGGAATTGCCGCGCAGTCCGCCAGGGCATAAGACGGCGGATCTCCGACGCGCCGGAAAGAAGGAGAACAACAGACTCCTCGGACAAAAAAACAAAGGCGAGCCTCGGAACGACCCGAACTGACCGTCTGCGTCCCCAGTAAATGCGCCATGCCACGCCCGCCATGCCGCCGGCAAAGTCCGACGCAGCGGATCCAAGAGGCGGCGCTAAGAAGCGGCGCAGCGGGGGAATTTCGACCGCGGGGATTCAGCTACGCGAAGGCGGGGGGATCGCGCAGACGGCGGGAGAAATCGTTGGCCAATGACTGGCAATTTTCGGACAAGCGGTCAATTCCGCCGGAAGAGTGAAAATTTACGAAGGGAATTGCGGAGATGAGGCGTCCCAGAGCGGGGAACTCCGCAGCCCGCTGTTCGGGCGTGAGTAGATATTGAACAAAGACATTGGGGAGAACAGCCAGGAGGCTTTCCTGGGGCGACAATGATTTGAATTGCTGGCTTGGCGAGGGCGTTGCCTGTCCAGACAGAACATAAATCGCGCGCAGGGGACACGCCGCCGGCGCAAAGAGCGGGACAGTGTCGCCGAGCGCGAGGCCGCGTTTTTCCCAATTGGGCGCGATTTCCGGGAGGGCGTCCGCGCCGCCAAAAAGAGATTTTGTGGCATCGGGCGCAAGACAGATGCGCGCGTAACCGGGCTGGACGAAATAGCCGCCGCCGTGTTCCCGCAAAACGACCAGATCGTCGGTGAGCACCGGAAAACCCAGGCGAGCGAAAGTGGCCGCAGTGGTGGATTTTCCCGCGCCCGCGAATCCCAGAAACGCCACGGCGTGGCCGTCCACTACCACGGCGCTGGCGTGTAAACATATGAGTCCGCGGAGATGGAGGACGAAGCCGAGGACGGGGCCAAAAAGATAGGTGACGGTGTCTTCAAAACTCATTTCCGGAGGCCAGGTGGCGAGAATTGCGGTGGCGGCGGCACCCACAATGAATTGTGTCCCGTCATCGTAGCGAATTCTATAAGCGCCATCGCCGCGGGATTTTTCAATCTTCAGAATGGGAACGCCAAAATCACCGATGTAGGGGCTGACATAGCAGACGGTGGCTTGATCAGGGGCGAACTGGGGTCCGTCATCGCCGCCGTGCGCGGCTTCCCGCAGGACGACGCGCAAATCCGCTTTCAATCCGGGCGGCTGGGAAATCAATCCGGGCAAGCGGCGATTGGCGCACAGCCGCAGCCCGTAAATATTGTGGAAGAATTCAGATTCGGGAACTTCGATGGACATGCACCGGGTAGAAGAATCAGGAGGAGCGACGGCTGAAGCGCCGGGGATCAGCCAGTCTGCTTGTGCTGCTTGGTGGAATTGTCCATTTTGCCCGAAATGCCACTGGATTCCGTGATCTTGCGGATATCACCGTGAACCCGAAGTTCGGGCTTGCGATAAGGCTTTTTGGGATGATCGCTGTGACCCGTGCTCATAGAAAGCCTCCCGGCGTCCTTTTATACTGCACTCGTCTTAGGGATTGCAACCAATAATTCAGGCTTACTGCCCGGAGCTTCAACATCAGTTGCGTATCGTCCACCTCTGGCATGATGGGAAACAGCCGGGACGGGGAGACATATTCTCTGGTTTGCTCGTCCAGCTTCAGGTCGTCGAGCCAGCGGGACGACGGCGCGCGGGCCTTCAGGACCACTGGATTCATGGCCAAAGGGGCCTTGGGACGCAGGCGAACGGCGTCCGGAAGGATGCCGCGCATGGCTTCGCGGAGCAGCCATTTGTCGACGCACCACGGCAGCGGAGGCAGAGACAGCGCCCAAGTCAGCAAGCGCAGGTCGAAGAAGGGAGCGCGCAATTCCAGCGGGATGCCCGTGGCGCCGGGGTCGGCGGCTTCGAAAAAAGCCGGCCATTCGTTCCCTTCCAAGAATGCGGCGGAAGCAGGGCGGAAAGGATAAGCGGCGGTCTTGGGCGCGGAAAACTGGCTGAAGCGATCCGCCAGGCCGCAGCGGTTCACGAAGGTTCTGTCGATCCAATCCGGCAAGAGTGACGCTGCATTTTGCCGAGGCCAGGTTTTGGATCGAAGGCCCATGAGAAGTTGCGGCAACCGTCCGTGCGTTCGAAGGGAGTCTCCCACCTCCCTTGCCGCGCGGAGAGCGTGGCCCCGTTTCAAGAGCCACGCGAGATACGGGCCAGTCTGGGGATGGAAAAGAACGTCGCCGCCTTCGCCAACCAGAGTCACGCGGCTGTGGGCGGCGGCGGAGCGGTAGAGGTCCTCGCTAACCGCTGAGAGCGGCTCGTCAGCCGGCTCGGGGCGGAAAAAATCAGCGTCACCCGCGTGAGCAAAAAGGGCGCAGTCATCACCGTTAATGAACTCCTGGAAAATTCCCAGGGCATCGGCGGCGGTGCGGGCAAACTCTCCTTCGGGGTCATCGAAAAGCGATCTGTAGACAGCGGTGAACGCTTTCAGCTTGCCGGTCTGACCGGCGGAAGAAAGCACTCCGCTGGCGACGGCGGCCACGCTTGTGGAATCCATTCCGCCGCTGAGCAGGATCGAAGCGGAGCTGTGGCGAAGGCGGTCGGAAACGGCCAGCGCGAGGCGCGCGCGAAATTCCTGTACACATTCCTTGCGATCGCGAAAATAGAGCGGGCCTTCCGCCAGCATGGTCCAGTAGCGCCAGAGATGCAATTCACTTCCGCGCCAGAGAAGAGCGTGCGCCGCGGGGAGCCGCTGAATGTCCTGAAAAAACGTGGTGGCGGAATCCTGATTAGATCCGAAGAGAAGGAAATCGCCTACGGCGGTTTCGTTCAGCGCGCAGGAACCGCCGCCAACCCCCAGAAGGCATTGCAACGTATTGCTGACCGCTAGTCCGCCGCCACGCTGCGAATAAAATAGAGGCTTAACGCCGAGATGATCGCGCGCGCAGAAGAGAGCGTTTTGCTTGCCATCCCAAAGGGCGAAGGAAAAATCGCCGATGAAATGTTCGACGCAGCGCGTCCCCCACGCGGCGTAAGCGCGCAGGATTAATCCCGCGTCGCCGCACGCGCCGGGACGCTCGCCGGTGGCGACTTCGATTTCCGAGGCGAGCTTTTCCCGCACATCCAGGCGCGCATCGGCCGTCACCCATGTTGTACCATCCAACGAAAGCGGCTGGGGGACTGATGGGCGCCGTCATCGGTGCGCAGCAGCGCATGACCAAGAGCCGCTGGTCCGCACAGCGCGAACTCCTGGGCATCCGGGCCGCGAAAGGCCAGCGATTGCGTCAGCGCTTCAATGCAGGATTGGTCCACGGCGGCGCCAGATGGCGCAACAATGGCGATGATGCCGCTCATGGCGACGAATGGCCAATGGATTCAATGGCTCGCGCGAACGCCGTGTATCCCTGGAAAATTTCGCCGCTGTCGTTCAAGACGACGCCGGAAGATTCCAGCCACGCGTGCGCATGCAGATCCAGTCCTTCCTTGCGCACGCCGATGCGCAACTGCGCTGGAATGCGCTGCCAGCGCAGCAACCACCAGGCTGCCAGGGAACGCTCCAGACAACGGGCGCGAATACAGCCCTCACGGGAGGCGGCATCCACCATGCGCGTGGTCAAACGAGCCCGCGCGAAAACTGATTCGGAAACCGAAGGCAACGCGGAGGGTTTAGGAGAAAGCCTCGTAAGAATTTCCTGCAGGCGTCGGAAACCAAACGCGTGCAAAGCCAGGGAAATCACGGGGAGCGCGACAGTGGCGCGGAGCAGAACCTTTCGTTCTTCACCGCCTAATCGCCGGAAGCGTTCCCAACGCGACATGCAAAGCTCAGTCGTTGGCTTGCCAGTCAGCATCCGGCGGCGCACCTGGAAGCACCTGAATCAGGTTCGCGCCGGACAATTTTTCCAGCAGCTCGAATAAATCCGTTTCGCACTGTTTCGCGGAAACGTCGAATTCCCGCACGAGCGTTTCCTTCAAGTCGCCGACCCGGCGAGGCTCCTGCAGCAGCGCCCAGATGCGCGCTCCGACGGGGTCCAGACTGTAATAAACCCCGTCCTTCAATTGCAGAATCGCGGCTTCTCCGCCAAGAGGCGCGGAGACTTGATCGCGAGTGGCGACGATGACGCTTTCCAGAGTCATTTCAGGGACAGACCTGTACCATGCTCACACCGTTTCTTGAATCAATTCAATCGAACATTGCGTAGCGCACGATGGCATACAGCGCGACAACACCGTCTCGCCAGGTAATCTTTTTCCCCTCTTCATAACTGCGTCCGGCATAAGAAATTGGGACCTCGTAAACCCGCCAGCGGCCGCGCGCCATCTTGGCGGTAAATTCAGGCTCGAAACCAAAACGATTGGAGCGCAGGCGCACGCCGTTCAAAACCTCCCGGCGAAAAACCTTATAACATGTTTCCATATCCGAGATTTTCAGATTGGTCAGCATATCCGAAAGCAGGCAGAGAAATTTATTGCCGGCATAGTGCCAAAAATAATGAACCCTCTGCGGGCCGCCCAAAAAGCGCGATCCATAGACCACGTCGGCCCGGCCGTCCCAGATGGGCTCGAGCATTTTTGTATAGTCGCGGGGATCGTATTCCAGATCGGCATCCTGAATCAGAAGGACGTCACCGGAAGCCAGCCCGAATCCGCGGCGGAGGGCAGCGCCTTTGCCCTGATTCGATGGCTGAAACGCGAAGCGCAACGAAGAAAGGTCCAGCGTGGCGCTGCCGTCCAGGATCTCTACTTCCCGCTCACCGGCTTCCTTCATCTGGTTGAAATACATCAAACGTTCGCGCGTCCCGTCGGTGGAGGCATCGTCCACAATGACGATTTCGGTGGCCAGCGTGGTGGCCTGCACGCGCCGCAGGCTCTCCTCAAAGAAATTGCGCTCGTTGTAGATCGCCATGATCACGGACAGAGTTAGTGGAGCGGCTGGAAGGTCCCGCGGATTTGCCTCCGGCATGGAGCCGGACCAAAGGCGCGCATTCGGTTCTGGGCCTGGCTGCGTTCTGGCCATTTCATGCTGAAGATATCACGTCCTCGTTCCTGGCATGCATTTGATCGCGGCGGCTTGAGGCGGTTGCAAATGGTGCGGTACAGTGGATAGATGCCAAGCAGCGAAAAAATCCCGCATTACGACCTGAAGGCCGAATACTCCGAGTTACGCGAGGAGATCCTGGAAGTCCTGGATCGCGTGGGGCGCAGCACGGCCTTTGCGCTGGGCCCGGAAGTGCAAGCGTTTGAAAAGGAGTTCGCATCATTTTGCGGCGCGCGGCACTGCGTGGCGCTCAATTCGGGCACCAGCGCGCTGCACCTGGCGTTGTTGGCGCTGGGCGCGCAGGCCGGGGATGAAGTGATCACCACTCCGAATACCTTCATCGCCACGGCGGAAGCCATATCCTATCTCGACGCTAAACCAGTCTTCGTGGACATTGACCCCGCCACGGGAAACCTGGATCCGGGCCAAATCGAGCGGGCCATCACATCACGCACGCGGGCGATTATTCCCGTGCATCTTTATGGACGACCCGCGGACATGGACCCGATTCTCGAGATAGCGCGGCGGCACGGCCTGGCGGTGATCGAAGATGCCTGCCAGGCGCACGGGGCGCGTTATCGCGGACGAATGGCGGGGAGCCTGGCGGACGCGGCGGCATTCAGTTTTTATCCCTCGAAGAATTTGGGCGCGTACGGGGAAGGCGGAGCGCTGGTGACCAACGATGACCGCGTCGCGGAGTACTCCCGCGCGGCGCGTAACCATGGCCAACGAAACCGCTACGTTCATGATTTCGTGGGGTTCAATTACCGGATGGACGGATTTCAGGGGGCGGTGTTGCGCGTAAAGCTCCGACGCCTGCCGGGCTGGCATGCGCGGCGGCAGGAAATCGCGCGCCGCTACCGCGAGATCCTGGCCGGCGCCCGGCTGGAAATCCCTTTCGACGACCCGCGGGACGAATGCGCCTACCACCTGTTTGTTGTTTACGTGGATCATCGCGACCAGACGCGAACGCAACTGGAGGCCCTGGGAATTGAGACCGCGGTCCACTATCCCATTCCCCTGCATTGCCAGCCGGCCTATGCCTCGCTGGGGGTTCCCTGCGGAACTTTTCCCCACGCGGAACGCGCTTGCGCGCGAGTGATGAGTTTGCCGCTGTTTCCGTCATTGACCGATGAGCAAGTGGAGCGAGTGGCGAAGGCGCTGAAGCTCGTGGCGGGATAGTGCTCGCACTGCGGCAACACCTCTAGCAAAGGCCGGAGTGGCGACGGACTGCCGGGAGTCATGGCCCAATCAACCCGCCATTGATAATTGTAATGACGTCCGTTTGCGGTCTGAGGACGCTTAGGACAGCTCGCTTGCGGTGGTGATTCCGAGTGGGTTGCCGAGGCGGACGCGGTCTGGACAACGCCCGCCTTCGCAGCCGGTCCTTTTCAGCTAACCCTTCTTCTTATTCTTGATGGTTGTGGACTCGCCGCCCTGCAGGGATTCAATCGTGGCGAGCGCATCCTTGGAAGGCTGGGCGTATGGCCCGTTGGGCGCCAATTCCAGGTATTTCTGGTAAGCCTCGGCGGTTCCCGGTTGAATGATGTAGACGATTTTGTCTTTTTCCTGCTTCGAATCCATCAAGTTCAGCAGCGCGCTCCCCAGCATATACCAGGCCTCCGCGTTTGTTGGGTCAGCCGCCGTGGCCTTCTTAAGGGCGACCGAGGCCTGCTTCATGTGAGCGGAATTGCTGAAAACAATTCCCAAATTGCGCCAGCAGGGCGCGGTCCTGGTGGGATCCAGCGTCGCGGCCTGATCACAGCTCGCGCCGGCCTTGGCGAGCACGTCGTCCATCTGGGCATCCGTGGCGCCCGGTTGTGCGGTTGCCGCCTTCACCTGGTTTGTCGCCAGCGAAGAGTAGAAACCGGCATCCGGTTTCAAGGCGATGGCCTTCTGGTAGGTGTCCGCGGCGTCTGAATACCGGTCCGCGCATTCGTAGGCCGCGCCCAAATTGCCCAGGATTACCGGGGGATTTTTCGTGTCCTTGGCGCCAACTGCTTTGGCCGCCGCATCGAATTCCGTGGCCGCAGTCTGGCAATCGGTTTTGGCCTTGGCCGCGAGAGCGGCACGATCAGCGGCGGCAGCCTTGGCGGCTTGCGCGTGATCCTGGTTGTAGGTCTGCATGGCATCCAGACCAGCCTGGAAATGCTGCTTCATATTCTGGAATTGACCAGTGGAGGCGTCCTTGTCGGCCGGGTGCGCCTTGGCGTAATCCGCGGCAATATCCTTGAAATTGACGGTGACCGGGTTGTCCTGGTCCGTGGTCACCTGAAACGGCATGGTGTAGTCAAGGGGAGGATTCGCCGCGGGGTCCTTGAAATTCAATGAATAAACACCACCCTTCAACCCCAATTGCGCGAATTTTCCATCCTTTTCCGTCTTCGCAGTGAAAACCTGTCCGGTGTCCTTGTCCGTCATGGTCACGGAGACGTTCGGATACGGATTGCCCTGCAGGTCGAAAACCTGTCCGGAAATCCGGCCACTGGTCTGCGCCAGCGCCGCGCCGCTCCATGCCAGGACGAGGACCGCCAGAAAAACCGCCACTAACGAACAACGCATCGTCTTGCTCCGCTTCATATCCCACGACCTCCCACTCGGTTTAATGTCGCCTGGATTATCGCGCAACTGGCGCTTCATAGGCGATAGGATCCTGCGCGTGTGCCTCCGCGAACGCCCGCAGGCGCAAATGGCAGCTTTCACACCGGCCGCAGGCAAAGTCCTCTGACTGATAGCAGGACCAGGTGTACTCCAAAGGCGCCTTTAATTCCATGCCGCGGCGGATGATTTCACTCTTCCGCATACCGATCACCGGCGTCATGATCTCGATATGCGTTTCCGGACGCGTGCCCGCGCGAATCAATTCTGAAAAGGCGCGATAGTACGCGGGCCGGCAATCGGGATACCCGGAACTGTCCTCTTCCACCGCGCCAATAAAAATGGCCGAGGCGCCAATCACTTCGGCCCAGCTTACCGCGGCGGATAGAAAATGCGCATTGCGAAAAGGGACATAGGTTATGGGAATGCCGGACGATCCCGGCTCCGCCTCCGGCACGGCGATACGGTCATCGGTCAACGCGGAGCCGCCAATTTGCGCCAGGGAATCGAGGCGAATCACCAGCCGCTCTCGCACATGGTAAAAATCAGCGATCTCTTCGAATGCGCGGCGCTCGCGGCGCTCCGTGCGCTGCCCATAGCTGGCGTGCAACAGGGCGAGTATGTGCGTTTGGCTGGCGATGGCCGCGGTGACGCAGGAATCCATCCCTCCGCTCAACAGTACGATGGCTTTGGGTTTTTCTGGCACGTCAATCACACTCCGCGCATCGCGGGATCCCAAATGAATTTGTGAAGCTGCAGGTTGATCCTCACCGGCAGATGGTCCGCCAAAACCCACTCCGCCAATTCTCGCGCCTCAAGTCCGGGCCACTTATTCTGGGGATCGGCCGCGACCGGGGCGAACAAGACCTGACGGACGCGCGATGCGAGCTTATGCGTGGCCAGGAAATCTTTCGCGAATTCGTAATCCCGGCGGCTAGCAATCACAAACTTCACTTCGTCGCGGCTGCTCAATTTTTCCAGATTCGCAAAATCAAACGTTCCGAATTCGCCGGAATCCGGGCACTTCACGTCGGCGATCTTCACTGTTGCGGCGGGGAGAATATCAATGGGGCGCTCGCCGCTGGTTTCCACCAGTACGGTAAAGCCATGGTCAATCAAGCGTTGCGCCAATTGGGGTGTTTCCATCTGGAGCAACGGTTCGCCGCCGGTAATTTCAGCCAGGCGGATGTTTTCTCCGTCTTCGCCTTCGACACGGTCGGCCAATGCATGAACCATCTGCATTACTTCGTCAATTGTGTGATGGGAACCACCGTGGAACGCATAGGCCGTGTCGCACCAAATGCAGCGAAGATTGCATCCGGTAAGCCGCACGAATATGCACGGCAGGCCGGCAAAAGAGCTTTCTCCCTGGATGGACCGGAATATTTCGGTGATGATCATGCGCCGCAATCCGCCAAAGCTAATTTCCCGTAGTGGTGCGTTTATGCAGGAGCAACCAAACTGCCGCGGCAATAAACACAAGACCCGCGCACCCCGCCACAATACCCGTCCGCAATCCGTATCCAACGACAGTATAGACGGTGGCGACGATCACCGAGGGAATCAGAACGATTAGCAATGCGCGGTTCATAACGTTGCCGACGCGGAAGCCTGCCTGGGCCGCCTTAGGGGCGATACGTGGCCGCCGTGGTATCCGTCTCCCAAACGGTGATGCCGGCGATTGCGGCGTTGTTGGGGAGCGGGCCGATCTGCCGTGAAATCTCGTTGTAAATGTGCCGGGCGATGTTTTCGGCGGAGGGGTTGACGGTATCGAACGGCGCAAAATCGTTCAGAAGGCGGTGGTCCAGGGAACGAATCACATCCTGGATGGCGCGCTTCAAATGGGAAAAATCGAAAAGCAGGCCAATAGAATCCAATTTCTCACCGGAAAGCAGGACGCGCACGCGATAATTATGGCCATGCACATTTTCGCACTTTCCCTTGTAGCCGCGAAGGGCATGGCCCGCGGAAAATGTCTCTTCAACGCTTACTTCGAACATTCCGTTTTCGGACGGGCATTTGTCCCGCCGCTCCCTTTGGTTTCACGCTGGATGGACTCGCCTGCATGAAGCGGGCAACTTCAGAAAGTTCCTGGGTTGCGGTGTACCCCGGCAGGGAATCCAAGAAAATTCTACCATAGGGCTTGCGAACGATGCGGTTGTCGAGTATCGCCAGGACGCCGCGATCGCTCCGCGACCGGATCAGACGCCCGAAACCCTGCTTGAGCGCCAACACGGCTTCCGGAATCTGGTATTCCATGAATGGATTCTGGCCGTTTTCTTCCAATGCCCGGACGCGCGCCGCCACGATAGGATCCGAAGGAACGGCAAATGGCAGCCGGTCCACGATGACACAGGATAGTTGCGAGCCGGGCACGTCCACGCCCTGCCAGAAGCTGGCCGTGGCCAGCAGGACGGCATTCGGCGTGGTGCGGAACCGCTCGAGGAGCATGGGCTGAGGCGCCGTGCCCTGCAACAGCAATGGGAATTTCACCAGACGCGACAGCCGCTCATGGAGATCGCGCATCTGGCTGTGGCTGGTGAACAAGAAGAATGCCCGGCCCTCCGTAATTTCCAAAATGCGCGCAGCCTCTTCGGCGGCACGCGCGGGAAATGCCGGATCGCGAACGTCTGGCAGCTTCACGGGCAGGTAGAGAAGAGCCTGGGTCTGATAATCGAATTCCTGGGGCAGGATGCGCTCCTGCGCGGGGTCCACGCCCAGCCGCTGTTTCATGTAGTCGAAATTTCCCGCGACGGAAAGGGTCGCCGAGGTGAGCACGACGGTGTCGAATTGATCGAAAAGGCGCTCGCGCAGAATGGGGGCCACATCAATGGGATTGGCGGAAATCATCGTTCCGCGTCCCCGGCGCTCGAACCAGTGGACGTAATTTTTCTCGTTATTCTCGAGAAGAAAGGCCAGCTCGCGGCGTAGCTCCGCGGCGCGCCGCGCAATGGCCAGCAATTCCTCCGGCTTGGATGGGTGCGCGGCGATTTCCGCTTCCAGACTCTGCAAACCGCCGGTCAACCGCCCACTGGCTTCCGCGTTTCTCTCCAGGAACGCGGCGCGATCCTGGGGGGAAAAGGGGAATCGCCCTTCGCGTTCGGGAAAACATTCGAAGAAGGCGCGGACTCTCTCGCGAAGTTGCATCACGCGCTTCATCATGCCGGGCGCTTCCGTGCGCGTCATGCGAACGGCTTGTTCCGCGTCGCGCGCCAGTTCTTCCAGCTTGTGGCTGGAAATCTCGCGGCCGAAGAATGCGCCGGCTACTTCCTCGATTTCGTGGGCTTCGTCCAGAATCACGGCGGAATATTCCGGCAGGATGGAGCCGAAATCATCCTTGCGCAATGCCAGATCCGCAAAGAACAGGTGGTGGTTCACAACGATGATGTCCGCTTCCTGGGCGCGCTGGTGCATGGCGGTTAAAAAACAGCGCTGAAATTGCGGACAGTTCTGGCCCGTGCAGGTATCGCGGCGCGCGTCCAAACGATGCCATAGATCAGAGTGGTCGGGCAGAAAGCCCAGTTCGTTGCGGTCGCCCGTTTGGGTTACCTTTTCCCAATCGCGGATCTGGCGGTACCAATCCACTTCGTCCAGACCCTTCAGCAGCGCCTGATCTCCAAAAAGATTGACCTTTTCGCGGCAGAGAAAATTGGCGCGGCCCTTCATCAGAGCGACTTTCAACTCCGGAGCAAAATGCTGGCGAAGGAAGGGGATGTCCTTGTCGAAAAGCTGATGCTGCAGGGATTTGGTCGCCGTGGAAATCACCACGCGGCGCCCGCTGGTGATCGCTGGAACGAGATATGCCAGAGTTTTCCCTGTTCCAGTTCCCGCCTCGATCAGGACGTGCTGCCGCGAGCGAAACGCTTTGTCCAGGATTTCCGCCATTTCCTGCTGGGATTGGCGAAATTCATACGCGGGGTGGCGTTTCTCAAGAAATCCGCCCTGGCCAAAAACGTCGGCCATCGCAACGGGAGTGGATTCCTGAGGAGCTGAGGGCATAAGAGGTGCTCGGAACTCCGCGGCAGGCGGCCGAAGGCCCGGGAAAGGTACAATAGCACAGCGGGCGGGACGGTCGCAGTCGGCGGAGATACTCTCTCGCAGGAGCAGGATGAAAACAAAATTGCCATCCGTGGTTATCGTCGGGCGTCCCAACGTGGGCAAGTCAACGCTATTCAACCGCTTAACCGGCACACGCCGCTCCATCGTGACGGACGAGCCGGGCATAACACGCGACCGTATCTACGGGCAAGCTTCCTGGAATGGAAAACCGTTTGAGGTGGTGGACACGGGGGGCATCGTTCCCGATGAACAAGCCGGAATTCCCGGAGAAATTCTGCGGCAGGCGCGAAAAGCCATCGAGAATGCTTCGCGCGTGGTTCTGGTCACCGATGCCCGCACCGGGCCCAATCCGATTGACCGGGAACTGGCGGCGCTGCTGCGCCGCGCGGGAAAACCACCGGTGATCGCGGCAAACAAGGTGGACGTCCCGCAAAATATCGCCATCGCGGCGCCTTTTTATGAGATTGGCAACGAAGTGTTTCCCATGTCCGCCGACCACGGTTTTGGCGTGGATGATTTGCTCGATGAATTGACGGCGGATTTCCCGAAAGGCGAGATCGCGGAGGCTTTGCCGGAAGTTAATGTGGCCATCATTGGACGGCCGAACGTTGGCAAGTCCACATTGTTGAATCGCCTGGCGGGAACGGATCGCGTGATTGTCTCCGCGGAACCCGGGACGACACGCGACGCGGTGGACACTCTCGTGGAATATGACGAAAAAATGTTCCGGTTCCTGGACACCGCGGGAATTCGGCGCAAGGGAAAAACCCGGCTGATGGCGGAAAAACTCAGCGTCATCATGGCGCGGAAACATCTGGAACATGCCGACGTGGCGCTGATGGTGATTGACGGCTCGATGGGGTTTACCACGCATGACGCCACCATCGCGGACTACGCGCGGCAGTCCGGCAGCGCCTTGATTATGGTGGTGAATAAATGGGACCTGGCCGTGGAGGCCTATCGCAAGGAAAACCCCAAGGAAACACGGGGCGCTGCGATGATGAAGCTCGTGAAGGAATACGAAAAAATTATCCGCGCGAAACTGAAGGGGCTGGATTATGCCCCGGTGGTCTTTCTTTCCGCGCTCACAGGAGAGCGGACGGGAAATCTCTTCAAGCTGATTCGAGGAAGTGGATGCGGCCCGCAAGCGGCGCATATCCACGGGGGAATTGAACCGCTGGTTGACTCAGGTGGACTTGCAGCGCGGAACTTCGCCCGCATCCCGTCAGGTGAAGATTTACTACATCACTCAATCGGGGATTGCGCCGCCAACATTCGTATTGTTTACCAACCAGACCCGCGCCTTGCATTTCAGCTATCAGCGGTTCCTGGATAACCAGATACGCGCGGCGTTTCCGTTCCGGGGCACGCCCATCCGTTTTTCGTTGCGCTTGAAGCGCAAGAGATCAAGGCAGGACCGTCTGGAATCGGAACGCGGACGCGGCCCGAAATCCCCCAGCAAGGGCGGGCGCAGGTAACTCCATGAGCGATTCTTCTCCCGGAACTCCGGAAGGCGAGGAGAAGGCTCTTTTCCGCATCGGTGAAGTGAGCCGCCTGACGGGAACGAAGGCGTTCGTCCTGCGCTACTGGGAGACGGAGTTCCCCGCATTGCAGCCGGTGAAGAGCGCCAGCGGGCACCGGCTATACCGGCGGAAGGACATTGAAACGGTTTTGGAGATCAAACGCCTTCTTTATGAAGAGGGTTTTACCATCGCGGGCGCACGGCGCTATCTAGGCGAGGTGCACGAAGCCGGGAATCATCCGGGGCAGGAAGCGGATACCGAGAGTGCTGGCACTGATCTAGTTCCCGCGCACGGCGGCCCGCGCGCAGGGCGAAACAGGGCGAGCCAGGTACAGGTATTGCTCCGTCTGCGGGAAGAACTGGCGGCAATCTTGACCCTGCTGAAAGGCCGGTGATACTCTGAAAATGTTCAAAACCAGTCGGGACGTAGCGCAGCCTGGTAGCGCGCACGCTTGGGGTGCGTGAGGTCGCTGGTTCAAATCCAGTCGTCCCGACCATTCTTTCGCATTTCTTCAGCAGTTTTCACATCGAGTCCTGAATCTTTCATGCCTCATATATTAATCACCAATGATGACGGAATTTTTGCCCCCGGCCTTCGCGCGCTGTCGGAAAGCATGGCAAAGCTGGGCGAAATCAGCATTGTCGCGCCCAGCAGTGAACGCAGCGGATCCGCCCAGGCCTTGACCGTGCGCAAGCCGGTCTTCTGGGAAAAAGTAGCGGATCGCGAATGGGCCGTGGATGGCACGCCAACGGATGCCGTGATTCTTGCGTTTGGCCACTTGCTACCGGAGAAACCGGATTTGGTTGTTTCCGGCATCAACCGCGGCGGAAATCTGGGGGAAAATGTTCATTACTCCGGGACGGTGGGCGCCGCGCGCGAAGGCGCCGTATATCACATTCCTTCCATGGCCATATCCGTTTCTCATCGCGGCCGCGATTTCGATTTCACTCTGGCGGCGCGCTGCGCGCTGGAGCTGGCGCCGATTCTTTTGCGCGAAGGGTTGCCCGCGGGCGTGCTGCTGAATGTGAACGTCCCGCAGCCGTGGAAGGGCGGCGTGCGCCTGACGCGCCAATCCCCCAAAATTACGCGAAACGTTATGAACACGGGGCAGGACGAGGAAGGGCGGGATTATTTTGTTCTGCAGGAACAACATATGGCCGCGGGCGCGGAGCCGGGCACGGATTATGCGGCCGTCCTTGAGGGGGCTATCTCCATAACCCCATTGGTCTTAGACCATACCCACACTCCGTCCTTGAGCCGCCTTTCAGGGTGGGCCGCCGATCTGGAATCATCGCTGCGTTAATTTCCGTTGGATCACACCAAATAGATTTGGCGGTGACGAATCCCTAGTTAGTTGATATACTTATGGAGCTATCGAGGAAACCGCCCATGTATTTTGAACAGTTTTTTCTCGGCTGCTTGGCCCATGCTTCCTACCTGATCGCGTCCGACGGCGTGGCCGCCGTGGTGGATCCTCAGCGCGATGTGGATATTTACATCCAGGAAGCGCGCAAACAGGGATTCACCATCCAGCACGTTATCGAGACCCATCTTCACGCTGATTTTGTTTCAGGACACCGCGAACTTGCCGCTTTGACCGGCGCCACCATCCACATCGGCGCAAAAGCAGGCGCCACATTTCCGCATCAGCCGGCAAAAGAAGGCGACGAGATTCAGTTTGGCAAGTGCGTTTTGCGGTTCCTGGAAACGCCGGGACATACGCCGGAAGCCGTTTCCGTCCTGGTGACGGATCTGGAGCGCTCGCCGCAGCCGTTCGCCGTACTGACGGGCGACACGCTATTTGTCGGCGATGTGGGGCGCCCGGATCTTTCCGCCGAATTCACGTCTCAACAGCTGGCCGGGATGCTCTTCGACAGCCTGCACCAAAAACTGCTGGTGCTGCCTGACGACGTCGAGGTTTTTCCCGCGCATGGAGCAGGCTCACTCTGCGGGCGCAATATGAGTCCCGAGCGAAAATCCACCATCGGCAGAGAGAAAAATTTGAACTATGCGCTGCAGGCGAAAACGCGCGAGGAGTTCGTTCGATTATTGACCACGGAGCTTCCTGAGCGGCCGGGATACTTTGCGCAGGACGTGGAGATTAATCGAAGCGGCGCGGATTCCCTTGGAGAGCAAACACCGATGCCGGCGCTCATCCCCGCGGAAGTGCAGGCGAAATTGAGCGGCGGCGCAATCCTGCTGGACACGCGACCCGCGGCGCAGTTTGCGGAGGGACACGTTCCCGGCTCGATACAAATCGGGCTGACGGGACAATATGCCAGCTGGGCGGGATTTGTGATTGGGCTGAATCAGGACATTATTCTGCTTGCCGAAAACCAGGAGCGCGTGGAGGAATCGCGCATGCGACTGACGCGAGTGGGGATTGAGCGCGTGATCGGATATCTGGCTGGCGGTTTGCCCGCGTGGAAGAATGCCGGCTTGCCGTCCGAAGCGTTCTCTCAGGTAAGCGTCGAAGAACTGAACAACCGGTTGGCGAAAAACCGTGGGGCGCTGGAAATTGTGGACGTCCGCCGCAAATCAGAATGGGAAGCGGGACATCTGGAGGGCGCGAAATTTCTGACACTGGCCCAGATCTCCTCACATACGGGAGAGCTGGACCGTAACCGCCAGGTGGCGGTTTATTGCAAGGGTGGTTATCGCGGCGCGATTGCAGCCAGCCTTCTCCAGCGCGCTGGCATTCGGAACGTAATCAATATCACGGGCGGTTTCGATGCCTGGCAGGCTGCCGGCTTTCCCGTGACAGTCCCCGAAACCGGTGAGAAGCATGCACCGGCGGAATCGGCCACTCGTTAGGCCTCGGGAAAATTTCTAATGCTCCAATTTGAGGACTGGTGAAATGACATCGTACGCGCATCCCGAAACTCTTGTTAGCACTTCCTGGGTGGCTGAACACGCCCACGACTCGAAAGTCCGCGTAGTGGAGGTGGATGTAAATACGGCGGCGTATGACGAAGGGCACGTCCCGGGGGCCATCGGCTGGGCATGGAATACGCAGCTTTGCGATACGGTGCGCCGCGACATCCTTTCGAAAAACCAATTTGAAGCGCTGATGTCGCAGGCCGGAATCGCGCCGGACACGACCGTGGTGCTCTACGGCGACAACAACAATTGGTTTGCCGCCTGGGCGTTCTGGCAACTGAAGATTTATGGCCATAAGGACGCGCGCATCATGAACGGCGGCCGGAAGAAGTGGCTGGAGGAACAGCGCGAATTGAGCACGGATAAGCCTTCCTATCCGGCGACGCAGTACAAAGTGGCCCTGCAGGACCTTTCGCTGCGAACGTTCCTGCCCGCCGTGCAAGCGGCGTCAAACACCGCATCGGCAAAACTGGTGGACGTGCGCAGCCCCCAGGAATTCACCGGCGAAATTCTCGCGCCGCCCGGTCTGGCGGAAACCTGCCAGCGCGGCGGCCATATCCCCGGCGCGCGGAGCATTCCCTGGGGCAAAGCGTGCAACGAGGACGGCACGTTCAAGACATTCGATGAATTGAAGGCTCTCTACGCCGGTGAAGGAATTGATGGATCGAAGCCGGTCATCACCTATTGCCGCATTGGAGAGCGGTCCAGCCATTCCTGGTTTGTTCTGAAGTATCTGCTGGGCCTGCCTAATATCACTAATTACGACGGTTCGTGGACGGAATGGGGAAATCTGGTTGGCGTCCCCGTGGAAAAAGGCGAAGCCAGGGCGTTCACGAAAGCATGAGGCCCGATGAAACCGGAGAATTATTCGCAACGGACAAGTGAAGTGAATGGCTGGCCGGTGCGCCTGACCTCCTACAAGCTTGGCGATATTTTCCGCTGCACAGCGGACAATGTTTCGCCGGGCGCGTGCCTGGCGCGCACCGACGGCGCGACGCAGGAAGAGGCGGAGCGGAAGGCGCTCGCGAGGGCCGCGGAATTGCTTTCACGGACACGCAGAAACTCGGTACCACCCCCGGAAGAGACAGGACGATGATCCCGGTGATGCGCCACGAAAAGCCATTGCGGATCGCAATCATTGGCGCGGGCTTCAGCGGGACCATGGTGGCGACGCACCTCGCGCGTCTTTCCACCGGCGAAGCACTGGACATTTCGCTCATAGATCAACGCGAAGAGCACGGGCGCGGGCTGGCTTACTCCACCGAATGCACCGCTCATCTGTTGAATGTTCCGGCGGGAAGGATGAGCGCATTCCCCGGGGAACCCCAGCACTTCACAGGCTGGCTGTGCCGGAACCACCATCCCAGAATTTCCGGCGGCGAATTCATCCCGCGATCAACTTACGGCGCTTATTTGAACGATACGCTGGCGAGAACGCTTCGCGGCGCGCCACTCAACGTGCGCTTTCACCGGCTTTTCCGGTATGCGGTCCGCCTCCAGGATGCGGCGGACGGCATGGAAGTCCATTTCCGGGATGGTTCATCGCTGCAAGTGGATCGCGTGGTGCTCGCGCTGGGGAATCCGCCGCCACGTCCGTTGCCGGTTGCGCAGGATTTGAATGGCGCTTTCGCTTCATCGCTGTGGTCCGCAAACTCGCTGGAAGGATTGCACCCGCAAGACAGCGTTGTGCTGATTGGGTCCGGGCTAACGTCCGTGGATGCCGCGCTGGCATTGAGGGAACGCGGGCATAAAGGGCTGATCCACATGCTCTCGCGCCACGGCAGGCTGCCGCAAGCTCATGCGAGTCACGCTGCCTGCGCGGAATATTGGCCGGAGAAGGCGCCGGCCACCGTGCGCGGCCTGGTGCGGTTGATCCGGGACAAAGTGCGGCAGATGGAGAATCAGGAACCGGACTGGCGAGGCGCAATTGACGCTCTGCGGGCGCGAACCAACGAAGTCTGGCAGACACTGCCTCCCGCGGAACGCCGCCGCTTCCTGCGCCACCTGCGGGTTTATTGGGACATCCATCGCCACCGCATGGCTCCTCAGATTGCCGCGGTAATTGCGAACATGCGGGAAGAGGGACTCCTGCACCTGGTGGCCGGCCGCGTGGTGCGGATGTCTCCCCTGGAGCGCGGAGTGCGCGTCTGGCTGACGCCGCGAGGCCGGAACGAGGTAGCCCATATTGACGCGCGGCGCGCCGTCAATTGCACCAGCCCCGAATACGATCTGCGCCGCAGCGATCATCCTCTTCTGCACGGTCTTTTCGCGGATGGGCTGGGAGACTCAGGTCCTCTGGGTTGCGGCCTGCGCGTTGCGCCGGACGGGGCGTTGGTGGATTCCAGAGGGAACGCTTCCTCAACGCTCTTCGCCCTGGGACCACTCCTGTGGGGGACGCTGTTTGAAACCGTGGCGGTGCCAGAGTTGCGCGTCCAAGCCCAGGCATTGGCTACGCGCCTTCTTGAAGACCTTCCTGTTCAAGCGGCCGATCCTGCGGAATTTTCTGCGGCTATGCTCTCTGCGTAGATCAGCTGTTTCACGGAACGCCCGGAAATGAAAAGGCGTCCCGGTTACCCGGGACGCCCTCGAGAAATTCCTTATATTTCTGCTATTGAACGTTGAGAGAAACCTGCACGGAATGCGTAAGGCCACCGCTGCTTCCGGTAACTGTGAGGTCGTATGCGCCTTTAGGCGTTCCTGAGTTCCCACCCCCACCACCGCCGCAGGAAGCCATGCCGACAGCCGCCAGAACCACGAGCGTCGCCACGGCAGACCAACGCCATGCCTTGCTCAGAGCCAGCCGTTTCTGCGCGATCGCCAGCCCGAGCAAACCCAGCAAACCCAGAGCCAGTAGCGCCACTGGAGCCGGCGACCCCGGCTTTGTGCGCCGGTAACCGAAAACAGCGGAAGGCGCCGTCGTCGTCACCGTAAGCGTCGAGTTCGGCGAACCCGGCGTTACGCTCGTTGGATTCAGCGTGCAGGTGGACTCCAGCGGCGCGCCCGCGCAACTGAGGTTCACAGACCCGGTGAATCCATTCAACGCCGAGATAGTGATGGTCGCGGTTGCGCTTCCGCCCGGCGCGATGGTCAAAGTTGTTGGGTTACTGCCAATGGAGAAATCCGGCATGATCACATCCACACTGACCGGCGGCGAGAGCGACGGCGCAAATTGCGAATCAGCGCCGTACCGGGCGGCGATGGAAAGATTTCCCGACGGCAATGAAGTTGTAGTCAACATCGCGACGCCGGTGTTGTCCAGAGCTGCGGCTCCAAACTGGATTCCGTTTTCAAGAAACGCCACGGAACCGGTCGGTGTCCCGTTGGCAGACGTGACAGTGGCGGTGAAGGCGATACTTTCCCCTTGATTAATCTGCATCGCGGACGCCGTGAGCGATGTACTGGTGATGAAACCCTGCGCGCCCTGGTAGTTCGTAATCCATTCGTTGGCGTCCACGGAGCCCAGGCCGGTGACCGGATCGTATCCGGGCCCTGCACTGTAGCCCAAACTTCCATTGGTGCAATTTGGCGTGCCAATCTCGCAGGGAACGATATTGCTGCCCGTGGTGATGTCGTGAAACGCATTGGGAGTGCTTTGCGCCAGAACGTATAGCGTGCGGTTAATGTTTCCGACTCCGGGCTCCGTTTGAAAGCCGTTTTGGAGCTGGTATTGGTTCAGAAGAACCACCATCCCGGCAATCGCCGGAGCGCTGGCAGAAGTTCCGCCAACCGCAAAGAAATAGTGGTTCGCGCAGGAATATTGGGAACCCAGAGCTGCGGACGTGCATACAAAATAGGGATCGTTATCCGCCGACGCGGAAAGCGAAACATCGGGGGTGTTGCGGAAACTGTTACCGATAATCCCGCTCACGCCAGTCTGCCAATAAGGGAGCGCATAGAAGATGCTCACCCCACCGCCCGAGGCGGACAAGGCGTCGTCCTCCGCGGAATCATTCCAGGCTATCTCGGGAATATAGGAGAGCGCGGATCCCCCATTCGGTCCATTGTTGAGACTCCAATATTGGCCGTAGTTGCCATTTTCATTGAATTCCGTTCCCCCGACCGCGGTCACTTCTGGAACGCTGGCTGGAGCGTTCACCGCGAGGCCCTGTGTGGCCTCCTTCTCACTGGGGTCATCGCAACCGGCCGCGCCAGAATCCCCCGTGGAAGCAAGCCAGGTTATACCCTGGCCGTTGGCCTGCTGGGCCACATTTTCGTAGAGCGTGAGGTCGGCTTGTGTATCGTCGGGCTCGCAAATGCCGTAGCTGAAGGTGATAACCGGCGCCAGATTATCGTCAACGGCGTTCTGCGTGGATGTAAAAACGTCCTCCGAGGTTGCGTAGTAGATGGTCGCATTTCGTGCGAGGGCATTTGAGACTTCCAGATCGAGCGCCGATTCAACCTGGTCATTTGGATCGCAGTTGTTGAGGTTGCCCCCGCAAGGGTCCGGGCCGTAAAGGACGACTGTCGGAGCCACAACCTCCAGGTCGAACGCGGTTTGGTAGTCGGTGCTGTCGGAAGCGTAGATATCGGTCTGACCCATGATGGCAATCTTCTGTCCCGAGCCATTAATCCCCGAGTTATAAAGAGGCTGGACATCATAAATGGTCTCAAGATCGCCCGGCGCCAGAAACTCGCACCCGGCCCCCACGCAGCCATTTGAATAGTCAGCTACCGGCTTCTTCGTGAGGTTGTTGCGGCGCGGCGCTTTCGGCCGGAAATCATTCAGCCCGCGGATGTTGTCCACTATGCCGGCAAGCGCTGCCGGAATCGCCGGCGCCGTCGAGTTGGCAAAATGCAGTTCGCCATTCACTGAGTAATGATGGATTTCAGTTTTGAAAGTTGTTTTTACCAGACCGGCCGTGCCGCTGAAGGCCACCCAGTTCCGCGCGTGGGCCACCTTGTCAATGGTGAAACCCTGCGATTGCAGCCAGGACGTGATTTGCGAGAGGTCAGCCTCGCTCAGGCCAAAGCGCTCGCCGAACTGATCAGGCGAAAGCCATCGGTGATAATTCCCCGAGGATTTTTGCTGCTGTTCCGCCAGGAGCTGGGTGAGATCCGATTGTTGTCTGGCGGTCGGCTGAAATTCCAGCGTCATGTAGTTCAACGGCAAGGATGGCTCTACCGGGCCCTGATCAAACTGCTTCTGCGCCTTCGGGGAGAGATCTCCCGGCAGGAGCACTGTCTGCCCGTTGTTCAGAGAGCCATGGATGCGGCTTTGCTCCCCGGTTCGCGCCATATCGGGCGCCAGGCAAACCAACAGAAGAAGCGTGGAAAAAATGGAAAATCCGGCAAGAAACAATCTACGATTAGGCTTCATGGCATTTCCTCGCGGTCAATTTGAAGGAGTCCTATGAACGTAACATTAACACGTATTACCGGCCCGTCAAACGCGCTTGGAACCATATGCTCAATTTGCAATCGGTTGAGGATTGCTCTGCCAAGTCAGGGTACGCGAATTGGGGGAGGAGCCGGTCAGACTGGTGATGGAAGTGAACAGGGGGCCGGCGAGCGAGGACTCCATGGACGTCGCAGGGGGGCGGGAAAGTTGCCAGAAGAAAAGCGGCACAACATGCCAAGGTGATATGGTGAGGTGTAGAAGTTCTGCAGGCATTGGTGAAGTATGCTTCCGAATCCGCATTGTTCTTTTTGCGAAGGCTTGTCGAAACAAATGAAAAACTGTTATTACACGAAATTCCAAAGCCCCGTGGGGCCGTTGCTGCTGGCAGCGAATGATCGGGGGCTGTGCCTGGTCAGCTTCGCTGGCAGCAAGCGGGCGAAAGCTCCACAGCCGGACTGGAAGCAGGACAAGGCGCCCTTCGCGGAAACGATTCGGCAATTACAGGCGTACTTTCGCGCGGAGTTAAAAGAATTCGATTTGCCGCTGGCATTGGAAGGAACCGAATTCCAGATTCGCGTCTGGGAAAGCCTGCGCGCGATTCCTTTCGGAGAGACAATTTCTTACGGTCAGCTGGCCCAGCGCATCGGCAGTCCGAAAGCGGTGCGCGCCGTGGGGCTGGCTAATGGTTCCAATCCTATTCCCATCATCGTTCCCTGCCATCGCGTCATCGGCAGCAACGGCAAACTGACTGGCTACGGCGGCGGTCTGCCTCTTAAAGAGAAATTGCTCGCGCTGGAAAGCCACCAATTGCGTTTGCTATGACGCAACAGCGCGTCACGCGCAATATTCGGTTATTCGAATGCTCCTCGGCACTTCGGATGCCTAAATGGCTCTTGGATTAAAATTTGGCTCCCCGGGCTAGATTCGAACTAGCAACCCTTCGGTTAACAGCCGAATGCTCTACCGTTGAGCTACCGGGGAACGGGACGTTCGCTGGAAGAACAACTACCCTGAAAGTGTAAACGAGACGCGGCGCAGCCGTCAACGCGCGGGGACGCGGCTGCTGCATCGCTGGCCCCGAAATTCATGGCAAATCCGCGAAGGAGCCCCGGGAAGGAATCTATTGCACGCGGCCGGTTCGCGCGTCGTAGCCGATGAGCGATTCAAAAATGGCCAGAACATGACGCCGGTATTCGACGATTCTTTCGAGCAGAGGGCGCAGTTCCGGAAGGCGGGCGCTCTCACGGTCCCACTTGGCCAGCACCGCGGGCGGAATCTCAATGTCGCGGCGCAGGGCGTCGGCGGAATGGCCGCGCAGAAAAAGACCGTAGAAAAATGCGGCTTCACGCTGGGGATAAGCGAAATCCGTCAGCTCTTCGTGATTATAAATCGGTGATGTCGGCGCTGTGCCCATGGCCAGAAAGGGGCAGTTTACCCATTCCTAAGAAACCGTCAAGAGCTTAAAGATGATTTTTTCACGAACCTGGATTCAGGACGCCATGGGCAGGGATCAGGAAGGCGGCAGCCAGGTCAACGGCCCGAGGCGATGCAGGCACGCCGATTCGTCACGGAAGCCTTCGATACGAGGGGTAACTTTTTCTTCCCGGGCAGGGACCATGGCCGTCTACAAGCAGTTACACTCGAGCCCGAGCGGCTCGGACGAATTCGCGCAGCGCCGAGACGTTGGGGATGTACGACCCCACCCGTCCGGCGTCCACCGGCAGTCCCAGATTCTCGGCCTGTTCAATGCTCAGGCCGGCGTCGTCCAGTTCGGCGAGACTATAGCCATCGGCGGGAACGAGCCGGTTAACACCCATGCGGTCAACAGGACGCAGCGGGCGCAAGCGGTGCCACCGCCGACCTTCCATCTGATAATATTGGTGCCACTCTTTTCGGGTCCACATGGCATTTAGCCTTTCTCGCGCTCAAGGGTTGGATGCGCGAGGAATCCGTTCCGTCGCCCGATGCGGTAAGAATTGCACTGACTCCAAATCCTTTTTGCACACAGGCAAATGGCGGCCAAATGTATACACGTATGGGACGCCGCCCTCACTCTACACATTGATATACGCAGCAATTGTCTTGCCAGTTGCGCCAAATCAAAGAAAATATTCTTCAGGGCGAGCCTAAAGCTAACCCTATCCTCACTGCTAACGTTGGACGCAGCATCCTGCCATTCTGTTCCCGCAGTTGGAGGCACGCTGCTATACTTTGGCATGCCATCGCGGAATGCGCCGGCCTTTTCGTCCATGACCTCATCTGTCATCGTTGTCCACTATCACGAATTGTGGCTGAAAGGCCGCAATCGGCGATTTTTTCTGGGCCGGCTCTCTTTTGCTCTTCGCAGAGCCATGGAAGGACTGGAACTTGACCGCCTGGAAAGGCCCGGCGATCGCATCCTTCTGCGCTTCCGCGAAGGCGTACGAATGGACGAGGCCATTGCCCGCGTCGAACGTGTTTTGGGAATCACCGGTTATGCGGTCGCCCTGCAAGCCGAACGGGACATGGAGGCAATTTGCCGCGCCGCATGGCAGGAAATGGAGCCGCTCACATTTTCCAATTTCGCCATCCGCGCCAAGCGCAGCGACAAATCCTTCCTTCACCCAACCATGGAAATTGAAGCGGTTGTGGGACGGTTTATTCTGGAGCGGACGAGAGAGGCGGGGCGGAATGTCCGCGTGCAGCTAACCAATCCCGAGGTTACATGCCGCATTGAGATCACGCCGGGCCCGGCGCTGGTGTATGCCCGCCGGTTTCATGGAACGGGTGGACTGCCAGCCAACAGCGCCGGCCGCATGACGTGCCTTCTTTCCGGGGGATTCGATTCGGCCGTGGCGGCTTATCGCATGATGCGGCGCGGCGCGCATGTTTCGTTCGTCCATTTTTATGGCGGCGGCGCGCAGCCGGGCGAATCCTCGGTTCACGTGGCGCAGGAATTGGTGCGGCGGCTGGTTCCCTATCAACTTTCCGCCAAGCTCTACCTGGTGCCGCTGGAATCCATTCAGCGGGAGATTGTCCGCGAGGCTCCGGAACGATTCCGAATTCTTCTGTACCGGCGCATGATGTTGCGCATCGCCGAGCGTCTGGCGCGACGGGATCATGCCCTGGCGCTGATCACCGGCGACAGCCTGGGCCAGGTGGCTTCACAAACCTTGAACAATATGGTTGCCGTCGGCGCTGCGGTTCGAATGCCGGTTTTCCGGCCGCTGGCCGGCACAGACAAAATCGAAATTCTGGATGCCGCGCGCAGCATTGGAACGCACGACATTTCCGCGGAACCGTTCCACGATTGTTGTCCGATCTTCATGCCGCGCAGCCCGGCATTACACGCCGCGCCTCGCGATCTGGAAGCGGCCGAGGCGCAACTCGACGTCCGCGCCCTATTGCGCCGGGGCGCATCCAGCGCGCGGCTGGTGCGCTACCGCTACTCCGCTGGAAAAGTGGAGGAAGAAGAAGTGAAGCAGCCGCGCGACGTTGGGGAGATGGCAGCCCTCTAGAGAAAATGGCGCCGCCCCGCTGCAATAGCGCCCGTGGAATCATCCGTCGCCCGCCGCTTTAGCGCGTGACGCGCCGCCCGGCTGCGGCGTGCGCGCCTCACTCACAAGAATCGGCCGCCCTTGAATCTGACAACCATTCAAAGCGGCAATGGCTTTCTGGGCCTCTTCATCATTCAAGACCTGAACAAATGCAAAGCCGCGCGACTGCCCGGATTCACGGTCACGAATGATGGTTACCTCTTCCAACAAGATGTCCGCGCCTGCGAAGGCCTTACGCAACTCGTCTTCATTTGCCTTGAAAGAAAGGTTCCCCACGTAGAGACGCTTCATAAGTCTCCTTCTGCCGTCCCGAGCGGACGGACCAGGTTCTGAGGAAACTACACCAGCTCTCCCGGGGACTGGAAGTGCGGAGGCGGGAATTACTCCTCAGTTCTGGGCACACTTTAACCGCGCCAGGTTCGCCAGTCAATATCCTGGCATTTCTCTAGTACTATGCGAGACGACCTATTGCTTTTTCCCTCCCGGCTCGCGCGGTTTCTCCATTCGCCAGGCGTTGTCTAAACGGCCGCGTTTGCCGCTAAACAATGCCGAACGCGCAGTCTGGCTATTTTCCTGATTTTCAAAGACACCCGGCAACAGGTTTGATCCTTCGGATCTTGGGAGTCCTGATTTAACATCTTCTGCGAGTTGCTGAAGCCGGCTCAACAAGAGGGAAAGAAACGATGCAATCCGAACCGATTGGGCAGCCCGGTGGGGACGCTCCATTGAGGTTCGTCCCGGCGCGGACACTAGTGGGCCTCGTCAAGAGCGCGTCGTTGAGACAGCGGGGATGGCCTTCTGACTCCCAAATTCGTCCAGCACGGCAAGCAGTTCCTGTGTGCTGATCGGCTTGCTTAGGTATCCGTCCATTCCAGCCGCCAGGCACCTTTCCTTGTCGCCCTTCATCGCATGGGCGGTCATTGCAACGATTGAGATGTGCCCGCCAGTCGCTTTTTCCATTTCGCGAATGGCTTGCGTTACCTCCCAACCATTCATCTCGGGCATCTGCACATCCATTAGGATGAGGTCATACGGTTCCTTCGCCAGCGCCTCCAGTGCTTTTCTGCCGTTTGCGGCTACTCCAACCGTCTGCCCGTACTTTTCCAGTAATCGGAGCGCGACCATTTGATTTACGGAGTTGTCCTCCACAAGGAGGATGCGCAAACGTTTTCTGGCCTCCCGCAACATATGACGAGTGACTAGCGCAGGCGACGGTTCGTCTTCAGGGCGTGATCCAAGGGCAATCAAAATGGCGTCCAGGAGTTCCCCCTGACGAACAGGTTTTGTCAGATATGCGGCGATGCCCAGCTCGCGGCAGCGCAGAGCGTCTCCCCGCTGTCCCCCGGAACTGAGCATCATCACGGTGGCTGTTCTCCAATCCGGGTTTCGCTTGATGACCGCCGCCAGTTCGAAGCCGTCCATTTCGGGCATTTGGGCGTCAATAAGAATAAGGGGGAATCTTCTGCCACGATCTTTCGCCTCTCTCAAAGCAACGATCGCTCCTGCTCCGCTGTCTACCGACTCGGGGGCCATACGCCAGTTCTCAAGCATCTTTACCAAAATATGCCGGTTGGTCGCGTTATCGTCCACAATGAGCACTCGCATATCCCGCAAAGTCACTGGATGCCTCGGCACGATGCTCCTCGCAGGCGTCTTCTGCAACCCAAAGCGAATGACGAAATGGAAGCGACTGCCTTCCCCGCCATCACTTTCAACCCAAATTCGTCCACCCATCAGTTCCAGAAGCCGGGACGAAATGGTCAGGCCCAGCCCTGTGCCTCCATATTTGCGTGTCATGGAACCATCGGCTTGCCTAAAAGCTTCAAAGATCGAGGCTTGGTTTTTCGGCAGGAATGCCAATGCCCGTGTCCGATACGGTAAAGTGGAGTTGGACGTCGTCCTGCGTCTTCGACTCCGTCTCGACGTGCAGAACCACTTCACCCCGTTCCGTGAACTTGATGGCATTGCCAACCAGGTTGACGACGATTTGTCTCAAACGGCCGGGATCTCCCACCAGCGCATCCGGGACATCGGGATCAATTTCAAATGCGAGTTCAAGGCCCTTTTCGTGAGCGCGAAGGCTCAGGGTTTTCATGGTGTCGCCAAGGCTATCGCCTATGTTGAAATCGATCGTATCAATCTCTAGTCTCCCCGCCTCGATCTTGGAATAATCAAGAATGTCGTTAAGCAACGTGAGCAGGGAATCCGCGGATGCCCTCGCTAAATTCAAGTAGTTGCGTTGGTCGCCGTCCAATTGTGTGTCCAGCAGGAGTTCCGTCATGCCCAGGATTCCATTCATTGGAGTGCGAATCTCATGACTCATGTTCGCCAGAAACTCGCTTTTCGCGCGGTTGGACGTTTCAGCCGCTTCCTTGGCCGCCAGCATCTCTTGTTCGGCGCGCTTCCGGACGGAAATATCCTGATAGATGCGCAACGAGCCAACGACTGCTCCCTGAACCACCAAGCCCACGGCGTGAATCTCAACGTCCACATAACTCAGATCCTTTCGTTGCCGTTGAGTCACCAGATGGACCGGCGCCTGTTCGGAAGTCAGCCCCTGCGCGCGGCGGGCCTCCGTGATTTCTCCTTCGGCAAACAGCGAACTTACGTCTGTTCCGATTAACTCCTGCCGCGAGTATTGGAATAGCGTCTCAAATGCCGGGTTACACAACTGAACCTTCCGATGAACGTCCAATACCATAATGGCGAGAGGGCTGTTCTCAATGAGGGCGTTAAGATATGCGGTCCGCTCCGCCACTCTCTTTTCCAGTCCGTCGTGCGCTTGCTGCAATTCAACATCCCGCTGCTGGATTCGCGCGAGCATTCTGTTGAATTGGTCGAAGAGAAGTCCAATCTCGTCATTTCCCCTTTTAACTGCGCGGACCGAATAGTTTTCGTGGGCGGAGACCGACGATGCAGTGTCCGCCAGTTCCTGGATCGGGCGTGAGATTACGCGTTGCAAACGGGAAGACAACACGAAAGCGACTGCCAACGAAGCGAGCGATATAAGAAATGCAATTTCGACGAACCGGGCCGTCCGCTCTCTGAGGTCAGCCAAATCTGCCTCGAGGAAAATTGTTCCGATGGATTCGCCATTCAGGGTAATGGGCTGGAACAAGAGCATATTTCGCCCGACGATCGCCGTTGGCACGCTCTCCGCCCGAGGAGGAACGAAATCGCTCCGCCCCGCGTCGCGGCTGTACTTCGCGAAAACTTTGCCGTCCTTATCGTAAATGCAGGCAAGAATTACATTGTGTTCGGCCTGCAGGGCAGAGAGTACCTCCCGCGCCGCCTTTGCATCGCCAAAACTCAGCGCCGCCGTGCTGTTTTCTCCCACCATTCGTGCTGCGGCATTAAGGTCCTGTGCCTTGGCGTGCAGGAACGTAGAGCGGTCATAAAAGGTAAACACAAATGACGCGACGAGGAGCGCCACGCCAGATGTGACCATGACAATACCTTGAAGCTTTTGGCGAATCGATGAATTGAGGTGCAAACGCATTTTAAGCTCCCTTTGAATGTCCTTCGTCGTGAACGATCCTGGCCAAGGCGAGCAACTTCGCGCTGAATTTCAAGCCCGCTCGATCCGCAGCGTCAGTATTGATCGCAAATCGGACATGGTTGTCCTCGAGAGTGAACTCGATGGTTCCTCCCGATGCTGCAAAGCCATTTGTATCTCCAACGACCAATACATTTGCCCCCCGCAGGCTTACAAGAAGCTCGCCCAGATGCGGGCTTTCCGAGGAACCGACAAAAACCATCTGGCAGCGCCGGGCCTCTGCTTTGTCCTTCAATTGTTGAACCGCAAGATGGCGGCTTCCGATCATCTTTCCCTGCAGTTCGTCCTCCAGTGCGTGCCCAAACGGATTCTGCCCGAGAACACAGATGGTGAAGGGGGATTGCGGACCGGCAAAACTGCTCGAAGGCCAATCAATGAACTTGGCAAAATTAAATAGGAATGCCGCCTTGACGGTGTACTCGCTGGCTGCTGTCGCCTGTCCGCAGGATACCGGAACATGCCCGAAGACAATGGCGATGAGCGCGCCAGAGAGGATCCCCACGCAGATTTTGCGGCCACTAATCGGTACCGCGCCGGAAATCCGCCGCATCCCCCCCTGTCTCTTGCCGAGAACTCTCAAATTAGCGCGCCTCAGGGCTGAAAATGCCAGGTGATTTTTGCGTACGCGCTTCGCTTAATCAGCGAAGGCACCACGAATCCAAATGCACTCCCGAATTCCAGATGATCGTTCCGCAGAAGATTTTGTCCCACCAGGCTGAAAGAGAGAGCTTTGGTGCACTGCCACGTCACCCCGGTATCGACGCGCGTATAAGATGGAACCCCCTCGCCATCCAGGCGGCCAACGAAGTAGGCCGAAGCATCCCATGACACTCCGTGCCCCAAATCCAGACGGGAGCGAAGCTGGGCGGAGTTGGCGGGGCTGCTGCCCTGCGCGACCGCGACAGACGTTGCGTCATGGCTGCCAGACCTCAAATGCGCGTGGATCTGCTCCAAGGCATATCCCGCGTTGAGCGTCCAGCGATTCGTAACCCTGAAATTAGCCGAGACCTCGCCTCCGTGGGTTTCCGCATAAAGAAGGTTTTGAAACGTTTCGGGCACCACAAGGTGAGGGGGCGGCGGCAAAGTCTCAAAGAGGGGCGGCCCGGTTGGCTCTACTGTTTGCAGGTTCGTATAGTCATTGTAATAGGCGGCCATCTCGACCGAGAGGCGGCTTCCCACGGCGGCTCGGTAGCCCATTTCATAAGCCGTGAGTGTTTCGTTCTGGAAATTCGGATTGCCCACGACGTGTACGAGAATGGGTATTCCACCCGGGCCCAGGCCGCCGCCAACGTTCCCGACGGTTGCCGTTTCATCGCTGTTTGGGGTTACTACTGCCCGGGAAAAGGCGGCCCAGAGCATGTTATAGGGATTTACCGTCCATGCCACGCGAACGGTTGGCAACAGCGAAAATCCAGTGTAATAGTTGTGTTCGAGCTTCGTCCCTACGGTCAGGAAGAGCTTGTCAGGAACCAGGGCAATTTCGTCCTGGATGAACGAGTTGAACAGCTGGGTATTTAGATTCGCGGGGTCCAGGGTGAGCGCGAAACTTCCAATTGATGCCTCCGAGGAAAAGCGATACCCAAGTCCCCAGATGATATTGTGGCGGTCTTTCCATGCGAAGTGATGCTGGAAATCAATGTTCAGCGTACTTCGCACATCGGTGATGACGTCGTCGTGGTGATAGTGATCGAATGAAATCTGCAGAGCCGTGTCCGATCGTGCGG
The DNA here is from genome assembly GCA_963760285.1 of uncultured Acidobacteriota bacterium. GTDB lineage: Bacteria > Acidobacteriota > Terriglobia > Acidiferrales > UBA7541 > PALSA-278. The sequence continues at coordinate 931,503 of CAVXCI010000001.1, forward strand.
AATCAGTGTGCTTCCAGTCCGCCTGAAAGAAACCACCGGATACATCGGCTTGCGCGTTGCTTATTTCGGCGGCTGAATACGAAGCGCTGGGAAGATTCACCCGGCTTCCCTCCAGCCCGGAATACAGGTCGCCCGTGAATGCCAACGTGTCTTTCGATGAGGGCGCGGCATCCAGCCGAAAACCGCTTCGAAGCACATGCCAGCTATCCGCGCCGTATTGTCCATCGGACGCTGGCAGGGCGGCTTGGTTGAAATACTTGCCATAAACGCGGTAGTCGGCGTGTTCGCCCAAATGACCGCCGTATTCAGCAGTCCCAAAACCCTGATCAAGATTTCCTCCTCCCGCGACGGCCATGCCGCCTTGAGTATCCGCGGAGTTTTTGGTAATGACATTAATCACGCCGTTGACGGCGTTGGCACCCCATATGGAACCACCAGGGCCGCGGACCACTTCAATTCTTTCGATATCCTCCAGTGGAAGATCCAATACGTCCCAGTAGACGCCGCCAAAAGTCGGCGTGTAGACGCTCCGGCCATCCACCATTACCAGCACTTCATTGCTGTACTGGCCATTGAATCCCCGCACGCTGATGGCCCACGAACTGGCGTTGATTTGGGCCACGTCCACGCCTGGAACCATGCGCAAGAGATCGGGAATGTTCGTTGCGCCGGAGCGGCGAATATCCTCCTGGCTAATGACAAAAACCGCTGATGCTGTTTGCGAGAGCTTTTGCTCGGTTTTCGAGACCGACGTCACCTCCACGTTCATCAGGTCTTCCATGCTTCGGGTTGTGAGATCGGGCGGGTTCTGCTGTGGCCACGCGGAAAGTGGCACGCTCAGAAGGATGACCATAGGCACGATAGTCTTTGTTGCTCGACGACATAGCGATCGGCCATTCGTCCTGCGATAGGACATTGCTCCAGGAATGAAGCGACCTTGGGTTTCCATTTGACCTCCAAATCGAGGTCCCAAGTCATCCTATTTCCTCGCCGTGTACTCTCGCCTTCATCGCGGACAACGGTGCGTCGGCAGCAGCCGGGAGAGGGCCGAACAGCGCGGGGCAGTTCATCCACGCCGAAACGCGCCGCACTTCCGTTATCTCGACAACTCACGTTCCAAGGTCTTGCTTCGATCCATCAGCCCGGAATTGTCATGCAATTGTTGGCACTTGAAGGGGTCGTTCTTGAAGGGGGTTACAGATGATTTCAGCCGAGAGGTGCGCAATCCGAATGCCCTCGCTTGCCGGACAACCACGCATCGTTATTGCGCTGATTGACATCCAGGGCCTTTTCCCGTCAAGGCTATCCGGGCAACTTTTGAGGGACTGTTCCCTTTAGAACACTTTCGTATGAGTTAACCCTGGCACGGGCGCAGTGACGCGGAGTGCAAGACGCAGAAGGCTTGTCCTCAAAGATTCTGTTTATCGCGTGACTGACAATCAAGCTTTCGATCTGATCCAGTCGGACGTTTCGCTGCGTTATTCGTTGTTTCTGCGCTCGTCATGCTCACGCCGCGAAGTGTAGGCGTCGAGAAACGAAACCAGCAGCGCCCAGGCCTGCGAGGCAGCCACCGGGTTATAGCTGGGGCGCGCATCACAGAAAAAACCGTGATCGGCATCGGAAATTTCGACGTTGATGTAGTTCTTCTCCGCGTTGCGCAATGCCTCGGTCACGGCCCGAACCTGGTCGGCGCCGATGTGCTTGTCGCGGCCTCCCCAGAAAAGCAGCACGGGCGCGCGCAACTCCCCGATGCGATGCAGCAGGCCGGCATTACTGGCGTTCGGCGCGATGCCCCCGCCGTAAAACGAAACAGCACAAGCCACCGGCACGGTCAGTGCCGCCAGGATCGCGGCGCGGCCACCCATGCAGAAGCCCACGGCGGCAATCTGAAAATCCCCGCCCCGGCCATTCGCGGTGAGCCATGCGTGCGCCGCGCGCAGATCCGCCGCCATTCCATTGTCGGAAAGCGCGCGCATATGTCCCATCACGGACGAAATATCATCATAGCGGCCTTCAAATCCCGGACCAGTGCGGTGGAACAGTTCCGGCGCGATGGCAAGGAATCCTTGCCGCGCAAATCGCTCCGTCACCTCGCGAATATGAGCGTTCACCCCGAATGCTTCCTGGCATACGATTACGCCCCGTGAAACTATCCCCTCGGCCGGGCGAGCGGCGTACCCGCGCATTGATGTTCCATCGTCAATGGCCAGCGTGACATGCTCCGTCTTGACGTCCATCGTTCGCCTCCCATCAAAGATGAGGTCCCTATCATTCGAGATTTCTGATTTGGATCTCCGGGCCACACATCATGAGTTTTCCCTGTCCACAATATACCGTGTCCGTAACCAGAGAAGGCCGCCGAGATCAACGAAATCTGACGGCTCGCCTTTGCCCGTGCGACCAGGCGGCCTTGCTGGCCAAGTATCGCGCAGGATGACGGGGCACTATTCCCACATTCGAATGGAAGCCAAAAGGAAGGCCGTGGAGTCCCTGCTCCGGGCACCTTGTCGTGTTGAAGAACCAGCCGCATCGTTGCCGAGCTGAATTGTGTGTTGAACTGTGTGTTGAAATAAGAGCCGAGATTGCCGCCGACCTTCCACGAGGATTCGAAAAATAGGGTAGGGGGCCGTGGGGACTCGAACCCCGGACCTCTACCGTGTCAATTTTACAATACCTTACAAGACCGCGGGGACTGACGAAATTCGCGGAAGTCGCATAAGACATCGCATGTTGTGGGTTGGGTTGTGGGTTGACGCGCTTGCGAAACGGTCGCACTTCGGGCTTGCGCGAACTCCCCCAAATTCTTCATCCATACCGCACCAGTCGGCAGAATGCTTCATTCGAGGGATCTCGCAGGCATATCCTTTTGCCGTCGCCGCTCGCTTTCCTTCATCATTTCGTTCAAGTCCGCCGCGGGCCGAATCTCGAAAACGCTGCCGTACTTCAGGGCCGGGTGCTGCGCTATCAGCTGTACAGCGTGATTGATGTCCCGCGCTTCAAGGACGAGAATGCCGCCGAGTTGTTCCTTGGTTTCCGCATAGGGACCGTCCGTAGTTGCGGCTTTGCCGTTCTTCCAGTACAGGGTTAAGGCGGTTTCCGGAGGCTGAAGCGCTTCTCCAGCAGCCCAATGCCCGTTGGCGCGAAGATGGTCGTCGTATTCAGAGCATGTGTCGAACATCGCATGTTGCTCGCCTTCGGTCATGCTTTCGAATTTGTCTTTCCCGTAGTACCCCAAACAGATGTATTTCATTGTTCTTCCACTCGTTCTCCTCCCCTCGGTGGGAGCCAGCAGCGCACCTGTAGCAGGCTTTTCTGTCACTGTTTCAAGTAATGAAGCGCAACAAATCCTGACCTAAAAATCCTGGACTCAACAAGTTTTAATCGTAATTTCTCTTGCAGGCTAACACCTTCCAGCAGCCGTCTCCCTGCTCCTGCAATTATTGGCATAATGACAAAACGATACTCATCAACCAGGCCAAGCTCTATCAGTTGTGAAGGAATGCTCACACCGCCGGCTAAAATATATTTGCCTTGCTCGTGTTTCAGTCTGACTATTTCGTCTTGAAGGCTGGTACGAACAATTGTCGTATTTTTATCTTCAGCGTTCTCTAATGATTGTGAAAAAACAATTTTGTTTTTGGAGACAAATGTGTCCGCAAATTCGCGATCTGCTTTTGTCTCGGAAGGATTCTTTGCGACATCCGGCCAATAAGGAACCATCAATTGATAGGTTTTACGCCCAAAGACGAGCAGGTCAGCACCTCGAACCAGGTGCGTAGAATATTCAAACAGTTCGTCATCGGGAACCCCGTTGGTGTGGTCGCAGCCGCCATCCAGGGTCAGGTTGATTGCGAAGATTAGCTTTCTCATTTGGCCACCCCGCTCCCCTTTATGTATCAGTGTCTATAAGGCCTTGCGCGCTGGATCGTTCTCCTTATAGTCGTCAAGGATGTGCCACCCCGGCGCGAGTGTCTATAGACTTCCGGTTAGGACTGCGCCTGCACGCTCGTAATTCACGATCATGACGCCTTTCGAGGTGACCGTGCTTTCCGTCACCTTGAAAGCCGCCGGGATCGATGAGCCGGATAATGCCATTCGGAAGCAGGGATGTTGACCCGGCTCGCGGCACCTCGACGCCAGCCGTCAGGCCTTCTTCAAAACAATCTCACGCACCTCGACCGGCGCCCGGCAGGCGACGACAGCCTTGCGCCCCCACGCCAGGGCTCGTCCAGGTCAGCGACCTCCAGCACCCAAAAACCGCCGATGTGCTCCTTGGTCTCCAGGTACGGCCCGTCGGTGATGAGCACCTTGCCATCGGGCTGCGCCCGCAGCGACTTCGCGCTGCTGGCCGCGGTGAGGCCGGCGACGAATTTCCTGGCGCCGGCAGCAATCATCTCGCGGTTGAGCGCGTGGATCTCGCTGATCGTCGCTTCGGTTTCGATCGATGGGTCGAAATCGTCGGGGTGGTGAATCGCAACCAAATACTGGCTCATGAGTTCTCCATTCTCCGGTGGCGGCTACATAGACGCCGTACGAGGCGTCGCGAAATCGAGCAAGCCCGGAGAGTTTTTTTACTGCTGGCCCGGCTCAGCCCCGGGGTCGCCGAACCTCTTTTGGATCTCCGCTTGGGTCTCGGGATCGAAGTCGGTCAGGTCAAACATCCGGCGAACTTCGACCATTTCGTTATCCTTTCCGGGGATGCGCGAGGCCCATTCGAGCGCCTCTTCGCGCGACTTCACCTGGATGATCCAATAGCCGCCGACCACTTCCTTCGCTTCGGTGAACGGGCCGTCGGTAACTTTCGACTTTCCGCCTTTGAAGGTGACGCGCGCGCTCATCGTCGCGGGCGGGGTCAGCCCGTCGAGCGCGAGCAGCACGCCGGCTTTCCCTAGTTCCTCGTTGTACTGGCCCATTTTCTCCATACTTTTGAAGTCGGGCGCCCAGCCGGGTTTTGCGGTTTCGTACTCTTTCGGAAACATGATCATCATGAAGCGCATGGTGTTCTCCTTGAGTATTGAGCGGACGCCCTATCAGGGCCGCTACATTTATATAGGAGCGTGGGCCGCACCGGGCACGGAATGTTGCCAGTGCCCGGCTGCGCGGAGCCGCTCCACTTACGCGTCGAACAGGGTGGCCGGGAATCGACATGCGATTTGCGAATTGTTCGCGTAGCGTATCGCCCCGGAAACACTTTCCGGCGGGCCGGTTGCCCGGCCTTCACCATATAGTCGAACGGCCGCTCCGGAATTCGACAAGTCGTCCAGGTTTTTATTTTAGCTGCCGAATCCGCTCTTGCAGGAATTGCCGCTCAGGTTCCTGTTGGGTCAGCGCCAGAGCTTTCTCGTAAGACGACCGGGCCTCAGCGGTCCTGCCGAGCCTGCGGCACATATCCGCGCGGGCGGAGTGTGCCAGATAATAATCGGCCAATTCGCCAAGTTCCAGCACCGCTTCAATATGCGTCAGACCGGCCTCTGGACCATCGCGCATGGCAATGGCCACAGCACGATTTAGCTGTACAACTGGCGAAGGCTGAATTCGCACCAATTGGTCGTAAAGCGCAACAATCTGCGGCCAGTCGGTCGCAGCGACCGATTTCGCCTCCGCATGAACGGCCGCAATTGCCGCCTGCAGTGTGTAGGAACCGAAGCGGCGGGACTTCAGGGCTTTCTCCAGCAATGCCACTCCCTCCGCGATCTGCTCCCGGTTCCAGAGCGAGCGATCCTGGTTCTCCAGCAAAATCAGCTCTCCGGCCGGCGATGTTCTCGCGGCGTGACGGGATTCCTGTAGCAACATCAGGGAAAGCAGCCCAATGACTTCCGGCTCCGGCTGGAGTTCGGCTAGCAACCGGCCCAGCCGAATCGCCTCGCCGGTTAGATCGGCCCGCGTTACTTCCGCTCCCGCCGCAGCAGAGTAGCCCTCGTTAAAGACAAGATAGATGACCTGAAGCACGGCGCCCAGCCGCTCCGGCAATTCCTGCGGCGCCGGCACCTCGTAGGGAATCGGTGTCTCTCGAATCTTTGCCTTGGCGCGCACAATGCGCTGCGCCAGCGTACGCGGAGTGGTGAGGAAGGCCTTTGCTATTTCCTCGGTGGTCAGCCCGCACACCTCACGCAAGGTGAGCGCAACGTGCGCTTCCGGCGCGAGAGATGGATGACAGCAGGTAAAAATCAGGCGCAGCCGATCATCCTCAAGGGCGTCCTCTTCATTGGACCTTTCCGCCGAACTCGATTGCGCTTCGAGATATCGCACGAACTCGTCTTGAGACGCATCAAATCTTGCCCGTCGGCGCAGAGTATCAATGGCTTTGAATCGGGCCGTCGAAATCAACCATGGCCGCGGGTTGGCGGGTACTCCACTCCTCGGCCACAGGCTCAGCGCAGCCGCAAAGGCTTCGTGCATCGCCTCCTCGGCAAGATCAAAATCACCGAGCAAGCGGATCAGAGTTGCCAGGATTCGTCCCGAATCCATGCGATAAAGGGAGTCGAGCAATTCGCGTATCTGTTCGGTGGAACGCTTGGACATGACGACGACGTTAGCAAAACCAGCTACGCCGAATCAATTTGGCACACGGCGGATCGGTGCAAAGTGCCCGGGTCGTGACTCTGAAATCTGGACAACAGAACGCTTCCTCGGTGGACTCAAAATCGCCAATGCGCTCATTGGAGCTCGTTGCAGGCTCAACACTACCGCGTTGCTCTCGGGTCGCGGGCACCCGGAGGTTATGCCCAGGATGGACTCTCAACGACGCTGAACGGAAGTCGGCTTCGAGGAATTGTGAAACATCCTCCCCGCGGGCGAGGCGCTTCATCGAGCCATTTTGAGCCTCGGGAAATGAGGTGAAGAAAGCTAAGTGATTGAAAGAAATGGTAGGCCCGTGGGGACTCGAACCCCAGACCTCTACCGTGTCAAGGTAGCGCTCTAACCAACTGAGCTACGGGCCTTCTGTTGAGGAATCAATCAGTTAAGCCGCTCCGATTCTAGCGCAGATTTCATTTGGTTATCAATTTGGGTCACAGCCTGCGGAGTCCCGACTGTGGCGATGGCCTCCAGCACAAGTCGCCGCACCTCGGGCCGAATATGGCCGTGATGCTTCGCCATGCGCATCCAGGATTATATACTTGACACAAAAGAACTCCCCTGCTACGCTTTCTTCGTGCTCTTGATGCTGCCATTTACGTGCTTCTGGATGTGCTTCACCACTTTCGGGTGGAACAAGTGCTTCGCCAGTTCACGGCTCGTCATTTCGCGCGGATTCTTTTTCTTTCGCATGGGTGCCCTATGAACCTTGAATTTGACCACAGGACCCTCGTAAAGCTGATGGAAGAGTTTGGCTCGGACGAGAAGTGCCGACGCTGCCTAGAGCAACTGCGCTGGTCTGACGGCCCTGCATGCCCGCGCTGCCAGTCCAAGGCGACGAAGATTGCCAACCGCGAGCAGTTCGATTGCGATTCATGCCACTACCAGTTTAGCGTGACGTGCGGAACAATCTTCCACGATTCTCACCTGCCGCTGTGGAAGTGGTTCCTTGCCACCTACATGATTACCGAATCGCGCAAGGGGATGTCCGCCAACCAAATCAAGCGTATGCTCGGCGTCACCTACAAGACCGCATGGTACCTGTGCCACAGGATTCGTGCCGCTATGGTGGAAGCACACCGCGCCAAGCTCGGGGGCTGCGTCGAAGTGGACGAAACCTACATGGGCGGAAAGGCTCATGGACCGGGGATGCGCGGACGCGGAAGTAGGAAAGAGCCTGTAATCGGCATCCCGCAGCGTGGCGGGGAACTTCGATTCTTCCACAGCGAAGATGTCAAGAGCGGTACACTGGAGAAATACATCCGGGAAAACATCGCAGAGGATGTTGACGTGCTCTACACCGATGAATTTAACATCTATCGCGGCGTCGCCAAGCGCATGGGAATCGTCAAGAAGCACAGGACGATCCGGCACAAGTCTGGAATCTACGTCAATGGCGATACTCACGCCAACACCGTCGAATCCGCATTCTCTCTTTTGAAGCGCGGCGTTATGGGAACGTGGCATAGAATCAGCGCGAAGCATCTGCAAGCCTATTGCGAAGAAATGTCCTTTCGGTTTAACAATCGGAACAATGCTTTCCTCTTCCGAGATACGGTTCTAAAGCTCATTGACGCTCCGGCTCTTGAATACAAGAAGCTTACGGAGGCGGCTTAGTCCGTGCAGTTTCTCCAATGGTGACTCAGGAACAAGTTCCATTTGAGGGTCTCTTTGTGGCTCCCCTTCGGGCCATTCCCACGTAAAACATAAGCGAGGATACACAGGGACAAGCCTTCCTGTCTCAGAATTAATGAATTGGATTTCAAACCCAGACTTTCCCCATTCTATCCACATTTCTTGGGATGAAGTAAAAGGAAGACACACATAGTTCCACATTGTTTGGTTATCCAAAACTCTTTCATCTTCTCGCATTGCGACAATCAGTTCCTTGGTTTCTGCCGGGCCGATTTTAACGGTGGTCTCTCTTGTTCCTACCCAAGAAAGAGGAGAAATCGGATAGCGTTTCGGACTCACACACTTAACAAGCTGAGCTGTAATGTTCGCCGTCTTGGTTCCTTTTTCAGTGGCGTCGTTTCGTATGATTAGCATATGCGCCCGCCTTCCTCTCTCATCAGATATACAATAAGCCCCATCGCGGTATTTAAGGTACGGTGTCCCAGCTGCATTAAGCCTGAGATTTGTAGACTCGCTGACACTTTTCCGATGAGCAGCTTCAAATACAGCAATCAGCAGTATGAAAAGAATTCCAATGACCCACACATACCAATGCCACCACTGCGGCAGGTACTTTAGTCCGTAAAACTTTGTGCTCCAGTCCGCAGGAAAAAAAGGCAGTACGGTACCAACGGCCCCTAGCGTTACCCACGCCCAGAATGCCGTTCTGAAAAGCCAATGCCCGTGCAGGCTGCGAAAGACTATCTATCGCGATTTCCAGAATCCCATACGGAAGGATTATACCCCTCGTTTGTGTGAAGTATACAATCCTGATTTCTAATCGCTACACTTTTCGACTGCACGTTCCGCGCATCCCCTGCGTGGCCGAACGGCAGATTCGGAGCTTTCTGCGTGCCGATTCCTCAATAAAAGCTATGTATTTTCAATGCTCAATTCCGGGCAGCATCTTTCCCATTCGCTATCCTCTTCTTGATTGAGTAAACTTGGCGTCCTCATTCACATGCCGCTCACTGCAGGAGATCGCCTCGGACCGTACGAAATACTCGCCCCTATCGGTGCGGGCGGGATGGGCGAGGTGTATCGCGCGCGCGACGCCAAGCTGGGCCGGGACGTGGCTCTGAAAATTCTGCCCCAGGCTTTTGCCGCCGATGCGGAGCGCATGGCGCGATTCCGGCGCGAAGCACAGGTCCTCGCCTCGCTCAATCATCCAAATATCGCGGCGATTTACGGGTTCGAAGACTCGAGCTCCGTTCATGCGCTGGTGATGGAGCTGGTGGAAGGACCGACGCTTGCGGATCGCGTCAAAACCGGCGCGATTCCCATCGAGGAAGCGCTGCCCGTCGCCAGGCAGATCTGCGAGGCGGTGGAATACGCGCACGAACGCGGCATCATCCATCGCGATTTGAAGCCCGCGAACATCAAGCTGGCAAATAATGACGCCGTAAAGATTCTCGATTTCGGATTGGCAAAGGCGCTTGACCCCGACGCTTCCTCGGCGGATATATCGAACTCCCCGACAATCAGCCGGATGGCCACGCAGGCAGGAATTATCCTGGGCACGGCGGCGTACATGTCGCCGGAGCAGGCAAAGGGAAAATCCGTGGACAGACGCACGGACATTTGGGCGTTCGGTTGCGTGCTGTACGAAATGCTGACGGGCAAGATGGCGTTCAGCGGCGAAACGGTCACAGACACGCTGGCCGCGGTGATCAGAAGCGAACCGGATTGGTCGCTGCTCCCCGCAAACACTCCGCCCGCAATTCGGAACCTTCTGGCGCGCTGCCTGAAGAAAGACGCGAAGCAGCGGTTGCAAGCTATCGGCGACGCCCGAATTGCCATTGATGAGGGGCTCTCCGGCGCGCCGCAAGAATCGTCCCCGTTCATTCCTGCCGCTGTGTCGGCATCTGCTGTGCGGTGGTGGATGATTGCCGCTGTTGCGTTGGTCGCCCTGGTGGTTGCGGGAGGGGCGTTCCTGTGGCTGCGTTTGCCGCAACCGATCGCGCTGGATGCTTACATTCTTCCCCCGGAAAAGACCAGCTTCACGCTCACGTCGGACGACGCCGCCGGCCCGGTGGTGCTCTCCAGGAACGGAAAGCAAATCGCTTTCGTGGCCGCTGACGACAAAGGCGTTGACCGTATCTATGTGCGTGACCTCGACGACAGAAACGCGCGATTGGTGCCGGGCACGGAAGGGGCGACGTATCCGTTCTGGTCATACGACGGAAAATCGCTGGGCTTTTCCAGCGCGGGAAAACTTCGCCGCGTTGGGGTGAACGGCGGTCCGGTGCTGGATATCTGCAACGCGGTGAGGCCGCGCGGGGGCACGTGGGGAGCGGATGGCACTATTCTTTTCGCGCCAGATGCGACCGCCAGTATCTTCCGGGTGTCAGCCAGCCCCGGCTCAACCCCCGCGCAGGTGACGACGTTGAACGCCGCGCACACCACGAACCGATGGCCAGTCCTGTTGCCCGACGGGAAACACTTCCTCTACTTCGCCACCAACCATTCCGATCCGCGGGCGAGCGCGAGCAACGGCATTTACTTTGCGTCGCTGGACGGCAAGGAAAACCGTTTCGTGGAGCCCGCGGAATCGAACGCGGTGTTCGCCAGTGGCCGCCTGCTATGGGTGCTGAATGGAGATCTGCTGGCCCAGAGTTTCAATCCCGGCACTGGCCGTACCAGCGGAGACGCCATGGCAGTGGTGCAGGGCGTGGGCATTAACTTCTCGACGTGGAGGGCGGCTTTCGACGCCAACGACAACGGCGTACTGGTGTATCAACCGGGCCTGGCATCGGGAACCACCACGCTGCAAATTCTAAGTCGAGATGGCAAACTGGAAGGCACTGTGAGCGAAGCGAGCCGTGTGCAGGATTTTCGGATCTCGCCGGACGGGCACAAAGCCGCGGTATTGACCGGAGATGCGTTGCCCAACGTCTGGATCCTGGACCTGGACAAGGGCACCCAGACTCGGTTTACCTTCGAAGCCACCGCCGATGGCATGGCATGGTCGGGCGACAGCCGCCAACTCTATTATGTTTTTCGAGGCAAGCCCTATCGAATATACCGGGAGGAGGTGGGTGGCTCGGGAAAGAAAGAACTGGTGCTGGAATCGGCGAGCGCCTTACATGTCTCCGATGTTTCCGCGGATGGCAAGTATTTGTTGTTTGCACAGGCCTACGGAAATCTTCCGCTCACGACCTGGGTGATGCCACTTGCCGGTGGAGGTCAACCGCGCCCGCTGGTGAACGACGCAGTGCCCACTTATTCCGCTCGCTTTTCCCCCGATGACAAATGGGTGCTCTATCACAGCACGGAGACAGGCCACTATGACCTCTACGCCACGTCGCTGGCGAGGGGCGGCAAGCTGCAACTGACCAGCAACGGCGCCGAGCGGTCCCGTTGGAGTGCCGACGGCAAGGCAATCTACTTTACAACCATGGACGGATCGGTCTTCGAAATGCCGGTGATCGAAGACAACGACAGGCTGCAACCGGGCGCTCTACGGCTTCTCTTCAAGGGAGCCACCCTGAGTGCAACGTCCTTCTTTGGAGTTTCCTGGGATGTAACGCGCGATGGCCAGCGCTTTATGGTCAACACTGCCGGGCAGCAAACCGATGGAACGGCTGCCGTCATTATCCTCAATTGGCCGGCAAGATTGAAGAAATAGGATACGCCTCAGCAGCCATCCGAACGTTTTCTTTCCAGAAAGCACGATTAACGAAAATTTGCGAATCGCACACTGGCGCGAGAACACGTGCGGGACACTCTATTTCTAGCGGGTGCAATCAGTTTCCTGGAAGGGAGAGTCCTCTCCGTCAGGCCCCACTGTTGAGAGCGTGACGATGAACTGATCGTCGCTCGCGCGGCGAAGCTGGGCGTGCAGCGGTGTTTTTCCCGCCGCTGATGTTTGCGTCTCCCCGGTGAAATCAATTGTCCTGCCGCTCTTGGACTCGTGAACGCCGCGATAGTACACCTGTCGCCTGTTCGCGACACTGTGAAACGATTTTCCATCGGGAACATTCCTCGTCGGCCTGCCATCCGCACCAGTGCAGCCCAAGATGGCCTGATTCTGAGGCGGCCTAGAGCCTACTTTTGGGAAAGCGTTGGGTTTCACATTTATGGGCGAGCATAAGTCCGTTGGCGGGCGGCTTTCCGATTGCCCAAAAACATATCTCCTAGAGGCATCACTTGTGGGGCGCGTTTCTCGGCGGTGGGTCTATCACTGATGGCTAGTTGGCGACGTTTGGGGGAAATCAGGGCTTGAGGGGAGGCTCTTGAGCTTCGAAGTGCAGGCCTTCGCTCAGGCTCGCCACGTTGGCCACACCTCGCGCACGGGGCGCCCACATGCCGCGAATTTCGGTAAGATGGCCTAATCGAGGCACCAGCCCGCACTAAAGCACTGTCAGCTCGAGTTGTCATACATATGCGTGAGGCCGGTTGCTGGCGCTAGTACAATGACTCCGTCACTTCAAGGAGGGACGCTGCAATGAGGTCACGACCTTTAGGCATCACAATCCTTTCAGTTCTCTTGTTCCTGAATTCCGCGGGGTATGCGGTGCTGTGCATGCTTTCCATTGTGAATAGGCGTGTGCTCGCCGCAGTGCTCCAGGGCCTCAGTCCCGGCGGTGCCGGCCCTGCCGCAATGCAGTTGTCGATGGGGCGGTCCTTGACCGTCTATTACATTGTGCTCCTGGCGATTACTGGTGCACTCGCGATGGGCTTCTGGAGGTTGTTGAACTGGGCTCGAATGGTGGCGCTCGCATTGATCGGCGTCAGCCTCATTGCGGCAGCCATTGAGCTGTTCAGCCTCGTCCGGAGCCCCAGCGGTTCTGCAAGTTTAGTGGTCGTTGCCCGAGTCGCCGTGTCTGTGCTGATTAGCGTGCTGATCGGCTGGTATTTGGTCAGTGCCAAAGTTCGCGCAGCATTTCGGCCATCAGCGACCAGTGCCTACAAATAAGCGCATCTGCCGGCAAGAGTCCGCTTCAGAGAGCATGGAGATCCTCATCTACATCTAGCAATTGGAGAGAAATAACGTTTCGCTATTTCATCCGAATTGATTTTAGATTCAGATTTTCGAACTCAAAGGTGCAGAAATCGCGTTCATTGACGCGTTTGCTTGCGGCAGCCTAAGATACGCACTCGGAGACGGTTCTCCTTCTGATGATTGGGCAAACGATTTCACACTACCGCATCATTAGGAGGATCGGCGCCGGCGGCATGGGCGAGGTGTATTGTGCCACCGACACAAAACTTGGCCGCGATGTGGCTCTCAAGATCTTGCCGCCCGACGTGGCCGCCGATCCCGAACGCCTTGAGCGCTTTCGCCGTGAGGCCCGCGCCCTCGCCGCCATCAACCACCCCCACATCGTCACCATTTATTCAGTCGAGGAAGCCGACGGCGTCCACTTCCTAACCATGGAACTCATCGAAGGGCAATCGCTCGACCACTGCATTCCCGAAGGCGGCTTACCTATCGAGCGACTCGGAAAAATCGCCATCGTACTCGCCGATGCGCTCGCAGCGGCACATGAAAAAGGCATCGTCCATCGCGACTTGAAGCCCGCGAACGTCATGCTCACAAGCAGCGGCCAGGTGAAAGTTCTCGACTTCGGCCTCGCGAAAGAGATGCGCGCGTCTGGTACCGACGACACCACGCTGACTTCCGCCGGACACACAGAAGTCGGCGTGGTCATGGGCACGCCGTCCTATATGTCTCCCGAACAAATCGCCGGCCGCCCCGTTGACCATCGCACCGACATTTTTTCGCTGGGCGTGATTCTCTACGAAATGTCCATCGCGCAGCGGCCCTTCAAAGGCGCATCTTCCGCAGAACTTACTTCCGCAATTCTGCGCGACACTCCTCCGCTCGTCACAGACATTCGCGCCAGCCTTCCTGCAGCGCTCGCGCGCATCATCCGCCGTTGTCTCGAAAAAAGCACCGCTGATCGCTTTCCATCCGCGCGCGACCTTTGCAACGAACTCGGCAACATGCCATCTACCGCGCCAACAATTCAAACACCATCTTCGTCTCTTTCGCGCCCCTCCACGGCGCCTGACTCCGGCGCTGCCCGCACTGATGAAGGATTCTGGGTCGCCGTCCTGCCATTTAAATTCGGCAGCGGCAACGCTGATCTCACGACTCTCGCCGAAGGACTGGCCGAGGACATCGTCACCGGCCTTTCGCGATTTTCCTATCTCAGGGTCATCGCGCGCAGTTCCACCTCCAAATTCGCGGGCGAATCAGCTGACGTCCGCGCCATCGGCAGCGAACTCGGCGCTCGTTACGTGATGGAAGGGAGTATTCGCCAAGCGGGAACGCGCCTTCGCATCGCCGCGCAGCTGGTCGACGCCACAACCGGCGCACATCTCTGGGCCGAAACGTTCGACAGTCCCTTCCGCGCTGAATCTGTCTTCGAACTTCAGGACGACATCGTTCCGCGCATCGTTTCCACGGTCGCTGACCTGAATGGCATCCTGCCATACACCATGGGTGAATCTCTCCGGGGCCGCGCTGCGGACGAACTAACTCCGTACGAGGCGCTTCTGCGCAGCTTCAGCTACTACGCCCGTCTCACCGCCGACGAGCATGCCGCAGCCTGCGCCGGCCTGGAGCGCGCCGTCCAGCAATCGCCGGATCACGCGGATTGCTGGGCCATGCTTGCCATCCTCTACACCGACGAACACAAGACCGGCTTCAACGTCCGGCCTGATCCCCTCAAACGCGCACTCAATGCGGCGCGGCGCGCCGTCGAACTCGCGCCATCCAGTCATCTCGCCCATCACGCCCTTGCCTCGGTTTTTTATTTTCGGAAGGAACTCCAGGCTTTCCGCAGCACCGCCGAGCGCGCCATCGCTCTGAATCCCATGGATGGATGCACCGCTGCCTACATGGGAATATTGATGGCTTACTCTGGCGAATGGGAACGCGGGTGCGCTCTCGCAGAGCGCGCCATGCAACTCAACTCTCACCATCCCGGTTGGTATTGGTTCGCCTCGTCTTTCGGCGCTTACCGCAAAAGTGACTATCGCAGCGCGCTCGATATCTCTCTCAAGGTGAACATGCGCGGCCTTTGGGGCGCGAGCCTTTTGCTGGCCGCCGCCTACGCCCAGCTCGGCGAACACGACGCCGCGCGCGAAGCCGCAAATCAACTGCTTGCGCTCATTCCGAATTTCGCTGCCGTCGGCCGCGCCGAGATGGCAAAGTGGTGGGACGTTCAGCTCGTCGAACATCTTCTCGACGGCCTCCGCAAAGCAGGCATGGATATTGCCGACGAAATGAAGACAGGCGGCCTTGCACCCGCGGCCAGACCAGCAGGCGTGCATCCCCCCTCCGGCCTCAGCCTTCGTCCCGCCATCGCCGTCCTTCCCTTCCACAATATTTCCGACGATCCCGAGCAGGAGTATTTCGCCGACGGCATTACTGAAGAAATCATCAACTCGCTCGCGCATATTCCACGTCTTCGCGTCGCGGGCCGAAGTTCCTCATTTTCCTTCAAGGGGCGCAACGAAGACCTGCGCTCCGTCGGTGCCAAGCTCGGCGTGAACACAATCCTCGAAGGCACTCTCCGCCGCTCCGGCAATCGCCTCCGCATCACGGCCCAACTCATCGATGCCTCCAGCGGCTATCAACTCTGGTCGGAGCGTTATGACCGTGTTATGGAGGATGTCTTCGCGCTTCAGGACGAAATCGCCCGAACTATTGCCGAGCGCCTCCGCCTTTCGCTGGCCGCGGCCCGCGACGGCCAGCACGCGCAACCGCCCACCAAAGACATCGCTGCCTACGAACTTTACGTGAAAGGCCGTTATTACTGGAACAAGCGCACTCCCGCCGATATTAAGGCTGCGATCGCCTTCTTCAATCAAGCCATCGATAAGGACCCCGGCTATGCGTTGGCTTATGCAGGGCTGGCGGATGCCTATTTCTTTCTGAGCCCCTATGGCGGCGTTCCCAACGATTTCGTAGCCAAGTCGAACGCCGCGGCCGAAAGAGCCTTGGAACTGGATCCCACGCTCGCGCGCCCGCATGCTGTGCTGGGTTACAACAAGATTGCATACAAATACGATTTTTCCGGTGGCGAGGCCGAATTCAGAATGGCCCTGGAGCTTGATTCCAGAGACGCCACCACCCATCAGTGGTTGGCCGAGAACCTCTCCTACATGGGCGGGCGGGGGCAGGAAGCGATTGACGAAGCCAACTTAGCGTACGAGCTTGATCCGCTGTCGCCGATCTTAAGCACAGCACTCGCGGAGGCTTACTATTTCGACCGCCAATTCGACAAGGCCATTGAGGCCTGTAACAAAGTGATTGCGGACGATCCGACCTTTGGCACCGCGCATGCGTGGCTGGCAACGTCGTATTGGGCCGAGCATAAATACCCGCAGGCCATTCAGGAATGGAAAACCGCGGCTCAATTAGGAGGCGAGAAGAGTTACGTCGAATATGCCGCAGGCCTGGATGCGGGCTTCCGCGCCGGTGGCTGGCCGAATGCGGTGCGCAAGGGAATCGAGATTCGACTTGCGCAACGCAAAGCCAAGAGCGGTTACGTTTCCTCCGCTCGAATCGCGCAGTTGTATGCCGACTCGGGCGAGAAGGACCATGCGTTTGAGTGGCTCGATACTGCATACAAGGAACGCGACTTCTGGCTGATCACACTTCGGTCCGACGCGAGGTTCGATGCCCTGCGCTCCGATCCGCGATATGCCGAACTGGTGCACAAAATCGGCTTCTCGCAATGAGGATGCCGGTTCCGATATCCCCATCCTCCTCGAGGAGAAATCCGAATACGCGCAGCTGCAGTGGGGGGGGCCGGGACTGACGGAACCGTGGGGCGCGCGGGCTTCGCGATTTCAAGGTGACTACTGACAGGGCTGTCGAAGCGGTCTCAAAAATCTCTCCTGACCTGCGGACTCTGTGCAGCCTGCCCAAAAACACATGTTATTGAGGCACGACTTTAGAGCAGCACGGAATCCGACGTGTCTATGAGTCACGGCTAATTAGCGAGGTTTTTGAGCAAGGAGGAGTTTTTGGGCAGCGCGCGCTGTGCCGTTCCTTTGCTAAGTCCTAGTTCTCCGCGCTGTGTCCCAATTGAAAGACTCCGCCGTACCCCAAGTCTCCTCCAAGGAACGCAGTTCCGTAGAGATTGCCTTTCCCATCCAACATCACGCCAGCGTATGACAAGGTGGCCAAAGGCAATGCATATACCTCCTCCGTCCACTGGCCATTGGCGATTGGCTGCAGTTCGAATACAGTGGCCGCCCCATTTGCGAGACTGCTGAATTCTGTAGTGCCGAATAAATTGCCCGCACTATCGAAGGTCGGGCCATGGGGATATTCTCCGTCCCCGCCGATGGCGTTGACGCCGTTGAAGCTATGAAGGATGCTCTCTGTCCACTGGCCGTTCGCTCCAGGCATTAGCTCAAAAAGAGTTCCGCAGCCGCATTCGGAGTTGCCGCCATTGAGGGTGGTACCGTACAGATTCCCGACGTTGTCGAAGATCAGCGCACTGTCGGGAGCGATACCGTCAGCACCGTTGAAGCTGTGCAGCACTGTTTCGCTCCACTTGCCATTCCCGTCGTGCTTTACCTCGAAAGAAGTGCCACAGCCGCCACCACCACCGCATGTGGAGCTGCCGCCATTTAGCGTAGTGCCAAAAAGATTGCCCTTCCTATCAAAGACGAGGCTGGAGGCAGGCTCCCACCCATCGTTGCCACTTGCAAAACTGTGTAGCACCTTCTCCGTCCACTGGCCATTCCCGGCAGGCGATAGCTCAAAGACAACACCGCAGCCGTCGGTGGTGCACCACAGAGGTTTATTATTGCCCCCGGCTTCCGTCGTGCCGTAAAGATTGCCAGCATTGTCAAAGATGAGGCCACCAGACGGATAGGCACCGTCAGAGCCTCCGGCAAAGGCGTACAGCACAGTCTCCGACCAGCCACTGCCTGAGTTCGGAGACAACTCGAAAACGGTTCCGCAGCCAGGGGGTGAGAATTCAGTACATGCACTATTGCCCCCACCAAAAGTGGTGCCGTAGAGATTCCCGCTCGCATCGAAGATGAGGCCTGCGACAGGCTTGGCTCCGTCAGCGCCTGGCGAGAAATTGTATAGAACCGTCTCGTAAGATCCGCCGTTCGGGCGGAGCGTCAGTTCAAAGACAGTTCCAGCCCGGCCAGCGCCTCCAGACGTTGTGGTGCCGTACAGGTTGCCATCACCGTCGCGGATCACTCCCGCCTCGGGATAAGCGCCGCCCTTAAGATCCAAGCTAAACATCTGTTCGGAAACACCAGCCGAGGCGGTCGTCAACAGCGCGAGGCCCACTGCAATTGTGGACAAGATTCCCCTCAGAACAATTGAGAATCGAATGTTCAGCATTGTTTCTCCTTATGGTCAGTACTATTCAGAAGCCGAGCGGAGATGTTCCAGGGAGAATTCCAGTCCAGATCGTACACCCGAATTTCGGTTCTGGCATCCTGAGCTTCCGCCGTTTACTTGAACGGGGATTCTTGCATCAGCCGCGGTAATGCCCGCCGTTCGCGCATAAGCGTCCCTGGATACGATTTTCTCCCGAGCTTCGGCCCACGCTCCGCGGCTTCATCCTAGCCCCGCTATCGCCATGCGCCAACTGAATCGTTGCTTCGTCAGATACACGGGTGTATGTTTCATAATAGAAGGCTCACCAAATGGAGAGATTCCGTCCCGCATCTCCCTGGTCGGCTACGCGACTGCTTAGTGGCCCAGAGCGTTTTCTGCTTCACTGCAGGAGGCATAATCATGAAGAACATCGTGCAAGATCAACTTCTTACATTTCTGGCGCGGGCAGCAACGGTGGTGGTGGTGGTGGTGTTCGCGGTGGTGACCGTGGCTGCGGTCTTGATCACGCATTCCGCCGGTGCAGCCCAATCCGCCACATCGCAAAAGCTGAGTTTCAAAACACTCTACGCCTTCACTGGCGGCAGCGACGGCATCAGGCCCTATGCCGGCGTGGCACCAGATGAGGAAGGTAATCTCTTTGGAACCACCCTCGAAGGTGGTAACGCTGGTTACTGCGCCAATTCAAATGATGGCTGCGGAACTGTTTTCAAAGTTGACGCGTCCGGCAGGGAGACGATTCTCCATGCCTTCACGGGCGGCCCTGACGGCGGATGGCCCAACGCGGCGCCAGTATTGGATGCCCGGGGCAATCTCTACGGTACGGCACTGCAAGGGGGCAATACGGGCTGCACCAATTACCAACAAGTTGGATGCGGAACTGTTTTCCAAGTGGATGCTTCGGGGAAATTCTCAGTGCTTTACACGTTTACGGGCGGTGCGGATGGCGCCGTGCCGGGAGGCAGCCTTACCCGCGATGGAAGCGGAAACCTGTACGGCACTACCTGTGCCGGCGGCATGGGCTACGGCGTCGTTTTCAAATTGGATACGAGCGGCCATGAGACTGCATTGCACAGCTTCGCCTTCAATGACGGAGACTGTTCATATGCCCACCTGATCGCGGATTCAGCCGACAATATCTATGGGACCACGTATGAAGGGGGAAACGTCAACTGTCCCTATGTATCAGTTGGATGCGGAGTTGTTTTCAAACTCGATCCGGCAGGTAACGAAACCGTTCTCCATAATTTCTCCGGCGCCCCAGATGGGGCCTTTCCCTACCGCGGATTGATTTTCGATCCTGAAGGAAACCTGTATGGCGCCACTGGTGGCGGAGGCCTGGGTTGCTCCGGCGGCGGCTGTGGCACGGTGTTTAAAGTCACCCCAGCGGGTGACGAAACTGTCCTCTATAAATTTCAAGGGTCAGATGGATTATATCCGAGCGCCGCTGTGCTGCGAGATTCGCGGGGCAATCTGTACGGCACTACGAAGGCCGGCGGTTCCTACAATAATGGAGTGATCTTCAAAGTAACGCTCGGGGGCAAGGAGACAGTCCTCTATAACTTCACGGGCGGGGCAGACGGCTCAACTCCTGAATCCTGGCTGGCTCCGGACCGCAAAGGAAATTTCTACGGCACCACGGCCCTTGGCGGTGACGATAGCTGTGGTCCGTTCCATGAAGGCTGCGGGACAGTGTTCGAGATTTCCGCAAACTAGTGGGAGGCGCGCGGAAATCTCGACAATCCTGCGGTCCACTGCCAGAAGTTTCGCGTCTTGTACCAGCCACTTCGGGCGACCGGAAGACGTCTGTCACCTACCAACGTTTCGAGGGAGCCGGGACGGCCTGTGCCGGCATTGTCAGCCGCCAAATTTGGTACGCAATTTGGTTCACAACTGGGTCAGAATTGGCCGCAGCCAGATGCGAGCGTTGCGATTGAAAATCGGTGCTATGTCTTTGATTCGTCGCAACTTTAGCCAAGCATCGCAAACGTCCGCTATCGGCATTCGTGTGAAGTGCCAAGGCAGCGCTCTAACCAACTGAGCTACGGGCTTAGCGCTTACGAACTTTAGAAGACTTCGGCCATGCGCTGCATTTTCTTCTCGCGCATGAAACTCGACCTCACCCAATTAATTTCTCGATCTGCGCCGTGCTGCCATCCCAAACCGATACAGCGGAAATACCGCAAGAAAACCATGTTTATCTATACGGTTGTTGAGGCAAAGGAGAATGACACAAAATGTCCATTCCTCGTTGAGAATACGGGCATAGCGAAACACTTAAAGGCATCCCGTTTGTGGAAGCGGACTAGGCCAGTTTTTCGCCTTTCCCATTCGTTGCGCGAACGGAGGGAGAGAAAGGATTGAACAATGCTCGACTGGGTTGAAGAAGCCGTACTAAAAATCAAGAATCGCCGCGAGATGCGCGAAATGGAGCATGAGCGGGAGGTTCGGAAGGCGCAGATGGTCACCACGGGGTGTGAGGCGGCGTTCAATAGCTTTGCGGCGGCGGTTGAACGGGACCTGAAGAAATTCAACGAAAGCTTTCAAAACGATCCGGAAAGCAAGATTGACTCCTATGAGCGTCCCTCCGCCGATAGCGTCGTGGTTCGCAAGACATCGTTTCCATCGTTCCGGATCAACATTGAATTGAACCGCAACCAAAAAACCATTGAGTACACCGGATTCGCAGCCGCAAAAAAAGAATACGAGAACAACGAAAGCCGCATGAGCGGACAATTCCACGTGAAAGTGGAAGCGGATGGAACTTTCTATCTGATTCGCCAGAAAGGCCGAGTCACTCCGGAGCAGGCGTCGCGAGCCCTGCTGGAACCATTTGTCTTGATGTTGTAGATCGCATTTCCCGCGGATTCCGCACGACAAGGATTTCAACGCATGGAAATCCATGACCGGAAAATCTCTCGCGAAACTCAACTGTCCAATGGGATGGCGTGCAAGGCAGCGGCCTGAATGTGGCGCTGGCGAAAGTGTTCCTGAGCCCGCCGTCCCCACTCACGGACAAAATAATAGTTCAGACCCGCGCCAAACGCGCCGCCCAGCATGGGAACGATGCGCGAACCCACTTTCTCGACGACCTCCGCGCTCATCCGCGCAGCCATGCGCTCGATGACGCGCGGAACAATTCGTTCCATAGCCTGCTTTTCGAGAAAATCGCGGCCCAGGTCCACGCCAGCAGCAGTGGCCGCGGCGATCCACAGCATGGCCATCTCTTCTTCCGTGGCGTATTCGAATCCATAGAGCAAACTTAGCTTTTGAATCATTCGGATGGTGATAGCCGAGAGAATGCCCATGTCGGGCACGATCAAAAGAAGTCCCCCCAAACCGAGGCCAGCGCCTTCCAGTGCAGCCCATCTCTTCGCGCCGGAGATGGTCTGTAGCGCGATGGATTCAATATGTTCGAGCGGCAGGTGCTGCATGTCCGCGAAAGACTGGATGTTCAGGCCGTAGCTTTGGCGAATGTGCCGCAAATAATTCCACGGATTCACCCGCACGCGGGTATATGCGCGCGAAAATCCGAGAACCAGCGCTTCATTCACGCGCCGTCGCAACCAGGAGCGTTGGTATCGAGGAGTCATGGAAAAGCTCGGGCGCACAATTCAGTTTCCGCCAGAATGCAGCCGCGGGTCAATCGGCGCCGTAGAAACAATTTTGCCCAAAACACTCGGCGCACTCCGAATGCAACCAGTTTGATTGGATGCACAAATGTCCGAAAACGGAACAAATGAATCCCATCAGCGGGCAAGACGCTGGTCCAGATCCTCTGTATCAAGCGTTAACCTCAGCGCCTCGCAATACTTACGATTCGTATGGGGCGGTAGTATAGTTGCGGAGTAGTAGACGGGAAAACTCATGGACATTGCCCGCCCAGACTTAAAACGTAGCCGACGGAAACGGCAAGCCGTTTACGTCGTTGCCGGACTGGTCGTTGCGCTGGGCCTCACTGTTGGGCTCTCGCGGTTGAAGCCCGCAGCGCCCGCTGTTGACGGTTCCACGGTTTATAAGGACACCGTGAAACGCGGCCCCATGCTGCTGGATGAGCGTGGCCTGGGAACGCTTGTGCCAGAGACGATTCGGATTGTTCCGGCTACCACGGAAGGGCGTGTGGAGCAGCGCCTGCTGTTGCCCGGTTCACAGGTGAAGGCGGACACCACCATCCTCATTCTCAGCAACCCGGTTCTGGACCAGGATGCGCAGGCCGCTGACTTCGAAGTCAAGAATGCCCAAGCGCAATTTCAGGGCTTGAAAGCTACTCTGCAAAACCAACTGATGGACTTGCGGACCAAGGCCGCGCAGATCAGCTCCGAGTTTCGCCAGGCGACACTGGAGCGGGAGACCAATCAAAAACTGTTTGATCAAGGTCTCACTGCGGACGTGATTCTCAGGGAGTCCAAGGTGAAAGCTGAAGAGTTGGGCAAGCAGAACGACCTGGCGCAGAAGGAAGTGGAAACCTTTGCCAACTCCATCAATGACCAGCTGGGCGTGCAGCAAAACAAAGTGGAGGAGCAGCAGGCCCTGGCGGAGTTAAAGCATTCTCAGGTCGCAAAACTACAGGTGCGCGCAGGAATTGACGGCGTGCTGCAGGAAGTACCCGTGGAAGTGGGTCAGGAAGTGACGCCGGGGGCCGTGCTGGCGCGCGTGGCGCAGCCATCGCAATTGAAGGCTGAATTGAAAGTAGCGGAGACCCAGGCCAAGGATATTCTGATTGGCCAGAAGGCTAGCATTGACACGCATAACGGCGTGATTCCCGGACACGTCACGCGCATTGATCCCGCAGTGGTAAACGGCACGGTCACCGTGGACGTTGCTCTGGATGGTCCGCTGCCCGCCGGAGCGCGCCCGGATTTGAGCGTGGAAGGCACAATTGAAATCGAGCGGCTTGCCGACGTGCTGTACGTAGGGCGGCCGGTTCATGGCGAGCCCGACACCACCATCAGTTTGTTCAGGCTGAACGCCGATGGGTCGGAAGCTGTCCGCGTTCCCGTGAAACTGGGAAAGGTGTCGGTGAACAGCGTGGAAATTATTAGCGGCTTGCAGGTGGGGGACCGCGTGATTCTTTCGGATATGTCCGCCTGGGATAACTACGATCGCGTGCGGTTGGATTAGGAATCTTGAGAAGATGAAGGAGCAGCGATGAGCGCGAATGGCCCGGTATTGATCCATATGATAGGCGTAACCAAGGTGTTCCTCACCGACGAGGTGGAAACACACGCGCTATCGGGCGTGCACCTGGAGATTGAGCGGGGAGAATTCCTGGCCATTGCCGGTCCTTCCGGATGCGGCAAGTCCACGCTGCTTTCGATATTGGGGCTGCTGGATTCGCCTTCGGACGGCACCTATCAATTGAAGGACAAATCGGTGGCGAACCTTTCGCTTTCCGAACGTACGGAAATTCGCAACCGCGAAATCGGCTTCGTTTTTCAGGCGTTCAATCTGATTGGCGACCTGAACGTTTACGAAAACGTGGAGCTGCCGCTGACCTATCGCAACATGGCTTCCGCGGAACGCAAGAAACGCGTGCAGGAAGTTCTGGAGCGCGTGGGCATGGCGCACCGCATGAAGCATTATCCTTCCCAGCTTTCCGGCGGCCAACAGCAGCGTGTTGCCGTGGCCCGCGCGCTGGTGGGTCAGCCTTCCATCCTGCTGGCGGACGAACCCACGGGAAACCTGGATTCCAAGAACAGCGAAGCGGTGATGGAATTGCTCCAGCAATTGCATCGCGAAGGCGCAACGATTTGCATGGTCACGCACGATCCGCGCTATGCAAACCTGGCGGACCGCACCATTCATCTCTTTGACGGCCGCATCGTCGAAGAGACTCGGGGCGCTTCCACTCTAATCGTCTAATCTGCCGGCAGGAGAAGGAAATGCAAAACCCCCTATCCGGAGACGAGGGTGAGGTGTGTTTCGCGTCGAATGAATCAGCAACGCCGGAAGTGAACAGGCAGAGTAAGGCGTCGAATTTGACGCAGGAGCAGGCAGATGGGATTGGACGTGACGGAAGAACTCCATACACCGGTTCAATTTCCCCCGCGCCCTCGCATTCTGGTGGCGGACGACCAGCCGGATGTGCTGGAGGCCCTGCGGCTGCTGCTAAAGCACGATGGGTACGAGATCGAAGTAGCCAACTCCCCGGCAAGAGTTCTCCAGTTTCTTCGTTCACGCGAATTTGATCTACTCCTCATGGATCTGAATTACGCTCGCGACACTACCTCCGGCCAGGAAGGCATGGCGCTGGTGCGAGAACTTCGCGCCATTGATCCGTTGCTTCCAATCGTGGCCATGACGGCATGGGGCAGCATTGAACTGGCCGTCGAGGCCATGCGGAAGGGCGTGAGCGATTTTATTCTCAAGCCCTGGAACAACTCGCGGTTGCTGGCGCTGGCGCGTGAACAGGTGAAAAAGGGGACGCACGCGGCGAGAGGCCGCACAGTGGGCCGAGGCGGAGAGGCAATTTCGTGAGACGGAGCTTGCCGACGCCCGGGAGACACAATCGGCGTTGCTTCCGCAGGTAACGCTTGAGGTAGGACGCTACTCCGTTTTTGGCGCATCGCAACCCTTGCGGGAAATCGGCGGAGACTATTTCGATTTTCTGGCGTATGGGAAAGAGCAATTGGCGGTTTGTGTTGCCGACGTCATGGGCAAGGGCATTCCGGCGGCGCTATTGATGACCAATCTTCAGGCGGCCGTGCGCGGTTTGGGAATGGCCGGGCAATCTCCTGCGAGCCTGACCGCGCAACTCAATGAACAATTGTGCGGAAATCTCAGCGGTGGCAAATTCGTCACTCTTTTTTACGGGTTGGTGGATGCTGCGTCTCGCCGCATGTGCTATACCAACGCCGGCCACAACGCGCCAATTCTGATACGCGCACAAGGGAAAGTGGAGCGATTGAAGGTTGGCGGCGGGGTTCTCGGCATCTTTCGTGCCGCGGATTATGCCCAGGACGAAATCGCTCTTGCTCCCGGAGACATGCTGGCATTGTTCACAGACGGACTCACCGAAGTATGCAATCCTCAGGGCGACGACCTCGGTGAGGCACGGTTGATCGAACTGTTGCGCAGCCAGCGTGGCAACTCCGCGGTTCAATCGCAAAGAGCTGTTTTTGACGGCGTCAGATTGTTCAGTGGCAATCAGTTTCAAGATGACGCCACACTTGTAATTCTGCAGGCGAACTGAAGGAAATTTCCAGGTGTGTTCTCGCGGGATTTCGGCTAAAACGGGCTCAAGGTTTCCCGTGATGAACAGGCATGCGGCTTGCTTCTGGAAGGTGCTGAGATTTAAATAATGATGTGCGCAGTTCAACGAGGAAAGCAACCGGGTCATTATGATCAAATTAACGAATGTGGAGAAATCGTTTGAAACGCCCGCGGGACGCACCTGGGTTCTGCGCCGCATCAATCTGGAAATCGGCGAGGGTGAATTCATCACCATCATGGGACCTTCGGGAGCGGGCAAGTCCACACTGCTGGGCATCCTCGGCCTGCTGGATGGCGCTTGGATGGGTGACTACTTCTTGTTCGACAACGCCGTTCATAAAATGAACAATCGCCAGCGCGTAGAGCTTCACAAGCGCTACATTGGCTTCGTCTTCCAGCAATACCACCTTTTGGACAATCTTACCGTGGCCGAGAATCTCGATTTGCCGCTCTCCTATCGCGATATGCGCAAGTCTGAACGCCAAGCGCTAGTAGCCGAAACGCTCGACCGCTTCCAAATCGTAGGGAAAAAGGACCTCTACCCGCCGCAGCTTTCCGGCGGACAGCAGCAACTCGTGGCCGTGGCTCGCGCGGTGACTGGCAATCCGAAGATTATTCTGGCGGATGAACCCACGGGAAGTTTGCACAGCAGTCAGGGAAAAATGATCATGGACATGCTGAAACAACTCAACGCGCAGGGTACAACAATTCTGCAGGTCACTCACAATGAAGCCTGGGCCGCCTACGGCGATCGAATCATCCAGCTTGCCGACGGCTGGATGGCGGAAGCCGGCGCGCCGGCAACAACACCCACGTAACCGGACCCGGGAATCCTGTCGCGGATGGCCGCTTTGCGCCTGTCCATCCCCAAAGCGTCCGTATAGCACCTTCCGAACTCCTTGCATTGAATTCTCTGATTTACCGCTGATAGACTCCTTCTTCCTCTCTGAGGTAAGTGTGGCACAGTCGGCCGATAGAAAGACTATCTCCGTTAATACCCCGGATGCTTCTCCGCGGGGAATACCTTGGCCGTCTGCCCAGACCTTGGCGCGCGAAATCCGTGTCCGCTTGAATGATCTTCCCCTGCGTAACGCTCCCTCCGTCCGCCGATTGCGCAGGAAGTATTCTCAACGCCTGAGGAGCGCGCCGGAGAGTCTGCTCCTGCATGTGGCACAACTGCTGAAAGGCCCGGCAGCGGGAGAGCGTTTTTGTGCTGCCGAACTGGTGCACTATCACCCCGCACTGAACATGCTTAACAAGAGATTTCTGGAGAATCTCGCGTCCGGAATGGATAGCTGGGATGACGTGGACATTTTTTCTTTTTTTCTTTCAGGCCCCGCCTGGCGCATGGGACGGATCGGTGATTCCGTCATTCAGCAATGGGCGCATTCCGCGGATCGCTGGTGGCGGCGCGCGGCGCTGGTCAGTACCGTGCCGCTAAACTGCAAAGCGCGTGGCGGAACTGGCGACACGCGGCGCACTTTGCAGGTGTGCCGTCAACTGGAAGACGATCGGGATCCCATGGTCACCAAAGCTCTTTCCTGGGCCCTCCGGGAATTGGCAAAACGCGACCCGCGATCAGTGAGGACTTTTCTTTCCCATCGCGGTGATCGCCTCGCTACAATCGTCCGCCGTGAAGTAAAATCCAAACTGATTACGGGCAGGAAGAATCCGCCGAGGCGGTCACGTGCCGTGGCCGACCGTCGAAATCACGCCGCGCGGCGAAAAGGAGCGGAAATCTAGTCCATGGGGAATTTCTGGCAGGATATCCGCTACGGCTTCCGCATGCTGTCCAGAAATCCCGGCTTCGCCGCCGTTGCCATACTCACGCTGGCCCTGGGAATCGGCGCCAACTCCGCGATCTTCAGCCTGGTGAACGCAATTCTGTTGCAGCCTCTCCCTTTCCCGCATCCGGACCGACTGATGATGATCTGGGAGACAGACCCCAACCGGCAGGTGACGCGCGGGGTTGTAGCGCCCGCGGAACTCCTGGACTGGCAGAAGCAAACCCAGGATTTTGAGGCCATCGCTGCATGGCGGACCTGGTTCTTCAATCTAACCGGAGCGGTTGAACCGGAGCAGGTCTGGGGCCAAACCGTAACCACAAATTTCTTTGATGGTTTAGGAGCCTCGCCCGCGCTGGGCCGTGCGTTTCTTCCCGCAGAAGGCACGCCGGGCCATGACCGAGTTGTCGTCATCAGTCACGGCATCTGGGAACGGCGGTTTGGCGGAGATCCTAACGTCATCGGACGCAGTCTGGTTATTGATCAAAAACCCTACACGGTTATTGGTGTGATGCCCGCGGGGTTTTCTGTCTTCGGAACCAGCCGCCAATATGACATCTGGATGCCTTTCGCCTGGGACCCCGCGCAGTTGCGCCGCGACGCTCACTCCGTAATTGTCTTCGGACGTTTGAAACCTGGCGTCACTCTCCCGCAGGCCAATTCCGAAATGCAGACCTTGCTTCGCCGCCAGCAGCAGGAGTATTCGGACGAAGACCAGGGCATCGGTATCCGCGTTGCTGCGATGCACGAGGAGCTGATCGGCCGTTTGCGCCCGGCGCTCATGGTGCTGATAGGCGCGGTGGGATTTGTCCTTCTGATCGCGTGCGCGAACGTTGCCAATTTGCTGCTGGCTCGCGCCGCAACGCGTCAGCGGGAAGTCGCGGTGCGCTCTGTGCTGGGCGCTGGACGGCTGCGAATTTTCCGGCAGTTGCTGACCGAAAGCATGTTGCTGGGTCTGCTCGGAGGAATTGCCGGGATCCTTGTGGCCCTTGGCGGTCTGCGTCTCCTTTTGGGAGTTTTGCCGCCTTCGGGCGGCTATGGCGAAATTTCGCATCCCGAATGGATCCGCATTAATGGCACTGTACTGTTGTTCACTCTGGGAATTTCGCTGCTCACCGGCATTATTTTTGGATTGGCGCCCTCGGTGCAGGTTTCTAACTCCGACCTCAGCGAATCCATGAAGGAAGGCGGCAGGGGAACGACGATGCGCCATGGGAGGATCGTCCGCAGCGCACTGGTCGTCTCGGAGGTGGCGCTTTCCCTGGTCCTGCTTGTCGGCGCTGGACTGCTGATGGAAAGCTTCGTACGCCTTCTGAATGAAGACATCGGATTTCGCCCGGAAAATGTTCTTACCATGCAAGTGTGGCTCCCGGCCTCCCGCTTCCCGGCGGAAGAACAGGTCAACAATTTCCTCCAGCAGGCCAACGAGCGATTGGCAGGCCTGCCCGGCGTTCGCAGCGTGGCAGCTATAGATTTCCTTCCGCTGACCGGCTGGGGACAAGATTACACCGACCTCTCCATAGAAGGCCGGCCCACACCGCCGAAGGGTCAGGAATTTTCCGCGCAATATCGCGTCATCATTCCAGGATATTTTGGAACCATGGGCATTCAACTGAAGGAAGGGCGCGAGTTCAAATCCGCCGATGGCCCACAATCGGCCGGAGTGGTCGTCATTAATGAATCCATGGCGCGAAAGTATTGGCCCAATGAAGACCCAGTCGGCAAGCGCATCCGTCTCGATCTCCCCGAGTCACGCAGTCCGTGGCGGCCTACGGTGCGAACAGACTGGCTCACAATTGTTGGAATGGTGGGGGATGTACGCGAGTGGGAGCTTGGCGAGAAAACCGAAGCGCAGGTTTATCTGCCATATCAGCAGGATCCCTCGCGCATCATGCGCTTTGTCCTGCGCACGGAGAAGAACCCCTCCGCTCTCATTCCTGCGGCTCGCGAAGCCATTCTGGCGGTGAATGCAGACCAGCCCGCCACCGAAGTGAAAACCATGGACGAATATCTCTCCGAGTCACTTTCGCAGCGGCGCCTGAACATGTCGCTCCTGGCCGCGTTTGCCTTGCTCGCCGTATTTCTGGCCGCCGTGGGCATTTACGGAGTGGTTTCCTACTCCGTCGTACAGCGCCGGCATGAAATCGGAATTCGGCTGGCGTTGGGTGCAAAGCCAAAAGATGTCCTGCGCCTCATCGTTGGGGAGGCCATGCGTTTGGCGCTTGCGGGCATTGCGATAGGTCTGGTGACGTCCTTCTTCCTTACGAAGCTGTTGGCAACCATGTTGTTTGGAGTGAAGGCGCGCGATCCAATCATTTTTGCAGCTGTTGCCGCGCTTCTCGCCATCGTGACTCTGGCCGCCAGTTTCATCCCCGCGCGCCGGGCAATGCACGTAGGTCCTCTCGATTCTCTGCGTTACGAATAGTCGCCGGAGCGGCATTATCTTGTTCTCCGCATCTGTTCGGTTATGCTTCGCTCAATCCCAGAAACGGACATGCGCCCATCACATTCGTCCCCGTTGCCTCTTAAACAACTAACAATAATAGACATATTGAACATGCAGATGGTTGAGCGCATGCCTTAAGTCTCTCTTGAAACATCAGGCGGCAGTACCTCCGTATCTCTATGTGCCGCTGTCGGAAGGAGAGAGCATGAACGGCCTGCTGCACTTCGATATCCATATGGGCCATTGTAGAATCTCTGACGGTATGAGAAATGGAGCCTGATGGCACCCTCCCCCAATGATTCCGTACGAATTCTGGTGGCCGATGACCAGGCGGACGTCCGCGAAGCTTTGCGCCTGCTCCTGAAAAGCGAAGGTTTTGAGGTAGCACCCGTTGCTTCACCCACCGCTTTGTTGGATGCCCTTGAATCGCGCGAATTTGACGCCGTGCTCATGGACCTGAACTACACGCGTGACACGACCTCCGGCCAGGAGGGTCTGGACCTGCTTTCACGCATACGCGCCATGGACGGCACGCTGCCGGTGATCGTGATGACCGCGTGGGGAACCCTGGACCTCGCCGTGGAAGCCATGCGCCGCGGCGCCAAAGATTTCATCCAGAAACCCTGGGAAAATGCGCGGCTCCTTGCCGTGCTGCGCACGCAGGTGGAACTGGCTCGCGCACTGCGCCGCAGCCAACGCCTTGAAGCGGAGAACTTGCTTCTTCGCGCTGAAGGCCGCCCGGTGATGATTGCGGAATCGCCGGCGATGCGTCCGGTGATGGACCTTATCGCCCGCATTGGCCCGTCCGATGCCAACGTTCTCATCACTGGCGAGCACGGGACCGGAAAGGAAGTTGTAGCGCGCACTTTGCAGGTGCTTTCTCCGCGCGCCGGCAAACCGTTCGTCACCCTGAATGCCGGAGGGCTGCCGGAAGGCGTCTTCGAGAGCGAGCTTTTTGGCCACGTGCGCGGCGCGTTTACTGACGCGCGCGCTGATCGCGTGGGACGCTTTGAACTGGCCCATACCGGCACGCTGTTTCTGGACGAAATCGCCAACCTGCCCATGAACCTCCAGGCGAAATTGCTTCGCGTCCTGGAAACCGGCGAAAGTGAGCGCGTGGGATCTTCCACCACGCGGCGCATGGACGTGCGCATTCTCTCCGCCACCAACGCCAATGTTCCCGCGGAGGTTGCTGGTGGCCGCTTCCGCGAGGATCTCTTGTTCCGCCTCAATACCATCGAGATTTTCCTGCCGCCGCTGCGCGAACGCCGCGAGGATATACCGCTGCTGGCCGCGCATTTTCTGCGGCAGTACTCACAGCGTTACCGCAAACCGCTGGAAGGTTTCGAATCCGTGGCTCTGCATTTGCTGGCGGAGCATTCCTGGCCCGGCAACGTGCGCGAACTGGACCACGCCGTGGAGCGTGCGGTCCTGCTGGCGCAGGGATCCCAGGTGCTGGCCTGCGATCTGAGTCTGCAGCCCCGCCGCGAAAGCATGCCTCAGCTCGACGAAATGGAAATTGAAGAAGTGGAACGCCTGCTGATTCAGAAAGCGCTGGCGCGCCACGGCGGCAACGTCAGCCACGCCAGCAAGGCGCTGGGTTTGAGCCGCAGCGCGCTGTATCGCCGTCTGCAAAAATACCAGTTGTGAGCAAAATACCTTATGAACGCCGCATCCTGCTGCGGGCTCTCGCCGCCGGGGGCGCGGGAACAGCCTTGGCGTTGCTTTTGCTCTGGACTGGCGATTTTTCCTCGCGTGTCCGCTGGACTTCCGCTGTCTTCCTGATTCTCATGTGGGTGGGCTTCGCCATCAACACTCAGAACCGGGTGGTTTTTCCGCTGCGCACCATCGCGAATTTGCTGGCGGCCATCCGCGAAGGAGATTTCTCCATTCGTGCCAGCGGCGCGCGCCGCGAGGACGCGCTGGGCGAAGTTCTGCGCGAAGTGAATGACCTCAGCCGCACACTGCACCATCAGCGCCTGGGCGCCATCGAAGCCGCGTCGCTGCTGCGCAAAGTGATGGACGGAATTGACGTCGCGGTTTTCGGTTTCGACGAGCGCGGCGCGCTCCGCCTGGTGAACCGCGCCGGCGAGCAATTGCTGGGCCAGCGTGCGCCTGCTGTGCTAGACCACAACGCCGAGCAACTGGGCATGGCAGACTGTCTCGCGGGCCAGGACCGGCGCGTGGTGCCCATGGTATTTCCGGCGCGTACCGGCCGCTGGGAAATTCGCCGCACGCGATTCCGTGAAAGCGGCCTGCCGCATGAACTGATTTTCATCTCCGATCTCAGCCAGGCGTTGCGTGAGGAAGAGCGCCAGACCTGGCAGCGGCTGATCCGCGTCCTGGGCCACGAATTGAACAATTCGCTCGCGCCCATCAAATCCGTGGCCGAAAACCTGGCGGACCTTTTGAATCGCGAGGAGCGGCCCGCGGATTGGCGGGAAGACATGCAGAGCGGATTGGGAATCATCGCTTCGCGCACCGACGCGCTGGCGCATTTTATGGAATCGTATGCACGGCTGGCGCGGCTGCCTGCGCCACAGAAAAAATCCATGGACGTGGGCGGCTGGGTACGCCGCGTAGCCGTGCTTGAAAAACGTGTGCCCGTGCGCGTCATGGACGGCCCGGAAATTTCCATTGACGCCGATGCCGCGCAGCTCGAACAGCTCCTCATCAATCTGGTGAAAAACGCCGTGGACGCTTCTCTGGAAACGGGTGGAAACGTGGAGCTGGGATGGAATCGCGGTGATGACGCCGTGGACGTATGGATCTGCGATGAAGGCCACGGCCTCGCGAATCCCGCAAATATTTTTGTGCCGTTCTTCACCACCAAGCAGGGCGGATCAGGAATTGGACTGGTCCTGTGCCGCCAGATTGCGGAAGGCCATGGTGGCACCCTTACACTCCACAACCGCCTTCCCGGACCCGGGTGCGAAGCGCGCCTGCGCCTGCCGGCCCGAACATCTCCACCGGCAGGCTGATGGCGCGCGTCACACCTGCAAGACGTCGCCGTCTCGCGCTACCATCTGATAGAGCACCGGGCTCACGATACGGCCCAGAAATAGCCGCGAGATGAGTCCCGCCACGATGACGATCGCAAACGGTTTCTGTGAGTCCGAGCCCACGCCGGTGGAAAGCGCCGCGGGCAGAAGACCCAGGCACGCGACCAGCGCCGTCATCATGATTGGCCGCAGGCGAATCAGCGACCCCTCCACTGTGGCTTTGCGGATGCCCTGCCCTTCGAGACGGAGCTTATTGATATACGAAACGTCAATGATCCCGGTCTCCGCCGAAACCCCCATGAGCACGAGCAGGCCAAGAACGGAGGAGACACTGAACGGCGTGTGGGTGAGCTTCAGGGCAAGGAGCGCCCCGACCGGTTCGGTCATCACCACGCCGATGACCACGGTAATCGGAAACTTAAAATTGCCGTAGAGCGCGAACAGAATTATGAAGATCAGGAGGACAGCGAGCGGGCCGATAAGCGCGAATTGCTTTCGCGCGGCGACGTATTCGCTGTATTCACCGCCCCAGTCCAGCCGGTAGCCCTGCGGCAGTTGGACCGAGGATTCCACGGCCTTCTGCGCCTGATTCACGGCGCGGGCCAGGTCGCGCCCCTCGATACTGAATTGGACTCCAATGTAGCGCGAATTATTTTCGCGGTAGATGAACGATGCGCCGTTGCCCTGATGAATGTTGGCCAGCTCGGCAATCGGAACCTGCTGCCCAGAAGGGGTCGGCACCAGCAAATCGCCGATGGCGTGCGTGCTTGAGCGGTATTCGGGTTTCATGCGCACCACCAGGTCGAACAGCTGCTCACCCTGGATTACTTGCGTGGCTGCCTGGCCGCCTACACCGGCCTGGATCACGCCCTCGACATCGGAGACATTGATTCCGTACCGCGCGATTTTTTCGCGGTCCACGTCAATCTGCACGCTGGGTTGCCCCAACTCGCGCACCACGGTAAGTTCCGTGAAGCCCGGGACGTGCTGGAGCACACGCTTAACCTCCACCGCTTTGTCTTCCAGTACCTGCAGGTCCGGGCCGAAGATTTTCACCGCCAGCGCGCTCTTCAAACCTGTGAGCGCCTCGTCTACGGCGTCTTCGGCCGGTTGCGTGAAGTTGAAAATCACGCCGGGATATGAAGCGACCCTTTTCTGAATATCCCTGGTCAGCTCGGCCTTGTTGTGGATCGGTCCTCGACTCCACGTCGCGTCCTTATAAGGCTTCAGCCCGACGTAAAACTCGCAGTTGAAGAAGCCCGTGGGGTCGGTGCCGTCGTCGGGGCGGGCCAGCTCCGAGCCGACCTCGGTGACCATCGGATAGCTCATCAGGATCTTGCGGATCTGCGGAGCGAATTTGGCTGCTTCTTCAAAGGAGATGGTATAGGGCATCGTGGCGCGAACCCACATGGCTCCTTCGTCCAGGTGGGGCATGAACTCACCGCCGATGAAGGGAATCAGAAGAAGCGAAGCGCCGAAAATGATAGTGGCCAGAATCATCGTAAGATTCGGGCGGTCCAGGCACCACCGGAGTTCCGCGGCGTACTCGTCCTTAATCCATTCGTACGCGCGGTTCACCTTTTCCTTCACGCCGTGCGTGAACCAGTAGGAAGCGAGTACGGGAACGAGTGTAAGTGTGAAGATCAGCGAGCCGAGCAGCGCCCAGGACATCGTCTCCGCCATCGGGTGGAAGAGCTTGCCGGACGGGCCGGTAAGCGCGTAGATGGGAATGTAACCGGCGAGGATGACGGCGATGGAATAAAAAATCGGCCGGTCCACGTCGTGCGCGGCCGCGATGATCACTTCTTGAAGGTTGTATTCCTGCCCATGGCGCGCGGCCAGCTCGCGGTAGATGTTCTCCATCATCACGACCGTGCCGTCAATGATGATTCCGAAATCGATGGCCCCAATGGAAAGCAGATTTGCCGGGATGTTCCGCGCATGCAGGAAAATGAAAGAAAACAGCAGGCTCAGCGGAATGGTCAGAGCGACAATGATCGCCGCGCGCAAGCTGACCAGGAAGAAAATCAGGACGATCAAGACCAGGGCCATGCCGAGCAGCAGGTTATGCTCCACCGTGTCGATGGTCACCTGCACCAGATCGCTCCGGTCATAGTAGGGCCGCACTTTCACGTCGTGCGGGAGGAGATCGCGGTTGATCTCCTTGGTCTTTTCTTCCACTCGTTTGAGGACGTTCTGCGTCTGCTCGCCAGTGAGCATGAGGATGACGCCTTCGACCCTATCGTCATCGTTCTGGAAACCGAATTCTCCGAGGCGGGGAGCGTGGCCAATGGTAACCTCGCCAATGTCGCGAATGCGTACCGGCACGCCGTTGTTGTTCCCCACGACAATGTCGCCGATGTCTTCGGTCTTGGTCACCAGTCCAAGTCCGCGCACGTAGAAGAATTGCGAGCCCTGCGAGTAAAAGCCGCCCCCGGCGTTGGCGTTGTTGGCGGCCAGGGCATTGAGGACCTGCGGCAAGGGAATGTGGTAGCTGTAAATCTTGGCCGGATCGAGCAGCACCTGGTATTGCATCACCGTGCCGCCAAAGCCGGAATCGTCGGCTACGCCCGGCACGGACTTGTAAGCGCGCTCAATCACCCAGTCCTCATAGGTCTTCAGCTGTTGCGGCGTCCGGTCCGGGCTCTCGATAACGTAGCGATAGACAAGATTTGAGGGACTCGACAAGGGCGCCAGGCTGCCCGTCACGCCTGGAGGCAGCGTGGCATCCGACAGCCGTTCAAATACGACTTGCCGCGCGAAGTAGTCGTCCGTGGTGTCCTGGAAGGTCATAATGACGTCGGACAAGCCATAGAGCGAGATCGAGCGCATGAACACCAGGTGCGGCACGCCGTTCATCTGCAACTCAATCGGCAACGTAACCAGCCTCTCGATTTCCTCGGCTGCGTGCCCAGGCCACTGCGTGATCACCTCGACAAGCGGGGGCGAAAGATCCGGATAAGCATCCACGGGCATCCGCTGAAACGAGACTGCGCCAGCAACCACCACCAGCGCCGCCAACGTCAGAACCAGGAAGCGCTGCCGCAGAGCGAATTGAACGATGTGATGAATCATCTCAGGTCCTGTTCCCCCTCAGCGCTGGAGCGAATTCTGAAATTGCAGGAAAAGACTGCCGTCGCCGACCACGCGGTCGTTCGCTTGCAACCCGGTTAGGATTTGTGTTTTCCCGCCCTGGGTTTCGCCGAGCGTGACGTCGCGCCTGGCGAACTGCCTGTCCCCCTTTTGCAGATAGACGTAGGGCATGTTTTGTTCATCGCGCAGCACGGAAGAGTTGGGGACGAATAACGCGTTGGGAATCACGCCGGCCTGAATTTCCGCGGTCACGTACATTTCCTTCTTCAGGCGCTCGCCAGGGTTGGAGGCTTCAATGCGCGCCTGAAGCGTGCGCGTGATGGGGTCGAGCGCGGGAGAAATGTATTCGATCCTGCCGCGCACAAAACCGGGATACGATTCATTGTCGATCTTCACCGGGTCGCCGACATGCACGTAGGCCACGTCCTTCTGGTAAATGTTGACCAGAATCCACACCGAACTCATATCCGACAACGTGAAACACTGTGTGGCGCCGGCCGCCAGCAATTGCCCCACGGAGCACTCGCGGTCCACTACCTCACCGGCCACCGGCGAGTATAGGGGGATTTCCGGCGAGGGAGGCTTGGTGACAATCGTTTCCGGATCCGGTATGCCGAGGACGCGAATGGCGTCGGCGCTGGAGTCGAAATCCGCCTGCGCCTGCGCGCGGTTCGATTGAGCTTGCTCGAGGTCGGCCTGAGCAATGGCGTGGTGCGCGTAAAGGTCCTGCGCGCGGAGGTAGTACTTGTCCGCGAGCTGGAAGGCGTCGCGTGCCTTGATATAAGAGGCGCGCAACAGAGAATAGTCCGGGCTGGCGATGTAAAGCAGCGCCTGGCCGGCGCGCACGTGTTCACCCGGCGCAACCACTACTCGGCTCACCGGCCCCCCCACCTGCGTTATCACCGGCGTGGTCTTGAAGTCGTTGTACTCAACCGCGCCGGTCACGCGTATGGTGCGCGCCAGTTGTCCCTGCTCGACCGTCACGATCTGGACGTGAGACATTTGGTCGGCGGGCAGCGAGAACAGTTCGGCTTTGGCCTCGGGACTTTCCGTCCCCGAGAACGAGGTCATCTTGCTGGCCTTTTCTCCTCCCCCTCCGCAACCGGCCAGCGCCAGCGCTGCGGCCAGCAGCACGCCGTTCATCCGCCAGGAGCGTATCCCCTGTGAACCAGACGGCGAATTGCCGCTCCTGCTCTCGCGAATTCGGACGGCAGCTTTCGCGTGCGTCATCATGGCATTTTCCTTGTGCCCACGGCTTCGCGGAGCTGCTCCATGGCCATCAAATAATCGGCCAGCGATTGCAGGTAGGCGAGTTGCGTGGCGCGGTAGCTTCTTTCCGCGTCGAGATAGTCAAGCAGGCTGGCGGCGCCATGCTCGTAGGCAAACTTGCTGATATCGCGCGATTGTGTGGCCTCATCCAGGTAGCCTCCCTGATAAAGTTTGACCACTTCGTCGTTGGTTCGCAGCCCGTCATAGGCGTTTTCCACGTCGGACATCACCGTTTCAGACGCTTCCTTTTCCTGCTCCTGGGCCTGGCCGATAGCTAACTTGGTGCGCGCAATTTCACCTTGATTGCGGTCGAAGATGGGCAGATCCATATTGAAGAAAAACGACCCGTTGTTGGTGCTGGCCACATGGTCATAATCGAACGTTAGTGTCACGTCGCGCTTGCCGTTAGCTTTGGCCAGCCCGTACTGGCTCTCCGACAAAGTGATGCTTTGCTCAGCCGCCAGAAGATCCGGCCGCTGCCGAATGGCCATGGCCTGCAGATCTTCCTTTTGCATGGCGAGAGGCTGATAGGTCATTTCGCCGGCCACATCGTAATCTTCCGGCACGGACTCGTACCCCACCAATTGCCGCAGGCTGGTGAGCGCCTGGACGCGCGCCAGCCGCGCCGAAGATGCATCCATTTGAAATTGCAGAAGCTGGATCTTTATTTTCAGCAGGTCGCCTTCGCTAATGTCCCCGGCTTTGTAGCGTGATTCGCTGATGTCCACTGTCTGCTGAAAGCTTTTCAGGTCGCGTTCGGCGAGATCCAGAGTCGATTCCGCCAGTTGCGCGTTATAAAACTGGGTGGCCACATCAAACGTGAGGGTGCGTTCATTGTCCGCCACCAGCGAACGGGTAACCGCGGTCTGATCCTTGGCTGCCTGCAGGCGATGCTGGCGCTTACCTCCACGCTCAAAGAGATAGCCGATCCCCGCGTCAAATTGGCTGTTCTGGTCAATATAATCTCCGTTGAAATTGCT
The DNA here is from genome assembly GCA_963760285.1 of uncultured Acidobacteriota bacterium. Classification (GTDB taxonomy): domain Bacteria; phylum Acidobacteriota; class Terriglobia; order Acidiferrales; family UBA7541; genus PALSA-278. Next base: position 969,866 of record CAVXCI010000001.1, read on the forward strand.
GGGATTAAAAATGGGCAGAAATTGCGCGTCCAGCGTCAACGACGGGTTGGGCCGCAGATTGGCGGTGATTTCCTGCGCCTGGTTCTGTCGATGTTGGAACGCGCTGCCAGCAGCGCATGGTTATGTGCCAGCGCCATCTGGACGGCTTCGTCCAGCGTCACGCGCACGGGGCCCTGTGCGGCCGCTCCCGCAGCGATAAGCAACAGCGCTGAAAACGAAAAATATGAACATCGTAGTTGCATGGGCATCACCCAAATCGCCAGATGCGAGAAACCTAAGAATAGATTGCGAGACGATACGCCCAAGAGGGCGCGAGAACAGCAGTGGTTAAGCGGAAGGAGGCGCGCGAGACGGCGAGCGTGGCAGCAAGGTGTTGCTGATCAGTGATGGCTCATCCAAAATCAAGTGTGCGCGGACGCACACCAAAATGGCGATGGTTTCATTCGCCAGAGCGGGCTGGGCCGGCATCTGCCCGAAATGGCAAATGGAGCAATTGGAACCAGCTTGCCCCGCATGGCTATGCCAGGTGCTTCCCGCCGTGGCAACCATCAACACCACGAGAGCAAGAAGGACCACCATGATCCGTCGCGCGGAGCGGCTACCAGCGGTCGGGCTATAGCCCGTACAAGACCCCATGGAAGAATTCTAATGCATTTGGAGTTATCGCGCGAATCAAATTCCTTCCGTCAGGGCGTCTGCTGCAACACCTGGTCCACCATCTCCATGCATTTTTCCAGCCGATCGCGGAGCGGGGCGACGGCTAGTTGCTGTTCGCCGCGCAGAGTGAAAAGTTCATCGGCGATATTGATGGCCGCGAGAACGGCTACGCGCAGCGGAGTCTACCGTGTGAGTGGTATCGGCCACGGAGCGCATTTTACCGTCCACATAGGCGGCCAGCCGACGCACGATAGGATTCCTCCTGGTCGCTTTGAAAATTGTATGCCTGATCGTAAATTTGAACTTTCAAAGATGATTCTCCCCTGATGGCAACCATTGTAGCGCGGAAAAATCATGGATTGAAAGAATGCGCGGCGCGACCAGCAAATTTGCAGAAATGGCCCGGCGCCACGCCGAAGCCGGTTAACGTGTGCGCAGAGATGCTCCGAGTTTTGTCTCCAGCGCGCTGACGATTCTGTCGGAAAACCGAGAGTTGCGCATCGGTCAGCGTCGCTTCCGCGCTCTGAAAGTAACCCGCAAAAGCAGCGAATAACGGCCTTCGCCAATGCTCGGCACCACGAAACATATCACCGGATCAATCCGCGTGATTTCCGCGATGCCCAGCGCGCGGATGGCGTCAGCGCCGCGCCAAACGCAGTCCCCTCGGGCAGCGACAAGCGAAAAATCGCGTTCGACCGCGGGAAAGCGCGGCCAGGGAGCAAACGACGCGCCGGCCAGAGTCGCTTCCATGGACTTGAGTAAGGGCAAGTAAGCTGCAATTCCGCGAGATAATATCGGCTGACGAAATTTGAAGCTGGTCCGTGGCGGCGCGCGCGAGCTGCCCCGCAACTCCCATGGTGCGATCGAGGAATGATTCAGCCCATTCCGCCGCGCGCGCCGGCCTGCCGCCAGCCATGATGGCCCGCCGACTTCCATCGCCAGCCTCCAACAAGTTCGCCGAAGGATCCAAATCGCCACGCAGGTCGTCAAAATCAAACGGCCGTTCGCTATCGTAGAAGCTCTTGGGCGCGCCAGGCCGGTGGCCCCAGCGTCAAATCGGAGTCTCCAATGCGTTGCCTTCACGCAACTCATAACGCTTCCCAATTTCGAAGAGGCGCAGAGTCGTGCTGGCCGTGACTGACATTCCATTCCAGCGCCTGCACCATGGGCAAAATGCCGTTGGTGCGCATGCGCGAAGCGTCCTGAGCCAGCGGATTGCTGAGCAGCGCCGTGCTGAACGCCTTCGGGACAGAAAAAGGTCATCCAACTCCGGGTCCACCAGCGTGATGGATACAATCTCCTGATAGCCCAGCGCGACAATCGCTCGACGGAGCCGGTCCTCCGCCTCGGCGTGCGGCAATCGCGCGGCCGGCAATCGCGCGGGCGGCAGACGGGGCGGAAATTTGTCGTATCCCGTAATGCCGCGCCACTTCTTCGATGAGATCAATTTCCCGCTTGACATCCCGCCGCCAGGAAGGCTGGGTGCATTTCCACACGGCGTCGCGCGGTCCGTCGCCGCGAGTGCGAGAGCGAGACGCTCAGGATCGAAACCCAAGCGCCGACAAAATGGCTTCGATATCCGCGTCAGGTACGTCCGCGCCCATTACGCGCAGACATTCGCGCCGCGTAAATTCGATTGCCGCCGAGTGTTTCCGGCGCGCGGGAAAACATCCACCAAACCCGCAAAACTTTGCCGCCCGCCAATTCCTGAATCATCTGCGCTGCCCGCGCGGGAGGCCAACTCGGCCATCTCCAGATCGGTGCCACGCTCAAATCGGAACGACGCTTCGCTGCGCAGACCCAACTCCTTGGCGGTCCGGCGGACGGAGATGGGGTCAAACCAGGCGGATTCCAGCAGGATGTCGCGCGTGTCGAAATTGATTTCCGAATCCGTGCCGCCCATCACGCCGGCGATGGCCGCGGGACGGCGGCATCTGCAATCACGCAGATGTCCTTGCGAAGAACGCGCTCGACCCGTCAATCGTGCGGAATTTTTCGTGGGGACGGGCACGGCGCACGATAATGCGATTTTCGGCAATGTGGCCCAAATCAAAGGCATGCATGGGCTGGCCAAGTTCAAACATCACGTAATTCGTGATATCCACCACATTGTTGATGGAGGAGTGCCCATAGCCGTCAGCCGTTCGCGCAGCCATAGCGGCGAAGGCTGCACCGTGACGCCGCGGAATCATGCGCGCCGTGTAACGACCGCAGAGGTCGGCGCATTCGATTTCCACGCGGATGAGGCTTGAGCCTCTTTCGCCGGTTTCTTTAACTCGGCTCACCGGCTTCAACGGCAGGCGATAAACCGCCGCGGCTTCCCGCGCCACGCCATAGTGGCCCAGGCAGTCGGGACGGTTGTTGGTCACTTCGAAATCCAGCACCGGACCCGCTGCTTGTTTCTTCCAAACCTTCAAGAGGAAGACCCGACGAGCGACAGTCGCGCGCCCAATCTCGGCAGGCTCCGCCGCCAGCTCGACAAATTCCTTAAGCCATGGATAGAGGATTTTCATGGGGATCTACGGGAAACTGCCGCAGGAAGCGCAGGTCGTTCTGGAAGAGCCGAGGCACTTCGTCAATCCCGTACTTCATCATCGCCAGACGGTCAACGCCCATGCCAAAAGCGAAGCCGGAAAGGCGCTTGGCATCGTAATTGACGAAACCATATACCGCCGGGTCCACCATCCCCGCGCCAAAAAGTTCAATCCAGCCAGTAAATTTGCAGACGCGGCATCCCGCGCCTCCGCAAAAAATACAGCTTCCGTCCACTTCCGCGGAAGGCTCGGTGAACTGGAAATAACTGGGGCGCAAGCGCGATTTTACCTGCGGGCCGAGAAATTCGCGGACAAAGTATTCCGCCGTGCCCTTGAAATCGCAGAAGGTGATGTCCGTATCCACAGCCAGGCCTTCCACTTGATGGAACATGTAACCATGCGTGGCGTCCGGATGGTCGCGGCGGTAAACCTTTCCCGGAACGATGATGCGCACCGGTGGCTTCTGCTTCTGCATGGTGCGAATCTGCACCGGCGAAGTATGCGTTCGGAGAAGAAGCGGATGCGGCCCCGCGCCGCCGCGGACATAGAAAGTGTCCATATCATCCCGCGCGGGATGATGCTCGGGAATATTGAGCGCTTCGAAATTGTAGTAGGTGTTTTCAATCTCCGGCCCTTCAGCCACCGAAAAACCAATCGAGCAGAAGATACGTTCAATTTCGAAAACCGTCTGGCGGATGATGTGCTGCGTGCCGATGGACCGAGGGACTCCGGGCAGCGACAGGTCCACTTTCCCGCGCGCGGCGGCGGCTTCTTCGGCAATGGCTTCCACCGTGAGGCGAAAAGCTTCCAGGACGGCTTCCGTGTGCGCCCGGAGTTCATTGAGCTGTTGCCCCACCGCCCGTTTCAATTCTGGCGTGGCGGGCTTCAGCCAGTTTTCCGTGATGGCATTGATGACCCCGGACTTGCGTCCCAGCCAGGAATTGCGGACCACTTCATAGCTGGCCGCATCACTTGCCATTGGCGCGGCAATCTCGGCGTAGAAGGCTGCATTGAGTTCCACGAACAGGCCCGCCAACATCATCGGGCGCGATGACGCCCAATTGCGCGAGCGTTTGTTCGATGGACTTTGCTGTTCCGCCATGGGTCTTGCCGTTCGCCGGGACGATGCGGGCTGCCGCGATGCGATGCCCCGGCGTCCGGAGAATAGTAAATGGACGTGGACGAGAATCAGGCGCGCGCTGGTTGTGCGCTGATGGCCTTTTGCGCGATATCCACCACTGCGGCAAATCCGGCGTCGTCCTTTACAGCCATGTCGGCGAGCATCTTGCGATCAATTTCCACTCCCGCCAGCTTCAACCCATGAACCAGTTGGCTGTAGGAAATCCGTGGTTGCGCGCCGCGGCGCCCACGCGCTGAATCCACAAGCGCCGAAAATCACGCTTGCGCGTGCGGCGGTCGCGGTAGGAGTACCGCAGCGAGCGGTTGACGGCTTCTTTTGCTGACCGGTAGAGCTTGCTCTTGGTCAGAAAGAAGCCCTTGGCGTGCCGCAGCAGCTTCTTGCGCTTGGCGCGGCGTTTTGCTTCCTCGTTTTACTCTTGGCATGGAGAAATCTCTCCGCCGTTCATTTCCACAAGCGGCAAAACGGGGAGACAAACTGGCGAGGCCTCCGCTAATGGCGGCTGCGACGACGGGTTTGTCTCACGGGATGAAATCAGCTAGCGCCTGCAACACGGAGCCGGCCGGCAGGCACCCGTAACGCTCTGCCTGGCCTTTATAAAATTTTACTTGCCGTAGGGAAGCATAAGACGAATCGTCGCGCGCGTCGGCGGGATTCACCTGAACAGCCTTCCCAAGCCTGCGCATGCGCTTCGGTTTCTTTGTTCCCAGCAAGTGGCGCTTGCCGGACCGATGCCGCATGATCTTGCCCGTGGAGGTAACCTTAAACCGCTTGGCGGCGCCACGATGCGTTTTCAATTTCGCTTTTACTTTCACTTTCTTTGCCAACCTGCTCCCCTGTCTTTGTCGCGGAAGCGGGACTCTAAACTCAGGGCTGCCCTCCTGCACTGCCCGGCGCGGGCGCCGGTCGTCCGCCCTTCTTCGGCCCCAGCATCGCCAGCAAAATATTGGCCTCCATCTGCGGTCCGTATTCGACTAGTGCGTGCTCGCTGACGTCTTTCAGCAGCCGCGTCATTTTTCGCGCCCCACGTCCTGGTGGGCCATTTCGCGGCCACGATGAAAAATCATGGCCTTCACTTTGTGGCCTTCGTTCAGAAAGCGGATGATCTGTTCCTTGCGAACCTGATAATCGTGCTCGGCAGTGGAAGGCCGGAACTTCACTTCCTTAATCTGCGTGCTTTTCTGGTGCTTGCGCCGCTCGTGCGATTTCTTGTTCTGCTCGTATAAATAGCGCCCGTAGTCGGTGAGCTTGCACACAGGGGGCACGGAAGTGGGAACAATCTCGACCAGATCAACGCCTTCTTCCTTGCCGCTTTCAGCGCATCAAACAATGAAACCACGCCTCGCTGTGCCGCCGGCATCATCAATCAGGCGAACCTCACGGGCGCGTATGCGCTCGTTTACTCGAAGCCCACGTTCAGCGATAAACTCACCTCCAAGGTTGTTCCATTCGCAGGACTCCCGGCTGAACCGCGAGCCTGGCAATGGGGAAAAATTATAACATGCCACTACCATGGCCTGCCAAAAACCAACTGCCGCAAGGGGTTTGCGAGCCTTCTCCCCTTGCCTGTGGTGCTATAATCCGCTCGAATGGAGGCTGGCGCCCGTCAGGGGTGGCGGTTGGCCGCAAATCTCGGCGCGGATCAGGAGGTTTTATGGTAACTCTTCGCGACAATATTCTGTTCCCCTTGCTGATCGTTTGGGCTGCTATAACAGCCATCCTTGTTATCCTCTTCGTGTGGCGCGGCGCACTGGAAACCCATGAAGATGACCAGGTGTTTCTGGATGCCGCGGAAGAACGCATGGCCCGTGAACAGCACGAATTGGTCACAAAAATCGAGCGGCTGAGCAAGCCTATTCATTACCTGATGATTGCCTCGGGGGGGCTGCTGGTGCTGATGGCGGCCATCTGGCTGTGGCAGGTTTACAAAACTTTCTAGGCCTTTTCAGAGGCGCAACGCGTCACCTCCTATCCGGCGCGCAGGTTTCCGTCGAGATGGCGTGACGCAGCTTCACGGCTGCGGCGAAGTGGATGGGTTCTTGCTCACTGCCGCATCACTGGCGCCGTCCCCCGCCGCCCCATTTACCCGCAGATTTCCGGCGTGTGATTGTGGCCAATCTGCCATTGCTCACCGTGGACAGCAAAATCAGCGCAATGACAGGCATCGCGCGCAACAAAATGCGGTAATTTTTCATCGTGTCTCCTTCCTTCGCGCGCCAAAGGCACACGCTCTTCTTGTAAAAAGGAGAACTGCGGAAGAGGGTCGGTGCAAAAATCAAAAAATTGCGGGCGGTGAGACCGCTACGCGGCGCGAGTTAAGGCTTGTTCGTCACCCGCTTCGGCGCGCGCGATTGGCTGAGCAAGTTTACGAACAGGCGGTACGCTCCGGGCACGCCAGCTGGCAGCTGCCGGAAAAAGGCGATGCCGGTATAGATGTACACGCCTTTGCCATCTTTGGCGTAAACCAGCGCGCCGCGAGCAGGGTCTTCTCCGGGATCAGTGAACGATAGAATGGGTTGATAGCGCGGATCGAACTCACCCCAATAGTATAAGCCCCGCTCCTGCACCCAACCTTTGAAATCGTCCTGGGTGATGCGATTGGGAAAGTTCAGGACGGAGCTTTCCGGCTGCAGGAACGCCACCGGCGAATTTTCGTCGGTGGTCCGTGACGTCACACTGGGCATGCTCGCCGGAAAGGGAGCAAGTTTGGATTTGTTCCACGCAAAATCTCGCTGGTATTGAACCACCAGCGTTCCACCGGCTCTCACGTATTCCAGCAAGCGCGCATTGGCGCGCACCAGTTCGGGGCGCAATTCATAAGCGCGAATGCCCACGGCAATCGCGTCGTACTGGCTGAGACTGCCGAACGCCAGCTGCGCATCGTCCAGCAAATCCACGCGGATTCCCAATTGGCGCAAATCATCAGGGACTAAATCGTTATCCGCGGCCACGTAACCTATCCGCAGCCCGGCGGGAATCGTCAGATTCAGAATGTGAACATTCGCTTCCGCCGGCTCACTGAATAGCCGTGTGGGCAAGGTGGGCAGTGGTTCCACCGAAGTGCGGAACGTCTGCCCCGCCAGTTGCGCAAAGGGATGGAGCGAATAGGCCCCTGCAGCCACATTGGCCGGTGGGGAAATTTCAAATTGCACCAGTTGATCGCCCGGCCCGGAAAAACTCAGCGGCGCAACCGGCGTCACTTTCCAGCCGGAGGGCGCTTCCAGACCCGTGGTCACCTCCGCGGCCATCTTACCGTGATAACGCACGCGAGCTAATAGCGCCATCGGCCTGGCTGGCTCCGTCAGCTTGCTGGCGGGGACCATCCACTCTTTGGGTTCCACCGTCAGCGTTACGGCAGGCATCAATACGAGTGGAACCAGCTCCGCGCTGGTGGAACTGGCACGCAGAGAAATCACCGGCTGCTCAAATATGAATGCGTACCCATCAATCTCCGCGGAGAGGCGCGCGATAATCAACGGCGGAGGTTCGGGCAGAATGGCGTCCCCGGACGAAGCGGGGCCGGTGGCATTCGCAGGAATGTTGACGGAAAACTCCTCGCTGTCCGCGGGAGAATCTTTGGAGGTCTTGCGCTGCACAGTCCATGCCGGAGGTATGCGCAATTCCACCAGTCTCGTTTTCAATCCGGCTTCGGGACGGTATTGCTGGCGAATCGATACGTCCACTGCTTCTCCCGGCACCAATTCGCTTTGCGCGGCGCGCGCTTCCAAGGAAAGCGCGGCGGCGTCCGCCAACGCTTCGTCAATCTTTGACCGTTCGCGCTGGATGGCCCAGCAAACTTCCGCGTTGGACGGCGGAGAAACTCTCCCGCAGAGGCTGGCCTGCGCTCCGGCAATTTCCTTTCCGGCGGCGGCGATGGTCTTGGCCGCGTCACCCCAGTGCAAACTCAGCGCCAGATCGAGTGCATTCTGCAAATCCACATCAGCCCGCTTGAGTGGATCTTCAAGCTCGGATTTCGCATCCGGCGCCAGGCTAGCAATGGAGGTTATGGGCTCGTCCAGCGTTTCCGGTTTTATGGTTTCCGCATCCGTGGGAACCAGATAGACAGGCCGCCGGAAAAATGGCGAGCCCACAAACTGCGTAATCCCCTGTGAGCGGTGGTGCGAAAATGCTTCCAGCCCAATTTCTGAGTAGGTGCGGCCCCAGACCGGTGAAATATCATTCACAGGAACGCGCCAGCCTTTTTCCGGCGCCGCGTCACCCCGCGAAATCTGAAGAATCTGGCTTACTTTCCAGGGACGCAAACCCTCCTGCCACTGGTCCGGAAAGGCCTGCTGGTCCGCGGCCTTTTCCACTGCCTGTGGCAGGAGAATTCCCGTGGCCTGGTGTTGCCCATGACCGGTATGCACGCCACCCCATTCGTTGATCACGATATCCGGGCGAAAGGTGCGCAGCGTGCGGACCATGTCGTCCAACGCCACATCTTTCCAGATTTTCAGAGTTTCGTCCGCAGTCTTGGAATAGCCGAAATCGGGAGCCCGCGTGAAAAAAAGCTTCACGCCATAACCGCGCGACGCGGCCAGCAGTTCCTGGGTGCGAAGGATGCCCAGTTCCGGAGCCTGTTCCGGGCCAATGGCGTTTTGACCGCCTTCACCACGAGTGACCGAAAGCAGCGCGGTGTCGGCATGAAGTCCGCGCGCCAGATACGTGAGGATGCCCGAATATTCATCATCGGGATGCGCCGTAACGTAGAGAATTCGCGTGGCCACGCGCGCGCGCGCAATGGCTTCTATGGCATCCGGCAGCGATTGCGCCTGCCCTCGCCGCCCCCCGGGAAAAGACGCCAGGGCCACGCAAAGAATAACGGCCAGTGCGGCGCGCGATGCACGCTTAGACTTCATCGTGCCTCCCCGCAAAAGGCCACTCCGCCTGCCTCGCCGCGCGCACCAAAAACGCCGTTATTCCAAGACCAATCACTGCGATGCCTCCCAGCACGAACTTTAATCCCAGGGCCAGGAACAGCGCCGCCCAACCGCACACCGTCAGCACCACCGGCCAGGGATAGAACTTCATCTTAAACGGCAGCCGCTCTGAAGGCCAGCGCCGGTGCAAGCGCAGCAAACCAATAGCCTGCCCGATAAATTGCACCAGCAATCGCGTGGCCAAAATCGCGGTGATCACGTCGCGCAGACGGAAAAGCAGACTGAAAATGAAACCCAGCGTCCCCAGCGCCAGCAGAGAAATATTCGGAAAGTGCTTCTTGGGATGCAGCCGCGCGAAAATTCGGAAAAAATTGCCGTCGCGCGCCGCCGCATACGGAATCCGCGAATAGCCCAGCGTCAGCGCAAAAACCGACGCGAACGCTACCCACAACACCAGCACGGTGGCCCATCGCGCGGCCGCCACCCCATAGATCCGTTCGAAAAAGGCGCTCACTACAAATTGCGACGCTGCTGCTTCCCGCCACGGCAACACACCCGTGATGCTCAACTCCATCGCCACATACAACACGGCGATGCCCGCAATAGAAAGAAAAATTCCCCGCGGAATATTTTTCTGCGGATTGCGGATTTCCCCGCCCAGGTGGCACACATTGTAGTAACCCCAATAGGTGTAAATGGTCTGACCCGTCGCTGCGCCCAATCCGGCAAAAAACAGCGGCGAGAAACTCCATGCTCCGGGCGGAAAATCAAACGCCAATGCAGGATGAAAATGCACGGCGCCGGAAATAATGATCCATAGCAGCGTGGCAATCACACCGGCCCACAGAAAAAGTGAAATCCGCCCGATCCGCGTGATGCCCTGATACAACAGCAGGATGACCAGCACGATGAGTCCGCCGGATACCGCTTTCTGCGGCCACGCGCTCAGCGGCCTCAAATAGGAAAAATATTGCGCAAAGCCGATGGCGCCCGAAGCCATCACCAACGGCGCCTGAACCACTGTTTGCCACACAAACAGGAACGCCATCAGCCGTCCCCAGCGCGCCGCGCCGTATTCCTCGCGCAGAAAAACATAACTTCCTCCGGCCTCCGGCATGGCCGCACCCAGCTCCGCCCACACGCAGCCATCCAGAAAGGCCATCAACGCGCCGGCAATCCAGGCCAGCAGGCATTGCGGGCCACCCATGCGCTGAATCACCAGGGGCATCACGATGAACGGACCGATGCCCACCATGTCAATCATGTTCAGGGCGGTGGCCTCCGCCAGCCCCAGGCCGCGCTCGAGTTGGTTGGTATTGTCCACGCGCGTTTTCCGCGAAGCCGCCAGCATAACAAACGAGCCGCTAATTCGTTTACCGCCGTTGCCCTTCGCGCCCGGGTCGTGTACGTTACGGCTGGAGAGTCCACATGCGGCACATTTTCATTTCTCTATGCGGAATTGCGTTCCTAGCGCTGGCCCTCCCTGTTTCCCCGCGCCAAACAAATTCTCAACCCGTAAGTCCCAAAGCCGCCGCTTCAGTCGGCCCCATCCAGCTCCCGCCGGGAATTCCACAGGCCATCGAGAAAATGTACGGAGGCGACCCTGACGCGGCGATTGAAACTTTTCGCGCGTTGCAAAATAGCGAGCCGGATAACCCGCTGGGATATCTGCTGGAAGCGGAAGCGCGCTGGTGGGAAATGTATTGTGAAGCATCCACCGTGAAATGGGGCATGGTGGACGCCTGGCAACGGCCGAAACTTCCCGCCGACAATGATTATCTCGCGCTCACCGAGAAGGCCATCCGGATAGCTCATGCGCAGCTGGCCAAACGCGATTCTGCTGAAATGCATTTCTATGCCGGCATGGGACTGGCCCTACAGGCGCGTCTGTACGCTCTCCTCTATGAAAAGCGCGCCACAGCCCGCGCCGGCGTTGCCGCGCGCAAGGAATTCCTGCAAGCGTTGCAGCTTGATCCCAGTTTTGCGGACGCGGATACCGGCCTGGGTCTATACAACTATTATGTGGACACGCTTTCCTCTTTTGTGAAAGTTCTCCGGTTCCTAATGGGCATTCCCGGCGGCAACCGCCAGGAGGGCATTCGCCAGCTCGAACGGGGAATGAACGAAGGCCAGATCACTTCCGTAGGCGCACGTTTTTATCTGGCCAAGAATTTGCGAACCTATGAGCACGATTACCAGCGCGCATTGGAAATCGCGCAGCCGCTGGTGACCCGCTATCCCGGCAATCCAAGTTTTCAATTGCTGGTTGGCAATTTGCACGAGGAACTGGGCCACACCAGCGAAGCAACCGCCGCCTTCCGCGCCGCCGCAAATTTGCAGGGCATGGGCCCGGCGTGCCAGGCCCGCACGCGCAAACTGGCCGCTGAGGGCTGGGCGTGCTGTTCGATGAAATAGTTTGTAAACTGCGAAAATGGATGGAAACGGCTAACTGCGCGCCGCTTCTTCCTGCTCGAATGCGTGGTAGGACGAGCGCACCAGTGGCCCCGCTTCCACGTGACGGAACCCCATCTGCTCGCCGGCCTCTTTGTACTCCGCGAATTCATCGGGATGGACATAGCGCACGATTGGCAAATGTTCGCGGGTGGGCTGTAAATACTGTCCCAGCGTTAAAATGTGCGTGCCTTGCGCGGCGATTTCTTCCATAGCCGCCAGCACTTCCTCGCGCGTTTCACCTAGGCCCAGCATCATGCCAGTCTTGGTGGGAGTTTCCGGAGCCGTCTCACGCACACGCCGCAGCAGTTCCAACGACCGCTCCCACAGCGCGCCTTTGCGCACCTGGCGGTAAAGGCGCGGCACCGTTTCCATGTTGTGGTTCAGCACATCCGGTTGCGCCTGCAACACAGTTTCCAGCGCCGTCCACACGCCACGAAAATCGGGAATCAGCACTTCCACTCTGCAGCCCGGAACGCGCCGGCGAATCTCCGCGATGGTACGCGCAAAAATTGCCGCGCCGCCGTCGGCTTCGTCGTCGCGGTTCACCGAAGTCACCACTGCGTAGCGCAAACCCATGCGCTCCACGGCTTCAGCCACGCGCTGCGGTTCATCTTCTTCCGGCGGTCCCAGCGGCTTCCCGGAGGGAACGGAACAAAACCCGCACGCGCGCGTGCAGATATTTCCCAGGATCATGAACGTCGCCGTGCGATGCTCCCAACATTCCCCCATGTTGGGACAGCGCGCGCTTTCGCACACGGTGTGGAGATCCAACGTGCGCATAATACGTTTCAAATCCTGATAATTCGGCCCTCCAAAAAATTTTACGCGCAGCCAAGACGGCCGTGGGTGCTCCGCCGAAGGAGGAATTCCCCCGGTGGGGGGCTGACTGGACAAGATATTGAACGGTGTGGCCATCGCAGTGTCGTGAAATTCTATTCTATGCGCGGGGCGCGCGAACTCCAAATTTTCGCTCTTCGAGCCCTCGGCTACGGGAATTAAGTCGCCATTGAACGGAGCACGTTGCTCTATGTGTGCTGGTCCGCGTTGACACGGGAAGCCACACCAATCGTTGTATGATTACCACATGTCCATGGAATACAAGTCAGCCTTGTTCATCTAAGACTCTGTAAACAAACAATTTAATTATAAATCTCTCTGGCCTTTAAAGTGCTAAATACATATTGTTGACCACCCAACTCCAAACCACAATAAGGGCTCCTGTCGAGACTCAGGGCATTGGCTTGCATACCGCCGTGCATAGCAATCTGCGGCTGGTTCCGGCTCCGGCGAATACCGGCATCGTTTTTCGTCGCGTGGATCTGGACAATTTTGAGATCCAGGCATCGGGCCGCAATGTGGCGAGGGTCAGCTACGCCACCAGCCTGATGAAGGGCGGCGTCTGGCTGTCAACCACGGAGCATTTGCTCGCCGCGCTGTACTCCTCGGGCATTGACAACGTTTACGTCGAAATGGACGCCCTGGAATTACCCATTCTGGATGGTTCCTCTCAACCATTCATCGAAATGCTGGACCGCGCCGGCCTGCGGCGTCTCCGCAAGCCGCGGCGCTACCTGCGTCTTATCCGTCCCCTGGAATTTTCCGACGGCGACCGCCGCATCGGCATGTATCCCTGCGACGATTTTCGCGTCAAATGTTTTATCGATTTTCCGCACCCGCTGATCGGTTCGCAGGAAACGGAACTGGTGGTCACCGCCGAGTCCTTCCGCCGAGAGCTGGCGCCGGCGCGCACCTTTGGCTTCATTGAAGAAGCCGAACGCCTGCGCGCGCAAGGTTTGGTGCGCGGCGGATCGCTGGAAAACGCGATTGTCCTCACCCGCACGGGCATCATGAATCCCGAAGGCCTGCGCTTCCCGGACGAATTCAGCCGCCACAAAACGCTTGACCTTATCGGCGACCTCGCCCTGCTCGGCCTTCCGCTGCAGGCCAGTGTGGTGGCCCACAAAGCGGGTCACGCCATGCACACGCAACTCGTTATGCGCCTGCTGTCGGATCCATCCCTGTGGGAGAAGACCACGTCCAGCCCGCCAGAAACTATTTCGTCTGCTATCGAAGCGCCCATCTCCTCTCCGCTGTCCGCCACTTCCTGATGAATGGCGCGGCTCGCCTTCGTTTTTCGCCACGTTGCTAAATGTCTCTCTTGAGGCGAAAATAGCGCTCCATGTCTCTTTCCGATACCGCCGTCGTCGTGCTGGCCGCAGGCAAAGGAACACGCCTGAAATCCAGCATGGCCAAGGTGCTGCATCGCGCTGGTGGTTATCCGTTGCTGGAGCACGTCCTCCGCGCCTGCCAGCCGTTGCGCGCGCGCGCATTGATCGTCGTTGTGGGACATCAGGCTGACCAGGTTGGCGCCGTGGCGGAATCTTTCGGCGCGCAGCCCGTCTTGCAACAGCCCCAGAACGGCACCGGGCACGCAATGCTCATGGCGCGGCAGGCAATTCCGGCTAGCGCCAAACATGTGCTGGTGGTCCCCGGCGACGCGCCGCTGGTTCGCACGGAAACCTTGGCGGCCCTTATGGAAGCGCAGCGCCACGCCGCCGCGGCAATCCTCACGGCTAATCTGGAAAACCCCACCGGCTATGGCCGAATTCTTCGCGATGGCGAAGGCGAAGTTCAGGCCATCATCGAGGAAAAATCCGCCAGCGATGAGCAGCGCGCCATTCTTGAAGTAAACTCCAGCATTTATTCCTTCACGCTGGCGAAACTCTGGCCTTCGCTGGAACACATCCGCCCGGACAATTTTCACCACGAACTCTATCTCACGGACGTGATCGCCCATCTTCGGGCGCGCGGCGAAAGCGTTGTGGGCCACGCCGTCGAGGATGCCCAGGAAATTCTCGGCTGCAACACACGCGCTGAGCTTGCGGAAGTGGACCGCGTCTTCCGCCATCGCAAGGCTTTGGCCCTGATGGACGCGGGCGTTACGCTCTATCTGCCCGAAACAATCCTGATTGATGCCGGCGTGGAAGCAGGCGAGGACACCGTCATTCAACCTGGCGTGCAGCTTCTGGGCCGCACGCGCATCGGGGCGCGCTGCACGATTGGCACGGGATGCGTTCTGCTCAACGCCGAAGTGGCCGACGACGTGGAGATCAAACCCCATTCGCTGGTGTTGGACACGCGTTTAGGAACTGGCACTGGCGTAGGACCCTTTGCACATCTCCGCGAAGGCACGGAGCTGCGTCCGCGCGCGCGCATTGGCAATTTTGTGGAAGTGAAAAAAAGCAGCATCGGCGAAGGCACCAAAGCCATGCACCTCACTTATATTGGCGACGCCACCGTGGGCGCTGGCACCAACATTGGCGCCGGCACCATCACCTGCAATTACGACGGCGTCAACAAGTATCCCACCACCATCGGCGACAGAGTTTTCATCGGCAGCGGAACAGAACTTGTCGCGCCAGTCCGCGTTGGCGACGGCGCGTATGTTGCCGCGGGTTCGGTGATCACGCAGGACGTTCCGCCCGATTCGCTGGCCATTGCGCGCGGGCGCCAGGAAAATAAAGTTGGATGGGTCGCTGAACGCCGCAACGCGGTGCAGGCGCGAGCGGCGGCGGCGTCCACCGCTCGCCATCCGAGCGAGCCGGCGGGAAAAATGGCCAAGGTTTCACGGCGGCAGCCGAAGAAACGTCCCAGCCGGGCGAAAAAAGTGGCGGGAAAGCGCCGGGGTTGAGCGGGGAATCGGGTGTGAAACGCGCTACGTGGCCCACCTTAAAAGTGTCCCTATTAGAAACGTGAATGTGACTGATTTCAAGCGAGTTAACGTTTTGCGACTGTCACATGTGTCCCTATTAGAAATCGGCTTTGGCCGCCGCCGAATGGGGTTGCCGGCCGTCCCGCAGAGTGGTCAAAAGTATAGCGATTAGAAATGCGGATGTGCTTGATTTCGCAGGAGTTAGCGTTTTGCGACTGTAAGAAGTGTAGCGATTAGAAATCGGCGTTCGTCGGCGATTTTGCCCTTTGAAGCTCGTCCGGGCATAGTTCTGATCTATTGTCAGAATTCCGCAGGAAAAAGCAACAGCGGCTTCTGTAAGAGGAGTTAGTCTAGCAGCGCAGTTTCTTCCCAGTTGGGAATGACTGTCGGGTGTTGCTCTTAACTGATGCTGATAAAATGTCCAGATGGCCCCAATTGAACCAGAGAGCTTTTCCTACACTTCAGAAGCATGCGGACCTCCTTGTCCAAGGTGCAAGCATACACTTCCGTCGCTGACGTCAATTGGGGAGAAGCTGTTCGAGAGTCCCACATTCCCCTGTCGGAACTGTGGAGATCCTATGGATGTTTGGTTGGCAGCGCGATCTACTTCTAGTGACGCGTGGCTCGTCCCTTGGGGTGGCTTCTTTCCAGGGGTTTTTCACACCACATTTATTTTCACTCTCTCCCCGGATGAGTCGAAGGAGTTATATCTGAAGCAGCACGGCGTTCCGGATGACGCCACGATTCTCGAGTTGGGATTTACTTCACAAGGGGCCGGGTGTCACCCGCTATTGTGGCACGGCAATCGTGTGGACCGACGATTTCTAGGGACGAAGTTTTCCGTATTCGGTTTACCGCTGAGGACAAGCAACGGTGAGCGACTGCCGCAAAATCCCGGAAACCGCAACATCGCGGCCTCCGTAACTTGGGTTCCGTCTGGCACCAATTCGGAAGCTGCCGTTTATCTGACGGATGCGTTCGATGCCATGATCAATCATGACTATCGTCATCTTATCTTGCCTGCACACGCGGCGGCCGAGATAACTCTAATGCCCCTTGTCCATGAGTGCCTTGCAAAGCGTGTCTCAAAGGAAAGAGCTCAGCGCTTTGTAAGGGATGAAATTAGCTATTCATCTGCGCTAAATATTGTGCTGCCTCTATTAGGAGAGATATTTCACTTGCCAGTGCTTCGGAAGGAAATTAGAGGCGAACTAAATCGCTTGCGGGAAATCCGTAATCAATACGTGCACGAGGGCCTTCGCGGCACGACCTTGTCCGGGAAGGATGCCGCAGAGATGTTGTGTGGAGCGGTCTTCGGGATCGAATACTTTCAGTATTTCAGAACGCGAGCACTAAGCGAATCGGCCCAAGCCGGGCCCTTTGTTAAGTGATGAGGCGATAGCCGATGGAAAAGTGCTTTGTCATTATGCCGATTGGTGGAGATGCTACACAGGTGAAGATGTGGCGAGACATATATGAGAACGTCTTCAGGGTACGAGTCGAAGCCAGTGGCCTCGGCCTGACTTGCGAACGAGCTGACGACATCCATGAATCTGGCTCCGTAATGAAGCAGGTGTTACTGCAATTGCACACCGCGCGCATCGTCCTCGCGGATTTGACCGGCGGCAATCCAAACGTTTTTTATGAGCTTGGAGTACGACACGCCTTTGGGAAACGCTCGATTCTGGTCGGGCAATCTCCGACTGAGAGTCCATTTGATACACAGCAATATCGCATGCTCGTCTACAAATACCCTATCGACCTGACAGATGATTTTCACCTGAGGATCGCCGGCTATTTGAGCGATGCTCTGAACAACTCGAACAAGCACGACAATCCGGTGTCTGATCTGCTGATTGCCTCGAAGGCAGTTATACCGCGTGCCGGGATACGTGCGCTGAAAATGGAACTCGAAGACAATCTGAGAACAGCTGCCAGCTTCCAAAGTGACCGCACCTATATAGCGCCATCAAATGAGGAGTGGCTGAAGCAGCGCGGTGAACTCGAAGGGCTCGATCCTAATCTTTTTGCAGCCTTGGACTCGATGTATTACGGCATAAGGCGGTGGAAGGGGATCGTCGAGAGCGGTATAAAACCGCAGCTTGGAAGTTCAGAAATCCCCGAGATTTGCCGGGGGGCGCAAATTTACATTCCTGGCTTAATTCAGAAACTAGACCAAATTCTCAAAGCTTAGCGTCGACCTTGTCGTGTCTTGTCGCAACTCCCGGTCTTTGCCCGCAGTGATGATGCGGAGGAGCGGAGTACCACCAGGCGCGGGCAAAGGCGGTTTTCTATGCCGCTCCGTGTGATAAAATGTTCTTGGGAGAAAACCCCTGATGAAATTCGGCGTGGTGGTGTTTCCCGGCTCCAATTGCGACCATGACGCGCAGCATGCCATTGGCAACGTCCTCGGCCAGCCCGTGGAAATGCTGTGGCACCAATCGGAAAATCTGGCGGGCGTTGACGCGGTAATCCTTCCGGGCGGATTCGCCTACGGCGACTACCTGCGCACGGGAGCGATCGCGCGCTTTTCTCCGGTGATGCACTCGGTGCAGCGCTTCGCCGCTTCGGGAGGGCTGGTGCTGGGCATCTGCAACGGATTCCAGGTCCTGCTGGAAGCGGGACTGCTGCCGGGAGCGATGCTGCGCAACAGCGGGCTGCGCTTCATCTGCCGCCACGTGCACATTCGCGTGGAATCCACGGATACGCCTTTCACCTGCGCGGCGCGCAAAGGGCAGGTGCTGAAAATTCCCATCGCGCACAACGACGGAAATTATTTCTGCGACGAGGGAACTTTGGCGCAGATGGAACGCGAGCGCCGCATACTTTTTCGTTACACCACGCCGGAAGGCGTCGAGGATGCGGCCGCCAATCCCAACGGCTCTCTGGCCAACATCGCGGGAATCTGCAACCGCGAGCGCAACGTGGCCGGTCTGATGCCGCATCCGGAGCGCGCGGTGGAGCTTTCGCTGGGCTCCGACGACGGTCTGGTGATTTTCAAATCCATGGTGGAGAGCCTGGTGCGCTCCGCGGTAACCGCGTGAGCGGCGCTCCCTCCAGCCAACGCTTTTCTCTTTCCATTTATTCATTGCGGTTTTGCGTTGAACGCACGGATTTCGCGTTCGCGCCCGCGGCGGTTTCTCTCTAACCATGCTGGACACTGAAATCAAAATCACGCCGGAAGTGGCCGCGGAACACGGCCTGAAGGCCGACGAGTACCAGCGCGTGCGCGAGCTGCTGGGCCGCGATCCCACGATTACCGAACTGGGGATTTTCAGCGTGATGTGGAGCGAGCACTGCTCCTATAAGTCCAGCAAAGTGCATCTGCGGCGACTGCCCACGCGCGGACCGCAGGTGGTCCAGGGACCGGGCGAAAACGCCGGCGTGGTGGATATCGGCGGCGGCCTCTGCGCTGTGTTCAAAATCGAATCGCACAACCATCCGAGTTTTGTGGAGCCGTTTCAGGGCGCGGCCACGGGCGTGGGCGGAATACTGCGCGATATTTTCACCATGGGCGCGCGGCCCATCGCCGTGCTGGATTCGCTGCGCTTTGGCCCCATCACTGCGCAGCCCGGCGTTTCCGCGGAGGAAGTCGCGCGCAATCGCCGCCTGGTGGACGGCGTGGTCAGCGGCATCGCATTTTACGGGAACTGCTTTGGCGTGCCCACGGTGGGCGGCGAAGTTCAGTTCGAACCATGCTATTCGGCGAATCCGCTGGTGAACGTCCTCGCTCTGGGGCTGGCGCGGCGCGATGAGCTTTTCTTCGCCCGCGCGCGGGGCGAAGGCAATCCGGTGATTTATGCGGGGGCGAAAACAGGACGGGACGGAATTCACGGCGCGTCGCTGCTGGCCTCCGCGGAGTTCAGCGAAGAATCGCAGCAGAAGCGGCCCAACGTGCAGGTGGGCGATCCGTTCATGGAAAAACTGCTGCTGGAGGCGTGCCTGGAGGCCATGCGCACCGGCGCGTTGGTGGCCATTCAGGACATGGGAGCGGCGGGGCTGACCAGTTCGAGTTCGGAAATGGCTTCGCGCGGCGGCCTGGGGATCGAAATCGAACTGGCGCGCGTGCCCCAACGCGAAACAGGCATGACCCCTTATGAAATCATGCTCAGCGAATCGCAGGAGCGCATGCTGCTGATTGCCGCCCGCGGGCGCGAGCAGGAAATTCTGGATGTTTTCCGCAAGTGGGGATTGGACGCGGTGGAAATTGGCCGCGTCACCTCCGGCAATCGCCTGCGTATTCTCGAAAACGGCCGCGTGGCCGCCGATATCCCCGTGGACGCGCTGGCCGAGGAAGCCCCTGTATATCAGCGCCCGCTCGCGCCGCCCGCAACCGCGCCGTGCTCTCCATTGATTTCCTTTGCCGATGATGGCGCGGATTTCACGGATCAATTCCAGCGGCTCCTGGCCGCTCCTTCCATCGCTTCCAAGCGCTGGATCTTCGAACAGTACGACCACATGGTGCGCACCAACACGCGCGTGGCGCCCGGCGCCGGTGACGCCGCTGTTCTGCGCGTGAAGGGAACCTCCAGCGCGCTTGCCCTGAGCGTGGCCGGCAATGGCCGCTGGTGCCAACTGGCTCCGCGCCTGGGAGCCATGCACGCCGTGGCCGAAGCCGCGCGCAACGTGGCCTGTTCGGGCGCGCGTCCACTGGCGGCCACCAATTGCCTGAATTTTGGCAATCCTGAGAAGCCGGAAATCATGTGGCAGTTCAGCGAAGTGGTGGACGGCATTGCCGAAGCATGCACCGCGCTGTCCATACCCATCACTGGCGGCAACGTCAGCTTTTATAACGAAACATTGGGGCGGGGAATTTATCCCACGCCGGTTCTTGGCGTTCTCGGCCTGCTGGAAAATGCCGAGCGCGCGCTGGGCGCTGCCTTCCGCGCCGAAGGCGATGCCATTGTTCTGCTGGACGCGGGGCGGCCATCCGCGGCCGATAACGCGGCGAGTGAATTTTCCTCATCGGAGTACGCGCGGACGGTCCGCTCGATTGTGGCGGGAGCGCCGCCGGCAATTGACCTTCCCGCGGAGAAGCGCCTCGCCGAGTGCCTCCACGCCATCGCGTTGGAAGGCTCGGCAGTTTCGGCGCACGACCTCTCTGACGGGGGCCTGGCTGTGGCACTGGCCGAGTCCTGCTTTGCATCGAATGGTTTAAGCGCGGATGTCTCTCTTACCGGCGGCGGCCCCGCCGAGGCGGCGCTCTTCGGCGAGCGTGGCGCCCGCGCGTTATTATCCGCATCGCCCGGCGCGCTTGCCCGGCTCTTCGCCCTTGCGGCACAATATAGGGTTGGAGCGCTGCAGATTGGCGTAGTCACACGCGCCGATTTCAGCATCCAATGGAATGGGCACGTTGCGGTACACTCCGCCATCGGCGGTCTTCGCCGCTGCTGGGCCGAGTCATTCGAACAAGCTATCCGGACAAG
The DNA here is from genome assembly GCA_963760285.1 of uncultured Acidobacteriota bacterium. GTDB lineage: Bacteria > Acidobacteriota > Terriglobia > Acidiferrales > UBA7541 > PALSA-278. The sequence goes on from CAVXCI010000001.1 coordinate 990,667, forward strand.
ATGAATCTCACCTGCGATTACGTGGACGACAAGTTCCACGACGAATGCGGAGTCTTCGGCATCTTCGGCCACCCCGAAGCAGCCAAGATGGTCTATCTCGGTCTGTATGCGCTGCAGCATCGCGGCCAGGAATCCGCGGGCATCGCCGCCAGCGACGGTTCCGATGTGCGCCTGATTAAAAGCATGGGCCACGCCGTGGATATTTTCCCCCGACAAGCTGGCGCAGCTTCCCGGGGATATCGCCATCGGCCATACCCGCTATTCCACGGCCGGCGACACCTCGCTGGTGAACGCCCAGCCCGTGGTGATTGATTGCAACAAGGGCAAGCTGGGCGTGGCGCACAACGGCAACCTTACGAACGCATTGGAATGGCGCCGCCGCCTGGAGCATAAAGGCTCCATCTTCCAGACCACCAGTGATACGGAAGTAATCGTACATCTCGTGGCCCGCAGCCAGGCACGCACGCTCCCCACCTCGGTGGCGGACGCGCTCAACCAGGTGGAAGGGGCTTACTCGCTGCTCCTTATTACCCGCAATGAAATTTATGCCGTCCGCGATCCGCGCGGCTTTCGTCCGTTGAATCTTGGCCGCCTGAATGGCGCCTGGGTGGTGGCTTCGGAAACCTGCGCGTTCGATTTGATCGGCGCGGAATACGTGCGCGAAATTGAACCCGGCGAAATGCTGCGCATATCGCGCAGCGGGCTGGAATCCATCCGCTTCGCGCCCGAAAAGCCGCATCAATATTGCATTTTCGAGCACGTCTACTTCGCCCGGCCGGACAGCATCATTTTTGGCCGCTCGGTCAACGCCAGCCGCGAAAAGCTGGGGCAGTTGCTGGCCCGCGAGCATCCTGTTCCCGCGGACATCGTCGTCCCCGTCCCCGATTCCGGCGTTCCGGCGGCCATTGGCTATGCGCGTGAATCCGGCCTGCCGTTCCAGATGGCGCTGATCCGCAATCATTACATCGGCCGCACGTTCATCGAGCCGGCGCAATCCATCCGCGATTTCAGCGTGCGCGTGAAGCTGAATCCCGTGCGCGCGCTGCTGGAGGGCCGCCGCGTGGTTCTGGTGGACGATTCCATCGTCCGCGGCACCACCAGCCAGAAAATTGTCCGCATGGTTCGCGACGCCGGAGCGACGGAAGTCCACGTGCGCATCAGTTGCCCCCCCACCATTTCTCCCTGCCATTACGGCATTGATACCCCCACGCGCAATGAACTGATTGGCGCGCGTCTTTCTGTAAAGCAAATTGCCGATTTCATCGGCGCGGATTCTCTCGGCTATCTCTCGCTGGAAAATCTCCGCCGCGCCCTCGGTGATACCGACGGCTATTTCTGCACCTCTTGTTACACCGGCACCTATCCAACCGAGCTTGTCCAACTGGAAGTAGGAGCGAATCGTGAATCGTGAAACTGAAACTACCGCGCCGCGCCGGCCCACGCGCGGGGAATACGTCTGGCGCGAAGTCCTTTCGTGGTTCTGGGTGATACTGGCGTTCCTGGTGATTGAAGGAACGCTGGTGCAGGCCCGCGTGATCCCCAGCGCCTCGATGGAGAACACTGTTCTCATCGGCGACCATCTCATCGTCAGCCGCATTGGCTACGACATCGGCATCCCCTTCACGCCCATCCACTACCCGCTATGGCGCAATCCGCACCGCCAGCAGGTGATTGTTTTCCGCGCGCCGCTGCCCGGCAATCCGGACTACATCAAGCGCGTGATTGCCATACCGGGCGATACACTGGAAATCAAGGAAGGCATTGTCTATATCAACGGCAAAGCTCTCAACGAGCCCTATCGCAAGGATCCGCCGAACGATATGGACAGCTATGGTCCCGTCACTCTTCCTCCCGGAAAGTATTTTGTGATGGGTGATAACCGCAATGATTCCTACGACAGCCGCTACTGGGGCTACGTACCGCGCGAAAACATTCTCGGCACGCCTCTCTTTATTTACATGTCCATTGACGCGCCGGAAGACACCTGGGAACCGGGCCACATTGGCGAGCGTCTTTCCGCTTATTTGGGCATTCTTATCCATCCCAAAGAGGTGCGCTGGGGCCGCCTCTTCCGGCCAATTTAGGCATTCTATCGGGGCAAACGTTTGATGCGCTACGCCGACGCCGGAGTGGATATTTCGCGGGCCGACCAGGCCAAGCAGCGCATTCGCTCCCTCGCCGCGCACACCTTCACCCGGGCCGTGCTGGAACCCATCGGCGGTTTTGGCGCGCTCTATAGCCTGGACAAGAAACGCTGGCGCGATCCCGTTCTGGTGGCCAGCGCCGACGGCGTTGGGACCAAGCTCAAGATCGCTTTCGCCACCGGCATTCATTCCACCGTGGGAGGCGATCTTCTCAACCACTGCGTGAACGACATTCTCACCGTGGGGGCCGAGCCGCTTTTCTTTTTGGATTATCTCGCGATGGGGCGCGTCGAGCCCGCCATGGTGGAACAAATCATCGAAGGCATGAGCCGGGCCGCGCGCCACGCCGGCTGCGCTCTGATCGGCGGCGAAACCGCGGAAATGCCCGGTTTCTACCAGCCCGGCGAATACGATCTGGCGGGGTTCATCATCGGCGCGGTGGACCGCGCGCGCCGCCTTTCGCCGCGTGGCGTGCATAAGGGCGATTTGCTCATCGGTTTACCTTCCACCGGCCTGCACACCAACGGCTATTCGCTGGCCCGCAAGCTGGTTTTCGAGGTGGCCCGGCTGAAGCCCGGCAGCTACGTCGCTGAAATCGGAAACAAAATCGGCGCGGAGCTTTTGAAGCCCCATCGCTGCTACTGGCCCGCTCTGAAACCCGCTCTCCAGAATGGCTGGCTGTCCGGACTGGCGCATATCACCGGAGGTGGCATCACCGGCAACCTGCCACGTGTTCTTCCGCGCAGCCTGCGGGCAGTGATTGAATCCAACTCCTGGCCGGTGTTGCCAATTTTCCGCTATCTGGCGCGTCTAGGGAAAATCAAGCATGACGAGCTGCTGCGCACCTTCAACATGGGCGTGGGAATGATTCTGGTGGTCCCGCCCCGGCATGTTCGCAAGCTGGAAGCCGAACTGAAGCGCCGCCGCGAAAAATTCTACCTCATCGGCCGCGTGGAACCTGGGGGCCCCGGCAAGGCCCGCGTCTTCTATTCCGGCCAGCTCGAAATCTGACGCTGCTTTCGCCCCCGGTATCGCCGATGGCGCTTTGCTGGCAGCACCGGCATGGCCGGACTCTCCCAATCAGTTTTGGCGGATGGAGAACCAGCGCCGGTTCCGTTTCCCGGCCCAGACGGATTTTCAATGTTCGCGCGCTAAAACTGGTTCCACAAATACTGATTGTAGACTTCGTGATGGTATTGCACTTCCGGCGCCTTCACGAACGTCCCCAACAGCCGCGCGCAGCGATCCGCGGAAGCGTGCTTCAATTCCGCATAACGCGCCTTCACGTCTTCACCCAGGAGCTGCGTGGTCCAGTCGGCCTTCTGGAAATTCTCGATGGCCGTATAGATATTGTCCGGCAGGTAGCGTTCGGCCTGGCGCAGGTTCTTGATTTTTGACGTTTCGCCTTCCAGCCCCGTCCGGAACAACGAATACAGCACCAAGTACGGATTCGCGTCCGGGCTGACGGACCGAATCTCCACGCGCGAACTTTTCTCGTTGCCGATAGGGATGCGCACCATGGAGCCGCGATCTATCGGCGACGCCTTGATCTGATTGGGCGCTTCGAAATGCGGGTCCAGCCGGCGGTAGGAGTTCACGCTGGCATTCAGCAGCAGGCAAAGATCATTCGCATGCGTCAGGATGCGGTCCACAAACGACCACGCGATCTTTGCCAGTTTTTCTTCGCCCTTGGGGTCCCAGAAAAGATTTTTCCCGCCCTTGCTGATGGAGACGTTGGTGTGCATGCCGCTGCCGTTCACACCCACCACCGGCTTGGGAAGGAACGATGCCGTCAGTCCCATGGTTGTGGCCACCTGCCGGCAAATCAGTTTATACAGTTGAATCTGGTCCGCCGCGGCGACCGCCTCGCCATAGCCGTAGTTGATTTCAAACTGCGACGGCGCCACCTCAGGATGATCCTTTTCGTTCTGAAAACCCATGGCCCGCTGCACTTCGGCGCTGGTGTCAATAAAATGGCGCAGCGGATCACCGGGCAACGAATGGTAATAGCCGCCGGTGTTCACATATTCGAATTTGCCCGTCTCATGGTAGCGCCGTTCCGCGTCCGGTCCGTCAAACAGAAATCCTTCAATTTCGTTGGCCGCGTTCAGCGTGTAGCCTTCCTTCTTGTGCAGCTTGTCGGTATACCCCTTCAGCACGCCGCGGATGTCCCCGCTGTATGGCGCGCCATCCTTGTCGATCACTTCGCCGAACACCAGCACCTTCCCGGAGCCGAAAACATCCGACGGCGCCCAGTAGAACGCGCTCCAGTCCATGGCCAGCCGCAAATCGCTTTCACGCTGCGCCGTGAATCCGCGAATGGAGGAGCCATCGAAGGTGAGGTTGTCCCAGCTATTGATGAGAAACTTTTTGTCATAATCCAGCATGTGCAGGCGCCCTTCCAGGTCGCTGAAGAGCACCGTCACTGCCTTGATGCGCTTTTCGTCGGTGAGGTATTTGATCCGTTCTTCCTGGATCTTGTGCGTGGCGACGCGGTTCTTGCGCTGTTCCTTGGCCTTCAGGTTCAGCGCTTCCAGTTCATCATAAGAAAGAGCCAGAAAGTTTCTCAATTCGTTCGACATGAATCTCCTCAAGGTGGGATGTTTCCGGGTTTCGTGCTGAATTCTTAAGTGGACTGTCACCAGCCATTCGTTCATTAGGGTATCGCGCCGCTTTTGGAAGCGTCAATCGGAAGATTTGGCCCTGTGGAAAGCTCAGGCTTCGCCTCCCTCTGGGCCATAGAACATCACCCAGACCGCCAGATCATCCGTGAAGTCCACGAAGCGGTGCTCCGCGCCGGCGGGCGCGAATAAAACGTCGCCCGGAGCAAACTCTTCCTCTACTCCGCACAATTGAAATCGCCCCGAACCCGCAGCCACCACGTAAACTTCATCCCGCGTGTGAGGCTTCTGTGAATCAGCGCCTCGCGGCGCGTAAAGCTCCACCACCAGCGTGCCGTGGTCAAACAGCTTGACGAATCGTTCGCCTGCGGGCTGCGGCAACTGTTCCAGTCCGGAACGCAATCTGATGTGACCTTCCATACATCCTCTTTTCGCCTCGCCGAAAATCAGTGCGTCGTCCAGTGCGAGCGCTCATCAACTCCGCGCCACTCCCATTCGCCCCCCGTCCAGGTACCCAATCTTAATCCCCGGCTGGCAAACCTGTCGCCAGCCAATATGGATGCCCTCCGTCCGTTCGGGAAACCTGAATTCGCGCGCATCCCGTCCTATAATGCCCGCCATGGACTCGCGGTTTTGGAACGCATTGCGCTGGCTCTTCGGACCCGGTCCTTCCAGTGATCGCGCGTATCTTGATTCGCGCTGGCTCTTCCTGCGGGCGCTCGGCATCATCTATTTTTCCGCGTTTTATTCACTCCATTTCCAGATTCGCGGACTCATCGGCTCCGCGGGCATCCTGCCCGTTGGCGAATATCTGGAATCCGTTTCGCGCTATATGGGAGGATGGGCCCGTTTCTGGTACGCGCCCACGCTGTTCTGGATTCGCTCCAGCGATACCGCGCTGATGGTTGTTGTCTGGGTGGGGATCATCGCTTCCATCGCGTTGATTTTGAACCTCTGGCCGCGGGTGATGCTTTTCATATGCTTCGTGTGCTTTCTTTCTTTTATCGGAGCAGCACAGGATTTCGCCAGCTACCAATCCGACGGCATGCTCCTTGAAGCCGGCTTCATCGCCCTCTTTTTCGCGCCCGGAGGCATTCGCCCCGGACGCGGCGCCGCGCACCCCCCATCGCGCGTCACCCATTTTCTGCTGCTGTGGGAATGGTTCCGCATCTATTTCGAATCCGGCGTCGCCAAACTCACCAGCGGCGATCCGCAATGGCGACATCTCACTGCCATGGACCAGTACTACCAGAACGGCCCGCTGCCAACATGGATCGGCTGGTACGTTCAGCATCTTCCGCATAGTTTCCACGTGGCCACGGCTGGCGCCACGCTTTTCCTGGAACTCATTCTTGTGTGGATGATGTTCCTCCCGCGCCGCCTTCGCGTCATCTGTTTCTGCATCGTCACGCCCTGGGAGATTGGCATCATCCTCACGGCTAACTACACTTTCTTGAATTATCTGGTTCTTGCGCTGGGAATTCTTTTGCTGGACGACCGCTCCCTCGAACCTCTGCGCCGGCTTATATTCCGCCGAAAGTGCGGACATTCCCTCGGTGAACCGGCTGCCGTGCCTGCTTCGGCAGTTTCGTCCGCCGCCGCGGAAGTCGCGCCCATTACAGGAGACTCGCCGTCCGGCCTGCCATCACCAGCCGCCACGCCAACGATTCCTCCTGTCCTGTTCGCCGCGCCTCCTTCTGGATCCGCCGGCGCTCCCGTGCAGCAGTCTGCACGCTGGTTAACAACCTTGCAGTCTTTCCGTTTGTTATTTGTGGGCGTGGTTCTTTCTTTCATTTTCTACTGCAGCACGGTGCAATTGGTTCAAATGCTCTGGCCTTCGGTGCCTCTGCCCACCACGCCCGTGCGCCTGCTGGAACCCTTCCGCATCGCTGACCGCTACGGCCTCTTCGCGGTTATGACCCTCGGCCGCTACGAAATCGAGTTTCAGGGGTCCAACGATGGCGGCCACACCTGGCTGGCTTACGGATTTCGCAACAAACCGCAGGCCACCAACGAGCCACCGCGCATCTACGCCCCCTATCAACCGCGCTTCGACTGGAATCTGTGGTTTGCTTCTCTCGGCAACTGGCGCGAATCTCCCATCGTGCTCCTTACCGAAGAGCGCATCCTCGAAGGCAGCCCGCCGGTAATGGCTTTGTTCGAATCCGACCCCTTCCCGCTTGGTCCTCCTCTCCGCGTTCGCGCCGTCATCTGGCAGTACTGGTTCACGGACATGGCCACCAAACGCGCCACCGGAGAATGGTGGCGCCGCCAGATGCTCGGCCTCTACGCTCCGTCGCTGGAACGAGAGCCGGATGGCCGCATTGCCGTTGTGGAGATGCCCACGCCGCCGATGGGGCGGGAAAATCCGCCCGAAAACGATCAATAATGATTATCTATTTGTTCCATTCGCGCCGCTCGCAAAATGCAATCAGTGCCGTTGTCCAGAAAGCCCGCGGCCCCGCGCATATCGAGACGGTCCATGCCAACGTCCCGGTCCGCAATTACAAGGGAGTGACACATGCCTGGCAGAAAAAAGGAAACAGGAGAGAGGAACTTAAGGAAGGTAGAGAGGCGGCCCCGGTCCGAACCGCCTCTCTGGCACGTCACTGGGGTGTGAACCCGCACAGCAGCCCGAGGCAGGCTGGCTGTGGGTTTCACCTTCTTCTCGGTTCAACACATACCAACCTCTAAAGTTGCATTCGCCTGAAAAAAAACTCAGACCCCATTAGAATAGACTCGCCTGCTCGCCCGCTGGCGAGACCGCCGCTATGCATCGTTTTTCTGACAAGGAACTGGCCGTTTTACCCCCAGAGCAACTTCTTGCTTTTCTTGCGGTTGCGCCCCGCCCTTTGGGTATCCGCGAGATCGCCGGAAAGATGGACCTGAGCCATGCCGGCCGCAGGGTTCTCCCACGCCTGCTCCAAAAACTTAAGCGCCAGGGCGATGTAGAAGAAGTCCGCCCCGGCAAATACCGTTTATCTCAGGATGCACGCCGCTCAAAGCCCCCGGCTCCAGTGGCGACCCGCGTTCCTGCCCGCGCTCCCACGAAGTCAGCGGCCGCGCCGACACACGACCCCAATCTGGTGGAAGGGCGCCTGGTGGCTCATCGCGACGGCTACGGTTTCGTCGTTCCGTCCGCGATCATCCCCGGAGTGGCCGGTGACCTCTTCATCGGCCAGGATCAGATGTCCGACGCCATGCACGGAGACCGCGTGCAGGCGCGCGTTGAGCGCCGCCGCCCCGACGGACGCGCCGAAGGCCGCATCATCCGCGTCCTGCGCCGCGAACAATCCACCGTGGTGGGGCTCTTCCGTTACGATTCCCGCGGAAATTTTGTTTTGCCTTACGACACGCGTCTCCCACACGAGATCACCATTCCGCCGGGCGAAGAACTCACCACGGCGTTGCGCGACAAACTTGGGCCATCTTCCCCGGATTCGCGCCGCCGCGGACGCGGACTCCGCCTGCCGGAGCTGGATGGCGCGGTGGTAAATGTGGAGATCACACGGTTCCCCCACGGTGGAGCGCCGCCCGCCGGCCGCGTCCTGGAAATTATCGGCAAGCCCGGTGAAATGGGCGTGGACGTGGAGATCATTCTCCGCAAGCACCATTTACCGCACGTTTTTCCACCGGAAGTAATCGAGGAAGCGCGCGGCGTCTCGCCTGAAGTGAGCGAAGCTGATCTGCGCGACCGAGGCGATTTCCGTCAGTTGCCCATCGTCACCATTGACGGAGAAACGGCGCGCGATTTTGATGACGCCGTTTTCGTCAAGCCGATGGACGGCGGCGGCTACGAGTTGCAGGTCCACATCGCCGACGTGGCTCACTACGTCCGCCCCGGTTCGCCGCTGGACCGCGAAGCCCGGCTCCGCGGCAATTCCGTTTATTTTCCCGACCGCGCCATACCCATGCTCCCCGAAGAGCTTTCCAACGGCATCTGCTCCCTGAATCCACATGTGGACCGGCTGGTGATGAGCGCCATCCTGCATTTCGACGCGCAAGGCCGCCGCGTCTCCGCGGAATTTATGCCCGGGGTGATTCGTTCCGCAGAGCGCATGACCTACACTGCCGTCAACGCGGTCCTCGAAGGTGAACCGGAAGCCAGTGGACGTTATGCCTCATTGGCCGCGGATTTTCGCAACATGCGCGACCTCGCGCTGCTGCTGAATCAGCGCCGCGTGGCCCGTGGCTCCATTGACTTCGATCTGCCTGAGCCTATTCTGGAATTCGACGACACCGGCCGCATCACCGGAATTGTCCGCAGCGAGCGCAATATGGCTCACCGGCTGATCGAGGAATTCATGCTCGCCGCCAATGAAGCCGTTGCCGAGGAACTGGAACGCCGCCAGCTTGGCTTTCTGCATCGCATCCACGAAAAGCCGGATCCGCAGAAGGTTCTGGAATTCGAGGAGATAGCCCACACTTTCGGCTACACATTGGGCGTCGAGGAACTTTTCGAGCGCCGCGTCGCCGTCCGTCATGGCACCGTGAGTCCGCGCGGCAAGCGCGGACGCGCCGGCCACGGCAACCTCCGTCCGATGGTCATTTCGCTTCCCGACGCCGCCAGTTTCGCCATCCGCCCGCAGCATTACCAGCGCCTCACGCAAAAAATCGCCGGCAAGGCCGAGGAGCGCATACTTTCCTACCTCATGCTGCGCTCGCTGCGCCAGGCGCGGTATTCCGCGGATCCGCAGGGCCATTTCGCCCTGGCTACGCGGCACTACACGCATTTCACTTCGCCCATTCGGCGCTATCCCGATTTGATTGTGCATCGCGTGCTGAAATGGGCGCTGTCCCGTCCGGCATCCGCCATGCAATCCACTGAACATGGCCGCAAGGAATTTGCGGCGCGCAGGAACACCGGACCCGGGGAGGAAGCCCCGATCCTCGCCGGCCCGTATCCTCGCGGCGTGCTGGATCAGATCGCCAATGAATCCTCCGAAGCCGAGCGCCGCGCCGCCCTAGCCGAACGCGAACTTACCGACTGGAAAACGGCGCAGTTCATGGAAGGGCATCTGGGCGACGAATACGATGCCCTGATTATTTCCGTGCAGAAATTTGGCTTCTTCGTGGAACTGATGGAAATCTTCGTCGAAGGGCTGGTGCCCGTGAACCGCCTGGAGGAGCTTTTCGGCGAACGCTTCCTCTATCGGGAGCCGGACCACGCCTTTGTGGGGCAGCGCTCCCGCCGCGCCTTCCGCCTGGGCGACCGCGTTCATGTGCGCGCCGACCGCATCGATCCGCTGTTCCATCGAGTCGAATTCGCGCTCGTCGGCGAATAGCCCGGGAAATTTCCTCCTGGGTGCGTTTCATTCCGGTTGAAAATGCGGTATGGTGCTTTCGGAAGGGGATGCAAATGGCTCAGCGCACATGTCCAATCTGCATCGTGACCGTCTCCTACGCCATAGTTTTGTCCCGCTCCGATGAGCTCTCCTGCCCCAGTTGCAATCAGCCTTTGGAGCTAATCCCTCTCAGCCGCTACCTTGCAACGTGGCTTGGCCTGGCAGTGGGAGTTTTTTGTTCCTGGGATGCGGCGCGTTCTCTTGCGGGTGGCCTGCTCGGCTGGGCTTTGCCTGTGCTTTACGGCTTCATCGCCTTTGGCCTGGTTTCCGCCGCGGCCCTGGCGCTGGTGGGCGACCTGCGGGTGAGTGACGCGCCGGCAGCATCATCCACTGAATCCGGCCATGCGTCCGCCGGTCAGCATTAGTTCCTGGTTGTTTCCGGCGGAAATGTCCGGAGCAGGCAGTAAGAAACCAATGGGGCGCGTTCTTGTCTCAACACGAAGCTCTCCTCGGTAAAGATATTCGCGTTCAGTATCGCGCCGCCGGCGCTATCCATTGCTCCAGCGGGCGCATGGTGCGGGACACGGAGCGCTCCATCGTCATCGAGGAACGCTTCAACTCCCGCGGCACTCCCAAAACCGCGCGCATCGAGGTACCCCACAACTGCGTGGTTGCCATCGAAGAGGTTTCTCCCCACAAAACTTCCTAGCGCCGTTCACCGTCCCTGTCTTGCTCGCGCTGTCCTCGATGCTTAGGCCCTCTCTGTTGCTGTCCTTCACCTGCTAGCATGGAAGTTTCAACAGGAGGCGCTGCATGAAACCAACCGTAGGATTCATCGGGCTCGGATTGATGGGCCAGCCGATGGCCGCCAATCTTCTTCGCGCGGGATTTCCGCTCGTCGTCTGGAATCGCACATCCGCCAAAGCGGAAAAACTTGCCAGCGCGGGCGCGCGTCTTGGCGCGTCACCGCGCGATGTCGCCGCGCAATCCAACGTCCTCATCACCATCGTCAGTGATCCACCCGCGCTTGAACAGGTCCTCTGGGGCGAGAATGGCGCTCTTGATGCACTTCGCTCCGGCAGTCTATACGTGGACTCCAGCACGGTTTCCCCGGCGCTGGCGCGCCGCATTGCCGAAGCCTGCTCGGCACGCAACGTGGATTTTCTGGACGCGCCCGTCACCGGCGGCACATGGGGCGCGGAAAAAGGCGAACTGGTTTACATGGTGGGCGGCAGCGCGCAGGCGCTGGAGCGCGCCCGGCCGATGCTCTCCGTGATGGGCAAAAATATTTTCCATCTCGGCCCCAACGGCGCGGGACAAACCGTAAAACTGGCGATGAATCTTTTGCTGGCTCTGGAAGTGCAGGCTTTCGCCGAAGCGCTGGCGCTGGTTACGTCCGCGGGACTTCCGGGAGAGAAGCTGGTGGAGGTGATGCAGTCCAGCATGGGACGCGCGCCGCTGCTGGACGTGAAAGCTCCGCTGATGCTCAGGGAAAATTTTGCGCCCAGTTTTCCTCTGCGCTTGATGCACAAGGACATGGGACTGGCGCTTGATCTTGCCCGCCAGCTCGGCGTGGATTTGCCCGCGGCCGCGGCGTCCTTCGCCACTTACAGCGCCGTCAAAGCCGCCGCCAGGGAGGATCTGGATTACGCCGCTGTTTATCGCTACTGGCGCAAGCCCGCCTGAGACAGCGCGCAGGTCGTCGCCAAACTGATATGCAGGAAGATTTGGGGCCGCGAAGTGCGGCCGCTGCTACGGCAGCGCCGTCGGTGAGAAAAAGCTCAAGGGCAGATCCCGCGCTGTGCGCAATCCCGCTGGCGCCGCCAGAATCCACGGAATGGCGTTGACGATCACCGCCGCCGTGGCCACGTCGCCATGCGTTCCGCCGGGAATGGTCAGAGTGATGGGCGGCTCGCCCGTCAGTGATATGGTATCGTGCGGATTCTCCGCTCCCACATACATGGAAAGCTCCAGGCGGATTTTCTCAACTCCGCCTTCCAGGCCGCGCGCCACCTGATGCACGCCCGCCGCGGCGCCCGCGGCCACTTCCAGAAACTCCGTGGTCACTTTCTTCTCGCTGATCACCGGCTCGATGGTTTCCGTGATTTCATCCACGCCGAAGCCCAGCCCGTCCGCGACCATGGCCACGGATTCCGGCAGGCCGTGATGCTTGATGATTCCCTCCGCCACTTTTTCCAGGAATTCTTCCCGTGTCATGCCCGCGCCGATTTTTTTCTGCAGCGGCAGCCGCCGTTTGGACGCGTCCACAATGCGTGTCCCGCGCGCATGTTCCACGCGCTGCGAAATGGTCGAAAGCGTCAGCAATAGCTTGTCCATCACAAAACCCGGATTCACTCCCGTTCCCACCAGCGCCACTCCGTCTTCCTTGGCCGCCGCATCCAGTTGCTGGGAAAGCTCCGGATACTTCCACAGCGGATAGGACAGCTCTTCGCAGGTGGAAACCACGCACGCGCCCGCTTCCAGACACGCCAGCAACTGCTCCATCGCGCCCGGCAGCAGCGACGTGGTGGAATGGATCACCACGTCCGCGCCTTTGGCCAGCATTTCTTCGGCGTCCGCGGAAACCATCACGCCCCACGGCGCATCCGGCGCGCCCGCCACTTCGCCCAGGTCGCGCCCGGCCTTTTCCGGGTCCACGTCAATCGCGCCAATCAGCTCCAGTGCCTGTTTTTCGCGCGCCAGCCGCGCAATGGACGCCCCAATCGGTCCCACGCCATATTGCAGTGCTCTAATTTTCTTTCGCACCGTTCCGCCTTTCCGTTGCCGTATTTTCCGCGCCCGCCATTATCTCAGAATCCGCCATCCGCCGCGCGCCGTCTCGACTGTCATGCATCGTTGCAATGCACGTTGGTGAATACATGCGCATCCCACCCATAAGAAAAAGGGGCCTGCACAGCATCGCCGTGCAGACCCCCTTTTTCAATTCCACGGTAAATTATTCTTCGTCGCGCGGCTTTCCTTACTTTTTCGCGCGGTCGTAGCTACGGGCCACCGCGTCCCAATTCACCACATTCCACCAGGCCTCGATGTAGTCCGGACGGCGATTCTGATATTTCAGGTAGTAGGCGTGCTCCCACACGTCCAGCCCCATCACCGGCTTTCCGCCGGACATCAGCGGATTGTCCTGATTGGGCGTGGAGTCAATCGTCAGCTTTCCGTTCTGCACCATCAGCCAGGCCCAGCCGGACCCGAACCGCGTGGCGGCGGCCTGCCCGAATTTGGTCTTGAAGTCCGCGAAGGAACCAAACCGGCAGTAATGGCGCTGGCCAGGTCGCCCTTGGGCTCTCCGCCTCCGCCCTTCTTCATCTGCGTCCAGAAGAGCGAGTGGTTGGCGTGGCCTCCGCCATTGTTGCGTACCGCGGTGCGGATGTTTTCCGGCACGCGGTCCAGGTGGGAAATCAGGTCCTCCACGGACAGAGCCGCGAGATCAGCGTGGCCCTCCAGCGCCTTATTCACGATTGGTGACGTAGGCGGCATGATGCTTGTCGTGATGAATCTCCATGGTTTTCGCATCGATATAAGGCTCGAGCGCGTCGAATGGGTACGGCAGGGGTGGCAATTGATACGCCATTTTTCTTCCTCCTCAGGTAATAGTATTTCCGGATAATAATATACGCTATTGCGGGGCTGGCGATACACGCGGCCTGATTTTTGGATGCCGGGAGGGCACGTGGCGACTCACGAGCATGTGGAAAAGCATTTCACCGCCAGCGAAACGGTGCGCGACATCGTCATCGGCATGGCCGACGGGCTTACCGTGCCTTTCGCTCTGGCCGCCGGTCTTTCCGGCGCGGTAGCCAGCACCGGCATCATCATCACCGCCGGCATGGCGGAAATTGCCGCTGGCTCCATCGCCATGGGGCTGGGCGGCTACCTGGCCGCCAAGACGGACGCGCAGCATTATGGCGCGGAGTTGGACCGCGAAATGCGCGAAACCGTCGAACTGCCGGAACGTGGAAACCGAGGAAGTGGCCAAGCCGTTTTCCGTGGATATGGCCTGTCCAGGAGCAGGCCGCGCCCGTGGTGGCGGCCATTTGCTCCGACCAAAAGCGCTGGGTGGAATTTCATGATGCGGTTTGAACTGGGGTTGGAACAGCCGGACCCCGCCGCGCCGGACGCAGCGCCGGCACCATCGCCGCGTCCTATATCGTTGGCGGTTTGGTTCCCCTTGCGCCGTACATGCTGATGAAGAGCGTCCGACCATGCGCTGCTGGTGTCGTGCTGGCGTGACGCTGCTGGCGCTCTTCATTTTCGGGTTCATGAAGGGCAAGTTACACCACGCTTTCGCCCTGGCGCAGCGGACTGCAAACGCTGTTTCGTAGGCGGCCTTGCCGCGGCCGCCGCATTTTTCATTGCCCGCCTGATCCGCTGAGCAAATATCGCCGACCCGATCAGAAACTATTTCATATCGCCGAAAGGCCACAGATTGAAAGCTTTCAGCAACACATCGTCGTGCTTTTCCACCAGCATGTGCGCGGTCTTTTCCTGCGGCCACGGCGTGGCGAGCCGGTCGGGCCGGTCCGCAATCCAAAACGCAGTCAGCGCCATCACGGTGGCATCCTGGTTCAGAATTTCCTGGGGTCCACTTTGTCCAGCGTATCCACCGGGGAGTGATGAGTGTACTTATAGTCCGGGGAATCCTGATCGAGATTGATGCCCGGTAAATCCGGCCACAATGAACGCGCTGGTATCCGTGCCCAATTCGGTTTCGTCGTTGACATCAATTTTGCCGAAGGATGCAGCGTAACCTGCGAAGGGCTGAACCGCAGCGACCAAATCGTCCCGCCCGCCGAGTTGCAGGGCGTCAATACGGGCCCTTGCCCATTGTCCAAAATAACCGCCGCGACGTGATTGGCCATTTCGCCTGATGCATGCTTCACATAATTAAACGAACCGTCCTCCCTTGCTCCTCGCCGGTAAAAAGAATAAAGCGCAGCGTGCGCTCGCGGCTTAAATCCGGAGCGGAGAATCGCATTCCGCCGCCGCGAGAGTGGTGCACGCTCCCACGCCGTTGTCGGTTGCGCCGGAAGCCAGATCCCAGGAGTCGAGATGTCCGCCGACCACAACAATTTGCTCGGGATGCTCGCTGCCGGGAATTTCGCCGACGACATTGGCGGAGTCCACCGGGCCTTTGTCACGCTATTTTGCACATTTATTTTCAGCCGCACGGTTTTGCCGCGGTCCAGATAACGATCGATTTGTTGCTGGTCTTCACTGCCCATGCTGACTACCGGAATATCTAAAAAGTCGTCGAATCCCAGCACGCCCGTGTGCGTCAGGTGCATGCCGGTGGCGAGACGCCCACTCTGCCCGCCAATGACCGCGACGGCGTGGGCCGCATACGCTGCTTTCAGGAAGCTACCGATTGGAGAAAGGTGCTGCCGGCGTTTCCGGCTTTTCGCCTCTCTGCACCAGCATCAGAATCTTCCCATTCCATTCCCGGCGTTCTGTCCATTTCATTCTTCAGGTGGTAGCGTTTACCTCCACGACATCTGCTTCGACGCCGCCTGGCGGAGTGGACCCCACCCAGCCCATGGAGTCCACCATCAGCCGCCGATGGATCGGCGAGACCAATTTGGCGTCCGCGGAAACACGCTCCCAGCCATTGGCCAGTTCAATTTTTCAGTGTGGACATTGGCAAGACCGATGGCCTTCATTTTCTCCACGCCCCAGGCGATAGCTGTATTGGCCGCGGGGGTCCGGTCACGCGCGCGCCAATGTCGTCGCTCAGTTCGTCAGATAATCAAAGGCGTGCGAATCCATAATTCCCTGGCCTGCAATCGCTGAGAGCGCCTTCAGCGTCCCGTCCTGCGCCGGACCCGGTTCCGTGGAATCCGGCGAGGAATAGCCCGGCCGGACGGTCAAGACCATCATACCGCAGACCGCAAACAACAGCATCAATCGACGCATCAAAATACCCCCTCCGCTTTACCCATAAAATACTCTAGCCCACCGGCGCCGCGTTATCCTTATAAATTAACGGCTTACAAGCCCGAAGCCGTTGCATGAAAAGCCAAAATTGATTCGGAATAAACAGCCAGATAGCCTGCTTCCGCTGGGCAGCGTCAGCCGTCCAACGCTATGAAGCATCATATAAGGTGCGGGCCATTGGCCGGTAAAGCGCCAGCGGGATAACCGTCTCGGCGAGGCGAAGTCCGTCCGAATGGTCTTGGAAGTCTGCTTCGGCGCTGCCATGAGGTTCCGCCGAAAAGAAGCGGCAGCGGTTATCGGTCGGAGCCGGTTCTGGGCATCCATTTCTATAATAGCTAACAGGAGGAAGCAAAATTATGAAAGGCGAAGTTGTAGGGTTTCGTCGGCGCAGCCCCATCGCCATGTGCCTGGGGTTGCTGGCCGGCTTGATTTTAGGCGCGGGAATAATGACGTGGGGCGCAAGGCGCGCGGATGTGAACAGACATGGTAAGGCCGCCCGATCTATTCGGTCGCTTCGGCGCCCCAGCGGACATGAGGCATTTCGCCGGTGGATTTGCGTCCGTGGTGAAGCCGGCGCTTCCCGCGGTGGTTAATATTTCCACTTCGAAAATGGTGAAGCAGCCCCGCGGGGGAATGCCTTTTTCCAACGATCCATTTTTCCAGCAGTTTTTCGGCAATCAGTTCGGCCAGAGCAGTCCAGCCGCGTCACGCAGCGCGAAAAGAGTCTGGGTTCCGGCGTGATTATCAGCGCCGACGGCTACATCGTAACCAACAACCACGTGATTGACGGCGCGTCGGATATCAAGGTGGAAACTTCCGACAAGCGCGACTTTGCCGCCAAGCTTATCGGCACGGATCCGCGCAGCGACGTGGCCGTGTTGAAGATTGACGCCAAGGACCTTCCCACACTGCCGTTCGGTGATTCCTCCAAAATGCAGGTGGGCGACATCGTGCTGGCCATCGGCGATCCTTTCGGCGTCGGCGAAACCGTAACCATGGGCATCATCAGCGCCAAGGGACGCGGCGGCCTGGGCATCGAAGATTACGAGGATTTCATCCAGACCGACGCCTCCATCAATCCCGGCAATTCCGGCGGCGCGCTGATCAATACACAGGGTGAAGTGCATCGGCATCAACACCGCCATTCTTTCCGATGGAGCGGCGGAAACCAGGGCATCGGCTTCGCCATCCCCATCAACATGGCGCGCCGCGTGGTCGACGAAATCATGAAGAACGGCAAAGTTGTTCGCGGCTATATGGGTGTTTACATCCAGGACGTTACCCCGGAGCTGGCCAAGCAATTCGGGCTTAGTCAGGGCGGCGGCGCGCTGGTGAGAGATGTCTCTCCCGACGGGCCGGGCATCCAAGGCCGGAATTGTCCGCGGGGACATCATCCACGAAACTCAACGGTCAGGCCGTGCAATCGGCGAACGACCTGCGGCTGCGCGTTTCGCAGACGACCGCCGGGAACCACGATTCACGTGGAGTCGTCCACAACGGCAAAACTTCCGACATCGCCCTCAAAACTCGGCGAGCTTCCCGAAAAGAGCGAAACGGCCGGCGAGAAGGCTCAGCGGCGGGCTCCGCGCTGAACGGCGTGCAGGTGGAGACGTTGACGCCGGAAATTGCTCAACAGCTTGATCTGCCCGCCGGAACGCGCGGCGTGGTGGTTTCCAGCATTGATCCTTCGAGCATGGCAGCCGATTCCGGACTCCAGCGTGGTGACGTGATTCAGGAAGTTAATCACAAGCGCATCACCTCTGAGGACGATCTGGATTCGGCCGTTCACGGTGTAGGCAACGGCTCGGTCCTTCTCCTCGTCAATCGCGGCGGCACGACGCTGTATTTGGTCGTCCAACCGCACTAACCTCGCCCGCGGGCAAGGCGCAGTAATCATCTTCAACGAGCAAGAGGCACGGCCCTCGGGCCGTGCCTCTTTTTTTGTGCCGCATTGTCTTTCGATGTGAATTCTATGGCTTGGGCAGGACTTCATACGGGCGCATCATTTCGTTGTCCTCATGTTCCAGCACGTGGCAGTGCCACACATATCGCCCCGTGTAACCACTGAAATTTACAATAATGCGAGTCACCATGTTCGGCTCGGCGCGCACAGTGTCTTTCCATCCCATTTCTGTTGGTTCCGGCTGCACCACCGGACCAGTGTATTTCAATGTCCCCGCGGTCTGAAAGAAATACGGTTCAAATCGCCGGCGATCCAGCACTTGGA
The DNA here is from genome assembly GCA_963760285.1 of uncultured Acidobacteriota bacterium. Taxonomy (GTDB): domain Bacteria; phylum Acidobacteriota; class Terriglobia; order Acidiferrales; family UBA7541; genus PALSA-278. The sequence continues at coordinate 1,008,896 of CAVXCI010000001.1, forward strand.
ACCGCACGAGATGCAGATGGATGGGGTGAGTATCGTCCGTGGGATTCACGATGCTCCAGATTTCCGTTGTATCCAACACCGGCTTCTCCGTAACGGGCATGTGCCAGTAGGAGGCATTCAAGAGCATCAGCATCTGTTGCCGCCGATGTCCGGATAGTCGTTAATGGATAGCTGGCGCGTCTTCACGGCCTCCGATTCGGCGATGCGCGGGACGTCGCGAAGCGCCAGGGGCAGCGACGACGTATCCTTCACCGCGCCCTTCGTCACGCGGAATTGCATGACTGGAAGCAACACATCGTTTTTCAGAACAATCTGCTCGCCGCCGTGGCCCGCGAAATCAACGACCATGATCCGCGCGTTCGCCCGGCGCCAGTGTCAGTTGTTTCAGCGCGACGGGCGCAGGCAGCAATCCCTGGTCCGTTCCAATTTGATGGAATTCCTGTCCATTCGCCAGCGATAGGTGATAGAACCGTCCGTTCGCTCCGTTGAGGATTCGAAACCGGTATTTCCGCGGCTCCACACCAGAAATGGAAATAGTTTTCCGTTCACCAGGTGCGCATTGCCGAATACTTCCGGCAACCACGGCGCGCTGGCCACCGCGATACCGGGTAAAAGAGTTGGCCGTCTTTGTCAAACAGGCGGTCGCAAATCACCAGCGGAATTTCGTATTTTCCGACGGCAAGATTCAGCGCTTCCTCCCCGTTATCCCGGACAATGTACATCCCCAGCAGGCCGGCATAGATATTCAGCCGGTTAATTCCCATGGCGTGATCGTGATACCAGAGCGCTGCGGCGTCCTGCCGGTTGGGATAATAGGCAACGCCGATTTTCCCGGCACAAACCAGTCTTCCGGATAACCGTCGCTCGCCGGAGGACGCGTCCGCCATGAAATGAACCACCGAGCGGACTTCGGGCATGCCGCCTCCGCGCCATGGAGATTGTGATCAATCGGAAGGAAATGCTTTTGCGGCAGCGCGTTCACCCATTCCACCAGCATCGCTGGCCGCTGCGCGCTTCGAACGTGGGACCGGGAGAGCTGCTGCCGAAACCCCACATGCGCGATGGGACTCCATGTCGCGATGCACGCCTGCCATTCCTTCTCGCAATTCCATTCGGTAATACGGAATTTCGATTTTTGCGTCGTCGCGGACTGGGCCGATCCCCTGCTCTGCGCGATTTCCGGAAGCGGCAGAGGATCCACAAACGGTTTCAGCGTGTTCGGATCGAGCGGTGACCGCGCGATTTGCCCGGGTTTCGCGCCCTGCGCATGCGCTGCCACGAATGCCGGCTGTCGGCAAACTGCCACGCTGCAGGAATTCCCTGCGTGTGAAGAACACTTTCAGTTCCCCGTTCTCTGCGCGTGGAGACTTCGCTTCCAAAGCGCTACGGCCGGAAAGACGACAGGCATACACTCCCAATCCGCATGCCCATGCCTGCCATCCGCTCGCTAAATACCCGGGTTCGAAAGCCTTAGTTTATTCCTGCCACCGGTCGCCAGTCTTGTCGTCAAGAATCAACTTTCGTCCCGACTGATTGCTGAAGTTGAGCATATTGGTGATCGAACCGGCGATGGCGTCAAACGAACCCTGTCCCGAGCGCTGGCCGCCCAACCAGTTGTCTTCGATGAAGCGGATGATCGAAGTCTGGTCGGTAACGGAATGGTCCACAAAGTTCGGACTTCGCGTAAGGGAGAAACCACCAGGAGCGGAAGCCGTGGCCCATAGCCGCAGCGGCCCAGCGCATGCGGGTTATCGGAAGCGACGCCCGGTAACGCGGTATTGCCATTGCCGCAGGCATCGGGGCCAGTCAGCGCGTCGGCGCTGCCTGTGGATTGGTTGACGATGGGGCCGATCTGGTGGTCATACCAGCCGTCGGAGTCGTCATAGGTGATGACCACCGCCGTGCTGCTCCAATCCGGCCGCTGACTGCAGGAAATTGATGACCTGAAAACGAATTGCTGTTCATCAAGCGGGCCGGAATATCCCGCGTGGCCGTCCTGAATACCAAGGGCCTTCAGGAAACTGACCGCCGGGAAATTTCCCGCGCTTGACGGCCGCAAAGAAGTCGTCAGTATCGTATTGATGATTGCCGCGTCGCCATTCTGCCGATGGTGAAACGGAAGTCGGCCGCGTGTGGTTTGGATTGGCCGTGGCAGCGTAATACTGGAACGGCGGAATGGTGAGGAATATAGTCGCATTCGGTATACGCCGGTGAATGTTGGAGGTGTGGCTGCGGTTGCAGCCAGTGGTCCCGTTCGGGATTCACTATGTAGAGATTGAATCCCCCCTCGAACCAGCCCCAACTGATATTCTGCGCGCTCAGGGGTTGCCGATATTCGTGCCGCCCATGTCACCTGATTGCGCGTGGAGATGGAGCACACATCTCCAATGGGATCGGGATCGCCAATGACGGTCAGCGAGCCCGCGCCGCCGTCCGTCTCATCTCCCGTGCCGTTCAGCGTCTGCGTCACGCCGTTGGTCTGGCCGGAAATCAGGTTGATGGCGCCCACGGAGGAAGGGCCAAACGTGGTGCCGTAGGAGTTGTCGTTCATGGCGAAATTCTGCGCGATATGCCACAACGCCGTGGTGGTGTTGCCATCGTAGTAGCCCATCACCAATCCAGTCGTCAGCACCTGTTCGGCGGCGCATTCGGGGGAGGCCCGGCAGTGCCCACGGAGGACGGGAAGAGGTCCATCAGACCCATATCGAATGCCATGTTGTTCCGGAGTGTAGTCATGGTCCTGATCGGCCGTAAACGCCTGAGAGCGGTCCAGCCGGAACGGGTTGTCCGCCCGGTCCGTTATTGGTATTTGAATAGGTTGGGGTTGTTAGCAGCAGGGCAGGCTAAGTCCGTTCACCAGGGAGTGCCTGGCGGCGGCATGGAATTGCGGTTCGCCCGGCCGGGTTTGCCGCCACCGGATAGGTGCCGAAATAATGGTCAAAGGAAATGTTTTCCTGGAAGATGACCACAACGTGCTTAATCGGGGTAATGGTGTAAGCGTTATCGCCCTGACTGCGGGGAAGCGCCGAACATGGCGGGGTTTAGCATCATCCCCGCGAGCACGATTGACAGCGCTTTGCGCATATCTTTTTCCTCTCCTCTCGCGCGATGGATTCGATTCGCACATTCCGCGGCCACCCGCGAGGAGAATACTTTTACCCGAGAAAAATTACATTGCGGTTAATGCGGCATTGCACTTGTGTGGATTCCGCGCGTGGCCAAACCTTTCCGGTGCAAACCGGGAGTATGGCCTGGCGCGAAATGGCCCGAACGATTGCCGGCTACTGCAGGTGGGCCTTCAGGAAATTCAACGTCCGTTGCCACGCGTCTTCTGCCGCAGCCTGCCGGTAACCATCCTTGTTGTTGGGATTTTCAAACCCGTGCCCGGCGCCGTCGTAAATCTTCACGTCAATGGACTTCCCCGCCTTCTTCATGGCCGCTTCGAATGCCTGGACATCCGCTGGCGTGATTCCATGGTCTTCCGCGCCGTAATTACCCAGGATGGGCGCATGAATTTTCGCGATATCCGCCGCATCCGTGGGCGGCGCGCCGTAATTCGCGACGCAGGCGGCCAGTTTCGGTTCGTGAACAGCCAGTTGCAAGGAATAGCCTCCGCCCATGCACCATCCGATGGATCCTATCCTGTTAGGGTTCACGTCCTTCCGCGATGCCAGATATTGAAACCCCGATTCCAGGTCCCTCAATCCGCGATCCTGAGGCAGACCGCGCATCAATTCGTGCGCCATGTTCGGATCCGTCGCCGTTTTCCCCGGTACAAATCCACCGCCAGCGCCACGTATCCTTGCTCCGCCAGCCTTTGCGCCTGTTCTTTCACCCAATCATTCAGCCCCCACCATTCGTGAATCACGATCAGCGCGGGATGCCGCCCGCCGCCGTCCGGCAGCGCCAGAAAGGCACTCACGGTTTCCGGCCCGCTCTGATAGGTCACTGTCTGCGTTTTCACAGCCGGGTTGCCCGGCTCGCCTGCGCAGATTCCTGTCAAAAACGCCATTATCAGAAGCGCTGCCCAATATTTCGCCTTCATCACCCGCCTCCAGGCTCGAATCAATTCCCGCTCAGCATACCACCGCTATCGAATCAGCTTCTGTAACCAATCCGGAATGGTCCTCTCTTCCACCACGGCGCTGCGGGCAGCATGTTTCCTATACCAAGCCTTTGCAATGACAGGACTGGAAACCGATGTGCTACTCTGAGCCATCATGGCTGAAGGGAGATGAAACAGCAGGCTCCGCTCTCTTCTTCCGCTTCTGCTCATGCGCATACTTTTCATAGGCGATATCGTGGGTTCTCCGGGCCGGCGCATAGTGGCCGGCCGCCTCGCGGGCATTATTGCGCGCGAACAGCTCGATCTGGTCATTGCCAACGGGGAGAACTCCGCTGCTGGATTTGGCATCACTCCCCATCTGGCCGATGAACTTTTCGAAACTGGCATCGAGGTTCTCAGCGGCGGGAATCACATCTGGGATCGCAAGGAAATTAAGGACTACTTCCCTGGCCAGCCACGGCTGCTGCGTCCCGCCAATTTTCCCGAAGGCTCGCCCGGGAAAGGACTTTACAAAGGCATTGCCCGCAACGGGATCCCCTATGCTGTGCTGAATGTGCAGGGCCGCACCTTCATGCAGGCGCTGGATTGTCCCTTCCGTACCGCCCAGCGCGAACTGGACACGCTTGGCCGAGATGTCCGCGTGATTATCGTGGACATGCATGCCGAAGCCACGTCGGAAAAACAGGCCATGGGATGGTTCCTGGACGGTAAAGTTTCCGCCGTTCTCGGCACCCACACCCACATCCCCACGGCGGACGAACAAATTCTTCCCGCGGGCACGGCTTACATCACCGACGTGGGCATGACTGGTCCGCACGATTCCGTCATCGGCATGGAAAAGGAAGGCATCGTGCAGCGTTTTCTCGACGGCCTTCCCACGCGTTTCGGCGTGGCCACCGGCGACGTGCGCATGAACGCCGTGCTTCTGGAAGTGGATCCGCACACCGGCCGGGCTTCGCACATCGAGAGAAAAGTCTGGCGCGAATCCTGAAGCGCGCGCCTTCCGCGCCGCACACTGCAAGCTGAATTGCTCCAGCCACGCAACCAAAAGTACTAATACTGCTGTACCTTCCACTTTGAGCCGCGGGGACCATTGCCGCTGCACGGTCGTTAATCGAGAATGCACCAAGGCGGGTTGGCAATGCTAGGCTGCGGGGACGACGGTTCCGTAAGGAGCCGGGGCAAGCTTCTCCAACCCGCGTAATTTTTCCGGCAGTTGGTCACTCTTCCCAAAGTAATAGGCATTTTGTAGCGGGTGGAACCGGCCAGGCCCAGCCCTTGGCCAGTTCCTCTTCTTCTTTATCGCCGCAACCACAACCCATCGCAAAGTTGCCCGTCCTGCGGCACAATGGATTCTTGCCTATGCGAATTCCTCGCACATTCGTTGCCGCCATTCTCGCTGCCGTTCTGGTGCTGGGCCCTGCTGTGCCGATCACGCATGCAGACCCATTACTTCGCCCGGAAACAACTGTCGCTTACAATCGCTACGTTCAGCTCACCGAAAAAAATATTGACACCGAATTGCAGCGCGGCCAGCCATTTTTGTGGGTGGACATGCAGCCCGAAAATGACCGCGCCGCGTATCTCGCAAAAATGCGCGGCGGCCAGGTGGTGATTGAACGGCTGCAAACCACCGACGGCGGAAAGAAAATCGAAGCGCCCGGAGGATTGATTCATCACTGGATTGGAACGGTGTTCATTCCCGGCGCGACGCTGCCGCAGGTGCTGGCGGTGATTCAGGACTACAACAATCACGCCACGTATTACGCGCCGGACGTGCAGCGGTCGAAAATCATTTCGCACAGCGGCAACGATTACGAAATTTATCTGCGGCTGTACAAAAAGAAAGTGATTTCCACGGTGCTGGACACGTGGCACAGCGTCCAATACCATCCCATTGACGCCACGCACGAGGACAGCCGGTCGCACACCACGAAAATCAACGAAGTGGAAAATGCCGGAAAATCCGGCGAGCGTTTGCTTCCGCCGGGCGACGATCACGGCTACATGTGGCGGATGGACACCTACTGGCGATTCGAGCAGCGCGACGGCGGCGTGTACGTCGAGTGCCAGTCCATTTCACTGACGCGCAATATTCCCACGGGACTCGGCTGGCTGGTGGGTCCGTTCGTTCAGAGCATTCCCCGCGAGTCGTTGACGTTCACTTTGGAGGCCACGCGGCGCGAAGTTGCGCGCCGACTGGCTTCGTCAAACCATTAAAATGGCGGTTTTGGGGGCTGAAATGCCATGAAAGCGAGTGGCCAAAAGTGTAGCGATTAGAAAAGTTTATGTTATTGATTACAGGCAGCTTAACAAAAAACGACTGTACGATGTGTAGCGATTAGAAATTGCGATTTTGGCGCTTTTGCCGCCGCCCGGGCATAGTTCTGACCTATTGTCCCCGTTCAGCAGAAAAAATCAACAGCGGCTTCTGTAATACTAATGCGCAAGCAGAAGACAATGTTTTTCGCCGCGATCCTCCGACCATCAGGACAAGTTCGAGATCTTCCTCATCATCATTGAAAACTGACTGGCGAGAATCTCTTGGATCAGTATCGCTTTCGACTCTTCGACCCAACCAGAGCTCATGAGGAATATGTCCTAGCTGGTGAAGGTCGCCCATTTCAAGGTAAACGCGAACAACTATTAATTCTAGGCAAGCGTCCGACTCAACAACCGGAAGCCGCCAGAAGAATTCGACACCGGCTCAGCTCTTGTGCCGTTTTTCAGTCAGTGCTGGTCAGAAGCACTAATCCATATGGTCACGCGAGAAATTGCCATCGGCATTTACAACGAATGTGTAACGGCCTGACTTGAGGTCCGCCAATATTTGCTCTCGATCAAGTGCATTCGCCAACATGTCCTGGCAGACATGGTGCATGATTGCGCCCTGGATCTCGTCTTTCCAATCGACGAGGCAGAGCTCGGCTGGCCGGTGGCCTAGCATCTTGTATTTCTCCGAAAGAAGGTCTAGTTCGGAAAAGAACCTCGGCCTTTCGTTTAAGTGAATATTGATGGCGGCAAGCCGAGCCGCTATCTCACGAAGTTGGAGAGGGGATAATGGGCCGTCGATCTTGCGCAGTTCCTCCTTATACATAATCGCGGCAGCCTGCGAATCATTGAATACCGCGATGATTGCGGTTTCTTCCATCCTGAGCAGCATGGTCTGGGCAAATGAAAAGTCGCCGTAGTCGAAACTCTCAAAATGAGATCGTACCTTTGCCGGAAGGACAAGAAGAGAGCCGAACACCTCGGGAGCGAGTTCGCAGCCTGTATGGAAAGAGCGGGCGACGCAGTGTATGTGATGCAGCTCCTCCCAGCTATGCAGTTGGCCAATCTTCATTTCCCCTTTTCGGCGGTCGAGATGGAAGTTTAGGTAGTTATCTTTCAGATGTGTCTTTAAAAAGATCAAACACATCCAGCAGAAAATTCGCCATTGGCCGTTATCGTTCAATTCCTGCGAAAGTGCCGACGGCCCCCTCGCGAACATCTCGCTGATGGGTGTTTCAAATGCTTCTCCCATGGCGCCGTTGCATTTTGTACAACATGGAATTGTGAACTCACCATAGCGAATCCCTGACCCATTTGGGAGCGTAAGGATTCTGTCGTGCAACTTATACCGCCTGAGAATCCAATCTGGAAGGATATGTTCATCGTTGAATGGCACCCATTCGGTTTCACTCCACAAATAAAGCAAGCATTCCTTTCTGAGATATCGGAAATGAATCTCGGAAGACTGAAGTAGATTATTCGCCCGGTGGCGTCCACCACGCTATTATCGGAAGTCGAAAACCACATAAGGGACCAACACTCCCATTATTTCAGCACACCATATAACATTTAACAAACGAAGCAGTGCAATGAGGCCCTCCCAAACCGCATTGGCAGGACGACGGCTAAAGAACGATGATGCTACAAGCCAGTACTCGGCTGCGAAGGAAGATGTGCGACTGAACCTCGTTTTATGGACGCTGATTGGTCTGTACGCAGTTGCGCGTGTGTTGCAGGTTTTTCCGGGGAAAATTCCGATGCTGGCGGTGGTGGGACTGCACGTGGTGTGCCCAGCCATTTTTGCGGTGATTCACGGGGCACGAGTTTACGGCTGGCGGGGAATCTGCGTCTTCGTGGGAATCAGCCTGGTGGTGGGAAATGTTTTCGAAAATCTGGGGGTGACGACGGGTTTTCCGTTCGGTCATTACGCTTTCACCGACGTGATGGGGCCAAAAGTATTTTTTGTTCCAGTGCTGTTGGGACTGGCCTACGTGGGCATGGCGTACCTTGCGTGGATTCTGGCGCTGGTCATTTTGGGAGTGAGGGGGAATCCACCGGCGGGATGGCGCGTGGTGACGCTTCCCCTCGTGGCCAGCGTTCTGATGGTGGCGTGGGACTTTTCGCAGGAGCCGGTGTGGGCGACGGTGGTAAAAGCGTGGATTTGGACGCGAGGCGGGCCGTATTTTGGCGTGCCATGGAGCAATTTCGCGGGCTGGTTTTTGACGGTCTACATCCTGTACCAACTGTTCGCGCTCTATGTGGAGCGCGTCCCAGAATATCCGCGCGCGATGCCGCTGAATTTCTGGCGGCAGGCGATTGTGTTCTATGCGGTGTCCGCGTCGGGAAATTTGCTGTTGCTGATTCCCGCGGGTGGCGCGCCAACTGTTGTTGACGCCAGCGGCGCAGTCTGGAAACTGCGGGACATCTTCGGCGCGTGCGCGGTGGCGTCCGTTTTCACGATGGGGACATTTGCCGTGGTGGCGTGGGCACGGCTCATGGAGCAACCGAAGACTCCAGAGGGCAAGCGCACAGCATTCCCATGAGTGTAAGAAAAGCGGCGCTGTGATCGCTCCATACGGTCAATCTTCAACGAATGCTTTCAGCCGGGAGAGCGCCTGATCCCATTGCTCGGAGACGAAACCAAGATATTCCCTGACGTTTGCAATCGGCTCGAGCTCGAATTCGAACAGGCTCTCGCGGCCCGCGTGGACGCTGTGCACGATTCCGGCGCTCTCCAACACGCGGAGATGTTTGGTGATGGCCTGCCGTGTCAGACGGGAACCCTCCGTTAACTGAGAGATCGAGCGCGGCTGTCCCTCACAGAGCTTTGCAACCAGCAAGAGGCGTGTTGTGTCGCCCAGAGCTGCAAAGACGGCTGCGTGCGTCCGCCGCCGGACAGCCCCCCGGCTACGGCTTCTGCGCGACATAGTTCTCGATGTTCTTCATCTGTTCCGTCCAGCCGCCATCGTTTCTGCGGAATGCTTCGAGACGGCGGTCGGCGGGAAGTTTGTCGAAGCCGTACTCGGTGAGCACCAGCAACGTGCCATTGGGAGTCTTCTCCAGCCTGAATTCGACAAGCGTGGCCGGTTCCCGTGAGTAGTCTTCTGAGTAGTCTGCTTTGTCCAGCGATTTGGGATGGGGCCAGGTGAAGGAAAAAAGGCGCTCATGCTCCACTTTCTGCACCACCGCTTCCCATTTGATGTGCTCACAGCCGGGATAAGTAATCTGGCCGCGCGAAACCTGGCCGGGCACAAATGGTCCGTCCAGTTTCACGCGGAACCATTCGCCAAATTCACGGTAGTCCGTCAGCGCACGCCAGACGCGCGAAATGGGGGCTTTGAGTTCAATACGTTTCTCGATACGGTCGCTCATGTCAGGCAACCTCCGAGTTGCATATTATCTCAGGAGAGCCGCTAATGCAACTGAATGGTTGCACGTTGGAGGGCGGGCGACGGAGGGTGATTATTGCGTGGCGGGTTTATGATTTGCGGCGGGCGGCTTCTTCGCCAGCGAGCGGACGTAGTTGACGATGTCCCAGACATCATTCGGTTTGCGGCGGCCTTCTTCGCCCTGCATGGGGTCTTTGCCCTTCATGATGATGTAGAAGAGATCGCCGTTGGTGAAGTCCCTGAGCGTGGCGGGATCGCGGAGATCCGCCAGAGTCAGCTTCATGTCCCCGGCGAGATCGCCCTTGCCGTCGCCGGTAACGCCGTGGCACATGGCGCAGTCCTGGCCGTAGGATTTCTTACCGCGCGCCAACGATTCCGGCGTGGGCCTTACGGGATTCACCGCCTTGCTGGCGTCCGGGGGGACGTTGAAATCCGCGGGCGAAGGAGTTTTAGCAACAGCAGGAGCCTGCGCCGCGGGACTTTGCGCCGGCGCTGGTTGCGCCACCGGCGGCTGCGCTTGTTGCCCCGCATAGCCCACGCCAGCCAATAGGATCGCCGCCACCAAACCCGTTGCCATCCGCATTGCGTCCTCCCTCGTGCAGCCTCTTTCGGGACTATTCTACGCGCCACGCGGGGAGGGCCAAGGAATTATTGTGAATTTGTCAGCGGGATGCCGCGAAATTACGGTTTAGAGACTGAAGGCCGGCAGCGGCCCTCGTTGCGAGGTGATGAACAACTCTCCGCGAAACGGAGATTCCGCGGGCCGGCGCGAAAGCGCTTCTTCCGCCGACAGGCGCACCAGGTCGGGATTGTTGTTTTGCTCGGAGATGTGCGCCATCACCAGAAACCGCGCCCGGCCGTCGAAGCCGTCGGGGTCGGCAAGATATTCGCTGACCACGGTATTGGAAAGATGCCCGGTGCGGCTCATCACCCGCTGCTTCACGAACCAGGGATAGGGGCCGACCTTGAGCATGTCCAGATCGTGGTTGGATTCCAGGATGAGGCAATCGGCGTCGCGCAGATGCTGCTTGACCAGTTCGGGGAGATAGCCGAGGTCTGTGACAATGGCCAGCTTGCTGCCATTGGAGCGCACCGCAAAGCCCACGGGATCGGCGGCGTCATGCGGCACGGCAAACGGCGTTACTTCCAGATCGCCCACGGTGAAGCGTTCCCCGGCGCAGAAATGCTCCACGCGCGCCATTTTCTTGGCGGAACTTTCCGGGATGGCCCGCAGAAACTCGCGGTGGGTGGCCTCCGCAAACCACGCGGTGCAGCCCCATTCGCGCGCCAGTTGGGGGACGCCGCTGGAATGGTCGGAATGCTCGTGGGAGACGACGATGGCGTCCACGCGGGCGGGTTTTTGTCCCAGGGCGTCAAAGCGGCGCAGAATTTCACGGCGGCCGATTCCGGCGTCGAGAAGGAGACAGGTGGTCTCGGTCTCCACCAGAGTGGCGTTGCCGGAGCTGCCCGAAGCCAGTATGGTGACGCGAAGCGTGATGCGGGTTCCCCTCAATGTCCGCCGCGGCGGACTGGCCGATGATGGCAAATGAATCTCCCCGCGTCAATGGCAGACAGCGATTGCGGATTGCCATTCAGGAAAAATCGTCCCCAGCCGCGCGATATACGGAAAATGAAATCGCGGGATTGCCTGAGGGCGGGGCGGTGTCGTAGGCTTGTCCGGAATTATGGGAAGCGCCTAGCCTCCCCATATGACTGAACAGAGACCAAGCCGGGTTTGGGGATCGAGCTTCTTCGCCAAGCTCGAGGAGGATCGCAAGGTCCGCCGCCGCTACGCGCTGATGCTGGGCTACGGCCTGGGACTGGTTTATCTGTATTGGGTTCTCCATGATTTCCGCCCGTCCCAAGCCCTTCAGGATGTCCGCAACGCCAGCTGGAGCTGGGTGGTGTTGGGAATCTCCTTTGACATCCTGGGCTATCTCGCCCAGGCGGTCCGCTGGAAGCTTCTTCTCCAGCCATTCCGCAAAGTCCCGATTTCAGACGTTATCCGCGCAATTTTCACCGGCCTCTTTGCCAATATTGTCCTCCCCCTCCACCCCGGGGAGCTTCTCCGCGCCTATCTTCTCTCCAAGACGGAGCAGTTGGGCTTTGGGACCACCATCGGCTCGGTGGGCGTTGAGCGCCTCATTGATCTCATTGTTGCGACCACCGGATTGGGCCTGGCCTCGCTTTTCGTCCCCTTGCCTCTGGAGCTAAAGCGCTCCGCCGACATTCTCGGCGTGGTGGCCCTCATACTACTCGGCATTCTGGTGGGCGCGGTTCTCTACTTCGAACTCACGTTGCGCCATGAAGCCGCGGCCCACACCGCTTCCAAACACGTTCCCGGAAAGGTCCGCGCGGCTCTGGTGGGGCTTCACGCCATGGGAACAGCACCCAGTTTTTACCCCGCGGTCCTGGTTTCCATCGCCATGCAGGGTCTGCAGGTGCTGGCTATTTGGTCCATGATGCGTTCGTATGGCATGGGGCTTCCGTTTCTGGCCTCCGTGGTGGTCCTGCTGGTCATCAATATCGGCGTTTCTCTGCCCAATGCTCCCGCCAACGTCGGCTCCTATCAGTTCTTTTGCGTTCTCGCTCTCAGCGTTTTCGGCGTGGAGAAAAGCACGGCAACTGGCTTTTCCATTTTTGCCTTCATGGCCCTGACTATACCGTTCCTCTTTCTCGGTTTCTGGGCCCTTCTCCGCAGCGGCTTGACCCTGCACGATCTGCGCGAACAGATTCGCGGCCTGCCTTCGGAGAATCGTAATGGCGCGCCAGCCGCGTGAAATGAGCCATCGCCCAACCGGTTGCGGGGGATGATTTCATCGGCAATTCGCACGGCGGGACGCTAGGCCCTCTCCGCCCTCCGTTATATAGTAGGGTCTCCCTGCTTTTGCCGGCCGCAGCCGTGTAAACATCCGCCAGAAGGCGTTCGCGCTGTTTGCCCGACTGTCTCCCGCAATCTTCGACCGCAGGGGAATGGCGCTGGTACGAATCTGAAAAAACACCTCGAGCAGGGCAAACGCTGCCTGGCGGAAAATCGCCTGGCAGACGCTTTGGCTGAATACCAGATGGCGTTCGACCAGTCTCCTGACCATCTGGAAACGTTGCAGGCGCCCGGGGATGCCGCCGCGGAGCGGGCCCAGTGGGCCGAAACCGGCTGGCAGGAAATCCGCCGTCACGGCCAGGGCGCGTTGTTGTCGCTTTCCGCCACTGGAAATTCATAGGAGGATTAAGAGGAAATGTTTCCGACCGATGTTGTCATTCTCGCCGGGGCGCGCACGCCCATGGCCCGGTATAACGGCGAGTTTCAAAACACCACGGCCATTGATCTCGCCGTGGTGGCTTCGAAGGAGGCTGTGCGCCGGTCCACCGTTGATCCCGCGGAATTCGATCACGTCATTTTCGGCAACGTGATGCAGACCGCATCGGACGCGCTTTATGGCGCGCGCCATGTGGGATTGAAGGCTGGCCTGCGAGAGGAAACGCCCGCCGTAACCGTCAACCGTCTTTGCGGCTCGGGCATTGAATCTGTCAGCCAGGCCGCGCACCGCCTGCTCCTGGGCGAGGCGTCCATGGTTCTCGCCGGTGGAATGGAAAATATGTCTCAGGCGCCGCATGTGATTCGCGGCGCGCGCAGTGGCTTCCGCCTCGGCGAAGGCAAGCTGGAGGATTCTCTCGCCAGCGGTCTTTTCGATACCTACTGCGGCTTCTCCATGTCGGACACCGCCGAAAACGTCGCCGTGGAATACGGAATCAACCGCGCGGACTCAGACGCGTTCGCGCTGCGCAGCCAGTTGCTCGCGGAAATTGCCTTTCAGGCCGGCAAAATGAAGGACGAAATTGTGCCCGTGGAAGTGAAGAAGGGCCGCAAGACGCAAATCGTCAGCGAAGACGATCACCGCCGTCCGGATACCACCACCGAGGTTCTCGCCGGCCTTCAGCCTTCCTTTAAGAAGGATGGCATCGTCACGGCGGGCAATGCCAGTGGCATCGTGGACGGCGCCGCCGCCGTGGTCGTCACCCGCGAGAAAACCGCCGCGGATCGCAAAATTCGTCCGCTGGGACGGATTGTTTCCTGGGCCACCGCCGGCGTGCCGCCGCGCATCATGGGCATCGGACCGGTTCCCGCCACCCAGAAAGCTCTCCAGCTCGCGGGGCTTAAGCTGGATCAGATGGACCTCATCGAAGTGAATGAGGCTTTCGCTCCGCAGTATCTCGCGGTGGAGAAAGCCCTGGGGTTGAACCGCGACCGCGTGAACGTCAATGGCGGCGCCATCGCGCTCGGCCATCCTCTCGGCGCCACCGGCACACGCCTCCTCCTCACGCTGCTTTTGGAGCTGCGCCGGCGGCAAAAGCGCTACGGACTGGCCACCGCCTGCATCGGCGGCGGACAGGGAATTGCCATGATTGTTGAATCTGTGTCGTAGAATATCCGTTCAACTTAGGGAGGCTGGGAATGGCAATTGAAAAAGTGGGAGTGGCCGGGTGCGGGCTGATGGGCTCCGGCATCGCGCAGGTAGCCGCCATGGCCGGCTGCGACGTGATCGTTCGCGAAGTTTCACCCGCGCTGGTGGACAAGGGCCTGAAGTCCATTGAAAAAAACCTGGCCCGCCTGGTGGAGAAGGGAACCATCACCGCCGAAGCGCGCGACGCCATCCGCGGGCGCCTGCGCGGAACCACGGAAGTGGCCGATTTCCGCGACCGCGATCTGGTGATTGAAGCGATCATTGAGCAGCTTCCCGCCAAGAAGGAAATCTACACCGCGCTGGATTCCGTCTGCCCGCCGCACGCTATTTTCGCCAGCAATACGTCTTCGCTTTCCATCACGGAAATGGCCACGTTCACAAAACGCCCCACGCGCTTTTTTGGCATGCACTTTTTCAATCCTGTGCCGGTGATGAAGCTGGTGGAGGTGATCCGCACCATCGCCTCGGACCAGAAGGTTTACGAGGAGCTCATCGCCTTCGCGCAGCGCCTGGGCAAGACGCCCGTGCGCACCAGCGACCGCACCGGGTTCATCGTCAACCGCCTTCTGGTCCCTTATCTTTTGGACGCTGTGCGCGTCCTCGAAGACGGCACCGCTTCCATCGAGGACATAGACAATTCCATGAAGCTGGGCTGCGGCCATCCAATGGGGCCGCTGACGCTTCTCGATTTCGTCGGGCTGGATACCACCTATTACATCGCCAACATCATGTTCGACGAATTCCGCGAGCGCCGTTTCGCGCCGCCGCCGCTGCTGAAGCGCATGGTCATGGCGGGATGGAACGGGCGGAAAGCGGGCCGCGGCTTTTACGATTATTCCGATCCGGCGAATCCGAAGCCGGTGCAGCTTTCCTGAGCGCGCAACGAAAGGGACAATTTCCGATGGCCTACGAAAATCTGCTCTACGAAGTGAAGGAAAAAATCGCCTTCATCACTTTCAATCGCCCCAAGGTTCTCAACGCGCTCAATCGCCGCACGGTTGAGGAATTGGGCGATTGCCTCGCCGCCGCGGAAGCGGATGCTGGCGTCCGCGTACTCATCCTCACCGGCGCGGGCGAAAAAGCTTTTGTGGCCGGAGCGGACATCAACGAGCTGGCGCAGCGCACGCCCGTGGACGGCAAGGATTTCTCGCTTTTCGGCCAGGCGATTTTTCATCGCCTGGAAACTCTAGGCAAGCCATCCATCGCCGCCATCAATGGTTTTGCTCTCGGCGGCGGATGCGAACTGGCGCTGTGCTGCTCCATGCGCATCGCCAGCAGCACCGCGCGCCTTGGCCAGCCGGAAGTAAAACTGGGCATCATCCCCGGCTATGGCGGTTCGCAGCGCCTCGCCCGCCTTTGCGGCAAGGGCGTCGCACATGAACTAATTCTGAGCGGCGAGATGATTTCCGCCGACGAAGCTTTGCGCATCGGCCTGGTGAACCGCGTCACCGAGCCCGCCGAGCTTATCTCCACCGCCGAAGGCATCGCGCGCAAGATCATCGCCAACGCGCCGCTGGCGGTGAAGTTCGCCATGGAAGCCATGGAGCACGGCATGGAAATGACTCAGGAAGAAGGACTGTTCCTCGAAGCCACGCTTTTCGGATTGTGCTGCGCGACGGAAGACATGCGAGAAGGCACTCGCGCCTTCATCGAAAAGCGTCCCGCGAATTTCCAGGGACGCTGACGCCGCCCACGCCATGGCCCAGACGGAAAAACCCACGGAACACCGCGGCTCGCTCAGCGCGGGGGGATTGCGCTTTGGAATAGTCGTCAGCCGGTTCAATAATTTCATCACTGACCGGCTTCTGGCGTCCGCGCTGGATGCGTTGGCCGCCGCGGGTGCGCGCCCGGCCAGATTGAAATTGTGCGCGTACCCGGCTCGTTTGAAATTCCCGTGGCGGCGCTGCAACTGGCCCGCGCTGGCCGCTGCGGCGCCGTTATCTGCATCGGCTGCATTCTGCGCGGCGATACTCCGCACTTCGAATACATCGCCACGGAAACCGCGCGCGGCATCCAGCTCGCCCAGATGGATACCGGCGTGCCCATGATTTTCTGCGTCCTCACCTGCAATACGCTGGAGCAGGCCATTGACCGCGCCGGCCTCAAGAGTGGCAATAAAGGTTATGAAGCTGGTCTTGCCGCCGTGGAAATGGCCGCGCTGTCCAAAAAACTCTCCGCGCAAAAATCCCGGCGACGCCCCGCATGACGCTTCGCCGCAAGTCGCGCCAGTTCGCCCTGCAAATGCTGTATCAGCACGAATGTGGCGGCGCCGCTCCACCGCGGACATCGAAAAGAAATTCTGGCGCACCGCGCGCGCCGCTGAATCCACGCGCGCGTTCGCCAACCAGCTTTTCGAAGGCGCTGCCGCCAAGGCCGCTGAAGGCGACGCTCTGCTGGCCCGCTTCTCCAAGAATTGGCAGGTGGACCGCATGGCCGTCACCGACCGCTGCATCCTCCGCCTCGCTCTGTGGGAACTTCGCTCCGGCACCGCGCCGCCGGCGGTGGTCCTCGACGAAGCTGTCGAACTCGCCAAAATCTTTTCCGGCGAAGATTCCGCTGCGTTCGTCAATGGCCTTCTCGACGCCATCCTCAAGTCCGGCGAGATCGCCTGACAGCAAAAGCTTTCTCTCATCCCTGATCCGAGAGCGTCAGAAATCGCGCTAACCATTCCAGTTGCCTCGGAGGGGTTTCCGTATTACGATTGTGCTATCGATTGGCGGAGCGGCATACGCACCGCCAAACGCTCCGCATCGGGGAGAACTGCCATGGCCACAGTCACTGTTTCGCCGAAATTCCAGATTGTAATTCCCCAGGAAATCAGGGAAAAGCTGAAGCTCAAGCCGGGTCAAAAGCTTTTCATGTTCGAATTTGAGGGAAGAATCCAGGTAGAGCCGAAGCGTTCGATTCACGAGTTAAGAGGGCTGGCCAAAGGAATCCGCTGGGAAGAGGCAGATCGTGACCACAGCGACCGGTTCTAAAGTGGTCGTAGTGGATTCGTCCGGGTGGGTGGAATTCCTCGGCGACACTCCCCGAGCGAATCTGTTCGTTGATTATCTGGCGCGCGAGGACCGGCTGCTTGTGCCTTCTATCGTGGTTTACGAGGTGTGCAAGAAACTGTTGCGGCTGGAGCTTCGCACGGTCATGGAGAGGTTTTTGTCCCATGCGTTGCGCGCGCATACGGTTTACCTGGACCACTATCTCGCGGTGCTTGCCGCGCGACTCAGCCTGGAACATAAACTGGCGATGGCGGACGCCATCGTCTATGCCACGGCGCGGAACTCAAATGCCGAGCTGGTGACTGGTGACGCTCATTTCCGCGGCCTTCCCGGCGTCACCCTCCTGTAGATTCCGATTAGAGAACATGCTGATTCGCAGCGCGGACGGCGCATAGGGTAAAATTGCAAGATGCCAAATGCTGAACAGATACGGGTGACCCTGCCCGACGGAGCGGTGCGGGAGCTGCCGCGCGGAGTGACCGCTGCGGAGATTGCCCGGCAGATTTCGCCGCGTCTGGCGAAAGAAGCGCTGGTGGCGCGCGTGGACGGCGAACTCACCGACCTCAGCCGTCCGCTGGAGCAGGACGCGTCCGTGGCCATCCTCACGCAGAAAGATCCCGACGCGCTGATGGTTTTCCGCCATTCGGCCGCGCATCTGCTGGCCGCCGCGGTGCTGGAGCTTTATCCCAAGGTCCGGCTGGGCATCGGTCCGCCCATTGACACCGGATTTTTCTACGAATTTCTGCGCGAGGAACCGTTCACTCCCGAGGACCTCGCGGGCATCGAAAAAAAGATGCACGAGCTGGCCGCGCAGAACGTCCCCAACGAGCGCAAGCTGCTGCCCAAACCCAAAGCGCTGAAGCTCTACCAGGAATCGGGACAGACCTTCAAATGCGAGTTGGTGGAAGAAAAAGCCACCGAGCCCATGGTCTCCTTTTACACCACCGGGAAATTCATGGACTTCTGCCGCGGGCCGCACATTCCCTCCACCGGACGCATCAAGGCGTTCAAGTTGATGAGCGTCGCGGGCGCCTACTGGAAAGGGCAGGAAGGCAATCCGCAGATGCAGCGCATCTACGGAGCGTGTTTTTTCACCGAAGACGAACTCACCGCTTATCTGCACCGGCTGGAAGAAGCCAAGCGCCGCGATCATCGCCGGCTGGGTCAGGAGCTGGATCTTTTCAGCGTGGAAGAGGACGCCGGGCCGGGGCTGATTTTCTGGCATCCCAAGGGCGGGCTGATCCGCAATTTGATTGAAAACTGGCTGCGCGAAGAATTGCAGCGGCGCGGCTACGATCTGGTTTACACGCCGCACATCATGCGCAAGCATTTGTGGGAAATCAGCGGCCACACCGGCTTTTACAAGCGACAGCATGTTCGGCGCGCTGGAAGTGGAAAAAGACGACTACCAGCTGAAGCCCATGAACTGTCCGGGGCACATTTTGATATACAAGTCGCGGCTGCGCAGTTACCGCGAATTGCCCATGCGTCTCGCGGAACTGGGGACCGTTTACCGCTATGAGCGCTCCGGCGTGCTGCATGGCTTGCTGCGCGTGCGCGGATTCACCCAGGACGATTCGCACATTTTTTGCATGCCGGAGCAGATGGAAAGCGAAGTGGGCGCATGCATGGATTTCGCGTTCGCGGTAATGCGCAATTTCGGATTCGACCGCTACGAAGTGGAGCTTTCGGAATGGGACGCGGCTGCATCCGGAAAATTACGCCGGCAAGCCGGAAGACTGGAAACGGGCCACCGACGTGCTGGCGTCCACGCTGAACCGGATGAACATTCCGTTCAAGCGCGTCCGAAGGCGAAGCGGCATTTTACGGCCCCAAAATTGACGTGAAGCTGATTGACGCCATCGGCCGTTCATGGCAACTCACCACGGTGCAGTTTGATTTCAATTTGCCGGCGCGCTTCGGGCTGGAATACGTCGGCGAAGATGGCGCGCGCCATCAGCCGCTGATGGTGCATCGCGCGCTGCTCGGATCCGTGGAGCGGTTTTTCGGAATTCTGATTGAGCATTATGCCGGCGCGTTTCCGGCGTGGCTGGCTCCCGTGCAGGTTTCCGTGCTTCCGTTGAGCGAAAAATTTCTGGACTACGCGGCGGAAGGTGACGGAGCAACTGCAAGGCGCGGCATGCGCGTCCATCTGGACGACCGCAACGAAAAATTGCAAGCCAAAATCCGCGACGCACAGATGCAGAAAATTCCTTACATGCTGGTCATCGGCGGGAAAGAAGCCGAAGCGGGAACGGTTTCCGTGCGCCATCGCTCCAAGGGCGACCTCGGGCCGCGCCCACTGGATGATTTCATCGCCGCCTGCGCGAAGAGATTTCCTCGCGCGCGATAAACAGATACTTTCCAGAGCAATTGAATCTGGCGTTGCTGCTATTGTGCGGGCCGAGGGCGCTGTAAACTCTGCCTAGCGGCGGCTCGGCGCCCGGTATTTTGAGGCGTGCGCACGGCGTCGCGGTGACGGCGGAGCCACGGCATGGCGGGTGAAAATCTGGTCCAGCCAGCGGGCGAACCTGCCGGGCATTTCGTATTCGTCGCGCATGAGGACGACAGTTGCATTGCCCCGCGATTGCAACTCCCACGATTGCAGGCCGCGCACGCCGGCGGAATCCTGAAAACGCCATTCCAGCAGACGTCCCCATTCATAGCGAGTGATGACCGCGGTAAGCGACACTTCGTGTTTTCCCAGCGCGCCACTGACACGCACTTTTTGCCCCGCGCAGAAATCCGCGCCGCCGCCGGAAATTTCCAACTGGCATTGAATTTCCACTCCATACCAATAGGCCATCCGCTGCGGCACAAAAAACGCGGCGACTTCATTCACCGGCGCGGCAACCTCTTCGCTGAGTTTAAGGCGCGCCATCAGCGGACGGCGCAGAGTTGCGGCAGATTGCGCCGACACCGCGCCGTAGACATAGGCGGTATTCGCCGTATCGCAGATGCAGGAATGCGAATGCGATTCATCGATGGACGGATGGGAATACAGCCAGAAACGCGCGAAGCGGCTGGGCGCGGGATCTTCCAGATCAACTTCGCCAAGAATTTGCAGAGATTGCGCGGCCACCTGCGAGGAATCCGGTATCAAGCCGTGGGTCATTTCCAGTCCGTAAACATCAGCTTGATGTTCGACGTGCCGGCTGAAGGCGTTGGCCACCGGCGTCACGAAAAATCCAGCGATAGCGAGAAACAGCAGCAGCACCGGCAGCGAAGCCCAGTCGTCCGCGCCGCGAATGCCCCATCGCCCCGCGCGCCGCGCCAGAGTCCAATCCAGCGCGCGATGGGCAAGATAGAGAATAAAAAATCCCAGCGCGCCGGCAAATAACATTCCTTCGCGCACGTGCCCCAGAACGTAGTGGCCCATTTCGTGCCCGAAGGTGGCCGCAATTTGATTTGTGTTCATGCGCGCGATGGTGGTGTCATAAACGACAATGCGTTTTGAATGGCCCAATCCCGTCACATAGGCGTTCAGCACCGTGGCTTTGTCGCTTTCGCGCATCAGAAACATTCGCTCCGGCGGAATGTCCACGCCCGCGCGCCGCGAAACCTGTTCCAGCGCCGCCACCAGCGCGGGATCATGCTGCGCCAGCGGCTCAAAATGATGGAAGAGCGGATCAATCACCAGCGGCTGGAGAAAAACCAGCAGCAGCGAAAGCGGTATCAGCGCCAGCCAGAAATAAAACCACCAGCGCCGCGGGCTGCGCCGGAGAATACCGTAGAGAATCCACACCGCAACGCTGGCGATCAGCCAATTGACCGACTCGATTCTTCGCCCAGTCCAATACCCAAGAGCCCCAGCTCTGGATGGACAGGCCATACGATCAACATACAGATGATGCCAGTAAATAAGAATCGGCATCCGTAAAACGTCCAGGACAAGCAGAAGGAGAGCGGTGAAAACAGCGGCCTGCACCAACCGAAATCTGGAAATTCTTTCGGCCCAGTCGCGAAAACGTACGGCGACGCGCAGCCGCAGGATGAATAGCAGAATCAGGACAAGATAAATCGTTTCGACAAAATATGAAATTGTTTCCAGCCGACCCAGGCGGCGCGCCTTCGCGTAGAGATCCGGCGGCAGCGTATATCGTGTGACTGGAGGGGACGTTGTTTGCGCGGATTGCGAAACGGGCGCTGACAGGCCAGATGCGCCTCGGTTCACAGAAGCAGTCTGCGCAAGCAGCGGTCGGGAAGGAAAACATACGAGCAGGAAAATTGAAATCCCCAGACACGCAATCCAAAAGCGGGCCGAGTGGAGCATGGAATGTCCGCGGGATTTTTGCCCCAGGTTCAGAACTCTCTTGCGCAGAAGGAAGCCGGATTCAATCATTCGGGCGGCGCGTCCCACTGGACGCATATAATATACAGCGAAGCCATCCAATTTCTCCGATTTCCAGATGTGCATAAGCCTCGTTTTCTCTTTATAGGCGTGTTGCTCAGGATACTTGCTCTCCGAATGATAACTTCTTCGCGCAGTTGAGCGCAGCAAACCGCCAACTCCGCCGCTTTGCGCTAGGATGGTTTGGATGGCATGGAAAACCTATTCCCGGACTGGTTGGATGTGCGCAGCGCTGGTCCTGCTGGCCGTGGCTCCGTCCGCATTTGGCCAAATGGTGCAAGGACAGAACCCCGCGCCGTCACTGGCGGAGGTCGCACGTCAAGCGAGGGCTGAAAGGAAGACGCAGCCAAGAACGAAATTCGTTTGGACGAATGACAATTTGCCCACAGGTTCGGGCGACGTCAGCGTTGTGGGGGCTCCTTCCGGCGAGACGGCGGAGAGCGCTCATGCCGGGGCCGCTGAAGGCGTCGCGGCGCAAGCGAACGGCAACGCGGGCGAAAAATCAGCCGCTAAGCAGGCGTCCCTGCGTGAACGATTGACACAGGCGAAAGAACAGCTGGCGAGCCTGCGCATTGATTTGAATCTGGCTCAGCGCCAGTTCACGCTGGATCAAAATCAGTTCGATGGTAATCCCAACCGCGCCAATGACAGCGATGGCCAAGCTAAACTCCGGGCGGAATCGCAGTTGGTGGATGAAAAGAAACAGCAGGTGGCCGGAGCGGAAGAGCACGTGGCTCAACTGGAGAAGGAAATGGGACCGGAATCGAATGCGCCCGCCCCGGACACAGCGCCCACTCCGCAACCATAACCATCTGCCAGCAAAGCCCGCCCCAGTCTGTCAACAACGAGCGGGCTTGCAGCACTTGGCGCCAGCCTCCGAAGCGCCGGACCACGACCCAAACGGATATGACTACTTCACGTCCTTGATTTCCAAGCCAAATGGCGCCAGTTGATCGCGCACAACTTTTTCCTCGCCCACGGCGACCACGGCCATTTGCGCGGCGGGAAAATACCTGGCTGCCGCCGCGTTCACGTCCTCCGCGGTCATCTTCGCGATCTTTTCATTGCGAGTGGCCAGCTCTCCCGGCGGCAAACCATCCACCCACAGAGTAGCCAGGGCATTGGCGACGGCGTCGCGGCTTTGCAATTCGATGGCCTGTATTCCAACGAGGAATAGTCTGGCCTGCGCCAGTTCATCTTTTTCCACGCCGGTGGTGGCCATGCGGTTCAGTTCGTAGGTCATTTCATTGAAGCTCGCGCCGGTCACGGGATTGCGGACGTCTGCGCGCGTTCTCAAAACGCCGGCCTGGCGATAGGTCTGCAGGCGCGAGCCAGGCGAATAGGTGTAGCCCTTATCCTCGCGGATATTGCGGACCAGCCGCGAACTGAACATTCCCCCGTATATGGCCGTGGCGACTTCCGTTGCTTCGTAATCCGTGGCGCTTCTCAGTGGGCCGAATCCGCCGAAGTACAGCGCCGTCTGGACGGAGCCTTCACGCGGCACGAGGAAAACACCGTGCGGCGCGGAAGTGGGAGGACGCGGAAGACTCGCGATGGCCGGAGTGTCCGGCGATTTCCACGCGCCGAAAAGTTCTTCAACATTGGCGGATATTTTATCGAGATCGAAATCTCCCGCGGCGACCAGAAGAGCCTGGTCCGGACGGAAGCGCTGCGCGAACTCCGCCCGCAAATCCGCGGACGTGGCTTGCGTAATGGAATCCCGCGTGGGGAAAATGATGCTGTAAGGATGCTCGCCGAAAAGAGCTTTGGCCAGCGCGCGCCGGGCAAGAAAGCCCGGGTCGGCCTCCTGTCCGCTGAGCGTGTCGGAAAGATTGCGCTTGGCCAGGTCCACCTCATCGTCCGGAAAACTGGCATTCCGGGCCACATCCGCCAGCACCGCCAGGCCACTGGCGGCTTTTTCCGAAAGCACGCTGGTGGTTAATCCGATGTCGTCCTTATCCGCCGTGGCGGAGAGATCGCCGCCCGCGGCCTGAATCTCTTCGGCAATCTGCCGCGCGGAATGCGATTTTGTTCCCTGAGTTATGGAATCGCTGAATAGCTCAGATAGCCCCGGCAGATTCGCCGGATCAGACGCCATGCCTCCTCGAATGGTCAGTGCGAAGGCCACCTTCGGCACGCCGGGCTGGCGCACCAGCCAGACGGTCATGCCATTGGCCAACGTTGATACTTTGACGTCAGGAGGCGCCGCCAGCTTCAACGGGCCATACGGAGGGAGGCCTGGCGGAAGCCTCTGTTCCTTTTGCGCGAAGGAGGATTGGGCGGAAAAAATCCCCAATGCCAGCGCGAACGCCCCAATCATGAACGCGAGTTTGCGAAGATTCATTACTGGCCTCCCTTTGTGTCGCTGCCTTTGCCGGGCGCGGCGGGTACGCGGTTGATGATGGTGCGGTTGGAGGGTACCAGATATTTTGCGGCGAAAGCGCGGACTTCATCGGCGGTTACTTTATTGACCTCGCCGGGAATTGCATAAACACGCGACGGGCTGCCGTCAAACAGCGTGGCGTGAGCCAGAACCGAGGCCCTATCAATAGGAATTTCGAGCTGGCTATACCAGTCGGACCGCATCTTGGCGCGGATGCGTTCCAGCTCCGCTTCCGTTGGTCCAGCGGAGGCCAGATTCGCAACCACGCCGTCATAGGCCGAAAGCACCGCATCCTCGGTCACATTCGGCGGATAAACAATGAAGGAAGTCATCAGCGTGGGGCCGTTGTATTCGAAGGGATTGCCCAGCGGCCAATTCACGCTACCGTCCACGGAGAGCGCCACCTGCTTCTGCTTCACAAGCGCCTGATAGAGCAGCGATGCTTGCCCGTTGTGAAGTAGTTCGCCGGTCACGGCCGCCACCACGGCATCCTGCGCCTGGCGCGGAGGCATGCGATAACCAATGCCCAGCGCCGGAACGCGCGCCAATTTGTCCTGCTGCGTGAGCCGCCGTTCCGAAGTTTGCGGCGACTCCGAGACATCTGGTTTGGGCGGCACATTTCGCGAAGGGATTCCCGCAAAATATTTCTCCACTTCGGCAAACACCTCGTCGGGATTCACATCGCCGACTATGGCGAGAACCGCATTGTTGGGAGCATAGTAGCGCTGATAAAAATCGCGCACGTTTGCGATAGTAGCGGCATCGAGGTCCTTGAAATCGCCATAAAAGTTGTGCGCGTTGGGAAATGTGTCGAAGGCGTGTTCGGGAAGGTCCAGCCAGTAAAAGGAACCATAGGGCTGGTTGAGAACATTCACCCGGACTTCTTCTTCCACCACGTTACGCTGGTTTTCCAAATTCTTCGGAGAAAAATCCAGCGTGGTCATGCGATCCGCTTCCAGCCACAGCACCGGCGCCAGCGCGGAAGTAGGGGCCGTCTCGATGTACTCGGTGAAATCGTAGCGCGTGTCGCCGTTGTTTTCCCCGCCGCCGCCTTCAATCACACGATCAAACACGCCCTTGGGAGCGTTCGGCGTGCCTTCAAACATCATATGTTCGAATAGGTGGGCGAACCCGGTGCGCCCCTGCGGCTCCAGACGAAAGCCAATTCCGTAGGCGATGCACAGCCCGAATGTGGGAGCGGAGTGATCTTCAGAAACCACCACCACCAGGCCATTCGCCAGCTTCTTCATCTGCGTGGGCGCTTTCCATTCCTGCGCCCGGGCAGAACTCGCCATACCAATCAGAAGGAGAAACGCACAAAGAATATGCCGTGATTCCGCCAATCGAGATTTCATAACCCCTCCCCGAACAAACATACTTGCACATGTGGGTATACGTTTCACTGGAGAAATTGTTCTCCGGCGCTACGCCGCTGAACGTCCGGTCGCCAGAGAAAATACGTTGCGAATTCCATTCAGGGGGAACGGAGCGGCGAAATGGTGCGGCAACCGGTATACTACATATAGGGCACGTTCTACTTGACACCACAAGAGTCTTGAACGAAAATCCGTCGCGAACGGAGCTCCCTCCGGTCTTTCGCTCCGCTTACGGGGGATCACGGATGCAATACTTGCCAGGATGGACGGTGCAGTGTTTAAACCCGGAATGTCCTGCGCGCGGCCACTGGTTGCGCACGCGCGACACGCGCCCGGAATCGTGCAGCAATTGCGGCGAGGCGTTGCACAACGTGCCGCCACCACTGGGCGCGCGGTTGCGGATGCGGCCCCGTCCCCTGAGCACCTATCGTCCGTCCATGCGGCCGCGCTAGTCCCGGGCCGGCGCGCAAATTCTCGCGCGGCGGCAAGCGCATCCTTCTTGGGAAGTTGAATTATGATTGCGCGGCTGGCGGGCTTCAGTTCTTCCGCATTACCAGAGTTCCGGCGATCAAGTCGTGCAACGCCTGTTTTCGCGCGGTGAATCCCGCCATGATGTAACCGATCAAGAACGTCATCCCGGAAATAATTTTGGCGAAGTACCGGCCGGTGGCGCGGCCAAAGGAGATTCGGCGCCCCTCCATGTCCGTCACGTACAGACCGAGCGCCTTCTTTCCGAGTGTCGCTTGCCAGGAGGAGCTTTCCAGCAGCGCGTAATAAATCCACACGCCGCCAAAGATGCCAATTTCCCAGAGGGCAAACATTCCAAACATTTCGGGAGCAAATTCCTCCGGGCGTCCGCCGGAGGCCATTCTTTCGATGATGCTGGCTCCTCCAAAAAGCAGGATTATAGGCACCGCACAAGCTCCCAGGATGATCCCGTCGATTATGTAGGCAACGAAGCGCAACCAGAAGCCTGCGTAAAGATTTCCCGCGTAGCCGACCGGCACCGCATTGGGATATGCCCCTATCGTTGGAGGATTCATGGTTCCCGCGCCGGGAGGCGGCATCGCAGGATCCGCCATCACTGCGGTTCCCCCAACGGATGGCGCCCGAGTCGGTGCTCCGCAGGCCGGACAGAAACTTCCCTGATCTGAAATCTGCGCACCGCAATGAGAACAGAACATACGATCACCCCGATAGGTCCGCTAAGGCCCGCGCGAACCGATGCGGCATCCTACCGGGCGGATGATGGCGGGGTCAACTACTTGCCGCGTCCGGACGCCGATTCGCACCATCTGGAGTAATCTACTGACGAAGGAATCCATTTGCGCGGCGCGGAAATCATTTCTAAACTGAATTGGAAAAATCGGGAGGAACAACCGAACATGAAACCGTGGAATGGAACGAAAACAGCAATTCTAACCTTGGCGATGATTGGTCTGTTCGCCGCGGGATACGCCGCCGGCCAGCGCCGCGTGGCCACGCCGCACACCATCATTCACATGGTGGTGGTGAAGTGGCGGCCAGACACTTCCGCCAGTGACCATCAGAAAGTCCTGCGGGACCTGAAAGAAACATTGGCGAAGATTCCGGGCGTCCGCAACGTGTGGCTGAAAGCCGATCGCGTCCAGCCGCGCGATTTCAGCACGGCCTATGCCATCGAATTTGAAAACCGCGATGCGGCGGACCGTTACGCCGAAAGCCCGGCGCACGAAGCGTGGGAGAAGGAATACGTCCCTCTGCGCGAAGAATCGCTGTCCATTCAGGTCACCAATCCATGATCCAGGCCGGCGCGCCCGGCGGCGCCATGTGGCTGCGCTCAGCGGCCGAGGACAAGAACAACAAATGAGCCGGGAACGATGGACGGGCGAGGACGCGGATTATCGGCGGTGGCGGCGGGCCGCGCGCCAAATTCGGCGGTAACCAAAAATACTTCGCGCGTCAGCAGGTCAATGTCCATGGTGCGCGCGCCTTTGGCGGTGGGCACATTTTCAACCACGGAATATTTGTCCGGGGAATCTTCGTGAATCACCGTCAATGTCCCGTCCTGACCGTTGGAGCTGAAAACATAACCAGTTCCTGGATCAAAGCGGTTGGCGTCCACGCCCTCCCCGATGGGAACCGTAGTCACCATGCGGCCTTTCTTTGCATCCGAGACGGCGAGGATTTTGTTGCCGCAGCCGGAGAATAAACGCTCGTGCCTGACGTCCATCGCCAGCCCGGTGGGGCTTTCGCAGGGAGACAATGACCATTGCTTCGTTATCTTTAATGTCCTGGAATCAATTTCCAGTTCCTGGCTCTTGTCCTCGAGGTTTACGTACAGGCGGCCCTTCCCGTCCGCCACGGAGAATTCCGGCTTCCCGCCTAGCGCCAGCGTGCCGACCACTTGTCCCCTAGCGGCATCAATGGCCGTGGCATCGTTACTCCGGCCGTTCATGGTAAAAACGCGCCTGGTAGCGGGGTCATACACGATGGCGTCGGGATTGTCGCCGGTATTCACTGTGCCGATAGTGGCGAGTGTTTTTAGATCAAAAATCGTGACTCGTGCGGCGTGGCCCGCGGAGACGAATCCGCGGTTCAACTCCGGCGCCAGAGCAATTCCATGCACCCCCGGCGTATCAGGAATTTCATCCACCAGCTTGCCGGATTGCACATCGAGAACGTCAACTTTTGTCCCATGAGAAATGAACAGGCGGTGCGTTGGAGAATCAACGGTTATGTAGTCCCAGGAGCCATCGCCAGGAACAGGAATGCGCTTCACGATGTGGTACCCCGATGGACCCGGAGACGGCGTGCTGGCCGCCGCTGCGGCATTCATGAATGGCGCAAAGCGACGACGGGTGCGCAGCGTTATGGCGTAGGCGGCGAGAAAAACCACTGCCAGGGCCGCCGCCACAAAAACAGAAATCTTAATCTTCATTGCAAACCGCTCCTGGTGACCACTGCTCCCCTGCCAGCATGCTACCGCGAGGGACAAGCATCCGCAAAAAAAAGGGCTGAACTCGCGACAGCGAATTCAGCCCGGGAAATTTAATCCTGGCGGCTACCTACGTTCCCGCGCCGTTGCCAGCGCAGTATCATCGGCCAAGCGGGGCTTAACTGCCGTGTTCGGGATGGGAACGGGTGTGACCCCCGCGGTAAGACCACCAGGAAACTTTTAGAAAAACTCTGAAGGAAGTGAACGTACCGCTAAAATCTGCCCCAGCAGCAACACGTTGGGAAAGTTTTATGGTCAAGCCGAACGGCCGATTAGTACGGGTGAGCTACACGCATCACTGCGCTTACACCTCCCGCCTATCAAAGTCGTAGTCTTCGACTGGCCTTCTTAGCCCCCCGCAGGGGACTTGGGAAACCTTATCTTGAGGCGAGCTTCTCGCTTAGATGCATTCAGCGATTATCTCTTCCGAACTTCGCTACCGAGCGATGCCACTGGCGTGACAGCTCGATCACAAGAGGTTCGTCCATCCCGGTCCTCTCGTACTAGGGACAGCTCCTCTCAAGTTTCCTGCGCCCGCACCAGATAGGGACCGAACTGTCTCGCGACGTTCTGAACCCAGCTCACGTACCGCTTTAATAGGCGAACAGCCTAACCCTTGGGACCTTCTACAGCCCCAGGATGCGATGAGCCGACATCGAGGTGCCAAACCTAAGCGTCGATGTGAACTCTTGGCTTAGATCAGCCTGTTATCCCCGGCGTACCTTTTATCCGTTGAGCGATGGCCCTTCCACGCGGAACCACCGGATCACTAGACCCAGCTTTCGCTCCTGCTCGACCTGTGTGTCTCGCAGTCAACCCGGCTTATGCTCTTGCACTCCACGGCGGGTTTCCAATCCGCCTGAGCCGAGCTTTGGGCGCCTCCGTTACATTTTAGGAGGCGACCGCCCCAGTCAAACTACCCGTCTGGCCATGTCCTCCGACCCGTCGCGGGCCGTAAGTTAGAGCGACAGATCGGTCAGGGTGGTATTTCACGGATGCCTCCTCCCCAGCCGAAACCAGGGTCTCATAGGCTCCCACCTATTCTACGCAGATCGAACCGTTACTCATGACCAGAGTGCAGTAAAGGTGCACGGGGTCTTTCCGTCTAGATGCGGGCATCCGGCGTCTTCACCGGAACCACAAATTCGCCGAGCCGTTCGCCAAGACAGTCGCTCTATCGGTACGCCATTCGTGCAGGTCGGAACTTACCCGACAAGGAATTTCGCTACCTTAGGACCGTTATAGTTACGGCCGCCGTTCACCGGGGCTTCAGATCAGGCCTTCGTTGCCTTGCGGCAGCTAAGCCCTCCCTTTAACCTTCCGGCACCGGGCAGGCGTCACCCCCTATACGTCGTATTCGACTTTGCAGAGAGCTGTGTTTTTGTTAAACAGTCGCAGAGCGCCTTTCACTGCGGCCGCCTCGGGCTATGAACCCTACCGCGGCACCCCTTCTTCCGAAGTTACGGGGCTAATGTGCCTAGTTCCTGAGCGAGCGTTCTCTCGAGCGCCTGTGGATATTCACCTCGTCTACCTGTGTCGGTTTGTGGTACGGGCACCTGGCGGACTCCTTAGAGGTTTTTCCTGGCAGTGTGAAATCGGGAACTTTGCGGCCGTGTGGCCTCGGAGCCTGTCTCACCGTTGAATGACCCCGTGGATTTTCCTGCGGGATCCGGCTTGCACAGACACATCGGGACATCCATCACCCGACTACCCTATCCTCCTGCGTCACCCCATCGTATTAACGTTCGCCAGGCGGGGCAGGAATGTTGACCTGCTGTCCATCAGCTACGCCTTTCGGCCTCACCTTAGGACCCGCCTAACCCTGAGCGGATTAACCTTCCTCAGGAAACCTTAGACTTTCGGCGACACGAGTTCTCATCGTGTTTATCGCTACTTATGCCGGCAGAGTCTCTTCCGTGGCGTTGAGTAGTCCTCTCGGTCTACCTTCAGACTCCACAGAATGCTCCCCTACCAAACCGCAGCTCCCGAAGGAGCCGCGGATTCCAAAGCTTCGGTCACATGCTTGAGCCCCGTTGGATTGTCGGTGCATAAACGCTTGACCAGTGAGCTGTTACGCTTTCTTTAAAGGATGGCTGCTTCTAAGCCAACCTCCTGGCTGTCTAAGCGCTTAGACGTCCTTTCCCACTTAGCATGTAGTTTGGGACCTTAGCTGTTGATCTGGGTTCTTTCCCTCTCGACCACGGAGCTTATCCCTCGTAGTCTCACTCCCGTGCTGCTGTCCTCGGCATTCGGAGTTTGATTGGATTCGGTAACCTGGATGGGTCCCTAGTCCATTCAGTGCTCTACCACCGAGGCAGATCGCACAAGGCTGCCCCTAAAGGCATTTCGGGGAGAACGAGCTATCACGGAATTTGATTAGCCTTTCACCCCTACCCTCAGCTCATCCGAGCGATTTTCAACTCACACCGGTTCGGTCCTCCAGCCGCGGTTAAGCGGCCTTCAACCTGGCCAAGGGTAGATCATCCCGCTTCGCGTCTATTCCCACAGACTAATCGCCCTGTTCGGACTCGCTTTCGCTTCGGCTCGCTTGCGCTTAACCTCGCCTGTGAGAATAACTAGCCGGCTCATTAAGCAAGAGGCACGCCGTCAGGCATTTATCCGGTAAACCGGACCATAGCCCTCCGACTGCTTGTAAGCATACGGTTTCAGATTCTATTTCACTCCCCTCGCAGGGGTGCTTTTCACCTTTCCCTCACGGTACTAGTTCACTATCGGTCGCTAACGAGTATTTAGCCTTGGAGAGTGGTCTCCCCAGCTTCCCACGGGATTTCACGTGTCCCGTGGTACTCAGGATACCGCTTCGAGTCCGGTAAGCTTTCGGTTACATGGCTATCACATTCTTTGGCCCCGCTTTCCAGCGGGTTCACCTAGCCTCCGGTTTGATAACTCTACTTGTGCGGTCCTACAACCCCCCGGTGCAAGCACCGAGGTTTGGGCTCTTCCGATTTCGCTCGCCGCTACTCTCGGAATCTCATTTGATTTCTCTTCCTCCGGGTACTGAGATGGTTCACTTCCCCGGGTTGGCTCGCGCTCGCCTATTTTATTCAGCGGGTCGTATACTGAGTTCATCAGTATGGGTTTCCCCATTCGGAAATCCCCGGATCAAAGCCTGCTTGCGGCTCCCCGAGGCTTATCGCAGCTTGCCACGTCCTTCGTCGCCTGTTAGCGCCAAGGCATCCACCGTACGCCCTTAGTAGCTTAACCATAAAACTCACCCAACACGTCGCTGGACGGCGCACAGGCTTCCCCGTGCTCCGTACGGCAAGTGCGGCTGAGTCCGCCTTTCCACTTGCGCTACTTGAGCAAAAATTTGCGGTGTACGCCACCCCGTCTCATCAACGGCGCGGCGTATGCCACTTCCTTCAGTTGTAAAAGAACTTTGGTCCTCGCTCCCGGCGAGGGGCTGAAATGGTTTGGAGCCAAAATCAGCCAGAGACAAAAAACCCGGCGTCGAGCGCCGGGCTATTCCGTCTGTTCCTGGCGTCTGGCGCCAGCTCGACGGAGCTGCTCGAAGCTCGATTCTCTCTATCCCGTGCTGGTAATCAACCGCACCTCATTCAAAAGCGCGATGCTGGGATTGTCAGCAGTTCGCGGCCACACCGCACCCCCTGCCGACATCAACGAAGTATACCAGTTCTTGATTTCTAGTCAAGTGCGCATCTGCGCCGCCTGTTGTGGAAATCACAACAGGGTCTCCAATACCGGGAAATCGCCGGCGGACAGGTCCACATCATCTCGCTCTGACGGCCAATGCGATGACCGGTGCCCGCGAATGCCCCGTGATTGCGGGACAGTCTCCGCGGGCTTTCCGGATCGCCGCGAAATTCAGCCCTTCTTATTGTGCTTAAAGAATTCCACTTGCCGCAATCTTTTCTTTGCTTCCGCCAGCGTTTTGTAAGGGCCGCCAAGGTTGCGTTTGCCATTGGAGGAAACCACCCGGTACCCGCCCTTCACCTTTTTAATCATTACCGACCTCCATAGTCATTAAACAGATATGACCGTCTTCGTTGACGCCGCGGCGCCCGTTGCGTAGCATGGCCGCAGCACCGCAAAACTCATGATTGGCAGAACCATTGCGCACTTCCGTATTCTAGAACAACTGGGTAGCGGGGGAATGGGTGTGGTTTGGAAAGCCGAGGACATCACCCTCGGCCGTCTGGTAGCACTCAAGTTTCTTTCAGACGATGTCGCCCATGATCCCGTTGCCCTGGAACGGTTCCACCGTGAAGCGCGCGCGGCATCCTCGCTGAACCATCCCAATATTTGCACCATTTATGAGATCGGCGAGGAACATGGTCTCACCTTTCTGGCCATGGAATATCTGGAAGGGCAAACGTTAAGGGAATTTATCGCTCAAAAGCCGGTGGAGGAAGCCCGTCTTCTGGATATCGGCATGGAAATTGCCGATGCGCTCATCGCCGCTCACGACCACGGAATCATTCACCGCGACATCAAACCCGCCAACATTTTCGTCACCTCAAAAGGCGCCGCCAAGCTGCTGGATTTTGGTCTGGCGAAAGTGAATGAGGCGGCCTCGCCGGATGCCGAAACCGTCGGATCAACCCAGATGCCGGCGCAGCAGTTAACTCAGCCGGGTTCAGCCGTCGGGACCATCGCCTACATGTCGCCGGAGCAGGTCCGCGGAGAAGAACTGGACGCGCGGACGGATATTTTCAGCTTTGGCAGCCTGCTCTATGAAATGGCCACGGGCAAGCAGGCATTCAGCGGTAAGACCACCGGCACAATTTTCCACGCCATTCTGGAACGGCAGCCTGTTCCGGTATCCGATTCCAACCCGCAACTAAACGCCAGCCTCGCCGTGGTTATTGACCGTGCCATGGAAAAGAAGCGAGAGACCCGATATTCGTCAGCGGCGGAATTGAAGGCCGATCTGGCGGAACTGCGATCGGGCAGCGTGGTATTAAAGGCCAGCAGCAGAAGCGTAGCGGCCGTACCGGCGGAGGACAACAAGTCCTCGAAAAAACGTCTCTTCGTGAGTGCGGCCCTGGTGACTGTCCTGGCCATTGCCGCCGTTCTTGGATGGCGCTATTTTGAAGTAAAGAGAGCGCCCGCTCTGACGGAACGCGACACCGTGGTTCTGGGAGATTTCACGAACAAGACGAACGATCCGGTTTTCGACGACACTTTGAAGCAGGCTCTTTCCGTCAGCCTGCAGCAATCGCCATTCCTGAACATTTTATCCGACGACAAAGTCGGCTCTACGCTGAAGCTGATGACCCTGCCGGCCGATGCCAGGCTCACGCCTGCCGTGGCGCGCGAGGTTTGCCAGCGGGACGACTGCAAGGCCTATCTTTCCGGCTCCATTGCCAGCCTGGGTAGCGCATACGTGATTGGCCTCGTTGCAGTGAACTGCACCACGGGCGACGTTCTGGCGCAGGAACAGGTTCAGGCTGCGGATAAGGAGAAAGTCCTTGATTCGTTGGGGCAAGCTGCCAGCAAACTCCGCCGGGAACTGGGCGAGTCGCTGAGCACCATTCAGAAATTTGACACTCCCATCGAACAGGCCACTACTTCTTCGTTTGAGGCGCTCAAGGCGTATTCGCTGGGCAGAAAGACATTCCTGCAGAAGGGCGAAACAGCCGCAATTCCGCTGTTTAAGCAGGCCATTGACCTTGATCCGAATTTCGCCATGGCCTACGCCAGTCTGGGAATCGCCCAATCCAACATCGGCGAAAACAGTGTGGCTAACGTGAACATCACCAAGGCCTACCAACTGCGCGACCGGGTGAGCGAACGGGAAAAATTTCACATTTCCGCCATTTATTTTTCCTACGTCACCGGTCAGGTGGAAAAGGCCATTCAGTCCTACGAAGAATGGAGCGAGGCCTATCCGCGGGATTATGCCGCCCACGGCAATCTTGCCGTGAATTATTCCACGCTCGGCCAGTATGACAAGGCCGCGGCGGAATCCCAGGAATGCCTCAACCTGAACCCGGAAAGCGGCTTGTGTTACAGCAATCTTGTGGCGTTCGACGCCAGCCTGGGCCGCTTGAACGAAGCCAAAGCTACCTACCAGCAGGCCGTCGAACGAAAAATCGAAAATCCTCTCCTCCACGCAAACTATTACGCCGTAGCCTTCCTGCAGGGAGACACGGCGGGGATGGAGCAACAGGTGCGCTGGGCTGCCGGAAAGCCCGGAGCGGAAGACATGCTCTTGTCCTTTTCGTCTGACACGGAAGCCTATTACGGGCGGCTCGCCAGGGCGCGCGACCTCACCAGGCAAGCCGTCCAATCCGCAAAGCTGGCCGAAGAAAAGGAAACCGCCGCCGAATGGCAAATCAACGGAGCCCTCCGCGAAGCAGAATTCGGGAACTTCGCCAGGGCCCAGGAGGAAACCAGCGCCGCGCTGGCTCTCTCTACAACCCGTGACACGCGAACCCTGGCGGCGCTGGCGTTTGCGCGAGCGGGCGATTCCGCGCTCGCCGAAAGGATGGCGGCTGAATTGGCAAAGGAATTTCCGTTGGACACCGTGGTGAATGGATATTGGCTTCCCACCATTCGCGCGTCGCTGAAATTAGGCCTTAACGGGACAGGAAAATCGTTCGGAACCGGAAAGAACACGTTTTCCAATAGCGGGCCGGAACAAGCCGTCGAAATCCTCCAGGCTGCTGTCCCATATGAACTCGGCTCTCCTCCGCCCGTGGTGGAGACAGGCGCATATATCTATCCCGCATACGTGCGCGGGCAGGCGTATTTGCTCATGCAGCAGGGAAAACCAGCGGCGGACGAATTTCAAAAGTTTCTGGACCATCGGAGCATCGTCCAGAATGTTTCTCTGGCCGCCTTGGCACGCTTGGGACTGGCGAGAGCGTACGCGATGGAAATCTCCACGATACAACCAGCCGATGCATCCGCCGCGCGGGAAAAGGCCCGCGCCGCCTATCAGGATTTCTTCGCTCTGTGGAAGGATGCCGACCCGGACATCCCCGTTCTTAAGGAAGCCGAAGAGGAATTCGCCAAACTGAACGCGAGCCGCTAGGGACTGAGAGATTCGCGGAGAGATTTCGCGCCGCGCCGGAAAATGAAAATAGTGGGACCGTCACGCCGGGTAACATCCGGGATGGAGGCGCAAATGCTGACGGACGGTTGGCCGTCGTGACAAAAGGTAATTCGCAGGAGCAAGCGGGCGCCCTAGATTTATCTTCAGACCTGAAGGAAACGAAGGGAAAGAGCTGACGGAGGTTAGCGGGTGCTCTCGTCCTGCTCAATATGGCCGTCGCGAACGCGGATCACTCGATGCGCGTGCGCCGCGATATCGGCTTCATGCGTGACCAGGATGATGGTGTTGCCTTCGCTGTGCAGTTTGGCGAACAGCGCCATGATTTCCTCGCCGGTCTGGGAATCAAGGTTGCCGGTGGGCTCGTCCGCCAGCAGGATGGACGGATTGTTCACCAGCGCGCGCGCAATGGCCACGCGCTGGCGCTGGCCGCCGGAGAGTTCGTTGGGCTTATGCATCATGCGGGGTTCGAGGTCCACCTGTTGCAAGGCGCGCTTGGCGCGGACCGCGCGCTCCTCGGAGGGCGTTCCGTTATAGATCAACGGGAGTTCGACGTTGTGAAGCGCCGTGGCGCGCGGCAGCAGGTTGAACGTTTGGAAAACGAAGCCAATCTCTTTGTTTCGAATGTACGCCAGTTCATCGTCGTCCAATTCACTGACCAAACGGCCAGCCAGCCAGTATTTGCCGTCCGACGGCGAATCCAGACAACCGATCAAATTCATCAGCGTGGATTTGCCGGAGCCCGATGGGCCCATGATGGCGGAGTATTCGCCTTTGCGGATTTGGAGATTCAGACCGCGCAAAGCATGCACCTCTTCGGAGCCCATCAGATAGGTCTTGGTGAGGTTTTCGGTGCAGATAACGATGCCCGCATCCACCAGATCCTGGCGGAACGACTGTGAGACGACAGCTTCCTGGACGGGCATGGGCGGGGCTCCTTATTGGTGCGTGCGTGAACGCTAGCTGGAAGCGGTATCGTCCTTCTTCGGCGCGCTATTATCTATTTTGATGCGCGCATTCGGACGGAGAGTGCGCAGGACATTGTAGCTGCCGGTGACAATCTGCTCGCCGCCCTGCAAACCGCTGGTAATTTCGATGTCCGTCACGCCGGTGATGCCGGTCTGCACGGGAACAAAAGCGGCCTTGCCGTCGCGAATCACGAAAACGCCCTGCACTTCATTCTTGGTGGGATCCAACGAATCGCTTCTTGCCGCGGCGAGGGTCACCCCCGGCTTTCCCTTTTGTCCGGATTCCGCGGCAGCCAACTCCTGCTTGGAACGGACGGCCAGCGCCTGAATGGGAATAGCAAGAACATTTTTCCCCTGCGCGGTTTGAATCTTCGCCGTGGAAGAAAGCCCCGGCCGCAAGCCGTCAGGAGGGTTATCGAGAGTCACAATTACTTTGAAATCGCGCGCTTCCTGGCTGTTGGCTTCTGTTTGCGTGGTGGCCAGGCCGGAGGTCCTAAGGATGGCCTGGTCTCCCACCTGGGTGACGCGGCCCTTGAAAAACTTTCCGGGCAGAGCGTCAATGGTCACATCGGCGGGCTGCCCCTGACGGACGGCGGTGATGTCCGTCTCGTCCACTTTCACTTCCGCAGTGACTGTGGACATATCGGAAATGGTCAGCAGGTAACTGCCTTCCGCATTCTGAATTCCGGGAACCACGTTTTCCCCCACACGCACCGCGATGTATGTGACCACTCCTTCAATGGGCGCTTCGTAGGTGGTTTTGTTGAGCACGTCGGCCTGATGAAGCAGAACGGCCTGATTCTGTCCAAGATTGAACCGCGCCTGGTCCACCGAAGCTTTGAACTGCTGCAGCTGCGCGCGTTCCGCCGCTTCGGCTGCCACCGCGGCATCATAAGCCGCTTTGCTGGAATCGAAATCGGATTTGGCGATGAGCTGCTCCTGATAGAGCGCCTGGCTGCGGCCCCAGTCCGCCTTGGCTTTTTCGAGATCCGCCTGTCGCTGCTGGAGAGTGGCCTGCGCGGCTTTGTAGTTGGCTTGCGCCACGGCGATGCCGGACTGCGCTGAATCAATACTGTCTTCTTGCGCTTGCACATCGGCGGCGGGCTGAATGCTTTCCACATGCAGCAGCACGTCGCCCTTCTTTACGTGATCGCCTTCTTTCACCACAATCTGCGTGATTTTTCCGAAGCCCTGTCCCAGCACGTTGGTGTATTCGCGGGGCCGAATCTCACCGGAAGCGGTGACGATGGACATCAGGTCCTGGCGCATGACTTTGCCGGTCTGCACGGTGACAACATCCTTGGTTGATTGATGGATGCTGTAAATGGTGATGCCGGCGATAACCGCCACGGCGACCACGCCAATCAGCACTTTTTTCCACGTTTTCATTGACGCAATCCCTCTCACACCGCCGCGAATGCCGGCAATACTTCCCGCAAGCTCTACTACGTCTGGCGGCCCGGAAATGTTTCCGGGCGGACCAGATGCCAGCGAACTCCGGGGCCCTCAGGATTTGGGCGGCGGCTTCCCTCGGAAGACCGGTCAATCCTGATTCTGCCTTTATTATGACGAACTTCGGAGGAAAAGGAAATCGCCGAGCTTGCCGGTGGATCCCGCTGTGCGGCGTGCACTGGTTTAGGTTAAGAACCTATAGCGGCGAAGGGATCGAATGGGGAGAATTGGGGTTTGAAATGCGGGGAAAATGAAAAGTCAAAAAGTGTCCCTATTAGAAAAGCGTATGTTATTGATTACGCCAGAGTTGCGATTTTGCGACTGTCACATGTGTCCCTATTAGAAATCGCCATTTTGCGCTTATTTCCGTCGTCCGGGCATAGTTCTGATCTACTGTCAGAATTCCGCGGAAAAAATCAACGGCAACTTGTGTAACGATTTGGAGTTCGATTTCAATCGTCGAAATGCTGGAAGAAAAATTCAACAACAGATCCCTCGCCTCACGGCTCGCTTCGCGAGCATGGCTCGGGATGACGGGGAATTTTGATGGCGCGGCAAAGGAAGAAAGCGCGGCATGGCGGTTTAATGTCGGGGCTGAAAGCCCCGACCCCCGAGCAATCAGAAGCTGCGG
Organism: uncultured Acidobacteriota bacterium; assembly: GCA_963760285.1. Taxonomy (GTDB): domain Bacteria; phylum Acidobacteriota; class Terriglobia; order Acidiferrales; family UBA7541; genus PALSA-278. Next base: position 1,047,258 of record CAVXCI010000001.1, read on the forward strand.
CAAATTCGGCGGCGCAGAATAGCGGTGGCGCGGGCAAATAGCACGAAGCTAGAACGGCCGGGGCGGCCAGGCAACAAGGGACCATATGTAGGCTTTCTTGTCGTGCAGAGCAAAAGGCGACCCGTCCACCTCCGATACGCAGCCTGATGTGGAGTCGATCCGGAATACATTCACTCCGTAGAGTGCGTTTGCGGCATAAAGTGCCCCGCCAGCCCCGGTTGGCAATTCGGTCTGCAAGGTGGCGAGATAGAACGCGTCCCTCGCGCTTGCACTGCACCCGCTATATGTCACATTGACCGGGTTTTCGCTGAAGTCTAGGGTGGTGATATTGACCGTCCCGCCATTGCTATCGGCAAAAAAGAAATTTTTCGTTCGGGCTGAGCCGTATGCCCGCCCCACCACTGGCATCGCCGAGGCTACCGTCGCCGCCAAAGGCATACTCTTCTCCCAACGACCCATCCGCGTTGATGGCCTCCACGATGACGTAGGTGTCGCAATAGGGCGTACAGAAATCGGCTGCGGAGAAAACCGCATATTTGCTATCGGCGGTAATGTCCATCTCGCTCACAAGCTCGGCATCAACTCCATATGGTCCATGCTCGGTCAGTGCGCCACCGGAACCGACGGAGAACGAATCCACGCAGCAGGACTGCGTGTCGTATGTGGACATGACAACCGTCTTCCCATCAGGCGTGACCGCCAAGTTTATATAGCTCGGGTAATAGGGAAGCTGGTACGTTGAGAGGAGCGCCAGTGTGCAGCCCGCCTCAATCCGCCACATCGCCACATCGCCACATAACTGTTGATCCCATAGCCGCTATAGGCGGCAAATAAATAATCTCCGTGTCCCACAATGGCGATTCCAAGCTCCGGACTCGGTACATTGTTGTCGCTGAAGCTGCCGACCGGCGCCATAGAGGGATATGCGAACGAAGTGATCTCATTCGGAGCCGTGGATTCCGGCCCGTTGGAATCCGCCATGAACACGCATGCGTGCGAACTGGTTTTCACAACCTGAATCGTTGGTGTGAAGGATGTTGTCTCGACGCTGGGCTCGCCGCTATCCAGCAGCGCGGCTTGTTTCAGCACCGGGTTTTGCTTGGTCCCTTCGAGTCTGAAGACCGTGGCGTAATCGTTCCCCTGCGAATGGAGATACGCGTCGTTGTCGTTGACGACGAAGCGCTCGCTGCTGGCATTGGGCCCAGGAGCGCACAGCGCCACAGCGGCTATCAAAACTGCGGCGCAGAAGAGTTTCGCGGCCTTGAGCATGGCATTCCCTCCGAGGGGACGGCTTGAGAAACACTTTACCTCTGGTCTTGACGGGAGTCCACGCAGAATCCGGCCATGGGAAGCCAAGGTCCGCCGCGGCGCGGAAGAAATCGTTGGAGGGCAACCCGCGTGTTGGATATGGGGTCTAATCCCATTGAGGCAAGGATGGCGATTGACCATGGTGTGCAAGGAGACTACAATTTTCATACGTCTCGGGGGCGAGGCGCCTTCATGAGATTCACGCATCGCATTTCGTTACTCTGTGCATTTTGCTTTCTGTTTCTCTCACTGGCCAACGCGCCGGTGGTCCATGCATCTGTTCTTCACGTTTTTCCAGCGCCGCAGGACGATTCGGCGGCCGCCCAGGCCTCCGCCAGCCAGGAACCCAAGAAGGACACAAAACAGGACAAAAAAAAGCAGAAAGAGCTGATGAAGGAGCTTGAGCCGGCCTATAAGAAGTGGCTCAACGAGGACGTGGTGTACATCATCACGCCGGAAGAGCGCCAGGCGTTTTTGAAGCTGGCCACCAACGAAGAGCGTGAGCAGTTTATCGAGCGGTTTTGGGCCCGCCGCAACCCCGATCCGGACAGCCCCGAAAACACATTCAAGGACGAGCATTACCGCCGCATTGCCTATGCCAATGAGCATTTTTCCTCCGGCATCCCGGGCTGGAAGACGGATCGCGGGCGCATCTATATCATCTGGGGAAAGCCAGACGAACTGGAAGCGCACGACGCGGGGGGCAGTTACGATCGTCCCATGGACGAAGGCGGCGGCGAGACGGAAACGTACCCATTTGAATTCTGGCGTTACCGCTATCTGGAAGGCATCGGCGAGAACGTGGTCCTCGAATTCGTGGATCCTTCGATGAGCGGGGAGTTTCATCTCACTTCCGATCCCAGCGAAAAGGACGCCCTGCTCTATACTCCGAACGGCGGGGAAACTGAAATGGAAAGCATGGGCCTAACCACCAAGGCGGCCCGGTTCAATAACACCGATGGGAGCCACCTGGCGCTACCCATGGGCATGCGTCCCGCCGAAATGGACGAGTTTTCACGCCTGGATCTTTACTCGAAGATTGAGCAGCCGCCGCCGGTGAAGTTCAAGGACCTGGAGGCCGTGGTTACCGCGCGCATCGTGCGCAACCAGTTGAATTTTGATTACCGCTTCGATTTTCTGAAGGTGACGGACGATACGGTGCTCGTCCCGGTCACCATCCAGGTGCCCAACAAGCAGTTGAGCTTCCAGGAAAAGGACGGGGTGCAAACGGCGGCGCTGAACCTGTTCGCGCGGATCACCACTCCGGGTGGGCGCGTGGTGCAGACCTTTGAAGATACGGTGACGCACGCGGTTCCCGATTCGCTGTTGCAGCAATCGCTAAAGGGTTTTTCCATTTATCAAAAGGCCGTGCCACTGCGCCCGGGACTCTACCGGCTGGACGTGGTGGTGAAAGACGTGAACAGCGGCAACGTGGGCGCCGTGAATACGCGCGTGGCGGTGCCTCAGTATTCGGACGATCAGCTTTCTTCCAGCACCCTGATCATGGCGGACGAGATTCAGAGAGTGTCGGAACATGACATCGGGGTGGGGCAGTTCGTCCTGGGTGACGTGAAAGTGCGGCCGCGGCTCGACGCCACGTTTACTCCCGATCAAAAGATGGGAGTGTTCCTGCAGGTCTATAATCTGAAAGTGGACGACAAGACGCATCAACCCGATGCATCCATCCAGTTCCGGGTGTTTAAGGCCGGGGACGCCGGCGCTCCGGTCTTGAAATTTGATGAGTCCAGCGCCAAACTGGGACAGCACGGCGAAGAGATGACTCTCGAAAATTCCATCACTCTGGGGGCGCTGAGCCCCGGCAAGTACAAGTTGGAAGTGGCCGTGACGGACAATCTGGCGAAGCAGACAATTACTCCTTCGGCGGATTTCACCGTGAAACCGACTCCCAAGTAGGGCAGGGGAAATTGAACCGCATGTGGTCCCTGAAAATCCGCGCAATGCTTCCGGCGCTGCTGCTGCCGCTGCTGGCCTTTTCAGCCGCGGCGGGAGCGCCTTCGGGGCGTATTGCCGGGCTGGTTGTGGATGCCAATGGCACACCTCAAATGGGAGCAACGATTTCCATCCTCCCCGAACTGGTGGGCGGGTCCCGAACGGCGGCCGTCTTTACGGACGCGCGCGGGCGTTTTTCCAGCACTCCGCTGGCGACAGGGCTGTACAGCATACGCGTGACCCTCGCGGGTTTCCTGCCGGCATACCAACAGCATGTGGACGTGGGAGACCTGAAGACCACGCCCGTGCGCCTTCACCTGGATTCCGCGTTTACGTCACTGGAACGGTCTGGCACCCACCCAGCGAGTATCCAGCAGGATGATGACTGGACCTGGGTGCTCCGCGGCGCGGCCGGCACGCGGCCCATTTTGCGCTGGACGGACGGCGAGGTTGTGGCGGACGGACAGGAAAGTGCGAGTGAACGGAGCTCCCGCCAACCGCGCGGCCAGTTGGACATTTCCGCGGGAACCACCCAGCCCGGCCAGGTTACCAATTTTTCCAACGCGCCCACCACAAGCTTCGCCTACGAGATGGGCCTGGGATCAGCGGGCCAGCTGGTAATGGCTGGCGCGTTTAATTATATGAATCAACTGCCCGCGGGTGGATTTGCCACCTTGTGGACGCAGGATGGACCTGATGGCGACGGATCCGTGACCGGGATGGTGATCCGGCAGTCGGAATTGGGGCCAGACGGACCGGGATTCCGCGGAATGCGGCTCATGCGGCAGTCACAGTTTAACTTTTCCAGAAACGTTACGCTGCATTACGGCGGGGAACTGGTTCTCGCCGATCTGGATGGAATGACGTCGAAGCTGCGTCCCAACGTCGAAATGGGAATTCAACTGACGCCCGGATGGCATGCCAGTTTTACCGTGGCCAGCCAGCCGGAAGAAGATTCGCTGGACTCCGAGAACAACGATGGCGCGTTGCAGTCCGCCATGAACTCCTTGAATGCCTTTCCCGTTCTCCTGGAGCGCAACAACCAACCTATCCTGGCGGCCGGTTTCCATGAAGAAGCCCGCCTGGAGCGCCCGCTCGGAAAATCCCGCTCGATTTCCGTGGCTGCTTTCCACGACCAATCGGGAGACACCGCGGTGTTCGGCGAAGGTTCGGCCACCGGCGCGAACGTTTTGCCAGATTATTTCACCAACGGTTTTGCCTATGACGCGGGCGATTCTGGCTCATGGGGTACACGGGTGGCATACAGACAAACGATTGGAAGCGACGTGGAGACAACCGTTGTGTATACCTGGGCGGGGGTGCTTTCGCCATATTCTTCCGAAACCAACGGCGACTTGTCCAGCCTGCTGGCTACTCGCAATCGCCAGAGCCTTGGGGCCCGTGTCTCGGGCAAGATCCCCCGGACGAAAACAAAGGTTATCGCCGGGTATACGTGGATCAGCGGCCCGGTGGCGGAGCGCCTTGATCCATATGGAGAGGCGGCCTTCGGCACTGACCCGTTCTTGAATATTTCATTGCGCCAACCCTTGCCGGCTTTCTTTCCGTGCCACATGGTGCTTCTGGCGGATGTAAGCAACTTGCTGGCGCAAGGATACGTTGCGGTGACCACTCGGGATGGGCAGTTGCTTTTGGTCCCTTCCTACAGGACGTTCCAAGGCGGAGTGAGCTTCCAGTTCTAATTTTTCCATAATCCTGTATTTGGAATGCGTCATTCCAAATTGTGTATGGACAACCATAATCCTCTCGGAAGACTCCATAAGCACATTAAAATACAATCAATTACAGAATTGCTTGCCCTACCTAATTTGGAAGCAAACTTGCTCATTTATGGGCAGGTCTTGGTGTAAGCCGAAGGGCCTTTGAATGAGGGAGAGCATCAAGTTTCGGTTTGGCGCCGTGCTGCTGGCGATGGTGACCGCTGCGGCCCTCGTTTTTGGCATATTAAACTACGGGCAGCGAACACACTTTCCGACGCCAGACGACGGGGTTTCCTGGTTCGATTCGCCCACGGGCGTGGAAGCCAAGTACGTCTCGGTGGGTTCTCCAGCTGACCGCGCGGGAATCAAACCTGGCGACCTTCTTTTTTCCCTGGACGGAATCCCCGTGCGCGATGCCACGCAGGTGACGCAACGCCTGTGGCGCCAGGGCGTATGGACGGAAGTGCGTTATACGCTCCAGCGCACTGGTTTGCCCATCGAAGCCAGGCTGATTACCATCCCGGCGGAAAAACCCGCTTCCATGGAAAATTTCCTGCGGGTTCTGGGGCTGTTCTATCTATTTATTGGCGTGTTCATTTTCATCCGCCGCTGGAACGCGCCCCAGGCGGTTCATTTTTATATTTTTTGCCTGGTTTCATTCGTTCTTTATTTTTTCCACTACAGCGGAAAGCTGAATGCATTTGACTGGACCATCTACTGGTCCAACGAGATTGCGTTGCTCTTGCAGCCGGCGCTGCTGGTGCATTTCGCGCTGGTGTTCCCTCAGAAGCGGCGACACATGGGCCTGTGGTTGTCGGTTATTTATGGAATTCCCGCGCTGCTTCTGCTGATCCACGTCAGCGTAGCCACGCAAATGCTGGATCTGCTCCCTTCGATTGGGAACCGCCATATTCTCGACCAGCGGGAATTGGCTTATCTGGGAATTTATTTCCTTCTTGCCGCGTTAATTTTCTTCGATAGTTACCGGCACGCACCCACTGGCCCGGTTCGCCAGCAGTTGAAATGGGTGACCGGCGGGACTCTGGCGGGAATTCTGCCATTCCTGCTTTTCTACATTCTGCCGTACTTCTTTGGCGCGTCGCCCCAAAAATGGATGGACGCATCCACGCTTTCTCTGGGGCTGATTCCGCTGTGTTTTGCCTACGCCATCATTCGTTACCGGCTGATGGACGTGGACGTAATCTTCAAGCGCGGCCTGGTCTACACCTTCGCCACGGGCGCGGTGGTGGCCATTTATTTCGCCGTCCTGGGGTTAATCGGCGAGCTTTTTCATACCGCGTTGCTGGCGGGGCCCGGCGCGGCGATCATCGCTATTGTTGTGGCCGCGTTTCTCTTCCAGCCGTTGCGAGACTGGGTTCAGGCGCGGCTGGACCGGTTTTTTTACCGCGACCGTCTCGATTACCGCCGGACGCTAATGGAATTTGGCCGCGCTCTGACGAACGAGGTGCGTCTGGAGCCGCTCCTGGGCTCCGTTCTGGACCGCATTTCTCGCGCCCTGCTGGTGGACCGCGCGGCCATCTTCCTGCAAGCGGAAGATGGATCGGACCGCTGGAGCGTGGGACGCTCGCTGGGCATTCATTATGAAGGACCGCTGGATTTCGGCTTCATTGATTCCATGCGGGCCAAGCTTGAAAACGGCTGTCTTTTTTTTGAAGCCGGGCGAAAATTTGAGGGGGCGGGACAGATTCCAGCAGCGCGTCCTGGAGCAACTGGGACTGAATTACTACGTCCCCTGCCGCTTTCAGGATCGGATGGTGGCGCTGCTGGGATTGGGGAAGACGGTGGATGGGGACTATTTGTCCAGCGAGGACCTCGAACTGGTTACCGCCATTGCGGGTTACGTGGCCGTGGCCATTGAGAATGCGCGCCTCTACCATTCGGTGGAGCTGAAGGCCCAGCAGGTGGAGCGGCTGAAGGATTTCAACGAGAACATCGTAGCGTCACTGAATATTGGAGTGCTGACCACCGACCTGGAAGAGCAGGTGGAATCGTGGAATCCCGAACTCTCGGCCATGCTCGAAAAACAGCGCGGCGACGCCATTGGCCGCCCACTCGCCGACGTCCTGCCGCCTGATCTGGTGGAGGAGCTGTCCCCGACCGGGCCAGGGGGAGATGTCAAGAACGTCTATAAGCACAAGATGATGCTGCCCAGCGGACGCACCATAGTGCTCAACGTCTCCGCGGCGCCGCTGCAGGGCAAGACGGGCGAAAATATCGGCCGTCTGATTTTGTTGGACGACATTACCCAGCGCGTGCGGCTGGAAGATCAAATCCTGCAGACAGAGAAACTGACTTCGCTGGGTTTGCTGGCTGCCGGCGTGGCCCATGAAGTGAATACTCCGCTGGCGGTGATCAGCAACCACATTCAAATGCTGGCCAAGCAGATACCGGTTGAGGACTCCCGGCAGAAAACCATCGAGAAAATTGTCCGGCAGACGTTCCGGGCCAGTGAAATCGTCAACAACCTTTTGAATTTTTCGCGCACCGGCGGTTCCGAGCTTCGTGAGGTGGACCTGAATGCGCTTCTTGAGGAGACCCTGACGCTGGTCCAGCATCCGCTAAAAATCGCCAACGTGACTATCCTGCGGAATTATGCGCCGGACCTCAAGCCAGTCCTGGGGTCGGCCAACAAGCTGCAACAGGTTTTTCTGAACCTGTTCCTGAACGCCCGCGATGCGATGCCCGGGGGCGGGATGCTGGAAGTTCGCACCGCCGCGCCGAACGGATCCGTGGAGATCGAAGTCACCGATACGGGCATGGGCATTCCCGCTGAAAACCTGAACCGAATCTTCGATCCCTTCTTCACCACAAAATCTTCCGGCCGCGGCACGGGGCTGGGCCTTTCGGTGAGCTACGGCATTATCAAGGAACATGCGGGCCGGATTGATGTGCGTTCCACGCCGGGAAAAGGCACCTCCTTCCGGCTGGAATTCCCCGCCGCGCGCAGAGAAGTTCATGCCTGAACGAACCATCCTGGTGATTGACGACGAAACAGAAATTCGTGAAGGCCTGGAGGCTTTGCTCACTTCCGAAGGCTTCAGCGTGGTCTCCGCGGAAACCGGGGAAGCTGGACTGGCGTTGCTCGAGAGCCGGCCGTTCGACCTTCTACTGCTGGATTTCAATCTCCCCGGCCGCAATGGCCTGGAAGTGCTGTCTGAATTGCGGGGCCGCGATCCCGATCTCCCGGTAATTCTCATTACCGCGTACGCCTCATTGGATACGGCGCGCGCCGCCTTCAAGGCCGGAGCGCAGGACTACATCACCAAACCCTGGTCCAACGATGAACTCATCGCGCAAGTCAGCCATGTGATTGAACGGCGCATGTTGCGCGAGGAAAATCGCGAACTCAAGCGCGCGTTCAAGCAGCGCTACAGCTTCAGCGCCATCATCGGGAAAAGCGAAAAGATGCTGGCCGTCCTCGATCTGGTGACGCAAATTGCTCCTTCGCGGTCCACGGTCTTGATCATGGGAGAAAGCGGGACGGGCAAGGAGTTGATCGCCAAGGCGGTGCATTCCGAATCCACGCGCGCCGACAAGCCGTTCGTACCCATCAATACCGGCTCCATTCCCGTGGATTTGCTGGAATCGCAGCTTTTTGGCCATGTGAAGGGAGCGTTCACCAGCGCGGTGGCATCGAAGCGCGGGCTATTCGAAGTGGCCGACAAAGGCACGATCTTCTTCGACGAAATCAGCACGATCAGCCCGGAGACGCAGGCCAAGCTGCTGCGCGTGATCCAGGAGCGCGAGTTCATGCGGCTGGGCGGCACGGAAACCATTCGCGTGGACGTGCGCATCCTGGCGGCATCCAACGAGAACCTGGCCACGCTGGTCCGCGAAGGGCGCTTTCGCGAAGACCTGTACCACCGCCTGAACGTGATTTCGATTTTCCTGCCGCCGCTGCGCGAGCGAAAGGAGGATATACCGCTGCTGGTGGAAACTTTCGTGGAGCGTTTTTGCCGTGACAACGGCAAGCCGCCGCGGCGCTTTACGCAAGCAGCAATGAAGCTGCTGATGGACTACGACTGGTCGGGCAATGTGCGCGAGCTTGAAAACGTGGTGGAGCGCGGCATCGTGCTTTCCACGCAGCCGACCATGGATGTGGACCTGCTGCCGCAGTCGGTGCAGACGCGCGAATTTGTGCGTGGTGTGCGGCTGGAACTCTCCGAATTCCTGCCGTCTCTCTCGGGGGAATCCCCGGTCCCGGGCGGAGCAGGCGAGCCTTCCCACTCACTATTTCAAATCGTTGAGGAAGTGGAGCGCCGCTTGATTACCGACATGCTGGAACGCACCGGGTGGAATCAAACGGAAGCCGCCGAGCGGTTCCAGATACCGCTCTCCACGCTGAACCAGAAGATCAAGCGATTGGGAATTGAAACCCGCCGGAAGAGCACGCGCCCCGGCGCGCCCGGCATGGCGAACGACCCTGCTGACTTTCCCGCCGCGAAATAGAATCTGGATTACCTGCCGCTGACTGGCGGCTTCCAGCCTTTCGGCAGCAACGTAGTGGTCAAATCCAGGCCGGCAAGGTCCACACCGTCCAGTTTTGTTTCGCGAAGAACCGCGGTGGCGAGAATCGCTCCGTGCAAATCCGCGCCCGATAGATTCGTATCCCTGAAATTTGATGCGGAAAGATCGGCGCCCCGGAGGCACGCGCCACTCAAATCCGCGCGAAAAATCTCCGCGCCGCTGATTTTTGCGCGCGTGAGGTCCGCTCCCTTTAGGTGAACTTCGGTCATGTCAGACCGGCGCAGGTCGGCATCACGCAATTTCGCGCCTTCCATATCCGTGAAACACAACCGGGCCCCCAGAAGGCAGGCGCCTTCCAGATTCGCGCCACGAAGAATCGCTCCTGTGAGATTGGCGGCGCGCAAATTTGCCCGGGATAGATCCGCGCCCGAAAGGTCGGCGCGCGTGCCGCCGTCCTTTCCCTGAATAAACAGCAGGTGTGCGGCCAGAATATCGCGCAGCGAGCGCTTGTTGTGTTTTATGCGCGCCGGCGAACGAAAACGTTTGTCCCTCTTCAAAAAACTCGCGATTTTCATCGTTCCCTTGATTTCCCGGAAGCTCGAAACAGGAATTGTAGCGGAACCGGGGGAATCGCGCACGCTGCCTTAGGACGAGGAGCCGCATGCACGTGTCCCATGGCAATAGCCTCCTGCACCTGTGATACCGTGAATGAACGGAGATATCCCGCGCACCGTCATGCGGCCCATTGCATATTTCGCCGTTAGCTTGGCTGTTCTTTTGGGCGCTTGCATTCCTTCCGGATCAGTCAATCTTCAGGTTTCGCCGATGCAGGAGGCGGGCCAGGAGGCGCGCAATGAAGAAATTGTCGCGAATTTGGCGACGGGCCGCGTTTACCTGCTGGTGGTGAAGGACGCGATCATCGCGGGCGTCCTGGGAGTGCCCGCGGAGCCCGGCGCGCTGCCTCCGCAAATGCTTGAATCCTCCAACGGCCAATTGGCTGTTCTTTTTGGCGCGGTGGAGTGGCGGGCGATTGATTCCGGAAAGCAGCTCGCTTCCCTGCCGCGCGAATTGCCGAGTCTGCATCCGTTGAGCAACGCCGCGGCGGGGCCACACCTAGGCCAAACCAATACTGGAGATCTCGCCGTGGGTATTGAAAAGGTGGGGACTGGCGCGTTCGAGCGGCTGCGCGATATTGCCGCGCAGCTTCACGGCCGCATCGAACTCGCGCAGGGCCAGCCTGTTCTGAAGATCATTCTGGCGGATTTCGCCGAGGATTATGGGGCGGAAATTTGGACTCTGGACTATGCGCTCAAGCAGGAAGATCTGCGCGAAAATTACTGGCAAACGCAGATTTTGAGGCCTCGATACAATCAAGTCTGGCCGCCGGAAAAAGGCCAGCCGCACGGTTTGATCGAAATTATGTACCCGCCCGCGCAATCCGGCCCGTCCGTATCGGAGCTTGTGCACGCCAGCGACTCGGGGATGCCAGCTGGCGGAAACATCGCGGCGGTGGAACAGGCCATTCAGGCGGGAGACACGCGAAAAATTATTCCCGCCGACGCGATTGCGTTTTTTCAATCCGCGCTGAAGAATCTCGCGGGCGGCAACGGCAACTACGCGGTCGCAGCCATCGGCGCGCACACTGGATTCGCCTGGATTGTCCAACCAAAGGCAACGGAAGAATCAAAGAAGCCGCGTCCGCCGGGCGCGCCGACACTGCAGAAGCCTTAACGCGGAGCGCTGTGGACTGTTAGCGCGGAAGGAAACCAGCCTCCAGGAAAGCGTATTTTTATTTTCCTGAGGCCAGCTTTTCTTTCAAGCGAACATTTTTTTCGGCGACGGATTGCGCGAGTTTCTCCTTGTGCGCAACAAGTTTCGCCCGCATCGCGGAGTCCGCAACCGCGATGATTTGCGCGGCGAAGATCGCGGCATTTATGGCACCGGCCTTGTCAATAGCCATGGTCGCCACGGGTATGCCGCCGGGCATCTGAACGGTGGCCAGCAGCGCGTCCATCCCATTCAAGGAACTGGTGCCCAGAGGCACCCCCACCACTGGCAGAGTAGTCACGGCAGCCACTACGCCGGCAAGGTGCGCCGCGCCGCCCGCGCCGACGATAATGCACGCCAATCCGCGGCTTACGGCGCTGGAGGCATATTCGTGCGTCCGGCCGGGCGACCGGTGCGCGGACATCACTTCGATTTCATACGGGATGCCGAAGGATTCCAGCGTTTTCGCCGCTTCCATCATCACCGGCAGGTCTGTGTCCGACCCCATGATGATTCCCACTTGCGGTTTTGTTTGTTGCGGGTTCGTTGTCAAAATCTTGCCTTCCTTCATCGTGGTTTAGAATTTTTATGGAATCACCGCGGCGGATGATCCCTCCCTGCAATACGCGAAAGAGCCATCCGCGCCGTCCTCGGAGTTCTTCCTGCAATCCCTGGCGGATTTCGTCCATCCGCGAACAGGGATCGCACGGTATGGTCACTTCCAGCAGCGCCTCTCCGATGCGCAGCCGCATTCCGGACTGGATCCGCTTCATCTCCAGGCCACGCGTGGTGATGTTTTCCTTCACCTGACCCGGCTTCACGCCCAGCAAGTCCAGCGTCTCCAAGTCTATCATCGAGACTTGGCGCTGGCTGTCGCGACGGCCATGAATGCAGTCCCGGAAGCCCTTGTTCTCGAGGGCCTCCGCCTCTTCCAATTCGCGCATGGGGAGGCGATGCACCACGCACACGAACAAGTGTACGACCTCAGCCAAGTCTAGCTCCCATCAGAATCGCGTCTGCATCTTTTCCGATGTCTTTGCGATATTGCGCACCGGGAAAAGAGATTTTTTCAATGGCCGCGTAGGAGCGCGTTACAGCGGAGGCCAGAGAGACGTCACTACAGCCCACGCCGAGCACACGGCCACCCGCCGTGAAATATTTATCTCCTTCGCGCCGCGTCCCGGCGTGAAAAATTGAAATTCCGGGGCACGCCGCCGCTTCCGCGAGGCCGTCAATTCGATCTCCGGTCTTCGGCTTGGCGGGATAGCCCTCCGCAGCCATCACAATGCACACGCTGGCATTCGGGCTCCATCGCAGCGATGCCGGATTCAGTTTGTTCGCCGCTGCATCGGCAAGAACCTGCGCCAGATCGAAATCCATGCGCTGCACAATGACCTGCGTTTCCGGATCACCGAGGCGGCAATTGAATTCCAGAACCTTGGGCCCTTCCTTGGTCAGCATCAGTCCAAAATATAGAAAGCCTCGATAGGGGCGTCCATCCTTCGCTAAACCCGCGATGGTAGGCTGGACAATTTCGCGGTGGATGCGTGCTTCGAGTTCAGCGGGGAGCCAACCGGGAACCGAAAACGCGCCCATTCCACCAGTGTTGGCGCCTTCGTCGCCATCGAAGACTCGTTTGTAATCGCGCGCGGGAGCCAGCGGCGCGATATGCTCTCCGTCCGTCAGGACAATGTATGAAATCTCCTCGCCCACGAGGCCTTCTTCGATAATCACGCGGCTGCCAGCGTCTCCGAATTCCCTTTTCTCCATCAAGCGCTCGATGAAGAAGGTCGCTTCGTCCGGCGATGAAGTAACCAGGACACCCTTTCCCGCGGCAAGGCCGTCTGCCTTCACCACTATGGGCCAGTCCGCGGAACACAACGCCGCATAAGCGTCCACTTCCGCATCGAAGATTCCATAGGTCGCAGCCGTGGGAATGCCGTGCCGCTGCATGAACTGCTTGGCATGGATTTTGCTGCCTTCGAGTTCAGCAGCTTGCTTCGACGCACCCAGGACGCCCAGTCCGCGCTTCGTCAATTCATCCGACAATCCTCGCACCAGCGGCAGCTCCGGACCGATTACGGTGAGGTCCGGGCGCAACCGCTGGGCAATATCGGCGACAACGCTTACGTTTCCAGCATCGGCATCCGGGCATTCCGCGTCACGCGAAATTCCGCCATTGCCGGGAACGCACCAAATATGTTCGACCGCGGGGCTTTGTTTTAATTTCCAGACCAGCGCGTGCTCTCGCCCGCCGCCGCCAACGACTAGAATTTTCATCGTCCTCGCAAGATAAGGCGCGGCGACCTGCGTGTCAACTCCACTGCACGCTTGCGGAATTCAACTTTGCATGATTCCATGGGCACTTGAGGGACCGGGAACTGATTAGGCAGAGGCTTGAGACTGGCTGTGTTTGAATGCGCTAAATACTATCATCATAGTTGTATTAGTGCAGCTATGGGCAAAGAGAGCATATGACTTCGCGCACTGAGTTGCGAGATTGGCTCGGCCCATACACCCAGGATGTGCCGGATGAAACTGCTGATAAACTACTGATATATATTGAGTTATTGGAAAAATGGAACAAGAGAATCGCACTGACGTCCCTCTCAAAACCAATCGAAATTGCGCAAACTTTGATTGGCGAGAGCATATCGGGGCTGGGGATGATTCCTAATGGCGCCAGTCGGCTGGCCGACGTTGGAAGCGGCGCGGGCATACCGGGCCTCATTTTGAAGGCTTTTCTTCCTGGCGCGGAGGTTTTCCTGATCGAGCCGTCCTTGAAAAAGTCCGTATTCCTGATTGAGGCTGGGCGGGCAATGGGTTTTGAGGGCCTGGCGGTCATAAGGGATCGCGTAGGAGGTGCCGGAGGCATGAAAATCCCGCAACTCGATTGCGTTACGAGCCGCGCTCTGGGCGATAGGGATTCGATTCTGTCATTCTCCGAGGCTTCCTTGCGGCCGGGTGGCAAGATTTTGCTTTGGATTGGCATGGATCAAGTCGCGGCGCAGCGCAAACATGAGGGTTGGTTATGGCAAGAGCCTGTCACGCTGCCCAATACGGAGAAACGGTGCATCGTCGTTGGAGAAATAAGGTCGTGATGTTCCACGTGGAACGACGAAACGCTTGTGCGCGGAGTTCAGCTTTGATAGGTTGTCATTGGAGGCAAAGTGGGGCGCATAATTGCGATTGCCAACCAGAAGGGCGGCGTAGGAAAGACGACGACTGCCATAAACCTTGGTGCCTCTTTTGCTTCGCTCGGATTCCGCACATTGATACTGGATTCCGATTCGCAGGCAAATGCGACTTCTGCTCTTGGCCTTGCCAAGGATCCAGCCCGGCGAACCATCTATCACACGCTAATTCTTTCCGATCCCGTCGTCCAAATTATCAAGAAGACAAGCTTTCCAAACCTGGACATTGTCCCATCGGACAAGAACCTGGTGGGCGCCGCCATCGAGCTTGTCTCGATGGAAGGGCGCGAGTATCGCCTCAAGGCATCGTTGGAATCAATTCGCGAGCAATACGCCTACATTTTGATTGATTGCCCACCCGCACTGGATCTAATTACGCTGAATGCGCTGGCTGCAAGCGAGTCCGTATTGGTCCCAATCCAGTGTGAATACTTGGCGCTGGAGGGCGTTTCAGAGCTCCTCGACACGCTGATGCGCTTGCGGAGGACAATCAACGCATCGCTGGCTATCGAGGGAATCGTTCTAACCATGTTTGATGACCGAACTACGCTTTCTCGCCAGGTAGCCGCGGATTTACGCAGCTTTTTTGGCCAGCAGGTATTTCAATCGGTGATTCCCAGAAATGTCCGCCTGGCTGAGGCGCCCAGCCACGGACTGCCAGCAATGGCGTACGACCCTCATAGCCGCGGCGCGGAAAGTTACCTGGAACTTGCAAAGGAGGTCATTGCCAATGACTCGAAACGCACTGGGCAGGGGGCTGAACGCTCTCATACGGGAGCCTGAGCCTCCCACGGAGCCACCCAGGAAAGAACTCCACATCAATCAGCAACCGGAGAGCCAAGGCGAATCGATACAGATGATAGATTTGGGCCGCATCCAGCCAAGCCCCTATCAGCCGCGGTCACGGTTCGAGAACCAGGCGCTGGATGATTTGGCGGCCTCCATACGCGCCAGCGGAGTGATTCAGCCGCTGCTGCTGCGCAAGCATGGCGATCGCTACCAGCTGATTGCCGGCGAGCGACGCTGGCGGGCCGCCCAGCGCGCTGGACTAAGCCAAATTCCCGCAGTCATTCGCAATGTATCCGAGGAGAAATCGCTGGAAATTGCCATCGTCGAAAACCTCCAGCGCGAGGATTTGAACGCGATTGAGCAGGCCAATGCATTTGACCGCTTGATTCGGCAGTTCGATTTCACGCAAGAGGCTGTTGCCGAGCGCACCGGCAAGGACCGAGCAACCATCGCGAATGCAGTGCGCCTGTTAAAGCTGGAGCGCCCTATCCAGGAAATGGTGGAGGGCGGCGAGATTAGCGCGGGCCATGCTCGCGCACTCCTGGGAATTGAAAACCCCAGCATTCGCATGAAACTTGCAAGGCGCTGCTCAAACGGTGGGCTTACTGTCCGGCAGCTGGAGCGTTATTCCACTAAGAAGAGGGGGAGCACGCCGCCGCCCTCGGAAGAGATTTTAGATCCGAATACGCGTGCGGCCATTGAGGAACTGCAGAGAGTTCTGGGAACTAGAATCCTGCTTCGGAAGAAAACAAAGAAGCGGCCTGGAATGATAAGCATAGAGTATTATGACGACAAGCAGTTGATGGATTTGTATGAGCGGTTGATACGCATATAACTATTATTGTAGTAATAATGTGACCTGGAATATCTTCAATCGCGATGATCCGGCGGATGCCGAATGGTACGGCCTCGTCGAAAGGGGTGTATCTTTCGAGGGCACCTTACGCGTCCCGGGCACATTCCGGATTGACGGTGAACTGAAGGGCAGCATCATTTCCGCCGGGCGGTTGATCCTGGCTGAAAATGCCGTTGTCGAGGGAGAGGTTCGCGCCCTGCAAGTGGACATCGCGGGTACAGTCACAGGGAAAATCCACGCTGAGGAAGTAAGTATTTCGGCGAGTGGCCGTGTCCACGGAGAGATTCATTCGCGGTGCCTTCATATCGAAGCGGGCGGAATTCTGGATGGAGTGTGCCATGTTCCCTCACCGGGGGGAGAAGACGCTTCTCTTCCGGTCCCGGTGCGGCCAGCGGCCTGTGGTTAGGCAATTTTCCCTGTGCTAACCTGTCTTTTCCCCGCGCGAGCCGGAAAAATCATTCCGTTAGAGAATTCGCCGGGGCGCACCCACGCGAGGAAGCAGCGGATTCAACCATGACGACTCCGGACAAGCTCACCGCCTCTGCAAAAACCGCGGGATGTGCCGCCAAACTCAGTCCTGGTCTGTTGGAATCCGTCCTTAAAAGGCTGCCTGTGAGCACCGATCCAAATCTGCTGGTTGGCTTTGCGACCAGTGATGACGCCGGTGTGTATCGCCTCTCTGACGATCTGGCGCTGGTTCAGACCGTGGATTTTTTCACTCCCATTGTGGACGATGCATTCAACTATGGCGAAATCGCTGCGACAAACGCGCTGAGCGATGTCTACGCCATGGGTGGCCGGCCGTTGACGGCTCTCTCCATCGTGGCTTTCCCTCCAACCGCTGAAATGGAAATTCTCGAGCGCATTCTGCGCGGCGGTCTTTCAAAAATGACGGAGGCAAATTGCACTATTGTCGGTGGACACTCCATACGAGATGACGAGCCAAAATTTGGCTACGCGGTCACTGGCCTGATTGATCCCCGCAAGATCTGGCGCAACGTGGGAGCGCGGCCCGGCGATGTCTTGTTCCTCACAAAGGCTATCGGTACCGGAGTGCTGTCCACCGCGTTGAAGCAGGGAAAAGTCCGCGATGAGTACATGGAAGCCAGCATTGTATCCATGTCCAGACTCAATCGGGACGCGGCGGAAGCTCTGCGCGATTTGGAAACCGCTTGTACATCGGGGGAAACACCTGTTCATGCCGTCACGGACGTGACCGGATTCAGTTTGCTGGGGCATGCCAAGGAAATGGCCATCGGCAGCGGCGTTTCGCTTGAATTTGACCATGCGCGCGTGGAGTATTTGCCGGGCGCGGTGGATGCCGCGAAGGCGGGATTTCTTTCCGGCGGCCTCAAAAACAACCAGCAATGGCTGGAAGGCTGCGTGAACTTTGGGGCCGAAGTCGCGGAAGAATTTCGCAATCTCTCCTGTGATCCACAAACATCGGGAGGTTTCCTGATAGCTGTTTCTCCAGAGTTTGCGGGGCAATTGGCGCAGGCGATGATGGCGCGTGGCGTTCTGGCAAACGAGATAGGCCGGGCGACGGCGCGGAAATCGCCTCTGCTTCGGGTGGATTGAAACGAGCTCACGGAATTAAACTCACCGCATGGATCCAGTCACTCACGGCATCACCGGCGCGCTGCTCGGCAAAGGATATTTCGCGGAGAAATATGGCCCCGCTGCTCTGTTTGCCGTAACGCTGGGTTCCGTCTTTCCTGACGTGGATGTGGTTGCGAATTTCTTTAGCAAAGATCCTCTCGCCACCATTCGTTTTCATCGCGGTTTCACGCATTCCTTTGTGGGGCTGCCCATCTTCGCGGCTGTTCTCGCGGCACTTACGTTCTGGGTGCTGAAACGCTGCCCGCGGGATCGGCCGCCGTTCTGGATTCTTTTTGCAGCTTACTCCGTGGGAATTGCCAGCCACATCTTCCTGGATGCCATGACTTCCTACGGCACGCGGTTTTGGAATCCGATTTCTTCTCACCGATACGAATGGGATTGGCTGTTCATCGTGGATTTCACCTTGACGACAGTGGTGTTGCTCCCGCAGGTGTTGGCCTGGGTCTATCGGGACCGAGGCGGGGTGATGCCTCGTGCCGCGTGCGCATGGATTTTTTTTGCCGCCGCCACGATGGGCGTGTGGAAGCTCGCGGACACAATGGGCTTCGCGTTCAGACTGCGCTCCGCCTTCTTCATCCTCGTGTTATTCGCGTTGGCAATATTTCTGCCTCTCTGGCGCGGCGCCGGCCTGGGATACAGCCGCGCGCGATGGTGCCGGATCGGAGTTTGTTTCATGCTGGTCTATCTGGCCGCGTGCGCCACGGTCCATCATCTGGCATTGCAACGCGTGCGCGCCTTTGCCGATGCCAGCGGCGTGAAAGCGATTTCGGAGGCGGCCATCCCTCTTCCGCCCTCGCTGTTGAACTGGGACGGAATGGTTCGGACGGCTGACGGTGTCTACGGCTCACGGTTTTCGCTGGCCGACACACAGCCAGCCCGGTTCAGTTTTTTGGCGGATAGTCCCCCCAACCGGCTCCTTTCGGAAGCGCTGGCGTTGCCGGAGGTGCAGACTTATCTGTGGTTCGCGCGCTTCCCGGTGATCCGCACGTTCGTGGAGAATGGCAACGGCGTTGTGGAATTCACGGATGTGCGATTTTCCCTGCGCCGCCAGGTTTCCGAGCCAGCGCCATTCACGTTTCGCGTGGTGATGGACCCGCAGGGAGACCTGTTGGAATATGAGTGGGCGGAAGCGGTCAGTGGATTCCGAATCCATCAGCAGAAAAAAGGCCACGGGCGCGCGGCAGGTTCACCCTCGCCATGAAGATTCTGATCTTTAGCGACATCCACGGAGATTCGCGCGCGGTGGAAAAGCTGCTACAGCAGCCAGCGGATCTCTATATTTCGGCGGGTGATCTCTCCAATTTTGGCCGGGGATTGGAGCGCCTCGGCGAGATCATGCGCCCGCTGGGTGAAAAAATGTGGGTGCTGCCCGGTAATCACGAGACAGAGCAGGAAAATGCGGCTTTTTGCGGACGCTACGGGCTGGTGGATTTTCACCGCCAAATAAAACTCGCTGGCAATGCTGTCTGGGCCGGACTGGGTTACAGCAACATCACGCCGTTCGATACTCCGGGAGAATATTCCGAAGAGGAAATCGCCGAAGCGCTCGCCGCTTTTGAGGGACATCCAGCACTGAATCTTGTGGTGCATTTCCCTCCTTACGGGGCCCGGCTGGATCAGGTTGCTCCGGGCCGCCACGCGGGCAGCCGCGTTCTGCGCGAGTGGGTGGAACGCGTGCAGCCGGCGTATCTTTTCTGCGGGCACATTCACGAGTGCGCTGGCCAGACAGACCAAATCGGCGCGACGCAGTGCTTCAACGTGGGGAAAAGCGGTTATCTCCTGGAAATTCCTGAAAACCAATCGAAATAGCAGCCGGGCGTATTGGGCTACTTCTTTTGCGCGGATCCCGTGATTGGATAAATCACCACGTGCCGATCAGCGCCTTGTCCTTCACTGGCGGTGCGAACATCCGTGGCGCTTCCCAACTCCAGATGGAGGACGCGGCGCTCGTTCGAAGCCATGGACTGAAAATGAAACGGCGCGTGCGTTTCGCGGACGCGGTCCGCGGCGATACGGGCGGAAAGTTTTAACTCGGCCAGGCGGGCGGCGCGAAAACCGGCGCAATCAAATGTGATGGTCCCCTGCAGCCGCGGCTCCAGATGCAACCACCTTCCGGCAATGTGTTCCAACGACAAAAGCAGTTCCGCGTGGCGCTCCAGCAGAACAGCCTCGTCTGGCCCGTGAAACGTCACTTCCAGATTCGGCGGGGCTGCTGGTCCGCTTTCGCCAGCTATCTTGCTGCCTTCGTGAATCTCGTACTGGACGTTAATCTGCGAACTGTGCAGAAAGAGATCCAGAAAACGCCGCAATTCCGCGATGGCGGCGTCCATGTCCAAACGGCCGTCGGGATGGAGCGGCATCATCGGTGATCCTTCGCCGTGATCGAGAAGACTCCTGTCATTTCTTCCCGCCATTGCCCCCGCGTGTTGGGAGAGGTTCGGTCTTATTCAAGAAATACTGCTGCCCCATGGCCACAATGTTGCTCGTGAGAATGTATAACACCAGGCCGCTGGAGGAGTGGAAAAAGAGAAAACCGAAGATGAGCGGCATAAAGGTCATCATCTTTTGCTGCATGGGATCCACGCCTGCCGCCTGCGGGGTCATCTTCGAGGTGAGGAACATCGTCACGGTCATCAGGATGGGCAGAATGTAGTAATGATCGTAGGCGGAAAGGTCATGCACCCACAAAATCCAGGGGGCATGGCGCAATTCGATGGCTCCTCCGAGGGTGCGATAGAGCGCCGCCCAGATGGGAAACTGCAAGAGCATGGGCAGGCAGCTGCCAACGGGATTTACGCCCTCCCGCTTGTACAGCTCCATCATCTCTTCGTTCATTTTCTTCTTGCGCGGATCGGTCGCCGCGTACTTTTTGTACTTCTGCTGGATGGCGTCCATTTGCGGTTTCACCCGCTGCATTTTCTGCATGGAACGCCAGCTCTTCAGCTTCAGCGGAAAGAGCGCGGTATTGATGGCGAACGTAAGGAAGACGATGGCCCAGCCGTAATTGGGAATGAAGTGATGGATCCACTTCAGGACTTCCAGCAGAGGCTTGGCGATAAAGCTGATCCAGCCAAAATTGACCAACTCTTCCAGCGAAGGCACCTGACGGCTGAGCTCGGTGAGATCCTTGGGGCCAACGTAGAGACGGGTGTGCAGCGGGTCCGGCGTGGCATTTCCCGCGGCCATTTCAGCAATGGGCACCTCGGTCGTGGCATCGCCCTTGCGGACGGCGAGTTGTTCTTCCCAGTGCCACAACGCAAGTCCGGAAGAGTCCGCCAGGAACGCGGCGGTGAAGAATTGATCTTCAATGCCCGCGAAAGACATCGCTCCGGGCTGCTGGACGGGCTGTTGCGGCTGGTCCTTGGCGCCCAGCTTCTTGTAGGTAAGCAGGTTCAGCTTGCCCGCCGTGTCGTAGAAGACGGTGACGAGCTGGGCGGCGTTGTATACCTCGCGGTCGCCGAATCCGCCGCGCCAGGCGACTCCCACGGGCATGGGCTTGCCATCCAGCGTGACGGTAACGCCGAGGTCAACCACATAGTCCTTGCCGAACTTCAGCGTTTTTTGGACTGCCAGGTGCCCGTCGCTCCATTCAAAACGGACTTCGGCGGGAGCAGTCAAGGTGGGCGAGGAGGGCGTGACCTTATACAGCGCGGAGGAGGTTTTCGCTTCCAGCGCGGCGTCTGGCAAAAGCAGCGACAGCGGCCATGCTCCTACCTGCTTCGATCCGTCCACGTTGACCAGCTCCAGCGGGTGCGGCGGCTTCTGGTCGTCAAAGTACTTGGAGAGCTGCCAGCTCTTGGCCACCGCGCCGCGATTGGAAAGTTCCACGCGGTAGAGCGGACTTTCCACCACGATGGTTCGCTCGGCGTCGTCCTGCACTGCATTGGGAGGAGGCGGCGCCACGTTCGCGGCGGCGGTGATGCTCGTTGCACTGGGGAGCGAAGGCGCAGTTTGCACAACCTGTTGCGGCGGGGGAGTCTTGGGCGGCGGGGGCGGCTTATAAAAATGGGTGAAAACCAGAAGAACAATCAGCGAGAGCGCAAAGGCGATTAGCGCGTTGATTTCCGGACGAAACTCCTTCTTCCCCTTTCCGCTCACGCGCGGCGCTCCCGCGCATCCGGGACGGGGTCAAAACCGCCGGTGGAAAATGGACGGCAGCGCAGCAGCCGCCGGAGCGAAAGCCACATCCCGCGGCGCGCGCCATGGCGGGCGACGGCTTCGGAAGCGTAGTTGGAGCAGGAGGGATAAAAGCGGCAAGCTCCGCCCAACACGGGCGAAAGAAGAATGCGGTAACCATGCACCGCGCAGAGGAGAACGCGCGCGGCAATGCCCGGTGCGGGATTTACGTCCGCGTGGGATTCGGCGAAGGGGGAGGCGCTGGCGGGGAGGAAATCTTCGCGAGCAGGCGCAGCAACTCCTCCGAAAGGAGCGAGAAGCTCGCTTGCGCCGAAGGACCGCGCGGCTGTATGACGATGTCCCATCCTGAAGCAATCTCCTGGCGATGCTGGCGCAGAATTTCGCGGATGCGGCGGCGAATGCGGTTGCGCACAACCGCTCCCCCCAGAGCCTTGCGCACGCTCATGCCGAACCGGCTGCGATCAAGTCCGTTAGGACGAAAAAAAACAACAAACGGCGGGCAAGCGCGGCGCTGGCCCTGGCGATGCACCGCGTCAAATTCGGAGCGGTGCAGCAGACGGCCATCACGCCGCCAGCGTTTCCGGCTAGACGCGGGTGAGGGCGTGGCGCCCTTTTGCGCGGCGTCCTGCAAGGACTTTCCGTCCGCCTGTGGATTTCATGCGCGCGCGGAAGCCGTGTTTTTTGTGACGGCGCCGCACGTGGGGCTGAAAGGTGCGTTTCGGCAAGGATCTCTCCTCAGTCCGCGGAATTGCACGCGGACGAAACGTTTAGTTTATGCGACGCGCGCGGAACGGTCAAGGAAGGCTCGATTGTCACTGACAGACACACAGAAGAGAGAGGTTCTTCGAGAAGAGACGGTACTCAGCCCCTAAGGATCATCGAAGTTAATGAGCGGCCAGTCCGAGGTTAGAGCGACTCACCCACGCGGTCGTGCTCTTGGACATTCCAGAACTGAGCACATTCATTTTGATCCAATCCCAAGTGCTTAAGTATTTTCTGAACCATGACGCGAGGGATTAGCTCGTCGCCGGGGCGTTCCCGCACTGGATAAATCGGTCCTCGCGTGAACGGAAAGTAGGATTCTCCCTTTCCAAAAAGCCACACGGAACCCTTGGGTGCGGGGGGACTCAACACAACATGTCCCCCAAGTAGAACCAGACGATTCTTCAAGCTATTGAATGTAATTGCATGTGCTCCCGTCATTCTGTACTCCTTGCAGCCAGACTGGCGCGCTGCAATCGGGCATAGGTGACTTCAACTCCAAATGGATTTCATCGACGCGAGCGGGCTTGCCGCCGCCCTGTCTCAGAAGTGCTACGTACTGCTCCCATTCTTCCCGCGATGCCGATTCAGTTAGCCCCTCTGTGAAATTTGTATAGCAGTGCTCAATATAGTGCTTCAACGACGTCTTCAGATTTAACCAAGCCTCATCCTGGGTTTTGCCGCATTCCATCAAATCAAAATTGAGGCAGTGCGCGAGATGAAGGTTGGTTTCCTCGTCAACGCTGGTCAGGCACGAAAGCACGCCGATCCTTGGCATGTTGTTTCTGTCCATACCATCGCTCTCCTTTTGCGAAGAAATACCCTTCTGATATTTAGTCTGCGCTCCAGCGATGAATGTTGTCAACGTTTCCGCATTCAGGCCGCCTCCATTTGTACTTCAACACCACATCTAAAATTCCCGCCCGAATCCTAATTTCTGACGAATACCCAATCAGTGAATCTCGGTGCGAAAGGTGAGGCCGCTAGGTGGTGGCGACCCGCGGCCCCCCTTTTCTTGCTTTTCCATTCGTGGAAAGAAAATAAACAAAATCGCATTAACTGCAGCCGGAAGTGCTGCCGCAGTTCTCGCACTTGTAGCAACTGCCGTTGGGAACCATGGGCATGCCGCATTCGGAGCAGAGCGGCGCGTCTTCCCTCCATGTGATCGTGCGGCCGTCCTTCATGATCACGTTGTCGTCATAGACGACCATGTCGTCCGAGGTTCTGGAATAGTCCACCTGTTTGGTGTTGATCATTCTCGGACTGGATACTCTTTCTACGCGGGGTGCGTTCGCTGGCGACACCGCGGCCGTTTCCGTGCTGGCGTGGCCATTGAGCTTCAGATACTCGGAGGAGATGAATCGTCCGCCGAGCCAGCGCCCGATGTAATCCAGAACGGAAGTGGCGAAACGGATGTTGGAATTCTGGGTGATGCCGGAAGGCTCGAAGCGCGTATTGATGAGCTTGTCCACCAGGGCCTTCAGCGGAACGCCGTACTGCAAGGCGATGGAAAGGGACACGGCAAGACCGTCCATGATGCCGGAAAGCGTGGAGCCTTCGCGGGCCATCTTGATGAACACTTCGCCGGGCGTGCCGTCTTCATACTTGCCGACGGTGATATAGCCTTCCTGGCCGCCGACGAAGAATTTGTGGGTGACGGAGTCGCGCTCGTCCGGAAGCCGGCGGCGCTGTGAGCGCGCGAACAGCTCCTGCTGCTCCGCGCCAGCGGGCGCAACCACTGCCGCGGGGACGGCCGCGGCACTGGCGGCGGGAGTTTCTTCCTTCTTGCCGGCGGCGGAAAGCGGCTGGGAGCGCTTGGAATTGTCGCGATAGATGGCCACGGCCTTCAGTCCCAGCTTCCAGGACTCAATATACGCCTGCATGATGTCTTCGACGGTGGAATCTTCCGGCATGTTGATGGTCTTGCTGATGGCGCCGGAAAGGAACGGCTGGGCGGCGGCCATCATGCGGAGATGTCCGCGCCAGGCGATGGCGCGCTTGCTGCCGGGAGTGGCTAGCGAGCAATCGAAGATGTCCACGTGCGCCGGTTCCAGTCCGGGCGCGCCTTCGATGGTGCCGTTGCGGTCAATAAAATCCACAAACTCGGCCACCTTCTCGGGCGAATAGCCCAGGCGCATCATGGCCTGTGGAACGGTGTTGTTGACCAGCTTGATGACACCGCCGCCGACCAGGCGCTTGTGCTTGACGAGAGCGAGGTCCGGCTCGATGCCGGTGGTGTCGCAATCCATCATGAAGCCGATGGTGCCGGTGGGCGCCAAAACGCTCACCTGCGAATTGCGATAGCCGAACTTTTCGCCGTTTTCCAGAGCGGCGTCCCAGGCTTCGCGCGCCGCGGCCAGCAGCGACGGCTGCACATGCTCCTCGCTGATGGGGCGCGTGGCGTCGCGGTGCATGCGGATCACGTCCAGCATGGCGTCGCGATTCCTGGCATAGCCGGAGAAAGCGCCGAGATTCCCGGCGATTTTCGCGGACTGGTTGTAAGCCTCGCCGGTCATTAGAGCGGTGACCGCGCCGCAAACGTCGCGGCCTTCCGCTGAATCGTAAGGCACGGCCATGGACATCAGCAGCGCGCCAAGGTTGGCATAGCCCAGTCCCAGCGGACGATAGGCGTGGGAATTCGCGGCGATGCGCTCGGTGGGATAGCTGGCGTTGTCCACCAGAATTTCCTGCGCGGTGATGGTGATATCCACGGCGTGACGATAGGAGTCCACGTCAAACTGACCGGAAGGCGTGAGAAACTTCAGCAAATTGAGAGACGCGAGATTGCAGGCCGTGTCGTCCAGGAACATATATTCGGAGCAGGGATTAGACGCGTAAATGCGGTCACTGGACTTGCAGGTGTGCCAACGATTGACGGTGGAATCGTACTGCATGCCGGGATCGCCGCACTGCCAGGCGGATTCGGCGGCCAGACGCAGAAGATCGCGGGCGGGATGCTTGCCATCGGGCGAACCGTCGTTCACGTTGCGCAGCCACCAGTCGCGGCCCTCTTCCACGGACTGCATGAATTCGTCGGTGACGCGGATGGAATGATTGGCGTTCTGGAAGAAAACGGAGCTGTAAGCCTCGCCATCAATCGAAGGATCGTAGCCCTGCTCGATGAGTACCTGGGCTTTGCGTTCCTCTTTCATTTTGGACTGAATGAATTCGACGATATCCGGATGGTCAATGTTGAGGATGACCATTTTGGCGGCGCGCCGCGTTTTTCCGCCGCTCTTGATCACCCCGGCGAAGGCGTCAAAACCCTTCATGAAGCTGACCGGACCGGAAGCGATGCCGCCGCCGGAAAGAAGTTCATGGCTGCCGCGCAGAGTGGAGAAATTGGTGCCCGTGCCGGAACCCCACTTGAAGAGCATGCCCTCGGTCTTGGCGAGGTTCATGATGGATTCCATGTCGTCTTTCACGGAATTGATGAAGCACGCGGAGCACTGCGGCTTGGCCTGCACGCCGACGTTGAACCACACCGGAGAGTTGAAAGCCATCTTCTGCTCCACGAGCAAATGGGCGAGCTCGTCACGGAAGACGTCACGATCAGCGGGCGACGCGAAGTAGCCGCCCTTCTCGCCCCAGGCGACGATGGTATCCACCACGCGGCCGATGAGCTGGCGAACGGAAGTTTCGCGCTGCGGCGTGTTCATCTTGCCGCTGAAATATTTGGAGGCCACGATGTTGGTGGCTGTCTGCGACCAGGACTTGGGGACTTCCACGTCTTCCTGGCGGAAAATTGTCTGGCCCTTCTCGTTGCCAATCTGCGCGGTGCGCTTTTCCCATTCGACGGCGTCGAACGGGGCCACGCGGCCGTCCGTGAAAATGCGCCGGAATTTCAGACCGGTAGCCGCGCGGGCCGGGGCCGCCGCTGTTGTTGCAGATTGTTGAGCCTTCGTTGCCGTAGTGGTTTCCGCCATGGGTGCTCTCCCCCCGCCGGATAAGGCCGGCGCGCCTCTATATATTTGATTTCCCGGCCCCCGGGAAGGTTCCGCGGTCCTGGAACCGCGGTTACGGCCAAAGCCAGTGCAAGGCGGCGAGCCGCGTAAAAAGCGGAAGACGCCAATGCAAAGCCAGAACAGTTACAAAATCAAGAAACGCTTAAGCAGCTGAAGGAGAGCTGCCTACCCTCGTTGCCAGTTCATTCTGGACGTGGAACTCAACGCGAACCCAGCCGCACGACGGACGCTGCGAAACGCCGAAAAGCGCGACAGACTCGAGTGAGCCTGAGGGAAGGTACCGCTAGGGTTTTCCTGTGTCAAGAGAAAACACAATATGTGTGGGCTAGGAAATAATAATCTTCTACATGTAGTAGTCCGCTTGCCAAGAGCCACAACGGAGAAATTTCGCGCGGCGAACGGGGCTATGCGGGGATTTTATTCGTAGCGCAGAGCTTCGACGGGATCGAGGCGCGCGGCTTTGACCGCCGGCCACACGCCAAAAATCAGGCCCACTCCGATGGAAACAACTTCGCCGGCGAGAATGGCGAAAGGAGAAACGGCGGTCTGCAGCGGAGAAATCACCGGGAGCAGAAGAACCACGCCAACGGCGACAATAATCCCGATGACCCCGCCGACACCGGTGAGCGTCATGGCCTCGAGCAGGAATTGCCAGGTGATGTCGCTGCTGCGCGCGCCAATGGCTTTGCGGACTCCGATTTCGCGGGTGCGCTCGGTGACGGAGACCAGCATGATGTTCATCACGCCCACGCCACCAATGAGCAGGCCCACGGAGCTGATGACGATGGTAGCCAGAGCGACGCCGCCGATAATGTCGTTGAACTGCTTCACCTGTTCAATGGGCGTGGTGATGGAAAAATTGTCGGGCTTGTCATAGGGCACGCGGCGCATGCGGCGGAGAGCTTCGCGCGCCTGGTCCACGGCCTTATCAAGCTGGCCGGGATAGGCTTCGATGCGGTAGCCGTGTTCATAAGCGGCGGGGTAAATCTTGTGCATGGTGTAATAGGGAATAACAACGCGGCGGTCCGTGTCGTTCATTCCCAAGCCGCCTTTGGGCTTCTCAAAAACGCCGATGACGCGGAATGTCGAGCCATCCAGCACCATGTCATGGCCCACGGCGTCGCTGATGCGGCCATAAAGGGCTTTGGCGATATCCCCGCCAATGACAGCGACGTTTTCACGATGCTCGTTTTCCGTGTCGGTGAAAAAACGGCCGTACTGGATGGCGGCGTTGCCATAAACGGTGATGAACGAGGGGAAAGTGCCGCGAAATTCCAGTCCCTGGACCTGGTTCTTTTCGTACCGCGCCATGTGAATTGTCTCCCACTGGAAGAGAGAGACGGCGACACTCTTCACCGCGGGGCAGTCCTGAACGAGCGCCAGGCCGTTTTCCAGAGTGAGAGGCGGGCGCTTCTTTTCCTCTTCGGGACGGTCATTGCCGCCATTCATGGTCTGGTCGAAGCGGTCAACGTAAGCCGTGTTGGCGCCCCATTCAAGAATTTCAGATTGAATGATGCCTTTGAAACCGTCGAGCAGGCCAACCACTAGAATGATGACGCCCACGCCGATGACCACACCCAGCACGGTGAGCATGCTGCGCAACTTGTGGGTGCGGAGCGTGTCCATTGCCAAGCCGACGTTTTCGCGGAAATAGTGGGCCATGGGAGCGTCGTCCTAGACTTCCTGCCTCAGGGCTTCAATCGGCTCCAGGCGTGAGGCCCGCACGGCGGGGAAAATTCCGAAAAACAGGCCCACACTTGTGGCCAGGACCAGCGAAATAATCACGGCGCTCAGCGGCGTGGTGATGGGAATGGGCGTGACGGCCCGCACGATAAACGAAATGGCCAGGGCCAGGGCGATACCGACGGCACCGCCTACCAAAGCCAGGAACGAGGACTCCACCAGGAATTGCATGATGATATGCCGGCGCCGCGCGCCCAGCGATTTGCGCAAGCCGATCTCGCGGGTACGCTCGGTGACGCTGGCCAGCATGATGTTCATGATCACGATGCCGCCGACCACGAAGAAAATGGAGGTGAGAGAAACGGCGATCCCGACGATGTTGCCGGTGATGCGGTTCCACAGGCCCATGATGGAAGAAGGCGCGATGAAGGCAAAGTTGTCCGGCTGGTCCCAGCTCAGGTGGCGGATGGCGCGGAGCAGCGCGCGCACTTCGTCTTCCGCGGCGGGCATCATGTCCGTGCTACGGGCCTGGATGAACAGGTACATGGTATCCGTGGGCACATGCCATGCCTTGCGATAGGTGTTGAGGGGCAGGATGACGTAGTTATCCTGGGATTGTCCAAAGACGCTGCCCAGCGGCTTGGCCACGCCAATGATCTGATATTGCTCGGAGCCGACGCGAATATCCTTCCCGATGGGATCGATGGTCCCGAATAGTTTTTGAATCACGTCAGGACCGGCAAAGCAAACCGGAGCGCGGTGATCGTTGTCGGAGACGGTGATAAAGCGGCCGTAATTCACTTCCACATCGCGAATCACGCCATAATTGGGGGTGACACCGTCCACCTCCACGTTCTCGTCACGCAAGCCGGAATAACGCACCGTGGCGCTGTTTTGCTCCACGCCGCCCACATTGGCGGGCAGCTTGAGGTTGGAATTCAGATAGTCGTACTCTTCCATGGTGATGGGAGGGCGCTTGTGAGATTTCACCCATTCATCGTAGTTGGTGATGATGCCGGTGCGGTCCACCAGAAAAGTGTTGGCGCCGAGATTGGCTACCTTGTCGGCCACATAAAGGTTCAGGCCATGGATGATGGAGGTAACGGCTACCAGCGTGGTGACCGCCAAAATCACGCCCAACAGGGTGAGAAAACTACGCAGCTTATGGGCGCGCAGAGCGTCAAGGGCCAGGCGAAAGGTCTCGCCGAAGGCCACACGATCCTGCGCAGCCGAGAGCCGGGTTTTCAGCATGGGGTTGGGCATGTCTATATTTAAGACGTAAACAGACGACTAAAAGTTTACCCCAGGGCAGCAATTAGACGCATCAAAGTGCAGAGAGAGAGACGGAAACTACAGGCCGGAGGGCCGAAGCGGGAGTTCGAAGGTTTTGGAAACATTAGGATTTGTTGCAAAGTCGGGACGGGCGAGAGGAATCTTCCCGCGATTGGACATTATACCTTAAGGTTGGCGCCAGGTGAGCCTGGCAGGGGGTGTGAAAATGATGAGGTTATCGAAGAGAGGTCTGCTGCTGGTTGCATTGGTGGCCACAATGTCCATTGCGTCACAGGCGCAAGGGCAGTCCCAGGCACAGACGCAGACACAGGCGCAGGCCCGGACGGAGGTCCTGCCCCCGGCGAAGGTGGACGTGAAATCGCTGGTGTTGCAGGATCTGAAGGATATGCAGGAAAAATTCGTAGGACTTGCGCAGGCCACGCCGGCGGATAAATTCACGTGGCGGCCGGGACCGGGAGTGCGGTCCGTGGTAGAAGTCTACGTGCATGTCGCCAAGGGTAATTTTATGTACCCGACAGCATGGAAAGTGCCGCCTCCGCCGATGAAGGAGTGGCCAGACATAAACAAACCGGACAAGGACAGGGTGATCGTGATGCTGAACAAGTCCTTCTTGTATCTGCAGGCGGCGGTGGCCCGGATTCCGGATTCGGAGTTGGGCGAGGAGAAGGCATTCCACGGAGAACAGACGCCGCTGGGCGAGATCCTGTTCAATATCTCAGTGCATATGCACGAACATCTGGGCCAGTCCATTGCCTACGCACGCATGAATGGAGTTGTGCCGCCGTGGTCAGCCAAGGAAGGCGCGGAATCCCAGACGCAAAAACCAAAATAGGGAGGCGCGGACAATCCGTCGCGCGATGGCTGCCAGTGAATAGAGCGGTGCTAATGGTGTTGATGGCGCTACTCGCGGCGGGGAGCGCCGCCGGGGGACAGGCATCGGGGGGCGCCATCACCATTGACGCGCCGGACGTTCACGCCATCGGGGAGAGGGCTGTCGCGGCGCAGCATAGAAATGACGCGGCGCTGGAAACCTACGAGTGGCAGGAGCATGAAGTGCAAATGACCGGCGGCCCATCGCCTCGAGTACAGGAGGACAAAACCTACCGGGTGGTTCCCACGGGGACCGGCACGCTGCGGTTGCTGCTGCGGGAGCGCGGCATCCCCATCTCGCCGCAACTTTACCGGCAGGAATTGGAAACCTGGGCAAGAACGCTGGAGCAGGCTTTGATTCCCAACAATCCTGACCTGGAAGGAGCTCTGGCCAAGGCAGCGGAGAAACGGAAACGGCGAAACGACATTGTGGACGCGACCAGAGATGCGTTTGTCGGCACCTGGTTGGGACGTGAAGCGCAGGACGGGTACATCTGCGATAAGTTGCGTCTGGACCCCAACCCGAATTATCAGCCGCAAAGCGTGACCACGGAATTTCTGCTGCACGCGCGCGTGACATTATGGGTGGACAAGAAAAGCGGGCAGGTGGTGCGCGGCGAAGCGGACATCATCAGAGACATTTCCTTCGGCGGCGGCGTGCTGGGCAAGGTATACAAGGGCGGCCATATCCTGCTCAAACAGCACCCGGTGACAGCGGAAATCTGGGAGCCATCGCTCTACCAATATGATTTGTCGGGTAGGAAGTTTGTCTTCGGCTTCGAAACGCACAACCGCATCCAAGTGACTAATTACAAGGACCTGGGAGGGGTCAACCAGGCGCTGGAACGGGCGCGGACCAACATCGCACGGAGCGGGACGTTTAGGGGCGAACCCTAGTTCCCGTTGATTACAATGCGGGAGCAACTGAGGCAAGCAGCGGGCGCATCCATTTCACTGGCGACAACCACCGTTTCGTATCGAAAATGAAGAAAGACAATCGTTCGCGGGTGTGGCTGGTCCCGATGGCGGGGCTTGTGTTGTTGGCGGCGCTGGGGGGCGCAACGCATGGCGCGCATCAGGAACCTTTCGAGGAAGCGCACGATCTGTTTGCAAAGACACGCGTATTGCGCGACGTGGGTCCGGGCGTCGAGATGGTGCGCCGGGATGCGCAGGGACATTACGCGGTTCTGGCGGCTCCCGGACAAAGCGTCCGGTTTTATTCGGAGGACGGCAAATTGCTGCGTGAAGTGCCCGCCGTCAATCCCAAACATCCCGCCATTGTGTTTGCCGCGGATTTCGACGAAGACGCTCAGGGAAATCTCTATGTCGCGGACCGTGGCGGCAACGCGATAAGGATTTTCGATCCCCAGGGACAGTTGTTGCGGAGCATATCTTTCCAGGCGCCCAATTCACTGGTGGTGATCTCCAAGGATGAATTTGCCGTCACCGGCATACGCATGAATCATCTGGTGGAGATTCTTTCCACCGAAGGAAAAGTGCTGCGCGAGTTTGGAGATTTTTCTGATTTGGCGGAGCACGCCAGCCTAAACCGCTTCCTGAACATGGGACGGCTCGCCACCGACGACTCCAGCCACGTTTTTTACGCCTTCACGTATTTCCCGGAGCCGATGGTCCGCAAATATGACCGATTCGGGCAGGGCATATTCGACGTGATCCTGCGCACACTGGAATTCGCGCCCGAGGGACAAGCCACGCGGCGGGAAATATTCAAACAGGATCAGCGCGATGCCGATCCATCGTTCAAGCCGATCATTGACGCCATGGGAGTGGATGCCAAGAGCCAATACGTATGGATTTCACTGGGTGACGAACTCCTGGAGCTGGATCAGAATGGTGATCGCCGCGCGACTTACCGCACACTTACCCCCGACGGCGCAAGCCTAAGGCCCGTTTCTATCCTGGTGGAACCGCAGCAACTGGTGCTGGCGTCGGATCCGCTGGGCATTTACGAATTTCCTCGTCCTGATTTGAAAACTACCGCGCACTGAGTTATTCCAATAACCCGGATCAGAATTTTCCCCTCGGCGCAAGCGAAAAATGGCTTGTGGAAAAGCTGTGGAAACCGTGTGCGGGCTGTGGATGGAGGGCTGTGAATTTCCTCTTGCCCTAGCCGGTTCATTTGTGCAGAATCCGTGCTCGCCTGCTCGACGGGGGTCAGGCGAGAAACACTCCTCATCGAACGGGGCGTTTCCAAGGTCCGGGGATAAGAGGGAAGCGCGAAGTTCGATCCATCAAAATATTTGGCTCGATGAGCCGACTCATAAGATTTATTGATATCCACAGCATTTCCACACCAGTGGAAAACGCTGGAAGGGGTTCCTTTTCCATGAACAACTGGGATCGCATACTGCAACATTTAGAGCGCCGGGTGAACCCCCATAGTTTTGATACCTGGTTCCGTCCGACGCGATTGGAAGAAAATGGGGGCGGGCGGATGGTAATTCGCGTCCCCAGCCGGGTGTTTCGCAAGAGGCTAACGGAGACCTATGGCCCGGTGCTCGAAGCCGTCCTGGCCGAACTGGGTCTACAGGATACGCGGCTGGAGTACATCTGCTCAGAGCCCGACCCGATTCCGGCTCCCTCGGCCCAGGCGCGGCTGGATTTCGATTCCACGTGCCCGCAATTAAACCCGCGGTACACGTTTGACACCTTCATCGTGGGTGGCAGCAACCAGTTTGCACATGCGGCGGCGCAGGCTGTGGCGGAGCAGCCCTCCCGGGCCTACAACCCGTTGTTTCTCTATGGCGGTGTGGGACTGGGGAAGACGCATCTGATGCAGGCCATCGGGCACTGCCTGAAGAAGCGCAGTCCGCAATTGCGGCTGACTTACATCAGCGCGGAGAAGTTCACCAACGAGGTGATTGCGTCGCTGCGCTTTGACCGCATGGCCAACTTCCGCGACCGCTTCCGCACCATGGATTGCCTGCTGGTGGACGATATCCAGTTCATCGCCACGCGCGAGCGGACGCAGGAGGAGTTTTTTCATACCTTCAACGCCCTTTATGACCAGCAGAAGCAGATTGTGATTTCTTCGGATTGTCCGCCAAAGGAGATTTCCGCGATTGAGGAGCGGCTGCGTTCGCGATTCGAATGGGGATTGATTGCCGACATCCAGCCGCCGGACCTGGAAACGAAAATCGCCATCCTGCAGAAGAAAGCCGATAGCGAGCGTTTCCGGCTGACGGACGACGTGGCGGAGTTCATCGCCCGGTCCATCCGGTCAAACATCCGCGAACTGGAAGGCGCGCTGATCCGTCTGGTGGCGTATTGCTCACTGACCGGGCACGAAGGCGACCTGGCCACGGCGCAGCAAATCCTGAAAAACATTCTGGACACACAGGAAAAACTGATCTCCATCGAGGAAATCCAGAAACGCGTAGGCGACCATTTCGGGCTGCGGACACAAGATCTGAAAATTCGGAGTAATTCCAAGGCGATCGCCTTTCCGAGACAGGTGGCTATGTACCTGGTGAAGCAGTTAACGCCAGCTTCGCTGCCGGAAATCGGCCGGCAATTCGGCGGGAAGCATCACACCACGGTTCTGCATTCCATCAACAAGATTGAAAGTCTGCGGCGGCAGGACAAGGATTTGAACCGCACCATCGGCCGGTTGTTGGATTCCTTTGTCTAAAATGTCTGCGCGGTGGACTGCGGAAAGCCGGTGAATAAACTGTGGATGGAATCCAAGAAGTGGCGCTTGCCAGTGTGCCGTCGCGACGGCGCAGCTAGAATTCACAGGGGCGCGGAGATATTCACAAGACACGTGGTCACTCTACATCAGGACAGCAAGACGTTTACGGCGATTTCCGAAATGTACACAAGTCCGGCGACGACGACGGACTTCTTTACTGTAAAGAAAGAAAAGAAGTAGAGTAATCGTCTCGGTGGAGAAAATCATGGAGCGAGGATCGGTGGAAATGGAATTCAGCGTTAAGAAATTCGATTTACTTGATGAGCTCTCCATGATTCAGGGCGTGGTGGAGCGCAAGACCACGATTCCCATTCTGTCGAATGCCCTCTTGAGGCCAAGGGCGGGCAGCTGACTATCACCGCGACGGATCTCGATTTGAGCATCCGCACATCCTGTGAAGCGAAGGTCAAGAAGGAAGGCTCCTGCACGATTCCCGCGAAGAAACTGTTTGAGCTGGTGCGCCTGTTGCCGGATGGCGAGATTCGATTTAAGCTGCTGGAAAACCACTGGGTGCAAATTATTTGTGACCGCAAGACATACAAGATGGTGGGCATGGGGCGGGAGAATTTCCCCAATCAGCCGGAGTTTCCGGAATCAGCGGTAAAGATACCAGCGCAGCTTTTTGCCAGCCTGATTGCCAAGACGGGATTTGCGATATCCGCCGAGGAGTCGCGCTACACGCTGAATGGCGCACTCTTTGTGCTGAAGCCGGAAATGTTGCTGATGGTTGCCACTGACGGTCACCGGCTGGCGCTGGTAGAGGCCGACCACAAAATCTCCGGCCTGCGCAGCGAGTTAAAAGTTTTGATTCCGCGGAAAGCGATGACAGAAGTTCTGCGCCTGATTGGCCAATCTGAAGAGGATGTCCACGTAGAATTTGCGGAGGATGATAGCCATATATTTTTCCACATTGGCGAGCGGCGCCTGATTTCGCGGAAGCTTACGGGACAATTTCCGAATTACGAAGCGGTTCTGCCACGGGAGACCAACAAGAGCGTGGTGCTGGAGCGTGGAGAATTCCAGGATGCACTGCGGCGCGTTTCGCAGCTGGCGGACCAGCGCTCACACGCGGTGAAGCTGATGCTGGCGAAAGAGGGAATGGAGCTTTCCGCGTCCAGCCCGGAATACGGCGAAGCCAAGGAAGCCATCGAAAAAGAGTGCAAAGGGGACCCTGTCTCTATTGGATTCAACGCGCAGTACATTTTGGATTTTTTGACCGTCGCCGCGGACGGACCGATCTCCATCGAGTTGAAAGATGAGCAGTCCGCCGGGCAGATGCGCCCGCTGGCGGACGAATCCTGCCGCTATCGCTACGTCGTGATGCCCATGCGGATTTGAGCCGCGATCAACCGAAGTATTTCCTCGAACTAGTAAAAGAAGACGTCGGAATCTGCCGGAAAACCCACCACAGAAAAGGAATTTATGCTTTTTCGCAGTTCCGCGTGAACGTCGCCACCCGAATTCCTGGCGAGTACATAAGCAGCGTACAATCAATAATATAGAGCGCTGTTTGCCGGCTGGAAACGGAGTTGTTGACGGGCCCACTTTCCGGTAGAATTAGAGTTGCGATTCCTCCAGTCTCATACTGCGGGAAGAGCCTTCCGAACCATGTGCCTGCGCAAGGGCGCACGGAAGGCGGGGACCGCAGAAGGCTCTGAGAAAGAGCCCATTCTTTGCCGCGTCCGCCTGTAGCGGACGGGATGAAGAAGCAAAACCCTTCGAGCTTTCGCCGCACGCGGCGGGGGCCAATGGGCAGGCCAGTGTCGCGAAGAATCCGCCACCGCCTTCCCGAAGAGTACGTTCAATCGTTCAGGAGAAGCGCCATCCATGGGTGATAAAGAAACCAGCTGCGGCCAAAGGCCACAAGTACGACGCCACTTCGATCAAAGTGCTGGGCGGACTGGAAGCGGTGCGCAAACGCCCGGCGATGTACATCGGTTCGACCACCGAATCGGGCCTGCACCATCTGGTTTGGGAAGTGGTGGACAACTCCGTGGACGAAGCCATGGCCGGCTTCTGCGATGAAATCAACGTGGAAGTTCATGAAGACAATTCCGTCACGGTGACGGACAACGGCCGCGGCATTCCCACCGGAATGCATGCCACGGAAAAGAAGCCCGCCGCGGAAGTGGTGATGACCGTGCTGCACGCCGGCGGAAAATTCGACAGCGAAACATACAAAGTATCCGGCGGATTGCACGGCGTGGGCGTTTCCGTGGTGAACGCGCTTTCCGACTGGCTGCACCTGGAAATCTGGCGCGACGGGCAGGTGTTTGAGCAGGACTACGAGCAGGGCAAGCCCACCTCCAAATTGAAAGTGACCGGCAAGACGCGCAAGACGGGAACGAAGATCACATTTCATCCCGATCCCACGATTTTCACCACTACCGCTTTCAGCTACGACACCATGGCGCAGCGGCTCCGGGAACTGGCGTTTCTGAACAAGGGCCTCAAGATCACGCTCCGCGATGAACGCAGCGACAAGGAAACCGAATTCCGTTTCAGCGGAGGCCTCGGGGAATTTGTCCGCCACCTGAACCGCGGCAAGCAGACGCTCCACGATTCGCCGATTTACATTGAGGGAAAGCGCGACACGGTGGAGATGGAAGTGGCGCTGCAGTACAACGACAGTTACACCGAAAATATTTTCGCCTTCGCCAACACCATCAATACCGTGGACGGCGGCACGCATCTTTCCGGGTTCCGGTCGGCGCTGACTCGCACAATCAACAACTACGCCTCCTCCTTCGGAATGTTGAAGGAGCAGAAGGACGAAGTGACCATCACCGGCGATGACGTCCGCGAAGGACTGGTGGCGGTGGTTTCCGTGCGCCTGCCGCAGCCGCAATTTGAAGGGCAGACGAAAGGCAAGTTGAACAGCGACATCAAGGGCGCGGTGGAGCAGCTGGTGAACGAAGGGCTGGGCGCATATTTCGACAAGCATTCCTCGATCGCGCGAAAAATCATCGGCAAATGCATTGACGCGGCGCGCGCGCGCGAAGCGGCGCGTAAGGCTCGCGAACTGACGCGGCGCAAGTCGGCGCTGGATTCCAGCGGACTGCCGGGAAAACTTTCCGATTGTCAGGAGCGCGATCCGGAACGCTGCGAAATCTTCCTGGTCGAGGGCGAATCGGCGGGCGGCTCCGCGAAGATGGGCCGCGACCGCGAAATATCAGGCGATTCTTCCGCTGAAGGGCAAAATTTTGAATGTGGAAAAGGCGCGCTACGACAAGATGCTGGGGCACGAGGAAATTCGCGCGATCATCACCGCCATTGGGCACGGGCATCGGCAAGGAGGATTTCGACGCCGGAAAGCTGCGCTATCACAAAGTGATCCTGATGACTGACGCGGACGTGGACGGCAGCCACATCCGCACGCTGCTGCTGACGTTTTTCTTCCGCCACATGAAGGAACTGATTGACCGCGGCCACATTTACATCGCGCAGCCGCCGCTGTATCGCGTGAAGCGAGGGCAAGACGGAGCGCTACATCCGCGACGAGCGCGAATTTGCCAGGGAGTTGATGAGCCGAGCGACCGAGGAGCACGTCGTCAAAGGCAAGGGCGGAAAAGCACTGGAGGGCGGCGCGCTGACCGAAGTTTTTGCTCAACGTGCAGGAGTATGAGCAGGTGTCCACGCGGCTGCGGCGGCGTCTGCGCGATCCCGGGCTGGTGGAATTGCTGGCGGAGAGCGACATCGAGAAGAAATGCGACTTCGAGGACAAGAAGAAATTGCAGGCGCTGGCCAAAGTCCATCGAGAAGGAAAAGCTGAAGATGGAAGCGGAACTGGGCTTCGACGAAGAGCACAGCCTGCACGAGCTGGTGGTTCGCAACGGCGTCGAGCGGCGCATCAACTGGGCGCTGGCCGGCTCGCCGGAATTACAAGCGTCTGCGCTCGCTGCGGCAGGCAACTCGCCGCGAACGATCAGCCGCCGTTCACCGTCGCGCACAATGGCGACAAAGTGAGCAAGGAAAACGCGCAGGCAGTGCTGGCTTACGTGCTGGAGGACGCCAAGAAGGAGTTCAGCATCACGCGGTTCAAGGGCCTGGGCGAAATGAATCCCGAGCAGCTCTGGGAAACCACGATGAATGCGGAGACGCGCACGCTGCTGAAGGTGAGACTGGAGGACGCCGTCGCCGCCGAGGACGATTTTCTCCACGCTGATGGGCGAAAACGTCGAGGAGCGCCGCAAGTTCATCGAGGAAAACGCCCTCGAAGTCGTGAATCTGGATATTTGAGGATGGCGCAAGCCGCAAACAGCGCCGCCGAAGGGCGAACGTCCGGGAATGCCGAGGAGCTACGGCATGCACGGCGGACGAGAAGGGCTGGTGCCGTGGGGCGACGTAGAAGCGCGGCTGGAGAGTTCGCGCAACTATTGGATCGGGACGAGCGCGGCCGGACGGCAAGCCGCACGCGATGCCGGTGTGGGGCGTGTGGCTAACGGAGCGGTGGTTTTCGGCACGGACAAAAATTCGCGCAAGGCGCGGAACATTGGCCGAAGCAACCGGAGGTCGTGGCGCATCTGGAAAGCGGCGACGACGTGGTGATTATTGAAGGGACGGCGCGAATGGTGACGGACAAGTCGGAAATTGACGCGGTTGAATGCGGCCTATCAGAAAAAATACACAATGAAGCTGACGGATGCGCCAGGCGAGCTATTCATTTGCGCCATCGAGCCGCGCGTGGTGTTCGCCTGGTACGAGGCCAGTTTTCCGGAGACGGCTACGCGGTGGAAATTTTGAGTTTGTAGGGCGGCGTTTTAACGCCGCCGTCATCGGGACAGGAGGCCGGGCTTTAGCCCCGGAAGCAGGAGAGGTGAGTGGCATTCAGAGGCGTGTTCGGAATGAGTTGCAGGAGCCGGAGCTTTTCTGCGTTGCACGCATTTGTGATCATGCCGGACCATGTGCATGCACTGCTGACGCCGGGTGAACAGAATACCCTGGAGAAGGCAGTGCAAATGATAAAGGGCGGCTCGTCCTTTCGGATCAGAAAGCAGTTGGGTTATCGCTGGCCAATTTGGCACGGAAGTTTTCACGACCGATGGATGAGAGATGCGGAAGAATACTTCACGCGAAAGCGTTACATTGAAGCGAATCCGGTATCGGGGCGGTTGGTTCAGCGGCCCGCGGAATGGCAGTTTTCATCCGCGACGGGGAGATTTCAAATGGATCCGAGCCGCTTTGATGCTGTGTCCCTCAGTGGCTAAAGCCACTGAAGCCAGCTGTCTTTGATACGGCGCGGCTGAAGCCGCGCCCTACAAGGACGCTGATGCATTGGAGTGCAAACAACGCATTGGCAGACAACACGCTACGTGCCGGTGTGGGATCGGGATCGCCGAAACGGCGTGAAGAAGAGTCTGCTTACAGGGAATGAAATATCAACTGAGCTGGAAAACTTTGCCGGGGTTAAGAGGCCTTTCCTGCTCGGACTTTCGCGCTGTGCAGACGGACATGCCGGACACGGAGCGCGGAGTGGCGATTGCCTGCGCGACGAGGGAGGAATGCGATGCGCTATTGCAGGAACTGGAATCGCATTTCGGACCACAACGGTTTTCGAACAACGCCGCGGCGTTTGAAGCGGTGAAGGAATATGCGGTGTCGCGCATGGCGCGTTGATGGATAGCAGCGAAACGAAACGGAGAGCCAAATGGCGGATGAAACCACACAAGCGATAACGACGCCGGTAGACATCGAAGCCGAGATGAAGAAGTCGTATCTCGACTACGCCATGAGCGTGATCATCGGGCGGGCGCTGCCGGACGTGCGCGACGGATTGAAGCCGGTGCACCGGCGAATTCTCTTCGGCATGTACGAGCTGGGGCTGACGTCCACCAGGCCTTACCGCAAATGCGCCAAGATCGTTGGCGAAGTGCTGGGCAAGTTCCATCCGCACGGCGATTCGCCGGTGTACGACGCCCTGGTGCGGCTGGCGCAGGAATTCAACATGCGCTATCCGCTGATTGACGGCCAGGGCAACTTCGGTTCGGTGGACGGAGATCCACCGGCGGCGATGCGTTACACGGAATCGCGCCTTTCGAAAATCGCCGAGGAAATGCTGGAGGACATCGAGAAGGAGACGGTGGATCTTGTCCCCAACTTCGATGAGAGCACGCAGGAGCCGACGGTTCTCCCCACGAAAATTCCCAATCTGCTGGTGAATGGGTCCAGCGGCATCGCCGTGGGCATGGCTACGAACATCCCTCCGCACAACCTGCGGGAGATCATGGAAGCAGCCATCCTGCTGATTGAAGAGCCGGAAACGAAGCTGGAAAAAGTGATGAAGCTGGTTCCCGGACCGGATTTTCCCACGGGCGGATTCATCAGCGGGCGCGAAGGTATCAAGCAGGCGTATCAGACCGGGCGCGGGTCGTTCCAGGTGCGCGCCAAGGCGGCCATTGAGAAGGCCGGCAAAGACCGCGAAAACATCGTGGTGACCGAACTGCCCTACCAGGTGAACAAGGCGCGGCTGATCGAGCACATCGCGCAGCTTATTCAGAACAAGAAAATCGAAGGCATCTCCGACATTCGCGACGAATCGGACCGCGAAGGGATGCGCATCGTCATCGAAGTGAAGCGCGACGAAGAGTCCAAGCTCATCCTGAACCAGCTTTTCAAGCACACGCAGATGCAGGATTCGTTCGGGATGATCCTGCTGGCGATCGTGGCCGGGCAGCCGCGGGAGATGGGCCTGCTGCAGCTGCTGCGCCGGTTTATCGAGCATCGCGTGGACGTGGTGCGCCGCCGCACGCAGTTCGAGCTGCGCAAGGCGGAGGAACGCGAACACATCCTGCTGGGATTCAAGAAGGCGCTGGATGTGCTGGACGAATTGATCAAGCTCATCCGGCGCAGCACGTCGCCCAAGGAAGCCAAGGAAGGCTTGATGGAGCGGCTGGAAGTTCAGCGACCGCCAGGCGCAAGCCATCCTCGATTTGCAGTTGCACCGGCTGACGCAACTGGAACGCGAAAAGATTCTTGAAGAATTGAAGGAATTGCAGAAGCGCATCGCGGAGTTGAAGGAAATTCTGGCAAGCGACAAAAAGCTGCGGCAGGTGATCGTGCGCGGAGCTGCGGGAAATTGTCGAAAAATATGGCGACGATCGGCGGACGCAGATTGTGGACCACATGGAGGAAATCCGTCTGGAGGACCTAATTAAGGACGAGGAGATGGTCATCACCGTGAGCCACGCGGGATATACGAAGCGCACGCCGGTGGACGTATACCGGCACCAGTCGCGCGGCGGCAAGGGGCGCATCGGCGCCAAAACGCGCGAAGAGGATTTTGTGGAGCAGTTCTTCATCGCCTCCACGCACAGCTATATGCTGCTGTTTACCTCCAAGGGGCGGGTTTACTGGCTGAAGGTGTACGAGATTCCCGAAGCCGCTGCGGCCACGCGCGGCAAGGCGCTGACAAGCCTGGTCCATTTCCAGTCGGGCGAAACGCTGACCGCCGTGGTGGCGGCGCACAATCTGGAAGAGGAAGGCCGCTACGTCTTTCTGGCCACGCGCAATGGCACGGTGAAGAAAACGGCGTTGGCGGATTTTTCCAATCCGCGCTCCACGGGAATCATCGCCGTGAATCTGGACGATAAGGATGAGTTGATCGGCGCCCGGCTCACTGATGGCAAGCAGATGATTTTCCTGGCCAGCCGCAACGGACAGGCGGTGCTTTTCCGCGAGACGGAAGTGCGCGCCATGGGGCGGCAGTGCCGGCGGTGTCCGGGGGATGGACCTGCCCGATGACGATCATCTGGTAAGCATGGACGTGGTGAAGCCGGATTTTGAAATCATTCGCAAGGAATTCAAGAAAGACACCGAAGACCTGGAGCAGCTGGAGAGCGACCAGATCCGTGAGTCGCTCACGTCGTTAATCCTGACGGTTTCCGAGAAGGGATACGGCAAGCGCACGCCGCTGGCGGAATATCGCGTCACGTCGCGCGGCGGCAAAGGCGTGATCAACCTGAAGAGCACCGACCGCAACGGTCCTGTGGTGGCTGCACTGCAGGTGAGCGAAGATTCGGACGTGATGATCATCACCGGTCAGGGGAAGATTATTCGCGTGCGCTCCAAGGAAATTCGCGAAGCGGGACGAGGGACACAGGGCGTCCGGCTGCTGCGGCTCGATGAGGGCGACCGCATCGCGGCGGCCGCCGGTCATTCTGGAAGAAGGCGAAGAAGAAAACGCGGAAAAGTAGAGCACACGCGCCAGTCACCCATGAGCGATACGGGACTGCAGCAAATCGGCGTGGTGCTGGCGCGGATTGGCCGCGCGAGCAGAAGGCGAAACGGATCGCGGAGTTGATTCGTGCCAGCCGCAGCTTTCACTGGGTCGGGTATCTACGAAATTTATGGGGACCAAATTGCCGGGCATCGGCTGGACGGGAACGCAGGCCCCGGCATTTCCTAGCTTCCCGGCGACGCAGGGGCTTTGCGGAGCGGCGGTGGCATCGCGCGCGCCGGTGGTTGGTGGCGACGTGCGCAACGATCCGCGTTACCTGACCACGTTTGGCGCCACGTTGCTCGGAGGCCATCGTGCCGGTGATGCGTGACGGGCGAAGTTCTCGGCTTGATTGACGTGGAGAGCGACCGGCTAAGCGCTTTT
The DNA here is from genome assembly GCA_963760285.1 of uncultured Acidobacteriota bacterium. Lineage (GTDB taxonomy): Bacteria > Acidobacteriota > Terriglobia > Acidiferrales > UBA7541 > PALSA-278. The sequence goes on from CAVXCI010000001.1 coordinate 1,089,969, forward strand.
ATTCCGCCGGACATTGATTTCCTCGAGCAGTGCGCCACGCTCATCCCTCCTCTCTTCAGTTAGCTGAATTCCCTGGAGCTTCTCGCAAACTCATGCCATCTCCCCCTTCCCCCGGAAAATCGAAGCGGCCCCGGGATCTCCTGGCGTATCTGGAAGGCGGCGACCGCCGCTCCATTGGACGGGCCGACGAAGTTGCCACAATTGTCGAGAGTCACCCGCAACTCTTCAAGCAATTGATTCAGGGCCTCTGGAGTCCGAATCCCGCGATTCGGATGCGCGCGGCAGACGCCGCGGAGAAAGTTTCGCGCAGCGCTCCATCGCTGTTGCGGCCGTTCAAACAGGAGCTTATGGGTCTGCTCGCGGAAGCCACGCAGCAGGAAATGCGCTGGCATCTGGCTCCGATGGTTACGCGGCTTCCGTTAACCGCCGCTGAGCGTGCATTTGCCGCAGGATGTTTCCAGAATTATCTGTCTGACCGCAGCTCCATTGTCCGCACCTATGCCATGCAGGGGCTTGCCGATCTTGCGGAATCGGACAAGAAGCTTCGTGGGGAAGTTGTCGACCTGCTGCGTTCGTTGACGGGGACCGGAACGCCAGCCATGCGCGCCCGGGGCCGCAAGCTCCTGGCGCGGCTCGAACGTTCTTCAGCAGAGTCCTGAAAACGGCCTGCGAGATTAATGTCCGACCGGCGGGGCGAGGTAATAGCCCGGGCGGGTGCGAACTTTCACATCCTTCTTGTCCACGGTGACCTTGATTTCATGGTAGCCGAAGGGTTCGTCGCCGGGCGGACGATAGCCGAGCACATACTGGCCATGGAGTTCGCCGCCGATGCTATCGAGAGCCTTCTCAATGGAAACGTCGTGGAAAGTCTTGGTGTGCGAGCCGCCCGTGGCCGTGCTGGCGATTTCCAGCGGTTTCTTATGGATTTCGTCCGTGGCGTGCATCACCGCCCATACGGCCAGACTCATTAAATCCATGTTGCCGTAGCGCTGCGCGTCCGTGCCGGGTGTTTGCGGCGTTCCAGGCATGGGAGGCAGGGGGAAAGTGCCGGGAGGCGTAATTTCCGGCGGGCCTTCTTCATCGTGCCTGGTGCGGAATTCCGCGGCGGTGCTGGAGAGGCCGATGGTGTAGATGGTGACGTTGGCGAGTTGCGCGTCGCGAAGCACCTGCCCCAGCTTGCTTTCGCTTCCATGGTCCACCGATTCCGCCATCACCACGATGACGCGCCGCCGGTTGGCGGGCTGGTCCTCCAACATTCCCACGGCGCGGGCCAGCGCGTCATCCAGGCGCGCGCCCGAGGTTCCCTCCGGGAGATGCTCAATGGCCTTCTGCATGCGGTCTGGGTTGCCGGTGAAATCCTGGAGAACAAAGACGGCATCGTCGTATCCCAGCATAGCCGCCTCGTCGGTTTCTCCCATAACCACCTGCGCGAAAATGATACCGATCTTTTTCAAGGCCGGCAGGAGAGGCTCAATCCGCGAACTGCACTCCACCACCAGCACCATCGAAAGCGGATCGCCACCCAGATCGAAATGCTCGATTTTTTGCTCCACGCCATTATCGAAAATGTGGAATTCGCTCTGCGGGAGGTCCATCACCATTTCGCCGCGGCTGTCCGTGACTGTGACGGGAGCACTTACAAATTCCACGCGTGCGCGAATCGTGGGGGTCTGTTTCTGATTCGACTGATCTGGCGGAACAGGCGGGCTCGGCGGGACGGGACGTGTGGTGGACGGCGGAGCGGGGACCTGGATGGGGCCGGCGGCCGCTTGAGCGTGTGAAGGCATGGCCACGGACAACACAAAGAAGCCGGCTAACAGCGCGTGGATAAGCGATCGCCTCATGTGTCTGATGAGTCTACCTGATTGGACGCGGCTTTTCGGAGGAGTGTTGCCGTGCCGGCAATTGTCGCGCGCCGGCCGGACATCTGGCGGCAGCCTCCTCTACAATGGCAATGGGCGATTTTGCGCCCTTAAACGGGAGAGTTGAATGGCCAGGAGAAAAAGAAGGCGGATACCGCCGCTGTCCTACTACGACCGCGAATTCATGGAGAGTCCGCCGGGGCGTCCACTGCGCATTCTGTCTGAATATCTCGATCCGTTGGTGCGGTTGCGCCAGGCCGGGGTGGGCGACACCATTGTGATATTCGGCTCCGCGCGCATTTTTCCGCGGGACGTGGCGCTGGAAAAGATCCATGCCATGCAAAAGCGGATGAAAAAGAGGCCGTCCGCGGAAATGCGCGCGGAGCTGCGCGGCGCAAAATGCGCCCTGAAAATGTCACGCTATTACGAAGATGCGCGGGAGCTTTCCCGGCGAATCACGGCATGGTCCATGAGTTTTGGCAGCCATCCGCGGCGGTTCGTGATCTGTTCGGGCGGCGGTCCCGGAATCATGGAGGCCGCGAATCGCGGCGCGGAGGAAGCCGGCGGCGTCACCGTGGGATTGAACATCCAGCTTCCCAATGAGCAATTGCCCAATCCTTACATCACGCCGGAACTCAGCTTCAATTTCCACTACTTCTTCATGCGTAAACTTTGGTTCGCGCAGGTGGCGCGGGCCTTGATTGTTTTTCCCGGCGGTTTCGGCACCATGGACGAACTGTGGGAAATGATGACGCTGGTCCAGACGGGGAAGCTATCGGAGCGAAACCTGATTCTGATTTATGGACGGGAGTATTGGGACAAAGTAATGAACATCAAGGAAATGATTCGTGCGGGAACGGTGACGCAGGAGGAGTACAACCTATTGCAGTTCGCGGACACCGTGGAGGAAGCGTTCGACCACGTGGCCCGCGGGCTGGAAAAGCACCACCTGAGATTGGATTCGGACTGGACCGGAGCGCCGGCTGAAGGATGGCCAGCTTAGAAGTGAATTCACAATCCCCGAATCTCCGCCCATTTAAATGCAACGAGGGCTGACTCTGATTGCCAGCCCTCGCTATGTCCTTCGGTTGTAGTTGGAGCGTTGCTAATTTACAGAATTCACCAGATCGGGTTCGAAAACTTCCCGGAAGCGGCGTTTTTCGCCCTGGTCGTGAAGGAGAACCACGGGAACGACCCGGAACGAATGACGGCAGCCTCGGCAGGTGCAGACTTCGCCCTGTAAATCCTGGACGAATCCGTCGGTGAAATGGTATGCCGCGCGGGGACGCCGCGCCGCCTTGGTGCCAGGCATCGAACAAAAGGGGCACGTAAATTCCAGGCGGTCCTCAAGGGGATCTCGGTCCAGCGCCGCCCTCCCTGTGAAGCGGACACCAATTGTTTCCTTATCCATTCTACGCATATGAACCTGCCTTTATTGTTTCTATACGAATTAGAGATGCAGAATCGCCCTCGGGCGATGCATCCCCCTTCTAGAATCACCAAAAACGCAGGTGACTACAACCACGAGGAGCGAAAATATTACCCGGAAATGGGCCGAAAATCAAGGGGTAGTTTGGCGAGTTTTGCACAACCATGTCTCTTATAAGTTACTGTAGGGATAGGATTTGTAACAGAGCGAAACAATTGGCGGAAACCACCGACGATGCTCAGAATCTGGCGCCCGAAACAGCGATTGGGGACCTCAGAGGAGACCCTCGCCAGAATTCTTAGCAAAAGCGTCGCGCGTGGCCTCGCGAAGGCGGATCAACTCCTGCCAGCCGGACCCAGTTGGCCAGATTAACGGCCCGAACGTGACCCGTACTCTGCCCGGACGCGGGAGCAAGGTCTCGTCCGGCAGGATATCCCGCGCCCCGCTCGCCACCACGGGGCAGATGGGGCGACCGGTATCAATAGCAGCTTTGAATGCGCCGAGTTGAAATGGGCGAATGCCGGGCGCGGCCGTGAACGTTCCTTCCGGATAGATGATAACTGACCTTCCACGTCGTAATGCGTCGTCCACTGCCTGCGCTTGCGCGACCCGGGCCTGCGCGTTGCCTCGATTGAAGGCGAAATGTCCCGCAGCGCGGACAATGGCGCTGATAATGGGCATGGATAATACCTCGCTCTTGGCGACAAATTTTGCATCTCGTGGCAGCAGGGCAGTGAAGAGGATGATGTCCACGTAACTGGAATGGTTGGGGGCAAAAATCCAGGGGCCGCTGTGATTCCAGTCCCGAAGCAGACCGCCGTTCACCAGTTCCACGCTCACAAAGCAGCCACGAACCATCGTGCGCGCAAAAAATTGGACGACGCGCGCGGCGCCCTCTTCGCTGCGGGTGAAGAGCAGCGCAACTCGCAGCATGCCGAAGCAGAATGCCGCCACCAGCAACGCATACACTCCATAGGCAATTTCGCCCCACCGCCGCCCCAGTTTTCGCGCGCCGCGGGCCAGAGCGGGCAACGCGTTTCGCGCCGCGAGTTTGGCCACCTGCATCCAGACGGGAGCGGGCCTGACGCCCAGCATACCGGCAAGAAAGAGCCGCCGGGTTTCGTTGCGCCGCAATTTGCCACTGGAGGTCTTGGGAATCGCGCCCGCGGGAAGCAGGTCCACCACATCGGGAGGCAGGCCGAGAGAATCACTGACCTGCCGCACGATTTCCGCGCTGGCCTGTTCCTTCTGCGCGCCTGGGCGAATTTCCGCGACAATCACCAAGCGGTCTGTTCCGCTGCGTTGATCAGGCGCGCCGAAGGCCACCACGCATCCGGTTCGGACTCCGGCGACGCGCCCGGCAACTTCTTCAATCTCGTGGGGCGAAAGATTTCGGCCTCCCTTGATGATGACGTCCTTGGCGCGGCCGGTGATGTAGATTTCGCCGTCCGCCTGATAGGCCAGATCGCCGGAATCGAGCCAGCCGTCTTCCCGAATCAGCGCGCGCGTGGCTTCCGGATTGCGGTAGTAACCTTGGGTGGCGCCGGGACTGCGAAAGAGCAGCTTGCCTTCGTGGCGTTCAGTGGCAGGTTCCTGGTCAGTCGTCATGATGCGCACTTCCACTCCGGGCATGGGACGCCCCACGCAAACAAACGGGAGCGCGACGGGATCTCCGGCAACCGCGGGAATGGCGCGGCCGCGCGTTTCAAATGCCTGGCGATTGACGCGATCCACTTTGGTCCCGGATCCAAATGCAGGCGAACAGACGCCCAGCGTGGCCTCCGCCAGGCCGTAGACGGGTATCAGAGCGCCACGCTGGAAGCCACATGCCGCGAAACGCCGGACAAACCGCTCCACGGTCTCCATGCGGACAGGTTCTGCGCCATTCAGGGCCGCGCGCCAACTGCTTAAATCCAGACCGGCAATTTCTTCGTCAGGAATTTTGCGGGCCGCCAACTCATAGGCAAAATTTGGCGCCGGGCTAATCGTGCCGCGGTGGCGATGAATGGCCTGGAGCCATCGCGCAGGCCGCTTGAGAAACGCAAGCGGTGATAGGACGACCACCGGAATTCCAAAAAACAGCGGGACGAACCAAGCGCCGATGAGCCCCATATCGTGATAGAGCGGGAGCCAGGAAACGGCCACGTCTTCCGGGCCGAGGTTAGCGGCCGCGCCGATGGACCGGATATTGGCAAGCAAGTTGGCGTGCGTCACCATGACGCCCTTGGGCGAACCCGTGGACCCGGATGTGTACTGGACGAGAGCCAGCTCTTCTGGCAGAGCCTGGTGCGGAAGAAAAAGTTGCGGCCGGCCATCGGCAGCACGGTCCAGGAATTCGCGGCCTTCCCGCGCCAATTCTGCCGCGTCCACAACGCCTTGAAGCGTGGGTACGGAGGGTTGTAACAACCTGGCCACTCGTTCGGCCTGGTGAAATGTCAGCAGAAAATGAGCTTCCGCGTTTTGGAGGATAGCTGTCTGGCGGGCGGCGTATTCTTCAATGCGGTCGGCACGAAATGGCGGATACAGAGGGACGGGCACGCCGCCCGCAAGGAGGATGCCGAAGAAACATGGAAAGAATTCGGCGCACGTGGGAAGCATCAAGGCCACGGCGCCGCCGGGTCGCAATCCTCTGCGCTGAAGTGCCGCGCCCACAGCCTGCGCGCCGCGCAGGAGTTCGCCATGGGTGATGGGCCGTGCCTGGGGGTCGTCTCCGTACAGGAGAATATGCGTCTTCTCGGGCTGGAGGCGCGCGCGATAGAGGAGGGCATCCGTCAGCGTGCGGACGGTTTCGGGCATGGCGATGAATTCGCCCGAATGGACCGGGGGGGGGATATTGGGCGACGTAGAAGCGCCAGATTGCGCAGGTTGCGCTGCAAGAACCGCGCCCAGGATTGCACCGGCAGTCAACGCGTCCGCCAGCGTGCTTTCAGGCAATTGGATGCCCAGCGCGGAATCCACACGCAGCATCAATTCAACTCGCTCCAGGCTGCCGAGACTTAGATCGCTTTCAAGATGGGCAGCCCAGCGGCGCTGCTCAAATATGGCCACAGACTGTGCATTGCCCATCTCCTTGAGGAATAAGTGGATGGTCTGATATACCCGCTCCGCAGTATCCGTGCCTTCGAGCTTAACTGCGGATTGCGCCATGTGCCTCGGGGGCGAATACCGACCTTCGGCGCGAGACTAGCACGGCGCCCTGCGGCGATACAACTGCGAGGCGCGGTATGGTACTTCCGTTCTTGGAGTATGTGCCCCCGGGACTATGGACGGGATTTTGCACCAGTGCCAGAATGATTTTGGGCCGGGATGGCCGCGCATCACAGAAGCGGATGCGAGGGCATGGCCGATCCAGCATCTCCATCATTCATGCCACGGCGGCCGGCCCCCCACCGGCCGCCACTTCATTTTCCGGCGTATCGTTCCTGCGGAGCGCATCCTCAAAACCCTGTCATATCATTGAAATAGGAGGGCAATGGCAGCGGGATAGGTGGCAAAAAAGCCGCCGTTGCGGTAGGATATTCAATCATCTGCAAAGATGGAAAGAGCTGGCCCCACCTGAGCGGGTCTGCCGGGAATTATTGTCATGAATCGCATTGTGGAAAAAACGCAGGAGCCCTATTTGAAGAAGGAGATTACCTCCTTCAACCCGGGCGACACCATACGGGTGCATGTGCGTCTGAAGGAAGGCGAGGAAAAAGAGCGGATCCAGCCGTTTGAGGGCGTAGTAATCAGTCGCCGGGCGGCTGACGTCGGCGACTTTCACTGTGCGGCGCGTAAGTTTTGGGATCGGAGTGGAGCGCATCTTTCCACTGCATTCCCCGATGATCAGTGCGATTGAATTGATTCGGCAGGGCCGCGTGCGCCGCGCAAAGCTCTACTACCTGCGCGGACGGAAGGGGAAGGCCGCGCGCATCAAGCGTGTGGATACCCGGGTGGCCACGCCAGCCTCGGAATAACGCACCAGGATTTATCTCGTGCGAGTCGAGCGTCCCGGGTCACCGGGACGCTCTTTGTTTTTCAGGCCTGGAATTTAACGCCGCAGAGCGCAACACCTCCCGTATCGCGTGTGCTAGAATTCGCGGCGATGTCCCGTCTCTGCTGTTCACGCTATGAGCGCGCCGCGCGTCAGCGCGGATGGCAGCGCATCGCCGGGCTGGACGAGGTGGGGCGTGGGTCACTCTTTGGTCCAGTGCTGGCCGCAGCAGTGGTTCTTAATCCGCGGCGGCGGATTGTGGGGCTGGACGATTCCAAGAAGTTGGCGCCGCAACGTCGCGAGGAATTGTCCGAACGCATCCGCGAACACGCGGTGGCGTGGGCGGTGGCGCAGGTCGACGCCAGCCGCATTGATGCCTGGAATATTTATCAAGCCAGCCGCCAGGCCATGGCCGCCGCGCTGGCGCAATTGAAGCCGCCCCCGGATTATCTTCTGCTGGACGCCATGCAGCTGGATGTACCCATCGAACAGATGTCGCTGATTCACGGCGATGCGCGCTCTGTTTCGATTGCCGCAGCCTCCATAGTGGCCAAAGTGGAGCGCGACCGCATAATGTGCGAGTGTGACCATCAATACCCACAATACGGGTTGGCGCGCAATAAGGGCTATTCCACGGCGGAGCATATGGCGGCGCTGCGGCAACACGGGCCCACCCCGATGCATCGAGCGTCCTTCGCGCCTGTGCGGGAGGCGCTGTGCTGGGCCACAGGGGCATCGCAGGAGTTGTTGCCCTTGAGAAACGTCGTAACCTGAAAGGCGGGAATAATTATGAAGCGTGTGACTGGGCTGGGGGGCGTTTTTTTCAAAGCGGAAGATCCCAATAAACTTGCTGCACGGTATGAAGAGCATTTGGGAATCAAATGCGAGACGGGCAGCACGTTTTCCAGCTTTCCATGGCGCGACTCCCAGGATCCCGAAAAAGAGGGATTGACCGTGTGGGCGCTATTTCCGCGACAATCCAATTATTTTGATCCCAGCAACGCGAACTTCATGCTGAATTACCGCGTGGATAATCTGGACAGCGTCCTGGAGGCGCTGCGCGCAGAGGGCGTAACGGTCGATCCTAAAATCGAAAATACCGAATATGGCCGCTTTGGCTGGATCATGGACCCCGAGGGCAACCGCGTCGAACTCTGGGAACCGCCGAAAACAAGCAAGCAGAAAGAGCAGCCTTAGCCAACCAGCAGGAAACCGGGTCACGGGGACGCAGAGGCGGCTTCGCGATAGAATATGTGATGGGGTTAGGCTGCGAGACTCTCCGCCGCACGGACGCAGAAACAGATTTCGAAGGATTTTGACACTACTATGTGCAGAACTCTGATTGACATGGTGTGGCCCAGCCGATGAGTTTCGCGGATGGCGGCCTCCCAGTGAAGAATCGCGCCCTGCGTGTGCTCATGCTGCTGGTGTGGCTGGAACTGGGAATCCTGCTGGTGCTTCTGCCGTGGTCCAGCTTCTGGGACGTTAATTATTTTCTGAATCGCTTTCCCGCGCTGATTCTGCTGGTTCTGAATCCCTATGTGCGCGGAGCCATTTCCGGCCTCGGCATCTTGAATGCGCTAATGGCCATCGAAGGCTTTCGGCAGCCCGCTGGTGTTGCGAATTCCAAGTAAACCGATTCTTTGCTGGGTTACAGACAGCAAATCCCTTCCCGGCGAACCTGTGCCCAGTTTGCGTGTCCTGCTGCGTGCCGTTGCTGATGCTGGCGTGGACTGGATTCAGGTCCGCGAGAAGGAAATGCCCGCGCGAGATTTGCTGGACCTGGTGAAGGAAGCAGTGCAAGTGGCCGGCGCGGAGCGCGTGATTGTGAACGATCGTCTGGACGGCGCCGTGGCTGGTGGCGCTGGCGGGATACATCTTGGCAGGGAATCTGTCAGCGCGGCGGCGGTGGACCAGTGGCGACGTTCCAGGGCCGGCGCGCGGACTTTTCAGATCGGGGTTTCCTGCCACAGTGTGGATGAGATTCGGCAGGCGGAACAGGATGGCGCGGATTACGCCTTTTTCGGGCCGGTCTTCGCCACGCCATCGAAGGAGCGGTTCGGTGCGCCACGGGGCTTGAGCCGGCTGGCGGAGGCCTGCGAGGAGGCACGAGTTCCTGTCTTGGCGATTGGCGGAATTACCGCCGCAAATTTCTGCGAATGCCTGCGCGCTGGCGCGGCAGGCGTTGCCGCCATCCGGTTATTTCAGGAGTCGGACGATTTGCCTCGGTTGATTCGATTCTTGTGTAAGTAGAAATGTCCGCCGAGAACTGCCGGTCGCGAGAAATCTACGCGCTCATCCACCTTCCGAAAGGCCGCCACGATTCCACGTGGTCACAGACAACTTTTATTGAAGCGGCGATGGGAATAGCCAGCAGCAGACCAATGGCACCCCACATCCAAGCCCAGAAAAGCATGGAGATGGTTACCGCGACGGCGTTGAGCCGCAGCCGGCGGCCCACCACGGATGGGAAAAGCAGGTTGGTGGCCAGCGTATGGAAAAGCGCCAATACGACGGCGACGATGATGAAGTTCGTGATGCCGGAGAACTGGCTTAAGCCAATCAGAAGTGGAGGCAGCCACGCTAGAATCATGCCGATATAAGGCACCATGCTGAAGATGCCGGAAACCAACGCGGTAAGAAACGCAAATTTCAGCCCCATGTACCAGAAGAACGCCCAGGTAGAGACAACCAGGGTGAGTGTCACCAGCAAGATGCCGACGACGTACCCGCGCAACATGGCGCCCAGTTCTTCGAGCGCGGTTTTCACTTCGGTGCGCTGGCCGGTTGGAAAAAGTTGCATGGTGGCATGCCAAGCCTGGCGTTTCGCCGCGAGCATAAAGAAAACAAGGAACGGGATGAAGCTGACACCCAGCAGCATGGGGAAAATGGATGGGAGCCTGTCAAACAGCACCTCTCTTACCGGATGCAAAGGAGCAATCTCAATCGCTCTCCTCTCCTCCTTCGATGGCGGGGGGGCGATCTCAGAGACGCCGGCTTCGAAGCTTTCCATGCGGTGCTCGATGGCCTCGGTGGTTTTGCGAAGCGGCGCACGATAGGTGGGCCAGTCGCGGCTGAATTCATCCGCGCGGTCCACCAGAATCCAGCCCAGGCCGCCGAGAAATGTGAGAGCCACGAGCAGGGCAATCAGCGCGGCCAGGGCGCGCGGCAAATGGAGTTTTTCAAGCAAATTAACACCGGGATCTAGAAAATAGGCCAGCAAGATGGAAACGAGGAGCGGGACCACCACGCTCGCGCCCCAATAGCAGAACGCCAGCATAACGCCCACGGCCAGAATCCGCTGGCTAGGCGTGCTGGCTACCCGGTATTTCTTTTCGTCGGCTTCCATTGTTGGTGCTGCCCTGCCTGAGGCATCGTATTATAACCGGGCCGGGCGGAAGGTTTTTTTTCGGTCCGAGGACGAGGACGTCACGAATGGCAAGAGAGCTCTTTGGCACAGACGGGGTGCGGGGCGAGCCGGGGCGGTTCCCACTGGACGATAGGACCCTGGTGAATCTGGGCCGTGCGCTGGGAGACTCGCTGCGCGAGAAAAATCCGCGCCCGCGTGTACTCCTGGGAATGGACACGCGCGAATCGGGTCCACACATCGCCGCGCAAGTGGCCGGAGGCCTGGCCGCAGCAGGCTGCGAGCCGGTCTGTGTGGGAGTAATCACCACTCCAGGAGTAGCGTGGCTGGCGCGCCATTGCGGATTTTCCGCCGGGGTAATCATTTCTGCTTCACACAATCCCTGGCGGGACAACGGCGTCAAGCTGGTTTCGGCGCAAGGGATGAAACTTCCGGATACCGTGGAAGCTGACATTGAACTTCGGATGGATGCCAAGAATGGTGATGAGGCAATCTCACCACTTGCACTGGCGTTGCATGAGGAGCTGGACGCCGATTATCTAGCCGCGCTGGCGCAGATGCATTTTCCAGGGGCGCGTCTGAGCGGCATGCGCATGGTTCTGGACTGCGCCAATGGCGCGGCCAGTCGCCTGGCTCCAGCGCTTTTCCGTTCACTGGGAGCGGAGGTGACCGCCATAAACGATCAGCCAAACGGCCGGAACATAAACGACGGCTGCGGCTCGCTGTATCCGGAAAAACTGAGAGAGAGAGTTGTGCAATCGGGAGCGGCGTTGGGAGTGGCGTTTGACGGTGACGCAGACCGCGCGATTTTCTCCAGTAGTTCCGGCCAGCGCGTGGATGGCGACGGTATTCTTCTAGCCTGCGCGCGGTTCATGAAACGCAGCGGAACCCTGAAGGGAACGACTATTGTGGGTACAACCATGGCGAACCTTGGGTTGGAGCGCGCTCTGGCGAAGGACGGCCTATATTTGGAGCGAACGCCCGTGGGCGATCGCTATGTGCTGGAAGAGATGCTGCGCATCGGCGTCAATCTGGGCGGCGAACAGTCCGGGCACATTATCTTTCTGGACGACGCCACGGCCGGCGATGGAATGCTTACAGCGGTGAAGATCGCTTCGCTGGTATCGCTGGCCGGTCCGCTGGATGAATTGATCGCCGATCTGGAGATTTATCCCCAAACCATCGTAAATGTGAAAGTGCGGACGAAGCCGCCTCTTGATTCGTTGGCCTCCGTGGCGGTGGAGCTGCACGCGGCTCAGGAGGCCTTGGGAGACCGAGGACGGGTGGTCCTGCGCTATTCCGGGACGGAACCGCTGGCGCGTGTGATGGTGGAGGCGCAGAGTGAAGAGGCCGTCCGCAAATGGGCGGGAACGATTGCGGAAGCAATCCGCGCAGCGATTGGAGCTTGAGAGCCTTCTCAAGTCGCCCGCTTTAAACCCTGTCGCAACATTCAAAATATGGGATTGCGGACGGTTTTGGTATTTCAAATTGCGGAGAATCACTACTCTACCCAGTGCGGATGAGCTGCATACGGCTACTAATTCCTGTGAATTGAAGAGAAGCCGCCGAATTCCAAGCAGCGGGGACTGGCACTTGGCTTGCACATAAGCAAGGTGTTGATTAAAGCGAAGAGTGCCGGCTGGCTCACCGCGCCGAGACGGCTGGCGATTTAGTAAGGAGAGGGCCTTCTGAGGGGGAGGCCCTTTCCTTTGTAGAACGGCCCGGCCACCCGGTCCGCCGGGCTCGCTTCTAAAGCACTGAGGAATGTCAGGCGCGGCGCCAGCGACCAGACGACGCAATTAATTCATCCCACCACTACGCGAAGAAACTTCCGCTTTCCCGCGCGCAATAAAAATTCCCGTGGTGTCGCCAGGTCCACTTCCGCGCGCACATCTTCGATTCGCTGGCCATTGATTTCCACGGCGCCCTGGCGTATGAGGCGCTCCCCTTCACTCCGCGATGGCGAAAGTTGGAGTTCGGCCAGCAGCGCCGCCAATTTTTTGGCCGGGCTAAGAGGCAGATTGATGGTCGGCGCCTGCTCAGGGGCCTGGCGTTCACGAAAGACGCGGCGAAATTCCTCCGCTGCTTCGCGCGCCGCTGCCTCGCCGTGGAAATCCTTCACAATGCGTTCCGCCAAGCGTGACTTCACGTCCATGGGATGCTGCTCGCCGTTGCGTACAGCACCGCGCAGTTTCTCAATTTCCGCCGGCGTGAGGTCCGTCAGCAGATCGTAGTAGGACCACATCATTTCGTCGCTGATGGACATTATCTTGCCAAACATCTGCGATGGCGCTTCCGTGATGCCCACGTAATTGCCGAGGCTCTTGGACATCTTGCGTTCGCCATCCAGGCCAATGAGGATGGGCATGGTGAGCGCCACTTGCGTGGGCTGGCCATATTCGCGCTGGATTTCACGGCCGATCAGCAGATTAAATTTCTGTTCCGTGGCGCCAAGTTCCACGTCTGCATTTAACACCACGGAGTCATAGGCCACCATTAGCGGATAGAGGAGTTCATGGACGGATATCGGCTGGCTGGCGGCCAGGCGCGAGCGGAAGTCTTCGCGCTCCAACATGCGCGCCAGGCGATAGCGCGCGCAGAGGCGAATCATGTCCTCGCCGGTCATTTTGCCGAGCCATTCGCTGTTGTAACGGACTTCGGTGCGCGCGGGATCCAGGATTTTGTAAACCTGTTCCAGATAAGTCTTCAAATTGGCTTGAATCTGCTCGTGGGTCAGCGGCGGGCGGGTCTCGGATTGGCCGGAGGGATCGCCGATCATGGCGGTGAAATCGCCAATCAGGAAGATGGCCGTGTGGCCCATATCCTGAAAGTGTTTCAGTTTGCGCAGCACCACGGTGTGGCCCAGATGGAGATCGGGAGCCGTGGGGTCCACGCCCAGCTTCACGCGCAAAGGTTTGCCGGTCTTTGCGGAATTCGCCAGCTTGGCGCGGAATTCATCCTCGGGGATAATTTCCGACGCGCCCTTGCGCAAATAGTCCACTTGTTCATCCAACGAGAATTTTTGTTGCGCCGGACTCATGATTTTTGACTCCGCAGGACGCGCCGCCCTTTAACGCGCAGGCGTCCTTCAAAAAAAAGCCGCACCGCTTCGGGATAGATGCGGTGCTCCTCGGCCAGAATGCGCGCCCCGAGGGAGTCCGCGGTGTCATCGTCGTGCACAGGCACCACGGACTGCGCGATGATCGGCCCGGCGTCCAAATTTTCGTCCACGAAATGAACCGTGCAGCCGGCGAACTTCACTCCATGCTCCAACGCCTGACTCTGGGCTTCCAGTCCCGGGAACGCGGGCAGCAGTGACGGATGAATGTTCAGAATGCATCCGCGGAAAGCCTCCACGAAATAAGGCGAAAGCAGGCGCATGTAGCCGGCCAGGCAAACCAGGTCTACTTGATGTTGGCGGAGCGCGGCAACCACCTGGCGGTCAAACTCCTCGCGCTGCAGACCCCTGGAAGGCAAGGCAATCGCGGGAATGCCGCGCGCCTGGGCCTTGGCGAGCCCGGGTGCATCTTCACGATTGCTTACGACCACGGCGATTTCAGCGCCGGGGATACGGCCTTTGGCGATAGCGTCCGCCAGCGCTTCGAAATTCGAACCGCGGCCGCTAAGGAGCACTCCTACGCGCTTCGCCATAAACTCAGCAAGGTAGCACACTCGCGGGAAGAGGCGAAAATGATGGAGTGGGTCGCGACTGCAGGTAGCCCCGCCAGCCAATCCGGGGGCGGCATAACCGGATTGAATTGGACGGCGGATTCAGCCAGCTACCGGCGTCACGGGGCCCGCATGAGAAGGGGAAATGTTGAGCGCCAGGGATTGCACGATGCGATCTTCAACATAGCGTTCCACAATAAGCACGTCGCCAATATCCCGATGATGGGCCCGGATCGATACGCTGGTCTGGCGGCACTTTCCTTTTCCCACACCGCGAAGCGCGTCAGAAATCCTTCGGCCCCGCCCAGGCATTCTTCACGGCACTCCTGGCCTTTAACCGTCAATGAGCGCAAGTTAAGAATAATCGGCCTGGAGTTAGTGGCACCTTGCTGGCATTTTCATGCCTGTGCACTTTTGAACAGACGCGGACATTCGCCACAGGGCAGACTGTTTCAACGGTTGAACGTGCGAAAGAGATCAGAATTACAACGGCCGCCGGCATTGCCCTTCCGGCGGCCGCCTTCCTCCCTGTGAACTCCGGCACACGGTTCCACCGTGGGTTTAGTCACTTGTCCCGGAAGGAAGAGGCGCGAATTAGCGCTCGTGAGGTTGCAGTGGTGAACGTCCGACCTGGCGGGCGCGGACGACAAACCGATTTGGAGCCGAGCCCACGTAGTAGAACGGGAAGCAGGTGATCAGAGTAAGGGTGGGCTCCGTCGAGGGTTGCAAAACTTGAATGTCATGGGGCGATACCACGGCAGTTGTCTCCGCTTCATACTGAAAGTCGCCATCAGGAGTCTTCAGCATGATGGCATCACCGGAGCGAATGTCGCGGAGGGGACGAAAGAAACTATCGCGGTGGCCAGCCAGAGCAACGTTTCCCTGTTCGCCGGGGAGAGCTGTATTGGGAATGTGGCCGACGGCACGCCGCAGTATTTTCTGAGAATCACCCTGAACTACGATGACATTGAGGCCAAGGCGGGGGATCTGAAGCTCGCCAATCACTCCTCCCTCAGCCAGAGCCTTGGGTTTTGGGGGTTGCATCGCGCTTTCAAACTGCGCCGTTTCAATCGCCTGATAGGTGCGCGAGTCGGCGGTGACGTAGCCAGCATAGGCGAGTGCGAAGATTCCCACCGCAAGAAAGCAGAAATATGCGCCGCGAAGGAAAAGCGTCCGCGTGCTCGGAGTTCTTACGTTTTTTGGGCAGCGAGGGTTCATGATGCGCCGTTCCGAAGTGGTTCACGAGGCGCGGTGTCATCTATTGCGAAGTATCCGGGGCGCGTCTTCGCATGCAGCTTTCCTTGATTGGGAGCAGTGGCTTTCACTTCTATCTTCCGAAACGAGCCAACGCGGCTTGCTTTCTCGGGTACGAACCCCAAAGTGTACTGCTGGCGGAGGTCCCGTGCAATTTCTATGGTAGTTTCCTTGACGTTTTCAGAACTCGGGAAAAATGCCACGCCGCCCGTATTCTTGCTGAGCCGCTTGAGGACATCCGGATTTTCAAACTCGTCCGCTGCTCCTACCAGGCCCACCGAATAAATCAGCGCCTGGGACTGTCGGGCCAGCGCCAAAACCTGGGAATAGGTTTCCCGGCTGGCATTGTCGGCCCCGTCACTGACGATAATCAAAGCTTTCGTGTCCCAGTGTCCGTGCTGCAGATGGTCCAGTCCCGCCACAATGGCGTCATATAGCGCGGTCCGTCCGCTTGCGGAAACGCGCGAGACGGCCTTGGCAAGTTCCCCGGGGTCGCCGGTGAAAAACTTGGCCATCGAAAAGTTCCAGGGAGACACGGTCATTGAAATCCACGACAAACATTTCGTCCCGGGGATTGCTGGATTGCGCAAAGGCAGAAACCGCGGCGACTACTTCGGGGAGCTTGGGGCCCATGCTGCGACTGTGATCAACCACCAGGCCCACGGTCACGGGCTTATCCTCGCGTTGGAACATGGTAATCTGCTGCAACTGGCCATCCTGATACACGCGAAAGTCCTGCTGGCTCAGACCAGAGACAAATGCTCCCTTTGCGTCCGTCACCCTCACAGGAAGAAGCACCATCTCCGCGTCTACGGAAATCGCGGACTGTCCCCGGGCGCGAGCCGGGGGCGGCGACGGCAAGGATTGCGAATACCCAACGGGGACACGACACAGCAGAAAACAAACAACGAATAAGCCGCCAATGAGCACGGGACGGCAATGAGATCGAATTGTCACCATCATGGACGAATCTCCTCGCGCCGCGGAATGAATATTTCCGTCTTTATTAAGCCCGCGGCGCAACGAGGAGTCCCGCATTTATGAAGCTTAACTCACCAAACGCTTCAGCACGACAGCCAAGCTGAGCGATATGAGGCCCAACAATGCGACAAGAGGAGTCTGGCTGGCGGTTTTCGGTAATTCCTTCGCCGGGGCGGCCTGTGCCACCTCTACTGGCGCAGGGCTCTCGACCACCTGAGCGACTGGCACTTCCTCCTTCTGAGGCGTTTCCGCAACAACCGGAGTTGTCTCGGTCACTTCCGTCGTGTCCTCAGCGAGTGCTACCACGGGCTCATTCGCGGCCACGGCTAACTGAACCGCAACCGTCTTGGGATAGACAAATTCCTGCCCAAAATTATCGCCTGGATAAAACCATGCCTTAAGAGCTTCGGGTTGGTCCCCCGAGGTCTCAGAAAACTTAACCACTGTGGTGCCTGTCGGCTGGAGCCGGGAATTCTGAATGGCCAGTACCGTGGCGATCAGTTTGGTTCCATTCGCGTTCCAGACCTGCACAATATGCCGGTCGGATTGCGAATTGAGCAGCTTGAACGTGTACGTCCCCGCTGGCAATACATGTCCGGGGATCTGGATGGCCTGGTCAAACGTCATAATCGTTTTCTTGCTTCCCGCACCAGCCCAAACGCGGGGAGTCACTGAACCGACGACCAATGAGAGTGCCAGCAAAATCAGTGCTGTTTTTAATGTCCTCATGATGCTAAATCCTCCTAAAGAGTTTAGATACCTTTTGTTACCGATCTCCATAATCTGAAATGACGCTGGCGGAGACTGGCGGATGGTTGTCGCGCCAGTTCTCTTGTTCACCTTTGCGACCCCTAATGCTAAACGGACGGGGGGCCCTCAGTCTGTTCACTTATGCACACATCCACTTCTTTGCTCGGGATCAAGGACGGAATAGAACTGGGTCTGCGTTGCCCTGGTTAAATGCGGCCGAGGAGCAATAGGACCACAACGATGATTAGAACCAGCCCTATCCCCCCCGTGGGGTAATAGCCCCAGTCCCGGCTATGGGACCACCTGGGGAGCACGCCTATGAGCGCCAGGGCCAACAACACAATTAACAGAATTCCGAGCATGATTTGCTCCCTTTAGCGTGCATCTTGCGCACGCGGCGAGACTGGGGCCAAAACTTTGCAATGCCTGTATAGACGGAGTGTCCCCGGTCATCCCCCAACCCTTAGGCGGGAGAGAGAATGGAAGAGACCGAAGACGTTCAGAAGCCACAAGACCACGACGATCACCACGACGGCGTTCAGGATCGACTTGATTGACCCCGCCATGGGGATGTAACGATTGATCAGCCACAACAGGACGCCCACCACAATCAGAACCACTACAATCTGAACTAAAGGCATGATCTGTTTATCTCCTCGTACTCGCAAGCGGCCTTTCAAGGCGCCGCGATTTGCTGCTGGGGGAAACAATGCTGCAATAGGGAACCCACATTCCACACACAGACAGAATGCTAGACCTTGCGTAGACGCGCGTCTGTCCACTTTTGGACATGTTTCATATTGGTAGCTAATGCCCCGCAAAACGTACGGGAGGCATCGAAGCGGCTGATGAACGCCCCGATGCCTCCCTCTCGCTTCGCACGGAAGCGTCGTTCTAGTTCTGACAGAATGCGTTGCCGTCAGCACCCGGAACGCTGGTGATTACCGTCTGATTTCCGCTTGGCCGGATCTCAATGATGGTCCCGCCCAAGGTGTTGACGTAAAGGTTGGTCTTCTTGAATGTAATGTTCGTGTTTTGCATGCCGGTGGATGCAAACAGCATAATAAAAGTTCCATCGGGTCCGAATTCATCAATGGTACCGTCGGAATTGCTGACGAACACATTTCCCGCGGGGTTAACGGCCACGCCGTAGGCTCCGGTGAGGTTGGTTGTGATGAAATCAGTCCCTTGCTGCGGCGCGTTGAACGGCGCGGACACCATAACGACTTTGTTGTTCGCTACATCCACGGCCAGCAGGTTTCCAGCAAATGGTCCTGTGGTGAGGAACGCTGTTCCTCCGCCTCCATTTGCCCCGCCATTGGGCGCAAACGGTAACATGACCTGAGTCGGCGAAGACATGGGTCCCGACCACACGCCTGAATTCGAGAAACCGTTGGACTGCGTGGTGGTGAAGAACAGTACGGTGGGGTCAGCGCCCGGTGGTCCAAACGTCATGCCGATTGGTCCGCCGCTGGCAGCAAGGGCTGGTATATCCAGAAAGCTGTAGGTGGTCTGGTTTGTTCCGTTCTGCTCCATCTCCACAATCGCGCTGGCACCGCCATACACGCCGCTCTGCGCCAAATACAATTGCCTATCTGAACCACAAGCGAGACCTTCCGCAGACTGAAGACCGCTGGCTATGACCGTCTGCGTGAGGTTGGCCAGGTTGACCGGAAGCGGAGCGGACACTCTCGTCACCGTACCAGCGGAGGAACTGCTCACGAAGCCAGTGGCGCTGCATGGCGCTCCATTTATCGTTTCCTGATCCGACATCGTGATCGCGCCGTTGAGAGCCAGACCCTTGCCATGGTCAGTGCCTCCGTTAAACGTGATGCTTGTAAGTGCCATCATGATCCCCACAAAGTTGCTACCTGAGCCGATGGTCCCCGAGGAGCCGATCTGCCAATACAGATCGCATCCCCTCTGGCCCTGGAGCCAGGGAGGCTGGTGTTGCCGGCCGTGCTTGCTGTCGCCGTTGATGAATACCACGCTGGAATTGGAAGCGGTGGTCAGAGTGCTGCCGATTTGGAAGATCCATTGCGAATTGGGATTTCCTTGCGCATCCAACGTGAGAGTGCCTGTCAGCTGCGCGGACGAGGAAAAGCAATATACCCCCGGAACAAGCGTCAATCCGCCCAGATCCACGCCGGTCAGGTTTGTTCCGCACGGTGCGCCGGCGGCGGTGTTATAGGCTATAGTCAGGTCTGTTTGCCCCTGTGCTGTTGCTGGATCGGCTACCAGATACAAGGTGCCCGTCACCTGCGATTGCGTAAGCCCCGTAATGGATGGCGTGGGGGAACTGCCAACGTCGCCTATGATTGCTGTTCCCGCGCTGGTGTTGGTGATCCCGGAGCCCGCTAGCAAACCAAAATTGTCCGCTGTCCCCATGTTGATCGCCACCGGACCGGGCTTATGATGAGCGTTTTGTGCATGGTGAGTATCCGCGTAAGTGTTGGCGCCTGTCAATGCCAGAAGTACTAGAACTACTACAAATACTGTGTATCTCGTCATTATCAATTCTCCTTAGCCTAGCTCGGTAGCATTACTATTAACCTATATTGTAATGGCTGGGGCGCACTTTACGCGCAACACCGACGCGTGTCTGTCCCATTTTGTACATTTTGAACAAAAAGCGGCATCCCGTATGTTTGTCGAAGTGTGCAGTATTATACAGACTAAGCGTGCGCATCCATGGGACGATTGGCTTGCTTGGAAAGAATTCTGAGTGCCTTATCGAAACAGCGTGGCTCCCCCAGCCAACTGATGCGAACGAAGGTTCTTTCCTCAGGCAGCGGGCGGGCGAGAACCCCCCCTACTCTTTCCGTGCTGGCCCCCCATGCCGGCAAGGATCGCCCGCCGCTGCCATTTCTTATAGTGACGAAGCGCCACGCGGTGGAATACAAGATGCGGGTACCGTATGAAGCGGTCGGATGTATCTTAGTCGGCTAGGCGCGAAATAGAGACGACGGTTCCAGTCTGGATGCTGCAAAGGTGTGATGCCCCTCGCTTGCCGGGTTGACCTGCACGGATAATCGCAATCAGGACCCTCCCCTCTACCATGTCTGGATTTGAGCGGCTCTTTGCTGCACTGGACCGCGCGAGAAGTCGCGTGACGTGTCAAAATATGAATGTGTGCAATATTGGACAGATATTTTGTTTTGGCGCTGTTAACATGGTGCTGCGTGAGGGAGGTAGAGGACTGTCCTGACCCCGCTGCCGGTGGATTGGAAGTAGGTTGAGAGCCCATACCCAAATGGCAAAGGAAGCGTGTCCTGCGAAGCAGATGCCACAGAATTTGCGGGTGAGAATATCATGAAAAACAACGGCACCGGAAAGAATGGAAAGAACCGTTTCGACGTGCAGGGGTTTCTTGATTCGGCTGGAGTGTCGAGAAAGATCGCGGAGTACCGGCGAAAAGAGATCATTTTTTCACAAGGCGATCCCTCCAAAAATATCCTCTACATTCAAAGCGGCGGCGTAAAGCTTTCGGTGGTCAATGAAACCGGCAAGGAAGCCGTTGTCGCCATCCTTGGGCCGGGCGATTTTTTTGGCGAGGGTTGCCTCACAAACCAGGAGAAGCGCATCAGCAGCGCTACCGCGATCACCGTGACCAGCACGCTGGTGATTGACAAGGATGAAATGATTCGCGTCCTGCACGCGGAGCACGCATTCTCCGACCGTTTCATTTCGTTCATGCTGGCGAGGAACATCCGAGTTGAAGCAGACCTGGTCGATCAGCTTTTTAACTCCAGCGAGAAGCGGCTGGCGCGCGCCCTGCTGCTGCTGGCGCGCTACGGAAAGGAACCGCGGCCCAAGAAAGTGCTCGCTAAAGTTTCGCAAGAGACGCTGGCGGAAATGATTGGCACCACTCGCTCCCGAGTGAATTTTTTTATGAACAAGTTCAGAAAGCTGGGCTTTATCAAGTACGACAGCGGCGCCGCCGGGGCGCTGCATATCAACGATTCCCTCCTGAGCGTCGTCCTCCACGATTGATGGAGACTTTCCCGCCTGGCAATGAGAATTGACCGGCTGTTCCTCCTGAAAACTCCGTGCGTGAAGAAAGCCAATACGCATCACGAACAACTCGGCAAGCTGAACCCGGAGACAGACACCCATCCGTCGGCTTCCCTGAATTTTGGCTCCCGTGAACTGTGCGACTAAGGAGAAAGTCGGACTGGAGCAATGGCGGCGCTTATAACGGGGTTTTTCGCGTGCGGCGTGCAACTCGCGGACAGCGCGTATCGAACCGATGAAACTAGAAGCTATTTCAAAACCCTCCGTAACACGATCATGAAGCAAGCAATATGAAAGAAACCGCGATAGATCGTAAGCGAGCGGTCATAGCGCACAACCAACCGGCGGAAGTTTCCCAGCCAGCCGATGGTGCGTTCGACGATCCAGCGGTGCCGGTACCGCCGTAGTGCCCGGCCATCCTGCGTGGCCGGACGCACCCGATTCTTCTTGTGCGGGCAGATCAACTCGATCCCGCGCCGCCGCAATCGCTTGCGCAACGGATCGCTGTCGTAGGCTTTGTCCACAATCACGCGCACCAGCTTCTGCCGCGGCCGACCGGCACAGTGGCGCCGTCCTACGCGGACCGTCGCGAGCGTCGTCTCCGCGAGCCGTACCTCCGCCGGGGACGCAGAGTGAAGGTGGTCTCCCAAAGGAACACCCTGGCCGTCGACCACCACCATCCACTTCGTCCCCTTGCCCCGCTTGGTTTTTCCGACTCCGCAGCCCCTTTTTTCGCCGGAGCAAAACTGCCATCCAGGAACGATTCACTCCAGTCTAATTGCTGGCGCTCGTTCAATTCACCCAGAAACGCACGCCAGATCGTGAGCCAGACCTCTTGCTCCTCCCAGTCTCGTAGCCGCCGCCAACAAGTGGCTGGCGAGGGAAATTCCTCGGGCAAATCTTGCCACCGCGCGCCGCTGCGCAAAATCCATAAAATCCCTTCGAGCACCTTGCGGTCGTCGGCCCGGGGTCGACCGCCGCGCGGTCTCTTGGGCGACTTCGGAAGCAAGGGCCGGATCTTTTCCCACTGGGCGTCGGTCAACGGGCGACCATATCGCGCCATCAATCCTCCCTCGGCGCTGCTACACCCGGTTATGCCTCATCAGGACAGGATCAACTACTGTAAAATCAAAGCTTTGTACCCAGTTTTGAAACAGCCTCTAGTCTAACTTCTTATCCCTCGGATGCCGAGGCCCCCAGAAGGCTTGGTAGCGGTACCGGGAATCGAACCCGGGTTTCCAGATTGAGAATCTGATGTCCTAACCCCTAGACGATACCGCCAGATTTCTCTAGTTTAGCCCATTTGCGGCACGCGTTGTAGCGCTAGTGTGCTGGCGCCGGGGATTGCTGAAACCGTACGGGAGCCAGCAACTGCGCTGTAATGCGATGGCGGTATTGGAAGATGCGCCGCAGTTTGCGGCGCACGTGCCAACCGGCGAGCAGATCTCCCAGAAAGCCGAAGGGCAACTCGTATTCAATGTCGTCTTCCAACCAACAGGCTGAAGGACCATCCGGAATAAAGCGGTGCGTGTGGTCCCAGCTGGCGAACGGTCCGCGAAGCATCACGTCCCGAAATTGGCGGCCTTCTATGCAATCACGGTGCTGGAATTCCCAGTGGATGGTGAACGGTCCAACGCGGACGGCCAGTACGCCCCCATCGCCGTTGCCAACTCCGCGCGCTCTCTCCAGCACGTACATGGGCTCCCAGGGCGGCGTCAGCCTTTCCAGCGCGCCGGGTTCCGCGTGCCAGCGAAACAAATCATCCGCCGAAACATCGAAATGCGAGCGCCAAAAAAATCTGCACATGGTCATTTCATTCCTTCCAGGAGCGGGTGAGCACCGTGCCACCACCAAACAAGCCCTCTAATTCAGATGTGTCAGCCATCTCCACGCGATTCCGGCCTTTTTCCTTGGCGCGATAGAGCGCCCCATCCGCGGCACGCAGCAAGCCCTCGGTACTTGAGGAATGGGAATCATCCGACATGGCAACACCGAGACTCAATGAAATTCGCAGCCTCTGATCATCCACTCGGAACGGATCGTCTTCAAAAGCCCGGCGAATTCGCTCGGCCTGGGTCAGAACTCCCAGCGCATCCTCTGACGGCACGATGATCAGAAATTCTTCGCCCCCGTATCGTCCCACGGAATCGTAGGAACGGACCGAAGCCACAATCCGCCGCGAAGCTTCCTTCAGCACGGCGTCCCCGGCAATATGGCCGCGGGAATCATTCACTTTCTTGAAGTAGTCAATGTCCGCGAGCACGACGCCCAGGCAGCCATGCTGGCGCCGGCTGCGGCTCAGTTCGCGGCAAAGAATTTCCAGGATGTCGCGGCGATTGCTCAGGCGCGTCAGAGGATCGTGCGAAGCCTCAAAGGAAAGCGCATCTCTTGCCTGAATCAGTTCTTCCTGCAGGCGGACAATCCGCACCCCCGTGTCCAGCCGCGCATGCAGTTCCGCCGCGTCCCACGGCTTGACGAGATAATCATCCGCGCCGCTATGAAGTCCTTCAAGCATCTCTTCTCTCCTGTTCCTTGCCGTGAGGAGGATTACATATACATACGCTCCCTTTTCGCGCTCACGCAGGCGGTGGCAGAGTTCCATGCCATCCATTTCCGGCATCATCCAATCAACGAGAGCCAGGCGCGGAGCGTCCGGTTCCTGGAGCAGGTCCCAGGCCTCCCGTCCGTTAGTGGCGATCAATGTTTCATGCCCCCATTCCGCCAGCAACTTTTCCAGGGCCCGCCGGGATATAATCTCGTCGTCTGCAATCAGGATTCTCACTGCGCTACCTCCCCGAAACTCCAAACATCAATTGACCAGATCGGCCGATTTCTGTCGCCAACATGGATAAACTGGATTTCGCTCTCTCCACCTGAAACGCGGCGGCGGCCTCTTCCAGTTCCCTTGCCGCGCGGCAGACGGAATCAGCACCCACCTGGCTGGCCGCGCCCTTCAGCGAATGCGCCGCACGTTGAAGAAGGGCCCAATCCTGGCGATCAAGAGCATCAGTGCCTTGCTCCAGCAAACCGGGTGCTTCCTGTTCGAAGAGAGATGTCAATTCAGAAAACAGTGCGCGGTCGCCCCCCAGCCGGTCCAATGCCTCGTCCATCGCGTCTTTCTCTTCTGGCCGTTCCTCAACGAGGGCATGCAAAGTCGTTCGCCCGCCGGGGTCGCCAAGCCATTCATCGATCTTGGCGTACAGCGTCTTTTTGTTAATTGGCTTGGCCAGATAATCGTCCATTCCCGCCTCCAAGCATTTATCGCGATCACTCTTTATGCCAGGCGCAGTAATGGCGATGATCGGAACATGCATACCGGTCTCGAGTTCCCCGCGCCGAATTTCTCTAGCTGCGGCGAAGCCGTCCATTTCAGGTATTTGCACGTCCATCAACACCAAGTTCACGGCCTTTTCTCTTAGCAGCGCCAGCGCTTCGCGACCGTTCGCGGCCAACTCCACGCTGTATCCTCGCTTTTCCAGCAGGCGAAGCGCGCGCGCGCGATTGATGGCGTCATCCTCCGCCAGCAGAATGCGAATTCCATGGGATGCTGTTTGCAGGGCTGCGTCTGGCAAAAACGAAACGGGCTGCTCCGGCGCCATGGCGCCGGCTGCTGGCAGGACTTTGACTCCTCCATCCGCTTTGCGGTGATCCCTTTTCCATTCGCCATACGCCGTGAGAAAGGCCTGCCCCTTCTCATGCGCGGATTGCGCCTCTGCCTTGTCTTTCACAATGATCAGGGCGCTCATTTCGACAGCTCCATTCCCATCCTTTTTTCGAGAGCAAGCTCCGGGGGAGACGTTGCGGACATCCCCACCTTGACCTTGCGGCGCTGGCCAGGAGTGGCGGCCGGGTGGACTTCGCCCGAGGTCCCGTGGTTTCTCATAGGTCGTCGCCGGACGGGCGCAGGCGCGCTGGCTTGGACGGCTGCCCCGAACGCAGACGGTTGTTCAGGAATTTCCTGGCGGTGCGAAATTGCCGAACCCCGCGGATCTCTCAGGAAAAACAGGTTGTGGTCGTTTTCGTCCCAATCAATTGTCAGGACATCGCCGAGCCCCACTTGTTCCGTGGCCAGCAAACTTGCCAGTGGATATACCAGATACTTCTCAATAGCCCGCTTCAGGTGGCGCGCTCCGTAACGCGTGTCCGTCCCTTCCCGCAGGAGGAATGCCCGCGCTGCCCCCGTTACGTGGAAGACGAACTGCCTCCGGGAAGCCTCCAGCACGCGCTGTTGGACCAATCCCAGTTCGATTGCCAGAATCTCTTCCAACTGTGTCGCGCCCAGCGAGTGAAATACCACCACTTTATCGATCCGGTTCATGAACTCGGGCGAGAATTTTTTCCGCGCCGCTTCCGCCGCGGTTCGCTCCACTTTCGCGTCCAGTTCTCCCGCCGGGCGGTCCACTGCCCTGCGCCCAAACCCCAAGCCGTCGGCCATCAATCCGGTAATTTCCGTGGCGCCCAGATTAGAGGTCATGAAAATCAGCGTCTGTGACAGGTCCACCCTGCGGTTGTCGCCCAGCGTCAATGTGGCCTTATCCAGAATTCCCAGCAATAGTTGCCACAGCGCATCCGAGGCTTTCTCAATTTCGTCGAAGAGAAGAATGTTCAGCTTTAGCTTTTCCGTGTGGTATTGAGACAGTGCTTCCTGGGTGATCAACGGATGCGTCTCGCGGTGCCCCAGATAGCCCGGCGGCGAACCAATCAATTTCGCAATCTCGTGGGAGTGCTGAAACTCCGCGCAATCCACTTTGATCACCGCCCGAGCATTGCCGAAAAGAATTTCCGCAGCCGCTTCGACCACGCGTGTTTTCCCGGCCCCCGTGGGTCCCAGGAACAGCAAATTCCCTACCGGCCGGTTGGGGGCATTCAATCCCGCGCGATAAACCTGGTAGAGATCCACGACCGCGCGCACGGCTTCTTCCTGCCCCACGATCTTGGCGCGCAGCGCCTGCTCTAGATCCTGCGATTCCGAGCTTCGTTGCAATGGATCAAGTTGGCCTGTGCCTGTGCTCATTTTGTTCCTTCCTGCTTGACTCCCGGATTTGGGGTCGCTTCGCGAGGTAGGTTAGTGCATGGGTGCGGCCAAAGAGTCCATTGCGAACCCCGAGCTAATATCTTATAAATCAGCAGGATAGGCAGCTCAGCCACATCGTCCAAGGCAGCGATTTCCAGGAGAGTGTTTCATCTCTGCGGAACTGAGCCGGAATGAAACGGGGTTAAGACGGCGGTTTTTCATGCCATGCCCGAGCAGGAAAAGGCTCATTCACCAGATAGAGAATGGGGATTGGAATTGTAACGCAGGGTTCACATAAGTGGCTCGCGTGCATTCTCTGCGTGTTGGAATATTCGTTCGATTTCCGTTATGGTTGTCCCGGCAAGTTCTGCGAGGATGCAATGAAGACGATTCTCCTGATTGAAGACGACCGCGACATTGTTGAACTCGTCCGCTACAATCTGGAGAAGGAAGGATTTCCGGGTTACCGCCATGGGGGACGGGGCCAGCGGGCTGGCGCAAATCCGCAAGTCTCCGCCGGACCTGCTACTTCTGGATTTGATGCTGCCGAAACTTTCCGGTTTGGAGGTCTGCAAGGAAGTGCGGCGCGAACCAGCGCTGAATCGGCTGCCGATTCTGATGTTGACGGCGCGCGGCGAGGAAGCCGATCGCGTAGTCGGCCTGGAGCTGGGCGCGGATGATTACGTCACCAAACCGTTCAGTCCGCGCGAACTGGCCGCGCGAATCAAGGCGTTGCTGCGGCGCGTGGAACCCGCTGGAGAGGCCGAGCGCTCGATTGAATTGGCCGCCTGCTGATTGATCCCGCAGCCTATCGCGTCTCGCGCAGCGGCAAGCCCGTGCCGCTCAGCACACTGGAGTTTCGGCTGCTCTATTATCTGGCGTCGCGCCCCAATCGCGTTTTTTCCCGTGACCAATTGCTGGACGCCGTGTGGGGCAACGACCGTTTTGTTACTCCTCGCAGCGTGGACGTTTACATCATGCGCCTGCGTGAAAAAATCGAGGATAATCCGCAGAGGCCCGCGTTTGTGAAAACTGTGCGCGGCGCGGGTTATCTTTTTGAGACCCGTGCAAGTTAGGATTTTCTGGAAAGTGGGGCCTCGCCTATCTGGCCCTGCTGCTGGCCGTGCTGCTGGCCGTGGGACTTTCCTCCGTGGGTGCGCTCCGCCGCGCGCATGTGCAGGCGGCCGAGGAAAAACTTTCCTCGCTGGCGCTGTTGGTCCGCGCTCATCCTCCGCAAATTAACAATTCCCGCGCACTGCGCGATTGGACTGCCTGGTTTGCGGCCAGCGGCGTGCGCATTACGGTAATCAGTTCAGATGGCGCTGTTCTGGCGGATTCGCAACCCGGCGCGGGTGAGAATGGAAATCCCGCGGATGAGGCCGAAATTCAGCAGGCGTTGTCGAATGGAGAAGGCCGCGCCGTGCGCCGTGGTGGGGAGTCCACCCGCGATTCGCTCTATCTCGCCGTCCGCGAGCAGGGCGCATCCGGAAAGGTTTTTGTCATCCGCCTCTCGGAACCCATTCCGGAAATAGATCCATCGCTGGCTCCGATTCGCCGCCGGCTATGGATTGCTTCGCTGGCGATTCTTTTTCTGGGAATCATTGCATCTTTTGTTTTCACACGCGCCTTTTCGCGGCGCGTCGCCACTTTGAAAGACTTTTCTCGTCGCGTAGCACAAGGCGATTTCCGCCCTCTTTCGCTGGAGCCTTCCGGAGATGAGCTGGAGGATCTCGCGGTCTCGCTGAATGAAACCGCCGCACGGCTGAACGAAACCATTCAATCGCTGACAGAAGAGCGCAATCGCTCCTCCGCCATCCTGGGGAGCATGGAAGAAGGCGTGGCGGTGATGGATTCTTCCGAGCGGCTGATTTTCTGCAATCCGGCGTTTTCCTCCATCGTCAATGTAGACGGGGCCCGCGCCCTGGCAGGCCACTGCTGGAAGTAGTGCGGCAAGCGGAGCTCTTCGAGGTTCTGCGCGCTGCGTTGCGCACGAACGAAGTGGTGCGCAGCGAATTGAGCCTGGACGCCACTCAGCCGCGCGCCTTTGAGCTGGCTGCCGCGCCGCTTCCCCCGCTGGCCGTTGCGGAAATATCCCCGGGTCACCGAAGACCCGACTCAAAGCCGCACGGCGCGGTGATTGTGCTGCATGACATCACCGAATTGCGCCGGCTGGAGCGCGTGCGGCGCGATTTTGTGGCCAACGTTTCCCACGAATTCAAGACACCGCTTACCGCGATTCAGGGATTTGCGGAAACTCTTCTTGGCCGGCGCGCTGGAGGACAGCCAGAACAATCGCCGCTTCATTGAAATTATCAGCGAGCAATCGGTAAGGCTGGCGAGGCTTACGGACGATTTGCTGATGCTGGCGCGCATCGAAGCCGGCAAGTTGGAGTTGGAAAAGCGTGGCGTGTCCGCGATGTCGCTTATCCAGCCTTGTGTGGAAGCTGTCCGCATGGAAGCGGCGCGCAAACACATTCATGTGGGGGTGGAGTTGGCCGAAGATTTCCCCGCGTTGTATGGCGATCCTGACGGCCTTCGCGAGGTCTGCAGAATATGCTGGACAATGCCGTCCAGTACACGCCTTCCCATGGCCGCGTAACGGTTCGCGCGGGTATACAGGACGGGTCGGCCGTGCTCAGCGTGGAAGACACCGGCATCGGCATCCCGCAAGCCCAGCAAGAACGAATTTTCGAGCGTTTCTATCGCGTGGATCCGGCGCGCTCACGCGAGGCCGGCGGCACCGGCCTGGGTCTTTCCATCGCCAAACATATCGTGGAGGCCTATGGCGGGCGAATTTGGGTGGAAAGCGAAGTGGGCTCAGGTTCCTTTTTTCGCTTCACGGTTCCCTTGGAAGTGTCCACCACTTGGCCCCTGTCGTAAGATTTTCACATTCCGTTCATTTTTCTGACAGCCGCCGATCCGACACTGAAACGTAATGAAGTTTCCTTCCCGGGAGAATATCCATGCCAGCTACGGTGAGCAGTAGCGCTGATGTTTACCAGGATGCTCTCGCGAATTATCTTAATATCCATGGCGCGCACGGTGGAAATTTCACTGGACCGCGCCATTGACGCCATTCGCAGGATTGATCCGCGGCTGGCGCGCGCGGTGTTCATGACCGAGCCGCGCCTGAATGAAATGGAAATGATTATTGACGAGCACGCTGTAAGACTGTTGCGTCGCGAAGGGCTTTCCGAAGAAGACATTCGGCAGATCGTGGCCACGCTGAAAGTGACCAACGACCTGGAGCGCATGGGCGATCTGGCGGTGAATCTCGGTCAGCGCGCGCTGGCTCTTTCCGTCATGCGCGGCGTGGAATTTCCGCCCGAACTTGAACCCATGACCGTCGCCGTGCGCGCCATGGTGAGCAAGACCCTGGGCGCCTCGATTTATCGCAACGTGGATCTGGCGCAGGAAGTGCTCCAAAGTGATGCGGATGTAGATGATTACCGCGACCGCCTGCTGGAAACCATCGTCGCCGGCATGAGTGAAAAGCCTATGAACATTGCCGCCTCCGTTCAATTGCTGCTTGCCACACGCCATTTGGAGCGCATCGGCGACCACTGCACCAACATCGCCGAAGATATCTTCTTCTGGGTAAAGGGTTTAGATGTGCGCCATGGCCGCGCCATCCGGGGAGCCGCGGGCTCGGCGGCGTTGTAACAGAAAATTAACACTTCAGTGACCCCGCATTTATGCCTCGTTTCTACCCTTAACTCGCCTGAAGTTGGCGCCGCCATTTAAGGCATCTGCGTGATACGCCAACAGTTCGCGCTTCCCACCTTTTGCCGCGCGGGCCGGCATTGCTCTCAACGTCGGCACATTCGGTTGTTGAAAAGATTTGCCGCGCTTGTGGGGTGGGGAAGGCTTATGGGACGCAAGGGATCCCTTTCTTTTGGTAGTTGGCGCGTCACACTTTAGCAACAGAGAAATTGAAAACTGGAGGGTAGAGGTGAAAAAAGCAATTTCAGGTTTTGCGCTGGTAACGATTCTTTTTTTGGGCGCCGTGGCGCTGGTTGGTGCTGCCCGGCCCGCAGTTCCGGCCCCGGCGACCATCCTGCTCAACGCCGCGGGCGCTACGTTTCCCTATCCGATTTATTCCAAGTGGTTTGACGTTTATCACCAGAAGTTTCCCAATATTCAAATCAACTATCAGTCCATCGGCTCCGGCGGTGGCATCCGCCAGGTTCTCGCGGGAACAGTGGACTTCGGCGCGTCGGATGGCCCAATGTCCGACGAACAGCTCTCCCAGGCCAAGATCAAGATTCTCCATTTCCCCACGGTCCTCGGCGCCGATGTTCCCACCTACAATCTTCCCGGCGTCACCGCGGCGTTGAATTTCACGCAGAATGCTTTGGCGGACATTTTTCTGGGTAAGATCACCAAGTGGAATGATCCCCAGATTGCTTCCGCCAATCCTGGCGTCAATCTCCCGGCTAAGGACATTGTCGTAGTCCACCGCTCCGATGGGAGTGGCACCACGTATATCTGGGTTGATTTCCTCTCCAAAGCCAGCAAGGAGTGGGCGGCTAAGGTCGGAAAGAGCACGTCCGTTAACTGGCCAGTGGGTTTGGGTGGCAAGGGCAACGAGGGAGTTTCCGGCCTGGTTGAGCAAACCCCGAACTCCCTCGGCTATGTAGAATTGATCTACGCCATCCAGAACCACCTGCTCTACGGCAACGTTCAGAATGCCGCCGGAAAATATATCAAGGCGGATCTGGCCAGCGTGACCGCCGCCGCGGCTGCTGCAGCCAATGACATGCCTTCTGATTTCCGCGTTTCCATTACAAATGCCCCCGGGGCCACGGCCTATCCCATTTCCAGTTTTACGTGGCTTCTGATTCCGTCTAAGATTGCCGACCCAGCCAAGCGTGACGCCATCAAGGGTTTCCTGAAATGGATGCTCACGGATGGGCAGGGGTACAATGAGGGGCTTTCCTATGCGCGCCTGCCGAAAGCCGTGATAGCGAAGGAATTAAAGGCTATTGCATTGATTCAGTAACCACTCGAATGAGCGCATTTTCCCAGACCGCGGACCGGCGAGGCTCCCGAAGGAGCCTCGCCGGTTTCTTTCGCCGTCTCGCCAGCGGCGATGCCGTCGCCCATTTCATTACCCTGATTTTTGCCGCCAGTATCCTGCTCATCACCAGTCTGCTCGTCTACGAGTTGTGGATAAACTCCCGCCTGCCGCGCCATCAATTTGGCTGGAAGTTTTTGTTCACTTCCGTTTGGGATCCTGTTTTCGGCAATTTCGGCGCGCTTCCTTTTATATACGGTACGGTCATCACTTCGGCCGTGGCCTTGATTGTCGCTGTACCGCTGGGTTTAGGCGCGGCGATTTTCCTCGCGGAGATGGCTCCGCGAGGCCTTTCCAACATACTTACATTCCTGATTGAACTCCTGGCTGCCGTCCCCAGCGTCATTTATGGCTTGCTGGGCATATTCATTGTTGTCCCGCTGGTGCGAGACTACGTGGCCCCCGGGCTCAGGGCCACGCTCGGATTTCTGCCGTTGTTTCAAGGGCCCTGCTATGGCGTTGGGTTTCTCACGGCTGGCATTGTCCTGGCCGTCATGGTAATTCCTTTCATCATTTCTGTTTCACGCGAGGTCCTGCTTTCCGTTCCTCCGGACCAGCGCGAAGCGGCGCTTTCCATGGGCGCCACGCGGTGGGAGGCCACCTGGAAAGCGGTAGTTCCTTATGCACGCACTGGAATATTGGGCTCTGTTTTTCTCGCGCTGGCCCGCGCCCTCGGCGAGACCATGGCCGTAACCATGGTGATTGGCAACGATCCCAAAATCAGCGCTTCGCTTTTTGCTCCCGGTTATTCCATCGCCGCGGTCATCGCCAATGAGTTCACCGAAGCCACTGGCGATCTTTATCTACAGTCGCTGATAGAACTGGGCCTCGTTCTCTTCCTGCTGACTTTCATTCTCAACGGCCTGGCGCGGCTATTAATTGTCGCGACGGAAACGAAAGGTGTGGCCCACGAATGAATGTCCGGCTGACATGGCGCAAATTTGTGAACATTGTGATGCTCAGTATCACTGGCATTTGTGTCACCGTCGCTATTTCGGTCTTGCTTATCATTCTTGGGTATCTCGTCGTTCACGGAGCGCGGTCTCTGAGCTGGAGTTTCTTCACGCAACTGCCCAAACCCGTGGGCGAGACCGGCGGCGGGATGGCCAACGCTATCGTGGGTAGCGCCAAGCTGTTGCTTCTGGCTTCCGCCATCGGCATTCCCATTGGACTGATGGGCGGCATTTATCTGGCGGAATACGGCGGCAAAACCTTTTCATTCCTGGTGCGCTATACCACGGACCTGCTCAACGGCGTGCCTTCCATCGTGATCGGAATTTTCGCCTATACCATCATTGTCCTTCCGATGCATCACTTTTCCACCCTGGCCGGAGGATTCGCGCTGGGCGTGATGATGATCCCCATCGCCGTGCGCAGCACGGAGGAATTTCTCCGTGGCGTGCCCCGCAGCCTGCGAGAGGGTTCTGTTGCTCTGGGAGCGAGCAAGTGGAAGACCATCGCCCGCGTGGTGGTTCCCGCGGCTATCGGCGGCATAACCACCGGCATCATGCTGGACATCGCGCGCGTCGCCGGTGAGACGGCTCCCCTTCTGTTCACCGCTTTCAGCAACCGCTATTGGAGCCCCGCCTGGAATCAGCCTATCGCTTCACTGCCGGTGATGATTTACACTTACGCCATCGCGCCTTATGACGACTGGCATCGTCAGGCTTGGGCTGCGGGGCTGATTCTTTTGGCGCTGGTTTTATTGACCAATGTCGCGGCGCGACTGGTTCTCTATATGCGCCGCGGTTCTACAGCGAGGTAGCAAGGTGGCCACCATGACTGTAAATCCGACCCCCGTCATCACAACCTCTCTAAGGACGGACGAGACGTCAGCGAGCGGTGGCCCGAAATACACGGCCGATTCGCCGTTGCG
Organism: uncultured Acidobacteriota bacterium; assembly: GCA_963760285.1. Taxonomy (GTDB): domain Bacteria; phylum Acidobacteriota; class Terriglobia; order Acidiferrales; family UBA7541; genus PALSA-278. The sequence goes on from CAVXCI010000001.1 coordinate 1,123,235, forward strand.
TTTTCAGGTGAAGGGTTTGAATTTTTACTATGGCGCAAAACAATCCCTCTTCGACATCAGTCTCGATTTTCCCGCTAATTGCATCACTGCCTTAATCGGCCCATCCGGGTGTGGCAAGTCCACTTTCCTGCGCACTCTTAACCGCATGCACGAAACAGTGCGGCATACGCGGGTTGCGGGAGATGTCCTTCTGGATGGACAGGATATTTTTGACATGGACGTGGTGCGTTTGCGCCGGCGTGTGGGAATGGTATTCCAGCGGCCCAACCCCTTTCCCAAATCCATTTTTGACAATGTCGCCTATGGCCTGCGCATCAACGGGTTTAAGGGCAAGCTCTCCGACCACGTTGAACACAGCCTCCGCCGCTCGGCTCTTTGGGACGAAGTGAAGGATGTGCTGCATAAATCCGCTTACGCCCTTTCCGGTGGCCAGCAACAACGGCTGTGCATCGCGCGCGCTTTGGCCGTGGATCCGGAAGTCCTCCTCCTCGATGAACCATGCTCGGCCTTGGACCCCGTCAGTACGGCCAAGATTGAGGAGTTGATGCTTCAGCTTCGCCCCACCTGCACCGTGGCCATCGTAACGCACAACATGCAACAGGCCGCGCGCGTCAGCGATGTCACCGCCTTTCTTCTGGAGGGCAAGCTGATTGAAACTCGTCCGACGGCGCAGATCTTCACCAATCCGTCTGACGCGCGCACGGAAGCCTACATCACCGGACGTTTCGGTTAGGAGCCAGATCGTGGAACGCCACTTTGAACAGGAATTCGAGGAACTCCAGCAGCGCCTGCTATGGATGGGCAGCCTTGCGGAACGCTCCGTTCACAAGGCAGTTCACGCCGTCCTGGAGGCGGATGAGTCGCTGGCCGAAGCCGTTTTGGAGGAAGAAAGCTCCATCAACGAGCTGCAAATCGAAATGGATGATCGCGTCACGCGCCTTTTGGCCCTGCAGCAACCCATGGCCGCCGACTTGCGCTTCCTCATTGGCTCCTCGCGCATTAATGGCGACCTGGAGCGCATTGGCGACCAGGCCGTCAATATCGCCCAATCGGCCATGCGCATCCTGCGCCATCCCCAGGTGAAGCCTTATGTGGACTTGCCGCGAATGAGCGGCGTGGCCGAAAGCATGGTGCGCGACAGCCTGAATGCGCTTGTCCAGCGCGATGTGGACCTCGCCAATGCCGTCCTGCGGCGCGATGATGAAGTGGACCGCCTGCGCGATCAGCTCTTCCGCGAGCTCCTCACATATATGATGGAGAATTCCGCCGTGGTTTTCCCGGCGTTCGAACTGGTCCTGGTGGCCAAAAATCTGGAGCGCATCGGCGACCATGCCACCAACATCGCCGAGGACGTCATCTATATCGTCGCCGGCCGTGACGTCCGCCATCCCGCCCTCGACCGCCGCTAAACCGCGCGCCATGCCCAGTGTTGCGGGTTAGCGCGCTTTGCGCCGCTGCTTCTGCCCTGCGTGCTCGCCGGCCCGTATTCGGCGGTCTAGCGTCCGCAACATTTGTTCTAAACGATTCTTCCTAATAGCCAGGGCCGCTGGGATATGCCGGCAGATCGGGAGGCCGCGGCGGCAGCACGAGGGGATGCTCCTGCACCTGCTTGAGCACCAGTTCGACGGCCTTTTCGAGTTGCGGGTCCTGTCCGGCCATGACCTTGTCCGGCGTGTTATCCACCACGATATCCGGCTGCACGCCATGGTTCTCAACTACCCACTGGCTGTCCAGCCCATACATCGCGAATTCCGGCCGCGTGATGTAGCCGCCGTCAATCAGAGGAATATTCCCCCGGATGCCGCGCACGCCGCCCCACGTCCGCATGCCGACCAGCGGGCCGAGTTTGTAGTATTTGAAGTAATAAGAAAAAATGTCCCCATCGGAAGCCGCATATTCATTCGTCACACAAGCCATGGGGCCGTGAAAGACGATATCGGGCGTGGTCCCGCTTTCAAAATTCCGCGCCGCCTGCATCCCCGCCAGAATTCTCCGCAGCCGCTCAAAAATAAGCTGGTCCACGAACCCGCCGCCGTTGTAGCGCACATCAATGACCAGCCCTTCCTTCCGGATTTGCGGGTAGAACTGTTCCACGAACTGATTCAGTCCGGTGTCCTCCATATCCGCCAGGTATATGTAGCCGACGCGTCCATTGGTGGCTTGGTCCACTTTCCGGCGGTTGGTTTCTATCCAGTCCAACTCCCGCAACTTGAATTCGCTGGGTATGGTTTTCACCGTCACCCGCCGCGCGCCATCGCTGGACGGTCTGCTGTTCACGGTCAGCGTCACATTGTCGTTCGCCGTATTCTCCAGCGCCTGGTAAGGGGTCTCCGGAGCCTTCACCGCGCGCCCGTCCACCGCAATCAGGTAGTCGCCTTCCTTCATGTCAACTCCCGGTTCAGTCAAAGGTGAACGCAACGCGGCATCCCAATTCTTTCCAGGATAAATTTTCTTGAAATGGTAGTATCCGCTGGCCGTGTCCAATTCGTAGTCTACTCCCAGCATGCCCACGCTAATCGGTTTCAGCGGCGGATAATCTCCTCCGCCCACATAGGTGTGCGAGTTGGAAAGCTCTCCAATCAATTCTCCCAGGATGTAGTTCAGATCGAAGCGGTTGGAAACGTAGGGCAGCAATTGTGCATATTTGTCGCGTTCGCCGGCCCAGTCCACGCCGTTCATGGAAGCTTCGAAGAAATAATCGCGCTCCTGGCGGTACACTTCGTTGAAAATCTGTCTCCATTCCGCCGCGGGGACCACCTGCATTTTCATCCCGCTCAAATTCAGAGTGCCGTCGCCCTCCTTCTTTGGCGCCGGCCCGGGCACGGCATCAATGATTCCGTAGTCGTGATCCGGCCCATCACCATTTCCGCCGCTCTTGGGCGCGGCGTAAAGCAATTTCTTGCCGTCAAAGGAAAGTGCAAATCCATCCGCATCTTCCATCAGCACATGATCTTTTCTCTCCTTCATGTCATATGCGTGAATTGCGGAGCTCTCCCCAGCCAGCGGCCCGCTGAGCCCGCTCACTGGAGAGGTAAGGTAATAGACATGAGTGCTGGAAGCGAGCAGATTGGAGACCACGCCCGCTGGCATCGGTAAAGCCACAATGCGGTTTTCAATGCCCTCCAAATCAATCCGAAATGGCTCCTTCTTCTCGGTTTCCGTCGCTGGTTTCCCGTTCGCCGGTTTATCTTTTTCCTCCCTGGGCTGATCACTGTCCGGCGTATTTGATCCCGCGGAGGACGAAGTTGTCACATCCCCCTGCTTCTTGGGGATCTCTTCATCGCTTTGCGGTGCGAACGGGGACGGCAGATCCTTGCGTAAAGTCACCACATATACGCGCAGCCCCTTGGGGTTGGAGAATTCGGAGTCGTAGATGCCCAGCACTTCGTTGTAATCGCGGGCGGAAATGAAATAGAGATATTTCCCACCGGGGTCAATCACCGGATTCGTGCTGCCATAAAACTCCGTCGTCACCGGCGTGATTTTCCTGTCCTTCAACGAGTAGAGATAAATCACCCCGTTGGTATTCTTCCCCACTTTGGAATAGACCACCCACTGGCTGTCCGGCGACCAGTTGTAGTCCGTTAAATCAAAATATTTGCCCTGGTCAATCTGCACCGGCTTTTTATCGGTAATGTCCACGTAGAAAAGCCGCAGCGATTTGTCCGCAAAGAGCAGCTTCTGGCTATCCGGCGACCACTGCAGCGGCAGCCGGAACACTTTTCCATCCGTGGTCACGCGCACTTCCGGCCCGGAGCCGTCTTGCGGCATCAGATAGATCTCGTCCTCTCCGGTGCGGTCGGAAAGATAGGCAATCCACCGCCCGTCAGGCGACCACATGGCATCCCGCTCCCGTATCCCCGGCGTCTGCGTTATATTTCGTGTGCTGCCCTCCTTTGCCGGCACGGTGAACACGTCTCCGCGCGCCGTGAACACCGCGCGCTTTCCTTCCGGCGAAATGTCCGCTGCCTGAATCCACTTGCTGGCGTTCACCCAGTGCGGTTGGGCCTGCACTTCATCTCCCGGCAAGTAAACCGTCACCTTTCTCTCTTTTTCCGTCGCCAGGTCGAACACGTGGAGATATCCGCCGTTCTCAAACACGATGGAATCCGGCCCCAGGCTCGGCCAGTTCACGTCGAAATCCTTAAAATGCGTCAGCTGCCTGATTTCCTTTGATTTCAGGCTGTAGCTGTAGAGATTCATCCGCGATTCCGGACCGCGGTCCGAATCGAAATAAATCGTGTCGCCATGCCACATCGGGAAAGTATCCGTGCCGTCGTACCCCGTCAACTGCTCGTACTGCCGGGTCTTCAGGTTGTATATGGAAATTTTTTGCGCCATGCCGCCTTTGTAGCGTTTCCACGTGCGGAAATTCCGGAAAATCCGGTTGTACGCGATCTGCGTCCCATCCGGTGAAAATGAAGTGAGCCCTCCCTTGTCCACGGGCAGCCGTAGGGGCATTCCGCCATTGATCCCTACGGTGAAAAGTCGTCCGAACCAGTCGTTGAACGTGTCCTGTCTCGAAAGGTAAAGGACTTGCTTGCCATCGGGCAGCCAGCTAATCACCTCGTTGTTTGGGCCCATGCGTTCATTGACGTGAATTTGATCGGGCAGGAATGTCAACTGCTTGGGCATGCCGCCTTCCGAGGGAATCGTGTACACGTTGAAATTGCCGTCATACTGAGCAGTAAAGGCGATTTGGGTGCCATCGGGAGAGAATTTTGGGAAGAGCTCCAGTCCCGAATCCGTGGTAATGCGCCGTGCCACGCCACCGGCGGAGGGAACCACCCAAAGATCGCCGGCATAGCTGAAAACGATGCGGTCTCTGTAGATATCCGGGAATCGCAGAAGTCGTCCTTCCCGTGCGTCTTGCGATTGGTCCGCCGCCTGTGGCGCGTTCGCAGCACCCCACTGATGCGCGTTCTCAGTTCTTGCGGGTGTTGCCAACGCCCCGGCAATAACCCCTGCAACAATCAAGAATGCCAGCGCTAGAAAAGCGCGCGGGCCAATGCCCATCACACTGCTACTCCTCCGTTTTTCCATTCGTCCCCCTGGGCATTCATTTTACTGGGATTGGCCCATCCTTGCCACGTTCATAAGCATTTGACGCCAGGGCCGGAAAAATGTGTTTGCGCCCGATTAAGCCAACCTGCTGGTTATTTTCCCCAAATGGAATAAGTTCTGCTCTCTGTGGAAAAATCGCAGCGGCCCCACAAATAAGTACCAGTACTTCATGTGCAACGGATAGGCCTTGCTCCGATGGCACAGCGGGTACGCACGGGCCATTTACACTTCCCGGATGTTCAAGCAAAATCGGGCCTTGGAAGTTTATTCACAGCCTGTGGAAATTGACCCGAGCGTTACTGGAAAAGTGCCAGGTGCCGATTCGGTCTTGACTCAGGCGCGGGATTTGGGCACGATAAAAGCCCAGAAATTGAAGGGCCACCTTTCAGGCGCCCAGCCCGGCTGCAGCGGTGCAAAGTCAATGGACGGAAGTCTTCAACGGAGGTTTATCCTCGGAATGCGCGTCGACTTTACTACCTACCCCGACGCGACGCGGCGCATATTGGCGTGGGCGCACGCCGGAGAAAACCGGACTGTTTCCCTGGCATGCGTAAATAACGTCATGGAGTCCTATTTTCACCCCGAATTTCGCGAACTGATGAACAGTTGTGATATGGTCACCTCGGACGGCCAGCCCCTCGCCTGGGCCTTGCGTCTTTTGGGGATTGAGGGGGCCACCCGCGTCTATGGCCCGGATCTGACCCTCTGGGTTTGCGAAGCAGCCGCCCGCGAAGGCGTGCCCATCGGCCTGTACGGAGGCACCCCGGAATCCCTGCAAAGTTTTGTGAATTTTCTTCAGCAGCGCTATCCCGGTATCCGTGTGGCTTGCCGCATAGCGCCGCCTTTCCGCCCGCTGACCACGGAAGAGGACGCCGAGTATACCCGCCAGATCGTGGATTCCGGAGCGCGCATACTTTTCGTCGGAATTGGTTGTCCCAAGCAGGAAACTTGGATGGTGCAACACCGCGCGCGCATCCCCGCCACCATTCTTTCCGTTGGCGCGGCATTTGATTTTCATTCCGGTCGCGTCGTCCAGGCTCCACGGTGGATGATGAAAATTGGCCTGGAGTGGTTATTCCGGCTGCTTGTGGAGCCGCGGCGCTTGTGGCGGCGTTACATATTCCGAAATCCTGCATTCATAGCCCTGTTCACCTGGCAGCTCCTTACTACTTCACCAGAACGGAACGGTTAATCGACCATGGATACTCCAACCGCAATTCATCCCGGAAGCGCCTCTCTTGAGACCGCGGATTTGCGCGATATTCATACGGACACAATCGCCGCGGAAATCACCAGCGTGGATCTCAGCACCGCGGATGCGCCCGTCCTTCGCCGGCTTCTCGGGGTAGCCCAGGCGCGGCTCAATCGCCCTTCCGTGCGCGCGCATCTTTTCGTCAAGCGCACGGTGGACATCGTGGGTGGCTCTTTCCTGATTATCCTCCTGGGCCCGGTCTTGATCGCCGCCGCAGTGGCGACCAAGCTTTCCTCCGCGGGTCCGGTTTTCTTTTCCCACAGCCGCTGGGCCAAGGGGGAGAAGCATTTCAAGTGCCTTAAATTCCGTTCTATGCACGTGGATCATGACCAGCATCTGAACACCAAGAAAGTTGCCGAGCTGGCCAAGAAGGGCATCCTCTTTAAGCACGAACGCGATCCACGCATCACCGCCGTGGGCGCTTTCCTGCGCAAGACCAGCATTGACGAACTCCCCCAGCTGTTTAACGTGGTGAAAGGCGATATGAGCCTTGTTGGCCCGCGTCCGCTGGTCACCTATATGCTGGAGCCGTTTCCGGCGTTGCGCCGCATCCGCGGCCTGGTTCGCCCGGGCATCACCGGCCTGTGGCAGGTTAATGACCGCCCCAACAACCTCAGCGCGCTACAGATGCAGAAATACGACGTTGAGTACGTCATGAACATCAGCGTTTTGCTGGATCTCAAACTGCTGCTGCAGACACCCAAAGCTGTGCTTCGTGGCGAAGGCGCTCACTAAGCCAGATGAAAGCCGATTACGTCATTGTAGGGTCCGGCCTGACGGGTGCGACCATTGGCCGCATGTTGGCGGATGCTGGCCGCGAGGTGGTGATCCTTGACCGCCGCAACCATCCCGGCGGGAATGTTCATGACCATCGGCATCAGAGCGGCGTCCGCATCCACACCTACGGTCCGCACTATTTCCGCACCAGTTCCGAAAAAATATGGGAATACGCCACGCGCTTTGCAGAGTTTTTTCCGTACATTGCTTCGCTGAAAACCATCGTGGACGGCAATCTCGAAAACTGGCCCATCGCCGCCAGCTACATTCGCCGGGTTGTTGGCCCCACTTGGGAACCGTCATTCCGTGGCGAGCCGCGGAATTTCGAGGAAGCCTCCCTGGCCATGATGCCAGAGCCGATTTACAGGAAATTTGTGAAGGGCTACTCTGAAAAGCAGTGGGGAGTGCCCGCCTCGGCCCTAAGCGCGTCACTGGCGCGCCGCTTTGACGTCCGCGAAGATGACGATCCGCGCCTGATGAAACACAAGCACCAGGGCATTCCGCGAGAAGGCTACGCCGCGTTCATGGCCAACATGCTCGCCGGGATTGATGTCACTCTCAACTGCAAATTCACCCGCGACGATTCTCCCTTCGAAGCTCGCAAACTCCTGATTTTCACTGGACCGATTGACGAGCTTTACGGATACGACCTGGGCCGGCTGCGCTATCGCACGCAATGCCGCGAACACGTTTTCATTTCCGATTCGCAGCAGGTTCAGCCCTGTGGCCAGGTCAATAATCCGGATCCCTCCGGGGGGCCGCACATTCGCACACTGGAATGGAAGCACATGATGCCTGCCGACCAGCTTGCCAATGTCTGCGGCACGGTCATCACGCGCGAAGTTACCGTGGATTCCGAGGAGCCTGATCGACACGAGTATCCCTTCCCGGATCAAGCCAATGCGGATTTGTACAATCGTTACCGCGAGCGCGCCAATGCAACGCCCGGCATCCTCGTTTGCGGACGGCTCGGTGAATACCGTTACTATGACATGGACCAGGCCATCGGCCACGCCATGACACTCGCGGAAGGCATTCTCGCAGAAGATGGCCCATCCAGCCGGCCGCCGTCAGCCGGGTCCGCGGGCAGACTTCGGTCCGCAGTTGTCTCCACCGTTTCCTGATTCTTACGTGCAAGTATTTTGCGCCCATGCGCTGCCAAGACATCTCTGGCTTCTCTAACGCGTCATGGCTGCCTCTACTCGCGCCTGGTCGCGCAGGGCTTCCAGTTCCGCCAGCCCCGCTAACAAGTCGGTCACCAGGTCTTTCGCGTTTTCGCACCCCGGGGACAGCCGAATCAGGTTGTCCGGCAATCCCAGTTCGGCGCGCGCCGCCGCGGGAATGGAAGCGTGAGTCATCGTTGCCGGATGGCAAATCAGGGACTTCACCCCACCCAAACTTTCGCCCAGCTTGAAGAATTTCCGCGAGGAAGCGAACGCGGCCACCTCTTCAATACTTCCATCAAGATCGAACGAGACCATGCCACCGAATCCGTTCATCTGCCGGCGCGCGATTTCATGTCCTGGATGCTCCGCCAGTCCTGGAAAGTAAACCTTCCGCACCAACGGATGCGGTTTCAGCGCCGCGGCTATCGCCGCCGCATTTTCCGCGTGCCGCAGCATGCGCAATTCCAGCGTCTTCAGTCCGCGCAGAGTCAGCCAGCAATCAAACGGCCCAGGCACCGCGCCCGTGGCATTCTGCAGGAATTTCACCGGTTCAAAGACCGCCGCATCACGCGCCAACGCGGCGCCTTGGATCACATCCGAATGCCCCGCGAGATATTTGGTCACGCTGTGCACCACAAGATCTGCACCCAGCGAAAACGGCTGCTGGAAAAAGGGCGTGGCGAAGGTGTTGTCCACCACCACCAACGCCCCGCTGGCGTGTGCCTGGCGGCTGATTTCCGAAATGTCGTAGATCAGCAGACGCGGATTGGTCGGCGTCTCCAGCCAGACCAGCCGCGTCTTCGAATTCAGCGCCGCTTTCAGCGCCGATGCATTGCCCAGATCGACCTGCCGGACGGCCACGCCGACCGGTTGGAACACGCGGTTCAAAATGCGGTAGGTTCCCCCGTAGACATCCTGCGGAATCACGATTTCGTCGCCCGGCCGCAGATATGCCTGCAGAATGGTGTTTTCCGCCGCCAGTCCGGAGGCAAACACCGCCGCGTGCTCCACACCTTCCAGTTCCGCCAATACCACTTCCAGTTGCTGCCGCGAAGGGTTGTTGGTCCGCGAATAGTTAAAGCCCTTGTCGTGACCCGGCGATTCCTGCTCGTACGTGGACGTCTGGAATATCGGCGGAATCAAGGCGCCCGTTTCCGGTTCCGAGTTTTGTCGGGCATGAATTGTCTTTGTTGCGAACTCCATTTCGATTCTCCTTTTTCACCATTCAACTTTTGTTCAATCCCAATCTGTTTCGTGCCTGGGAAGCGGTTCTAACGTTCTACTACTGCGAATTCATTTGCGTCCGGCGCCAGTGAAATTTCCTCTTCTTCCCCCTCGGCCGCGACAACCGTAAACGCCGCGCTGTCCTTCACGCTTCGCACCACCAGCGGCAGTTCGGCCTTCGCCGCCGCTTCAATGGCCTCCTTCTGGACCAGATCGCAACCGTTCGCCGCCAGCTCCAGCGCCTGTGCGTAAGTAAGAAAAGGGATGTGCTGTGCATCCGCGTCGCGATGGGGATCACTTGAAAAATATCCGGAAACGTCCTTGATGAGTTCGCAGCGCGCTGCCGCCAGCCCCTCGGCAAGCAGTACCGCCGTCAAGTCCGAACCCCCGCGTCCCAGGGAACGAATCATTCCGCGAGCATTCGTGGCCAGGAACCCCGGAACCACCACCACGGAAAAATCCGCCAGGGATTCATGAATGTGGCCGGCAGATAACTCCACCGCCCGGGGTATTCCTTCCCCACTCACGACGCGCAGTCCGGTCTCTTGAACGTTTAGCCCTCGCGCCGCCACGCCCAGAGCCTGTAAATGCATCGTCAACATCGCCACGGAACGTATCTCTCCCGTGGACCACAGCAGATCCACCGCGCGCGTATCGGGCGGGCAGGCTATCCGCCGCGCAGCCCGCTCCATGGAGTCCGTGGCTCCGTTCTGCGCGGAAACAACCGCCACGAAACGTTCCCCGGGGGTTCGCACCAAACGATTTCGCAGAAAAGTTGCCGTGCGCCGGTAAGCCCGCGCATTCTTCAGAATCGAGCCGCCAATTTTCACTACCGCAATCGGCATGTCGTGCGCATCTCGTAAAAACACCTCAACCTCCTGTTGTATGGACACACTTTTCTCCTTTGCAGCCAGCGCCGGAGAATTTTGCCAAAGATGGCCTCTCCGCGCGCCTTCTGCACATAGGCGGCAAAATTCCGCCGGAAAAGCGGTTCTTGCCGCTCGTTTGAGTTCAGCTTGGGAGTGAAATTCTTTCGCTGACTTATCGGTCAGCTCAGGATCTTATCTCTCCCTACTGGGCAGGAGTTAGCACCTGGGCTCCCGGGCCTGGTTGCTGTGGCTTCATAGGGCCTGTCCCCTCAGCCACTCTTGATAAGTGCTGCCGTGAAGCAGCGAAAATACAAATAACAGATGCACGCTTAACTGTCAAGAGCGGTTTGACGGGAATTTTTATGCATTTTCTTTTCCGCACGCGGGCGCAACGTTCCCCAGACTTGTTGCGTCCCTTTCAAAGGCTTGTGGATTTGTGGAACTTTCCGAGGACCCTGAAGGAATATGATTGAGCTAAGGAAAAGGGTAATGCGCATCGGCCGAAATTTTGCAGCAGTGGCGTTGTCAGTCGCCATTTATTGTCCGTTGGCTTTCTGCCAAGTGGCTTCGGCGGCGGGATCGTCGGATCCGTCCCAAGCGGCCCCGCCTTCCGCTGCGGCTCCGGCGGCATCGCGGCAAAATCTACCCGCGCAGAGCCGCCGCCAGTTTCAAGGAGTGATGGGAGAGATCACTGCCGTGCGGGGAAATCAACTCACCTTGAAAACCATGGATGGAAAAATGGCTACGGTCACTCTGAATGACAAGACCGCCTATCGCAAGGATGGGCAAGACGCCAAGCAATCCGATTTCAAGGTGGGTGATCGCATAGCCGTTCGCGGCGAGCAGAAAGACGACGGTGCCTGGTCCGCTCAAACAATTATCACGCGTTCCAGTCCTGGACTTGCCGCTCTCCAAGAAGGCATGGGCAAGCAGTTCATCATCGGGGAAATTAAATCCATTGACGGGTTGAAACTCACCATCCTTCGCCCCGACGGCCAGACACAAGTTATCGCTGTGGACGAAAGCACATCGTTTCGCAAGGATGGCCAGAGCGTTACTCTGGGAGATTTCAAGGTCGGCGACCAGGTCTACGGGCGCGGCGCGTTGAAGGATGGCGTCCTTGTCCCCTCTGTTCTAAACAATGGCGAACTCCGTTTCGGAACGGGAGGCACACCACAACCCGCCGCTCCGCCACAGTGATCCAGTCCCGGTGGTATTTCCCCGTTCGCGCACCCTCCCCAACTCGCGGGAATGTTGAAAGCCACCGGATTTTGCGCGGCATTCCGATACTTGCGACACTGACCATGTGCTGCAATTTTTGTCCGTCAAGAATCTGCTGCTTCGTTCTGGTGCTGCTGTCCTGCATCGCGGGTTTGCGGTCATCTTCCGCCCGCGCGCAGAATGCTCCCCCGCCGCCGCCCAGCGGCGATATTCGCGGCACCGTGAAAGCTGGCAACATTCCGTTGCCAGGCGTTACGATTTCCGCAACCAATACTCTTACCGGCAAAAAAGTGATCACTTCCACTGACGCCGATGGGACTTATTTTCTGCACGCTCCCGGCAAAGGCCGCTACGTAATTCGCGCGGAGTTTTCCGCCTTTGCGCCTGCCACCAACGAAGCGCTCATTACGGATTCGAGCCCGTCAGCCACGATTGATTTCGCATTGGTTCTTGTTTCCCGCGCATTACAGGCTGCACAAGAGCAGCGCAAACAGGCCGGCGCAGGTAATGGCGCCTTCCAGCGGATGGACGTGATGTCCTCCGAAGGCGCGGCCGCCGCCTTGGCGGCTGTTGGGGCGATGGGCTCCGAGGGAGAATCCTCTTCGCCCATGCCCGGTCTCGGCGGGGATACCGCCACCGAATCGATTTCCGTTTCCGGCAACACGGCGGCTTCGCCGACTGGTCCGATGACCAGCGATGCCATGCGCGAACGCATCCAGGAAATGCGCAACCAGCAGGGCGGTGCTCCCGGAGGGGGCGCGGCCAGCCTTTATGGCGGCGGACTTGGAGGCGGTGGTGGAGGATTCGGCGCGCTGGCTGGGGCGCGCCGAAGATTTGATATCAATCGCCCTCACGGCAGCTTTTATTACACCATTGGCGATTCCGGCCTTGATGCCGCGCCCTTTTCACTCAATGGCCAGGCTCTCGAGAAGCCTTCTTTCCTGCAGCAGAGTTTTGGCGCCACCCTGGGCGGGCCGTTGAATATTCCCAGGATTTATCACGGCGGAAACAAGACGTTTTTCTTTGTGAATTACAACGGCATTCACAACAGTAATCCCTACGATTCCCTCGCCACCGTGCCTACCCTTGAGGAACGGGCCGGGAATTTTTCAGACACCGTCATTCCGTCCGGTCCCGACGCCGGCCAGCCCGTGGAGATCTACAACCCCAAGACAGGAATGCCGTTTCCCAATAACACGATTCCCACTATTGATCCCGTGGCCCAGAATTTGCTTGCATACATCCCCCAACCCAATCTTCCCGGCGATTCTCAGAATTTTCAGTACATCACCACCGCTTTGAATTCCAGCGACGCCCTCAATCTCCGCATCATCCATTCGTTTGCCGGCGGTGGCATCACGCCCGGCCGCCGCGGCCCCCAAAACAATATCAATATCGGCTTTCGTTTTCAGGACACCCATACCGATCTCACCAATCCCTATCCCACCGTCGGAGGCAACACCTCCGTGCGCAGTTTCGACGTTCCGATTGGCTATGTCCGCACCTTCCACCACATCACCAATAATCTCCGCTTTGAATACAACCGCAACCGCGTCTCCACCCAAAATCTTTATGCTTTCGTCACCAACGTGGCCGGCGATGCCGGCGTCGGCGGCATTTCACAGAATCCATTCGACTGGGGTCTGCCCGGCCTTTCTTTCACGAATTTCGGCAGCGTAAATGACATCAATCCCCTGCTGGAGCGTGATCAGACTTTCACTTTTTCCGATTCGCTGATCTATACCCATGGTAAACACACCTGGCGCTGGGGCGGCGATTTCCGCCGCATTCATCTCAATACGGAAACGTCCAATGCCGCTCGCGGCAATTTCACTTTCACCGGATACAACACGTCAGAATTTGTTGATGGACAGCCCGTCGCCGGCACCGGTTTTGATTTTGCCGATTTCCTCCTCGGCCTGCCGCAATTAACCTCTGTGCAGTTTGGAAACAACAGTTATTATTTTCGCGGGAATTCCTGGGACCTCTTTGTGCAGGACGAATGGCGGATTCGGGGCAACCTTACCTTTAATCTCGGATTGCGCTATGAATATGTTTCGCCCTACACCGAAATCAACAACGAGATTGTGAACCTTGACGCCGCTCCAGGATTCACCGCCGTGGCTCCCGTTCTCCCCGGCCATTATGGGCCTTATACCGGTTTCTTTCCCGACACTCTTGTAAATCCCGATCGCAATAATTTTGCGCCGCGCGTTGGCATTGCCTGGAAGGCTTTCAAAGACACTGTGGTCCGCGCTGGGTACGGCATCAACTACAACACCACCGCTTATTCCAGTATCGTCCAGCAGCTCGCCTTCCAGCCCCCCTTCTCCGTCACGTCCACAAACGTTGAATCACCTTCTGTGCCACTGACGCTGGAAAATGGTTTTCCGCCGCCTCCCACGAATACCATCACCAACAGCTACGGCGTGGACAAGAACTACCGCGTGGGCTACGTGCAGATCTGGAATTTCGATATCCAGCACCAGATTCGCCCCACACTGGTGATGAATCTTGACTACACCGGCACCAAGGGCACGCGACTGGATATCCTCGACGATCCTAACCGCACGCCCACGGGCTTGTTGATTGCCAATGCCCAACCGTTCAACTATCAAACCTCCAACGGAAATTCCATCCTCGAAGCCGGCAGCTTGAAAATTCGCAAACGTCTTCAGGCCGGCTTCTCCATCGGCGGCACCTACACCTTTTCCAAATCCATTGACGATGCTTCCACCATCGGCGGCGGCGCCGTTGTGGTCGCCCAAAACGCCCTGGATCTCGCCGCCGAGCGCGGACTTTCCAGCTTCGATCAGCGCCAGCGCTTCACGGCTGATTACCTTTGGGAGCTTCCTGTTGGCCAGGATCGCCACTGGCTCTCCCAGAAGGGCGTCGCGCGCTCGATTTTGGGCGATTGGAACTGGAGCGGGGACTGGACCATCGCTTCCGGATTGCCTTTCACCGTACGCGTGCTCGGAGATTCTTCCGAAATTGTCCGGGGCACCAACGGCACACTGCGGGCCGATACCACCGGCCAGCCGGTGAATCTTCCCAATCCTTCCGTGGCCGAGTGGTTCAATACCGCTGCATTTGTTGTCCCACCATCAGGACAGTATGGCGATGCCGGTCGCAACACCATCATCGGTCCGGGTGAAGTGGTTTTCGACATGGCATTCACAAAAATTATTCCTCTTGATGAATCGCGCCTGTTGGAGATTCGTACTTCGGCCACCAATGTATTCAACCATCCCGTATTCACTACCATTGACACCACGGTGAATTCGCCGACGTTCGGCAGAGTGATTGCAGCGGGCGCCATGCGAACCATTCAATTGACCGGACGGTTCCGGTTTTAGGATGAGCTTGTGACCACAGCGCGACAGTTCGGCAAGGAATTGGCTGGGCGAATCATTGTCGTCCTGGCGGTTATGGCTCTTCTGTTCAATCCTATTCTCGCCCAACAGGATCAATCCAAACTTTCCGGGCCTCACACTATCCACGTGGCGACCGAAATGGTTTTGGTGGACGTTACTGTGCGCGATCACAACGGAAATCCAGTGCGCGATCTCCGCCGCGAAGACTTCACCGTGACGGAGGACAACAAGCCGCAACAGGTCCTTTCCTTTGAGATAGAGAACACTGACCAGCCTGTCATTCCCGCTGGTGAACCCCAGCAAGCTGTGGTCCTCGGCACTCCCAAGCCTTCCGCCTCTGCCAGCCACGCCAATGCGCCTGGTCCAGATCTGGGCAAGAATCGCCGGCTGATGATTTTATTTTTTGACCTTACTTCCATGGAGCCGGACGATATCGAGCATTCTGTTGCCGCTGCGGAGAAATACGTGGATACCCAAATGGCTCCCGCGGATTTGGTCTCCGTGGTTTCGCTGGGCTCCAGTTTGCTGGTTAATCAGGATTTCACGGGCGATCACGCGCTGCTGAAGAAGGCCATTGCCAGCCTCAACCCCACTTCCGGGCAAGGCTTTGAAGAAGGCTCCACAGGCACGACCGAAGATACGCCGGACAATGCCAACGCGTTCACGCCCGATGACACCGAGTACAATATCTTCAATACCGACCGCCGCCTAGAAGCCCTGCGTTCCATCGCCGATTCCTTGGCTCGCGTGGACCAGAAAAAATCGCTCATCTATTTCTCCAGCGGTATGGACCGCACCGGCATCGAAAATGAATCCGAACTCCGCTCCGCCATCAACCAAGCCGTCCGCGCGAACATGGCTATTTACACCATGGACATGCGCGGCTTGCAGGCGCTGCCACCCGGCGGCGAGGCGCAGAACGCCAGCCTGCGCGGCGTTTCTCCCTATTCCGGCCAGTCCACTCTGAATGATCTGGCCTCCAATTTCACCACCCAGGAAACTCTTGTCGCTCTCTCCGCCGACACCGGTGGCCGCGCCTTCTTGGACTCCAATGATTTCAACAAGATTTTTTCGCAAGTCCAGGCGGATACTTCCTTCTACTACATCCTCGGTTATCAGAGCACCAATTCCGCGCGCGATGGCCACTATCGCCACATCAACGTTCGCGTCAATCGCCCGGGTCTGAAAATCGAATTCCGCAGGGGGTATTACGCTCCCGCGGATTTCAAGCATTCCACGCGCGACGACCGCGAACGCCAGTTGCAAGAGGAGCTGGCATCCGATCTCGCCAACACCGATTTGCCCGTCTATCTTTCCACCGGATACTTCCGTCTCGGCGACAATCGTTTCTATGTTCCTGTCTCCGTCGTCGTGCCGGGCTCGGCCATTCCCTTCACCGCCGCCAAGGATCAGGACCGCGCCACTCTCGATGTCCTTGGCGCCGCGTTTGACGACCAGCATCGCCCCTTCGCCCAAATCCGCGACACGGTAAAGCTTTCGATTCCCGGCGCGCAGGAAGTTCGCCGCAAAAACGTCCAGTACAACGCCGCCCTGATTCTGCCGCCCGGCAAGTACCATCTGAAAGTTGTGGTCCGTGAGAATGAGAGCGGACGTCTCGGCTCATTTGAGACCGACCTCGATGTGCCGGATATGAAGAAAGCTTCGTTAAAAATGAGTTCGGTTATCCTTTCCACGCAGACGCAGGCTGTTCCCAAGCGCCGCACCGACGATCCCCTCATCGAAAATGGCGTGGAGCTGATCCCTAACGTTACTCACGTCTTCTCTGTCCATCAGCATTTGTATTTTTTCTATGAGGTTTACGATCCAACGAGAGTCTCCACCAAGTCTGCTCCCAGCCAGACCGGCCGCGGTGTTCGCGTAATCAGCAACGTCCTCTTCTTCCGCGGCAAGGCGAAGACCTACGAAACTCCGCTTGTCGTCGCCGACCATCTCAACGTCCCCGATCGCAACGCCGCTCTCTTCCGCCTCGATGTCCCCCTCGATTATCTGCAGCCCGGCTTCTATACCTGCCAGGTGAACGTGATTGACGACGCCGGTGGGCATTTTCTTTTCCCGCGCCTAGCCCTGCTCGTTCGCCCAGAGACCGCGGCGCCCGCGGCGCACCAATAGCATCATGATTATCGTGGAGAAATCAGACCCCTCGAGAGGCCTCTTGCCGGCGAAGCAATATAACTAGCGGCAGCGCGCCAGCACCAGCGTGATATCGTCCGCCTGGACACCTTCGCTAAATTTCAGCACGTCTTCGATAATCGCATCCACCGCGGCCTCCACGGAAAAGCTTCCCCGCCGGCGCAACGCCTCCACCAGCCTTTGCGCCCCAAAATCCTGCCCTTGCGCGTTACTTGCTTCCGTGACGCCGTCGGAATAAAGCAGCATCGTATCGCCGCGCTCGAAGCGCAATTCCGAGATGTTGCACGTCCATTCCTGAAACAGGCCCAGCACCGTTGAAGTGGATTCCAGCCGTTCCATCTCTCCGTTTGGGTGCAGCACCAGCGCCGCCAGATGTCCGCAGTTGGCATAGCGCAGCTTCCTCGTGGCGTCGTCATACTCCCCGAAAAACAATGTTGCGTAGGCCTCTTCCGTGGTGTTCTCAAAAAACAGACGGTTCACCGACTCCAGCAGCCCCGCCAAATTATCCAGCGCCAAGGCGTATTGGCCGCGCAGATTCGCCTGTAAGTTAGCCATCAACAGGGCGCCGGAAATTCCTTTTCCCGCGATGTCCGCCAGCACAATGCCCAGCCGTCCGCGCCCCAAGTCCAGAAAATCGTAGTAGTCGCCGCCCACCTGCCGTGTTTGCGTGCACTTTCCCGTGTACACCAGTGTTTGCAGCGGCGGAAACTTCTGGGGAAACAGTCGCGCCTGCACCTGCCGCGCAATTTCCATTTCGTGCCCCGCGCGCCGTTCCACTTCCATGCGCTCCGCGATTTTTTCCGCCATGCCGATGTTTTCCACGGCGGATCCCGCCTGGTTGGCCACGCTGGAAAGCAATCGTCTGTCGTCGCCGGAATATGGCTCCTCGGAAAGCCGTGGTCCCAGTGCAATGATTCCTAGCATGCGCCCGTCGCGCCCGGGAATAGGCGCCAGGCATTCCGGCGGAGTGCCGTTCACCGCAAGGCGACGCCCAGCCTCGCTTCCATCCGGCGATTCAGCCATCTCCATCGGGCGCCCGCGCTCGGCCAGTTCTTCCAGAAATCGCAGACATGCGGAAACCGGCGCAGGCGGTGGGTTCCCCTCCCCCGTCTGGGCCTCAAACCCACCGTTGCCGTTTTCAAAATATACACTCACGAAAATCGGATGCAGCGCTTCGCTGATTTCGCCGGCCAGTAGAAGAGAGATGTCATCCCGCCGGTTTGCCGTGCGTACGTTTTCTGCCAGCCGGTCCATAATTTTTCGCGCGTCGTAGGACCCTCGGAAGAAGGAGCGGTCAATTCGTTCCGTGGCGCGCCGCAGCGGACGCGCCGAAATCATCGCCAGGAACAATCCAAATCCCACGCCGATGGGCATGGCCACGTTCACGTCCACGCGGAAAAATCGCGTAAAGGTCTCGGTGAAAATCGCAATGGCCGAAACCACCAGCAGAAAAATCAGGACCGTGAACCCGCGCCGCACCAGCAGATAGCGCGCGCTCCGTTTCAACAGCACTGGTATTTCCAGCACGCGGTGTTTCACCACCGCATAGGCGAACGACAGCGGGAAGAAAAACAGGTTCAGAATCAGCAACTCATCCAGCCAGAACGGCGGGCGGTATCCCGTGAAATCCATCGCCGCGTGTTCCACTGCAATCGGGAGCACGCCTGCCAGCGTCCCGTACAAAATGCAGCGAACTTTTCGCCGCGCTTCCGCGCTGGGAGCGTAGAGTGTATTTCCCGCCAGCGAGATCAGACCCAGCACCACAAACCCATAAATGTAAGAAAGCACCATCCGTTCGGCCACTTGATCGCCCAGCATGCGCGCCAAAAACCGCGGCGCGCTGACGTCCCCCGCGCGGAGGCTTACC
Source organism: uncultured Acidobacteriota bacterium (assembly GCA_963760285.1). Lineage (GTDB taxonomy): Bacteria > Acidobacteriota > Terriglobia > Acidiferrales > UBA7541 > PALSA-278. The sequence continues at coordinate 1,142,200 of CAVXCI010000001.1, forward strand.
ATGCCCAACCCCGCTCCCAACGCCAATCCCGCCCATTTCAACCATGGCGCTGCGCGTTCCAGCGGCGACTTCGCCGGGAAAATCGCGAAGAACAAATAGAAAAGCGCCCCGAACATTCCCAGGAACGCGCCCCGGTAGGCCTGCGCGAACTCCTGCAGCCCGGGGGAGAGCACGGCAAAGTCCTGTAGTCCCGGCACGGCAATGAATCCCCCGAAGAGCAGCGCCAGCAGCCACGCATTGGGATCCCCCACACGCAGAAAGAGCACCGCCAGCCCCACCACCAGGAATACGATTGGGAAAGAACCTGTAATCTGCAGCGCCGACGACCGCGCCAGGCTCTCTTTCGACGCAGCGCCCACGGGCTTTCGGAATATGCCGTGAAGGATTTGCGGTCCTCGAACGCCAGGCCGGTCTATCGTCAATTGCACCGAATCGCCCGGTCGCGCCCTCCACCATATCCGGTTGAAGACGTCCATGTTCTGAAGGCGCTGCCCGTCGATCGCCACAACTTTGTCTCGCACAAGGAGGCCCGCTCGCTCCGCGGGGCTGTTGGGCATGATCAAATTGACGTCCAGCCAGTGGTTCGCGTCGGAGAAATTCGATTCAAATCCAAACTCCACGCGGAAACCTTGATGCCGAACCGCATACATCCAGAGACAACTATAGAGGGTAGCCGCAGCGGCGAAGAACGCCGCCAGGACCATCAGCGCGGGTTTTGAAATCGCCCACCAGCGTCGCACGGGATTTTCGCTCTCCGAAAAATATTAATTCAGCGAATTCGCAGCCTACGCTGGCGCGCGTCGGCTAGTCAATTGAACCTCGTCTGCCAGTTCCGCGGCGCGAACCGCGCCGCCGCGCGGGCTCTATCCAATTACCCTAACGTCTGGCAGAGCCCCGCAGTCACCTGACCCGGAATGAATGCTTGTCCCCGAACCGAAAGTATCAGATATTTGGGGCGCATTTTGGGACATCCTGGGCATTCGCCTTATTCTGGGTAGTGAGGAGGAATGGAAAATGAGCGATCCGGTTACGCAAGTGAGGAAGCTTTCCGCCTGGGCCATCGTTCTCGCTGTTCTCATTATTCTTCTAGGTTTTGTCGCGATTATTATTCCGGAAATCGCCGGCCTTGCCGTCACGCTTCTGGTGGGATGGGCTTTGCTCATTGCCGGCGCGTTTGAAATCGTCCATGCCATCGGCTCCCGCCATGCGGGCCGGTTTTTTCTCCATATCTTCATCGGCATTTTGGATGTGGTTGCCGGCGGCTATCTGATTTGGCATCCGCGAGCGGGCTTGCTCACACTCACCATTTTTCTTGCCGTGGTTTTCATCGTCGATGGAGTATTCACCTTGATAGCAGGTTTCCGCGTGCGGCCGCAACCTGGTTCCGGCTGGATGCTGTTCGACGGCTTCATTTCTCTTTTGCTTGGGATTCTCATTTGGGCGCATTGGCCCTTCAGCTCGGTTTGGTTCATCGGCACGCTCATTGGAATTCGCCTGGTGATGGAGGGAACCGGACGTCTGTTCGCTGCTTCCGCTGTTCGTTCGCTGGCTGCCTAGCCGCTGGGGGGGCGCGGCAGAAATCAAAATTCGAAAAGGAGTCTTTTCAATGAAGGCAAAATGTCTTGCACTGTTGGCGGTCTTGCTCTTCCTCAGCGGCGCTGCTTTTGCGCAGCAGGTCAGCGTGGATTGGGACCACAACGTCACCGATTTCTCCAAGTACAGGACCTATGCCTGGTCGCCGGCGCGCAAGGTTTTGCCGGACCAACTCATGGATCAGCGCATCGTAGGCGATATTGATAGCCAGTTGGCAGCCAAGGGCCTCGCGAAGGTGGACCAGGGTCAGAATCCTGACCTGATCGTCACCTATGGTATCGGGGTTCGCCAGCGGAGATCTGAGATGATCACTGGGATGGGCGGCTGGCGATGGGGTGGCGGGATGGCCGAGGTCAATCCGGAGGTTGAGGACATCGGAACACTAATTATCCAATTGTCCGACTTGCATGCCCGCCAGCTTATCTGGAGGGGCACGATGGTGGACGCACTTTCTGACGACAATCCGCAGAAAAACAGTCAGAAGCTTGAGAAGGGAATCGCCAAGCTCTTCAAGGACTATCCTCCAAAGAGCAAGAAGTAACGCAACCGGTCGGCGCCGCACCCCGGTCCGAGCCGCCCTCCGCAGGTTCAGGATGCGTGGCTCGGCGCAGTTTTGTGGCCGCCGCATCCATAGGATGCATCCTCAGCATTCACCCCATCAAATATTTCCAGTAACGAATTATCCCGCCGGTTCATCTCATGAAATGGAATGAAATTCATGGGCGCTTGTGTGTAGTTTTGGCTCCTTTCTTTCTGGGAGCCGGGCGGTGCCAGGTTGATTTCTTGAAAGGATCGACTATGAAACGGTTTTCCATCGCCGCGCTGGCTGTTGCTCTTCTAGGCTTCATTCCGGGTCATGCCATCGGTCAGAGATCAGCCGCTCCCGCGATAACGGCCCAAGCTGCGCCGAAGACCATCACTTTCGCTGATTACAAGTCCGAAGCGCCCGGCGTTTTTCACAAGATTACCGTTGCCGATCTGCCCGCCCCGTACGCTACCGAGTCCGCCGACAACGGTCCCAGCCTTATTCCGCGCCCCGCGAATGCTTGGCCCAAAGCGCTGCCGGGTTTTCAGGTGGACCTTTACGCCAGTGGCCTGGATAATCCTCGCCTCATTCGCACTGCCCCTAATGGCGATTTTTTCGTCGCCGAAAGCGGCCCCGGTCACATTAGAATTTTTCGCGGTATTGACGCCAAAGGCGCCGCTGGTCAAACGGGTATTTTTGCCACGGGCTTGAGACAGCCCTTCGGCATCGCCTTCTATCCACCGGGCCCCAATCCGCAATGGGTCTATATTGGCAATACCGATTCCGTCGTCCGCATTCCCTATCAAAATGGGGACTTGAAAGCCCGCGGCCCTGCGGAAAAAATCGCCACGTTGCCCGCCGGCAGCTGGCTTCACGGCGGCGGCCACTGGACGCGTGACATCGCCTTCTCTCCCGACGGCAAGAAAATGTACGTTTCCGTCGGCTCTCATTCCAACGTGGACGATGCCGACAATAATCCCAACGAGTTTCATCGCGCGGATATTCTCGAATTCAACCCCGACGGCTCCGGCCTGCGCGTTTATGCCTGGGGGATTCGCAATCCGGTGGGCATCGCCGTCAGCCCCAGGACCGGAGAGCTGTGGGCATCCGTCAACGAGCGCGACGCCATTGGTGACAATCTCCCGCCGGATTACATCACTCACGTGCAGGAGGGCGGTTTCTACGGCTGGCCCTGGTTTTATACCGGGGGCCATCAGGATCCCCGTCATGCTGGCAAGCATCCCGAATTAAAGGACCGTGTCATTGTTCCCGATGTGCTCCTCCAGCCTCACAACGCTTCACTCGAAATGATGTTTTACGAAGGGACGAACTTCCCCGCCGAATACCACGGCGATATTTTCGCCGCCGAGCATGGGTCCTGGAACAAGGCTGTCCGCACCGGCTATGAACTGATTCGCGTTCCGTTGGATCGGGCTGGTCATGCCACTGGCGAGTACGAGGATTTTCTCACTGGCTTTGTCACTGCCGACGGACAGGTTTGGGGCCGTCCCGTGGGGGTTACCGGCGCGCAGGATGGGTCGCTGCTCGTCACGGACGACGGCTCCCAATCCATTTGGCGTGTGAGCTACGTCGCTAAATAGCCGCTATAGGGGACGGCCATCGGCGCGGATTTTCTGGCGGGCTGTTTTCACGGCAGTTCGGCGGACTTCGCCGCCGGATCAATCCTTGGGCGCCAATTCCGTGGACGACGGGCCCATCAGCTGTTTATACACGGTCTCATAAGCGGCGGGGCTTATGCCGTATTGACCGCGGTAGGGTTTGTCCAGCCGGAACATCAGTTGAATAATCAACCCGAGCAGCATGGACAAGAAAATCGTCATCCACACATGCACTCTGAATCGCAGCGCGTTGAAAAACCACGTCACACCGAGCGTGATCATCGCTCCCGCCACCACTACCACCCACACCGGCATCGGCAGGCCGGACATGGCCGCCTCCATTCGCAGCCGGTGCAATTCCACCAGCTGGTTGAAAGCGCTCAACGTCTCCGAAAAGATGATTTTTTGTCCGTCCGTCGCCGGTTCAAAATGCAGCAGGTCCACCTGGAATTGCGCAATCTGCGATGTGCCCTCATCGGGAAGAATCCCTATGCGTTGCTGCGGCCAGGATCGGTCAATTACAACTTGCGTATAGTTCCTTAGATCCTGCTGCAATTGCAGCCGCGCCGGCTCGGGAAAGCTGCTCACGTCGTGATACAGCGCCGCGAGACTGGCGGCCTCCGCGTCCGCCCGCATTTCTGTGTTGCTGTAACTCTGCCACGTGGCCACGGCAATTAATCCCAGCGCGATGCCATAGAGCACACCCACAACATTCAGGTAGTAACTGACAATTGCGTTGTGCGATTGGTCGGTGTGCAGCTTGCGCACCCGCCTCCGCATCAGCAGCAGGCCGCCCACCCCTACCAGCGTCGTGAAGCTGACGATCACGAGGCAGCTTAACCAGTTGGGAACTTCATAGAGCCAGTTGAGATTCATGACAGTGCCGCCGCGAGTTTAGCCGACACGCGTGCCGGCCGCCAACCCCTATTTCCCTGCCTTGACGCCACCTACAGCCCCGGCGCCGCATTCCGGCGCTTGCGGATTCTGTTCCTTTCAACCGCTATGTCCCAGAGGTGTATAATTTTGTTTTCGCCGCGGATGGGGCTGCGAATGCGCTGTGCTTTTCGCGTGCATGGTATCCGCTCCACGGCGCGGCCGCCAGCGAATGGTTTTCATGAGGAGAAATCTTATGGCACACCTACAGTCGCAGTCGAAATTTCTGTGCGGCTACGGTTTCGCTTGTTTCCTTGTCTTGCTGGGATTCGCCGCTTCCGGCGCCGAAGCCACCGGCGCCCCAGCCGCTTTGCCACAAGCCCCGACTCTGGTTTCCATTGCGATTACTCCTGCCAATGCCACCATCACAATCGGCGTTGTGCAGGCCTTCACCGCTACCGGCACATTTGATGACCAAAGCGTTAAAGACATCACCGCCAATGCAATTTGGTCCTCTTCTGTCCCCAGCGTTGCCAAGATATCCGGCGCGGGCCGCATCACCCCCGTGCAGCCCGGAAAGACCATTATCACTGCTGCTTATGGCGCGGTCTCCGGCGCCACCGCCCTTACGGTTGTCGCGCCCACCGCGCCTTGAACCTTCGCCGTTCCACTCCCCCGCGGTTTTATGGTCCGGCATTGTGACGTCTTGGACCAGGCGTGCGTTCTGATCCTGCCTACGCGCGCTGCCGATTTCGTTGACTTGCCGCCTCCCCAACGCCTACCATCTCTGAGCGTTCGTGCCGCGAACGGAATGGCAGGACAGTTTTGATCGAGCGCCATCGCATGCCGGAACCTACATTACTGGTTCGCTTCTGGGGCGTTCGCGGCTCCATACCTACCGCTGAGCGGGACACATGGCGCTATGGCGGCAACACCCCTTGTGTCGAAATCGTTTCTCCCGGAGGAACGCGCATCATTCTCGATTGCGGCACCGGCGTGCGTTTGCTGGGTAAGCGCCTGCTGGCTGAACCAACCGCCAGCGTCGAGGCACACGTTCTAGTCACCCACTATCACTGGGACCACATCCAAGGCATCCCTTTCTTTCAGCCGCTGTTTTCGCCCCGGAGCCATTTGTGGTTTTACAGTTTTCGTTCGCAGGAGCTGGGTCCCGATAGTCTCCGCAAGGTTTTGGAAGCCCAGGTAACCCAGCCGTATTTTCCCGTGCATCTCAACGACCTTCCCGCACAGCGCGAATTCATGGAAATTGACGGCGGAGCAGAATTTCGCATTGCCGATGTGCGCGTTCGCACCTGCTGGCTGAATCATCCCCAGAAATGCCTGGGCTTTCGTCTGGAGTGCAGTGCGGGCACGGTCGTCTATGCCACCGATAACGAGCCGGGCGACGAAGCTTTCGATACCGCCCTCCGCGAATTTGCTTCCAACGCGGATCTCTTAATCGCCGACGCGCAATATTCTCCCAAGGAACTTTCTGTGCGGCATGGGTGGGGACATTCCACCTGGCGCGACGCCGCCCGCCTCGCCCGCGATTCGCATGTGAGCAATCTTGCGCTCTTCCATCACGATCCTAATTCCACGGACTCGGTGGTGGATAGCTATCTGCGCTCTGCCCGCGAAGAATTTCCGGCCGCTTGGGCGGCGATGGAAGGGATGGCCTTTTCCGTCAGCCCGGGTCAAACGGAGGCGCGCATACGCCCCGCGCGCATCGGCCAGCGCCGGAACGTAAAAATGAGCGTCGTCATCTCTGGCTGCACCGAGGATGGCCGCGCGTTTCGCGAGCAGTCCGAAATCCGCAACGTCAGCATCCACGGCGCATACATGGTCCTATCCCATCGCCCGCGCCTGCAATCGGAAATCGAAATGATTCTCGAAGGGGTGGATGAAATCACCGGCAAGCCATTCGCGCCGCTGAAGGGAACCGTGGTTCATCACCGCGCCGCGCAGGATGGAAACGCGCACGGCATTGGAGTCGCCTTTGTGGAGGAGTCCCGCGAGGCCAAAACCGTTTCCATTCCGGCGGCTGGCGATAAAACTGCGCCGCGCAAATAGATTCTGAACGTCGGAGAAAATAGCGCTGGTAAATCGCGCTTATTTCGCCGGAAGCTTTTCGAATTCCGCTTTTGCTTCCCGCAGGATGGGGATGTCGGCGTCTGCATCCTTCCACAGCGTAAGGAATGATTGGTATGTCGCGCGCGCCCGCGCTATGTCGCCCTGCAGCACATGCGCTCTCGCCAGATTGAGCCGCGCCACCGCGCCCAGCGGGCTGTTTTGCATGACGCCGCGGTGGTCCAGAAACTTCTGAAATTCCACGGCCGCCTCCGTTCCCTTGCGAAGCTGCAGGTAGGCTTGCCCGCGCAAAAAGACGGGATACAACGGCCCCGCGCCCTGGGGTACCTGGCCCAGTTCGTAGGGCGATGCGGCCTGCAGGAGATCCACGGCCTTGGCCGAATTGCCCCGGCCGATCTCAATCGCTCCGCGGATCGTCGGCGCCCAGTAGGCGTTGATGAGTGTGTATAGCGGGTAGCGTTTCTCCAACTCACCGGCCATTTTCTCCGCGCGGGCAGTATCTCCCGTGCGCGCCAGCGCCAGCGCCGCCAGCACGTCCACGGTCTGGCTGGAGGCTAGCGCCATGCCATTGACAGTCTGCTTCCGCGCTTTATCGGTATTGCCGATTTCCACTTCCCACAGCGCGGCATAAAGGGTCTGCATGGCGGCGAGTTCTTGCTGGTTGTTTTGCTTGTAGGTGTTCACCACCTGCTCGGAGAGTTCGCGCGCCTTTGCCATCCGTCCGTAGAACGCTTCCGTCGGCGCCATCACCGGAAGCAGTTGTGCCTCCGCGTCCGAATTCCCCGCCGCCCATTTCACTTGGCGCTCCATTTCCGCCGGATCTTCCAGCAGAAACGCCACCGCGTACATCATCGCATGCACGAAAGGATCCTCGACCTTGTGCGCCATCGCCTGCTGATAGGTGGTTTTGGCGTCGTCCAGACGATTTACCGCTGCATAGGCGCCCATCAAATTTCCGTAGCCCACGCCGGTGCTGGGATTGAGCTCCAAATCCCGCTGCGTTTCCGTAACTGCCTTGTCATACTGCCCCAGAAAAATGTAGTTCTGCCCCAGGTTCGCGGGGGGAATGTAATCCCGTGGATAGGATTGCGCCCACAACTCGTATTGCTGGTTGGCCTTCTCAAGCTCCCCGGTCACGTAGGTGAAGTAGTTCGCCACGATGGCATATTTCTCCCGCTCGCTGACGCGGTCGCGCAAGTCGTAAGCTTTTTGGAAATTCGCGCTGGCCAGGTTGTTTTCCGAAAGATTCACGTACGAAGCTCCCAGCGCGCTATAGGCCAGGGCAAAACTTGGATCGAACTCAATGGCGCGTTTATAGAGCGGGATTGCCGCGGCGTCGCCCTTGGTCTCGGCGATTTTTTCCGCCGAGGAGTATGCTTTCAGCGCCTCGAAGGAAGACGTGGTGGCCTGGCTGAGCGGAACGTCGAACGATTCCACGCTGCTCAGCGATTCGCCCAGTTTTTCGCGCAGCCTGGTGGCGGCTCCGCCCAGAGCGTCAATTACTTTTTCCTTCCCCGCCGCCTGCGCCACTTCCTGGCTGATAATGTCGCCATCAACGCAATGCACCGCCGCGAGAGTGATGAGGTATTGGCTCCCCAGGCTGGAAATCGATCCATTGATGTATGCTTTGCTCCCGGCACGCTCGCAAACCTCCCGCGCCACGTCAGGAGTCAGCTTGGTGTCCGGCTCCTTGGTCATCATCCGAAGGGTTTCCGCGATCTTGTCGTCGCGGAGCAGGTTTAGGAATGGAGACTGTCGCAAGCTGGCGGAGAGAGCCTCCTTCAGGGTGTCGTCGAAAACGGCGTCACCGGTCTTGTTGACGAAATCGGCCAGCAAAATCGTATCCGTGGCGCTGAGTTCGTGTTCCTTGTGTTGCTTGTAAAGCCATGTGCCCAGCGCCAGTGCCGCCATCAGGCCCAGCGCGATGCTTCCCGCGGCGATGCGCCGGTTCCTGGTTTTGGAGGCCACCGCGGCGCGGGCGGCGCTCAGCTTGTGGGGCGTTTCCGGATTGCCGGCGTCGGGAGTATAGAGGTTATAAATGTGAATCCGGACGCCGTGCTTCACTTCTACTTCGCCCAGGTCATGCAGTGAACTGCTCCAGGCGGTTAACTGGCCGAGGAGTTTGGCTACTTCGTCAGAAATCAGAATGTGTCCGGCATCGCCGCAGTCCATCACCCGTTGGGCCATGTTGATGCCGCCGCCGGCCACGTTACGGCTGGCGTTGATGTCCGCCACGCGATACACCGGGCCAAAGTGAATGCCCATGCGCAGCGAAATCCTCGACTGTTCGCGCAGCATGCGGCTCAGTTCCATGGCGCACCGCACTGGCGCTTCGGGATCCACAAAGAAGACCAACGCCATTCCATCGCCGGTGGGCAAACGGATCAGTTCGCCGCCAGCCTGCGCGCGCGCAAATTCGGCCGTCCCGCGCACCGCTTCCTGGAGCACATTCAGGACGCTCTGCTGCTGGTCCATCGGCAATTTGGAATAGCCGACAACGTCCATGAACAACACATGAGCAATCTGCAGTGTGGGGGGAGGCTGTATTTCTGGGGCAGGGCCAGACGGCATAGCGCGCCCATACTATTCCGCGGCGCGCAATGGAGTCAATCGCGCAGGAACGCGTGGAGCGAATAGGAGCATCGAATCAAGGGGGGGACGCATCAGTTGTCCCCATCCTCGTGGAAAGAACTAGTGGCAGGGGCTGAGATATCCCGTCGCCTCCGCTTCTCGTGGGCGATATATGAAAAAGCGGAGGCCGCAGGCGATGCTCTCTAGTGCGTGCAGTGCGGCCCCACCACGGGCGGATTCGCATTCGAATCCTGGGTCGGACTGGCGGTGTAGGTTGCCAACGACAGCAGATACATGGTGGCATCGTCAACCTGCGAAGCAGCCATCATGCAACCGCTTTTGCTGATGCTGAATTCGCCGACAAATGAATTGCCTGATAATCCAAAGCTGCCCTCGGCGATGAATATCTCGGCGGTCCCTCCGGAATTCAAGGCCACGCCGCCTTGCCCCGGATAACTCCAGGTGCTTTCATAGCCCGGCATGTCCACATCCGAGCAACTCGTGTTGCTGACGGACTTTCCGCTGATGGCGTCCGTTTGGATCGTGCCGCTGTACGTCCCGATGACGAAGCTGCACGTTCCATCCGGGCTGATATTGAAGGTGTGAGAGCCATAGATGGAGCCGTTGAGCGGGCCAGAAGTGGTGTCACCGCTGAGCGCGCAGCCGGAGCCGATATTCCAGGCATCGAAGAGAGCGGGATTGCCGCCGAGGTCATCGGCATAAAGAATGCCGCCGGTGGCCGCAACGCTTGCTGGAACCGCGCCATAGCTGTCGTAACCGCCAGCAATGTAGTTGCCAACCACCGCGAACGGAGAAAGGGTGGCCGAGGTGACCGTGCCATCCGCGGCGGCGAAGAAGTAGCACTTACTGGTGGCCCATTCGCCGTCAGCTACGCCCTCGTTTCCGCCGTATGCGGTGATGGTTTTGCCGGTCTCTGTCAGCTTGCAGCCGCTCCCAATGGTCCATTCTTCCTGGACGCCCGACAGGGTGTAGTTCGCAATGAGAGTGTTACCGCTGGTGACGAGGCCAACGCCGTCTTCAGCGCCCGAATAGCCGCTGGCGGAGGTGTAGTTGCCCACCAGTGTCAGAACCGGCGGCGGGCCCGTCTCTTGAAATGCCGCGATGTCCGAAGCGCCGAAGCTGGAGTTGTAAGGGTCGCCAACAAAGAGGCACTTGCCGTTGGAGCCGACAGAGATGGCCTCGCGGGGAATGCTGAAGTAGCCGCCGCCGAGGCCATAGCCTCCCGTGGAGAATGGAGATCCTTTTATCTGCGTCAACTTCTTTCCATTCCAGACGTACACCGTGGTGGTGTTCCCGCTTGGATTATCGTCGTTCGTCGCCACATACGATTTGGCGGTAGCGGCCTCCGCCGAAAATACCATCGCGCCTGCCAGGACGACGGGCAGAACTATCAGCGCAAAAATTCGGAGCAGTCTTCTCATTTCAGGTTCTCCTTCGTGTTCCCGGGGGCGCGCCGGCGACGCTCCCTAGTGCGTGCAGTGTGGTCCCACGGTAGGCGGATTCGCGTCCGCATCCTGCGTCGGATTGGTCGGGTAGGTTGCCAACGACAGCAGGTACATGCTCGCATCATCAACTTCCGCCCCAGCCTTCATGCAACCGCTTTTGCTGATGCTGAATTCGCCGACAAACGAATTGGCCGAATAGCCAAAGCTGCCCTCGGCGACGAATATTTCCGCCGTTCCTCCGCTATTCAAAGCCAGGCCGCCTTGGCCAGGATAAATCCACGTGCTCCCATAGCTCGGCATGCTTACATCCTCACAAACACTGGAGGCGATTAGGCTGCCATCCGCCCCGATCACATCGGTTTGCATGGTGCCGCTGAATGTCCCGATGTCGAAGCTGCACGTCCCATCAGGGCTGGTGTTAAACGTATTGGAACCATAGATCGATCCGCCCAGTGGCCCGGAAGTAAGGTCATCGCTTAATGTGCAATTGGAGCCAATCGTCCAGGTATCGTACAACGCTGAGTCACCCACGAGATCGTCCGCGATGAGGTGATTCCCTACAACATGAATTGTGACCGGGAGGCCCCCGTCAGCGGTGTACCCGCCCGCCGTGTAGATTCCGACGACAGCGAACGGACTTGTTGTATTTGCCGTTACCGTGCCGTCATCGTTAGCCGCGAACAAACACCTGCCCTTGCTGGAGACAACCATGCCGTCAGCCACCCCGCCGTTGCCGCCCACATCAGAGGCGCTATTTCCTGTATCCGTAAGCGTGCAACCCTTGCCAATCGTCCACTGTTCAACAACCATGGAACCCGTGTAGTTGGCGTATAGCGTGTTCCCGCTGACCACCAGCCCCAGACCATACTCATTTCCCAAGTACCCTGCGCCAGATACATAGTTCCCGACCAGGGTCAGGCCAGTGGACACCAGAGAAAAAGCGGCAATATCGGCCGCGGCGTTCCCTGAGCTCCCGCCAGAATCCGCCACGAACAGGCACTTGCCATTTGCATTCACGGAAATCGCGTCCTCCGGAATTCCAAAATACGCTCCACCGAGGCCGAGACCTCCCGTCGAGAAGGGAGAACCCACGATTTGCGTCAACTTCTTTCCATTCCAGACGTACACCGTGGTGGTGTTCCCGTTTGGATTGTCGTCGTCCGTGGCTACATACGATTTGGTGGTAGCGGCCTCCGCCGAAATTGCCGACGCGACCGTCAGGGAGATGGGCAGAATCATCAGCGCAAGAATTCCGGGCAGTTTTTTCATTTCAGGATCTCCTTAACACTCCCGCGCTGGCGCGGCGAGAATGCCCACGAATATGCAGGGTCGAACTCCAGGCCGCAATATTTCGAGCCGTTGATTAGTTTCCGCTTCGGCAATGCCGAAGCGCCAGCGGCATGGGAGAAGACACCAGAACGTATTCCGTTCTTGTGATCGCCATTTGTCAAAGGCACCGTGAGTTCGAACCCTGCTTGACTCGGACGGTATTACAGAGGCGCAACGGTGTCAATGAGTTCCTCCGCCAGGACCGCCATTCGGATCACTGTCGGTATAATCCTGCCGGGAAGAGCTCAGCAGCTCCATCGGCACAGGTCATTTCATCTCGGCAAACAGACGATCGAACCAGTCTTCCGCCTTCATTAGCGGGACGGGTGGCTGCGGCGGCTCCTTGCCGACTGTGAATGGTTTGCCATTCCGGAGGTAGAGGCGCTCCGCTTCGGCGCGGTTGAGTGGCCGTGCGCCACGCCGGCCGAAAACAGCAAGTTGATTGCCACTTTCATCCACGGCGCGATCACGGTCCACGCCCTTGGAAATCGCCAGCGCTGGACCGGGCGTATGGTAGGTGGCAATCAGTTTCGGAGTCGGACGCGGACTGAAGCCGTAGGAATTCGGCGAATCCTCCGGGGATATGATTTGCAACACGCGCAGTCCGTTTGCGCCGTCGGCCACAAAAGCGAAGGCGCTGGCATCCACCATGCCAATTTTCAGGTCGCGCGCATCAGTGATTTTGCCCTCCGCGGAATAGACCTGATCCAAGCGCGGGTGTTCGGGCTGTTCAACGTTCACAATGGCAACGCCCTGCTTTCCTCCCGCCACGTATGCATAGGTGCGCGCCACATAAATATTGCGGGCGTCTGGCAGAGGCACAAAAGCACCTGGCACGGGGCCGGGATGGCCCAGGTCGGTAACGTCCAAAACCTTCAACCCCTGGCGGTCCACGACGAATCCGTAGCGGAACTGAATGGAAATCCCCTGCGGTTCGGAGAGATCCGGCGCGCCGATTTCCGCCGTCACGCGCGGCTCCAGCGGATTATTCAAGTCCACCACCACCAGCCCGCGATCACACAAAATGTATGCATAAACGCCGGCGATGGTGATTCGCCGCGCGCCATTCAAAATCCCATGGGGATTAAAGGCCAGCGCGCGCTTCAGAAAATTGTTGGACGGATTCCCATCCAGCAGCGTGCTGACGCCGGGGCTTCTGCTGTCCATATGCGGATCCCCCACCACCACCAGGCCTTCATATTTATCCGCGACATAAAGGAAGGCGTACAGCGGATGAATGGGCTGCTCCTCATTCTCTGGCTGGTGTGTGCGGGAGGGATCCAGAGCCAGCGTGGAGGGGCTAGCCACGGCAGTTGCGAATTTTGTTTTCACATAGAAACGCTGGCCCAGCGGTGAAACCGGTGAAGTGCTCACGCGCTCGGAAAAGCCTTTGTTGTCCACGTTGGCCACGTCGTAGACGCGGAATCCATCCTTGCCCAGGGCGGTATACAGATATTCGCCACGAAGTTGGAGGTCCAGAACGTTGCCGCCATGATGGTAGGCTTCTTTAAGTTCGCGCTTGCGCGCCAGGTGCTGCTGGAAATCATTCGGATAGGCCACGCGTTGCAAGTAACTGCCATAGACCGCCGGCGGCTCGTCATGCTCGGCGACGGCCACGGCATCGAAGCCTTTCTGCCCGTCTGCCACGTAAACATATCGCCCCATGAAATTCAATAGATTGGTGCCCTGCAAGAGAACCTGCGCCATCCATGCATTGTTGTCGCCGCGATCCGAGAGATGGCAATCGTCGCAGGCCTTCGTTTCCGTGGCGCGCACCGTATGGGGCACGAAAGTGCTGAACGCCGTGCCGCTGAAGCCTTCGGCGGAAACGGTCTGCTGCCCGTAGTACAGCCACTCGCGATTCTGGTTCTGCGAACTCACGGTGATGGCGCAGGAAGAACGCGCCGGCGCGAAGCGGTGTCCCGTCACCGTGCCGTCAATGCCCAGCATGAAGCCGTCGTCCCGCAGAACTTGAAAATTATAGGAGGTGTAATTCCGCGTGGTGATCCCTTCGTTGTGAAGCATGGGCTTGCGCTGGTTTCCGGTCATGGCCAGATGGCAGCCAAAACAGTTTGTACTCCACGAAGTGTGGCAGGCATAGCAGGTCATGCTGCTATTGGGATGCGCCAGTTGCGATTCATCCGCGGGAACGCTCCCCCACGTTCGCCCGTCGGTGCGCAGGGTCTTGGCCCAGCGGGATTTTTCACTGTAGTGCGGGTTTCCGGGCGTAATGCTGTCCAGCACTTGAACCACTTCCCATTCCTTGTTCTGTTCCACCATGGATCGTTGAAAGAGTCTTCCGTCGCGCCATTCGAAGCGGCGCTGCTGCCAGGGCGTGCGCAACGAATCGAGATGTGTCCCTCCCGCGGGCGCCGCAGGGCCGGTGGTGACCAGCGACGCGCGTTTTTGCACCGTGCCGTGGCAATCAATGCAATCCATTTCGATGGCTGCGCGCGGTTCGCCGTAGAGTTTTCCCGTTCCGTGGCTGTCCTGCTCAAAATGGCAATCCACGCAATGCATCCCCTTTTCCAGGTGGATGTCCTGCAGATGAACCGCTCTTTCAAATTTGTGTCCGTCATTCGGTGGGACGATTTGCCCTCGCGCATCGAGTAGATTGCCCTGACGGTCGCGCTTGTACACCGCGCGGAAAATCCAGCCGTGGCTGTGGAAATCCGCGAATTGCGACTGTTTGAGCTGCTGGTTGAATGCCGGAGTGCCCACCTGCTCCAGAAATTTCACGCTGGACCATAATCCTCGCGGGGTGGCGCCTTCGGGATTTCTCAGGCTGACTTGATACCTTTCCTGTTCCGAAGGATTGTGCTGTTCCTTCGGATACATTTTCTCGCCGTCCGCTTCATTGTCCCACCACGTCAAACCGAAGTAGGAAGCCTCCATGTTCGTGCCCGGATGGACGTGGCAGACCATGCACTGGCTGGAAGGAATGGATCGCGTGAACGAATGGCGTATGGGATGGCCCGACTCGTGGCGGGGAATGGTCGCGTCTAAAGTAGCCGTTTCTCCCAGATTGCCATAAGTGGAATAGGGACCAGAGTGGACGGGCGACCGATCATTGGCATACACCACATGGCAGGCTGAGCAACCACTCTGCCGGTAATCGCCCGGCTGATCATTTGTTCCCGGCAGCGAAAGAAGAGGATCGAGCAGCCGCGTTTTCTGCAGACCCAGAAAAACTGGATCGGTTCGCAGCAATGTACCAAATCCGCGCTCGCCCAGTTTGTCATCCGGCGCCCGGATTCTTCGTTCGGCTCGGGATTGCCGATTTCGCCCTTCTTGCTTCCGCCGCGTTCAAAAACTCGCAACACATTGCCAGGCTGCGAAATCTCCCAGCGTTCCAGTGGAGAGAGCGTGGGCAGCACTCCGAGCGTGCGTGTTTCTTCTTCCGTGGGTGGTGGAATAGTGTTGAGAATTTGCGGCGCGCCATCCGCGGCATAGCTCTCGCCGAACCGCGTATTTTTCAGCGGGAACGCCCCGTTGTTGTAGAGCGCAGCGCCCCAGAGCATTCCCCCGTGGGTCATCATGCTGGTCTTCACGCGGAAGACTTCCGAGGCGTGGCACCCCGATGAACCGCAGGTTTGCTGAGCAACGCGCAGATCACCCGGGTTCACAAAGCGGACGTAATCGTAACTTTCCCGCAGCCATTTCGTGTAGGCGCGCACCGGATCCGCCGAACTCCGCCCAAATTCCGCGATCCGCGGCTGCGGATGAGCTTTGTTCTTCGCCTGGTTATATTCCGTCGAGTTGGACGCAGCTCCCGCCGGCGGACGCACGCTGAAATCGCCTCCATGGCAATCGGAACATCCCAGTCGGACTGTTTTCGTCGGATGCATCGTGGGCTCGTCCGTGCTGATGTGGCAGGCGATGCAGCCCGCGCTCTTGCGGTCGGCCTCGGACTGCGTCTGGCTGAGAAGAGAATTGTTCGATTCGCCGGACTGGGCGCGAAGGCCACGTTGTGCCGCGAAACCGAGGCACCCGCTGAGAACGAACAAAACCACCGAGATCCTCCGCCAGTTCTTGTCCCGCCAAATTTTGTTTCGCGATTTATGGGAGCGGCTCATAGAACGTTCTCAATTTCACCAGGCTTCCGCCAGTCCATGCACATCAAAACCTGAATCGCAGGTCTCCAAAGACCGAATACAGCGTGTGTCCTGTATAGATGTCCTTGAATCCCTGTCCCGGCAACAAAGCCGCAACCCCGCCGGTAAGGACGATATTGTCCGAAAGTAACGGCCGGTATTTTACGCCCAGACTGGAATCCACACCGATGCTGTGACGGATGGGGGCCTGAAACAGCAGAATCTCCAGCGACTCCGTATCTTCAAATCGTAGATAATTCACATTGACGAAAACCGTGGATTTTGGCGTGACACTGAGATCCGTGCCCGCGTTGGCCAGAAAAATTCCCGGATTGACGAAGTTAGCCTGCCCTTCATCCTTGCTGGAACGAAGGCTGGGCAACAAGCTGTTCGGCGGAGTAAGTTGCACTCCCGTGCCCGTCAGGCGAATGCCTTCGCGATTCCACAGACTGAAAATTCCACCGGCGAATTCCGGGAAATCCTCAATGGCGTCGAATCCGCGTGCCCGGCCACTTTGCGGATTCGCCGAGCCGGAAGCATAAAACACGGAAGTTTTGAACCGCGCCCAGTCCTTGTCCTTCGAAAGTTCCAACGCGGCCATTTGCGCATTGATGGTAACCGGCCGCCCGGCAATCGGGTTGAGACTATCCGTTCCCAGCGCCTGATAGAACGCATGGGTCACATTCACGGAGCCGATATGGCCGTCGCCCGTCCATCCGAGATAGGCAGCCCGTATGCTGTGGGGTGTCACCACGCCGATGGGTGCGGGCCGCACCAGAAAACCGTTGTCGTCATAGTGAATTGTGGCGTCGTCTTTGTTGTAGTGAACGCTGAATTGCGCGGTGTAGCCCGGAAAGAAGAAATCCTGCATGAACCAGTTGGCCACCACTACCTGTTGGTGCCGCTGTTGAAATGTATTCAGGCCGCTGTTGGTGTCCTTTTCCAGCATGTAAAAGTAGGCCAGGTTGTATTGCCAGCGGTTTGAATTCAGGCTGCCAAACAGACGCGCGCCCGGCTGTTCGTCCACAAAAAGAAATCCACGGAAGTCGCTGTTGAACTCCTGAATGCCGGCGCGCAACGAGATGAAATCATAATTGGGGCTCAGGTCCGCGAGTTTCACCTCTCCGAAGGCTTCCTGCAGTCCCGTGTGATCGTCCAGCCGCGTCAATCCCTTGCTGGTGTCCACATTCACTATGCCCAGCTCGCGGACGGCCAGAAAATTTATATCCACTACGGGAGTGATTCGGATACGCCAGTCCACCGGACGAAACGAGGTGTCGCCGTGAAATAGATCGAAAGTGAAACGGAACTGCTGATCCAGAAATGCCTGTTCGCACCGGCCAAAAAATTGCGCTGTTCCCGGGTTGGCATGGCTGGCCTGCGTGGGAGTGGGCAGGCAGCGGCCATCAACAAAGGTATCGCTCACTCCAGTAATGTTCAAAAAGGTCTGCTGACCGATGATGGGAATATCGCCTTTGAGTTTGTTGCGGTCAAACGGGTCCCATGCGTGATGCTTTACGTAGGGATACTCGCCTCCGTGGCCATAACGATCCCAATCAGGCATGTTGACATCCCAACGGTCGGGAAATGTTTGGAAAACCTGGTCCGACGGAGGCAACGGCGGCTGTGGTGGCACTGTCTCGCCATTTTTCAAATCCGGGCGCGGTGCCAATTGCGGGTAATACAGCGCGGGAGGTGATTGCGTTTCGGGCGCGCCCGGAGTCGCCGTTGGCACCTGTGGCAGATTCTCCGGCGACGGAGGCGCGGCGGCCACAGCCTCCAGAGTCAAATCGCGAATGACAATTTCTCCTTTGCCCACCTCAATTTCTGTTTTTGGCAAAGGGTTGTATCCGGCGCTTTCAACGCTCAGTTCATATCGTCCGGCAGGAAGATTAAGCAGACGAAAGATTCCCTGGCCGTCGCTGGTGGTTTGCTGAATTTTGCCTGTGTCCAGGTTGCGCAGCTTGACCGTTGCGCCGCCGATGGGACGATGGTCCGCGTCGCGCAGCGTTCCTTCCAGCGCTCCCGATTGCTGATTTGCCTGGCGGGGAATTTGTTGTTGCGAGGGCTTCGACGGGGGCAGGCTGGCCAGTAATTCGGGAGCGAATTTGATGCGGAATGTATTTTCGCTTGCTGCCGCGGCCGCTGCTCTCGCCATGCAGCCAAGGGCCACGCTCGCGAACAATAATTTTACTAACCCCTGCTTAAGAACGGTGGAAGCTGGGCGCATCCTGTCTTGTCCCGGGGCGCCCATTGAGCCCCTTTATTGGGCAGTTTGCGCACCTTAGTTATCACGAGTGCTTCCGAACGAGCAAGGGAATTGGTTCATCGAAATGGGACCCTCGCCACGGTGACAAGCCGTTTTGATTGAATCACGCATGTTGTTGTGCTAGACCTAGCCTGCCGATCATCCCATGGCCATGATTTCGCGCAACGAATCACTCGCCAGACGCGTTTCAAGAGCGGCGCTCGCTTCGGCCCTCTGCCTCAGCCTGCTTTCGTGCGGCGGAGGTGGGAGCGGCGGTGGTGGTGGATCCGGCGGCGGGAATTTGCCTCTGGTGCCGCTCACTTCTGCGGACGTGCAGGCCGTGGTGCAGGCGGCAGCGGAATCGGTGGACTCCGCGGGTTTGGTGATCGCCGTCACGGACCGGCTGGGAGATATCCTCGCGGTTTACAGCCGGCCTTCTTCCCCGGGAATGGCTATTGGAAACTTCGGCGATTCGGTTGCCGCGGATGATCTGGCCGTGTCCCTGGCTCGCACCGGCGCGTTCTTTAGCAACGATCAGGCTCCGCTTTCCTCCCGCACGGTTCGCTTCATCAGCGGAGCTCATTTCCCGCCGGGAATTGACGACACCGCCAACGGCGCGCTCTACGGAATCGAGAATTCCAATCGCGGCTGCACTCTCTCCACGAACTATCTTCCCGGCCAGTCCATTCCGCCGTCGGATCTAATCAACGGAACGTCACCGGGTCTTGGCATCATCACCGGAAAAGCCGATCTCTATGACAACGATTACAGCGCCGTCAATCCCGGCGGAGTGCCGATCTTCAAGAATGGCCATCTTGTCGGCGGAATCGGAGTCACCGGCGCGGGGGTTACCGGAGCCGTAGCTGAATATGCCGGAGTCGTCGGCGCGAACCCCGGGTCTGACGGCGTGGCCTTCCCCGTTTTTCCGCCACCGGGCGTTGTGACTATCAATGGGATCACTCTGCCCTTTGTGGACCAGACCACGCGGCCCGATGGCGTGGGGGCAGGAACGTTCGATCCAAGCTCGTTCGAAATTCCTCCGGTGAACGGAGGGCTTCCACCAGAAGGGTACCTCGTGGAGGCGGCGAACGGCCCTCTCGGCGGCTTGACCGCCGCGCAAGTGGGAACCATCATTTCCAACGCTGTCGCCACGGCTGGCGTCACGCGCGCGCAGATTCGTCTTCCCCCCAGCTCCACCGCGCGAATGACCATCGCCGTCAGCGATCTGGACGGAACGATCATCGGTTTGTATCGCATGCCCGATGCCACGGTCTTCAGTATTGATGTAGCCGCTACCAAGGCGCGCAACGTGATCTATTTCAGCGGCCTGTCGCGTACTGCCCAGGATTTGAATGATGTCCCTTTCGGCACCGCGGTCACCAATAGAACCATCGGGTTTGGCGCACAGCCCTTTTTCCCTCCGGGCATCAATGGCACTGACCCCGGTCCCTTCTTCAACATTTACTCCATGGACGTGGCCAATCCCTGCACGCAGGGTTTTCAGCCGCCCGTTCCAAACCAAAGCGGCATCGTTTTTTTCCCCGGCTCTGAGCCGTTATATAGCGCCAGCGGCGTGTTGATAGGCGGGCTGGGAGTGAGCGGCGATGGCGTGGATCAGGACGATTACGTAACCGCTGGTGGCGTCTGCGGGCCGGGCAACATCGGCAACGGAGTCACGGGATGCAATTTCGAAGCTCCGTTGAGCATACAGGCCTCGCAGATACAAATTCTTAACAGCAATGGCAACGAAGTCACTCTGCCCTATCTGGAATTCGTGCGAAACCCGGGCCAGCAGTGGCGTGGACCGCAATCGCGGCGGCGGACGCCTTAACAGAAGCGAACACAATTTGGATGGAACCGACTCAACCTTCGCGAAGTTTATGCCCGGAAAGATTGCCCAGCCCGTCGTATGCCGCGTATTTGTACATTTCGGAAAGTGTGGGGTAATTGAAAACCAGTTCAATAAACGTGTCCAGTTTGCCGCCAGCCTCCATCACCGCTGAACCCAGGTGAATAATTTCCGTGGCGTGCTCACCGATAATGTGGATTCCCAGCAACTGCCGGTTATCGCGGCGGAAAAGGATCTTCAGCAATCCCGCCGTGTCGCCCGCAATCAAGCCGCGGGCATTGTTGGAATAATTGGCCCGCCCCACCTCGTACTCGACGCCCTTCTCCTTGCAGGATTCCTCCGTTTCTCCCACGCTGGAGATTTCCGGAATGGTGTAAATCCCCATGGGCAGCATGGAAGCGAGGCGCTTCTTGTACTGAAAGCTGAATGCGTGGCAGACGGCGACGCGTCCCTGTTCCATCGAAGTGGAAGCCAAAGCAGGAAAGCCGATCACGTCACCCGCGGCATAAATGTTCGGTATCAAAGTCTGGTATGACTCGTTGACCTCGATGTAGCCGCGTTTGTTCAGTCCCAATCCGGCTTTTTCCAGATGCAGCCCGTCCACCGATCCGCGTCTGCCGGCCGCAAACAGCGCCGTCTCCATTTCCAATGTCTTGCCGGATTGCAATTGCACGCGGACGCCACTTGCCGTGCGCTCCACTTTTTCCAGCCGCTCCTGCAGATAAAATTGAAGTCCCAGGCCGGCCAGCCGTTCGCGCAGACGCTCGGAGAGCTCTCCATCCAAAAAGGTAAGCACACGCTCCCGGCCATCCACCAACGCGACTTTCACGCCCAGCGCCGTGAAGATCGAAGCGTACTCGCAGCCAATCACGCCGCCACCGACCACCACCATGCTTTCGGGAATACGGTCCATGGAGAGAATCGTGTCCGAATCAAAAATAAACTTGTCATCGAAGGGGATCTCTGGCGGGCGATGCGGCCGTGAGCCGGTGGCAATTAGAATAATCTCGCCACGGATGCTCGAGGTCTTTCCATCTCTCGCTGTCACCACAACGGTGTGCGCATCCTCGAATCCCGCGGTTCCCTGCACGAAGTCAATGTGGTGCGCGGCAAGATTGTTCCTGATTTTTCCGCGTTCCTGTTCCACCACGGCATCTTTGTGATGCATCAGATCGCCGACGGTCATATTCTCGCGGAGCGAATAGTCAATTCCGTGCAGGCCGCGCTGCTTCAGGCCGGAAAAATACAGAGCGGATTCACGCAACGTCTTGCTGGGAACCGTTCCGGAATTCACGCAGGCTCCGCCCACCACCGTGCCGCTCTCCACCAAGGCTACGCGTTTACCAAAGTAGGCCGCCTGCGCGGCGCCTTTTTCTCCCGCCGGGCCGGAGCCAATCACAATTAGATCGTATTCCTGCAACTGTGGCCTCCTGAGATGCCTTCCGTCATGAAGGGATGAGTCGTTACGGAAACACGCGCCGCGCCTTCACATTCCGCGGAAAACTTAATCTGCATCGCGCCATTCATCCACAAGGTTGGCCACCAGGCCTGTCCAGCCGGTTTGATGGCTCGCGCCCAGACCTGCGCCTGTATCTCCGTGGAAATATTCATGGAACTGCAGGTGATCCCTCCAGTGCGGATCATCGGCAAATTTCTTCGCTCCCCCAAAAACTCTCCGGCCTCCTGCGCCATTCCATGCGAAGAGTCCAATCATGCGATTGGCAATCTCTCCCGCCATGGCGCGCAGGCTGATTGGCAGGCCGCCACTGCCGCGCGTGGCTACCTTGAAATCCGCGCCGAACGCTTCGCTGAATTTCATCAGCGATTCAATGATCAGGTAAGTGGTGGGAAACCAGATCGGTCCCCTCCAATTGGAATTGCCCCCCTTGATTTTCATTTCGGCTTCGGCGGGATCGTAACGCACCTGCTGCCCTTCGAATTCAAAAGGGAATTGTTTGTGATGCCTGGACAAACTGCGAATGCCCGCCGGGGAAAGGAACTCCTCCGGGTCAAAAAGCCGTTCGAGGATGCGCCCCAGCTGGTGATGGTCAACGATGGAGAGCACATGATCCCGCGTTCCGTTGCGCATCTCCGAATAGCACGCGCTTCCCACGAGGTCCGGGCGGTTCTTGATGAACCAATTCACATTTCCCAGAAAAGTGGGCAGATGTGTCCATTCCTCTTCGCGCAGAAACTCCACGGCAAATAGCGGAATCAGGCCAACCAGCGAGCGCACGCGAAGCTTATGAAAATCGGAGTTGGAATACCGCAGGACGTCATAAAAAAATCCGTCTTCTTCATCCCACAACTGAAAGTTGCGCCCTCCCATGTTCTTCATGGCCGCGCCGATATAAATGAAGTGCTGAAAGAACTTGGTGGCCAGACCTTCGTACACGGGCCGCTCCCCCGCCAATTCCAGCGCGATGCGCATCATGTGCAGGCAGAAGAAACCCATCCAGCCGCTGCCATCGGACTGCTCCAGAACGCCTCCGCCCGGCAGTTTCTGGCTGCGGTCGAACACGGTGATGTTGTCCAGTCCGAGGAATCCGCCTTCAAAGACGTTCAGTCCCTGGCTGTCCACCTTGTTGACCCACCACGCAAAATTAATCAGCAGCTTATGAAAGCATTTTTCCAGGAACTCCTCATCCCCTTTGCCGGTGCGCTTCTTCTCCATCTGGTAGATGCGCCAGCAGGCCCACGCCTGCACCGGCGGGTTCAAGTCCGAAAATTCCCATTCGTACGCGGGAATCTGTCCGTTGGGATGCTGGAACTGCTCGAACGAGAGAACCCACAAATTCTCTTTGGCAATGGCGGGATCAATCAGGGCCAGCGTGACGCAGTGGAATGCGAGGTCCCAGGAAGCAAACCAGGGATATTCCCATTTGTCCGGTACCAGCATCACCCGCATCGAATTCAAATGCCGCCAGTGGACGTTTCGAATCTGCTTGCGCGATTCCGGCGGCGGCCACGAGGGATTATCGCCGTTCAGCCACATCTGCACGTCAAAGAGATAGGCCTGCTTGCTCCACAGCATTCCGGCAAGCGCCTGCCTTTGAATTAAACGCTCATCCGCGGAAGCTCCCGGAGGATGAATCGAGGCATAGAATTCGTCGGCCTCTTCTTTCCGCGCGGCAATAATCGAATCAACATCCGCCAGGGGATTGGCGTTTCCACGAGGCTCCTGATCCGTCAGTCGCAAACGCAGCACAGCCGATTTTCCCGGCGGAATTTCAAATGTGTAGTGGAGGCAGGCCTTCGTTCCCGTGCGTTCCGGATTTGTGCAGCTTTCTCCTTGAATCACATGCCGATGGAACGCATCCTTCACATACGGTTTGCGGCTCGCATATCCGGACGCAAAAACACGCAGGCCATTGGTCTCATTGTCGGTGAATAGCATTTCTCCATGGGCAGGCCCGTAAAGAAACATCCGGTTGAGCCGGTATTCCGATTGCAGGTTTTTCAGGAGCTGCGCGCTGGCCGAATCAGCCTCCAGCGTGGCGAATTCGCCCGTCGTTCGTCCGGGCCGGATCATCGGTTCTGAGCCGGGCGTTTCCGTCCACGCCCAGGTGTTGCGGAACCACAAATGCGGAAGAAGATGCAGCGCCGCGGGTTCAGGCCCGCGGTTGAAAGCCTCTATGCGGATGCAGATATCCTCCGGGCTGGCCTTGGCGTATTCGATGAACACATCGAAGTATCGGTCCTCGTCGAAAACGCCGGTGTCCAACAGTTCAAACTCAGGGCTCGTTCCAGTTCGCCGCCGGTTCTCCTCCACCAGGCGCGAATAGGGGAATTCCGCCTGCGGATATTTGTACAGCATCCGCATGTAGCTGTGCGTCGGAGTGTTGTCGAGGTAGAAATAGTATTCCTTGACGTCTTCCCCGTGATTTCCTTCCGGAGAATTCAGGCCGAACATTCTTTCCTTTAGAATCGGATCACGGCCATTCCACAGCGCAAGGGCAAACACCAGAAGCTGATAGCGGTCGCAGATGCCCGCGATGCCGTCCTCGCCCCAGCGATACGCCTTGCTCCGCGCCAGGTCGTGCGGAAGAAATTCCCATGCGTTGCCATCCGGGCTGTAGTCCTCGCGCACCGTCCCCCAGGCGCGTTCGCTGACGTACGGCCCCCAGCGCAGCCACGGCGGCACCAGCACGCCGCCGGGCGCGTGCATCCGTTCATATTCGCGCGTGGATAAGTTTTTCTTTTTCGGCATCACGTGGGCTACGGAAGGAGGGAATTCACCTTGTGCATTTGCCGTGAGAATCGCGCCGGATCATACGCGGAAGGATCCTGGAATTCTTTGAAGAGATCCGAAATGGCCACGCGCACTTCCGCGGCATTGGGCGGATTGGCATTGCTGCTATAGGCGACGAAGAGCGATTGCACCGCCATGGCCGCCTGTTCCGCGCTGCGTTCCCCTTGCGCGCCGATCTTGTCCGCGTCTCCCGAAATTTGCCGCAACAATTGCAGAGTCGCGGCCTGATCGTAGGGCACGGTGGCCAGTTTGTGGGTCAATTCCCCAGCCGCGTGTGAAGCGCTGTTTGCCGCGGCAACCACGCTGTCCCGGTTGGGATTGAGCTGGCTCATCAGTTGAGTCACTTGCGCCATGTCCGCGTCCAATTGTTTCGCCGTTCCCGCATCCGCCTGCTCAATCAGGTAATGAAAAATCACGTACCGGGAATCATTCCATGGAGGGTCGCCCGGCCGGCGTCCCGGATAACCGCGAGCTTGCCGCCAGCTTTTTTCCGACGGCGTCCAGTTGTGGTGGCAGGCGAAGCAATCGAGTTCCGAATACTCCGGCCAGTGTGCGCCATGAGCCCGCCCGGAAAGGCGGTCCATGGCCTCGCGAAGCTGCACGGCTTGCCCCACAGTTAGTTCCCGCACCCCGTACCAGGGATCCGCGGTTCCCGTTGGAGGTTCCTTCCAATGCCGCGGCATCACCGCCGAGAAGGAATCCAGCTCAAACGTCAGATCCGGATGGCCTGCGGCGATCATTTCATGGTCCACAAACTGTTCCTGATTGCCGAGGTGGCAGGAGAGGCATTTGTCGCTGCGCACCGTCAGGTCGCGCAGGTCAACCATCCCCAGCGCCACCGATTGCTCATGTGTCCATCCGTTGGTGGTGTGCGGCCCCAGCCATGCGGCCGCGGGCCCGTGGCAGCTTTCGCAACTCACGCCGTCGCCGAGATCGAACGTCCGGGCGCGTTGTGCCGGTGGCACATCCAGCGCGTGACACGCCAGGCATTTGTGCGCTGTTTTCGCTTGCCCCAGGCCGAGGATCGTCGCCATCCGCGTGGCCACTGGGCCGGAAAGCACGCTGTATGCCTGGGCATGCTTGTCTTTCACTACCCAGATGCTGTACTCATTCTGCCAAACGCGATTTTCCGTGCGTGGAGAAACGCTTCCGTGGCAGCTTGAGGAACTGCACGAACCCGGACCCGTGTATTGTGGCGCCGATATGGCCGCTCCATTGGTTGTTGATTTGGGAGATGAAGACGCTGTTGTCGTGCTGCCCGCGCCGCAAGGATTTCCTGTGGCAAGAAAAGCCAGCGGCGCCAACAAAAGGAAAAGACTGGAAATCTTTCCTCTGCGCGTCATGGACAGTTTGGCCTCGAAGGAATGCGCTTTCGCGCCCCGTTAATCAAACCTATTTGTTTCGGTCAGGGAGTGCTTATACAACCCGCCCCATGTGAAGTCAACCGCATCGTCCCGTTTCATCTGCTGGTCCGGGGCGCGCCACACCCGCCCCTGTCTATGGACACGCGGCTTCAGGTCTGCTATACGGATGCTACCTCAAACGGAACCACATCCGCCTTGCTCGCAGACGGGGAATTTGCTTTCGCTGCGAGGGGAGAGTCGCGTTGATATTTGAAGAACTGAAGGCCGTCCAGCGCCAGTTCGGATATCTCCCCCCGGACCAGTTGAAAGCCTTGTCGGAAAAAATTGACGTTCCACTGTACCGTTTGCACGGTGTGGCCAGTTTCTATCCGCATTTTCATCTCACGCCGCCGGCCAAGGCTGACGTGCGGGTTTGTGGCGACATGACCTGCCATTTGCAGGGATCCGATGCGCTCTGCGCAAGTTTGGAGCAGGCTTTTCGTGGCGCCAGTGAACGCGACGTATCCATCCACCACGTTTCCTGCCTGGGCCGATGCGACCAATCTCCTGCCATATCTATAAATGACCGGATTTTCACCGACGTCACTCCTCTCGCCGCGGAGGAGATGATCCGCAACCTCCTGGTCGGCAGGCCACTGCCGGAGGCATCTACAACTGCGGCAAAAGTAAAATGCGATTCCGATCCCTATGCCGAGGGAAACCGTTACGGCGCGCTGCGCCGTTTGGTGGAGTCGCGCGACTGGGATGGCGCGCTGGCCCTTTTGGCGGCCGCTGACTTGCGCGGCCTTGGCGGCGCCGGCTTCCCCACGCCGGCTAAGTGGAAACTGGTGCAACAAACGCCCAGTTCCGAGAAGTACATCGTCTGCAACGCCGATGAGAGCGAGCCGGGAACATTCAAGGACCGGTACATCCTCACTCATCTGCCCCATCTGGTCATCGAGGGGATGATCATTGCAGGTCTGGTCACCGGTGCGCGCCAGGGAATCCTTTATATTCGCCACGAGTATGAAGAGCAGGAAAGGATTCTGGAAGAAGAAATCAAGCGCTGCCAGCGAGAAGGTGTCCTCGGCCAGAATGTTCTGGGAAGCAACCTCCCGTTTGAACTGGAGGTTTTTGTCAGCCCCGGCGGCTACATCTGCGGTGAAGAAAGCGCCTTGCTGGAAGCCATCGAGGGAAAGCGCGCCGAACCTCGCAATAAGCCTCCCTTTCCCGGAGTGCAGGGACTTTGGAACAAACCCACCGTGATTAACAATGTGGAAACTCTCGCGCAGGTGCCCCAGATTCTGGCGCGCGGCGTGGATTGGTATAAGGCGCAAGGCCTGGGCGGAACCGCCGGCCTGAAGTTTGTTGGCGTAAGCGGACACGTGCGCCGTCCCGGCGTATACGAACTGCCCATGGGAACGCCGATGTCCGATTTAATTTTCCAGCATGCGGGTGGCGTTTCCGATGGCAAAAGGCTGAAAGCCTTTGCGCCCTCCGGCCCTTCGTCCGGCTACCTGCCGGCCACAATGGCCGACGTGCCCATCGATTTCAAATCGCTTGCCGCGGCCGGTTCCATGATGGGTTCCGGCGCGGTGGTGGTGTGTGCCGAAGGGACGTGCATGCTGGATATGGCCCTGAACGCCACCAAGTTTTTTCGCAACGAGTCCTGCGGCAAGTGTGTTCCCTGCCGCGTTGGGTCGCAAAAAATGGTGGATATCCTCACCGGGTGGACGCAAGGGGAAGGCTCCGCCGATGATTTCGCGCTGGTCGAGGAGCTTTCGGACGCCTTGCGCCTGACTTCCATCTGCGGATTGGGCCAGGTTGTCCCCGCGCCCATCGCCTCGGTGTGGAAGCATTTCAGAGAAGAGGTCGAAGCTCACGTTTTGCGGCGCGAGTGTCCTTCCGGCGTCTGCCATTCCAGCGCAGCACCTTCAGCGAGTCGCGGCAATCCTCTGAGGCATGCATGAGTCCCGCCGGATTGATTGAGCTGACCATTGACGGACGCGCCGTCTCTGTCCCCGAAGGCACCACTGTTTTTGACGCCGCCCGCATGAACGGCATTCCCATTCCCACGTTGTGCCATCAGCAGAATGAAACGCCAGTCGGCGTGTGCCGCCTGTGCGTGGTGGACGTGGGCGCGCGCGTGTATGCAGCCTCCTGCGTGCGGCAGGTTGAGCCGAAGATGGTTGTGAATACCGCTTCGGACAAGGTACGGCAGGCGCGGCGAACACTGCTCGATATGCTGATGTCCGACCATCCCAGCCCTTGCACGCGGCAACAGCATTCCGGCGACTGCGAACTCGAAGCCCTCGCGAAGCAGGAGGGAATCAAGATTCCGCGTTTCCCAAAGCGCGCCAGCTTTCGCCCCAAAGACGATTCCTCTCCCAGCATTGCCGTGGATTTCGGCGCCTGCATTCTTTGTGACCGCTGTATCCGCGGGTGCAATGACATTCGCGGCAATTTCGTCCTGGGCCGCATGGGCAAGGGCGGACAGGTCGGCATCGCCTTTGACAACAATTTGCCCATGGGAGATTCCTCCTGCATTTCCTGTGGCGAATGCATGGTTTCCTGCCCCACCGGCGCGCTAACGAATCGCGTGGTCACCGGCACGGCTTTCGCCGCCAGCGATGCCGCCGAAGCGGTCACGCCTGATGAACTGCTGCAGCTCCCTGTTTTCATGGGCGTCTCGGGAACGTTTTTGGGTTTGAACCGCGGCGCGGTTGTGCGGCGGCGCTTCAAGCGCGGGGACGTCATCTGCCGCGAAGGCGAATACGGCTCGACGGCGTTCTATATACTCGAAGGCAAAGCCCGCGTCTCTCTCTCCAGCCCCATGGCGCACGTCAAAACCCACGGCGGGGCGCGTGGCTTTCTGAGCAAACTCTCCAGCGTTCTGGTCCGCCGCAAGGAGGACGAGCGCGACGAAGAAACGGATCAACGCTGGATCCCCATCGATGCCCCGGTGGATCTGGCATATGACAATCCCGTAGCGCACCTCGGCCCCGGCGACCTCTTCGGCGAAATGACCTGCATGAGCTTGTATCCGCGCTCGGCCACTGTCCGCGCGGAGACCGACTGCACTATGCTGGAAATGCTGCGCAATGTTCTGGACATCATGCAGCGCAACAAGACTTTCCGCGCGCAGATTGACCACACCTATCGCCGCCGTGCCCTGGAAACCCATCTTCGCGGCGTGCGCGTTTTTGCCAGTTTGACGGACGATTTCATCAGTCATCTCCGCGATCGCGTGGAACTGATTCGTTACAACCCCGGCCAGGTGATTTGCCGCCAGGGTGATCCGGCGGACAGTTTCTATCTCGTCCGCATCGGATTTGTGAAAGTTTCGGAAGCGCATCCCGGCGGCGAAATGGTGCTCGCTTACCTTTCTCGCGGCGATTACTTCGGTGAAATCGGCCTGCTGGGGGGCGGCTTGCGCGTGGCCACCTGCACGGCGCTGGACCACGTGGAAGTGGTGCGCATCACCGGCGAAGACTTCCAGCGCATGATGAACGATTTTCCCGCGATTCGCCAGCAATTGGAGGGCGCGGCGCAAACCCGCCTGCAACAAAACCTGGAGCGGCTCTCGGCCGTGCGCGGCACTCCACTGGATGAATTTCTGGACCAGGGATTAATGGAGGCGCAGAGCCTCCTGATACTGGACCTGGCGAAGTGTACGCGTTGCGACGCCTGTGTCCGGGCCTGCGCTGACGCCCACGACGGCATCACCCGTCTGGTCCGAGAGGGTTTGCGCTTTGATCAGTTTCTCGTGGCGACTTCCTGCCGCCAGTGCCGCGACCCGCTGTGCATGGTGGGTTGTCCGGTGGGTGCGATTCGCCGGCGCAATTCTCTGGAAGTGATTATTGAGGACTGGTGTATCGGCTGCGGACTTTGCGCCAAGAACTGCCCCTACGGAAACATAAACCTGCATCCCTTCACGGTTCCGGGCGGCGATGCGGATGATTTCGAAGGCAAGAAGGCAGTGCCCAAGCTCAAAGCCACATCCTGTGATTTATGCACCGAGCAGGCCGAGCCCAGCTGTGTGTACGCCTGCCCCCACGATGCGGCGCACCGTGTGGATCCACGCGACTACTTTGCAAGTCTGCTGGCAAATTCCAGGGACAAGGGGCGAAATCATTAGCGGCTCAGGCGGATTCTCAATCGAGGGCAACAACACGTGCTGATTGATCACACCCATAAAAAGTGGTTGGTCGCCTCGGTGGTTATCCTGGGCGTGGCCACCGCCATTTATGTTCCCTACGCCGCTTTTTCTCCCGCGGGCCCCAGTGGCCGCAGCCCCCTGGGCCTTATTTACGGAGTCGTGGGTTTTGCCTTCATGATTTTTGCCGGACTGCTTGGTGCGCGAAAAAAAGTTCCCGTTTGGCGCGTGGGCCGCGCGCAAACCTGGATGCGAGGCCATCTCTGGCTTGGACTGCTCAGCCTTCCCATCATTCTTTTCCATGGTGGTTTCCGATTCGGAGGAGGCGTCACCACAATTTTGATGATTCTCCTGATCGTCGTTGTGGTCAGTGGAGTTTTTGGGGCCATCTTGCAGCATTACCTGCCCCGCGTGATGACCGCCGAAGTACCTTACGAGACCATTTTCGAGCAGATTGATCGCGTGCGCGCCCAGTTGCGCGCCGAAGCTGATGAAATTGTGTCCGGAGCCGGCAGCCCGCCGGAACCTGTAATGTCTGGTGCGCCGGGGTTGGCGACAGCGGCGATCGTGGAAGTCGAGATTACGGACGAAGAAATGGCGCCACTTCGCAAATTTTATGCTCGCGAAGTTCAGCCTTTTCTCGAAAGTGCAAAGCCGGCCAGTTCTCCGCTCGCGGATTCAGCGGAAGCCCATCGGCTGTTTCAGGAGCTGTCCACGCTTTTGCCTTCTGTTCTGCATGGCGCCGTGGACGATCTGGAAACAATTTGCGAGGAGGACCGCCAGTTGCGGCGGCAAATTCGCCTGCATCATTGGCTGCATGGCTGGTTGATGCTGCATATTCCTTTGTCTCTCGCGTTGCTTCTTTTGGGTGCGGTGCATGCCGTGATGGCGCTGCGCTACTAACCCGGGTGAAAGGATAGAGACCGTTGCCGCGAACGCCACGCACCACGAAAAAGCTGGCCCAGCGGATTGACCTGAACTATTTTCTGCGGCCGCATTCTTTTCGCCGCTGGCGTTTCTGGCTTTCCGCCGGGCTTCCACTTCTTACCGTGGCCGTAATCGCCTGGTGGGGATTCACGCGGGACTCCAGAGTTTATAGCAGCGGACGCCTGGCCCCGGCGCACGCCATCCTGAATGCCCGCTGCGACATCTGCCATGTGAAGACCGCCAACACTTTTCGCGCCGCGGCCAGCGATCAGGCCTGCCTGGCCTGCCATGACGGGCCAATTCATCACGCCGATCAGGTTTTTAGTCCCCACTGTTCGTCCTGCCACGTTGAGCACCGCGGAGTCCTGCGCTTGTCCGCCACCAGCGATGCCGGCTGCACACGCTGC
Organism: uncultured Acidobacteriota bacterium; assembly: GCA_963760285.1. Lineage (GTDB taxonomy): Bacteria > Acidobacteriota > Terriglobia > Acidiferrales > UBA7541 > PALSA-278. The sequence goes on from CAVXCI010000001.1 coordinate 1,173,538, forward strand.
CACGCCGATCTCAAGACCACCGGTGCGCCGGTAAATTTCAGCAGCTCCATAGAAAGTTTCAGCACCCGACATCCGGAATTCGCCGCCGTTCGCCCGGGGAGTTTCGATCCCGCCACCATCAAACTCAATCATGCCGTTCATATGAAAACGGGTTTGCGCGGGCCGAATGGACTCGTCCAGATGGATTGTTCCGATTGCCATCGCACTCCCGCGGACAAACGGCCCTGGCGTTTTGCGCTGGCGGAATCGCCCGCTGCCGCGTCGGCGCTTTCCGGTCCGCTTGCTGCACAGCCCGCGCGTGCCTACATGGCGCCGGTTACGTACGCCAGAAGCTGCGGTTCCTGCCACCCGCTCACTTTCGACAAGCGTTTCACGGAAAGCGTGCCGCATGATAAGCCGGAAGTGGTGCATGCTTTCCTCGTCGGCAAATTTCAACGCTACATCGCCGCTAATCCCGCGGAGCTGCGGTCGGGATCGCAACCGGTTCAGAATCTTCCGGGGAAGCCCGTTCCTCCGGCGGTGCGATCTCTGTCACCGTCACAGTGGGTGAACGAGCGAGTGGCGGAATCAGAGCAGTTGCTCTGGAACAAGACCTGCAAGGAATGTCACGCCCTGAATTTTTCGCCAGCCGCTTCGCTTCCAGTCGTCGCCAAATCGAACGTCGTCCAACGCTGGTTTCCTCATGCCGTCTTCAGCCACGACCAGCACCGCCTGGTGACTTGCACGAGTTGCCATGTCCGCGCCTTGACCAGCCAGGAAACTGCTGAAATTCTGCTTCCGGGAATTCATACCTGCCGGCAGTGCCATCATTCCGGACCTGATGCGGCCGAATCGCGATGCTTCGAGTGCCACACCTATCACGACTGGAGCAAACGGAAAGAAGTGAAGGGGAAATTTACGTTGCCGGAACTGCTGGGCGCCGCGGAGGCGCTACAGGACAAGCGAGATCACCCCGCTTCTGCGATGTAATCCATTCTTCGCCACCGCCGCCGCGCTCAAACGTTACTGCGGGAATCGTAATCGCCAGCAATATCGAATTTTTCCAGTGGAACAGGAATTTCTCCGGAACGAAGGGCAAACACATTTTCGCCGTTTGCCACCAGCGCGGCGCTCGCGTATCCCAGAAACAGCCCGTGCCCGGCAATACCTGGAATTTTTTCCAATTTCTCTGCAAGAGCGGGCGGATTTTCAATCGGCCCGAACTGGCAATCCAGGATGCAATTCTGCTGGTCCGTGAGGTAGGTCTTTTCTGGCGCTTTCACATCCACGCGCAATACCGGTTTCCCGCCCAGTTTCTGGATTTCGTCCGCCACCCAGGGTCGCGCGAACGGGACAACCTCCACTGGCACGGGCATGGCTCCCAGCGTCTCAACTCTCTTTGACGAGTCGGCGATTACCAGGAAATACCGCGAAGCGCGCGCCAGCACCTTTTCCCGCAACAACGCGCCGCCTCGGCCCTTGATGAGGCTCAAATCCGGCGCGATTTCGTCCGCGCCATCCACATCGAGGTCCAGCCGCAATCCGCGTTCCGGCTGAATTATTGAAATGCCCGCTTGCCGCGCCTGCGCTTCGCTTTCCCTGGATGTGGCGATAGCCTCGATTTTCAATCCACCCTCGCGTACGCGCTCCCCCAGGAACTCGATGAAATAGTGCGCCGTCGAGCCGCTCCCCAGCGCCAGCCGCATCCCGCCGCGAACCCATCGCACCGCAGCACGCGCCACAACTTGCTTTTCCCGGTCTAATTGCTCCTTCGTCTCTTGCGTATTCGCAGGCAAAGTGGTTGCGCTCCCACGCAGGCTGCCGTCAGCAGTGCTATTCTCAGCTTTCCGGCTGGGTTTTGCCAGCCGCTGTCTGCGCCCATGTCATTGTCCTGCATCTAGAGGATGGTACGGCTTGGCGAGAATGGCCGCCGCACTGGAGTAATTACCGTTAACAATTCATCCGATTATCTTGACATGCAAATGACCAGAGTGCGCAAAACAAAAACGACGGCGAAGAAGCTGCGCATCCGCCGCCTACGGCGTGGCGAACTGCCGGTGCGCGCCGTGCAACTCGCGCGATTTCTTGTCGGCAAAACTCTGGTCCTTGATTCGCCCTCGGGCCGGTTCAGCGGCCGCATTGTGGAGACCGAAGCCTACCTTCCCGGCGACGCCGCGTGCCACGCCTTTCGCGGCCAGACGCCGCGCAATCGCTCCCTTTTTCTCCGCCACGGCCATGCCTATGTTTACTTCACCTATGGCTCCTCTTTCATGATGAATGTATCCAGCGAAAAAGCTGGTGTCGGTTCTGGAGTATTGATTCGAGCTGTGGAGCCGCTGGAAGGCATTGCGCGAATGCAGCGCCGCCGCGGAACGGCGAATTTGTTCGACCTCACCCGCGGCCCCGGGCGGCTCGCTCAGGCCATGAAAATTGACCGGCGCTATGACGGCCTCGATCTGTGCGCTCCGGGACCGCTGTGGCTGGGCGCCGCCGTGCGTCCCGTTGGGCGCATCGGCCGCAGCACGCGCATTGGCATCAATGTGGAAACGCACCGCGTGCTGCGTTTCTACGAGCGGGGTAATCCGTTCGTGAGCGGCCCCAAGTTTCTCTCCGTCTGACCTGCATTCACGCTAGAATTTCCGTTTGGAGGCCAGCATGAAACGCGTATCCCCGGAACCCGGCCGTAAGATTCTTGTGATTGATGCGGGGGGAACTCACATCAAAATGCTGGCTACGGGACAGAAAGTTCCCCGCAAATTCGATTCCGGCATGAAAATGACCGCCGCAAAGATGGTCAGCGGCGTGAAGGACGCCGTAAAGGACTGGAAGTATGACGTGGTTTCCATCGGCTATCCCGCTCCTGTAATTCACGGACGTCCATTCCGCGATCCGTACAATCTGGGCAAGGGCTGGGTGGGTTTCGACTTTGAGAAAGCCTTCGGCCGCCCGGTGAAAATCGTCAACGACGCCGCCATGCAGGCCATCGGAAGCTATAGCGGCGGGAAGATGCTCTTCCTCGGTTTGGGCACCGGTCTGGGCGCGGCTCTCATCATTGACGGAACCCTGGAGCCCATGGAAATCGCCCATTTGCCCTACAAGAAGGGACGAACCTACGAGGACTATCTTGGTCTGCGCGGGCTGCAGCGCATGGGAAAAAAGAAATGGCGCAACTACGTGGCGCATATCGCCGAAGAACTCCGCGAAACACTGGAGGCGGACTACGTGGTCCTCGGCGGCGGCAACAGCAAAAAGTTGAAGACGCTTCCCGCCCACATGCGCCTCGGCAACAATGCCAACGCCTTTCTCGGCGGCTTCCGGCTATGGGACGATCCCGCCCCCGCCGCATCGTCGAAGTAATCCCCGCCCGCCGCGAATCGCCACAGAACCGCGAGCCACACGGCGTGCAGCCCAACCACCGCTGGCACCGAAATTGTCCCCGGAAAAACCTGTAGCACCCGTGAGGCAGCATACGACCCAATCAGCACCCATAGCGCAAAATCGCTCGGCTGTTTCGTTTCTTCCAGCCAATGGTTGCTGGCATTCGCTGAGGTTGGTGCAGGCTCCTGTGAATCCCTCCCCAATGTTTCATCTGCTATTCGACAGCGTCGATATGAAGAAAGGATTCCCGTACCAATGGCCCGTCTCATTTGACAGGGCAGCGATCTTAGAGAGTATCGACAGCAAAGCAGGATACAGGTTGGCGAAATCGATTCGGATGCCCCTCGTCCCGTTGTGGACAATCTCGTCTAGCGATAACCCTCCACTACCCGGGCCGTGCACCTCCGGGTTCCTGCAACGTCTGTATACAATTGAAGCGATGGAGGCACGCCAGATGTTCTCAGTGAAGTGGCGGTTCGCTTCAACGGTTGGCGCTGTCCTTTTGAACACCGCAATTGCCACCGCTTCATCGAGAAGCCGATTACCGCCCCTCTCCACAGCAGCTTTGAACTCGGGCAACTCGTGGCCTGCCGCTTTCTGCGCAACCGTTAGCACGTCTGTCGGGTGTAGCAGTTTGAACAGCGAATCCCCTCCCAATTCCGTTAGGACCCGATGGAAATTTCTGTTTTTTTGATTTCCACCATAATGTCCGGAAGCAAGTCGGTCGATGTAAATTATGCAGAGTGTGAATGCTTCGTCTGGGAAGCCGGTCGTATCCAACGCGGAGAGGCGATGAACCCTTTTCCGAAACGCGTCAAAGTAAAGTCTTATGAAATCGCGTTTCTTTAAATCTGGAAGATCTGGTTCATGATCTAACGTCACCATACACTACTGTGTCTGGGCCATCGCGACATCTTCTTTAATCTTTACCCAATCCTGCCATCCGTAATAGTTAGCCATTAGTTGAACTGCGTTGCGTGCACGATCGATGGCAGCGTTCATCTCTGGTCTGCTTACATTTGGTGCGTACCGCACCAAGATAACAATGGTTTCCGAATCCTCAGCTGATCTTGCGAAATCAATGCTGAAGCCCGACTGACCAATAGCAGGGGATTGGAACATTGCTTCGAGGTTTAGAATAAGCCATTGGCTTCTGGTCGGCGTGAAAAGCACGGTGCCGGGATGCTCCTTATCGGTCCTCGAAGGCGCTGACTTCTCCGATTGTTGCCCACGATGCTCCAGTCCGGCGCTCCCTAGGGCACTGGGAAAGGCAAAGAAGAACAAGAAGCAGCAGAGCACTTGAACTCCAAAGGCTAGTGGGTTCTGATTGATGTTTCGATTCACCATAGAATTCCCCCAAAGCTGCGAAGATGCACGGAGTATACGCCGGGCAGACCATTTCGACTACCACGGGCTGGCCGAGGCTACTTGCTACGAGTAGCGATTGAATGGGAGTTGCAGAAGCTGCTGTTGATTTTCCTTCACGCTTCCACCCTCATGGCAGCGTGTGGAGTTTGGCACGGCCATGTAGCGGCGGCTTTAGGCCGCCAGTCTTTTCTCTTCTTTCACAGGCCGCAGATCAATCGTTACAGAACCTGCTGTTGATTTTTCCTGTTGAATAGGGACAATAAGTCAGAAGTGTGCCCGGACGAGCCTCAAAGGCGCAAAATCGGCGGCGGAAGGCAATTTCTAATCGCTACACTTCTTACAGTCGCAAAACGATAACTCTTGCGAAATCAATCACATCCGCATTTCTAATCGCTACACTTTTGGCCTCTCATTTTCTCCGCCTTTCAGCGCCCGATTTCTCCAATTCAACCGTCCAACACGGTTGTTGGCCGCGGAAGAATCGCGCAAAATGCCCTCTGCGCCAGCGTGCTTTTTCGAATTTGAATTCCGCTCTGCCGCAATTCGGGAGACTGCCATGACCGTGATGATCGCCATGCTCCGCGGCGTTAACGTCGGCGGCCACAACATAATAAAAATGGACGCGCTGCGCGCGCTTTGCGAATCGCTCGGCCTGCGCGGCGTGCAAACTTACGTGCAAAGCGGCAACATCGTTTTCAAAACGCCGGAGCGCGATCCCCTTCGCGTCGCCGGAAAAATTCAGAAGGGAATTGAAAAACAGTTTGGCTTTAACCCGCATGTGATCGTCCGCAGCGCGCCGGAACTGCGGGACGTGATCGCCCGCAATCCATTTGCGAAGCGCCGCGGTATTGATCCCAGAAAACTCCTGGTAAGCTTTCTTGCCGGCGATCCCGGTGCGGAAATTCGCGCCGCGGTTCTCGCCATCAAGACTGAGCCCGAGGAACTGCGCATGGACGGCCGCGAACTCTATATCTATTTTCCCAACGGCATGGGCCGCCCGAAAATGTCCTGGTCCGTTCTGGAGAGGACGCTCAAGACTCCCGGAACCGGCAGAAACTGGAACAGCGTCACCAAGCTTCTCGAACTCGCCGAAAAGCTGGAAGCCTCCAAATAGTTGCCAACCTTCCCAATAATCAGGTCTTTACGGAGGCACAGCCTGCACCCTCCGCTGGCGCGGCGCGACGCCCGATTTGCGGTATAATTAACTCTCCGTGCTTTCCGTTGACAACATTTCCATGCGCTTTGGCGCTCGAATACTGTTCGAGAACGTCACTTGTGCATTCCATGACGGGCGCCGCTACGCCATCAGCGGTCCCAACGGCGCTGGCAAGTCCACGATGATGAAGATTTTAACTGGCGAAATCGAGCCAACGCAGGGCTCCGTCACCCGGCCGAAGAAGTTCGGAGTCCTGCGGCAGGATCACTTTGCGTTCGACGAATTCCGGGTTATTGACGCCGTGATTATGGGCAACGCGCGCCTTTGGAAGGTTCTCGAGGAGCGGGAAGCTCTCTACGCCAAACCGCACGAGGCGCTCACCGACAAAGACGGCATGCGGCTGGGCGAACTGGAAGGCATCGTCGGCGAAGAAGGCGGCTATACCGCCGAAGCTGATGCCGCGATTTTGCTGGATGGCCTGGGAGTAGAAGACGCCCTGCACGAACGCAAAATGCGCGAATTACAGGGCGGGCAAAAGGTCCGCGTTCTGCTGGCCCAGGCGCTATTTGGCAGCCCGCAGGCGCTCCTGCTGGACGAACCCACCAACCATCTGGACCTCGATTCCGTGCACTGGCTGCAGAATTACCTGCATGAATACGAGGGCGTGCTGATCGTTATCTCGCATGATCGGCATTTCCTGAACAATGTTTGCACCCACACCGCCGACATTGATTACCAGACGGTGATTATGTACACCGGCGGATACGACGACATGGTCATGGCCAAGACGCAGATTCGCGCCCGCATCGAGTCGCAGAATGCCGTCCGCGAAAAGAAAATCGCGCAGTTGAACGAATTCATCGCGCGCTTTTCGGCCGGCACGCGCTCTTCTCAGGTGACCTCGCGCAAAAAGGACGTCGAACGCCTGCAAACCTCCGAATTGGCCAAATCCAACATCCAGCGGCCCTACATCCGGTTTGATATGAAGAAGCATTCGGGCCGGCACCCCCTGGAAATCAAGTCGCTGAGAAAATCTTACGGCGATCTGAAGGTGATTCAGCATGTGACCGCCAGCGTGGCGCGCGGGGAAAAAATCGCGCTGATTGGCCGCAACGGCGCGGGCAAGACTACCTTGTTGAAATCGCTTCTGCACGGTGCCACCGGGCAAATAGAAGATTCAGACCGGCAGTTTCCGATTGATGGCGGCACGGTCGCATGGGGCCACGAAGTTGCCGTCGGCTACTTCGCGCAGGACCACACCGATTCCATTGTTAAAGGCATCACCTCCATCGAATGGCTGCAGCAATTCGGCCCGCAGGTGACGCAGACGGAACTGCGCGGCCTGATGGGGCAGATGCTGTTCAGCGGTGACGATGCCCTAAAGCCCACGCAGGCGCTTTCCGGCGGCGAGGCGGCGAGGCTGATTCTCTGCCGCCTGATGTTGCAGAAGCCGAATTTTCTGGTCCTCGACGAGCCTACCAACCATCTCGACCTCGAATCCATCAACGCCCTCAATATTGCCCTGCAGAAATACGATGGAACTGTCCTGTTCGTAACCCACGATCACGATGTGATTGACGAAGTCGCCACGCGCATCTGGCATTTTAAGGATGGACGTATTGACGATTTCAAGGGGCCGTACGAAGAATATCTGGTTTACGAGCAAGAGAAGGCGTCCTAGGCATTTAGGACTCGCCGCGCGTGCCAGCGGTCGCGGCAAGTCCCCCCAGCGTGAATCGTTTGGTTTGCGCGTCGCGGATTCCGCCACTCTTTCTGGCGCCCCAAAAATAGAATCCGAAGGCGGATGCAGCCATCTAAACTGGATATGACAATGCACAAGGTAAAGCTTGGTTCGCACGGCGCGGTGGTTTCCCGCATGGGACTCGGTTGCATGGGAATGAGTGAGTTCTACGGCGCGCGGAATGACGAGGAGTCAGCCGCGACGATTCTGCGCGCGCTGGATCTGGGGGTCAATTTCCTGGATACCGCCGATGCGTATGGGATTGGCGACAATGAGGAACTGATTGGAAAGACGATTCGCGGACGGCGCGACGAGGTCTTCCTCGCAACGAAGTTTGCCAGCGTCCGCAAGAAGAGCGATCCCACGTTTTGGGAGGTCAGCGGCAAGCCGGAGTATGTGCGGACGGCCTGCGATGCCTCGTTGAAGCGACTGGGTGTGGATTATATTGACCTGTATTACCAGCACCGCGTGGACCCGGAGACCCCCATTGAGGAAACGATTGGCGCGATGGCCGAGTTAGTGAAGGCCGGAAAGGTGAAATATCTGGGGCTGTCGGAGGCGTCGCCAGCAACGATTCGCCGCGCGCACAAAGTACATCCGATCACCGCGCTGCAAACCGAATATTCCCTGTGGGAACGGCATGTGGAGCGGGAAATTCTTCCAGCCGTGCGGGAACTGGGGATTGGATTTGTGCCCTACAGTCCGCTGGGAAGAGGCTTCCTCACCGCCACGATTACGAAGAAGAGCGACTTGGGCGACAAGGATGTGCGAGCGCAACGGTATCCTCGGTTCGAGGGTGAGAATTTTGACCGGAACCAGGTGCTGGTGAAACGAGTGAAAGCGATTGCGGAGCGCAAAGGCATAAAGGCTGGCCAGCTGGCGCTGGCGTGGGTGCTGGCGAAGGGCGAAGACCTCGTCCCGATTCCGGGAACGAAGCGAAGGAAATATCTGGAGGAGAATGCGGCCGCGGCGGATGTCAAGTTAACGCCGGATGAGGTGGCGGAGCTGGAGGCTGCTGTGCCACGGAACGAGATTGCCGGCGAGCGATATGCCGCGGCGAATATGAGAGCGATCGACCGCTGAGCTTTCCGTTTTCGCCTTCGTGCGCGGATCATTCCCCCTGGAATACTGATCTCACTCACGGCAATTCCAGGTGGTGATGTGGCGCCGCACTGCTACACGGCGGGCAACTCCTTCCGCTGACTCACCGCGTCACCGTCCCCTCTTTTCAATTGGTAGAAAACGATGGTGGAGAGGAGGGTCATTCCGCCAAGCACAAAGAAGGCCCGATGGATGCCGTGAATGAATTGCTGGGAATTGGAACGAAAGTGATCGGGGAGGAAAAAGACAGTCACCAGCGACGCCGAAGCGACGCCGAAACTGATGGCCATCTGTTGCATCGTGCTGGCGATGGAGCTCGCGCTGCTCTCCTGTTCCTGGCTGACATCCGCATAGACCAACGTGTTCATGCACGTATATTGCAGCGATGTGAAGAACCCGTAGCAGAACACCTCCACAACCACCAGCCATACCGGCGTGTTCTTTCCGATGGTCGCAAACAGAAAGATGAGCAAACCGATAATCAGGGTGTTGGAAACCAGCACGGCGCGGTATCCAAAGCGCGCCAGGATTCGCGGCATCGTTACCTTCAGGCTTATGGCCGCAATCGCCTGCGGCATCATGAGCAGCCCGGATTGAATCGGCGTGAACCCCAGGCCAACTTGATACAAGAGCGGAAATAGAAATGGAATTCCGCCAATGCCAAGCCGGGTCAGGAAGCTGCCGCTTACCGCCGCGCGAAACGTGCGAATCCGGAATAAGATGAGATTGAGCATCGGATAGGCAGCCTTCGTCGCGTGAATTCCGTACCCCGCCAGGAGGAGAATGGAAACCGCCAGGAGTCCCACAATTTCGCGCGCCGTCAATGTGTGCTCGCCAAACACCTCCAGTACATAGGAAAGCAGCGCAACGCCGGATCCGAAAAGGATCAGCCCAACCACATCGAGAGGATTGTTGTGTTCTTCGCGGTAGTCCGGCATGTACAGATAGACCATGCACAAACCAGCGATGCCAATCGGAATATTCACGAAGAAAATAATCCTCCAGTGAAAGTAGCCGACGATCAGGCCGCCGGCGATGGGGCCGAGCATGGGACCAATCAATGCGGGAATAGCGACAAAGCTCATGGCGCGGACCAGTTCGGACTTGGCGAACGTGCGCACCACGGTGAGCCGCCCAACAGGCACCATCATGGATCCGCCGCAGCCCTGAAGGATGCGGCAGGCAACCAGCACGTGGATATTGCTGGATATGCCGCAGAGAAATGACCCCAGCGTAAAAATGCCGATCGCGGAGGCAAACACGCGGCGCGTTCCGAACCGGTCCGCCATCCAGCCGCTGATCGGAATGAATACCGCAAGGCTCAGAGTGTAGCTTGCGAGCACGGACTTCATGCTGAGCGGAGCAACGTGGAGCGCGGCTGCAATCGTGGGCACCGCGGTATTGAGAATCGTCGTGTCCAGCGACTCCATGAAAAACGCCACGGCGATCAGCCATGGCAGCAGGCGCTTGGTGGAAACTGCCAGAGGAGGCCGCGAGGAAGAGGCTTTGATCGGAGTGGGCAGGTTCACTTTCGTCGGTCTCGGCTGAATCGGCCTCCGTAACCTCATTCAATAATAGGTATTTTCCCCGAAAAACCGATTATCGCCCATCCGAGGCCCGATCTCACCCCGGCAGGCGTGGCTTGCTTCTTCATAATGCGCACGCATAAATGTGTGCGTATTGGAACAGACCGCCGACTTCTGGCGATGTATATTTATTTCGTTGACGTGTCCCAACTTCTGTTCAGGGCAAAGGCCTGCCTTCCATGGACAGGCGTCGGAGAAGTGAGTTGGAGGAGATGGTGCGGTCCGTTCCTTCACTTCAGGGTGCGCGAACAGATCGCCCGGCATGGATAGCGCGACGCCTGACGCGCATTGTTGGCGGCGTTCTGAATTGAGCGGCGCTGCCTCTGTCCCCATGCCCTCAAGGAGGTTCGATGAAGAAGAAAGCCAGGAAAGAAGCCGGCGAAGCGACATGTGCCAGCGTCAGAAAAGAAATGGCCAAGCCGCGCATGGCCAAATCCGCCCGCGAAAACCAGATAAGTCTAGCCGCCGCGCGAATAGTTCAGGGTAAGCGATGAAAGAACGGGTCGCGGTTTGTTTTGCTTGCTCTTCCGCTGAGTGCAAGGCAGTCAGCGCTTTCCTCCGGCAACAGGATGGCATGGAGAGGTCATTCTTGGAATACAGAAGATACTGCCGGAAAACAGCGACCTATCCTGAATAAACACGATCATGCCAGACGAAGAGTGGATCAAGATGCTTGATGACGGCAGAAAGGTTAAATTCATCTACCAGGAACTGCGGGACGACGGTGCGTTTATCACCGCCCAGATCGCCGGGAATGAGGTGGTCTATTCCGTGGTGCTGACGAAGGCCGGAAACCCGCTGAGCCGTGAAGATGTCGAGAGTCATTTTAAGGGCGAGCTTTCAAAGAAGTAGCGGAGCTCGATCGCGGTCCTGTCCGCGGAGATGCCGGTTCACACTGCATCACCACCAGTCATTCCGGAGTTTGCATTGAATTGTAGGATTCTGCTACTATTTTGAGCCAGTGGTGGTTTTGTGAAAGCAGCCGCGAGCAAGCGCAAGATTAAATCCAAGATAAAATCCAAGGGGAAGACTGCTTTCGATGTGCAGGCTTTTCTCGATTCGGCGGGTGTGGCGAGAAAGGTTGTGGAGTATCGCAGAAGACAGACCATTTTTTCACAAGGCGATCCCGCTACGACGGTCATCTACGTTCGAGAGGGCGGTGTAAAGCTCTCGGTTGTCAACGGGGTCGGCAAAGAGGCCGTGGTGGCGATTCTGGGTCCGGGCGATTTTTTCGGGGAAGGATGCCTGGCGGGGCAGGCGGTTTGCATGGGGACGGCCACGGCGATTGCACCCACGACCGCGCTCGCAATTGAAAAAGATGAAATGATCCGTGTGCTCCATGAAGAACACGCGTTCTCCGACCGGTTCATCACCTACATGCTTGGACGGAATATTCGCATCGAGGAAGATTTGGTGGACCAGCTTTTCAACTCCAGCGAGAAGCGGCTGGCGCGCACTCTGTTGCTCCTGGCGCGCTACGGGAAGCAGGATCATCCTCAAAAAATGCTCCCCAAGGTATCGCAGGAGATGCTGGCGGAGATGATCGGCACGACTCGATCCCGGGTGAACTTCTTCATGAATAAATTCAGGAAAATGGGTTTCATTCACTACAATGGCGGGCTCCAGGTTCACAATTCCCTCCTCAGTGTTGTCCTGCACGACTAACGAGAACTTTCACGCCTGGCGATCCGAACTGAACTGCCCTCCCTGCTGAAAATTCCTTCCGTGCGGGAAACCGATTCCGGGAACGACGAGACTGGGCTTGTTTGCCGACAAGGAAGCAAGGGCGATGTCGAGGCGGAGACTCCCCCGGAGTCCGCCGGCCGGCTATATTGAAATGACGCTTTGGAGAACTCGTCTCCACAGAGTGTCCAATATTGCACAGCCCGGGAAATGGAATCGTTCTAGGATGAACGAGTTGCGGAGGGAAAAACAATATGCCATATGACGCGCATCAAAGAGCCGCTGAAATCCACGAACTTGCCGCGCATGCACACCGTGCTGCCGCCGTGCATCATGGGAAAGAAGACCATCAGACTGGTCACGAGCATTCCAAGCAGGCCTTGGAACATGCCAACAAAGCCTACCAATTGTCGCAAGAGGCTCATCAGCAGTCCCTGGGAACCGTGGGGAAACCGTAAGATGGCGCGGGACCGCGGCGCCGGCTCTCCGGACAGTCCATGCGGATTCGTGGTGCAATTTGTGCGCGATTTTGTGTCCGCAGGCGAAACCCGCGCATCCTGAAAGCGCCCTGGTAAGGAGTGGAGCGACTCATGAAACGCGTGAAACAGATGAATTCCCGCCTCGCCGGCTTTTCTTCAAGAGACAACCTGGGAGGCACGGTTTCGCACTATCGTGATAAACAAAGCATCTACAAGCAGGGAACGCCTGCCTACACCCTCTTCTATATTCAGGAAGGAGGGGTGCGCCTGACCCGCCGATCAAAACATCAGCCTCCTGCGGTTACGGCCATCCTGGGGGTGGGGGATTTTTTTGGCGAGCTCTGCCTGGTGGGTTATCCCTTTCGCCTTTCCACGGCCATCGCGTTAACCGCCAGCTCTATACGCATCATCAAGAAAGAGCAGATGCTCCACATGCTTCGCAGAAAAAACAAGGCTTCAAATTCTCTTGTGGCCTATCTGCTCTCCAGCATCCACCAGTACCAGAATCACGTGGCGGATCTGCTGACATCCTCCGCGGAGCAGCGGCTCGCGCGCGTGCTTCTGCGGCTGGCACGGTTGGACAGAAAAGGCCCGCCGCGGGCCGAAATTCCCTTCTTAAGCCATCAGGTTCTGTCCGAAATGGTTGGCACCACGCGCCCGCGCATCAATGTATTCATGAATCGTTTTAGAAGGCTGGGGTTTATTGACTACGATGACGGCGGCCTGGAAGTGCGCGCGTCCCTTCGCAAAGCCCTGAGGCGGCCCTAGCGGCCCGCCAGGAGCGCTGAGAATCAATTGAGGCGTGAAGGGGACGGCCCTGTTCTCATGGCAGTTTTTCCATCAATGACAATCCCGAGGTGAAAAATGGATGAATCCAAGCGGCAAGCCATTCAGTTTCTGGAAAAGGAAATCAAGACGTACATGGCCCTGGCCCTATTCTTGTCAAAAGAAGGCGTTAAGGAACACCTGCCGGTGGGAAAGAACAAAATCCCCATCAGTCCGATCTACTACAAGGAAAGAATGAGAGAGGCCAGAAAGATCGTAAGCCTTCTCAAGAAGCCGCGTTAACGATCCGTCTTCTTCGGCCGCTAATCGCAGCCGCTGCCTTCCCTTGCGCATCCGCGCGCCGCCATTCCCCCCTCTTTGGCGGCAAATGCGATAGGGCGCGACTCGCGGAAACGAGGAGCTCCTGCGGGGAGCCACGTGCATATCTTGAAGTTGGCGCGGAACAGCCCGGAGCATCAATTCGCGGAGTGTGCATAAGAGGACAGATATTGCCCCGTTGCCCGTTTAGAATGGGTTTCAGTCGAAAGCCAGGAGGACTCCGGCACAACCGGAACTACCCCTTCCTCTCGCAAAAGGAAAAAGCAAATGGAAACTCTATTGATCGTTCTCTTGGTCGTATTCTTACTCGGCGGCGGCGGATGGGGCTATTCCCGCTGGCGCAGAAATTAGCCGCGCGACAGCGGACGTGACTCTATCGAGCCACTTGTCCTAATGCGCAAAGCAGCGTGAAAAGGAAATTGTAGACATACAAGGAGACCCAAACCATGTCCAGCAAGAACATAGCAGTACTGGGTATCTACCCAAATTACGCCAGCGTGGAAGCTGCCGTTGACGTCTTTAAGGAGAGTGGATTCCGGAACACCGATATCTCTGTACTGTTTCCGGAAAAAGCCAACTCCAAGAGCTTTGCCCATGACAACGCTACCAAGGCTCCGGAAGGCGCAGCCGCGGGCGCCGGAACCGGCGCGGTGCTTGGCGGCGCATTGGGATGGCTGTTGGGAATCGGAGCGCTGGCGATACCAGGTGTTGGACCCATCATCGCCGCTGGCCCTATCGTGGCCGCTCTCGCGGGAGTGGGCGTGGGCGGCGCGGTAGGCGGGGTTGCCGGCGCGCTGATTGGCATGGGCATTCCCGAGCACGACGCCAAGCGCTATGAGGTTCGCGTAAGAGAGGGCGGAATTCTCCTCTCCGTGCATTCGGACAATGCGGACTGGACGCAGCGCGCCAGGGACATCATGGATCGGACCGGCGCGGATGACATCTCCCTTACTGGTGACTCCAGCCCCGATTACGTGCGTGGCGAAGGAGTCCTGGCTCACACGGCTACCGGCGGCCGCGTGGTTTAGCAGTCCGGCAGGATCGTCTTGAACAAAATTCAAATGGCACCAAGGAGCCACAATGACAAATCAAAGCACAAAGAATGAGGCAGTGGGCACAGTTCACGAAGTGAAGGGCAGCGTTAAGGAGAAGGCCGGGCAGGTGATGAACAAACCCGGCTTGGAAACTGAAGGAGCCGTTGAAAAGCTGGGCGGAAAAGTCCAAAACAAAATCGGCCATATGCAGAAGGCCGCCGAAAAACAGTAACGCCGCTCGAATGCCACGGTCCCCGTGGTCGCGGCTGATGCGTGGCCACGGGGGAATGCCGCCACTAGAAGAGAAGGGTTTCGGAGGAGAAAGTCGTGACACATATGGGATTTGGCCCGAATACATGTAGCCATTGCGGTGCTTCGTATGATTCAGAAAATACACTTCGCCAGCACATGCTTGCGTTTCATCGCAGAGGGAGCTCGGAACACGATTCTTCCTCAAATTCCGAGGCAAGAGAGAATGAGTCTGGAGGCCCGGACCAGGATCAAGAGTAGGCTGCCGTCTCCCCGTCCACAAGAACCATATGCAGCAGTTGACTTGTGGATTTCTTGAAACGGCCTAAAAAAAAGGAGCAAACACATGACACCTTCAAAAGTAGAGAAGTGTTCCCACCCGGCTTGCAAGTGCGCTGCGACGACGGGCAAATACTGCAGTACCGAGTGCGCGGGCATGGAGAAGACGCCCCACTCCGATTGCCACTGCGGGCATCAGGATTGCCAGGTCCGCGCGCGGTAGCCAGTGCTTCATTAATTGTCCGAGATTGCATCCCAAATTTGATTAAAGGAGAAAAATGAAGAATACGATTCGATTGTCCGTAACCGTGCTTGCGCTGTTCGCGATTGGCGTATTGGCCGGATGTTCGATGAGCAGGAAATCACCGGATGTTTCCAAGAGCATTCGCACGTCACTCGATCAGGCAGGCCTCCAAAAAGTCTCCGTCAGTCAGGACCGCGACAAGGGCGTCGTGACCTTGGGCGGGCAGGTCGCCAGTGACAGTGAAAAGTCACAGGCGGAATCCATCGCCAAATCCATGGCTGGCACCCAGGTTGTCGCCGATGAGATCGCTGTTATTCCTCCGGGCGTCGAAAAGGATGCCAAGGCCGTGAATTCAGATTTGGACGAAGCCATTGAGAAAAATCTGGACGCCGCCTTCATACAAAACAGCGTGGACAAGAATGTGAAATATGATGTGAAGAACGGTGTCGTCACGCTCACGGGAGACGTCACCTCTGAATCCAGGCGCTCGGATGCGGGAACGATTGCCAAGGCGGTTCCCAACGTGACCCAGGTCATCAATGACCTGCAGATCAGGGATCAAAAGGCGAGTTCGTCCGATTAGGGCCCCGTGGCATGACGCGGCGGCGTGCTGAAGGGAGTGCGTTCGTTGCGAGGAGATTCGCCAGGGCGAAATCGGACGAGGGAACAGTTCAGGATCGCCCTGGCGAAGGTGGAATCAAAGTTCGTGGTTAAAACAATCTAAAAGGAGATCTCAATGTTAATCCTAATTATCATTTTGTTGTTGTTGTTCGGCGGCGGCGGCGGCTATTACGGGTATTCGAGATGGGGCACGGGCGGCGGCCTCGGCATCGTCGGGACGGTACTGCTTATCGGCGTGGTCTTGTACCTGACCGGCTATTTGCGGTAACGCGGTTCCTTCCTCTCGCGTAGTGGCGTGCATCGCTGTTTGCAGCGAATCCGCCACAAAAGTTCGCCGGCATCACAATATCTCAATATCGAGTCTTGTCTTGCCTAAAATCAGAACTGAAGGATGCATATGAACTCAGATCAATTGGAAGGCCAGTGGACGCAATACAAGGGCAAGATCAGGGAGAAGTGGGGCAAGCTCACCGATGATGATCTGGAAGTCATCCGCGGAAGGCACGACCAACTCGCCGGAAAAATTCAGGACCGCTATGGCATCGCCAGGGAAGCCGCGCAGAAGCAGGCGGACGACTTCGCAAAGTTGATGGACGCCAGCGGGGCTCCACAGCCAGTGATGGCGAGATAGCTATTCCCAACACCCGCGCCGATCGGTTTCCCGTTGCACGATGTGGCCACCGGGACGCGATTCGTGGCGCGGCCTCTGCTGAAGGGTCGGCGCTTGGCCCCCCGTCCACAATCGCATAGTCATTTGCCGCGATAGTTGCAAGAATGGGGCATTCAGTTGCAACATTTGGACTGCTGCCGGCCATGTCCCTTCGGGGAGTGACTGCACACGGTGGCCCGAGCGGGACTTTGCAGTTTGACCGACTTGGAAGCCGCCCTTGGCCGGTGGCCTTGAGCGAAAGAAATTCAACGGCTGGTTATGGGCAGTTCACATGCAAGCGATTATTTCCACGAACTGTACAATTGTGGACAGACGCGTCCGTGCTTGAAGCGCACACTGCGTTAACAGTTGAACGAACAGCGTAATTATGAGCTAAGGTGGCCGCTGGTGCTACCCATCCAGCGGCCCCCCCCCCTCGTTCCAAGGCCGCTGATTTATCCTGTCCAGCAACTTCGCTTCGCGA
The DNA here is from genome assembly GCA_963760285.1 of uncultured Acidobacteriota bacterium. Lineage (GTDB taxonomy): Bacteria > Acidobacteriota > Terriglobia > Acidiferrales > UBA7541 > PALSA-278. The sequence goes on from CAVXCI010000001.1 coordinate 1,190,673, forward strand.
TACTTAAGGTCAAGACCGATCCTGCGAAATTGCGCACCGATAGCCGCGAACTCCACGTCTATTTCCCAGCCCCATGGCCCGGCCCAGGATGTCCTGGTCGGTGCAAGCACTCCGCGTTAACCATCTCCTCAGCGAGCTGCCCAACCGCCAGGGCCCGGCTAATTGCATACTTCAGGACCAACTTCGGGAGGCATGCCCGTTTGAGTCGTCGCCAAAGTATCTGGCATTGGATCGCGATGGCAAATACGGTCTGGAGCTCCTGGCTGCCATTCGCTCGCTGCAGATCAGCCCTGTGCGCGCATCGTTCCAGTGTCCTTGGCAAAATGGCGTTGCAGCACGTTGGGTGGAGAACCGCCGAAAGGATCTGCTGGATCACGTGATTGCCCTCAACGAAGAATACCTGTGGCGGCTGCTTCGTGAGTATGTCTGCTATTGCCACGAAGATCGCACTCTCTGAGCTTGGCCAAGGGAATACCGAAAGGCAGAATTCCTTAGATGGCATCCGGCCTCGTCATTTCACGGCCGAGGCTCGGCGGCCTCCATCGTCGCTACGACCGAGCGGCGTAGCGTCTCAAACGTCCGCCGCGCTTCTTCAGGGACAAGGTACTGAGCCAGGAGTGTCTTCGTTCAAGAGGCGTTCGAGAGACACCCGAGCCTCATGACGCGATCTTGGAGTTCTCTGGCGGAACTGCGACGGTCAATTGCTGTGGTTTGAATCTGGATCGAATTTTGGCGAGACACACGGGCTACGAATGCAGTCACACCAATTTCCACTACGGGACTCGGAAATCAGCGCCAGGTTCGGGCCGTGCTCAAGCTTTGATTTTTGACGCGGATGGAATTATGGCGAAGGACACGATGCAACTCTCGCATGTCACTGCGTTTTGGCTCCGGTTGGCTGGTAATATACTTCTTGATTTGTTCTTGTACGTTCACACGTCCTTACTCTTGAGACAATGTAAACCAAGCGCAGCTATCCATCCCAGAAAGCCTGCCGCCAAAGTCCAAAACATGAGGACAACTAACCAGTACGGAAAGTTCCGAAAATCAAAGATTGCCGATCCGAAGGACGGCTCAGCAAGGCCAATCCAGGTCAGGAGAGGCAAAGGAACACAGGCGGCGAAGCTGGTGAGGAGCGCTCTCCACAAAAGCCTACGCGGTGTGATGGCTCCGCCAAGAACTGCGCTAAGACCAGCAAGAGAACCAGCAAGTGGCAGAATGAAATAAAGAAATCGCGGTTCCCAGCCATTGCTCTCCAGCCCTAAGTGATGGAGGACGATCGCGAATGGAATACCTCCGAGCAATAATCCAAAGAAAAAAGGACCTGCCGAAGGTCGTCGCACAATCGCGATTACGCGACTCTTAATAGTAGTTGCTGAATCATGGGTTGGCATTCTGTCCCCCGGTGCTATCAGTTTGCTGGGACTGAGGGACATCTTTAGGCCCATGTTGTACACTTTGCATGACTCCTGCAATTTGCCCGGCGGTGAGGCCCTCCAGAGTGCCCTGCTGATTTAACTGGTCCGCAAACTTGTTCAACACGCCTTGAGTTGCCGCCTCCGCGGCGGCAATTTCCGACGGGGTAGCAGGTGGCTCGCCCATTGGGTGCTGGCTTGCGCTCTCGAAGTCATGCCGCACAATGTCCTGTGCCGTATGCGAGGCTTGCCCAATGTCCGTCAAGGCCCCCTTCACGTCGCCTGCGAGTGCTCTTGCAGCGGCGTCGGCGATTTTCGAAGACATGAATGCGTTGGCTACCTTCTGCGCCTCTTCACGGGTCTGATTATCACCGCGTTCCCCGTGCTGTGGATTCGTCTCATTTTTATAGTGATTCGTGAATACAGTGTGAGTGTATGCAACTCCGGCCCCGGCATTAAACAAACCGTCCATCTTCTTGTCCGCTGTTGCGGCGACAGCCGCCGCTTTTTCGCTGTAGCCGTTGTTCAACAACGTGTTCTTCTCCATATTTTCATGATCCGCGCCAGTGAAGTGACCACTCGGATCTATATTTCTCGTCGGGTTGTTCAAGACATATGCGTATTTATTCCAGTACTGAGGGTTAGCCAGGAATTGCTCTAGAAGTAGCGAAGAAGATCGACTGGGCTGCAATGGATCCGGCGAGGTGAAACGACCAAATCCTGGTTCATAGTATCGCGCGCCGAAATAGTCATTACCGGTCTCAGAGTCACGTTCCTTGCCCGTGAAATGAATTGTCGAAACGTCTCCTGAGGTGTAAAAACAAGAGAACCCATCGCCGAACGGCAACGATTTGCAGGACTCTGAAAGCGCCCCCTGAATCGTAGTGCGAGCCCGCTCCGTCCCCAGCCAGTCCGAGTGGTCAAATGTCGTCGTACTATTTTCGTATGTCGCTAGATGATGACCCCCGGCGTAAACCTCTCCCGAGACCCATTGCCCCGCCGCGCCGACGATCGTCACTTCACGTGTGAAATGAGGGTGTCGCATATCCTAAAGAGGGCATCAGAATCTTGGTGGACGTGGGGGGGATCGAACCCCCGACCCCCTGCTTGCAAACCAGATTCCAAGAATAATTGAAATCTATGGATTCTTGTTGTTCTTAATTGCTTTGCTTTGAATCTGTTGCGGCCCACTGAATGAAAGCTGTTGAATTCTGCGCTTCATGGATGTTTTGACAGCTACAACTTCATCTACAGGCTGGCAATTTCTCGTGGTCAGAAACAGGTTTGCGTTTTCCTTGGTTATTTTTTTTGACGCGGATGGAATCTTGGCGAGGGACAGGAGCAGACGAGCTCAAAATGGTCGCGGAGGCCAAGCGGTTAGGAAAGATGCCGAGGAATTATGGTCCTCGATAGAGAAAGGGCTCTTGGAAACTTCGGTTGTACAACCTGTCTCCGACTTTATTGCGAGTAGTGCAACACTAGAGCTGTCGTAACCGTTTGTCTCTGCTACGTAAAGTCCGCTTCCTGCACCCGTTGTCGCCGCAGTAGCCATGGCATATGCGACAGGTCCAGGAGGCAACCTCAGTGTGGTTGTACAACCGCCGTAGCTGATGTCGAGAGGGCTCTCCGTAAAGGTCAATGTGATAATTTGGTTCTCAATCCCGTTTTCGCCATAGCCGCTCGCATAGAGGAACTTTTCATTTGGACTCAGACGAACGAAGTTGATTCCGTATGCGTAGCCAAGGCTACCGTCACCACCAAAACTCTTGGCCTCGCTCAGCGAGCCGTCGGGACTTATGGCCACAACCATCACAGACGTGTAGCACTGCGGCTGGCATGCCATTATGGTGGCAAAGACCGCGTACTTGCTGTCCGCCGTGATGTCCAACCCCTGAACATTTGTCGCGCCTGTGGCATAGGGACCGAGTTCGGTCAGAATTCCATTCGGCCCTATAGCATAGGAGTCCACCCAAAGCGTGCCATCCGTGCCGATAAGAGCGCTTCCATCCGGAGTGGCGGCCAAGTCGATGGAGCCCTGCTTCACATAAGTGGTCTGCAGCAGACTCAGCAAGCATCCGGACTCGATAGCCCAGCTTGAAATGTAATGGCTGAAGCCCACAAAGAGATAGCCACCCGAGGCCACGATGACGTCAGGGTAATAGTCGACGGGGATGTTGCTGTCGGAATAGCTTCCCACCAACGTCAAACCGGGATATTTGAAGGCGCTAACCTCATTATCGCCATTATTGTCGATGCCATCCGTCATGAAGACGCAAAGGTCTGAACCCACCGCTATAGCTTGTACGGACGGATTTCCCGCTCCGCCGCCAGCCGACTCACCTGAGTCCAGTCGGTGGATAACTTTCACGACTGGCTCCTTCATCGTGCCCGAGAGCTTCATCACGGTGCTAAGGGCATTGCCACTGCTGTCGCCGTCGCTTACAACCAAGTAACGTTCGCTGCTAGCATCCTGGCTCTGTGAGATGGCGCAAACTGCTGCGCCTACCAGGATTGCAACCAATGAAAACCTTCTCGCACGCATCACGCTCTCCTTCCGAGAGACGACGCCCGACAGATTAACCCGATCTCTCGCTTCGGTCAAATCGACCCGAACCTGTGAAGACACGAGTCTGCAGGGCCTGTACACAATGAGCGAAAGGGAGCGGGGCGACCCAAGAATCATGGCCGCCCCACGCTTCCTTACGGCACCTCGTGACGCTCAGTACGTAATGAGAAGTATCGGTTGCTCGGTGACCGGAAAAGTCAAGCCGATTGAGCCGTACGCCCCTGCCAATGACCGTGTAGCCGAATAGATAGGGAAATTCGGACATCCTGTCGGCATGCCGGACGCTGTGCAAGTGACTGTAGTGTTGTCCCATGTCCACACCGCAAGAGAAGAGTTACCCCCGGCGTCAACGATGGTCGCTGTCCAAATAGAGTTAGCGGTGTTCGAGCAAGGGCCTGACGTTCCCACAGTACACAGCGCTATCGTTGGTGTACCCCCGCTACCATGCGAAAACCAACTCTGCAGCGAGCCGTAAGCGGTCGCACCATACGCCTCGGTCACGATGTGGTCATCAGAGTAGCATGGTGGCACAAGTTGAGCGTAGGGGTAAACTTCCCTGCTGGAGTCGCAGAGCGTCCCATAGGTTCCCGGGCCGTATAACGACCCACTCCAGCTGTTCCAGTGCTGTTGGTTAACAATAAGCGGATTCATGTTATTTGTGCTTGTGACGGACGCCATCAGCAAAGTATAACGTCCAACAAAGGCCAGCATGTCGTTATACGCGCCCGAAGGAGTATAATGATGGGTGATGTTCTTGCAATCGTCATCGTCCAGCCCCTCTTGCCAGAACTCTAGGTCACAATTGGCCCGCCAGGATCCTTCCGTCATGAATACGCTGCTGATATTGCTGAAGTTCGCGAACTCATTCAACACATTTTGTACGCCCTCAGTAAGATCAGCACCGGTGCATTCGACCGCCGTGGCTATAGTAGTGCCACTGTTCATGCACGCCCCGTTCCAAGCGTCGTGCTCGGGAGCGTTGTAGCTAGAGTAGAAGTGGAAGGAACCCCCCGTGATAAAGCTTTCAAGGGAGACCGGTGTGCCTCCGATGCTCACCTGCGTGTTGAGAAGTCCGAAAGCTGGTGTACTCGTATCTCCAAATGTGGTGCACGGCTCACTGCCGCATAGGGAAGTGTTCTGGCTCGTGATACTGTTGGAGACGATCGCAGGACCGACAAAGATCGGCCCTTGTACAATGTCTTTGCTGGAATATTCATTGGTGATCGCCGTCGTAAGATAATAGGACTGCCGTACAAACGCCTCCCAGTTGGATTCTGACCCATTGTTCTGGACCCAAAAAGCATGCCGCCCAGGGCCGAGATGCCAGTGGCGAGATAGACGAAATGTTTCCCGTGCGTCTGGTCCTTATTCGTCATCGGCTTCGCTCCTCCAGTAGAAGCAGGTCCATCTCGCCGCAAAAAGCCGACGTGAACGGTGAAGTCCGGCGCCTTCCCAATGATTAGCCACCATGACCGAAGTCGGGATAATCTGTCATTCCACCATCTACGAAGATTGTGCGTCCGGTCACGTAGGAGGCAACCTCAGAGACCAGCACCACCACCATGCGGGCAACTTCTTCAGGCTCGCCAATCCGTTTCAGCGGTATCTTTTCCAGCAAGTCTTTCAGGTTCTGAGGATCACTCCAGACGGAGCGGTTGATCGGCGTTTTGATAGCTCCAGGTCCAACTGCCAGCACGCGCACGCCGTGAGGCGCGGCCTCTTGGGCCAGGGTTTTGGTCAGCATGCCGACGGCAGCCTTGCTGGAGGTATAGGCGCTGTAACCAGACCAGGCGATTTGTTCATGCACCGAACTGATACTAAGCACGACGCCGCTTTTCCGCGGCACCATGCGCTTCAGCGCTTCGCGGGAACAGTAGAACGCACCAAACAGATTCACTTCGATTACTTTTCGCCACGCCGCGATATCGGCCTGCCACCCGAAAGCGCGATCACCGTCAATGCCCGCATTGTTAATGAGGATGTCAATGCCACCCCAGACCTCGTCAATGCGCCCGAACATTTGGGCGACGGCCTCGGGATCTGAAATGTCTGCCTGTAGAGCGATCGCCTCTCCGTGTTGATCCCTGATCCGATGCACGAGCGATTCTGTGGCTTCGGGATGGGTGACATAGTTGATCGCAACTTTTACACCCGCGCTGGCGAGACCCAGCGCAATTGCTTCACCGAGGCCGGAATTGCCGCCCGTGACGACGGCGCGTTTCTGGTCGAGTCTAATGTTCATTGTTGGTCCTCACAGTCTTACACAAGCCGGAAATCGGCGATGAAACGTCCCGGTCAACAAGATCTCCTCCGGCATATGCCCAGGCTCGAATGGACTCAGGCAATGCCGCTCGTCAATTCTTTCCGCAGTGATTCTCTGCGAGTTGCAATACTTCGGCCCGCCCTTCTCGATGTGATGACAACTGCGATAAATGCATTACGTCGCAGGCCATGAAGCTAAGCCTCACCACAACTATGGCAGCCCGATAACAAAGAAACTGTTCCATTTTGGACAGACCGCGCGGGAGATCCTTGCGCGTTTTCTATCGCTCCCCGGCATAAACGTTTCTTTGTCCGCACTATTCATTTCGAGTGTGGCGCAATCAGGGAACTTCCGAGGGCGTAGCGGCGCGTAGATCGATCTCACCTGTCATCCCTGTAATTTCTTCAGGCAATGTCACCCGGGGCAGGCGTATCAGGTCACCGGAGCACAATGGAGATTGTTGCGTTCCATAGATTGGCCATCGCGCATGCGAACTGTTCTGTTTTGTACAGTTTTGCAGCGAACCATTTTGGTACCGTCAACTTGGCTGTGGAGCGTTCTCGTCGGGATGGTTTTTCGGCCTGAATTATGGAGCCAAACTAAGGAGGTGGCCCCATGGCAAAAATCCTGAAATGCGATGACCTGAATCCCGGATGCAAATTCGAAGCGCGCGGCAACTCCGAAGACGAAGTTCTTAAGAAGGTTGCTGAGCATGCCAAGACAGCACACAACATGCACAACGTCCCGCCGGCCGTTCTCTCGAAGGCGCGCGGCATCATCCATGACGAAGGCGGAGCGGGTGCAAAAAAAGCCGGCGCATATGCGGCGGCACCAAGGTAGAAATTCACCTGGAACATAAAGCTATGACGAGAAGCCTTCATTCCACGGCAAACCCGGATCCAAGTTGCGCAACCAAGGCAATGCGCACCTATGCGCGTGTGAAAACTCAGTCTCTCTAAAGAATGAATTGAGGAGGAGAACATGACGAAGAAGCTCGTCTTGACCGCTGTTGCACTGATAATGCTTGGAACTGTGTCATTTGCGCGTCCTAAGGCCGACAGAACTTATACCGGCGAGATCATGGACTCCAACTGCGCCGAGATGGGAAACCATGACGCTGGATACAAGTTGACCCATACGGACACACCGAAGGGTTGCACGCTGGCTTGCGTAAAAGCGGGCGCCAAGTTTGTGCTCTATAACGCCCCGAGGAAAGCCACCTACGAACTCGACGATCAGGACAAAACCAGAGATTTCGCCGGCCAAAAGGTGAAGGTAATCGGTTCATATGATAAGGCCGACAAGACCATTCACGTTGAAAGCATCGAGGCGGGTTCTTAGGGCGCTTCGACTACGGAGTCTCACAACTGCCATCTCCGTTTATAGCTTGTGAGTTGACTTGTGCGCAAGCGAAAGGAGCCTGATCCGCCCGCGCGCGGTAGGCTTTGGCCAATTACATAGGGGATATAGATGCCACTGTCGCTCCGTGGATAACCGCGAGGCTGGCAATTAACCTTTGCGGGGACGCGATACGTGCAATGGAGTTCGCCCTCTGACGTGATTTTGATCGAACGGAGAGCCATCGAAATGGCAGGTGTGAGATTTAGGGAGATGGTTTATGGGTTCTAGACAGACGAACGGTCAGGTCGCCCCTGGGCATCCGGGCATCACGGCACGCTGGACCTCGAGCAGTAAGAGCGGCGTGGGGACCGCGGTCAGCAGGCAGAGCCGTCTGTGGTTTACGATCTCTCACGGAATCATCAATGAAATCTATTACCCGAATATTGATCGGGCTGATACGCGCGACTTCGAACTGCTCGTTACCGACGGTTCCAGTTTCTTCTCCGAGGAAAAACGGCAAACCGAGCACAAGATCGAACCCCTCGCTCAAGGTGTCCCGGCTTATCGCCTGACAAACACGTGCAAACTGAACCGCTATCGCATCCACAAGACGATCGTGAGCGACTCTCTCCGGGAAGTTCTGTTGCAACGGATCAGATTCGAACCTCTGCAAGGCTCGCTGAAAGATTACCGGCTCTATGTCCTATTGGCGCCTCATGTCAATGACCAAGGGCAAGGCAATGATGGCTGGCTCGGTGATTACAAAAGCATCCCCATGCTCTTTGCCCAAAGGGATGGTGTTGCCCTTGCGTTGGCATGCTCGAGTTCATTCCTCGGCAGAAGCTGCGGCTATGTCGGCAGGAGCGACGGCTGGGCGGACATAAGCGAGCACAAACGCATGACGTGGTTTTATCCACGGGCCGTAGACGGGAACATCGCGTTGACCGCGGAGATCGATCTGCAAGCGTGCGGCGGGGAGTTTTGCCTCGCGCTCGGGTTTGGAGAAACTCCTTCGGAGGCCGGACAGCGCGCCCGAGCGACGCTGCTCGAAAAATCTGACTGCGTCGTAAAACGTTATGTCGACGGCTGGCAGCGCGTTCAGAATTCGTGCTTGGATTTGGGAAAGGCTCAACAAAATGGCTTCGATTCGTACCGCGTCAGCACCGCGGTTTTGAGAACACACGAATCCAAAAGGTTTCCCGGCGGAATGATTGCGAGCTTGTCAATCCCCTGGGGTGCGTCCAAGGGCGATCACGATGTTGCCGGGTATCACGTTGTCTGGCCCCGCGATTTGGTTCAGGCAGCCGGTGGGTTACTCGCGGCAGGGGACCCGGACAGCGCTCGGCGTACTCTGTCCTATTTGATGAGCACACAAAGCGCCGATGGTCACTGGCCCCAAAATATGTGGCTGGATGGAACTCCATATTGGAATGGAATTCAAATGGACGGGACGGGGTTTGTCATTCTGCTCGCCGACGAACTTCGGCGCGCCGGGGAATTACACGCGGTAGATCCTTGGCCAGCCGTGCGGGCCGCAGCGGAATTTCTAGTGAAGCATGGCCCAGAATCCGAGCAAGACCGATGGGAAGAGAATTCAGGCTATTCAACTTACACGATGGCGGTGGAAATCGCGGCTCTGCTCGCCGCAGCGGATTTCGCCGACGAAGCAAAGGAAGGTAAGGTCGCCAACTATTTGCGCGAGACCGCTGATACCTGGAATTCCGATATCGATCAGTGGACTTACGCGACTGGCACACAGCTCGCTCATAATTCCGGCGTCCCTGGTTACTATGTCCGTATGGCCCCTCCTGAAGTCCTGAGAACTGGATCAGTTCGGGATGTCTCCCTGAAAATCAAGAATCAGCCTGCGGATAAGGGAACGTTGTCAGCGAGTGCTGTGGTGAGCCCCGATGCCCTGGCACTTGTGCGCTACGGCTTGCGCGCCGCGGACGATCCGCGCATCGTAAACACAGTCAAGGTAATCGACGACACGCTGAAGGCGGAGGTTGCGACTGGACCCGTCTGGCACCGGTACACGATGGATGGCTACGGAGAGACGAAAGATGGCGGCCCTTTCGTGCATGCAGGGATCGGCCGTGGCTGGCCATTGCTGGGAGGGGAGCGGGCTCACTACGAGTTGGCTCGCGGCAATTGTGCCGAGGCGAACCGTCTTCTGGGTGTAATGGCAAAACAGACTAGTCCGGGCGGCCTCATTCCCGAACAGGTGTGGGATGCGGCTGATATCCCGCAACGGGAGCTGTTCAATGGCTACCCATCCGGCTCGGGTATGCCGCTCGTCTGGGCGCATGCGGAGTACGTGAAATTGGCGCGGTCGCTGCGCGATAGGCGTGTTTTCGACACTCCTCCGCAAACGGTCGAGCGTTATCAAGTGCAGAAAGTGGCCTCCTCGCTCTCTGCATGGCGCTTCAATCACATGGCGAAGCATCTGTTACAAGGGACGAGCCTGCGAATCGAGTTGTTGGCGCCAGCGGTCGTACATTGGAGCGTCGACAATTGGAAAACGGCTGCGGATATGAAAACGGCGGACTCGGGACTGGGGCTGCACTACGCCGATTTGCCGACGAATAAACTGCCGATCAGCGAAAAAGTTACTTTCACGCTCTTCTGGCCTGACGCCGGCAAATGGGAAGGAACGAACTGGGAAGTCGCTGTGGTCCCTAAAAACATCTGACGAGTTAACGGACGAGACTTCATTTCGACAGAAGGAAAACGAACCATGAGACCGAACCGGCCGTCAGGCGCAAATCTTTCACATGACGCCGCGTCACCGGGCCGACGGCAGGCTCGAGATTACCGTTGAGCCTCGATCTGCGCAGTGGCAGCGTTTCTGTTCCACCGTCGGAGGCGTCTTCGTTATCGGCAGCCAGGAGCTATTGAGATGAGTTGATTTCGCATCGCGGGATGCATTGATGCCTGGCGAGTGTCGATTTAGGCCGGCCTTGACTCTGGACTGCCCATCACGCACGTGTTCCCCGTATTGGCAATCCTGATGATGGCGATCCTCCTGTCGGTTACCGTCGTTGTTCCCGGCGCGCCGTTCTGGTAACACGGCCCGTCACTCGCGCAACCTGCGGCGTGGCAAAGACGATAGGAATGTCCAATGCACAAGTGACAACAACTTCGGAAACGATCCAAACGGGCAAGCGCCGCAGCCTAACAACATGCCGTCGAATTCGTGCTGGCCGCGGAGGACGGTACACGGAATTCGCACTACCAGCAGCGGCCAAAGAATGACAAGAGAGAGGGGAAGCCGGATGGCAGCCGTTCCCAAATTGGCAGGGTTGAGTTGGAAGGAACTGCTTAACAGGATCTGGCGGGGGGCAGCCAAGAACGATGTCGTCAACCATGCCGCCCAGCTGGCCTTCTGGTTTCTGCTCGGTTTCTTCCCCATGCTCTTGTCCGTAACCAGCATCGTTTCGATGATTGGCTCGGCTCCGCGTTCGCAAGGCATGATGATGAAATACGTGGGAGAAGTTCTACCCTCCACCGCTTCTACACTTGTTCGACAGGTTCTGGCGCAGACGACCGGTGATGGAAGAGCCTGGTTTTCACTGCTGTTCGGGCTATGGTCCTCCTCTTCGGCGACTACGGGACTGATTGATGCGCTCAACGCCATATATGAGCTAAAAGAAAGCCGGCCCTGGTGGAAATCCCGTCTGATTGCCCTGACCCTGGCGATTGCTGTGGGCGTGCTGCTCACGGCCGCGTTGATTATCGTAATGTACGGTCCGGAGCTCCTGCACCAGATCGCGCCCAGTTCGGCTAGTTTCTACGTCTGGAAAATTGCACAGTGGCCGGCCGCTGCACTCTTGCTTGTTTTGGCGCTCCTTGGTCTCTACCGTTTCGCCCCGAACTTTCCTGAACAGAAATGGAAGTGGTTGCTTCCTGGGAGCATCGTCGCAGCGGTAATCTGGATTGCCGTTTCAGTGCTGTTCAAGCTGTACGTTCGTCACTTCAGTCATTTCGGGCTGCTTTACGGTTCGCTCGGCACACTGATCATCCTGATGTTCTGGTTCTACCTGAGCGGCGCTGCGATTCTGGTCGGCGGAGAAATCAATGCCATCCTGGAAGACGCCGCCAAACACAAGGTCCCCGGAACGAAAAAACGCGCCAGCGTTCGCTGACTCGGATGCGCGGCTCAAAGTCCGAGCAGCAGTAATCTCGGTTATGTTTGTTGCGAGTATCTGCCCAAACTGACCAAAACGGCACAGCTTTTTTATTCCGTTAATGTAAAGCTATCGTTGTGCGCGATGACAAACGCACTTTAGAGCGGAGTTGAGACACCTCCCTCAATGCGAAATACTCAAACTCTCCGGACTGATTCTTCTCGCAAGTATGGCATTGTCGCAAAGAGTTCGCATGTGGGCTGCTGAAGGCGGTCGCTAGCCACTCTGAGGGTTCACACGAGTGTTCGCTTTCTTGCATGGAGTATGTCCCATCAGGACAAAAAGAGGTATAGAGGCCAGCCATGACACCTTCAACGACGCTTTCGACAACCATCGCTCCACCTGCACTGGATGAGGTCTGTATCAACACGCTCCGCTTCCTGGCCGTGGACATGGTGCAGAAGGCGAAGTCGGGTCATCCGGGCTTGCCCCTGGGTTCGGCGGCCATGGCTTACACGCTTTGGGATCGCTTTCTCAAGTTCAACCCGCGTGATCCCTTCTGGCCTGACCGGGACCGATTCGTGCTGTCGGCCGGACACGGATGCGCACTCCTCTACGCTCTGCTTCATGTCACCGGTTTCGATTTGCCGCTCGAGGAACTCCAGAGATTCCGCCAATGGGGAAGTCGCACGCCAGGCCATCCGGAATATGGCAAGACACCTGGGGTTGAAGCTACCACGGGTCCCTTGGGGCAAGGACTGGCCAATGCCGTCGGAATGGCCATCGCCGAAGTGGCTCTCGCAGCGCGGTTCAATCGACCAGGCCACCACATCGTGGACCACTATACCTACGTTTTGGCGAGCGATGGCGACCTGGAAGAAGGGATTTCCTCCGAGGCTGGATCAGAAGCTGGGCATCTGCGGCTGGGCAAGCTCATCGTTCTCTATGCGAACAACCACATCACGATCGAAGGCAGCACCGAGCTGGCTTTCACCGAAGACCGGATGGCGCGTTTTGCGGCTTTCGGCTGGCACGTCCAGCGAGTCGAACAAAGCAACGACGTCGATGCAGTCGCCCTTGCATTGAAAGCGGCACGGGAAGAACGCGGCCGGCCCTCCTTGATTCTAGTTCGCACCCACATCGGCTTCGGCAGTCCCCACAAGCAGGACACGGCGGCAGCCCATGGAGAGCCGCTCGGTGTGGAGGAGGTCCGTCTGACCAAGGAGGGACTGGGCTGGCCCGTTACACCTCTCTTTCACATTCCCGACGAGGCCTTGGAGCATTTCCGAAAAGCGATCACGCGGGGCAGTGCCGCACAGGCGGATTGGGAATCGCGTCTTAAGGCTTTCGCAAAAGATAATGCTGAGTTGGCCGCCGAGTTCCAGCGGGTCATCAACCGGCAGCTTCCGCAACGTTGGGATGCCAACCTTCCCACATTCACCTCGGCGGACGCCCCAATGGCAACTCGCATTGCTTCGGGAAAGACGATCGCCGTTCTGAACTCTCATCTGCCCGAAATGATGGGAGGCTCGGCCGATCTTGCTCCCAGCACCTTCACGAATATGGAAGGGGCCGGGAACTTCGAACCCGAGAATTGGGCCGGACGCAATATGCACTTCGGCATACGCGAACATGCCATGGGCGCGATCCTGAACGGCATGGCGCTGCACCGTGGTCTCATCCCCTTTGGCGGTACCTTTCTGATCTTCAGCGACTACATGCGTCCTCCTATGCGCCTGGCAGCCATGAACGGTCTACCGGTGATTTATGTTTTTACTCACGACAGCATCGCCATGGGAGAGGATGGCCCGACCCATCAGCCCGTCGAGCAACTGGTGGGATTGCGATCCATTCCCGGCATGGTTGTGATTCGACCGGCGGATGCCAACGAGACCGTTGCCGCGTGGCGAATCGCCATTGGGCGCAAAGACGGTCCCGTCGCCCTGATCTTAACTCGCCAGGGACTTCCCGTACTCGATATGACGCGCTATCCAGGCATACACGAGGGGGTATCGCTTGGCGGCTACATCCTGGCGGACTCTTCATTGAATTCGAAACCGAACATCATTCTGATCGCGACAGGTTCCGAAGTGCATCTGGCGCTGGAGGCTCGTGATCAATTGGCAAGTGAGGGCGTCCGAGCGAGAGTGGTGAGCATGCCTAGTACGAATCTTTTTTCGATGCAGTCTGAGCAATATCGTGACAAGGTCTTGCCGCCCGGCGTGCCTCTATTGGCCATCGAGGCCGGCGTGTCTCTTGGTTGGAACTCCTATGTTGGTCCCCAGATCGCCGTAATTGGAGTCGACACCTTCGGGGCATCGGCCCCCGGACCCGTTGTGATGGAGCATTATGGCTTCACCGTGGAGAACATCTGCAAGCAGACGCATAGGTTGCTCGAGCAGCTCAAGGGGAAACCCTGATGCGCGTGGGAATCGCATCCGATCACGGCGGGTTTGCTCTAAAGGAGCAGATCGCGGAATCGTTACGCAGCTCGGCCTACGAAGTCGTGGACTTCGGTGCATACCAGCGCATACCAGCTGAATCCCGGAGATGACTATCCCGACTTCGTCGTTCCGTTGGCGAGGGCTGTCGCGTCCGGGGAAGTTGAGAGGGCAGTGGCGCTCTGCGGCAGCGGCGTGGGGGCATCCATCGCCGCGAACAAAATTCCCGGTGTACGCGCCGGGCTCATCCACGATGTTTTCTCCGCTCATCAAGGCGTCGAAGATGACGGCATGAATGTCTTTTGTCTAGGCGGGAAAGTGATTGGATTCGCACTCGCCTGGGAACTGATCGAAACCTTTCTGAGCGCCCGATTCAGCGGCGCTCCACGCCATCAACGGCGCGTGGCGAAAGTCCAGGCGCTGGAGAACCAGGAAATTCTGCGATGAGGGTTCAAGGCTCGTCGATCGAAAGAATTCGCGATGACCAATAATCGCAAGCCGCCTCTTCGGCAAAGATCGCCCAGCGGCGCACCATTTTTTCTAGGAGGGAGATGATGAGAGCGACCCAAGAACTGCACGAAATCGGCCAGAGTCTCTGGCTCGACAATATCACCCGCGGTCTGCTGAGCAGCGGCACACTCCGTCGTTACATCGAAGAATTCTCGGTCACGGGACTCACCTCGAACCCCACGATCTTCGATCACGCCATCAAGAACAGTCACGATTATGACGACGCCATCCGACAGAAATTGCAGGAAGGCAAGTCGGGCGAAGCGCTGTTCTTCGAGCTTGCGATCGAGGATCTCAGGGCGGCCGCCGATCTGTTTCGCCCAATTCACGATCGGACAAACGGCGTGGACGGTTGGGTCTCCTTGGAGGTCTCACCCCTGCTGGCCCATGACACGTCAGGCACTCTCGCCGCAGCCAAGGCTCTCCACGCTCGCGCGGAACGGCCGAACCTCTTCATCAAGATTCCAGGAACCAAGGAAGGCCTTCCCGCCATCGAGGAGGCGATCTTCGCGGGCGTGCCGATCAACGTGACACTCTTGTTCTCCAGCGCGCAATACGTCGCGGCCGCCGAGGCGTATCTGCGGGGCATCGAACGGCGGATTATCGCCGGTCTGAATCCCGCGGTCGGCTCCGTCGCTTCCCTATTCGTCAGCCGCTGGGATGTCGCGGTGATGAAGAAAACGCCCGAGGAATTGCACAACCAACTGGGCATTGCCATCGCCGGGCAGGTTTATGAGAGCTACCGCTCGCTGCTCGACTCGCCGCGCTGGCAGCGCATCCTCAACGCGGGCGCCCGTTCGCAACGCCTCCTCTGGGCCAGCACTGGAACAAAGGACCCGAAAGCTTCCGATATCCTTTATGTACGAGCTCTCGCAGCACCCTTTACGGTAAACACGATGCCCGAGACCACTTTGAAAGCTCTCGCCGACCATGGAGATATAGGCGAAACGCTGCCCGCGGACGCCCATGTCTCCGGCGAGGCCTTGGCTAGGTTCACCAAAGCCGGCATTGACCTTGACGTGCTCGGAGCACAACTTCTGGACGAAGGGGCTAAATCATTCGGCATGTCCTGGAAAGATCTGATGGAATGCATCGCCTCCAAGAGCAAAACGCTGAAGGCCGCCTGAGTCCGGAGGGGCCGCACCGCCTCAGCAGTTACACGTTTTCGCCAGCACCTCCTGCGATATTTTGGGGAGCAGCGTCTGGCGTTTGTCTTCCTTGCCGAACCGCGCGAGCGGCAACAACATGCGAGTCAGCCGCTTCTCAGTGGAGTTAAAGAGTTGATCGACCAAATCTTCCTCGATCCGGATCTTCCTCGAGAGCATGTAAGCGATAACACACGCGCTGAATCAGGAAAACATGGGATTGAACGCTTTTTGGCACGGGCTTTCAGACGATTTGAAGCTGCAGTTGCCAGCTGTCGTTCTTATCTTTGCTGGTACAGCAGGTGTTACTACAGCACCTCGATTCGACCATCACCGAGGCTCTTCATAATGAAGTTCTCGGTTTCCGCCGCCGCCGCGCTTCTCCCCCCAAGCGCGGCCTTGGCGCCCTGCTCGGCTTCATCCTCCCAGCGATAGAACAGATTCGGAGCGATCCCCCGTGACGCCGAGTCGTTTATCCCTATTTCATATTGGCATCCCGCACGAGCTTGGTCCTCCGTTCTTCGTATTCCTCGCTTGTGATCTCCCCGGCGGCATATCTTCTTTGCAGGAGCTGCAAAGGTGATTGCATTTGCCGGTACGTAGTTCGCCTCACCGGCATCATGAAGGAAAAAAACACCATCCAGAGGACGATCCAGAAAAACCACCAGTACCAGTGCATTCCCCAAAAGTAGTGCATAGTCGGAATCTCCTTTTTACCTCACAAAAACGGCGCACTGAAGCGCCCGCTATGGTTTGTCGTCTGTACTACCAGACCCACATTGCCTCATTTTGCTGAACGTTCGCGCAACATTCGAGTTGCCTCCTTTATGGGGCCGGGGTTGCCAGCAGGCGCTTAAGTGAATCGATTGCCTTTTGAGCTTCGACAAGTTGAGCCCTGGCTTGATCCAGCGTCGCTTTCGGTAGAGGCACCTGCGTCCCGCTCTGTTGCGCCGAAGGCGATGAGTTTTCAAACAAGGAACTCAGCGCTTCGTCAAGCGTGGGTTCCATTACGACTTTATCTCCCGTGGCCACGATCACGCGTTTCAGTTGAGGGAAATTTGTGCCTTCCGCTTTGAGATAGAGTGGAACCACATAGAGAAAGGAGTTCTCAATCGGGATCACGATCAGCTTCCCCCGAATTACATTCGATCCTTTCTGGTCCCACAGCGTAAGTTGTTGGGAAATAGTCGTGCTCTGATCGATCATGGCGCTGATCTGGTTTGGTCCGTAGATCAGCTTCTCTTTCGGGAGCTCGTAGAACAGCATCTTCCCATAGTCGGGGAAATCGCACCTCGCCGCCAGCCACGCGATCATGTTATCCCTGTTCTGCGGCGTGAAAGGAGTCATCATGAGGTACTCGAGTTGTTGGCTCCCGGGAAGCTTCATCAGTATGTAGTACGGCTCCATGGCGGCAACTGTGCCGTTGTACTTCTCCTGAGGGGCAACCCAGAGATCTTCCCGGTTGTAGAACACCTGTGGATCGGTCATATGGAACGTCTCGTATTGAGCCGCCTGGATAGCGAAGAGATCCTGCGGATAGCGCAGGTGGCTTTTCATATCCGCTGAAAGCTCACTCAGACCCTTGAAGACACCCGGGAAAGCGCGCCGGTATACGTCGAGAACGGGGTCGTTGGGATCCATAATGTAGAACGACACCGTTCCGTTATACATGTCCACGACGATCTTTACGGAGTTGCGGATGTAATTGATCCCCTCTGCCGAACCACTCGCCTGCGGCCGCGAGTAGGGGAAGCGGTCCGAGGTCGTATACGCATCCTGAATCCAATACTGCTTCCCTTCGCTCACTACCGCATACGGATCCTGGTCCAGAAGCAAGAAGGGCGCGACCTGTGAAACACGCTCCTGGACGCTCCTCCAAATCTGAATTCTGCTTTGCGGCCTAAGATAGGAGGTGAGCAAAATATTGATGTCCTTTTGCGTCCACGTAAACAAAAGCCTCTTCCAAATGCTATCCAGTGGGATTCCGCCCTTTCCCCTGTAGCTTGTATAAACATTCTCATTGCCTTTGGGATAGTCGAACTCTTTGATCCCGGTCGACACGATCTTGTAGCCCGGTGCGACCTCCCCGTAGTAGATTGCCGGCTGAGAAATATTCAGGCGCTCATACTGAGATTCGGGAGGAATATTCTTAATAAGATATTGCGGAAACCCTCCGCCTTCGGTCTTCGAAACAAAATTCATAACCAACCCATATCCATGGGTGAACTCCAGGTTCTCGTTGACCCAGGTTTGCGCCGCCGCGGGCAGTTCCGGGGCGAGTTCGCGGGATGCAAGCATCACCTGATGATAGCCATCTGCCAGATGGTATCGATCGACATCTACGTTATAGAACTGGTAGTAGAGCCGGATTGCCTGGGTTTGTTGATAGGTCTGAAGTAACGGCCGCGAATCCCAGAGACGGATATTCTGGATCGTGTCCTCATTTCTGGCTAGCACTTCTGGAGTCAGATCCGTCAGAGCAGGATAGGCGGTTTCCTGGATTCCCTCAAGATTATAGGCGTTTCGAGTGGAGTCTATGTAATATCCCAGATAGGGTCTCTCAAGCCTTAGCTCGCTGGGTCGAATGACGAAGGTCTGAAACAGGTAGGGCACCGCCAGTACTCCGACTACATACAGCACCACATAGGCACCAATGCCCGCTACCACCGCCTTAACACGTGGACGGAAAACAGTAAGCGCGAGAAGCGCACATGCCAGAGCGGAGGCGCCGACCATACCCCAGAGGGCGATCCTGGTCACGTGCGCGGCTGCATAGCCGGCTCCGTATACAACGCCAAGCGTCGAATAGACGAGTTCGTAGTGATCCAGATAAAACCCCCACCCGAAATTCGCGGCCAAAATGAAGAGAAGCACGACCAGATGTCGAGATGTCTTGTCACCTATAGTGATTGTTTGACCCGGCTTGTACTGCCGTAGTCCGAGAACGGCAACAAAACCAAGTATCGCGAGGGCGGCCACCGTCAGAATGGTGAGGCTACCCTGCAGCAGCTCGTAGAAGGGGAGACGGAAGAAATAGAAGCCAAGGTCGACCCCAAAAAGAGGGTCGGCCACCCCGAACGAGCCACCGTAACGAAAGCGCAGATAAGTGTCCCATTGAGTCGAAACGCCGACGGCAAATATCAAGGAAACGAATACGGCAACCACACCAATGCCCCACATTAACAGTCTGGGGCTTAGATCGAGGTTGATTCTGCTGCCTGCATCGGTGGAGGCAGCGACAACCTTGCCGGAAGGGCGGTGTTCCTGTGAAATGTCGATGCTCGTAGCTGCAAAACGGAGATTGATCCACAGATATAGAAACCCAAAGACCAGGGCTGCGCCAAACATTACCCACTTGACAGATAGAAGGGTCCAGAAGATGCCCACGTAGTCGAGTTCTCTCATCCAAAGCCATTTTTGGATTAAGCCGAGGAAGACAGTCAGAACGAAGACGAATGCGACGATTGCAAACAAAACCCACCTCAGGAGATGACTTCTATTGGGTGGGGGCCCCCCGCTGGAATTGTCGCGAGGTTCGTGTGGCACGGTAGCTATTGTCTCAACGGCTGTCGCATTCATTGTCCATCCTCCATTCGGCTTTCTCACATCCTGCCAGCTAGGCCATTGCAATGCTTCTGTTGGTTTCTGCGTGCCGATGCCATTTCCCCGACGATGCTGCTTTCGCCTCGACCATCGGCTCGTTGGTTCCAGTGACAACCTGCGGGCTGCTGGCGGCTTCTTTCACACCTGTTTCCTGGGCAGAAGCATCGCCTCTCGGGGACAACCCTGGCCTCGTCTCCACCCGAAGGCTCTTGACAGGAGCGGCTCTTGGCATCACTACTTCGAGTGTGCCGTCGTTGAGCGTCGCCTTGGCCTTCGAGAGTTCCACCTCACAGGGCAAATCGATTACTCGGTACATCAATTGCTCGTACCTAAGCGAATGGGCGTATTTTCCAGATTGGCGGTCGTCGCGTGGCTCGGCGTTGCCACTGATACTCAGCCGGTGCGGTTCAAGATGGCCACAAACATCGGGGCGCTCCAGCTGCGGCCGGTGCGACAGGTCGCGAGTCCTCTGCCATAGTCGCCGCCGAATATGAAGGCGAACTTCACGTCGCTTGGAATGATGGCGGTACATTTCGCCGATTCCAGCAGATCCTGAGGGATGCCCTGATCCGGGGCGTTCATGATCTCCTGAAAGACTGGGCAGCTTTGTAGGTGCGACTCACATCATCGTCGCGGTCTGAGGCGACAGCAGTTACAGCTGCAAGTAGAGCTAGCGTTGTGACAGCCAGAAAACGTTTCAACATTGCGTTTATCCCGCTCAAATGTGAACTCAGCTCCACCGCCAATCGATCAATTCCCGGAGTCGGTAGCGGGTGATCTAAAACAGAATCTTAAACACTGAGCAAAGCGGTTTCTGTCCAATAGGGCACACATTTCAATTGTGGTCGCAGACGGGGGAAGAAAATCGGATTCTAAACTGCGCTGTGCCTTGCCAAAACCTCGTCGGCCTTTGGAATCAATCAGTTGGCCGAGTCGTTATGCCCCTTCTCCGTTATCGAGAACACTCCGGGTTTTGCCTCATCGCCGTATTTCTTGCCGTCTTTGCCCAATGCCTCCGCAATCGAAGCAGCCTGCTCCTCGAAAATCTGGCCCTTCGCCAACAACTAGCAGTCTGGAAGCGCCGACATCCACGAGGCCGGCTCGGCACAATGGATCGACTCTTCTGGGTCGTTACTTGGAAGCTCTGGCCTGGATGGAGGGGAAGCCTGCGAGCACACCAGAAGCCGGATGCTGAGTCGAGATGTTCCGCAGATCACGGGGCGTGGATCGGACAAAATCAACAATAGTTAGCACGACTCAAAACCGCGAAACTAGCAAGAGTCCCAGGCCAATCGCGACCAAATCCTCAAGTATGGCAATCGCAAGATCTGGCGCGTGCAGCGCCCGCACCAACCCCACTCGGGCGCGATAACCGCCAAACGCTCCGACCAATGATCCGATAGCTCCCATTACCACCGCGAGCCAAGCAGCACCACTGCCGGCGATACCCAGGCAGGCACCCGTGAGTGAGCCCATGATGATTCGACCAGCCAGCTGAGGGGCACTCGTTCGGGCGGCCGTGTTAGGGAGTTGATCAACGACAGATTCAACTGCTACGCCAAGGCTGAAAATAGCAACCGCCCATGCTGAGCCCATGAAAGCCAAGTGAGAGTCACAGAGATTAAGCCAATACAAATGTGCCGCCCATGCCGTCACCGCGGGAGCGGTAAACGTTCGCAGCCCGGCCACTAAACCGATTCCGAATGCCAGCGCTAGTACGAATCCGACATGCATCGGAGACTCCTTGTTGTGCGCGGCCCTGCGCAGCGTAATACAGATTCTAACGTCACGTCACTTTGCTGAAAAGCTCTGAGAACTTGAGTTTAGCAACAGCGAATAATCCTGGCCGGGGCCAAGCCTTTGGATCCGCCCACTTCTGAAACACGGGGAAACTTGTCTGGCAACAAGATGCTTCGTCGCTCGATCACCTCAGCAACTTGCCGGCGAGCCAGTAATCGACACTGAACTTTCCCGGACCGGAGCAGATCAGCCAGATAAAGAAGAGCACGTACAGGACTTCCGGAAGGTAAAGGAAATCGTCGAGCCAGTTAATAGGCGAAAGTCCTTTAGGCATGGTAGAAATCGCGTTGGTCAGGACGGCGACAATCATATCAATCAATAAAGCCACGCAGGCCGGGCTCGAAAGAAACCCCACGGCCAGCAACGATCCGCCAACGAACTCGACACCGGACACGAAATAAGCCGTCTGGCGGGGAAACGGAATTTTGGCCTTAACGAGCGTTTCGTAAACAAGTTTCGTGCCGCCGGCGGAGAACAATTTGTTTGCCCCGGAGATGGCGAAGAACAGCCCGATCGAAACGCGTACCAGCAGGATGGCGTATTGTTCCAAATCACCGCTACCCAGCACCGCAAACTGGATCAATGTTTTCCAGTCCATCTCCTGTCCCTCCCTCGGAGGATGTGCTGTAATGATCCCCCGAATCACACAGCTCGAGTTCTCTGGCAACTGCGTTAATCAGGACTTAGCGGCTGTCTGGTTGATTGAAGCCGACAGTAGCTGTCGGCCGTCTAGTTCTTTCGTCGCAGCAAATGCACATGGCCGGCAACGATCCTGATAACTTAGAGCTTCGATCCGCACCCGTCAGCGTTTAAATCCGCATCCCATCGGGACCGAACGTTAACCGCACGTGAAGTCGGTGCTCTGTCCGGCTTCGATGATATAGCCGTCAGGATCGCGGATGTACCAGCGCATCTCGCCGTACTTGGATATCGGCTCCGTGATGAACTCCGCTCCTCGACTTTCCCATAATTCATAGCACGCTTGAATATCCGCAACGCGGAAATTCATAAAGCTGTTGATGTGATTCGGGTCGGGGACGCTGAGCGTTACCGTCGGCTTTTCCGGTTTCGGGCCGCCTCCAACGTTCAGAATCATCCAGATATTCGCAAGCTGAAGGTACCCAGGCGCGTTGCCGTCCCCAGGCTCAGAATTCGAGCGCCGAAGACCTTTTCGTCGTAGCGAGCCGATCTCTCGACGTCGGCGACGGTGATGAAATGTGTGACGGTGATCCCCTCGCGCGGGGGCATCTCATAGCTCTTCTGGTCGATTTGTACGCTCTTCATTGACGACTCCCGTTGAGTGCCGGTAGAAGAAGTTTCAGAAGCGCTTCATCAGAGAACGGATTCTGACCTGAGATCAGCTCGCGATCTTGAAGGACGTAGCTCTTCCATGGAGCGACCACACTTACGTCAGCGCCCGCCGTTACGCTCCCTTGGACTCCAAGTGATACGCCCGTGTGAGCCTGCTGGGTTTGCTGTGCGTTCTGCTGTTGGGCCTATCTTTGGTCTCCTTCCGCAATCTCATCTTGCATTGTTGCTGACTCCTTGTCTTCGCTTCATCAACGCAGCACAAATCAGGCCGATCGCATAATAAATAGGGCCGTTGAGCAACACTGCCAATATCCACATGAACCAGGACAACCATCCGCGCATTTCCAAGGTAAATACTTGGAGAAGAGTGCCGGGACAAAGCACGAAAACACTGTCGTCAATAATCCGAGAGAGAAGGGGCTCTTGATAGTTTGGCGGGGCCTGCCCCACAATCGGAAGATGGAACGGATTGGAGATTCGAACGAGCCACCAGGTGAGCGCAGCAGCAGCGCCTATGGCAAATCCAACGAGTCCGAATTTTCGCGCCAGGCTCGACATCACATGCACCTCACATTTCATTTTCGCTAATGGTTTAAATCACTTACTAGCCCGCCGGGAGTAATGTCAGCGGGAGCATGAACTCCCCCAGCGCCCAAAACTCCTTCGGAAACATTCGCGCAATTGTGGTAAATTGCGTCGTAGCTTTGTGGAGAATGTTCTGCATCACCGATATAGGTTCTCATCGCATTCGCCTGATCACTCGTAACGTAGATTGTTGTTGATGATTTGAGCTGCGCCGAAGAGCTTTCAATGTGCCCAGGTACTGATTCGGGCGATGCAACGCCGTTCTGGACCGCCCCTGCAGCTTGTTTCGCCACAGCTTCCGCGGCCTGTTTGTCGGAATTTGGGACAAGACCGACCGGTTTGTCGGACCCAACCTGAACCGTGGAATGGCCGAAAGGATTATTGGCTTTTACTTGGGAGACGGTAACTGGGACATTCGCGTCCTGTGTCGCCTGGTGCTGATACGTTTGTTGGGCCTGACCCTGCTGTTGGGCCTGACCCTGCTGTTGGGCCTATGTTTTTGCCAGCACAAGATCGGTCACATTCATATAGATCGGGGTAATCTCTCCCATCGTTTCGCGTCTGTGTAGAATTCCAGTTGCAATAACTTTATGTCCACGTAGCCTCTGAGCTTCAGCCTCCAGATTCTTACCTTGCGGAGGAAGAGGTAGAAAAAGCCTGAGCCGATTTGTTGATGCACAATCTGTATCGGCCCATTCAGGTCTCTCTGGCGTGCAAGGCGTGTTGACTGGCGTCTGTAACTTCACCACCCAATACACTATCTTTCGATCATTCTTCTTGTCCTCTCCATATCCAGGCGGACCGAAGCCATGTACCAATTCGAGAGTTCCAGCTAGAGCAACTTCATGATCGGTTGGCTCAAGAATTACCTGCTGACCTACAGCCGTCGGAAGTAGTAACACCAGGACCCACAGAACGACGCTAGATTTCAAAATCATTTTGTACATCACACACCCTCGATGATCCTATTGATTTGGGTTTATCTGAGAGACAGAATTTCCGTGAGCATAATACCCCTCCGCCCTGCCGATGTTGGCCATCACGGTTGAAAGTTGCGCGGGGGTCAACGCTGATATTTGGGTGCTCACGGGCACCCCAATTGCACCAGCTAATGTTGCCGCATATTTAACAGGATCATTTCCTTTTAGCATTGGATCTTTCCCGTTGCCGGCCGGATTGAAGGCGTTCATCGTTTGTGCAATTGTGGAGTCCGCGTATTTCCCGGTCAGCGTGGCTTGCAAGGCACTCCAACCTGCATCAGGCGTACCGTATATCGCGAATCCAGCATCGCGGCCAATTGAACCGTGCCCTCCTGTTAGGTCGCCTGGGTTGTTATCACGGAACGGATGGGTTCCAGATCGAGTAACTTGTGTCCCATCAGCATATGTATACGTCACTGTTTTTCCCTGCACTGAAGCGGTTACTTGTTGTTGGGCCTGCGCAGGGGTGCTAGGGGCTGCAGGGGTTTGGTTCGGGGGCGGCGACGGCTGCCCAGAAGTGCTAGAAGCTAGCGCGGTACCGTTGGATGCTGCCGCACTTGAACTGACGACTCCAAATTCCTCGGCCTGAGTAAGGCTCCAGAGGTGGCCATCGAGATCCGCGAACGTATTCGGATTGTCCTTAACAATGACATATTGGTTAAGCGATTGCGGATCGGTCAAGTTGGCGTAGGGCACCGGCACTGGCTTCTCCGACCAGTCCGGCGTGACGAACCGCGCGTAGGTTGAGTTGTAATACCGCGCCCCAAAATCTTCCAGGTTGGTCTCGAAATCGTGTTCCTTCCCGGTGAAATGCAGAGGGGTTGTCTCAGTCCCGGTGCAGTTGAAACCATCACCGAACGGCAGCGACTGGCAGCTTTCTTCGAACGTGCCCGTCACCGTGGTGTGGTATCGCTCTGTCCCCAGCCAGTCCGAGTGGTCGAACGTGGTCGTGTTGTTTTCATACGTCGCCAGATGATGCCCGCCGGCGTAAACCTCGCCCGAGACCCATTGCCCCGCCGCGCCGACGATCGTCACTTCACGTGTGAAATGAGGGTGTCGCATATCCTAAAGAGGGCATCAGAATCTTGGTGGACGTGGGGGGGATCGAACCCCCGACCCCTGCTTGCAAAGCAGACTCAGGAACACTATGTTGATGGCCCGTCTTGCTTTGTTCTGCGCGATGCACCACGGTTTTGCATGGTATTCGGCTGGTATTGGACCCAAATTGGACTCAAGTCGCTCGACTGCACCCCTCGGATGAGACAATGTTCGATGGGCACACTTGCCCATTCCGACTGTCTAATTTCAAGCGTGTAGACCATTATGAAACGCAATGACCATCCTCTTCCCTCCGCCTCCTTTTTCAACAGACTCACGTGATTTTGGGCAAGTCCGTTTGGTGACGAAGGATCCCTTTCACGCACACCTTACTGACTATCACCTGTGACCCTGACCAATCACAGCAGACCCACGGCTCCTAAAGTCCCTCACGGTCGAAAGATCTTCGAGCACATAAAGCAATTGACCGTTGGGGGTGTGGACAACCGCGTATAATCGTCCCCGCAGAGAATCAGCAGCGAGAGCGAAAGGGGAGTTTCCAGATCCTAGAGAAAACGTCGTGATCGGATTCCCGTTCAGATCTCTGACGTCGATGTAATCATCGGTCCCACCGCTAGCCGCGCTAATATAGAGATGATTTAAGGCGTTGTTGACGGCTATATCACCCAGACCGTAATTCAATGGCACCGTCTTTAGGATTGTCTCCGGGTTCGGGGTACCGTTCACGATCACTAAGTTATCTGTTCCATCTTGGTTTACAGTATAGGCATAGAGGATCCCCTTGACTGTATCCAGTGCCATTGTAATTCCAAATGCTGCGAGTGTCACCTGATAATTGTTTTGGGGGTCAATTCGTAATGGACATTGTGCTGGCAGTGGTGGACAATCACCATTTCCCCCCAAATTATTGTCGAGTTGATAATATCTTCCGGTAACCGGATTGACGATTTCACAACATCCTTGATTGGAACTTAGAGTAAATATGGGGCCCTTGACGAGCGCACCCGTATCCGCATTATAGACAAAAACGGGGTCATTCTTAGGTCCGCACTGCGTTGCAACCCACATGACCCTCGAGTTGGCATCGAACTGGACTGCGCCGGGGCAGTACGGGTCTCCGACATTTAGCGTGTCGATCAGTTTGTTGGTAGAACCGGAATAAATGTAGACATTCCCGCCGTACAAGCCGCCTGCCCAGTAGTCGTCATTAGTCGAATCTACGCTTGCTCCGCTACCGGGATTTGTGGCCGTGCGCTTAAAGGTATACCCATCCACCACATATACGTTCCCGGTATTGAATCCACCGCTCACGTAAATAAGGTTGAGCGCGCCGTTTAGGGTGATCCCTGTGCCCATCTCGACTGCGGGAATGGGAATCTTTGCCAGAATCCTGAAGTTTTGCTTCGCCGCCTGGTGTTCCACCGCATTGCTGGCCAAAATAAGCAAAAGGCACAGAACGCAGGAGACCGTTAAGACCGGTCTCCATGAAAATGCTTTGAACGGAATCATCGCGACCTCCTTGCCGAGTCTCGCGGAAATGTCGGCGTGAGGATGCTATTGTCTTGTCCCTTTGGCAAGTAGAAAAAATGTGGAGGCCACAATTTAATATGTAGGTACTTGAGTGTATAGGAATAATAAAAATACTGGGAGATGGCATACGGTTTCACTTCAGGCTTGCGTATTCCACCTTTGCCGTCCGAAGAATCGGAATCTCCAGGTCCGCATTTTTCCACAACGTGAGGAATTCCTGATAGGCGGAACGGGATTTGGCCGTGTCACCCTGCAGCGCGTAGGCGCGGGCTAGACCAAGATGGGCAAGCGCTCCGATGGGTTCGTTGGTTGCAACGCCGCGCTCAGCGAGGATCTTCTCGAACTCGACAGCGGATTCTGGCCCCTTTCCGGCAGCCAGAAATGCTTCACCCCGGGCGTAAACAGGATACAGCGTGGGTGTGAACGCACCGCCGTTGGGAGTTCCCAGTTCATAAGGAGCGGCGGCTTGAAGCGCTTCGATGGCCATGCGAGTGTCGTTGTGGACAATTGCAAGCTGGCCATGAAGTGTGGGGAGGTAGTTAGACTGCACAATGGTATCTTCAGGAAACCGGCGGGCCAGATCATCCGCCAGTCTCCGCGCGTTGCCGGTATCCCCTGCGAAAGCAAGTGCCATTGCCGCTCCGAATTGCACATCCCGGTTTGTCGATAGCTTCAATGCCGCTATTGCTCGCTGCCGTGCCGCAAGTGCATTTCCAAAAAGGACCTCCCGGATGGCTGCATCGGCCTCATACCCTGCTGCCGTCTCATTTTCTCTGGCTTGCTCCGCCGAGGCCACTGCTTCGTCCGAAAACCGCCGGGCCATCCCGAGGCGGCCCAAATAGGCCGCGGTATCGGCCTCAAAGGCAAGTAGAACATCTTCCACCCCCGGTTTGCCCTTCGACCATGCTACTTGTTTCGCCATTCCCGCTGTGTCGTCCTGCAGGAAAGCAAGCACGTAGGCATATTCATGGAGGCGATCAGAATCAAGGTTTTTCGTTTCTGCCGCATTGATTGTTGCGTTGGCTTCTCCCAGGCGATTCAAGTAGAGATAAGCGACCGCGAGGTTGGCATAGCTCTCTCTACTTGCAGGGTCAATACGGAGGGCGTCGCGCAGCTGGTCAAGGTCGTTTTCATATTGTCCCAGATTTGCATAAATGGCTCCCAGTTCGTTCCGCGCCACACCGTCTCGAGGATATGTCTCCGCCCAAAGGGTGCACGTCTGGCGTCCTTTCTCCAGGTCGCCTGTCACAAACTCGTAGTAGTGGGACTCGATGCTAAGCTTCTCGCGTTCGCTTGTCCGTTCACGCATCTCGTATGCCCTTCTCGCGTTTTCCGCAGCCAGTTCGCTTTCTCCGAGATCGTCGTAGCTCGATCCGAGCGCCGCGTACGCCATTGCGAAATTTGGGTCGAGGCTGACGGCGTGTTGGAAGAGAGGCACGGAGCCTTCGTCGTTTCCGTCATTGAGAGTGTCCATTCCGCGGCTGTAGGCTTGGAGGGCCTCGAGCGAAGCCGTGGTGACGTCCTCGACGGGCTTGTCATGTTCCTGAATCGTGCTGAGCGACTCCCCCAGCTTTGCCCTCATCTTTGTCGCGGCATCCCCCAATGACCTCAGGACCCGCTCACGACTATCCGCCTCCACCAACTCGCTGCCCAGCGAACGTCCCGACTGGCAGTCCAGTGCATCGAGCCCCACGGCGTAATGTTCTCCCAACTTTGCAATCGAGCCGAGCAGCATCGCGCTGCTGCCGGCTCGTTGACAGACTTCCCGCGCCACTTCAGGGGTCAGCCTCACGTCTTGTTTCATTCCCATGAAGCCAAGTTCCTGGCTCACTTGCTGATCCGACAGCACGCTTAGAAATGGAGATTGGTCGAGGTTCGTTTGCAAGGCGTGTTTCAACGTTTCATCAAAGACCGCTTCGCCAGTGGAGTTGGTAAAGTCAGCCAGCACGACCGTATCCTGCGCAATGAGCCGATGCGTTCCCTGCTTGCGGATGAAAAAAACGAGCCCCGAAAAAACTGCGATGGTCACCGCTGCCAGCGCTGTCCACATGCGGACCTGCCATCTGCGTTGCGGACCCATGGGTGCGAGCGCTTTCAAAGCGGGAGGTCCCTCCACCGGCTTGGGCGCTATTCCAGCGCCAGGCTCCACGGCGAGGCTCGGCGACTTGGAGGATTTCGCAGGCAAGGGAATATGGTTCCGACCTTCGTCTTCACCCTCCTCGGTCCCAATCCGGACGGGGGCGATAAATCTGTAGCCCCGCCGGGGAACTGTCTCGATATATCGCTCACCGTTGGCTCCATCATCCAGGGCCCTTCTCAACATCGAAATGTTGTAGGTGATGTTGTCTTCCTGGACGAAGACATCAGGCCAGATTCGCTGCATCAACGAATCTTTCTGGACCACATGCCCGTGGTTTTCAACAAGCATCAGTAGCACATCGAAGGCCTTAGGCGTCAACGGGAGGGGTTGTCCATCCCGAGCCAGCACACGCTCTCCAGCTAACAATCGGAAACGGCCAAACTCGTATATCTCTTGTGCTGCCATAGGCATACGGCCTCACTGAGATTTCAAAGATATCTCCAAGGAATCCATAAGGACTTTTCTTAGGTACCCACTTATCTTGTCATCGAGACGGCCACGACTCGATCCACCGGCCCTCGAAAACCGGCACCGAGTATACATCCGGGGGCTCGGGGCCGGCAATGAAGAGGCATGTGCGTGCTGTGTTGTGTCTACGTCGCAATGAGAAAATGAAGGGGACCGGACATGTTGCGGAAAACTAAGAAAAGGAGATCTTGAGACATGAAAATGAATAAGCTCGTTAGGTTTTTTATGATGGTGGCTGCGGTCGCCATTGTGTTCAACGTCTACGCGTCCAGTACCTATGGCCAAGAAGCCTCAACCGCGGACGACGCCACGGCGCCTGCGAACCCGCCGGTAAATTACTACAACGCAGCTAAAGGCTACGGAATTGCAGGAGTGATCGCGCTGGACTATCCTGGCGGCGCGTCCACTGGCAACATCGCCCTGGGCTACCATGCGCTGGCTGCCAACACCATGGGAAGCACCGCTAACACAGCCATCGGTTACAAAGCGCTCGAATCTAATACCACAGGGAGCTACAACACGGCCTGCGGTGAAGGACCGCTCGAGCACAACACGACAGGGAACAATAACACGGCCATTGGGCAAGGACCACTCGTCCTCAACACGACAGGAAACCAGAACACTGGCAGTGGTGCCCAGGCGATCTACAACAACGTTACCGGAAATGACAACACTGCCAGCGGTTTCCAGGCACTCAATGTCAACACGACAGGAAACCAAAACACTGCCAGCGGTTCCCAAGCGCTCCGCCTTAGCGATACCGGGTCCGATAACGTCGCCGTCGGGTATGGAGCCTGTTACAACCTGATAACCGGAAGCAACGTCATTTGTATTGGATCTAACGCCGGTCCGGCGGGCGATATTCCCGGTCCCGCCACCTACATCGCAGGCATCTATGGTGCGCCGACTACAGGCTCCGGCAATCCTCTGGTTTGCATCGACAGCACGGGACTGCTCGGAACAACTAACTGCGCCAGCAACGGCGCCGTGCAGCAAGAAGTGATCGAGCAACAGCAGGAACAAATCGAGACGCTGCAAAAACAAAACGAGGAATTCCAGCAGCGCCTATCGCGTCTGGAGGCTCTTATCGCGAAATAGTGAGCTAATTCCGAAGGGTTAAGTCAAGAGGCCGTTCCGGCTGAACACGCGGGCGGCCTCCTTTTCTTTTCCCCGGCAACGCCCCTGCATGCACTCCCGCGTAAAATGTGGATGCTGGCGGAAGTCTGGATCCCGGGAATGACCAAATCGTCTCTCGGCATTTTCTGGCCATGATCCACCCTCTGAAGGCTAGACCAACAAGAATTCGCCTTCTCCACACAAATGGTGGAAAAAGAGAAACAGCGATGGGGAAGAGCCCGCTTATTGGAGCTGCGGACGTAGTTATAAACCTATCGCTACGACAACGTGACCGCCGGAATCTCAGGCGTTTGTACCCTGCCATTGGACATTCCTTCGTCTGTGGGAGCACGAAATCCGTCCCGGCTGTGACCGGTGCATTCACTTTATTGTACGAGCGTGGCACGCAACAGAGAATCAAATGTCGAAACCACAAAACTCAAAGTGGATTGATGAAAACCTGGACTGGTGCGTTCAAGACAAAATTTCTCTCATTCGTCGCCGTGTATCACGGCACTGGCCTCGGACCGGATCGCCTCCAGTATCGTGGGCAGTTTTTTGTACGCAATTTCTCGTGCTTCATCCCACAATTTCGCGCGTGGCTCGCCGTCTGAAATCATCGGGGATGCTGCAATGTTGAGGGTCAGTTGCGCCGACACTACCGTGCTAAAAATTGGTCGAGTTTGGCCATCAATGTCTGACTGAATAGCAATTTCTTCTGTGAGTATTCGGCGGACGCCGAGGCCAACTCACAAATCATTTTCTTGAGCAACTCCTCCTGCACTTCTCCCGCGAACACGATAGCCGATGTAGCCCGCTGGAAGTAGAAGTTTGCTGCTTCGAGTTTTGAATGAATCGTAAGGAGTGCATCAACTTGGCGCTCATGAATCCGCGATCCGCGTTCAAGTATGGTTTTGAGGCGCTCAAGTTGAGCGTCGAACCGCCGTTTGAGCACTGCTTCAACAATTGCCGTCCCCCAACCCGAACCCAGCAAAATCACGGAAAAAGTGAGGAGTAGTTTCTGGGTTTCCGTCATGGCTCTTGAGCGTACGCCAAACCGGGGCTCCCTTCTGTTGGGCCGAGGAAGCGTCGGTATCTACAAAATTATCTACAGTCGTTTTTCGCCGGTCGTGAAAACCCGGCCAAGTGCTTGAAAATATTGGTGGACGTGGGGGGGATCGAACCCCCGACCCCCTGCTTGCAAAGACGAGAAATAAAATCTATCTCATTGGTTCGCTTGGCTTTGTTCTGTGTCGTAGTACCTGGTTTTGGACCTAATTCGGCAGCATTTGGACCCAAGTTGGACCCAAATTGGTGGGGTGAACCCCCGCCTGCCCCGCGATTCTGTCGCGGGCTTCTCGCCTCTTTACTCGACATTGCTAGCCTTTCCATGTTGGAAAAGGGGAGTGTAAATCGTAGCCTCACATACGGCGCAGCATTGGGCCGCTGGTCACGACGACGAAGGATTCACGATGAGACTCCGTGTCAACTTCTCTTTCTCCCACTGATCGAAGCACTTTAGAAAATCCGCCTGTGCCAGTGGGTTGAGAGTCATAAGACCAGCACACTGTGAGCGAAATGCGGCCAACTGGGCATTCGTCTTCGCGTCATTAGGAAACGTATTGAGCAACGCCTTTGTCGCAATGCACCTCGTCTCGGGCAGTAGTGATTCCACACTCATCCTCAAAACAAATTCGGCAAGCAGACGAAATGCAATATTGGGGGTAGACGAAGGGAGGGGTTCGAAGGCACGGATTATTTGGCGCATCGGGAATCCGTCGACTGATCCGTTGGACACACGAAGTGCTGCGATCATAACCGCGCCTGTGAAGTGCGTTGATTGATAATTAAAACCGACAAGTTTCGCGTACGCCTCGTCGACGACGGCACGGTCCATCAGGCCGAGATTTGCAGAATGTTCGAGCAGCGCTTGAGTCCAAATGCGCTCGACGCCGAGCTCAGACTTGGCGACCTCTCCGGCAACAAAATCATCGGTCCACCAGACGTAACCAGGTGACAGTGCAAGCAACGCAGACTCCAGCCCATATCGCCCCAAGACCTTTTCGAGGAGGTCGCGCCGTTCAGTCTTCAGCGTCGCGAGCTGCGGCACAGGAATGACCTTCACGTTCTCTTCGACGCAATGCATGTATTCTTCAAAGGCAGCTTTCTGTTCTTCGGACTGCTCCTCGGTCGTTTCTGTAAAGAAGTGCTGACCCTTCTCGTAATACATTGTTCCATGAGGAGTGCTGAATCGTGATTTGGCTCTTAGTTGCTGCAGCTCAATAAGAGTTGCTGGCGTCATGACGAAGCGGAAAGCAGTGCTCGTCAATACTTGGCGACTGATTCCCTGCAGTTGCAAAGTTGCGAGTGCGGTCAGGTCTACCACGACCGTGCTCTTGCTCCCGAGAGTTGCAAGCGTGTTTGCCAAAACCTCAATCTGAGGCGGGGCGCATCGGATGTAGTCATCTTCGGTGATAGCGAGGTTCACGATTCCCTCGTAGGCGGTATGGCCTAACTGGTGGGCATACAAATGAAGCGTCACGAGGGTAGACTTGTAAATCTCTCGAAGTTTTAATACGGCTTCGGAGTGAGCCTTCACCGAATCGAGGATTGGCTGGACATCGGCGGCAGTTAATCTCTCCGATTGAGGCAAGCGCATACTCTGAATCACGCTCTGGGCTCCGAACCTGAGCTGCATCTGGTCACCAATGACCTGAAAGCGCCTCGTGTATTTGCTCAGGATTTGCACGATCTTTCCCACGCGGTTTTGGATTGGGCTTTTCGCAAGGACAAAGGAATCGCCCACTCGCTTGCCTAGCAGTTCTCGTGCTATATCCGATTGCACAGATATCTCTTCGAATTCGTTGTTCAGCTTGTCGGCTTTCTCGATTACAAACCAGCCGACTGGTGCATCTCCGCCTTCGGCGTACTGCACGGCACTTCCAATCTCGACCTTCTCCATCGTCGCAGGTATATCCCCAGGGCGGCTTCCTGGCACCAGACTCGCTAAGTAGGCTTTATGCGCTTCAAGTTCCGAATAGTGAATTCGAAGCAGGCGATAAGCGTAATCGACAGCCGACTTTCCCTGATCATGCCATTGAAGAAGATGAACTACTGGGACAGCATAGGGCATTGGGAGGTCTTCAGGCGGCGGAAGAATTTCTTCCGAAACCTGAACGAGGTCGTTTCGCCCGAAGCGCGTTCCGACTATCGCCAGCCGAAGCTTCGGCAAGCGCTGTGCCGGGTTTGCCGTGATGAACTCTTGGAGCCGAGCAATAGCCTTTGGGAAGTCGTACTCCTCAAGGTAGCGAGACTCAAACTCTACCAACTCCCAGTTACGTACACCGCGATCGTAAAGCGCTTGACACGTATCCAAGATTATTTGGTCTTGCTTTAGACGACCTGCACAATTTAATAACAGTGCTACATCAAAGTTTGGTGTCGGAGCGTTGAAGAGCTCTTGTAGCAGTGGAAGCGCATCGGCCAGGCGGCCAGCGTCAATGAGAGTGCGCGCTAGGAAGTCCGTGGCGCAACGACTGTCCTCGGGTTGGCGTGAGGTAACCGCCTCTTCCAAGAACTGGCCGGCTTCAACATCGTGAGATTGGTTCAGAGCAGCGTACGCCTTTATTGTCGCCACCATCACTGGTGAAGTTGCGACCTCTGCGCGCGTGACCAAGTTTGAGACCTCAGAAAATCTCTTTGCGCGAATCATGGCTCTCGTGGCGCTTACGATTACGGGATCAATGAGTTCACGTTCCAGTTTGTCAAGTTTGGCTGATCTGAACACCTCGATTGCCCGCGTGAGATCCGCTTCTGTGCCACGTGACATGAGCGCCTGGCCGAGCATGAAACTAACGTGGGGAGCATGATCGGCTTGCACAAAAGCTTCCTCGAGAATGCGGATACCCTCATCGAGATTTCCCATGCTGACCGAAACTCCTGCCATTGCCAGGCGCCCTTGCAGATCCGTCGGATCGGCACCGAACGATTCGCGGGCAAAGCGCGCTGCATCTTCTCTTCTCCCCTGAATAAGAGCGATGTCCGATTTGAGTGCAAGCGCTTGTGCTTTTGTATTTGAGTCGCCCTCAGTCATCGCTATAGAAATCGCGTCATCGGCAGCCGCAAGTGAACTGGCGAGGTTTGCCCCTCTCTCTTCCGCCGTTAGCGGCACAGCCACGCGCACAGCCATGGCGACGGTGCCGAAATATGCTTGTGCCAAAAGAAGGTGGGCTTGTGGCCACTTCGGCTTGTCCTTTGTGGCGTCATTCGCATGTTCGATAGCGAGTTCCAGCAAGCCGCTGGCCAAGGCCTTTCTGCAGAGTGCTGAGGCGACCTCGGCGTCTTTACGCAGGTGGCCTGGTATCGCTTCGAATAGTTCTTCATATGTGTTCTGGGATGGCGCAGCTTGAATCCACAATGACCGCAGGCGGGCCGAATTGGGGAAGCGTTCGATTGCCGTTGCGGATTTCTGGCGCGTTTCGTCTTCTTGGAGAAGTAGATGGTAAGCTAAAACTTCGTTCGTTACTGCCAACTCGTCATCTGGTCGAAATCGTTTAGCTTCTAAGAAATGTTGTGCCGCTTCGGTTCCCTTGCCGAGCATCAAACTGGCAGCACCAAGGTTGGTAAAGATGCGAAAGCGGTGCCAGTCGGTTAGTTCACCGCCCTTGGTTCGCTGGATTCGGTTCAGGAGTGAAACTGCGATCTGCGCATCGCTCGGCGTAATGCGTGCACGAGCCTCGTCAATTAGCGCGTCGATTTCCGTTGTTGTGGAACTCGATGTGACAGATTCTGTCAGTTTCGCGATGTAGTCTAGCTTGGAGTTTACAGTCGCCACCTCTTCTGAGCGGAGGCCACCATAAAATTGCTGCTCAATTTCTGGATACTGCCGGATCAGTTCGGTGATTTTTTCCCAAGTGAAAAGCTCAACCGTAAAAAGTCCCGCGGTTCTGTGTTTCTGGTTAATCGTCTGTACGGCAAGTTGCGCCACTCCCGAAATCTTACCCGTCGTCAGAATGGCGTAATGATCGAGTTCCGAAGGGAATGTCTTGGCCTTCTCAACCTCGTCATCTATCTCACCGGGATCAAGTGACTTCCACCGTTCCTTGAGTTTGCATTGTGCCCCACACATTGGGCTTTCGCCGCGAGTGTCGAATATGTCGACGCCGAACTGTTCCTCGCCTTTCTTTGCGAACCGCTCAAGACCAGGACGCGACCAGTGCCGCTTCAGGAGAGCCAGGCACAGCTTCTCGAATTCGACTTCCGATTCCGGTGGATTGATGGTGTATGGGTTCATGGGAGCAGGCACCTCAACTCCTGGATAACGCCGCTACTGTTCTGCAAGATCGCCCCGTTCAGTGAGAACGACGCGTGATACTGGCCGCAACGGAACACTCAGACGGTAGCGGGCGTGACGGCGTTCGCCTTCGCGCACCAGTGCCCCTTTCTCCACCAAATCCGCGAGGTCGCGTGTGGCGGTCGCCGGTGAGGCTCCGGTCATCGTGCTATATTTTCCCGCCGAAAGCCCGCCTCGGAACCCTTCCGGGCCTTCTCGGAACATTCGCAGGAGCGCCTTTTCCTGACGTTCATTGAGCTGTCCTTGTAGACGATCCAGCAGTTTCGTCTTGTCGATCAGGAATTCCACCAGCGCAATTGTCCTGCGTTGCGCTTCGATTGCCACACCCGCAAACCACATCAGCCACCGCGTGATCTCATTTTCCTTGTTCGCGGCTTCGAGCGCTTCGTAATAACTTTTGCGACGCGCAAGAATCGTCGCCGCCAGCGCCGTGAGTGTGGGCTGGCCGAGGCTTTGCGCCAGGGTCTTCTCCGCAATGGCACGCCCGATGCGCCCATTGCCATCCTCAAACGGATGGACGCTTTCAAAATAGAGGTGAGCGATTCCGGCCCTCGTTAGCGCGGGCAGTGGTTCCTCGCAGCCGGGCGCGGTTCGCCCGAACCAGATGATAAATCGCGTCATTTCGTCCGGCACTCGCGCGGAAGGCGGCGCTTCGAAATGGACTCTCGGTTCGCCAATTGCCCCGGAGACGACTTGCATGGGTTCCGTGCCGGTTCGGTAGCGTCCGACATCTTGCAAGTTGCGGCTGCCGCTCATGATCATACAATGCCAGCTAAACAGCATTTCCTCCGAGAGCGGCTCGGCAAAGGACCGGTACAGGTCAACCATCATCTCCGCGATCCCTCGCTCCGCAGGCCGGACTCCCCGTTTCTCTGTGGAGAGGCCCAGTTGCTTGCGGAGGGAAGACTGCACGCTTGCGCGATCCAGAATTTCGCCTTCGATTTCGGAAGTCGTCACCGCTTCCGTGCTCATGGCCTCAACGGCGAGCTGATCGCGCTCTTCCTTCCCGAGGTGCCGAACCGTGCCGACGAACACGCCACCACTCACGAGAAACTGCTTTTCCGCAGCCTGTGCTGCGCAATAATTCCGTCCGGCTCCGCAAGTTGCTGTCAGTTCGAGTGTTGACGCGCACTTTGCTGTAGGTCACTTCTGAGCATCTTTTCCGGGATATTATGCCACCATGATGCCTCGAATACGGTCGTGTGTCCTTCTGCGGATGCCCTCGGCAGCCCTCCAGTTGTGTGTTGAAATGCTTCGGTTCTTGACAGGCTTGCTCCGCAGCCGCAAGGCCTTGATGGCTGAAAATCTGTTCCTCCGCAAACAGCTGGCCTTCTATGCGGAGCGTAAGGTTCATCCGCGCCGGCTGGATAATGGCGCGCGATTTTGTCTCGCAATCTGGTCCCGGCTATTCGACTGGAGAGATGCCTTGCTGATTGTGAAGCCTGACACTTTGATCCGATGGCATCGTCAGGGATTCAGGCTGTTCTGGAAGTGGAAGTCGAAAGCGGGACGACCCCGGCTGCCAGGAAACCTCCGTGACCTGATCACACACATGGTCCGCGAGAATCCCACTTGGGGACAGGCACGAATCGCGGCCGAGCTGTCGTTGAAGCTGGGTATTCATGTATCTCCGCGAACCGTCCGTGCCTACTGGCCTGCCGATGCCGATCATCCTGGGCCTAGAAGAATATCCCCGCACCTCTGGAAGACGTTCGTGCGCAACCATGCCCAAGCCGTTGTGGTCTGCGACTTTCTCGTGACTGTGACAGCCAGATTCAGGATGCTGTACCTGTTCGTGGCCATGGAAATCGGCAGCCGGCGGATTCTGCATTTCAACGTAACGGCGCATCCGACCGCGGAGTGGACCCTCCAGCAATTCCGAGAAGCGATTCCTGGTGACCATGCGTACCGATTTCTGATCCATGATCGCGATGCGATCTTCTCGACAGAGCTGGATGAATCCTTGACATCATTCGGGCTGAAAGTGTTGAGAACGCCAGTCAGAGCACCGAAAGCCAATGCCTATTGCGAGCGTCTGGTGGGCACGATTCGTCGAGAATGCCTGGACTTCGTAATTCCATTCGGTGAAAAGCATCTGCGACGAATCCTCCGCGAGTGGGTCAACCACTACAACCACGGTCGGCCACACTCGGCTTTGGGTCCCGGCATTCCTGCTCCGACGGAGGATCCGTGCCCATTTCTCCCAGAAACAATTCGTAGACACGAACTGCCGGCTTCGGCGCGAATTGCTTCCCACTCAATTCTGGGCGGACTGCACCACGAATACCGGCTCGAACGAATCGCAGCCTAGCCTCATCGGGCGGTCACGACACAGAGGATTCGATGTTCGCCAACCTGTCTTGCGCCCCTTTCACGCGAACACTCGAAGGCTGCACTCCGACTCCAACATTATGGTGGGCCTGAACGCACGAACTAAAGACGTTCCGTCCTCCATCGCAGTTTATCGGCTGAATTTTCACGTCCGGGCAGAATATTTGCGCACCACAGGCGTTTCGACTGGTGGCCGCTCGGGAAAGGTTGCGGTGCCGAACCGGCGCGCGTGGTAGATGGTTTTCGCGTGACCGCTAACCAGCTCGACCACGCTTTTGTATTTGAAAATCCTAAGATCAAATTTATTCAGATAATCGAGCAGAGCACCTTCGAGCGGAATTTCTACCGTGTCGGAGATCCCATTTTTGCAATACTTATCCCAGTTTGCGATCAGTTCGGTGCGCAGCTTTTCTGGGTCAGCAAGCAACCTCTTGAGGCTGAGCCCTACACCTTTCGATGCCGCGAAGTAGTAGTTTGCAGGGGCTGGAAACTCGCCCTTGAACGTGTAGTAGACGATTTTTCCGAACTCAACCCACACATCACTCGGGTTCAGGTTGTGAGCGTAGCGTTTGCACTGGTAGTTGTCCCATCGACCATCATATTTCTCCTTTGTGGTGAACCCAATGATATCCCGGCCCATGTCGCCCGGACCGGACCAGCGTTCAACCTCTTCGTATGACTTGAGCGAGGTCGCCCATTCTTCCGTGAATTCTTCCCATTGGGCCGGTTCTAGCAATTCGATCAGTTTGGCCACGGGAAAATTCATCCCAGAGCCAATCTGGGTTGGCCTATCGGTGCCCCTGCCCGGATTCAACTTCCGAAGTTTACCTGCAGTTTTGTGTGCGGTCACAGTGCATCAGGCATTGGCATTCATCCGCGACTGCCGTCATACATTTTCAAAGCAACGCTTGGAAATGAGGCTGCATCGCTCACATTACAGCCTCGAGCATCTTTGAGTCAACGGCTTCAAGCATATGGGCCGCAGCAATCACCCTTCTTTCTGGTTGTGGCTTATCGGCCATATAGTCATTCGGTTTGGCTTCTTCAGTCAGAAAACTGGAAACAAAATCGGGAAGACACCATGGCGGAGCCATCGCTGATATTGGAGCCGGCGCAATGCCCCGGTCGCGATGATTGAGCTGGGGCTAAAGAATGCGGCTGAAGCGTTCCGCCAGCAGAGCTGCGCGGAAGTAGCGGAAGTAAAGGCCAGGCTGGACTCCATCGGGCCGATCGCGTGGCTGCGGGAAGTGGAAGGAAAAGATTCTGATGAACGACCGTATCGCCGACTCGGTTTCTCAGCAGGTGCTGCTGGGCGCGGATGAATACCGGGTCTTTGCCACACGCTCGCGAGAGGAACGCTCTATCTACAAAATTATCTACAGTCGCTTTTTGGCGGATTTAAAAATACAGCCAACTGCTTGAAAACATTGGTGGACGTGGGGGGGATCGAACCCCCGACCCCCTGCTTGCAAAGCAGGTGCTCTCCCAGCTGAGCTACACGCCCACAACTTTCCTATTTTGGTTGAACTGGCGGTGGTAATCAAGCAGTCCGAAAGCCGGCCCGCGGGCCGTGCGCCAGGATGAGAGGTTAAACATGCGCGGCAAGAAAATCGAGAAGCGGCGAGCTTTCATCCAGCGGCGGTTCTCTGCTATCATCTGGGAGCCGAAATCAGGAGAAATCATGGCCTTAATGTGTGAATTGTGCGGCAAGAAGCCGTCCTTTGGAAACGTTGTCAGCCACGCGAACAATACCCGGCGCCGCCGTTGGAACCCCAATCTTCGCCGCGTCCGCGCGGTTGTGAACGGCGCGCGCAAGCACCTCCGTGTTTGCACCGCCTGCATCCGCGCCGGCAAGGTGCTGAAGGCAGCCTAATCTACGTCCCGGCCTGCTACTTCCGGAAGCAAGCTGCATATGGCGTCCCGCGTGGTGTTGTGTTTCGTTGCCGCGGTATGTCTCTTCTTCGGCGGATGCCGCCGTCGCTCCGCGCCCGGCCCTGATGTCTGGGCCATGGTGGACGGAACGGAAATCCACCGCGCCGAAGTGGAAAAGTATTATCGCACCCGTGTGAACCCCGAATCGCAGGCGCCTTCCCAGGACGAAGCTCTCACCCTGGACCTGAGCATCCTGGATGAATTGATCAATGACGAAATTCTCTTTGAACGCGCCGCCAAGCTCAGTCTGATCGCCACGGACGGCGAAGTGGAAGATAAATTTACCGAGTCGAAGAGCGCCTACACCGAAGATGAATTCCAGCGCAAGCTGAAGGATAACGGCCTCACCGTGGACGACCTTAAAAGCGATCTCCGCCGCCAGCTCTCTGTTCAGAAACTGTTGAACCGCGAAGTCATCGCCAAGATCACCATCACGGATCAGGACGTCAGCGACTACTACAACGCCAACCGGGCTCAGTTCAATGTCGCTGAACCGCAATTTCACGTGGCCCAGATTGCCGTCACGCCGCAGCCCAATCCGCAGTTTCACAACCGCAAGAACGACGACGCCACCAACGAAATGGAAGCGCATCGCAAAATCAATATGCTTGAGCAGCAGTTGCAAGCCGGCGTGGATTTCAACCAGCTCGCCATGGATTATTCCGAGGATCCCACGGCCGCGTCCGGCGGCGACCTGGGTTTTGTTCCGGAATCAGCCCTGAATTCCGCCGATCCCGCGCTTCGCGCCGTGCTCTTGAAGATGCACGCTGGCGAAATCAGCGCTCCTATAAAAGTAAAGGACGGCTATCGCATCCTCAAGCTCATCGCCCGCGAGCCCGCCGGACAGCGCCAGCTTTCCGATCCCCAGGTGCAGCAGTCCATTCGCGACACGCTGCGCAATCGCAAGGAGCAGCTCCTCCGCGCCGCTTATGTCAGCGTGGCGCGCGACGAAGCGCACGTCACCAATTATCTCGCTCAGCAGATTTTGGAATCGGCGGGAAAACTTCCCGTGGTTGTAACACCCTCGAAGACGCCGTAGCCGCTGTTTTTTCGGCCGTCGCCTGCGAATTGGAGATGGCCGTGGCGCCCGCCTCCATCGTAATTAAATCCCTAGTTCTTGGCGCAGGGTTCCGCGTGGATGCCGTCGAGCGCCGACCACAACGCATTCAGACCGCGCTCGCCAGCGGCGAGCGCCTTGCCCGAACACTTTTCATTGCGGCTGCCCAGCCATTCGCGCCAGGCCATGCGGTGACGGACATCGGCTTCCTCGTGTACGCTGAAGTAAGCCACCGCGTTCGAATCAGCCATCCCGTAGAATTTTTGCAGTCCACGGCGTTTCTCGGCTGAGATTTCGGGCACCTGCGCTTCATAGGCATAAAGCGCGGCCACCGCTTCCTCGGGAGAGGCCTTCTCCGCCAGTTCACGATACGTGGATACCAGTTCGCGGATGCAGGGCAGTGGAACGGAGGAATCCAGTTGATCCTGCTTTACGCCCAGTGACTGGGCGAAGCGCCGCCACAGGGCCGGATGCGGACCGCGCGGGTCCATTTCTTCCGCGAGATTGAGTTCCGTCAGGACGCGCAATTTCGGTTCGGCGCGTCCGGCCAGGCACCGCAGGTAAACCGGAAATGCCAGCACGTGGTGGTAATACTGCTCCGCGTAAAGCGCCAGCGTTTCGCGCGAAAGCGTTCCCGCCGACCATGCCTGATAAAACGGGTGCTTCAACAGATGGCGTTCCGCAATTTTTGTGTCCAGTGCCGAAAGTAGTGCTTCATTCACCATGGTTTTTCTCCTCAAATGGCCCACAAAATAGTATCGAAACTCTTGCGGAAACGCCAGCGGCGTCAAACATAAATCATTTTCATGCCGGGCGCCGTCCGCTCCGCCGCATCGCGGCGTACATTCAGAGGTCCGGATCAGCTTCCCCTGGGGCTCAACGCAGTCCTGACCAATGGTCCGCCACCAGGATGGAGTTGCCCGGATTGGAGGGGTCGTATTTCACGCTGGCTTGCTGCCCTTGCGTAAGCTGTTGAACGCATGCGCGCTCTTCCAGGCCGGTCACATCCTGCGCCGATTCATAACTCACGCCTGAAATCGAATAACTGTAGAAAACCACTGTCTGTTGCCGCTCCGTATTCGCAGGGACGGAGGCCGATTGTCGCCGCGGAAACCTGCTGCTCCGCGCCTCGGATACGGGCGCCCTCTGTTCAACGATCTCGGTGATATTGCCCTCGATGATGCGTCCCACGCGATTCAAATATGCGCGGCGCTGTTGTTCAATTTCCGAGGGATCGCTCGGACGGCGGCGAATCCACAAAATAAAACCCAGCGCCGCCAGGACGACGACGGCAACACTCAGGCTAAGGAGAATTGTGTTGGAGAGAACGAGGTTTCGCATCCGCTTCCGGCGAATGATTCAGCCTGACGTACCCGCGGCGTCCACCACCGGATTCCGCAGCACGCCGATGCCGCTGGCTTCTACTTCCACCACATCTCCCGCGTGCAGCGGCCGCACGCCCGGCGGCGTGCCCAGCGCCACCACATCGCCCGGCAGCAAGGTCATCACCTGCGCGATCCAGCGAATTATAATATCAACCGAAAAGAGCATTTCCGCGGGACGTCCCAACTGCCGCTGTTCTCCATTCACGCGCGTTTCCAGACGCGCTGCCGCAAATTCAAATTCAGTTTCGATTGCCGGCCCGATGGGGCAGAACGTGTCGAAACATTTCGCCCGCGTAAACTGAGCAACGTCCTTTCTTTGCAGGTCGCGCGCGGTCACGTCATTCAGGCAGGTGAAACCCGCGATGAATTGCCGAATATCCTGTCTTTGGCCTGGTTCGAAGCACCGCCGTCCAATCACCGCCGCGAGCTCGCCTTCATAATCCACACGCCCGGAGATTTTCGGCAGGCGGATTGACTCTCCCGGCCCAATGACCGACGAAGCCGGTTTAAGGAAAATCAGCGGCTCGGCGGGAATAGCGTTGCCCAGTTCGGCGGCGTGCTCCGGATAATTGCGCCCCACGCATACAATTTTTGAGGGAACCACTGGCGCAAGCAGCCGCACATCCGCGAGAGGCCATCCTTTTCCAGACTCCCGCCAGTCCTCAAAAAATTTTCCGGTAATTTCGTGGACTGTCCCGTCGCGCAGTATGCCGGAGCGCGCGTTCACGCCGTACGATTGGCCACTTGAACTCGCCGCTTCCCTGGAGGCGGATAGCGCCTGAAAACGGCACAACTTCATAAGTGGCTGTCTGTGTGCCGCCGGCGCGTGGCCGCCGGGGTGTGGTGGCGCAGCAATCTGAACATCGCCGCCACCCAGAGCAGCACCGCCGCAACGGCGTACCCTACGGCGCCATCAATCAAAACCTCAAATGGCGTCCGCAACGCCGCAAAAAGCTGCGTGAAATACATTCCCGCGGCGAGGTAGCCAAGGCTGAACAGCGCCCATGCCATCATGCCGCTCGCAAAAATGCTGCGTGGCGAACGGTAGAAGCGCACAATTGGCAGAATGGCCACCAGGAAAAACAATCCCTCCGAAACCGCGTTTCGCTCCACGGCCAATCGGTCCAGCCACGGC
The DNA here is from genome assembly GCA_963760285.1 of uncultured Acidobacteriota bacterium. Lineage (GTDB taxonomy): Bacteria > Acidobacteriota > Terriglobia > Acidiferrales > UBA7541 > PALSA-278. The sequence continues at coordinate 1,234,266 of CAVXCI010000001.1, forward strand.
ATGCGGTTTGCGGCCGCGAGGGAAGCCACCATCACCACGTTCAGCAGGACGCCGTCAATCACGCCGTTGCGCAGCGTCGAACTTTCGAACACTTCTCCCCAAAAACTCGGGCTGGACCTTGATTTTTTCATTGATTACGGCCGCCCCCCGGCGGCAATTCCACGGATATTTCCGTGCTTCGGGCGCTCTCCACTCCCGCGCGGCTTACGGCCGTCACCTGGTACGCGTAACGCTGCCCCCGCTGCGCGGAATTATCACGAAACACCGGAGTTGGCAACAGCGTCGCGTTCAGGCGTTCCATGGACGTCCCGCCTGCTTCGCCGCGGTAGATGTTGTATCCCGCCACGTCCGGTTCGGGATTGATGGCCCACGATAGTTGGACGTATGCGGGAGACTGATCGGTTGCCGGCACGCCCACCGCTTCCAGCCCCCGTGGCGCGGAGGGCGGAAATATGTCGCGAGGTTCTGATTCCGCCAGCGGTGAATCGTCGGACTCCACCAGCGTCCCCCCGTATTGTGCCACGCTGCGCACGGCATAAAGATAGGCTTGCCCAAACTCGAAAGTTTCATCGCGGTACTCCGGGTCATGGGTTGTACCCAACAGGGTAAATGGTGAAAGAAACTTGGCCCGGTCAGGATGCGCCAAGGCATCCGCCGCCGAATCCGGCGCCAATTCCGCGCGATAGATTCGGTAACCGCCGAGAACCGGGATTGGTTCGCCGGTGACAGTTTCCGTCGTGGGAGACCAGGAGAGCACGATGGCCGTCTTGGTGGCCACCGCCGAAAGCGACGCCACTGTCCTCGCCGGCGGAAATACCTCCAGGATCGCCAGATTTGATGGCTCCGACGGATTCCGCGCCGAAAGACTGGTGCGCACGGCGTATATCAGCCTTCCATTCGCATCCTTCGCGAAGTCCGCCGCCTGTAACAGGTCCGTGACCGTAAATTTTCCATCCTTCACGTACCGGTCAACCAGCGTCCCCGTAACGGTCCGTGTCAGCGTTGCCGGCACGGCCGGCGTTCCCGTGGGCGTTTGAAGATCGCGGTAAATTTCGATATCCGGCTGATCCGTCAGCGGCCGGCCTTCGATGGTTTCCTTCGGAAGCGTGAACGCCAGTACCACCGTTGATCCCAACTGCCGCGCGGTGAGGTCGGAAATCGCTTCAGGAATCGGCGGTCGTGGCGGCGTTGGTTCGCCCGGCGAGCCGCAGCCGGCCAGCAGCAAAATCATGCCAACCATGCCTCCCCCGCTCAACCGTTGGCATTTGCAGCGGGAACCACGCAAAGTTTTCCGGTGAATCAAAGCCGCGGGCGGGTGGGACAGCGTGGCCATTCGCAGGTGGTCAGTTCAGAGAATATACCGGCTGAGGTCCTGGTCCTTCACAATACTCGCCAGTTGCTTTTGGACGTAGGCGGCATCCACTTTGACGTTCTTTTTCTTCAACTCCGGCGCCTCAAACGAAATTTCTTCCAGCAGTTTTTCCAGAATGGTGTGCAGCCGCCGCGCGCCGATATTTTCCGTCTGATCATTCACGCTGGCGGCAAACCGCGCGATGGCGGCCACGGCATCATCGGTGAACGTCAATTTCACCGACTCCGTTTCCAGCAACGCTATGTATTGCTTGATCAGCGCGTTTTTCGGCTCCGTCAGGATGCGGACAAAATCTCCTTCCGTCAGCGATTGCAGTTCCACGCGTATTGGAAACCGCCCCTGCAATTCCGGAATCAGGTCGGATGGCTTGGAAACATGGAACGCTCCCGCCGCTATAAAGAGAATGTGATCCGTGCGCACCATTCCATAGCGCGTGTTTACCGTGGTCCCTTCGACGATCGGCAGAATGTCGCGCTGCACTCCTTCGCGCGAGACGTCCGGCCCGTGCCCGGATTCGCGCCCGGCGATTTTGTCCACCTCGTCAATGAACAGAATGCCCATCTGCTCCACGCGTTCCACCGCCGTGCGCGTCACCTGGTCCATGTCAATCAGCCGGCTTTCCTCTTCCTGCACCAGGTAGTCGAACGCCTCCGCCACGGTCATCTTGCGTTTTTTCTTCTGCTGTCCAAACATGCCGGAGAGCATGTCCTTGATGTTGACGTCCATCTCCTCCATGCCCTGGCTGGAAACGATTTCAAACGCCGGCATGGAGCGTTCGCGGACTTCCACTTCCACCAGACGCTGGTCCATTTTTCCGTCGCGCAACTGTGTCCGCAGCTTTTCGCGGGTTCGCTGCAACTGCTCCCGCCGCTGGGCGTCGCTCGACTCGGCCTCAATTTCCGTGGGTGAGGGCGTGGCCGGCAGCAGCAAATCCAGCAGACGCTCTTCCGCGGACTGCTCCGCGCGCTCGGCGACCTCATCGAGCTTTTCTTCGCGCACCATGTCTATTGAAGTTTCCACCAGGTCGCGCACCATGGATTCCACATCGCGCCCCACGTATCCCACTTCCGTATACTTCGAAGCTTCCACTTTCACGAACGGACAGCCCGCCAGCCGCGCCAGCCGCCGCGCGATTTCCGTCTTGCCGATTCCCGTGGCGCCGATCATCAGGATATTTTTCGGCAGAATGTCTTCCGCCATTTCCGGCGAAAGCTTTTGCCGGCGAACGCGGTTGCGCAGCGCCACGGCCACCGCCCGCTTGGCCGCGTCCTGTCCCACGATGTACTTGTCCAGCTCCGTCACGATTTCCCGGGGGGTCAGCTCGTCGAAAGACGGCTGCGGTTCGGGCGCTGGCGCCTGTTGTTCCCCGGAGAGATAAATGGCCATTTCCTTTTTCCCGTCGTCACCGTTCACAGTTCTTCGATGGTGAAATTCGCGTTGGTAAAAATGCAGATTTCGCTGGCGATGCGCATGGCTTCTTCCGCGATATCGTGTGCGGACATTTTTGTGTGCCGCAGCAGCGCCCGCGCCGCCGCCTGTGCGTATGGCCCGCCCGAGCCGATGGCGCTGATGCCGTCATCCGGCTCGATCACGTCTCCCGTACCCGAAAGCAGGAACGTGGCTTTGGCGTCGGCCACCACCAAAAGCGCGTTCAAGTGACGCAACGAACGGTCCGTGCGCCAGTCCTTCGCCAGTTCCACCGCCGCGCGCGCCAGATTGCCGTGAAATTCCTGCAACTTCGTCTCGAAGCGCGCAAAGAGCGACAGCGCATCTGCCGTGCTCCCGGCAAATCCCGCGAGAATGCGGTCGTTGAACAGCCGGCGTATCTTTTTGGCGTTGTGCTTGACCACGCCCTCGCCCAGCGTCACCTGTCCGTCGCCCGCCAGCACCACATGGCCGTCCCGCCGCACGCAAAGAACCGTCGTGCTCCGTATCCGGCTGGCCCCCCGTGAGCTTTCACGTTTAGAGTGCATCTGCCCATTATACCTCGCATCCGCGGGCAGGCCAGCGCGCCCTGCTCGTGTGTGCATGTGTGGTGGATGTCGTACGGCGGCGTGTCAAATTTCGGCGGGGCATAACGCAAAAGCATGCGGACGGTAAAAGCCGCGCTCACAGATTCTGTTTAGCTTTTCAGGCCCGCATTCATTGCGTCATAAAACGCATTCAGTTCCGTGGGCTGCGTGAAGATGTTCGTCGAAATCCGGATTCGCTCCGGGCCGCCCGCGATGCGGATATTCCGCGCCGCGCAGGCGTCAGCGATGGACTTCAGTCCGCCGGTAGTTGAGCCCACCGGAACGGCCGGCACCGGCTCAAAGCTCACCATGCCGCCGAAGAACTGGTCCGCGCTGGCGTTGACCGTCCTCATCTGCGGATGTTTCGCCGCCTGGTCGCGGACCTGCGTGGCCAACTGGTGCTGCCGCGCGTAAATTTTCTCCGCGCCGATTTGCTGGAAGAAATCCAGCGCTGCCTTCAACCCCACCATCACGGAAAGGTTCGACGTGCCGAACCACGAGTAGCGGTAGGCTTTCATTTCCTTGTTGTCCCAATTGGCCGTAGCGATATTCACCCACAGCCGGTCCAGATTTTCCTCGCGGATATAGAGAAATCCAGTTCCTTTCGGAGCCATCAGCCATTTGTGCGGGCTGGAGCCGTAAAAATCGCAGCCCATGTCGTGCAGGTTCAGCGAAACCTGGCCGATGGCGTGCGCGCCATCCACATGCGACAGCACGCCGTGGCTTCGCGCCATGACGCAGATTTCCTTGGCCGGCAAAATCGCGCCGGTAACCGTGGGAATGTGGCTGAAAAATACCATGCGCGTCTTGGGCGTCAATGCGCGTTCGAACCGGTCCACGATGTCCGCCGTGCTGGTGGGCGGCTTGGGCAGCGTAACGTAATTGATTTTGATGCCGTGCCGCTTCACGCGCTGATCCCACGGACAATGCCCGCCCGGATGCTCCTGATCCGTCAGCAGCACTTCGTCGCCGCTGTTCATGTCCAGGCCGTTCACCACCACGTTGTTCGCTTCCGTGGCGTTGCGCACCAGCGCCAGCTCGTCGCGATTCACGTTGACGAACACCGCCAGCGAATCTATCAATTCATGCAGTCGCGGGTTTTCTTCATAACCGAACCACGGATAGTAAGGATCACGAAACTCTTCGGCGTACAAAATATGCTCAATCATCGCCCGCAACACCGGCAGCGGCGTGCATCCCACCGAGCCGCAGTTCAAATCAATGCGGTCGGAGGCCAGCAGCCATTGCCGGCGCAATTCCGCCCAGTAGCGTTCGGAATCGGTTTGCAGGAGACCGGGTGGCGGCAGGGACGGCTGGTCAACCGTGACGACATGTTCCGCCTGGTGCAGCGGCAAGCCCAGCACGGCTGCGGCTGCCGCGGCGCGCTCCAAAAATTCGCGACGGTGCAACATTTTGTCCCCCCTCCAACCGCGGAGTGCGCGAAGTCTAACAGGAAAAAACGGCGGCGGTGCGGCGAGTTGGGGCGCTACTTCTTTTTCTTCTTAAGCACCTGGCCGGCGCGTTCTTCCAACGATTGCCTGGTAAAAATAGAATCCTGGACGCCGGTATTGTACGCGCAGGAATTGAAAAAAACCTGGAAAACCTTGATGCCGTTCCGCGTGCGCGTGATTTGGAACGGTGTTTCGATTCCCTGAATGGGCTCGAAGTTCGTATAGTATTCCACTTCCTCGCTGCGCAGTTGCGTCGTGGGGTCGCGGGAGATCACCTCTTTGCGGATGGGCAGGTGGGTGATTTTCGCGATGGCGATCCGGAACGTGTGACCTTCGCTGTCCACCAGTTCCACCCAGTCCGCTTCTTTCAAGTCCACCACGTCCGGTCCGGAATAACGGAAGGTCATTCCTTTTTCGTTCAGCCGGTAACGCAAAATGTGATCCAGGTCGGTTTTCAATTCCTTCTGGAAATCGGCGATTTCGCCGGCCGGCGCGTCCGAAACGCCCGCCTGGTCCAGCACCCATCCCTGGTTCCCGTTGAACACCTCGATGATATTGCGCTTCTTGGAATGCTCCGTGCGGTCTTTGTCCGGCATCTTGCTGATATCCAGGAAGACATCGAAATGGGTCAGGTCTCCGGAATGTCCGAACGCGCTCAGCCTCCCCTCGCACGTCGAATCCTGCAAATTGAGGTAAGCCGATCCGCCCAGCGCCTGAATCGTCTGCTGCAAAATATCCTTCGCTTTTTGCGCGCTTTGATCCGGCATCATCACCTGGGTGTCCTGCGCGCGCGCCATTGCAACCGCTCCCATCAGCAGGGCAACCATGGCCGCAAGCCTGAAAAATGCGCCCGTCAGCCGCACAGGACGGACCCTCCATTCACGTTGATGACTTCACCGTTGATGAAAGTGGAGAGGTCCGACGCCAGGAACAGAATCGGCCCCGCGATTTCTTCCGCCGTGGCCACGCGTCCCAGCGGAATCTGCCCCACGGCAAATTTTTTCCCCGCGCGCGAATCCAGCACCGGTCTGGACATATCCGTGTCCACCCAGCCGGGCGCCACGCAATTCACCAGGATGTTGTGCGCCGCCAGTTCCGTCGCCAGTGACTTGGTAAAACTGATGGTGGCTCCCTTGGTCGCCGCGTAATGCGAATGAAACGCTTCGCCGCGCTGCCCCGCCGTGGAGCTGATCAGGATAATGCGTCCCGAACGCCGCTCCATCATTTGCGGAACCGCATAATGCACCACGGAGAAAATACTTTTCAAATTCGTGCGCGTCATTTCATCCCATTCGCGCTCGCTCATGGACTGAATGGGAATGCCCGCGGCGTTCCATATCCCCGCGTTGGCCACCAGAATGTCCACGTGCCCCAGCCGCTCGCGGCTGAAGTCCAGCAGCTTCTGCGCATCCGCCATGCGCCGCAGGTCCGCGCGAAAGGACTCCACGCGCGTGCCTCCTTTCCGCGCTTCCTGCTCCACCAGCCGCGCCGCCTCGCGATTCTGGTGGAAGCTGAACACCACGTCCGCTCCCGCCCGCGCGAGAAGCCGCACCGTTGCCGCGCCAATGCCGCGCGACCCGCCCGTAACCACCGCCGCCTTGCCCGCCAGTGAAATCATTATGCCCCTTGAGTAAAGCCTGCCCTGTGAGGATATTCATCAGCAGGTATTGCCATCGCTCCAACTAATTTCCGAAGCGCGTTCAGCCGTGCGTCGCCACGCCTCGCGCCGCGGCCACCAATTCTGTAAACAGTTTTCGGGACAGCCGGCTTCCCGCGTCGTCCCCCGCCATGCGCTCGGGGTGCCACTGCGCCGCAAACACCCACGCCGGACCGCCCGTCCATTCCAGAGCTTCCACCACTCCATCCGGAGCTTTCGCCACCACGCGCAGTCCGCGTCCCGGCTCCAGGACAGATTGATGATGCGACGAATTCACCACCACGTCCTCCGCCCCGGCCAACTCCGCCAGCCGTGAATCCGCTGCAATTTCGATGGCATGACGCGGTTCATCTGTGCCCGCGCCCCTGTGCCGCCAAGCGTGTTCGATTTTCGACCCCGTCTCGCTGGCGATATCCTGCACCAGCGTCCCGCCCAGAAAAACGTTCAGATTTTGCGTTCCATAGCAGATGGCTAGCACGGGCTTTCCATTCCGAAATGCATTCTCCAGAAGCGCCGTATCCGTCTCTTCACGCAGCGGGTCTGCCGCCGCGGTCTTTCCGTGCTTCTGCGCGCCGTACCGGCCAGGCTCGACGTCCGCGGGGCTTCCCGGCAGGACCAGCGCGTCAACGGACTCCGCCACGCGGCCCAATTCCTCCGGCCCCAGCGCCAGCGAGATCTCCACCGCTAGTCCGCCAGCTGCTTCCACCGCGCACACGTATTTGTCGTACGCCCCGCGTTTTTCGGCCTTTTCTTCTTCGCTTGTTCGGTAGGGAATCCCCACGCGTGGACGCGGGTTTTGGCCGGCTGGCATAGAAACTCCATCCTAGCATCCGCAAGAGCAGGGCAGCAACCGATGCGCCAAGGCGCCAACGCGGCTCATCGCGCTGCGCAAACAGCAATGTTTGCTGCGTTACGGCATTTCTTTAATGTGATTTTTGAACTGGAGTTTCGGCTTGTTGGCTGCTCACGGTGTCCCGTTTGTCCCGCTTTGACCAATAACCCAGGAGGTCCCCCACCAGGTAAAGCGATCCCGTGGCGAAGACAGCATCCTCCGGCTGCGCGCTGCGGATAGCCATCTCCAAAGCCTCGGCGGGGTCAGCCACGATTTCATAGGCACGGGCGAGATGCCCCGCCAGTTCCGCCAGCAGCGGCGCGGAAATGGCGCGCGGCTGCCTCGGCTGGGTCAGTATCACGCGGTCCACCTGCGGGAACAGAATCCCCGCGATTTCATCCACTGCCTTGTCACGCATCGCGCCGTAAACCAGCGTGATCTTGCGGCCGCCAAACTCCTCGCGCCAGAACCGCGCCAGTTCGCGCGACCCGGCGGGATTGTGCGTTCCATCCAGATAAACGTCCGGCCGCGTGGCCAGCCGCTCCAGCCGCCCTCGCCACTCCGTTGTGGCGATGCCCTGCTCGATCGCCGTTGCGGGAATTTCAAATCCACGCTCCGCCAGAAGCTCTGCTGTTGCCGCGGCCGCCAGCGCATTGCGCAATTGAAACCGCCCCGCCAGTGATGGCGCGATCTCCAGCGTCCGCCCCGTCTGCGAGGACGTAACCGTCGCCCGCGCGTAGCCGCCTGCATCATGTTCCGTCAGCATCCGGAAAGCATCGTCAATTTCAACCAGCCGCGCTCCACACTCCATGCATCGCCTCGCCAGGACATCCCGCGCCACGGGGTTTTCCGCCGAAGACACCACCCACGCGCCCTCCTTGATGATCCCCGCCTTTTCCCCGGCGATTTCCGCAATGGAATGACCCAGGAAATTCTCGTGATCAAATTCAATCTGCGTAATCACCGCCACTTCCGGCGCCACGATGTTGGTGGAATCCAGCCGCCCGCCCAATCCCACCTCATAAATGGCGAAATCCAGCGGCGTGCGCGCGAAGCAATCAAACGCCATGGCCGTCACGCACTCAAAGAATGTCGGATGCGACGCCAGCGCGCCGCTGGCCATTCCGCTTTCGGCGGCGGCGATCACCCGGCTGCATGATTCCGCGAATGCTTCGTCTGGAATATTTTCTCCATTGATGCGAATGCGTTCATTGACGCGCACCAGGTGCGGCGACGTGTAGAGTCCCGTGGCCATCCCCGCCGCGCGCAGAATGGAATCCAGCATCGCCGCGGTGGACCCTTTGCCGTTCGTCCCGGCGATGTGAACGCACGGCTGCTTGCGCTGCGGCTCTCCCAAAATTCCGGCCAGCACGGTGATATTTTCCAGGCCGAACTTTTGGACGCGCGCCTGCTGTGGCGCCGCCAGTTCCCGGCCCAAAGCCAGAAGGGTGCGCACCGATTGTTCGTAATTCATGGCGATGCTTTTCAGGCGGTGAAGAAATCGAGGGCCTGGGCGATATAGTTCTTCAATTCGCGTCGGGGAACAACAGCGTCCAGAAAGCCGTGTTGCAGCAGAAATTCCGAGCGTTGAAAACCGGGCGGCAATTTTTGGCGAATGGTCTGCTCAATCACCCGCGGCCCGGCAAACCCAATCAGCGCGCCGGGCTCGGCGATGTTCAAGTCTCCCAGCATGGCGAAGCTGGCGGTGACGCCTCCGGTGGTCGGGTCGGTGAGGACCGATATATAAGGAATGCGCGCCTCGTCCAGCCGCGCCAGCGCCGCGCATACTTTCGCCAGTTGCATCAGGCTGATGGTGCCTTCCATCATCCGCGCGCCGCCGGAACTGGACACGATCACCAGAGGATGTTTGGTCTGCATGGAATGCTCAATGGCCCGCGTCACTTTTTCGCCCACCACCGCGCCCATTGACCCGCCGATGAATCCAAACTCCATGGAGCAGCAGATGATTTCCCGCCCGTTCAGCAATCCTTCCGCGGTGATGATCGCGTCGGACATGCCGAATTTCGCCTGCGCTTCGCGTAACCGGTCGCGATACGGCTTCGTATCCGTGAATTGCAGCGGATCGGACGACGCCAGTTCCGAGTCCCGCTCCGTCCAGCGGGAATGATCCAGCAGCAGTTCCAGCCGCCGCCGCGCCCCCAGCCGGAAGTGATGCCCGCACTTGGTGCATACCTCCCAGTTGGCTTCCAGGTCCTTTTTCCAGATAATCGCGCGGCAATTGGGACACTTAATCCACAGGCCTTCGGTGCGCACGCTTCGCTCCTCCGACGGCACGGACTTCTCTATCGCTCTTTTTTCGCGTTTGAACCAGGTCATTGCCGCCGCGCCGTTCTCAGTTCCGGGAAGCCGCGAAGCCTCCCGGCAGAGTTTCAGTAGTCAATCCCCCGCTGAGCCAGAATGCCTTTTGTATAAGGGTGCTTCACTTCGCGCATTTCCGTCACCAGATCGGCCGCCTCAATGAGCTGCGCGTGCGCGTTTCGCCCCGTGCAGATCACGTGTACCTGCTCCGGCCGCTTCGCCAGCGCCTCCACCACGCGCCCCGCGTCCAGCATTTTGTAGCTGATCACGTAATTGATTTCGTCCAGCACCACCAGGCCGTACTTTCCGCTGCAAATCTGCTCGCGGCTGAATTCCCAGGCCTCTTCGCACAGCCGGATGTCTTCTGGATCGGTTTCCGCTCCGCCCACTTTCACGAATCCCCGGCCCATCGGACGGATTTCCATCCTGTCGTCGCCCAGCATTTTGGCCGCGTCCAGCTCGCCGTAGTGCCACGAGCCCTTGATGAACTGCACCATCAGCACCCGCAGCCCCTGTCCCACCGCGCGAAACGACGTTCCCAGCGCGCAGGTAGTTTTCCCCTTGCCCGGCCCGGTATAAACGATCAGTAGTCCTTTTCCTTCCGGCATTCTCTCTCGCCACCCCGGCTGCCAGTTTGGCGGCGCTGCCGTGAAACGTCAAGCGCGCCCGGCTCAGGACAGCCCCAGCCGCGCGCGCACCGCCTCCGCGCATTTTTCCAGGTGTGTGAGCGCCTCCGCTGAAATTTTGCCACCCGCCGGCGCCGTCTTTTCCCGCACCACCAGCCAAATTCCCGGGCGGTACACGTCCGCGTCGTGGCATATCGCCCCGGTCAGCTGCGTTATTTCCAGGCCGCTGCCAGCCAGTTCTCGCTCCAGAATCGCGCGCGCTTCGTCCAGCAAATCTTTGAATCCCTCCGACGCCAGCATGGGATCCACGTCCCGCGGAACCGGCGCTTCCACCGTTTCCAGATCGAAATCCGGCAGCGGCTGCGCGATCATCCATTCAACGGACGCCGTGGGCTGCTGTTCGTCGGGCATGATGCGCATGGACATAAAGGGAATTTACCACACGCCGGAAACTATTTTGGGTAGGGATGTCCCGCCAGAATGGCGAACGCCCGGTAGAGCTGCTCCGCCAGCACCACGCGCGCCAGTTCGTGCGACAGCGTGAACGCCGAAAGCGAAAGTTTGCGCCGCGCCAGCGCCCGGACGGGCTCCGGAAATCCCACCGCGTCGCCGCAAAGAAAACTAAATTCCCGCGCGCCGCTGTCGCGCTCTTTTCCCAGCCATTGTGCAAACTTTTGCGAGCTGGGTTCGTCGCCGCCCGCGTCCAGAAGAACGAAATTCGCGCCGCGCTCGCTCTTCCGCCGCGCAAACGCCGCCGCGTCGCGGTATTCCTGCACTTCCACTTCCGTAAACCGCCCCAGCCGCGCCACGTAATCTTCAAATAGCGCGCGCATTTCCGCCCGCCGCGTCCGCCCCAGCAGGATGAACCGGATTTTCATCCGCCCAATTCTATCGCGTGGGCGGGCGGCCGCGGTTCGGGGACGTCCCATCGGCTGGCGCTGCGCCACAGCCGTTCCAGATCGTAAAACTCGCGCGCCCGTGCGGTAAAAATGTGCGCCACCAGTCCGCCATAATCCAGCAGCATCCATTCCGACCCCGCGCGCCCTTCGCGATGTGCCGGACGCAAGCCGTGGCGTTCCAGCTGCCGTTCGATTTCGTCTCCAATGGCTTGCATGTGCGGCCCGCTGGACGCCGAGCACAGCAGAAAACATTCCGCAAACGCGCCCAGACCCGCCAAATCCAGCACCGTCACGTTCGCGGCCTGTTTGTCCTGTGCCGCTTCCACGGCCAACAGCAGTTCGGGGCGGAGTGATTCGATTTTCACTGGTAGATGGCCTGCTTCCGAATGTATTCCCTCACGGCTGCGGGGACAAGCCCTCCAGTCGGCTCGCCGAGCGCCAGCCGCCGCCGCACTTCCGTGGACGACACGTTGCTGTTCACGCTGCTCACTAAGTGTACCGACGTTCCGCGCAGCGCGATGGTTCCCCGGTGGACCGGCGCCTTGCGCGCCAGCAGCGCCGTCGGAACCACCGCTTTCAGCGGCTCCATGCGAATTCCCGGCCGGCTCACCACGATAAAATCGCACGCCTGCAAAAGCTCTTCATAGCGGTGCCAGGTTCCCAGCTGCTCAAACGAATCCGCTCCCACGATGAAAAACAGACGCTCTCCCGGAAATTCCCGCCGGAATCGCGCAACCGTTTCCAGCGAATAAAAAACCTCCCCGTCGTTCTTGCCCGGCGCTTCCGCCAGCGAAGCGATGTACCCGCGATGTCCCGCGCACGCCAGCGCCACCATGGCAAAGCGGTGGACGTACGCCTGCGGCGCGTGTTTCGGCTTGTGCGGCGGCCTGCCGGAGGGAACAAAGTAAATCGCGTCCAGATGACAGCGGCGCATGGCAGCCCGGGCGATGGCCATGTGCCCGGAATGAATGGGGTCAAACGTGCCGCCGAAAATCCCGATGGACCGGCGCACGCTTTTTTCCCCGCGTCTCGCGGCCTTTGCAACTCGACGACCGGCCACGTGCGCCGTCATTGCTCTTCTGCGGGCGCGATATAGTCCGCCGTCTCGTTGTCCGCGCCATCTTCCACCGCCGCAACAGCCGCCGCCCTGGGAATGCGGTCCAGCGCATCCGCCATCCCGCGGACCAACTCCTGTATCCCCGCGCCACTCACCGCGGAAATCGCGAAAAATGGCAGCCCGTGCGATTCCGCGCACGCGCGCAGCCGCGCCAGCCGCGTGCCTTCGGGAGCGGCGTCAATTTTTGTACCCACCACCAGCATCGGTTTCGCCGCCAGCTCCGGATTGAACGACCGCAGCTCCGTCATAATCACTTCGAAATCGTGCGCCGGGTCGGTTTCTTCGCTGCCGGTGACCGGCGAAATGGCGTTGTCGCTGGCGTCCACCAGATGCGCCAGCAGGCGCGTGCGCTCAATATGCTTCAGAAAACGCACGCCCAGCCCCGCGCCTTCGTGCGCGCCTTCGATCAGTCCGGGAATATCCGCCACCACGAACGTGCGTCCGCCCGGCGTCCCCGGCGCGCCGTCTGGCGACACCACGCCGAGGTGCGGCTCCAATGTTGTGAACGGATAATCCGCGATTTTCGGACGCGCCGCGGAGATGCGCGAAATCAGCGTGGACTTTCCGGCGTTGGGGAAACCCACCAGCCCCACGTCCGCCAATAATTTCAATTCCAGCCGGAGATGTTTCTCCTGGCCGGGTTTGCCTTCTTCGTGCTCGCGGGGAGCGCGATGCCACGGACGCACCCAGTGCGGATTGCCGTTGCCGCGTCCGCCGCGTCCGCCGCGCGCAATCACAATCTGCGCGCCCGGCGCGGTGAAGTCCGCCAGCTGCTGGTCCGTGTCCGCGTCGAACACCACCGTGCCCACGGGAACCTGCAGCACCAGATCTTCGCCGGAGCGCCCGTGCTTGTCGGACCCCTCGCCGTGATAGCCGCGCGGCGCGTCGAATTCCCGGTTGTAGCGGTACCGCAGCAGGGTGTTGTCGTGCGGAGTGGACTCCAGAATCACGTCGCCGCCGTGGCCGCCATCGCCGCCGGAAGGTCCGCCGCGCGGGACAAATTTTTCGCGGCGAAAGGCCATGCAGCCGTTGCCGCCCAGCCCGCCTCGAACTAGAATTTTGGCTTCGTCAACAAACACGGTGATGAGGTTTCTTCGTGGGAAGAATATTACAGTGATGGGAGAACGGCAACGCTAGCGGCGCCGAAAAAAATCCGCGCGTCAGTCCCCGGACGCCGCCGGCGCGGCCTTTTCCAGCGGCAGAACGCTGATGAACCGCCCCATGCCGCCCTTGTCCTCGAAGCGCACCACGCCGTTAATCATGGCGAAGAGCGTGTCGTCCTTGCCGCGGCCCACGTTCTGCCCCGGCTTGATGCGCGTGCCCCGCTGCCGGACCAGAATGCTGCCGCCGGTCACCACCTGCCCGCCGAACCGCTTGCAGCCCAGCCGCTGGCCGTGGGAGTCGCGTCCGTTTACCGATGAACCGCCGCCTTTTTTGTGCGCCATGGTTTTTTACCCGACCTGGATTTCGTTCACGCGGACCGACGTGTAATCCTGCCGGTGCCCGCGCGTGATTTTGTACTGCCCCCCGGTCTTGAACTTGATCACCAGCACCTTGGGGTGCTTCCCGTGGGCCACAATCTTTCCCGTCACCTTGGCCTTGGCCGCGCCCTTCCCGCCGACGAGCTTCTCCTCGTCCGTGCGGATGGCCAGCACCTCGTCAAACGTCACCGCGCTGCCCGCCTTGCCCGGCAGCTTCTCCACCAGGACGGTTTCGCCCGGCGCCACGCGGTACTGCTTTCCGCCCGAGCGGATCACTGCGTACATATCGCCTCCTAAGCCCAAAAGGAAAACTCCATTATACGGTCTCCCCGCTCGCCCCGTCAACGCCACCTTCTGCCAGCCTTTCTGTCTCTGCACATGCTGCTTGCTCATCCGTTGCAGGGCATGCGTCCAAAATCTCATTTCTCGCGGCCCCGAACGAGCCGCGCTCTTCGCGCGTTACCGTCATAGTGGGGAACTTGGGTAATGCTTCAGTTTGAATCTCTTCCCGTTAAGCTCCAAACGGTAGCGTCTGGCACGGGCGACGGCGTAGGATTGTGGCCATGCGGACCCTTGCGCTTTCGGCGGCGGCCCTAATGTTCAATATCGCCCTCAATTTAAGCATTTCTAGATGGGGAGATTTTCTACCAGATTCTGTCGTTGTGTGCCTATGGATTCTTCCCATATTGCCTCTAGGATATTGGGTTTGGACTCACCAAAAAAACATTCGAACCCGGCAATGGCTAGGTGAACAATTTGAAAAGACGCCAAAAACAACCGTAACGGTATTAGCACTATGCATTGTCATTGCGATATTCAGCCTCACAAGTCTTGGAATCGGCGTTTGGAAGCATATCCCGCGCAAGACTTACATTCCTGCACAGGTAGCGAGCACCCCTTCCACTACGACGAAGGCAACCTCTAATAAAAGCGAGACGCGTAGCGAATCCATTCCCACGCCTCATTTGCCCACATCTCCGCTCAAAAAGCCGAGTACGGCTCCGCCATCAGTGCAAATCAACAGTGCTCCCAATGGGATCGGCATTGGCGGAGGAGTGGTTACGAATCCAACCGTAAACAACTTTCAGCCTCCCCAGAGAACAATACCGGAAAATGAAAAAAGTCAGATTGTTCAGATACTCTCGACCACACCAGGGAAGATAGAGATTCAATTCCCATCTAATGACCAGGAGGCATATAGCTTTGCTCAGGAATGGTCTGGGCTGCTAAAGCAAGCAAATTGGTCGGTTGATAGAGTCGTTGGGGTAATGCGCCTCGGTTCTGGTCCCCAAAATATCGTGTCGTTATCCTATCGAGGACAACCAGTGAGCGGAGAAAAAATTACGGTTCCAATGGACAGTTTGGTTGGTCATTTGGGACAAGCCCTTCAATTGGCTGGCGTGGAACATGTGCAAGGTGAGCCGTCCCCGAACATGGCCGAAGATGCGATTGTGATGTACATAGGAGCACATCCGTAATGTAGCGGTTATGCAGCCATTCCGATAGCCTCCGAGGTCAGCGGGTTCACAATTTCTCCCACACTCCACACGTGGTCGGAAAGCCCCGCTTCCATTGCAGGGGTGACGCGCAAGGTTTGATGAACCCGCGCGAAATTGTAATACATGTAGTGCAGCGCGACGGCATGACGATGATTCTCAAACTTCTTGGAGAATCCATTGGTCAAGCGCGTGAAGCAACGCATGGACATCCGCATCGTGAGATTCTGGCGCTCCACAAAGCTAGTCGAAATGTGGCGCGGGTCAGGCTTGCCAATAATTTTCTGCTGCTGGCATCCAATGCATTCTGCCGGAGAATAACGGGTCTCGGGAACGCCCACCGGCGATCTCGCCGCCCAATTTTCTCCAAATTGGGCGCCAAAATCGCGATTTCTAATCGCTACACATCTCACAGTTGCAAAACGCTAACTCCTTTGACATCAATCACATCCACGTTTCTAATCGCTACACTTTTAAGCTCTCATTTTCATCGCATTTCGACCCTCCATTTCGCGATTTTCTGACGCCCATCCGCCCGTCCTCGGCCTCCGCGCTAAAAAAATTCGTCTCCTTCTTCGCTCCCCGGCTGGCCTGAGCGCGACCGGCGCGCTATGATGGACGGCGCGCCTTTCCGCAGGAGAGGCGTTGTCCATTTTTTTCGCAAAGGAGAAAATCATGGCTGGACCGTCCAGGAAAGAAGCTGTCGTCGGCGAGAAAATTACGCGCAGCGAGCTGATTGATTTGCTCAACGGAGATTTGTCGCGGGAATATCAGGCCATCATTTCCTACGTGGTCTATTCCCAGGTGCTGAAGGGCGCCGAGTACATGAACATTGCCGCCGAGCTGGAAACCGACGCGGCGGAAGAGTTGCAGCACGCCATGAAAATCTCCAACCAGATTGATTATCTTGGCGGGATGCCCACGGCTGTCGCCCAGAAAGTACGCATTTCGGACAAAGCCAAGGATATGCTCCGCTACGATCTGGAGCAGGAAACCGAAACCATTCGCGCCTACCGCGACCGCGTCCGCCAGTGCGAAGCGCTTGGCGAATACGCCATGGCCGAATTAATCCGCGGAATTCTGGTGCAGGAGCAGGAGCACCAGATTGATCTCTCCACCGCGCTGGGCATTGACGCACCCAACAACGAGTAGCTGAACGGCGCCGGAAATCCTACGGTGTTTCTGGCGGCGGGCTACAGTACACACCCGATAGCGCGTCGCCGCGTCATTTTATATGTTGGGAGGCGAAGGACGATGTCTTCTCCCCCAGGGGCCGTTCTTTCTACCCCCCGATTGACCCAAAGAACGGCCCCTACCCCTCTCGCTGAAATTTCCTTACGCCTTTCGCTGGCGCTGGTACGGATGAAATGAACAGACGCGACAACTCACGCCCAGCCTTGCTGCGCGCAGCACGCCGCCCCCTCTCGCGGCGCGGCTAAATGAGTGTAGAATGCACTCCGCTTAAGGAATACAGGCGCTGGTCCCGGAAACCCGGGCATCGCGGATTTTCACTTCCCGGGATTCGGCGCGCCAGGAGGCAGTCCCATGAAATACAGAATTCTTGCTGCGATGTTTCTTTTTTTGGCGCTGGGCTGCGCCGCCACAACCGTCCGCGCCCAGCAGCAGCCGCAAACGTTTTTCAAGCAGCAAGCCGGTCTTTCCGACAGCGACATCCAAAGCATCCAGAGCGGCCAGGTGATGACCAAAGTGCTCATCCCTGTTGACAAGAAATACGGCATCCTTGTCTTCGGCGCGGTCTACGTGAAAGGGACCACCGATCAGTTCGCAGCCGCCGTCCGCAACGTTAAGGGCCTCATGCAAAACAAGGTGTACCTTGACGTGCAGGAATTCAGCGTGAACGGCGCGCCGCCCCAACCCTCGGATTTCGACCGCGTGACCTTTAGCCGGACGGACGTGGATGCCTTGAGGAACTGCCAGCCTGGCGATTGCGATTTGCAGGTATTCAACGTTGAAAATTTCAAAAAACAGATCGACTGGAACTCTGGCGACCGTTACAACCAGGCCAATCAGCTGGCGCGCAAGATGATCTACGAAGGCATAATGAAATATATGTCCGGCGGCCTTAGAAGCCTGGGAAGCTACTCCGATCGTCGGAAGCCGCTAAGCCTCTATCAGGCCACCAAGGACATGATCGGCGGCTCGTACTACTTGCCGGCGGACAAATCCGGAGGGATCTATCAGGATGTGGTGAATTATCCCCAGGACAAACTCGCCGGTTCGGATGATTTTTTCTACTGGGCCAACCTCAATTTTGGAGAGGGGCCGGTGATTCAGGTGAATCACGTATCGTTGTTTCCCAAGGGCGTGGGGGTGGTCAAGTTTGTGGTCGCCAGCGAGCAGCTTTACGCCAGCCGCTATATTCGCGTGGCCTTGCAGATGTTTTATTGTGTTCCCGATACGTCGAACCCCAAACAGCCGGGATTCTACTTGATCGAAATGAATGATTCGCGCATGCCCGATTTCAGCGGCCTCAAGCTGGTCGTCGTCCGAAAAGTCGCCACCGGCAAAGCGCAGGATGCCACGCGCGACATGCTGAGCCTGTACAGCGGCTGGATAAATAAATAGCCGTCGGCATAAGCCGCGCTGAAATTCCGCGCGGTTATTTGGAGCTGGCGGCAGTCCTTTTCAACTGAAGCACCAGAACACGGCCGTCGGAATGGAAACCTCCTCCGGTGGCCGTTTTCGCGTCTGTCAGCGGCGCGGAGGGCGCCAGATGCTCGCGCGCCGCCACCATCCCCGTCGCGGAGAGCGTGTCGTTCACGTACTCGCGCTCGCCGTCAATGGCCGGATCAATTTTGTGCGTCAGCCCGTTGTTGCGCTGGTCGCGCTCGAATCCGACGTCGTGTGTCGCCGCCACGCACCACACGGGCGTGCCGTTCACGCTGTAGGGCGACTTCCAAACGCGCAGGTGATTGCGCGACATCACCACGCGCACCGGCTCCGCGTGAGCCATGCCATAATCTTGCGGCCGTTTGAATAGAAAAAGCGTGCTCATGGGCATAGTCAGGTAGTCCTTTTTTTCCAGCGTGTTTTCCAGGCCGGCCAAAATCGTATCCTGCACCGTGCGGTCCACCTGCACCCATCCGGCCGCCTTGAAAGTCTGGAGCACTTCGTCCTGCGTGCCGATCAGCAGAATGTTCACCATGTCTCCCGGATTGCCCTGCGGATCGGTTACGCGGCGGGGAATTTTATCCAGAAGCGATGCATTCACGCCGGGGATGGGTGATTCCGCCGGCAGGAATGCGGCCGCCGCACTGCTGTCGCCGGCCGCCAGCACGTCAATCGTCACGTCGAAAGTTCCCTGCGCGGTGGAAGCGTCGCGCATGCTCTCGTTGATGCCCAGATACAACCGCCCCGGCACGACTGCCGTGAATTTTTTGCTGGCGCCCACTTCAAACGGCTGCGCGCCGTCGGTGTTGCCCACGCGCCCAATCAACGCGCCGTGGCCCGCGTCCGGCACGGCGTATTGATGCAGCAGGTCCGCAAAGTTTCGCGCCAAGCCATCCGGACCGAAGGATTTTCCCGCGGATTTTCCCGCGGACTTTGCCGCGGGATAAGTGGCGGTGCCCGCGGCGGTGATTTGCAGTTCTTCTCCGGTACGGAGGTCCAGCTTGGTGTCCGTCCACGTCTGGCTGACGTCCACTTTGATGGTGGTGGAACTCTTCGCTGCCGTGGGCGCGGTCGTGGCTGCGGCTTGCGGCGGGCGGGCCCTGGCCGCCTGCGCGGCGAACAGCGCGCCGAAGATCAGCATCGCGCGTTGAAAATGGCGAGCAATTTTCATGGCATCATCCCGGCGGAACATTTTCCAGCCACAAGATTCTACCGCGCCGGCCATGAATTCCAGCGCACAGAACCGCGCCGCGCCTTCCAAAAACACCTGCTAATGGCGGAGGCGCACGTTTCCCCGTGCATGCGCTCGAATCAGCCGGCGAACCGCGTCCTGCTCGGACAGCGACGTGAAGGCCCGGGTGGGAACGCTGTACCCTTTCGTCCGGGTTACGTAGAAGAGAATGCGGCCGCCGGTTTCCATCACACTGCGAATGTTGGTCCAGTCCACATGCGAGTAGACGCCCGCTCCGAAAAAATCCAGGCCTTTCCCTGAGAATCCGAAGCGGATTTCATTCTGTGAAACGCGGTTCTTCTTCATCGCCGCGTACGCCTTCCAGAAGGCCAGCGCGGGAATGAACAGCACCGACAAAAGTATCAGCAGCCACAGACCAAAGCCGCCGATGTCTTCTTCCGCGTAGGCCAGCAGCGCAAAGGCCACGCCTCCCACGGGAATGTAGAAGCGGCGCCGCAGGAGGCTTCGCATATAGATGCGGACGAATTCCTCCCGCGTCCACTTGAATTTCACTTCGATGGTTCCGGGCCGCGTCATGGAATCGCGTCACAAGGATTGCGAGCCGCGAAACATACCATGCTTTATGTGCCCAGGAGAAACCGGTCCGTCCTGCTCTAGCCGCCTGGGGGCGCCGCAACAAACTCCGGAGCCGGCGCGCCACTATTCGATTAACTTTGAGGCCTTATTTCGCGGGAATTCCTGGTGCCCGAGAGAGGACTCGAACCTCCACTCCCTTGCGAGAACTAGCTCCTGAAGCTAGCGCGTCTGCCAATTCCGCCACTCGGGCACAGTGTGGAATGAACTGCTTCATTGTGCCGTTTGCGCCGTGCTTCTGTCAACGCGCCGGTCCAATCGCTGGCGGGTCAGTTTCGAAATCCAGCGTGACTGTGGAACAATCAACGAGGTGCTGGGAATCGCGCGCCGTGCCCGTGCCAGGGATCAAGGACTGGTTGTTAAGCCGCGGGCCGGTGGTCCAACGCGAAAATTCCGGCAAAAATATCTTGAAGGAGGTCCGAATGCCCAAATATTTAATTGAGCGGGAAATTCCCGGAGCGGGCGCCATGTCGCCCCAGGAGCTTCAAGGCGTCGCGGAGAAATCGTGCTCTGTTCTGCGCGATCTTGGACCGCGGATCCAGTGGGTGCAGAGCTACGTTACCGACAACAAAATATATTGTGTGTACATTGCGCCCAGTGAGGAAATGGTGCGGGAGCACGCCAGCCGCGGAGGGTTTCCGGCCAACCGGATTTCGGAAATCAAAAAGACGATTGACCCAACTACAGCTGAGAGCGCCGGTTCGCGCTAAAGCTGACCTGTTCCGCGCGGGCGAGCGCGCGGCGAGCCGCGTTTGACCCTGCGCCGCCTGCCCGCCTAAAATAAAAAATCCGCCGCGTGCATTTCCGCGCGCCGGTTCAAAACCATGTTCGACAATTTAACCGAAAAGCTCCAGCGCGCCTTCAAGAACCTGCGCGGCCAGGGAAAGCTCACCGAAGAGCATCTGGACGAAGCGCTGGCGCAAATCCGCGAAGCCCTCCTCGATGGCGACGTGGCCCTGCCCATCGTGGACGAGTTCATCGCCCACGTGCGCGAAAAGGCGCTGGGCGCGGAAGTCCTGTTGCAGCTTTCGCCGGATCAGCAGGTGGTGAAAATCGTCCGCGACGAAATTGGCGAACTGCTGGGCAAGGAAGCCAGGCCGCAATTTTCATCGCGCCCGCCGTCGGTGTGGCTGATGGCCGGCCTGCAGGGTTCCGGAAAAACCACCACCACGGGAAAGCTGGGCAAGTGGCTGTCCGAGCATGGCCACCGTCCGTTGCTGGTTTCCACGGACGTCTACCGCCCCGCGGCGCGCGAACAACTGGCGCAGGTGGCCAAGGCCGCGGGAGTGGCGCTCTGGCCCGGCGCGGGGACGGACAAGCCACTGGAAATCGTCCGCGGCGCGGTGCGCGAAGCCAAGCTTTCCGCCAGCGACGTCCTGCTGGTGGACACCGCCGGCCGGTTGCACATTGACGACGAGTTGATGAACGAGCTGGGCGAGCTGAAGCGCGAGCTTTCTCCCTCGGAAATCATTTTCGTGGCCGACGCCATGATCGGGCAGGACGCGGTGCGTTCCGCTGCGGAATTTCACAAGCGGCTGGCGCTCACCGGTATCGCGCTCACCAAAATGGACGGCGACGCCCGCGGCGGCGCGGCGCTCTCCATCCGCAAAGTGACTGGCGCGCCGGTGAAGTTCATCGGCGTGGGCGAAAAGGTGGACGCGCTGGAAGCGTTTCTGCCGGACCGTATCACCTCGCGCATTCTGGGCATGGGCGACGTGCTCACGCTGATCGAAAAAGTCGAGCAGACCGTTGACGAGAAAAAAGTCCGCGAGCTGCACCGCAAACTCCGCGAGGACGATTTCAACCTGGAGGATTTTCGCGATCAGCTTCGCCAGCTCCGCAAAATGGGTTCGCTGGAGCAGTTGATGGGCATGCTTCCCAAAGTCGGCCCGTTCGCCAACCTGCCCAAGGACCTCTCCGTGGACGAGAAGCGACTGAAGGGCATCGAGGCGGTCATCAATTCCATGACCGCCGCCGAGCGCGCCGAAAGCTCGTTGATTGACGGCAAGCGCCGCAAGCGCATCGCCCTCGGCAGCGGGACTTCCGTTCAGGAAGTGAATCAGGTGCTCAAGCAGTACGCCGACATGCGCCGCATGATCAAGCAGTACGGCAGCATGGCCATGGCCAAAAAGCGCGGCGTCGGCAAATTCACCGGGAGGTAATCGTCGTACCCTGCTTCAGCCGACGACCGGCAGAGAAACCCCGCCTTCCAAGGCTATCGCGCGAACGGACTTCCTCGGGATGGAGCCTGTCGCACGGGTCAAACACACGCCAACCGGCGTGAGATTCGCGTGTTACTTCCTTCAAGAATTCACCTATCGTCCGATGCAGCTTGTCCGTTGGCCTCACCGCTGTGAGACAGACCGAATCGAATTCGTGAAAGCAGTGGTCATCTACTGTCGGGACGCCATCTGAGTAGATCAGTGTCTCTGGGACACGTATTTGATGCGCGATGAATAGGCCATCCGCCATAAAGGCTCGCTCCAATTCTGTCCCAATCGCACCGGACGTAATGCCGTCAGGGTTGGCGAACACAACTTCCCCCCAACGTTTATAGTTGCTAGCGTCCCGATAAAGATAAATAAATTTTATATTTTGCATTTGGATTGCCCATCATCCTTTGAAAATTTTCTCGTTATGGAATTGCAGGAAGTCTGGATTCGGTCTAAAGCGTCGGGGTAGAGAAATGGAAGCTCCATCGTATTTGGTAAGGAACATTTTTGCAGCCGTATCAGCCGAATCCAATTTTGTTTTCCGCGACAACTGGACCTTGAGATCCACGGTTACCGTCAGCAGTCCGCAGTCAAATGCGCGATCATGAATGGCGTTCAGGCAAAGGCCATTCTGTGGGTTTGTCCGGTTCTTGGTGTCGAGTGCCCACGGGACGATGTGACTCGCATTTAGAAGTTGGGGGATGGACAGGCCCGTTACGCAGCACTTTGTTTCATAGGCCGCCAGCACGGCAGCGCGGAAAAACCCCTGATTAACTCTCGCACGAACAACGGCCTCGCGCGTTCTTCCCTCAGGAAATAATTGGGCGTCCTCAGACGCCCTCGTGGCATCCTCCATCTTTTGAATCAGTCGCTCACTCTCAAAGGCGAGTTTTTCCCAGTCATTATTGAACTCGTTCCAAATCTCAATTTCTGCTTGTGATCCATGCTGAGCGCCCGCGATGCCCCGCCGTTTTAATGCCGGGTCTAGCCGCGCAAAATTTGCGAGTTTCCAAGAGAGAGCCGATGGCGTCCGACCCATCGCCTTCGCCAATGCGATTATCTCTGGATTTCGATTATGAATCCGGCCAAAGGGAATCTTGCAATAGAGGTTGAAAGCAGCGATCAGTTCTTGACGAGTCCAATCACGTCTCGGCATATTCGCGTTGCAGGCGATGTAAGGTACTAACGAGTAAGACGAAGTGCTTAACCCGCAGCAGAATAGAGAGCATCCGCTTCCGCTAAGATTCTTTCGGTCGCCTGCAAGTTCAGCCAGGCGACGTAATTCTTGGGAGACTGCTCCCGTGATTCTTTTTCCAACTGTTTGACTCCAGAGACCAGTTGGAGATTAAACTGTCTTAGCCCATGCGGTTCTTGACCGCGAACGATTACGTCATACAGTTTTCCGCTGTTTTTTCCAACGAACAAGGATATTTCCTTGGCAACGGGAACCTCCGATCTTTCTTCATCAGGTGTTAGATATTTAAAGTGGATCGCATATTCCTTTTTCTTTTCATCGTAAACAGCAGTCGCGTGGTGAGGGAAATCGTAGGGGGAAAGGGCCCCTTTGATCGTTGCGCCCTCTACGCTGATTTCCCGAATCTGGTTGTATTTCTTGGCATCAATTGGCACTTCTTTCGTTATTGGAGGCATCGGCAACCATCCTTTATCCAACCAGAAACTGCAAATACGTGGCTTCGTCTTGCATAATGGCATCTGTGATTGCGCTCAGACCCTGCGGCTTTTTTGATTCCATGATCAAAACCGCAACCTTTTCGCCCCTTGTATTCCGCACAATGAACCCACGAAAACTACGCGCCTTCCAACTCAGTTTATACGCCTTGTCTTCCGAAACGAAGGTCTCGCGTTCGTACCGTGCGCCACTACCCTTGGGAAGAACCGCCCGAATGATGCTACATTCCATTCGTTTAGCGCAATACCGATTTAAGACACCACGCTGCGACAGCCCCCACTTCGAGAACGGGGCATTTTCCGGTATACTTGTGTGATTCCCAAGGCAAGGAGAAGCGATTGTTAGCCATACGTCTGGCCCGCATGGGCAAAAAGAAGCAGCCAAGCTACCGCATCGTGGTGATTGAGAAGACCAAGCCGCGCAACGGCCGGTTTGTGGAAATCGTGGGCACGTACAATCCGCTGACCAATCCCGCGGCCATCAAGCTGGACGCCGAACGCGTGCGCTACTGGCTCGGCCACGGCGCGCAGCCCAGCGATACGGTCCGCAGTTTTATACGAAACCTCAAGATTGCCTAAGCCGTCCATCGCTCCATACCACTCACCCGGCATGCGCGCGTCCGGACCATCGTCCAGCCCGCAGGGCGCTTGCCAGCCCGAGTGACGTGGAGGGACGATGAAGGACCTCGTTGAAGCCATAGCCAAGGCGCTGGTGGACCATCCCGAAGAAGTAAGCTTGCGAGCGGTTGAGGGCGGACAGGTGACCGTGCTCGAACTGAAGGTTCATCCGGACGACCTGGGGCAGGTGATTGGCCGCCATGGCCGGACGGCGAAATCACTGCGTGTCATCGTGGGCGCCGCCGGGATGAAAATCAAAAAGCGCTACGCGCTGGAGATTCTCGAATAGTGGCGGAACCGGGCGCGGAGCGCGTGACTCTGGCCCGCATCGTGCGCCCGCACGGTCGCCGCGGCGAAGTGGCGGCTGAAATCCTGACGGACTTTCCCAAACGATTGTTGTCCCTGCGTAACGTTCTCTTGTGGGATGGCGGCAAGGTAGTGCGTCCCGCGGAGGTGCGCCTCTGCCGTCTTACACCCAATCGCGGCGGGCAGGCGCTGATCCAATTCGTCGGCAGCGATTCCATGGAAGACGCGCAAAAGCTGGTCGGCTGGCAAGTGCAGGTGCCGCTGTCAGAGCGCATTGTTCTTCCGCGAGGGCAATATTTTGTGACCGACCTAATCGGCTGCGTGGTACGCGAAGAAAATGGCAATTCACTGGGAGAAGTGGAGGACGTGCTCCCGGTTGGCGAAAATATCGCCGGCACGCCGGTGCTGGTGGTGCGCGGAAGCCGCGGTGAATTGATGGTTCCACTCGCGGAAGAGATTTGCATCCGTATTGACGTTCACGGGAGGGAAATTGTTGTGCGGCTGCCCGAAGGCTTGCTGGAAGTTACCCAGACCTGACCCGCGGTCGGCGCGGAAGATTTTTGAAACGAAATGCGATTCGATATCGTCACCATTTTTCCGGAGTTCTTCAGCGGCCCGCTCGATTGGGGCGTCATCCGCCGCGCGCGGAACGCCGGGATTATTGAAGCGGAGGTCCACGACCTGCGCCAGTGGACGCATGACCGCCATCTCACCACGGACGACCGTCCCTTCGGCGGCGGCGAAGGCATGGTGATGAAACCCGAGCCGGTCTTCGAGGCCGTGGAAGCCATCACCGGCCAGCAGGAGACCGCCACAGGGGCCGGAACGGCGATTGTGCTGCTGTCCGCGGCGGGAAAGAAATTTAACCAGGCTGCCGCGGAGCGGTTGTCTCGGCTGCAAAGGATCGTTTTGCTGTGCGGGCGCTACGAAGGCGTGGACGAACGCATTGCCGAGCACCTGGCGGACGAAGAGCTCTCCGTGGGAGATTTTGTGCTCTCCGGCGGCGAATTGGCGGCGGCCATGGTGATGGACGTGGTCACGCGCCTCCTGCCCGGCGCGCTGGGCAATGCGGATTCGGCGGTCAATGAATCTTTCACTCGCGGCGAGACACCGGGAGACACGGCACATATGGAGTTGCCGGAGACGATGAAGCGGCGCGCGGAGCAGGCCGCAGCGGAGAGCGCCGGCGGAATCCTGGACTATCCGCACTACACCCGGCCGCAAGTCTTTCGCGGCTGGGAAGTTCCCGCGGTTCTCATTTCCGGTGATCACCAGCATGTAAAGCGCTGGCGGCGCAAGGCCGCGCTGCAAAAGACGTTGCGCAATCGTCCCGAGCTGCTGCTGCGCCTGCCGCTCACACGGGAAGACCGCGCCCTGCTGGAAGAAATTCAGTCCGAATCCGTGACTGGTTAGAACACGCATTCGTATTGAGGGACAACATGGTCGTAGCAGGAATCGCCGCTCTACTGGCCTTGGTTTTCATCGCCGCCGTTGTGTGGGTTTTGGCAAGACTGTTTCGCGGCAATCAGTGATCTTCATCAACCATACCCTCACCGTGACAGGTCCATTCTTCGCAGCCGGGCGCCTGGGTGTCCGTTCAGCCCCGCGGGGCCAGAGTGTCCTCCCAGTGACGGTGCAAATTGGCCGATGCCAAATTTGCGGTAGTGGGCTACTTTGACTTTGCGGGGAGGTAGCGAGGATCGGCCTACCGAGAGTGCTTGATGGACTTGGGTGGCGCGATAGGCTCGTTGCTTGTCGGTTCCTTGGACAGGCTGTCCAAGAAAGCCTCTGATATTCCCAGGGTTCTGGAAGAGACTCCCGATTCAGCGATACGCAGTCGAGCGCACAAACTCCGCACGATGGTGGGTGTCAGGACTTCTTCGTCAGGCATCTCCATATTTTGGGCCCGACGCCCGTGAACGCGGCCGTGTATACTCTGCACCATGGCCATTGGTTCCGATCTTGCCATGCTGATCTCCGAAATCGACGCGAACCTGAGTCACGCCGATACCATCGCCCACGGTCTTTCGAACGCGCAATTCAACTGGCGCCCCGAGCCCGGCCGCTGGTCCGCCGCAGAGTGCTTCGGGCACCTGAACATGGGGAATCGCGGCGCCCTCGCACCCCTGGAAGCCGCTATCCGCATGGGGCGCGAGCGCAACCTCACCGGCAAGGGCCCCTTCGCCTACGGCTGGCTGATGCGCAAGTGGATTGCCAGCCAGGATCTGCCGGTCAAGCGCAAGTTCAAAGCCGCGAAAATCAACACGCCGCCGCCCGAGGCGGACATGGATGCGACGCTGGCCGAATACCGGCGCATCTCGGCCGAGGTCCGCCGCCTGGCGGTGAGCGCCAACGGCCTCGATCTCGCCCGCGTCCGGGCGGTGCTGCCCCTGACGGCTCTGCTGCGGCCCTTTGTGAAGATGCCCCTGGGCGGGTGGCTGGCTCTTATCACCGTGCACGACCGCCGCCACCTGTGGCAGGCCGAACAGGTTCGCCAGCACCCGGCGTTTCCGGCCGGGTAGGCCTGATACCATGGGTCGAACTTCCGATGCCGGTTCGAGCGGTTGTGTTCGCCGGAGCCCTGCTGCTGTTATATGGCACAAGCGCGCCCGGCTGCCTTCCTCCCGAAAAGTCAAAGTAGCCCACTACCAAATTTGCAACATTCTTGATGGTTAACGGGAAGACAGGGTATACTCCTACGCGGAAGCGGATTCCCCCTGGCACTGGGAATTGGTTTCTGCATCGGTTCACCTGGCCCAGCCTTTCAGTACTCCCCGGGCAGCGTTCCCGGATCACTAAGCCGTCAAATTTATGGAGGAGAGATTATGAAGCAGTTTTCTGCGGTAGCGATAATCGCAGCCCTGAGCATGCTGGGCACGGGCTGCGCCACCAAGAAGTACGTTGCACAGCAAATCCAGCCGGTTCAGCAGAAAGTGGATACGCTGAGCACTAATCTGGATACCACCAATAAGAATCTGGCGGCAACGGATGAAGTGGCCAAGGGTGCGGACGCCAATGCGACCAAGGCGCTCAATGAACTTAACGACACCAATGGCAAGGTCAATGACATGGGCGGCAAGGTGGAGAGTCTGAATGGCCAGCTGGGCCAGATCAATGCCGCGCTGGGCAATCTGGATGACTACAAGCCGGCCGGCACCACCACGGTCAACTTCAAGTTCAACTCCTCGAAGTTGTCTCCGGAAGCCACCGCGGCGCTGGATTCGTTTGTCTCCAGCAACATTGGCAGCGCCAAGCGTTACTTCGTCGCGCTGCAGGGCTATACGGATCGTGTGGGCGGCGATGCCTACAATCTGGAGCTTAGCCGCCGCCGGGCGGAAGCCGTCCAGACCTATCTGATCGGCAAGCACAGCATCCCCGTGTTCCGCGTCATGCTGGTTGGATTCGGCAAGGACAACCCCGTGGATCCTGATAAGACCAAGGCTGCGCAGGCCAAGAACCGCCGCGTTGATGCGACGCTTTACACCGCACCAGTGTCGGGCGGCTCCTCCGGCCAGTAGTACTGTTCTTCCCGAGCGGCGGCTGGGAATCGTCCCCAGCCGCCGCTTTACCCGCCCAGCCTGGTTCATTGGACGGGGTGTGTTTCGACGATGCCGCGGAAAACTTTTCGTTCCACGCTTGTTTCTTCCCGGAAAATCGCCTCCAGAGCTACATTCGAGCCCCGGCGTCACTTCTCATAAATCCGCGCAATTAGAAAAACCAGAAGCGCTTGCGCCGCGGCGGCTGGCTTGAATCGCGCGAATGTCCGTGGTGGCCGTGATGGCGATCCACAAATTTCTCCGGTGGCTCGGGTGTGTAAGGCAGAGGCACGCCGTCAAATGCCGCGCGGGGATTGCCGCTGAAGAGCGCTTCGGCCAGTTCCGCCGATTTCAATTCCGCCACGCGCGCGTAGGCTTCGCGCAATTTTAGAGGCCGCGAGGTGATGTTGTGGGCGTCGCTGGCCACGAAATGTACGCTGTCATGCGCCAGCAGCATTTCCGCGGTGGCTTGCGCGCTGGGGCCGAAGCGCCCCAGGAAAGAGAGCGCGGTCACCTGTACATAGCAGCCCTGCCGCATCCACTGCAAGAGTTTTTCCGGGCTGGTGCGGATCAGCGGATTGCGTTCCGGATGGGTGATGATGGGGCGCAGCCCGGCGAGCTGCAGTTGATGGAGAATCTGGTCAATAGCCGGAGGGATGGAAAAATCCGCAAACTCCACCAGCAGATATTTTTTCTGATTCAGAGTGTATTTCGAAGGGTTGTGCTTGATGTCCTGGAGGTTCTCATAGCTCAGATGGAAATCGCAGCCCGTGGCCAGCGAGAGCCGTCCCTCCACGTGGGATTGCAATTCGTCCCGGCGCTGGCGGATGATTTCCGGGAGGAATGGAAATTGGCTGTTGGCGTGCGGCGTAGCGATCAGATGAGTGATGCCTTCAGCAATGGCCATTTCCGCCATTTGCAGCGACAAATCCATTTCCTTCGGGCCGTCGTCCATGCCGGGAAGAATGTGGCAGTGGATATCCACCATATGCCGCGAGAATAGCGCATGGGCTGCGTGGTGACAATGAAATGCGCGATCCCGCCTACCGCCAGCGCAGCCATGCCGATGTGATTTGCCAAAAGCCCAGCACCAGCAGAAAGGCGGCGAAGATGCGTCGCATGTGCCGCGCGGGTATTTTTTGCGCCAGGAGACTCCCCGCAAAGGCCCCCGCGAATACGCCGGGAACCAGCAGCAGTCCCGCGGATGTACTCACGTAGCCGTGGTGATAATACTGAAGCACCGCCAGCAGGCCCGTCGGCGGCACCAGCACCATCAGGCTGGTTCCCTGCGCGCGATGCTGCGAAAATCCGCAGAACCACACCAGAAACGGTACCAGCACCACGCCTCCGCCGACTCCGAACAGGCCCGCCAGAATTCCCGCAGCCAGGCCAATGAGGATGAGTTTCGGAAGCTTCACACTGCACCCTTACTCCGCCCCGTCCGCGGCTTCGGCTGATTTTTCCGGGCCTGCTTGCCGGTCCAGCAGAAATGCACAGGCTATCAGAAACATTCCAAACAGCGCGTGGAGATCCCGCGCGGGTATATGCGTGGCTGCGAAGCCACCGAAATATCCTCCAACCAGATAGCACGCGGCGCAGATAATCCCGGAGCGAATGTCCACGAAATCGTTTTTCCAGTAGACGTACAGCGCGGCCAGGCCCAGCGGGGGGAGCTGCATGAACAGGGATGTGCCCTGCGCGGTGTGCTGGTCAAAATGCAGCAGATAAACCAGCGCGGGGACCAGCACCACCCCCCCGCCAATTCCCAGCAGTCCCACCAGAACGCCCACCGCCAGCCCCAACAGGACAATTCCGGCAAACTCCAAAGAAACACCTCCATTCTCTTCTTCCAGTGTATTTCGGATTGCATGTTCGTCCCAAGCCGCGGCGTGAATAATCGGCGGAGGGGCGGCTTCTGATATATTCGGAGACTCGCGCCCGCCTTTGCCGCAATGCGGGCCGCATCAGGAGAGAAAAATTGAAACACACGCCGGAATTTTTCGCGGGAGCGCCGCGGGCTATCGGGATCATTGGGCTGGGCTATGTGGGCCTGCCTCTGGCTTTGCGCTTCGCGGAAAAAGGCCATCGGCTTACGGGATTCGACGTGGATCCCGCCAAGGTCGAAAAGCTGAACGCCGGCCAGTCCTATATCAAGCACATCGGCGCGGAAAACGTGGCGCGCCATGTGGCCGCGGGAAATTTCCGGGCCACCGCGGATTTTTCCCGGCTGCGCGAAATGGATGCAGTCATCATCTGTGTTCCCACGCCGCTGGACGAACGCCGTGAGCCGGATCTGACCTATGTCCGCGAGACGGCCGAATCCATCGCGCCGCATTTGCAGCGGGGACAGTTGATTGTGCTGGAGAGCACCACCTATCCCGGAACCACGGAAGAGATCATGCTGCCCATTTTAGAAGGCGGCGGCCTGCACTGCCCGGTCCATTCCGGCGCGAATGGAGAGAGCCCGGCCACGGATTTTTATCTGGCGTTTTCTCCCGAACGCGAAGACCCCGGCAACAAGCAGTTCGCCATCGGCCAGATTCCCAAGATTGTTGGAGGTATCAATCCCGCCAGCCGCCAGGCCGCGGCGGCCCTTTATGGACAGATTGTCCCGCGCATTGTGGAAGTCAGCTCCACGCGCGCCGCGGAAATGATCAAGCTGCTGGAAAATATTTTCCGTTGCGTCAACATCGCCCTGGTGAACGAATTGAAGCTTCTTTGCCAGCGCATGGGATTGGACGTCTGGGAAGTGATTGACGGCGCGGCCAGCAAGCCCTTCGGCTTTATGCCGTTTTATCCCGGCCCGGGGCTTGGCGGCCACTGCATCCCCGTGGACCCCTACTATCTGTCCTGGAAGGCCCGCGAGTACGATTTTGCCACGCGGTTCATCGAACTGGCCGGCGAAATCAATACCGCCATGCCCTACCATGTGGTCACCGCCGTGGCTGATGCGTTGAATCAGCAGGAACGCAGCCTGAAAGGATCGCGCATTTTGCTGCTGGGCATCGCTTACAAAAGGGACGTGGACGATCTCCGCGAATCGCCTTCGCTGAAATTGTTGCAACTCCTGATGGAACACGGCGCTCAGGTTGATTACAACGATCCGTTTTTCCCCGCGCTCCATCGCATGCGCCACTACGACTACTCGCATCTTCGCTCCGTGGCGCTTTCGCCCGCCGCGATCGCCGCCTACGATTGCGTGCTCATCGCCACGGATCATTCCGCATACGATTATCCGGCCATTGTGGAGGCCGCGCGGCTGGTGGTGGACACGCGCAACGCCACCCGCAAAGTGGCGCAACACCGCGAAAAAATTGTCCTCTGCTGAAACCTTCCGGCGCGAAGTTCAGTGCGAGGCGGCGCCGGAGGTCAGCTCGGCGCGCAGGCTTCCGAAGGGAAGCGAGGCCTCGATGGCCACGGGAGTCCGCCGGACATCCTGCGTCAGCCACACGGTCAAAGCCAGCGGTGATGCATCCGCGCTTCCCACTCGCAATGCGATGTTGACGCGATCAGCGGTGAAATTCCCCACCGGTGTGGAAACGGCCTCTGCCGCCGCTTTTTCCGCGGTCATAGTGTAAATCTGCCGCCCGTCGAAAACGTGGGCGCTGAGTGGATGCTTCCAGGCCGCCATGCGCACCAGGAACAGCGCGCCCAAAGGATCCACTGTCCCCTGCGGCACATTCACCGCCGTGCCTTCACCGCCCGGATTGTTCGTCCTAGGCTGTACGGGGCGGAACTGCTGCCGGTGGTTCCTTCCCATCTCGTGCAGATTCATCGCGTAGTAGAGGCTGGCCATGGTGCGCACGTCGGAGTAAGACACGAACTTGTCGTCTACGGCGAAAAGCCGCCGCACCGGATTCGCCGTGCTCACCGCGGCTTCAATATGCCATACGTTCGTGCCGTAGAAATACATGCGCTCGGGCACGCTAATGGTGGCCGTGGCCGCGGTGGCAAAGCTGGACCACGAAACCTGGTACGTGAGCGTTTCGCCCAGCCGCGGCGGCGCCTGCGGCTCGGCGGGCGGCGCGGGGCCACCTGAAGGGAAGACCAGCGGCGAAATGGAATAAAAACCCGTGTCCTGCCGCGGGAAAGGCTCCTCGGCGCGCAATATCACCAGCGCCAACACCACCAACGCCAAGAGTATTTTCCCCGCCAGCTTCATGGCACCCGCTTTCGGCCTCGCTTGTCGGCATTCCTGGGCCAAGCTATAGTAAAGCCTACCGGAACGAGCCCCGCGGGTCATCTCTTGCGGGCGTTGCCGCGGACATTGTCGCGCTTCGTTCCGCTGTTGCAGCGATTTGGCCCAACCGGGAGAAAATTAGAGGATGCGCTATCTGGTCACGGGAGGAGCGGGATTCATCGGCTCGCACGTTGTCGATGAGTTGCTGCGGCGTGACCACTCTGTCGCCGTCCTGGATGATTTCTCCACTGGCCGCGAGCAGAACCTGGCGAACGTCTGCGCTGAATTTGAATTGATTCGTGGCAGCATCTGCGACCATGCGGCGTTGCAGAAAGCCTGCCACGGCGCGGATTTCATCATCCACCTCGCCGCGCGGACTTCTGTCCCTCGCTCCGTGGAAGAACCGCTGGACACCAACCTCGTAAATGTGGAGGGAACTCTGCGCGTCCTGCTGGCGGCGCGGGATTGCGGCGCGCGTCGCGTGGTTTTCTCCGCTTCTTCCGCGGCCTACGGCGAATCGCCCACGCTGCCGAAAGTGGAATCCATGACGCCGGCGCCGATTTCGCCCTACGGGGTTTCCAAGTTTGCCGGTGAACTTTACTGCCAGGTATTCACGCGCGTGTACGGCCTGGAAACTGTTTCGTTGCGTTTCTTCAACGTGTTCGGGCCGCGCCAGGATCCCGGTTCAGCGTATTCCGGAGTGCTATCGCGCTTCATGCTGGCCATTCTGGAAGGTTCAGACCCGGTGGTATTCGGCGATGGCGAACAATCCCGCGATTTCACTTATGTGGATAACGTGGTGGACGCAACGTTGCGCGCCTGCGAAGCGCCCAAAGTGGCTGGCCGCGTTTTGAACGTGGGTACCGGCGGCCGCGCTTCCCTGAACCGCATTCTGAAAGTGCTGGAAGGAATTTGCGGCCGGCCTGTCCATGCGCGCTATGAGGCGCCACGCGCCGGCGACATTCTCCATTCTCAGGCGGACATCACCGCGGCGAAAGAGCTGCTGAGTTTTGCGCCGCGCGTGGAGTTGGAAGAAGGACTACGCCGCACCTGGGACTGGTTCCGCAACGATTACCAGAAATGTTGATAACTTGCCGCTGACCGCGCAGGCGTCCTTGCCTGTCTAGACCCCGTTCAGAACCAGCGGCAGCTCGGTCAGGCTGTCAATCATCATGTCTGGCGGGCAATCCTTCATGCCTTCGGTACCCAGCCCGTAGGTCACGCCGCAGGACCATGTTCCTGCATTACGCGCGGTGCGCACGTCCACGTCCGAATCTCCCACAAACATGGCTTCGCGCGGCGCGGCGCCGAAATCATTCAGCAGCACCTGCACGCCCGCGGGATCCGGCTTCTTGCGTTCAAAACTGTTGCCCCCGTA
Source organism: uncultured Acidobacteriota bacterium (assembly GCA_963760285.1). Lineage (GTDB taxonomy): Bacteria > Acidobacteriota > Terriglobia > Acidiferrales > UBA7541 > PALSA-278. The sequence continues at coordinate 1,267,904 of CAVXCI010000001.1, forward strand.
AATGAATTGGAAATAATCCGCGATGCGCAGCCCTTCGAGTATTGCGCGGCTGAAGCGGACTGGCTTGTTGGTCAGCACGGCCAGCGAATGTTTCGCCAGCTGCTCCAGCCCCTCGCGCACGCCGGGATAGAGAACGGTGTTGTCCAGCATGTGGGCGCGGTAATAGCTCAGAAAAAACGCCAGAGCGCGCTCGGCCTCCGCGTCGCCGGCGCCATCGCCCAACGCTCGGCGAATCAGCGTGGCGGCGCCTTCTCCCACGTAACCGAAAATTTTCTCGTGAGAAATCTCGTTGCGGCCGCTTTCCACCAGAGTGGCATTCACTGAATGGGCCAGGTCCAGCTTGGAATCAATCAGCGTGCCATCCAGATCGAAAATCACCACGCGGACTTCCGCAAACCGCTCCGCTTCTGTTTCCCGCGCCATATCCTTACATTCTATGACATTTCCTGCTGTCCCTCCCCGCTCCTCCGCTGTGGCATTTTGCTCTCCATGACTCGCTTGCTAATATTTCCGGTTCCGGCGCGCACTGCGCCGAGGCAAGCACATGGCTGAAATCTTTCCATTTCGCGCCTGGCGTTACGACACCAGCAAGGTTTCTCTGGCTGACGTTCTTACGCAACCCTACGACAAAATCACGCCGGCCATGCAGGAACGCTATTACGCCGCCAGCCCTTTCAATTTGATTCGCGTGGAGAAGGGGAAAGCCCTTTCCGGCGACAACGACGTCCACAACGTTTACTCTCGCGCGGCGGAAACGCTGGACGAATGGACTCGCGATGGCATCCTCCGTCAGGATCCCAGCCCGTCTATTTACGTTTACTCGCAGGAATTCACGCTGCCCGGCGCGGACACGCGTCTCTCGCGCCGGGGGTTCATCGCTCTCAGCCGCCTGGAGGACTACTCCGCAGGCGTAGTTTTCCGCCACGAGCATACGCTTTCCGGTCCCAAGGCTGATCGCCTCGAATTGCTGCGCCGCACGCGCACACAGACGGGGCAGCTGTTCATGCTCTATGAGGACCGCGGTGGAGAGACTGAATCGCTGCTCGACGAAGCCCAGCGCGCTCCTGCCGCTGGTGATTTTCACGACGAATTTGGCGTTCACCACCGCCTGTGGACTATCCTTCAGCCCGCCGCGCTCGCGCGAATTGTCTCCGCCATGGCGGATAAGAAAATCGTGATCGCGGACGGTCATCACCGCTATGAAACTGCGCTGGCCTGGCGCGATGAATGCCGCCAGCAGGCGGGCCGCGCGAATCCGGACGCGCCGCATGAAAAAGTGATGCTGACTTTCGTTAATTCCGCCGCTCCCGGCCTGGTGATTCTGCCCACGCACCGCGTCCTGCGCAATCTCTCCGGGTTTGAGGCCATGCGATTCCGCGATTGCCTGCGCGCCTGGTTTACCGAAGTTCGCCTCCCGTTTGCTTCTTCAGCAGAACGCGCCGCCAGCTACGAAAAATTCCGCAGCGAAATGCGCAACCGCGCAAGTGAACACGTAATTGGCGTATATGCCGGCGACGGAGGCTTTTCTGTTTTTCGACTTCGCGCCGATGCTCCGCTGGACCGGACGCTGGGCAATCTTTCTCCCGCGCAGCGCGCCCTGGACGTGACCCTGCTCCATCGCCTGATGATTCAGGAGTGCCTGGGCATCACCCCCGAAGCCGTGGTCCGCGAATCCCACATCGCCTACGAACGCGAAATGGATGCGGCCATTGCCGCCGTGGACCGCGGTGATGCGCAGCTCGGTTGCCTGCTGAATCCGGTGGACGTGAATCAGATGGTGGAAATGGCGCTGGCGGGCGAAGTAATGCCACAGAAGTCTACGGACTTCTATCCCAAGCTTCTGAGCGGCGTGGCGATGTACCGCCTGGAAGGATGACGCGTGCCGGAGGACGCTGGTCGTTCACCGGCCCGCGCGAGAAAACTAGCTGGAGAAACTCTTCACGGCCTCGGCTTCGGAGGGATACACGTCAAACACCGTGAGCAGCTTGGTTACCTGCAGCAACTCCATAAACTTTGCACCCAGTTGGGACAGCTTCAGCGTGGCGCCTTGTGTGCGCGCGCTTTGATGCGCGGCCACCAGTGTTCCCAGCCCGGCGCTGTCAATGTAGGTGACGTTCCCCATGTTGAGGATGATTTTCGTTTTGCCCGCGGCCAGCAGCGATTTCACGCGCTCGCGGAAAGCGTTGCTTTCCTCGCCCAGCACAATTCGCCCTTCCAATTCTAGGATGGTCACCCCTGATGATTCTCTCTCGGTCATTCGCAGTGCCACGTTTCTGCCTCCTGAATCCGCGGGATTTCCCGCCTTAGATTCGACGCCGCGCCCAGCGCCTTTGTTCCTGGAGCGTTGTTCAACCGCGTGCGGTCAATAAAAATCCGAACAGGACATGTAATAGCCGCATGCCGGGCATATCAACTTGCAGCTCCGGGATTCCAGTTTCGTCGAACACGCCGGACAGTATTGCGAAGGTTCTAGCGTCGGCCCGTCCGCTCGCGCAGCTTTTCCCGGCTCCGGAGCTTCCAGGGAATCCATAACTATCGGCCCGCATGTTTATAGCACAACCCGCGCCTGCCACAAAACAAACCCTGCCTGCAGGGGGGGCCATTCCACGCCATTATCGCCCTCCCGCCAGGGCCTTTCCAGCGAGTCGCAGGCCCCTTCCTGGCGCGATCCTTCCCTGGCTCGCGGCGAAGGAGTAAAATTGAGGGTGACTGCAACCGCCGCCCTTTGCAGTGCATCAATAACAGTTAGGTAGCCTGGGAGTACATTATGAAAAGCTGCTCAAAGAACTTCTTGCTTCTGGTCGTCCTGTTGGGTTTCGCCGTGGCGGCGCATGGTCAGGGAATGGGCCATGCCGCTGTGCGTACGGGCGGAGCACGCAATTTTTCCAGCGGGCATTCCAGTTCCAGCGCAAGAACCAGGCCAGTGGCCATTCCGCCGCCGGGCAATTCCCACGGTAATATCCCGGGCAATGTGCCTGGAATCTCCAATGGGGAATACCTTCTTCCCAACGGTCTTACGCTGAATGAATTGCTGAATAACAACGTCCCCGGCCTGGGTTTTGACTACACGCATTTGAACGCCTTGCAGGGAAATCTTGGCGTGGAAGCCTTGATTGATCCGGCCACGCAGGCGCAGCTGGCGCTGGCTTTGAAATTTTTGCGCGCTTCGCCACAAGTTCCGTTTGGCGGCGGATTGTGGGCCATGCCGACGCCGGTTGAGACCTATGACGAGTCCGCCCCTGAAACCGCGGCTGCCGCGCCGCCGCAGCCTCAAGTGATCGTTGTTCAGGCTCCGGCTGCGGCCCAGCCTGCCGCGGAAGATATGGCCGCCGCTTCACCATCGCCCTCGCGGGATAGCGGCGAATTCGTCCTGGTGAAAAAGGATGGCACGCAGATCACCGCCGGCGCTTTCTTCCATCAGGATTCCAGTATTGTGTACGTGACTCCGGCGGGCGCGCGGCGCACCATGCCCTATTCCGACCTGGACGTGGATGCCACCGTGCTTTTGAATCAGGAGCGCGGCACGGACTTGCAGCTTCCGCTCTAAGCTGGCGCGCGATTAATTCTCGCCGCATGGGCCTAGCGGCTCTGGCATAAAAAATCCTGCCTGCGCCGGCAGTCCCGCGCGCTCAAACTGCACGGTGATGTGCGTGATCTGAAATTTTTCGCGCAACACTCCGCAGATATCCCCCAATACCTTTTCGCTTTCTTCCATGTGCATGTCCGGTATGCACACATGGCACGATAGCGCCTGCGAATCCGTTCCCAGCGTCCAGATATGAATGTCATGCACTTCTTGCACGCCGGGCACCGCCAGCACCGCCGAAGCCACGTCTTCCAGCCGCAAGTGCCGCGGCAATCCTTCCAGCAGAATGTGTGAACTCTCCCGCAAGATGCCCACCGCCGACCACAGCACCATGACTCCGATGCCCAGCCCCAGCGCGGGGTCCACCCAGCGCGCGCCCGTCCAGCGAATCGCCAGTGCCCCCGCCAGAATGGCCACGCTGGATAGTGCGTCGCCGAAGGAATGCACTACCACGCTGCGCACATTGAGGTCGCGCCGGCCCTTCACCAGCGCCAGGGTGATACTTCCGTTCACCACCAATGCCAGTAAAGCAATCCACATCATCAGGCCGGCCTGCACCGGCCCCGGATGGCGCAGCCGCTGCAGCGCCTCGTAAAGCAAGAACACCGCCACCAGGCTCAGCAGCAACGCATTTACAAATGCCGCCAGGATTCCCGTGCGTTGATAGCCATAGGTTTTTTCGCTGGTGGGAGGACGCAACGCCCAGCGCGCCGCCAGCCAGGAAATCATCAGCGTGGGTGCGTCCGTCAGATTGTGGACCGCGTCGCTGAGCAGTGAGAGCGAATGCCCGGCGTACCCGCCGGCCACTTCCGCCGCCACCAGCAGGAGCGTACCTGCGAACGACAGCGCCAGCACGCCGACGCTGCCCATCGGCGCGCCGTGGCTGTGCGCGCCTGCATGTGAGTGGCCAGTGCCGTGGGCATGCATGTGCATAGGTGCATTCTAACCTCGGAAGGGAGTTCGTGGCAGCGCCGAGGTGGGCTGCGCGATGGGACGGTAACTCCGCCCGTTCACTCCATCCTGCGGCAACAAAGCGGGACTACTGTTTTTTCACCGCGGTGAGGTTGTTGTCCGGGTTGCGGTCAATCATTTTATCGAGCGGATCGATTCCCGCCTGCGCGGGCACACCATTCACGGTAACGGTGAAATCCATCTCTGGATGGTCAATCATCCGCTTTTGCAGATAGAGATAATGTCCGCTGGCGTCGAGCACGCCGATGTCCAGATAGTCGTGCATGGGAATTTCATGCTCGTCGCCACGGCCATCGGCGCGGTATTTTCTCGCTTCCAGTTTCAGTTTCACGTCGTACTTTCCGTCAGCGCGCTTGGTGTACTGCGCCGAGATGGCCCGGTTTTCGTAGAGCGTGATGTTTTCGAAAAGATCATCGTAGAGGTACATGTATTCCGGCGGTGTTTCTTTTTTCAAGTACCCGATCAAATCCAGCGACGTTGAATAGGGAGGTCCGTGGAAAGCGTAGGCCTTTATGAAATTGGACAGGCCGCGGTTCACCGCCGCTTCGCCGATGTAATCCTGCAGCGCGTACATCACCAGCCCGCCCTTGTTGTAATGGATATAGCCCTGGTATGGCTGAACCTTATAGAGCGGATTTTCCTCATTGTGCTCCTGCGCCCGGCCTCGCAGATACCCATCCAGCTGGAATCGCAGGAATTTACGCATGGATTCGGGCCCGTAGGTATGCTGCATCACCATCAGCGAGGTGTATTGCGCCAGCGTTTCCACAATCGAGGTTTCGCCTTCCACGGCGGCGCCATCAACCTGGTGTCCCCACCATTGATGCGCCACTTCGTGCGCGGTCACGAAGAAGGGCATGTTGATGGCGTCCACTTTCTTCGGATCAACGTAAATGATGAAACCGATGGCCTCTGAATAGGGGATGGTGTTGGGAAACGATTCGGCAAAAGACCCATAGCGCGGAAATTCAAGAATGCGCAACTGCCGGAACTGATAGGGGCTGTAGGCCGCCGTGCAGTAATCCAGCGTCGCCTTCAGCCCGCGCATCATTATGTCCAGATTAAATTCGTCGCGTGGCTGGTAATAGATTTCCAGTTTGACGTCGCGCCAGTGGTCACGCATCACCGCGTACCGCGCCGAGTTCATGGACACAATGCCCAGAATGGGCGCGTCCATCTTGTAGTGAAAATACCGGCGCCCGCCCGCGACCCATTCCTTGTCCAGATAACCCGGCATCACCGCAATTTGATCCGGATCCGTGCTCACTGTGCCCTCGAAATTCACCCAGTCGGCCTCCGTGCTGTCGGCGTTGTTTTGCCGCGCCGCCAAATCGCTTAGAGGAGGCAGCCTCCTGTCCGGTCCAAGGCCATTGCGATGGCGAGCGCTGTCGTCAGTCAGTTCAATTTCCTTCCAGTAGCCCACGTAAGGTGCATATGCGTTGCTGAGAAAACTGCCGTTGCTGACGATGTCGCCGTTCGCCAGCGCATTGACGAAGCCCGGATTCGGGTAGCGCAGATCGAATTGCAGTTCCGTGCGCCCGTGAGGAGGAAGCGGTGAACGAAGTTGAAAAAGATAAAAACCCAGGCCCGCATCCTGAATCAGCGGAGTCTGGCCGCCGGTGAAATTCAGTTTCCGCACCTCAATGATGGGCCGCGGCAGCGGCGTAACGTCCTCCGGCCAGATGGTGAGCGCCACGCGATCCATGGGGCTGCTGGTTTTGTTTTCAAGCCACATGGAACCGGAAAACTCCGCGGCACGATGCGCGGTATCGAGATCAATCCGCAGGTTCATGTCCGTCACACGGGGCTGCGGCATGGACAAATACTGGACGTACTTTTTCTCGTACTGCGCCCGGTCGCGGTCGTTTCTGAAACTGTTGCGATAGGTATTAAGGACGTTGGTGTTGTAAAAAATGAAGCCGCCCACGCCGAGAAAAGCCAGGAGCGACACGGCCAGCCCGACGCACGATGTTCCGGTGAGCCGCGCCCCAGCCAGGCGTAGCCGCATGCGCAAGCTCCCCTCCATGCCACGCACCCACAGCAGGTTGGTGATGATCGCAAGAGCCACGGCAAAAAGAGCCCAGTAGAGGTGGAACCAGAAAATCGGCGCGGCGTAGGGGCCGTAGCCGTTCATGTCCGAGTAAATGTAAGACGCCCCTGACCCCAGGAGGTATAAATGGTGCTGGAAGCCCATCGGCGGCAGCGCGATCAGCGCAACGTAATAGAGCACCATCACGAAATGGCCCAGATATTTCTGATTCACCAGAGTATGTATAAAAAGCGCAAACACGCATAAAACCCAATATCCAATTAGCCGGATGCCGAAAAGCTCCGTGAAATACAATCCGAATTGAAAATGGTAATAGCCGTGGAGCACCTGAACCAGCAGGCCGGTGATCATCACCAGGATCATGAGCACCACCTGCACCAGCATCAAAGCGCCCAGTTTCGACGAGAACATGACCCAGCGCGGCGCAGGCGTCGCGTCGGCGATCTGCGCCATGCCCGCATCGCGCTCGCGCCACACCAGTTCACCGGCATAGAAAGTAATGATGGCCAGGGCAAACACCGTGAATCCGGCCGCGCCCTGTTCCGTCATGCGGTACGTGACGGGATAGAGAGGGACGGAACCGGGGTTGAGAAGTCCGCTCGCGGCAATGAATGAGAAAATCATGCCCGCCATGGCCAGCACGGCGAAAAATACGTTTTTCACCGTCTCCATAAACTGGAGCCGCGTCAGAGAGCCTAGTTCACGAAAATGCGCCGCAACCGAGAAAACCGGATGCACGACGGGGTAGAGCGCGGGCGATGGCACGGCGGCTTCGACGTCCTCAGACTCAATCTTTTTTCCGCGTCGCCGGGAAGGAACAGAAAAAGAAAATCGCGCGTACGTGAATGCAAAGACCAGCACGCCCAGGCCCACCCAAATAACGCGATTCAGGAGCAAAGGCCCGGTGAATGGTATTAGCTGGTTGTTGCGCTCGAAGGACGTCCAATATTGTGTTATGCGGTCAATGGCGTTGCTGCCGAAAGGGTCCAGAAGCGCGCTCCGCAGGCTGGTGCTGATGCCGGTGGACATCTGGCCGGCGATAAAAGTACCGATGAGCAGAATCACGCTGCCGGCGTAGACCGGCAGCATGCGCCGGCCCAAAGCGGCGATGGCGAAAAAAATGGCGGTGGTGAAGATCAGATTGGGAAACACCAGGTAAAGGTAGGGCTGAAGATAATTCATCAGGTGCTCAGGGCCCACGCGCGTGGCATCCAGCCACGGTGTATGCACGGTGAGCCATGCGCCCAGCCCGATGCCCGAGAAAATCAGGAACTGGAGGAGGAGAGCGCCGAGAAACCGCCCGACCAGATAATCAAACTTGGTAATGGGAGCCGTATAGAAGAACGCCGTGGAGTTCGAATCCACGTCCTGGAATGTCGCTTGGCCGGCCAGCGACGCGGTGATAATCACTCCGAAGACGCCCATGTAAACAATAATCTGGTTTAGCGCATAGGGAGAATTGACGAGCACTTTTCCGCCGGTGCCAAAATCCACCGATGAGTTAGAGAAAGCGCCTCCCGAAAGCAGCATGAAAAGCATGCCCAGCCCGAAAAGAACCAGGAAATATACATAGGTGGAAATGCGGCCCAGCCGCTGGCGTAGCTCGAATATGACGATTGTCCCGACCATGGCCGCTAATTCACCGCCGTCCCGGCGGGACCACCCATGTGGCCATTTCCCACCAGCCCGCGAATCGTGGCGAAGTACAAATCCTCCAGATCGGGCGAAGCCGGCTCGAAATCCGGGCCGGGCTTGTGATCGCTGAGCACATGCACCAGTGTCCGCCCGGCAAACAGCCGCATGGAAATCAGGTCCAGCCGCTCGCGAAACGCCGCCACTTCGCTTTGCGAAATAGTCTGCCTCCAGATGCGTCCTTCCAGCGACGCCACCAGCGCCGACGGGTCGCCGGTCATCATCACGCGTCCTTCATTCAGGATGGCCATGGCCCGGCAGAGATCACTCACGTCGGAGACAATGTGCGTGGAAAGAATCACGATGATATTCTCTCCGATGGCGGAGAGCAGATTTTGAAATCGCACGCGCTCTTCCGGATCCAGCCCGGCCGTGGGTTCATCCACGATAATCAGCTGGGGATTGCCAATCAGCGCCTGGGCTATCCCAAAGCGCTGTTTCATCCCGCCGGAAAAACTGCCCAGCGGCTTCCGCCGGTGCTCGTAAAGATTGGTCTGTTGCAGCAGCGCCTGCACCAGCTCGCGCCGCTCCTTCCCGTTGGCGATGCCTTTCAGCGCGGCAAAATGGTTCAGCAGATTCTCCGCTGTCACTTTGGGATACAGGCCAAACTCCTGCGGCAGATATCCCAGCACGCGGCGCACCGCGTCCTTCTGCTGCAGGACGTCAATCTCCCCCAGCGTGGCGCTTCCGCTGTCCGCTTCCTGGAGCGTGGCCAGCGTGCGCATCAGCGTGGACTTGCCCGCGCCATTGGGTCCCAGCAGCCCGAACATGCCCTGCGCGATGGTCAGCGAGACATCCTGCAGCGCGCGCGTGCCGTTGGGATAACGCTTCGACAGCCTCTCAATTCGCAACTCCATGCCAGCCTCCGTTTTCAGCGGACTAACCTATCTACGCTTCCCGCGTCCATATAGTTTCCCGCGCATCAATATTGCCGCCGGTGCGCATTTGCGTCATTCTATGGGACGTACCAGGAGGGATTATGAACAGGATTCTTCAGCTTTGCACCGTTTTCGTTTTCAGCGTGGCCGTGCTGGCCCAGCCGTCTTTCGCGCAAGGAGACAAGAGCCAGCGCCCCAGTCCGCCGGCCCAGGTTGGTTGCGCCTTTACCGACGGCAAGATTGTCCACGTGGACTATTCCAGCCCGCGCATGAAGGGGCGCAAAATTTTTGGCGGATTGGTCCCGTATGGGCAGGTCTGGCGCCTGGGCGCGAATGAAGCCACCACCTTCATCACCAATACCAATCTTAACGTCGGCGGCAAGGATGTTCCCGCCGGCAACTACACCATCTTCGCCATCCCCGAGCCGGAGAAATGGACGCTGATCATCAGCAAGAAAACCGGCGAGTGGGGCATTCCCTATCCCGGCGAACAATACGAACTTGGCCGCGTGGAAATGAAGGCCTCCAGGCTGAAATCGCCGGTGGAAAATTTCACCATTTCATTCGATCAGGCGGGAACCACCTGCACCATGAACGCCGACTGGGAAACCACCCGCGCTTCCATCAGGATTTCCGAAGATAAGATTTCTGAGAAAAGATAGCCCGCGCGGAGTCACTCCGCAGCCTTCGCCGCCAGCGCCTCGGCAAGGGCGCCCGCCAGGGCCATATTGGGCAGCAACTCCGCGGGGATGCCGTGCCGCGCCTGCAGGTAGGCTGGCTCGTTGTAGGAGATCCAGACTTTGCCCTGGGCGTCTTCCGACACCAGAATTTTTAGCGGCAGATCAATGGCCACGCTGGGCGCGGCCAGCATCAGCGGCGTTCCGCCCTTGGGATTGCCGAAGATCAGCAGCTTGGTGGGACGCATCTGCAATCCGGCCTTTTCCGCTTCGCCGCTGTGATCCACCAGCGCAAACAGTCGCACGCCTTTTTCCCGCAGCATCGCTTGCAGTTTTTCCACCGTTTCATCCACGGAACGCCCACTGAGTCTGCTGTTGATCCCGTTGCTTGCGTTCGTTGCCATGAAATCCTCCGCCTCGTGCCGGCCAGCGAATCAGATTAGCGAGCCGCGCAGGATGAACAGATAAACCGCCGTGGCCAGCCCCACCGCGGCAAGCAGCAAAGCCACGGTGATGGCCACGCGCGAAGGCCGCTTGAACGATTCGCCGCCGCGGCTCAATTCCCGCACCGCATGGATGTGATGCCAGGTGCTCACCAGATTCACCACCACGCCCAGCCCAATCAGCGCTGTTCCGAACCACAGCGAGAAACCAAAGGAACGTACCGGCAGACCGGGTTGCATGAAATGTATTTCCTGCAGGAACAGTCCGAAGCGCGCCACCACAAAACCAAACCCCATCAGTGCCAGTCCGGTGCGAATCCACGCCAGGTAGGTGCGCTCGGCGGCAAAATAAACGCGCGGGTCGTTGGTGGTCTCGTCCGGCATAGTCCACCATTCTCCGTTCAGGGTTTCAATCCGTCAATATCACGCATGCGCGCGAATGCCCGCCGCGTGTGCGGAATCACGATGGAGCCGCCCACCACCAGCGCCACATTCAGCGCGTCAATCACTTCCGCGCGTTTCCACCCCGCTTCGCCGCATTGCACCAGATGGTAGGTGATGCAGTCGTCGCAGCGCAGCACGGCCGAAGCCACCAGCCCCAGCAGCTCTTTCGTTCTTCCATCCAGAGCGCCGTCCTCGTAGGTCTGATGGTCCAGCGCGAAGAACCGCTTGATTCCCAGATGCCCGCAGCCCAGAATCTCTTCGTTCAGTTCCTCCCGGAATTTCTGAAAGTCCTTCAGCTCATCCGCCATTTTCGTTTCCTCACGTTGAAATTTCCCCGCCTGGGCGCCTATGCACGCTTGCGCCCCGGTGCCCGCAAGCCAATTATGCACGCGGATCTTCTCCGCGCGCGCATCCGCCATACTTTCAGCCGGTAATTAAAAAGTGGTGTAAGCCAGATAGACGTTGTTCTGGGCGGCCACACCGTAGGGCAGCAGATTGGTCGCCGCGGAAATGAAGGACACGGAATTGGCGTCGCCGCTCAAGGCGGGAGCGAGGCTGTTGCCATTGCCTTGCACGCCCTGGCCAGTGCCCTGCGGCGCGGAGACGCTCACCAGCGCGGTGGAGAAGGTGCAGCCGGAAGCGCCCGCGCAGGTATTGGTGACGAACACGTCTTCCAGATTGTTCGTGTCCACCGCCACAAGATTGCTGGCGAACGACGCATAGGCCACGTACTGCTCCGTGGCGGCGCTCACGCTGGGATGTTCGCTGGCGGCATTTCCGGCCGTGATACCATCCGGCGCCACAGAAACCAGCGAGGTCGCCGGCGTGCAGCCGGAAACTCCCGTGCAGGTATCGCGCAGGAAGACCTGCTGGATGCCCGCGGTGTTGTTCGAGGTCAGGTTGGTGGCCGTGGACGCGAAAGCCACAATCCGCCCATCCTGGCTCATGGACGGCTGAAAGCTGATGCCGTTGGCCGCGGTGGTGCCGTCCGGTGTGGAAACTAGTTGCGTTGCCGCCACGCAATTTACGCCCACGCACGTGGACCGCTGGAAAATCTGCTGCGTTCCCGGCAGCGGTGACGACACCAGGTTGGTGGCTGACGACGAAAACGAAACGTACAAGCCATTGTTTCCCAGCGCCGGCTGCATGCTGGCCGCGTTGCCCGGCGTGCCGTCCGTGCCCAGCGAAAGCATGAGCGTGGACGGGGTGCATCCCGTTATCCCGTTGCAAGTGTCATAGAGGAAAATCTGCTGCACGCCGCCGGGATTGGGCGCCTGCAAATTCGTTGCCGCCGAGGTATAGGCGACGTACCGCGCGTCAGGGCTCAAGGACGACTGGAAACTGTCGCTGTTGGCGGGCGTTAATCCATCAAGCGCCACCGAAACCAGAATCGTGAACGGAGTGCATGTGGTGGTCACGCCCATGCATGTGTCACGGAAATAGACTTCCTTTGCCCCCGTGAAGCGGTTGTTTCCCGGAATTAAGTTCGTGGCCGTGGAAGTGAACGTGACATACCTCCCGCTGGAATCCACGGACGGTTCCGAACTGGGGCCGTTGGCCTGGGTGACCGTTCCTGACGCGCTCACCAGGGCCGTCGAAGGAGTACACAACGAGGTCGTATTCAGGCAGGTGTTGTGCAAAAAGACGTCGGCTGCGTTGTTGGTATCGCCGAGAATCAGGTTCGTCGCGGCGGAGGCGAACGCCATGTATTGTCCGTTCGCGCTGATCACTGGGCCGGACGTGGTCGTATCCGTCGTGCCCGCATTGGCCTGCACGCCAAATGTGGACACATTGACCTGCGAAGGCAGCCCCAGGCCGTCCGCGCCGGGGATCGGCGAGAAACCGGCGACATTAGACGTGCCGCCGCCGGGCGTCGGATTCACCACCGTCACCGGGAACGTTCCACCCGTGGCGATGTCCGTGGAAATCAGCGCCGCGGTGATCTCGTCCTGCGTCTCGAAGTTCGTCGTGCGCGGTTGCCCGTTGTAATAAACCACGCTGGCCAGGTCGAATCCATTGCCGCTTATCGTAATGGTGGTGCCGTCGTTGTTTCCGCTGGTGGGGACCAAAATCGTAAGTGGCGAGATCAGGGCGATGCTTGGCGGAGGATTGGTCACCGTCAATGGAACGGTATTTGACGCGCCACCGCCCGGAGGCGGATTCGTTACCCCTACGTTGTAAACAATCGCTGTATCCAGGTCCGCGGAAAGCACCGCCGCCTGCAACTGCCCGCTGCCCACATAGGCCGTGGTGCGGTTGCTGTTGCTCAGCGTCACCACGGAAGACGTGGTGAAATTCGTTCCGTAGACGTTCAGCGTCAGCCCTGCTCCGCCCGCAAAGGTCGAGGTGGGCGATATGTAGTTCACCGTTGGCGTATTGCTCTGCCCGGCTGACACCGTGAGGGCTTCGATGTTGCTGGTCCCGCCTCCGGGTGCCGGCGTCATCACCTGCACGTCAATGATCCCCGGATTGCTGATGTCCGATGGATTCACCAGAGTGGTGACCTGATTTTCGCCGAGGAATAAAGTGTTGCCACTGCGCGCGACCCCGTTGAACTCCACCACGGACTGCGGGGCGAAGCCCTTTCCATTCACCGTCAGCGTGTATCCTGTGCCCCCCGCGGTTGCCGTGGGCGGAGAAAGAGAAGTAATGCTGGGCGATGGATTGTTGGTCACTTCCTGGCAGCCGATCTGGCATCCGCATACCGCCAGCATCGTCAGGGCGTAGAGAAGGGTTCTAAACTTCAAGCAGCGCTCCTTGCGTAATCGCACAACAATCCCCGCATGGGTGGGGAAACATCCGGAACAGCTAAGACTACTAAAGATGCGCCGGGCAGGCAATGCGCTGTATCGCTGCATCACGCTTTGAACCCGGTCATTCGTCCCACGCCGCAATTACGGGATAATCTCCGGCATAATCGAAGGTCGGCTTTCGCGGCGCTCTCGCGGAGAGGGGGAAGTTGCTTATGTTTCAAAAAGACCTGTTTAAAGGACGGCGGATTTTCATCACCGGCGGCGGCACCGGCCTGGGACGCTCCATGGCTTTGCGGCTTGCCGAACTGGGCGCGCGAATATTTCTGGTGGGTCGCCGTAAGGAACCGCTGGAGCAAACCTGCAACGACATTCGCGCGAAAAGCGTGCCAGCCGGATTCGCCATTTGCGACGTGCGCGATTTCGCCGCCGTGGAATCAGCCATTGCCGCCGCGGAAAAGGAACTGGGTGGGGTGGATGCGCTCATCAACAACGCCGCGGGCAATTTCATGGCTCGCACGGAAAAGCTTTCTCCCAACGCGTTCAACGCCGTCACAGGCATCGTCCTGCAGGGCACGTTTCACTGCACGCTCGCTCTGGGCCGCAAATGGATCGCCGCCGGCCAGCACGGCAACATTCTCAACATCACCACCACTTATGCCGCCGCCAATTGTGGTTCCGGATTCGTTGTGCCCTCGGCCTGCGCCAAGGCCGGCGTCCTGGCCATGACGCGCTCTTTGGCCGTCGAGTGGGCGCGCCACGGCATTCGCCTCAACGCCATCGCTCCCGGACCATTTCCCACCGAAGGCGCGTTTTCACGCCTCATGCCTTCGCGCGAATCTGAAGAACAGGCGCGCGCCCAGCATCCCATGAAGCGTTTTGGACGCCACGAGGAGCTCGCCAATCTGGCCGCGTTCCTCCTGAGCGATGCCGCGGAATATATCAATGGCGAATGCGTGGTAATTGATGGAGGGTTGTGGCTGCGCGGCGCGGGTGAATTCAACGATCTGCTCCAGCTATCCGACGCGGATTGGGACGCCATGGAGCAGTCCCGCAAAAAATAGCCGCGCTTCGCCGCTCGCGGGGTTATTTCAGATAACTCCGCACGATTTCAATCAGATCGTCCACGGCTTCTCCGGAAGACTTGGTTTTTCCCGGCATGTGATGACGGATGTGATCTTCCATCAGTTCCGCCATCAGGCTGTTGGTGGCGCCGCGCGCCGCCGATAGCCGCTGCAGAACGTCCACGCACGGGGCGTCGTCGTTCAGCGCGCGCAGAACGGCCTCCAGCTGCCCGATGATTTTCTTGGTGCGGTTAACCAGGTCGAGTTTTTCTCTCGAGATGTGCGACATTTTTCTTGACTACCCTAGGGGGGTATGGTATCAAAGACTCGGGCCATTTAGCGAGGTCCGCGGGAGAAAGAAAAACAGAACGCATGGAAATTCAAACCCAAGAACCAGAACCTCCGGGTAGCAACGACTCTCCTGGAACCCCGCAACCGGTGAGCATAGCATAGCGTAGACCGAAGTCCGCTTTCGCTCGCTTCGCGGGGAATTAGGAACCCGAACGAGTGGGAGCTTCGCAAGTATCTGCAAGATCCCACCTGATAAATATTGGCCTTAGCGACGCGAGACGTTTCCGGGCTCGATGGATGCGGGTGTGCGTGCCTAGCGAGGGAGACGAATATGATTAATTGCAAGAAACATTGTGAAAATTACGTGACGCGCCCTGGAGTGTATTGCGTCTGGACGCCGTTGCATGGCGGCGGAAAGTCCCCGCTCATTTCGATCTGGATCGATCCCGCCATGACGGGCTTCGAGCAACGGGAACGCGACGAGAACATCGGCCTCTCCGGTATCAACGACCTAACAATCGCCGAGCAGGCCGAGGATTGGCCGGCTTGCAGCGCTGCGTCCACATGGGTTGCGGTGTAGCCGGTGAATATTCGCGACAATGTAAGCCACGCCTGCGCGCTTGACGGCACCAGCTACTTAATTCCCTTGTACATTCTAGTCCTGCGGAAATTGAGGCCTACAACGCGACTGGGATGTTTGTGGCTGGCAGTGGTGTGTCCTCTGGCCGTGCGCGCGCAAAATCCCTCCAACGCGGCGACCGGCCAATTGGTATCGCAAACCCCGGATAATGTGCTCAACTCCACGCAATCGGTAACCGCATTGCAAAACGGCGATTCGCAGCAAAATCCACCCGCATCGCCGCCCGCGACCCCCGACAATGCCACTCCCGCTGTGGCGGCTATCGCACAGGACGTGAATCCAATCAACCAAACCTGGAATCTCCACGCTCAAGTCACCGAAACTGTGCAGGGCGACCCCGGTTTTCCCGCCCAATATTCGGGTCTGAATAGTTTGAACAGCAACGGCGAAGTTCAGCAAACATTTACATCGGACCTGTTTTTCGGTGCACGGCTATGGCAACGCGGCGAAATACATGCAGACGGATTGATGTGGCAAGGCTACGGTCTGAGCCACACAGAGGGCATCGAAGCATTTCCCAATGGCGATGCGTTCAAGCTCGGCACCACAATTCCCCATTTCATGTTTGCACACCTGTTTATCCGCGAAACTATCGGCTTGGGAGGCAAACAAGAGTCCGTAACAGATGGCCCTCTGACACTCGCAGGCAAGCAGGACATCTCCCGGCTAACTGTCACTCTCGGTCGGTTTACTCCCACGGACATTTTCGACCACAACGTTTACGCACAAGATCCGCATACTCAATTCTTGAATTGGGCGATGAATACTAATCTTGCGTGGGATTTTCCGTCCGATAGCGTCGGGTACACCACCGGAATTGCTGTGGAGTTAAACCAGCCGAAATGGAGCCTGCGTTCTGGATTTTTCCAAGTGCCGTTTACCAAGAACGGGTTCACAGCTGACGACCAAGTTCTCATGTGGCCCCCTGAAGGAAGCAACGGCCCGTTTCTCCGTTCTTGGGGGACAGTGACGGAGTTCGAGCGCCGCTACGATGCCCGCACTCATCCGGGTGCAATTCGGCTTCTGGCTTGGCTAAATGAAGCTCACATGATTAGTTACCGGGAAGCGACTCTCATTTTAAGGGCTGACGGTCCAGGAGCGGACCTCTCGGCAGCCCGCGCTTACCGCCATAAGTACGGTTTCGGCTTGAATTGGGAACAAGAGCTTGCGAAGGACGTCGGCGTGTTCTCTCGCCTCGGCTGGAATGATGGGCAAACAGAAGGGTGGATGTACACCGACGCGAATTGGACGGCATCGTTCGGGGTGAGCGCTAACGGTGCAGCTTGGCGACGGACCAACGACAGCCTCGGACTCGCCTTTGTCACAAGTGGTGCGTCGAACAGCGCCCAACAATATCTTGAGGCAGGCGGCACGGACATAGTTGACGGTGACGGCAACTTGACTTATGGGAGCGAGAAGGTTATGGAAGTCTACTACAATTTCCAAATTTGGAAAGCTGTTCACGCAACTGTGGATTATGAATTTGTTGATAATCCGGCATTCAACCGTGCCCGGGGTCCGGTGTCAGTCCTCGGTATTAGATTTCATTGGCAATTTTGAAATAACACGGAATAAGGGAGTCAACTGTATAATTCCCGTTAATTCATGGGTTCCGCAGATTGCCATACCGTCCAGCGCACCCCACTGGCGACGACGCTGCCCGCCCGCCGGATCGAAATCCGCTTTGGAGGATTCGACCTGCCCGATTTCTTCGGTTTGAATTCCAGCGGCAGCGACAGCCATAAGCTGGGCGCTGCGGCGCTGTTTCTGTGCGCGGTACTGGCATGCTCGCCAGGGGCACGCGCGCAAATCACTCCCAACGTATCGGTCAGCCAGATGGCATCTCAAACCTCGGATAATTCACTCAGCGCCCTGCAATCGGCGACCGCATTGCAAAACGGCGATTCGCCGCAAAACCCGCCAGCCACGCCGCAGGCTACGCAGTCGCCTACCCCCGACAATTCCGCTCCCGCCGCGCCAGATGAATCACCCGTCACCATGTTTCCTCACTCGGACACTGCGCGCTGGTGGATTTCCGGCCAGGGCAATATTGTTTTTCAGTGGTATCCATCATTCCCCGCGGCCTATTCCGGCGCGCACAGCTTTGGCCCGCAGGCCGAAGACGCCACTTCGCGCGTCTACACGCTCTACACCGGCTATGAACTGACGCACTCCACGGAAGTTTTCGCGGACATTGAATCCGCCGGCGGCCTGGGTCTAAGCGACGCCTTCGGCCTGGCGGGCTTCACCAATCTGGACGTGGTGCGCAATCCCTCGCTGGGCAGCGCGCCGTATCTCGCGCGGCTGATGATTCGCCAGATCATTTCCCTCAGTGACGAAAAAGTTTCCGTCCAGCGCACCCCGCTGGCGCTGGCTACTTCGCTCCCCGCGCGTCGCATCGAGATTCGCGCCGGCAAATTCGGCATGGTGGATTTTTTCGATCTGAATTCCGGCGGCAGCGACAGCCATCTGCAATTCCTCAACTGGACGGTGGACAACAACGGCGCGTACGACTACGCCGCCAACACGCGCGGCTATACCGACGGCGTCATCCTCGAATACGACGACCACAATTTTTCCGCACGCTTCGCCGAAGCCCTCATGCCCAAAGTCGCCAATGGCATCCAGCTGGACGCCGACGTCGCCCGCGCCCGCGCCGAAAATCTGGAATTTGACTACACCGGAAATTTTTTGCCAGACCGTACGGGCACGATTCGCTTTCTCAGTTACGCCAACCACGCCGACATGGGCGACTACCGCGAGGCCATCAACAATTTTCTCAATAGCGGAGGCCAGCAGCAGGTCCCGGACATCACCACCACGCGCCAGCAGGGCCGCGTGAAATACGGCTTCGGCGTCAGCGCCGAGCAGCAGCTTTGGCCGCATCTGCAATTTTTCGGACGCTGGGGATGGAACGAGGGGCGTCACGAATCGTTTGCTTACACCGAAGTGAACCAGGCGCTGGAGCTTGGCGCGGCCTTCACCGATATTCCCCGCCGCAAAAATGACCACGCCGGTTTCGCGTTTTCGCAGAACGCCATTTCCGGCGACCATCGCCGCTATCTGGCGCTTGGCGGCCTTGGATTTCTCCTCGGCGATGGCGGCCTGGATTACGCCCGCGAGGAAATCACCGAGGGCTACTACACGCTGCACGTCTGGCGCGGCGCTTTCGCCACTTTCGATTTGCAGCGCATCTGGAATCCCGGCTATAACCAGGCCCGCGGCCCCGTCATCGTCCCCACCCTCCGCGCCCACGTCGATTTTTAGCGCCTGCTCTGTGTCCAGCGGATGGCGACGATTTCAATGGGATACGCCGCACTACCGTCGCGTGGATTGTTTCACAGGGCCCTTTAAGAACTGAAAAATCTTATAGCCATTTGTGAAAAGCTCGCTTTCGAAGCGCCATCGTTCCTTCCCAGAATCCTCAATAGCCAGTTCCTTTTCAAGGATCTGGCCGATGGCACCCGCTCCAGAACGACCGTATATATCACTAGCCGGGAATGTTTCCTCAGCAGTTTGCACCCCTGAAAAATACAGCTTCCTGAATGGCATGGAGGCTATTGTGTATTGAATTTTGTATTGATCCTCATCGATGAAGCTCCCCTCATCCCCTGCAGCTTTGTTGTAAACGATCAGCGCACACGGCAGGACATGCATCTCTGCGTATCTCCTGAGAGACGCCTCATACGAGGCCCCAAATAACGGGGCAAGATTTAGGACCGTTTGAATGGACATGTCCGAGCTCAGAGCCCGCTCCGCAAAAGTCCTTCCTTGAAACAAGAGGTCCGCAGCAAACCTGTTGGCCTCGCGCTCAAACCGGGATTTTGTCCACCAACTCAGCGTTTGATCGCTGTCGAAAAAAATCTTCGAATTGTGTTCCGGCAAAACGCAGTGGGCGATCTCGTGAAAAATGCTGAACCTCTTGCGCTTTACACCCATGCCGCTTTGTGTGGCCACCACCCTCTCCGCCAAGTGCAGCGCCGCGCGAAGTTCCCCAGGCGGTTTGGTAGACGTATCCCTGAAGTCCATTTCCTTTGTGAAATCGAATGTCATTTGTTCCAGCCCAAGGAAGCTAAGGAGTTTGCTTTCGTTGGTTGGCAGTTGCCCGGCCGCACCCGCCTCTACCAATAATGTCTCCAGAATCTCCTCATGCGAAATACTGTCTTCAGGTTTTGCCGCTGCGTGAAGTTTTGTCGGCATTCCTTCTCTCACGTATCTTTTTCGTGAACTGCTTCTTGGTTTCTTCAGGGTAGCTGGGAGGGGCGTACGTCGCTATGGTTTCCTCGGCGCCGGATTGACTGTGTACAAGGCGGAGCCAAGCACTCGCCGAGCCGCTCGGCTTCATGTCCGTTGCCGTCGATGCATAAAAATAGGCCAAAGGAACGCCATAGTAATCTGCCAGCTTCTTCAGTACGGTGCCCCGAGGGATGGAATCTTGGTTCTCCAATGTCGAGAGAGTCGTAACCGGCATTTGAAGATCTGCAGCAATTTCCCGCTGCGCGCGATCACCTCGCAGGCGACGGAGAAGAGGGCCGAATCTCACCATGAAGGCCTCCCGAGGTCAGACAGTCCCGCCACGGGAATGATTCTCCCATAGTTCAAGGGCTGCTTGCTCAAAAGATTGTATACGAAAAATACGTTTATATCCCAATTTTCCGCTTGCACTACGGTGATGTTCGTAGTACAAGAATCGAGGAGGGGACGATGGCAAATTTAAGGGAGGCAATGGCGATGCAAACAATACAAAGACGTAAGAACACAAAGAGCGCGGGCGGTTCCTTCGACGACATGACAATCGAACTTGTGTGGCGGAAGGCGAGGATCGTGCAGGGGGTGGATCCAAACTTCCGTCGTATGGACGCTGGCGGGGCGTGGATTGACCGGCATGCATACGGTGACCAAGCCCACAATGGCCCCGGTTGGGAGATCGACCATATTCGCCCAGTCGCAAAGGGCGGCGCGGACGATCTATTGAATCTCCAACCGCTGCAATGGGAAAACAACCGGGCAAAGGGAGACGACTGGCCGAACTGGACCTGTCCTGTTCACGCTGCCCGCTGAGGTGCAATCACCGTGCCGACCTCAAGGCAACACCTAATGATTGGATCTACGGCTGGAGCGGTCGGATGGATCCTGTTCTGTCGGATGACTGAACAGCGCGTCCAATTTGGCGACCTCATCGTTTCGGCTGGACTTGGCGCTTTGGGAAGCATGCTGCCCGACATGCTCGAACCAGCCACGAACCCCAGTCACCGTCAGTTTTTCCATAGCTGGGTCACGGCAGCTCTTCTCGCAAGAGCAAACCTTTGGATTTCGCAAGACCAGAGCATACCTGCGGAAACCAAGGATATATTCACATTTATTTCGGCGGGCTATTTAAGCCATCTGTTAGCGGACGGACAATCACCAAAAGGTTTGCCCATTATCTAAACTTTCTTGAGGAGAATTCTTATGGAAAAATATTGCGATAGAGGAATTGATGACCGCTGCCGGGATGAAAATGGCAGGATCAGGGCCAAGCGTGGGGATACGCTCATCGGCACTTTGCGGCAAGAGTATGGAGACGGCTTTGCGCCCGGTGTAAGAAGTGATATGCGTCTAGATTCGCTCTTGCAGCGAAGGGGCTTCACTTCACTATCCGACTACTTGCAGCATCGCAGAAGGTAGCAATTCAGCGCCGCATGATTGTCTGAAACCTACCCACCCCCATTTCAGGCTAAAATAGCTGTGTCCTGAGCGGGGGGGCGCGTTTCCCGGCAATTTCCATGGCGCTGAAGACGACAATCCGGCGACGGTTACTGGCGGCGCATCGCGCGCTGCGCGACTGGAAATTTGTGGCCAAAGGACTGCTCTCCACGCGGCATCCGCTGCTGGCGCACATCATTCCCACGCGCCGCTGCAATCTGGCCTGCACCTATTGCAACGAATTCGACGACCACTCCGATCCCGTGCCGCTGGAGGAAATGTTCCGCCGCATTGACCGCCTGGGCGAAATGGGGACCAGCATCGTCACCATCAGCGGCGGCGAACCGCTGCTGCATCCCGAACTCGACGACATCATCCGCCGCATCCGCAAAAACGGCATGATCGCCGGGCTGATCACCAACGGCTATCTGCTGGTGGCCGAAGCGCATCCAGCGGCTGAACCGCGCCGGCCTGGAATACCTGCAAATCAGCATTGATAACGTGATGCCCGACGACGTCTCCAAAAAGAGCCTGAAGGTGCTGGACAAAAAACTGGAGATGCTCGCCGAGCACGCCGATTTTCACGTCAACATCAATTCCGTGCTGGGCAGCGGCGTGAACCAGTCCGGAGGACGCGCTGCGCGTGGCCCATCGCGCCGTCGAACTGGGTTTCACCTCCACGGTGGGCATCATCCACGACGGCAGCGGACAGTTGCAGCCGCTCTCGGCCCGCGCGAGCAGGCCATCTTCGATGAGATCATGTCGCTAGGACAAGAAGCTCTTTCGCCAAGCTCAACAAATTTCAGCAGAACATCGCCCGCGGACAGGAAAACACTGGCGCTGCCGCGCCGGCTCGCGCTACCTCTATATCTGCGAGGACGGGCTGGTGCACTACTGCTCGCAGCAGCGCGGCTATCCCGGCATTCCGATCGCGGAATACACCGCCGAACACCGCCGCCGCGAATTTTATACGCACAAATCGTGCGCGCCGCGGTGCACGGTTTCCTGCGTCCACCAAGTGGCCGCCATGGACAACTGGCGCGCGCCACAGACATTTGAATCGCACGACGCGCCGCCGATTTCTTCGCCGCTGGTGCAGTTGACCGGCCCGCAGCCGCGTCGCTAGATATTCGCCTTGCTTTCCCCCATCCATACTTCGCGTTAGAGTGTGTGCAGTTGCCCGCGCCGGGCCATGAAGCTCGCGCGAGCCGAGGGGGCAGAGCCTCTTGTCAACAGAACGATTGTCTGGGTAATTCTGGTCGCCGCGGCGCTTGTGGGTTTGCGCTTTTTTGTTGCCGCGATGGGCGCAGCGCAACGCCCGCCAGCTCCGCGAACAGGAAGAGCGTTCGCAAAATTCGCTGGCGCAGTTCCGCGAAGAGGTCAGCCGCGAACTGGCGCGCTTGAACACCTCGTTGCTCACTGGCGTCACCAGCTCCGGCCAGATGATTGCCGATGCGCAAAAGAACATGGCGGAGCAGTTGCAAGGGTCGCAGCCAGATGCTACAGCGGCTCAGCGAACAACTCGGCGCGGTGCAGCAGGCCGGCCGGGATATTTCCAACAGCTCGCAGATGCTGCAAACCGTCCTGGGCGGCGTGAAAACGCGCGGCATCCTGGGCGAAGTGGCGCTGGAACGCCTGCTCGCCGACGCTCTGGAAAAAGAAGCCTACGAGCGGCAATACCGCTTCACCAGCGGCGAAGTTGTGGACACCGTGGTCCACGTCGGCGATCACTTGCTGCCCGTGGATTCAAAATTCCCGCTGGAAGCTTACCGGCGGGTGATGGATGGCGGCGACGGCGCGCGCAAGGAGTTTGTGCAGGCGGTGCGCAAGCATGCCGATTCCATCGCGCAGAAATATATCCGTCCCCAGGACGGCACCACGGATTTCGCCATGATGTTTGTTCCCTCCGAGGGCGTCTATTACGAATTGCTCACCAGCGAGGATGAAAAAATCGGCGGCTTGGCGGAATACTGCCGCAACAAGCAGGTTTTTCCCGTTTCTCCCAACACTTTTTACGCCTGCCTGCTGGCCATTCTGATTGGCCAGCGGGGAATGAAGCTGGCGGAAAACACGCGGCAATTGTTGGGGCAGGTTGACGGGCTGCAAAAAGAAATGGAGATCTTTGCCGCGTCCTTCGGAAAACTGGGCACGCACCTACGAAACGCGCGGAACAACTATGAAGACGCGGAAGAACAGCTCAAACAGGTCCAGCACGATGTGGAGCGCCTGGGCGCGATTTCACTTTCCAGCGGCGATGCCGCGCCCCATCCAGCGTTGGGAGCCGGAACACCCGAGAAGTAACGGCCCATCAGCCCGCGCATAGAAGCGCGAGACGGACCGGCTCATTTCGCAATTCCCTGCATGTTATCCAGAGCGGCGCGGAGCAGGGCGGCCTCCTCTGCGTTCTTCGCGCGGTTTAATTCCTTTTCAATGTCCGCGGGAATTCCCAGCGTATCCGGAGGCGCTGCGCCGAGCCGCCGGGCCCATCCGCTGATGCGGCGTTGCGCGTCGCCCCCGGCATGCGGCGCCGCGGCGCTCAAAAATGCTCGCGCGGCGTCAATGTCCGGAGGCTGCAACGGAGGAATGATGCGCACGTCCAGCGAGGAATCTCCCTCGCGCCGCGCTTGGACGTCCAGCTGCGCGATATTCTCCGCGCCGCCGCTGGTCCGCAGCTTCTGAAAATTCCCGCCGTGCAGGCGCAGAACGTCCGGAGCCAGATTGCGTATCTGAATATCGCGCGCCTGCTCGGTTCCCAGCGCGCGGATTTGCAGCGTGGCGTGCTGCCCGTGTACCAGCGACGAAAGGTCCGGTTGCAGCGCAATCCCCACCAGCGCCACGGATGCGGTGACTTCGCCGGTCCCGGTTTGCAGGACCAGCGCTGCGGTGCCCGGCTCCGTTTGTGGATTGGCCAGCAGGACCAGCGAAACCGGCGAGGCCGCCAGGACCAGCGCCTGTTTTCCGGCAATGCGAACCAAATCCGCGTCGGCATCGCCGCGAAAACCTGTACCCTGGATTGAAAAAACATCGTGCAGCGAAATCCACGCGGGAACAGAGTCTATTTGAGTAAGTCTCGACGCCACCGGAGGAACCACCAAAGCCATGGCGAATTTGTCCGTACCCGAAACGCGCGCGACGAGTACCCCCGGCGTGCTGGGGCCGAGAAAACGGCGCGGCCACTGGCGTCGGTGCGAAGTTTCGTCCCATCGCCGAGTTCAACCTCTGTTTCAGGTTGCAGCTTTCCGCCCGCGGAAACTATCGCCAGAGTAGCCGCCTGCCCGGCCGCGAGGCGCATAGGCAAAATAATTCTCGCGCCTTGCGAGATGGTGCTGGCGGAATCCGCGCGTGCTTTTCCGGCCGGCAAAAAAATAGCAACAGCCAGCGAAAAGACCCCGCAAGCGAGCCGGACTTTTTTTCGCCGCAAAGGATTGCAGCCAGATTCGGGGGTGAGTAAGCAGGGCATCACGGTTTGTGATCGGTGCGTTCGTAAACGCGGCCATCGAGGAACAGGCGGAAGAGGGCCTCTTCCAGCTGCCCGGCGCGCACCATTTCGTTGATGATATCCAGCGCCTTATCAGCGGGAACGGCCTTTTTGTAAGGGCGGTCGGAGGCATGGAGCGCGTCGAAAATGTCGCAGATGGTCATCATGCGCGCGGGCAGGGGAATTTCTTCCCCGCGCAACCGGCTGGGGTATCCGCTGCCATCCAGTTTTTCGTGGTGCGCGCCGGCGATGCGCGGGATGTCGCGCAGCTCGCGCGTCCATGGGATTTGCCGCAGGAATTCAAAACTATGGGTGACGTGCGATTCGATTTCGACGCGTTCCTCTTCATCCAGGCTGCCGCGTGGAATGGAAAGCATGCGTACCTCTTCCGGATGAAGATAAGCCTGCTCGACCCCCGTGGGATCAATGAAATGCCGCTGGGCAATGGCTTGCAGGCGCTCAAAGCCGCCGCTGGGCAATAAGGTTGGTTCGTTGACGTTCACGATGAACGCCAGCGTTTCCTCGGTCTCCTGCAATTCCCGCGCCAGCTCCGCGTCAAGAGCGGCGAGTGATGGAGATATCTCTCCGCCGCCGGATTTGAGCAATACCGCCAACTTTCTCTGCGAAAAACGCGCCTCCAGCTGTTTGCGGATGTAGTCGAAACGCAGCCGCAAATTCTCCAGCTGCCCGGGATACAGTTTTTTCGCTTTCACCAGCACATGCTCGCGCACGCCGACTTTTCCGAAATCGTGCAGCAGCGACGCGAAGCGGATCTCGCGCATCTGTTCACGGCTGATTCGCGCGCTGGCGTAGGGACCGGACGACGCGGAATCCAATGTCTCCGCCAGTCCCAGAGTAAGCGTGGAAACACGAAACGAATGGCCAAACGTGGTGGGGTCGCGCTGTTCAATCGCCGTCACCGAAGCTTTCACGAATCCTTCAAACAGCGCCTCAATCGAGGCGTATAGCCGGCTGTTTTCGTAGGCCACCGCGGCCAGCGAAGCCAGCGCCAGACCCATGTGAACAGACCGCGGCGCAAAGGGTTTTACCTGGCGGACAAAATCCGCGGGGCGTTTGAGCAAAACCGCGGGATTGCGCTTGCAGTTGATGAGCTGCAGGACGCCCAGCGTCTCTCCCCGCGCGTTTTTCAATGGCAGGCTGAGCAGGGAGCGCGTGCGATAGCCCGATTCACGGTCAAAGCGGTCGGAAAAACGATAAGGCGAACCGTGGGGAATGCGATATACGTTCGCCAGATTGACGGCCTCGCCGTGCAGCGCCGTGTAGCCCGCCAGCGTCTCATCCGAGAGCGGGATGGTGAATTCCTTGAACGGAAATGCGCGGCTGTCATTTTGCGTCAGCTTGAAGCGCATTTGCCGCGCGCCGGAACCATCATCTTCCAACAGATAGAGAGAGCCCGCGTCCGCGCCCGTAATTTCCCTCGCTTTTTGCAGGATCAGCGTCAGGAGAGCATCCACGTCGCGTTCGGAAGAGAGAGCCACGCCGATGCGCGCCAGCTCGTCCGTCTCGCGCTCGGAGCGCGCCAAGCGCGCGCCTCGGGAAGGCTGGCGCGTTTTCGATGCGATTTTTCTTCCTGGCGGCATAAAACGGTGCGCGACTTGTCCGGTCTCTGAAGTATAGGGGATTTCAGGGCTCAAATCAGCCGCCATACGCATCTCGCGCATCGCGGGTCCCCGTGATGGAGTCGCTTGCCCGCCCGCAGCTGAGGGCTACTGCGAGTTTAGCGGGTTATCGTCCAGTCGCACCACGAAGGGAACAAAGCCTTCCTTGCCGAGCTGGTTGGCCAGCAGCTGAGCGCCGCCGATGGTCGGAACACGCCCCACTCGCACGCGATAGAAAATTCCATTCGGCGAGTCATACGTCTGGATTTGAATGGGCGAGTAGCGCGCCGAAAGCCGGGCCTGAAGACGCTGGGCATTCTCCCGCAACTGGAACGCGCCCACCTGCACCGAGAACGATCCTTCATAAGGATTGGAGCCGGAAATCATTTCCAGGCGCACGGCGGCCACGCCGGGTCCAATCATGCCGATGGCTTTGGCGGCGGAGTACGACAGATCAATGACGCGTCCGGCGACGAAGGGGCCTCGGTCATTAATTCTTACTTCTGTCTGAAGCCCGTTGGTCAGGTTCGTCACGCGCATCATGGAATTAAAGGGCAGCGTGCGATGTGCGGCGGTGAAGTCATACATGTTGTAGATTTCGCCGTTGGAGGTGCGGCGGCCGTTGAACGGCACGCCGTACCAGGAAGCCTGTCCTTCCTCCACGTAGGTGCCTTGCATCGGTGGAATCGGCTGCGCGGACGCTCCCGGCGGAGCAGGAGTGGGCGCGGGAGCATTCCCAACCGTCGAGCGCGGCGCCTGGGCCGGTGGACGCGATGACGGCTTCGGATGTCCGCAGGCCGCGAGCGCGAGGACGGTCAACAGCAATAGAAAAAGAGGCAATCCCGGTTTTTGCGAAAAAGCGGGGAATCGTTCCGATATCTTCACGCAGCTGGCCGATGGTGGATCAATTTCACCCTACGTGGTTATTCTGCACAAAGTCAGATTGACGCGCTGCCCTGCATTCGCCGCGAGCGAACGGCAATCATTCGATGGCAGTACCGGATGCTGAACCCGCCGGGGAAATTCATCGTAGGTTCTGCCGTCCAGCTTTCTGCCGGATATGGCCTTGCGAACTCCGCCCCATTGCTTGAAAAAAAACGGGATGCGCGCGCGCCGGCATTGATCTCGAACGCTCGTCACCCACTCCTTTTTCATCGGCCTGGCGCCCGGACCACTCTCGCCGCCAACGATCACCCAATTGATTCCAGCCAAATCGATCTTCCCCACGTCTTCCAGAAGTGGCTCGACGGAAAGAAAGCGCACGCCAGCATCCGCGTCCTGCAAATCCCTGATTCGTGGAATACCGTGCTCTCGATTTTCCACGCTCACTCCCCACCAAATATGCGGTTGCTTCGCGGCGAAGCTCAGTCTTGAATTCAGAAGCTCGCGCAGGCGCTCGGAGCGCTTCGTGAGCACCTGATACGTGTGCCAGTTTGCCAGCGCCATGACCTTGGCCACTGCCTCGATGTATTCCTCGGGCACCGCGTCGTGGAATAGGTCGCTCATGGAGTTGACGAAAACCATTTTCGGAGTCCGCCAGCGCAAAGGCTCGCCCAGTTTCTCCGGAACCAGGCGCAGATCGAATCCCTGCTCATAGGGATGGCCCTTGACTCCGCGAAAGCGTTCCGCAAACGTCTCGGCGTAGCAATGCTTGCAGCCCGGGCTGATCTTTGTGCAGCCCCTCACCGGGTTCCACGTCGCGTCCGTCCATTCGATCGTTGATTGAGAGCTCATTTCTGGGGTCCTTGCGGAAAGACGACAACTACATTCTCGGCAAAAGTCATTTTGCGTCGCTTCCTTGCAGGTGGCTCTGCTTCGATCAGCCCATCAGCCTCCATCTTTGCTAGAAGCTATTTCAAAACCCTCCGTAACACGATCATGAAGCAAGCAATATGAAAGAAACCGCGATAGATCGTAAGCGAGCGGTCATAGCGCACAACCAACCGGCGGAAGTTTCCCAGCCAGCCGATGGTGCGTTCGACGATCCAGCGGTGCCGGTACCGCCGTAGTGCCCGGCCATCCTGCGTGGCCGGACGCACCCGATTCTTCTTGTGCGGGCAGATCAACTCGATCCCGCGCCGCCGCAATCGCTTGCGCAACGGATCGCTGTCGTAGGCTTTGTCCACAATCACGCGCACCAGCTTCTGCCGCGGCCGACCGGCACAGTGGCGCCGTCCTACGCGGACCGTCGCGAGCGTCGTCTCCGCGAGCCGTACCTCCGCCGGGGACGCAGAGTGAAGGTGGTCTCCCAAAGGAACACCCTGGCCGTCGACCACCACCATCCACTTCGTCCCCTTGCCCCGCTTGGTTTTTCCGACTCCGCAGCCCCTTTTTTCGCCGGAGCAAAACTGCCATCCAGGAACGATTCACTCCAGTCTAATTGCTGGCGCTCGTTCAATTCACCCAGAAACGCACGCCAAATCGTGAGCCAGACCTCTTGCTCCTCCCAGTCTCGTAGCCGCCGCCAACAAGTGGCTGGCGAGGGAAATTCCTCGGGCAAATCTTGCCACCGCGCGCCGCTGCGCAAAATCCATAAAATCCCTTCGAGCACCTTGCGGTCGTCGGCCCGGGGTCGACCGCCGCGCGGTCTCTTGGGCGACTTCGGAAGCAAGGGCCGGATCTTTTCCCACTGGGCGTCGGTCAACGGGCGACCATATCGCGCCATCAATCCTCCCTCGGCGCTGCTACACCCGGTTATGCCTCATCAGGACAGGATCAACTACTGTAAAATCAAAGCTTTGTACCCAGTTTTGAAACAGCCTCTAGCACCTTCTTGTAGTTTGCTTTGATATATGGTGTCCCTATATTGTGACGCATATATACGTCCTGCATGGTCAGTCTTTGACCTGCGAATTCTGTCAACAACATCCCTTCAAGATCGTCTAATGGTCTGGAGAATTCAAAAAGGGTTGGGTTCTTTGCCGACGCCGGAGAATATGCGAACGAACCCACGCCCTGGTCCTGCTGCGAGCTTTCTCTTGCCATAATTCCCTTCATAATCTCGTAGCCTTTGAAGTGTTTGCTGCCGAAAATCAGGTGGTGTTTCGTTCTTGTACCCTGTTCATTCTTGAATGTGAACGGCAAAACATATGTAACGCCCTGCTCCTTGAGTGCTTGCGATAATTCCTCAAGGATAAGGTCTTCTCGTTCTTCCGACCCTAAACCTTCCAGTTTCTCTGGAATCGTGCAGGCTCGTTCTTCGCCAAACAAATCGTTCATGCATGCACGGACTGCTTCATTGCTCAGACCAGGGTTGATCCGATTGTAGTTGAAGAAGAAGACGCAGTCGCAACCCCAGTTCTGCAGAACGGAATTAATCAGCGCGAGCGATAGCCCCTTGTAGCCCCACGGATCAGCGAATAATAACGTCGGAATCAATTTCATCTGGCTGAGACGCTCTACAATTCTTTGTCCTACCTCCTCGCATTCGACTTGAGGCCTATACCTTAGTGTCTCAACACCAGGGATCGCGTTAATGGTTTCGGTAAGGGACTTGGCACTCGCTTGGTCCTTGTCATTGAATACAGTGACGAGCATTTCCCGAAGAGTGGCATCCTTTATCGCCTCCCGGAGTACGATAACAGGTGTCGACGGAGTCCCGTCGGTGTAGCTGCCTTGCCCCGCGAATAGGTCCATGTACGCAATTCGGTTCTCGCGGTGTTTCGCCGCCGGGATGATGACCTTCGCCCAGACCCAGAAGTACTTGGCGACAATTCTCGATTTAATCCTGGATTGTTCGCGTGATTCGTCGAAGAACGAAATGTCAGCCATCAGCTGTCTCTCAGGGAGCGGAGTGCGACTTCATTCAGGTTATATTCGCCGTTTGTTCGTCTGTATGTCAAGGTGTGGAGACGGGCCGGTAGCCGACAAGTGGTATATATTCTCGAAAATCCAGGCTGATCCACCCCGCGGCTGCCCGCTTCAATTTCCGTTCCTCATTTTTCCCGGTATTATAGGTGCGGTGCATACAGACCGCAAGGAACCTCATTGACCGTCTTTTCCAATTGGAAATGGAAAGCCGAAAAATGGCGCGAGGACCTGGCCGCGAAACTCGGCGGTGAAAAACAGGCCCCGCGGCCGCGGCTGTGTCCTTCGTGCGGCTCGCTGGTGGGCTCAACCGCCTCCCGCTGCTATCAATGCGGCACCAATGTGAATTTTTCGCTCGCCGCGGGAAGCAAATTGCTGGAGCGCCTGCTACCGGCCACTTCGCCCGCTGCGTACGCCATCCTGACGCTGAGTTGCGTCCTTTACGCCGCCACATTGCTCTCCACCATTCATATGGGAGGCCTGGGCGCAGCCGCTGGTGGCGGAATATTTGGCCTCGGTGGAATCGCTGGACCAGTACTCTACCGATTTGGTGAATCCATCCCCATGCCCTATTTGATTCAGAGCATGGAACTGTGGCGATTAGTGATGGCTATATTTCTGCACGGATCCCTGGTGCACATCGGCATGAATATGTGGGTGCTGATGGACGTGGGGCCCGTCGTGGAGGAAGTCTATGGTGGGGCGCGCTTCCTGTTTATTTATGTCGTGACGGGAATTGGAGGATTCGTACTCAGTTCCGTGACGGGCCATGCCAGCGTGGGCGGGTCCGCTTCCTTGCTGGGTATAATCGGAGTGATGCTGGCCCTCACCACCACTCGAGGCGGCGCGGCCATGAAAATGCTCCGCAGCCAGTTGCTTCGCTGGCTCATTTATATCGGTATCTTCGGGCTTATATTTCATGGCGTGGATAACATGGCTCACCTGGGTGGACTGGCGGTTGGCTTCGCCATGGGAAAGATGATGGCCGACCGTTTGCCTTCCGGGCCGCGGGAAAATCTCAAGGCGCAGATTTTGGGCTGGGGGACGGGCGCGGTAGTAGTCCTCAGCATCGCCCTGATGCTCTGGACCGCGCTGCGGCCCGGCTGATGCCCCGTTTATTCCGCCGCCAGGCGCCGCGCCATGATCACGCTGTAGTGGAATCCCGATAAAATCACCAGACCGGCGACAACGTAGCGCAACACCCGTTGCGCGAGCAACAGGCCAGGCCCGGGCGCAATGGCCAGCAGCAGGACCACCACAATCAACAGAATTTCACATCCCGTGCTGGCCTTGCCGAAAATGCTGGGCGGGAACGGCCGGTAACCCACGGTCAGCAGGATTGCGGCGCAGGCGATGAGGACCAGTGAATCGCGGCCCAACACGAGAATCACCAGCCACCAGACGATTTTTCGCTTCAATGCCAGCACCACAAAAGAAGAGGAAAGCATCAGCTTGTCTGCGATGGGATCAAGATATGCACCCAATGCCGTTCTCTGGTGCAGCCTCCGCGCCAGCAGTCCGTCCAGCGCGTCACTCACGCCGGCGATGATCAGCAGTCCCAGCGCCAGCGCGTACTTGCCGTAAAGCACGGCGATGATGAAGAATGGGAGGAAGCCCAGACGCAGGAATGTGAGCTGGTTCGGAACCGTAAAGATGCGGTTTTTCATGAAGCCGCCGGGCGCGCAGCCACCGACCTGCGCCGCAGGATTCCCCGCAACAACCCCTCTTCATCGCGTCTCAAAGGTCCTCAGGTGATGCGAAAGATGCAGGCGCGGCTCCGTATTTCTCTGGACTTCCTCCGGCGTCACGCCTTCCGCCGTCTCGTGGAGCAGCAGGCCTTCGGGCGTCACCTCGATCACCGCCAGTTCGGTGACGATTAAGTTCACCACGCCCACCCCCGTGAGCGGCAGCGTGCATTTTTCCAGAATTTTTGGCTCGCCATCCTTGGTGACGTGCTCCATGGCGATGATCACCCGTTTCGCGCCCACCACCAGGTCCATCGCCCCGCCCATGCCTTTCAGCATCTTCCCCGGAATGGCCCAATTCGCCAGGTTGCCCTTTTCGTCCACCTGCAGCGCGCCGAGAACGGTAAGGTCCACGTGCCCGCCGCGGATCATGGCAAAGGAATCCGCGCTGGAAAAATAGGACGAACCCGGCATTTCCGTGATGGTTTCCTTTCCCGCATTGATCAAATCCGGGTCCTCTTCTCCCGCCAGCGGATAGGGGCCAATGCCCAGCATCCCGTTTTCGGATTGCAGGACTACTTCCACGCCCGGCGGAAGAAAACTGGGAATCAGCGTGGGCAGGCCAATGCCCAGATTGGCGTAGTCGCCGTCGCGAAATTCACGCGCCACGCGGCGCGCAATGATTTCCCTCTTATCCATTCGCAGTCAGCCTTCCGGCGCCGAATCGTTCACGCACGCGGGCGTACCGTGCGGCGCTCGATGCGCTTCTCATAGTTCGAGCCTTGAAAAATTGCGTCCACGTAGATTCCCGGCGTGTGGATATGGTCAGATGGCAAATCGCCGAGTTCGACGAGTTCTTCCACTTCGGCGATAACGTAATCCGCGGCCGTGGCCATCATGGCGTTGTAGTTGCGCGCCGTCTTGCGATACACGAGATTCCCCCAGCGGTCGCCCTTCCACGCTTTGATGAACGCAAAATCTCCGCGCAAGGCGTGCACCAGCACGTGCGGCCGTCCATGAAACTCGCGGACTTCCTTCCCTTCCGCCGCCAGTGTTCCATAACCGGTGGGCGTGTAAAACGCGGGGATTCCCGCGCCGCCCGCGCGAATGCGCTCCGCCAGTGTTCCCTGCGGATTCAATTCCACCTCAATTTCTTTCTTGAGCGCCAGCTGTTCGAAGAGTTTGTTCTCGCCCACGTAACTGGCGATCATCTTCCGCACCTGATGAGTCTCCAGCAGAAGTCCGATGCCAAAGCCATCCACGCCGGCATTGTTGGAAATCAGCGTCAGGTCCTTCGCGCCGTTTTTGCGCAGCGCAGCGATCAAATTCTCCGGAATGCCGCAAAGGCCGAACCCGCCCAGAAGAATCGTGGCGCCGTCGCTCACGTTTTCCAGCGCAGCCTCGGCATTGGCAATGCGTTTGTCCATGCACCGTATCCTGAGTGGAAAATCCGCGGGCGCGCGCCCGCCTGATTCTTGGGCGCGAGAACCGCCGGAAGGTTACGAGTCTACTGCAAACGGGGGGAAATCTTACAGCCCGCGGGCTGCTACGGTTTCGCCGGAGCCGCCGTTGGACTGGCCGCGGGGCTGGACCCGGAATCCTTGGGCGTGCTGAGGTAGCCAGTCATATTGTTCTTGGTCACGTTGAAAACCACGATTTCGTAGGGCACGCGCGCGCCCTGCACGTAGAATTGGACGGGTTCGCCAACCGTCTTGTCCTTCTTCTCAATGCTCTTGTCGTCCGCCAGCACGTTCATGGTGTACCTATATTTCTTGGCATCGAGTTTCTTGACTATCACCTGAATGGGTCCCACGCGCTGCGCCTGCTTGGTTTTCTGCAGGTCGAATTCATAGATGTTGCGTTCGCCGAGACGCTTCAGTTCTTCCACTTCCTCGTGGTTGTGGGCGATCAGCCCGGACTGCACGCCCAGGTCGCCCATGGTGTGCTGCAATTGCGATTTGGTGGCCGCCAGGTCGGATTTGGTGGCGCTGACGTCGCTCTGCGTCGTAGCCAACTGGCTGGAGACCTGCCCGATCTTGGCGGAAGTATCGGTCTGCACCTGGCCAATCTGCTTCCGCAACTGCGTGTCGCTCACCTTCTGCTGATCTTTCAAATTCTGCGCCAGCTCGCGCGCGCGTGTCAGGTCCTGCTGCGTCACTCCGAGTTTTTGCGAGGTCACGTCGAGCTGCCCGCCCAGGTCCGCGAGACGCGAATTCGTCTTGTCCAGTTCCGCGGAGAGCACCTGGTTCTGTTGCTGCGCGTCGGCGAGGTTCTTCTTGAACTCCTGGTGCGCCGAATAGCTGAAATAGGCCAGGATGCCGATCAGCACAAAGGCCCCTACGAAGGCGATGGGAATCCAGCGGGGGGTGCCGACCACTTCCACCGTGGTTTTCTCCGAAGGCGTTGGTGCATCGGGCGTTATGCTCATAGCGTCTCCTGGGGAGCCGTTCCGGCCCCGCATTCCGCGATTATGGCCGAGCAGGCACGGCTATGTCCATCCCCGGCGCCACGAATGCCGTGCCCGCAATGCATACTCAACGTGGTCGTCGAGGTGGAGCAATGCACGGCGATTATTACTTGCCTGCGCGTCCGCGGCGGGGCCACACGGCCTCCACCGATGTATACAGGCCTCCGCGCGGCGTGAATTCTCCGCGCACGCGGCACCACACCGGATGCGTGGCGGCGGCGATGTCGTCCAGAATTTTATTTACCGCGTTCTCGTAAAAAATTCCCAGATTGCGGTACGCCAGGAGATAGATCTTCAGGGCTTTTAATTCCAGGCACGTCTTGCGCGGCTGGTAACGGATGGTTAATGTTCCGAAATCCGGCAACCCGGTTTTTGGGCACATGGACGTGTATTCCGGAAAACGAATTTCGATTTCGTACCCTGGAAAATGATTCGGCCAGGTTTCCAGTTTCGGAAGCTGCGCCGTGATTCCGGCGCGAGCATGTGCTGCCGTGTAGTCCGCCAAGGTTTCCTCCCTCGTCCCTTTACATTCTATTGTGATTCGCCATGATTTTCTTCATCCACGGGACACAAACTCGCGCGAAATTCGGCGGTAGAACCTCCGGGCTTCAGTGGCGCGGCAAAACCGTAAATCGCGGCACTGGGTGGCGCGGAGGACAGTGCCGCCGTGCCAGGGGAAAACGGGACGTTTACGACGTTTACTTGGTTGCCGTCAGCTTAAACGATTGATTGTGTTGCTGCCCGGCGGGCGGAAAATCTCCCACGACAACGCTCTTGTTGTTGATTCCGTCCGCATAGGTCTCCGTGCCATCGGGATCGTCAAATGTGACGTACTTGTTGTTCAACAGCGCGGCTCGGTGGAACGTCCCGCCGGAATCCGGCCAGGTGTAGCCGATGCAATTGGCGTCATTGACACCATACACATAGTTGTTCACGGCGTTGGGCACATTGATCGCGGTGTAGGGCCGATTCGCGTTGCTGTACAGATATGCCACTTCGGCTCCGCTCGAATTTGCCGCCTGCAGGGTCACGAGGTCGGAATCGTTGATGCCATAGCCGGCCGCATATGTGGTGTTCGGCGGTTGCAGGAGCGTGAAGTTCTGTCCGATCTCGAGGAATTCCTTTTCTCCGGCGCGCTTCGGGATTATTCTGGCGGCGCTTACGGGGTAGCCTTGCTGGATGATCTGTCCTGAGTGCCAGAAGAACGCCTGCAGGAGGTCGCGCCGTCACGGAGTGATTGACGCCGTGTGTCTTTTTTTCGGATTGCGCCCGTGGCGATGCCTGGCTTGCCATCGGCGCTTTTATGCCTGGGCCACGCCGGTTCGCTATGCCCTGTACGTGCATTGCGCCCGCTGCGGGAATCTAAGCCCCGACCGGTTTCCCGCGAAGTCTCTGGAGCGCAACAAACTCCTGGCGCGCTGGGGAGTTCCCGCCTATCGCTGCGATCCCTGCCGCAACCGCTTCCTGTCTTTGCGTCCGATGGCGCGCCCCATGAAAAATCCGCGGCCCATGAACGGCCATGGGGAAGCCACTCCGGCGATCTCCGCGGAAAACACGCACCACGAAGATTGAAGCTATCGGCTTACTCTCTAGGCGTGCCCGGCAGGATATTTGAAAAGCAGCTTCTTCACCCGGAATGCTGGACGATCATCAGCGTCAAGTCATCCGCCAGCCGGCTGGTGGATGAAAATTCGCCCAGATCCTGAAGGAAGGCTCCCGCGATCGCTTCCGGCGTCGCGCCAAGGTTCTTACCAAGCACCGATTGAATTCTCCCCAGACCGTATTCATCCGCGGAGTGGTTGCGCGCCTCGGAAAGTCCGTCGGTATACAGCACCAGGCTTTCGCCGGACCGCAAATGCAGGCGCGTGGAGGAATATTCGCTCCCGCAAAACATTCCCAGCGGCACGCCGTTGGACCACACCGGCTGAACTCCGTCATGCCGGGCAATCAGTGCCGGCAAATGTCCGGCGCTGATCAATTCGATTTCTCCGCCGTCTCCCGGACGTCCGCACACCAGCGTTGCAAAATGGCCGGAAGGCGCGCTGGTGCAGAACGCGCGGTTGGCCATTTCCATCATGCGGCCGATCTCGAAATGTTTTCCCGCCAGCGTGCGAAACATGGCGTGCAGGTGGGACATCAACAGCGAAGCCGCGATGCCTTTGCCGGACACATCCCCCAAAAGAAAGAACGGGCCGCCTTCTTCCGAAGGAATGATGTCGCAGTAGTCTCCGCTCACCGCGCCGGCCGGCTGGTAATGATGATAAATGTGCCAGACGCCGTGGCGAACGTCCCGCGCGGGAAGCAGCGCACGCTGCACTTCCGCCGCCAGCTCCAAATCATTTTCCAGAGCCCGCCGTTGCTCCCCCGTCATGTGGTCAATGCAGAAGCGGCTGAGGGGATCTTCCACCAGATGTTCCACTTCGATGGATTCGTGGCAGGATTCGCAGATGCCGTAGGTGCCCGCATCCATGCGCTCTAAAGCGACGTCCACTTCCTGCAGCAGCGCGGCGAAGGATTCATTCTGCATGGCGTTGCCCACGGCCCCTTCGAGCCTGCCGCGGCGCTCCACCAATTGTTTGCGAAGATAGGAATCCGTGATGGTAACCATGTTCTTCCCCACTCTACGGTCTTCGGGCCGAGGATGCCATCCGCTTTGCGCCGCCAAACCCGCCAAAATCCCGTCACGCGTTGGATGCTTTTTTCGCCCCCACAGATTCGCAATCGCCGCGTATGGTGCGCTTCGTCCTGGGGTCATCCCGGGCCGTCGCCCCCGCGAATAATAAAGCGTCACGCGCGGCATCTCCGCTCCGAATGGCCGGTACGTTCCGCGCCACCATGGCGGCTGCGGCGCCACTCGGCCGAGACATGAACTCAGTTTGTGCGGTGAAACGGGCGCCAGAACGGATATAATCAACCCAATTCGCGACGTCAGCGTCGAACTCGTGCTTTGTCCGGCAGTATGTTTTCGATGCAGGGGGAAAATATGAAAACCAATTCGTTGCGCTCCGTTGTCATGTGGAGTCTGCCGGTGCTTGGGCTGGCTCTGATTCTGCTGGGCAGCCGTTCGGCAGCCACTCAGAAGAAAGTTAAGGAATCCGTGCTCTATAGCTTCCAGAGCAACGGTCAGGACGCGTACAACCCCCAGGCTGGCCTGATTTTTGATTCCGCCGGCAATCTCTATGGCACTACGTCTGCCGGGGGCAGCGGCGGAGATGGAGCCGTTTTTGAACTTTCGCCGCAGTCCGGCGGCTGGTCTGAGACGGTGCTGTACAGCTTCCAGGGCGGGACAGATGGAAACTTCCCCGTTGCCGGCTTGATCTTCGATGCGGC
The DNA here is from genome assembly GCA_963760285.1 of uncultured Acidobacteriota bacterium. Classification (GTDB taxonomy): domain Bacteria; phylum Acidobacteriota; class Terriglobia; order Acidiferrales; family UBA7541; genus PALSA-278. Next base: position 1,305,462 of record CAVXCI010000001.1, read on the forward strand.
CGGCGATCTTTACGGCACCACTTCTTACGGGGGCAGCGGCGGATGTTCCTACGGCTGCGGAACCGTTTTTGAGCTTTCGCCGCAGTCCGGCGGCGGCTGGTCCGAGAGTGTCCTCTATAGTTTCCAAAGCAGTGGCGCCGATGGGAACGATCCCCAGGCCTCGCTGGTTTTTGACGCCGCCGGCAATCTTTACGGCACCACGTATCAAGGGGGTAACGCAACGTGCAGCGGCGGCTGCGGAACCGTTTTTGAGGTTTCGCCGCAGTCCGGCGGTGGATGGTCCGAGCAGGTGTTGTATACCTTCCAGGACAACGGCAAAGACGGTTATCAGCCCAACGCCCCACTGGTCTTCGACGCGGCTGGCAAAAATCTCTACGGCACTACCGTTGTCGGCGGCACCGGGGGGTGCAGCGGCGCCCTTGGCAACGGCTGCGGGACCGTATTTGAGCTTTCGCCCCAGAACGGCGGGGGCTGGTCTGAGCACGTGATTGGCAGCTTCCCGGACCAGGACAATGGCAAGGACGGAAACTACCCCCAAGCCGGCTTGGTCTTCGATGCCGCCGGTAACCTCTACGGCGCCACCGCCTACGGCGGTAGAAAGGGATGCAGCAACGGCATCTTCGGCTGCGGTATCGTTTTTGAGATCTCGCCGAAGGCCGGCGGCGGGTGGTCCGGGAAAACGCTATTCAGTTTCGACGGCACAGACGGCTACGCCCCCTTCGCCGGCCTGATTCTTGATGCCACCGGCAATCTCTACGCCACAACTGCATACGGAGGCAGTCACGGAGACGGAACCGCTTTTGCGCTCCTGCGGAACTCAGCCTGGGCCGAGAGAGTGTTCAGCTTCACTGGCGCCAATGGAGACAGCCCCCAGGCCGGCCTCATCTTTGATACCGCCGGCAATCTTTACGGCACCACCTATCAAGGCGGCAGCGGCGGCGGATGTGGAACGAAAGGCTGCGGAACGGTCTTCGAGATCACGCCGTAGTATTTTTCCGCTGGATTGCTCGCGGCAGAATCTTAGGAGGGAAAAAATGAGATCCTCTTCCAGGTTTTCTTTGCTGGCCGTGGTGGCGCTCGCGCTGCTGGGTACGCGTCCCGCGGCCACTCAGGGGAAACCTCAGCAGACCGTACTGCACAAATTCCAGAACAACGAGACGGACGGGCAAACCCCCTACGCTGGCGTGCTCATTGATAGGGCCGGGAATCTCTACGGCACCACCATTTTTGGAGGCCGCGGCGGATGCACCAATGGCTACGACCCTGGCTGCGGAACCGTTTTTGAGCTCTCGCCGAAGAAGGACGGAGGCTGGACTGAGACTGTCCTGTATAGCTTCCAGGACAACGGCGCGGATGGGATCGAACCCGAGGCCGGCCTGATCTTTGACAAGGCCGGCAATCTCTATGGCACCACGTCGGAGGGAGGCAGCGGCAAATGCGGCAACGGCCTCTCCGGCTGCGGAGCTGTCTTTGAGCTTTCTCCGCAGTCCGGCGGCGGCTGGTCGGAGGCCGTGCTGTATAGCTTTCAGAACAACGGCACAGACGGGCACCTCCCGCAAGCCGGCCTGATCTTCGACAATACCGGCAATCTCTATGGCACCACAGAGTATGGCGGCCTTGGCGGATGTACCGACCGTGGCTTTAGCTGCGGAACCGTTTTTGCGCTCTCGCGAAAGTCAGATGGCCGCTGGGCTGACAGAATCTTCAGCTTCAACGGAACCAACGGATACTTGCCGATGTACGGCGTGATTTCTGATACCGATGGTAATCTCTACGGCACCACCTTTACTGGGGGCAGCGGTGGGTGCAAGGATGGTGCGGAACCGTTTTCGAAATCACGCCGTAATTTTGCTCCGCGGGATTGCAGACTCCCTGCGTTGCACGGAAGCTTTACAGAAGCTGCTGTTGATTTTCCTCCATGCTTTTTACCTTCATGGCAGCGTATGGAGTTGGGCACGGCCATGTAGCGGCGCCTTTAGGGTGCCAGTCTTCTCTCTTCTGTCACACGCCGGAGACCTGGCGTTACACAACCTGCTGTTGATTTTTCCCGCGGAATTCTGACAATAGATCAGAACTATGCTCGGACGACTGAAATAAGCGCAAAATGGCGATTTCTAATAGGGACGCATGTGACAGTCGTAAAACTGCAACTCTCACGTAATCAATGACATACACTTTTCTAATAGGGACACTTTTTGACTTCTCATTTTCGCCCCATTTCAACCCTCGAAATGCCCGGCCTTCGCCCCGGACGGCAACGCTTCCGGCCCACCTTGCCCGCCGCAAGCCACTTGTCCGCTTTCCGCCGCGGCATCTTTCCTAAAAAAGAAACTTGGCGCCCAGTTGGACCAGCCGTGGCGCGTCCGCGCTGATGACTTGCCCGAACGTTAAGCTGTCAATGTTCCCGTCAACCGCCTGCGGACCAAAAAACTGCGCGTGATTGAACACGTTGAACGCCTCCAGCCGGAACTGCAGCGCCTTCGATTCGGTCAGGCGCACATTCTTGAGAAGCGCCATGTCGTAGTTGTCCATTCCCGGACCGTAAAAAAACCGCCTCTGCGCATTGCCCGGCGTCCCCAACGCGTTCTCAGTGAATTGGGATGCATCGAAATAAGGCTTTCCGTTGCGGGGATTGTGATTCAGATTGAGGGGGCCGCCCAGATAATCCGGCTCGTCAATGCCATAGTTGTTGATGCCGTTTGGTTCGGAGCCCAGCAGCGAATTGTCGCCGTAGTTGACCAGGGTCACCGGAAGGCCGCTGCTGAAATGAGTGATCCCGGAAATTTCCCAGCCCTGCGTCCAGCGATTCGAGGCCCGGAACAAATGTTCCAAGGGGAGTTGGTAGCTGTAGCTCACCACGAAATTGTTCTTCACATCAAACGCGGAGAGAGCTTTGCTCAGCGACGGATTCAGCGGATTCACTGCCTCGCCGAGGTTCGATGATTGGTCCTGAGACTTGCTGTATGTGTATCCCGCCAGAACGTTCAGCCGCTTGCCGCTGTGGCGCAGCGTCACCTGCAAGGCGTTGTAATTGGAATTGCCGAGGGTAGCCTGGTTGGCATTGCTGCCGAATTCGGATCCCAGCGGACCTCGTGTCCCGTTGTAGATCTGGCCCGTCGAAGTCACGTAAGTGCTGTCTTCGCCGAACGGGCCGCAAGGAGTTTGTCCCGGCGCGAGGTTGGCCGGATTGCTCAGGAACAAGCACAGCGACGGATTGCCGGGGTTGGCCTCTTCCAGCACCAAGAGCCGATGCCCCTGCGTGCCGACATAATTCACGCTGAGCACTGTATTGGCTCCGAATCCGCGCTCCAGCGAGAGCATGTACTCCTCGGTGTACGGCGTACGATTGGTGGTTTCATAGTTTGGCAGCCCCGTGATGGGCTCGAACTGCGACCAGTCTACGTTGGGATCCGGGTGACTCGCGCTGGTATTCAATGGCGCGAGCGTCACGGGAAAATATTGGCCCAGATTCTGCCCGTTCGCCGCAGTGATAAACGGCGTCGAGAACAGCGGCGGGGCCGGGCTTGTGTACGTGGTTCCATAAGGCGCGTTGGCGCTCATCACGCCAATAGTGAGAGCCTCGATCGCGCTGTAAAACATCCCATAGCTCGCTCGTATGCTGGACTTGCCGGGACCGCCCAGTATTTTTGCCAGCAGGCCGTCGCCTGAAACGCTGGGCGAATAGGCCAGGCCGAGGCGCGGAGCAAAGTCGAGATTTCCGGGAGGCGCCAGCGTGCGCGGAACTCCCGGGTCGGTGGGATAAACGATGCCTGGAGGAGCTCCTGGGAAGGCCACTGACTGCTCGCCCGGCACGAAGGTCGCGATCTGGTTGTATTTTTCATACCAAGCCTCAATCCGTTCCCATCGCAGACCGTAATTCAGCGTCAGATCCCGCGTGGCGCGCCAGCTGTCTTGTGCGTAAAGGCCTGTATATTTGTTGCGGCCGTAAAAGGGCTGCAGCTGGCTTTGATTGTACTGGCTGGGAATTCCCAGCAGGAAATCCGCGAAGTCCGAGCCGGTCTCGGTTCCGAAAAACAGGAAGCTGCCATTGAATTGAGCGATGGCATTGACGTTGACCTGATCGTAATGGAACTCGCCGCCGGCCTTGAACGTGTGAGTTCCCAGCACCTTGGTGAAGTTGTCTGTCCACTGAAATGTGTTGTTAATCTGGTGCAGTTCATTCGTGTTTGTCCCAATCGTGAAGCTGTTGAAGCCCACGCTCTCCACTCCCTCGGTCTTGGGAGAAAGAGGCACGATCCCCGGGGTTCCCTCGCCCACCACGAAACCCTGTGACGCCAGGCTCACGCCCACTCCTCCGACTGGCTGTCCGAGGTTGTTCGCGTCGCGCATGAAGCTGAAGCGGAATTCATTCAACGCCGTGGCATTGATCGTTTTGGTGTCGCTGAGGTTCAGCAACTGCGCGCGACCCGTATATAGCGCATTGAATCCCGGGACGTTGGCCCCGCCTTGCGCGACCGGGTAAGGATTGTTCTGCGACCAGTTGTCGAGGAAGTAGTAGGCGGACAGCAGCCCCCAGCGCGTGTTGGCATCCAGCCGGTAGCCGCCCTTGTCGTCCCCCAGGGTCTGGTTGTAAGCCGAACTGGAAAAAGTTCCGTTCGCGTTGTTCGGCGTGGGAATATATTTCAACAGGTTGGTGGCGGGCGCGGACCAGGCGCTCTGCGGAATCGTGGCGTCGGGCAGAACGCACGATGAGCTGCTGCATCCCGGCGTGTAGTAAGGCTCGCCCGCCCAAACCGAGTACCCCAGCTTCTGCGTAAGCAGGCTGGCAAAATACGGCCCGCTCACCGTCGTGGGCACTACGTTTCCGTTTGCGTTTGTCGTGACGAACGATCCCGCCATATCGGAAAGATCGCCCGTGCGGTCCTCCATGGAGGGGACGGGAATTTGCCCGGTGTCCACTCCCTGCGTTGACCGTGTTCCCTGATAATCTCCGAAGAAGAAAATCTTGTCCCTCTTGACCGGCCCGCCCAGCGTTCCGCCAAACTGGTTTTGATCGAACGCGCCGCGCGTGGGAGAGAAGTAATTGCGCGCATCCAGATTTGTGTTGCGCAGAAATTCGAAGCCGTCGCCATGAAACGCATTCGCGCCGGACTTCGTGACCACGTTGATCTGGCCCCCGCTGAATTCCCCGTACTCGGCGTCGAAATTGCTCGTCAGGATCCGGAACTCGGCGATGGAATCGAGATTCGGAATGATCGCCGCGCCCATGTTGACGTCCTCTTCGGTGTCGCTTCCATTCACGATGAAACTGTTGGCGAATTCCCGCTGCCCGTTGATCGAGACGGTGCCGGGATTCAAATCTCCCGAGGGCGAGAGCGCGCTCGCGCCCACGTCCTGCACCGTCTCGGGCGTGATGGAAGTCACCGGCGCAACCCCGGGCTGAAGGGCCAGCAAATCCGTAAAGCTCCGGCCATTGAGGGGCACGGCCGTCATCTGCGTGCCGGTGATGACCTCGCCCAGTTGCGTGCTGGTGGTTTCAACCTGAACCTGGTTTTCAGTTACGGTAACGACGTCGGACCTCGCTCCAATTTCCAGAGCCGCGTCAACGGTCAATGCGCTGTTCGCGTCAATAACGATTCCCGTCCGGCGGTAGGGTTTAAAATCCGCGCTTTGGACTTCGAGATCGTAGTGACCGATCGGCATGCTGAGAAAGGAATAGAAACCCTTGTCGTCGGTCGCAACTGTTCGCTTAATTCCTGTGTCGGTATTTGTTAAAGTAACCGTGGCCTTAGAAATCACCGCGCCGCTGGGATCGGTCACCGTGCCCGAGATACTTCCCCCCACGCCCGCCCGCGCGGAACGGGCCAGCCACGGAAGCAGGCCCAGCGCCACGAGGAAACAAATTAGTATTTTGACCGGCGTCTTCCGGCGCCGGAGTTCGTGGCCTATGGAATGCGCCGAAACGTAGAACTGTTCATTGCCGGATCGGATTGCAGCCATTTAATCTTTCTCTCCCGTCGCTCGCGGCTGTTCCCCGTATAATGGATAGGGTCGCCAGCCTGCGGGCTGTCGATTTCGGTCCCCGCGACCCTTCGCAAAAAGGTTTAGTCGCGGGGACCGCTTTTTATCTCCTGCTCCTCTGCAAATATCCGCGACTGTGTCGCATCTGAGACCCGGCTCCCGTCGTTTGGCTCCCGGGTCTGCACTGTGAACTGGAACGTCGCCGGTTGGCCCCGGTGTTTAGAGCGGCTTGCTGGCAGGCATGCGTCTCTGGGAAGTCTGGCAACACCGTTTGCATAGTCCGCCGGCTTCCAGGCGGACTACACGGATTTGAAAACCGCTTTGCTTGGCCATCTCTTTTCGGAGTTCTTCGAAAGCCGGACTCGTATATTCCATGATAGCCCCGCAACGAAAGCAGGCCATGTGGCAATGGTCGCGGCTGGTCTTGGCCTCGTAATAGTGCTTTTCGCCCTCAATGTGCATCAGGTCGAGTTCATCAATCAGCCCGCGCTTCTTCAGCAAGGCGATGGTCCGATAGACCGTGGCGCGATCGATACCCGGATCCTTCTGCTGCGCCATACGCAGCAATGTGGCGGCGTCCAGGTGGCGTGAAGCATCCTGCATGATGCCCACCAGCAGCCGCCTTTGCGCCGTGATGCGCACGCCGCGCTCCACCAGCAAATCCATCAGAGACGGCCGGGTGATGGCCTTGCTGTTTTTAGACCTTCCCAGATGCGACTCGGTCGCAATTAAAGCGCCTGTTTCCATAAAATCGCTTCTTCCCTTGTTGTAACTCAGTTTCAACTGGAAATAGATTGAACTTTATTTTTTCTCTTCTGTCAAGCCAGAGCTCGAAGCGTTACATGGGAATCTCGCCTTCCCGCTGTTCCGGACAAAAAGGGATCAGAACTATGCGCGGACAACAATCCAATGGCGCCCCTCCTCAATTCTGCGCACCCCGGTTTCGCAAACGGCCATTTCTAACAGGAAAACCGATACGGATAGAAATCCGCTTAACTCTTTTAGCATTCAACACTTAATAATTTCTACTCGAAAACAAGAACACATGCTGCGCCGCCGTGCATTTCACCCCAGGATCTCGCCACTCTATTTCCGTACAAGGGCCGGCTCCGCTGCCTCCCGGAGAAAATCCGTGTATGCTAGCGCCGTTGCCTCTTTTTCTGCCGGCATAATCACGTTGAAGATTCTGCCGCGCCGGGAAAGCCGGAGATGGAATGACGGACTATGCTTTTTCCCGGGCGGCCAGCCCGGAAAAAGAACTGCTTCTCCTCTGCGCCCGCAAAGACCCCGCGCCCCGCGCCGCGCAACGCGTTCGTGAACTTTCCCGCCAGCCGCTGAACTGGCAGCTGGTAGCTACCTCCGCCTGGGATCATCGCGTCAGCCAGCTTCTCACCAGCAATCTCGAGCGCCTGTGCGCAGAAAACGTCCCGGAAATCTGGATGCAATATCTGCGCGAAAATCGCGAGCGAAATTTGCGCCGCTCGCTGATGCTGGGCGCGGAATTGCTGCGTGTTATGGACTTGCTGCAGTCCGCCGGCATTCAGGCGATTCCTTACAAGGGTCCCACCCTCGCGGCATTGGCATATGGCGATCTCGGCATGAGGGAATTTGGCGATCTGGATTTGCTGGTCGCGCATGACGAAATCGAGCGCGCGCAGCAGATCATGCAGGGATTGGATTACCAAACCCAGCCTCGCACGCCCGGCGGTCAAACCCCGCAGCAGCAGGTTCCCGGCCAATACATTTTCTTTCGCGATCAGGATCGCTATCTCGTCGAACTGCACACGGAGCGGACGCTTCGCTATTTTCCCAAACCTTTGAACATCGCTCTTCTGCGTGGACGATTGCAGCCAGCGCCGATAGGCGGACGCACCGTCCCCACATTGGGCATGGAAGATCTCCTGAATTTTCTGTGCGTTCATGGCTCCAAGCATTTTTGGAATCGCATTCAGTGGATTTCCGATATTGCCGAACTTGTGGACGGCGGCCGCGCGCCGAATCTTTCGGCCGCCCTGGATCGCGCCAATGAATTTGGCAGCCGCCGCATGTTGTTGCTTGGATTGCGGCTGGCGGATGAATTGTTGGGCGCTTGTATCCCGGAAAACATTCGTGGAGAACATCGCGCGGAACCATCCGTGGATTTCATGGCCGCCCAGGTGCGCGAAATCATTTTTACCGATCACATGATTGAACCCGCCATTGGCCAACGAACGCGCTTTCGTATGCACATGCGCGGAGGTCTCATCAGCGGCTTGTTGTACAGTCTGCGCCTCGCCACCGTTCCAACGGAGGAGGACTGGCGCGGGCGCCTCTCCCGCGCCCGCTTGCCCCCATTTATGCTCTCCTGCGTCCGCTGCGCCTGATCGGAAAATATGGAATGGGACTGCGCCCGCGCGGCTCTCCCGACCTTGGGCCGTTCGTGGCCACCGCGCCGGAAATCGTCGAAGCGATGTTGAATCTGGCCGCGCTGCGCGAAAATGACGTGCTCTATGATCTCGGCTGCGGTGACGGGCAAATCGTGGCGGCCGCAGCGGCACGCTTTGGATGCCGCTGCCTGGGGATAGACGTTGACCTGCAACGAATCTCCGAGGCTCACGCAAAGGTGGAAGCGGCGGGCCTGGAGCATTTGATTAGGCTCGTCTGCGATGATGTGCGCAACGTGGATTTAAGTCCGGCGACTGTGGTGACCATGTATCTCACCATCCCCGGCAACGCAAAACTCCGGCAACAACTCACCACCACGCTTCGTCCGGGAACACGGGTGGTCAGCCGCGATTGGGATATGCCGGGCTGGCGCGCGGAAAGAACAGTGGAGATGAAAATTGGCGAAGGAATGCACGCCACGCTTTTTTTGTGGCGCATCGGAAGCGAGTCCGGCGAGCACGCAGATGCCACGGCGCGGGAAGCCGAAAAGCTTCTTCGCTAGGCGGCCGGGCGAGTTCCGCCATTTCAGCACATAGGAGTTGCATTCACCCGGTGAGCGGGAGAAAGTAATCGCGCGTGGAGACTGTCCTTCAAAAACCCTTGCAACGCCTTTTGGCGCTGCTGCTCGCCCTGTTCGTTGCGAGTACGGTGGTTTTCACGGCGGCGAAGATGGGAGTCGCCGATGTTCTGAATCGCACTTCCAGTCCGGAAAACTGGCTCCGTGCCGCGCAAATTGAGCCTGGCTATGGCGAATACTGGCATCATCTGGGCTATTACCGTCAAAACGATCTCGATAGCGCCGATCCGGTCCTGGCGACGGAGTATTACGAAAAGGCGGTCCGCACGGATTCACGTTCCAGCCGCTATTGGCTGGATTTGGCCAGCGCCCTGCAGCAGGCGGATCATCCGCAACAAGCTCGCGACGCCTTCCAACAAGCGGTTGCCAATTTCCCCATCTCCGCGGAGGCCAAATGGGCCTTCGGCAACTTCCTGCTTCTTCAGGGTGATTTCAACGGTGGAGTCGCCCAACTTCGCCAGGCTGTTTTAATTGATCCATCTCTGCGCCCGCTGGCCATTTCACGCTGTTGGCAATCGCATCCCGATGCGGACACGTTGTTGGATCAACTCCTCCCCGCCCAGCCCGCTGCTTACGCGGATGCTTTGGATTTTTTCGCTTCCAATCAGGATGTGGATTCCGGGATTAAGGTCTGGAACCGGTTGATTGCTCTAAAACAACCGTTTCCTGTGCATCTCACCTTCAGTTTTTTTGACGAAATGATCCGCCAGGGCCGCGCGGAGGAAGGCCGCCGCATGTGGCAACAGGCGTACGATGTGGACCGCCTGGCCTACGATTTGCCCGCAGATCGCTCCGTTGTCTGGAATGGAGGGTTCGAACATGACCTTGCCGATGGGGGCTTCGGCTGGCGCACGTACGGAGCGCCCGGAGTTACCATTGAGCCGGATACGGAGGTTGTCCATTCCGGAAAAAGATCCGTGCGGATTGATTTCGAGGGAGCTGCGAACGTAGATTTCTTCCATTTGTTCCAGTATGTCGCGGTGCAACCGGGACGAAAATATCATTTCCGTGGGTGGCTGCGCACGGATGCTATCACCACGGATAGCGGAGTGCGCTTCTCGCTATCCGATCAGGGAAATAAAACCGCTGGCGAATTGCTCACTCCCAGCGTTACCGGCACCACTCCGTGGACACTGATGGAGACTGACATTGTGGCCGGCCCCACTTCGCACGTGCTGAATCTTCAGGTTCGCCGCTTTCCGGCGCGCGGGTTCGATAGCCGCATCGAGGGCACTGCCTGGGTGGACGACATTTCGTTGATTGCCGTGGACGGCCAATCACATGCCGCGGGAACCGCCAAACCATGAAGGCCATTCGCGCTGGCATCTGTTTCTCACTTGCCTTCGCCGTGCTGCTCCACGGAGCCGTGGAGGGCTGGTCCGAAGCCATTTTTGAAATCAGCGCGGCACTTCTGTTGGCCACCTGGGCCTGGAAGGTTTACCGAAGGACGGAATACCCCATTTGCTGGAGTCCGCTGGACTGGCCTTTGGCCGGGCTGCTCCTCTTCGCGGTGGCACAGCTTATATTCGGCTGGACGGTCTATCCGTACCTGACAAAACAGGAGTTGCTCCTTCGCACCGCCTGCTTTATCTACTTTTTTCTCTGCACGCAGGTGTTCCGCGAAAAGAGGGACGTGAAGACGCTGGTCTGGTTCCTGGTGATTCTCGGGTTTGCCGTGGGTCTATTCGGAATCGTTCAGCAATTCACGTTCAACGGAAAGCTCTACTGGATCCGTGAATTGAAAGCCGGCGGCATCCCATTCGGACCATTCGTTAATCGCAACCATTTCGCCGGTTTCATGGAGTTGATCGCTCCGCTTGGGCTGGCGTTGCTGGTTTTTCACGGGATCCGGAGGGAGCAAATGGTGCTTACCTGGGTCTTCACCGTGGTGCAGGTGCTGGCGCTGATTATTTCCGCATCGCGTGGCGGAATCCTGGGATTCGTGTTCGGAGTTGGGCTGCTGCTGATTATTTCCTGGACGAGGAAGGCTGGCCGGGTGCGCCTGGCGGCGATCGTGATGGTACTGTTGGCGGCCGTGGCCCTAACGGGCTGGCTTGGCGTGGGCGAGGTGGCGGAGCGCTTTGCCAAAGTTGGTCCGGGCGAAGTCTCTCTCCAGCGTCGCGCGGTAATGGCGCGGGGCTCGTGGCATATTTTCCGTGACCATCCATGGACAGGGACAGGCGCGGGCACCCTTATTTCTGTCTACCCGCGGTACGAGGGGTACTACGACGGCAAGCTGATTGAGCATTCACACAACGATTACGTGGAATTGCTCGCGGACATGGGCCTGCCCGGAGGGCTCCTCGGCGCGGTTTTTCTTCTACTGCTCTTCCGGATAGGATTTCGCGAATTGCAGGTAAGGCAAAGCCCTTTTTCGCTGGCCATTCATGCCGGAGCAATTGCCGCCTGCGGAAGCCTTCTCCTTCATAGTTTCGTGGATTTCAATCTCCACATTCCCTCCAATGCCGCGCTCTTTCTGGTAATGGCCTTCCTGGCCACTTCACCCGCATTGCCGCTCGAGGAAATTCATCGCGCGCGCTATCGGAGATATTCCAGCGCCGTTGTTGACAGTCCCGCATCCTCTGCGCCATAGTAGGCGCGGGGCGTCCAAATCCATGCTTTCCGAAGGCGTGATTCTCTACCGCGGCAGGAGGTGTATTCTTTTTGCCTTCCTTGCGCTTGCGCTCGCTCCCTTGGTTCTGGCCCAGCAGACCGGCTCCGCCACCAGTCTTGAGACCGCGCAGCAGGCCAATGCCCGCCTGGAGCAACTGGCGGGAACTGTCGGGCAGCGTCCGGTCCAGATGGATGCTCTAATCGGCCCCGGCGACCTGGTGCATATTGAAGTTTTCGACGTTCCCGACCTTTCCCGCGACGTCCGCGTGAGCATGTCGGGAGATATTTCGCTGCCCCTGGTATCTGATCCATTACACGTCGGCGGGTTGACGCCCTTCCAGGCGCAGGATGCCATCGCTGACGCTCTGAAAAGGGATGGACTTGTGACTCATCCCCAGGTTTCTGTTCTTATGAGAGAGCAGCATGGAATGTCAATTTCCGTGGTGGGCGCCGTCCAGAAGCCCGGAGTCATTCAGGAAACACGGCCCATGTCCGTGCTTGAAGCTCTGGCCATGGCCGGCGGGTTGGCGGCTGATGCGGGGAGCGAGGTCCTGATCACCCGGCATGCACCGGAACTGGGCATGGCGGAAACAACCACGAAGAAGGATGCGGCGCCTGGAACCCCGGCCGCGCCTTCAGCGGCGACGCCCACCGCGGTTACGTTGACGGTGGATCTTAACCATCTGCTGGAAACAGGTGATCCGCAATACAACGTTCCCGTGTATGGCGGCGATATTCTTACCGTCCCGCACGCTGGCATCGTTTATGTAGGGGGCGCGGTCATGCAGCCCGGGGGTTTCACCCTTCCCAACTCCCAGGATCATATGTCAATTATTCGCGTTCTGGCCTTGGCTCACGGCACAACGCTCACGGCCAAGATGAATGATTCCGTTATTCTCCGGAAGACGTCGAATGGCAAAACAGAGCAAATCAATGTTCACTTGAAGGATATTCTTTCACAGAAGGCGGCGGATGAGCCGCTCTATGCCAACGATGTTCTTTTCATTCCAGACAGCACCTCAAAGCGCGCCTTGTACAAGGCGGCCAACGTGGCTATGTCCGTTACCACCGGTGTTCTCGTTTTCCGCGGAACGCAATAATGTCATGTCCTATGCGGATATCGCGCTGTCTGATTCAGTTTGACCCGAGGAGATGATGGAAGACCGGAACCGATTGAGGCTCCACGACCGTCATGCGGATAGCCCCGTGGCCATTCTGCCTGCGGAAACCTATCTTCCCGGCGAGGGTTTCAGCCGGCGTGAACCGCATCTGCTGGATTACCTGGTCATTTTGCGCAAGCACCAATGGTTGATCCTCACCTTTCTGGTGACCGTGGTTACGATTGTCACCATCGCTTCTTTCGGATGCGTCCGATCTATGTAGCTACGGCGCGCGTGGAGATTGACCGCGAGAACAGCAATCTCACTCCCTTCCAGGAAAACAGCGACGACGAAATCATAGACCTGGATAATTACATTGATACCCAGGTAAAGATCCTCAGCAGCGAGACACTGGCCCTGCAAACCATCAAGTCGCTGGATCTGGGGCGCTTCCCGGAATTCGGCGGCCATTCGCTGACGCTGGGGAATTCATCCGCCGGTCCGCAGAGGCGTCCCGCCATTCTCGGCGCGTTCCTTGGTTCCCTCAGTGTTAAACACCTTCCGCAGAGCCGCCTGATTGAGGTGTCCTATGAAGCGCAGGATCCCCAGCTGGCGGCGCAGATCGTCAACGCGCATCTGCAGAACTTCATCGAGTTGAACTTCCGCAGCCGCTACGACGCGGCCATGCAGGCCTCCAACTGGCTTTCCTCCGAACTGGAGGAATTGCGCGTCAAAATGGAAGCCTCCGAAAACGCGCGCATTCAGTATGAGAAGGACAATCAGATTTGGAACGTGGATGAGAAGGCCAACATCACCACCCAGAAGCTGGCTGATCTCAGCAAGGACTTAACCGAGGCGCAGGAAGACCTGCTGCAAAAGGAAGCGGTATACCAGATGGCGCATTCCGGAAATATTGACGCCCTTCCGGCATTGCGCGACAGCGTCCTGATTCAGCAACTGATCACTCGGAAGTCTGATTTGGATCAGCAGTATGCCGACGCGGTCACCCAATTCGGCCCGAACTATCCCCGCGTCCAGCGCCTGGAGGCGCAGCGCAAGGAACTGGATCAGACCATCAGCCAGGAAAAGAGGGACGTTGTCGCCCGGATTGATTCGGACTACCGCGCTTCCCAGGCGCGAGTCAATCTGCTCTCCCAGGCGTTGGATAAGCAAAAAACCGAATCCAATGACATGGCAGCCAAGTTGGTTGAATACAATGTCCTCAAGCATGACGAAGAAGGCAACAAGCAGCTTTACGACGGGCTCCTGCAGAAGCTAAAGGAAGCCGGCATCAGCGCGGGGCTGCGTTCCAGCAACATTCGAGTTGTGGATCCGGCCCTGACTCCAACGCATCCAGACCGCCCGCAGAAAGGCCGGAATATCCTTCTGGCGCTGCTGGTGGGCCTTGTCGGCGGAGTAGGACTGGCTTTCTTCCGCGAGTATTTGGATAACACGGTGAAATCGCCGGACGATATCGAAGCGCTCACCGGCCTTCCATCACTGGCGGTGGTACCCGCTTTCGCTTCCCTGGCAGTGCAGGGAAAACTGCTCACGGAAAAAACGGAAGGGAGTGCGGGCACAGCCAGGGACGTGGCCATGGCCTCGCACATGCTGCCTCGGTCTCCGGTCTCCGAGGCATTCCGCGCCATGCGCACGTCTTTGCTGCTGTCGCAGGCAGAACACCCGCCGCAGGTGATCCTGGTCACCAGCGCGCTGCCGCGTGAAGGCAAGACAACTGCCGCCGTGAACCTGGCCGTCACCCTGGCCCAGTTGGGTGACCGAACTCTTCTGGTGGATTCAGACCTGCGCAAGCCTGGCGTGCGCCGCGCGCTGGGTCTCTCGCCCACCAGCGAAGTGGGGCTTAGTTCATATCTTGCGGGCGTGGCTTCGCTGAATGATGCATCGCTCACCCATCCAGTGATAGAAAATCTCGTCGCCATGCCCACGGGCCCCGTTCCGCCGAATCCGGCAGACCTGCTTTCTTCCCACCGGATGCGCGACGCCATTGAACAGCTCCGCGAACGTTATAAGTTTATCGTCATAGACTCGCCGCCCATCATGGCCGCAACGGATGCGGTGATCCTTTCCGCGCTCACGGATGGCGTGATTCTTGTCGTCCGCAGCGGCGAAACTCCCAAAGAGGCCTTCACGCGCTGCCGGGAATTGCTGGCGGCCGTGAACAGCCGCGTCCTGGGGGTGGTTCTCAACGCCGTGGATGCCAGCAGCTCAAACTACTACTATTCCTACCGCTATTATCCCTACGCTTACGGTTATGGAGAAGGATACGGCTATGGGGAGGACTCTGAAACCGGAACAAAAGAGTCCGCCCGGCGCTCTGCTCTCTAGCGCAAGGGAAAAAACATGCGATTCCTAATTACTGGCGGCGCTGGTTTTATCGGCTCGCACCTCGCGGAGGCTCTTCTTGCGCGTGGCGAGCAGGTTCTTGTCCTCGATGACCTTTCCACGGGCAGCGTTGAGAATATTCGCCACCTGAAGAATCACGAACGGTTTGGTTATGTTTTCGAGGGCCTTCAGAACCGCCAGATTCTCGCGGAGTTGGTGGACGAATCCGACGTTATCTTCCATTTGGCGGCCGCCGTCGGCGTGCGCCTGATCGTCCAAAGCCCGGTGCATACCATCGAAACCAACGTGCACGGCACCCAGTTCGTCCTGGACGCGGCCTGCAAGAAGCGCAAGCTGGTTTTTCTGGCATCTACTTCCGAAGTCTATGGCAAAGCCGCCAAGGTTCCTTTCCGCGAGGAGGATGACCTGGTGTTGGGGCCAACCTCCAAGGGCCGCTGGAGCTATGCCGCTTCCAAGGCGCTGGATGAATTTTTGGCGCTGGCGTATTGGAAGGAAAAACAATTGCCGGTCGTGATTGTGCGTTTCTTCAATACGGTAGGACCACGGCAGACCGGGCGTTACGGCATGGTCTTGCCCAGCTTTGTCAGCCAGGCGCTGGACGGCAAGCCATTGACGGTTTTTGGGACCGGCCAGCAGACGCGATGCTTTTGCGACGTGCAAGACGCGGTGGAAGCGGCCATCCGGCTGGCGGGTACAGACCGGGCTGTCGGGCAAGTCGTGAATGTTGGGAGCACGAAGGAAATCACCATCCATGGTCTCGCGGAGTTGGTGAAAGAACGTGCTGCCAGTCCTTCGCCGATTACCTTCGTGCCCTACGACCGCGCCTACGAACCGGGCTTTGAGGACATGCCACGCCGCGTGCCCTGCATCGAAAAACTGGAAGCGCTTACAGGATTTTCCCCCGCTATTACTCTTTCTGAAAGCGTGGATCGGGTGATTTTCGATTGCCGTTCCAGTAAGAATGCCGGACTGTCACAAGGCGCGGTACATGCAGACACTCGCCCCGCCGGGCAGTCCCAGCCCGTCCCGTGAAACGATTTCGATGCATCACCCCGCTTTGCAGTGCCGCGCCTCATCGAATATCCGGTTGTCCGGAAACTTTCGCCGATGCGGAGTTCTTCCGTGACCACTGACATCCATGGCGCCGAGGCGTTTGCGTATTCCGGAACGGAACTGGACGCCATGTCGGAGGCCAAGCATTACTATCGTTGGATCATCCGCCAGTTCGCGCCGTTTGCCGGGCAAAATGTCCTCGAAGTCGGCGCCGGAGCCGGCACCTTCGCCAGCCATCTGGTTGCAGCGCTCCCCGATGGAAATCGGCGCTTCACTCTTCTGGAACCCGCGGAGAACCTCTTCCCGGAATTGGAAGAGCGTTTCCGCGCGCAGGCAAACGTCACCGCCCTACATGGTGATTTGCAGATGCACGCGGGCAATTTGAAGGTGGACACCGCCATCCTGGTGAACGTGCTTGAACACGTGGAGGACGACGCCGCCTGTCTTTCTCTGCTTCATAGCATTCTTGAGCCGGGCGGTTATTTGCTAGTCTTTGTCCCTGCGGTACCGGCTCTTTATGGTTCCCTGGACGCGGCATTCGATCATTTTCGCCGTTACACCCGCGGCGATCTGAGCCGGAAATTGCGCCAGGCCGGCTTTGAGATCAAGAAGATGCGATTCATGAATTTGCCGGGAGTGGGGGCATGGTTCTTTCAGGGAAAAATCCTGCGGCGCAGGACGCTGCGTTCCTCCGCTGTGCGTTTTTATGATCGGTGGGTGATCCGGCCATGGTCCCGCTGTGAAGACATTTGGGAGCCGCCCATCGGGCAGAACCTCCTCGCCGTGGCTAGAAAATGAGCTCGCCATCCTCTAGCACGTACATCCCGGCTTCAGCGCCCCGGCGAGTGGGTATTTGGGCGCGCGTCAGCAACGCGGAAAAACTTTTTATTTTTCTGTTCCTGCTCACATTGCCGCTTCTGAATCCCTGGGTACGCGGCGATGGCGTGGGTTACTACGCCTATGCGCGCGCTCCGCTGATTCAGCGAAACCTGCATTTTGAAAATGACTGGCGTCATGCTGACGTGGCGTTTCGCATGAACCGTTTCGATGCCGCCGGCAACATCCTGCCGGGCCAATACACGCGAACCGGACATCTCGACAACCATTTCACGGCGGGGCCTGCGCTGTTGTGGTTGCCATTCCTGGCGCTGACACATGCTGGCGTTCTTGCCACCAATGCACTGGGCGCGCATATACCCGCCGATGGCTTCTCGCGCCCCTATCGTATTGCCATGGCCTTCGGGACAGCTCTCTGCGGTTTTCTGGCGCTCTGGCTGTCTTATCGTGTGGCGCGAAAATACGTACCGGAATTCTGGGCAGCTGCAAGCACACTGGCCATTTGGTTTGGCACGTCCTTGATTGTTTACATGTACTTCAATCCATCGTGGGCGCATGCGCAGTCCGCGTTCGTCGTCGCTCTTTTCCTGTTCTATTGGGATCGCACGCGCAATTCCCGAACGCTCCGTCAATGGTTCGTGCTGGGATTGCTGGGCGGCCTGATGACCGACGTCTATTACCCCAACGCGCTGGCCATGCTGTTGCCCCTGGTGGAATCGGCTGCGGCCGTACTGGCTGTTCGTCAGATGGCGCATGTCGCAACTTCTATTGGGAAGTTATTCGCGGATAATTCCATCTGCGGTCTGGGATTCGTGATCGCGCTATTTCCCACGTTCATCACACGAGAAATCGTCTATGGCAATCCGTTTGCGCTGGGTTCCTACACCAGCAGCCCGTGGAACTGGACTTCGCCGGCTGTTGTCTCCGTACTGTTTTCCGCGGACCACGGTCTATTCAGCTGGACGCCGCTCATTATGCTCAGCGTGATCGGGATGTTTCTGGTATGGCGGCGTGACCGGATTCTCTCCGCTGGAATGCTGTTGGTTTTCTTCGCCTACCTCTATCTGATTGGGAGCTTTCCCACCTGGGATGGCATTTCTTCATTTGGAAGCCGTTTCTTCGTTTCGCTCACCCCACTTTTCTTAATTGGTCTCGCAGTTTTGTGTTCCAGAATTGCCGCGCTCGTTTCCTTGGTCGGTCGGGCCGTCCCGGTGACGGCCCTCGCGTTGCTGGTACTGTGGAATCTCGGCATGGTCTTTCAGTGGGGTACGCATTTGATTCCTCCGCGCGGTCCTATCTCCTGGAGCAAAATGGCCTACAATCAGGTGGCCGTGGTTCCCGTGCGCGCGGGGGGCATTCTTGAACGCTATTTCGTGAATCGCAAGGACCTAATGGGCCGGATCGAGCAACAGGATGTGGATCAATTGAAGAAAGACCACGAACAGGAGTAGCGGACTTAGAGTGGCCACGACAACCACCAAGGTTTTTCCCGTGCCTTCGATGGCGCGCCGCGTCGTCCCGCGCAGCCGATTTTTGGAAATCGACTTCGCGGAGCTCTGGCGCTTTCGCGAGCTGATCTATTTTCTCGTTTGGCGTGACGTGAAGGTTCGTTACAAACAGACGGTGATTGGCGCAAGCTGGGCCATTCTTCAGCCCTTCATGACCATGGTGGTTTTCAGCCTGTTCTTCGGCAAACTGGCAAAACTTCCGTCGAATGGGCTGCCCTATCCGATTTTTTATTACGCGGCTCTTTTGCCCTGGACCTACTTCGCCACGGCGCTCCAAACCACCACCAACACCATGGTGGATCACCAAAGTGTCATCACCAAGGTCTACTTTCCCCGGCTCCTGCTTCCATTTTCCGCGGTTATTTCCGGATTGGTGGATTTTGCCATCAGCTTCGGATTCCTGCTGTGCATGATGGTGTATTACGGGATCCGCCCCGGAGCGGGATTCCTGCTTTTGCCGGTACTGGTGCTGCTGGAGATTTTGACGGCCTTGGCGGCGGGCCTTTGGCTTTCGGCGTTGAACGCCTTATACCGTGACGTCCGATATGTGATGCCGTTTCTGATTCAGTTCTGGCTCTTCGCATCGCCGGTTGCCTATCCCAGCAGCCTGGTCCCGGAGCGGTGGCGCTGGCTCTACGGCGTGAATCCCATGGCCGGAGTGATCGAAGGATTCCGATGGTCAGTGACGGGGCACGGCGAGGCTCCGGGCAAGATGGTCTTGGTGTCCGCAGCGGTTGTGCTGGTGGCTTTGGCGGGCGGGCTGGCCTATTTTCAAAGGATCGAAGGCACCATAGCCGACTTCGTATGAGAAATCCCCAATGAGCAATGCGGCCATTCAAACTCGCGGTCTCGGCAAACGCTACCGGGCTGGCGCGCTTCGGGGCCGCGGCTATTTGCGCGATACGATCATGGATTTGTTTCGCTCAGCTGGTCAAAAGCTCCAGCGGGGCTCTTCGGATGAATTTTGGGCTCTCCGCGATGTGGATTTGCGTGTTGGTAATGGCGAAGTACTCGGTGTAATCGGCCGCAACGGCGCCGGAAAGACGACGCTGCTGAAAATCCTTTCGCGCATCACGCGCCCCAGCAGCGGCGATGCGGAAATTCGCGGCCGCGTAGGCAGCCTGCTGGAAGTCGGCACGGGGTTTCACGCGGAATTAACGGGCCGTGAGAATACGTTTCTAAGCGGCGCGATTCTGGGCATGACCAAAAAGGAAATCAGCCGCAAGTTCGACGAGATTGTGGCCTTTGCCGAAATCGAACGGTTTATTGACATGCCGGTGAAGCACTATTCCAGCGGAATGTACGTCCGCCTGGCATTTGCCGTTGCAGCTCACCTGGAACCCGAGATCCTGCTGGTGGACGAAGTGCTGGCCGTGGGCGACGTTGCCTTTCAGCGGAAGTGTCTGGGAAAAATGGGAGACGTATCGCGCACGGGCCGCACTATTCTCTTCGTCAGTCACAACATGGGCGCCATTGGCCAGCTCTGCCAGCGCTGCATTCTTCTTCACGATGGCCGCGTGGCAGACGATGGGCCTCCGAACCGTGTTGTTGGAGAGTACCTGAAAGCCTGTGTGGGAGGGGATGGAATCAGCAGTGAAAACTGGGACCGTTTCGGCACGGGCCGCGTTCGCATCGGCAGTATTGAAGTTCTCGACGGCGAAGGAATTCGCTGCACCACCGCCTCCATGGGCCGTGAGCTTCGCCTGCGCATCGGCGGCGAAGCCGAGAGCCCGGAATTGCAGTTCTCCCTTTCCGTTCAGTTCGTAACCGCGGCGGGAATTCCCGCACTCTATCTTTACGATCAGTTTCGCAATTTTCGTCCCGGACAGGGAAATCGTTTCCTTATAGAATTGCGCGTTCCTCGCCTCCTTCTTATGCCCGGACTTTACTATTTGCACGTTTGGGTGGGCCGCGCGGGTATGGAGCACTACGACTACGTTAAGAATGCGGTGTCTTTCGACGTCATTCAGGGTGAATGGGTGCCCATCACCCTGCCCATAACCCATGAGCAAGGCCTGGTGTATGGCCCGCTCGAGGCCGAACAACTCCAATAGGCGGCAATCGGAGTATTTTCTCCAGTCGCGCAATTATGAGGATCGTTCACATCAGCTCGCATGATCGTTTCGGTGGAGCCGGGCGCGCGGCGTATCGCCTGCACGCGGGCTTACGGGCTCTCGGTTGCGATTCGCGGATGCTTGTTGGCACGCGTGATTCAGACGATCCGGAAGTTCACCTGTTTCGTCCGCCGTCTGATGCCGCCAGCCGTGTGATTCGTTTTGGCCGCCGCAAGAATCTGGCCGCCAGTCTGGCGCGGTATGGCGACACACGCCCCGCGGGAGCAGAATTGTTCAGCGATGATCGCAGTGAGCATGGGGCGGCGTTTCTGGCGCAAATTCCGTCTTGCGATGTGATCCATCTCCATTGGGTCGCCGGACTTTTTGACTATCGAGGCTTTCTCCCGGTTGCGGCGCGCCGCGCGCCCATTGTTTGGACTTTGCATGACATGAACCCGTTCACCGGCGGCTGTCACTACGATAGAGAGTGTGGCCGCTTCGGCGAAATGTGTGGGCGCTGTCCACAGCTTGGTTCTCATGATGCCAATGATTTGTCGCGGTCTGTCTGGAAGCGCAAGCATAGGGCTCTCGCCGATCTTCCGGCGGGCAGCCTGAGTGTTGTCACGCCGAGCCGCTGGCTGGCGAATGAAGCGCGGCGAAGCACGCTTCTGGGGGACATCCCCGTTTCGGTAATTCCCAGCGGCCTGGACGTGGAAGCCTTCGCGCCACGTGAAAAAATATGCGCGCGCACGATGCTGGGAATTCCGGCGGATGCGAAAGTGGTTCTATTCGTGGCGCAGTGGGTGGGAGAGCCTCGCAAGGGATTTGCGCTGCTCGCGGAGGCAATCGCGGCGATGGGTGGGGTCGAGAACCTGTTCCTTCTTTCGCTTGGGAAGTCCTCTGGCGCGCCGCCGCTTGCCATTCCCCATCGCCATCTAGGCGCTGTCGAAAGCGAGCAGCTGCTTTCGCTCGTTTATAGCGCCGCTGATCTGTTCGTGCTGCCGTCGTTGCAGGACAATTTGCCGAATACTCTTCTAGAGTCTCTGGCGTGTGGCACGCCGGTTGTGGCCTTTCGGTCGGGCGGCATTCCGGAAGTATTGCATGACCGCGTCACTGGCAGGCTGGCCGCGACGGGTGACGCTGTGTCTCTAAGGCAAGCAATCATTGAGATGCTGGATGATCCCGCACAATGCGCGAGAATGGGTGAAAATGGGCGGCGCCTGATTTTGGACAATCACACACTCCAATTTGCGGCGCAGCAGTATATTGAACTCTACACCGCCTTGCAGGAAGGGCGAGCCGCCCGAGATCAGTGGAGAAAATTGAATGATTCCGGACTCTCTTCGCTCTCATTTTGAGCAAACGCTGCGCGCTGGCGCGGAGCTTCGGCTGCGGTTGCTTGAGGGAGGATCCGACGTTCTGCTGAAGGCCACCGAGGCCGTGGCTTTCAGTTTGCGCCGTGGCGGCAAGTTGTTGCTCTTTGGGAATGGCGGCAGCGCCGCGGACGCGCAGCACATCGCCGCGGAATTTGTATGCCGATTCAAAAAAACTCGCGACCCGCTCGCCGCGCTGGCGCTTACCACTGACACTTCGATTCTGACCGCCGTGGGCAATGATTACGGTTTCGACCATATTTTTTCGAGACAGGTGCAGGCGTTGGGGTCGTCGCATGACATTGTGATAGCCATCAGCACCAGCGGCCGCTCGCCGAACATCCTGGCTGGTGTTCGTGCCGCGCGACAATCTGGCCTGCGCACTATCGGGCTCACTGGAGGCGATGGCGGGCGATTGGCGCGGCTTGCGGATATTCCCCTGATCGTCCCATCAAGAGATACGGCGCTGATTCAGGAATGCCACATTACAATGGGGCATTTGCTTTGCGAAGGCGTGGAGATGCTCATGAAACATGATAAACATTCCCGCTCTGGAGAAAAAAGGCGCTGAACACGGCCAACGCATCATGATTACTTTTTTTGCCACGCCGAAGCCTTTCCACGGACACATTAATGTGATCCAGCGGAATGCCATCCAGAGCTGGCAACATCTCCATCCGGACGTGGAAATCATTCTTCTGGGCCCGGAGGATGGCGCCATGGAAACTGCCCGAGAATTGGGGCTGCGCTTCGAACCGCGGATCCCCTGCAACGAGTTTGGCACTGTCCTGCTCTCCGGCCTCTTTGACCGGGCGCAGGAGCTTGCGCGCCATGAAAGAATTTGCTTTGTGAATTGCGACATTATTTTCCCCACCGAATTTCTGGACGCTGTTCGCGCCGTTGCCGGTTGGCGGACGGAAAGCCTGATGGTGGGGCGCCGCTGGGATTTGGATGTTACCGAGCCATTGGATTTCTCCTCGCGGAACTGGGCTGCGGCACTGCGTGCTACCGCGCTCCAGGCAGACCGCCAGCGTCCTTCCCAATGGATTGATTATTTCGTTTTTAAGCGGGGACTCTTTCATAAGAGGATTCCACCGTTTGCCGTCGGGCGCCCGGGCTATGACAACTGGCTCATCTGGCGCGCCCGCAGCCTAGGATGCCCGGTGGTGGACGTGTCCCGCGATGTCGTCGCCATTCATCAAAATCATGATTATTCCCATCATCCCGGCGGAGAGAAGGGCGTTTGGGAGGGAGAAGAGGCGCGGCGCAACGCGGAGCTGCTGGGCAGCTGGCTGCATTTCTGCACGGTGGAGGATGCCACGCACCGCCTGAATTCAGGCTGCGTGGAGAAAAGCCATCGCCATGCGGCCCTGGTGGCGCAGCGTGCCGCCCGCAGATACGGATCCGCCGTTTGGTTCAAATTCCTGCAGGCCACCCGCCCGTTGCGCCACCGGCTCGGGCTGCGCCGCCATCCTTTGCAGGGGTGAATTCCGGCGTGAATTCACTTCCAGCTTGAGCTCATCCATGTCTCGTCCCTACGTCACCGCGCTGATCGATACTTTCAATCACGAACGCTTCATCGAGCGGGCCGTCGCGAGCGTTCTGGAACAGGATTTTCCCTCTTCGGAAATGGAAGTACTCGTGGTGGATGACGGGTCGACAGATGCCACCCCGGAGATTCTTTCGCGCTTTTCACCGCGCATCCGCATCCTCCGCAAAGCCAACGGCGGCCAGGCGTCGGCCTTCAATTTTGCAATTCCTGAATCGCGCGGCGAGATCATCGCCTTCCTGGATGGAGATGATTGGTGGAAGCCCGGGAAGCTCAACCGCGTTGCGGGCGCCATGCGCGACGATCCAGACCTTGGACTGGTCGGCCATTGTGTGACCGAAATTCGCCCCGATGGCCGCGAGCAAACCGATGTCCTTCGTGATGACTTTCGCTTTCGGGTCAGCACCTCCGAGGACGCGCGCATTTTCCGTTTGCGCAAGACTTTCCTCGGCACCAGCAGGATGACTTTGCGTGCGGCTCTAGCGCGGGATTTACTACCCGTGCCGGAAGGACTCGTGGTGGAAGCCGACGAGTATCTGTTCACTCTCGCCGCTGTTGCCGCGGCAGTGGAGATACTGCCCGAAGCGCTCACGTTCTACCGCATCCACGATGCCAACCAGTATTCGGCGGTTGATTTTGATTCCGCCGGCCTGCGAAAGAAATATTCCGTTATGGCTATCCTATGCGCGGGGTTGCGGCAAGAACTTGGCCAACGCGGATTGTCACAGGACGCCATTGAGACGGTCGTCAGCCCCGTACAGGCTGAGGCCGACCAGCTCCGGCTTTCGCTGGATGGCGGCTGGCCGTGGGAAACCGCCCGCACGGAATGGCACCTCTTTCGAGTCATGTGTGAACGTCCCACGCTTCGCCATCGTATTTTCAAGCTAGCGAGTCTTGCCCCGGCGCTGTTACTCCCGCCACGCATGTACTATGCCGCGCGGGAGCGCGTCGTCCGCAGCCGGGGCTATCTTCATGCCCGGCAGAAGTGGATACCTATACCGGTTCTTTCACATGTAAAACGCATGGAAGGGAATGGACGATGAGCTTCAGCAGGCAAGACGGCCGTTTGAGCGGGCACGTTGCCGGAGCAAGGCCTGCCCATGAATATGCGTCCGCGACCTTACATACATCCCGGCGGAAGTTTACAGCTGCACTGGGTCGTGCCCGAAGTTCGCGCACGCTGCATTACCTCGTCTTCGCCCGGCACCGGTGCGAATCTCGATGAAGATTCTCATGGCATCGTGGACACCTCGAAAGCGCGAGGGCGGTGTGGCCGGCGTTGTCTTGAATTTGGCCGTCGAGCTCGAAGCTCGTGGCCACCAGGTGGATTGCCTCTTTCAGGAAGACTTGATCCCCCGGCCAATTCCATCCGCGCGTCTTGAGGGTACGGTCTTTTCCTGGCGGCTGGCGCGGCGGATTCTTAGCGGCCCCAATCGCTATGATGTCGTAAATCTTCATGCGCCTTGCGGTTTTGCATATGGCGTGATGCGCCGCACGTTCTGGCGTCACGGGCCTCCCTGCGTGATGACCATGCACGGCCTGGAGGAACGCTGGGTGTACGCCATGCGGCGCGAAGCGAAAAAGGGCCGCGCCTGGCATTTTCGATGGAAGAATCGCCTATGGCATCGCATCCATCACCAGCCACAGTACAACATTGCGATCCGGACAGCGGACCAGTCTATCGTCCTGAACCGCGAGGCATGGAGCTTCCTGCAACTGAAGTACAATCGCGAAGAATCCGCCGTATCCTGCATCCCGAATGGAGTGGAGGGGCGGTTTTTCATTCCGCGCGAGTATCCCGCAAAAATTGCTCCTCGCCTTCTAACCGTGGGGTCCTGGCTTGACCGCAAGGGCGTTTACTATTTGCGCGATGCAATGCGCATCCTGGTGCACCGCTATCCGGAACTTCGATTGACGGTTGCGGGGTGTTCCGTGACGGAGCAAACCATCCGCGAATTTTTCGGCCCGGAATTGCAATCGCATGTGGACGTCATTCCGCACATTCCTTCCGAAGAGATGCCCGCCATTTATGCCGCCAGCGATGTATTGGTTTTTCCATCTCTCGTGGAAGGACTCCCTCTGGCCTTGCTGGAAGCCATGGCCACGGGGATGCCGGTGGTAACCACGGAAACATGCGGCATGGTGGACGTGGTGCAGGATCAAGTAACCGGATTGTTGGTACTTCCGGCGGACGCACAGGCCATCGCGGAGGCGGTGATGCAGTTCACGGATTCACTGGATTTACGTTGCCGCCTGGGCCATGCTGCGCGGACTTCCATGAAGAATTACACCTGGGATCGCATGGCCGCGCGCGTCGAGAAGATATTTGCCCGTGCCGTAAAGAACGGCAGTTCGCGCGCTTCCCGCGAAGCGAAACGGCAAACCTGACATGCTAAGCCTCGGCATCAATTATTCGCAGATGCATGATTCCTCCGCCTGTCTTGTCCGCGACGGAGAAGTGGTCTTTGCCATCGCGGAAGAGCGTCTCAGCCGCGTGAAACACGACGCCAGCTTTCCGGTCCGCGCTATCCAAGGCTGTCTCAGCTTTGCCGGTATTCGCGCCGGCGATCTTGATTTTGTCAGCTACGGTTGGTCGCCTGCCGGGGACATGTTCCGCCACGATATCGGGTGTTTTCTTCGCCGACGCGTGCCCGCCAGCTATTTAAACGTGCTCAATTCCTCGCGCCAATTTTTGAGCATGTGGCATCAGAACAACGGTCACCGGCGTTTCGAGCAGCAATTCGGAAAAACGCGCGCGCGCATTCTGTTTGTGGAGCATCACCTCGCTCACGCCATCAGCGCCTATGCTCTTTCAGGATTCGATGAAGCCGCGGTGGTGGTCGTCGATGGCCGCGGGGCGTGGGAAGCGACATCGTTCTGGCGTGGCTGCAACGGCCGCCTGGAGCACCTGGAAACGGTGGATTGGCCGAACTCCCTCGGAATGTTTTATGCCGAGTTTACGCAGTTTCTGGGATTCCAGAAATATAGCGACGAATGGAAAGTGATGGGTCTCGCTCCCTATGGTAAGCCCGGCGTGATTCTCGCGGATTTCTTTCAATTGAGCGGCGACGGTTACCGAGTAAACTCCCGCGCGTTGCTGGGCGATGGCCGGCCTGGTTCCGCTGGCATCGCCGCCAAACTGGGCGCGCCACGCGAACCTGAAAGCCATCTGCAGGATTATCACCGCGACATCGCGTTTGCTGTTCAGGACGTGTGCGAACATGCCATGCTTGCGCTTGCAGCGCGCGCCGTCGGATCCACCGGCTACCGAAACCTTTGCCTTGCGGGCGGCGTGGCTCTCAATTCGAAAGCCAACGGCCGCATACTCACTTCTGGTATTTGTGACCGCTTGTTCATCCAACCCGCCGCCGGCGATGATGGCGTTGCCATGGGCGCCGCACTGGCCCCCATGCTCGAAGGCAATCGTCCACTGCCGCTGACTGAAATGCGACATGCCTACCTGGGGAACGAAATTCTGGAATGTGAAATCGAAGCGGCGCTTCGCACTTTCAACATTCGCCATATCCCATTGGATGATCCCGCCGCAGCCGCCGCCACGCTCCTTGCCTCTGGAAAAATTCTCGGATGGTTTCAGGGAAGAATGGAATTTGGCCCCCGTGCCTTAGGCAACCGCTCCATCCTCGCGGATGCGCGTGATCCGGGTATGAAAGATCGTGTCAACAACGCCGTAAAATTTCGTGAATCATGGCGCCCTTTTGCTCCATCTTTGCTGGCTGAGTCCGCGCCCGAATTTCTGGAATCCGCCTACGATTCGCCCTTCATGATTCTCACGGCCCAAGTGAGACCGGAGAAACGCTCTTTGATTCCATCTGTTACTCACGTGGACGGCAGCACGCGCCCTCAAACCGTGGACCAAAATGCGAATCCACTCTATTGGCGCCTGCTCCGGGAGTTTCAAGCTCGCGCTGGCGTGCCCGTCATTATGAACACCTCATTCAATCTTCGCGGAGAGCCCATTGTCTGCACGCCCGCGGACGCCGTGCGCACTTTTTTCAGCTCCGGCATGGACGCGCTCATCATCGGCAATTTTCTAGTGGAAAAATAGAACCGCCATTCTGGCATTTTCGTTACACTCGCCTTCGCAGTAAGGGTGTTATTTCACGATGATTGCGCTTCTCGGCAAACGCGATGAACCAACCGACGGCATTCGTGACTATTGCGGCCATCTCTCCGCCGCGCTGGCTTTCCATAATATTTACCTGGAAGTCGTCCCTCTCTCGTGGGAGCGCGACGGATGGGCGGGCAGCTTGCGCCAGCTTCGTCAGCGATCGCGTGCCTGGCGCGGTGAATGGGTGCTGCTGCAATACACCGGACTGGCATGGTCGCGGCGCGGTTTTCCCAGATACATTTCCAGGATTCTGAGGATTCTCCGCGGAAACGGCGCGCATTGCGGAGTGGTGTTCCACGAGTCAATGCCGGCGGCTGGCTCGCGGTTCCAGGACGTTCTTCGCGCGAAATTTCAGAGGATGATAATGCGCCGCGCTTTCAATATTTCCGAACGGTCGGTGTTCACTGTTCCCCTGGAACGCGTTTCCTGGCTCACTTCGGATACGTCGAAGGCGGTGTGCGTCCCGCTCGGTCCTCCCATCCCTCCATCGTTTGCGCTCCGCGAACTTTCGCCTGAAGGGTCCCTCCGCCGTGTCGGTGTTTTCTGCATTACCGGTGGCAATCACACGGCGCGGGAAACTCTGGATATCGCCACCGCCGTCCGCGCCGTCAGGAAACGAATCGGACCGGTTTCGCTCACCGTCCTTGGGCGCGGCGTTGATGAGGCCCGCTCCGGTTTGGAAAAAGAGCTAGCCGGCAGCACGGAAGAGCTGAAGATTTCTGGAATTCTGCCTGAAGCGGTCGTCACGGAAAAACTGGCTTCCTGCGATGTAATCCTTTACGTGCGCGGAGAAATTTCACCGCAGCGCAGCAGTGGACTTGTCGGCGTTGCCTGCGGCCTGCCCATCGTTGCCTATCGCGGGCCTGGAACTGTTTTCCCCATCACCGAGGCGGGAATTGAGTTCGCGCCGCTCTGGGATCGCAACGCTCTCGCTGACGCCCTCTGCCATGTTCTGCAAGACCGTCAGAGGTGGCAGGAATTGAGGGACAAAAGCCGCCGCGCCTACACGAAGTATTTTTCCTGGGATCACATCGCAGAGCAGTTCGCAGCGTCGTTTCCCCTCCAGGAAAATTCCTCGAGGGAAGGCTACGGTAGCCGGTAGCTTCATGGCGAGTCCAAGAAATCTTGCATTGCCTGCGTATCTTTTCCAGCCGTGGCAGATTCTCCGCAGGCTCACCCGAGAGTTGTCATCCCCCGGCAGCGCTGAACAGTGTGTTCGGCTGCCCTGGGGATTGCAGATCAATGTGAATCCACGGGAAGCGATCGGCCGCGCGATTTGGACACAGGGCCTATATGATCCCGCGCTGACGGAATTGATTTGGCGCCTGACTGCGCGCGGCGATACCACCCTCGACGTTGGGGCAAACATCGGTTACGTGGCCAGTATTATGGCTGTCCGTGCCGGCCGCGCAGGAGCGGTGCACTGTTTCGAGCCGCATCCGAGTCTCGCTGCTCGTCTCCGCGAAAATGTTCAATCCTGGCGGAAGATTTCTGCGCTCGCACCTGTGATTGTTCGCCAGGTTGCCGCTGGCAGCAGGACGGGTAATGCTCAACTGGAGATTCCCGAGGATTTCCTGGGCAATCAAGGAACAGCTCGGCTCTCCGACGAGAAATCAGATTCAGGAGCTCAACGCATTCATGTCGAGATTGCCCGGCTGGATGATGTCCTTCGTGATTTGCCTGAGATTGGAATTATGAAAGTGGACGTGGAAGGCCACGAACTGGAAGTACTCGAAGGGCTGGGCAGTTTGCTGACGCAACGGCGCGTGCGCGATGTAATCTTCGAAGAATTTCGTTCTTATCCGGCGGAGACCCACAAACTTTTGCAACGCTCAGGTTATTCCGTTTTCAACACTGAGGAACATTTGGACCATCCAGTGCTCGTTCCTGTTGGCCGGCCCTACAAACTGAATCCCATGCAACCACCAAATTGCCTGGCGACGAGAGAACCAGAGCGCGCTCTGCGGCTCATGCGCAGAAGAATCTGGCGGTCGTTTGGCTTCGGACGCTACTTCCGGATATAAGGTAGACCTGCGCGGAAATTGCCGCCGCAAGAAGCATCACGCAGAATTGTTGGGCGGGATTCGCAGATCACGCCCGGTCATCTCTCTGGGTTGAGAAACTCCCAGAATGCCAAGCAGCGTTGGTGCAATATCGCGCAACGATCCGTCCGCGCGCAGCGCGAATTTATCGCCGTCGCTCAGCAAAACAAATGGTACCGGGTTGGTGGTGTGGTAGGTATGTGGTGCGCCCGTTTTGGGGTCAATCATCGTTTCCGCGTTGCCGTGATCCGCGGTGATAATCCACGCGCCGCCGCGCGACTGTAGCGCCGCATAGATTTGGCCCAAGCCTGCATCCACAGCTTCCACCGCTTTGATTGTTGCGTCCAACTTTCCCGAGTGGCCCACCATGTCGGCATTGGCGTAATTCATTATGATGGCGTCGAATTCGCCCTTTTCGATTGCATGCACCACGGTTTGCGTCACGCCCGCGGCGGACATTTCCGGCGCCAAATCGTATGTGGGCACTTTCGGCGACGGCACCAGGATGCGTTCTTCCCCCGAATAGGCCTTCTCCACGCCGCCGTTGAAAAAATATGTGACGTGCGCGTATTTTTCAGTTTCCGCCACGCGCAAATTGCGGAAATCATGCTCCGCGAACACCTGCGCCAATATGTGTTCCACTTTTTCCGGCGCCACTACGTACCGCAGCCAGGGCCAGTTCTTGTCGTACTGGGTCATGCCCACAAAGAAAAGGTTCTCAGGCCGCCGGTTGTCCGCAAACTCCTTGAATCCCGGCTCCGCCAGTGCGCGGGTCATCTGTCGTGCGCGGTCGGCGCGGAAATTGAAGAAAATCACGGCATCGTTATCGCGGATGAGGCCCACGGGCTTTCCTGACTCTCCCTCTTCGGTGACCACCATCGGGACCAGAAACTCGTCCGTCACGTCACGGGAATAGCTGGCGCGCATCGCCGCGCCGGGATCGCTCTGCCGAATGGCCGAGTCGCCGTGAACCATCGCGCGATACGCCTGCTCGATGCGCGGCCAGCGATTGTCGCGATCCATCGCGTAGTAACGGCCGGAAATGGAAGCAATCTGCCCCGTGCCATATTCCCGCAACTTCTGCTGGAGTTGTGCCAGATATTCCACGCCACTGTGCGGTGCCGTGTCGCGCCCGTCGGTGAAGCAGTGTACAAACACACGGCCCACGTGATTGTCCCGCGCCATGCGCAGCAGCGCGAAAAGGTGCTGGATGTGCGAGTGGACCCCGCCATCGCTCAGCAATCCCATCAGGTGCAACTGCTGTTCCCGTCCGCGATGCATGGCTTCCAGCAGCAGCGGCTGCCGGAAAAATTCGCCGCTGGAAATAAGCTGGTCAATGCGGGTGATGTCCATGTGGACGATTCGCCCGGCGCCGATGTTTAGATGGCCCACTTCGCTGTTGCCCATCTGCCCTTCCGGCAACCCCACGAAAGGCCCGGAAGTGTGAATCAGCGTGTTCGGGTATTTCCGTAGAAGTTCGTCATAGTTCGGCTTCCGCGCCTGCGCAATAGCGTTGCCGCGTGTCTCGGGCGAGTATCCCCAGCCATCCAGAACGGTCAGCACGATTGGTTTTGGTCTTTTCGCCATTTTTGATCAACTAGGACGAATTCTCGGGGGCCGAGAGCCGATCCGCCTGCCAGATCAATACGCAATCCTCTCGGCAGATTTCCAATTTTCTCTCTAATTCATTCAGATCAAAGTGAATTGCCTGTAGGGAAAGACACTCGAGAAGAACTTGATGACCCCAGTACAATGCTTGCCATGCATGTTTGCGCTTAGGTGCCGCGTCGGGGACGAGGCCTCCAGGATTGTTCTTTAGGACCCGAGACATGATATTTGTGACAGTCGCGTGTGTTTCAAATGTGGGGATAAGGTAAGCAGGGACATATAACTTCCAGAGATTTGCGTCTTCCTGCGCGAGGGTTTTGAAACTTTTCTTGCTCCAACTCCGAAAATCCTTCCTCTCGGACTGACCTTTGTGCCGTGACCTTATTCCTCGCACATGGCTCTTGATTGTCTCAAAATCTTCGGAATTGTGGAACGGAACGCCGCGGCTTGCGATTGAATCCTTGTCCATCCGTTCGAGAATCATCCAGTAGTACTCGATAAAATCGGTCGCTTCTTTCGGGTGGCCGCTCACGTAGCGTGCTGTCACCGCACGCTCGTAGATGCCCCTAAGAAGTTTCAGTGCACCTATTCCGTACCCGTTTTCACAAAGCAGCCCTAGCTCAGAAAAGTCGTCAGCAATTAGCCAACCCAGCAAGAACACGACCCGATCCGACGATGTGGGGAACTCAACCTTCCGACGGAAGGCGACATCTACACAGGCGACAAGATGAGGGAGACGTGAAAGGAATTCATTATAGTGGGTTCGGAAAAAATGCAATTCTTGCGGTCTGCCAAACGTACCTTCTGGTCCGCCCGTTGCCATTAGGGCCTCTTCTGCATTTGCCATGTGGGGAATTTTGCCGCAGCGCCCAACTGCTCTTCGATGCGCAGCAATTGGTTGTATTTTGCAACTCGATCGGTCCGCGAAGCAGAGCCGGTTTTGATTTGTCCGGTGCCCATGGCCACAGTGAAATCGGCGATGAACGTGTCCTCGGTTTCGCCAGACCGGTGCGAAACAATCGCGGCATAACCCGCCTTGCGCGCCATGGCGATGGCGTCAATTGTTTCCATCACCGTGCCGATCTGATTCAGCTTGATCAGGATGGCGTTCCCAATTCTATTCGCGATTCCACGCGCGAAAATCTTCGTGTTGGTGACAAAAATATCGTCGCCGATGAGCTGGACTTTTCCTCCTAATTCACGTGTCATTAATTTCCAGCCCTCCCAATCATCCTCGGCGAGGCCATCCTCGACGGACACAATCGGATATTGCTTCACCCAACCGGCCCAGAATTCCACCAACTGTTGAGACGTCCGCACCGAACCATCTGATTTGCGGAAAACGTACCGACCCGAAGCCCGGTCGTAGAATTCGCTGGCCGCCGGATCAATGGCGATGGCCACTTGCTTGCCGGCCTGGTACCCCGCCGCTTCAACGGCCATCAAGATGCATTCCAGAGCTTCTTCGTTCGATTTCAAGCTGGGCGCGAATCCGCCTTCGTCGCCCACCGTGGTCGTGTAGCCGCGCTTCTTCAATACAGCTTTCAGGTGATGAAACACTTCCGCGCCCATCCGCATCGCTTCGGAAAAACTAGCAGCGCCCAGTGGCATGGCCATGAATTCCTGCACGTCCACGGAATTATCGGCATGCGCCCCTCCGTTCAGGATGTTCATCATGGGTACCGGCAACGTTGCGCCGCCCGCGCCGTCGGAATATTTGGCGAGATATTGATAGAGCGGCTGTTTCATGTGATCAGCGGCGGCGCGCGCCGCCGCCATGGAAATAGCCAGAATGGCGTTGGCGCCGTATCGCCCTTTGTTGGGAGTGCCATCGGCCTCGATCATGCGGGTATCCAGAGCGCGCTGGTCAGTGGCGACCATTCCCTTAACCAATTCCGCCAGCGGGCCTTCGGCGTTGGACACGGCGTTCAGCACGCCTTTGCCGAGATAGCGCGATTTGTCGCCGTCGCGCAATTCCAGAGCTTCATGCTCACCGGTGGATGCTCCCGAAGGGACTGCCGCGCGGCCAAACGCTCCGCTCTCCAGCTTCACATCCGATTCCACTGTGGGATTTCCGCGCGAATCCAGAATCTCTCGCGCCTGCACCTGGACAATTTTTGCGGACATGAATTCTCCTCAGCCTGTACTGTTCTCTGAAGTGTGCCTACGCTTTCCGCGCCATAAACATGGAAATCGAAAAATCGGCGGCTATGGGCCTCCCACCGGACGCCCTACGAAATGCCGCCAGAAGTTCCTGCAGATACGGGCGCGGGTCCGCCAGCGTTCGCATGTATGCGCTCCCGTAGGAAGTGGACTGGCAGAAGCCCACGGCTTCCTCCGGCGTGAAGTTCACAACATTCGGAATTTTCAGCGACTTCACATCGCTCAGCCCGTGATGCGCCAAGAATGTTCTCTCCACATAGCTTTCATCGTTCAATCTTGGATGGCGGAATTTATCCCAATGTAGTTCAAATTCCCTGTCTATCACTTCCTGCACGAGCCCGGCTACTTTCGGCACGGGGTAATTATAGATGGCCAGCACTCCGCCGGGGCGCAGCCATTTGCGGACTTTCCCCAGAACGCGCGGCCCGTCCATCCAATGAAAAGCTGTGCCGCAGGTCGCCAGATCCGCGCATTCGGCGGGAAGCGCGCAATCTTCGGCCTTTTCATTGCGCACCTTCAGATGCGAATGTTTGCCTGCCAATTCCGCTGCCATCTGCGGATCCGGCTCCACGGCGATTACTTCGCGAAACCACGCGCACAGCGGGACTGCCGAAAGTCCAGTTCCTGCCCCCAAATCCACAGCCCGTTCACGGCGCTCTTCAGGAATGGCGGAGAGAATCTGCGCAAAGACTTCCGTCGGATACCCGGGACGAAACGCGCGGAATGCTTCCACGGCTTGACCAAAACGGTTTTCATATTCGATGGGATCGGAAGGGCTCAACAGGCTCACTCTTTGCTGGAAGGTCTCACTATTCCGGTTCTTCCAGCATGGATTCCGCGCGGACGACAATCACTACTCCATCCTGGGTCACCTGGAATCGCTGTCGGTCGGCCTCAGGATCGTATCCGATCACGGTGTGTTCCGGGAGTTCCACGTGCCGGTCAACTATGGCGCGCCGAATTCGCGAATACCGCCCCACGTTGACGTGATTGAAAATGATCGAATCCTCCACGTCCGAGTAGCTGTTCACGCGTACGTCATAGCCCACTACGCTGCCTTTCACTCGTCCGCCAGAAATAATGGACCCGCCCGCCACAATGGAATCCAGCGCCTCTCCCATGCGTTCCGGGTCAGCGAAGACAAACTTTGCTGGGGGGTATTGCTGTTGCCAGGTGTGCAGCGGCCAACTTTTGTCGTACAGATTGAATACTGGAGACACGCTGACCAGATCCATGTTCGCTTCGTAGTAGGCGTCAATTGTTCCCACGTCCATCCAATAGGGGGTTTCTTTTTTGTTTTCGTCGCGAAAGTTATAGGCATAGACCGCGCATTCTCCGATAATTCGCGGCAGAATGTCTTTACCGAAATCGTGTGTAGAGGCGGGATTCTCGGCGTCGGCGATCAGAATGGGCACAAGAAGCTGCGTGTTAAAAATGTAGACGCCCATTGAGCCGTTTACTTTGCCAGGGCTCACGCTGGAAGATTTTGGATTCGCCGGTTTTTCTTCGAACCCCACAATTCGCCAGCGGGCGTCTGTTTCGAGTACTCCGAACCGTCCCGCCGCTTCCGCGGGACTCATCTCCAGCGTGGCCACGGTCACATCCGCCCCCGCCTCCACATGCTGCGTCAGCATTTTCTGATAGTCCATTTTGTAGATGTGATCGCCAGAGAGAATCAGGACCTGGTCGGAATGCTCGCTGCCGATGGAATAAATGTTTTGGTAGACGGCGTCGGCCGTCCCTTGATACCAGTGCTGGGAAACGCGCATCTGCGGGGGCAGCACTTCGATGAAGTCGCCATGCCCCATCAGAGTGGACCAGCCCTGGCGCACGTGGCGGTTCAGGCTCAGCGCTTTGTACTGCGTCAGCACAAAAACGCGCCGCAGGTCGCTGTTTAGACAATTGGATAATGTCACGTCAATGATGCGGTAGACGCCGCCAAAGGGGACGGCTGGCTTGGCGCGGTCCCGCGTCAACGGCAGCAGGCGTTCTCCCTGGCCGCCCGCCAGCAGTACCCCTATTACATTCTTCATTTGCGCTTTTCGCGCCATGATGGAAACCCCGCCACGCCTTGTGCGCCTTGCCTTTGGAAGGCGAAATCTATCTTCAGCGGGACATTCTAGCAGCACAAGCCAGCGCTGCTCCTGTAAATTCGCCACCGCTTCACGGTCCGCCGGCGGTCACATTCGCCGCTATGCTGCGACGGCACCTCTGGGCCCTCCCCGGAATACCTTTATTTAATACGCTTCCGCGGCTTGGAACTCCGGCGAGCGCGAATCGCGCGGCTTATTTCGGAGGTTGTCAGCGGCGTACTATAGGTGTTATCCTCTTACCGAAATTAGTGCTTGACTTGTCTTGCAAGGTTCCGCTACATAGATTCGATTCCTGGCATCGGAATGCATACCGCTGTCGGCTACGCCGGCTACGACACATTTCGTTTCAGGGATTTTTGAACGGGGGGTGAATCAGTTGGCCGAGGTTGTCATTCAGGAAGGCGAAAGTCTGGAAAGTGCACTCCGGCGCTTCAAGCGCAAGGTACAATCCGAAGATATCATCAAAGAAATCAAGCGCCATAGTTACTATCTGAAGCCCGGAGAGAAACGCCGCGCCAAACAGGCACTTTCAAGGAAACGTTTACGCAAGAAGCAGCGACGTGAGGCAGATTAATCGCACGTTCACAAGAGGGGATTCTCCAAAGCAGCATCAGCCGCTGGCCGGTTCTCCTAAGGCTTTTTTCAAGGAGTGCCGGCTGGCGACAAGAGAATCGCTGCCTGTCCTTACCCCAGCAAGGTTTCGGAGCAGCGCATGGAATATCACGATAAGGTTTTGAAATGCGCCGATTGTGGAGCCGAATTCGTCTTCACAGCCGGCGAACAAATGTTTTATGCCGACAAGGGCTTCAAGAACGAGCCTAAGCGGTGCAAATCCTGCAAGATGACTCGTGCCCGCGGTGTTCAGGCCGGAGTTCCCGGCATCCGAGCCGAGACCAAAGCCATTTGCTCCCAGTGCGGCAAAGACACAACCGTTCCTTTTAAGCCGACGCAGGGGCGCCCGGTTTACTGCCGGGAGTGCTTCTTGCAGCGTAAGGGAATGGGAGCGGCCGCTGGCGGATATTAGCAGTTCGGGCCCCTGCTTTTGGGCGGCGTAAGACCACGGTTCAGTGCGGTTGCCCGCAGCGTGACCGTTCCTCCTGCGAAAGTGATATGCCTGCCCCCGAGGCGTGCCTGTGTCTGCACGGACACGCTTCCCGCAGCGTTCCATGTATCCTCTGTTTGACCGCTCATTCTCCCGTCCCTAAAATGTAGAGGAATGCCGAAGAACAAAAGCAGCAGGAAACCATCTTTCGCGAAGTCACCAATCCAAGCATGCCGGAGACAGCTCGCGGCATATCTCGGAGGGTCGCAGGCCCATGCGGAAGCCGATTCCGTCCTGCACAATTTTCCGCTGGCGCTCCGCGGTATAAGGCCCTTTGGCGCGCCACACACTGCCTGGCAACTCTTGGAGCACATGCGCATCGCGCAGTGGGATATTCTGGAGTTCAGCGCCAATTCAAGGCATGTGTCCCCTGAATGGCCGGCGGGCTACTGGCCCGCGACAGAAGCTCCTCCGTCAGCCGCGGCTTGGGACCGGAGTTGCAAGGAACTCCTGCGTGGATTGGCGGCCATGAATCGTCTGGCGAAGAAGCCTTCAGCGAATTTGTTCGCCAGGATTCCGCATGGCGAGGGCCAAACACTTTTTCGCGAGGCGCTCCTTGTCCTGGACCACAATGCATATCACTTGGGCCAGTTGGTACTGGTGCGACGAATACTGGGAGCATGGCCTCCTGGTTGAATCGGAGCTTCCGCCTGGACCAGTCTCTTTGCGCGTGGGTATACGGCGGACGCCGCAGGTTGCGCAAAGTAACAATTGAAATAGTCTTCACGGAGAAACAAGGTGAAGCAGCAGACGTCAGTCGATGCGGCCAATCCTTCCGTTGGCGAGGCGAACCAGCGGGTGTTTGACGCCTTTCGCCGCTGGGGTTATTTGGCCGCAGACCTCGATCCTATGGGCGATCTCCAGCCCGTGGAACTTCCTGAAATCCAGTTGACCGGGGAATCAGCCGACGCCGCCCGCAAAATCTATTGTGGAAAGATTGGCGCGGAATTCATGCATATCCCGGATGGCGACCGCCGCCGCTGGATTCAGGAGCGCCTGGAAGGCAGGCCTCCGCGAGTGCAGCGCCAGCGCCTGCTGGAGCAAATCACCGAAGCGGAGATTTTCGAACAGGTATTGCAGACGCGCTATCTGGGAACCAAGCGATATTCACTGGAAGGGAATGCTGCGGTGGTTCCGTTGCTCGACGAGATGTTAGAGGCCGGGTCACAGCTTGGCTTGATCGAGTGCGTCCTGGCCATGAGCCATCGCGGGCGTTTGGCGGTGATGGTTTACGTGGTTGGGCGCTCCGCCGCGGAAGTTTTTGCGCGATTCGAGGATGTCGATCCGCGCAGCATTCTCGGCGGTGGTGATGTGAAGTATCACGTGGGCGCCACGGGAGAATACCAGGCGCGCAATGGCCGGCGTATCCGCATGCACCTGGTTTCAAATCCCAGCCATTTGGAAGCAGTGGACCCCGTGGCCATGGGTCGCGCCCGCGCCAAGATCACCCGCCATGGCGAAGATGGCTGGAAGAAAGTTCTGCCCATTATTCTGCATGGCGATGCAGCTTTCGCGGGGCAAGGAGTGTGGGCGGAAACGTTGAACATGGAAGGCGTTGAAGGATACACAGTTGCCGGGGGCGTCCACGTCATCGTCAACAACCTGATGGGCTTTACTACCGTTCCGCGCGAACTGCATTCTTCGTACTTTTCCTCGGATCTGGCAAAACGGCAGCCCATCCCGGTATTTCACGTGAACGCCGAGGCTCCCGAAGCCGTAGTCCGTGTCGCCCGCCTGGCCGTAGAATACCGCTATCAGTTTCAATCGCCGGTGGTAGTTGATTTAATTGGTTACCGCCGCCACGGTCACAGCGAAGTCGACGACCCCACGATCACCCAGCCGCGCCGCTACCGCAAGATTCAAGCCCATCCTCCACTATGGCAAACCTATTCGAAAGAGATCGGCGTCGATCCCGCGCCCATTGTCGCGCGCGTTCGCGAAGACCTCGATTCCGCGCAGCATGAAGCTGAAGGCATTGACAAGATCCCCACCATGCGAATCCTGCGCCCTTACTGGAACGAATTTCACGGTGGCCGCTATAATCCCAGGGACGAAGTGCCCACGGGAATTTCCGCCGCTGAAATAGCGGAGATATCCGCGTCGCTGACGTCCTATCCCGCGGATTTTGCCATTCATCCCAAGGTGAAGAAGCTGCTCGAGCAACGCCGGGAAATGGGCCAGGGGAAACGTCCCATTGATTACGGGATGGCTGAGGCTCTGGCATTCGGCTCTTTGGTCCGCCAGGGCGTGCCCGTGCGCATCACCGGGCAGGACACCAAGCGCGGAACCTTTAATCAGCGCCATGCCGCTCTCATCGACACCGAGACGGAAACCGAATACATACCGCTCAGCCACATCAATCCTTTGCAGGCGGTTTTTGAAATTCACAATTCCACGCTTTCCGAGGCCTCGGTCGTCGGGTTTGAATACGGATTCAGCCGCGATTTTCCCGAGGCTCTGGTTTTGTGGGAAGCACAGTTCGGTGATTTCGCCAATGGCGCGCAGGTGATCATTGACCAGTTCATAGCCGCCGCGGAAGAGAAGTGGGGCCTGCTCAGCGGCCTCGTGTTGCTGCTCCCGCACGGCTACGAAGGACAGGGCCCGGAGCACTCCAGCGCGCGCATCGAGCGCTATTTACAGCTCTCCGCGCGAGACAACATCCAGGTCTGCCAGCCCTCCAACGCCGCGCAGTATTTTCATCTGCTTCGCCGCCAGGCGCTGCGCAAGTGGCGGAAACCGCTGGTGGTCTTTACGCCCAAGAGCATGCTGCGCAATCCGGCAGCCGCCTCGCCGATCAGCAGCTTCGAGACCAAGGGATTCCTTACCGTGATTCCCGACGCGGAGATCACCGATGCCGCCCGCGTCCTGATTTGCACCGGCAAAATTGGGCACGAATTGCAGCAGGAACGAAGGCGCTTGCACGACAACAAAACGGCCATTGTTTTCGTTGACCAGATCTATCCCTTTCCAGAGAAAGAACTCGAAGCCGAGTTGCAGCGGCACTCTGGCGCGCGAGAGATTCTCTGGGTACAGGAAGAACCCGCCAACATGGGAGCGCTGGCCTTCGTGATCGGCAAGATCGAGCGCGTGGCCCAGGGACGTCCGGTGCGTTCCGTGAAACGCTCGGCTTCTGCCAGCCCTGCCACCGGGTCCGCAAAGGCTCACGAAATGGAGCAGCGCGCGATCCTTTCTTTGGCGTTCACCACTAACAAGCAGGTTTCCTGATTCGCGCGCGAGCATTTCGCGCTGATCGAGCATCGCTCCTTAACAATTGCGCGGAAGCCGTATTCTATTCGTGTGTTTTGTTACAATCCGTTTGCCGTTGATTGAGGCGGAGTAATGCAGATACCAAGATTCGAGCTGGAACGCTGGCAATCCGTCTGGGAAAACGTCGTCGAGCTGAACATTTCCGAAAGTGGCGTCAAGCCCTTCACGCTGCGCGAGCTTGTCGACGATTCCGCGGAACTCGAGCGCCTGATGGACGTTCCGCTCGGCTACCCGCAATCCGATGGGACCGCCGAGTTGCGCCAATCCATCGCCGCCGTTTATCCCGGAGCGCGCGCGGAAAATGTGCTGGTTACCTCCGGCTGCGCGGAGGCGAACTATCTGGCCGCTTGGAGCCTCCTGGGCCCTGGCGATGAAATAATCTTATTTCAGCCCAACTATATGCAGTTGGATGGAGTGGCCCGTACCTGTGGCGCCACGGTTTGTCCGGTCTGGCTGCGCGAAAATCTCGGCTGGGCCCCGAATCTCGATGAGCTGCGCGACCTGATTTCTCCACGCACCAAACTCATCGCCGTTTGCAACCCCAACAATCCCACCGGCGCCGTCCTGAGCGCCGAAATTCTGGACGGTATCTGCGGAATTGCCGAGCGAGCTGGTGCATGGGTGTTGGCCGACGAGGTCTATCGAGGCGCGGAGGTAAACGGGGCGATTTCACCCACCTGCTGGGGCCGCGGCGAACGCATCATCTGCAATGCGGGTTTCTCGAAGGCCTATGGACTGCCCGGCTTGCGCGTGGGATGGATTGTTGCGCCGCCGGAGGAAATCGCGAATTTCTGGGGCTCCAAGGACTACACCACTATCGGAATTTCCATGCTTTCCGAACGCCTGGCCAGCTTCGCGTTGCAGCCTGAGCGCCGGAAGCGCATTCTGGCGCGCACGCGGCAAATTCTGCGGGAGAATTATCCCATCGTAGATGACTGGCTCCGCCGCCATCCGGATTCGCTTCGGCATATTCCTCCATGCGCCGGGGCCATCGCCTGGGTCGGCTACAACGATCCGCGGCCGTCTGGCCTTCTGGCGGAAGAACTCCGGGTCAAGAAGAGCGTTTTGGTTGTGCCCGGAAAGCAGTTCGGGATGGAAGGCTTCTTGCGCATTGGTTATGGTTACGATCGCGAGAAGCTCATTCAGGCGTTGAAGCGCGTGGATGAGGTCCTGTTCAATTGCGCTGGAGCATGAATTTCGTCCTCACACGGCGATGCAGATGGCTCCGCGAAAATGATACCCTCTCAGGGTGTGGCATTCGGCGACGGTTGGGGATGTGAATCGCTGTTAGCTGCGAAGCACCAATCCACCAGAGGTTTGCTGAAACGCTCCACCACGCTTGACGGTACTGCGGGCTCCTCCAGCTTGTGAAATTCAAATTCCATTTTTCCGTCAGGATGGACCCGCGCCAGCAAGTACCCGTAGACGTCCGTCTGCGCCGCATGCCCCGTGAGGGCTTCTGATGGGAGTGCATATCGGTGCGCTCCCGCGGTACCTACAATCCATCCCGGCAGCACGCCGCCATGCGTCCGCCAGAAATCGGTGTTGAAAATATCTTCGGCGTAAAAATGCGAATGACTGGCCATTACGTACACGTTCTTATGCGCCACATCGCGCGCGTGCAACAAATCAACATAGACCCGGCTTCCGCTTTCTGTCCCCACCGCGGATTGGTTCATGCTGTGCGATGCCGAAACGCTGTTCGGCAGCGCTTCGTGCATTCCCACGACAATGGTATGAATCTGTGAGTTCCGTTCATCCCGAGTCAGCGTGGTGCGGAACCAGGACATCTGCGTCTCGTCAAACTGGTCCGGCGTGGCATTGTCCATGGTGATGAAGTCGACGCCCTGCACCGTCCAGTGGTAGTAGCCCGTCAGGCGGTGGTTCGACGGATCATCACGCAGGCGCTGTTCGCGGAGGACGGGCTGCTCCAGCCAGTCCGCAAATTGCAAAATCCACTCCTGCCTCGTTTTAGGCGCGATGGTTTCATGATTTCCAATCCCCAGGTAAACCGGTTTCGTTCCGAAGGGAACCATCTGATTGCTGATGAAATCATCCCAGGCAATCGGCCAATAAGTTTCCTTGGTCAGCGGATGCGCGCGGTATTGCGCCTCATGCTGCATGTCCTCATCCACCATGAAGATGGCGCGAAAATCGCCCAGGTGCCAGTAAAACTGCGCGTTTTGTTTTTCTACATCCGCGGCAATGGCGGGCACCACCACGTCCCCGCAGTTGCGAGAATCTCCCGAAATGGCGAACCGCCATTCCTTCTCCTGCTTGTCAGCCGGACGCGCAACCGCCGCAGCGAAAGCCACGCCGCCCACGAATGCCATCGCCAACAATCTGCCGCAGGGTGATATCATTTCATTCTCCACGCTTCAAAAATTGCTCTCGTCAGGCGTAGCCAAACTCCGCCGCCAACTGTTTTACTTCCGGCAAAAATTCCGCCCCGTTCTTCCTCCACTCTAGTGGGCCGTCCAGGCTTTGCGCCTTTGCGCGAGACGGCCGGAGTACTGGGTCCTTCAGGAACAGCGCGTCATTGCCGTACTGTGCCCCCGGCGGACCCATGTGCGCGTAGGGGGATTGTTCCGGGTGCTTCATGGCTTCGATGGCATCCGGGTCGGCGCGCAATCCCAGCCATTGGGCGATATTTCGCAGGGCTTCATCGGGATTCGAAAGCACATCCTCGCCTCGAACCAGCAATTTTCGCGCCGGAGGAACCGTGCGCAGAAAGCTGCGAACATTCTGGTTCAGCACGAACCAGGCATTTTGAGGATCCATCTCCGCCACTTTGTTGCGCGAACTCGGCAACTGATTGGCCTCGATCGTCGGATACGACGAAAGATCGATCAGCCATTGCAGCGGACGTCCGTCCACTTGCATTTCCTTCATGGCCTTGAATACC
Organism: uncultured Acidobacteriota bacterium; assembly: GCA_963760285.1. GTDB lineage: Bacteria > Acidobacteriota > Terriglobia > Acidiferrales > UBA7541 > PALSA-278. The sequence goes on from CAVXCI010000001.1 coordinate 1,348,205, forward strand.
GATTCCGATTGCCCGCGCGGATGCCTCACCAGATGAATGTAGCGCGAGTCGGGGAACATAGCGCCGAAGCGATGGAGGAATTTGCGGTTGTAGACGGTCCCCGTACTTTTCTCCACGATTATGCGCGGCGCGACGACTTCCGCCAGGGCCTCCAGCATTCGCCCCGTCGTCCAGTGGAAGCGGCGGCGTATCCACCCGTGCGCACGTTGCACGGTTTCTTCCGTCTGGCCGCCGTAAATCAACTCCGCAACGGCGCGAACCAACCCGTCGCCCATCGGCGCGCTGGCCATCAGGCAGATATCCCAGAATTCTCCCATCGTGTCGCACATGAAGAATTGGATTTCCGGCAGCCCGTACATCTGCGGGTGCTGCCCCAGCATGGTGGAGATCAACGACGTGAAGGAACGCGGTGCGCCCAACACCGAAAGAATTGGCGGAACTGGACTGGATGGCATCTTTGATTGGATAAACGATTCGCCGGAAACCGTCAAGCGCGCGTCATATCGTTTACTCTCGAGATTTCAGTTTAGAATCGCTTTTGCGGCCTCTAGCTGTATCCGAATTCCACGGCCAGTTTTTTTACTTCCGGTAAAAACTCGCCACCATCCTTTAACCATTCCAGCGGCCCTTCCAGCATGAGAGTTTTCAGGCGCGCCGGCCGCAACGCGGGCTCTCTGATAAACAACGGATCGTTACCATATTGCGCGCCCAGCGGACCCAATCGCGCGTAGCTGGACTGTTCCGGATGTTTCATCGCCGAAATGGCCTCCGCGTCTGTGCTTAATCCCAGCCACGCGGCAATATTTCGCAGAGCATCGTCGGGATTTGAAAGCACGTCTTCACCGCGGATCTGCAATTTTCGTTTCTCGGGAATCTTTCGCAGGAAGCTGCGAATATTTTGATTCAGCACGTACCAGCCCCTTTGCGGATCAAGCTCAGTGGCTTTGTTGCGCGAGTCCGGCAATTGATTCGGCGCAATCGTCGGATAAGATGCCAAGTCAATCAGCCACTGCATTGGTACTCCGCCCAGTTCCAGTTCGCGAATGGCTTTCAGAATGGACTCGCCGTTGCCCCGCGGATGGCGCACCAGGTGAATATACCGTGCGTCAGGAAACATGGCTCCGGCACGCTGCAAAAACAGCCGGTTGTAAACGGTGCTGGGGCTTTTTTCCACCACGATGCGAGGCGCTACTATTTCCGCCAGCAATTCCTGCATTCGCCCCGTGGACAGGTGGAAACGCCGGCGGATCCAGCCCTGCGCGCGCATGACATTCTCTTCCGTTTGCGCGCCGTAAATCAATTCCGCCACTGCGCGCACCAGCCCATCGGCCATGGGAAACGACGCCTGCAGGCAGATGTTCCACCATTCGGACATCCTGTCGCTCAGGAAGAGCTGCAACTCAGGCAGGCCGTACATCTCCGGATGCTGTCCCAACATCCCGGAAACCACGGAAGTAAATGATCGAGGAGCGCCCAGCACAAACAGAGGGGGAGCCGTTGCGGTGGTGGGCATCCCTCATTGGATAAACCAATTAGCAATTCGCGTCAAGGCAGGATGGTTTTTAATCTGATTGCACCGCGAAACGATTGCGGCCGGTACCTTCGCAATCACAGTGAGCGTCGCCTTGACACTCCGAAAGGGCGCCGATATTCTCGGACAGTGTTCATCCGCCAAATGGAAAATTGCCTCTGCGCGTCGCAAGATTCCCACAACGGATTGGAAATCTCCGGACCGTTTGCCGCCAATCGGATGTCTAATAGTACGGTCGAATAGTCTGAATCGGCGTGTCACGGCCTGATTTTTAACCCTGAAGATGCCCAGAACTCCGGAATCCAGCGCATTCAATGAAGCTTTCAAGGCGCTCCGCCCCTATCCCCGCGTGACTCCAGGCGAGGGATCACCTGCGGGCACGCCACTCTCCACCATGCAGCAGCAGCTGTGGTTTCTGTCCCAGGTCTACAGCGGCCTCCCCGTCTTTTACACTGCGCAGGCCTGGCGTATCCGTGGACCGTTGGATATCGCCTGTCTGGAAAAAATGCTCACGGAAGTTATTCTTTACCATGAAGCCGTTCGCACGAATTTCCGCGTCGTGGATGGCCAGCCCATGCAGGTGACCATCCCTTCAGTCCCGGTTCGCTACGAAGTTGTGGATGCGAGCGGTGAGTCCGACCCCGAATCTGCCGCATGGAAATTTCTACGCGAATATTTCAGCCGTCCTTTTGACCTCTCCCGGGAACTCTTGATTCGCGGCGCTGTTGTCCGTCTCGCTCCTCAGGACCACATTTTCACATTAATGATTTCGCACGCCGTTTTCGACGGGATCTCCATCGGCATCTTCGTCCCGGACATGGCCAAAGCTTATCGCGCGCTCCGCTGCGGCGAAACAATTGGCTGGCCGCCCGCGCCGGTGCAGTATCGCGATTTCGCCGTCTGGAATCGCCAGCTTGTGGAGGGAGAAAAAGGGCACCGCCAGATCGAATATTGGGCCCGGCAATTGCGCGACCTGCCGCCTCTGGAACTGCCCACCGACCATCCGCGTCCATCGGCCCCCAGCCTCCGGGGAAAAGTGTTCACTTGGGAATTTTCCCCGGACCTCACAGCCGCTCTGGAGTCGTTAGCTCGCAGCGAAGGCATGTCGGTCTTTATGATTTTGGTGGCTGCCTTGCAGGCCGTCCTCCATCGCTACACCGGCCAGGATGATTTTGCCGTGGGGACCATGTTTGCCAATCGTCCCCGGCCGGAGTTGAAGCGCATCGTGGGAATGTTCACCAATGAGATTGTTCTGCGCGCTGATGTGGCCGGCGATCCCACGTTTCGCGAGTTGGTGAAGCGCGTGCGCGATGTAATGGCCTGGGCAGCTCTACACCAGGACGCCCCGTTTGCCAAAGTTGTGGAAGCTGTGAATCCCGCGCGGAGCCATAATCGCAATCCGCTGTTCGACGTGCTGATCTCCCAGCAGAAAGCATCGTGGGAAGTGTTTGACCTTGACGGCTGCGACGCGCAGACCATTCTGCCATTGCCCTGTGACGACGGAATATCCGAATACGACATCGCCATTTATGCCACCGAGGGCGGAGAAAAGCTTCACGGATCAATCGATTTCGCCACGAACCTCTACGAAGAGGCTTCCGTGCTCCGCCTCTGGCAGCACATTCGTAATGTTCTGGAAACCGTGGCGCAAAATCCGGGGGAGCGCGTTTCGCAGTTGCCGCTGCTTTCACTGTCTGAAAAACAGCAATTGCTCGTGGATAGCAATCGTACCGCTGCCCCGTATCCGCAGCAGGCTATTCATCAGCTTTTCGAAGCGCAGGTATCGCGCACGCCTGATCTTCCCGCCCTGATAGACCGCGGTCACCGCGTTTCTTTTCAGGAGTTGAATGAGAAGGCCAATCAGTTGTCCCGGTATCTCCAGCGCCTGGGCGTGAAGCCCGGGGAACGGGTGGGTGTTTCCTTTGACCGTTCCTCGAATTTGGTGATCACCCTGCTGGGAATTTTGAAGATCGGGGCGGCCTGGGTTCCACTGGATCCTCTCTATCCCAAGGATCGCGTGGCCTACATGCTTCAGGACGCTGGCATCCGCTTTCACCTCACCGAGGAGCGATGGTCGAATGATCTTCCGCACGGCGCGGAAAAACTCCTTTGCGTGGATCGTGACTGGCCGGAAATTTTCCGTGAGAGTGCGGACAATCTGGACGTCCCCGCATCGCCCGATGCCGTCGCCTACATTATTTACACTTCCGGCTCCACAGGGCACCCGAAAGGCGTTGAGGGGCTTCACCGCGGGGCGGTCAACCGCTTCCAGTGGATGTGGCAACGATACCCTTTCGTGCCCGGCGAAGTTGCCAGTGCGCGGACATCGCTGAACTTCGTTGATTCCGTCTGGGAGCTATTCGGTCCGTTGCTGCAAGGGATTCCCATTCTCCTGATTCCCGGCGCTGTCACGCGTGATCCCCACGCCCTGGTATCACTTCTGGAGTCAGAGCATGTTACGCGCTTGGTTCTCGTTCCTTCTCTGTTGCGCGTAATTCTTGAAGCTTGCCCCGACGCGGGCGTTCGCCTCGCATCCCTCCACATCGTGGTCAGCAGCGGCGAAGCCCTGCAACAGGCGCTCGTGGAGCAGTTCTTTGCCGCGATGCCGCAGGCAAAGCTCATCAATCTATACGGGTCTACGGAAGTTTCTGCTGACGTTACGTGCTATGAAGCCACTCCTGGCGATGAAGCGGTCCTGATTGGCCGCCCCATCGCAAACACACAGGCATATATTCTCGATGCGCGGTTGCAGCCAGCTCCGCTCGGCGCCAAGGGTGAACTTTACATTGGAGGAGACGGTCTCGCTCGCGGCTATCACGGCCAGCCCCGGCTCACTGCGGAACGCTTTGTATCTAATCCTTTTTCAGAGAACCCAGGAGATCGCCTTTATCGTACTGGCGACGTAGTCCGTTATCGCCCGGACGGCAACTTGGAATATCTTGGCCGCGCCGACCATCAGGTAAAAATCCGCGGCTTCCGCGTGGAAATCGGCGAGATCGAAAGCACCATTTCTGGGCACAAACATGTGGAGCAAAACATCGTCCTGGCGCGCGAAGACGAACCCGGTGTTTTGCGCCTCGTGGCCTATGTTGTGCCCCGGGACAAGGCACTTGCCCGGCCGGATGCGGACGCCTCCGAGTTCCTAAGAGACTTGCGGCGCAGTTTGGAGGAGCGTCTCCCCGAATACATGATCCCGGCGGCATTCGTGATCCTGGCGGCTCTTCCGCTCACGCCCAACGGAAAGCTCAATCGCTTGGCGCTGCCCAAGCCCACGACGACTCAGCACCGCGCCGGAAAAGATTTTGTCGAGCCGCAGTCGGACATGGAGAAGAAGATTGCCGCCATCTGGCGGGAGGTTCTTCACCTGGAAAAAGTTGGGGTGGATGACAATTTTTTCGATTCCGGCGGGCACTCGCTCCTGCTGGTGAAAATTCACAGCCTGGTGAAGCCCATGGCTCCGCGTCCGGTGACGGTTACGGACCTTTTCCGTTTCCCCACCATTCGGCTGCTGGCGAAGTTTCTCGGCTCGTCGCCCCCGGAAGGCAAGCTGCTTCCCTCGGCACAGGAGCGCGCCGCCCGCCAAATCGAAGCGCTGCAACGCCGCAAGAAGAATCCTGTGCGGCCACGAGTTTGATGGCGTCCAGCCGTCCGCGCCGCGTTTCAGGAGTTGCGCGAGAAGCACGGTGAATTGACTTGGCGTGAAGCCTGCTTCAACATGAATACTCCACGGATGACCACAACGGAAGGCACTCTCGCCAAGAACGATCTGAAGGTTTCCTCGCGCGAAGCCATCGCGTCCTGCAGCTATTTCACGGGGTCTCGCGGGCGCCTCTATATGGCGGATTTTCCCGCGCTCGGCGAATCTTGCGGCGTAATCCTCTATGTTCATCCCTTTGCCGCCGAAGCCAGCCATTCGCGCCGCGTCATCACCGATCTCGCCCGCCAGTTGTCCCACAAAAACTACCGCACCATCATTGTGGACCACTACGGCTGCGGTGATAGCGAGGGCGACTTCCGCGATGCGCGCTGGGAAATCTGGCGCGACGATCTCCTCTCCGTCTGCCGTTGGCTTGGCGAGGAGGGGCATCGCAGCGTCACTCTGTGGGGCCTCCGCATGGGCGCTCTGCTGGCCACTGAGGTCGCAACGCTTTCTCCGCTCCGCGTCGAGCGCCTTTTGCTTTGGCAACCGGTCTTAAGCGGCGCACCGATGCTCAATACGTTTGTGCGGTCCAACTTGAATCCCGAGGATGTACCAGCGGGACTCGCGGAAAAACTTTCCGACGCCGAGCAGCGTCGCAGTCTTTCGCTTTCCGAGCCAGTAAATATTGATGGCTATATGCTCTCGCCCGAATTGATTCGCGCGCTTGACGCTGCAAAACTCGAAACTTTCGGCGCGCGGCTCTCCGCACCTGTACACTGGCTGCGGGTCCTGAGGGACGATACTGACAAGCCCAGTCCTGGCAGCGAGCGCCTGATTCAAAACTGGCGTGCGCGAGGCTTGCAGGTTGAAACCGACGAAGTGATTTCCTGGCCCGTCTGGAGCATTCCCAGCACCGCAAAGACTACCGCGTTTAACGAACCCCTCAACAGGGCATTTCCGGACGCGTGAACCGACAGTGCCTTCCGAAATTCCATTCAATTTTCTCTGCGGGCAGGACAGGCTTTACAGCGTCCTGCATCTGCCCGATAGGTTTGCCCGAAGTGGAATCATGATGGTTCATGGGCGCCCAGCCTATCGTGTGGGGCCGCATCGTCTCTACGTGGACCTCGCGCGGGCCTGGGCCGCCAACGGCTATTCTGTCATGCGCCTGGACTACCGCGGCTCCGGCGATTGCGAGGGGAAAGTGCCTGTCTTCGAAGAGACGGTGCAGGACATTCGCGCCGGTCTAGACGCTTACCTCGCAAAGGTTCCCGGCCTGGAAGAAGTGATTATCTTCGGCCTTTGTTCCGGCGCCGCTGATTCCATGAACTACGTTTGTTCGGATCCCCGGGTGCGCGCCCTCGCTCTGCTGAATCCCTGGGCCTACAGCGAGCGTGACCGTGCCCGCACGCGCATCCTCTATTATTCGCGCCTCTATCTCCGCAAGATGCGCAATCCGGATTGGTGGAGGCAGTTGGGCCGCGCCGAATCCGGCGCAGGCGTAAAACTTCGCGAACTTTTCCGCACCGCTGGCGAAATTGTCGGCCTGCGTAGAACCGTGCCCAACGCGCGGGACACGGCAACCTCCGTGGCCACCGAGGATGTGAAGAGCATGTACTTTTCCTATCGGACTGGCGACATGGCCCAGCGACTGGGGGAACGCATCAAGCAGTATCCGGGGAAACTTCTGCTGATTCTCTGCGGAGAGGACGTCAACGCGCAATCATTTCGAACCATGGCGGAATCCAACCCGGTCTGGAAAAAAATTCTCGCTGATCGCCGCCTTACCCGCCATGACCTGCCGGGCGCGGACCACGGTCTTCGCCGCCCGGAATGGCGCTCGCAGGTGATCCAATGGTCCTCGGACTGGCTCGCCCAGCTTTGAGCTTCGCTTCGAAGTGCGCGGCAGTTTTCCCGGACTAGACCGGCTCCCACTACTCTTCGTCTTCGTCGAAACCCGCTCGCGCCGCCCGCACTCTTTCGGCCATGCCCGCCACGGTGGGAACTTCCAGCAGGCTGCGCAGCGGCAGCTCCAGCTGGAATTCGGTGCGGATCTGGGCAATCAACTGGGTGCCCAGCAGCGAGTGCCCGCCCAGATCGAAGAAGTTATCGAAGAGTCCCACCTGCTTCACGCCCAGCAGTTCGCACCAGATGACCGCGATTTTTTTCTGCACCGCGTCTGTCGGCGCGGAGGACGCAGGAGCCGTTCCTGCGCTACCAGATGCTTCGCCAGAAGAGGGTTTTGCCGCCGCCGGCGCGGAGGCAAGCATGGCTGCTGCAGCTGCGGCGATTTGCCGGCGCCGCGCTTCCACGCCCTGCGCGGAGACCACCACCTGCGGCACGCCTGAGGAAAGCACCCGTGCGAATGCATCTGCTCCTTCGTCCGCCGCGATCCCCTGCTCCAACGCCTTCTGCCGCGCTTCCTCCATCCCTCGCGGCGTGGGCGTGTTTACACCCATCCCCAGATCGCGCCATAAATCCCAGTCTGCGGATATTACGCGCGTGTGGGAGTCGCCCGCGCGGCTCTGCGCGTAGCCATCCAGAAAAGCATTGGCACCGGCATAATCCGCCTGGCCGAAACCGCCCACCAGCGAACTCAGCGACGAGCACAGGAACAGGAAATCAAGATTCGTTCCGCGAAAAACTTCGTCGAGGACCATGGTCCCCTGGACCTTCGGCGCCAGCGTCTGCGCCGCCTCTCCCGTCCGGTGCATGGCGATCATGTTTCCGGCGGGCAGCCCTGCGGCATGAATCACGCCATTGATTTCGCCGAACTCGTCTTTTATCCGCCGGGCCGCCTCGCTGCATCTGCGCCGCGTCGGTTACGTCCGCCGCAAGAACCATCACTTTTCCGCCCAGGGATTCGATGGACTGCACCGCGCGAATTTTTTTCGCCGAGGCGTCATTGCCATATGCCGCCAGCCACTGCGGCCACATCGCGCGATCCGGCAGCGGAGAGCGGCCCATCAGCGCCAACTTGGCATGCTTTTTCTGCGCAAGATAACTGCGCCAGGGCCAGCCCCACTCCGCCGAGTCCGCCGGTGATCAAATAAGACTCCGCCATCGCGCAACGGAGCCTGTCCCGCACTGGATTCATCCAGATGCAGCGGTTCAAAGCCTTGCACCCAACGCTAGCGCTCCGCGCCACGCGGCCACGTAATCCGTGACTGCTCGGCATCAAACTCACCGAGCAGATTCCGAATAAGCGCATCCGCGTTGTTCGTCCGAGGATGGCAGTGTGATGTCCACAAGCCCGCAATGCAGGTTCCGAATTTCCACCGGAATCACGCGCACAGGTCCCACCACCAGTGCCTTGCCCGGCGATATTTTTTCCTCGCCGGTAACCGGGCAGACATCCGGTGGTGATCACCCGCATCTCCACGGGAGCACCCGCGGCATGTTCCGCAAGCACCTGCGCCAGCGCCAGCAGGCTCCAGAATCCGCGTTCTTTCTGCCGTTCCAGATCGGCTGCTTCGTTCCGCGTTACGCCCCAGAAGTGCGCCACGCACCGCGGTGTGCGGCGGCTGGCCCGCAGCGCCCGCAGTACCTGCGAATAGTCATCGAGGTAAGCCGGGCGAATTTTGAAATGATCTTCGCCGGCCTTCTCAAACCGCTCCGCAGCAGTCACGGTTACAAAGGATTGGTCCGCTTGCTTCAAATGCTGGGCGAAATGCGTGGCAATCCCGGCTTCGTCGGAGAAAATCAGCCAAGGACCCTCATCACCTGTGCTGGCGGCAACAGGCGCCACGGATTGCTTCCACATAGGAACTGAGAACCAGTCTGCCACGTCGGAATTCCTCCCTCGGTTTGCAGCCGCGCCCGCCGCGGCCGTGAATTCGCCTGTTTTGAGTCTATCCATCCAATAGTGCTGCCGTTCAAAAGGATAAGTAGGCAGCGGAACGCGCCGGAGTTTCTCCTGCGCGTGAAAACCCTTCCAGTCCACCGCTCCGCCCAGGAGCCATATCTGTCCCAGCGCCTGTAGAGTAGTCTCCACATCCGGCTTTTTTTCCTGTGGCGCGGGCAATGACCGTAGAATTGGCTGTTCCGCGCGACTGGGATGCCGGCGAACCAGCCCTGAGAGCGTCTGTCCGGGGCCCACTTCCAGGAAAACAGCATCCGGTAATCCCGTCAGTTCTCCGATATTTTCCACGAAACGGACTGCGCCTCGAATGTGCCGCGCCCAGTATGCCGCACTGGTGGCATCCTCGGCTGTAATCCATTTGCCGGTGGTGTTGGATACGAATGGAATCCTCGGCGCATGCCGTTCCACCGCGCCCACCGCCTTCTCAAATTCATCCAGGATGGGATCCATCATTCCTGAATGGAAAGCGTGCGAGGTTTTCAGGTTCCGGCATTCAACACCGCGTTTCTGCAGCACACCGGCCAAAGATTCTACCGCAGCGGACGGCCCCGCCACGACGCACGCGCCGACTTCGTTGACGGCCGCAATGTCCAGATTGCTGGACAGCAAGCCGCGAACCTCAGTTTCCGGCAGCGGCACGGCCAGCATAGACCCGCGCGGCAATTCCTGCATCAGGCGTCCGCGCTTGGCCACCAGTTGCAGAGCATCTTCGAGGCTAAACACTCCTGCCAAGCATGCGGCGACATATTCCCCGATGCTGTGTCCCCCCATGCCCCGCGGGCGAATGCCCCATTCCATCCACAGCTGCGCCAGTGCGTACTCCACTACAAAAAGAGCCGGCTGGGTCACGGCTGTTTCCATCAACCGCGCATTGGCCTCTTCTGAATGCGCTTCGGCGGGAAACAGAGCTTCTCGCAAATCGAATCCCAAGTCCTCTTTCAGCAATTCGCAGCAGTGGTCCACATGCTGACGGAACACCGGTTCGGACTGATAAAGTCCACGACCCATTCCTGCGTATTGCGTTCCCTGGCCGGGGAAAAGAAAGATGAATTCGCGCTCGCGCGGCGCAGCAGTGGAGGAAAACACGCGTTGCGGGATCGATGGACCTCAGCGCCGCTGCAGCTTCTGCCGCAGAACTAGCGGTCAGGAAGCGCCGTTTTCCAAACGTTTTCCGCCCGGTTTGCAATGTAAACGCCCCGTCGGCCAAATTCGTGTTTGTGTGTTCTTCGAGGTGCGCGGCCAGGTTTGCGGAGACTGCATCGAGTGCTGCTTTCGACCGTGCGGATATCACCAACAACTGCGCCGCCCTGTGGCTCGCAGAACGGTTCGGCGTCGGGGCTTCTTCCAGCACCACATGCGCGTTGGTCCCCCCAATCCCAAAGGAACTTACTCCGGCGCGGCGTGGAAAGTTTTCTGTCTTCCATTCGCGCAGCTTGGTGTTCACAAAAAACGGGCTGCGCTCAAAATCAATCGCGGGGTTCGGCGTCTGAAAATGCAGGCTGGGAGGAATCTGTCCATGCTCAACGGCCAACACCGCCTTGATGAGTCCGCCGATGCCTGCTGCCGTGTCCATGTGTCCGATATTCGATTTCGCCGCGCCGATGGCGCAAAATCCATTGCGCGCGGTTCCCAGGCGGAAGGCCTGCGTCAGCGCTGCAATTTCGATGGGATCGCCGAGTGACGTTCCCGTGCCGTGTGCCTCGATATATGTGACCGTTTCCGGGTTCACACCCGCCAACGCCTGCGCCATGGCGATGACTTCGGCCTGTGTGTCCAGACCCGGAGCGGTGTAGCCCACTTTATTGGACCCGTCGTTATTCAGCGCCCAGCCCCGGATCACCGCGCGAATGTTGTCGCCATCGGCGATGCGCATCTTCCAGGCGTTTCAACGCCACTACGCCCAACCCATTGGTGAAAATCGTTCCGCTGGCGTCCGCGTCGAATGGCCGGCAATGCCCATCGCGCGAATAAATCATTCCTTCCTGATGGACGTATCCGGTTTTCTGCGGCACGCGAATGGCCACGCCGCCGGCCAGCGCCATATCGCACTGCTGGTCGACCAGGCTCTGGCAGGCCATGCACACCGTTACCAGCGATGTGGAGCACGCCGTCTGCACCGCCAGGCTCGGCCCGCGCAGATTCAGTTTGTAGGAGACGCGCGTGGCTACATGATCTTTGTCATTGCCGGTAAATACCTGGAAGGATCCCAGCTTGTCCAGAATGCCGGGATGGGAGAGGACGTTAAAAAGATACAGGCTGATCAAGCTTCCCGCATATACACCAATTGCGCCCGGATAGCTTTCCGGATTGCATCCTGCATCTTCCACCGCCTGCCAGCAGGACTCCAGAAAAAGCCGGTGCTGCGGGTCGATGCTTTCTGCTTCACGAGGGCTGAAGCCAAAAAATCCGGCGTCAAAGAGATCAATATCGTCGAGCACTCCACCCGGCTGGCACGAATCCCGGCTGCTTGCGGTCAGTATTCCCGAATCCAGCGTCTTCCAACTCGTCCGGCCGAAAGAATGTAATGGCCTCCACGCCAGCGCACAGATTTTCCCAATATTCGGAGACATTGCGGGCGCCCGGAAAGCGCCCACTCATTCCCACCACAGCAATGGCGTTGAATGGATGCGATTCGCTCATCAAGCTTGACCGGGCATCGACGCGTCCAGTTTAGTCGCGGGCTGCCTCGTGACCGGGCGGCCTCAGTACTCGACCCGGGGATAGAACCACGAAGTCAGCACGATCAGAATGGTAATCAGCGGAATCGGGATGAAGAAATCCTTCACCAGCCCGTAACTGCTGTGCGCCTGTGCCAGCATGGCGGTGCGCAGCCCGTCCACGATGTAGGTCATGGGATTGAAATAGCACAATTTGCGCAGCCAGGGTGGCATCAGCGCCAGCGGATAAAGCGCATTGCTGGCAAAGAACAGAGGCGTGGTCAGCAATTGGTTCACGCCCAGAAAACGTTCCCGGCTCTTGAGGATGCAGGCAATCAGCATGGACATCATGCAGAACAGCGCCGAGCCGATAATGACCATAAACAGGACTCCAATCATGGCCAGGATATTCCACCGCAAATCAACTCTGGCCACCGCGGCCAGGATGTAAATAATCAGAATCTGCGGGACGTTGCGCAATCCGGCCGCCAGGCCTTTTCCCAACACCAGCGCCGCCCTCGACGCCGGACTCACCAGGAATTTCTGCAGCAGGCCCAGGTCCCGTTCCCACAGCAGGCCTACTCCATAAACCACGGAAACAAACAGCACTCCCTGCGCCAGAATTCCGGGGACAATGTAGTCCACATAACGTATGCCTCCGGTGGGCAGAAGCTTCAATCCGGAAAAAATCGGCGCAAAAATCAGGATCCACACCGTGGGCGTGATTACCCGGCCCAGAATTTCCAAGGGGTCGTGCAGCAGCTTGCGTACTTCGCCCTGGGTGACCGCCATCGTCTCGCGGAAAAAACCAAACGATGGTTCGCCCTCACTCCAGGCGTTTTGCTGTACGGCGAGTTCGGAAGGCATCCGAAAATCCTCCTTCTTCAATGGTGCTGCCTGTGTGCGCGATGAACACGTCGTCCAGCGTGGCCTCCGGGCCGATTTCCGCTTTCAGTGCCGGTATTGTGCCGGAAGCTACAATCTGCCCTTTGTTCAAGATGGCCACTTCGTCGCAGAGTTCTTCCGCTTCATGCATTTGATGCGTCGTGATCAGGATAGTCACGCCGTTCTGCGCGCGCAGCGACTGCAATCGTTCCCATATAGCGTGTCGCGCGGAAGGATCCAGCCCCACCGTCGGTTCGTCCAGTACCAGCACGGGCGGCCTATGCACCAGCGCAATGGCGATTTCCAACCGCCGTACCATTCCGCCGGAATATTTTTTCACCTGCGTTTCCGTAAACTCCGTCAACGAAAGCAGGGTGAGCGCCTCTTCAATTCTCTGCTTGCGGTATTTCGCGGGCACTCCATAGAGTTTGGCGAAGAGGGTCATGTTTTCGCCACCGGTCAGCACGTGCTCCGCCGAAACGGCTTGCGGGATGTACCCAATATGGCGACGCACCTCGCGCGGCTGCTCGCGGACGTCATATCCCGCCACGACGGCCGTGCCGGAACTGGGCGGCAGCAGCGTGGTCAGCATTTTGATCGTCGTGCTCTTTCCCGCGCCATTGGGACCCAGCAGACCGAAAATGGCGCCGGCCTTTACTTTCAGGTTCATGCTATCCAACGCTACCAATGTTCCGAAACGCCGCGTCAGGTCCAAAGTTTGTATGGCGTAGGCCATTTTGGCCGGCGGTGCATTGGAAGTATTTCCCGCATCGGCGACAGTTGGAGCCTTGGTTAAGGGTTGTGGCATGTGTTTTTTCGCCGGTTTCCGCACGCGCCCCGGCTAAACCTTTCGTCTTTCGATTCCAGCGTCCTCGGTGTCTTTCGGATCTTCCACGAGGCTGGAGAACCCATACAACGAGCGGAACATCTGAATTGGCCACTCAATATTACCCTAATCCGCGTCCAGCGCGAACAATGGCGCTTCCATGATGTTTGCACAGCGATACTGGGAATGGAGGGCCAGGGAGCTAGCGGTACAGCAGCCTCGACCCATTCCGCTGTTCCCGCGTTGCTCCCTATGAGCTGCGCGCAAGAAGCCGAGCAAAAATATTCGTTGATTGTGGGATAATCCGTCTAGATTAAAGCATCAATCTCTGTGATCATCGAGGCAGGCAGCGCCGATTCTGCCGGCGCATGGGGGAGGCAAACGTGAAGTGCGCGCGCATCTGGTTATTTCTCGCCGTTTTTTTCCTGTGTGCTCCGCTCTGGGCGGACACAATTATCCTTAAGGACGGCACCAGCATTTCCGGTGAGTACACCGGGGCGAAAAGCAATTTCATCTCCTTCACCGATTCCAAGGGGATCAAATATCAGTTTCCCCTGCGTGATGTGCAATCTCTGGTTTTTACCGCGTCCGGCGATACCGTCACTCTTCGCAGTGGCAAAGCTTATTCCGGCCATTTCGCTCCCGCCGCCACGCTGGATTTCACGGACAACGAGGGTATCCACTATCAGTTTCCGCCATCTGACGTCGTTTCGGTGATCTTCTCCAAGCCCGCGCCGCGCACGCCCGCTGCTCCGAGGATGGCCGAAGTCATTCCCGCCGGATCTGAAATCAGCATCACTTCCAACGAGCCGATTGATTCCAATACCGCCGCCGTTGGGCAGATGTATTCAGCGCAAATCAGCGAGGATCTTCGCGATAGCACTGGTTCCGTCGCTGTCCCCCAGGGCACCCCCGCTCAATTGATGATCCGCAAAGTTTCCGGGGGCGGCGTGATACACAGTCCGGACTTGGTGCTTGACCTTTATTCCGTTACCATTGGCGGGAAGCAATACAATGTCATCAGCTCCGAAGTGAAGGAAAACAACAAAAAAGGCATTGGCGGCAACAAGCGTACCGCCGAATTCCTCGGAGGCGGCGCGGCCGTTGGCTCGTTGGTGGGCGCGATTTTCGGCGGCGGAAGAGGAGCCGCTATCGGAGCCGCATCTGGTGTTGGCGCCGGAGGTTTAACCCAGATTTTTACCCGTGGCAAGCAGGTCCAGATACCGGCCGAAACGAAAATGACATTTCGCCTGGAGTCCACTCTCATCCTGCAACCCAATTGATTCGCGGGCTTCTGGATACAAGGAAGCGCGCAGCCCGGTTGGCAGATGGCTTGCTCCCCTTGAAGATCGATGAGGACTTCAAGATTGCCAGAGACGAATGGTGGGCCCGCCAGGATTTGAACCTGGGACCGACGGATTATGAGTCCGCTGCTCTAACCGCTGAGCTACAGGCCCGTTAATGATTTATGGGTGCTTCTTCCGGCAGTGTAGTGGAATCCGTAATGGGTAGCAAACGATTCGATACGGATTCCAGCATCTCGATTGCTTCCTGATTCAAAGCTTCCGGGCGGTTAAAGTTAAAGGCGCGCCCCACGCATTCGGGTGCCGGAGACACTACCGTTGGCCAATCGTCACGCTGCTATGGCCGGCAATTCGCATGATGGCGAAGGCCCTTCGTTTCAGATTCTCCCAACCGCGTGAGCATTGTATTCTGGAGGTCCTACGAGCCGAGCTTCGGCGATAAATTTGGCAGCTTACGCGGTTTGGAACGTTGGTGATCTATCGAAATGACCAAGGATAGGCTTTTCATCCGTTGAGCCTGAAGACAAGAATGCGGGTCGCCTCTGTGAAGCGCGGTGCTGCAGCATCTCGCGGATTCGTTCCGTCAAAAATGCATTGCACCGGGCAGTATTCGACATGCCGAGTCCGCGGTGGAAGAGCCCATATCTCGCGCCATGGGCTGGGAGGGGGCAAATATGGGCCCGCAAGAGCGCCAGCGCTCCTCAAAGGGGAGAACCGGCATCAACGATTCCCAGTGCAACGTGCTGCAAGTTTTGCGTGGTGGCTTCGCGCCGCGCTCCCCGGGTAAGAGGCGGATGCGGCTCTCGTGCGGATTCAGGGCAGTGAAATATTCACCTAGCATGCTCCTCCGCGACTCCCATCGTCTGACCCAATTCAAGAATGGCTCTCCTGCCTTCACTTTTCTTATCTCCCGTCACGTGCATCGGCTTCGCGTCGCTCTGGTTGCTCCGAAATCCGCGCCGTTAACCAAGGCGATGGGTTACTTCGCGCGACGGCGGGGCCACATCCAGCGCGAACTGTATTATGATTGCTATTATTTTCACATAGAATCGTATATGATGCTCCGGCCATGTCGGTCAAAAATTAATCCATGGCGGAGGATTTGTGCGAGCGAAATGGTTCTATGGCTTGGTTGTGTTTGCAGTCATTTGTGCAGTGCACGTTCCCACGGCGCGCGGGCAAGCGGGCAGTTCTGCAGCCACGCAGACCCCCAGCGCAGCGTCATTTGCGAGTCCCGCGGATTCCGTCGCGGCGACCTCTGATGACAGTGCCGTCGCGACAGCAACACCCGACGCCACATCGGCTCTGACGACCCAAACCTCGTCCAGCACCGCTTCCTCCTCCGATGGATTTTGGGACAAATGGTTCGCACGCGTGGATAAAACGCAGGGGGAGCAACCACGATGGATTACGCCGCTGGCGACAACCACGCCCCGTCTGGAAGAAGAGTTCCGCTACGACATTGCCTTCCAGCATCCCCATGCAGGCGCGGACACGAACAGTTACGGGTTTTCCAAGGGCCTGGAGCTAATTCCCGCGGAGCGCGTGGAAATTATCATAAGTCCTCCGCCGTATGTTGCCCGCAGTGGATCCGATGAAAGGGACGGATTCGGTGACATGTCTTTTCTGATGAAATACCGCCTGCTGGCCGGCAATGCCGAGCATGGAAACTACATCCTCACGGTTTTTCTCGGCGCCACCGTCCCCACAGGGGATCACCATAACGGATTGCCCGATGCCACCGTCACTCCGACGATCGCGGGCGGAAAAGGCTTCGGCAATTTTGACGTGCAAAGCACGCTGGGCATAACGCTGCCCACGGGTGACACCGATCTGATCGGCCGCACCATCGCGTGGAATACGGCGTTTCAGTACCGCATTCACCGCATTTTTTGGCCGGAAGTGGAAGTGAATTCATCATTTTTCAACGACGGCCCTCACGATGGAGACAAACAGACGTTTATCACCCCGGGATTGGTCCTGGGACGCCTGCACCTTTGGCGCCGGCTGGGGTTGACAGTCGGCGGCGGAATCCAGATTGCCACGACACAGTTCCACCTGAACAACCACAACGCGATTTTGTCCGTCCGCTTCCCGTTCTAGGAGACGCCGTGTGTGAACCCGTCCAATCCAGATAGACGTTGAGGTATTCAACGTTTCGCCTCACCCACATATGCCCTCCTGGAAATCCACAGGCGGTGCAGGGGCTGTAACTGACTTTTAACATTCCTTTCACAATCCGTTTAGGGGCATGCCCCAAACTTCTGCGGGCGATTGGGGGTTGCGACTAAAGGTGCAGTTTTCGCCCAATGCGAGCACCTTGGGTCGCACCGGGTTCGGTTGCACGGCAGCAATCTGGGGTGCGTACGCCGAATGTGGAACGCTTGCAGCAGGTCCAGGTTTTATCCTCACACCCAAACCGCAGTTAGATTTTCCAAATTTTGAAAAATCAGGAGGAAAGAATGCGAGCACTAGCGGTCACGTTGTTGCTATACGGCCTGCTGGCCGGTCCTTCGGCCATGGCTGGCGATGATCATACGAAAGGAACCTCGGACACAACGGCTCCCACGGCCACGAAAGACGCGAAGACTCCCGCCAACGGAGCGCAACCCACCACAGCTTCGAAAGACTCCCCAACAACGGCTACTCCGGCGCTGGAAACGGAGATTGAACAGTTGCGTGAATTGATGCAGGCGCAACAAGCGGCGATGAAAACCCAGCAGGAAGAGATTGAGGCGCTGAAGGAACAACTCACCGGCTCACACAATGCGGCAGTGGCCCCCACGGTTCCCAGCGGGCTCGCGGCCACGGCAAATTCCAACGGAACAGGAACGGCAGCAGTAGCTGGAAATCAGGGACAAAATTCGGGGCCGGAATCGGACAAGGACCAGAACGCTCCCTTGTCGTTCAAAATCGGTGCGGCGAATTTCACGCCCGGCGGATTCATGGATTTTACCTCGTACACGCGCACAACCAACGTGGGCAGCGGGATCGGAACCAGCTTCAACACGATTCCATTTAACAACGACGCCTCCGGGAAGGGCGGACAGACAGAATCGCGCTTCTCCGCGCAAAACTCGCGCATTTCGTTGAAGGCGGATGCCCCCGTCGGCGGCGGGCATGTTACCGGGTACGTGGAGGCCGACTTTTTGGGCAATGCACCCACGAACCTGGATGTGACTAGCAATGGCAACACGTTCCGGATGCGGGTCTATTTCGCTGACTACACGCATGGCAAGTGGGAAATGCTGGCCGGTCAGGATTGGAGCATGCTCACGCCCAATCGAAAGGGAATTGGCGTGATGCCCAGCGATGTTTTCTACTCTCAGGACATGGACACGAACTACCAAGTGGGTCTCACTTGGGCGCGGCAGGCGCAGTTCCGCCTACTCTACCATCCCACGGATAGCTGGACAGCGGGCATTTCACTGGAAAATCCCGACCAGTACACCGGCAGCGCGGTTACCTTCCCCGCCTGCTTCAATGGGACCGTTAAGCCATGCACGAGCCAGACCAACCAGGTAGACCAGGGCACCACAACCAGTTCGCCGACGGTGTTTCCGGACATCATCGCCAAGATCGCGCGTGATCAGAAAGTGGGCGAAAATAACTGGCACTTTGAAGTTGCCGGAGTGGCCAGCCAAATCAAGCTGTTCACGCCCACTTCGGCAAGCGGCGGGCCGGGCTCCAGCCAGTCCAAGACGGCCGGGGGACTCGAAGCAAACATGAACCTGGAAGTGGTGAAGAACTTCCACCTTATCGCCAACTCGTTCTGGAGCGACGGGGAAGGCCGGTATATTTTCGGCCTCGGCCCAAGCTTCACCGTGGCCCAGGACCCGGCTTCGCTAAACTTCTACCCATCACTGGTTCACTCTGGATCGGGGATCGGCGGCTTCGAATGGCAGGGCACGAAAAAGTCCATGCTGTATGGCTATTACGGCGCCGCCTACTACGGCCGCGATGTGAGCTTCGATCCGCTGGCAGCGGGCAACCCGCCGGTGGGATACGGGTTCACGGGCTCTTCCAGTTCCAACAACCGCGCCCTGCAGGAAGGGACTCTCGGCGTGATCCAAACCTTCTGGAAGAATCCGAACTACGGAGCGCTGCAACTGATCACCCAGGCGTCGTACGTCACGCGCGCGGCTTGGTACGTAGCTCCAGGCCAGCCGAAGAACGCGCATACCACGATGTTCTACGCGGATATTCGGTACGTGTTGCCGTAGATCAGCGTAATCCTGAACGCGCGGCGCTTTTGGATACCGGCGTCGCGCGTTTGGCGTGAGAAGACTGGCCACCGAAGGGACGTCCGCGGCGAGAAATGTTTGCAGCGGTGGTCGGTGCCAAGGTCCCCTTGATCCGGGGTTGGAAGGGCGGGCCGGCGGAGAAGCTCGCGCTCCCTCCGGCCCCCCGACCGAAGGCTTCGCCACGCCAACACGGCATCAAAGCAACCAGCTAGGGGGGGGAAGACGCAACTAATCCTTTGTAGGCCCCCTTGCCAAGCAAGGAGAAAGCGGCCTATAATGGCTTTTTAGCTTCCGTTATGCGTTGTTTTCACAAGTCGCGTTGGTTGACCAGGCTGCTTTGCTCGGCAATCGTTTGCGCGGCAGTCCTCTGCACGGTTTCCGTTACGCTGCAAGCCCGGTTGGTGCATACAGTTCCGCCGTCGGCTTCCGCCCGTTACTTTTCCAGCCTGATAAAGTCCAAGACCTCCGCCAAGTTTCGTGGGGCGAATTTTTCCGTTCAACCGGCGAGCGATGGCTGGTCCCGTGTTTTCCCTCTACAGCAGGTTCAGGAGCGAGTCGCGCCCGAGCCACAGCTGATTCTCGCCCAACCGGCAGTTTCCCGGCCTTTTGCTCCCCGCGCACCACCGCAAATCTAGTTTTCCTTTCCATCTTTCGGTTTTCTGGAAACGCTGCGCGTTTGCAATGCGGCGGATGGCTCTTTCCAGCAATCATCGGAACATCCTCCACATGCGGCGCCTGACAATGACAATTTACAAGAAGCAGCTGTAATCAAAATAAGGAGGATTTATGCAGAGAGAATCTGCAAAAGAGTCTAATGTTTTCTGCAAGTTTGCACAGGCATGGGTGAGCGCGGCTATCGCTGTGCTGCTGGTGATTTCCCCAGCAACAGCGAAACCGCCCGCTCATCAGGGCACTTCCGCGTCAGCGGGAGCGCGGTTGATGTCGCACCTGTCGCTTGACATGGCCGGTTTTCAAAACGCGATCTTACGCGAGACTGAAAATCATCGCTATCTGTATATCCAGAGCGCTGACAAGGGGACTCTTACGGTCGTCGATGTTTCCCGCCGCAAGAAGCCGAAGATGGTTCGTTCGATTGACCTACCGCAAGGCACAACCCTGGAAAATGCAACCTTTCAAGGCGACGTGATGCTAAGCGGAGGTAATCGGAATGCCCCCGCGCCGCCCCCCGCTGCTCATCCATCCGGGGATGGCCACAAGCTTACCGTTTGGGACATGTCCACTCCCGGCTCTCCTAAAGTGGTGAAACAATTCAATGACGTGAAGAAAGTAATCAGAGGCTCTGGGAATATCGACTACGTTCTTGACGCCAACGGCCTGTGGATTGTGCAGATTAACAGCAAGGAAGCGCGCGATTGGAACGATTACGTCGATCACATCGGGCCGTGATCTCCAGTGTCTGAATCAGACAGCAGCCGGGCGGGAATTATGCGTTTCTACCCGGCTGACTGGCTGTCCGCATTGAAATTTCCATTCCCGGCCGCCGCAGGCTGCTGGCCCATGGTTGCTGCATGCAATGGTGATCTTCATCTGCCGCAGGAGCATCGCTTTTCGTTGAAGTCTTGGACCTGGGAGCCCTGATGAATCCGAACCCACGATCGCCCCGAATCTTAGAGCAGTTGAGACGCTTGAGCACCTGTGTGGTGGCTAGCGCTATTGAGACATTTAACGTGCGCCTGCGCAATACCGGCTTCGCCGATGCCAGCGTCCACTGCATTTTTCCGGAGTTTTCACCCATGGTTGGCTATGCCGCCACGGCCCGCATTCGCAGCGCCGACCCTCCGATGGAGGGGCACAGCTACTACGACAGGGCCGACTGGTGGGAATACATCCAGAGCATTCCCGCGCCGCGCGTCATCGTGTTGCAGGACATGGACACCCCGCCGGGTCTGGGAGCTTTCGTCGGCGAAGTTCAGGGGAGTATCCTGCAGGCGCTGGGATGCATCGGCCTGGTAACCAACGGATCCGTTCGCGACATTCCCGAATTGCGCGCCGCCGAATTCCGTCTCTTTGCCAATGCTGTTTCCGTTTCGCATGCCTATGCGCATGTGTCTGATTTTGGCACCACAGTGGAGGTAGGTGGCCTTCAGGTCCGGCCGGGCGACTTGGTTCACGGCGATCTGCATGGCGTGCAAACTGTCCCCGGCGAAATTGCCGACGCGGTTCCCGCGGCAGCACAAAAAATTCTGCAGACCAGGAAGGGCCTGACAGATCTCTGCCGCTCCGACCATTTCTCACTCGACAAGCTCCTCCAATCCATCCGAGGGGGTGAGAGGTGAACGAATTGTTTCGCGGACCAGCAAGACCCGGAAATGATGCCACCTTCATTGGCCGTTATAGAAGAGATCGCTGTGGTTCAAGGAAGACCGTTGCGGCAGGGGGGGTATTGTTCCTTCTCGTCTCGACAATAATCCTCGGCGCTTGCGGCCACGCGGGAGAAGGTCGTTCGAGTGCGTCGGAAGCGGCGTCGGTGGCCGTCGTCAAGGCGGTGAGGAAGAATCTTTCCAACAATTTGCAGATCGCTTCGGAGTTCCAGCCGTTTCAGGAAATCGAAGTCTACGCCAAGGTCTCTGGCTACATTCAAAAGCTCTACATAGATTGGGGAAGCCACGTCAAGCAGGGGCAGCTTCTCGCCGTTTTGGAAATTCCTGAACTCGAGCAGCAAGTTCAGCAGGATGAGGCCTTGGTCCGCCGCAGCCAGCAGGACCAGGGCCGCGCGCATGAGGAGTTAATACGTGCCGAATCGGCCTACAACGTCGCCAATCTCACCTACACACGGCTGGCGGACGTTCAAAAAACGAAACCCGACCTCGTGGCGCAGGAGGAGGTTGACGTGGCCGAAGGCAAGGACCGCGAAACCAGCGCGGAAGTTTCTTCCGCAAGAGATGCGGTGGCGGCCGCCGATGAGGTGCTGTTGTCCACCCGGGCGGCGCTGGAGAAGGACCGGGCGCTTTACAATTACGCGCGCATCACCGCTCCTTTCGACGGCGTGATCACCGAGCTGTTTGCTTACACTGGAGCGCTTCTTCCCGCGGGCACTTCGTCGAACAAAGGCGACCTGGCTCTCTGTCGCCTTTCCCAGAATGACCTTCTCCGCCTAGTTATCCCCGTGCCGGAAAGATCGGTTCCAGAGGTTCACGTTGGCCAGACGGTAGCCGTGAACGTTTCGGGAAATCACAAGGAATTCGACGGACAAATCGTCCGGTTTTCTGGCCAGATTGATACCGCGACCAGAACGATGCATACGGAGGTGGATGTCCCAAATCCAAACTATGAATTGGTGCCCGGGATGTACGCCACGGTCACAATCCCTCTGCG
The DNA here is from genome assembly GCA_963760285.1 of uncultured Acidobacteriota bacterium. GTDB lineage: Bacteria > Acidobacteriota > Terriglobia > Acidiferrales > UBA7541 > PALSA-278. Next base: position 1,370,490 of record CAVXCI010000001.1, read on the forward strand.
AGCAGCTCAGGATGCCCTTACCCTCCCCCTGCAGTCCGTCCATACGGCGGCTGACGGTGCCACCACCGCCATGGTGGTCAACAGCTCCGACCGGATTGAGTTGCGAGCCATAACCACGGGCTTGCAGACCGCCACGGACGTCCAAATTCTTTCCGGCCTGCAGGAAGGAGATCTGGTGGTGTTTGGAGAACAGGCCGCGTACAAAGTCGGCGAAATCGTGCGGCCCAAGATGGTTACTCCATCGGAAACGGAATAATCCCAACATGCCGTCATTCGCCATCCGCCATCCGTACTTCATCATTGTTCTCTGCCTCCTTGCTTGTGTTCTGGGAATCACCAGCCTGGTGCAAATGCCGGTGGACATGTTCCCGCCCATCCACATTCCCGTGGTTCTTGTTGCTACCTTCTATAACGGAATGCCGCCAGAGCAGGTGGAAGCGGACATCACGGATACCTTTGAACGTTTCTTCACCCTGGGCAGCGGAATTGACCACGTGGAGTCGCGATCCATGGCCGGAGTGAGTCTGATCAAGATTTACTTCCAACCCGGGTCAGACGCCAACGCAGACGTCACGCAGATCTCGAACCTGGCCATGGCCGATCTGCGCCGCTTGCCGGAAGGAACACTTCCGCCCGTGGTCATGCAGGTGGATGCTTCCAGCCTTCCCGTGTGTCTCCTAACCGTGGAAGGGCAGGGGCTGACGGAAACACAACTCCACGATTACCTGCAATATCAGATTCGGAACCAAATCGCGGGTGTTCCGGGCGCCACGGTGCCGCCGCCGTTCGGGGGACGCTATCGTCAGATCATGGTTAACGTCGATCCTCAGAAATTGCAGGCCCATGAACTCAGTCCCATGGACGTGGTGCGCGCCATCAATGATTCCAACCTGATTCTGCCCGCCGGAGATGTGCGCATCGGCCCCATGGATTACAACATTTACACCAATGCGCAGGTGGCCAACGCGCAAGCGCTGAACAGCGTTCCCCTGAAGACGGAGGGAGAGAAATCCGTGTTCGTCTCCGACGTGGGCACCGCAATTGACGGATCATTTCCCCAGTACAACATCGTGCGCGTCAATGGCAGGAAATCCGTCTATGTTCCCGTGCTCAAGCAGGGCGGCGACACCAATACCATCGCCGTGGTGGACGGAATCAAGAAAGCCATCCGCACGCTGCGCGACATTCCCGCCCAGCTGCGCACCCGTCTGGTCTTCGATCAATCCGTCTTCGTCAAGGAAGCTATTGTTACGGTGCTACGCGAAGGGGGCCTGGGCATTTTTCTCACTGGACTCATGATCCTTCTGTTTCTGGGCAGCGTGCGGGCCACGGTGGCTGTTTTCCTTTCCATTCCCGTGTCCGTGATGATCACGTTTTTCATCCTGCACTCCTGGGGAAAAGGCATCGATACCATGGTGCTCAGCGGCCTGGCGCTGGCGTTCTCGCGTCTGATTGACGATTCGGTGGTGGTAATTGAGAACGTCTACCGTCACCTCGAAATGGGCGAGGACCCCAAAGTGGCGGCGATGAAGGGCACCAATGAAGTCGCGCTCGCCGTGCTGGCCATCATGCTCGTGGCTGTGGTGGTTTTCTTTCCGGTTACCTTTCTATTTGGAGTCAGCAAATATCTTTTTTCGGCGCTGGCGCTGGCTGTCGTCATTGCTCTGTGCGCCTCCTACTTTGACGCTGTCACCGTGGTCCCGCTGTATTGCGCATTTTTTCTAAAAGGCGTCCACGCAGAAGGCGGCGAGGCCGGCAAGAAATCTTGGGGAGCCCGTTTCCATGCACGCTTCAATGCAAGGTTCGAGCGCGTCCTGAACTTTTACGAGCGCTGGGTCCGCAAAGCCCTGGCGCGCCCGCGGGAAGTGCTACTCGGATTTGGAGTCCTGATCGTCATCAGTTGTCTGCTCCTGCCGTTTGTTGGCATCTCGTTTTTCCCGCGAACGGATGCGGGACAGTTCATGATCAACCTCAAGGCCCCCACGGGAACCCGCATCGAGGTAACCGAAGGCTACGTCAAGAAGGTGGAGCAGATTGTCCGCGAGGTCGTCCCGCCGAAAGAATTGAGCACCGTGGTTTCCAATATCGGCGTTATGCCGGATTTTTCATCGCTGTTCACGCCCAATTCCGCCATGCATACGGCGTTTGTCCAGGTGGGACTGGTGGAAGATCACCGGGTCAGCAGTTTTATTTACATGCGCCGCGTGCAGAGGCGGATCGCCGAGGAGATTCCCGAATTGCGCACGTATTTTCAGTCCGGCGGATTGGTGGATGCCGTATTGAATCAGGGCGTGCCCGCTCCCATTGATGTGCAGGTAAGCGGAATGGACTTGCGGCGGGATAATCACATCGCGCAGGCGCTGGCGCAGCAAATCAAGGCGGTCCCCGGCATTGCAGACGTGTATATTCCCCAGGACATGGATTATCCCGCGCTGCAAGTGAATGTAAACCGTGATCGCACCAGCGAACTCGGCCTAACGCCCAAAGAAGTCCTGGATAATTTGATCACCGCCCTCACGTCGGACACCATGATAGCCCCCAGCTATTGGGTCGATCCCAAGACGGGAAACAACTATTTTGTGAGCGTCCAATATCCCGAAAACCAGGTTAAGTCCATCGAGGACTTGAAAGCCATGCCGCTGCACGCGCCCGGCCTGATGATGCCCACTTTTCTCAGTCAGGTCGCTGATGTGAAATCTATCCTCACACCCACGGAAGTGGACCATTATGCTCTGCAAAGAGTCATCGACGTTTATGTGGCGCCCTCGGGCGAAGATCTGGGCAAAGCATCCAGCGCCGTCAGGAAAATCATGGCCGCGACAAGTCTTCCTGCCAATGTCCGTCTAGACTTGCGTGGGCTGGTGATCACCGTGCAGTCGTCATTTCGAAGCTTTGGGATTGGCCTGCTAGTGGCCATTCTTCTGGTCTATTTGATTCTTGTGGCGCAGTTCGCTTCATTCCTGGATCCTTTGCTCATCATCCTTGCCGTTCCCACCGGACTGGTGGGCGTGGCTTTCACGTTGGTTCTCACGGGAACCACTCTCAACATTCAGTCCTTAATGGGGATCGTAATGCTCCAGGGAATGGTGGTATCCAACAGCATCCTGATTGTGGACTTTGCGAATACCTTGCGCGCGCAAGGCCACAGCGTGGGCGAGGCTGTGGCTGACGCCTGCCGTATTCGCTTGCGGCCGATCCTGATGACCTCACTGGCGACGGTTGTCGGGCTGCTCCCCATGGCCTTCAAGATCGAGACGGGGAGCGAAGCTTACGCTCCACTGGCAATCGTCATCATAGGCGGCCTCCTTACGTCTATTGTGCTGACCATTTTTGTCGTTCCCGCCGCATACTTGCTTGCTTATCGGCGTCGGGAGGGAAATGTGGCAGTTGCCGAAGCGGTGCAACCGCAATGAAACGCGCCACCTGTATAGGTCTCATATTCCTGGGATTGTCGTTTTCGCGGCCAGCCGTGGCGCAATCCGCAGCCCCTGTTTCCGCCCCGGGAGTCGGCGCCCCGCAAGCCGGCACCGCAAATATGCTGCATCTGGATCTTCCGGGGGCTGAGGCCTTGGCCTTGCAGAATCATCCGCGGCTTCGGGCGTCGCAACTTTCCGCCGCCGCAGCCGGCGAAATTCCCACGGAGGTGCGTTCTGCTTATTATCCGATGATTAGCGGAAATTTCACCGGGGCGCTTGCCGATCACGATAGCCGGATCTCGGCCGGCAGTTTGAACAACCCTATTGTATACGGTCGCTACGCCAATGGCTTGGAACTCGATCAGCTCGTGACTGATTTCGGCCGCACGCACAACCTGGTGGCCAGCTCGCGCCTGGAAGCGCAGGCCGCAGAGGCGGGAGCCCAGGTGACGCGCGCCGATGTCCTGCTGGGAGTGGATACATCATATTATTCCGCGCTCAAGGCGCAGGCCGTCTTGAGAGTGGCCCAGCAGACCACGCAGGAACGCCAGGTAGTTGTGGATCAGGTAAGCGCTATGACCGCCAACAAACTGAAATCCGGATTGGACCTCAGCTTCGCTAAAGTGAACCTTGCGCAAGCGCAACTGCTGTTGACTCAGGCGGAAAACAATCGGCAAGCGTCCTACGCGGAACTTTCCATGGCGCTTGGCTTTACGGACCTGCAAGATTTCGATCTCGCTGACGGCACCGAAGAAGAGGCTGCTCTCCCGGACCAGCAGCAGGTCATTGCCGAAGCCTTTCAGAACCGCCCTGAATTGGCGCAACAGCGCGACTCTGCCGAAGCCGCCAAGCGCTTCGCCACTGCGGAGCGGGATCTATATTTCCCCACTCTCAGCATTCTTGGCGATGCGGGCTTCACTCCCTATCGCCCGGATGTGGTGACGGATCGCTATGCCGCCGCGGGTTTCAACCTGAGCCTGCCGATTTTCGAGGGTCATTTATTTGGAGCACGCCGTGCGGAAGCAGATCTTCAAGCGCAAAGTGAAAGCCAGACTCTGCGCGATGTGCAGAACCGTATTGCCCGCGACGTCCGCCAGGCTTGGCTCAATGCCAATACGGCGTTCCAGAATCTGGACCTTACCGCGCAGCTTCTGACGCAAGCGAACAAGGCTCTGGAACTCGCGCAGGAGCGTTACAAACTGGGCCTCAGCTCCATCGTTGAACTCAGTCAGGCACAACTCAATGATGCCCAGGCGCAAATTCAGCAAGCCGCCGCGAAATACGATTACCGAAGCCAGCTTGCTACGCTTCGCTATCAGGAAGGCCTGTTGCACTGAGGCGCCGCTGCCTTACTCGCGATGATATTTGTCCAGCGAGCAGAGTGCGAGGTCAGGCAGGAGGCCGCTGAAGGAAGCCTACTCCTGTCTCTGCTTCCACCCAATCTCACTGGCCAGCCGCAAGTGGTGATAGATGAACTCCCCGCTCGCCCCATGGCACGAGAACTCAGTCTGTCTGCGGGGCATGCCGCCGCGCCGCGTAAATGAAAGTATTGTTCGGAACAGAATTACCATGCGACTCCAATGATCTTTTCATATCCCGTTGCCAGCAACAACCATGCTGTATTTGCCCATGCGAATGCGACTTGCTTGTGGGAAGGCACGTGCGTGCGTTGGTTTTTTTCTGTGCTCCCCCATCTGTGCCGGTTCCTCTTTCGATTTGCCGCTTTTAATTCCCAGCTTGTACGCCAGTGAGTGAAAGGTTCGGCAGGGGGCGCGCCCGCTGGGACACACTCTGGTGGCACATTCGTTGCGTCCACCAGAGAAAAGCCACACTATGTGCGAGCCGCTAGGCATAAACCCGGAATTCCCGCTTTAAACGCCGGTACCCAAATTACAAATCTGTGACATTCCACTGACAACTTCCGTCCTTTTTTGCGCCAGCATATATCCCTGCATCGGGCAGTCGGATGCAGTATCAGGATTCGAATCCATCGGTCCTAAGGAGAATTCATTATGCGACATTCAATATGCCGAGCCATTGTTCTAAGCGTATCGCTTTCGCTCTTGCTGGTATCTGTTTGCGGCTCTACCTCGGCACAGGGATACAAGTTGTTTAGGCTGGATTCGAATGTATCAGGCAAGGCAAGACACACCGATCCTCTTCTGATTAACGGCTGGGGAATCGCCTACGCGCCAGGCGGTGCTTTTTGGGTCAGTGACGAAGGAGATGGTTGGTCAACCCTATACAATGGTGTTGGAGTGCCTCAAAGCCTGATCGTGACGATACCCTCGGCTAACGGCATTGACACGGGTTCACCCACCGGCATTGTTTACAATGGCTCGCAACAGTTCCAGGTTGAGGGGTGGGCGTCCACCTTCCTGTTCGCAACCTTGGACGGCACAATCAGTGGCTGGTCAGAGATAGCGAATCCTACTGAGGCCATCATTGCCGTCAATAACTCATCCTCGGGGGCCGTTTACACCGCCCTGGCTATTACCAGCCATCCATCTGGAAATTATTTGTTTGCTACCGATAATGCCAACAATAAAGTCGACATGTACGACGGAAACTTCAACCTTGTAAAGTCCTTTACGGATACCACTCTCAAAGGCATGGCCCCGTTTGGCATTCAGAACATCAACGGGCAGGTTTATGTCGCTTTCGCGCCAACGTCGGGTGCCGCTGGCGGTGTGATTGACATCTTCGATGAGAGCGGCAATTTTGTGAAGCTCCTGGCACAGGGCAAGCCTCTCAATCAGCCATGGGGATTCGCAATGGCCCCCAGCAACTTCGGTCCGCTGAGCAATACCCTGCTTGTTTGCAATAATACGAATACGGGAACTATAAGCGGATTCAATCCCAAGACCGGTGCTTACGTCGGAACCATCACGGACGCCAAGGGCAAGCCAATTCGGATCAATCAGATTTGGGGAATTGAATTTGGTGGAGGCACTGCAAACAATGGCAAGACGAACCAGCTTTTCTTCGCCTCCGGCCCGGGCAACAATCTGGACGGTGGCTTCGGGGGAATCGCCTACGTCAAATAGCTGCCACCATTGCTGTCTTCAAGGGACGTCCCCGCTGGGCGGAACGCCCGTTTTATTTGCGCGAAGTTGTCTGATATTGTGCCGCCAAGGGCCAGTTTTTCCCTGATGCTTCTCTGCTGAAATCTCCAGAGCGCCGCGTCATTTTGGAAGTTCGCATCGATTACTACTCCATTCCTTTCCCAGTTCGAATCCAGCTGCTTAATCGCGTGCCTTTGTTTTTGCTTTGCGCCCCAGAGCTGACTCAAATAGAATTCTTTTTGTGGATTGTTTGCAGTTGGCAAGTGCTCCGCCGGGATTGGCGCATCTGTCAAGCGCCGGCGTGTTCTTTAATCCGTGATTTCCGGAATTCTGTCAAGGTTTTCTTTGCGTGCAGCGCACGCCTCCTGCAGGGGTGTGGTGTTAAGCCGTGTTTTTTCATGCTTCATCAGGTATAGTTCGGATGCATCGCATCAAGCGTAATGGACACCGTAAAAACTAAAGTCCTTTTCATCGCTGGCTCAGGTCGAAGCGGGACCACTCTCGTCGCCATGCTCCTAGGCGAGGTCCAGGGCTTCCTTAACGTGGGCGAAGCTGCGCGCTATCTCTTCGAGGCGGGCATGCAGGCTCGCGGCATCCCGTGTGGCTGCGGGAAACCAGTGTCCGCGTGCGAATTTTGGAAGGACATGCTCCCCATCATTCCGCCCGATCTCCCCCAAATCGGCGCGCGACTCATTCGTATTCGCCGTTTCCCCTCCATTTCTTCGCGCAGCGGCGGTCGTGGACTATCTCCGGACGAAAAGCGCATCCTCTCCTCCATGGAGCAGGTTTACAAACAGGTCCGACGCCAGACGGGATGTGAAGTGATTGTTGACTCGTCCAAGGATCCCAGCACGGGGCTGATGATCAGCCTCATCCCCGAGGTCGAGTTGCACGTCCTTCATCTCGTCCGCGAGCCGAGCAACGTCGTCGCCAGTTGGACCAGCAAGAAAGGTTATCTGCGCACCCATTCCTTCCTGAATTCCATCCGCTATTGGTGGTCCTACAACGTCTTTTCCGAGAAACTTCGCGAACACGCCAAGTCTTACACGCGCATTCGTTTTGAGGATTTCGTCCGCGAGCCGGAAGAATTTCTGCGCGAAATTACTACCACGGTGATGGGCCGTCCCATACCCACTCCGTTCCTTCATGGCAATGAGGCAGTCGTACAGATTCAGCACCACCTGGCCGGCAATCCCGACAAGCTCTCCACCGGCAGTCTTACCATCGGCGGCCGCGCCGCCAAACCGACGTCCCCTCTCCGCAGGCTCATTGTCAACTTTTTAACATTCCCGCTTCAGTATCGGTATGGCTACCTCCCGTCGAAATCCTCTCTGTCGGGTAGTGAGTGACGCATTTCTGGCGGAACCCGGGGCGATCTCTCCGCGTACTATGATCTTGGATGTCTGAAAGGGAGCCCGCATGAATTCGCGAACAATTCGCACGACCGGAATTCCATTTGCCGTCGTTGCCGTCATTGCGCTGTCGTATGCCGTGACTGGCGCGCCATTGCCGCAGGGCTTGGCCAGTTCTGCTCCTGCACACCAAGATCGAGTCCTGGTTCTTCGCGGCGCGAAAGTCTATCCGTCGCCCACTCAACCGCCCATTCCCAATGCCACGGTGATCATTCGTGACGGAAAAATAGTGGGAGTTTATGGCCAAGACCAGACTTCGATTTCCAAGGCTGCGAAAGTCCTGGATTGCACCGGATTGACCATCCTTAGTGGATTCCAGAATAGCCACGTTCATTTCACGGAACAGAAATGGGTTGGTGCGCAGAATGCCCCCGCGAAGAAACTTGCAGTCCAATTGCAGGACATGCTTACGCAATACGGATTTACCACGATTGTGGACACGGGTTCGGACATCTTCAATACCGTTGCCCTCCGCAAGAGGATTGAATCTGGTGAAATTCCCGGCCCGCGCATTCTCACCGCCGGCGACCCGCTTTATCCCCACAACGGCATTCCGTATTACTTGAAGGATACGCTGCCGCCCGAAATCGTCGCCGTCATGGCCCAGCCCGCTACGCCGCAGGAGGCCATCGCCGCTGTTCAATTCGACCTGAGCAATGGCGCGGACATCATCAAACTGTTCACTGGTTCATGGATTATGCGCGGCAAGGTTCTCCCCATGGATCCGGCTGTAGCCGCCGCAGCCGTGGTGGCCGCGCACCAAGATGACAAGCTGGTGTTCTCTCATCCTTCGGACTTGCAGGGATTCTTGGTTGCTCTGAATGCGGGTGTGGATGTTCTTGCCCATTCCGTGGAGGATTTGCGAGGCTGGAAGCCGGAATATATCCAGCAAATGATTGGGGCGCATATGGCCATGATCCCCACGCTGCATCTGTTTGGAGGAGATGACGATCTCGCCCGCGATTCTACAGGAAGTCGGAGACTTCCAGAAGGCCGGCGGCCAGATTCTCTTCGGCACTGATGTTGGTTATCTCCACGACTACGACCCGTCCGATGAGTATGTGCTGATGCAACGCGCCGGACTTACCTTCCCGCAGATCCTCGCTTCGCTCACTACGGCTCCGGCAGAGCGGTTTAAGGAATCCAGCCTGCGCGGCCGCGTTGCCGCTGGAAAGCAAGCGGACCTGGTTGTTCTTCAGGGCGATCCGGCCGTTGATGTTCATTCCTTTACTCGCGTGCAATACACCATTCGCAGCGGCAAGGTGATCTATTCCAACCGCTGAAAATTTCTCTGAGGACCATTTCTGGCATCAAAGTCTGCTGTTAGGCTTGACAAGGTGCCGAACCACTGCGTACGCTCCCCTCGAACCCCTTCCATGAATAATGAGGAGTCTTACCTGGGTTGGGTGGCCCTCGGTCTCACGCCGGGACTTGGCGCCCGTAGTGCTGGCAAATTGTTGCGGTTCTTTGGCAGCCCTAAAGACATTTTCCAGGCCAGTCTGACAGCGTTAGAAGCGCAGCACGTGCCTGCGGTAGTCGCGCAGGCCATTCATTCCCGGCGAGCCGATGTCGGCTGCTGCAAAGGAGTTGGCGGCTATTGATGCTGCAGGCGTCCGATTGATGACTTGGGACGAACCGGGGTATCCGCTGCGCTTGCGGGAGATTTACGATCCTCCACCATTGCTGTATCTTCGCGGAAATGCTGAACTTCTGGCCCGTTACAGCATCGCCATAGTGGGGACGCGTCGTCCGAGCCCTTACGGGAATCAAATGGGTGAGAAGCTGGGGTGGGATTTGGCCGAGCGCGGGCTGGTAGTCGTCAGCGGTTTGGCCCGAGGAATTGACGCCAGCGCCCATGCGGGGGCTTTGGCGGCCACGAATGGCGGCACTATCGCCGTCCTTGGTTGTGGGGTGGATGTTATCTATCCCAAGGAAAATCGGAAGCTTTATGCCAACATCGAAAGCCGCGGCCTCATCCTCAGTGAGTTCTGTATGGGCGCGTTTCCCGCGCCCCAGAATTTCCCGGTACGTAACCGAGTGATAGCAGGCATGACACTCGGTGTTGTCGTCGTGGAGGGGGCGCAGTATTCTGGCTCTTTGATTACCGCGCGTCTGGCCATGGACTTCGGCCGCGAGGTGTACGGTGTACCTGGAAACACCACACAGCCCGGGAGCTTCGGCCCCAATCACCTAATTAAGCAGGGGGCCAAGCTGGTGACGGATGGGAAGACGTGGTGGACGAACTACCCACGCCCATCCGCGCGGAGATTCTGCCTGTAGAACGGCCACGACAGCGGAGCGGGCCTCCTTTTGAGCAGCCCTTCGGAACAGGAGCGGGCCCTGTTTGCGCTCCTTACCGTTGAAGAGCCCCGACAGGCGGATGAAATCATGGAGCTCTCCGGCATGAATTCGTCCGTGAGTGCTGGCGTTGCTCTTCGAGATGGAGATGAAGGGTGCCATCCGCCAGTTGCCGGGAAAGCGATTCGTGAAGGCGATGGTATGAGGAGTCGCGCGGCAAAGCCCGCCCAGCGCGGAATGCTTAAGAATAGAGAAGGAATATGGGACGTTCACTGGTAATCGTAGAGTCGCCGGCCAAGGCGAAAACCATCAACAAATATCTCGGACGTAATTACGCTGTCCGGGCCTCGCTGGGGCATGTTAAGGATCTGCCGAAAAAGGTCTTGGGCATTGACGTGGACAATAATTTCGAGCCGACCTATGAGGTCATTGCCGGCAAGGAAAAAGTATTGAAGGAACTGCGGGCGCTGGCGGCGGATGCGGACGCATTTATTTGGCGGCTGATCCCGATCGCGAAGGCGAAGCGATTTGCGCGCACTTGGCGGAATTCTTCGCGACGATGGCTGCGGCAGAAAGCGCAAGGAGAAGACCGCCGAGGGAACGGCGCCAAGGCAAAAACGGAAGGCAAAAGCAGGGGCGAAACTTCCGGAACGGTCGCAAAATATTTCGCGTTCTGTTCCACGAAATCACGCCCAAGGCAATCGCCGCGGCTTTTGAGCATCCCGGCAGCGATGAATACCAACCTGGTGGACGCGCAGCAGACCCGCCGGGTGCTCGATCGCCTGGTGGGTTACAAGATTTCTCCATTGCTCTGGGATAAAGTTCGCAGCGGACTTTCCGCCGGGCGCGTGCAGACCGTTGCTCTGCGGCTGATCGCCGAACGCGAGAGGGAAATTCGCGCCTTCATGCCCAAGCGAATATTGGAGTATTCATGCGATGTTGAACGGCGCTGAGCCGCCGGCTTTTGAGGCTAAGCTCGCGCGTCACCGCGGTGAAGAAATTGAAATCGGCAATCAGGAGGCCGCTGACAAGATTCTGGCGGAGTTGCAGGGGGCGCGCTGGCTGGTCAGCTCCATTCAGCAAAAGGAAAAACGCCGCTACTCAGCGCCGCCTTTCACTACCTCGAAGCTGCAGCAAGAGGCCTACAACAAGCTGCGTTTCTCCGCCAAGCGCACCATGATGCTGGCGCAACGTCTGTATGAAGGCATCGAGCTGGGTGAGGAAGGCTCCGTGGCGCTGATTACCTACATGCGCACCGATTCCGTGAAGCGTGTCGCAGGAGGCGCTGGCCAGGTGCGCGGATACATTGGCGACAACTTACGGCGCGGACTATCTGCCCGAAAAGCCCAACATCTACAAATCAAAGAAAGAGGCGCAGGAGGCTCACGAAGCCATTCGTCCCACGGATGTTGCTCGTTCGCCGGAGGATGTGAAGCGATATCTTGGAGGATGATGTTTATAGACTGTATCGCCTGATCTGGCAGCGCTTCGTGGCTTCGCAAATGATGCCCGCGATTTTCGACCAGACCACCATCGATGTTACCGCCGGCGAGTATATCTTCCGCGCTTCCGGATCAGTCCTGAGGTTCGCCGGCTTCCTGGCCGTCTATCAGGAAGACGCGGGAGGAAAAAGATGAAGAGGCTGACGAGGAAGGACGCACGCTGCCGCGCATCACAGAGGGCGAGACACTGACGTCTGGAAAAAATACGCCCGGACCAGCATTTCACCGAACCGCGCCCACGCTATACCGAAGCCACCTGGTCAAGGAGCTTGAAGAAAAGGGCATCGGCCGCCCGTCCACTTATGCGTCGATTATATCCACAATCGTGGACCGCGAATATGTTTCCAAGGACCAGGGCCGGCTAACGCCCACTTTGCTGGGCGAAAAGGTCAGCGATCTGCTGGTGAAAAGCTTTGAGGACATTTTCGACGTGGGTTTCACCGCCCGCATGGAGGATGAACTCGACGAAATCGAGGAAGGCAAACTTCCTTGGCGGGAATCCGTGAGGGAATTCTACTGCCGCTTCGAGGCGGATCTGGAGAAGGCCAGTGGCGAAATGGAATCCTACAAAGCCGGAATTCCCACCGACCAGAAATGCGAGAAATGCGGACAGGGGATTTTGCTGGAGCGCATCAGCCGCCACGGATTTTTCCTGGGATGCTCGCGCTACCCGGAATGTGATTATACCCGCGATCTCTCGGACACTGGAACGGAGGTGGTGGAAGGGGAAAACACAACCCAGTATTGCGACAATTGCGGCAAGGAAATGGCCATCAAGCGCGGCCGATTCGGCACATTCCTCGCCTGCACCGGCTATCCCGATTGCAAGACTACGCGGCGATTGGTTCCGGCACCGGAAAAGCCAGGGAGCCCGACGTGGTTTTGGATGAAAAGTGCCCGCTCTGTGAAGAACAGCTTCTTAAGCGGCACGGACGTTTCGGCGAATTTATCGGCTGTTCCAAGTATCCAAAGTGCAAATACACCCGCCCCATTACTTTAGGCATTGCTTGTCCCAAATGTAGCCAGGGAGAGTTTGTCCGGCGCGGCACGTCCCGCGGCCGCGGCGCAGGACGTATGTTTTATGGGTGCAGCCGCTATCCGGACTGCGATTTCACCACGCCGCATGAGCCGGTGGCGCAGCCCTGCCCCAAATGCGGCGCACCATTTATAGTGGAGAAGCGCACCAAGCGCGGGAATTTCCGTTCTTGTATCAAGGAAGGTTGTGATTGGGAGGAAGTTGTTCCTGAGGTCGCCTTGGCAGTTGCCGAACCAGAAGTAGCCGACAGCGTAGTGCCAGCAAGCTCGTGAAGCGCTCACGCGATGCAGCGCAATCCCCCATGGAAGTCAACGCCAATCCTCAAGCCTATTTGCCCCTGCAACAATTTCTACGCTACTTGGAATTTGCCCGCAACGCTTCCTCCAACACCGTTTCCAACTATCGCAAGGACCTGGAGCAGTTCATTGAATTCCTTACCCCTCCCGGCGAGACTATCCTGCCCATCGACAAGATAGACCACCACGTCGTCCGCGAATTCGTGGCCCACCTGCACGATCGCGGACTGCAGAAATCTTCCGTCGCCCGCAAGCTTGCCGCGCTACGGAGTTTTTTCAAATTTCTCGTTCGTGAAGATATTGTAAAATCTAATCCCGCAAAGTTGGTGGCCACTCCCAAACTTCCCAAGCGCGTGCCCGTGGTACAGACACCCGAGGATCTGAACAATTTCCTCAATTCCATGCCGCGTTTTCGTAAGTTTCTTGATAAAGCGCGAAACTCTTCAGACGACACGGCTGAGCGGTGCATCACGGATTTCCGATTCCGTCGCGATGTCGCCATGCTTGAGCTTCTCTACGGCGCGGGCATCCGCGTGGGCGAGCTCGCCGGCCTGAGCCTGGATTCCGTAGACACCTCCGATCAGACCTTGCGCGTCCTGGGCAAGGGGCGCAAACAGCGCTTGGTACCGTATGGGGCTAAAGCCCAGGTTGCCTTAGAGGTTTATCTGCCTCTGCGCGAGTGGCTTATTGGAGCAAGGCCTCGGGCACGCGACCCTTTGGCCGTATTTGTCAGCCACAACGGACATCGCCTCACATCCCACGAAATTCGCCCCATCCTCAAGAAATATATGGGCTTCGCCCAACTCAGTTGGCGTCTGCATCCCCACGCTCTGCGCCACGCCTTCGCCACTCATCTCCTCGCCGATGGCGCCGACCTCCGTGTGATTCAGGAACTATTGGGTCACACCTCACTCACTGCCACGCAACGATACACCCACGCCGATATCAACCAATTGATGCGCGTTTATGACAAATCTCATCCTCGCGCCTGAGCAGCTTGGCGGCCGCAAGCGTTTGCAATTTTCCCCATTCTGCGGACAATTGAAGGTGATGAGCCCTAGCCGTTCTTCGCCTGTTAACGCCTTCAAAGCTTCCCGCTTTGTGCCGAATTATGATTTAAATACCGCCGTTGAGGAGGCAGTCACCCTATGATTCCGCGCTATACACGCCCGGAAATGGCCCGCGTTTGGGGTGACCAGAACCGCTTCGAAAAGTGGCTGGAGGTGGAACTCGCCGCCACGGAAACTCTGGCCGAAGTTGGCATCGTCCCCCGCACAGCCGCGGCCACGCTCCGCGAAAAAGCTCGCGTGGATGCCGCTCGCATCATCGAAATTGAGAAACGTGTCCGTCACGACGTGATTGCCTTCACCATGATGGTCGGCGAATCGGTTGGCGACCCAGACGCCGCGCGCTGGCTGCACTTCGGGCTTACCTCCAATGATGTGGTGGATACCGCGCAGGCCCTGCTGCTGCGCGATGCTTCACGCCTAATTGCAAAAGAGCTGGAGCATCTGGTGGAAGTCCTGGATCGCCGCGCCTGGGAATTTAAGGACACGCCGGAAATGGGCCGCACTCACGGCGTCCATGCCGAGCCCATCACCTTCGGCCTGAAAATCGCCAACTGGTACGACGAAAATCGCCGCAACCTGGAACGCTTCCGCGAAGCCGCCGCGCAGGTGGCCGTGGGAAAAATCTCCGGTGCGGTCGGCAACTGCTCGCATCTGGGCCCGGAGATCGAGGAGACAGATCTGCTGCCGTTTGGGGATTGCCACCGCGCCATCACGCCAGGTGTTGGGCGCGACCGTCACGCGCAGTACATGTCCACGCTGGGCTCGTGGCCGCATCGCTGGAACGCATCGCTCTTGAAATTCGCCATCTTCAGCGTACCGAAGTGCGCGAAGCCGAAGAGCCCTTCGGCGGCGAGCAGCGCGGTAGTTCCGCCATGCCCCACAAGCGCAATCCAGTAAACTGCGAGCAGATTTGCGGCCTGGCCCGCGTCGTGCGCGCCAACGCCAGCGCGGCGCTCGAAAATGTGGCCTTTTGGCACGAGCGCGACATTTCACACAGTTCCGTCGAGCGCGTCATTCTGCCGGATTCGACAATCTTGACGGATTATCTGCTGGCACGACATCCGACCTGGTCGCCAATATGCGCGTTTTCCCCGAGCGCATGATGCGCAATATCGAAATGACCCAGGGATTAGTTTTTTCTGGCCAGCTCTTGCAGGACTTGGTGGAACAGGGCGCATCGCGCGAGAATGCTTACAAATGGGTGCAAGGCCATGCCATGGCCGCCTGGGAATCAGAGACCAGCTTTCGTGATCGTGTCGCGGCCGATGCCAATATTCGCCGCTACCTGGATGAAGCGGCCCTGCGCCATGCCTTCGACTTGCAGCGCCACCTTCGCTACGTGGATGCCATTTTCGCCCGAGTGTTCGGCAGGCGCACCCCTCCGTCGGTATAGCAGCGCGTCACGCGCTGGCGTTTTCCATTTTCACCGGACTGCCCAGTCGCCAGCGCAGCAGTAGCGGCGCCAGCAGCGTGGTAATCATCACCAGGATTACAACTGCTGAAAAAAGCGCGTCGTCAATCACGCCGATATTCTTCCCGATACCCGCGAAGATCAGTCCTACTTCGCCGCGCGGTATCATGCCGATACCGACCGCCAGTCGGTCCATTTTCCTTTGACAGCCCCACCCGGAGGCCAGTTTACCCAAGATGGCCACGGCCGTCAGCGCCAATCCCACAAGAACAACGCTCCAGCTCGCCAGCGTCTCCAGCTTCACCTGGATCCCCATCCACACAAAAAACAGCGGGACGATCAAGGACTCCACCGGGGAGAGCAAATCCCTCAGCGATTCGCCTTCCAGCTCGTCGTCGAAAAACTGATTCAAGATCATTCCCGCCGCGAACGCGCCCACGATGGTCGCCAGCCCCGCCAGATTCGCCAGCCATGCCAGCAGGAATGCGAAGCTCCATCCAAACAACAGTTTCAGATTTTGGATCCCCGCGCCTGCCAGGCGCCGCAAAACGTGGGGCGTTAGCCATATTCCCAGTCCCATGGCGCCCACCAGGAATACCGCCGCCTTTAGCGTAATTCCGGCAATCGTCAGCGCGCTGACAGCGCCTGTCGCCGCCAGCCCGCTAACCACGGCCAGCACGATCAGGCTCAAGACATCGTCCAGCACTGCCGCTCCCAGAATCACGCGCGACTCGTCGCGATGCTCTTGTCCCAGGTCACGCAGCACGCGCGCCGTAATCCCCACGCTGGTCGCCGTCAGAATTCCGCCGATGAATAGATCGCGCGCCAGCAGAAATTCGGGATGGAGAAGCTTCATCACTCCCATACCCAGCAGCATTGGCGCCACAACGCCAATCACAGCCACATTCAATGCGGACTTTCCGACGCGGCGCATCTCGCCGAGGCTGGTTTCCAGCCCCACGAGAAAGAGCAGGATCAAAACGGCGATCCGCGATAGAAGGTCAATGAATGAGTATGCGGCCATGTAGTCCAAACCGCGTTGCCCCGCGAGAAGTGCCGCCACGTGATCCGTGGCACGGCCCAGTGGAAGGATTTGGTGTGCGGCTTGCGAAATGGTGACGTTTGACTGCAGCGCCAGATCCGAGATTCCGCGCAACAGGTCGCCTTCACGGAGCACGGTCAACGCCGGACTGCCGAAAAAATACGCCAGGTTGCCGGCGGCCAAGCCAACCAGCAATTCTCCCAGTACGGCGGGCTGCCCCATCCATGTCAGCAACCGGCCGCCAAGAGCGCCGCCCAGGGTCAGGAAAATCAGCGCGAGCAGGATGGGAATGACTGGATCCCGATGGGCGCCTGCGGAGCCTGCAGCGGCGGCAAAAGTTCCCGCTAACTCCGCGATGTTGGTGCAATGGAGTACCAAGGGTGCGCTTAATCCTGCAAAAAAGTATACCCCCGGGCGAAAACACCGGGTCCGAATCCTCGAGACCGCCCCAATTGTATGAGGTGCGCCGATTCCTGCAAGCGAAATCGACGGAGCGGTGGACACGCGGGCAGGCCGGAAAGGAACAGAAGCTATATGAGGTGGCCGGAGTGCAGAAAAGGAGCTCTCGGTGAGAACAGGAGGAAATTCTTGCCCGAGCTCGCTACGGAATCGCCTTGCTGCCACGCAACAGCATACCGGGTTTATCAGGACACGCGTTGAATATAGCGGGCTTCCGAGGTGTCCACTTTTATTTTGTCGCCGTTGCCCACAAACGGAGGAACGTTGACGATCAGCCCGGTTTCCAGTTTGGCCGGTTTCATCACCGCGCTGGCCGTCGCTTTCTGGATGCTGGGCTCGGTGTCAATTACCGTGAGATCAACGGTATCGGGGAGAAGGACACCCATGGGTTTGCCCTCGTAGAATTCCACTTTCACCATCAGGTTGGGGATCAAATAGTCCGCCGCATCGCCCAGGACGTCTGCTTTTTGCAGCGTGAGTTGCTCGTAGGACTGCGTGTTCATGAAGTGGTAACCATCGGTGTCATTGTAGAGGAACTCGAACTCTACTTCATCGAGAATGGCGCGCTCCACGAATTCTTCCGCGCGAAAGCGGTAGTCAATAATGGACCCGCTTTTCAGGTTGCGCATCCGCGTCTGCATGGACCCACGCTTGTTGCCGGGGGTGCGATGGTCAACGCTGAAAATTGAGTAAAGATCGCCCTCATGACGGATAATCATACCGGGGCGAAGCTGAGTGGCCTTCACCATAAGAAACTCCTCGATTCAGTTCGGAATGGGAAACCGCAGGCGGCCGTTCCCGCTGTCCGTATTCACGGTTGCGTTACACTTTGATTATATGGGGCAAACTCGGGACTGGTCAATGAAAGGTCACGCATGAGGCAGCGATCGCTATTATTGTTCCTGGGTGGTTTTCTGATGGGGGCGGCCCCGGCTTTGGCACAGCAACAGGTCCAGGGACCCCCTCGCTATGATAAGGCCGACACCCGCGTACCGCAGTATGCGCTCTCCACATGCCCTGTGCTCCGGGTCGAGACCACGGAAAACGTGCTCCCCGGCACGGAATTGGCCATGTCTCCGAGCGGGCAATTTCGCGCGGAGTGGGTCCACACTCCGCAGGGTGCCGAACTGACGATAATTGACCGCGATAAGAGCGAACGGGCGCGCATCGAATTGCCCGCTCCTCCTTTACCGCCCGGTATCGCCTGGAGAGTGTTGGAAGCAAAATTTTCCCCGGATAGTCAGTTGCTGGCCATCCGAAGCGTGGGTCGAATCTGGGTGGCCGACGCTG
Organism: uncultured Acidobacteriota bacterium; assembly: GCA_963760285.1. Taxonomy (GTDB): domain Bacteria; phylum Acidobacteriota; class Terriglobia; order Acidiferrales; family UBA7541; genus PALSA-278. The sequence goes on from CAVXCI010000001.1 coordinate 1,388,787, forward strand.
CCGAGGCAAAACTCCTCTACTCCATTAATGTGGATTTAGACAAGCAGCTCTGGCCGGGATCATTTACATGGTCAGAAAAGCATCTGGGCGTCACCTTCTGGCCCCCGGAGTCCATCCTGGCGGACGCACCTACCAAGGGGCCGGTCATGTTTGATTTGTATGAAGCCGCCAGCGGTGCCGGAATCCTGGCTGTCCCGCTGAATCTGCCCTCCTCCGACGCCTGGCTGGAGCCCGTACTTTCTCCCGATGCCTCCCAACTTGCCGTGCTCGAACGCGCCCGCAACTGGCCTGGGACCGCCCGACTTGTCCTGCTGGCGACTGTTTCGGGGCAAGTGGTCTGGGAAAAAAAGCTTTCAGCGGAAGACATCGCATGGTCGGATGACGGCTCGCAGATTCTGGCCTTGGGCAAGAAACTGACGTGGATCTCGGCAAAAGATGGACATGAGATCCGCCATTCGGCTACTGACGCGGGCGCCAGCGAATACCAGCGGTTAAAGTTCAGCGAGGCCTCGGGAGTGGCCGCAGCGTCGTTTTCGCTGTATAGCGCCTTCCATCGTCTTTTCAGCAAGCATCAGCAAGAGACGGAGCTAATCGTTCTCTGGGATTTGAAAAGCGGCGAGGAATTGTGCAGTAAAGAACTCGATGCAGGCACCTCGCTGGAGCTTTGGCTCACTGCGCGAAAAGAGATTGTGACATTGGAAGAGCTCTACGACATTCGGCCATCCTTGCGCCTACTTAAGGCTGCACAGGTCGTGACCTACAAGATTCTTCAAAAAGGGGACGTGAATTCTCAGCCATCGGCGCCCGTCACCGGTCTCCCGGAAATTCCGGCTACCAACGGATCCTCCGCTTTGCTGCGGGCCCCGCAGGGAAAGTTCGATGCACCCGAAACCCCGCCAACTCCTGATGCCGCTGCACCGCCGAATTCTCCAGCCATGCCGCCAGCCGGTGCAAATCCGAGCTCATCTGATTCCGCACCTTCTGGCGCACCCCCTGATCAAAAAGCACCGGATGCTGCGCCGGCGAATACTCCGTGGAAGCCATAAATTTCTGTCTGCCTTGGTCCTGAGGAGGAGATAGCGTTCGGAGTTATGGTAAGAGGTTGAGAGTGGGCGCAGGCATGCTAGACTTCGGAATGTGAGTTCAGCGGAGTCCGCCTCCAGCTCGCAAAGCTGTGTTGACCTGCGCGTCCAACTCGGGACGCTGGAACTGAAAAACCCCATCATTGCTGCTAGTGGGACCTTTGGTTATGGAGTCGAATTTACTCATCTTGTCGATCTGAATAAACTTGGCGGCATCGTGGTGAAAGGGCTTTCCGCGGAGCCGATCGATGGCGCGCCGCCTCCCCGTTTATTTCCAACCCCTTCGGGGATGATGAATGCGGTTGGTCTTCAGAACATCGGTGCACGGGCCTTTGTGCGGACGAAGCTGCCAAATCTCCGGGAATTCAAGACCCTCATCATTGCGAACGTGTTCGGCCGCACCCTAGCTGAGTTTCAGGAGGTGATTCGGATACTGGAAGCAGCGGAGGGTCTGGCAGCATATGAGTTGAACATCTCCTGCCCCAACGTCGAGAAGGGCGGGTCCGAATTCTCCTGCGATCCACAGTCGGCTTCCTCCGTAGTTTCGGCGGTTCGGCCACTGGCCCGAAGGCCCCTCATCGTAAAGCTTGCCCCCGTAGTCGGCCGCATCGGCGAGTTTTCAGCGGCCTGCGAATCGGCCGGGGCGGATGCGCTTACGATAGCTAATACCTATGCCGCCCTTTCCCTAGATCCCGAAAGTGGGCGATCTCGTCTTGGCAACGGCAAGGGAGGCCTTTCAGGGCCAGCAATACGCCCAATCAACCTCCGGCTCGTTTGGGAGGCGCGGCAGCGAGTTCGGATCCCTATCATTGGCGCAGGCGGGGTGGAAAATGCCGAACATGTGCTTGAATACATGCAAGCAGGGGCGGCAGCTGTGGAAGTGGGAACAGCCCATTTTGTAGACCCAAGGGCGTCCGAGCGGCTTGTGAAGGACCTCGAGAAACATCGCCATGCAAGTAAAGCCTTATATATCAATTAGTTGCTTCGCTGGCTCAGCAATTTTTCCCTTGCTCTAGGCACGTCGAAAGCCGTATAATCCTTATTCCCAAACAACCATGCTTTTGAATAGGACATTTTCGGTCGCTGCGCGGCTCGCCATTGCGGGTGCTTTTCTCTTATGCACTCCACTCTTGCATGCGCCCGTGGCCTCAAACCCCGCCCAGCCACTGGCTCTTGAAATCAAAGGCCTTACAAATCTCGCCAATCCGGCCATCGCCCAGCCCAACCCGAACCTGCCCTCCAAGCCCCTTAGGGCCTGGGAATGCATAGCAGGGTGGTATGGCGTGCCCTTCGACGGCCAATTGACCGCTAATGGCGAGGTCTATGATATGCATGGGTTCACGGCCGCGCACCCCACGCTTCCTCTGGGGTCCATCGTAAGGGTTGTTGACTTGCGGACTCGGCTGAGCCAAATTGTACGCATAACGGATCGCGGGCCATTTGTGGCGGGTCGAGAACTGGACGTTTCTTTTGAAGTGGCCCGCCGCCTGGGATTCGACCGTCGCGGGCTATCGCGCGTCCGTTTGGAACTTCTCGAGGTGCCCAAACGAAGGCCAGTTCTTATTCCCAACGACTGATCCTTGCCCTGGACGTAGATGAGCCCCGGCCTGCACTTGCCATGGCCGAGCTTTTTTCCCGAAAAATTCAAATTTTGAAAGTCGGCAGCCGTCTCTTCACGACAGGTGGTCCATCCCTTCTTGTAGAGTTGACCCGGTATATTCCTGAGATCTTCCTGGACCTCAAGTTTCACGATATTCCGAACACCGTAGCGGGTGCAGTACGCGCCGCCGCAGCCCTGCCCGGAGTGAAAATGCTCACTCTGCATGCTTCTGGGGGATTAGCCATGATGCGTGCTGGCCGAGTGGCGGCCGACGCCAGCAAACAAAATCTGATGTTGCTGGCCGTGACCGTCCTGACCAGCATGGATTCGGCGGAGCTGGCCCGGGTGGGAGTGACTAGCCCGCCCCCCGAGCAAGTGGTCCGTCTGGCCAATCTGGCGCAAGAAGCAGGCATGGATGGTGTTATCTCTTCACCCCTGGAGGTGTCCTCACTGCGCAAAGAATGCGGCTCCGATTTTCTGATTGTCGTCCCGGGTATTCGTCCCGCCCAGCCTAGATCGACGGAAAAAGGCGCTTCCGCGGACGACCAACGGAGGGTGGCGGCTCCGGCCGCGGCCATCCTGGCGGGAGCGGACTATCTGGTAGTCGGCCGGCCGATCCTGAATGCGGCTGATCCTGTCGCCGCGGCTGATGCCATCATCCGTGAAATGGAGTCTACTGCCTGACACCCGCTATATAGTGCTGGCCTAGGCATGGGGAGAAGCGTCTGCCGCGAAAATAAAAGTTCCAATGCCCTTCATCTCGCGCGCAGCCTTCATCAATGCTCCCAGTGCGGCGTGGAAAAAAAGTGCATCCACGGCGATCCGTTTCACTCCCGTAGTAGCCAGTTCTTACGCTGAAAAGGCAGCTTCCATCAAGCCCATGAAGAGGAAATTTGCTATGAGTTTGGTGAATATGGAAAGACTCTGCGAGAGCGTGCCGCCTATGGCTTCTGATAGTGACCCATAAGCTCGGCTTTGGCGATGACGTGTCCTTGCATGGCGCGTTCCACCTCTCCTTTCAATGCGCCGGGCATCAAACCCAGCCGTTGATTGAGCGCATAAAGTCGAAAGTAGTAGCGATGCTGTTTCCCCTTCGGGGGACATGGCCCGACGTACCCCAACTTATGAAAATCGTTCGTGCCTTGCCGGGCTCCAGTTTGCAATTCCGGTTCAGGCTGCAAATTGTTCGGCAGGCCACTGGTCCCATCCGGGATGTCGTAAACGATCCAATGCACCCAGTCGCCGCGCGGGGCATCCGGATCATCCATCACAAGAACGAGCGCCTGCGTGCCGGAGGGTGGCTGGGTCCACGCCAGAAGCGGCGAAATGTTCGGACCGTCGCAGGTAAATCGCCGCGGAATATCCGCGCCATTTGCGAAGGCGGTAGAGGTGATTAGAAATTCTACTGGCGGGGTTCCCCTTTCCTGTTGGGGATTATTCGGACCCTTCGGCGGGCCGCCGGCATCTCGCGCTGATGAAAACAGAAATGGGATAAGCAATACCCCGGCACAAACGGTTGCAATCAGCAGAAACTGCTGGACGGCCTGCCGCATGTCACTCTGGGTGTTCACAAGTCTATGCTAGGCATGGAATGAGATGATTGCAAGACTGGGAATCGTGCCCAGCTAGGGAGTCGGTTTCGAATTCTGTGGTGCTTTGGCGATCAACTGCTGAGGTGCCGGCAACTGAGAGGCATCCCATCCCCCGCCCAGTGCCTCCACCAATTGAGCGCTGGCGGTCATCTGCTGCATGCGAAGGTTCACGGAAGTTTGTTGATTGCTCAACAAGGTAGTTTGTGCTGTGATGACGTTAAGGTAGGGATCAATTCCCAATTTATAACGGTCTATAGCCAGTTGGAGATTTCGTTCTGCCGACTTTACCGCCAAGTCCTGTTGTTGCACCTCCTGCGAGAGAATGCGCAGTGCCGCAAGATTGTCTTCCACCTGTTGAAACGCAGTCAGTACCGCTTCGCGATAGTTTGCCACGGTTGCATCGTACGCAGCCCTATATTGTTCAACCGTGGCTCGGCGCAAGCCGGCGTCGAAGATTGTTTCCGCCAGCGCGGGGCCGACGGACCAAAAACGACTTGGCCAGGTAAACCAGTCGGAAACCGCGGAGCTCGCCAGGCCTGCCGAACCGGAGAGCGTAAGGGTGGGGAAATATGCCGCTCTGGCGATGCCGATCTGCGCATTGGCCTGAGCCACCAGGCGCTCAGATGCAGCGATGTCCGGACGGCGCTCGAGCAGCTGGGATGGCACGCCCAACGGAATGGCCGGCAGGTTCGCCACGAGCGGATTTGGCGTGATCGAGAAGGCTGATGCTGACTGTCCAGTCAGCACGGCGATGGCATGCTGGTATTGCGCACGCAAAATTCCCAGGTTGGTTGCTTCTGCTTGCGTGGTTTCGAGTTGCGTCTCCGCCTGGGCAACAGCTTCGTCCGAATCAATGCCTGTTTCATAAAGAGCCTTGGTGAGGTCCAAGGATTGTTGGTAGGCCGTCACGGTGGAATTTAGCAACTGCGTGAGAGCATCCTGCCCGCGGAGCTGGTAATAATCCACAGCGACTTCCGTTTGAACCATCAATCGCGTGTTCTGGAGGTCTGCGGCGCTGGCTTGCGCGGCGGCGGAATTGGCCCTTACCGTGTTGCGAACGCGGCCCCAGAGGTCCGGCGTCCAGGAAGCGTCAAATGGGAGCGAATACTCGGTGGAGGTATTGCTCGTGGAGGAGCCATTTTGTCCAAGCAAGCTTCCAGGTGTCCGCGAATTCGTCACTGCCGGAGCGGTGCTCACCGTGGGAAAATATTGCGAACGCGCCTCTTTTACCATTGCGCGCGCCGCAAAAAAGTTATCGGCGGCTGAGACGATGGTCTGGTTGGATTGGCCGGCTTGCTCCTCAAGAGCATTCAACTCGGGATCGTTGAAGATTTCCCACCAATTGCCACGGAGAGAATCGTCCTTGGGCTGTGCCGTCTTCCAGCCATCGGTTGTTTTTTGGTCCTCGGGAGTCAATTCCTTGTATGCGGCGGGCGCGGGCGGGGTCGCGGGAGTGTGATATTTGGGTCCAACCGTGCAGGCTCCGAGGAATATAAGGCCAGCAAGGAGAGCGGCTGGACTAATGAATTCGCCCGCCCTTGTTACTCTATTGCTTCTCAACAATGCATTCCTTCCCATCGTCAGTTCTGCGCTCAATTTATCCCAGGGTTTCCTGGGGAGTGGTTCTAATGGGCCTCTTGTGCATTCGTTCGCGCCACAAGCGGAGTCGGTCAAGATAAAGATAAACCACGGGAGTGGTATAAAGCGTCAGCATCTGGCTGAAAATCAGTCCGCCCACAATGGCGATCCCCAGAGGCCTCCTCAATTCAGACCCGGTGCCCGTTCCCAGCGCCAGCGGCAATGCACCCAGAAGCGCGGCCATGGTGGTCATCAAAATGGGCCGAAAACGCAGCAGGCATGCCTGATAGATGGCGTCCCGCGAATTCATGCCTTCGTTGCGCTCAGCAGCCAGCGCGAAATCAATCATCAAGATCGCGTTCTTCTTGACGATGCCGATCAACAGGATGATGCCAATCAGCGCAATCACACTGAGATCGATCCTAAAGAGCAGCAGTGCGAGGACCGCACCCACTCCTGCGGACGGCAGCGTGGACAGGATCGTAATCGGATGGATGTAACTCTCATAAAGTATGCCCAGAACAATATAGACGGCAAGTAGGGCGGTGATGATCAACATCGGCTGCGTGGAGAGAGAGTCCTGGAAGGCCTGCAACGTGCCGGAAAACATTCCCTGAATTGACGGCGGCATACCGATTCTCTGTTCCATCTGATTGATGTTTTTTGCCGCATCACTCAAAGCTATGCCGGGAGCTAGATTGAACGAAACTGTTACCGATGGAAACTGCCCCTGGTGATTGACTGAAAGCGGCGCGGTCTTCGGCTGGTAATCGGCCAATGCTCTTAGGGGCACTTCTCCTCCGGATGCAGGATGGATATAAACATCCTTCAATGCTTCCGGGCTCTGCCAAAATTCCGGCGCCACTTCCATCACCACGTGATACTGGTTCAGAGGCGTGTACATCGTGGAGACTTGGGCCTGACCGAATGCCTCGTAGAGCGTGTTGTCAATGGCCTGGGGCGTGATGCCCATTCGGGACGCCGTTTCGCGGTCGTACATCAGTGAAGCCTGGAGGCCGCTGTTCTGTTGATCGGTGTTAACGTCAGTCAATCCCGGGAGCTTGCGCATTTGCTGTAGCAAAGTTGGACCCCACTGCACCAGGTCGTCCACGTTGTCGCTCTGGATGGTGTACTGATATTGCGCATTGCTCTGGCGGCCGCCGATACGCAGGTCCTGTCCCGCCTGCAGAAAAACGGACGCGCCCGGCACGGACATGAGTTTGGGCCGAAGGCGGTTGATCACCTGGCTGGCGCTGATTTTCCGCTCCGCCAGCGGTTTCAGGCCCAGATATATGAAACCTCCATTTGTTGCTCCGGCCCCGCCAGTGAAGGCCATCACGTTTTCCACGGCAGGATCCGTCTTAATCATATTTACGAAACGGCGCGTGTCCGATTGCATGGCCTGAAAGGAGATGTCCTGTGCGCCCTGAATACCTCCAAAAATAGTTCCGTTGTCCTGCTGAGGAAAGAATCCCTTGGGAACTATTACGAGCAGGTAGATGTTCAGGGCAATGGTGATAAGAAGGACGCTCAGTGTGAACGCAGAATGCCGCAGAACCCATTTCAGACTGCCATCATAAATATCCAGAATCCAGTTGAACGTTTTCTCGCTGGCCCGGTAGAGACTCCCGTGCTTCTCCTCGCTCTCGCGTTTGAGAAGTCGTGAACACATCATGGGCGTAGTCGTCAAAGAGACTGCCAACGAAACCAAAATGGCCGCCGATAACGTGACAGCGAATTCACGAAACAAACGGCCGACGATACCGCTCATCAACAGGATGGGAATAAAGACTGCAATAAGGGAAAGGCTGATGGACAACACAGTGAACCCGATTTCCTTTGCTCCCACTAGAGCAGCCTCCATCGGACTCATTCCCTTTTCGAGATAGCGCGTCACATTTTCGATGACCACAATCGCGTCGTCCACGACGAATCCCGTGGAAATGGTGAGGGCCATCAGCGAGAGGTTGTCGATGCTGTAATGGAACAGGTACATGATTCCGAACGTACCGACGAGCGAAACAGGGACGGCTATGCTGGGGATGAACGTTGCGCGAATATTCCGCAAGAATAGGAAGACAACAAGGATCACAAGGCAGATGGAAATCAGAAGAGAACGCTCGACATCCTTGACCGAAGCACGAATTGTTGTAGTGCGGTCGAGAACAATGGTGGTGTCAATCGCTGCGGGAATAGAAGCTTTCAGCGAAGGGAGCGCTTCCCGAAGGCGGTCAACGGTGTCGATGATATTTGCGCCCGGCTGGCGGAAAATAATGATTAAGACTGAAGGTTTTCCATTAACGAACCCCGCGGCACGTATGTTCTCTGTGGAATCCTGCACTTGTGCGATATCCGACAATTTGATGGCCGCGCCATCGTGGTAGCCGACGATCAATGGCGCATAATAATCGGCCTTGAGAAGCTGATCGTTGGTAAGGATGTCCGCAATGGTCTTTCCATCTGAAATTTGACCCTTCGGCAGGTTCGCGTTTTGCAGGCTGAGCATGCTGGCGACGTCCTGCAAACCTAACCCATAGCTGTTTAACTGAGTCGGGTTGATCTCCACGCGGACGGCGGGCAAGGAGCTTCCTCCCACGGACACCTGTCCCACGCCCTGTATCTGGGAAAGCCTCTGGGCCATGATCGTCGAGGCAGCATCGTAGAGAGGGCCGCGGTCGTAAACATTGGAAGTGAGCGCCAGGATCATGATGGGCGCATCAGCCGGGTTTACCTTCCGGTAGGTGGGGTTGGCCGGCAAGTTTGCGGGCAGGTAGCTGCGCGCCGCATTGATGGCAGATTCGACGTCTCTTGCAGCACCATTGATATCGCGGTTCAAATCGAATTGCAAAGTGACGCTGGTTGTCCCGAGATTGCTCGAGGAGGTCATTTCCGTAATGCCTGCAATTCGCCCGAATTGCCTTTCCAAGGGCGTGGCAACCGACGAGGCCATGATTTCCGGGCTCGCTCCGGGCAAGGAGGCGGCCACGGAGATCGTCGGGAAATCGATCTGCGGCAGCGGTGAAACCGGTAGGAACTCGAACGCTATGGCTCCAGCCAGAGCGATCGCCACGGTCAACAAGGTCGTCGCCACCGGTCGATATATAAATGGGGAAGAAAGACTCATGTCTAGTCTGCCGGTACGGACTCTGGCTTCCCATGGCTGGCGCGAGAATCAGAAAACTTCTTGGACAGGTGGTCGAAGAATATGTAAATCACCGGCGTTGTGTACAGCGTGAGTACCTGGCTAACCAGCAGGCCGCCGACCATGGAGATTCCCAATGGGCGCCGCAGCTCCGATCCAATGCCGCTGCCAAGCGCCAACGGCAGACCGCCCAGAAGGGCGGCCATAGTGGTCATCATGATGGGTCGGAAACGCAGCAGGCAGGCCTGATAGATGGCTTCCTCGGCAGTCTTATTCTCCTTTCGCTCTGCTTCGAGAGCGAAGTCGATCATCATGATGCCGTTCTTCTTGACGATACCTATAAGCAGGATGATTCCTATGAGGGCAACGACGCTCAACTCCTGTTTGCAAATTAGCAACGCAAGAATTGCCCCCACCCCCGCCGAGGGCAATGTGGAGAGAATGGTGATGGGGTGAATGTAGCTTTCATAGAGAACACCCAGGACGATGTATACGGTCACCAATGCGGCAAGAATCAGTATGGGCTCATTGGAGAGCGAGGCCTGGAAAGAGGCGGCCGTACCCTGGAATGCCGCCTGAATGCTCAGAGGCATCCCAATTTCCCGCTGCACCTTTTCAATTGCTTTTGTGGCGTCCCCAAGGGATGCGTCAGGCGCCAGGTTGAACGAAATGGTAACAACTGGAAATTGTCCCTGATGATTTATGGAGAGGGGAGAGGTCTTCGATTCCAGGTGGGTGAATGCGCTCAGCGGCACTGCTCCACCGTTCGCGGCGGCCACGGCGGAAGGTGCGGCGGAACCCAAGCTTAAACTGGCGGACGGGCCATTGGGACTGGGCGATCCGCCAGAAGAGCCGCTCCCGCTTGTGGCAGTGATTACCGCGTTGGCGGAACTTGACGTGGCAACGGACAGAGGGCCCGCGACGGCCGAACGGACGTAAATGTCGTTCAGTTTGGCTGGATTCTGCTGGAACTCCGGCAACGCCTCCAAAATTACGTGATATTGATTTAATTGCGTGTAAAGCGTGGAGACTTGCCGTTGCCCGAACGCGTCATACAGAGTTTCGTCAATCATCTGGGGCGAGATTCCCATTCGGGATGCCGTCTCGCGGTCAATGACCAATGATGCCGCCAGCCCGCTGGTTTGCTGATCGGTGGCTACATCGCGCAGCTGAGGCAACGATTTCAACTTCTCAACGAATCTCGCCGTCCAATGATTCAGTTCAGTAGCGTCCGGATCCTCCAGCGTGTATTGGAACTCGGTACGGCTGACGCGATCTTCCACGGTCAAATCCTGCACCGGCTGCATGTATAGAGTGATCCCTTCCACTTTTTCCAGTTCAGGCTGTAGCCTGCGAATCACATCCGAAGCATTGATCTTGCGATCCTCCAGGGGTTTCAAGTTGATTTGAATGCGACCGCTATTCAGCGTGGTATTCGTTCCGTCCACTCCAATGAAGGAGGAAAGGCTTTCCACCGCGGGGTCTTTTAGAATGACTCGAACGAGAGCCTGTTGCCTTTCCGACATGGCGGCGAACGAAATAGTCTGCGGCGCTTCCGAGATGCCCTGGATAATGCCGGTGTCCTGAACAGGGAAGAAACCCTTCGGCACAATGATGTAGAGCCAGACGGTCAGTACCAGCGTGGAAGCCGCCACTACCAAAATGGCCGTCTGGTGCTTCAGAACCCAGCGCAGAGTTCTTGCATAAAAATCGATAACCTTTTCAAACCCACGCTCAGACACCTCGTAAAATCGCCCCCGCTGGCTCTCAGGTTTATGGCGGAGTAATCGGGAGCACATCATCGGCGTGAGCGTCAAGGAAACAACGGCGGAGACGAGAATGGTCACACTCAGCGTGATGGCGAACTCGCGGAACAGCCGCCCCACGATATCGCCCATGAAGAGCAGGGGAATCAGAACCGCAATCAGAGAAACGGTCAGCGAAACAATCGTGAACCCGATTTGTTGGGAACCCTTCAAGGCCGCCTGGAGCGGGCTATCGCCTTCCTCGATAAAGCGGACGATATTTTCAATCATGACGATGGCGTCATCTACAACGAAGCCAGTGGAAATGGTCAACGCCATAAGCGTCAAATTATTCAAGCTGTAGCCCGCCAAATACATAACGCCGAACGTGCCCACGATGGAGAGCGGAACGGCCACACTGGGAATAATCGTGGCCGAAAGATTTCGCAGGAACAGAAAGATAACCATGACAACAAGGGCCACAGTCAGCATCAGTTCAAATTCCACATCCCTTACAGACGCGCGGATGGTGGTGGTGCGGTCCGTGATCACCGTCACATGGACCGCCGCTGGCAGAGTGCTTTGCAGCAGTGGCAAAAGCTTGGTAATGCGGTCCACGACCTGAATGATGTTGGCGCCCGGCTGGCGCTGGATATTCACAATCACCGCAGGCGTATTGTCCATCCACGCCGCTTGTCTCACATTCTCGACGTCATCAATGATGTTGGCCACATCCGACAAGAAAACGGGAGCCCCGTTGTGATAGGCCACCACTACCTTTTGGTAGTCCTTGCTCGTCAAGAGCTGGTCATTGGAATCAATTTGATAATCCTGGTGCGGGCCATCGAGGCTGCCCTTTGCCAGATCCAGACTGGTCTGTTGCAGCGCTGTGCGCACGTCCTCCAGGTTTATTCCATAGGAAGATAGAGCGGTGGGATTCACCTGAATGCGGACTGCGGGTTTTTGTCCTCCGCTGATGCTCACCAATCCCACACCGGGAAGCTGTGAGATCTTCTGGACCAGACGCGTATCAGCCAAATCTTCAACCTGAGGGAGGGGGATCGATTCGGAAGTCAGAGCGAGTGTCAGAATCGGAGCATCCGCGGGATTCGTCTTGCTATATACCGGTGGAACCGGCAGATCGGATGGCAAATAGCTTTGCGCGGCATTGATGGCCGCCTGAACTTCCTGTTCGGCTACATCAATGTTCAAGTCGAGCGAGAACTGAAGAACAATAACGGAACTTCCGTCCGAACTTGTTGACGTCATCTGATTCAGTCCGGGGACCTGGCCGAATTGTCTCTCCAGCGGCGCCGTGACGGCTGAAGCCATCACATCGGGACTGGCGCCGGGATAGAACGTGACCACCTGAATTGTCGGGTAATCGACCTCGGGGAGTGCGGAGACTGGAAGCTGCAGGTAGGCGACAAAACCCGCAAGCAGGATGGCGCCCATCAATAGAGATGTCGCCACAGGGCGAAGAATAAATGGGCGAGATGGATTCACCGCGCCTTCGCACCTTGCGCATTCCCGCCGGCTTGCCTTTGCGTCACCTTGGCTCCGTCCTGAAGTTTGTCAAAGCCGTTGACGGCCACGACATCACCAGGCGATATGCCTTGAACCGCCACGATATTTCCATCCGACGTACCAACCGTGACGGGACGCATCGAGACCGTCTGGTCCGTCTTCACCACATATACAAAGGGACCTTGCGCGTTGCGCTGGATGGCAGCGGTGGGGACCAGAGTAGCGCCATGTTGAGTGTCCACCAGGAGTCGGGCGTTTACGAACGCGTTAGGAAACAGTGCAAGGTCCTTGTTGGGGAAAATCGCTTTCAGCTTAACCGTTCCAGTCGTCGTGTCCACCTGATTGTCCATGGTAAGAAGAGAACCAGTCGCCAGCTTCGTCTGCTGATCACGGGCAAATGCATCAACGGCCATCGTGTGTCCCTGGCTCATTTGTTTCTGAATTTGCGGAAGGTAATCTTCCGCCACGCTGAAAATCACGGTGATGGGTTGAAGCTGGGTGATGACCACCAGTCCGGTGGTGTCCGCTGCGTGGACAATATTCCCGGGATCAACCAGGCGAAGTCCCACGCGGCCATCAATGGGAGAGGTGATACGCGTGTAATCGACCTGAGTCTTGGCGCTATCAATCTGGCCCTGGTCGTTTTTTACCGTTCCTTCATATTGCGCGACGACCTGTTCCTGGTCATCAACCTGTTGTTTGGCAATGGCATTTCTTGCCAGAGCAGCTTTATAGCGTTCCAAATCAATGCGGGCTTCATTCAGCAGCGCCTGGTCATGGGCTAGCTGGCCTTCTGCTTGCATTAACTGCGCCTCATACGGGCGCGGATCAATCTCTATGAGCAGATCACCCTTATGCACCATCTGTCCTTCATGGTAAAGGACGCTGGTGATTTGCCCATCGACGCGACTCGTCACCGTAACCGTGTACACCGCGGTCACAGTGCCGAGTGCATTGATGTAGACTCCGATGTCGCCTTTGGTCGCCGTCGCCTCGACAATCGGAACCGCCCGCGGAGCGCTAGCCCCTCCCGCCGCCTTGGGGGAGTCCACTGAAGCAGCCGGTTTCTTCGCGAAGTGGTAATAGGCGCCCACAGAAACTGCCAGGAGGACCAGCAGCCAAACCCACCAGTGCCGCCCTCGTTTGGGATCGCCTCCTGCGTGTGCCGGGGGAAGCGCTTCGGGTTCCTGCTTGGTGGTCGTCGTGGTTGTTGTCAATGTTGTGTTTGCATTCATGAAGAGTCACTTTAGCGCATGAGGACCAACATCGAGTGTAAACTCGCCGAGGCGCTCTCCGTCGCAAGGATTCCATCCATTGCGGCCTCCGCCAAGTTGAACTTGGGTCTGTTGATCACCGAGTCTACTGCCCCCCTCGTTCCATCCTGCAATAGACACATTGTCATTTGACGATGGACCCCGGGCCGGGGTTTCGGCCCCCGCGGCGAAGTTGATAATGGCATTCAGAGGGGCGCACGCCATTCTGGCTGTCAGGCTCCAGAACAGGTATCTTAATTGGTGCAATTCTGTTCCGCTCGCGTGGAGCCCCGCTACGTGGGGCTGCCACAAAGAGGATTTTTAGATGAGTACTTCTGATTATGATTTAGCGGTAATCGGCAGCGGTCCTGCGGGGCAGAAAGCAGCCATCTGCGCCGCGAAATTGGGCAAGCGCGTCGCGGTGATAGACCGCACCATGATGATGGGCGGCGTTTGCGTTCACACCGGGACCATCCCCAGCAAGAGCGTCCGGGAAGCCATCTTTCAATTGACGGGAAATGCCGTACAGGCTATTTACGGCTCGCATGTTCGCGGCAGCAACGCAATTTCCATCGAGGACCTCGCTTTTCGCGTGAGGACCGTGATCGCGCGCGAGACGGAAGTGATTCGCGCGCAACTGAAACGCAATGGAGTTGTCGTTTTCCAAGGCATGGCCCAATTCATGGATGCCCATACCCTGGAAGTGGAGGAGAACAGCGACAAGTCCATGCTCTTCGCCGAATATATTCTTGTCGCCTGCGGCACGCGTCCCGCGGGCAATGCGGACATTCCGTTTGACGACCAACGCATTGTGGATACCGATCACCTCGAGGCATTGAAAAGCGTCCCCAAGGAATTGATTGTGGTCGGCGCGGGAGTGGTGGGCTTGGAATATGCCTCATTCCTCGCGGCATTGGGATCAGAGGTCACGTTGATTGATCAGCGGCCACTCATGCTGGATTTTGTGGATCGCGAAATTATGGAGGCTCTCACCTATCACTTGCGGCAGATGGGAACAACGTTTCGTTTGGGAGAAAAAGTAACGCGCGCGGGAATAGAGCCACAACGGGATCGCGTCTTTGCAGAATTGGAAAGCGGGAAAAAAATCATGGCGGATGCGCTTCTCTACGCCATGAGGCGGCAGGCCAACGCCGACTTAATTCGCCCGGAAGCGGCTGGGCTGCGCGCCGATTCGCGCGGGCGATTGAAAGTGAATCAGTATTTTCAGACCCCCGTGCCGCATATCTATGCGGCGGGTGACGTCATCGGTTTCCCCGCGCTGGCCAGTACCTCCATGGAGCAAGGGCGCGTGGCTAGCTGCCACATGTTTGGATCCACCTTTTCCGCCATGTCTGATTTATTTCCGTATGGCATTTATACCATTCCGGAAATATCCATGGTGGGACCCAGCGAAGAAAAATTGACGGCCGATAAGGTTCCCTACGAAGTGGGAATCGCAAAATACTCCGAGTTGGCCAAGAGCATGATGCTTGGCGATGAAACCGGAATGTTGAAATTGCTCTTTGACCGCAACACGCGGATGCTATTGGCTGTCCACGCCATCGGCCAGCGTGCCACGGAAATTATTCACATTGGGCAGGCCGTCATGGCCTATGGCGGCTCCATCGAATATTTCCGCGATACGGTGTTCAACTATCCCACGCTCGCCGAAGCCTACAAGGTGGCGGCGCTGGACGGATTGAACAAGCTCTGACCGGGCAAGCTACAGGATCGCCAGGCGCGCGCACGGCTACACCAAGCTACAGGCCAACCTGCTGGGCATCTAGTTTCGAGCGCGCACAGTAGGCTTTGCCTGCGGCGTTAGATTCTGCAACTGCATGATGCCCGCCGCGGGATTACCGTCCATTTCGACGAACAGAACCGTGTTGTTGCTCAACACGTAATACACTTCCGTCAACCCGCCCGTAGGTGTTGATTCCAGCGTTCCCGGGAAGCGCCCGTCTGACACTCCATTGGCCATGAAAGTACCGCTTAGGTTTTGATCGGCACTCTGTTTGACCTCCTCGTACTGATTGATGTCCCCAGTTCCAGTAAGAGTGCCAATTCCGTCGGCCGTGATTTGTCCGACGAGGTCCACTTCGCCACTTGGAGTTTGCGAAGAGAAATCAGCGGCGTAGTTTCCGTCAAAAGTCGAGGCGGAAATATTGGAAGCTTGCGACATTGCTGACCCGGCACTGACCGAGCCGGAATCCAATTCGAGGAAGAGCGTGCCTTGGTTTTCGGTGACGTAGATGCCGAATTGTGACAATTCGCCAGTGGTGCCGCTGAGCGTCATTGTGCCGCGTCCACCGGAGGAGATGGAATAGGATCCCGTGAAAGAACCGGCATTTGTAAGTGCGCCTGCGTTGTTCACGTCAATCACACCGTTGCTGATGCTGCCGCCATTCGCGTTGAAAACTCCGCCTTCCGAGCGCGGTGGTGCGTTCGGGCCAGGTTTGTCAGTCCCAACTCCCGTAAAGCCATAATTGCCGGAAAATGACGAACCGGAGCCTTGGGTGAACGCGGATCCCAACGTCGTGAAACTGGCGTCCGTTTCCAGGTAGCGCAGAGTGGTCGAATCCACGACATAAAGCACGTATGTGAAGTTCCCGATGGTAACCATGCTGCGTCCGTATATCGGATCCGGCGCGGAATAATTGCCGCTGATCCCCATATTGGTATCCACGTTCCCGTTGTCGTTTTGGTCCATGGTGCCGGTGATGCCGCCTGCACCATTGGCAGTGAACACTCCCCCAAATGCAGCCGGAAGATCGGGAGGCGCATTGGTAACATCCGCGCCATAGAATGTGAAGGAATAACCGCCGTCAATGGCTCCGAGGCTGAAATTCTCTGTGTTTTGCAGGTCCATCGTGCCCGTGGATGTGTTGCTGTAGTCGAACCCCATCACCAGGGAGTGGCTGGGGCTGGAAACAGCAAAACCGATGATCTGTTCGTATGCATACCCCGTCGGGCAGGAATTCCCCTGACAGGGAATGCCCAACTCATAATTATTGTAGAGTTCCATCACTCCGCGACCGTCCTCTCCGATGAGGTAGCTTCCAATGAATGACGCAGGCCCCACCGTGTCGAAATAGTCGTAATAGTCCTCTTCTCCTCCGGTGATGTTTCCGTTGCCGTCCGCCGCCAGGCTGCCAACCATGCCGAAAAAGCCGTTGTCGTTCTGTCCACTTAAAGCTATGGCATACGAGCCATTAAGAGTCTGTTCAATGACGTATTGTTCGTGATTTGAACGACCGCCGAAACATTTATGGATGGATCCGAGTGGGCTGCGGCAGTGATCGTAACGTCGTTGCCCGTGGGGACCGTGGCTGGTGCCGTGTAGGTTATCGGCGAGCCGCTGTCGCTAAAACCGTTGTCGTTGAAGGATCCGCAATCCGCGCTCGGGCACTTTACGCTCCAGTCCACACCACCGTTCATGGGATCATTCGTCACTATGGCGGTGATCATAGCTTGCGTATTCACCACCATGGTGGTCGGCGGTGGATCCGTGGTAGAAAATGAGATGGCGATGCTATTGCTAAAGATGGTTACCTGACCGATCACCATCACGGTAGGGTCATCATGGGCGGATGCGGTTATATAGACAACGTTTCCGTTGGGCACCTGGTCCGGCGCCGTGAAGGTGGTCGTTCCTCCGCTCGGCGTATTCGTCGGGTTAAAAGAACCACAAATGGAGCCGCCGCCGCAGGTGACCGTCCAATCCACGCCGCCCAGCATGGGATCATTTGTAACCACGGCCGAGACCGGGTACTGTTGGGTGGTTTGCAGATTGGCAGGCGGCGCATCCAGGAAGGCAATCGAGATCTGTTGTGTACCGGTGGTAATTGTGATTGTGACAGTTGCCGACTGCGTGGGGTCGGCGACAGACGTGGCGGTGAGGTTCACCGTGTTGCCGTTCGGGATGCTGGTGGGAGCGATATAAGTGGTCAGAGCGCCGCTGTCCGTATGCGTGGGAGTAAACGAGCCGCACTTCGCGCTGCCGCAGCTCGCCGCCCAGTTCACACCCATGAAATTGGGATCATTCAAGACGGTTGCGATCATTGGAGCACTCGCGCCCGTGGCCAGCGGAGACGGTGGCGTTTGGGTGAGCGAGATCGAGACACCATTGGTATTCCCGGAAGAGGATCCCTTGCTGCATCCCGTGAGCGAGAGCAGAAGAATTGCTGCCAAGAATAGGCATGAAGAATTGCGCTTCATAACTGTTGTCCCCCGATGAATGCCTTGCCTGAACGCGGCCCTTCGCTCACGCCAACCCCCTATCGCCAGTCTTAAGATTTCGCATTTCCTGGTTGTTTCGAAATTGCCGGATGAAACTGTTGCTTGATCCACTCAAAGAGGCGCCCGCCGGAGACTGCGTTTCTTAAGGCCAGTGCATCGTCGAAATGCACAATCTTCACGGATGGACGGGCGGCAGATTCCAGTCGCCGCTCACAAATTTTGGGAGTTTCTGTGTCGTCATCCACGCGCTGTATGCGGACACTCTGCGATTTCAATTGTGGCAGCCATTTGACCGGATCATAAGGCGCGATGCTTTTCAGAAATTCGCGAGTGGTGTATTGCGCGCGTTCCTCATTGGGGATTAGGGAAGAGCCGACCATCCAGTCCGGCCAGTCCCCCCATGGATTCAATAGATCGATGGCTTTGATCCGATGATCCACGGCGGCCGAAAGGATGGTGATGGTCCCGCCGGATCCGGTCCCAAACATGCCGATCTGGTTCATGTCCAGATCTTTGCGTGTAGCAAGATAGTTGAGAATCATCTGAACGTCGTGAACCGAAGTCACCAGCGACTCCCGCATTTCGCTGACGAACCACTGCTTCATAGGGCGGTCGTGATAACGATGGCCCGTGAGGGCGGAAACAAAGCCAATGGCTGCGAAGCCGCCGCTGGTGACCCGCTGGCAATAGCTGTCGTCCTTGAATCGGTCGGTCTCCGAGGGATAGCTATAGAGGTAGAGAACCGCGGGAGGATTCGTCACGCCCAGAGGCTTAATTACGTAGAGATCCAATGGATCATACTTTCTCCACTGAACTTGAATCAGCTCTCGAGTGAATGTGGTTTTTTCATCTTTTTCCCCCACCAGAGCCGGAATCACTGGAAAATCACCGGGGGCAATCGCCAGTGAATTCAGGTTCTCATGAACCGAATCGAGGTCGGAACTCCCGGGTTTGGATTCCTGGTTTGAATGCGCACGCGAGCCAGCCGAAACCGTTTGGGCGCGCGCCAATCCAATCTGGCCCTGCATGGACCACAGCAGAGGAACCAAAGCGAGAGACTTGCGAATCTGGCCCCGAATTCTCTGAAATCCCATCCTGGACCCTCGTTTTCTGTGAACGCTGCCCCGTTTGATGGAAGGCGCAAATGAGTTGGCACATATGGAAATGAGGCAGGCTGCCAGAATCGGTAGCCTGCCTCGGTTTCCAAACTACAATTACTGTTTCAAACCGATGAGTTCGACACCAGTATCCGCGATGAAGTCCAAATCCGCTTGCACCGGGAACACTGCGCCACCAACATCACCGCCTTCTTCCACGCCAGTGCGGCCCTTGTGTCCATTCTTCGCCGGTATTCCGGACTGGGGATAATGCGACCGGAACATCTGCATGGAAGTGAACGGGACAAAGTCTGGAATGTTGGCGACCTGCTGTTCGGCAGCGGTGACCATCGAAGTGATGCCCGCCGGAACCGGTCTCACCGAAGCCACACGTAGAATGTTCCAGATGGCATAGGAGCCGTTAACCACATTGGGGAAGGTTACCTGACCGGGACACGGCGCGTTGCACTGCGGAAGTGTCCCACCCGTATAGGCGGCCTGCAGTGGATCCACACCATCTACGGTCAGATACTTTGCAGTGGTGAGAACCGGCTGAACGTTGCCGAAGCTAAAGAACGAGTAGCCGATGGAATCCGCGTTGGATCCGATTTCGGAAACCTCTTCACCGGTTCCAATCGCGCGCTGGCGCTTTGCGCCATCGGCCAAAGTGAGATTCAGTGGATTGTCCGAGGAGGGATTCACGCCGAGTTCCTGCGTGGAGCCGACCTCCAAACTTCTCGTGAGGCTGAATTCCACCGTGTTCATGGTTCCGGAAATGGGTTCACGGGTGATGATGTCGAGGGGAACAGAAGGCAGTCCAGCTGAAGGGATCAGATCGCGAGTCAGGCTAAGCTGCCCAGACAGAGTGTACCCCAATGTGAAGCGGTCCACGTTGTTGAAATAGGAATTGCCGAGGCCGCCGGGATTCGTATCTGTGGTATTGACGAGCACCAATGCCACCTGCGCGCCGACATTGGTTTCATATGCAGGCACAACTGTCTCGCCGGTAATGGGGTCTTTTCCAGTCAAGGAGAAATCAACCACCTGGGCGCTCTTGGAGCTGAAGGCGCTCAAGATGTTGGCGCCAATCGGGCCGGGGCCGTAACCCAAGCCGTTATAGTTCTTCGTGTTCAGAGGAGCGAGAGCGCGCGTGGTGGCGAACTTAGCATCCTCCGAACGGATATCGGTGGGAGCAGCATTGAAGACTGCGTTGTTGATGTCGTTATAGATGTTCTGTGGCAGAGCTTCATCCGGGGGCAGAAGAGGAACGATCTGGTCCCCGTTCTCACCAATGGCGCTGGAAGGCAGCGAAAGGCTCCCCTGAGGCATGGCGAAGAAAAGCCGGTTGCCGACCACGGAATCAACCTGCAGGTAAGCGCAAACGGTGCGATTCGGTTCTGCTGTATCGTTCCAGACGATCCAGATCTGGCCACCCGCTGCCGCGATTTGGTTGGAACGATTGTCAATACCTGTGGCTGTTCCGGATTTCTTGGTCCAGTTGTGATCGCCGCACACGCCGGACTGCCCGCCCGGATTCGAAATCCGAGCCGCCAGCGCGAAGGCGTTGAACGACGCCGAAGAGCCCACGGCATTAAACAGGGGCGCCTGATTTTGTGCATAACAATTCGAGGCAAGCAGCACGGCCGCCGCCAGAGACAAGGCCACCACGAAGAACTTCAAACCTTTCATTTTTTAATCCTCCTCAAGAGATTTTCCTGCGCCGAGGGAGTACAAATTTGAAGCAACCGGGCGTGGCAAGACCACTAATTGCCCCGCCGAATCCGCCACAATCGCCAGACTAATTAGGTTTCTCTGCCTGGCCCACCCTCAATCGTGCGAGAGGAGTATTGGGTTAATTTGTTACGAAAGAATGACTGCGGAGTGTAACGGATATCAATTTTCCCGCTCCTGTGGAAATCCTCAAGCCCCCTGTGCAAAGGTCCCTTCAAAATGCCTGCTATCTAGTTCGACAGTATTAATAGGCGGTCATGGGCCGAGGGCGAGTTCCAAATACTGGGATTTAAGTTCGCGCGGCAATGTGCGCGATGCCTAGTCACGGAAAATTCACACCCGCGATGGCATCGCGTAACAAAACTCCCGTAATCATGTGCGGGCCTTCACCACGGTTTGAAAGGCCAATGGGGTGAGACCGCTGAAAGTCTGTTTGAATATCCTTGCAGTTGCCTTGTTCTTCTTGCTTTCTGCCCGGCCCGCGATCGCGCAGCAAACGGGAACCATCTCTGGCACGGTCACAGACAATTCAGGCGGGGTAATCCCTGGTGTCAGCGTGACGTTGAATAGAGGCACGTCGGCGCCGCAAACCGCATCTACGGACGAGCAAGGGAATTATTCATTTAAGGAACTACCTGCTGGGTCGTACGAGGTGAGTTTCTCTAATGCAGGTTTCAAAGACTTCAAATCTTCCGCGATAACCCTTGCCGCTGGCCAGAATGTACGGGCCGATGCCGTTCTGCAGCCGGCGGAGGCCACAGCTACGGTCACCGTCACAGGTGGAAAGGCTGCGCAGGTGGAAACGGAGAACGCCCAACTAGCCGGCACCATCACGGAAAAAGAGATCACCGCCGTGGGCTTGAATGGGCGCAATTTTACGCAACTCATCACGCTGACGCCGGGAGTGAGCAATCAGACCGGACAGGACGAGGCTCTGGTGGGAGTTAAGGGCAGCGTAAAGTACAGCGTGAATGGCGGGCGCGTGGAATACAACACCTTCGATGTGGACGGCAGCGATGTTCTGAACGCCGGCATCAACGGAAGTCAGAGCACGCTGATTGTTTATCCCAGTCTCGACGCCATCAGCGAAGTAAAAGTCCTGACCTCAAATTATGGCGCGATGTACGGGCGGACCGCCTCTGGCACAGTCCTGGTCACCACCAAGTCAGGAACGAACCAATTCCACGGGGATGGCTACGAATTTCTTCGTAACGAATTCTTCAATGCGCGAAATTTCTTCGATCAGACTCCCAAGGCGCCCCTTTATCGCCGAAACGATTTTGGGTTTACGTTGGGAGGCCCGCTTTTCATTCCCAACCATTACAACACTGGTAAGGACAAGACTTTCTTCTTCGTGTCCGAGGAGTTCCGCTACGAAAAAACGCCCCAGGATTTCAACCAGGCAGTTCCGTCGCTGGCAGAACGAAGTGGCAACTTCGCTGACGTTTGCCCTTTCGCCGAGCCTGGACAGAATGGAAATCCCGGCCAGCAGGTCTATTTCAAACGCTCCGCTTATCCGGACTGCCCGCAGAAATCCGCCTCGGACACGGCGGGCTACGTGCTCACTTATCCTGGCAATCAGGTCCCTATCGATCCCAACGCCGCGATCCTTCTGGGAACTGGTGTCATCCCGGTGCCCACGTCCCGGACCGGATGCAATTCGACAATCGGGTCGTGTTACGACGCTTCCGTTTCGCCCAGCACCTATTGGCGCGAGGATCTTTACAGGTTTGACCAGGACTTTACGCAGAATACGCGGCTGATGATGCACTTCATTCACGACAATTGGAACACGACCACAGCCACTCCGCAGTGGCCCTACGTGCAGAACAGTTTTCCGACCATTCAGAATTATTTCACCGGGCCCGGATACAGCATCGTGGCGCACCTTTCACATGTGTTTTCGCCCACATTCGTGAACGACGTCAGTTTCGGCTTCACCATGGATCACATCACACTGACGGATGTAAATGGTCCGGGCGCCACATGGCAGCGGCCCGCCGGGCTGACCGTCGGGTATCTTTTCAATAACGGTTTTGGAGGCAAGGTTCCGGGATTGGTCATTGGGGGCAACAACGCAGCCTATGGCGGCAACGGTTTCGCCGTGGATCCCTCCTACGTGCCGTGGGACCACACCAATCCCACCTATACCATCAGCGATAACGCCACGAAAGTTATCGGTAAGCACACTCTGCAATTCGGGGCGCAATATGTGATTGCCCAGCGCAATCAGATCAATAACGCCAGCGGTGTGAATTCCGGCGATCTGCAGGGCATCATCTCGTTCGACAATCAGAGCAGCCTTTTCACCACCGGAAATGCATTCGCGGACTTTCTCACCGGGGGAATTCAGTCCTTCCAGCAGGAAAGTGCACAATCCAAATATTATCAGCGCTACACCGTAGCCGAACCGTTTTTTCAGGATGACTGGAAAGTTTTCCCGCGGCTGACTTTAAACCTGGGCCTGCGGGTCAGCCTGTTCGGACTGTGGCATGAAAAATACGACAACGTTTACAACTGGGAGCCCTCGGCCTACAATCCCGCCAATGCGGCCGACGTGGACCCGCTCACCGGCATTCTTCTGAATCCCATCACCCAGCAGCCCATTCCTCTCAACGTAAACAATGTAGATCCCAGCATCATCAACGGCATCGTTCGTTGCGGCACGGGCTTCATTCCCGCAGGTTGCATGACCAATCACCTATTCAATCCCGCTCCGCGCATTGGTTTTGCCTGGGATCCATTCGGTACGGGAACTACGTCGGTTCGTGGCGGCTATGGGATGTTTTTCGAGCATGGCACCGGTTACGAGGCCAACACCGGGTCACTGGAGGGAACACCGCCACAAGTTTTGAACATGACGCAGAACTTTCCATTTGGATATGCCTGCATCGGAGGTGTGGGAACCGGATGCGGCGGGCAAGGAGCCTATCCCATCAATGTAAACGCCATTCCCACCAGGGCCGTTTGGCCTTACGTGCAGCAATGGAGCTTCAGCGTACAGCGTGAGCTGCCCAAGAACATGGTTGCCAGCGTCGCCTATGTCGGCAGCAAAGGCACGCACCTGACCGCCGCGCTACAGGTGAACCAACTAGCTCCCGTGAGCGGAACTGATAATCCATTTATTCCCGGCGAAGCGATTACCACTGCAATCTGCGACACGTTTGATGGCGCGGAGTTCACTCTTAACGGAATGATGCTGGGATCGGGCCAACCAGGATTCACGAACCTGGAGGCAGCTTGCTATGGCACGCCAAGCAAAATATTTCCAAATCCCAACTCGTTGCGGGAATATGCGCCGGGTATTGGCGCAATTTATTCATTGCGGAACATCGCCGATTCCACATACAACGCCTTACAGGCCACCCTGCGCAGGACCGTCGGGCCGCTCGTGGTCAACGTGGCCTATTCCTACAGCCATTCGCTGGATGATTCTTCTGACCGCTTCGACTCCACGTTTGTGAATGCCTACGACTTGCGTGCCAACAAGGCCAGCTCAAATTTTGATCAGCGCAATCTTCTGAACATGAGCTACGTATACGATTTCTCCCTTTTGCCCGCCGTCCGTCACTTCAGCCGGGCTTGGAGATGGGAGAATGACCAGAAGACGGGCGGAGGATCCAACGCAGGCGCGTCCAGCAGCGCCACAGGAATATGGCATACGCTCCTCGACAATTGGGAATATACCGGCATAACCACCTTCCAATCAGGAATACCGTTCAGCGTGATTAATGGCGCCAGCGGCGCCACTGGAATCTCCGTGCTGGATAACGCCGGGGTTGCCAACGGAATTGGGCCCGCTTCCTATCCGGACATTATTGGAGACCCATACGGACATGGCGCCATTGTTGGTGGAGACAATCCCAATAGTTTTGGACCCATCCTGGGTAATCCCGCCGCCTTTGTTGCGCCTACAGGGCTGACCTTTGGAGACGCAGGCCGAAACGCCCTGAACAATCCCAGCCGTTTGAATTTCGACATGGCGCTGCTGAAGCATGTTAAGACGAGCGAGAGCACTACCGTGGAGTTGCGCGCGGAGGCATTTAACATCTTCAACCATCCGCAATTTCGGATTTTCAATCCCGACATCGGAAATACCGCCAACAATACCGTGAGCTGCTATGGCGGGCCAAATAATTCCGCGGGTTTTATTGGGGGCGGCGTGAACTGTCTTCTCGGCAATTCTTTCCTCCATCCCGTGGATGCCCACCGCCCGCGCACCATCCAATTGGGCGCCAAATTCCTCTTTTAAGGCGATGCCAGAAAAAATGAAAAAAACATCAAGGATCTTTTCATCATTCGCAAAGAAGGACTTTATGTTTGGGCCACTCCTATTAATCGTTTCGGTGGTCTGCCTTGTCGGTTGTGGCGGCGGCCGTTTCGGGTCCGGCGATACCATCCTGGTCTCCACTATCCCTTCATCCTTCTTCGGATTTGAGATTCAGAATCCTTGCTCGATTTCCAACACAAGCCCCGCGGGTGAATGCGCAAATCCTGAACTCCACAACTATCCCGGATTGCCTTTTGCCTGGGCGCGTTCCATTGCTCCTGGAAACCTCAAGTGGAGCGATTTGGAGCAGTGCGATCCCACCGGCGAAGTTTGTCCAATTGCCGGCTCTGGCTGCAGTAAAGATGGCCTAGGGGTCAATGGACAGCCATGCCCCACGGCGGATTTGATTCCGAATTGCCATCCAAGTTCCTTGCAACCAGGTGATCCCAACAATTGCGCGTACAATTGGACGAACTTTGATTTCTGGATAAGCATTTTCAACGCGCATGGGACCGATTGGATGTACACCGCCTACTACACGCCTGATTACTTGAGTGTTCGTGGCTCGCGCTGCACTGAAGCGGGCCAAGCGGACTTCGGGCCGGATGCCACTTGTTTAGGCGCGGCGGACGTCTGCCAGAACAAGACCGGCCTAATGTGGGGCTGCGATCCGCCTTTCGACGTAGACGCAATTCCCGGAAGCGGTCTTGCCGACGGCACGGACCAGAACTACATGTGGTTCGTAAGCGCGGTTGCACAACACATGGAAAATGAATTTGAAACGCTTAAATACTGGGAAGTGTGGAATCAACCGGATGTTTGCTCAGAATGGAACCACAATGACCAGCCAGGAACAGACTGCACAGTTCTGAATCCTGGCGGTGGTCCCAGCTTTGGCACGGTAACGCAGCTTGTTCGCCTGGCGACCGATGCCCGCGCGATCTTTCCACTATTCGTTTCTGGTGTGAAAATAAGCTCGCCGGCGATCGCGGACGCCGTGGCGGATGCTGGCTACATGCAACAACTTCTCTCCGTGAACACCGCGGCATTCGACTATATCGATTATGATGCCTACTTTTCCGTCGGGCCGGGCTGCCCGAGCCAGTGT
The DNA here is from genome assembly GCA_963760285.1 of uncultured Acidobacteriota bacterium. Classification (GTDB taxonomy): domain Bacteria; phylum Acidobacteriota; class Terriglobia; order Acidiferrales; family UBA7541; genus PALSA-278. The sequence goes on from CAVXCI010000001.1 coordinate 1,414,751, forward strand.
CCCGTGCCGGAAATGGAAACCGTACAATGGGCAGCGGTCGAGGTATCCGTAAATGAAGTGGGGCTGACTACCAAGCCAATCTTGGACACCGAATTCAGTTGGGGCGCGACGACCGATGTGACCGACCCTGACATGCGCGCGGCATTCGCCGCACGCAGCCACATCCTCCAGGAGTCCTACTATCCGTTGTTGGTCCGCGTGTCCTGGTACGGCGAGGATTTTCCGGTAGACTTCACGCCGAATCCTAATAATGACAACGAACCCAACGGTGGAACCGGGGAACTGTGGGCCTCAGGGCTCACCTACTTGCAGGACAATTGTCTGCAACCCGATGGAACGCAAGGCGGCTACGATTGCCCCGCGGGACTGGCCGTGAGCCGGATTGCGAAATGGACGGTGGGAACAAGTTTCCTTGCGGGTTGCACATGTTCCGCCAGCCCCAACGGCGGCTCATGTTCGGCGACTCCGCCCTCGGGAATCTGGCAGTGCCCCATTGCGGGCAGCAACGCTTATCGCGGATTGATCGTCTGGGACAGCACGGCTACAGCATTTCCCTGCCTCAATTTGCCTTGCGGCAACACTATATTCACAGTGCCATCTCAATACCCGGCGGATTGGCAGGACCTGAATGGAGACATAACGCAGTTGGATGGCGCCGCTACTGTCTTGATAGGGGCCAAGCCGATTCTTCTGGAGAATGAATAGCCACGCAGCGCGGTGGAGGCGGGCAAAATTGCAGTTAGAAATACGTTCGCAGCTGTTTTAATTTCAAAGTTTGCTATTTCCCCGGACGCAGCGCCGCCGAGGTTGGCTCCTTGACGGGTTCGGTGTGTGAACCCAGTTGCAGCACCAGCATCTTGCCATCGGTCACAATTTCATCTCCGGTGGCATTCCCTGCTTTCCGCGGCGCTCCGGGCCGGTCCACCATTGCATAGCCATTGGCTACGCCCGCGAAAAGCAAATCCGTCTTGATCCAATCGCGTTCACGATCTACGTGCGGGTCAATGCGATGGAACCACTTTGTACCCTTCTTGCCGTTGCCCAGGGCGATATCATGCGTGGCAGCGCCCACCCACACTTCCCGGCCTTGATAGAGAAAAGTTTGCTTATAAACTCGGATATGGTGCCTTTTGGCTAGAGTGTCCAGACCCTTTTGGAAAACCGTGTCGGGCGGCGCGCCATTGAGAAGGAGCAAAGAGACAGGCGCATTGGAGTAACCGCTTTGCCGGAGGGTGGCCTGAAATGTTTTGAGGCCGGTCTTCGCGCTGAGTTCATCGGTTTCTGTCCATCCCGCCTCCTGAAAACTTCCCTCCACCTGTTGTTCCGTGCCGATGAACATCACATTGGTGAGGTCGGAAGGGATTTTATCTTTCGTTTGCGTGCGCAGCGGGGCTTCCTTCACCGTCTTCTGTAGATCGGGAGTCACTTTCAGTTCCGGCCATCCTGCCCACGTCTCCTTTTCCTTCAACATCGACGGCCGTATCACTTGGATCCTCATGTCTGTCCCGGCGGGGAAATAAATTTCGCGGCGAATGCTCAACCCATATACCGACTGAACGCCCTTTACCGCGTATCCCGCGATGGGATTCACCACACCCACGGCGGAGAGGGCCAGCGAAACTTTTGAAGAGGCATGGGGCTGGACGATGCCCAGAATTTCGTTGTTGCGGACTGTTTCCCGCGCATTGTCCACCTCGATCACACGCGAATAGAGTGGAGTCTTCTGACCGTCCTTGTAAACGATATTGGAAAAGTCCAAAACAATGCGCGGGCGCGAGTATTTGTCTGGAGCCTTTTGCGCCAGCAGAATTGTGCCGTCAATCTTCGTGCCGGGCGCCAAGACAAGGTCCCTGTCCTTATAAACAGGCGCCGTCACGACGCCTTCGATGGGATCTCCGGTTCTGGATTGGTCGCTGTATGCGGGTGTCTCAAGCTGTATCGGTATGGTCAGTCCGGGCGATAAATTCGCATTCATTGATGCCGCGACTCTGGCCTGCTGAAGGTGGGCGTCGCCAGTCTGCATAGTTTCGAAAAAGTGAAAAGAGGCGGCCAAAAACCCGCTGGTCGCTCCATGCTCCAGCAACAAGGTTTGCATTTCAAAGTTGGGTGAGTAGAGCAGGTAATCCAGCGCCGTATCATTGTAGGCGTCCTCATGGTTAAGCCTCACCCCATGCTGAATGAGCAAGTCAGCAATCTGTTCGTAGCCAACTATAATCTTGGGCTTGATTGCGTAGCTGGAGCCGAACACCGCCCAGTGCAATGCGGTGCGGCCTTGGGCATCCACAAAATTGACGTCGCCGCCCTCCTGGATGATTTGGCGTGCCGCCTCCAGCTGATTCAAGGTGGGCTGTTCTTTTGTTTCCCGTGTAGCCTTGTAGAGAACTTGGATGAGCTGCGAATCCTTGGAGGTGTCGATTTGGATCGCCGCGGGCGCTTGGTCTTCATCTTCGGTCTTCTCATCCGATTCCTGCTTTTTGTCAGCAGACTGACCAACCGAATCCCGCGACTTTGCCTCCTCTGTGCTCCATGTGGACGCGAAAACGGAAACACGGGAAGGCCATCCGAATGCTGCCGCGGCGAACACCACGAGCAGCGTGAGAAGACACTTCGCAACTATATTCAGATTGCGGGTCACGGCCAGGTTCCCCTTGTTGAATTCACAAACGATGACCGACTCGGATAATGCGCACAGACCGGTTTGGCGGAGGAATTGTAACATCGCCGTTGACATCTCGGTGATTATTTTGCTCCGCGTCAAAACTCTCGCTTAATGATTCCATCTGAAGGGGTTGGGTCTGCGTAGATCACGGTTGGGACGGGGAAAGGCCGCGTTTCACTCTCCGTGCGCTACCACGGTCCTGGAGAGTTTCTCTGTTACTTCGCGTTCGCCATTGCGGAAATCCGCGCGCTGGCCCGGTAGATACAGCTCGGCATTACACCATACAATTCCCGGCCACTTGTTCATGTCCTTATATATTTCCAGAGATTCCTCGAGCAGCCCGTTCTCTTCCAGCCCGTCGGCCATATAATCCCGCAGAACTCCGCGCCCTTCGTTCATTGCCCATGCGCGCCGCAAGAGCTCTAACCCCTTTTTCTGCTGGCCTGTGGCCACGAGGATTTCGCCTTGCAAACGCAGCCGGGAGATTTCTAATACGGGTAATTGCGAGTTCATGTCCGCGGGACGGAGTACATTCCGGGCATCTGAGTCAAACCCATTTCTTGCCAGCAAAGTCCCCGCATCCACACGTTTTCTGTCGTCCGGCTGTAGCGCCAGCGACTTGATCGCTGCGTCGCGCCCCCGAGTTCGATCACCCATTCGAAAACTTACATACGACAATCCCGCCAGTTTATCCGCCTGCCAGGCGATATTCCCACTGGCTTCGTCCGCGCGAATGCCTTGTTCAAGAATGTTTGCGGCTTCCTGATATTGGCCCATTTCAGCCAGAGCTCCGGCCTGCAGATGATAGCTGTCGCTGATAAGGAGCTCGTCGCCGGATTGGCGCAAGCCGGCGAAGAGCGCGACGGCGCGCGCGTAATCTCCCAGAGTGGCCCTCAATTCACCTTCCGCACGATCCGCATAACCCTGAGCACCCATCTGTCGCAAACGTGCAATCCATTTTTCCGCTTCGGCTTGTTGCCCCAAAGCCACATAAAATCGCGCCAGGCGTTCGGGCATGTACAGGCTCTCGGGAGCAATTGCCCGCGCCTGTGTCAGCAACGCGATGGCCTGATCCGGATGGCCCATGGTCATATTGATGTCCGCCCGGTAAAACGCGCCCAGAAAATCGTTGGGGAAGTGGACGGAATAGGCATGGAAGATATCGTCGGCTTTCTTGTAGCTGCCGGTGTCGTTGGCAAATATGCCCGTAATTCTTAATTGTTCGCGTGGCGTAACATCCCTCGGCTCGGCAGCCGCACCGGTGTTGGACAGGTTCGCGATTAGCATCGCCTTCTGCCACGCGGCTTCCGCATCGTCGTACCTCCCCATCATGTCTAGAGATCCGCCCGGCGCATATAGGCAATGGCAAAATTTGGATCCTGCACGATGGCTTCATCGAGAAGCGCAACGGAATCCGTCATGCGTTGCTCCGCGGCAAGTTTCTGTGCCGAGGAATAGAGCCGAAGAGCGTCCCAATTGTCCGTGGTCACCTCTTGGGGAGGAGTGTCCGTGTTTTGGATGTCTTTGACCGCTTCGCCGGACTGGCGGCGAATCCAGTCGGAAGCCCTTTGTACTACTTGAAAGAAGTCCTTCTTGCTGGATGCCGAATCGCCGAAATGCCAAACGGTCGCCGCCTGATTTGGATTGTCCACCACGCGCTCCAATCGGATTTCCAGTTTCAATTGGTCGGCAATTCGTGAAATAGTTCCGAAAATCACCAATGGCGACCCGACCCGGAGCGCCACCTGTCGCAACTGGCGGGGTTCCAGCGCTTCCTTTGCGGGTTCCTGGCGCGTGTTGCTTTGGCCGCCGCGTTTCATCAATCGCAAAATTTCGTCAATTCTTCCTTCGGGAACCAGGTTGAGATATGCCGATTGCTCCAACTGGCTTCGCAGTAGCTCCGTTACACTGTCCAGGTCTCGATCGCCGCTCTCATTGCGAATTTCCGCAAGCACAACCTGCGACCCTGGCCCGGTTTGCATGGCATTCAACCGCTTTGAGTAGTACCAACTGGCTAGAACAATGAGCGCCAGGGCCATAACCATTCCGCCGAGGGGAATCGCTGCCTTCCAGGGTTTCCTGGCGGCTGATACACGTCGTTTTGGCGTTGCGATTGGCTCATCCGAGGCAACGAGAACCTGCGAGGAAGGATGGAGCAGGGCTTCCGACACCTCACGCACGGACTGGAACCGGTCCGCCGGATCAATCTGGAGACATTTCAAGATCACACTGTCCCAGATGGGATCCAAATCTGGAATGACGAAGCACGGTGCGGGAGGCACGGTTTTGACGCGCCGAAAGACCGCCAGCGGTCCTGCCTCCGCGAACGGACGGCTGCCGGTCAGCATCTCATACATCACCAAACCCAGAGCGTAGATATCCGTTGCGGGAGTGGCTGAATGACCTTCGAGCTGCTCAGGCGCCATATAGGCGAGCGTGCCCGGGATAGCGCCTCCTGACGTCAATTCTTCCTTCCATGCTTTCTGATCAATTTCCGCCGCCCTGGCGATCCCGAAATCCATCGCCACCGCCGTGGCTCTCGAGCACTCGCTCGACGCCATTCCAGCAGCGGTCTGCCGGAAAGTGAGCATAACGTTTGAGGGTTTGAAATCGCGGTGGATCACGCCCGCTTCATGCGCCGCGGCCAGGGCGCTCACCATATCTTCGATCAGGGGCAACGCTTCCGCAGGTGAGAATCCATCCTTTCGGCGAATGGCGGCTGCGAGGGTTTCCCCCTCGAGAAAGGTCATCGTAAGGAAAACGATCTCTTGGGGAGCTCTCTGGGGGCAGGCAGGAAGCTCATGGCGGCCAATATCAAAAATGCGGCACACTCCGGGGTGCGTCACCCGGCGTGACAGCTGAATCTCTCTCTTAAACCTCTCCAGTGCCCGCGCATCCGAGCAGAAAGCGCTGCGCACGATTTTCAGGGCTACTCTTTCGCGCAGCTCCAAATCGCGGGCTTCGTAGACCTCAGACATCCCACCCTGCGCCAGCATGCGGACAATTTCAAAGCGTCCTGAAATCAACTCTTTTTCTTGCAAGGTGGGGCCAGTGGGAGGATTGCCCCCGTCAATGGGGGAATCCGGCACGGAGAAGGGAGGAGTGAGCAGGAATTCGCCGGCCCGCGAATAACTTTCCAGCAAGCTGATGATTTCCGCTTGAAGCGTTTCATCGCCCTTGCAGGCCTTGGCGACAAATTGCGCGCGCTCTGATTCCGGCAGTGACAGTGCGGAGTCGAAAACTTCCTTGATCTGCTCCCTTTGGTCTGACTTCATTTCACGGCCTGTCGGTCTCTACGCTCGGCCCGGAAGAAGGCTTGTCGGAGCCGGAAATCTCCCGGTATAACCAGGCGCGCGCGATGTTCCATTCCCGCCGAACCGTCCGGGTGGATATGCCCAGAATTTCGGCGATTTCTTCTTCACTCAGCCCTGCAAAAAAGCGGAGTTCCACAATTTCTTCCTGGCGCGGTTCATCCTTCGCCAGGCGGGAAAGGGCCTCATCCAAGTCCAACAATTCGGATGAAATATCCATCGCCATGGTAACCGCCTGATCCAGACTCACCGTGATGGTGGGGCCGCTGTTTTTTGCCCTTAATCTGAATTTCGACCGGGCATGGTCAATCAAGATGTGGCGCATCGCCTGTGCGGCCATGCCATAGAAGTGCTTGCGGCTTTCCCATTCGACGGCAGCGCTTCCAAACAGCCGGATGTAGACCTCATTGATCAGCGCGGTAGCCTGGATGGTGGGCGCCCGGTGCTCGTTCCTCAGATACTGGCTGGCTAGTCGGCGCAGTTCCCGGTAGACGATGGGAATGAGCCTTTCCCTGGCAGCCTCGTCACCCTCCTTAATTTTGGAGAGCAGCAGCGTGACTTCACCCGATAGTTGTTCCATGGCACCCTCAACTCGCATCCTTCGATCTTGGCATCAACTTGCAGACTTGCAGATATGAAGAATGAACGAACACGAATATGAAGGACCAGCGCCCGCCCGCAACCATCTAGATTCCTTAGTATTGCCTGCCACCCAGACCAAGTACTGGGGAATATACCATATTGCAGCTCCGAAGACTGCAAATCCCCACTCTTTGCGCCGGCCCAAAATGGAACGACTGGGTTTATCGGCCATATCGAAATGACAAAGTCGCGTGGCCGCTTTCCGCGGTTCGTGTCGCCCTAATAAGAGAAGGGCAAGTTCTTACCGTTTTGGAAGGTTTGCTCAGGGAGGATGCGATGGAAAAGAAGGGTAGTTCTACGGAGAGACCTGTGGGAGTAACGCGGCGTCAGGCATTGCGGACTGCCGGCATGGTGCTTGTAGTTGCTCCTCTGGCTTCCGCTGCGGAGGTTTGCAGCCTGCATTTGGGGGGAAATCACCTGACAAAGTTTGCCGCCGCGCAGGGCCAGGGAACGAGCAGCGTCTTTCAGGACAGCTGTTACTACGAGCAAGAAGCGAAAGCCAGTGCCTATGACGCGGGGATTGTATACCCCATCTTTGCATTATGGCTCATGCTGACTACAGGGAACTGGGACGAATGTCTGGCAAATCCGGACTGGCGAAAGAGGCTGGCGCTCGAATTGGGGGCGGTTAACCCCAAAATCAACTACGCAAACTTGTTTGAAACGATTTATCAACGCGTCTATCCGAGCGGACAGTTATCCCCGGCCTTCCACGATGTCCGCCAGGCTTGGCAGGAGTTCCTGGAAGATCCAGGAGGCGGAGAGGGGGACGGGGACAACACTCTTCCGTACGGCGTATTCCCTTGTCCTGGAGGGGCCACTCTGTTGCAGATTGCTCATTCCCGGCCAACGATATAAGCAGTAGTGAAAACTATGCACCGATTCATTGGGGTTGCTGTGAAGGTAATTAAGACTCTGCTCGGGGGGATGCGCCTGCTGGCCGTGGGTTTGGTCCTGATGGCCACGCCCGGCGCGCTTGTGCATGCTGCTCAGGAGGGAAGTAAGGCAACATGGGGCATCCCCTGGGCGGAAAACGATCTCGTTGCCGCCCGCAATCTCCAAAATTATCAGAAGATCCGCCAGCATGGTTGGGCGGTTTGGGCGGCCGTCACGCGCCCATTGGACGCAACCCGTCTGCATGGCCCCGCCGCCTGGGAGATGTGGTACACACACCAGGAAACTTTTTCCCGGGACCCTGGGGGCTGCAGGAAACTTCGCACCGGCGGTAACGGGATGTTGCGGAGTGCTACCGGCGAATCCGCGAAGTATACGGAGCACAGTCGAAAGATTCTCGTTGTAAGCATTCTCTACAATGAGGACGCCTGCCAGCATATCCGCAAGGAGGGACTCTACCGCACCGCTGTTCTCGACAATCTTGTGAATCGTCTGGGTCAATTCAACGTCCCGAATTACCAGCATGACATTCCGCCATTCCCGCGTACGGCCATGATTATCAAGGCTAACTGGCGGCGGGTGCCACGGAATGGCGGCCACATTCCTGTGTGGCTGGACGGAACCAGCTCCCCTCGGTATGTCGCCATCACGGTGAGCCACGCTGGCGAGCCATGTCGGCTTGCTGAATGGAATGGAACCGATGCAATTCCAACTGCTTGCTTTTATAACGCCCCCGTCACCCATAACAACCATTCCGATTTTCCGCAGAATACCGTTGATGACGGGGATGTTTTTATCCTGGTGGGGCTGCACATAATTACCAAGGAGCTCCCTGAGTGGACCTGGACCACTTTCTGGTGGAGTCCGCGGCCCGATTTGGGTACCTACGCCCAAGGCCGTCCAGACCAGTCGATTCTGCGAGGTGTCTGGCGAAATTACGTAATGGATACCACGCTGAGCATGGATACGCCTTGGGAAACGCAACAAGAGACTGCACAACCTGATGTGCCGGATGCCTGCGGAACAACAGTCACCCAGGGCCGCGCGAAGATATGTTTTAACCCATATCTCGAGGGGCGGAACCTCTCTCAAGCCGGGCTTTCCAACTGCATGAACTGCCACATTCATGCCACCTACCCGGCGATGGCCACGGACTTTCGTGACAACGTCGAGAGAGGGTATATCGGTACGAATGCTTCTTGTTTCAAGAACCGCATGCGGTTGGATTATCTCTGGACTCTTGTCCCAAGGACAGGAAATGCGGGAGAGCCGATTCGATCGGCCTTTCGGGAAACGAACACGCGTGGGGAATTTCGATAACGCGCCATATCTCGGCCCTGGCTCAACCGTGAATTGCGAATGCACCGATGGTTCGCATCCATGCCGCCAGAGGAATAGTGCAAGGGCTTCGGAAATTGCGGGCATGCGCGCAGATGACCTTGATTGGGCGCTGAATGTATTCCTCAAAAGGATTCGTATGTTGCTGGCCGCGAGTGATGCGAAGGCGACAGAAGACAAACGTGATTAGAAGGCGAACAAAGGCAGAAAGAAAAAATGGAGGAAATGTGAAAAAGAAGCCTAAGCCAAGGAACAACAGCCGTTCACGATTGGATCAGGCCGTGCAGACCCTCATGCATGATTTTGTGAAGAAAGTGGCCAAGACATCTCCTGCCGCGAATTTGACTGTCGCCATCGCGGCCATCGCCGAAGATGCCGATGGCAATGTGGTCACAGGCAACGAATACGTCAAGTACGGCATAAATTTTGGTTCAGCGAACTAGATCGAGAGTTTGAAGTCTCGCATTGCTCTGCCGCCGCGGCGCAAACATTCCGCGTAGTCTGCGTATCTCTGCTGATTTTCACGGCCGTGGGTCGTCGGCGTCGGTTGTTGCGGATGTTTCCGCGCATGGGTAGCTGGGAGAGATTTTTCCTCCAGAAGGGGCCCTGCTCAAGGCGCCTCCGTTGTTCCTCCGAGGTGCTCATCGTGTCTTCTCCTTTCCTTGCAACTGCGCACATCAGTCTGCTTCAATACTTCGAGGGATTCTATTGGGCAGGCACCGGATACGGGCCCCCAGTTCTGAGAGGAAAGGCGATTGCGCACATGGCGCGATCCGGGCAAATTGTTCCATTGCGGCGACGGGTGTTGACGGCAGGGAACAACGCTGAGACGATCATCCAGAGAGGCTATGGCAGGATGACCACCGCTCTAAATTCCCAAAGAACACCGGCATAGTGCATCCGATGAATAAGGTGATTCGATGAAGGCGCCACAATGGCTAAGCTCGCAGCCACGCAATTGTAAGAAAAGAGCGGGGGAATGGGAGGAGCAATAATATGGCACCGCCGACAAATCCCTTGAAGATTCCACCGGCGAAGCAGCGGCCGGCTTGGAAGGCTCTCGAAACGCACTTTGAAAAGATCCGCGAAGTGCATCTCCGAAGGCTATTCGCCGACGATCCCGCGCGCGGCGAGCGCCTGTCGGCCGAAGCGGCTGGGATCTATCTCGATTACTCGAAAAACCGGATAACCGACGAAACGCTCAGGCTTCTCGTTCAGTTGGCGGAGGAGTCCGGGCTGCGGGCGCATATTGACGCGATGTTTCGCGGCGAGAAAATCAACATCACCGAAAATCGCGCGGTTTTGCACGTGGCGCTGCGCGCCCCTAAAGGCGCTTCCATCTTCTTGGATGGTGAAAACGTGGTGCCCCAGGTTCATGTCGTGCTCGAGAAAATGATGGATTTCTCCAACCGTGTTCGCAGCGGCGCGTGGAAAGGCTATACCGGCAAACCGATTCGCAATGTTCTGAACATCGGCATTGGCGGGTCCGATCTCGGGCCGGTGATGGCTTATGAAGCGCTCAAGTTCTACAGCGACCGCGCCATGACGTTTCGCTTCATCTCCAATGTGGATGGCACGGACTTCGCCGAAGCAGTGCTGGGGCTCGATCCCGCGGAGACTCTTTTCATCATTTCTTCAAAAACTTTCACAACGCTGGAGACCATGACCAATGCGCACTCCGCTCGTGATTGGTCGGTCGCCGGTTTCGGTGGCGACGAAAAATCCGTCGCCAGGCATTTCATTGCGGTTTCCACGAACGAGGAAGGAGTTGCCAGGTTCGGAATCGATACCGCCAACATGTTTGAATTCTGGGATTGGGTTGGAGGACGCTACTCCATGGACTCAGCGATTGGTCTGTCGACTATGCTCGCCATCGGCCCGGACAATTTCCTCGCGATGTTGAGTGGCTTTCATCAAATGGACGAGCACTTTCGCACCGCGCCCTTTGAAAAAAACCTTCCCGTGCTTCTGGGACTGTTGGGCGTTTGGTACAGTGATTTTTTCGGCGCCCAGACGGTTGCTGTCCTGCCTTACGAGCAATACTTGAAGCGGCTCCCCGCTTACCTTCAGCAACTGACGATGGAGAGCAACGGCAAGCACGTTACCCTCGAGGGGACTCGGGTTTCCTATGAAACCGGACCCATCTATTGGGGCGAGCCTGGAACCAACGGCCAGCACTCCTTCTATCAACTGATCCATCAGGGAACCAGGCTAATTCCTTGTGATTTTATTGCTTTCGGAAAGGCACTAAATCCGCTCGGACGCCACCACGACATACTTCTGGCGAATGTTTTTGCCCAGACCGAAGCGCTGGCCTTTGGCAAAACTCCCGAGCAGGTGAAAGCAGAAGGCACCCCGGATTGGCTCGTGCCTCACCGGGTGTTTGAGGGGAACCGCCCGTCAAACACGATTCTCCTCGACCGTCTGACCCCTGATGCGCTGGGCCGACTCGTCGCTCTCTATGAACATTCTGTCTTCACCCAGGGCACGATTTGGAGCATCGACTCGTTTGATCAATGGGGAGTGGAACTGGGCAAAGTTTTAGCGCAGCGCATCATTCCGGAACTGGAAAGTCCTGCGGAGCCTAAGCTCATCCATGATAGTTCAACGAACAATTTGATCCGCCGTTATCGCAGGCAAAGAGTGGCGCAGTGAAAACTGCGTGAAAAGAAAAGAGGCGCCCCATGGGCAAGGATTTGTCCGGGCCACGAACGTGAAGGTTTTTCCGCTGATCAAAATGCGCCTATTGAAACTTGTCGAACCGCGCCTCATATAGCCGAATCCATTAGTGAGAAGGGTCAGCCTCAGATGAACATCTACGACACAGCCGAAGGCGCTCGGTTACAGCTGACCCAGCAAAAAAAAGCGCACTGGAACCGCTGGGGTCCCTTCGTTTCCGAGCGCGCCTGGGGAACGGTGCGCGAGGATTACAGCGCGAATGGCGACGCGTGGAACTACCTCCCGCACGATCACGCTCGTTCGCGTGCCTACCGCTGGAATGAAGACGGCCTCGCGGGCATCTGTGACCGGCATCAGTTCTTGTGTTTTGCCCTGGCTCTATGGAACGAGCCAGACCCGTTCTTGAAGGAACGCATGTTCGGCCTGACGGGCTCCGAGGGCAACCACGGCGAAGACGTCAAGGAATATTACTTTTATCTGGACAACACTCCCGCCCATTCCTACATGAAGTATCTCTACAAGTATCCGCAGCGAGAGTTTCCCTATGCCCGGCTTCTGGAGGAAAACCGGCGCCGCAACAGGCAAGAGACCGGAATTCGAGCTGGTTGATACCAGTATTTTCGATCAGGGCCGCTATTTCGATGTAGTCGTGGAATATGCCAAGGCCACGCCCGAGGATCTGCTCATCCGCATCAGCGTCAGTAATCGCGGTCCGGAAGCGGCGCCGATTCATGTGCTGCCGACGCTCTGGTTCCGCAATACCTGGAGCTTGGGGACGCGATGATCGTCTTCCTTCCATTCAACTCAGGACCCGCGGCTGCGAGGAGCAAGACGGGACGAGCGCCATGGTCGCGCGCCACTGGGAGCTGGGCGACTATGCCCTGTACTGTTCCGCCGCCGATGAGTTGCTGTTCACTGATAATGAGACCAACACCTTGCGGCTGTATGGAGCGCCGTCGCAGAGGCCCTATTGTAAGGACGCGTTCCATGCGTATGTGGTGAACGGTCAGCGTGAGGCCGTGAACCCGGCGTGCACCGGCACGAAAGCTGCCGCGCATTACGCCCGGATGGTGGGTCCCGGTGAAACCGTTACTTTCGACCTCCGCCTGGCATCCGTGCCCGACGGACGTTTGCTGAAGGCTCCGTTTGCTGATTTTGATTCCCTGCTGAGCCAGCGTCACACGGAGGCGGACGAATTCTACGACGTTGTGCTGCCAGCGAAATTATCAACGGATGCCAAATCCGTGGCGCGCCAGGCCTTCGCCGGGATGCTGTGGTCCAAGCAGTATTACCACTACGTGGTCACGGACTGGCTGGAAGGGGATCCCAGCCAGCCTCCCCCGTCACCAGAGCGCCGCGAGGGGCGCAACCATGAATGGCCCCACCTCTTCTCGCGCGACGTAATTTCGATGCCTGATAAGTGGGAGTTTCCCTGGTTCGCTTCCTGGGACCTGGGCTTTCATTGCGCCAGCCTGGCGTACGTTGATCCATACCTCGCCAAAGAGCAAATTCTCCTGATGCTGCGTGAATGGTACATGCACCCCAACGGGCAGATTCCCGCCTACGAATGGGATTTCAATGCGGTCAATCCGCCCATCCTGGCCCTGGCGGCGATGGCAGTGTTCGAAACCGAGCAGCGGCACACGGGAGTTGCGGATTACGCATTCGTCGAGCGCGTGTTCCAGAAGATGCTCCTCAACTTCACATGGTGGGTCAATCGCAAGGACGCCCTGGGCAAAAACATCTTTCAGGGCGGTTTCCTGGGGATGGATAACATCGGTGTGTTCGACCGCAACCAACTCCCGCCAGACTGCCTGCTGGGACAAGCCGACGGCACCGGCTGGATGGCCGCCTTTGCCAAGAGCATGCTGGCGACCGCGCTTCTCCTGGCGGAAAAGAATCCCACCTACGAAGACGTCGCCAGCAAGTTCTGGGAGCACTACATCTACATCGCCAATTCCATGAACAGCCTGCGCGACCGGAAAAATTCACTCTGGGATGAAGAGGATGGATTTTTCTACGACCACTTGATCTCCCGGCAACACGAACCGATTCCCATACGCGCCCGCACGATGGTGGGATTCGTTCCCATGTTTGGCGCAACCACGGTGCCTGCCGACACCTTTGACCGCTACCCCGGCTTCCAGCGCCGCCGGCAGTGGTTCATCGAGCATCGGCCCGACCTGGTCGAAAGCGTCGAGGCCATGGTCGTGCCCGGACCGAACAATAATTTAATCCTGGGGCTGGTCGCGGGCCGACCAATTGCGGCGCATGTTGACCTATATGCTGGACGAAAATGAGTTTCTCTCCCCGCATGGCGTGCGCGCCGTCTCGCGCTATCACCAGGATCACCCTTTGGTCCTGAACCTGGAGGGCCGGGAATATCGGCTGGACTATGAGCCGGGAGAGTCCATCACCGATCTTTTTGGCGGCAACTCCAATTGGCGCGGCCCCATCTGGCTGCCGGTGAATGTGCTAATCCTGGTGGCATTGAAGCAGTATCATCTTTACTATGGCGATTCATTCCGTGTGGAGTGTCCCACCGGCTCCGGAAAATTGATGAATTTGGATCAGGTTTGCGAGGAATTGGCGCGGCGGCTGGTGCGCATTTTTCTGCGTGATAAGGACGGCAACCGCGCCGTCTTCGGCTCCAATGCCATGTTCAACACCGATCCACACTGGCGCGATCTCATCCCCTTCCACGAATACTTTCATGGCGATACTGGACGTGGCTGCGGCGCCAGCCACCAAACGGGCTGGACGGGGTTGATTGCCCAGGTCCTGGTTGACCAAGGCGAACGCAATAAATTATATAACGACGAGAGACTCTAGGAAGACGAACGGGCAGTCAAAGCCCTGGGCGAAGCCCTGAGCTATATTCTCCACTGGTTTCTATCGAACGCAGCGGAGTCGTCCCGTTTTTAGTCTGAAAGCGTGTCAATGCTGCGGTTCTGTCATTCACGTGCCTCGGGCTGGCGAAGCAGGCGGCGTCCACGCGCCCGCATTGCTGGCGTTCCCGTTCGCGCCAGAGTACGGATCCGCGCCGTGACCATAGGCAGCAAGCCGGCCTCCTGAAGCGCCAAATCATGGAGGCCCTGCATGGCGAATGTTTTCATGATGGAACCGAAGTCTTCCGGATAGTCCTGCAATATCTCCGCAGTGTGCCGGCGCTCGGAAGCCGTCAGCCGCAAACGAACAACAATCACGGTGAGATGCCATCTCACCTCCTTCTTCGTAGTTTCGGTCATCAGGCCAAGCAATTCGGGTTTGTGCCGCTGCAAGAGCTCGGGTTTCTCCCGGGAGATTTTTTCGGCGGCGTCTGCTGCCCGCATGCATACCTCCCAGCGCAGAGTCGCATCATGATTGAAGTGTCCGCCAGTCCGGCGGACTGCCACGGGTTGCCATCCCTTCGCGCGCGTGGCGCCCATGTGCCGCCATCGTGGACCGGATGGGCCAACTCACGCACCGGCTTGTAGGGAAGCCCTGTCAGGTTGCCGAAAATCCAAAAACAGTTCTTTTTGAGGTGGCCAACTCGCGAGAGAAACGGCTAGTGAAATCAAACAGTTGCAGCCACCGCGGAAGACAGGTTTTTGGGCAGCCGTCAATGTCCGAGCGGGAAGCCACTCGTCCTGAATCGCGCGGACTTCCAAATGTGGTTGGATACTCGCAAGGGTTCCGGAGGGTTATAATGACGCCCTCTTATGTCTTTTGCTCCAGGAACACGGCTTGGCCCCTATGAAATTGTCGCGCCGCTCGGCGCGGGTGGGATGGGCGAGGTGTATCGCGCGCGCGACACGCGTCTGAGGCGCGATGTGGCCACCAAGGTGCTGCCTGCATTGTTTGCCACCGACGCAGAGCGGCTGCGGAGATTCGAGCAGGAAGCGCGCGCCGCGGGCGCTCTGAATCATCCGAACATTTTGGCGATTTATGACATCGGCACGCACGATGGCGCGCCGTACCTGATAACCGAACTCCTCGAAGGCGAAACGCTGCGCGACCGACTGGCGAGCGGGCCGCTTCTACTGCGAAAGGCGCTCGATATTGCCATCCAAGCAGCGCGCGGGGTAGCCGCCGCGCATGAAAAAGGCATCATCCATCGCGACATCAAGCCGGCCAACATCTTTCTGACCCACGACGGCCGGGTAAAGATTCTCGATTTCGGCTTGGCGAAGCTGACGCAGCGCGACACTTCCGGCCTCGGCGAAACGCAATCCGGTACGCGGCCAGCCCTGGATGTGGGGCAGACGGAAGCGGGAATGGTGCTGGGCACAGTCGGGTATATGTCACCCGAGCAGGTGCGCGGCAAGCCGGCCGATGCACGATCGGATATTTTCGCATTGGGCACGATTCTCTACGAAATGCTTTCTGGGCGGCGGGCCTTCGAGAGGGAATCCTCGGCGGACACGATGGCGGCGATTTTGAAGGAAGAGCCGCCGGAACTCTCGGGCGAGGGAAAGAAAATTCCTCCGGGTGTGGACCGGATCGTGCGGCACTGCCTGGAAAAGAATCCCGCGGAGCGGTTTCAATCGGCGCGTGACCTAGCCTTCGACCTGGAATCGCTCTCGACCGCGTCCACAACCACGGCTTCGGCGATCCACGCAGCTAAAGCGCCGGGACGCAAATGGCTCTTGCCGGCGCTCTTTGTGGCTGCCGCACTCATCATCGTCGTCGCCGGCGCAATGCTGGCCATGCGATGGCACGCCGTGCGTCCTGCCTTGAAGTTCACTCGCCTCACTTACCAAAAGGGCTATCCCTCGAATGCACGGTTTGCAAAAGACGGCCACACCATCGTCTACAGTGCGCAGTGGGAAAATGACCCGCTGCAGATTTACTCCGTCCGCATGGAATTTCCCCAGTCCGCAAAAGTGGACTTGCCCAGCGCCGCGCTGCTCGACCTCTCCGCCAACGGAGAC
The DNA here is from genome assembly GCA_963760285.1 of uncultured Acidobacteriota bacterium. Lineage (GTDB taxonomy): Bacteria > Acidobacteriota > Terriglobia > Acidiferrales > UBA7541 > PALSA-278. The sequence continues at coordinate 1,431,187 of CAVXCI010000001.1, forward strand.
CTGGAATTGGCGCTCGAGCCGGTCTATCACTCAAATTTCCTGTCAGGAACGATGGCCCAGGCGCAAATGTCCGGCGGCACGCCCCGCGCGCAGCAGAGCGACGTGATTGCCGCGGACTACGCTCCCGATGGCACGACGCTGGCCCTCGCGCGCATCGCCAACCAGAAAGTGCAACTAGAGTATCCAGCTGGGAAGGTGATTTATACAACCTCCGGCTACCTGGATTACGTCCGCGTCTCGCCTGACGGAAAAGAAGTCGCCTTTCTAGAACACCCAGTGTACGGGGACGACCGCGGCTGGGTCTCCATCCTGGACGCTGCAGGAAATCACAAGCAACTCACGAAGGAGTTTGGGACGGCGCAAGGGTTGGCGTGGTCGAGCACCGGATCGCAAATCTGGTTCACCGCCGGCGATCTGGTAACCAGGAATTTGTATGGTGTGACCCTGTCGGGCAAACTGCGGGAGATTTTCGCGTCGCAGCAATCCGTTCGCATCCTCGACATAGCCCCGGACGGCCGCGTGCTGCTTGCCGGTGATCAGTGGCGCGCGGAACTCACTTCGAACGATCCTGCAACCGGAAAGGAACGCCGCGGCCTCGAATGGTTCGATGGCTCCGGAGCGGCGGACATTTCTCCTGACGGAAAATCAATTCTTTTCATGGAATGGGGAGGTCCGGCAGATCTGCTCTACATGGTCGTCTACCGGAAATTAGATGGCTCGGCACCCGTATCGCTCGGTTCCGGAGCGCGCCCGAAATTTTCGCCAGACGGGACAACTGCCGCGGCGATCCTTTATACAAGACCTCCACAAGTGGCGCTGCACCCGATCGGGACCGGTGAAAGCCGGCGATTGCCGGTGGGAGACATCAAAACTCTGACGGCTTTGGCGTGGTTTCCCGACGGAAGGCATCTGCTGCTGAAGGGCGCGGCCGAAGGCCAGCCTTTGCGCACCTACATGATGGACACGCAGGGAGGCAAGCCGCAGCCTCTGGGGCCCGCCGATTTTCTCGGCGTCGCTGTCGCCAAGGACGGAAACCGTGTCGCCGGGCGGAATTCCAGCGGGCAGGCCGTGGTGTTCGACCAGGCGACACAAAAAATTCAAGCGATCCCGGGCATAGAGCCACAGGAAACCCTCTTTAAATGGACAGAGGATGGCCGCATGCTCCTGGTTTCCTCAAGCACGCCGTGGGGAGCGTCAATGTATCGCGTGGATTTGGCGACAGGAAAACACACACTGCTGCAAAAGGTTGAACTCGGCGACAAAGCTGGTTCGACCCAGGACGTCGGGCTGGAATACGACGAGCGCAGCAAAATATATGTCTACGAAACCGAGCGCGTTCTCGGGAGCCTGTACGTTGTGGACGGTTTGGAGTGAGCGGCGCCATGTCCCCGCACCACTAGGCGCATGCGCCAGCCTCGATCAATCTACTCGGATCGCGGTGCACTTGGAAGTAATCCACGCGTCTGCAACACCGTTCGCTGTGAGCAACAAATGCACCCACAGAGTACTGCAAGAACCGGCTGCTCCGCTGGCCTGCTAATTCGCTTGTTTTACGGGCGAGAGTTCATAAAGGACGCCGCCGCCCATTGGCCCGCCGCCCCCCGTAGTGCCAAACAGACTCCCCTTGGTATCGAGCGTGAGGGCGCCGTCCGGCTCTACTCCGTCCGGGCCGTTAAACGTATGTAGCACTTGATATGCCCATTGCCCCTTCGCCTGCGACTTCATTCCATACACCACTCCGCATTCACAAGAAGGAGACCCGCCTTCACCAGTCACTCCAAACAAATCTCCCCGCTGGTCGAACACGACCCCCTCGATCGGCGACACGCCTTGCGCGCCGCCCTGTCCGCCGAAATTCCATACGGTCTTCTCGTTGATTGTTTTCCCAGACCCGTGTGTTAGTTCAAAGACCGTGCCGCAACCGCCGGTTTGTATACAGCGGTCGCCCCCTGCCTGGGCAACGCCATATAATCCCCCGTTTTGGAATGTAAGGCCTCCCTGGGGATTGCCACCGTCTTCTATACTGTCCTTCTGGAACTCGTACAATACAAATTCCTCCCACTGGCCGTTCGTCTGTTGATGCAGAGCATATGCCACACCGCACCCTAGCGGGTTACTACTGCACTGCCCACCGACGGCGGTCTCACCATAGAGGTTATCCTGCAGGTCTAAGGTCAGACCGCTTGAGGGACTCGCCCCGGTAGTGCAGTCGTGTCCGATGTCGCAAAACGTGTAGAGCAAATCGAAAGTCCAGCCTCCCGACCCTGGCGTCAACTGATACGCTGCATATGCGGCAATGCCATATAAACTGCCTTCTGGCCCAAGAGTCGGCGCGAAGCCGGGAGACACACCGTCTGCGCAGTCCGGCAGCGAGCAGAAGTTATACACAATGATTTCTTTCCACACCCCATTGACACCGGGTGAGAGCTCGAATACTGTTCCGCAGCCGTCGCACCGATTGTTGACACTATCCCCACCGAATAAGGTCGTCCCGTACAGATTCCCGGCACCATCTATCGCGACTCCCGAAGGGTCGTACCCATCGGAAGGGTCGTCGGCCTGAAAGCTGTGCAGAATAGTCTCCGTCCATTGCCCATCGCCTTCAGTCGACAGTTCATACACGGTCCCGCCGCCGTAGGCTCCCCCGCTCTGCGTCGTGCCGTACAAATCCCCCTTGCTGTCCATAACTAGCGTGCCGCCAGGAGCAACACCGTCACCCGCCGCACCAAACGTATGCAGGATCTGAAATTGATACTCCACTGGATTAGCGGCTGTTCCCGAGCGCGCCCATCCAACGGCTGACAAGATAAGCGCTAGTCCTACAGCCCAACACACCCGTCCTGGGTTCATAGCGAGCACCTCTGTTTCGCCCCTTCGCCGGGCTCCAAAGGGCCGGGACTCATACAATTGCCAACAGAACATTATCTCGCGCGGCAAATTTCTTCGAGCCTACTACTACTCATCGATCACGTCATTATCAGGATCGCTCGGCTCGAAGTCCACGCCAAAGCAGCCTGTCCCGGTGGGGTTTATGAAGCAACTGGGCATATATTTCGCCCCCGTTATCTCCGTGAATGCATTTGTAGAACTGAAGCCATTGACGTTGAAGAAATCCTCAAGGGGATAGGCTGTTCCGGACCCCCACGTGCAGTTGTTTTCTGTGTTGTTACACTCCCAATAACCATCCGGAGTAAACCAGTCGGCAAACTCATAATCACACCCATTGGTTGCTGCGCCCGCGATGCCCAGCTGCGAATTCGCAACGGCATTATTGCTGTAGCTGCCAACTTTGGTAAGCCCCGGATATTTGAAGGAATCGATTGCATTCTCAGCAGGCGTGTCTTCGAAACGGTCCGCCAGAAAACCGCAGACATCGCCTCCATGAGCCACAGCCTGTACGGAAGGAAATGGCAACTGATAACTTTCCTGTTCACCGCCATTTAGAGTTGTAACCGTTTTCAAGGTGGGGTTCCTGGCCGTGCCCGCCAGCTTCAGCACGGTCCCAGTGCTCACGCCGTTAGCATCGTTGTTGTTTACGACAACGTAGTGTTGCGACGACCCTTGGGCCGTGCTGAACGTGGGCGTGTTGAAGCCCGGCACGAACAACGCGAGACCAGCAACGAAAAGAATAACAGCGAGAAAGAATTTCCAGGCGTGGCTCATGGCAGCCTCCCTTTCTGTGCAAACTGCCTGCGGGGTAACACCACCATACCGACTTATGTCGCCGCCGTCAATGGGGCGCCAGCGTTCATATGCGCTCAGAACGGTCGAGGAGGCCAAGCCACGAGGGAAACTGCGATTGCGGAACCATCCTGAAGTGAAAAGGGACTACTCGGCACCTCAGTGGTGCAACCGGTGGATGAATTAATATCCAATAAACCTACAGCAGACAAGACGATCGCGACGCTTATCAGCAGCCCGGCGCAGAAGGATCTGATTGGATTGCTCATGGCTTTCCTTTCGCAGGACGACTGTAAGCTAGCTTACGCCTTGCGGCTTCCCGAGGGCAAGTCGGATCTCCGGTTGATTAGGGGGGCAGCCGGTGCGCAGCACCCGCTAGATCATGACAGCCAGGGGGCGGTCGCACTGCGCGACCGCCCCCCTGTTGTGAGAGTACAGTGGTCAGTAGGTGGTGAGAAGTATGGGTTTTTCCTTGACAGTTATGCTGGAGCCAGCCGAGCTGCTCCCTCCATCCAGCGTCTTGACATGCGACCAACTGAGCGGATCAGGGCACCCCGGATATGGCGTACCGTATGCCGTGCAGGTTATTGTCGAGTCGTCCCATGTCCATATCGCCAGTGAAGTGTTGCCACCCGCATCGGTGATCGTTGTAGTCCAGATGGAGCCAGCAAGGTCCGTACACGGGGCATGGGCACCCGACCCCGCTGCGCCCTGTCATCCCAGCGACCCAGTTCACCCGCCTTATGCACACCACCGTCTGGTTTTTCGCGCCGATGGAATTCCTGGGCGAGGGCAGCATTCCGAAATGGGGGGTTCGGGCGCGCCTTAGCCGTAATCACCGGCCGGTGTTCAGCGGCACGCATCCAAACGACGAACAGAACGCAAAGTGTCGTCAGATGAATCAGACTAGCCGGTATCCACATGATGAGGCCGCTGAGCTGCTGATCCTCCAGGGGAGTCAATCCCCAGACCGCGGTGGTGTGCAAATAGCCGGCATAGAGCGGTCGCCCCGCGAAGGTCAGAAGAGCACCGAGCAAACCGTTCTGTAGTCCGATGGTTGCTACGAATAGCAGTGCGGCCCCGTAACCCAGGCGCCGCCGGCCAAATGGTTCAATGACCAGGGTCCAGAACATGAGGGCTGTGACGAAAAAGCAAATGTGTTCGAGCGCGTGCACAGACTCACTCCCCAAAGCCCATCCGTAGGGTCCGGGCAGATGCCAAAACCACAGCGCCGCGCTACAGAATATCCAGACGACGACAGGAGACATCAGTCGTTGCACGACATCGTGCAAGCCTGATTTGATCCAGATGCCACCGAGCGCCTGGCGCGCAGGCAGTGGGAAAGCCCATAACCAGGCTACCGTCGGACGCCCCAGGATAAGGAGAGGAGGGGCGACCATCAACAACACCAAGTGCTGCACCATGTGCGCCGAAAACAACTGGTCGTCAAGCGCGTCGAATGGCGAAATCAACACCGCAAACAGAGTGGCAATGCCAGTCGCGAAGGCCGCGCCGCGTGCCCAGCCAAACAAGCGCAAGCGCGCGGTTTGGCCCAGGCGAAGGAGACCGCGGACGTATCCGAACGCGGCAAGGCCAAGGCTTGCCAATATCGAGGGATCCCAGTTCCATGGAAGCTGATTGAAGTGTCCACTCTGAACCGTTGCGAAGGTCGGTTTCGCAAAGAAACCAAACACGAAGGCGCTACCGAGCGCAGTCAGGAGATACCTGCCGCTCAGTTTCCGCACATCGGCACCAAGAAGAATGCTGCTGTACCAAAGACCAGCGCTAGGAGAAACACCGCGCTGGTTAGCATGCCGCACATTGCCATGAATCGCGTGCGGCCTTCACCACGATCAAGCAGATGATGGGCCGAACCCGGGCTCTCGGTATGGGTGCGTCGCCAACTCCGCCCGGCGACAGCGCCACCAGCGATCGCCAGTACGATGCCGAAAATGCTGATGGCGAGGAGAATCCACCAGAGATTTCCCCATAGCGGGACCGAGAGTAGCCGGGCCCGTGGATAGCACGCGTGCCCGGAGAGAGCGACACTAAGCAGCAGCTGCGCATTCCAACCCGCAGGAGCAGCGGCGATTCCGAATAAAAGCGCGGCGAGACCGACGCGGTTCCGCTGCGGCGCTGGATGGGTGATATTTATCGGCATTAGAGTTTGGTCGGCCATGAAATTATCCCAAACGAGGAGTGATATAAAACGTGAAAAAAACCGCGAGCCAGACGGCCGTTACGAAGTGCCAGTAAATCGCTCCTACCGAAACGGCCGAATGGCGAGCAGCATCGAAATATCCGAGTGCTGTCCATAGCAGCAAGACCGCCAACATCAGCAGGCCGATGATGACGTGCAGCATATGAAGGCCAGTAATCGTGAAGTATAGCGAGCTATAAACGCCCGTAGACAACGTGAACGGCTGGCTGCGCCACTCGAAACCCTGCATCACAATAAACGAGACGCCGAGGGCGAGGGTAATCGCGAGTCCGACGATTAACGCTGGGCGCTTTCCTCTCTCGATGCCCCGTTCTCCCCACCACATGACCAGGCTGCCGAGCACAAGAATGATCGTACCTGGCAACGCAATGCGCAGGTGCGGAGGTCCTTCAGGCGGCCAAGCCCCCAGGGCGTGCGACGCGAGATAGAAATAGCTGAACAAGAGATACGCGAAGAGCATCGCCTCAGTTGCGATCAGCGCGAGCATGCCCCACCAGCCCGAAGCGTGGTGGCCTTTGCTGCCGACGGGAAGAGCCCGACTGGAAACGGCGATTTCAGTCATGGTTGAGTCTCGATTTGGCCCAGAGCGCGCTGCGGCCATAGCCACGCGATGGCTATCAGCAAAGTCAGGAGCGACGTAATCGCAAGTCCCCACCAGGAGTGCAGTAGTAAGCACACAAACACGCCCGTCATGGCGAGCGCGGCTAACACCGGCGAATACGAGTCCCCCGGCATCTTCAGGATCACGTCGGGCTCTGCGTCGAGGGAGGTCGTTCCGATTGTCTCGCGCCCTTTATCGAGAAGCAGACCGGTGCCCACGGAACTCCGCTCCGGACCTTCGTCCAAGCGGTCTTCCCACAGCGGGTAGCGACTTGCAACAATCGGAATGACCGCGAAGTTGTAGACGGGCGGCGGCGATGAAGTCGACCATTCCAGTGATGCTCCGTCCCATGGATTCGCGCCTGCGCGGTCGCCGTGTTTGACACTCACAAGGACGTTGATAAGGAATAACAGGATGCCTACGGCGAAGACGAACGCTCCGATCGTGACAATGAGATTCGGCGTTCCCCATCCAAGCCCACTGTCATAGGTATAAATCCGTCGCGGCATGCCTTCAATTCCCAGAATGTGCATCGGAAAAAAGGCGAGGTTGAAACCGAGGAACATCACCCAGAAGCTCCACTTTCCAAGCGTTTCGTTCATCAGCCGGCCTGTGACCTTGGGGAACCAATAGTAGATTCCGCCGACTACCGGGAAGACGTTGATGCCAATGATCACGTAATGCAAGTGCGCCACCACGAAATACGTCCGAGTGAGCTGCCAATCGAGGGGCACCGCTGCGGTCATAAAGCCGGAGACGCCGCCAATCACGAACAGCAGGATGAAGCCGGCGAAAAATAAGAATGCGGTCGTAAACACAGGACGCCCGGTCCAAATTGTCGCTACCCACGCGAATACCGCGACGGCACTCGGGACCACGATGGTCATGCTCGCCGCGCTGAAATACGAGAGCGATAAGATCGGCAAACCGGAAGCGAACATGTGGTGAACCCATACGCCGAAGCCCAGCACCATGGTCGTTACGGTGGCCAGCGCCACTGCCGTATACCCAACCAAGGGCCGCCGACAAAAGGTCGGCAGCGCATCCGATACGACGCCCATCGCAGGGAGCACGATTGCATACACCCAGGGGTGACCGAACATCCAGAACAGATGCTCCCAGAGGAGTGGCTGTCCCCCGACGGCGCTGTCAAAAAAATGCGTGTTGTACTGACGGTCCATCCAGAGCATGAAGAAGGCCAAGCTCACCGCAGGCACCGCGAATAGATTGCCGACCGAAGCCGTGACTGTGCCCCATACCAGGATCGGTACACGGTTGATAGACATGCCCGGCGCCCGCGTGCGTGCCAGAGTGACGAAGAAGTTGATCGAGCCGACCGTGGTGGAGATGCCCAACAACACCATACCGAGCGCGTAAACATCGATGTTGGGGCCTGGGTTATAGGCCAGCGACGTGTAGGGCACGTAATTGAACCAGCCGGCGTCGGGTCCCCTACCGAACATAAAGCTGCTGTACAAAAAAATGCCGGCGAACAGAAACACCCAGTAGGAAAGTGCGTTCAGGCGAGGGAACGCCATGTCTCGCGCCCCAAGCAAGAGTGGCCACAAATAGTTGCTGAATCCGGAGAGCACAGGCAACGCGTAGAGAAAAATCATCGTCACGCCATGCATGGTGAATATTTGACTATATTGTTCCGGCGTAAGTACTGTCTGGTTCGGTCGCGCGAGCTGCAGGCGCATCAGCAGCGCTTCCAGGCCGCCAATGATTAAAAAAATAAACGCGGTAACGATATAACGCTTGCCGATTTCTTTGTGGTCGACCGTCGATAACCAGCCGCCTATTCCTGGCTTCCCCTGCCAGATCCGTCCTAGCGTCTCGGTAATTGCAGGGTCGTTTGTCGCTCGTGCGATGATGGGAGCACGTTGTGCTTCAGTCGTAGCCATAAATCGCACCCCTTTCTTTTCTTTAATGCAGCGTGTTCAAATAGGAAGACACGGCTGTGAGCTCGGGCCCCGATAAAGTCGGGTCAGGCATGCGAGTTCCGGGCTTAAGAGCCTGTGGATTGGCGATCCAAGCCGACAGAGTACCAAGCGTGTTCGGCATCAGGCCGGCAGCAAGCGTGTTGCGGGTCATTAGGTGCGAAAGATCGGGTCCGACGATCCCGGCAGGGGACACACCGCGTATGGTGTGGCAAACCGCGCAATGCGTTTGAAAAATCCGTGCGCCCCGAACCGTCTCCTCCGTCGTCGGCGTTGTCGTTTCCATCAGTTGCCGGTTCTTCCACAGCGAGAAATCCTCTGGAGTCTGTGCCACGATCATCAAAGCCATGTGGGCATGTTGCGCGCCGCAAAACGCGGCGCATTGGCCGCGGTACGCACCCGGGTGGTCTGCCTCGATCCACATGACGTTCGTTTGACCAGGAATCACATCCATCTTCCCGGCGAGTTGCGGAACCCAGAACGAATGAATAACGTCCGCGCTTTGGAGCTCAAACCACACAGGCTGACCCACTGGAATGTGGATCTCGTTAGCGGTGATGAAAATTTGTGAGGGGCTGTCGTCAAGATAGCGCAGACTCCACCACCACTGAGACGCGGTGACCTGGATGGTTAGAACGGGAGCAACCGGTGGATGTGTCACGGCTGCCGTGACGAGCAGCGTCCATACCATGCAGCCGAGCAGTATGACCGAGGAGGCGCCAACGCCAATATAAATCCAGGCCATGCCGCCAGCGTCGCGGCGAACGGCTAGTTGGCGAGGGTCTACAGCGGAATCGACACCGCGATTTCGGAAGATGCCACCGAGCAGGAGTAAAGCGACAATGATGATGACCAGCAAGGAGACAATCCCTAGCCCCCAACCAAGCCGTGTGATCGAATTAACCGCCGGTCCGAACGTGTGGTGGTACGCCATTGGTTTCCACCGGCCTGAACCCGACAGGTTCATCAGGATGCGGATATGCGGAAGTATAGTGAATGGGGTCATGGCTGGGGCTCACCGATTTTCGGTTCCGCTGGTTGCGCCTTGCGCTTCGGCACAACCGGCGTTGCAGGTCGCGTCCCTGGGACCGTCGCCTGTCCCAGACCCGGTGGTTCGATGGTTTGAACGGCGGGTACGGGCGTTATTTCCGTCGCCGGAGGCACGGGTGCTAACTGTGCATCCGCCTGGGCCTCTGGCGCGACTTGCTCGCCCGGTTGATCACCCTGCCGCGCATGCTCGTAGTCTTTAGGCGAAACGGTTCCACCCAGAGACTGAATATAGGCGACCAATTTCCAGATATCTTCGGGCGGCAACGCGACGCCCCAGGCCGGCATTCCCTGGGGGCGCCCGTCTCGAATCGATTTGTAAATCTGGACGGGTAGACCACCATAACGCCATTCAGCATCGGTCAGGTCAGGCCCCATGTTTCCTTTGCCGTTATAGGCATGGCAACCGGCGCAGTTCATCCTGACATACAACTCCTTGCCTTGTTGAACGGCCTGGGGATTCCCCTCATAGGGGTTGGTGATCGACAACGCAGCCACACTCAGGGAGGGCTCTCCAGCAAGCTGACCTAACGGGACAGAGGCGATCATACCCTCGGAAGGAAGGCCCTTCGTTACCCCTGTTGCAGTGCTGCCGCCTTGGAAGTTCTTGCACCCGCCCAATATGGACAGCAGCGAAAGCGCCGTAATGCCGATTGCAAAGTTAATTGACCGGACTCTCATTGTTAACCTCAATGCTGATTACTGTGACTGGTTTTCGGCGGCGGTGCAGAAATGCCGTTCTTTTCGGTTAACTGGCCGGGGCCACTGCTCATCGACTTGCCATCGATCGAAAACACATACAGAGTGTTGCCACCCGCCGGCATATCGAGCGGCCTGAGCGCAATGACGTCGGCGCGCACCGTAGCCGCGCCACCAATCCCTGCTGAAATCGCGACGTACTGGCGGTGATCCGGCCCGAGATACGTTATTGGCTGACCAATGATCCCGGACCCGAGTTTCTGAGACCAAAGTACCTTTCCCGTGCGAGCATCCACCGCGCGGAACCATCCGTCCGCCGTGCCGTAGAACGCAACGTCGCCAGCTGTTAAAAGCACACCGCTCATGGTCATATAGGTTTCCTTGATGGACCATACCTTTTTGCCTGTGGCCGGATTCCAGGCCATGAATTCGCCGAGGTTGCCACCAGGCGCCGGATAGCGATGCATATCCATCCCATCGTACGGCGAACTCGGGATGTAACTGGCATCGTGGTCGGTGACATCCATGCAGATATTAAAGATATCGGCGTATACAAGACCGGTGCGAGGTGAGGCTGCCGCAGGCTGCCAGTCCTTGCCACCTATATCCGGCGGGCAAACATTGACGAGCTTGACGTTCGGATGCGGTTCCTTGTCTGGATTGACGATCGGCGCGCCGGTCTTCATGTCGAAACCGCTCGACCAGTTTTGATAGGCGAACGGACTTGCCCTGAGCACTTCCCCGGTGGCTCGATCAATCGTGTAGGCGTACGCGTTGCGATCGAAGTGGACCAGCACCTTGCGTGTCTGGCCGTCGATCGGCAGGTCCATCAGATATCCTCGTTGACGGCGTCGTAATCCCATCGATCGTGCGGAGTGGTCTGGTATGCCCATCGTGCCATGCCGCTATCCACGTCGCGGGCGAAGATCGTACTCGACCAGAGATTGTCGCCTGGTCGCTGATCTGACACGCGCGGAGACGGATTACTGGTGCCGTAATAAACGAGATTCAGTGATGGGTCATAGGAGATCCAGCCCCAGACCGAACCTGCACCGTGCTTCCACATGCCTGCGGGCCATGTGCTGATGCCCAGATCCTTACCCTTTAGCTGGTCGTAAAAAGGCTTGAAATCAGAGCCGATGCGCGCGTTTCTATCCGACCCGGTGCTGTATGCGCGCCATAATTCCTTGCCACTATTGACGTCCAGCGCGGCAATCCAGCCCCATACTCCCATTTCGCCGCCACTGTCGCCCACCAGCACCTTATTGCCGACCACGAATGGCGCCATGGTCATCGTTTCGCCGGTTTCAACATTTCCCATCTTCGTGCGCCACACTTCCTTGCCGGTTTTGGCGTCAACTGCGACGGTGTGGTCGTCAAGCAGGTTGTAGATCAGTTTGCCGTTAGCATATGCCACGCCCCTTGTGACTGTGTCGCAGCACGCTTTGCCCTTGGAAATCGGAGATGGGTTGGGCTTGAAGGTCCATTTAATCGGTTCTCCGGCACGAGTCAGATCCAAAGCGAAGAGAATGTCCGGAAACGGAGTCACCACGAACATGGTGTTGTCCACGACGAGAGGCGCGGCTTCGTGACCATTCAGCGTGCCGTCCGAAAATGTCCACGCCAGGCGTAGTTCGGCGACGTTACCGGTATTGATTTGATCGAGGGTGCTGTAGCGAGTATTCGCGTAATCACGCGCCTGGCTGCGCCACTCACCTGGCGGATCGTTCGGCGCGAAATTGAGCGTTGCGCCGGTTACGCTGGTCTCGGCGGCGTTGTTTCGGTGGTGATTTGGTGCGGGCGTCTGCGCTCGAGTGGCGGGGCTGATTGCTGCAATAAACAGTGTGAAGCCCACGAAGGCCGCGCCACGACAAAACTTATACCGTCGCCGGACCTGCATTAGGGGTACCTTTTCCTCTCTTACCGTTTCGCGGTTGATGCAACCCGCGCTCGATTTCGCCAAGCGGCCGGTCATCGCGACCGGAGCGTAAGCGTTCGGAGTCCGAGGGTCAAACGAGCGAGTTGATGCTTTCCGCGACGGAGCTGAGCAGCATCCCATTTCTTTTCACCTCAAAACTATGAGACTTTGTGCCACACAACCAATTTTCCCCGGCGTTCGCGACGGACTGCTTTCGTCTGAAACCAAGTCGGCGACTCTGCTGATTCTATACAGACAAATATTTTTTTCTAGAACTCCACCTTGGTTCTGAATCCTAATACCACAGCGCGCTGAGTTTCACCTCCCACGTTCGCGTAGTATTGGATCACTGGCTGCAGAAACAGCGGCCCGACGAGAAACAGCGCGTTAAATTCAGTGCCGCGTTCAGTCTTCCAAGCCGGCACGCTTAACGGCAGAAACTGCGGACTCAGACTGTTTTGCACATAGCCGAGTGCCATCGTGTTATGAATATGCAACGGCAATGGCTCGTTTAAGCGCAGCCCAGCCGAGAGTGTCGTGTTGTTGCGATTGACGTTCGCAGGGCTCCAGTCGTATGCAAACGTGCCGTCCAAACCCTTTGCTTCCCTGGAATCCACGCGCCAGAGAGACTGACTTGCCATCCAATACAGGAGGTAGTTCCCCGATCTTGCTGTCGCGCTTGCCGGCATTGTGAAGTTTCCGGGGTTGTAAGCGGCGCCGAATTGATAAAGACCTGAGTATCCCTTCCGGCTGGCCACATCCTCAGGCTCATGCACTGCTGAAGCCTTCTTGCCGGGAGTAAAGCCAATTTCTGAAACGCTCACTGGATCTCCGCGGAACTGCGGAACCAGGCCGGTTGGGTTATGGGAAAAAGGAGCGCGATCTCCGGCCAGGACCATCGATTTTACGTAGACGTGAGGGAGAGGCGCGACGCTGACTTCCGCCGCAGGCGTGGAGGGAGGATCGAAAGACTCGAAGGTCGTGAATAAATTATCCAGGTTATCACCGAGCGGTACGGACACGAAGGACTTGCCGTAGTCCTGGTCTCCGTAGGTATCCTGACCCGCGAACTGTCCTACACGCGCGGCAACACGGCCGTTCAACCATCGCTTCTCAATCCACCAGGAATCGAGACGAAAAGTATTCGTATTGGCAATCCCGCTGGGGTTCGCGATGAGACCAAGGTATGCTCCAAGGTTTCCTCCCGCCTGCCAGACAGCCGTCGCATGGAACGATAAGCCTTCGAGATTGACCAATGTTCCCAAGTCGACATCCACCGTTCCACGGACGCGGTCGTAACTTGCAAATCGCTCTTTCTGCTCGCTCTTGATGTTCCAGAGCGAATCGCTCAAATAATGTAAATCGAATTTCACTCCGCGCTCTAACAGCCGCGTTCGCACTCCCCCCCAATCACCGAAGAGGTGGCCATGCGCGGCCTCCGCAGCCTCGTGAGCGTCCGGGCCCGCAAGCGTTTCCTCTTGCGGAGTCTGGGAATCAGAGGGTAATGCAAATACACAAGTACCCGCGCATATCAGAAACACAAACCCCAGACCCCTTCCGTGCATGCTCAACCCTTCATGTGGCCAGTGCACGCCCATCTCGCGTCTCGGCGCTGAGTCGAGGGAAAGGTAGTTTCAGAAATTCTTGGGCCCGAATACTGTTCAAAATTGCACACTTTGTGTTTTTTTCTCGGGGTCCTGTTTCTGGCAAAAAATGGCGTCCGCAATGAAATCAGGGGAGAGTTCGGATAGCGGATCATGGTCGGAAGTGAACCGACCGGATGGCTGGCTAGTAGAACCAGAGTCCACCGCAGGATTCAGCAGACGAGCCTGGTCGCACATCGGAGGAGACGACAATCACCTTCTCGTCGTTGGCCGGATTCTGAAGGACTTTGGCGGCGCTCATTACGGTGTGAACTATCGGGTTGTGCTCTCGACAAACCGGTCCGGCAATCCGGGACCGTCCGTTAGAAACTGCGGTGTTCTCCCAAAAGTCATAAAATATTGAATCCAAAATGACCGTATCGCTTGTCTTCTTGCTGGCGGCAGTAATCCGAACTCAGGGCTGAGAAGGACATAACCGACAATTTATTTGCTCTCGTGGGGGTCGCAGAGGTGAACGACCTGCAATCGCCAAGGATGGCAAACCGCATCAGTCTTCTGCTCATTGCAGGCCGGTATTCATGTTTTTGGGGAATCCAAAAGGTTCCGCGACGAGAGAGAATTTTTCGCCTTTGATGCCTGTTTGACTATTGATGGGGCGAAGTAGGGGGAGCGCGCAGAAAGGAAGCCTCCGCGTGCTGGGTTGTAGAACAGTGGGGATCTCTCCGCCACAAAATCGCCCACAGTCACGTTTTCGTGGATTTCAAACGGCGGCCATCTGCTTGAAAATATTGGTCGGGGCGAGTGGATTTGAACCACCGGCCTCCTGCTCCCGAAGCAGGCGCTCTAGCCAGGCTGAGCCACGCCCCGACGTGGGGACGCTCGGTTCCCCCATGGGACGAGCGATTCCTCAGATTAACATAGCTCACTCGCAAGGTTCCACCGCGACTCGATTGACGCTCCCGCGCGTTCTTCCCGCAGCGGCTCGCCTTCCATTTTGTGTTAATCTCGCAACTGGAGAGGACTCCTCGAGATGAGTTTGTCCGAACAAATTCAAAAGGATTTAACCGCGGCGATGAAGGAGAGGGACGAGTTGCGGCTCAGCGTTTTGCGCATGATGAAGTCGGCGATTAAGAACCGCGAAATTGAAAAGAAGCATCCATTGGAGGACGCGGAAGCTGTGCAGATTCTGAACACGTTGGTAAAGCAGCGCAAGGATTCCGCGGAACAGTTCGAAAAAGGCGGCCGAAAGGAATTGGCGGAAAAGGAAACCAAGGAAATCGGCATCATTGCCAGCTACCTCCCCGCCGAGGCCGACGAAGATGAGATTCGTGAAGCCATCGAAGCCGCCGTTGCTGAAACGGGCGCCGCCGGGCCGCAGCAGATGGGCGCGGTGATTAAGGCGGCGCGCGTGCGCCTGGCGGGCAAATCCGTGGACGGCAAATTTCTCAGCGACCAGGTGCGCGACCGGCTGTCTCGCAGCGCTTGAAGTGTTCGCCATCGCGGGCACGTGCCAATTCCCGATACCATTCCCGTTCGATACAGCGAAGATGAAGCCGAATACGTCAGTCTTCGGCCTGTGGTGCGTCAGACGTTTCGTCCCGCTGAGTTGCTGGAGTTGATCCTCAGTGTGACGGGGCATGATACCGCGCGCGTTCGTCAAATTCTTCACGCGGGCAATATTGTTTTCCACGGATACCGTTATTGGTGGCAGCGCATTGACATCCCGGAAGAGGAACTTGCGGACCTTCTTCGCCCGTTTCCACAAGCCGATCCTTCGCGTGTTTTTCGCGCGGAGGATTGCCAGACCATCGTGCTGGATACCTCTCCTGGCGCATGCGAGTTGACCAAACAAATGCTTTCACGCCCGCGATGGTTTCGCCGTCGCAGTTTGTGGGACCTGTTGATGGAGAAAGCTACCCAAGGCAAACCGGCTTATCAAACATATTCTTACGCCATACGCAGTGATCTCTTCGCCCTGGAAATCTCTGAAAAGTGGGGTAAGTTGCTAGGAGAGGAAGGGCTGTGGCTGGCGCCACGGGCTTTGCGTCGCGAAGCGGAGCTAATCGCCCGCGCGCGCCGCATGGTGTTTGCCTGCCCGCGAAAGGCCTAGATTCATGTGCCAGCAGGCTGCGGTATCCTATGTGTTACCTGCTGAGACCGTCTTGCAAGATTATGATGCATGGAACGGCCAGCTCTCTTGGCTCACCCTTGTGCATGAGAATTAGGATCTACAATGTCCGCAGAGTTTGATAAATACGCCAAGGATTATGACGAACTCCTTCGTGATCCCATTCGCGACCGCTTTTCCGGCAACGAGACCGATTTCTTTCATCGCCGCAAGTGGATTTTGATCCATCGCGCGCTGCCGCAGCTGGGCATAATTCCATCCCAATCGGCGTGGCTCGATGTGGGCTGCGGCAAGGGCGAACTGCTTTCACTTGGACAATCTACTTTCTGTCGCGTGGCTGGCTGCGATCTTTCCCGGGAAATGCTTTCGGCGGCTGCGATCGAGATTCATCAGCAATCGCAGTCAACACGGTTGCCGTTTGAAAATGAATCCTTCAATTTCGTCACCGCCGTGTGCGTTTACCACCACGTGGAATTGTCTGATCGCCAGGCGCTCACGGCAGATGTGGTCCGCATCCTTCGCCCCGGCGGGGTTTTCTGCATCATCGAACACAACCCACTGAATCCCGCCACGCGGATAGTTGTGAACCGTCTTCCGGTTGACGCCAATGCGCATCTGCTGCGTCTTGGACAGGCCGCACGATATTTGAGGGACGCGGGTTTGGAGATTATTTACCGGGAATTCTTTTTGTATTTTCCAGCATTCCTCTACGACCACTTTGCTTTTCTGGAGTCCGCACTGAGCCGCGTTCCCCTGGGTGGGCAATACGCCGTGTTTGGCCGCAAACCCGGCGATCATTCCATTCCTATGCAGTTTGAATCGGCTCTTTCTTGAAGCGCGGAGATATTTCAGGCACTCCATAATCCAGAATTCCACCGACGTTGAAAATGCCATAGAGAACCGCGAACGCCATTGTCCCCAGCAGATAACTTACCTTGGGGATAATCAGAATTCCGAAGAGCGAATCAAAACAGATGGCAATCCAGAATGCAGTGTTGATCAGTGGGTCTGCGGGATAGAGAAAAGCGGCCAGAAGTCCCGCATTAGCACAAGCAAGAATCACAATGATCACAATGACTATCTTGGCGGCTACTGTCGCCAGCAGAAATCCAGGATGTGCGCGGGCAAGCTGCCAGACCTGCCCGCGGAGTATTCCTTCGTAGTGAGGCGAGAGCAGGAGCACGTTGGGATCAACCGAACGCGCTTTGTCGAAACCCACCACGTCCTTATATGCCGGCACGTACGGGTTGTCGAGAAACCCGAAGCCGATATAGACCGAGTGCCAGAAAACGTGATGGCTTATGGCCGGCGGAAATCCGGGGTTTTGTGCCATCAGAAAAGCGTCGCGCTTCACCAGAGTGTGATGAAACGCCGCTATGGGAATTGCCGCGCCGAGGACAAGCGCGCCGCAGAAAATCAGCCTCCATTTGGGCAAATATTCCTTCCCGAAGATTAGAACCGCCAGCAGGAAAAGTATTGCCGCAGTGGCCGAATGGCTGCGTGCAGTCTCGCACAACCCAATGGCAGCGCCGGAAAGAAACAGGAAAATTGACAGTCCCCGCGGCCACTGGGTTCTTTTCCAAAGCCACAAGAACAGCGGGACGACGGCCACTGCCGATGCTGCATAAAAAATGTACAGGTCGCCAACTTTCCAAATTACGAAATACAGAGCGGATAACCCGATAACGCCAATCAGGCGGCTGAACGAATGGCGAAAAAGAAGCAAGAACCCCAGAATTCCAAGACAAAAGGAAGACGCAAAAATGCCCACAAAGAATAGATCAATTCCTTGATCCAGATTAATGTTGAAGGTGCGAATCAAGCTTGGAATCAGCCAGAACATTCCCTGATCTTCGCCATAGCTCGGGTTAATGTATTTTCCACCGAGCCACCCAACTAAAGGCTGGCCCGAAGACTCATATCCCACGAGCGCCAGACACACACCCTCGTATCTTTCCGCCATCAGCCGATAGCCCATTTTGGTCTTGATTTTTACAGCCCAGAACGCGCTGCCGGATTTGGAATGTTCATTGGCCCAGTTGATGCAGTTCGCCGATTTTTCCGAATTCGTGAATCCGACCGGCGCGGATGGTGATGCCAGTGAAGGATTCGACGGCGCTTGCGCCCAAGCCGCCGGCAGGATTAACGCGGAGAGCAGCAGGCCTATACAGAGAACTCTTGGGGTGCGCATGTGTCGGATTATACGCCTCGAGTGAAGGCGCGCGAATTCGCAGGGGAGTCTCCTAGGGGAATAACGCCGCCTGTGGTCGCCTGCTCTTCCCGGTGTTTGCCGTATGCGCATATCCATTCCCTGAATCGCGGGCTCCATAGCAGCCGCCGCAAACGCAGCATGCCCCAGATATCCTCCCAGATGTAGGCGAGGAACTGGACGCGCGTATCGCTGTCCTCGTCCCATACAACAGGCAGATCGGCGGTTCGATAACCCAAACGTTCGGCGAGCACTAGCAATTCCGTATCGAAGAACCAAATCTCGCTTTCCACCAGCGGGATAATCTGCTGGACCACTTCGCGCGTCATCATCTTGAATCCGCATTGCGCATCGCTAAACCTTGTGCGCAGGACACCGCGCAGAATTCCGTTATAGCCGCGCGACAGAATCTCGCGCTTGAGCGACCGCCGGATGGTGGATTCCGGCAGCAACCGCGATCCTACGGCCAGGTCATATCCTTCGAAGAGAATGGCGTGAAGTGCCCGAGGCAGGGCATCAAGGCTGGTGGACAGGTCCACGTCCATATAGCAAACGATATCCGCATCACTTTGCGTCCAGGCTTTCCGCAACGCGCGCCCGCGCCCGCGCTGGTCCAAATGAAAAGTCAAAATATCGCTGAATTTCCCGGAGAGACCGCTGGCAATTTCCGCCGTGCCGTCCGTGGACCCGTTATCCGCCACGATGATGCGCCAGGTGACTGGGCAGCCGCTTTGCAGGAAATCCTGCACCTTCAAGACGCTGGCTTCAATCACGCGCGCCTCATTCAACATGGGGATCACCACGTCCAGACGCAGCGAACGATCCGCATCTCTGAATTGGTCAAATTGCCATGTAGTCTTCGGATTCACTTTGCGAATGTCCTTCAACTCCTTCGTGGCATTGTGCGTCTTCGATCATGCGGCATGCAATTCTCACTGATTTGCAAGCTCTAAACCAGCATAAACCACCGTTTTAGACGAATTCAACCGCGGCGTAGTACGCGGTGGCTCGTTGATCAGACCAGAGGAGGCACTCCAGCTGTTTATATGCACTGGGCACAGAGTCTTGTCTAATGGCCGTTCGGCTGCAACAGGACGCTCTCGTGCTCGTCTGCAGAGATTTCCCTGTAGAATCTTTTCAATGTCGGCAGCTCATTTACCGGAACAGTGAGTTTTGTCGTCGTGAGCGTCCGCTGGTAAAGCAACGCGCCTGCCACAAAAGTCACCCGGCTTTGGTACTCGGCGAAGTCTTCGTGCAAATCTACCGGGTCGGGAACCTCTACAGGCGCATAACCGGCCGGCAGCACAATCTGAAAATCGTCTTGCTTGATGCTTGTCTGCTCGAATTCCACAGGATAGCGCCGCGGCTCGTTCTGTTCCATCAAATCCTCGGCATACTGGCCCACTATGCAGGTCCGCACCACCTGAAAATTGCCCGCTGCGCGCGCATACCCATCCGCGAAGAAGGAATAGTTCACCGCCAGATCCTTGGACAGGTCATTAAGATTCTCCAGCGACAACGAAGCCAAAGAAAAGTGCGTGAAGAATTCTCCTAGGAATGATTCCATCTGCTTTGTGCGTTCTGCGGCGTTCTTATCCGTCCAGTCATCGCGGCCGTTTGCGGCGATGGAGCCTGTCGAGTTCTCCGTTATTGTCCCGGTAAGCTTCCCGTCGGAGGACAGCGTAAACCTGCCCACACGATCGCGCCGTGATGATTCAGGGCCTGCTACGGGTAACGCGATCAATTCGCCTCCATGGGGTTCCGATACCAATCCGAATCCCGCCTGCAGATAACGCGGCAATTGGCCAAGGGGAACATAGGGATTGGTCGGATCAAAAAACAGAAGTTTGCCAAGCTGTGGATGGCGGATCTCCGCCCCCGGATACGAAGCCGTTACCGAATCGGGAAGATGAATCGCCAAGATTGCGTGGTCAAAATCCAATGACGGAAATTCGGGGACAATCTCGCCGCGTTCGGTATTGACCAAGACCATGCTGGAATCTATGCCCGCGTCGTGGAGCATGGCAGCCAGTAACGAGGCCTTGTCCTTGCAATCGCCATAGCCGAATCGAAATACATCCGATGCGGCATGAGGCTGATACCCTCCAATCCCGATTTCAATGGCCACGTAACGGATCTGGTTCTGCACATAGGCGGTGATCTTCTGGATGCGCTCCCAGTCCGAGGTAGCCCCTGCGGTCAGTTCCACAACCTTCTGCTGTATCTCCGGCGAGGCCTGCCGTCGCGGCTGGGTCAGCGTGTTGTACCATGCCCCCAAGTCGCTCCATGTTCGTGCGACGGATGTTTCTTTCGACGATGCGCCCGGAAAGAAATTCACGGACATGCTGCTGGCCACGGCGGCCCATGTGGGCATCTCCCTCTCGGGTTTCAGCGCAGGCACGTTTTGGACTAGCCATGCGTACCTACCCACATCTAGAGCCTGCGGTTTCTGCTCCGCGTAGTTCCTCCAGTTCGTGGCGAATTCCCATCCCGGGGGAAGAGACACGCTAAAATGCGCTTCTTCCACCGGAATGGGGCGCTGAAAATTCCAATCCTGCTGCAGGAAGTAGGGACGTTCTCTGAGCACGTATTCGTATCCAATCACCGCGCCCGGTTCAGACGCCGGTATTTTCAGTTGTTTCACGCGGTTGTCGCTGTACAACTCATATGAATAGCGGCTGAACTCGACGGCATCCTTTTCGCCGACCTCATACGGTTTGCCGGTGGGCGGAATCGCCCAGCCCTTCAAAGAGAGCACTGCCCGGTCGGGGCTGAACGGAACGTCAATTTCTCCTTCATCGCGGCCTTCCGGACGAAGAATTCGAACGGCCTCGCGATGAAGAGTCTCCACCTGGCCATTGTCCTTCACTGTTGCCTGCTGCTCGGAGTACACGACAATGGCGACGGTTTCCTTTGGCAGTCCGGAAGGGACCTGCTTTTGGGCCGCTGCATTTAACCACTCGGGGATGCCGCCGCAGCGCGCGCAGGGCGTGCCCAGAACAGCCGTCAAGCTGATGGCAATGACTCCTTGAACCAGTCTCTTAAGGATGCGGGGATGCAATGAGCACCACTTGTTGTTCATCATTCTGGTGGGCTTTGGCGTAGAAATTCTGCAGAGATGGATAATCGTTCACGCTGAAAAGGAACCCATCGATAGAGAAACTTCGCGTCAGCAACAGACCGTCGCCTGCAGCGCGCACGGTCGAATTATAGTTGGCTGCGCCCGCCGGGATGCTCAGGGAGTTGGGTAGCGAATCCACATGAAGATTCGCCGGGAAGTGGACGACCACATCATCTTCCTGCACAAATGGATATTGATAATAGATAGGATAAATTCTCTGAGCTTCCTGGAAAATCGGCTTACGTCCTGCCTGTAGTGGCCCAATAGTGACCAATAAACGGCGCCCCGCCGGAACGGCAGCTCCTGCCAGCTCCACATCGCCTTGAACGCGGATTGACCCCGATTTCTTCTCCCAACCGGACATCGATGTGACTTTGAATTGGGAGCCCGGCGGCAGACCGTCGCGGACGTCATCGCCCACAGATTTTTCCCGGCCAACTTCATCCTCATTCTGTCCCCGTTCACGTACTTGAATCGCCCGAATTCCCTGAAAATCCGCGGAAAAGGTCCCGCGAAGCGTTCCGTCGTCCACAACATTCAAGTCGGCGTGCCTCACCAGAAGAGCATCCGCCGGTTTCGAAGGTGGGGTGGATACGATCTGACCCCCGCTGTGGTCCAGCTTAATTCCTCGCGTGGCCGTTTCATACCACGGAAGCAGCCCATAAGGGCATACACCGCAGGAGGGATCCAGATAAACATCGCCCGATACCCGCCGCACATCAATAATGTCGGCGGCCAGTTGCCGCGTCTCCTGGCCGTCAGGATTGAAGAGCCGCCGGTTCCTCGGCGCTAAATAGATTTCTGTTGCATCCATACCAGCCGCGCGGACCATGGCGACGTAAAGGAAGTTAATATCTCGCTCCGTGCCATATCCGTTTTTCAGTACATCGCCGGCGTTGTTGTTCGCCTTGAGTTTTTCACGTTTTTCCTCCTGAACGGTCCTCTCAGGCTCCAATGTCAGATTGCGGATTTTCTGCGCCCGGTCGTACAGCTTCTGGAGTTTCACATCCGCGGAATCATCTGCGGCCACCACCCTGTTGACCTCCTGTTGTATCTGGTCCTTATGGCCTCCGGCAAACTTGTCCAGGTCGTCGCTCCATTGTTTTCCGGTATCCTTCCAGAACTGATCCGTGGTTTGGATGCTCCGGTTGCGATAAAAAAACTCAATCTGTCCTCGCAGGTCGTCCTCCGGCGGCATCAAGTCCTCTTTCGCCAGCGCGCCTATGTTGTGCAACTCCATTCGGTATGCGTTGTCTTTCTGCCTTAAAGGACGCGCGTCCTCGGGAAGGTGGCTGGCACGTGTATAAAAACTCAAGCCCGGATACGGACGGAACGTGAAAACGGCATCGCGAGTGAATAGATCTTCCTGCACATCCCAATCTGTGACGTAATAAAAACGGGGATCAAGCTGGATGGTGTAATGGTATTCCACGATGCAGCCTGTCTGCACATTCGGCAGCGTGAGTGTGCGCGCCATCACCCGCTCGCCGCCGGACTTGGTGATCACGCGGTCGTATGTCTTTCCGCCGAAGTTAACTACCGTTCCGTCCGGCAGAATTGTGCGCGCATGTAGTTCCTTTACACTGGTCCCCGTTCCGTAGAGAATCTCAAGGTCACCATAATCCTTTCCCTTCTCATCCAGTATTTTGATGCGCCGGTACTCGCTGGCGGTGGAAGCCACATCGTCGAGAGATACTTCGCGGTAGAGAATCATGGCGTGATCCCCGGGACTCGCGGGGTTGGTTTTCAGCGCCAGGTCCGCCGTGGTAATTGGCCGCCAGTCATCTGCGAGGAGAGTGAAACTACCCGCTCCCATCATGGCCAACGCGAATAGAATCAGAATGGAGCGCAGACCGAAGGAGACTAAGTGCCGCGGCACCGGAAGAATTTCCAACGTGCTCTCGCACCGGCCAAAGAAACATTTCTTGTAATGCATCGCGCCTTGTCCTTATGGGGGGTTACAACGCGCCGTCAAACTACCCGTTTGAACCAGCCCTGTCAATAATTTTTCCTCCCTTGGTTCCGGGAGGTTCCCGCGCGGGCCAGCACTCGTGTCCGCCGGCGCATTGGCCAGCGAACCACTTGCGCACCGGCGCGGCTGATGCTACCTTCCACCAACTCGCGCGATTGTGCGGAAGATTCGCCAGACGGCGGAGACCACGGTGGAGGGATTATGGCAGCACCAGAAAAACAGTGGAGTTCAACGGCGCCGCTGGGAGAGTTTCGCCCTTATGTGGCTGCCTCCCAACATATACCGGAGTTCAGTATCCGCGCTGTCATCCTCGGCTCGCTCTTCGGAATTCTGTTTGGCGCGGTTTCCGTTTATGTCGGACTTCGCGCAGGCCTCACCGTCTCGGCTTCCATCCCTATTGCGGTTCTCTCCATCAGTATCCTGCGCGCCTTTGGCCGCGCGACGATTCTGGAGAACAACATTGTCCAGACCACCGGCTCCGCCGGAGAATCCGTGGCTTCTGGCGTAATTTTTTCCATCCCAGCTCTGATTTTTCTGGGTTTTGCGCTGAATTCCGAATACTGGCGCATTTTCTTTCTGGCCGTCATCGGCGGAATTTTGGGAGTGCTGTTCATGATTCCTCTTCGCCGCCAGCTCATCGTCAAGGAACACGGCACGCTGACCTTTCCGGAAGGAACTGCCTGCGCGGATGTCCTTGTGGCTGGCGAGCGCGGCGGATCATTTGCCAGCCGCGTGTTTTGGGGACTGGGCCTCGGCGGCGTCTATACATTTTTCATGAACACATTTCAGCTTTGGCCCGGCCAACCTGACTATCAGCCGAAATGGCTGCCGGGAGCCTCCTTCCGCGCGGCTATTACCTCTGAATATCTTGGCGTGGGCTACATTATCGGGCCGAAAGTGGCTGGAACGATTTTTGCCGGCGGTGTTTTTTCCTGGCTTGTTCTGATGCCCGCCATCAAATTCTTCGGTGCGCTCTCGCCCGGCCAGGCGCTCTATCCCAGCACCATTCCCATTCCACAGATGACGCCAGACCAGCTGTGGGCCAGCTACATCCGCCCTATGGGCGCCGGCGCTGTTGCTGCCGCGGGTCTGATTACGCTGGTGAAGACCATGCCCACAATTTTTTCCGCTCTTACCGCTGGATTGAAAGATGTTCGCGCGCAGCGTGGCGACAAAGCTGTTGCGGCCAGCCGCACGGAACACGATCTGTCAACCAAAGTTGTCCTTGTCGGTTCACTCGTGGTGATTGCCGCCATGTGGGCGCTCCTTACGTTCAAACCTATCCCGGGAGCCAAGACGGGCGTTTTTGCCAACCTGCTCGCGGCAATTTTCGTTGTCGTTTTCGGATTCCTTTTCGTCACCGTGGCCTCGCGAATCAGTGGTTTGATCGGCAACTCGTCGAATCCTGTCAGCGGCATGACCATCGCAACATTGATGGCCACCTGCGCTGCCTTTCTCTTGACCGGTTGGACCGCCAGCCCCTATGCCGTACTGGCGCTGACCATTGGTGGCGTCGTATGTATTGCCTCCGCCCTTGCCGGCGCAACCTCGCAGGATTTGAAGACGGGTCATTTGGTGGGCGCGACTCCCGTGGCGCAGCAAATTGGCCTCGTCATCGGGGTTCTGGTTTCTTCACTCGCTGTGGGAGGCACGCTCTTGCTGATGAACAAGGGCCTGGAAAAATACGTGCCCACGCAGATTCCGCTGGCGATTGAGCAGCTTCCCCAGGGAGTGCTGGTGGAAAACATGCACTACGCGCACTTGGGACGGGACTATATCCTGGTGAATGCGCTGGGTTCGCATGTGGTGCCCGACGGCAAATATCTTTTCAATCCGGACACAAAAAAAATTGAAATTCAGTGGGTGCAGGGAATTGGAAGCGAAAAAGCGGCGGCGCCACAGGCCCGCCTAATGGCCACGGTCATAAGCGGCATCCTTAATCAGCAATTGCCATGGAGACTCGTTCTTCTGGGAGTGTTTCTGGTGATCGTTGTCGAACTTCTGGGCATCCGATCGTTGGCGTTCGCTGTGGGTTCCTATCTCTCCATTGCCACCACCATGGCCATTTTTACCGGTGGCCTGATACGCTGGCTCGCCGAACTGGGCCAGGATAAGAGAAGCGATGTGGAGAGCGAATTCAGCCCCGGTTCACTCTACGCCAGTGGCTTGATAGCTGCGGGGGGTGTGTTCGGCCTGCTGGCCATATTGTTGAACCTTCTTCAGGATCCAGAGCTGGGTCACAGCGTGCCGCATTGGCTGGCGTTTCTCCATCTTCCCATTCCGGAGGATTTGTTCGCTTTCGGCCCGCGTTTCATTCCTCACTTGAGCGAGCAGCCGATCCTCGGCGTGGTCATGTTCATCCTGTTGGCGTTTTCTCTCTACTATTTCGCGCGGAAAAAACTCACCTAGCTTGTGATTTTGACTGCCGCGATGCCTGCCGTTAGACTTTAGGCATCGTGTCTTCGATGGGCCGCACGTACGGTCACCGGTTCAATTGGCGAACTTTCCTGCCCCCGGCTATTCGAAACCTTATTATTGCCTGCTCCGCTGTTTTCCTGCTGCAAACAGGCCTTTCCATGGCTGGCGGCCCGGCGCTGTCGCTCCGCTTCATCGAATGGTTTGGCCTGGTTCCCCGTGCCGTCACCCATGGCCTGCGCTTCTGGCAGCCGTTCACGTATCTTTTTCTTCACGGCAGCCTGTGGCATCTGGTCATCAACATGTTCGTGCTGGGAATGTTTGGCGCGGATATCGAGCGCGCTTGGGGCCAGCGTCGCTTCTACACCTATTATTTCATCACTGGTGTAGGCGCGGGGCTCATTGAGATTGTGGTTAAGACGGCTATTGATCCGTCCGGCATCGGCTCCTCGCTGAATCCCACCATCGGCGCTTCCGGCGCAATTTATGGCGTCCTGCTGGCCGCCGCCATGGTTTTCCCGGACCGTCAGGTATGGCTGATTCCTTTTCCTGTCACCATTCCCATGCGCGTCTACGTTCTGGTGATGGGGGCGATCGAGTTTTTCGGAACACTGGGGTCCACTGGTGACAATGTGAGCCACGTTTGCCATCTCGGCGGAATGGTGGCGGGTTACTTATACCTGCGGCGCGGCTCTTATCTCTATACGGTCCGCAACCGCTATTCAGATTGGCAACATCGGCGACTGCGCCGCAGGTTTGAAGTTTATCAGCGGCGTCATCGTAATGATCCGCCCTCGCGTCCGCAGGATTGGACGAATTAATCTGCCTGTTTGATGTCTTAAGTTGGGCTTCCCACCACGTGGAATTTCATGAAGTTTGTCGTTCCGCGCATACCGAAGGGCGTTCCGGCCACGATGCCGATGATGTCGCCGCGCCGCACATAGCGTTCTTCAAGCAAGCGGCGCTCCGCCAGCAGTGTCAGACTGTCAATATCGCGCACCGCGGCAATCGTTCGCGGCAGCACCCCCCACAGTAGGCTCAGCCGCCGCCGCGTTTCCTGATTCGCGGAAAATCCTATGATCGGCACCCGTGGCCGGTATTTTGAGACCAACCGCGCGGATGATCCGGTCTCTGTGAACACCGCGATCGCCTTCATGTGCAGTTCCTCTGCGGCATGACAAACCAGTTCCGCCACGGTTTCATCCACCCGCAGCCCAGCCACTTGCGCGGGCTGCGGCGGTGAGGTCACACTTTTCTCCGCTTCGTGAATAATCCGCCCCATCATCCGCACCGTTTCCAGCGGGTAATGCCCCACCGCCGTTTCGCCGGAAAGCATTAAGGCGTCACTGCCGTCGAAAATGGCGTTGGCTACATCAGAAGCCTCGGCGCGTGTGGGCCGCGGATTGTCCTTCATGGAATCCAGCATCTGCGTGGCGGTAATCACCGGGACGCGAAAATCGCGGGCGCGGGCGATAATGTGTTTTTGCGCCACCGGCACTTTTTCCGGGTTCAACTCCACGCCCAGGTCGCCGCGCGCTACCATCACGCCGTCGGCCACCCCGAGGATTTCTTCCAGTTGGTCCAGGGCTTCTGGCCGTTCCAGCTTGGCGATCACCGGTGTATCCTTACCCGCGCGGCGAATGGCATTTTTCACTGCCACCACATCTTCGGCACGCCGGACAAAGCTTAGGGCCACGAAATTCACGCCCAGCTTCAACGCAAGAGCCAGGTCTCGCCGGTCCTTTGGAGTAAACGACGGCATCTTCAAACGCGCGCCCGGCAGATTGATTCCCTGGTGCTCCCCCAGCGCCCCGCCGGTCACTACTTCGCAAATCACATCGCGCCCGGCCACGGCGCGCGCGCGAAGTTCGATTTCCCCGTCGCTCAACAGGATGCGCCCGCCCCGCGTGACCATCTCCGGCAGTGCAAGGAACGGTGTACTCACGCCTTCCGCCGTTCCTCTCAGAATTCGCGTGGTAATCACAAACCGCTGCCCCGCGATTAGCTGGACTTTGCAGCCACCCTGTAGCAATCCCGTCCGGATTTTCGGGCCTTGCAGATCGGCGAGAATGCCCACCGGTTTTTTCAAGATTCCCGACGCGTGGCGAACCGCGCTGGCGCGCCCGGAATGCTCTTCATATGTCCCGTGCGAAAAATTCAGTCGGGCCACATCCATTCCGGCCCTCACCATCTCTTCCACCATGCGGAGTGAAGAGCTGGCTGGCCCCAGCGTGCAGACAATTTTCGCGCGGCGCCGCTCCATGGCAGGATGACGTTCGTTCGTTTTTTTTGGCATCGTGGGTTTCAGTTGGGAATTGCTATGAAATTGCTGACGATATGGTAGAGGAAGGCGATTCCCTGTTGAAAGCTGACCAGCGGAATGCGCTCATCGTTTCCGTGCATGCGCGCTATATCCTCTTCTTCCAGCGGGAAGGGAAGCAGGCCATACGCCTCCACGCCACGGGCGCGCAGCGGAGCGGAATCCGTCGCACCGGTGGACATCATCGGCACCACAATGCCGATTCCAAATTGCGATTCAGATTCTTTTTGCAAATATCCGAAAAATCCTCCCCCCACGGGAGAGGACGGCGCCGGCATGCCGATGGAGGGTTGCTGCTCAAAATGAATCTGCGGATCGTTCACCAGTTTTCGAAGATTCTCCAATAGCCCGTCCAGTTGGTTTCCGGGAAGCAGCCGGATATTCAGCGTCGCTCGTGCTTCCGGAGGAATCACATTAGCGCGAATCCCCGCCTGGAGCATGGTCGGCACCGCGGTATCACGCATCATAGAACTCCAGACGGGATCGGCCTCGGAAACAAAACGCGCCGCGTGTTCGCCGCGGCCAGACGTTTCCAGCACGCGCATCCACTTCGCCACATCATCTGGTTCCACCAGAGCGAGCCCCTGGAAATATGCTCGTGTCACTGAATTGAATTGTGCGGGCGCCTGGTACGTCCCGATTTTTTCAATCGCCGCGGCAAGATGCACCACGGGATTATCGGCCCGTGGAACGGAAGCGTGCCCCGAAGTTCCCTTGGCGATCACGTCCACATTTACAGGAACCTTTTCACTGGCCTGAATACCCACATACAGGACTCTTCCGTTTTTCTCCATCACCCGGCCGCCTTCATTCAGCGAATACTGCGCCGCGATGCGATCCCAATATTTGTGTACCACCACGTCCATCCCTTGCTCGCCGCCCTGCTCTTCATCGCCCTCCGCCAGGAGGACCAAATCTCTGTCCAGGCGTATGCGGGCCCTTTTCAGAGCTACCATCACGGCGACATTGGCAATGGTCATCCCCTTGTCGTCAATCGCTCCCCGCCCGTAGAGATATCCATCCTTGATAACCCCGCTGAATGGATCCATGCTCCACGCGGATTTTTGCACGCCGACCACGTCCAGATGTCCCATCAGTAAGAGGGCCTTCGATGGATCGGAAATCGGCCCGGCATTCATTCTGGCTACCAGGAAACCTCTTCCCGCCGCCGTCTCGAATACTTCGTTGGGAATGGCCTCGCGCGTGAGAATGTTTCCCAAATAATGCGCCGCTGCCAGTTCATTGCCGGGTGGGTTGGTGGTATTGATGCGAATCAGTCCCTGGAGCCAGCCGGTTGCATCCTGTGCTATTTTCTGCAAACTGTCGCCCGTCAATGCCAGCGTGGGTTGTTGCTGCGCGCGGGCGCCCGACACGCCTCCGGTCAATAAGAGCAGAAGAATTGCGGCTCCCATTGAGGTTTGCCTGCGAGACATTCGCGAAGATCTCTCCAGTTCCATGGCGGCCCTCGGTTCATTTATCCTAGCATGACCGTACCTGCCTTCTCCCGCATCCTATACGCTGTTTAATTGATCGCCACGTTGACCATCCGCGACCGGCGTGGCAGCATCATACAGGACGGATGAGAATGTCTCTTTCGCGCGCAATGCTTCGTATGCTGTTTCTGGTGTCGATTGTGGGCGGCACCCTTCCGGCAAGTTCCCCGCCGCAATCGCAGGCCAGCGCGCCGCCAGTCACCGCGCCAGCACCGCCGGCTCAGCAAGAACCTGCGCCCACATCGCAGCCGCCGCAGCCTGCGCCCGTGCAGTCCAATTCCCAGCAGGGAAAGCAGCAACCCGGCTATACGATTAACGTACAGTCCACCACCGTCAGGCTGGACGTTGTCGTCACCGACCAGGACGGCGATATCATCACAGGTCTTACCAAGGAAAATTTCCGCGTCTTTCAGGACAACGCTCCGCAGCAGGTAACCAACTTCACTCCCTCGGACGCCCCCATCACCATGGTTATGCTCATGGAGTTCAGCAATCATTTCGGAGCTTACATTTCGTATCAGGGCATGCAATGGGCCTTTCCATTCCTGAGCGAATTGAAAAAACAGGATTGGGTGGCCCTGATTACCTACGACCTCAAGCCGCACATCGAAGTAGATTTTACGCAGGACAAAGACGAAATTGCCGACGGCCTGAGGCATCAAATGATCCCCGCCTTTTCTGAGGCCAATATGTTCGATGCCCTGATTGACACGCTCAATCGCCTCCAGGACGTTCAGGGGAAGAAATCCGTTCTCTTGATCACTTCAGGATTCGATACGTTCAGCAAGCACACGCTCGACCAGACTTATAAGCGGGTGAAACAGACCGACGTCACCATTTTTTGCGTGGGCATGGGTGAAGACTTCATCGAATATTTGCAGGAACACCACATGCTGAGCACCAATACTCGTTTGGATTATTATCAGGCCAAGAACGAACTGACATATTTTTCCTCGATGACGGGAGGCTATGCCTGGTTTCCCCAGTTCTATGGCCAGATGCCGGACATTTTCCACAGTGTGGCGGAATTCCTGCGCAATCAATATTCCCTGGGTGTCGTGCCCTCAGGCGACATCAACGACGGCAAGTACCACAAGCTCCGTGTCGACGTGGTGGACAAGGACGGTCAGCCTCTGATGGTTAGCGACAAGAAGGGAAAAAAACGGAAGGTGATAGTGTACGCCCGCCAGGGTTATATGGCGCTGGCTCCTGGCGTAGGAGATTAGTTTCCTTGGCCGTAAATTCCACGAAAATTCATGCTGTCCCTGGTGATCCACGGTTCGCGGTCAGTAACCGCGCGCCAGGGATACCTGATTTAGCAATTCCCGTCCGCTGAACCAGCGTTCCAGATTTTCCAATAGCAGCGCCGTCTGCCGCTCCCAAAGATGCTCGCTGACCGCGCTGACGTGCGGCGTGATGAAAATATTATCCAGCCGCCAAAGCGGGCTTTCCGGCAGAAGCGGTTCCTGTTCCGTCACGTCAATCGCCGCGCCAGCAATCCCATGCTGCTCCAGTACATCCGCCAGCGCGGCCTCATCCACCAGCGTTCCACGGGCTACATTGACAAAAAAAGCCGTGTGTTTCATGGCCGCAAACTGGCGCATTCCAAACAGCCGGCGGGTTGCTGGCGTTTCCGGGGCGGCCAGCACCACAAAATCCGCTTGTGGCAGCGCGGAATCCAGTTCTTGAACGGATAGTATCCTGTCCGCCAGCGCGGCATCACCGGCTCCCGAACGCGTAACCGCCCAGATGTGCATCCCAAATGCCCGCGCGCGCCGCGTCACCTCCTTCCCAATCGCGCCCAGTCCCACCATCAACAGAACGGCCCCTTCCAACTCACGTGGCTGGGTGGGAGCGTCCCAGATTTCCTGTTGTCCCCAATGCCCGCGAAGCTGCAAACGAATGGCGTCGGGGAAACGCCGCGAGAGGGCAATCATCGCTCCTATCACATGCTCAGCCACGGGCACGGAATGCACGCCGCGAATGTTCGTCACCACAACATTGCTGCGCCGCAGGTCCGGGTACATCAACTGGCCCACGCCCGCCGCCGTCGAATGGATCCACTTCAGCCGGTTTGCCAGCGCAAACTGCTCGGGCCGTATTGAGTACCCCACGAAGATATCCGTGTCGGTGATTTCCGCGTCGAGAAGCTCGTAACGCGGCAGGTGCATCAATTTCATTTCCG
Organism: uncultured Acidobacteriota bacterium; assembly: GCA_963760285.1. Lineage (GTDB taxonomy): Bacteria > Acidobacteriota > Terriglobia > Acidiferrales > UBA7541 > PALSA-278. The sequence continues at coordinate 1,462,741 of CAVXCI010000001.1, forward strand.
GCCAGCGCTTGCGCACTTTTTCCGCAAGGCTTTCCGGCGGGCGCCACAAACTGAAGCGATGCCACACGCAAATCACCAGCTTTGTATCTGCGGGAGTCCCACGGTCTGTCGTTGAATTCCTCTCCATGAAAATTGCATCCTTCGCTGGCGCTGTTTGGTGCTGTCAGGATACTGTAAGCAGCGGGCGGCAGGAAAGCGTTCGCTCCGCTGCGCCGCCGTTGCTTGATACGCCATGAAACTTTTGATCTATGTGCATGATTGGGCGCCAACTCTTGGGGGCATCCAGACAATCACTCAGGTTTTGGCCCGTGGTCTGGCTGCCGCGGACCATCTGCGCGTGGACGTGACGCTCGTCACCATGACCGCTGCCGATGGGATGAACGATTCCGCACTGCCGTACCGGGTGGTCCGGCGCCCTGGGAAAATTGACCTTCTGCGCTTGCTGCACCAAGCGGACGTGGTGCATGTCGCTGGGCCGTGTCTTACGCCCCTGGTGTTCTGCCTTTTGCTGCGCAAGCCCGTGGCCGTCGAACATCACGGCCTTAACGCCATCTGCCCAAATGGTCACCTGTTATACCAGCTTAACCAATCGGTTTGTCCCGGCCACTTCATGGCTGCTAGACATTTGGAGTGCCTGCGTTGCAATGCCGCCGAAGGGCGGCTGCATTCCCTCCGTATGTGGATGCTGACGTTTTTGCGCCGCGCCTGTTGCATGCGTGTTTCCGCAAACGTCGTCCCCACCAATTGGCTGCGCGGAGAGTTGCATCTGCCGCGGGTGCAAACAATTTCACATGGGATGCCGGCTCCTCGTGTGACGAATACTGCGCGACCAGGTAATGACTCGGGTCATTTTCTGTTTGTTGGCCGACTGGTCAGCGCCAAAGGAGTGGAAACGCTGCTTCGCGCCGCGGGGCAACTGAAGAGAACTGGGACCACATTTCGCCTGCATCTGGTGGGCGATGGACCGGAGCGTGCGGCGCTGGAAGCTCTTGCAGTCCAGTCTGGAATTTCCGGCGATGTTGCTTTTTACGGCAGCCTGCCGAATGAGGCGCTGGAGCGTGTCTGGCAACAGTCCACCGCGCTGGTTGCGCCTTCCTTGGGGGGTGAAGTATTTGGACTTGTTGTTGCCGAGGCCATGCTTCGCGGCCTGCCGGTGATCGTCACCGCTGGTGGGGCGCTCGCGGAAGTGGCGGGCGGGGCCGCGCTAACTTTTCCCGTCGGAGATGCTTCGCGCTTGGCCGAATGCATGGGCCATCTCGTCAGAAATCCAGATATGGCGGCGCAAATGGGAGCCACTGGCCGTGCGAGAGCCCGGCAACTCTTCACCGAGCAACCCATGTTGCGCGCACACATCCTGCTCTACTCGCGAATTGCCTCTACGAGAGGGGACCGGCCAGCCGGATAGTGCCGCAATCACTCCTCCAGGCAAGCGGCCACCCTAGCTTGAGGCTGGGCTTGCAGCCGCAAGTCAGGTCGGCGAGAATAAGCGCCGGGGTCATTCCTTGTTGTCCGCTAGAAGCGCCAGAGGGTCCAGTCACGGGGTACGCATTCCGCGTGTCTTCGCAACGCCGGTGTGCGTGAGCCGTGGGAATAGTCCCGCGCTCCGCAGGAGATCGTGCGCATGATTAGCATGCGCCTCCCCGGCATTCGCCATCAGGCCTTGGTTTCCATTCTGCTGGGTGCGGCGGCGCTGTGGTCTGCATACGTGGTAAGTGGATGGATTTCGACCGAGCAGGATCACATGCTCATTTTTGCCGGCATGGGTGTTGCCTTGCTCGTGATTGGTTCCATCATCTTGCGGAACTGGCGCTCGGGCTTTTATCTCTTCCTCGTCTGGCTGCTTTTTGAGGATCTGATCCGCAAGTTTCTTGGCAACAATATGGCCATCTATTTTGCCAAGGACGCTCTCGTCGCCCTCACCTATCTCTCCCTATTTCTGTCCTGGCGTCGCAGGAAGGAAATTCTTTTCCGTCCACCATTCCTCTTTTTTTTGGGCATGTTTTTCTGGTTTGGCGTCATTCAGGTATTCAACGTTTATTCTCCGAGCATCTTCTATGGATTGTTGGGCCTAAAGCTCTACTTCTATTATGTGCCTCTGATGTTCGTGGGCTATGCCCTCATCCGTACCGAGGACGATCTGCGAAAATTCTTCGTTGTAAATCTATCATTGGCCGCCTTGATTGCCGCGCTCGGAATCGTGCAGGCGGTCGTCGGCCCCACGTTCTTGAATCCTTCGGAGTTGAACGCCAACATTCGCGGCCTCAGTCAGCTGCAACGCTCCGCCCCAGTCACCGGCGAGATTGTGAATATCCCTACTGCTGTTTTTGTCAGCGCTGGCCGCTTTGGCTGGTACCTGGAGCTTGCCACCATCATGTCTCTCGCGGCGATCGCTTATCTGCTTCTAACAAGGCAACGCGGCCGCACACTGGCGCTGGTGGCTTCCGGATTGATCGGGGTGGCCATTCTGGTCAGCGGCTCGCGCGGTGCTCTGGTGTTCAGCGGCATCAGCGCGGTGGCCATCGTCGCCGGATTTTTCTGGGGTTCAAACTGGAGGTCTCGCCAAATCCAGGGAATTTTTGCTGGGCTTCGCCGCTCTGCCGTCGTCGTTGTGGCGGCGATTCTCCTGGCCATCTTTTTTGTTCCTCGCGCCGTCAGTTCCCGATGGGCCTTTTATTCCCAGACGCTGACTCCCAATAGTTCCCACTCGGAGCTTCTTCTTCGCTCCTGGACATACCCTCTGGAAAATCTTGAGGACGCCTTTTCCGAGCCTCACTGGCTGGTCGGAAACGGCATTGGCACCGCATCCCTGGGCACCCAGTACGTCGCCGAATTCCTGCATCAAAATCCTCCGGCCATCGGCGTGGAAAACGGCTTTGGCACGCTCATTGTGGAGATGGGGATTCTTGGTCCTTTCTTATGGCTTCTATGGTCAGGTGCGCTGCTGGTCGCCGCTTGGCGCACCGTCCGCCGTCTGAAAGGGAGCCGCTTCTTACCCGTTGGATTCGCCATCTGGTGGCTGGCATTCCTCATTCTTTTGCCTCTTACCTTCGGCGGCCTGCCTTCTTATCAGAACTACATTCTGAACGCTTATCTTTGGTTGCTGATCGGCGTGCTCTTTCGCTTGCCATTACTGTCGAATGCGCCGCAAGCCGCGCCCAAGACATCGCGGCCTTCGTTCCGCACGCGCCGTCTCATGGCGCGCTAAGCGAGGACCACCTCCATATCATGTGTGGCATTGCAGGAATTGTCGCTCGCAATCCGGCGCAGTCGTCTCGCGAAGCCGTCGAGAAAATGCTGCAGTCCATCCGCCACCGCGGCCCCGACGGCTGCGGCGTCCGAACGCTCGGTCTCTGCACTTTGGGCAACGTCCGATTGGCCATCGTGGACCTTAGCGACCGCGGCCGCCAGCCGATGTCCTCAGAAGACGGCGCGGTCGCCATCACCTACAACGGTGAGTGCTACAACGCCGCGGAATGGCGCGATTTCCTGCAAGCGCGTGGCCACACGTTTCATTCCTCCACGGATACTGAAGTTGTCCTTCACCTCTATCTGGAATTTGGCGACCGGTTCCTCGAAAAGCTGCGCGGTATGTTTGCCGTGGCCATATGGGACGCCCGCCGCAATCGCCTTCTCCTGGGCCGCGACCGTCTGGGTATCAAGCCGCTCTATATCGCTCCCACGTCTGATAGGCTCATCTTTGCTTCCGAGATTCGCGCATTTCCTGCTTCAGGCTTTTTTTCGCCGCGTCTCGATTCCCGTGGCGTGCATGCCTTCCTGGAGCTGGGCCACATTCCGCCTCCGTGGAGTCCGCTGCAGGGAGTCGAGCCGCTCGCTCCCGGAGAAATGGCGGTTTGGGAAGCCGGCGCTCTTCATCGTTCGATCTACTGGAACTTAATTTCGCCGGATGGCGATCCGCCCATGCCGGACCGCAATGTCGCCGTCGCTCAGGTCCGTGAAATTCTTCTCGACGCGGCCCGCCTTCATCGAATGTCCGATGTTCCCGTAGGCCTTTTTCTTAGCGGTGGCGTGGATTCCGCCGCCGTGGCGTCCCTTATGCGCTCTACTGGCGATACCGACGTCACCGCTCTCACCGTGGGTTTTGAAGAAAGTGAATTCGACGAATCGGAACTCAGCCGCACTACCGCCGGGCAGTTGGGCCTCGCGCATCGCGTCTTGCGCCTGTCCGCGTCGGAAATGGCCGCTTCACTCGACCACGCCATCACCGCCATGGATCAGCCCACCATGGACGGACTCAACACTTTTTGGATTTCGCAGGCCGCTTCTTCCGCCGGTTTTAAAGTCGCTCTTTCCGGGCAGGGCGGCGACGAGCTTTTCGGGGGTTATTCTTCACTCCGCTGGTTTGAGGACTTTCAGCGTGCCGCCACCGCTTTCCAATATCTTCCCACGGCGCTTGGCGCCGCGCTTTTCGATCACAAATCGTTTCCCATGCGCTGGCGAAAGCTGTCTCTACTGTTTGGCGCCGACGATCCTTTCATCGCCGCCCAGGCCGCGGTCCGAACCCTTTTCCCTGAAAGTGACGTCGACGGTATTCTGGCTCCGCCGTTGCGTGAATTGTCTTTTCCATCTGCAGCAATGGAACACTTGGAGCATTGGGCCGGCCAGGTTTCCGATCGCCCGCTCCTGGAGAAAATTGCTTATCTCGACTTCCGCGCCCACCTGCAGCCGCGTCTTTTGCGAGACGGAGATGCCATGAGCATGTCTCACAGCCTTGAACTTCGCCCTCTCTTCCTGGATCATGCGGTGGTGGAATGCGTCATGGCGTTGCCCGCCGCGTTGCGAATGGACCACAAACGCCTGCTTCTCGATGCGCTCTCTGGAATCATGCCGGAAAAACTTCGTGCCGAAATCGCCGCCCGCCCCAAACGCACCTTTACGTTTCCATTTGCCCGCTGGTTTTCAGGCGCATGGCGGGGCGCCCTCGACGAGGCATTCATTCCCGAACATGTCCGCGCTACAGGTGTCTTCCAGCCGGACGCCGTGGCCCGTATCTGGGGCCAGTATCGCCGCGCGCCGCATAAAATTGGATGGTCGCGCATTTGGACCTTGTTCGTCCTTCAGCGTTGGTGTGAATTGACGGGCGTGCGGTCCTGAATCCGGCGCCTGGCATGAGCCGTCCCCGCCTCGCCGTCGTTTCACCCTTCATTGACAGACGCCACGGCACTGAACGTCGCGTCGCGGAGTGCGTTTCGCGTCTCGCCGGCGAATTTGAGATTCATATATACAGCCAGCGCGTGGAAGATGTTCCGCTGGACCGCGTCAACTGGCATCGTATTCCAAAATTGCGCGGGCCTCATTTTCTCGGTTTTTTGTGGTGGTTTGCCGCCAACCGTTTCTGGCGTTTCCGCGATGCGCGCTTTCATGGCCTGCAATTCGACGTTGTCTATTCCCCGGGTATAAATTGCCTTGACGCCGATGCCGTCACTGTTCACGTGGTGTTCAGCGAGATGCGCCGCCGTCTCGCCAGCGAATTGCGTCTCTCCGCCAATCCCGCCAGGTCCTGGCCGCGCTTGCTACATCGGCGGGCGTACTACGCGCTGATTGCCGCGCTGGAGCGCTGCGTCTACCCGCGCCGCAATATGTCCATCGGAGTTGTCTCTCGGCAGGTGGCCGGCCAGCTAGCCGAGCATTTTCATCGCACCGAGGACGTTGCCGTGATTTACCACGGCGCGGATACGGAGACGTTTTTCTCCGCAAATTCGCCAAAGCCGCCGCGAGGAATGCCGCGCTCGCTTCGGGCTTCGCGAAGGCGATTTTGTCCTCCTGCTCATTGGCAATGGATGGCGCAATAAAGGTCTTCCTTGCCTGCTTGAAGCTCTTGCGAAACTGCGGGACCTGCCTCTTCGCCTGATGATTGTCGGACATGACGACCGCGCCCCCTTCGACGTCATGGCACAGAATTTGGACATCGCCTCCCGACTTATCTTTCTACCGCCGTCCCATGATGTCGCCCAGTTTTATGCCGCTTGCGATGCCTATGTTGGCCCCTCGCTGCACGATTCCTTCGCGCAGCCTCCCGCCGAAGCCATGGCTTGCGGCCTGCCGGTAATTACTTCGCGCAACAATGGCGGCTCGGAAATTATCCACCATGGAGAGGACGGCCTGATTCTGGAAGACCCTGCTGACGCAGTAACCCTGGCCTCTTTGATTCGCAGCCTTTGCGAAGACCGCGTGCTTTGTGAACGCCTCGGCGCAAATGCTGCGCGCTCGGCCCAACAGTACACTTGGGGGCAGAACGCCATTTACATGCGCGAGCTATTTCTGCGCGCCATGACTGTCAGGAAACGCCAGTGATCATCGGGCTTTTTCCCGAGCTTCTTTCTCCCGGCGGCGTCCAGACCGCTGGCCGCCAGACGACTGCCGCGCTTGTATTGTCCGGCGGCTGCCGCGGCGCTTCCTGCCGTTTTCTCAGCCTCAACGATCCCGCCGGTCCTCAATCTTTTCATCTTGGCGGCACGGAAGTCGTGTTCGAGGGATTCGGCCGCCGGCGCGGGAAATTTGTGCGTGCCGCGCTCGGCGCCGCCCGCGAGGCGAAACTCGTCTGGGCAGCCCATCCCCATCTTGCACCTGTTGTTGCAGTCATGCAGCTTGTTCGTCCAAGCCTGATTTCTATCGTCTGCGCCCACGGCGTTGAAGTTTGGACACCCATGTCCGCGCTCCGCCGATTCGCGATGCGCCGCGCGAATGCCGTTGCGGCGCCTAGCCGTTATACCTGCGAAAAGTTGGCTGCAGAGCAGGGAATTCCTGCCGGCCGTGTTCACCGCCTCCCCTGGTGTCTCGATCCAAGTTTTGAAGCGCTCGCAGGCTCACCGCGCCGTGAACTCATCCCGCGGGATTTGCCCGCTGGCCCGATGATTCTCACCGTTGGGCGCTGGTCATCCGCGGAACGATACAAGGGATTGGATGAATTGATCGAAGTTATGGCTGCCGTTCGTGCGGAAATTCCGGAAGCTCATCTCGTCGCACTAGGAAATGGTGACGACCGCCCGAGATTGGAGAAAAAGGCCTCCGCGCTTGCTCCCGCCGACGCGGTTCAGTTTCTCGATTCGGTGCAGGGTTCAGAGCTTGTCGCGCTCTACAACCGCTGTCAGGTTTTCGCCATGCCCAGTAGCGGCGAAGGCTTCGGGCTTGTTTTTCTGGAAGCCATGGCGCTCGGCAAACCAGTCGTCGGCGGCGCGCACGGCGGCGTCCCGGACATCATCGAGGACGGCCAAAACGGCTATCTCGTTCGCCGAGATGATCGCCAACGCCTGGCTTCGGTTCTGGTCGATTTGCTCCGTGACGAGAATCTGCGCCGGGAAATGGGCCAACGGGGTCGTGCGCGGCTCGCTCATGAGTTCCAATTTGGGAATTTCTCTGTCCGCCTCGATTTAATTTTGAATCAATGCGGTTTTTCATCCTGACTCGACACCGCGAACGGTGTACCATTCCGGAGCTTCCTCACGCCCATGAATCCGAGCCACCTGCCTGCGGCTTCTGCTCACCAATGGACGCCGGATTTTTGGCAATCCTGGCGCGAGGCCGATAATCCTTATCGCCGCCACAAATCGCAGCGTGATCGCCAAATTGCTCTCGAGCTTCTCTCGCCTCGCTCCGGCGAACGTATCCTCGAGGTTGGGTGCGGCTATGGATGGATCTCCCTCGCCCTTTGGAATGCCGCGCCCATCGAATGGGTCGGCATGGACCGTTCGCAGACCATGTTGCACCGCCTGCGGTCTGCTCCCGGGGCGCAAAGTGATCGCAGCCTGCAAGCCGATGCTGCGCAACTTCCTTTTACCGATGGAGCGTTCGATAAAGTGCTCTGCACTGGCGTGCTCATGCACATCGCCGAATGTGACCTAGCGCTCAGCGAAATGATCCGCGTGCTCAAACCCGGCGGCTGCCTGCTTTGCAGTGTAAACAACAGCCTCTCGCCCTTTTCCTGGGCGGCACGCCTGTGGAATCTTCATAAGCGTGGATTCGTCCAGAAATTCCACATCCCCTCGCAATTTCGCCGGCGTTTGCGCCAGCTTGGCATGGAACCGCAAGCCACCGCGGCTGACGGCATACTGACTTCCGTCTCCATCGCGCATGGCCGTTTATCTTTTCCGCCGCGATTCACCTTTCCCATTCTTCGCCGCGTGGACGCGTGGCTGTTGCGCCGCGTTCCTGAATTGGCCTACGAAATCTGGTTCGCAGCCGTGAAGGGTTCGACGCCATGCGCATCCTGAAAACCGTCCAGGCCTATGAACCGTTCCGCGAAATGGGCGGCGCCGTGGTAAAAGTCCGCTCCATCGCCCATGGACTCGCGCAACGCGGCCACAGCGTCACCGTGCTCACCGCGGATCTGGGCTTGCAGAATGGGATGGCGCCGCCGGCAAATCTTATTTCTTCGCCGTGGGGCTGGGAATCTGAAAACGAAGGAGTCCGTGCTGTCTATTTTCCCACGCGAGCGCGCTATCGCGTGCTTACCTACAATCCCGCCGCGGAGCGTTTCGCCGCCCGACATTTACGGGAGTTCGATGTCGTCCATATATACGGCCTTTATGACTTGCTGGGCCCCGCCATCGCCAAACCCTGCCGCCGCTTGGAAATTCCTTACGTCGTCGAGCCTATGGGTATGTTCCGCCCCATCGTTCGCAACATATTCCTGAAGCGCCTCTACCATCGTGCGCTCGGCCACAAAATGCTCCTTGGCAGCCGCCATTTGATTGCCACCTCGCCGCAGGAACAGGCGGATTTTCTGGCTGCGGGCGTTCCCGAATCCAAAGTCATCGTTCGACGCAATGGCATTGAGACGCCATGCTCTCTATCTCCTGTGGGAGCATTTCGTGCGCGCTGGAAAATTCCTTCGGATGCCGTGCAGGTCTTGTTCCTCGGCCGCGTGGTTTCCAAGAAGAGTCCAGACCTGCTCCTCGAATCCTTCGCCACTTGGAGCGCCAGATCACCGCGCGGCGCATCCGCGGTGCTCGTGATTGCCGGGCCCGAGGAAGGCGACGGCTATTCCGGCGAATTGCAGCGTCGCGCATCGCATCTGGGCATTGCGAGTCAGGTGCGCTTCACCGGCGCCCTCTACGACGACGAAAAATGGGGCGCCTATCGCGACTCCGATGTGTTCGTTCTCCCCTCCGTGGACGAGAATTTCGGCAATTCCGCCGGTGAGGCTGTTACCGCCGGCATTCCTGTCATTCTTACCGACCGCTGCGGCATCGCTCCGCTCCTTGAAAATCGCGCCGCCATCGTCATTCCCCATGACCGCGATAAATTGACAGCCGCCCTTCATGCCATGCTGGATTCTTCGGGATTTCGCGAAAAACTTGCTGGGCGCTGCGCTGATGTGGCGCGCGAGTTGACCTGGGCTCAGCCGCTCGCCGATTTGGAGGAACTGTACACTGACATGTCCACGCGGCGAGGAGCCGCCTGAAGCCATGTGCGGCATTTGCGGAATCGTCAGCTCGGAGAAATTGCCAGACGCGGAAGCCGCTCTGCGCCGCATGCTGCCCGCCCTCCGCCATCGCGGTCCCGACGAAGAGGGCCTGCTGGTCGCGCCCAACGCGGCTTTGGGCGTCCGCCGCCTCAGCATCATCGATCTTGCCGGTGGACATCAGCCTGTCTGGAACGAGACCCATACGGTCGCCGCTATCTGCAACGGCGAGATTTACAATTTCAATCTCTTGCGTGAGGAACTCTCCTATCGTGGCCACCATTTCGCAACGCGCTGCGATACCGAGGTTCTCGTCCACGGCTGGGAAGTATGGGGCGCGGAGTTAGTCCATCACCTCCGCGGCATGTTTGCCTTTGCTGTCGCCGAACTGCCGGATGGCCCGGAAGGCCGCATCTGCCATCTTTTTCTCGCTCGCGATCGCCTGGGGATCAAACCTCTTTACTATGCCGCGCTCCCGAGGGGAATTATCTTTTGCTCCGAGGTGCGTGCTCTTCTGGTTTCGGAGTGTCTCTCGCCGCGCCTTTCACAATCTGCACTCGAAAGTTTTCTTCTTTTCGGCGCGGTCGGCGAACCGGAAACTCTCGCCGCAGGCATTTTGTCGGTTCCTCCCGGCCACTGCGTGGAAATTGACCTGCGCCGCCCGCTTGTTGAATTATTGCCTCGACGTTGGTGGGATTCACCCGACCTGTCCTCGCCGGCTCCGGCCACTATTCACGGCCCCAGCCAGGAAACCTTGCTACATGAACTGCGCGCTCATCTGGAAGATTCCATGTGCGAACACCTCATCTCCGATGTTCCTTTGGGTGTGTTCCTCAGCGGCGGCCTGGATTCCACCGCACTCGCTGCTCTGGCCAGCCGCCAGCAGCCCGGCATTCGTACCTTCACGGTCTCCTTTGCCGAAAAAGAATTTTCGGAGGCGAAAACCGCTCGCCGCGCGGCTGCTTGCCTGGGAACAGAGCATTCCGAAAAATTAGTTACCGGGGAAGAGATGGTGGCCCGATTGGATGACGCCATCGCCAGCATGGATCAGCCCACGATGGACGGCATCAACACCTGGTTCGTCTCCGAAGCCGCCCGCGCATCCGGTTTGAAAGTGGCTCTCAGTGGCTTGGGCAGTGACGAACTCTTTGGCGGCTATCCCACCTTTCGCGCCACTTCCCAACTTGCGCGCCTCCAGAAAATGGGCGGCTGGCTTCCGCGCGGTTTCAAATCTGCGTTGGCCTTTGTGGCCGGGATGTTCCCTGTACCCGGCACCCAACGGGACGCCCGGAGGAAGGCGCTCTCTGCCTGGTCAAGTCCTCAGCGCTTGCCGCATCCATACTTTTTTTCGCGCCTGCTTTTCGAACCAGGGCAGGCATCGGCCCTGCAAACTGCGCCCGCGAAGGAATTCCAGGACTCGCCGTGGCGCGCATGGATCACCAGCGCCGCGCAATCTGTCTCCGGCGCCAGTTCCTCGCGGCAGGTCTCATGGCTGGAGCTGCGTTCCTATATGCTGAACGTTCTGCTCCGCGATACGGACGCCATGAGCATGCATCACTCACTGGAAGTCCGCGTCCCTTTTCTCGATCATCGCGTTGTGCAATTCGCACTGCAATCAACGCGCGGTGAGGGTCAGTCTTCAAGTTCCAAGATTCTTCTCATCAAGGCGCTTCAAGACATTCTTCCTGAGGAAGTCCTCGCCCGGCCCAAGCGTCCTTTTGTTCTGCCCTGGGAGCAGTGGCTCCGCGGACCTCTCCGCCAGCGCGTTGCTGGTGGTCTGGCCAATCCCGCGCCGTCTCTCGCCGCCGCGATGAATTTCGCTGTGGTTGCTTCCGTATGGCAGGATTTTCTTCGTGGCCGCACAAGCTGGTCGCGCCCTTGGAGCCTCTTTGTTCTGAATGAATGGGCCCGCCGTCATCTCCCGCGGATTGGGTGATCGCATACACGCATGGTCATTCTCGGCATCAACGCCTATCACGCCAACGCCTCCGCCGCCATCGTTGTGGACGGCCAGCTCGTCGCTGCCGCAGAGGAGGAACGCTTCAACCGCGTGAAATACGCCGCTGGCTTTCCTGAAGCAGCGATTCGCTATTGCCTCGAAACTGCCGCTGTCACTCTTCGCGACGTGGACCACGTCGCCATTCCGCGCAACTCCTGGGCGCGCCTTGGCACAAAATTGAGGTTCGCGCTGCGCATGCCGCGCTTCGCTCTGGATCGCGCGCGCGTCCTTTCCCGTTTCGCCGGAATTGATGAATCGCTGGCGGCTGCCTGCGGTGTTGATCCCAAGACCGTTCGCGCACGCTTTCACCACATTGAGCATCATCACGCCCACCTCGCCAGCGCGTTTTATGTCTCGCCTTTTGGCCGCGCCGCGGTGCTTTCCGCCGACGGCCTTGGTGATTTTGCCAGCACCATGTGGGCCATCGGAGAAGGCGCGCGCCTCCGCGTCCTGGGCGCCGTCGCTTTTCCGCATTCGCTGGGCATGTTCTATACCGCGCTCACGCAGTATTTGGGTTTTCTGAACTTTGGCGATGAATTCAAGGTCATGGGCCTGGCCGCCAGCGGGCAACCGTCCTACCATGACGAATTTCTTCGCATCATCGCGTCCAGCAAGGACGCTGGCTTTCGTCTCGGCCTCGACTATTTCTCGCACCATCTCCATGGCGCGGAAATGACCTGGAATTCCTCGTCGGAATCTCCCGTTCTCGGAAAGATTTTTTCCTCTTACCTGGAGACACGACTCGGTCCCGCCCGCCAGCCCGGCGCCCCCATGGACCAGCGCCATCGCGACATCGCCTCCTCCTTGCAGGCTCGCCTGGAAGAAGTTTTTCTTCACATCCTGAACCATCTTCATCGCCTCACGGGCGCGCGCGATCTTTGCCTGGCCGGTGGGGTAGCGTTCAATTGCGTTGCCAACGGGAAAATTTTTTCCAAGACGCCTTTCGAGCGCGTGTATGTCCAGCCCGCCGCGGGCGACGCAGGCCTTTCCGTCGGCGCCGCTTTTTATGTGGCCCACGAAATCCTTGGCCAGCCGCGCAGGTTTGTGATGGAGCACGCCGCCTGGGGTCCGGAGTTCGCGCCGTCGCAGATTCGCCACGCCGTGGACCAATACACAGCAGGAACAGGCATCCGCATTCAGGAGCTCCCGGAAGAGCCTTTGGTGTCCGCCGCGGCTGCCCACTTGGCCGCCGGGAAAATTGTCGGTTGGTTTCAGGGACGCGCCGAATGGGGTCCGCGCGCATTGGGCAATCGCAGTATCCTTGCCGATCCCCGCCGCGCCGAAATGAAAGACCTGTTAAACCGCCGCATCAAGCATCGCGAGGACTTTCGTCCCTTCGCGCCCTCGATTCTTGAGGAATTCTCCGCGGATTATTTCCAGGATAGCCGCCCTTCTCCATTCATGACCTTCGCCTTTCCCGTCCGCCCCGAAAAACGCACTGTCATCCCGGCACCCACGCATCTGGACGACACCGCTCGCCTCCAGACCGTCAGCCGCGACAATAATCCACTGTTTTGGAGATTAATTTCTGCTTTTGCTCACCGCACCGGCGTACCGGTACTGGTGAATACTTCCTTCAACGACAACGAACCCATCGTCTGCCGCCCCGAAGAAGCTCTAAGTTGTTTTCTTCGCACTCATATGGATGCGCTGGTCATCGGCAATTTTCTTCTCGAAAAGCCGCGGGACGCGGGGGGTGAAACTATTTCCCCGGCGCGTGAAAAACGCGCAGAATAGGTGCTCCCGGCAGTCTCGGCGCATGCTCTATTTGTCGCCGATTCGCCGCGAACGGGCTTGGGCGTGGATTTTGGGTATGCACATTCTCCTATTTAACGAATATTACCCGCCGGATACTTCCGCCACGGCAAAGATGGCCGCGCAGGTCGTCGCCGCTCTGGCCGTGACTCATCGCGTCACTGTGCTTGCTGGCCGCCCGTCATACGATCCCGCCGAGCGGTATCCTTATTCGTTTCTGCGTCGCGAGCAGCGCGGCAATATCACCGTCGAACGTGTTGGTTCCACCGATTATCCGCGGCGTCGAATGTCCCGTCGTGCTGCCAACTATCTCACATATATTTCGCTCGCTGTCCCCCGCGCCATCGCTTTGCGCGCCGACGTGGTTCTCTCCATGACCGATCCGCCTTTCGCCGGGATCGCCGGCGCGCTCATTGCCTCCATCACCAGCCGTCCATTTGTATACAACGTCCGCGATTTGTATCCCGACATGGCTCTGGCAGGTGGCATCCTTCGACCCGGCCTCGTCGGGAGATCCTGGGAACGCATGCACCGATGGGCGCTGCGCCGCGCTGCCCGCGTTATTGTCCTGGGCGACGACATGCGCGAGCGCATCCTCTCCAAGGGTGTTCCCGCCGCCCGCGTCGTAGTGGTGCGCGATGGAGCGCCTCCGCCCCAGCGAGTTGCTTCGGTAGATGAACCGGTCGCGCGACAGATTCGCTCCGGATTTCCATTTGTGTTGCTGCACGCCGGCAATATCGGTTTTTACGGTGCGTGGGAAACTCTCATCAACGCGGCCCGCCAGCTTTCTTCCGACGGAGTCGGAATGGTCTTTGTCGGCGACGGCGCTAACCGCGAACAGTTGCAATCCCTTGCCGCCGGATGCTCCGCTGTCCGTTTTCTCGATTTCCGGCCTGCGGCGGAGATCCCCAATGTTATGGCCGCTGGCGATCTGCACATTGTCACGGTGAAGCGCGGCTTGGAGGGTGTGGTTGTTCCCAGCAAGCTGTATGGCATTCTTGCTGCGGGCCGGCCTGTTCTCGCTGTCGCGCCGGAGAATTCTGACGTCGCGCGTTTAGTCACATCCTCTGGCTGTGGTCTGGCTGTTGAACCGGATGATGTCGCCGGAATCGTGTGTGCTGTCCGCGAACTGCGTCAGCAGGCGGGGCGTCTGGAGGAAATGGGCCGGCGCGCCTGCGAACTTTCCCTGCGGTTTTTGCGCGACAGTGAACTCCGTCGCTTTGTGAAAGAAGTCGAACAGGCTGCGCAGTTCTCTTCGCTGGTGGAAACCGACTGGGCGGCATCCAAGGCTGCCCCTGACGGTTCTTTGCCGCCCCGTTCGCGTGGAGTGGATTAGGTTAATGAGAGATCAGATGCTTTCAACGGCTTGGACAACTTTTTTTATCGCTCTGGTGGCGTCTATCTGTCTGACCGTTCCCGTCCGCGCGCTTGCCTTGCACATCGGCATGGTGGACCAGCCCGGCCCGCGCAAAATTCATGTTAAGCCCATGCCGCTCCTTGGTGGCCTGGCAATCTACTTCGCCTTTATGCTGGCCATGCTGTTCGCTGTTCGCGGCGCCGAGGACGTGCAAGTTCTCGGCATCTTCGCCGGAGCGACTCTGATTGTCTTCGTCGGTTTCTTGGACGATCGCGGCTTTCTCCATCATCAAGTGAAACTATTTTTGGGTATGCCCGTGGCCGCGCTGATTCTCTGGATCGCCGGCGTTCGCGCTACATTGTTCGCCTCGTTCGTTCCCGGAGAGACCGGGATGATTCTGGACGCGCTCTTCACCATTTTCTGGGTTACGGGCATCATTGCCGCGTTTAGTATCCTCGATCACATGGACGGCCTCTGCGCCGGAGTCGCGGCCATCGCCGCGGCGTTCTTTGCCAGCTCCGCCGCCATCACCGGCCAGTTCCTGGTTCGCTCTCTCGCTGCCGCTGTATTTGGCGCCGCCCTGGGTTTTCTCCTGTGGAATTTCAATCCCGCAAAAATATTTATGGGCGATGGCGGAGCCATGCTTCTTGGCTTCCTGATGGCCACGCTCAGTTTGAAAATTCGTCCGCCTTCATCCTTGGGACTCTCCGGCTGGCTCGTCCCGATTCTAATTCTCGCCGTCCCCGTTCTCGACACCGTTCTAATATCAATTTCTCGCAGCCGCCGTGGGTTTATTCCTTTCACCACTCCCGGCAAGGACCACACTGCGCACCGCCTCTCGAATCTCGGTCTTGGCACGCGCGGCGCGGTGCTGCTGCTTTACTCACTCGGCATTCTTGGAGGTTTGCTTGCCCTGTTCCTGGTGCGCGGCGGCGCTCCGCCATCCATTCCATTTCTCGGTGCCGCGCTTGCGGTTTTCGCCTTTGCAATTTTTCTGCTGGAACGGGCCCCATTTGAGCGGCAGCGGCACCCCCATTAGTCCCGCCCCTGGAGTGGTTCGGCTCAGCTCCTGGGGACCGGCGCTTCCGCGGCCCGCGGCATTCTTTGTTGAACTTTGCGCCTGGGTTATACTGCCGCATCGCACTTTCTTTGCGGGGTAGTTTGAACTACTCCACGCCATAATCCCGGCCGGATTTTTTCAATGCCGGACCGCAAAGAAGGAGCGCCGTCCCCATGATCACCGGGCTCAAGAAAAATCTCCGCGCCCGACCGCACCGAGCGGGAGAACCGCCCGTGCAGGTCGTCGGAGCATCCGCAGCAGGGCTTTTCACTGCGTGTGTGCTCGCCCGCCGCGGCATGCCTGTGGATGTCCTTGAACGCGCCGAGCGGCTGGAGCCGATGCCTCGCACTTTGATCGTCACCCATCGCATGCGCCAGCTGCTCGGCCCGCTTGCGGAGCAGTGCATCACCAACGAAATTCGTCGTTTCGAACTTTTCACGGATGGCCGCTCCGCTTCCGTAGATTTGGAGCAGGCCGATCTGGTCATTGAGCGCGCCTCGTTGATTCGTGGCTTGGCTGATTCCGCTGGGCAGGCGGGAGCCAATCTTCTTTTTGGTCGCCGTTTTCATGGCCTGTCCGCCGCGGGTGATGGTCTCGCGGTTCAATGCGAGCGCCGCCAGGACGGTCATCGCGAGGAGCGTTGCACCTCGGTTGTCGTCGGCGGCGACGGCGCTTCCAGCCGCGTGGCGCGCGCTGCGGGCTGGGCGCCACAAGCTACCGCTCCGCTGATTCAGGCCATCGTTCCTCTTCCGCGGGACATGTCGCCGCAAACCGTTCGCGTATGGTTCGTTCCCCAGGACACACCATATTTTTACTGGCTGATTCCCCGGAACGACCACGAAGGCGTTCTCGGTCTGATCGGCGAGGCCGGCCCCGAGGCAAAAATCTGTCTGGAACGCTTCCTCGAAAAGAAATCCTTCACGCCCAGAAAATTTGAAGCCGCCCGCATTCCCATTTATAACGGATGGGTGGAAGCCGTCCGCCATGTGGGTACAGGACGAGTTTTTCTTGTGGGCGATGCTGCCGCGCAGGTTAAAGTCACAACTGTCGGTGGGATTGTCACTGGTCTTCGTGGCGCGCTGGGCGTCGCCGAGAGCATCCTTAATGGCGGCGAAGCCGGGGAATTGCGCTCGCTTCGCCGCGAATTAGACGCGCATCTCTGGTTGCGGCGCGCTTTGCATCGTTTCACGCAGGCGGAATACAGCCGCCTGGTGGATCTGCTCAACGCCTCCGCGCGCCGTGCTTTAAGCCGGCATACGCGCGACGAAGCGCTTTCCGTTCTATGGCGTCTCTGTTGCAGCGAGCCGCGTCTGGTTCTTCTGGCATTGCGCGGGCTTCTGATGCGCCATGCACCTGTCGCTCGCTTTTCCGGGCCACGCGATGCCGCTGCAATTGCGGCAGCCACGCCCGGCGATTAGAAATTCGTCCGCCTTCGGTTGCGGTGGATTTCAAGTATGTGATTTTGGAGGGGACGCGCCCAGCATGTATATCCTCGGACTTTCGGCTCTGGCACATGATTCTTCCGCTGCCCTGGTCGGCGACAGCGGCGTGATCGCCGCCATGGAGGAAGGAAAGCTTTCGCGCGCCCGTTCCGCCAGCGGCATTCCGCACGCTGCCATCCGTTTTTGTTTTGAACGCGCCGGCATCGGCTGGAGAGACGTTGAAAAAGTTGCCGTCGCCGCCCGTTTTGTCCCTGCCTGGTGGCGCCGTTCCCGCCAGCGGTTTGCGGAATCCATTCCCACGCCCGTTTCCAGCGGCGATTATCTCCGCATCCTCCGTCAGCTCGCCGGAGGCCAGCCCGAACGCGTCGTTGAACTGGACCATCACCTCTGCCACGCCGCCAGCGCTTTCTATCCTTCCCCATTTGATCGTGCTCTGATTCTCACTCTGGACGAAATGGGTGACGGCCACGCCGGCTTGCTCGCCATGGGCGAAGGAGACAAAGATCGCGCCTCTCCGCAGTTTCGCGTTCCCAAATTCCCTGGGTTGGGTGTATAGCCAGGTCACCGAGCTGCTCGGTTTTCATCCGCATCAGGACGAACACAAAACGCAGTGGCTCAGCCTTACCGGCAAGCCCGAATTCGCCGATCTTTTCTTGGAAATGCTCGGCGCCGGCAAAGCCACCGCGCCGCGCCTCGGCAAAAAGTTCTTCAACCATGGACTCGAGGGCCAGGTTGCGTTTTCTCCCGAGTTCTATCGCCGCATTGGCGTCTCCGGCTCCGGTGAACCTCTTTCACCTAAGCTCAGCGCCAATCTCGCCGCGAGTGTTCAGCAGGCCTGCGCCATCGTTATCGCCAAAATGCTCCAACGGCTGCGCGAAGAGCACAAGGTTTCCGCCGTCTGCCTTGCCGGCGGACTTTTCCTGAATCCCCTCCTGGTCGAATCCGTCGAGCGCGAAAGTGGCTTCGAGAAGGTTTTTGTCCAATTGGCGGCTGGCAATGAAGGAACCGCTCTTGGCGCCGCCTGGCTGGTTGAGCATGAAACCTTGGGTCGGCCGCGCCTGCCCGAACCCCATGCGCCTTATTGGGGGCCGGTTTTTTCCAATGAAGAAATCAAGCAGGTGCTGGATAACTGCAAAGCCGTCTACCATTGGATGGAATCCGAGCCCAGAAAAATGGACGAGGCCGTTCGCCTCCTCCTCGCCGGACGCATCGTCGCCTGGTACCAGGGCCCCGCGGAGTTCGGCCCGCGCGCTCTGGGCAATCGCAGCCTGCTTGCTTCGCCTTGGGCGCCGTATGTTAAAGAGAATCTCAACGACTACGTCAAGCATCGCGAAGCTTATCGCCCCTTTGCCCTCTGCGTCACGGAAGAGGACTGCGCGCGCTATTTCGATTGCTCCGACCTGGGCCGTTTCATGGCCACCATGGGCCGCGTTCGCGAAGATGCCCGGGAACTTCTTGCCGGGCTCATTCTCCCCGGCGACCGCGTGCGGCTACACATCGTGGCGCGTTCCTCCAATCCGCTTCTCTGGCGCCTCCTGAAACATTTCGGCAACAGTGCCGCCGCGCCCATGCTGGTGAATACTTCCTTCAATCTTTTTGGCGAACCGCTGGTGATTTCGCCACGCGATGCCATTCGCAGCTTCTATTGTTCCGGCACGGACGACTTGATGCTTGGTGATTTTCTGCTCACCAAAGCCGCGGCCCAGGAAATTCCGGCAGCGGGAATGGCCGCTCAGGCTGAACGATGGTCGCGCGCCTGATCACCGGAACTCGCAATTCCAGTTCTGGCTGCGGACGACTCGCCGCTATTGCAGCGTTGATGCTCATTTTTTTCGGAGTCTTCGCCTTCCTTGAAATTGGCCGTTGGCTCGTCGTGGAAGATACACTTTCACCGTCGGGAGCCATTCTCGTCCTCAGCGGATCCATACCCTATCGCGCGGAGGAGGCTGCCCGTTTGTTTCGTGCGGGTTATGCTCCCCAGGTTTGGCTGACGCGTGCTATTGGCGTGGACCAAGAGGTTTCCTCTCTAGGTGTCGAATATCACGGCGAAGAATTTTACAACCAGGAAATTCTTGAAAAGCTGGGCGTTCCCGCTGCCGCCATTCACGTCCTCGCCCCGCCCATCGTCAACACTGCCGACGAAATGCGCGTTGCCGCGGAGGAAATGCGGCGCGACAGCCTCTCCCAAATTATCATTGTCACCTCGCCGCCCCACACACGCCGCGTTCGCATGCTCTGGAAGAGGCTCGCGCCCTCCCGTCGTTCCATAGTCATCCGTGCCGCTTGGGAAGATCCCTTCGACGCCGCCCACTGGTGGCGAAACACGCGTAACGTCAATGCTGTCACTCGTGAAGTAATGGGGCTCCTGAACGCTTGGGTCGGCCGGCTGATTCCGCCTCAATCCCCATAGGAGGCCGCTGAATCTTCGCTTTTTCGTCACGGGTTGCTCGCCTTGTTATTGCCATGGATAATGTCGTTTCGCGTTCAGACTCTCAACTTTCGCTTGGAGTGTTCGGCGCGAATATACGACAATACACAATCTGCCAGACCTCAGAGCCCTCCAGGCGGCATTAGGGAGAAGCAAGTTGAAGATTTCAGTGATTGGCTGCGGTTACGTCGGATTGGTGACAGGCAGTTGCCTGGCGGAAATTGGACACGACGTTGCCTGCACGGATAACGACGCGTCAAAAATGCACCTCCTCGAGAGCGGGAAAATCCCCATTTTCGAGCCTGGTCTGGAAGCAGTCGTGGCCAAGGTGCGCAAGGAGGGCAGACTCTCGTTCATCAGCGATCCCGAAGCCGCTGTACAGGCTGGCGACGCCATCTTCATCTGCGTCGGAACTCCTCCGTTGGCCAATGGTGACGCCGACCTGAGCGCCATTGATAGCGTGGCCCGGATGATTGCCACCTATGCCGAAGGGCCCAAACTGGTGGTTGAGAAAAGCACCGTGCCCGCGCAAACTGGCAAGCAGTTGAAGCGCGCCCTTACCGTATATGGGCGCAAACGAGGCGCGGATTTTCGCGTGGCTTCCAATCCTGAATTCCTCCGTGAAGGAACTGCTGTTTCTGATTTCCTGCACCCCGACCGCATCGTCGTTGGCGTGGAAGACGAGACATCCGAAAAGCAGATGCGCGAAATCTACCAGCCCATCTTGGATCAGAAATTTAATTGCCCGCTTCATGCCACGACGTGTCCGCCGCTGGCCCCGCCGGAATTTCTGGTGACCACCATCAACAGCGCGGAGCTTATCAAGCATGCTTCAAATTCTTTCCTGGCCTTGAAAATATCCTACGCGAATCTCGTTGCGGATCTGGCCGAGCGTTTGGGCGCGGACGTGGACGAAGTGATGCACGCCGTCGGGAAAGACCCGCGCATTGGGCAAAGCTTTTTCCGCGCAGGTCTTGGCTTCGGTGGTTTCTGTTTGCCCAAGGACCTTCAGGCCTTTGTCCGCCTGGCGGAGCGTACTGGCGTGGACTTCAGCTTGCTCAAGGAAGTAGAACGCATCAACCATCAACGCATTGATAACTTCGTCGAAAAACTCTGTCGCGCTTTGTGGGTCCTTCAGGACAAGGAAATTGCCGTCCTGGGTCTGGCATTCAAAGCCAATACGGACGACATTCGTTTTGCGCCAGCCGTGGACTTGGTCCATCGCCTCCAGCAGCAGGGCGCGCATGTGCGGATTTATGACCCCGTGGCCATGGAGCGGGGGAAAGCTGCATTGCAGGACGTGAGGTTCTTTGACAGCGCTTACGATGCCGCCAACGGCGCCGATGCCCTGGTGATTGCTACCGAATGGGACGAATTTCGCACTCTCGATTGGGAGCGCTTGCGCGATTTGGCCGCCCAGCCTTTAATTCTTGATGGGCGTAATCTTCTGGACCCCGCTAAGATGAGGTCTCTCGGCTTCGAATATCACTCCATGGGACGCCCCGACTAGCAGTAATTGCGTTAGCCAGCCGTTACTTCACGCCTTCCGATTCGATTCCGCTTCCTTATCCACCTGCGCTCGGAAATAGGATAGCGTCTCTGTCAGCCCTTCTTGCAGATTCACTTTCGGTTCCCAATTCAGAATCCGCCGCGCCTTGCTGATGTCCGGTCGTCTTTGTTTGGGGTCGTCCGTCGGCAATGGCCGGAAGACGATGGGCACGTCCGTCCCGATCATGCCGTGAATCCGCTTGGCGAATTCCAGGATGGTAATTTCCTGCGGATTGCCAATATTCACCGGCTCGTGCTCGTTGGATCCCAGCAGCCGGTAAATTCCTTCGATTAAATCGGACACGTAACAAAAGCTGCGCGTCTGGCTGCCGTCGCCATACACGGTGATGGGCCGCCCGGTCATCGCCTGGTACACAAAATTCGGGAGCGCCCGGCCGTCGTTCAGCCGCATCCGCGGTCCATACGTATTGAAAATCCGCACGATGTGCGTGTCCACGCCGTGATAGTTCAGATACGCCATCGTCATAGCTTCCGAAAACCGCTTGGGCTCGTCATACACCGCGCGCGGCCCGATGGGATTCACATTGCCCCAGTATGTTTCCGGCTGCGGATTCACTTCTGGGTCACCGTAGCATTCCGATGTCGAAGCCAGCAGGAATCGCGCCTTCTTCGCGAGCGCCAGTTCCAGAGCGTTGTGCGTCCCCGCGGAGCCCACCAGCATGGTCTCAATGGGGAACTTCAGGTAATCTACCGGGCTCGCCGGCGAAGCAAAGTGCAGCACCGCCTCCACCTCGCCGGCCACGTCGAGCGGCTGCGTCACGTCCTGCCGCTGATACTGGAATCTTGGCTGCTTCAGCAGGTGCCGGACGTTGCTTTCCGCACCGGTAATCAGGTTATCCACGCAGAGCACGTCCCAGCCATGCCCCAGCAACTTCTCACAAAGGTGGGACCCCAGAAATCCCGCTCCGCCCGTCACCACTGCGCGCACTTTGCTACCTCCATGAAATGCAGAACGCCGGCTCGCCGCAAGACCGTCCGGCGATGCAGATTTCAGCGAGGCAGGAAATGAAAATTCGGCGCCGGAAGGCACCTTAGATTATCTACGGAATCGGGGAGGCGTCCAAGCCGCTTGGGTATACCGTTCCTTGAGGCACACTGCGCGCCGGTCCAGAGGCGGCAAGACGTGCGCGGATTCAGGCGCCCTCGCCTCGCTACTGTATGGTTGTGGTTGGGCAATCCACTGCGACTTTCCAGCTGCCGTCCCGCTGTTTCACCCAGACCACCACGTATTTTCCATTCGTCGCCGTTGGCTGGCCGTTGACGTTGCTTAATGTCAGCGAATAATCCCCCAGTTCATAGGCCATGCCTCCTGAGGCATGGACGCTGGAGGGTGTAAACGTCAGCGAATACTGGGGGTCGGACACCATCTGCGACCAGGCGGCGCGAATTGCATTCAGGCCCCTGGAAATGGGCGCTCCAGGAACCAAAAGGACTGCCTCCGGCGCGTAAAAGGAAGCTGCTTTGTCCGCATTTTTCGCTACGGCCGCTTTCAACCAATCCGCATCGAGTTTGCGAATGGCCGCTTCGGCGGCGCTGTGATGTCCCTCTGAGCCTGCCTTCGTCACCATGGGTTTCGGACTCGCCGCCGGCGCAGCCACGCTCGTCTGTGCTTGCGCCGCCACGGCTACCATCACCACCGAAACCAAAATTCCTCCTACAACGCACAGCAGTTTCCGCATATCTCCAACCTCCTCTTCGAATAGGAATTCCAGCGCAGTCTGCGGCATCCAGACCGCCAGCGTCAAGTTTTTCAGGAGATCCAGCGGTGACCTTTAAGACTTGAGGAGACGAATCACTAGCTCCACTTCCGCGCCATCCGGCAATTCCAATGGCTTGGTGGGATGCAGCGCGCCGTCAGCATATTTCGCCCGCACGCGCACGCTGCCCCGCGCTCGATTCTTGTGTACGCCCTCGGATTCCCGCGATTCGCGTGCAACTGACTCTTTTTCTGCGGCAGAAGGGGCGCGCGCGGATTCGTCACTCGGATTTCCATCCAGAGCCTCATTGGCCAGCTTGTCTGCGCCACGGTTCTGCTCCCGCGGGACATATTCAATTGCAAAGTACTCCAATCCCCGCGCCAGTTTCTGCGCCCGTTCGTGCAGCGGCTTCAAGTCCGCGCTCTTCACTTTGTACCGCCCCTGCATTTGCCGCACCAGGAGCAGGGAATCGCTGCGGACGCGCAGGCTGCGCAGCCCCCGGCTGGCCGCGAAGTCCAGCGCCGCCAACAGCCCAAAATATTCCGCCACGTTGTTGGTGCTGCGCCCCAGCGTTTTTCCCTGTTGGAATGCCGCGTGGCCGTCCGGCGATCGCACAATCAATCCGTATGACGCCGGACCCGGATTTCCCCGCGACGCGCCGTCAATCTCCGCCAGATAAACGCCCGCCGGCGTGGGTTGGTCCATGGGCTCCGTAAAGAGGCGTCCTGAACGCGGTGGCTGCGCTTTCATGCGGGTTTCCGTCGCGGCGGGAGGAAGGCCTGGAACTCAGCGGGAAGAAGAAAAATGCTTGCAGCGCTCACGGTTGGTTCGAGGAGGCTTCCGCAACGACAACGCTCGTGCCATCGGCTGTCGCTGTCGTTTTTGGCGCGGCCGCTGGTGCGATGTAATAGAGAATTCGTGTGCATGTCTCGCAGTGGATTAGTTCTTCAGTCTCCATTTTGCGAATGTCTTCGAATACGTGGGGAAGGATGCGCACGCCGCACATCGCGCATGCCTGATCGTTGCCCTGTTCGCGGACCTGTGCCAGGGCGATTCCGCCATGCCGCTTCGCGATGCGAATGTAGTGATCCAGCTTGTCTTCGGAACATGCCGCCACCAGGGCTTTGCGGTGCGTTTCACGTTCGTCGGTCTGCATCTGGAGCGCCGCCCATTCCCGTTCCGCAACTTCCCGTTCCGCGCGAACCACGGTTTCCGTTTCCTTCTGTGTTCGTTCCGCGATTTTGATTTGCCGGTCGAATTCCTCCGCCGCCACCATCTCTTCCAGCAGCTTATCTTCGGACCGCGCCAGATCCTGCTCCGCCATCTCGATTTCGTGCAGCAACGCCTTGTACGCCTCGTTGGTCTTTACTTGGGAAGACTGGTCCTTGAACTTGCGAATCCGTTCCTTGCATTGCTCCGCGTCCAGTTCAAATTTCTTGCGCCCTTTTACGGCGGCCAGTTGTGCGGTCTTGGTTTTTTCCACTTCGCCGCGCGCCGCCGCCAGCTGCGCATCCATTTCCGCGAGGCGCTTTGGAAACTTGGCCAGTTGAGCGCGCAGTTCCAGCAGGCGCACATCCTCTTCCTGCAGTTCAACCAGGCTTTTCAAGGTGGGATGCATCAGACTCATCATTTTAGCACACGCCTTCCGCGCTCTTCGCACTGGGGATGCGGCCCCGGTCCTCGAGGCCCTTTGTCCGGGCATGTCCCCACCGTACAATATGGACGGAATCTCTCGGAGGACCCATGCCTCACGTGCAAGTCACCTGGGTGGCCGGCCGTACACCCGAACAGAAGCGCAAGCTCGCCGAACGCATCACGGAAGCGCTGGTTGAGCATGGCCGCGCCAAGCGCGAAAACGTCCATGTCACTTTTGTGGACCTTCCGCCTACGGATTACGCCGAATCCGGCGTCCTCGTCGCGGACCAGAAGCGCACGCCGTAACCGTCACGCGCATCTTGAGTCCCGGCGCGCAATTCAGGATTGAAACGCCCATCTCTGCCGGCACGTCGAATTCATGCAGCAAAAACCGCCTCGCCCGCGTCTAAGTTGGAAGACGGGGCTCTGGACTGTCCTGAAGGGCTTTGCGCGTTGGCTTTCGTCACTTTGTACCGTAAACTGGACTATAACGCTCTCATGAAACACTCATTTCGTAGCACCCTGCTCTTCAGCAGTTCAATGATTCTTTGGCTTGCCGCGGCCACCGCCGCCGGCACCAACGGCCAGAACCAGGCCGCCGAACCTCCCGTCCTGAAGGCCATGGAGGCGGAGATGGCTCGTTCCGCTCCTGTCTTCGCCAAGGCCGATCCACCCGGTTACTTCCTGTCCTATACCATCACGGACCAGCAGGTCACTGAAGTTTCCGGCTCCAATGGCGCTCTTCTCACCAGTGAAGATGGGCGTAACCGCTGGCTGGAAGTTCAGGTCCGCGCGGGAGATTATGACCTGGACAGCACCCACCGCGTCGGCGACCGTCCTGCTGGCGGCTATAATCCCGTCATTCCGCTGCCTCTGGACGACGATATTCCCGTAATGCGCCGCGCCATCTGGCAGGCCACCGACCGCCAGTATCGCGCCGCTGCCGAGGCGTTGATTAAAGTTCAGACCAGCAAGGAGGTTCAGGTACAGACCGCCGAAGGCCGCGCTCCGGATTTTTCACATGAAACTCCACACGCTTTCTTTGGCCCGTCGGTTTCCATTCAGGTGGACCGCCGTCCTTGGGAGGAGCGCGTCCGCCGTTACACCGCCGCCTTCAGCGCCTCTCCGGCGATTCTTAATTCCATTGGCACCTTCAGCGCCACAGCCACCAATAACTATCAGGTAAATTCCGAAGGCACCAAGCTCGCTTTCGGGCAGATTCGCTACCGTCTCGAGCTTACTGTGCAGGGCAAGGCCGCCGATGGCATGGATATCGAGCGCTACGCCAATTTCGATTGGGTGGATCCGTCCGAGGCTCCCGATGACGCCGCTGTGATGGCCCGCATCCAGACCATGATCCACGAAGTGGACGCGCTGGAAAAAGCTCCGCTCGTTGATCCCTATGCAGGTCCGGTGATGCTTACCGGCCGCGCCGCCGCAGTTTTCTTTCACGAGGTATTTGGCCATCGCGTGGAAGGTTTCCGTCAGAAGGACATCAGCGAAGGCCAGACCTTCACCAAGAAAATCGGCGAACAAATTCTCCCCGATTTCATTTCCATAAAGGACGACCCCACCGAGGCCAAACTGGGCGGCGAGGATCTTCTGGGTTTTTATCCCTACGACGATGAGGGCGTCCCCGCGCAGGATACCCTCCTGGTGGATCATGGCATCCTGAAGACTTTCTTGATGTCCCGCTCTCCATTGGTGAATATCCCCCAATCCAATGGACATGGCCGTCGCGAACTGGGCTATCTGCCTGTCGCTCGCCAGGGAAATCTGATTGTTTCCAGCGCCAATGTGGTCAGCAATGCCAAGCTCCGCCAAATGCTGGTGGACCTAATCAAGCAACAGGGCAAGCCCTTCGGATTGATGATTGACGATATCGAGGGTGGATTTACCTTCACCGGGCGCAGCCAGCCGCAGGCCTTCCAGGTGATCCCGCTGGTGGTGTACAAAGTCTTCCCTGACGGCCGCCCGGATGAAATCGTCCGCGGTGTAAACATCGTCGGCACGCCGTTGGTTTCGCTCACCAAAATTGTCGCCACCGGAGATACTCAGGAGGTGTTCAACGGATTTTGCGGCGCCGAATCTGGTTCCATTCCCGTGGCCGCGGCTTCTCCCGCCATCCTGATTTCAGAAATGGAAGTCCAGAAAAAGGAAACTTCCACGGACCGGCCGCCGCTTTTGCCGCCGCCGGCACACGACTCACAGGCTGGAAAACAATGACCATTCGCTTTTCTCGCATCAGGCAGTTGATTCCCGTTTTTGTCGCTGCAATTCTTTTGCCATGGGCGGCCATGCCGTTATTCGGCAATGCCAAGTCAGCGTCCCTGGACTCAACGGACCATACCTTGCAAGCTATGCAGGACGAAATGGCGCGCTCCAAGGACCGCTTGATCCTTACGGGTTTGCAGAAGCCTTATTACATCGAATACCGCTTGCTGGATGTCGACGTCCGCACCATTCGTGCATCATTCGGCACGCTGATTTCCAGTGACACCACGCGCAGCCGTTTCATGCAGGTGGGCGTCCGCGTGGGCGATTATCATCTCGACAGTTCCAATTTCCTGAGCTCCGGCGCTTTCCAGGGATTCCTCGGCTCCAACGGCGAAGTGGGCATTGACCGCGACTACAACTCTCTTCGTCAGGACCTCTGGCTCGCCACCGATCAGGCCTACAAAGAGGCCCTCAGCCAGATGTCCCAGAAGCAGGCATTTCTTCGCAGCCTAACCAAGCCGCCGGAGATTGACGATTTCTCCAAGGAGCCGCCGCTCCAGTATGTTCAGCCCCGCGTCGATCCGGATTGGACGTCGCGCAACTGGGAGGAGGAAGCCCGCCAGGCTTCCAGCGTCCTGCGCGATTTCCCCGATGTATATGCGGCGCGCGTCACCTATCACCTGATCTACACCAACTATTACCTGCTGAACAGCGAAGGCACCGAGATTCGCATGCCCCACCACCTGGCCGCTATCGAAGCCAGCGTCGAAACACAGTCCGATGACGGTATGCAGCTTCACAATTCTTATTCCGCGTATAAGCCGCTGCCCGCGGATTTGCCGGACGCCAAGACCGTCGGTGCCGGTCTCACCCAGGCCAGTCAGCAGTTGGAAGATCTTCGCGCCGCGCCGCTGATGAAGGATTATGTTGGCCCGGTGCTCTTTGACGCGCCCGCTGCCGGTTCTCTGCTGGCACAGCTTTTGGAGCCATCCCTTTCCGGCGCTCGCCCGCCTCTCAGTTCCGTCAACGGGCTCGACGAGCGCATGGACCGCCTCGGTGGCCGCAATGAATGGACCGGCCGGGTGGGCACGCGCGTCCTGCCCACGGACGTTTCGCTGACCGACGACCCCGCCGCCACTCTTTTTTCCGGCACTCCACTGATCGGCGGCTACGATGTGGACGAGGAAGGCGTCCGCGCCCAGAAAGTGGCAATTGTTGACAGCGGCATTCTGCGCAATCTTCTGATGTCCCGCCGCCCCGGCCCGGAATTTGACGTTTCCAACGGTCACGGCCGCTCCGCTTATCTTTCCGATCCACGTCCCGACAGCAGCAATCTCTATTTCCAGTCAGCCAACGGACTCAGCCCCGACGACATGAAGAAGAAATTCCTCCAGATGTGCGCCGCTGATGGGCATGCCTGGTGCCTGGAAGTCCGCGCCATGGACAATCCCGCGCTCTCCGCGTTGAGCCAGGACGATTTCGAGGAAATGGTGGAAGCCTTTGCAGGGGGCATCACCGATGGTGACCGCCAGCCTCTGCTGATTTATCAAGTGGATGCCGCGACGGGAAAGGAACAGTTGGTCCGCGGCGGGTGGATGACCGGCCTGCAGCTTCGCGCGCTCCGCAACATCGCCGGCGTTGGCAATGATCTGGCCGCGTTTAACTACATGCGCAATCTCTCGCCAGGATTTGCTGGCACTACCCTTGGCGCATTCGGCAATGCCCAGTCTGGATTGCCCAGCGCCGTTATCGCCCCGTCTTTGTTGTTGGAAGATGTGGAAACGCACGGTTACCACGGTGAGCCGCGCCGTATTGACCTGCTCCCTCCGCCGCCCCTGCGCTAGTTTGCCGGGCCTTCGGGTATCAGCGTAATAAACGCCACTTCAGGGCGGCAGAGGAAGCGCACCGGCATGTACGTCATGCCAATTCCCCGGCTCACAAAGAGCTGCGAACCTTTCTCTTCGTACCATCCTTCCACAAATCCATCGCAACCCACCGGCAGCCAGAAGGGCCGCACAAACGGTATGCGCACCTGCCCGCCGTGGGTGTGGCCCGCCAGGACCAAATTTACAAATCCGGCGAGCCGGTGGAAGGCCGCCGGTGAATGGAACAGCGCAATTGTGAACGCTCCCGGCGGAACATTCTTCGTCGCCGCCAGAAAATTCGGATGTCCGCTTGTCGGATCGTCCAGCCCGATCAGATAAAAATCCGGCCGCGGGTGCGCGCTTTCATTCAGCAGCAGGTGAACCCGGGCGGAAGTGTAGTAGTCGCGTTCGTGGTGTATGGGATGCCAGTTTTCCCAGTTCCCCCGCACGAACCACACTCCCAGCGGAGCATGCATCTGCAGATATAGCCGGTGGGCGGCGGCGTAACTGCCCGGCGACCGGTTGATGGAATCGCCGGTAATGAGGATGATGTCTGGTTTTTCTTCGTTCAGGATTTGCAGCAACCGCCGTTCCGGTCTCCCGATTCGATTGGTATGTATGTCCGTCAGATGGGCGATTTTCAGCGGAGAGGTAACTGGCGCTTGAATCGTGTAATGCGTCGCCTCAATCCAGGCCGGCTCCACGTAAAAGGCGTCAACCGCCAGCCCCAGAACAATCGGCAGAAGTAGAAGTTGCCAGAACCTGATTCGGAAGCGGTTTTTTCCTTTTCCTGGTGCGATGCTTTCGTTCATCCACTCGATCCGCTGTCCAGTTTACGGTATCCGTTCCCAAAGCCGAAACGTCGTTCCGCCATCTGCTGCATGCCTTGCAAAAAGCGTGCCATGTCCGAACGGGTTTGGCAGAGGTACTGCTTTCTCATCGTATAATTCCGGCTGGCTTTCTCATGGAAGCAAACCAGGGGTTCCGCGAAAAGAGGCTGGCCGCACTCGCTTCCGTGGGCACGGCGGTCGTCCTCCTTTCCCTGAAGATCTTTCTTAGCGTGTGGACGGGCAGCCTCGGCGTCCTCTCCGAAGCGCTGCATTCCGGATTGGACCTCGTCGCTGCCGTCATCACCTACTTGTCCCTCCGCGTTTCGGAAAAGCCCGCCGATGCGGACCACCCGTATGGCCACGCCAAAGTCGAAAATTTCTCCGCTCTGGTGGAAACCGCGCTGCTGGTGATGACCGCTTTTTACATCATCATCGAGGCATTCCAGCGGCTCATGTTCGGAGTCCACAATACTCGTCCCCGCCTGCTGGCCGTGGGCCTCCTCGGAGCCATGGTGCTTCTGGACATGCTGCGCTCGCAGAATCTGCTGCGCGTGGCGCGCAAGTATCCTAGCGAAGCCCTTCGGGCGGACGCTCTCCATTTCTCCACCGATGTGTTGAGCACCTCCGTGGTGCTTTTTGGCGTCTTCGGGCTCTGGTTGGGCATGGTGTTCCATATCCCCTGGCTGCGCTATGTGGATCCCATTTCCGCGCTGTGCGTTGCCGGTGTAATTCTCTACATCGGTTCCCGCCTGGGGCGGCGAACCCTGGACGCGCTGCTGGATGTCGCTCCCGTGGCGTTGCAGAAAAGAATCGCTGATGAAGTGCGCGGGGTGGAGGGTGTGCTCACTGCTGATCGCCTGCGCATGCGCCGCGCCGGCCAGCGGTACTTTGTCGAGGTCAACATCAGCCTGCCCCGTACCGCCAGCCTCGAGCAGGCCCACATCACCAGCACCGCCGTCGAGAAACGCATCGGCCAGATTGTTCCCGCCGATGTCATGGTCCGTGTGGAGCCCCGCGCCCGCGCTGATGAACCCCTTTTCGAGACTATACGCGCCATCGCCCAGCGCCGCGGTGTCTCCATTCACGAACTTTCCGCCCACCATTCCAATAGCGGAGTATTTGTGGATCTTCATCTGGAAGTTGACGAGCATTCCACTTTGCGCGAGGCCCATGGCATTGCCAACGGATTGGAGGATGAAATTTTTCAGGTTATCGGCGGCAAGGGAGGCGTTAATATACACATCGAACCACAGGGCAATCGCGTCGGTGGCGCCGAGGACATGCATGATTTGGAGCATGCCGTGCAGGATTTCATCAATTCACTGGCTTACGAATTCCCCGAATTGAAAGACTGCCATGAAGTTCACGTCCGCAGCGCCGAACACAGGATCATCGTCTCCTGCCATTGCGCCATGGAGGGCGACCTTATCATCACCCAGATTCATGATGTCACTGCCGCCTTGGAGGACCGTGTTCGGGCGCATTTCCCCCGGATTTTCCGCCTCACCATTCATCCCGAGCCAGTCGAAGAGAGCTAACGGGCGCATTTTGCGGGCGAGCCGTCGCCGCTCCGTTTCTGCCATGCCTGCGCTGCCAGCGCCAGCACCGCTGGATAACATTCCAGCATGTATCGCGGCTCTGGAGTCTCCACTCGCGCGAAAAACGCTGTTCGCAACAATATGAAAGCTGCCAGAAACGCCATCCCCGGCGCCCGGCGCGCCTCCCATGCGCCCGCGATGGCCAGCATCAGGAAAAAGACGTTGATTGCTCCCAGCGCCAGCGTGACGGAAAAATCCACGGGGTCATTTTCCCACGAGTCTCTCACTGGCCACAGGTCGCCGCTGAAGGGCAGCAATTCGATGCGCGGCGTAAACCACATCGCCAGCGCGCGCAGCGCCGGAATTTTCGCATAGGTGCGGAACGGATCCAGTCTTGTGCGCACTTGTGCCAGTTCCGCGAATCCCGCATCCACCTCCGGCGTCATGGTGTCCACATGGTTGTATTCATCCAGCAATTGGCCAACGCGATCGCGTTCTTTTGCGGAGTCGAACGCCGCCGGTGGCATATCGCCGAGCAAAATCGGCTCCTCGTCCACTTTCCAGTTCACCAGATACACGTCGCGAAATCGCCACAGCCACGTATCCGTCCATTGTTCCAGCCCGCGCGGCACGATTTCACCCGGCAATTCCGTATTCCGCGGATTCAAGGGCTGAACTTTGTGCAGTGTGACCCAATTTCGCGCCGCCCAGGGCGCCAGAGGAATCATCAGCCCCACGGCCACCAGCGCGCCGGTGCGTAGCAGAATTCCCCAATGCCGCGGACGCCGGCAGCGTATCGCCAGAACAATCCCCGCAGCCGCCACAAGCAGTGGCGTTTCCGGGCGAAACAGCGCACCGCATCCCGCCACCAGCCCCAGCACCACCGCCGTTCTCCGCACTGTCGCGGGGTCGCCTCCATCGGGCAACGCCACCATTCCGCCCGGTCGCAGCATCACCAACAGTCCCAGTGCTGTTAGGAATGTCGCCGGCACTTCCGTCAGCAGCGCCGCCGCGTAGTTGGCAACGAAGGGACACAGCGCCGCCAGCCAAAGTCCGGCCATCCACACCCGCTGGCGCGACTCTCGCGGCGCCAATTCCGCCGCGACGGCGGCAATCACAAAGCAGCCCAGCACGTCTAGCAGCCCTTGCGCGATAGTCACCGACCGCGGCCAGTGCCCACTCCCTCCCACCGCGGCAACCAGGCTCAGGAACGCCGGATAACCGGGAACGCGAATATCCACCGGCTGCAATCCCCCGGAAATCCACATCCCGTAGACGTGGTGATACCGCCAGTTTTGCGCTAATTGCTCGTAAAGGCGGGAATCGCCTGCCGTGCCGGCGGGAAAACGCCATATTCAGGAAGAAACGCAGGAAAAGACCGGTCGCAGCAGCGCCAATAGCGTTCACCCGCATCGAACCTATTACCATGATTGACAGGGACGAACTGCCGGGCTAGTTTTTAGACCACGCATGTCTGATCGCACGCCTATATTCTACGACCATCGCCGCCGCCGCTGGCGCTATACGCGCCGCGCCCTGGAAATTTCCGGCGCGCTCTTCACCCTGGTGGTCGTAGTTTTTCTTTTTGACGTGGCTCGCAAGCCCGACCTTCCCGGCCTGCTCTTGCCGGATAGCCGGCCGCTCTACCATGCCCTGCGGATACGTGCCCACAGCCGCCCAATTCAGCCTCCGCGCGCCGGCCGCAGAACCCGCATTGCAGCCTTGGGCAGTGTGCCCGCCAAGTATGATCCTCTGCGGGCCGCATTTTACGTTTCCTGGGACGCCAACAGCCTGGCCGCGCTGCAAAAACACTATCACGACATTGACTTGCTGATACCCGAAGCGCTCCACGCCGTCTCCGCTGACGGGCGCCTGGATCTTGACCAGGACCCCAAGCTCGCCGCCTGGGAAGAAGCTGCCCACGTGGACCTGCCCGAAATGTCGCTGCTAAACAACTACGACGGCACAAACTGGCAGATTGCTCCCATGACGAAGATGCTCGCCAACACCGATTCTCGCCACAAACTTGTGGCCGCTCTGGTGAACTTCGCCTCCAAGCATCATCAGGAAGGCATCGTCGTGGATTTCGAGGAAGTGCCTGACAAAGCTCAGCCCGATTTCCGTCATTTCGCGCAGGAATTGGGCGAAGGCCTCCACACCGCCAAGCTCAAGCTGATGATTGCACTCCCTGCGGCGGACTGGAGCTACGACTACGCCTTCTTCGCTCTCCACGCCGACGCCATCATCCTGATGAACTATGATCAGCACTGGCCCACGTCTCCTGCAGGTCCCATCGTGGCGCAGGATTGGTATACGCGGAACCTGGGGAAAATCATCGAAATCGTTCCGCCCGAAAAAATCGTAATGGGCATTGCCAACTACGCCTACGACTGGCCCGTGCCCACGCGCGCCGAGCCGCATCCTGTCGCACAGGCCGCCAGCTTTCAGTGGGCCATCAACCGCGCCGTTGAATCCGGTTCCGATGTGGAATTCGATTCTGACACACTCAATCCTCATTTTTCTTATGACGACGACAATCAGGACCACACCGTCTGGATGCTTGACGCCATCACCGCTTACAACCAAGAACGTGCCGCCGAGCGCGCCGGCGTTCAAGGCACCGCTCTCTGGCGGCTGGGTTCGGAGGATCCCTCCCTCTGGGATATTTGGGACGCCACGCGCCCGGACAACGCCACGCGCGCCAAGCTCGAGGAAATTCCCCCCGGCTACGATTTAATTCTCGAGGGCGACGGCGACATCTGGCGCATCACCTCTACTCCCACCAGTGGCAAGCGCACTTTCGACTACGATTCCGACACCGACACCTTCACCGACGAAACTTTTCAGACCTATCCCCTGGCTTATCGCATCGAGCAGACCGGGGATGTCCCCCACGAATCTAGCGCTCAGTTTTGATGACGGACCCGACCCGCAATGGACGCCGCAAATTCTCCAGGTATTGAAGGGAAAGCACGCTCCCGCCGCGTTCTTTGTCATCGGCGTCGAGGCGGACATCTCTTCCCAAATCATCCGCCAGGAATATGCCGGGGGAAACGAAGTCGGCAACCACACCTACACCCATCCTGATATTGATCTCATCTCCCGCTCCCAGCTGATCATCGAGCTCAACCTTACCGAGCGCCTTCTGGAAAGCATTCTGGGTGTGAAGACTATTCTGTTTCGCCCGCCCTACGGCATTGACCACCAGCCTGAAACCGCCAGCGAAGTCGAAATGCTGCCGCTTCCGCAGAGCATGGGCTATCTGCTGGTGGGCGCGCGCATTGATCCGCATGACTGGGGCGAAGCCAATGGCGCTCCTCCTCCGCCTGCGGCCACCATCGTCCAGCGCGTGGTCGAACAAGCCGAATCCCCCGCGCTGAGGGACGGCGGCCATATCATCATGATGCATGATGGCGGCGGCAACCGCGCTCAAACCGTCGCGGCTCTTCCGCAAATCATTGACCGCCTTCGCGCGGACGGTTTCAATTTCGTCAGCGTTTCCGATCTGCTGGGCCAGACTCGCGCGCAGGTGATGCCTCCGCTCACCCGCGACGAGTGGCTCTCCGCCCGCAGTGACGCCGTAATCTTCCAAACCTTCCATTGGGCGCGCCTGGCCATCGCCTTTATTTTCGTTGCGGGAATCGCGTTGGTCAGCGGTCGTGCGCTGATTATCGGGCTTCTCGCCCTCGCTGAAAAATTCCGCGCGGCGACTCCCGATCATCCGGAATATCGCCCCCCGGTGAGCGTGCTGATTCCGGCCTACAATGAAGAGGCTGTCATTGTGGATACCGTGGCCTCCGTCCTCGCCGCACAGTATGCCGATTTGGAAGTTATCGTCGTGGACGACGGCTCAACTG
The DNA here is from genome assembly GCA_963760285.1 of uncultured Acidobacteriota bacterium. Classification (GTDB taxonomy): domain Bacteria; phylum Acidobacteriota; class Terriglobia; order Acidiferrales; family UBA7541; genus PALSA-278. The sequence continues at coordinate 1,497,411 of CAVXCI010000001.1, forward strand.
ACGCCACCAGCTCCCGCGTCGAACAGCGCTTCGGCTCCGACCCGCGCGTCCGCCTGATTTCCCAGTCCAATCAGGGCAAGCCCCTCGCGCTGAATCACGCGCTGCGCGATGCCGTGGGCGAGGTCATCGTCACCATTGACGCTGATACCTGTGTGGACCCCGAAGCCATTCCGCGCCTGGTTCGCCATTTCGCCGACCCGAAAATTGGCGCGGTCGCCGGCAACGTGAAAGTTCGCAACCGCAATAGCTGGCTGACCCGCTGGCAGGCTCTGGAATACATCACCAGCCAGAACCTCGAAAAACGCGCCTTCGATCTGCTCAACTGCATCCCCGTTGTCCCCGGAGCATTGGGCGCCTGGCGCGCCTCCGCCATCCGCGAGTGCGGCGGCTTTTCGCGGGACACCGTCGCCGAGGACACCGACCTCACCCTCACTCTCCGCCGCCTCGGCTGGAAGATTTCCTATGACGAAGACGCCATCGCCCGCACCGAAGCTCCCGATACCGGCGAAGCTCTCATCCGCCAGCGCTTCCGCTGGACCTTCGGCACCATGCAGGCCGTCTGGAAGCATCGCGACGTCATCGCCCGCCGCAAATACGGCACTCTCGGCTGGATCGCCATTCCCAATATCTTCCTGTTCCAGATTGTCCTGCCGCTGGTTTCTCCCATCATTGACCTGCTGTTCATTAGCTCTCTGGCCCTCTGGGGACTGGCGCAGCTCCGTATCGCCCATCTGCCGCAGCTCTGGACTTCCGAGGACGTGGAGCGCTCCCTCATTTTTTTCGCCATCTTCATGGTCATTGACCTGCTCACGTGCGTCATCGCCTTCACGCTGGAGCGCCACGAGGACTGGACCCTCCTCGCCCCGCTCCTCATTCAGCGCTTCTACTACCGCCAGATGATGTACCTGGTCCTCTTCCGCGCTTTGATGGGCGCCTGGCAGGGCAAGCCCGTCGGCTGGCATGGCGTCGAACCCGAACTCCCCAATCCCGCCGCCTCCGACTGAATCCCCGGCTCCTGCGTGTAGGGTTCTTAGGAATCGCCATTTCGCCTTTGTAGCGACTTAACTTGAGTGCGTTTTCCGCCGGCTTCTCTTAGTGGGGGCAATCAGAGGCGCGCTGAGTTTTTCGTAGAGGAAGAAGAGGTGTTCGGTGCGCTGCCGCTCGTTCTCGAACGGTTGCGGGCGGTAGCAGAGGTCCACGGCGCGGTCCAGGTCGGCATGGGCTTTCACGAGTGTCGGCGGCATCGCCAGAGGGTCGTAAAGGTCGGCGAGGGTGGCTGTGGGAAACGCTTTGCGCGCGTCCAGAACGCCCTGCGCAGCTGCCTCCACGGCTGCGCGCTGTTTATCGCTCGGCGTTTCCGGCCATGGAAAGTTGTTGTAGACAAGCGTCGCAGAATAACGGAAATCTGACTTGAGACGCCCACAGACTTGTCTGACCCACGCCATGTGCATCTGGGATGAGAGCACCCCGAAATGGAAAGCCGTGGCTTCAGGCATCGTAAATAGTTCCGTGCTGGCAATGACGCGCGACTCGAGAAACGCCGCAGGAATATATGCCCGGCGTTCAGAGGACGTTTTTGGGATCGTCAGATACCTTTCTGAAGGCTGTCGAATTTCGCCGAACAGCATAGGCGTTCTAGCTAATTCCCGCGTTGTCTCACGCGGGCTTTCGAGCCGATATTCTCGCACCGCTTCGACCCGCTTCATCACCCCGTGCAATCCGCGAACCTCCGCGGGCGTAGTATCTTTCAACCACAAACACCAGCGTTGAGTTCCATTGATGAATTCCTGGGAGCCAAGAAACGGGCGGATGAATTTTTTGGCGTCGGGTTCTTTCTTGAGAAATTGTTCTCGCTCCGAATCTGTCAGCAAGAGATGCCCGCCGTCGTTCGGCATATTACCAAAAGCAATCTCAGGAACTGCGGAAAGAGGCATCGAACGGGACAATACGAGCAGATCGCTGCCTTCAATGAGATACGGACTAATATTTCCGGCGGAAGAAACATGGGCCTGTTCGGTATCGGCATCATAATCGTATATGTGCTTATTACTTACATCGAACGCACCGAAGCCGATAATGACGACGTGAACGTGAGCCTTGCCCCGTGCTTCGCTCGCCCACGCGAAGGTCCGATGAGCAAAATGGATTTTCAGATGATACCGTTTGAAGATCTCCCTCCATAGAACGCCGACTTGCTCGCCTTGGCTAATGGAGTTGGTAGACACGAAACCAGCTCTGATCCGTGTATTTTGAATGTATTCGCCCGCCTTGAAATACCAAGCCGTCACGTAGTCAAGAACGCCACCTCCCTTAACATTCCCGCAAACGACTTCCATGTCTTTTTTCTGCTCAGCGGTAGCAAATTGTTTTCCCACAAACGGCGGATTGCCAAGGACATAACTGCATTCCTGAGGTGAAAGAATATTTTTCCAATCGATGCGAAGGGCATTGTCGCAGACAATGGTGGGCGACTTTTTAAGGGGGAGGCGCACAAAATATTGGCCGAAGGCCTCGGAGAGCCGAATATTCATCTGATGATCCATCAGCCACATGGCGACTTCGGCGATTCGCGCGGGCCATTCGCTGATTTCGATTCCGTAGAAGGCATCCACGTCAACAAGGGATAGACGTTCGATATTGAGTTCCTGTCGCGCATCACCGAATAGGATTCTTAGAATATCGATCTCCAATAGCCGCAACTCCCGATAGGTGATGACTAGGAAATTACCGCATCCGCATGCGGGGTCGAGGAAACGAAGCGCCGCGATCTTCTCGTGGAAGCGTCTCAGTTCGGCCTTATTTCCCTTGGCGCGCTCGAATTCTGCCAGAAGATCATCGAGGAAGAGCGAGCGAATAAGCTTGAGAATATCGCGCTCACTGGTGTAATGTCCGCCGATTTGCCGCCGTTCGCGTGGCTCCATCACTGCTTGAAAGAGCGAACCAAATATAGCGGGCGAGATGCGCGACCAGTCAAAGCGCGTGCAGGCAAGCAGAGCACTGCGCATGTCGTGGTTGAAGTCGGCAAAGCCGAGAGGTTCATCAAACAGTTCGCCATTCACGTAAGCGAAAGCAGTGAGGTCTTCATCGAGATTTTTCTGGCGCTTGTCGCGCGGTGTATTCAAAACGTCGAAGAGACGCGCGAGATGCAGGCCAAGATCAGAGCCGTCTCCGGCGGTGCGGTTTAGCAGATAGAGTTTGAAAGCCTCACGCTCGAAGATGCCGGTGTCCTCGGCAAAAAGGCAAAAGAGGATGCGGACAAGGAAGCGTTCCAACTTGTGCCCAGAGTAGCCACCCGCCTCAAGCGCGTCATGAAGGTGGCCCATGATTTCGACCGCTTTGATGTTGATCGGGTCCTGCTCTTCGAACTTGTGCTGTTGGTAGCCGGGGATGAATGCGAAATCATGGATATGTTTGTGGAAGTCCGCCAGCGGAAATTCGACGGTAGCTACTCGGCGGCCCTCGAAAAGAGGTAAAACACGCTGGTCATCGGGTTCGAGGTCATGCAAGGCGATGCGGGCAAAGTCGGAGACGATAACGTAGCGAGGAATGTCGTCCACCCGTCCGCTGGCCAGCAAGTCGCGAATGTACCGGAATGCCTGCGATTCGGCGCTGCCGAGATCTTTCCCGAGGCTCTTGTGCTCGACGAGGACCGTCTTGGGCCAAAACAGGTCAATATAGCCGTAGTCGCCGGAGAGTTTTCTTACGGGTTCTTCAAAGCTGGCAACCACGCGCCGGCGAATGCCGAAAACCTCAAAGAACTCATTCCAGAAGGTTTGCTTTTCAGCCCGCTCGCTCTTGACGTTGGTCCATTCCTTTGAAAAGGCGATCGCGCGGTGGCGGATTTCATTCCAGGAGAGAGGCACGCGTGGATGATAGCAAGATAGTGCTGTTTATTGGTCGCAGAGTTCCCAAGTTGAATATCCATTTGATTAGGAGCGCAGCCTCCTCCGATTCCTCTGGCACTACCATTTCCCATTTGCTAGCATCAAAAGGTCATGGGCTGCACCCTGAGTTTCGGGGCGGCACCGGAGGACAACATGAGCGTTGCACCCGTTGCGGGCGCGGACCGCATGACCGTGCCCGACATCCAGTCGCGGAAGTCCACTCCCGAAAATCCCGCGCGAAAAATTACCTGTCTCACCGCCTACGACTATCCCACCGCGCGTCTATTGGACGATGCCGGCGTGGACATTCTGCTCGTCGGCGATTCGCTGGCGATGGTCGTTCTGGGCTACGAAAACACTCTGCCCGTTACCGTGGACGAGATGCTTCACCACGTAAGCGCCGTTCGCCGCGGCGCGCGCCGCTCGCTTGTTGTGGCGGACATGCCCTACGGCAGCTATCACGTCTCTCAAAATGACACCATGCGCGACGCCATTCGCTTCGTCAAGGAAGGTGGAGCCACGCGGTAAAGGTGGAAGGCGGCGAGCGCCGCATGGACTTGATTCTCCGCCTGGTGGAAGCGGAAATTCCGGTGATGGCGCATATCGGCCTGACTCCGCAATCCGTCAATGCGCTGGGCGGGTTCCGCGTGCAGGGCCGCACGGAAGCCGCCGCGAAGCAATTCTGCGCGACGCCCACGCCGTCGAAACCGCCGGCGCGTTTTCCGTAGTGATCGAATCCGTCCCCGCGAACTGGCCCGCAGGTGACGCGCGAACTGCGCATTCCCACCATCGGCATCGGCGCTGGTCCCGATTGCGATGGCCAGGTGCTCGTGTTCCATGACCTCGTAGGACTCACCGCCGGGCCTTCGCCGAAATTCGCGCGGCGTTATGCCGATTTGTCGGCTGAATTATTTCCCGCGCCGCGGCGGAATTTTGCGACGACGTTCACGCCGGACGGTTTCCCTCGGATGCCGAGTCCTATCATCTGCCCGCCGAGATGCGCGAGACGCGGCTCTACGCTGAAGCGAACTTAGGAAAAAATCTCGGGGAATGTGACGCCGGAAAATTCGAACTCATGGATCTGCACACTTTCGCCGTCTCTACGAATTCAACGCCTGGGCGAATCGCCGCACGCTGGAATCCTGCGCGGTGCTCTCGCCCGAGCAGTTCACGCAAGACATGAAATCCAGTTTTCATTCCGTGCGCGACACGCTGGTCCACATTTTCGGCGCGGAATGGGTGTGGCTCGAACGCTGGAAGGGGCGCTGCCCACCGCGTTGCCCTGGGCGGCGAATTTCACCGATTACGCAAGGTCCGCGCCCGTTGGCTGGAAGTGGAACGCGATTTGCAGCAATTTGTCGGCGGACTGACACAGGAGGATTTGGATCGGGTGCTCGGAAGGCGCACCATCGCCGGCGGCGTCTACAGCCAGCCGCTCTGGCAAATGATGCAGCACTGGTGAATCACGGCAGCTACCATCGCGGCCAGGTGGCCACCATGCTGCGCCAGCTCGGCGCGCAAGCCTCCGACTGAAGATTTGATTCTGTTTTATCGCGAGACGCAACGCCTCCGCGACGGGCTGAAAGACCCGGAAGACTGCGCCCCGAGATCCATCCAGTGGAAATCATTCACACCGTTGAATGGATGAAGCAGGTCGCGCGCGAGGCTCGTGCTTCGGGCCGCATCATCGGACTTGTGCCCACCATGGGCGCGCTTCACGAAGGCCATTTTTCTCTGATTCGCGCGGCGCAGCGCAGTGTTCGCCTGTGGTCGTTTCCATTTTTGTGAATCCGAAGCAGTTCGGGCCCACGAGGATCTCGGAAAATATCCGCGCCCCACCGAAGAGGATCGCGCCGCGCTCGAATCCCTCGGCGTGGATTTTCTTTTCGCGCCGGCCGTCGCGGAGATTTATCCTCCCGGCATTTCGCAGCTCGTGAAGTGGAGGGACTCGGCGACCGTCTTGAGGGCCGCAGCCGCCCCGGCCATTTTCGCGGCGTGGCTACCGTGGTTTTGAAACTGCTGCAAATCGTCCAGCCGCATTTCGCCTATTTCGGCCGCAAGGATGCGCAGCAGGTTGCGCATCATCCAGGCAGTTGGTTGCGGGATTTGAGTCTGGATGCGCAGATTAGTGTCTGTCCGATTGTTCGCGAGCCAGACGGCCTGGCGGTTTCTTCCCGCAATGTTTATCTGGAGCGCGGACAGCGCCGCGCCGCCACTGCTCTTCATCGCGCTCTCGTCTCCGCCCGCGAAGCCATTGCCCGCGGCGAGCGGGATGCCTGCGCCGTTACCCGCGAAATGCGCGCCGTCCTCAGCCGCGAACCGCTGCTCTCGCCGGATTATGTCGAAATCGTGGACGCGCAAACACTCGAGCCCGTTATTAGCCTGCGCGGACGCTGCTTGATTCTCCTCGCCGTCCTCGCCGGCCGCACTCGCCTCATTGACAACGCGCTCGTCACCGAAGACGGTCGCGCCTTCCACGTAGCTATTTGAAATCCCACGACATCTGTTAGAGTTGGGGGCCGGTTCGGCACAGGGGGATGCCAATGCGAATACCAATCAAAATTCTTGCTCAAGCTGTGTTGCTTCTCGGATGCGCCGCCTTCGCGCATGCCCAAACACAAACGCAATCGTCCGCGCCCGCAACTTCCGGCGCGGCGCACAGGTCCAGCACGGCCCATTCCGCCAGAGCGCCCATCACGGTCCCATCCGGCACGCCGATCAACGTTGTTCTGAACGAGGAAGTCTCTTCCAAGACCGCCAAGGTTGGCGACAAAATCTCCGCCAGCGTTGCCGACAACGTCGTTGTCGGCGGCAAGACGGTGATTCCCAAAGGCGCGCCGGCTACTATTCACGTGACCAACGCCGTTCCTTCCGGCCGCCTCTCCACGCCAGCGGAATTGGACTTCAAGCTTCATTCCGTCAACGTGAAGGGCCGTACCTATCTTGTCTCCACGGATACAGCCAGTTCCAAGAAGAATTCGCACAAGAAGCGCAATATTCTCGCCATCGGTGGTGGCACTGCGGCAGGCGCGTTGATTGGAGGCATTGCGGGTGGAGGAAAAGGCGCAGCCATCGGCGGCGCAGCGGGCGCGGGAGTGGGCACCGCCGGCGCGGCAGCCACCGGGAAGAAAGACATCAGCTATCCTGCAGAAACCAAAATGGTGTTTACTCTGCAGAGGTCCCTGATCATCCGCTGAAGCGGGCTGGGCAGAGAACAATTTGGCCGGAAATTCTGGCGCTATAAAGCCATGCGCTTCGGGGCGCCTTATCTGACTGCGCTGTTTGACTGCCGCCAGCACTTCCGCGGCATGGCCCTTTGCCGACCCGTAGGCCACGCCTTGCGAATTTTTCCGTCCGCGCCAATCCACGCCGTGCTGCGCACGATGCCCAGGAACGTCCGTCCCAGAAAACTCTTCATCCGCCGCGCGCCATAGGCTTCAATCACTTTGAATTCAGGATCCGGAGAGCAAGGTGGAAAGTTTAAGATCGTAATTCTCTTTGAATTTTGCCTGCGCGGCCACTGAATCCGCGCTGCATCCGAGGATCGTGAAGCTCCCAGCTTGTCGAAATCTTTTTCACGATCGCGAAATTCCTTGCGACTCGTGCGTGCAGCCTGTGCGTGTCCGCCTTGGGATAAAAATAAAGAACTACGTCGGGCGGCCCGCGAAATCCGATAGGGACAATTCTTTTCCGTCTCGCCCATGGCACGCGGAAGTCCGGCGCGTTTGCACCTTCCTCAATCATGGCTCTTCATCCTTGTTGTTGACGGGACTTGCGGCGGCCTTCTTGCCGCCCTTGGTTTGCCGGCTTTGCTTGCGGGGCTTTGGCGCTGTCTTTGCGCCATTTCTTTTTTGTCGGAGCCATTTCCGTTCCTCTCTGCGATTCCACACTTGCGTTGCCGCGGACAGCCGGTCTATTTAATAGGCGTTTCAAGATTTCCGTCACGACTGCGGATCCGCCTGGCCGCGCGTTTCCCGCATCACCTGGCCGATGAAGAATTTCAGCACGCCTTCATTCCCGGCCGATATCTTGCGGCATTCTCCGGGTTTTTGTCCAGCACCGCGCCGCGCAATGCGTTCCAGCTCACCTGCGTCGCCCATTCTTGAAAGCCTTCCTCGGCAATCAGCTCATGCGGGGGCCTTCCGGTTTCCAACATCCGTCGCAAAACTTTCTTGCCACTTGCGCGGTGATTTCTCCGTCTCCACCAAACGAATGAGTTCGGCGAGCGCCTGAGGACTGCACCGTGGACGCGCTGAAATATCCTGTCCCGCTTCATTCAGTTGCCGCGCAAAAGCTCGGTGGCGATCCAATTTGCCGCCGATGCGCAGGCGCGCCGGCGCCACCGTTTGCTCGAAATAATGCGCCAATGCGCGGGTCGCTGTAAGCACGCTCGCGTGGTAGGCCGAAATGCCGAATTGTTCGGCGAGCCGCGCGCGAAGAGCGTCGGCAATTCCGGCAAGCCGCTGCCGAATCTCCGCGAGCCAGCTTCGCTGCAATGCACCGGCAGCAGGTCCGGCTCCGGGAAATAACGGTAGTCATGCGCGAATTCTTTCGAGCGCATGGATTCGGTCCGCCCCGCCGCCACGTTCCAGACCGCGTTTCCTGCTCGATTTTGCCGCCGGATTCCAGCACACCGATTTGCCGCTCGATTTCATATTCCAGCGCCCGCTGCAAATAGCGAAACGAATTCAGATTCTTCATTTCCACTTTGGTGCCGAATTTTTCGGCGTCGCGCGGAGCCGCACGCTGACGTTGGCGTCGCAGCGCAGCGAACCTTCTTCCATGTTGCAGTCGCTCACTTCATGTATTCCAGCACCTGTTTCAGCGCCGTCAGATAAGCATGCGCCTCGGCGGGCGAGCGCATATCCGGCTCGGACACAATTTCAATCAGCGGCGCGCCGCAGCGGTTGAAATCAATGTAGGTATATTTCGATCCGAGTCCGGGAAGCCTTCGTGCAGCGCTTGGCCGCGTCCTCTTCCATATGCAAACGCGTAATGCCAATGTGTTTGTTCGCGCCTTCAAATTCAATTTGGAGCTGGCCATCCACCGCCAGCGGCAGTTCATACATGGAAATCTGGTAGCCCTTCGGCAGATCAGGGTAGAAATAATTTTTTCGCGCGAAACGTGAATGTTCCTCCACCCGGCAATCCAGCGCCAACGACGCGCGCGCCGCCAGTTCCAGCGCCCGCCGATTCAGCGCCGGCAGCGCGCCCGGCAATCCCAGACAAATCGGGACAGACATTCGTATTCGGTGGATCGCCAAAGCGAGTCGAGCAGCCGCAAAACGCTTTGGTTTTCGTGGCCAGCTGGGCATGCACCTCCAGCCCAATCACGGCTTCATATCGCGCGCGGACTTCCGGCGCAAGGCACCGCGCGCATCTGTGGCAGCGCGGCTCATCGCAAACCGAAATTATAGCATCCGTCCGCAGAGAGTCGCCGGACCGCCTGCTTTCGCTCCGGCAGCCCGGCGACCTTCCCGCGCCGCTATTCCCGGCCCCAGATGTATTTCATTCCCGCCCGGAAGTTTGTTCCCAGAGCCGGATAGCCCACCGCGTACTGGTAATGCCGGTCGAAAATATTTTCCACGCGGCCGATGGCCGATGAGGTTGTGCCGAATCGGCAGCGACGTGGCGATATTCCACGACCACGTATCCCGGATTGTAGGTGTATCCCAAACCCAGAAAGTCGCTGTCCGTTGTGCGCCCCACGAAATATCCCGTCACGTTCCAGTTCATCTTGCGAATCGCGGCGTTCAGAATCAGTTCCGCCGAATTCAGCGGCCGCAGGAACAGCCGGTTTCCCGGAGCCAGGGTGGGATCGTAGGCATTCGGCGCTTCCAGCACGCGCGTGTCGTCATAGCTGTACTGCGCCAAAACGCTCATCCATCGCAGCGGCTTCGCTTCCAGCGAATATTCGTGCCGTAGGCCCGCGCTTTGTCGGTGTTGAAAAATGTTCCCGTTCCATATGGACAGTTGATGGTCGGCGGGCCGCCGCTGAAGCTGACGATGTCGTAGAAGAGATTGTGGAAATAATCCACGTTCATGCGAATGCGGTCCCCCGCCAGAACCTGCTCCACTCCAGCGTTGTATGTGGTGCTCCGTTCCGGCGAAAGATTCGGATTTCCCGGATAGCACGGATCGTCCTCGAATGATTGCTCGAACGTCGGCTCTTTGATGCCCTGTCCCGCCGAAGCGTGCAGCCGCGTCGCTCCCCAGAATCCATCATCGTTGCCGAAATGCGGCGCATAGGCGATACGCCGCCCCGCGGCACCACTCGCGTGCCGAAGCTGGCGTTGTCTTCCGCGCGACCGCCGGCGGTCACCGTCCATCGGCGGCTCAGCCGGTTGCGCGTGTCAATGTAGCCGCCCTGATTGTTCCGCCGCACGTGCGGTCCATCCGGCACGCCGTTTTCCACTTGGTACTGATAGCCCAGCGATACCGCCGATTGCCGGTAGAGATAGCTGGTCTGCTCCTCGAATCCCGCCATGTTGTATTGATCAAAAACATTGGTCCGACGGCGGTTCGGCAAAAACTGGCGGATATACGCCTCCGTCCCCGCGAAATGCTGTTGCCAATGGTCGCCCAACGCAAAATCCCAGCGTAGATTTCCAAAGAAATCCCGCTGGTCGGAGGCTTGCGCCAGGTAGGGGGTTCCAGCGCCGTTTGTCCCGGCTGGCCCGCGTCGCTGGAAATGCTGTGCACGCTCAGCCGCAGCGTGTCCGTATCCGAGAACTTGTAGCCATAATTTCCGCCCAGCGTGGTATTGCGGAAGCGGTCGTTCGGCGCCTTCGCCGTTGCTGTCAAAGTACGAAGCAGAATTGGAGTAATCGAATTGGCGCCGAGCAAGCCGTTAAGTTCGCCGAACCGTTTATCGTGCTCATATTTCCGCCGACCGCGGTCAACTCCAATTCCGGAATGCGCGTCGTCCCGCCGTCCGAGAAAATCTGAATCACGCCGCTTAGCGCGTCCGTGCCGTAAAGCGCGCTGGACGCGCCATGAACAATTTCCACTTTCTCGATGTCGTCCGTAGTCAGATTGGAAAAATCCACATCGCCGCCCGGCTCGTTGATGGGCGTGCCATCCAGCAGCACTTTGGTGAAATTGGAATTTCCGCCGTCCAGAAAGAACGTAGTAATTCCTCCCAACGCGCCCAGGCGCGAAAGCGCCGCTCCCGGCGTGCTGGCCAGCATCGGCGACGAGAAAAATTTCCTGCCGTTGTTCGATATCCTGTCGGTCAGGAAGTTTACAGGCGAGGTGACGTATTCCGTTTCCACCGGCTCGGCTTGGCGGTCACCACAACCGAGGAGGAAAGTACCGCCAGAGTTCAGCCGCAGACTCCATTCCGCCTTTTGCTTCGCTGCCAGACGAAATTTCCCGCTCTACTGTTTCAAAGGAGCTTTGTGTTACGCGGACGCTGTAATTTCCGGCCGGCAGCGTCATCGAATAGCGGCCGTCTGTTTCCGCTGGTGGTTTGTATTGCCGGAGCTGACGCGGGCGCGCCGCCATCGTGGCGGAAATCGCCGCGCTGGCAATGCCGCGTTGCTGGGATCGGTAATTTCGCCGTTGAGCGTGGATTTATTCTGTGCTGTAAAACGCTGTCAGAAAAATTAATGGAAAGTGAAAGCAGAACAGCAGGGAGGGCAATCGCCTGCCGGAGGCGAAGTTTCATTTTTCCTCCTCTCCCTCTCGCGCGGGAGACAAAGGTTGTCCAGGTTGCGCGCAGGCTTCGAAGAGGCTGCCATGCAATCCGTGGATTGAAACTCCGCCGGTCTCCTGGCTTGGCGGCAATTGTCTCTGGAAGGATGGCGGCGCGGCCTTCCCATCCCGGAATTTCCAGGACAGTGGCTTGCGCCGAATACTTCCGCCTTACAGTCGCGCGGCGGCGACGGATTTTCACCGTTTTCCCGTACGCGGAGTTTCCAGTGATTGTGGGCGGCGCGCTGAGCATCGAACTCCCGGCGCGCCGCGAACGTTTCAGGTGGAGCAGCCGCGTCTCCCATATGCGCTTCCGGGCGCCGCTGTCGGCGATGCCGGCAAATCGCCATTAAAATAGTTTTGAATCAGGACGCGCGGCATGCCGTCGGCCGTCAATTGCACCTCCAGAGGAGCCTCAAAGGCCATTTCCAGCAGCTCCCGCTGATAGACCTGCCGCGGCGTTCCCACCGCCAGGGATTTGCCGTGATGCAGCAGTGCCACCTCATCGCAAAATCCCGCCGCCAAATTCAACTCGTGCGTAACAATCAAAACGGTGTAGTGATGCATCGCGCGCCAGCCGCCACAGGCTGCGCATCAATTCCACTCTTCCGCCGATGTCCAGATGTTGCGTGGGCTCATCCAGAAGCAGCAGCGTCGGCTGTTGCGCGAGCGAACGCGCCAGGATGACCCGCTGCTTTTCGCCGCCGGAGATTTGGTTCATCCAGCGCGAGGCCAGGTGCTCCCGCGCTCACCTCCCGCAGCGCCTGCTTCGCCGCGGCGCAATCATCTGATGATTCGAAATGCATGCGCTGCGCTGTAAGGATAGCGGCCCTGCAGGACGTATTCCCAAGCCCGCAGCGGAAACATCAGCGGGCTTTCCTGCGCCACCACGGCCACGTGTTGTGCCCGCTCGCGCGCCGGCAAGACCGGCCACGTCCACGCCTTCCAGCCGCACGTGCCCTGAAAGAGGAAGCAATGCGCCCGAAAGCATCCGAAGCGCCGTGGATTTTCCGCTGGCGTTGCTCCCAATAGCGACGAATTCTCCCGCACGCGCCGTCAGATCAATCGGTCCCAGTGTAAACACCGGCGTTTCCCGATCGCGCGAAATATAGGCGTACACCGCCTGTTCTGCTTCCAGCCGCGCTATTCCGGTTGCCACGTCCGCCGGCGCGGACTGCATGGACGTCGCCACTGGAAATTTTATCTCCCACGTTCAACGCATCCCTCGCCGCAGCAAATAAATGAACACTGGCGCTCCCGCCACCGCCGTCATCGCTCCCACCGGCAATTCCGTCGGCGCGGCAACTGTGCGGCCCAGCATGTCCGCCGCCACAATCACGATGGCGCCCCCCAGCGCCGTTGCCGGAATCAGCAGGCGGTAATCGGATCCGAACATCATGCGAATCAGGTGCGGCACCAGCAGGCCCACATAGCCAATGGATCCGCTCACAGAAACCGCCAGGCCGGTCAGCAGCGATGCCGCGACATACACAACCATTTTCACCCGACCCACGTTCACGCCCAGGTGCCGCGCTTCGTCTTCGCCGGTCATGATCAAATTCAGGTCCGGCGTTGTCGTATAAATCGCGCGCGATCGTCACGCCCATGCATCAGGAATATGGATCCCAGGGACACAGTTCGAGGTTGTCGCCAGGTCGCCCATCAGCCAGAACGCCATGCCCCGCAGGTCGTGTCTGGCCAGCGTGGTCATGAGGAACATGATCACCGCCGAAAGAAACGATGCGGTAATAATTCCCGCCAGCAGCAGCGTGGAGCTATCCAATTGGCCGCCGCGCCGTCCCAGAAAATAAACCGCCATGGTGGTCAGTGCCGCTCCCGCAAACGCCGCCAACTGCATCACCATTCCCCCATGGGGCGCCAGCAACAGCGACAGAATCGCTCCCAGCGCCGCGCCGCTGGAAACTCCCAGCACATAGGGATCGGCCAGCGGATTCCGTAGCAGCGCCTGAAAGCTCGCTCCCGCCACTGATAGCGACGCGCCCACCAAAATTCCCAGCGCGATACGTGGCAACCGCAGCCCGAACACGATCAGCCAGTCGTCGCTGGGAATTTGCGCCCGCTGCCCCAGCGCTCCATGCACCAGCGTCATCACAATGTCCCGGTAGCGAAATCGGATACGCCCCCAGCCGCAGCGAAATCACCACCACGCCGAAAAGCACCGCCGTCAGAAGTCCGCAGATTCCCAGCACACGCCGGGCTGTCATCGGCTGCAAGGCGCGGCCTGCCTCGCACAAATCTTCCACCGCGCCGATGTCCATCCTGCGCATCGGCAACTCCATCCGTTCGATGGCGGCGTGGGCGCAAAAACTTCCGGATGCAGTTGCCGCGCCAGTTTTTCAACGGCATCCACCAGCCGCGGCGACGGCCTATCCAGCTCTTCTCCCGCCACGATTACATGTCCTTCGCGTACCGCCGCCAAACCTCTCCACGCCGGCCTCTGGCGCAATTCATCCAGTTCATCTTTCCCGCTGCCGCCGTGGTTTTCCGTGAAAATCAGCGCGTCCGGTTGCAAACGCACCACCTCTTCCAGGCTGATCTGCGGCCAGTCCGTTCCCGATTGCACCACGGACTCCGCGCCCGCCCGCCGCAGCGCGTCTGCCAGAAATGTGTGCGGCCCGATGGTAATCAGCGGGTCCGTCCAGATCACGAAGAGCGCCCGCTTCGGCGTCACGCCATTCATCTGCGCGCGCAGCGCATCCAGCCGGGCGCGAAGTTCGCCTGTCACCGCTCGCCCCCGTTCCGGCGTTCCAATCGCCGAGGCAATGTCCTGAATCGAAATCAAAGTTCCTTCCACGCTCTCCGTATTCGTCGAATAGACCGCCATTCCCAGCCCGTCCAGCGCGTCCACCGTTTCCCGCCGGTTCATGGTCATCGCCGCCGCCAGCACCAGGTCCGGTTTTAGCGCCACAATCGCTTCCAGACTGGGCTCTATCGGCGAACCAATTTTCGTTTTCGTCTTCGCGTCCGGCGGATAATCGCAATAATCCGTCACGCCCACCAGCTTCTGGCCCGCTCCCAGCGCATAGACAATTTCCGTCAGATTCGGCGCCAGCGACACAATCCGCTGCACGTTGTCCGGCAGTGTCACCTGACGTCCCACTTCATCCGTCACCGTCCGCGTCGCCGCGCGTCCCGCCCCGCAGAGTAGCAACGTCGCCAATGCCGCGCCACACGCCAACGCCGTCCAGCGCTTTTTCGTCCCCACGTTCATCTTTGCTCCCAATAAAAAAAGCCCCACGAAAAAGAATGGGGCTTGCGAGCCGCACTCCTTCACGCGAAGAGTGTCCGCTGCATGCGGCTCGTCGAGGTATCCTGACTTCCGGCCTTCCATCCCGCCGGCGATTCAACGGAAAGGAACTTGGGCGCTGCCCGCTCCTGATTCGTCTCCCGAAGCGGCCCTTCCCAGCGAACCTGCAATTTCGCCAGTGAGTGGTTCCAGCAGCGCCGGCCGGTTACAGTGGCGGGACCGTGGCCGATTTTCGCGGCCTTCCCTCGCGCCGAGCCGGCAGAATTTTTTGCCTCCCGAGTGTAGGTCCGCGTACCGGCGCTGTCAATCGCGCCGCTCAGGTCTGGCTTTGCCGCCCGCCGGTGTCATGAATCGCCGGACCGCTGCGCGCCTCGTGCCGCGCGAAAAGCCAGATCACCGCCACGAACGCAATCCACGCCACGCACAGCCAAACCAGCAAGCGCCGGGTCGTCAGCCCTGCCGCTTGCTGCGGACGCCTCACATTCCAGTTAGGCCCCACCAGCACAAATTGCGGAGACTCAATTATCTGTCCAGCGGAAGACCTCTGGGAAATTCCCCCAGAGGGCGAAGATGTGGATGGGGACGAAGAGGATGAAGATGTGGACGAAGAAAAAGTGTCGTCTATATTCATAGCCGCCGCTCAGGCCATCTCCAATTCCACGGCCACTCCCAGACCGCCGGAAACGCACAGCGTGGCCAGCCCGCGCGGGCGCCCGCTTTTGCCGCCGAAGTTCGTGCACCAGCGTCGCGGTGATTCGCGCGCCGCTGCATCCGATGGGATGTCCCAGCGCGATTGCGCCTCCGTTGGGATTCAGCCGCGCGCGGTCGAAATGCAACTCCCGGTCGCACGCCAGCGCTTGCGCGGCGAACGCCTCATTCAATTCCACCGCGTCGAAATCCTCCAGCTTCGTTCCTGTCCGCGCCAGAAGCTTGCGGACCGCTGGCACCGGGCCCACTCCCATGCTCGCGGGTCCACCGCGCAGACCGCCGCGTCCACGATGCGCGCCAGCGGCTTCACGCCGAGTTCGCGCATTTTTTCCTCGCTGGCCAGGATCACCGCCGCCGCGCCGTCCGTAATTCCGCTGGAGTTTCCCGCTGTGATCGTTCCATTCATGCCGAAAACCGGCGGCAGCTTCCTCAAGACTTTCCATGGAGGTATCCAGCCGCACATGCTCGTCCTTTTCCATTGTGTGATGTTGCCTTTGCGGTCCGCCATTTCCACCGGCACGATTTCTTCCGCGAATCGGCCCTCCGCCTGCGCTTGCGCCGCGCGATGCTGGCTTTCCATTGCGAATGCGTCCTGTTCCTCGCGCGAAATCCCGTACTGGTCCGCCAGCAGCTCCGCCGTTTCGCCCATCACCATTTGCGATAGCGGGCACATAAATCCGTCGCGGTACATCGCGTCCACGAGCGGCTGCGTCCCCATCTTCATTCCCCAGCGCGCGTCCACCAGATACGGCACGCGGCTCATGGACTCCGCTCCGCCCGCCACGATGATTTCCGCCTCGCCCCAGCAGAATTTCCTGCCAGCCCAGCAGAATCGCCCGCAACCCAGACGCACACGCCATGTTCACCGTGAACGCCGGGACATCGTCGCCCAGCCCGCTGCGCCACGCGATCTGCCGCGCGGGATTCGGACCCGTCCCCGCCGGCCGCGCATTGCCGAAAATCAATTCGTCCACCCGCCACGGCGTTTTGCTGGACAAAGCCGCTTTCGAACCAACTTTTGTCGGCATTCTCGCCGCGAATTCCCCCGGTTTGCGCTCCGCCGGCAACGGTTCGCCAAACGCGCGTCGCAATGCTTCGCGCGCGGCAATCACGCCCAGGTCCACCGCCGTGAAATTCGCCAGCGCGCCGCCAAATTTCCCAATCGGCGTCCGCGCCGCGCTCACAATGTACACTTCCCTCTGTTGGCCCAATGGTTTGCTCATATCCCCAATTTTTGATGCTAGCACAGCGCCCCAGGCTCCGCCCGGTTCTGCCCTGACGGCCGTCCTGCCTCGGTCCAAAACGTTTTCTCCCCGGCGCCGGAATTTTGCTATGCTTGCGCCACGCGGTAGGTCTGAAATCTGGTTGCTGGGAGCTTGCCATGAGGAATGGAACAAACGCGCGGCGTCGGATTCTTGCTCTATCCATCGTGTTGGGGGTTTCGGGCATATTTGGTGCGTTGGCTGCTTCCGGCGCAATCAAGGAAGTTGTCCTGTACTCCTTCGGCAATCGGCCCGATGGCCAAAATCCATTTGGAAAGCTCCTGGTGGGACCCAACGGCAAGCTCTACGGGACAACCGCCAGCGGAGGAAAATTCGGAAACGGGTCGGCATTTGAGCTTTCGCGTTCCGGCTCCGGCTGGAAGACCACTATCCTCCATAGTTTCACCGGCAACGAGGATGGCTATGCTCCCCAGGGCGGCCTGATTGCCGATTCCAAAGGCAATTTGTTTGGCACCGCTTCCGGCGGCGGAAATTTGAATTGCGATACTGTCGGCTGCGGCAATGTTTTTGAACTGTCGCCCAAAAAAAATGGCTGGACCTTCCAGGACTTGTATAACTTCGTCGGCGGTGACAACGATGGCGATCTCCCCACGGGCAATCTTGTTTTTGACAACGCCGGAAATCTTTATGGCGCCACGATTCATGGCGGCGAATTCGATGGTGGCGTCGTTTTCGAATTGAGCCCCCTCGGCGGCGGAAAGTGGCAGGAAACTCCCATTTATATTTTTGGCGTGGAGGGCGGCGCTCCCAACGGCGACCTGGTCTTCGATAAATCCGGAAATCTCTACGGCGCCACGGAGCTTCGCAACACCGTGTTCCAGCTTTCCAACAACGGCGGCTCCTGGACGGAAGCGGATATCCTGGATCTTGGCGGCGCGTATGGAGAAACACCCATGGCCGGACTGGCCATGGATGGCGCGGGGAATCTCTACGGCACCACGTCCCGCGGCGGCAGCGAAAACTGTTTCGGACAATTCGGCTGCGGAGCAGTGTTCGAAGTTTCACCCAACGGCAACGGCGGCTGGACCGGCCACGCGCTGTATGCCTTCAAGGGCGGTTCCGACGGCCAGCTGCCGGAGGGCGTGCTCCTGCTGGGCTCCGCCGGAAACCTCTACGGCACTACCAATGAAGGTGGCGGCTCCGGGTGCCAGTTCGGATTCGGCTGCGGCACCGCCTTCCGCCTTGCTCACAAAAATGGCGCTTGGAACGAAACCGTCCTGCACAGTTTCGGGACTGGAAATGATGGACAAAGTCCCAACGCGGGATTAGCCACCGACAATGCCGGTCATCTTCTTGGAACCACCGGCGACGGCGGAAAAAACGGTTTCGGCGCCGTCTTCGCCATCTTCAAGGACTAGCCCGTCCATTTCACCAGTCCGTACGTTTCACCTTCATCGCACGCGCCGCAACCACCCCCAGATCGACGCGAAGCCCGCTTCGGAGCAGAGCGAGGGAATGCCGTGATCTGCTGGAGCGCCCTAAGTAGGCACAGCGTTACAGGACCTGCGTTTGACTTTCCCGCATCGCGGCGGACAATACATCAGAACTGTGCCCAAATGACGGAAGAAGGGGCCCATTCGCAATTTCTAATCGCTACACTTTTTACAATCGCAAAATGTTAAGTGCCACGTAATCAATCACATAACGATTTCTAATCGCTACACTTTTGAGATGGGCGTACACGCAGCATCTTGACCCTGAAATTCCCCATTCGACGCTCAAAACCCGCCACCTCGGGCAGCGTTCCGCCATAAAATCAGGTATTCTCAATAGCCATGTTGGACCTCGGATATTTTCGCGAGCACTTGGACGTCATCGAGACGATGCTGGTGAATCGTGGCCGCGCGCCCGATGACGCCGCCGGCGCTGTTGGCCAATTCCGCGGCCTGGACGCGGAGCGCCGCGCGGTGATCACCACCGTCGAAAAACTAAAGGCCGAACGCAACCAGGCCAGCGAGGAAATCGCCCGCCGCAAGAAAAATAAGGAAGACGCTTCCGATTTGCTCGCGCACATGAAGGAAGTGTCCGACGAGATCAAGCGCGACGACGAACGCGTCACGCAACTGGACAGCGACCTTCGCAATTTTCTGCTGACTATTCCCAACGTTCCGCACTCCAGCGTTCCCGTGGGACACGGCGCGGAAGGCAACGTGGAAATTCGCCGCTGGGGCGCGCCGCCGGAATTTTCCTTTGCCCCCAAGCCGCACTGGGAGTTGGGAGAAAATCTCGGTATCCTCGATTTCGAAGCCGGCGCGAAAATTGCCGGCACGCGCTTTGCCGTTTACAAAGGGCTGGGCGCGCGCCTCGAACGCGCCATCGCCAACTATTTCCTGGATCTGCACACTCGCCAGCACGGCTACATCGAAATTTTTCCGCCCTTCATCGTCAACACCGCGTCGCTCACCGGCGTGGGACAGCTTCCGAAATTCGCGGCGGACATGTTTCATCTGGAAGGCTCCGATTTGTGGCTCACGCCTACTTCCGAGGTCGAGCTGACTTCGCTGCACCGTGACGAAACGCTGGACGCCGAAACCCTTCCGCTGAAATATTGCGCGTGGACCGCATGCTTCCGCTCCGAGGCCGGCGCCGCCGGGAAAGACACGCGCGGCTTGAAACGCCAGCACCAGTTCCAGAAAGTTGAGCTGTTCAAATTCACGCGTCCGGAGCATAGCTACGACGAATTGGAATCCCTGGTGCGCGACGTGGAAGACACTTTGCAGAAGCTGGGCTTGCACTATCGGGTCCTCCAGCTTTGCACCGGCGATATGGGCTTCGCCTCCGCCAAGACGTACGACATCGAAGTCTGGCTCCCGTCGTCTCGCGAGTTTATGGAAATCTCTTCGTGTTCCAACTGCGAAGCCTTTCAGGCCCGGCGGTCGGGAATACGTGCAAAAGCCCGTGGAGGAAAAAGCGAATTTGTTCACACCCTGAACGGCAGCGGCCTCGCCGTGGGGCGAACCTGGTTATCTATATTGGAGAATTATCAGCAGGCCGATGGCAGCATCCATCTTCCGGAAGTGCTGCATTCCTTCATGGAAACGGACGTAATTCCAGCGAAGTAATTTTCAGCGGTCACACATCAAGGAAGTCCTTCCGGCAAGGTTTGCGGCGGCCGGATAAGATCGCGGGAAGAGAACTGAACCAGTTTACTTTTGTTCAGTCCTCATTCCTCGCGAGAAAACGATTTACATGTTTCCAGCTTTGGCCATTCCGGCGGCCGTAATGCTGGTGACCTGCAGAGAACCATCAGCTTGCGTCGTCCCGGTTACCTTTACTTGATGGCCCAGGTCGTTGTCGGCGTTCACCGCGTCCTGATTGTGAATCGGAACCACCGCTTTGGTTTTTCCGTTCACAAACACCCAGGATGCACCCTTTTCCTTCACGCACTTCTGGGCGCAGGCGGCATGATCTGCGTTGGATCCCTTGGCGCCGCAGGCACTGTCGCTGATCCAGCCTGTCCAGGTCATGGCCTTGGCATGTGTGGTCACGGTCACCGTTGCGACGGCCAGAACCACGAAGCCCACCAAGCTTAGAATGTTTTTCATCGCTCTCTCCTTCACTCTATCTGAACCTTATACGTCGTGTGCGGTTCTGCACGCGACGGCACCTCCACTGTATCAAAGAATACAACCACCGCAAAGGGCCATCAGGAAGGGCAATCCACGGCACGGTGTCAGGGAGGTGTCCATGCTCAAAAAATACGGCAAGTTCTACGCCGACTGGAAAGACAGCAAGGGACGGCGGCGGCGCAAAGCCTTCTCCACGGCCAAGGCCGGGAATAAGCTCTTAGCTGGCGCTTCCCAGTTGAACCATTGGCCCCGTCGGCTTCGGACCGCCGCCCGCCGGTTCAATGGTCACTGCGAACGCTTTTGGCGTCACGCCCGCCGGCAGAGCCGGGAACATCACTACCGCCTGCCCGTTATTGTCCGGCCTGAACACCCCCGCATTGATGGGGTTACCCGTCATGGGGATCAGCCACAGTTCATAGCTTCGTTCCGCGGGCAACACAGGCATATTTCCCGCATACATAAGTAATCCCCGGCGTTGATTGTATTGCACACGCGCTGGAGTTCCAGGATGTCCCGCTACCGGCGCCAGCGGCACCTGGATGGAATCCTTCGCGGTGAAAAGATCCAGCAAACGCTCATTTTGTATGGCGCGCAGTTGCTGTTCGGCGGTGGTTTCCTGCAACAAACGCAGTTCGCGGTCCATGCGATTGTTGTTCACCCACAGCATCACGGACGCCGCAGCCAGTCCAAATGCCAGCGCCGCCCAACCCAGCATCCAGCCCCCACGTTTCCGCTCCCGTGATTCCTGGTGCGCTCGCACTGGTGGTTTGGTCGCCGTGACGCGCTGCATCAACTTTTCGCGCGTGCTCGCTGGCGGTTGCACCGCGGGAGCGGCAAACGCCAGCAGCGCCATGCGCCCGCGCGCCTCCGCCAATTGGCCGGAGCACTCTGCGCACCCCGCCAGATGTTCTTGCAGCGGACGGCGTTCGCTTTCATCGAGCGCGCCCAGCGCCAGCAGGTCCAGATCCTGTTCCGCTATATGATTTCCGTTGCTCATCAGGCAAATCTCAATCGCAGTGTTTCAACTGCCGTGCGCAGCCGGGTTTTCACCGTTCCCAACGGCTCACCGGTTCTTTCCGCAATCTCGCTGTGCGTCAATCCTTCAAAATACGCTAACTCGATCGCATCCCTTTGCGGGGCCGGCAATCCATCCATGGCTCCGCGAACCCTGGCGATCATTTCCCGCTGGACCAGTGCGTTTTCCAGCCGGTAGGGGACTATGATGTTCAGCCCCTCGATATTCGTTTCCTCATGGGGATTGCGCTTGCGCAGGCGCGAGATCGCCCGGTTGCGCGTCATCACTGATAGCCATCCGGGCAACGAACCTCGGCTGGCATCGAATTGGGAGGCCTTCCGCCACAGTTGGAAAAATATGTCCTGCAGGATTTCTTCGGCTGCCGCCGCGTCTCGCAGGATGCGCAATGCCACGCTGTACACCAATCCGCTGTAGCGGTCGTAGAGATCCCCCAGCGCCGCTTCGTCTCCACGGGCGATCGCGATCATCAATTCCCTATCAGGCGACGAACTCGTCGCCTCCAACCGCGGATCCAAAGCTTTTTGGTTGCTCCCTTCCATCAGTACGCAGCTTCCTTGGCGACTGGATGCCCTGCAACTCCGCGCGGCTAACGCGAGCCACGCCCCAAGCGCACTGCGAGATTATCCCCACCGGTACGCCCAGTCAACGGCCCTGACCAGACGCACCCACGTTCCATATAGGTCTGCGGCAGTCCGCTTGCACCCGATAACTTATTGTTGCACATATACTTAAGCCTACGGAATGCCGCTAGAATCAACTTCCCAGCGCGAACATACTCGCAAAAAACAATCTAATTTCTTGCGGGTTTTCATTGACCTGTTTTTCCGTGTCGTCTAGACTCCGCCTTGCACGCTCCACGCAGTAGAGGGGTTTGGGCGGGCGAATTGGCGGTGGCAGGGCCGGTAAAGGCCTTGCCGCTCCCGCGAATTCGCCCACTGGCCTGCGTGAAGAAGAGAATGCCGATCCCCCGAATGGTCAAATCAGTTTTGAAGTTCAATCGGCGGCGGCGCGTCGCAACCACGCGACGCTGTTCCTTGCATGCCGCACGCAAGAGGAAGGATGAATAATGCCAATACAAGATAAGGCCGCGCCCCAGGTTCTTCCCCGCATGGCTCCGCGCGAGGACTTGAATCCATTTCGCATCGCCCAGATGCAATTCGATCTGGCCGCGGAACACTTGAAGCTGGACTCCGGCCTGCGCCAGGTTCTCCGAGCTCCCAAGCGCATTCTGGAAGTCTCCATTCCCACGAAAATGGACAACGGCCAGGTAAAGGTCTTCACCGGATTCCGCGTGCAACACAATGTGGCCCGCGGCCCTGCCAAGGGGGGTATCCGTTTTCACCCCAACGTTTCGCTTGATGAGGTGAAGGCTCTCGCCGCATGGATGACCTGGAAGACCGCCACGGTCAACATTCCCTATGGCGGCGGCAAGGGCGGCATCATTTGCGACCCCAAGCGCATGAGCCGCACAGAGCTGGAGCGCATGACGCGCCGTTTCACCGCCGAAATTCTCCCCATCATCGGTCCGGAGCGTGATATCCCCGCTCCCGATGTTTACACGGACGCCCAGACCATGGCCTGGATCATGGATACCTATTCCATGACCCTCGGCTATCCCGTGCCCGGTGTGGTCACCGGGAAACCGATTTCCATCGGTGGATCGGAAGGTCGCCACGAAGCCACCGCCCGCGGCTGCCTGGTGGTGACAGAGGAAGCCTGCAAGGTTCGCCGCATGTCACTGCGCGGCTCCACTGTGGCCATTCAGGGATTTGGCAACGCCGGGTCCATCGCCGCGCGGCTGTTCTCCGAAAAGCGGGCCAAAATCGTAGCCATCAGCGATTCTCGCGGCGGCGTTTATAGTTCGCGCGGCATTGATCCCAGCAAGGCCATGCGTTATAAGGAGCGCGCCGGCACTGTCGTCGGCATGCCCGGCACCAGCCGCATTTCGAACGATGACTTGCTGGCTTTGAAAGTTGACATTCTGATTCCCGCCGCTCTCGAAAATGTGATTACCTTAAGCAACGCCGATCAAATCCGCGCCCGCATTGTGGCTGAGGCCGCCAACGGTCCCACCACGCCGCATGCCGATCAGGTTCTAGCGCGCAAGGGCATCATGGTCTTGCCGGACATTCTGGCCAATGCCGGAGGTGTCACCGTCAGTTATTTCGAGTGGGTGCAGGACTTGCAGGCGTTTTTCTGGTCGGAAGCGGAAGTCAATCAGCGGCTGGACACGATCATGCGCCGCGCGTTCACTGACGTCTACGAGTCGTCGCGCAAGTACCACACTCCCATGCGAACGGGAGCTTACATTCTTGCCGTCGGCCGCGTGGCTGAAGCCACGCAGGTTCGCGGCATTTTCCCATAACCGCATCCGCGCGAGATGTGTTGCATCTCCGCGACGCGCTGTCTCGCGCGCTTATTATTCGTCCGGAAACCAGAATGCTGGCGTAATCCCATCCAATTCCGGCGGAGCCGGGAACACCGCGCTGGTATTTTGCGCCGACTGGACCAGCCAGCCGCTCGGTCCCCTCTTCACAACCATGAGCATCAATCCTCTGCGTGGCGGCCGCAATGTATTGTCCGTGTCGCGGTCTCCCTGCATTTCCCACGCCCAGTGAACTTCGGCGATGTCCGGTGTTACAAAAATCACGCGCGTACCCAGCAACTTCATTTGCGTGTCGCGCAGCCGGCCAGTCATCATCCGCTGATGGAACGCGGCGAAATCGCTCCGTCCGTGCAGCCACACCGCGCCCACTTCCACAAAATCCACATCGTCCGCCATCAACCCGCCCAGCGACGCCGCATCGCGCGCATTCCAACCATCCACAAACTCCTGCGGGATTTTCCGCAGCGGTGTTTCGTCGTTGCCGCTCGTCTGCGATGGCCGGCTCTGGCACGCGGCCAGCATCCCCGCCAGAAACACGGCCACGAAAATTCGCTTCCCCATCTGCGCCTCCCGTTGCTTTCCCTTACGGTCTTTCTAGCCCCTGCCGCGCCAGTATGCCACACGCGCGGATGAGCACAGCGAATTGAAGAACGCAAGAATCCTCTTGCGTTGCATCGGACGAGGCGCGTACATTGCGCATAAGCCGGTTTGCGGGAATTATCCGCAGCCGGCATTTATGCTCTGCGCGGAGGTCGCGCGTTAGTGAGTAATAGTCCAGCTCCTGTACATCCGATTTTGCTGACCATCGCTGGCTTCGACCCCACCTGCGGAGCGGGTGTCGCCGCGGATCTGAAAACTTTCGCCGCTCACAATCTCTACGGCGTGGCGGCGGTCACCGCATTGACCATACAGTCTTCACAGGGCGTCACCGCGGTGAACGTAACGCCCGCGGCGGTGCTGCGCGCGCAACTCGATGCCCTCGCCGAAGACGTCGCCATCGCCGCCGTAAAAATCGGCATGCTCGGCAGCCGCGCCAACGCCGTAGCCGTGGGCGAGTTTCTGGCCCATCACAAATTTCCCCACGTGGTTCTCGATCCGGTGATGAAGCCTTCCAGGGGAACCGTAGAGCTTCTGGATGCTTCCGGGGTGAGATTTCTTCGCGATGACCTGTGCCATCGTTCACTGGTTCTGACGCCCAACGTTGCCGAAGCCGAAATCCTCCTCGGCGCTCCCATCCCGGATGTCAACGCCATGAAGGAAGCCGCGCAGAAGCTGGCCGCCCTCGGCCCGCTGGCGGTGATCGTCACTGGCGGGCACCTGGAAAAGCCCGTGGATGTTCTCTGTATCTCCGGCGGGGAAACTCTGGTCCTCGGCGGAGATCATGTGCGCAGCGAAAACACGCACGGCTCCGGCTGCACGTTTTCTTCGGCCATTGCCGCCCAGTTGGCGATGGGTCAGCACATCGAGCAGGCGGCTATTCTGGCCAAGGCTTACGTCACCAAGGCCATTGAACGCTCCTTCGCTGTCGGCAAGGGCCATGGGCCGCTGAACCATTTCTTCCGCTTCCAGATGGAGCCGCCCGCCCGCGGCGTCCATGAAGTTCCGCAGCATGGCATGCATCCCGCCTCGGAACCCGGCCTGCACTAAATTCGCGGTGGGGAAATTAGGACACCGGGATCATTTCGGCGCGGCGATTCTGCGTTTGTCCTGCTCGGCGTAGCTCGATCCGGTTTGCAATTCGGCGAACCGCGCGAAATTCGGGCGAAAATTTCACCGCGCGATTAAACGATAGGTTGCTTTGTTAGTCTTGCTGCCAGACGACGCGTCCCGCGACCACCGTCGCCATGGGCGCGCCTCGGAACTTTCGTCCGTCGAACGGAGAATTTCTTGACCGGCTGGCCGATTCCTCCACGCGGTAGGTCCAAGGGCGATCCAGCGCGAAGAGCGTGAGGTCGGCAATTCCGCCGGCCGCAATGCGGCGGTCGTCCTTCAAACCCAGGACGCGCGCCGGCCCGCTGGTGAATAATTCCACCAGGCGCGCCAGCGGGAGCCGCCCGTTGTGGAATAATTCGTCCACCGCCAGGGCCAGAGCGGTTTCAAATCCAATCACCCCGAAGGGGGCGCGGTCGAATTCCACTTCCTTGCTCGCGGGATGATGCGGCGCGTGATCCGTGGCTATCGCATCCACCGTGCCATCCGCGAGTCCCGCCAGAAGCGCTTCGCGATCTTCGCGTGAAGCCAGCGGCGGATTCATTTTGTAACGCGTGTCGTAAACCACGTCTTCGTCCGTCAGCGTGAAGTGATGCGGCGTCACCTCGCAACTCACCGCCAACCCGTCCTTCTTGGCCTGGCGGACATATTCCAGCGTGCGCCGGGCCGAAAGATGCGCCACGTGATAGCGCGCTCCCGTCAGCGCGGCGATCTCCACGTCGCGCCCTGCGCAGATGGATTCCGATTCCGCCGGAATTCCCCGCAGACCCAGCCGCACCGACCGCGCTCCTTCGCGCATCACTCCGCCCGCGAAAAGTGACGGGTCTTCGCAATGGTCAATCACCGGCAGACCCAATGCCTTGCTGTATTCCATCACCTGGCGCATCAACCGCGCGCTGCCGATGGGTTTTCCGTCGTCGCTTACGCCCACGATGCCCGCGTCACGCATCGCTCCGATTTCTGCCAGCGCCTCGCCCTTGCTTCCGATGGACGCCGCGCCGATCGGCCACACTCGCGTGCTCGCCGAAACCGCCGCGCGCTCCACAATCGCGCGCGTCACCGACGCATTGTCGTTCACGGGATGGGTGTTGGGCATGGTGCAGACTGCCGTAAATCCGCCGCGCGCCGCCGCGCGCGTGCCCGTCTCAATGGTTTCCGAAATCTCCTGCCCCGGTTCACGCAGATGGCAGTGCAGGTCAATGAAGCCCGGCGCCACAATCCACCCGCTGGCGTCCAGAATTTCCGCCCCCGGCGCGTTCAACGTTGCACCTGTCCGCGAGATGCGGTCGTCCTCGATCAGCACGTCCAGTTTGGCGTCCGTCCCCTGCGCGGGGTCTACTACGCGCCCATTCTTAATCAGCAGCATTGGAACCTTCTCCCGCGGGATTGGGCTGTCCCAGTGACGGCGCTCCCAGAATCTGAAAGAGCAGCGCCATGCGCACGGCCAGCCCGTTGGTCACCTGCTCCAGCACACAGGACTGAGGACCGTCCGCCACCGCCGGATCAATTTCCAGCCCTCGGTTCATCGGGCCAGGATGCAGCACGATGGCATCCGGCCGCGCGCCGCGCAGCCGTTTGGCCGTCAGTTGATACAACAGGATGTACTCCTCCGGCGAAAGCGCGGCTTCGTTCTGCCGTTCCGTTTGCACCCGCAGCGTGAAAATGATGTCCGCGCCTTCCAATGCCTCTTCCATCCGCGCCACGCGACACATGTTGGGCGCGAGGCTTTCCAGTTCCCGAGGCATCCACATGGGCGGCCCGCACAGCGTGATGTGGCAGCCGAATCGGCTCAATAGATGAATGTTTGACCGCGCCACGCGGCTGTGCAGGATGTCGCCGATGAAGGTGACGTTCCAGTTCTCCAGCAAGCCTTTGCGGTCGCGGATGGTCAACGCGTCCAGCAACGCCTGTGTGGGATGTTCGTGCGTTCCGTCGCCCGCGTTGATCACCGGAATTTCCAGCCGCGAAGCTACAAAATCCGCCGCGCCCGAGGAGTGATGCCGCATCACGATGGCGTCGGGCCTCATGGCTTCCAGCGTTCGCACTGTGTCCAGCAGCGATTCCCCTTTTTTCAGGCTGGAACCTTCGGATTGGAACAACATGGCGTCCGCGCCCAGCCGCGCCGCCGCGGTGGCGAAACTGATGCGCGTGCGTGTGGAAGGCTCAAAAAACGCCAGCGCCACCGTCTTTCCGCGCAGCGTGGCCAGTTTCTTCAGCGGGTATCTCTGGAATTCCTGGAAGGGCTTGGATTGATCGAGGAGAAAAAGAATTTGCCCGGCTGTAAGAGATTCAATCCCGAGCAAGTGGCGGAAGCGTGGCACCACGGTTTTCCTTGTCAGCTCCTCCGCAATGATATCTTAGTCCGCAACGCGGTCCACCAGCATTACGTTTTCTTCTCCGTCTATTTCCCGCACATGCGCTTCGATGATTTCCGAGGCGGTAGTCTGCACGGTCACGCCCACGAACGTCGCTTCCATGGGCAGCTCGCGATGGCCGCGGTCCACCAGCACGCACAGCCGCACGCGCCTGGGCCGCCCCAGGTCAAACAGCGCATTCATGGCGGCGCGCGCCGTTCGTCCCGTGTACAGTACGTCGTCCACGAGCACAATGTCGCGGTCGTCCACGCCGAAGCTAATCTGAGTGGACTGCAAGATCGGCTGCGAAGCCACCGTGGATAGGTCGTCGCGGTAAAGCGTGATGTCCAGCATCCCCACCGGCACTTCCGTTCCGGCAACGGTATGGATCAGTTTCGCCAGCCGGTCCGCCAGCGGCACGCCGCGCCGCCGCACGCCAATCAGCGCCAGATTGCCCGTTCCCCCGGACTTTTCGACAATTTCATAGGCCAGCCGCTGTAGCGTTCGATCCATCTCCGCGGCGGAGAGCACCTGGCGTTTCTCTACAATGCGCATCGGGCGGTCCATATTAGCATGACCTCGCCGCGACCGCACGGTTCGCAATTCCCCCACTTGCTGCCGCCTAAAATCCCGGAACGCCGGTGGCTGCGGGCCGGACTTCGCCTGTCTCCGCCGACCAGCCCAGCCGCTCGAACCACACCTGCCCGATGGACATCAGCCCGGTATAGAGATATCCCCACACGAAGAGGAGCAGGAATGGCACGGTGGCATAGTTTTCATTGCGGATGGCGTACAGGACCGTCGCCGCGAAATAGAGGCCCAGCAGAACTTCCACGAACGGCATCCACCCTGCACTTTTCCGGTAACTCTTTTTGGTCCACGCCGCCTTGTTTCCGGCGATGCTGTACTTCGGTGTGCGCACGAATTCGCTTTTGTGACCGAACAGCGCTTCCATCACCGCCACCGCATTGCGCACGGAGAGGCCAATGCCCACGGCCATCACAAACGGCAGGTAGAGAAACGTGCGCATCCATTCCTTCGGATAAAGTTCGCGCTGCGCCGTGAGATAAAAACTGGAAATCGAACATGTGGACGCCACGAACAAGGGCAGATCAATCACCAGCACCTGGAACCATCCCTGATAGAAGCGCACAATCATCGCGGGCAGAAGAATAATCGAGAGCAACACCATCAGCGGGTAGCTGATGTTGGCCGTAAGGTGAAAGAACGCTTCCACCTTCACGTGCCGGGGAACGTCCGCGCGCATCACCTGCGGCAGGATTTTCTTCGCCGTTTGGATGAGTCCTTTAGCCCAGCGCGCCTGCTGCGATTTGAATGCGTTCATCTCCACGGGAAGCTCCGAGGGGCATTCGATGTCCGGCAGATAGAGAAAATGCCAGCCGTGCAGCTGCGCCCGGTAGGAAAGATCGGTGTCTTCCGTCAGCGTGTCGTGCTGCCAGCCGCCGGCATCGTCAATGGCGGCGCGGCGCCAGACACCCGCGGTCCCGTTGAAATTGAAAAATGATCCGCTGCGGTAGCGCGATGCGTGTTCAATCACAAAGTGTCCGTCCAGCAGAATGGCCTCCGCGCGTGTCAGCGCGGAGTAATTGCGGTTGATGTAACTCCAGCGCGTCTGCACCATGGCCAGCTTCGCGTCCGCAAAATAGGGAATGACGCGGTGCAGAAAATCCGCGGGCGGCAAGAAATCGGCGTCGAAAATGGCCACGAATTCGCCCTGCGCGCTTTTCAACCCTTCCTGCAGCGCGCCGGCCTTGTAACCGCTGCGGTTGGCGCGGTGCAGATAATGAACGGGCACGCCGAGCTGCCGGAAACGCTCCACGCAGGCCCGCGCTACCTCCCGCGTTTCGTCCGTGGAATCATCCAGCAGTTGGATGTCCAGCCGGTCGCGTGGATAATCGAACTGCGACACGCATTCCACCAGTCTTTCCACCACATAGCGTTCGTTGAATATGGGAAGCTGGACGGTTACTTTAGGCCATTCGGCGGGATCGTGAACAACCGGCGGCACATTCTGGCGGTATTTGAAAAAATTATAGACTAGGGCATAACGATGCACGCCGTAGGTGGCCAGAATCACCAGGACCAGAAAGTACGGCAGCATCATCGCCAGATCGAAGGCATTGGGTTGGTAGAGACCGGCAAACGTCCGGTCCGTCAGCCGGCGCCACAATCCGGTGAACGGCCCGGTGGAGGCCAGCAACAGCGCGAGATGAAACACTCCATTCAATTTTGCAGTGTCCTTTTATGCTAGGCGACGCGACGCATCTTCCCCGCCGCGGCGCGCAGGTTTTTGCCGCTGCCGCTGCCGTCGTCGCACTGGAAATTCTGTTCTGGCGGCTGCATCAACTCGGCAATCTGAAAATCTTCGTCACCCCGGCGATCGCGATTTGTCTTGGCGCCGGGGTCATCTATTTCATCGCTCTCTTTGCGCTGGAACATACCCGGGAATGCCGCGTGGCGTTCTGGCTGATTCTTGCTGGCGGCCTGCTTTTCCGCCTGACCCTGCTGCCGTTGGCGCCTACGCTTTCCGACGATCTCTACCGTTATCGCTGGGACGGCCGAGTCCAGCTTGCCGGATGGAATCCCTACGCCATTGCGCCCGATGACGCCCGCCTTGCTGCGCTTCACGAACCCGGCGAGCCGCGTTTTCCCGCCCAGGAGTTGCCGGCTATTTATCCGCCACTGGCCGAACTCACTTTTCGCGCCGCTGCGGCTGTTTTTCATTCGCCCGTGGCCTTCAAATTTCCCATGTTTGCCGCGGATATTCTTGCCATGGGACTGCTGGCTTTTTGGTTCCGTTCCCATGGGGATGGCAACTTCCGCGTGGCCATCTACGCCTGGAATCCGCTGGTAATTGTTGAATTCGCCGGCAGCGGACACAGCGACGCGCTGGCCATCGCCGCAATTGTAGCGGCCTTCGTGATTATACGGTGGCGACCCGCGCTGTCAACGATGCTGCTTGCCGTGGGCGCCCTGCTGAAGTCGTTTCCCCTGCTTTTCTTTCCCGCGTGGCTGCGACATATGGGATTCCCCCGGCGTCGGGCAGCTTGGTGGGGACTAGCGGGAGCTCTGGCGCTGATGGCTCTGTGCTTCTGGCCCTATCGCGGGGCGCTGGGCCAATTGCGCGGCAACATGGCTTATTACGAGTCGCGCTGGCAGAACAATAACGCCAGCCTCTATGTGATCCTGCTTCACCTCACCCGATCGGACGTTTGGGCTGGCCGCATCGGGGCCGCCGTCGCCGCTTTGGTCTCGCTGTGGGCCGCGAAGCGGAGGCTTCCGCCTGAACGCGCCGCCTTCATGATTGTCGGCGCGATTTTGCTATTTTCGCCCAATGCCTACTCCTGGTATTTCACCTGGATGGTTCCCTGGCTGTGTTTTTTTCCAAATCCGGCATGGTTGCTCTTGACCATTCTGCAGTTCCTCTCTTATCATGTGCTCATTCGTTATCAGATACTGGGCGTCTGGCATTTCGAGCCGCGATTCATACTGCTGACTTACTTGCCGTTTTACTTACTTCTAGCGAGCCAGTGGCTATACCGAAAATTTTGTCCGGAATGATCTACCAGACGCACGACAGAGGATCGCATTCCTCGGCCGCGCAATTAGGATAATCGCCCATGCCCTATCAACGGCATAGCAGTCA
The DNA here is from genome assembly GCA_963760285.1 of uncultured Acidobacteriota bacterium. Classification (GTDB taxonomy): domain Bacteria; phylum Acidobacteriota; class Terriglobia; order Acidiferrales; family UBA7541; genus PALSA-278. The sequence continues at coordinate 1,528,971 of CAVXCI010000001.1, forward strand.
GCGGTCCTGGCAACGCCCTCCTGGCGCCTGGATGATGGCGCAGACGTGGCAGGACGTCCTGTTCGCCCATTGGCCCGTTCCCTTGGAAGCGCTCCGCGTGGCCATTCCGGCGCCTTTGGAAGTTGACACATATGAAGGGACGGCGTGGCTGGGCATCGTCGCCCTCCGGGCCACCGGCGTGCGCCCCAATGGGCTGCCGCCGCTCCCCTTCATTTCTTCATTTCCCGGATTGAATCTGCGTACCTATGTGCGCCTGGGTAAGCGCCCGGGATTGTGGTTTCTCAGCCTCGACACCGGGGGCCTCCTGGCCGCCAAATTGGGGCGGAAGCTTTTCCATTTGCCTTATTTCCGTGCGCGCATGAAAGTTCGCCGCCGGAAGGACGGGATTCACTTTGAATGCCATCGCGCGGATGTCACCGCGCCGCCCGCGGAATTCTGTGCGCGCTATCGCCCCGTTGGGCACACGTCCCATTCGCGGCCGGGCAGCCTGGAACACTGGCTCACGGAGCGATACTGCGCCTACTCCGTGAACGAGAAGGAGGTGTTCCGCACGGAAATCCATCATCGCCATTGGCCATTGCAGCAAGTGGAAGCGGACTGCGATGTGGATACCATGGCCGAAGCGCAGGAGCTGGCGCTGCCGGACATTCCTCCCCTTCTTCATTACAGCCGCAGCATGAAAGTGGAGATTTGGCCGCCGCGCGCGGTTGCCCCCGCGGGATAAAAGCAGTTCTGGCGGCTTATGTGTTTAACGTCAGCGTGGTTTCGGGAATGAAATCGCGGGCAGGCGCAATCTTTCCCGCGCCAGACGATGTAACAGGCGGCAGCTTGGAGCGGTCAATGCGGTTGTAGAGCGTATCGCGCTCCACGGGAATGCGGCCCGCGGCGCGGATGAGGCGTTCCAGCTCGCCGCGCGGCGTGAACTGATCCGTGGTCGCTCCGGCGTCGTGGTAAATCTTTTCCTCGATCACCGTTCCGTCCAGATCATTGGCGCCGAAGCGCAAGCGCAATCTGAGCGATGCGCGGCGTCAGCATGATCCAGTAAGCCTTGATGTGGTCAAAATTATCCAGCAGCAGCCGTGACACGGCGATGGTTTTCAAATCGTCCATGCCGGTGGGGCCCGGAAGATGGCTCAATGCGGTATTGGCGGGATGAAACGCCAGCGGGATAAACGCTACATAGCCATGTGTGCGATCCTGGGACTCGCGAAGCATCAGGAGATGCTCCACGCGCTCCTCGTTCGTTTCGATGTGGCCGTAAAGCATGGTGGCGTTGGAATGCAGCCCCACTTCGTGCGCCGTCTGCGCAATCTGCAGCCACATACGTCCGCTCACTTTGTGATCGCAAATCATTTTTCGCACGCGCGCGTTGAATATCTCCGCGCCGCCGCCGGGGAGCGAATCCACACCCGCTTCCTTCATGGCCAGAAGCGTGTCTTTGATGGAAAGTTTGGCGATGCGCGCGTAGTAGCCCACTTCCACCATGGTGAAAGCCTTCAAGTGAACGTGAGAAAAGCGCTGCTTGAGGCCGCGAATCAGGTCCAGATAATACGAAAACGGCAGATCGGGATGCAGTCCGCCGACAATGTGAAATTCCGTCGCGCCTTCGGCCACGCCCTGCGCGGCGCGTTCGTAGATTTCATCCAGCGCATAAGTATAGGCGCTGGGATGTTCCGGCGAGCGGCCAAACGCGCACAGGCGGCAATGCGCCACGCAAACGTTGGTGGGGTTGATATGCCTGTTGATATTGAAATAGCAGACGTCGCCATGACGTTTTTCGCGGACGTGATTGGCCAGCCATCCCACGGCAAGCAGATCGTGCGACTCGAAGAGAGCGAGGCCGTCGTCAGCATCCAGACGCGCGCCGACCAGCACTTTTTCCGCGATGGGTTTCAGCCTCGCGTCATTGATTTGAAGGTCAATCATTTCCCAACCTGCGTCCCTTGTCCTCAACTCTAGCTCTAGAATCCAGTGATTATTGGCGGCGTCCGATTCAACACTTTCCTAACGTGGAAGCAGGGAAGCCGCGCCCCAGAACAGCAGGAACAATAGACTAATATAGCCGTTCACCGTGAAGAATGCAGCATTGATGCGGTTCAAATCGTTCGGGCGCACAAGGGACTGTTCGTAGCCCAGCAACACAGCCACCACGGCGATGCCCGCCCAGGCTGGCCAGGCCATCGAAAACGACAGCGCCAGCCACGCCAGCAGCACCACGACCACAACGTGCATCAGCCGCGCCAGCCACAGCGCGCGGACCACGCCCATGCGGCTGGGCACGGAGAAAAGCCCCGTGCGGCGGTCAAAGTCCACGTCCTGGCAGGCGTAAAGAATGTCGAAGCCGCCCACCCACAGCGTCACCGCCGCGCACAGAATGGCGATGCGCCAATCCAGCGAGCCGCGCACGGCGATCCAGGCTCCCGCGGGAGAAATTCCCAGGCAGAAGCCCAGCACCACGTGGGACCAGGACGTGAACCTCTTGGTGTAGCTATAGAGAAACAGCACCCCCAGGACCAACGGCGAAAGCCGCAACGCCAGCGGATTCAGCCGCCATGCCGCAAGGATCAGCAGCGCCGAAGCCACCACGGTAAAGCCGACGGCAAAGTTCATGGAAAGAGCACCAGTGGCCAGCGCGCGCTGCCGCGTGCGCGGGTTTTCGCGGTCGTAGCGCAGATCAATGATGCGGTTCAGGGTCATGGCAGCAGAACGCGCTCCCACCATGGCCACTAAAATCCAAAGGAGTATCCGAATGGCTGGCCATTCCAGCGGCCACGCAAGAACCGGACTTGTTCCATGGAGCGAATTTTCCCTGAACGCCAGAAGCGCTCCCACCAAGGCGAATGGCAGCGCGAACACGGAGTGCTCGAATTTGATCATTTCCAAGGTGGTGCGGATTCGTCCGTGGGTCATGAAGTTTTCTAGGATGCGCCTTGGCGAAGAATTGCGGCGGCAGCTAGTCGCCCTATACCTGCGAGCCGGAGTTCCAATGATATTGCCGTTGCTGGGGCAGGCCGAGATGGTCCAGCACGCGGCAGACGTACTGTTCCACGGCCTCCTCAATGTTCTTCGGGCCGAAATAAAAAGCCGGCATTGCCGGCATGATCACCGCGCCGGCATCGTGCGCGCGGAGAGCGTTTTCCAGATGGACGCGGTTCAGCGGCGTTTCGCGCAGGCACAGCACCAGCCTGCTCCGTTCTTTCAGGCAGACGTCCGCGGCGCGGGCCAGCAGGTCATCACTGGCGCCGGTGGCGATAGCGGAGAGCGTCCCCGCCGAGCAGGGAATCACCGCCATGCCGTCCACTGGGTTGCTGCCGGAGGCGATCACCGCGCCGATGTCGCGATTGGGCAGGTATTCGATTTTTGCCGTGGGCGCGCCGGTGAGCAGCGAAGGCAGCCGCTTGGGCTCCGCGGAAACAATACCCAATTCCGAAGCGATCAGCCGCAAGCCGGTTTCCGTCGCCACCAGATAAACACGTGCGACACGCGCGTCGGCATCGAGCAATCGCAGAATGGTCTGCGCATAAATCGCCCCGCTTGCGCCGGTGACGCCGATAGTGATGACTTTGCCTTCACGTTCTTTCGTCATGGATCGTGCGATTTGCGCGATGGCAGCCTCGGAAGTTCGCGAACAGGCAGCGGGACGCGCGAACTGCGATGGTAGGCAGTGGCTTCCGCCGAAGTCAAGGCGCGGATGGTAGAATGCGCCCGTGGACGAGTACGAAATCCGCAAATTGCTAGCCAGCGTGCGAGCCGGCAAGACCGGTGTGGAACGCGCTGTGGTCCGGCTGCGGAAACTTCCGTTTGAAGACCTGGGCTTTGCCAAAATTGATCATCATCGCAGCCTCCGCGTCGGCTATTCCGAAGTTGTATACGCGCGCGGCAAAACCCCGCAACAGGTGGCGCGGATTGTTCGCGGCATGATGCGCTCCAGCAAGCGCCAGAATATTCTGGTCACGCGAGCGTCCAGGCCTGTTTTCACCGCGGTGCGCAAGCTCGCGCGTGGGGCCAGGTTTTTCCCTCTATCCGGCGCCATCGCCATCGAACGCAACCGCGACAAGCCCGGCAAAGGATTGATTCTGATCGTTACCGCGGGGACCAGCGACATCCCCGTGGCCGAGGAGGCGTGGGTCACCGCGCGACTATGGGAAACAACTCCGAGATGCTATGTGACGTCGGCGTCGCGGGGCTGCACCGACTGATGCGCTACAGCGAAAAATTCGCCGAAGCGCGCGTCATTATTTGCGTGGCGGGAATGGAGGGTGCGCTGCCGAGCGTGGTGGGTGGACTGGTCAGCGTGCCGGTGATTGCCGTGCCCACCAGCACTGGCTACGGCGCGGGCGGCGGCGGAATCGCCGCGTTGCTGGCCATGTTGAATAGTTGCGCGTCCAATGTCAGCGTGGTGAATATCGATAACGGATTCGGCGCGGCCTGCGTGGCCAGCGTGATCAACCGCCTCTAAGTTATCTTCAGTCAGCGATTCAGCGCAGAGCGCCGACCAGCGCGCAGGCCAGCACTCCCTCTTCATCGGCAAAACGGTTCGCAAATCGAGCAGCAGGCGCGTCGTCTTCGATTCGCGCAATGATGGGCATGCCTTCGGCCGTGACGACGGAGCTTTTCTTCAGGCCCGCGGCCGAAAATGCGGGGAGCTGATGGCGAATCAGATGCGTCGGAAGAGTTTGCTCCGGCGTGGCCCCGCCGCCCAGCACGGAAAACCCCTCGCACAATTCCACGGAAACTCCGGCGGGCAGATGGGGCAGCAACCGCTCGACAGGAATGATTCCCCGCGGACGCGCAATTCCTCCGCCGTGGCGGAGCAACATACGCTGTACGGGAATTTCCCCGAACGCGCCGCGCAAATAAGCGCGCAAGTATTTCTTCAATGGCGGCGATGACGAGTTTATCCACGCGAACAGCGCGGAACAGCGGATGCCGACGGATGCGCTCGATCAATTCGCGGTGCCCGGCGATAATCCCCGCTTGCGGTCCTCCAAGGAGTTTATCGCCGCTGAAAGCGACAATGTCCGCGCCGGATTCGAAGCTGTGGTGAACCAGCGGCTCGGCGGATGCCGGATGGCCTAGGTCCGCGAGGCAGCCGGAGCCGAGGTCTTCAAAAACAGGAAGCGAATGCGTTTTCGTCCCAACGGCGGCCAACGATTCGAGCGGAGGACGTTCGGTAAATCCGACGATGCGGAAGTTGGAGGGATGAACGCGCAGCAGAAGGCGCGTGCGTTAGTTGATGGCGTGTTCATAGTCGCGATGCGCGTGCGATTCGTGGTGCCCACTTCGCGCAGTTGCGCGCCGCTCTCCGCCATGATTTCCGGAATGCGAAAGCCGTCGCCAATTTCGATCAGCTCGCCGCGCGAGACAATCACCTCTCCGCCCTTGGCCAGCGCGCTCAGAACCATCAGCACCGCCGCGGCATTGTTGTTCACCAGGATGGCCGCTTCCGCTCCGGTCACTCTGCGCCAGTCGGTGCGACTGATATGCGCGTCCCGGCTGCCGCGCTTTCCGGATGCGAGATCGTATTCGAGATTGGAATATCGGCCGGCAATTTCGCGGATGCGGTTCAGCGCCGCCATGGAGAGTGGAGCGCGTCCGAGATTGGTGTGCAGGATGACCCGGTGGCATTGATGACGCGGCGCAGCGAGGGCGCAAGCACCCGGCGAACACGTTCGATTACGGCGGTTTCGATTTCAACGGTGGACGGCTCACCGGGCGGCGTCTTGCTACTAGCCGCGGGCCGCGGGATTTCCTTGCGCCGTTCTTGCAGGATCGCGCGGGTTTCCGTCACGACCATCTCCCGTCCAAACTCGCGTGACAATTCTTGCAGCCGCGGCTGGCGCAATAGCTCGTCCACGGATGGGAGCTGCCGCAGAGACTTGTTCGCGCCTGCAGCACGCGTGCGCTTGCGTTTGGCACCCCGTGGCATCCCGCCATTTCAACATACCCCGCCTCCACCAGCAACGATCGCGACAGGTTCTGTCCGGGCATTTATGCGAGGGGCTGTGATGCGATATATTGCCTAGGCATCGAGATGGTGAACGCGGGAGAGATTCGTAGATGAAAATTCAGCGGGCGCTTGTAAGCGTCTACGACAAAACCGGACTGGTGGAATTTGCGAAAAAGCTCGTGGATTCGCACGTTGAGATTGTGTCTACGGGCGGCACAGCGAGGCTGCTGCGCGACGCAGGATTGCCAGTGCGCGACGTGGCGGATTTAACCGGCTGGCCGGAAATGCTCGGCGGGCGTGTAAAGACGCTGCATCCCAAAGTCCATGGCGGCATTTTGTTTCGCCGTGAAAATGCGGACGACGCGCGGCAGGCAGCTGAACAGTCCATCGTGCCCATTGACCTCGTGGTGGTGAATCTCTATCCGTTTTCCGCAACGGCGCGGAAACCCAATGTGACTCCGGACGAACTGATTGAAAACATAGACATCGGCGGACCGGCCATGGTGCGCGCTGCGGCGAAAAACTTTCAGAGCGTGGCGGTGGTCACCGATCCAGCCGACTACTCCGCCATCGCGGAGGAAATTTCACCCAACGGCGAATTGAGCTTTGCCGGGCGGCTGCGGCTGGCGCGCAAGGCCTATGCGCTGACGGCGCAATATGACGGAGAAGTCGCCACTGAACTGGAGCGTTTGCAAGTGGAAGGCGGCAATCTCCGCATTCACGCGCCCGAAAGATTTCCGGAACGCCTGCATTTCGATTTCGAGCGGCGGCAATCCCTTCGTTACGGAGAAAATCCGCATCAATTCGCGGGCCTCTATGTTCCGGCAGGCGCGGCGCCCAGTGGTGTGGCCGGAGCGCGGCAACTCCAGGGGAAGGAGCTTTCTTACAACAACCTGGTGGATCTGGATGCCGCCTGGAGCCTGGCGCAGGAATTCGTAAATCCGGCGGCGGTGATCGTCAAACACAATAATCCTTGCGGCGTGTCGGAACAGGACAAAATGGTGGAAGCCTATCGGCGGGCGCTGGCGTGCGATCCGGTGTCGGCGTATGGCGGCGTGATGGCCTTCAATCGCGCACTGGACGTCGAGACCGCGGGAGAAATCGCCAAGCTGTTCGTGGAATGCATCGTCGCGCCGCGGTACGAGCCGGCCGCGCTGGCCTCGCTGAATGCCAAGAAAAATCTGCGCCTGCTGGAATTGCCGTCCGAAGCTGCGCCCCGCACTCTGGAATTAAAGTGCATCTCTGGCGGTTTGCTCGCGCAGGATTCCGACGAGGAAACGCTCCGCGAATCTGATTTGAAAGTCGCCACCAGGCGCGCGCCCACGGAATCGGAGCGCCGCGAAATGCTGTTCGCCTGGAAAGTTTGCAAGCATGTGAAGTCCAATGCCATCGTTTTTGCGCGTGATGGAGCCACGCTGGGAATCGGTGCCGGGCAGATGAGCCGCGTGGACTCCGTCCGCATCGCGGTTCTCAAGGCGCAATCGCCGCTGGCGGGAAGCGTGGTGGCCTCCGACGCATTCTTCCCATTCCCTGACGGTGTAGAGGAAGCCGGTAAAGCCGGGGCAACTGCCGTCATCCAACCGGGCGGCTCCATGCGCGACAACGAAGTCATCGCCGCGGCGGATTCCTTTGGCATGGCCATGCTGCTAACGGGAATACGCCATTTCCGGCACTAGCAAACTCACGGCAACTCACTGGCGATCCCTCACGTCCTATGAATTGGTGGCAACTCCGCGCCACGCCCGCGGTTTCGCTTTTGACGGCGTCGGAGGCGTGTCCCATAATGTTTGTTCACGGAGACTCCATGAAAAGCACAAGCGGGCCGTTCCCCTCCGGAACCGTTCTATCTTCAGCACTGGCTCTGTTATTTCTCGTAGGCGCGCCGGCGATGCGCGCTGGGCAGTCGCCAACCACGGGGAATACCAACCCGGCGGCGAATTCCGCAAAGGCCCAATCCTCAGCGCCCGCAAGCGCCGCTGAAAACAAGCCGTCGGCATCCACGAATGAAACCGGCGACATTTATTACCACTTTATGCTCGGCCACTATTACGAATCCCTTTATGAATCGGAAGGGCGGGCAGAGGACGCAGACCAGTCCATCGACGAATATAAGAAAGTGCTGGCGATGGATCCGGGGTCCATTCCCGTCACGCAGCGGCTCGCGGAGATTTACGCCAAGTCGCAGCATAGTGAACAAGCAGTCGTCGAAGCGAATATCATTCTGAAGCAGGATCCCGAGAACCTGGCGGCGCATCGGCTTCTGGCTCGCCTGTATGTCCGCAAGCTCAGCGAGGCGGAAGGCGGCGCCGGGCAAAAGGAAGCGCTTGCAAAAGCAACAGAGCAATTCGAAAAGATTCTGCAGATTGATCCAACAAACATGGACGCCGCTCTCTGGCTGGCGCGGCTCTACCGTTTTGACAATCGGATTTCGGCGGCCGAGGGCGTGTTGCGGGATGTTCTGAAAAAGGATCCGGACAACGAACAGGCGCTGGAACAACTCAGCCAGTTGTATATGGACCAGGGACGCAGCGCGGAGGCAGTGGCACTCCTGGAAAAGGCAGCGGATGATATTTCTTCCCCCGACCTGCTCAACACTCTCGGCAAGGCCTACGTTCAGACACACGACTATGCCAAAGCGGAAGCAGCCTACCGCCGCGCGGTGGAAGCGGAACCGGACGATACCAACTCCCGCCGCGGTTTGGCTCAGACCCTGCTCACCGAAGGTAAACTTCCGGAAGCGCTGCAGCAATACCAGCAATTGACCGCGATGGAGCCGGATTCCCCGGAGAATTACCTCCGCATGGCGCAGATTTGCCGCAGACTTGACCGCCTGGAAGACGCGGAAAAGTATCTCTTGCAGGCAAAGGAACGCGCGCCCGGAAGCCTGGAGATTCTTTACAATGAAGCGCTGCTCTATGAAACCCAGGGCCGGTTCGACGATGCCGCGAAGATTCTCAGCGATTCCATTGCGCGCGTGAAAGCGCGGCCGTCTGAATCCGATTCCGATGCGCTGGCCATCCTTTATGAACTCCTCGGCGGCATTTATCGCGATAAGGGCGATACTGCCGATGCCGTGCGCTCCTATGAGGAGTTGGGCAACCTCAGCCCACTACAGACCAAACGCGCGCGGACGCTGGTGATCGAAGCCTATCGCTCGGGACGACAGACGGATCAGGCCATGGCCGAAGTCCGAAAGGACATGGCGGCGGACCCCTCGGAGCGCAGCTACCAGTTTACCTACGCCATGCTGTTGTGCGACCAGGGACAGACCGCGCAGGCGGTGAAATATCTTCAGGGCATGTTGCATGGCAATGCAGATGACCTGGACGTCTATCTGAACCTGGCGCAGGTGCAGCAGCGCGCCCGCGAGTATGCCGATGCTGAGCAATCCGCTTTGCAGGCCGAAAAACTGGCGCATTCGGATGATGATCGCGCCTCTGCCTGGTTTCTCCTGGGCGCCATTTACGAGCGCGAGAAGAAATTCGACCTGGCCGAAGCTGAATTCAAGAAAGCACTGGACCAGGATCCCCACAATGGGGAGGCTCTGAACTATTACGGCTATATGCTTGCCGACCGCGGAATCCGCCTGGATGAAGCGGTCTCCATGATTCAGCGCGCGCTACAGGAAGATCCCGCCAACGGCGCGTTTCTGGACAGTCTGGGGTGGGCGTATTACAAGCAGGGCAAGCTTATAGAGGCTCAGAAATATCTTGAACAAGCCTCCAATCGTTCCACACACGATCCCACCATTCTTGAGCACTTGGGAGATGTCTACGACAAATCAGGACAGACGGAGCGCGCCGCGCAGGCCTGGGATCGGGCCCAGGCGGAGTGGGAACATGTTCTGCCGGCTGACTATGAGGCGGACAAGGTGGCGCAACTCGACCAGAAGATTTCCGCTGTGAAAAAACGCCTGGCGCAGAAGTCTCCGGATTCCACCCATCCACAGTAGATTTCTTTCATGAGCCGTTCTCTCCAGATTCCCGCATTCGCAAAAGTAAACCTCTGCTTGCGCGTATTGCAGAAACGCGAAGACGGCTACCATGAGCTCCGCACGATTCTCCAGGCTATTGATCTCCACGACGATCTGCTAATCGCGCGGACTCCCGGGCGAAGCATTGCGCTGGAAATCGTGGGCGCGGACGTTCCGGGGGGACCTGAGAATCTGGTCTGGCGCGCCGTCGATTTGTGCCGTCGGGAGTGGAGGTGGACCGGAGGCGTAAGCATCCTCCTGAACAAGCGGATTCCCGTGGGGCGCGGACTGGGCGGCGGGTCCAGTGACGCCGCTGCTGCGATCATCGGCATGCAACGCCTGACTGGCAGGAAAATTCCTCATCCCCGGATATTCCAAATGGCCGCGTCACTGGGCAGCGACGTGCCATTTTCCCTGCTCGGTGGTCGCGCGCTAGGCATAGGCCGGGGCGAGGAAATTTTTCCCCTCCTGGATGGAGACCGGCTCCATATACTGGTGGTTTCGCCACGCGGCATTTTCGTCAGCACGCCGGAGGCCTATAGCTGGCTCAGCCCCACGTTGACAAACCGCGGTATCCCCTCTAAAATTTATGAGTTCTGCGCTCTTTGCCGGAGCCCGCAGGTGGGCAGCCTTCCGAATGATTTTCAGAAGGTCGTCTTCCAGCGGCACGCGCGGCTGAAACGTATTCAGCGCGCCCTGCTTCAGCACGGAGCCGTGGAAGCTGCGCTGGCGGGTAGCGGTTCGGCGGTGTTTGGAGTCTTCCGAAACCCAGTGCAGGCGCGTCGAGCCGCTCGGCTGTTTCCGGAAGATCAGACTTTCGTAACAAAGACTCTTACGAGGGACGAATGCGCGCGCGCATGGCGGTGGAAAGCCGTCTGAGCGCAGGAGACTGTTTTTGGCTGAAGAGAATTTCAAAATATTCAGCGGAAGCGCCAATCCATCCCTGACGGAAGCGATTTGCCGCTATCTGGGCGTCACCTCCGGAAAGTGCGAGCACGGCCGGTTCAGCGACGGAGAGACGCGCTTTCAGATTCTGGAAAATGTCCGCGGCACGGACGTTTTCGTGGTGCAGCCCACCTGCGCGCCGGTGGATTTTCACCTGATGGAATTGCTGCTGATGATTGACGCTTTTAAGCGCGCATCGGCGTGGCGTATCACGGCGGTGATTCCTTATTACGCCTACGCCCGGCAGGACCGCAAGGACAAGCCGCGCGTGCCGATTTCGGCCAAGCTGGTGGCGGATTTATTGGAGACGGCGGGTGCAAACCGCGCACTGACGCTGGATTTGCACGCCCCGCAGATTCAGGGCTATTTCAACGTGCCCGTGGACCATCTTTTTGCGTCGCCGGTGATGGTGGATTATTTCCAGAAGAAAAAACTGGGGCCCATCACCGTGGTTTCACCGGATGCCGGCGGAGTGGAGCGCGCGCGCTATTTTGCCAAGAAGATGGACGCGCCGCTGGCCATTGTGGACAAGCGCCGGATTGACGTGAACGTCAGCGAAGTGATGCACCTGATCGGCGACGTAAAAGGCCGGCCCGCGCTGGTGATTGACGACATCATTGATACCGCCGGAACGCTGGTGAAAACAGCGGAGGCCCTGCTGGCCGAAGGCGCCACCCGTGTTTTGGCCGCCAGCACCCATGCCGTGCTTTCCGGCCCCGCGGTGCAACGTTTGCGCGAGTCGGCGATTGAAGAGGTCGTGGTAAGCGATTCTGTCCCGCTGAGCAAAGCGGGTGAGTCCATCGGCAAGATTACGGTGCTGAGCGTCGCGGAATTGCTGGCGCGCGGCATCCGCAATATTCACGAGGAGACTTCCATCAGCGAGCTATTTATTTAGCCGCGAAATAGCCGCGCCGTAAATGTGCGGTTCGGAGAAGAAAGCCATGCAGACCTTTGTAGTCGAAGGAACAATTCGCGAGGAGCGCGGCAAGGGCCCGTCCCGCCGCACTCGCCAGACCGGCCTGGTCCCGGCCATTCTCTATGGCGGCAAGGGCAAGACCGTGGCCATGTCCGTGAACACGCGGCAGGTGGCGCGTATCCTGCGTTCGGAAAGCGGCCACAATACGATTTTCACGGTACAGGTGGCGGGCGGAAAAGAAGAGAAGGCCATGTTGAAAGACTGGCAGGTGGACCCCGTGAGCGGGGCGCTGCTTCACGTGGATCTGATTCGCGTGGCCATGGACGTCAGAATTCGCGTGAAGGTGGCCGTGCATCCATTCGGTGAGCCGCAAGGCGTTAAGCTTCAGGGCGGCATCTTCGAAATTGTCACTCGCGAAGTGGAAGTCGAATGCCTGCCTGCGGACATTCCGGAAGAGTTTCGCACGGATGTTACTGAATTGATGATCGGAAAACAGTTGCGCGCCAGCGATCTCCCGCTGGATCCGGAAAAAATTCGCCTGGTGACCGACCCGCAACGCGTGCTCTCACACGTGGTGGCTTTGCGCAAGGAAGAGGAAGTGGCGCCGGAAGCAGCGGCGGCCACGGAAGTTGCCGCGGCGGAGCCCGAAGTCATCAAGAAGGGCAAGAAGGAAGCCGAAGAGGGCGAAGAAGGCGCTGCGGCCGAAAAGACCGAGAAGGCCGACAAGGGCAAAGGCAAAGAGAAGTAGTTCTGGCCGCCTGTTCGCGGAATTTCGCGGCAGCTGCCAGCAGGACCGGAAATCACGGCGATGCGGCTCATCGTGGGACTTGGCAATCCGGACGCCGAATATGCCTGGACGCCGCACAATATGGGCTTCCTGGCGCTGGATTGCATCGCCGAGCGCGCGGGAATCCGCGTCACGCGGCCGGAATCGGAATCGTATGTAGGATTGGGACGCATAGCTGATGTGGAAGTAGTTTTGGCCAAGCCGCAGACTTTTATGAATTCCAGTGGTCGCGCGGTGGCCAGTTTGATGAGCCGGTACGGCAGCCAGGCGGAAGAGCTTATCATCCTGAGCGACGAGATGGCATTGCCGTGGGGCATGTTGCGCGTTCGGCCGGGAGGGAGCGCCGGCGGCCACAACGGCTTGAAGTCCGTGATTGGCGCTGTGGGAGCCATGAATTTTTCGCGGGTGCGCATGGGTGTGAAGCCAGATCATGCGGTGGGCGATCTGGCCTCTTATGTCCTGTGGCGCATGGGCCGCGCGGAGCGCGAGGTTGCCGCGCGGATGGCGGTTGAGGCGGCCGAGGCAGTGGAGTTGATTTTGAGGGAAGGTTTAGAGAAAGCCATGGCGCGTTATAACCGGCGGGTGCCTGAGGAAGGCGAGACCGGTGAGCGGAGAAGAATAAACCGCGCGCCGCGGAATCGAGGAGATATGGAAGAGCGCATCTATGATTTGATTTTTATTTGCCGGCCAGATACGCCGGAAGCGGAAATCGACCGATTGATTTCCATGCTGGAGCACGCCGCCGCGGAAAAAGGCGGCGAAGTTCGAGAAAGTGGACAAATGGGGCGTGCGCAAGCTCGCCTACCGGGTGAAGAAGCTTCGCCAGGGATTCTACGTTTGCATCACATTGCATTCCAGTCATGGCGAACTGATTCACGAACTGGAGCGCCGCCTGAAGGTTTCGGATGCGGTCATCAAGTATCAGACCGTCCGGCTGGACGAAGAACTGAAGCGTCAGGCGAAACTGGGCAGCGCCGGCGCGAAGCGCGCTGCGGCCGCCGCCCGCGCCGCCCAGCGCCATGCCGCGCGAACCGTCTGCCGCGGCCAGCCAGGCGGCCGCGCAATCGGTGGGCAAATAAGGAGAGAATGAATGGCCGACGAGAATATTCCACACGACTCCAGCTCCCGCGGCGCCGGGTGAATCCTGAGCGCGAACCCCAGCCGCGCCACCCGTTCCTTCTGCACCCCCGGCGTCCGTGCCGCCAATGTCCGGAGGCGGTGGCGGCGCAGGCTCTTTCGGGCCGTCCTCCCGGACCGCGTCCCGCTGGAGGCATGAAGCGTGGCAAACGAAATTATCCACGCAAGAAGAAGGTATGCCGCTTCTGTGCGGATAAAGTGGACTTGATTGATTACAAGAAGGCGGACAGCTTGCAGTCTTTCATTCAGGACCGCGGAAAGATTCTGCCGCGGCGTATGACGGGAACTTGCGCCCGGCACCAGCGTTGGCTGATGGTGGCCATCAAGCGCGCGCGCAACATCGCGTTTCTTCCTTTCGCTACGGAAATGTAATTTGGGGCAAGCGCGGCGTTGGCCGCGGCCCGGCATAAGGAAAATGCCATGCAGATCATTTTGCAGGAAGACGTCGAAAAACTCGGAACTCGCGGGGAAGTGGTGGACGTGGCCCCGGGCTACGCCCGCAATTATCTTCTGCCGCGCAAGCTGGCGCTGGCGGCCACGCCTGGCAACATGAAGCGGCTTGAAAAAATGCGCCAGGCTTTCGCCAAGCGCGAAGCCGTGGAACGCGGCGATGCGGAGGCGCTGGCCGGGATGCTGGCCAATATCACACTGACGCTGTCCCGCAAAGCCGGCGAAAACGAGCAGCTATTCGGTTCCGTCACCTCCGCTGATGTTGCTGAAGCTCTTGCCGCCCAGGGCTACACCGTGGACAAACGAAAGGTTCAACTGGCCGACCCCATTAAACTGGTCGGTGAATTCCAGGTGCGCATCAAGCTGCATCGGGATGTCGTCGCCACAGTTAAACTGATTGTGCAGCGCGAGGGTTAGCACGCCATCAAGGTGGACGAAGGGGAGCACAATTGTGCTCCTCCCCTGCCGATTTCGGTGTCAATCCGCTTGCGAGTTCTTCAAAATACTGACAGTTAACGGCTCTCTGTGTTTTCCACAGTTCCGTAAGCATGCACAGCCCAAGTGGGGTTGACGCCTAGTCGCCCTCCACACAGAATCATCATAAGCCGTGCCGTTTATCGAAGGCGGGCTCGTCGAAATTCGATTGTGGGAAAACCATTCTTAGGCGAAACTAAAGCGAATTATAATGGCTACTGATATTGGATTAGCACGGCCGCTGCCCCAAAATCTTGATGCCGAGCGCTCCATCCTCGGCGCCATTCTTCTCGATAACCACGCTCTGAATGCCGCCGTGGAGCGCCTCCGCCCCGAAGACTTTTTCTCGATCAAAACCGCCGTATTTTTGAGCTGCATGATCGCGCTCTCCGAGTTGCAGCAGTCCATTGATCTGATCACCTTGAGTGAAGAACTGGGCCGCCGCGGGGAGATGGAAGCATCCGGCGGGATCGCCTATCTGGCGCAGCTTTCCGATGGCGTCCCGCGCGTGGCCAACGTGGAGCACTATGCGCGCATCGTTAAGGACAAAGCCGTCCTGCGGAACCTGATTTACGCCTCGGCGAATATCCAGCAACGAGCGCTTGGATGCCGAGGAAGATGCGGACACCATTCTGGACGAGGCGGAAGCGGGCATCTTCCGCCTGGCCGAAGAACGTGTACGCACCGGCCTGATTGGAGTGCGGGAACTGGTTCGCGAGAATTATCTCCCGGCTGGAGAAAATTTTCAGCGAAGGCCGCCAGATTACCGGCCTGAGCACCGGCTATGCGCAGATGGATAGCCGACACCGCCGGCCTGCAGGATTCCGAGCTGATCATCGTCGCCGCGCGCCCATCCATGGGAAAGACTTCGCTGGCGTTGAACCTGGCGGAAAACGTGGCGCTTCGCAACAGGGCGTGCCGGTGGCCATATTCAGCCTGGAAATGTCCAAGGAATCGCTGCTGCTGCGCCTGCTGGCCTCCATGTCGCGAGTCAATGCGCATCATTTCCGTACAGGGCGCCTCAGCAAGCGAGGAGTGGGCCAAGGTTTCCGACGCGCTCAATGAGGTGGCCGAGGCGCCCCTGTGGATTGACGATTCGGCTCCTGCAGCGTGCTGGAAATGGCGGCGAAGCTGCGGCGGCTGAAACGCGACAAGGGCTCTCCCTGGTGATCGTGGACTATCTGCAACTCATCACCGCCCGTGGCCGATTCAGCAACCGCAACGAAGAAGTTTCCAGCATCTCGCGCTCATTGAAAGGGCCTGGCCAAGGAGCTGCGCGTTCCCGTGATGGTGCTCAGCCAGTTGACGCGCGCGCCGGAGCGCGAAGATCGCCGCCCGCAGCTATCCGACCTGCGGGAATCGGGCGCCATCGAGCAGGACGCCGACGTGGTTCTTTTCATCCATCGTCCCAACATGTTCAAGAAGGATCAGCCCGAAGAGGAGCGCGCCAAGACGGAAGTGATTATCGCCAAGCAGCGCAATGGCCCCACGGGGGTTGAAAAGTTTGTCTTTCTTGAGAAACATACACGCTTCGAGGAAGCAGCTCCGGATGCGTGGGAGCTGTAGTGGCCGGGATCCGTATCCGCTCGGGCGGCAGGTGTGAATTTCCCGTGTGTCACCCGGAAGGCAATTGTGTGTGCATTCTTCCGCGACATTCCCGGCGGACATCGCCTGCCAACTGCTGATTCAACTCCCGTGCGCATTATCTCCCTTGCATGGAAAGGCATTGCGGCGGACTCCACCATATTTCTCAAGCGGGCTCGTATGGAATTGGAATTGCGATGAGTCCCGTGGGAAAATGTCCACGAGTCTTGCAGCAGTTTTGGAAACGCCATTCCGTGTGCAACACGCGAGGTCCGCGATCCTCAATCGAGTGAGCAGCAAAGTGAAGTTTGACGGGCGTCCCGTATGGGCAGAGATTTCCCTGGCCGCGATTCGCCACAATTTGCGGGTGATTCGGCGGCAAGTGGGCCGCGAGCGCAAAGTGCTCGCCGTTGTGAAAGCCAACGCCTATGGTTTGGGCGCGGTGGACATTTCGCGCGCGCTGGCGCGCGCCGGAACCGATTGGTTTGGGGTAACGTCCGCGAGCGAGGGCGCTGGAATTGCGCCGCGCCGGCATTCGCGAACCCATCCTAATTCTCACCGGGTTCTGGCCGGGCGAGGAAGCGGAACTGCTTCGTTGGCGCCTGACGCCCACGGTGACGGAATGTGGGCAGTTGCACCGGTTGGAACGCGCTGCGGCGCGGATTTCGCGAAGCAAGTCGAAACCCTTTGCATTTCATCTTGAAAATCAATACCGGAATGAACCGGCTGGGGATTGACGCCTGCTCCGTGCGACTCCTTCGCCCGCATGCTGCGCAATATCCGCACTTGCGCCTTGAAGGGACCTACACCCACTTTGCTTCCGCGGAGGATTTTACCAGTCCCCAAACGGCGGAGCAGGAGGACGTTTTTTTCTCGGCGATTGAACGGTTGCGGGCGGCAGGCGTGGATCCCGGAATGCTTCATCTCGCCAACAGCGGAGCCATTTGCGCCCGGCCCAGCACATGGGCGGACATGGTTCGAGCCGGGGCCATTCTTTATGGTTACCACCAGAATTTCCAGCCCACCGAGCGCAAACAGGAGATCGCTGCGAATCTTCCCTTTCCGCCCCTGTTTGTCCTTCCGCACGCGGATTATTGCTCTGCGTGATGTCCCGCCGGGAAAGGGAGTGGGATATGGAGCTACGTTCCGGACGCCAGGAGCTTCGCGGATCGCCGTCCTGGCGGCCGGTTATGCGGACGGCTTGCTCGCCAGCGCAGCAACCAAGGAATGGTTCTGATACGCGGGGAGCGCGCGCCCATCGTGGGGATCGTGTCCATGGACCTCACCGCGGTGGACGTGACAACGTCGAAGGCGCGCGAGTGGGAGATATGGTAACCATTTACGGCGAAAGTGGCGGGGATGCCATTGAAGTCAGTGAAGCCGCGAGGGAAGTTGGCAGTGTTACGTCTGACTTCCTCTGTTCTATTGGGCGCAGCGCGTCCCAAGGTTTTACGTACCTAAGTAATATATCAGGAATTCATCTACTTACGTTCAATAAGTTATTTATCAGTAATATACTTGCATTGAAATAGGCATGGGGTGTTACAATAACCGGGCTGGTTTCTTGTGGCCGTATAGGGGAAGTTGCAATGGGGTAACTTCCATTCTCTTAGGCTTCCGCGGGGAGCCGGCCAAACGTCTACAGCTACAGGGATGGGGGATCATATAGCCAGCCGTTTCTTCGAGAGTATCGTGCGAAATGCGGCCGCACCTGTCGTATTTACAGCGAGGCGATAAAATGTCCAAGGCTTCCTCTCTGAATCAATCCATTCGTCCGTGTCGGCATTGCGTAGGTCTTCCTCATTTGTCGCCGCCGCGGGAGGGGGGTTCTGTTTTCCCCCTTTGGCAATATCTCCTATATGGGGTGCGGCTCTGGGATTGCATTCGCACTGATCATCGTCTATCTGAGATTGGGCTGCGCGCTGGTCCCTGCGGAAACTACGTAGGGGAGGTATCCGGAGTTATCGGCGCTCTTCTGGTAGCTCGCTGTCGGTATTTGTCCTGTCTCACATCAGCATTTCGCCCATGGTCCCAGTCTTTGGTTGTTCTGTTTATCTTCTTATTTAGTGTGTACGTAGGGGTCATGGTGGGCGCTGGCAAGAGTAACCTGTTGAATCTAAAGGCGGCGGGAGCGTCTATTGCGGAGTCCGACAGAAAACAGGAAGGAGCATTGGCAAGGTGCTTGATACAAGCGTCATTATTGACGGACGCGTGGCAGATATCGGCGAAGCGCAGTTCCTGGATGGCCACTTATTGGTTCCGCGGTTCATTCTATATGAATTGCAGACCGTGGCGGATTCTTCCGATGGACTGCGGCTGAAGCGGGGCCAGCGCGGCCTGGAGGTATTGCAGCGCCTCCAGAAGATGCCCAATCTGAACGTTCAAATTGTGGAAGATGACTTCCCGGAGGTGCAGGAAGTGGACATGAAGCTGATCGAGTTGGCGCGCCGATACGGAGCCAAAATCGTGACCAACGATTTCAATCTGAACAAGGTTGCATCACTTCAGGGTATGGAAGTGCTCAACGTCAACCAACTTGCCAAAGTCTTGAAACCCGTGGTGCTGACGGGCGAAGCAATGCGCGTCTTGATTCAACGCGAGGGCAAGGAGTCAACCAGGGCGTGGCCTACCTGGATGACGGAACCATGGTCGTGGTGGATGGCGCGCGAAGGCTCATTAATCACACGATCGAAATTACAGTAACTTCCGTGCATCAAACCGCTGCCGGAAAAATGATATTCGGACGGGTTCGATGAGCGTAGGGAGCACAATTCGTGCGCAGCTGTCGCTTCGTGCGTCTGGCTCGCTTGCGAACGACTCGCAGTCTTAACGCCATTCGTCCCGGGGAATTGAAGTCCGTGAACGGGCATCTTCGTCCCACTCATCCGACCGGTTTCTCGGTTCCGTGCTGAGGGTGCCGCGAAGTGATTTCCCCAGAAATCCCCGTGCGATAGACTGCTGGTTCCTATGGGCCATCACACTCGCCATTCTGCCCGCTGCGGGCCTGGGCACGCGGATGGGCGCGGAAACTCCCAAGCAATTTCTGGATCTGGATGGTGTTCCGCTGGTAATTTTTACGTTCGCCGACTGGCGGCATGCGCCTCCATTGATGACTTTATCATTGCCGCGCGCGATGATGAAGTTGCCGCCCTGCAGGATCGAGTAGCTCTGGCGCGGCTGGGAAAACCGGCGAAGGTAGTGCATGGCGGAGAGTCGAGACAGCAATCCGTTTCCAACGCCTTGGCGCAAGCTCCGCCGGATACCGAAATCGTGATGGTGCATGATGCCGTGCGCCCCTTGGTCACCGCCGAGCAGACCGAGCGGGTGATTGCCGAAGCGCGAGTACGTGGCGCCGCGATCCTGGGTATCCCAGCCATTGATACCGTAAAGGAAGTGAAGCGGACGAGCTTGCCCGGAAGACGTGGCTCTCATTATCTCCACCATCCCGCGGGAGCGCATTGTTTTAGCGCAGACACCACAGGCTTTTTCGTTCAGCTCTTGCGTGAGGCATTCGCGCGGGCCAATGCGGATGGCGTCATGTCGTCGGACGAAGCTTGCTGGTGGAGCGCATGGGACACGATGTTTTCGTGGTGCTGGGATCGGAACGCAATCTGAAGATCACCCGCCCGGCGGACATGGATCTCGCGCGGTTCTATTTGCAGCAGGAACGCGCCGAAAAGGTGGAGAGAAAAATTTGCTCGCTGTGGGATCGGCTACGACCTTCACCGGCTTTCCGAGGGGCGCAAGCTCATTATCGGCAGCCTGGAACTTCCATTTGAAAAAGGTCCGGTGGGCCATTCCGATGGCGACGTGCTCGGCCATGCAATTTGCGACGCTCTGCTGGGTGCGGCGATGCTCGGCGATATCGGGACGCATTTCCCCGATACCGATCCCAGGTGGAAAGACGTTTCCAGCCTGGTTTTCTTGAAAGAAATTGGGCGGCGGCTTTACGGCAGAAATCCATTGGCATTGTTCACATCGACGGAATCGTGATCGCGGAACGCCTGAGCTGGGACCACATTTCCCCGCATGCGTGAAGTGTTGGCTGACGCGCTCTGGTGTTGGGCGTGGACCAAATCAACTTAAAGGCCAAGACCCATGAAGGCATGGGCGAAATTGGCCGGGGTGAAGCTATTGCGGCTCACGCCATCGCCACGTTGGACGATTGAAGGGAGCCTTACTCACTCGACCTTCCGGGCGTACCTGAATCCCGGATTCGGCTTCAACTCTGCCTTGCGATAGAATTCCATGCGTGAGAAGTGAACCCGCCGCTCCTCTCGCTGAGCGCCCGGCATTGCATGGACACCCCAGGACTTGGCTGCCATTTGCCGCGAAACCGGTTGGCTCGATGGGGAAGATTCTCTGGAGCTGTCATTGTGGTTCGAACGCGCGGCGTCTTTGCTTGGGCCTCACGCTGTTGACCATGAGTCGCTCACCGTGCTTCTGCGCTTGATCTTTGAATATGACGCCGCCGTTCTTTTCCGCGATACCAACGTCCACGCACTGCTGGCGCGACCGGGCGCTCACGAAGTCCTGCGCGCGCTGGCAAGATTGGCGCTCTCCGGACCAGACGTTGATTCTGACCGCTTCAAACAGATTATCGACGAGATGAAAAATATGGTGCCTTGGCGTGGCGTACGTTTATTTCATCCCATCCGCCGTGGCTCTGGCGGGGCGTCCCGGAGAAGGTGAGCTGGACCGCGTCATACTGCTTCTGGACACGGCTTCCCGCCTTCCTTTCCGCGTGCCTGTGAAGGGTACGCGGGAGAGAATGCTTGAATTCTGCGCGCTCTTGGATTGAGGACCTATTGTGGACCGTCTGATTGGAATTCATCCCGTTGAAGAAGCATTGCGAAGTGGCAGCGCCGTTGAACGGCTGGTGATAGCCCGCGGAAACCTTAGCACGCGCCTGGAAGAAATCGTCAAGATGGCGCGCTCGCGCGGCGTGCCGGTACGATTCGAAGATCGCGCGGCATTAAATCGCCTCGCGGGTTCACGCGAACACCAGGGAGTGGTGGCATTGGGTGGGTCAAAATCCGCCGTGGGCCTTGAGGATCTGCTGGAAAAGGCTGGGAATGAGGGACTGCTCGTCCTGCTCGACGGCATTGAGGATCCCCAGAATCTGGGTGCAATCATCCGCACTTCCCTGGCGGCGGGAGCCGACGGCGTGGTCATCCCCGAACGCCGCGCCGCCGGTCTCACGGAATCCGTGGCGCGCGCTTCCGCCGGTGCGCTGCAACATCTTCCTGTCGCCCGCGTGAAGAATCTGGTCCGCGCCATGGAGGAACTGAAAGAAAACGGTTACTGGCTGGTGGGACTAGACGAGCGCGCCTCGCAGGATTACACACGCGCTGATCTAAGCGGCAGGTTGGCGCTGGTATTCGGCCGCGAAGGCGCGGGGCTGCATGAACTCAGCCGCAAACGGTGTGATTTCCTGGCATCAATTCCCACGCAAGGGCCAGTGCGTTCGCTGAATGTATCTGTTGCTGCGGGAGTTGTTCTCTTTGAAGCTGTCCGGCAACGTCGCGCGAAGAATCCAGCTGCAAAACCTTTGCTGGCCTCAATACCCGAAGAAACCCCACACACGTAGTTGCGGCGTGACTCTCCGATTTGATCACTTGTCGTACTGGATTAGCGAAAAAACATCCATTCCCGTGAGTTTTCTCCGCCCGTTCAGAAAACTCAATTCCACGGCGAAGCCTGCACCGGCGATTTCTCCGCCGAGTTGGCGAATGAGTTGCGCCGCAGCTGCCGCTGTTCCTCCGGTCGCCAGCAGGTCGTCACAGATGAGCACATGCTGCCCAGGGCGCACGGCGTCCTGATGCATTTCCAGCGTGTCGGTGCCATATTCCAACGCGTAGCTTACCTGGGCCGTTTTCCAAGGCAATTTCTTTGGCTTGCGCACCGGCACGAATCCCGCGCCCAGGCGGTAAGCCAGCGCCGGCGCGAATATGAACCCGCGCGCTTCGATGCCCGCCACCACGTCAATCTTCTGGCCGGAATAGTGGTCTCCGAGTTTTTCGATCAGATCGTGGAAACCCTGGGGGTCCTGCAAAAGCGTGGTGATGTCGTAGAAAAGAATTCCCGGTTTAGGATGGTCGGGTATTTCACGTATTATTTTTTTCAGATAATCCATTTTGGCCTCTCTGCTTTCTAGTGATCGCGTTCGATAGAAAAACGCCGGACATAGCGCAAATCCGAAACGGTAATCTCCACTTTCAGGTCCGAGACGATGGCGCCATCGGGCCCGCGCCGCAATTCCTTCTCCATCGTCAGTAAATCTGCTTCTGCTCCCATGACATACACTTCCACGCGCCCATCGCGCAAATTCTTTGCGTAGCCGGAAAGACCCAGGCGGCGGGCCGCCCGTTCCGTGAAGAAACGGAATCCCACGCCCTGTACCACGCCAGAAACGAAGAATCTCTTGGCTACGTGCGTCATTCCCTGGCGGCTCCTGTGCTTCGGTCTGCAATCGCGCGATTGTACCAGAGCAGGCCGCAGGCCCGAGCGTCCTGGGAGTAAGATATGTGTGGCGTGTGAACGTTTTCGTTCATCACCCCAGGAAAGAAGGAGGCATCAAAACAGCCTAGTGAGAGGTAACCACTCAATTCGCGCCGGGATCATTGCGCTGGCCTTTCTTGCCGCGGCTGTCCCACGGGCTCTGGCCCAGGAGCAGGGACCCATCGCCCCGCCTCCCAAGTTCGAAACGAAGAGTATTTCTCCAGAAACCAACGGAGGGCCGCCGCCGATTCCGTTGCAGACGTTGCTTCAGCAGGTGGCGCAGCACGAGGATGCCATTGAGCGCGAATATTCCACGTATACCTTCCGGCAGGAAACGCGCATCACGGAGTTTCCCGGCGCGAAGGACAAAGGCGGGGAGTTCAGCGTTGTAGGCGAGGTTTATCAAAAGCCTGAAGGCGCGCGATACGAGCGCATCCTGAAGCCGCCGGATACGACCCTCCAGCAAACGGCATTTTCACTCGCCGACGTGGAAAAACTCGCTTCGATACCTCTCTTCATTCTGACCGCCAGGCAGCTCCCTAATTACAATGTGTCGTATGAAGGAGAGGACAAGCTCGATGAAATTCACACCTATATCCTGCGCGTGAAACCAAAACAATTGGAGCACAACGTGGAGCGATTCGACGGCGTCGTCTGGGTGGACGACCACGACATGACCGTGGTGAAGAGCTATGGCCGCTTCGTGACGGACGTGGCGATGGATGCCACGCTGCAGGAGCCGTTCAAGGACTTCGAGGTCTATCGGGAGAACATCGTCGGCCACTACTGGTTCCCCACCTACGTGGATTCCGACGCGCTGATTGCCATGAAGGACAGCGAGATGCATTTGAAGTTGGTGATGCGATCCACCAATTTCAAACCACTCTCGGCAGTCAACTCTCCGGCATCGTCACAAGGTTCCCGGCCCGCGTCATCTTCGCCTGCGCCAGCGGGTCAAACACCCGCGAATGGAGCGCCCGCAAACGTCAGTTCGCAACCGGCGAAGCCCTAGCCGACTCCGCGTTCATAGATTCTTTCCGGGTGGTTCCGATTTGCGAAGCCAGCGGGGCAATTCCGAGAGCGAAGCGAGCAGAACATCCGGGAGTGCGGCAGCGACTGTGTGCCGCGTGGGCGAAGGGCCGAGTATCGCCGCCGCTCGCACTCCCGCGCGATGCGCCATTTCCATATCTTCCGGCGAGTCGCCTACATAGACGCACTCTTCACCGCGTAAGCGTAACCGTTTCAGAGCCAGCCGTAGCGGAGCGGGGTGCGGTTTTCGTTGTCGTACATCCTCGCAAAAAATGCGTGTGACGAAGAACGAAAACAGTTTGTGTGAGTGGATCTGTCGAAGAACTCGCCGCCGGCTGCCGCTGGTGACGAGCCCCAGAGTGAATCGCCGGCGCAGCGATTCCAGAATATTACGCGCGCCAGGGACGAGGCGCGTGGCATCGTGTGCGTAGGAGCGAAGCCAAAGTTGATCAGCCTCCTTCCATCTGCGCCGGGGAATGCGCGCTGCCCAGTAAATCTGGTGCCAGTTGGGAGAATAGTGGGCCTGTAGTTCATCGGGGCCCCAGGGAATCCCGAGCGCGCGAAACATTCCCATATAACCCTGTGCATCGGCTGCCCAGGAATCGAGGAGCGTGCCATCCCAGTCAAATAGAATCGCCCGGTATCGCAATCCATCTGCCATATGCGAATCAAATGTTAACAGGAGCGTTGCCATGACTTTTGTATTCTGCTCGGTAATCGGCGCGCGGCCCTCGCCTGATGAATTTCACCGAAGATGTTTGGCCGCTAAAACCAGATAGCGGTAATCTGGCGCGTGCATTAGTCTGCGGGCGAATTCAATGACGGCAAGTGGGAAACGGAAGACGAAGCCAGCCATGAAAAGTGCAAGGAATATGACCAGGGGGCACAGCGCGCAACGAGGTAAGGCGCGCTGGGCTGCGGTTGCGGGCCGCGATGCGAGTGCCGACGGCGAATTTGTTTTTGCCGTGCGCTCCACAGGCATTTTCTGCCGGCCAAGCTGTCCGGCGCGTCGCCCGCGGCGTTCTCAGGTGGTTTTTTTGCCACGCCGAATGGTGCGCAGCGGGCTGGATTTCGCGCCTGCCTGCGTTGCCGGCCGTTGTCGGAACGGCGGAGCAGTGCCGATCCGCAATTCGCGGTGGTCCAAAATGCCTGCCGGGAAATTTCCCGCGCCATCGCCGATAGCGAGCCGAGAAAACATCTCGCTGCTAGCGCAGTGCAGGGATTCAGGGTTGAGCATGCATCAGTTGCGACGGGCGTTTCGCCAATGTGTTGGGTGTGACGCCACGGCAATACGCCATGGCGCAGAAGATGAACAGCTTGAAAAAGCAATTGAGAAGCGGCGCGAATGTAACCACGGCTTTATACGATGCGGGATTCGGTTCCAGCAGCCGGTTTATGAACGAACTCCACAGGAATTGGGCATGACGCCTGCAACTTACCGCAAGGGGGGAGAGGGCATGCGAATTGGATTCACAATGGTTTCGTCATCGGTTGGACGCGTCCTGATTGGCGCCACGGAAAAGGGAATTGCCGCGGTTTATTTGGGCGAATCGGAACCGGACTCACCGGAGTTTTGCATAAGGAATATCCGCAGGGCGGAAATTCGGCGTGATTCCGGGCGCCTCGCGCGCAGCGCAGCAAAAATTCTGCGCCATCTTAGCGGCGTCAGCGCGAAGTGGATCTGCCATTGGATGTGCAGGCGACAGCATTTCAGCGGTGCGTCTGGCAGGCTTTGCAAAGCATTCCATATGGCGAGACGCGTACTTACCAGCAGATTGCCCGGGCCATCGAAAGCCGACGGCCACGCGGGCGGTGGCGCGGGCCTGCGCCACGAACCCTGTCTCTATTATCGTGCCGTGCCATCGCGTGGTTCGCGGAGATGGCAAACTCGCCGGCTATCGTTGGGGTGTGGAGCGTAAGCGAGCGTTGAATTGAGCGGGAGAAACGCGCGGGCGGCAGAGTTCTGCCGCGGGAAGAAATCAATTCGAAGCAAACCAGGAGTCGGGGCGAAATAATTACTGCATCGGCGGCGTGAATTTCACTGTTCCATCGGGCCATTCGCCTTGAAACGCGAATCGTCAATTTTTGGGTTACGCACCAAGTTCGTGTAGTGGATGATGAAATAATCTTCCGAGCCGGCCTCAAAGAATTTCTGTTGCGCGGATAGCCACGAGGATTCATCCATCCAGAGCTGAATCTTGGAGAACTGGTTGCGGATCTGGCCCGATTTGGGCGCGAGTTCCAGCAGTAAAGTTTTGCGTCCGTCCAGGGTTTCCTCGCCCACCAACGTGACCGTATAGGCTTTCTGCAGGTCTTTCCCTGAGGTTCCGAACCCCAGCAACAAAAATTGATCCAGCATGGCGCGATGCTTGCCGAGGTCGTATTCCTCCACGCGCTTCAATCCCGGTGTAAAAATGTAGAGGTGATCGCCACGGCGCAGGATTGTGCGTTCATTCGGCGAATTCATCTGCAGACGCATGTTTTCATCATGGATCCAGATTTTTCCCGATTCGGTGGATTTGTCGTTCACCACAACGGTGACCTTCGTGCGCTCCACGTCTCCCGTGAGACTGTGAAAATTGTGGGCGCTACGGTCGAGGTCCTGCAATACGTTATCGAGAGTCGGCGCGATATGCGTCTGGGACTGCGCCAAGGGTGCGGCACAGCCAAATGAGAACAAAAAAGCAGCGGACAAAATCCAGTGCAAAATTGGGCCCCTCAAGCCTAAGAAATGAACCGCCATGTTAACACCAAGAAATGGACGCGCCACAATGGCAATGCGTTCCTCTTCACGCCGCCGAATCTATTGCCGACGAATATAGATATCGTACGATCGAATCGCACCAGATGAATCCAATTGCGCCTGAATGGACTGAACCTGAAATGTTCGCCCTGCCAGCGCAGGTGCGGACCGACTCAGAAGATCGTGAATCCATTTTTCCATCTCGGGAGTGGAACGAGCCTTGCGGTGAGATACGGGCAGGCAGGACGCGTCAAGACGATAGATTTGGCTGCCATTCAGGGGATCATTGGAAATTAGCTGAATGCAGTGTGCGGACGCATCGGCCACCGCCGGCCAATCGCGGAACCAACTGCGCGGCGTGGCCAGAACGAAAAGCAGAATCACCAGTACCATTAAGTCATAAGGCCAGCTCCCGCGGTCGTAGGACCAGAAGAGCGTTCGAACGATGCCGCGCCAGAACGTACGCATTTCACGCCGCGATGCCGTCGCCCATCACAAGGCCGTCGCGCATATGCATAATGCGGCCGGCATAGGCGGCAGCTTCGGGATTATGAGTAATCATGAAAATGGTCTGGCCCAGGTCGCGATGGAGTTGGCGCAGCATCATCAGCACCGCCTCGGAATTTTGGGTGTCCAGATTTCCGGTGGGCTCATCGGCCAGAAGAACTTTCGGTTCGTTGATGATGGCGCGGGCGATGGCCACGCGCTGCTGTTCGCCTCCAGAAAGCTCGGAGGGTTTGTGATGCAGGCGCTCGGAGAGGCCCAGCATGCGCGTGACGATGTCAAAACGATGAGGGTCGAAGCCGTCGCCGTAAATATGTTGTGCCAGTCGGATATTGCCCCGCGCGTCCAGAGTGGGCAGCAGATTAAAACGCTGAAAAACGAAGCCAACCTTGTGGCGGCGAAGCTGGGTGCGCTCGGCATCGCTCATGGTGGAGAGGTTATTGCCTTCCAGTAGCACGCGGCCGCGAGTTGCCTGTGCCAGTCCTCCCAGCACGTGAAGCAGCGTGGACTTCCCGCAACCTGATGGCCCCATGACGGCGACAAATTCGCCGGGCAGGATCTCGACATTCACGCCGCGCAGGGCGGGGAATTCGATCCTGCCGGAACGGTAAATCTTCCAGAGATTTTCGGTTTGGAGTATGGGTTCCAACGAAAAATGTCCGGCGAGACCATCATTCGGCGCGGGCGTTGTTATTGTAGACGTGCTGTTCACCAATTCCTAGTTTCCACGGCCATCTCTGCGGCCGATAGCGCCTGTTCATTATCATTCGTAAGCCAGAGCTTCCACGGGATCGCGGCGGCTGGCCAGCCAGGCGGGATAAGCCGCGCCCAGCAGACCTCCCACAATGGCGATGAGCACGGCGCGTACTACCCACGCAGCTTGAATCAATATCACCAACGTGGGGAAGGCGGAAACGAGCAGATGAGTTAACAGAAAGCTGAGGCCCACGCCCACCATGCTGCCAATCACGCACAGCAAAGTTGTTTCACTCAGGACCACCTGCGCGATATAGACTCGCGAAGCGCCCAGCGATTTCAGAACGCCGATTTCGCGCGTGCGCTCCAGAATGGTGGTGTACATCGAGAGAAAAATCACCATGAAGCCAATGCCTACCGCCAAGCCGATCATCACGCGAATAAACGTGGAAAGGCCGGGCAGGTTCGATGAAGTCATCTGGGACATGTAGTCTTTCACCGGGCGAATTTCATAACGTGGCAGAAGCGCGCGGATTTCTTGGGTAACGGTATCGGTGTCGTCGGGCCGCTCGCATTTGATGAAAAAAATGGACGCCTTGTCCTGTGCGCCGGAAAGGTCCTGCAAAGTCTTGATGGGGACGAATAGCCGCGCGCCCTTGCCGTGTTCCACTACCCCAGCCACGTGGAAATCGTGATCGAAGAGATGGAGCATGTCGCCCGCATGCAATCGCTTGGCTTTGGCGTACCAGTCGTCCACAAGAATGTCGTTGGATTGCTGCAAGCCGTGGCCTTCGTGGAAGACAAATCCGCCGGTAACCTTGTCGAAACTCGTGCTATCAATGCCGAAAACGATATCCAGGCGTCCCGAGGAATTAAACTGCACCAGAACGGGCGCCACGTAGCGGACGTATTTCAATTCCTGTAGTTTGTCTCCCAAGCGGACGGGCATGGGGGCCCCGCTGAAGGCCATGAAGATGGAAGCGGATGGCGGCTGGACCATGATGTCCGCGCCCACGCCTTCCACCCGGCGCGCAGTATCCGTAACCAGACCAGTCGTCAGGCCCACAACGCTGAGGACCAGCAACACCTCCACAGCCACGGCAATCACGGTAATCAGCGTGCGGATGGGCCGGTGAAGAACGTTTCGCCAGATCAGTTCAAATGTCATGGCTGGGCGGCTCCAGTTTCGTCGCCCACGCGGACTAGTTCGGACCCCGCAGGCTGCGCGAGATTGAAACCATCCGCCTTGAGAGGCTCATTCAGTGAAATCTTCGTAATGGTTATATCCAGTTCATAGTCATTGTGCGGACGGGAAATCTTGATCTCCCACGGATAGAGAATCGCGCCACTGGGCTGCCAATTGGCGTAGCGCACGTTGGAATCCAGCCGCCCATTGCGGCCGTATATCTGCATTCTGGCAAAACTTAGATTGGTGCGGTCAAACCAGATCTTGCGGGTAATCTGAAGCTGGGCAGTCTTGGTGGAAAGCGCTTCGGCGGGTGCGAGCACAGTGAGGATATAAAAGCGGCCGCGACTGTCGTCGGATTCCTCGAAAAGAACCGGCGTCTGCGGCGGAATTTCCGGCGGCAATAGTGCCTCCACCAGGTGCTGCGGCCGGAGATTCTCGATGGGTCTCGCGGAAGGGCTCTCCACATCGGAAGGCCCCTCAATGAATTTGTTCTTCGAAGGGATGAAAATGCGGAATGTGGTGCCGTCGCTGACCATGTCGAAAATGTTGGTTGCCAGTACGGGAGCCTGGCCAATCACGCGAATGTAGGCCGGCCGCATGGCCAGGATGAAGCCGTACACGTCATGATACTGCTCAATCACGCCAGAGTATGTTGATCCCGCGGTGGGAATCATATCCACTCCGGCGTTGAGCGTTTGGACGCTGTGGGCGAACTGGTTATACCGGCCCAGAAGCTGCGCCTGCGTGGCGTCCAAAGTGGGACGCATCTGGTCCGTAGGGACTACCGTCTTCTTGCTGACGGCGCAGCCCCCCAAACCCGCCATAGCCATCACAAAAGCAAGCTTCGCCCCTGTTCGGTATCCCCAGATTGGCATTTTCCCCCGTTGGTGAAACCTCCAATTTAGCAACCCCTGTCGAATACTGTCAACGCGCCCGCGGGGCTCGAAAAACCGTTTCGTGACATGCGATTCAGGTGGAAATTCCTTATTGCAAAGGATGGAGGACACTTGATCGGCCACCGTGACGGCAATTTGGCCGGGAGTGGCCGCGCCCCTTGGTTGGCGCGGCCATAATTCTATGCGCCCAGGAAGCGGGAATAGAGGGAACGGGCGACAGCGGGGTCTTGCGTGCCCTTGACAATGGCGCGACCGTCGGGAAAAACAGTCAGATCATATGGTGGAACGCTGAAACGAAGAAGAAACCCGTTTTCGCGGACATTCTCCGCGACGCCGCGAAGGCGCTCGCCCAGGGTGCGTAGATCAATCTGGCGGCGGCGTTCGTGAATCTGGACGGAGTTGCGTCCGCACATGGTGATGTGGGGCTGGCTTTCGCCAGTCAGCCAGAGAAAATCGCGGCGAACACAGGCCCGGCAATCCTCGCGGCGGGGAATGCGCAGGAATTGGGAGCGGCCTGTCCAAACATCGAATGAAATCAGGCGCCCATGGAGCGCTTCGGGATGACCGGAAAGAATTTTGAGGGCTTCGGCAGCCTGCAGGGAGGCGATAACTCCGACGACGGCGTTGAGGACGCCGACCGTGTCGCAAGTGGCTTCCGCGGCCGGCGATGCGGAGCCGCCGGATTCGTGCAGACAGGCGAAACACGCCGTCTTGGAGGGAAGAATGGCCATGGTGAGGCCATAGCTGCCGAGAACGGCGGCATAGACCAATGGGACACCAGAGGAAACGGCGAAATCGTTCAGCAGAAGGCGGGTCTCGAAATTGTCCGTGCCGTCGAGAATTAAATCAAAACCGGAAAGAAGCTCGGCGGCGGTGCCGGGGGTTAAATCGGCAATAATCGGATCGACAGCCACATCCGAATTCATGGCGCGGAGGTGCGTAGCCGCTGCGACGGCTTTGGGCAGTCCATCGCGGGCGTCGGATTCCTCAAAGAGGGCCTGCCGTTGAAGATTGGAAGGTTCGACAAAGTCGCGGTCAATGATCCTCATGCGGCCAACCCCGGCGCGAACCAGAAGGCTGGCAACACTGCTCCCCAGCGCGCCGCATCCAACCAACACGGTGGAACTGCGCAAGAGCCTTTCCTGGCCGGCTTCGCCAATGCCCGAGAAGAGAATCTGGCGGGAATATTTTTCGAACTGTACCGGGTCCATGGTGGACCCATCATGATAGCCCCAGAAGACTGGGGGAAGCGAACGTACATACACTGCGAAATGGGGCGCTAGGGCATGCTAACCTGAGTTTGCAGAGACGCATGGGGAACCGCGGAGAAAAATATGCGGCGGGATGCTGTGCCTGGGCGCGGGGAGCCGCCCTGCTGGTGTTTCTGGCGACGCCACGTCCCGGCGCGGCGCGCGCACAGGAGCAGCAGTTTGAAGGCCAGCGTGTGGCGGCGGTGCGCGTATTCGACGAAAACGGCAGGGAAATTACCGCTCAGCGAATCACGCTGCCGCTGCAGGCCGGCCAGCCGTTCGATTTCGACGCGGAACGCCGTAGTTTGCGGGCGCTTTACCTGAGTGGTCTTTACGCGGATATCCATACCGAAGCCGTGCCCGTGACCAACGGGTTGGAAATTGATTTCCTGGTTCGGCGAAATTATTTCAACAACGTGGTGAGTATTACAGGAATCAGTGACGACCGGCTGCACAGCCAGGCGCTGGCGTCCATGGACATGCCCCTGGGAATTACTTTTCTGGAAGCAAAAGTCCAGCAGGGGTTGCAGCACCTTAAGGATGTCCTTGTCACGGAAGGATATTACCAGCCGCATATCTCCTATGTGCTGGTTCCCAACGAGCGGACGCGCCAAATGGACGTGAATGTGACTGTGGAAATTGGTCCACGCGCGAGAGTGGGCGAAATCCTTTTCGAGAATCAGACCCCCTATTCCAATGACGAACTGCGAAAAAAGTCGAGGCTATCCAGCAGGAATATTATCTCCGCGGCGCGGCTGGAGCGGGCGCGGGATCGCATTCGGAAGTATCTGCTCTCCAAGGATCATCTGGGTGCGCGGGTGAACACAGACCGGGGCAGTTATGACCCGGCCAATAACGCCGTGCCGATAACGTTTGTGGTGGTGGCCGGGCCGCGAGTGCGCGTAACGGTGGAAGGAGTGAAGTACCGGCGCGGACAGCTGAAGAAACTGATCCCCATCTTCGAAGAAGGCAGCGTGGACGAAGATCTGCTGATCGAAGGGCGGCGCAACCTGAGGGACGATCTGCAGAGGCAGGGTTATTTCAACGCACAGGTGGCGTTCACAACGCGTCAGGATGACCAGTCTGGAGAGCAGTTAATCAACTACACGGTGGATCGCGGAAAGAAGCACCGGCTGGCGGGCATTTCCATCCAGGGAAACCAATACCTGGGAACGCCGCTGCTGCGGGAGCGCCTGGTGATTCATGAAGGAGGGCGGTTTTCGCCGGGACGTTTCAGCGAGCAGTTGCTGCAGCAGGATGTGGCATCAATGAAAGCGATCTACCAATCCAACGGGTTCGAGCAGGTGAAAGTGGAGACCGAGGAGGATCAGGACTATCAGGGCAAAGAGAATAATCTCTTCGTGCGGTTCAAAGTGACGGAAGGGCCGCAGACGCGAGTGGCCAGCTTGAAATTCGAAGGAAATCGGGCGCTCAGCACGGAGAACCTGCTGTCCGTGGTAGGGTCGACCCCGGGGCAGCCATATTCGGATGCCAATGTGTCCAGCGACCGGGACAACGTGTTGGCGTACTACTTCAACGAAGGATTTCCGGAGGCGCAATTCACGGCGCAGGTGACGGCCGCGAAAACTCCGGATCGCATGGACTTGACGTACAAGATTGATGAAGGGCCGCAGATTCGTGTGAACGATGTGCTGCTGACGGGATATCAACACACTCGGCCGGGGGTGATTTCTCGGCAAGTACTGGTGCAGGCCAAGGAACCGCTGCGGCAAAGCGAAGTGATTGGCACACAGAGGAAGCTCTACAACCTGGGAATATTCAACCGTGTGGTGGTAGCTCCTCAAAATCCGGACGGAACGGATCCGGACAAGGACGTCGTGGTGGAAGTGGAAGAAGCCAAGCGGTACACGCTCGGTTATGGATTCGGATTTGAGGCGCAGCGCCTGGGCGGAGTCTCCGGGAGCCCCGCGGGAACGCAGTTCAACGCCAGCCCCTTGGGCATTTTTGAATTCAGCAAGAACAACGTGGGAGGCCGGGGCCAAACCCTGGGCTTTCAAGCCCGGGCCAGCACTCTGGAATATCGCGCCCTGGGGAGTTACAACATTCCGGATTTTTTCGCGCGGGAACGGTTCAGCATGCAATTGACCGTGCTGGCGGAGAAAAGCGAAGAGGTACAGACATTCACTTCGCGGCGCTATGAAGGATCGCTGCAGGTGACCCAGGCGCTGACCCCGTTCACATCTGTCCTGTACCGTTATACCTTCCGGCGTGTGCTGGTGGAAGCCAGCTCGCTGGAAATTCCCACCGAGGAAATTCCGCTGTTCAGTCAGCCCACGCTGCTTTCGGGATTCGGATTCACCTGGCTGCGCGACCGGCGTGACAATCCCGCGGATGCGACCAAGGGCAGCTTCAATACCGTGGACCTGAGCCAGGCAGCGAGATTCCTGGGATCGGGAGCCGGGTATTTCAAGGGATTCGTGCAGAACTCGACGTATTACCCACTGGCGAAGTCGTGGGTGTTTGCGCGCTCGGCGCGGTTTGGCGTGGAAGAGCCGTTCGCGGGGACGTCCAACGCGGACATTCCCCTTCCGGAGCGATTTTTCGCGGGCGGCGGAACCTCTCTGCGAGGTTTCGGGCTGAACCAGGCCGGGCCGCGCGATCCATCCACGGGTTTTCCCATCGGCGGGTCGGCGGAGATTATTCTCAACCAGGAACTGAGGTTCCCCTTGCGGCTGCCGTATGCCGGAAGCAAACTCGGCGGGACAGTTTTTTATGACACGGGAAATGTGTATAGCTCGCTGAACAAAATCAACCTGCGGTGGACATCGCGGTCGCAGCACGATCTGGAATATCTCTCGCACACCGTGGGCGGCGGATTGCGTTACAACACGCCGGTGGGACCGGTGCGGTTGGATTTCGGTTACCAGCTCAATCCGGCGAAGTTTGCGTATTACGATCCCACCAACCGCTTCTACCGCGTTTCACAGCTGCCGCACTTCGAATTTTTCTTCAGCATCGGGCCGGTGTTCTGATGAGTCATGCTGGAGCTGTCTTCGTATTCTTGCTGGGGGCGGCCCTGGGCGCCGCGGCCCAGAATTCCCCGAAGCCCCCGCCCAACACGGCAATCCCGCCGACGACGCAGGCCCCGGCTCTGGCGCCGCGGCCTGGCGGAGTAATCATTGACGGAATCGCGGCGCACATCGAAGGCGACATCATTACCGAAAGCGAGGTGGACGAGCTGGCGGCGTTCCAGGAGTTGCTGGGCGAGAAGCCGCACAGCCGCGAGGACCTGCTGAACGAGCTGGTGGACCAATGGGTGGTGCGGCACGAAGCGGAAGGAGTGAATTACCAGCGGCCGCCGGATGCGGAAATGGAAGCCGCACTGAACCGTCTGGCGGCAAAGTTTCCCTCGCGCCAGGCCTTTGAAGCGCGATTGAAAGAACTGGGGCTGGAAGATGCAACCGTGGAACGCGAATTACGCCATCAGGAATACCTTTCGCAGTTTCTGGAGTACCGCTTTCGCCCGGGCGTGGAAGTGACCGACAAGGATGTGGAGGCGTATTACCACACGGAATTTGTGCCGGAGCTGGAAAAGGAAAAGCAGGCCGTGCCGCCGCTGGACAGCGTTTCGGGGAAAATCCGCGAGTTGCTGGTGGAACAGCGGATCAGCAAACGTGCGGATGAATGGATCAGCCAGACCAGGTCGCATTTGCGAATCAGCTTTGGGGGAGGTGGCGGATGCCCCGCGCAATCCGTTACCTGCTGATTCTCATACTGGTGCTGGCCATAAGCTTTCCACTCGCGGGTTTATTTCTTGTCCAGAGCGGGCTGGCGGACCGCCCTTTGCGCCGCCTGGTGGTGGCGCAGATTGACAAAGCCACGGGCGGACGCGCGGAGATGAAGGCTTTTCATTTTCGCCTGTGGGGTCTGCGCGCCGAGATGGATGGTTTCACGCTGCATGGGCGTGAGTTGCCGGACGAAGCTCCGCTCTTCCGCGCGGACCAGATCATTATCCGCGCGCGATTGCTTTCCTTCTGGGGGCATCGTGTGGCCCTGGATGCGGTGGAAGTGGAACACCCCGCCGTGGCCGTGCGCATCGATGCTCACGGAGAGAGCAATCTCCCCATACCGCCGGTGCGTAAAACCACGCGGCCCTGGCGTGAGGAGCTCTTCAACCTGGAGATCGGACATCTGGAACTGAACAACGGCCAGGTCGCCTATGGCAACCGGCGAATCCCCTTGAATGTGCGCGGCGACGATTTTCATTTTGCGATGACCTTCGACGCACCGGCGTTGGGCAAAGAGTTCTATGTGGGAACTCTGGCCGCGCGCCGAACGGAAGTGGCGCTCAAGCAGGATGCGCCTTTCCTGGTGGACACCCTGGCGAAATTCACACTGACCCGCGACACTTTTTCGCTGGACGAACTGCAACTCAATACCGGCAGCACGGAGATTCATCTGCGCGCCGAGCTGGCCAGTTTCGCGCAGCCCTCCTGGACCTACCATTCGCGGGTGCGCCTGGCGCTATCGGACGTGGGGCAAATTTTCCGGGTGAAAGAGATGCCTGACGGCATAGTGGACGCCACCGGCGCGGGAAGTTATGAGGACGGAAGGTTCACCCTGGATGGGCACTACGAAGCGCGGAAAATTTCCACATCTTATGTTTGGTTCCACGCGAAGGACATGGAAAGCTGGGGACGACTGACGGCCACCGAAGACCGTCTGGAACTGCCTAAATTTGAAGCCCGGGCCTTCGGCGGCGCGCTGCAGGGACGTCTGCAACTGAATTACAAAGGTCTGGTGGTTCGCACTGAGACGCAACTGCGCGGCGCGAATCTGGCCAAGGTGTTCGACGCGGTGAACAATTCGTCGCTACCCATTGATACGCTCCACTGGAACGGCAGCATGGCGGTGAACTCAATAAATGAGTGGAGCGGCGCGTTCAAGCATTTCCGCACGCGCGGGCATTCTACCTGGACTCCGGCGTCGAATTTATCGCCGGGGCAGTTTCCCGCATCGGCCCAATTGCAATTCGATTATTCTGACGACACGCATATTGCGATGCTGGCCCATGGAAAGATTTCCACGCCCGACAGCACCCTGCTGTTTTCCGGCACACTGGCGAAGAATGATTCCGCTCTCGAAACGGAACTGACCGCCAATCATCTGCTGGATTGGGACGATTTCATCAATGACTTGCGCGGACCGGACAGCACGCCGGTCAGTGTTTCAGGAGAAGCGCACTGGCGCGGAAGGATTCTGGGCCCCATCGTGGGGCCGAATTTCGTGGGGCACTTCCAGGCGGAGCAGGCGCAATATGGCCGGCTCTATTGGGACACCATTGCCGGTGACATGGATTATTCGCCCGATGGCTTGCAGCTCAAAAATGCGCACATCACCAGCCGCGGCTCCACGGTGGACATGAACCTGTCGTTGTCATTCGATGGGGATTGGGGCTTTTTGCCGAACAGCCCCTGGTCGGCGTACGTTCACGCGATGCACACGCCAATAGACGGCCTGCAGGTTCTCCTGGGGACGGACTATCCGGTGACGGCGCTGCTCTCCGGCGATTTCGAGGGCAGCGGAACCAGGGCCGACCCGGAATTGGCGGGGGATTTCCGCGCCGATGAACTCGTGCTACGCGGCGTCCATTTTGACGAAGTGACCGGACGAGTGGACTTGCAAACGCAGAAATTCTGCGTCCAACAGGTACACATGGCGATAGCGGGCGGGCACATTGCCGGCCAGTTCTGCTACTTGATGGATGAGCGCGCCACGGATTTCACCGTGGATGGCGGGGGAATTTCCCTGGCACGGTTGACGCCGCGCTCGATGGGACAGTTTGCGCCCGGCGGAACCATTGACCTGCATGCGCAGGGCCATGGTCCGCTCGCGGCTCCTGTGGGCAATGGGCGAATCCACATCCAGGGCATGACCTTTGGGCCGGAGATTGAAGGCGATCTTGCGGCGACGTTCAATTCAGATGGGGAAAAAGTTCAGATGGAAATTGATTCCCTGGCGCAATGGCGCCTGCATGCAAACCTCTCGGCGGAACTGAGCGGAGATTATCCCGTGGTGGGGAACATAACCGGCCTGGAAATGGACCTGGACCCGGTAATCGAATATACGCTGCACCTGCAGAATGTGACCGGGCATAGCAGCGTGGATGGCTCGTTCACCATAAGCGGCTCGTTGCGCCAGCCGGAAACGATCACGGTGTCTGCGGACATCTCGCGCCTTTCGATGGACTACGAAAACGTTTCGCTGCAAAACGAAGGGCCGTTGCGGCTGAAGGCCAGCGGGCAGGGCGTGCAGATTGAGCAGATGAATCTCCACGGACCCAACTCGGATTTCCGCCTCGCGGGACAGGCGCATTTCAAGGGTGATAAAGCGTTGAACCTGCGCGTGGATGGAACGGTGAACCTGCGGCTCCTCCACGCGTTCATTCCGGACCTGGATGCGCATGGCGCCGCGGATATGCGCGCAGGGATCACTGGCACTTTGAGCCAGCCGGAAATCACCGGGCAGATCCGCGTGAACGATGCTTCCGCGGAATACGGAGATTTTCCGGTGGGGCTTAGCCGCATCAATGGCTCGCTCGTCTTTGACCGGCGCTCATTGATCTTTGAAAATGTGACCGCGCAGGCAGGTGGAGGGAATCTGACGTTGAGCGGTTCCGTTGGATACAGCGCCAGCCCGCTGCGGTTTGAAGTGAATACCACGGCAACGAATGTCCGCGTACGTTATCCCGCGGGATTAAGCTGGACGGGTAGCGCCAGTCTGAAATTGAGCGGAACCCGCGATGCCGGTCTGCTTTCTGGAACGGTGACCGCGAATCGCTTGCTCATTTCCCCCAACGCAGGCCTGGCCACGTTCTTGAGTTCGGCGGGAGGGCCATCCGTTTCGGTGCCATCCTCCTCGCCGTTCCTGCGTAATTTGCAGTTCGACGTGGTAGCGCAGACCGGGTCTGGCGCTCGCCTGGAAGCCACCGGCGCGCGGGTGGACATGGAAGGTTCCGTGCGACTGCGGGGCACATGGGACCATCCGGTGCTGCTGGGAAACGTACACGTGCTCAGCGGCGATCTGAATTTCAACGGCACAAATTATTCAATCAGCCGGGGAGACATCAATTTCGCCAATCCCTTCCGGCTGGACCCAATACTGGACGTGGAAGCGTCCACCACGATTCAGCAGTACGTGATTACCGTGGATTTTTCGGGGCCCGTAAGCCATCTCTCCCTATCTTATCGCGCCGATCCGCCGCTGCCGCAGGCGGATGTGATAGCGCTGCTTGCGGTGGGAAGCACGGGAGAAGAAAACGCCCTGCGTTCTGCCACGGGCTCGCAATCGCAGAACTACGGCGCCTCGGCGCTGCTTTCGGCGGCGATTTCCAATCAGCTGGGGGGACGAATCGAGCGTCTGTTTGGCATTAGCCGTTTCCGCGTGGATCCTTTTCTCGCGGGCACCACCACGGACCAAAACGCCGGTGCGCGCGTGACCATCGAGCAGCAGGTGACGAGGAACTTGACGGTAACCTACAGCACGAACGCAACGGCAAACCAGCAGCAGGTGATCCAGATTGAATACGCGCTGAATCCCCGCGTGTCACTGGTGGCGTTGCGGGACATCAACGGAATTTACAGCGTGGACGTAAAGTTCAAGAAGCGATTCAAGTAGCATCGCTGCCGGAAAGTGTCGGCGCGGGAAGCGGCAAGTGCTCCCCTCCAACCGCGGATGGGATTGAAGTTCACTTGCCACCGGTGATAGCCCGCGCATGATTTGCGCGTTCGCGCCCGCCGAGACTCTGCTAGGATGGCGGCGCCGTGAGCCTCCCTCCCTCCAAATCCGCGCCCGGCCCTGAAGATTTCGCCCAACAGCAAAAGCATTCCGCTGAGAAACGTGAAGAAGGATTGCGGCGGCAACTGACCGCGCGCCAGGTTTCCATGATCGCGCTGGGCGGCGCAATCGGGACTGGTCTTTTCCTGGGCAGTGCCATTTCCGTGCAACTGGCGGGCCCGGGCGTGATCCTGAGCTACGGCGCCGGTGCGTTGATTGCGCTGGCGCTGATGTGGGCCTTGGCGGAAATGACCGTGGTGCATCCGGTGGCCGGATCGTTCGGCGTGCATGCAGAAATGTATCTGAATCCCTGGGCGGGATTCACCATGCGCTACTCCTACTGGCTGGCGCAGGTGGTGGCTATTGGGAGCGAAGTAGTGGCGGCGTCAATTTATTGCCGTTACTGGTTCCCGGGAATTCCGGGATGGTGGTGGATCGTGGCATTCTCCGCCGCGCTGATATGGATTAACGCGCGCGCCGTGGGAAATTTCGGGCGGTTCGAATATGGGTTCGCGCTGATTAAAGTGGCGGTGATCTGTTTTTTTCTGGTTCTGGGCGCGGCGCTGCTCACCGGCGTTGGCTTTCCGCGCATGGGCCTGGTGAATTTCACGGCGCACGGCGGGTTTTTGCCTCATGGTTGGGGCGGTGTGGGGCTGGGCGTGGCTATGGCGATTTTCAGTTTTCTGGGAATCGAAATTGTGGCCGTGGCCTCCGGTGAAGCGGAGAACCCGGAAGTGGCTGTGCCGCGGGCCATGCGCTGGACGCTGGCGCGGCTGGCGATTTTTTATATCGGTGGAATGTGCGTGCTGGTGGGCGTGATGCCGTGGACGCAGGCCGGGCTTTCAGAGAGCCCGTTCGTCCGCGTGTTTCGGTCCGCGGGAATACCCGCCGCCGCGGCGCTGATGAACTTCGTGGTGCTGACCGCGGCGCTATCCAGCATAAACGCCAATCTGTATCTCACCACACGGATGCTCTTTTCGCTGGCGCGCGGCGGATATGCCCCGCGACGACTGGGGTTTTTGAACCGCCATGGAGCGCCATTGACGGCTCTGCTGGTCTCCAGTCTGGGAATGGTGGGGGCGCTGTTGCTGGATTTGCGCTTTCGTGATTCCGCGTACATATACATGGTGGGCGCGGCGTTTTTCGGCGGACTTTACGTGTGGCTTATGATTTTCGCCACGCATCTGGCCTTCCGGAAAAAGATGGCCCACGTTCAATTCCGGCGCTTCGCGCCACCGGGTCCGTGGAGCTCGTTGCTGGGGTTGCTGGCGCTGGCGGCGGTAATGTTATCCACGTGGAGAATTCCGGGCATGCGCATCACGCTGGCGGGCGGCATTCCGTGGCTTGCCCTGCTTTCCCTGTGTTACTTTGTCCGGAGACGTGCGGTGGAAAGATCGCCGCGTAACGGGACAGAAGCGACAGGAGAAATCGGGCATGGATGAATTGCTGAAATGGCGCGACGAGTTTCCCATCCTTGAAAAATCCACCTACATGATCAGCAATTCGCTGGGGGCCATGCCGCGAGGCGTGCCCGCCAGTTTACAGGCGTATGCCGATGCGTGGGGAAATCGCGGCGTGCGCGCGTGGGAAGAAGGCTGGTGGGACATGGCGGTCACCGTGGGCGACAAAATAGGGTCGCTCATCGGCGCGGAGCCGGATTCGATTTCGCTCCACCAGAACGTGACCTTGATTCAGGCGATTATTTCCTCGTGCTTTGATTACGGCAAACGGCGCAACAAAGTGGTGATGGTAGACCGCGAGTTTCCATCCGTTGTGTATTTTTACATGGAACAGCGGCGGCTGGGCGCGCGCGTGCAGATGGTGAAGAGCAAGGACGGCCTGCGCGTGCCCATGGAGAAATTCCTGGCGGCCATTGATGAAAAAACGCTACTCGTGCCCATTTCCCTCGTGCTGTTCCGCAGCGCGACCATCGTGGATGCCAAAGCTATCATCGAACGCGCCCACCGCGTGGGCGCCATGGTGGTGCTGGATTGCTTTCAGGGGACAGGAACGGTGCCCATCAACGTGGCCACGTTGAAGCCGGACTTTGCCGTCGGCGGAGTTTTGAAGTGGCTCTGCGGTGGGCCGGGTGTGGGCTATCTCTATGTGCGGACGGATTTGCGGACAAAATTGCAACCGCGAATTACGGGCTGGATGGCCCACGAGCGGCCGTTCAATTTTGAAGTGGGACCGATTGACCCCCGCAAGGATTCGTTTCGTTTCCTGAACGGGACGCCGCACATCCCCGCGCTATACGCCTGCCAGCCGGGACTGGACATCATTGCGCGGGCGGGAGTGGACAACATTCGCGCGAAGTCGCAGCACCAGACGGAGCGGCTGATTGAAGGCGCGGTGGAACGCGGCTGGAAGGTAAACACTCCACGGGATGCCGCCGAACGTGGTGGCACGGTCTCCATCGAATGCCCGCATGCCGGAGAAGTGGCGAAGGAACTGGTGACGCGGGACATCCTGGTGGATTTCCGCCCTGGCGCGGGTGTGCGCATGTCTCCGCATTTCTATAACCGCGACGAGGAAATTGATTTCGCGCTGGCGGAAATGGAAGAAATTCTGGAAAAGCGGCCCTGGGAGCGCGGGAAAAAGTCGGCCTGAAAATCGGCATGGGTGCCCTGACAACGAATCTCGATGGCGCCGGCACCGCTGCGGATTTTGCAGCGCAGCGCGCGGCCATGGTGGAGACGCAACTGCGCCGGCGGGGGATTCGCTCCAGTCGTGTGCTGGCGGCGATGCAGGCGGTGCCGCGCGAGGAATTCGTTCCCGCGGATGCGCGCGCGAAAGCTTATGCGGATTCGGCCTTGGTCATCGGGTTGGGGCAGACGATTTCGCAGCCCTACATAGTGGCTGCCGTTGCGGAAGGACTGGAACTTTCCGGCGATGAATGCGTGCTGGAAGTGGGGGCGGGGTCGGCTTATCAGGCCGCAGTCCTTTCCCTGCTGGCCAGAGAAGTTGTGGCCATCGAATGGGACGAATCGCTGGCAGCCGAAGCATGCGATCGGCTGGCGAGGCTGGGATACAACAACGTCCTGGTGATTGGGGACGATGGGGCGCTGGGCTATCCCCGGAGAGCGCCGTTCGACGGCATCGCAGTTTCGGCGGCTGCACCCACCCCGCCTCCGCCACTGCTGGCGCAGCTCGGCGAAGGTGGACGCATGGTGATTCCTTTAGGTAAGCCGGACAACCAGGAACTTCTGCAGGTGCGGCGGCGTGGTAACGAATATTCGCGGCGCATGATCTGTCGCTGTCGGTTCGTCCCGCTGCGGGGCCATTATGGTTACCAACCGGCTACGGAAAGATGAACAACCAGGCCCCGGAACTTTCGATCGTTATTCCTTCCTACAACGAGGAGCGGAGGCTGCCGCCCACGCTGGCGCGCATCCGCGACTATCTGCGCGCGCAAAATCTGGATGCGGAAATCATCGTGGTGGATGATGGGTCCGCGGACGGCACGGTGCGCGTGGCTGAGGAGTGGCGCGCGCAGTTGCCGGAGTTGCGCGTGGTGGCCAACGGCACGAACCGCGGCAAGGGATTCAGCGTGCGCCACGGCATGTTGGAAGCGCGGGGACGCATCGCGTTGTTTACGGATGCCGACCTCTCCGCGCCAATTGATGAAGTGCAAAAGCTTTTTGAGGCGCTCGAAGAGGCCGACGTGGCCATCGGCTCGCGGGCCATGGATCGCCGTTTGATTCAGGTCCATGAATCACACATGCGCGAGTGGGCGGGAATTATCTTCAATTTCGTGGTGCGCATGATGACCGGCCTGCCGTTTGTGGATACGCAATGCGGCTTCAAAGCCTTCCGGCGCGAGCGCTGTCAAATTATTTTCG
Organism: uncultured Acidobacteriota bacterium; assembly: GCA_963760285.1. Taxonomy (GTDB): domain Bacteria; phylum Acidobacteriota; class Terriglobia; order Acidiferrales; family UBA7541; genus PALSA-278. The sequence goes on from CAVXCI010000001.1 coordinate 1,571,634, forward strand.
AGCAACAGCGCACCGATGGATTTGGTTTCGACCCGGAGATTCTCTACCTGGCGAAGCGCCATGGCCTGGCGACGGTGGAAATTCCCGTCCGGTGGGCCCACGATCCGGCGACAAAAGTCCATTTGGTGCGGGACAGTTTCTTGATGCTCCTGGACCTGGCGGCGATTCGCTGCAATGCGGTGCTGGGGCGCTATCCGCGGATCGGTTGACCGCTGCTTTGCTTTGCATCACAAAGTACTTGACATAGCAGAATTTCGTGGCAGACTGCGCCTATGGCTGCCATGGAACCTCTGCGGTCGTCTCCGCGGGAACCCGTCCGTTTGGATGAGCACGCCCAGGAAAACCTCCGATTCATCCGCGAAACCATGGAGCGGGCCACTTCGTTCACGGCCGTTCCGGGATGGGGCGGCGTGGCGCTGGGTATCACCGCGCTGGGCGCCGCGGCCGTCGCCGCCATGCAGACCTCGCATTTGGCCTGGCTGGCCACCTGGTTTGTGGAGGCCATCGTAGCCACGGGCGTGGCCGGGTGGACCACGCTGGCTAAAGCGCGCGCGGCACACATGCCGCTGCTGGCCGGTCCCGGGAGAAAATTCACATTGAGTTTTGCGCCGGCCATGTTTGCCGGTGCCTTGCTGACCGTCGTGCTGTGGCGTGCCGGTCTTCAATCGGCCGTTCCGGGCACTTGGCTGCTGCTATATGGCACGGGCATTGCCACGGCGGGAGCGTTTTCCATTCGCGCCGTGCCATTGATGGGCTTGTGCTTCATCGTGCTGGGAACCGTGGCGCTTTTCAGTCCGCCAGCATGGGGAGACGCCTTCCTGGCAGCGGGGTTCGGCGGGCTGCATCTGATATTCGGATTTGTAATTGCGAGGAGATATGGCGGCTAGAACGGGTGTTTTGCGAAAGCGAAGGGAGACCCAGCCAGCGCACGAGGAGCCAACGGAGATGCGCGCGCGCGCCAACCTCACGCCAGTGGAAAAGCTGGATCGGGTCATTCACGAGCGGTTGCGGCTCTCCATTGTGAGCGCGCTGGCGGTGAATGATCGGCTCACATTCAATGAGTTGAAGAAGCTCCTGCGCATGAGCGACGGCAACCTGAGCGTGCATGCGCGCAAGCTGGAAGAGGCGGGATACATCGGCTGCATGAAGTCGTTTGCAGGGCGATTGCCCCGGACGGAATACCGGCTGACGGCGGCGGGTCGGCGGGCGCTGGAACGGTACCTGGACCACATGGAAGCCATCATTCGGTCCACACGGGAAGCTTGAATGGACGAGAAAAATTTTTTGCCGCGCGACTTTATTAAAAAAAGTACTTTGGATGAAGTCCACCCCCTGGGGCTGCACGTAGCCATCCTGATGGACGGCAACGGCCGTTGGGCGGCCACACGAGGATTGGCCCGCTCCGCCGGACACCGCGCGGGAGCGGAAACGGCGCGGCGGATTGTGGAAGCCGCTCCGGGGCTGGGTATTGGCACATTAACGCTGTTTACATTTTCCTCGGACAACTGGGAGCGTCCGCGCGGGGAAGTGGCCGCGCTGCTGCGCGTGGTGGAAGAGTTTCTGGACCAGGAAGCGGCGCGCTGCGAAGCGCAGGGCGTGCGCATCCGAGCCATTGGAAGGCGTGATCGTATCGGGCGTCCCTTGGCGGATGCCATCAATGCCGCCGAAAAGCGCACGGCGGCGGGCCGCAAGCTGGATCTGCGTCTGGCCGTGGACTATTCCTCGCGCGATTCCATCCTGCGTGCCGCCTGCTGGATGCTCTCCAGCCGCGAAGTTACCCAGGCGGAATTTTCGCGGCGGTTGGGCCAGGTGATGCAGGCCGGTGGCGTATCTCTGGACGTGGACCTGCTCATTCGTACGGGCGGCGAACAGCGTCTGAGCGATTTTATGCTATGGGAATGCGCCTATGCGGAACTGATCTTCACGCCTCGGATGTGGCCGGAGTTCAGTGCTGTTGATCTGGCCGCGGCCGTCGGTGAATTTCATTCGCGGGAGCGGCGTTTTGGACGAGTGCCGGAAGCCGCGGCCGTTTAATACGGATGGAGAAATGAGAGCGGGAACATCAACTGGGAATGGCGGTGCGCTCCCGCCACATCTGGAAGGCTTTGCGCAGTACTCGCGTGGCCGCGGCGGTCAGCGAAAGTTCCGCTAACCCTTCCTCGGTCACCCAGCGCACGTCCAGCACATCCCCCCCGGCGCGAATATCCCCCGCCGCCCGTTCGCAGAAGTAATCCAGAACCACGAAGTGATACTCCACGCCACCATAGGAATCCGTGAAGATGCGTTCGAAGACTTCGATGAAATCCAATACGCGGACCTGCAGATGCGTTTCTTCCAGGAGTTCCCGTTGCACGCCTTCGACCAGTGTTTCGCCGGCTTCCAGCTTGCCGCCAGGAATGGACCATTCACCACACATTGGCGGAGTGCCGCGGCGGATCAACAGAACGAGGCCATTTTCTATAACAATCCCGCCCACGCCAATCACCGGACGTAATGGATATTCATGGTTGTTGATATTCACGTTCCTCCACGGACACGGAACGTTGGCGTTCGCTTGACCGTTATATAATAAAGACGCTCGGGCACGTGCAACGAATTCCGCCAGGAGGGACGGCAGTGGCCAGATGTCCAGAATGCGATACGGAAATTGACCTCGACGAAGACGAGATGGAAGAAGGCGAACTGTTGAGCTGTCCAGAGTGCGAAACGGCACTGGAGGTGGTGCAGGTGCATCCTCTGCGCCTGGACGTGATCGCCGACGACGATGAGGACGAGGACGACGAGGACGACGAGGAAGATAAGGAAGATAAGGACGCTGACGAAGAGGATGAAGACGACGAAGATGACACCGAGAAAATTGTCAATGAAGATAATGAAGACGACGAGGAAGACGGCCAAGGCGGATATGCATGAATCCGGCTGGACAAGGCGGCGGGAGTCAATGATGAAGAGCAGGTTGGGGGCACGGCCGTACGTACCGCGGGCTGGAGTTTTCATGCTGCTGCTGGCGCTGCAGATGGTCTTCGCCGCGGCCAGCCACTCGCAGAACAACAAGAAGGAAAGCGATTTGCGCACCGTCCATGGCACGGTGGTGGACAAGGATGAAAATGCAATGAGCACCTGCGTGGTTTACCTGAAGAACGTGCGCACCACCAACGTAAAGACCTATATTACCGACGATGCGGGAAAGTACCGTTTCAGCGGGTTGGATCCCAATTCGGACTATGAAGTGTATGCCGAGCACCAGGGGAATTGTTCCGCCACGCGCTCCATTTCCAGTTTTGAAAGCCGCAACGATATTGACCTCACGCTCAAGCTGAACCGCAAGTGCGCAAAGTGAGCGGCGCGGCCACGCCATAAAGCATTTTCTCTCCAGCGGGGCGTAGCGAAGGACCGAATACGGCGATTGGGCAAGCGCCCCGATTTACCGCTGACTCCCGGGTGATCCACCATTTCCAGTTCCAGTAAGTACGGAGGGCTCATTCGATCCAACGGCCGCCGGAACGGTGTCGCGGGAATAACCAAATATTAACAGGTCCAGAGAGGGGGAGCGCCGAAACCGGCTTCGAATGATCGGAAATTGCGCCATCTCTTTCGGCCGTTATTACTGTTAAATAATTATGATCTGCGGGCCAGGAGGCAGGCTTGCGAAGATCCATGCGAGTGGCAGTGATGCAAGAATCGCGGCGGAAGCCGATGAGATGAAGAGATCCCCTCTATTATTTCCTAAGCATAGCCACCCTGCTTTCCGAACCCACGCGAGTTCGGGGAGTCTGGGTGGCGTCGAGGTGGACGGCAACGATCAGAAACAATGTAGGTCGCGTGGGGCTGAGCGGTACAGGGCAGGATCCGGCGGAGGGATGCGAAATAGCCCGAATACCCATGAAAAACAAGGGGATGGTGCCGGCGGTGGGACTCGAACCCACGGCCTAGGGATTATGAGACCCTCGCTCTACCTCTGAGCTACACCGGCACGAAAAGGAGGGTGAAATGATGCTACGGGCGGGGGAGGCGAAGTGTCAAGCGCGGGCGCGAAGAGCCGCCGTGAATGCCGTTCGGAGGGGGGATTAATCAACAGGGCACAGGGTTGCTGATTACCAAAAGTACTGTTGACACAAAAGGCATACCTCGGTACCCTCTATGAACCATTGGAACCTTTACCAAAAGAGTAACCCCATTGCTGCAATAGGGAGGTACTCTTAGGGTAAAAAACAATTTATACCTTGCCTTAAGGGGTACGTAGCACTATACTCCCCGCGCGGAAAATTCCGCCTTGGGAGGTAGTGTCATGAATCGTTGGCTGGCCGTAATTGTTCTGGTTTTGGTGGTGCTCGTTGGCGCGATGGGCTTGCGCACTGTAGTGGTGAAAGCGCAGCCCGCGATGGCGAATTCCAATTCCTCGCCATTGTTGATGGCCGGAACGAGTGCGCCGGTTCCGCCGGACCCGTGGAGTGGAACGAGTGCTCCCGTGCCTCCCGATCCCTGGAGTGGCACCAGCGCGCCGGTTCCGCCGGATCCTTGGGGAGCCCGGTAGCCGTTTCGACCGTTAGTCTGAAAAAATAGTCGCCACGGGCCGGCAGCAAGGAGTATAAGGAAAGTATGCTTGGCCCGATTGATTACCTGATTTGGTGCGCCGGACTTGCGGCGGCCATATATCTTGTGGTGTACTCGCTCGCCCGAGGCCAGTTTTTCCGCTACCTCTCATTGCATGCCTATATTCTCCTCACGGCCATCACCTCGCTGGCGCAATTTTTCATTTTGCGCGACTACGGATTTTCTTCCCGGCAGTACCTATATACGTACTATTACAGCGACTGCCTGCTGACCGTCCTTCTCTACCTGGTGGTAATGGGCCTCTATTCCCACGTCTTTCGCGAATTGAATGCCAGCCGCTATGTGCGCGGGGCTACCGTCCTTCTCTTGTTGGGCGTGGCGGGATTTTCTTATTTGGTGGTTCGGCATAATGCCCATAACCTGACCGGAAAATTCGTGCTGGAAATTTCACAGAACCTCTACTTCGTGGGGGCAGTGTTAACCTACGGACTTTGGTTCGTGGTCATGAAACTCCGGGAGACTCGTGCCCGCCTGATTCAGTTGGTGTTGGCGCTGGGCATCTACTTCAGCGCGTTTGCGGCTCTCTATGCCATGCGGAACCTGTTCCCGAAAGTTGAAATTCTGCATGCCATCCCGCCGATTCTGGGGGTTTGGCTCCCCCTGGCATGGGCATACACGCTCACAAAAATTCCTGAAACGGCGCGTTTGGCTCCGGCCACGCTTGCCGCGGAGATACGATGATCGCCGTACTGATTTGCGTGGCGTCCCTGGCCGCCCTTTTGCACTTTTTCATATCCTATGCTCGCTCCCTGGTGGCCACCTACCGCCGAGTGGAGGTTTCCGAGCGCGTGCGCACTCTGGCCGAAGCGCAGAGCTCGGACGTAAGCGCGGACGAGTTTGCGCGTTTGCGCCAGTTGGTGGGGCTTTGCCCGGAGCGATCCGATGACCGTTTTGAGATTCAGGCCGTAGGCGCCTACTACGACTTGGTGACCGTTTGCGAGACCTTTTTCAAGTCCATCCCGGGGGCTTTGCGCCGTCTGGAACAAGAGCGCGTTGGCTGTTCGCATTTCGCGGCCGTCGCTCTGGAGCGGCGCATTGAGTACAGCCGCTCGTTATTGGAACACGGCGCCGGCGTTTCCTGATCGCGAGCCGGTTTGGGCGCGTTCGTTTTTCCCTCCTTTCTCACTCACCAGTGTGATTTGCGGCCATTATTTTCTGCCTGATACCATGATTCTGGGACTGCCCCGGCTTCTTCGGGGACAGTAGGTTTTTTTCGTGCGGCTACCAATTGAAAAACGGGTTTTGTCTGCCATTCGCGAGGAGAAGCTCCTCCATCCGGGAGAGCGAGTCGGCGTGGCGGTTTCCGGTGGCGGCGATTCTGTGGGTTTGCTCCTTCTATTGGAGCACCTGCGCGACGAGTTGGGCATCGGTCTGGTGGTTCTGCATTTGAACCATCTGCTGCGCGGCGCGGAGTCGGACGCGGACGAAGATTTTGTTGCCGGCCTGGCCCGGACGCGCGGATTGGAATTGATCGCCGAGCGTGTGGACGTTGCGGCATTGGCGCGTGCCAATCACTGGAATCTCGAAGATGCGGCGCGGCGCGCACGGTACGGCTTTTTCGAGCGCGTGGTGATGGAAGGCAACGCCGCGCGAGTGGCCGTTGCCCACACGTTGGATGATCAGGCTGAGACCGTGATGGCACGGCTGCTACGCGGCACAGGGTTGCGGGGTCTGTCCGGCATTCACGCTGTCCGTGGCGTGGTGGTTCGCCCGCTGCTGGGAATCCGGCGGCAGGACCTGCGGCAATACGCAGAGCGGCGCGGCGCTGAATGGCGCGAAGATGCGTCTAACAATGATGTAAGCCGCTTGCGAGCTCACATCCGGCGCGACCTTCTGCCCCGGATGGAAAGGGATTATGCGCCAGGGGTGGCTGCACATTTGTCCGATTTGGCTGGGCAAGCTCAGAAAGAAGAGGTTTTTTGGACCGCTCTGGTGGACGGGGTATTTCGGCGGCTGATGAAACATACAGCGCATGGGGTGAAAGTGGCCGCCGTGGATTTGCTTGCGCCCCTGGGGTCTGATGCGGAACATCCTAGCTCAGGCGCGCAAGAGGCGCTGACCAGGCGGCTGATCCGAAAGGTGGCTGAGGAAGCATGTGGCGCGGGGAACTTTCCCGGCGCGCAACACGTCGAACATGTTATGAGGCTTGCCAGGGCGGGAAAAAGCGGGCAGGAACTCCAATTACCCCATGGCCTGAGAGTGGCCCGGGAATTTGACCGCATGGTTTTTTACCAGGCCGCGGAACGCGGCCAGCAGCCGTCCCGGGGGCGAGAGGCTTTTTCGTATGAATATGGAATTGACCTGCCGGCCAGCGGAACCGTGGATATTTCGGTTTCGGAAATCGCCTGTACCTATTCCCTGAAAGTGATTGACTGGCTTGAAGCGGAGCGAGAAACTAGAGAAGCCAGCCAGGCAATCGACCTGGCTTCGTTGCACGCCCCGCTCATACTGCGCAATTGGCGCGCCGGCGACGCATATTGTCCGGCCGGTGGCAGGCGGCCAAGGAAAGTGTCGCGAATGTTGATGCTGCGGCGCATCCCGCTGGGGCAGCGAGATGGATGGCCGGTCTTGACCAGCGCAGGGGAAGTGGTTTGGGCCCGGGGATTGCCTCCGGCTCGGAAGGTGACGGCACGGGCGGACGCGCTCAGAGTTCTGTTGATCCAGGAGCAGAGGGCGTGATCCTCGTTCCCGCATACATTTCAGGAAATCAGGCATCTAAGGAAACTGCAATGCAACTGGTGTACTGCCGTCGCGCGGTGGATGGAGCATGAAGGTGAATTCGACGTTACGCACAATTTTGTTCTGGTTACTGATGATTCTGCTGGCCGTGGTGCTATGGAAGATGGCTTCCACAGGCAGCCAGACTACGCATGAGCAGGAGCTCAGCTACACGGATTTCCTCGCGCAGGTGCAGTCCGGCAACGTCAGCGAGGTGACCATCTACCTGGGGCAAATCAGCGCGGAAGTTCAAGGTGAGCTGCGCAACCCCAGCGGAAGCAAGTTCCGCGGCGTAACCATTCCTCAGCCCAATCTGCCGGACCTGACCAAACAGCTCCAGGAAAAAGGGGTGCGGCTGAACATCAAGGAAGTGACGCGTGCCGACTGGGTGAGTTTCCTGATGACCGCCGCGCCGCTGATTCTGGTGATCGCCTTCTGGATTTTCATGGCGAGGCAGATGCAGGCCGGTGGCAACAAGGCGATGAGCTTTGGGAAGTCGCGGGCGCGTCTGCTGACCGCGCAGCAGAAAAAGGCCACCTTCAGGGATGTGGCGGGCATCGAAGAGGCCAAGGAAGAATTGCAGGAGATTATTGATTTCCTGCGCGATCCACAGAAATTCCAGCGGCTCGGCGGACGCATACCCAAGGGCGTTCTGCTGGTGGGGCCGCCGGGAACCGGCAAGACTCTGCTGGCGCGGGCCATCGCCGGCGAAGCCAATGTTCCGTTCTTCTCCATTTCCGGCTCGGATTTCGTGGAGATGTTTGTCGGCGTGGGCGCCAGCCGCGTGCGCGACCTGTTTGAGCAGGGCAAGAAAAATGCTCCCTGCATTATTTTCATTGACGAAATTGACGCCGTGGGACGCCATCGCGGCGCAGGCCTGGGCGGCGGGCACGACGAACGCGAGCAGACGCTGAACGCGCTGCTGGTGGAAATGGACGGTTTCGAGTCCAACGAAGGCGTGATTCTAATCGCCGCCACCAACCGGCCCGACGTGCTCGATCCGGCCTTGCTGCGGCCGGGGCGTTTTGACCGGCGCGTGGTGGTGCCTCGTCCGGACGTAAAGGGCCGCGAGGAAATTCTGCGCGTGCATTCGCGCAAGGTGCCTCTGTCCGAGGATGTGGATCTTTCCGTGCTCGCGCGCGGAACGCCGGGATTTTCCGGCGCCGACCTGGCTAATCTGATTAACGAAGGCGCGCTGTGGGCCGCGCGGCAAAACCGCAAGTTTGTGATCATGGCGGACTTTGAAATGGCCAAGGACAAAGTCCTGATGGGCGCCGAGCGCAGGTCCATGATCCTCTCCGACGAGGAGAAGAAGAATACCGCCTACCACGAAGCGGGGCATGCTTTGGTGGCGGCCATGACGCCGGGCGCCGACCCGCTGCACAAGGTGACCATTATTCCCCGCGGCATGGCGCTGGGCGTGACCATGCAGCTGCCCATTGACGACAAACACACCTACACAAAGGAATTTCTGGAGACGCAACTTGCGGTTCTGATGGGTGGCCGCGCGGCCGAAGAGATTTTCCTCAACCATCTCACCACTGGCGCCGGGAACGACATTGAGCGCGCCACGGAAATTGCCCGCCAGATGGTTTGCGAATGGGGTATGAGCACCCTGGGCCCGCTGACATTCGGCAAGAAGGAAGAAGCCATTTTCCTGGGCCGGGAAATTGCCCAGCATCGCGACTACTCCGAGGATACCGCCATCCGCATTGACGGCGAGGTCCGCGGAATTGTCACCTCCGCCTATGGCCGCGCGCGCAATCTCCTGGAAAGCAACCGTTCAGCTTTGGAAAGATTGGCGCAGGCGCTGCTGGACCGCGAAGTTCTGGAAGCCAGCGAAATCCGCCTGCTGATGGAAGGCAAGGAACTGCCCGAAAAGCCGATGCCCCCTCCATCGTCAACGCCACCACCCGTGCCCAGCCGCGACCCGCAACCGTCGTTGCGGCCACAGCCGAGGCCGCTGCCCGGCATGGCCAAGGGCGAAAAGCCCGCGCCCGCCTAGATTTTCTCATCCAAGCGCCGAAAGACGCCGCGCCCGCCAAATTTTTCCCCTACTCGTTTATAAGTATACCCATTGTGGCGAGACCGGGTGCCTGAGTGTGCCCCGGTCTGTCGTACAATAGGCGCATGGCTCGCAAAGATATTCCAGCCACCTTCGATCTGGAATGCCCCTGCTGCGGGGCAAAGCTCACCGTGGACGCCGAGCTGGGCGTGGTGCTCTCCCATGTCGCCTCCAAAGCGCCCCCTTCCGTGGATTTGGACGATACCGCGCGCATGTTGCGCGAGCAGCGTGAGCGTGTGGAAGAAAAATTCCGCCAGTCCGTGGAAGCGGAGAAAATTAAGGAAGACGTTCTGGAGAAAAAATTCGCCGAAGGGTTGCGGCGCGCGAAAGATGCCCCGGTGGAAAAGCCGCTGCGCGATTTCGATCTGGACTGAGCGCGTCTAATAGCGATTTAGCCGGCAGTTCCTGATTATCCATGGAGAGTTCATGTCCCTGGCTGTGCGCAAGGAGTATCAATGGAGGCTGGCCCGGCACATGCTGGTGCTGGGCAAGCGGACCATTGTGATGGGCGTGCTGAACGTCACGCCGGACAGTTTTTCGGACGGTGGAGTTTACGTCCGCCCCGAAGTGGCCGTCGAACGCGCCCTGGCCATGCAGGATGCCGGCGCGGACATTCTGGACATTGGAGGCGAATCCACGCGGCCGGGATCGAACGGAGTGGCCGCCGACGAGGAATTACGGCGCGTGCTGCCCGTTCTGGAAAGCCTGCGCGGAAAGCTGCGCATCCCTGTTTCCATTGACACCACCAAGGCGGCGGTGGCCGACGCCGCGGGGGAAGCGGGCGCGGAAATTGTGAACGACGTAACCGCGCTGGCCGGCGACCCAGGCATGGCGCGGGTGGTGTGGCGCCGTCGCATGGGCGTGATCTTGATGCACATGCGCGGCAACCCTCGAAACATGCAGAAAATGGCCTTCGCGCCGCATGTGCTGCCGGATGTACGCAAAGGACTAGGCGAAGCGGTGAAGCGCGCCGAGAAAGCCGGAATTCACCGCTCGAAAATCATTCTCGATCCGGGCATCGGATTCGGGAAGAGTTTTCAGCAGAACTTCGAATTAATTGTCAATCTACCGGTGTTGGCGAAAATGGATTTCCCGCTGCTGGTGGGTGCGTCGCGAAAGATGTTCATAGGGGAAGCGCTGGGAGGTGCTGCGCCGGAAAAGCGTGTGTGGGGTACTGCGGCTGCGGTAACGGCCAGCATTCTGGCGGGCGCGCACATTGTGCGCGTTCACGATACGGCGGAAATGGCCCAGGTGGCGCGCGTGGCTGATGAAGTGCTCGCTGCCGGGGATGGCGCGGGCAAGAAAAAGTGAAGAAACCATCGGTTTATGTGTGCGGCGTTTTTCGGCGTCCGCCTCTCAAGTAATCTGCCCAATCAGGATGATTTCCTGGGTATGGAGTGAAAAGATGAAGCATAAATCGCCGCGAAGTCTTCAGCTGACAGTGTTATGCGGCATTCTGTTGATGCTGGCTCCGGAGGTGCTCGCGCAGGGACAAAACCCCATGCCACCGCAGCAGGGCGTATTCAATCCTCCGGTGTTGAAGGGCGAAGGCGGATGTTCGCCCACGGCCAGTTGCGCGGACCTGGCGCCGGAAATGATTCGTAATGCCCTGGGAAAATCGCCGCTGGAAGAAAACTTGCGGCAGCTTGCTGATGGGATTGGCGGCCGCGTCTCGGGATCGCCCAGCGCGGCGAAGGCCGCTCTCTGGGCCGTGGAGGCCTTCCGGCAGGCTGGCGTGGATGAAGTTCACACCGAAAAGTTCACGCTGCCCCACGGATGGACGGAAGGCGCCACCAGCATGAACGTGCTCGCGCCGGAAAACTATCCCGTGCGGCTGGTTTCCACGCCGTGGTCGCCAGCGACGCCCGCGGGCGGAATCACTGCTGAAGTGGTGGACGTCGGAACAGGCGACAATGCGGACTTTGCCAAAGCCGGCGTGGCGGTGAAAGGCTCAATCGTCCTCGTTCACACTGGCGTGCTGATAACGTTCCAGCAACTCGCCGCGGAATATTTAGACGGCCCGGAGATTGTTCGCAACGCACAGAGGGCCGGCGCCGTGGCGATTCTGTGGATGTCCACTCGTCCCAATCGTCTGCTCTATCGCCACATCCTTGCATGGGGCGGAAATTTGGAGCCGCTGCCCCAGGCCATCGTGGCCCGCGAAGATGCAGAGCGCATGGCGCGTTTCCTGGCGCATAAGCAGGCCGTGCGCGTCCAACTGGACATGCCCAATCGCGTCACCGGGCCGGTGGAATCGGAAAACGTGGTGGCGGTGATTCGCGGGAGGGAAAAACCGGACGAATTTGTTTTGCTCGGGGCGCACCTGGATTCCTGGGAACTGGGCACGGGCGCGTTGGACAATGGCTGCAACGCCGCGATGGTTATTGATGCCGCGCGAGTGATTCATTCCACGGGAACAATTCCCCGGCGGTCCATTCGTTTCGTCCTGTTCACCGGCGAAGAGCAGGGCATGGTCGGTTCGGAAGCCTACTCCCATGCCCACCAGGCGGAGATGGATAAAATGATCGCCGCCGTCGTGTTTGACGCTGGCTCCGGCAAGGCCACGGGTTACGAAGTTAGCGGACGGAAAGACATCGTGGATGGCTTGCGCGAGGACTTGAAGCCCGCGCAGCAACTTGACGCGGGCGACATCAGTTTGGATGCCGAGATGGGAACCGACAATTTCGATTTCCTGCTGGAGGGTGTGCCGACGCTGGTGGCGGAGCAGGAGCCTGCCAACTACATGCTGAATTATCATGCGGAGTCGGACACCTTCGACAAAGTGGACATCGCGCAGTTGAAGAAAAACGAGGCGCTGGCGGTGGTGACGGTGTATGCCCTTGCTGACGCTCCAGATCGCCTGGGCAAGCGGCAATCCCGCGCGGAAATCCAGCAGCTCCTCAAAGACACAGGACTGGACGTCCAGATGCAAACCGTGGATATCCTGTCGAGTTGGCAAGACGGAAGCCGCGGCCGGCCGCAATAACGATCTTGCTCCGCGCCTGCGGAAGCTGAAAAGACCGGCCTCCCCCGAAGGGCTATAATCAAGACAATGTCTGATTTGCCTGCAAGAGAAAAACCGGCTGCCGCGGTTTCCGGGGCGCGCGGAGGCAACGCCACGCGCATTCTCGCGCTGGATTATGGACAGCGGCGCATTGGCATGGCCATTTCCGATGAGTTGCGCATGACCGCCCAGCCACTGGGCATTCTGGAGCGCACCAACCGGCGCAATGATCTGCGGCGGCTTCGCGAAATTGTTCGGCGGCACGGCGTTCAGTTGATTGTGGTGGGGCACCCGCTGCGGTTGGATGGAACAGTGGGCGAGATGGCCGATGAAGCGGCGCGTTTCGCGCATCGGCTGGCGCGCGAACTGGGAGTGGAAGTAAGGTTGGCGGATGAGCGGCTAACGAGTTGGGAAGCGGGAAAATTGCTGCGTCCCGGGACAAAGGGCGGCACGGGCCGCCGAAGGGAAGATGACGACGTGGCCGCTGCTGTCCTTCTGCGGGATTTTCTGAGCCGCGCGGCGGGAACGGATGAGAACGGCGATCCCTCCCCGCGCAAGGCGGCGCGCCAAGCCTGATGCGCCGACTGGGCCTGGCAGTTTTCTTTCTGTTGATTTGTGCCGCCAGCGCGCTGGGTACGTGGACTGCGCTCGAGATTCGTCATCCCTATCGTGGCTACGCCGGCCAGCAGATTTTTGTCGACATTCCCGGCGGCGCATCGCGGCACGCCATCGCCCGGCGGCTGGCCAAAGCGGGTGTGGTGCCCAACTGGCTGCCGTTTGAAATTTACAGCTTGTGGCATCGCCGGCATCCGCTGGAGGCCGGTGAATACCTCTTTGACCGTGCGCAGACTCCGCGGGAAGTTTTCTGGAAGATTGCTTCGGGCCGCGTGTATGTCCGCACCATCACCATACCGGAAGGCTGGACCATGTTTGATATTGCCGCGGCGCTGCAGCGCGAAGGGATCGCCTCGCGGGACGATTTTCTGGCCGCGACCAGGGAAGGCACGCTGATTCACGATCTGGCGCCCCATGCCACCACTCTCGAGGGTTATCTATTCCCTGCGACGTATGAATTCACCCGCCAGCAGACTGCCCAGGACATGGCTACCGCCATGGTGGCCAAGTTTCGCAAGGAATGGACCGCGCTGGAAGTGGCCACACCGGCGGGAAATTATCCGCCGAACAACTCCGGCGGAACGGCATCGAGAACTACCGGTCCTAGCACTGAAGATATAGTCACGATGGCGTCGCTGATAGAGCGCGAAACACCGCAGGCCCAAGAGCGCGCGCTGGTAGCCAGCGTTTTCTACAATAGGCTGGCGCAAGGACTGCCATTGCAATGCGATCCCACGGTGCAGTATGCACTGCTTCTCGCGGGATGGCCCACGCGGGAATTGACGCAGCGGGATTTACAGGTCAATTCGCCCTACAATACCTATATGCATACCGGTCTGCCTCCGGGGCCGATTGCCAATCCCGGGCTGGCCGCGCTGCAGGCAGCGCTTTTTCCGGCGCGGACAAACTATCTGTATTTTGTCGCCAATGTGGAAGGTGGCCATTTTTTCAGCAGCACGCTGGCGGAGCACCAACGAAACGTGGCGATTTATCACCGGCGGCTGGCGGGCGAGACGGACATGGCGCCCGCCGCTCCGACGCACCACCGTAAACATAGGGGGCAGGGATGACCAAGGCGTCCAAGACAAAACCGCCGAGCACCAGAGCCGAGCCGTCGAGGAAGAAGGAAATTCTCGCCATCGCGCGGGATATGGGCGCCAAGCGCTACTCTTCTCCGGAGATCGAACAGATCCGGCGGCAACTGATTGTGCGCCTCGGTCCTGCGGGAAAAACTTCCGGCGATTATATCGCCTCCGTGCTTTCCGACGCCGGCCTTCCCGTGTCGTTGGCGCATCACGTGGACGAGATGCTGCAATATGATCACGAACTGCACGACCTGTTGCATTTTTCCACTTTCGGCGAAGCGGAGATGTGCATCATCCGGCTCGACGAACTCATGCGGAAGTTTCGCGCCGAGGATGGCAAGAGCATGGAGGAGTATCTGCGCGAGGTGGCCCTGCTGGGCCGCCGCCGCGCGGAAATGATTGCGCGCAACCGCACCGTGGACCCGGCCAAGCGGGCGGAGAAGGAAGAGATTGCTCATTGGTTCGCCGTGTGGCTGGAAACGCCGGACGCATTCTTCGACTGGCTGGAACTCCGCAAGCAGTCGCCGGAATTCCGGGAAAAATTCGGGCAGGTAGTTGACGAAGAGGTTTAACTCCATGGAGGCCATTCTTGAAGTAGAGACTCTCGATTTGGGAACGGACGTCCGGGCCATTTCCCTGGAACTGGTGGAACCGGGGACCACGCGAGAACCCATCCTGGGAGCGGATGCCGCGGCGATTTGGAGCCGCGTTTTGCGGTCGGTGGCCGCTGGCGAGCCTCTGGCGGTGGACTTTTTCAGCCACCTCGCGCGCGTGCGCGAATTCTGCGAGCGGCATGACGTAGCCTGGCGCGAGGGCGCGGGGAAAAATATCGTGATTCAGTCGCCCTCCGACGAAGCGCTGGAAGAAATCTTGGAGCGGTTTGAGACGGAAACCTTCGGCGCGCGCGCTGGCCGGCTGGTTACCGAGGGCGACCCGGAACTGGAAGCGGAACTCTCGCGCCGGGGAGCGGACGCCTATCAGGCGGTCTACAGCAACTATACTTTTTGCGCCATTTTCGCGCTGGAAGAGGCTTCTCTGACGCTCCTGGCGCCTAGGCTATGGGGCAGCGAGGTGGTACGGCGAGTGCGGCCGACGCTGGAAGGTTTGGATGTGGAAGTCCGCCAGCCGGTGTAAAGAGTGGAAAGTCTTCTGTGAGATGTCCTTGCAGGCCGATTGAATCCCGCATGGTTGCCGGAGCATCTTGTACTCTGAAGAGACACCCCCCGCTGGAAAATCACCGCGGGTTCACGTATCATAAGGGATTGTCCACGGGCTTAGCGACGCGGCCTAGGTTGTCCGCATTGAGTTTGCCGCGCAGAACGGCCCAAACGGACGGGAGCAATCATGAAAGAAGGAATTCACCCCGATTACCATGAAGTGACGGTTCATTGCGCCTGCGGCAACGCCTTCAAGACGCGCTCGACGATGAAGGGCGAAATGCTGAAGGTGGAAATTTGTTCGAGTTGCCATCCCTTTTACACCGGCAAGCAGAAGCTGCTTGATACCGCCGGCCGTGTGGAACGCTTCAATCGCAAGTACGCGGAAAAGGCAGCTCCCAAAGCAGCCCCTAAGGCCTGACCGGTCCTTTTCCCCACGAGAGGTTTTTTATTTTTGCGCGCCAGCGACAGGCTGGCGATGTCATGGTGTCCGCGAATGCGCGGCGTTGTACAATGCCGTTTCGGGATGAGCACCTTGCCGGCAACTCCGCGGGAATCCGTCGTCGAATCGTCCGCCCCTCGCGTCACTCTGCGGAATTCGTTCGCGCACCCCTACGATTCGGCCATTGCGGCGGCACGCACGTGCTATGCGCCACGCTTGATTGGAGCCGGTGAGATCACGGACAAGCAGCGCCTGAACATCGGCGCGGCCACTTTTTTTTCCGGTCACCACACCGTTTTCCAGCACGCCCATTTTGAATTTGGACTGGAAAACGTCAGCCGGCAGTTTGTATGGTCCTTCCTGCACGCGCATCCCTTTTACAATTCGGAGCAGCAAAGCCAGCGCTACGTCCGTTTGGATCACGCGCAAGCTTATGTCCCCGCGGAATCGGGGCCCTTCGACGCCGAAGCGCGGGGAATTTATCAACAGGCCATAGCGCGCGCCTGGGATGCCTATCGCGAGTTGACGCGGATTCTGCTGCCCGAGGCGCGAGCGATTCTGGGCGATATCTGGCACCTGAGCGACATGTCCCATCCGCGGCGAGTGGAGAAAGTGGATCGCCAGGCGGAAAAGCGGGCCATCGAGGTGGCGCGGTACGTTCTGCCCGTGGCGGCGTTCACTACCATGGTGCATACGCTTTCCGGCATCGTCCTGCACCGGCTGTGGCGCATGGCGGATGCCAGTGATACGCCCACGGAAGCGCGCCAGGTGATTGGCGCGATGGTGGAATGCGTCCGCGAAGTGGACCCGCAATTTTTTGACCGCTTCGGCACCGAGCCGCTGGAAGAGCTTCCCGAATGGCAGGTGACGCGGCGCTATTCGCCCGACGGCGAAGCCTTCGCGCGCGAGTTCGACGCAAAACTTCAAGGGCGGACATCGCTGCTGGTGGACTACTCGCCGCGCGCGCCGCGCGTGATCGCCGAAGCGTTTCGCGCGGTGATGGGTCTCACGGAGCAATCCTGTCCGGACGCGGAAGCGCTGGACCTGCTGCTGAATCCCGCGCGAAATGCTTATCGCCTGGAAGTTCTGAACGTGGGCGTCCACGCGCCGATGATGCGCGCGCTGCAACATGCGATTTTTACCTTCGCAAAGAAAATCAGCCACACGGCGGACAGCCAGGATCAGCGGCATCGCATGGTGCCCGGTTCGCGGCCGCTGCTGACGCTGGCGGACACGCGCTCGCCGGACGTAATTTTGCCCATGCTGATTGCCGGCAATGTCCGCGCGCGGGAAGTTTTTGATCGCGCCATGGCGGATGCGTGGACGGCGAAAAACGAGCTCCTTGATCGCGGCGTTTCGCCGGAAATCGCGCTCTACCTGCTGCCCAACGCACGGGCCATCCGTCTCGTGGAGTCCGGTTCGCTGCTGCACCTGCTTCATAAATGGACCATGCGCACCTGCTTCAACGCGCAGGAGGAGATTTACCAGGCCTCCATGGAAGAGTTGCAGCAGGTGAATCAGGTCTTCCCGGAACTGGGGCGCTTCATCGGACCGCCCTGCCATCTCCGCGCGGACATCGCCACGCCCATCTGCACGGAAGGCTCGCACTTCTGCGGCATCAAAGTCTGGCTGGATTTTCCCAATATTCAGCGCAGGCTATGACGCGCCGCGGCAGCCTGGCCTACTATCTGGCCGCATGGATTTGCGGCCCCACATTTTCCAGCCTGGCGCTGTGGCTGGCGAATTCCGCAATGGGTTCGCCGATTGTCGTTCCCGGCCCTTTTGGCGAGCGATTTTTTTCATTCTGTTTTGTCGGACTAATTCTGGGATTTTTTCCCGCCTTGATTTTCGGATTTCTGTTGCGCATTCTCGGCCGGTTTGCCCACTTGCGGCTCACATGGATATGGGCCGTAGCTGGAGCAGCGCTGGCGACGGCATTGGTGAATGCTCTCGGATGGGTGGGAATGAATGCCGCGCAGTCCGGCGGAGGCCTGCAACTGGCGGAGATGTTCACCTACGGTCCCGCGCTGCTTCGGAGCGCCGGGTGGTGGATGCCGGCGGTTCCCGGCGCGGTCACGGGGATTGCACTTGCGCGAATCGAATTCGCGTTCGGTGGCGAGGCCAGCGCGGTGGAAAATCCTTCCAGTGAAGAGCGGTTGAAAGAAACTTCGCGCCGTTAATTCGCGCGGCCAGCGTGGGTGGTCAGGACCGCCAGCGGAGCGTGACCGGACCGTCCAGAGGGTGGCGCATCGGCGCATTTGATTCCCGTGATTCCCTCCACGCCGCTTTCAAATCGAAATACCAACGGGCCTGGCGATCGGCGTCTCCCACAAGTGTGAGTGGCGGATCGGTGCGCAGGCCGATGGACTGGCGCTCGAAGTTCTTTTGATCTTGCGCGATAAACCGGCGCGCGAAGGGCCGGAAAATAGTCTCCACGAAGGGCACCCAGCGAAAAAGATTCCACGCGGCGCAAAAATCCATGCGGCAGAGATTCTCGCGTATGGGCGTGACCATGGTGCGGTCGGTGAACCAGTGCGGCCCGCACTGTATGGTCTCCAGACGGAGATTGGGCAGGACAAAATCAATCGTAGTAGTCACCGGCTGGTTGTAAACGCCGAGAAGTTTGTAGACCAGCGTGTTCGCGGACGGTGGATGCGCGCGCATCCGGAAGCCATTGGGAATCGGCTCGAAAGTTTTTTCCTTTTCCCGCTGGGTGTGGCGCGAGCGCCAGAACCACGATTCGTGGACAAAAGGCCCGTGGGCGGGATCAATCAATCCGAGGATGCCCTGGTCCACGTCCACCGGCAGAAGGACGGAGTGAAACAGCGTGCGATAGTTTTCGCCGAAAACGGGAAGCGACGGCACGGATGGCGCATCGGGACAGGGCCGCTGAGGTTGCGTTTTGTCGCTCAGGAAAACCCAGACATAGCCGTCCTTTTCCTCGCAGGGATAGGAGCGCGCAAAAATGCGGTCCACTTTTACGTTGGCGTCGGCGGCGAGAGAAGGAATTTCGCGGCACTGGCCGGAGTGTACGTCGAATTTCCAGCCGTGGTAACCGCACGTCACTTCGCAGCCTTCAAACTGGCCGAATGAAAGAGGCATGCCGCGATGCGGGCAGTGATCGTCCATCGCAAAAACGCGCCCGGCGGAATCGCGGCCCAGCACCAGCGAAAGACCAAGGATCTGCGCGGTGCGCGGTTCGCGGCGCAGCAATTCGCCACCGCGGGCCGCCGGATACCAAAAATCCCAGAGGAATTCGCCGCGCGAGGAAAGGTTGGAGGCAGTCGCCATCGCAATTTGCGAGCGAATCTTAATATACCGGAGTGACGGGAGCAATGATTCGCTGGATGCTGTGGCGGGAGGAGCAAAACGCTGTCTGGAAACGCGTTTTCCAGGGGAGCAGGAACGGCGAATGGCGATTTTCGGGGGAGAAAATACGGCGAAAATTAAGACTCTAAAAGTGTCCCTATTAGAAACTTGTATGTGATTGATTATATGTGACTTACAGATTTGCGACTGTCACTTGCGGGGCGATTAGAAATCGCCATTTTGCACTTCGGAAGAGGCCAATTTGACATCGCGGCAAGCGGAAGCTATCGTGGGTTCAGGCATGTCCACCATGGCCCGCTTCTTCTATTAGCGCGAACTTCCTCCGCTGAATCCGGCGCGCAATTTATTTTGCTGTTGTTGGCGCGCATCTTCACACTGCCGTTAAACCAATGGAATTGACCGAACGGGGAGGGCTTTACCGTGGCCCATTTGACGTTATTTGAAAAATTGAAGCAGGTGGAATCGCGTTACGAGGACCTGACGAAGGAATTGTCGTCGCCCGAAGTGCATGACGATTCGGCGCGCTTCCAGAAGCTGGCCAAAATGCACGCGGAGCTTTCGCAAGTCGTTGAGAAATACCGCGAGTGGAAAATAGGGGACCAGGCGCTGCGGGAAACGCGACAACTGCTGGCGGACAGCACCGACGCCGAGATGAAGCAGATGGCGCACGACGAGCAAAAGTCGCTGGAAGAAAAAATGCTGCGTCTGGAGCAGGAGTTGCGCCTGCTGCTCCTGCCCAAGGATCCGCTCGACGAAAAAAACGTGATCGTGGAAATTCGCGCGGGAACCGGCGGCGACGAAGCGTCGCTCTTCGCCGCGGAACTTTTTCGCATGTATTCGCGCTACGCCGAATCACAGGGCTGGCGCGTGGAAGTGATGGAAAGTTCGGCGTCGCCGGTGGGCGGCATGAAGGAAATCGTGGCCGCGATTCAGGGGCAGAAAGTTTACTCCAAGCTGAAATACGAAAGCGGAGTGCATCGCGTGCAGCGCGTCCCGCAGACGGAGCAGCAGGGGCGCATTCACACCTCGGCGGCCACCGTGGCCGTTCTGCCGGAAGCGGACGACATTGACATCAAAATCGAAGCCAAGGACATTCGCGTGGACACGTTTTGCTCCTCGGGGCCGGGCGGGCAATCGGTGAACACCACCTATTCCGCGGTGCGCATCACGCATATTCCTTCGGGGCTGGTGGTTTCGCAGCAGGACGAAAAATCGCAAATCAAGAATCGCGCCAAGGCCATGCGCGTGCTGCGGACTCGTCTTTATGAAATGGAGCAGGAGAAGCAACACCAGCTGATTGCCGCAGAGCGGCGCGGGCAGATTAAGACCGGTGACCGCTCCGAAAAAATCCGCACGTATAATTTTCCGCAAAATCGCGTCAGCGATCACCGTATCGGAATGACTTTGCATCAGCTTACCGACGTGATGGAAGGCAAACTGGGCGCGCTGGTGGATGCGCTGGTGGCGCATTTCGAAGCGGAACGATTGAAGCAGGAGCTGGACGACGCGTGAGGCCGTAGCGGCGGAACCATGAACGATGTCACCGGAACCCGCGAGGATGTGCGCGCCGCGCTGCGCCAGGGAATGGCCGGTTTGCTGGCGGCCAACGTTCCCTCGGCTGTATTGGCGGCGGAACTGTTGTTGATGCACGTGCTGCGGCGGGATCGCGCGTGGATTTTCTCGCACCCGGAAGAACCGCTGAGCGCCGAAGACATCACGCGCTATGCGGCGTTGCTGGCGCGGCGCGCGGCGGGCGTTCCCACGCAATATCTGACCGGCGAGCAGGAATTCTGGGGGCTGAAACTGGAAGTGACGCCGGACGTGCTCATCCCGCGCCCTGAAACCGAGCATGTGGTGGAAGTGGCGCTGGCACGTCTGGGCACGCGCCGCGAGGCTGAACTGCGCGTGGCTGATGCGGGGACCGGGTCCGGCTGCCTGGCGATTGCGCTGGCCAAGGAATGTTCCCGCGCTGAAATTTTCGCCACGGACATTTCCGCGGCGGCGCTGGAGGTCGCGCGGCGAAACGCCGCACAGCATGGCGTCGCGGAGCGCGTTCACCTTCTGTTGGGAAACATGCTGGAACCATTTTTTCTGGACATGACCGCGGGCGCGCGGCCGGAATTTGACCTGATCGTAAGCAATCCGCCGTATATTGCCCGCCGGGAAGCGGAATCGTTGCCGCGCGAAGTGCGCGAGCATGAGCCGGAACTGGCGCTCTTCGGCGGAGAATCGGGAACGGAATTTTATGGACCGCTGTTTCAGCAGGCGCGGGCGTTGCTGAAGCGCGGCGGCATCGTCGCCGTGGAAATTGGCCATGGAGCGCTGGACGCAGTTCGCGGTCTCCTGGAAACGGACGGCGCGTGGCGCAATGTGGCCGCGCAGGATGACCTGGCGGGAATTCCCCGCGTGGTTTCAGCGGAACGAACTTCGTCCCACTGAGGAACACCAATCGCAACGGTGTAAACTAAGCGCGTCTGTTCTCTCTCATGCCGAAATTGGCCCGGTTTCGCGCGCGCAATGAACCGCTTCCGGATGCGGATGGCGCAGGTGTCGCCCCGCTGGCCGGGGGAATGGACACTCCCATTCTGCACGTGGACATGGACGCGTTTTTTGTGTCCGTGGAATTGCTGGCGCGCCCGGAATTGCTCGGCAAACCCGTGGTGGTGGGCGGACAGCGTGATCAGCGCGGCATCGTGGCGTCCGCCAGCTACGAAGCGCGAAAATTCGGAATCCATTCCGCGATGGCACTGCGCACCGCAGCGCGGCTGTGCCCGCACGCCATTTTCCTGGACGGACATCACGAGCTTTACGGCCAATGGAGCGATCGCGTGGCGGCGATTCTGGCCCGCTACTCGCCTGTCGTGGAGATGGCGTCCGTGGACGAAGCATATCTGGATTTGACCGGAACGGCGCGGCTTCACGGCCCGCCGCTGGCGGCCGCACATGCGTTGCTGCGCGAAGTGACCGCCAAGACCGGGCTGCCGTGCTCCGGCGGCCTGGCGCGCACGCGGCTGGTGGCCAAAGTGGCGTCCGAACAGGCCAAGCCGCGCGGATTAGTGTGGGTTCCCGCGGGCGCGGAAGCCGCGTTTCTGGCGCCGCTGGGCGTGCGCAGAATTCCGGGAATTGGCGCGGTGACGGAAGCGGCGTTGAAAGCGCTGGGCGTCGAAACCGTGGAGCAATTGGCGGGAGTTTCGCTTCCGGCGTTACAGGAAAAATTCGGGCAGTGGGGCAACGCCCTTCATCGCAAAGCGCGCGGCGAAGATGCCTGGGAATTTGTCATTGATGCCGAACCAAAATCTATTTCCCACGACCACACCTTCGGAGAAGACACATCGGACCGCGCGCGGCTGGAAGCCATGTTGAGTTTGCTGACACAGAAAGCCGGCAAACGGCTGCGCGACGCGGGTCTCCGCGCCGCCACCGTGGAATTGCGCCTGCGCGATACGAAATTCCGGACCATCACGCGGCGCAAGACGCTGCCGGAGCCGGTGCAGGTGGATGCCGCGATTCTGGAAACTGTTCGCGGCCTGTTCAACGCGGCGTGGACCGACAATCGCAAGCTGCGCCTCGTGGGAGTGGCGCTCTCTTCCTTCAGCAACGGCGGCGAGCAGCTCGGCCTGCTGGATGCGGCGACGCGCGACAAGCGGGAACGGTTGGCTCGGACCACGGATGCCCTGCGCGACCGCTTTGGCTTTTCGAAAATTCAGCTGGGCGGGTCGCTGCGTCCGCCGGAAGATTAGCGGCGCGAAATCACGTTGTTAGATTGATGCCCAATCAGGCGCGCCCGTTCAGCCTGTCCCGCGGTTACTCGGAAGGCCCCGCGGCAGCCTATAATTCACCGTCATGAACGCTCCGGTAAAAACCACCGCGAAAAAGCGAAAGCGTGGCTCGCGCCATGAACTCCTTGATTTCTGGGAACGCATTACCGAAAGCATGGAGATCATGGAGTTGTGGCGGCAGTTCAAGTCCGAAGCGCGCGACAGCTATGGATTATATTCGCGCGACGTAGATTGGTCGAAAATCGAAAAAGAGCGCGGGCTGAAGAAGTTCTCCACCAGCGTCTGGCTGATGTTCCAGGCCATCCTGATGAAGCTGTCGCCGGCGCGCCGAGTCCTGCTGCTCATCGCCATCGTTCTGGTCCTGGTGAGCCAGGTGCGCGGCAACCAGGCGGACATTAATTTTGCCGCCCTTGGCGGGACAATTCTATTTGTCCTGCTGGCATTGGAACTGGCGGATCGCGTGACCATGAAGCGCGATATGGAAATCGCGCGCGACGTGCAGTACTGGCTGTTGCCCGCGCAGCCGCCAGATGTGCCCGGCTTCGATCTGGCCTTCGCCATGCGGCCGCAAAACACCGTGGCAGGGGATTATTACGACGCGATTTTTCCCGTTCCATCCGAAGCGGCAGGCGGTGGTCCGCGGTTGCTCGTGGCCATTGCCGACGTGGCCGGAAAAAGCATGCCCGCGGCGCTGCTGATGGCCACATTTCAGGCCAGCCTGCACACGCTGGTGGCGGCGGCCGCCACGCTGGAGGAAATCGCCATGGGCGTCAACCGCTACGCCTCCGCCAACAGCATGGGCGGGATGCGCTTCACAACTGGATTCATTGCGGAAATTGATTCGGTGACCGGCGCGGCGCGTTACGTGAACGCCGGTCACAATGCGCCGATTTTGCTGCGCGCTTCGGGTGCGATTGAACGATTGTCGGAGGGTAGCGTGCCCTTCGGCATTTCCGCCCAGACGGTGTACCCGTGTGTTTCGCTGGCCCTGGCTGCAGGCGACCGGCTGGTGATGTTCACGGACGGCGTGGCCGAAGCGGAAAACGAAACCGGCAACGAATACGGAGAAGAGCAGCTCATCCGTGAGGTAAAGGCCGGCGCGCGGGAAAGCTCGCAGGATATGGTTCAGAGAATCATGAAGGACGTATCGCGCTTTGCGGGAGCAACCCGCCAGCATGACGATATCACCTGCTTCGTTCTGCGTATGATTTAGTGTCGCGTCGGGCACGGCGCTATTAAGGGAAACCAGGCGACCAGCGGCTGGCTTCGCCCGGCGCTTTTCCCCATAATTCCCATGATGAATCCTCGCGCCCTCGCCAATGAGATTTGTGCGCGTCTTCGCGCCCGCGGATATCAGGCGTATCTGGTGGGTGGATGTGTGCGCGACCTGCTGCTGAAGAGAGAGCCGGGCGATTACGACGTGGCCACGAACGCCAGACCGGAGCGCGTGGTGGAACTCTTTCCGGGAAGCCTGACGGTGGGCGCCCAGTTTGGCGTGGTGGTGGTTCCGGATGAGGAGTCGGAAGTCGAAGTGGCCACGTTTCGCTCTGAAACGGGATACGCGGACGGCAGGCATCCGGATCAGGTGATCTTTGCGAAGACCGCGGAAGAGGATGTACGGCGGCGCGACTTCACAATTAACGCGCTGCTGATGGATCCAAGTTCGGGCGCGATTCTGGACTACGTGGGCGGGCGCATGGACCTGGACGCCGGAATCATCCGCGCCATAGGCAATCCCGAAAGCCGATTTCGCGAAGACCGCTTGCGAATGGTTCGCGCGGTGAGATTTGCGGCTCGGTTTGGTTATGGCATCGAAGAGGAAACTTTTGCCGCGATCAAGAAGGAAGCGGCGGCCATCGTGCAGGTTTCCGCGGAGCGCCTGCGCGATGAATTGACACGTGTTCTAACGGAAGGCGGCGCGCGGCGGGGATTTGAGCTGCTGGACGAAACCGGCCTGCTGGTTCACATTTTACCGGAAGTGGCGCGAATGAAGGGCGTGGCGCAGCCGCCGCAATTTCATCCGGAAGGGGACGTGTGGGTGCACACTTTAATGCTGCTGGCGGGCCTTCCGGCGGGAACGTCGCCAACATTGGCGTGGGGGGCGCTGCTACATGATGTTGGAAAGCCGGCAACGTTTACCCCTCCCGCTGGGCCGAACGACCGCATCCGGTTTAACGGCCACGTGGAAGTCGGGGTGGCCATAGCGCGGGAGGTCTGCGAGCGTTTGCATTTCTCCAATGGGGATTCGGACCAGATCCTGGCCCTGGTAGCGCAGCATATGCGCTTTATAGACGTGAAGGAGATGCGCCCGGCCACGCTGAAGCGGTTCGTCAGGCAGCCTAATTTTGAGGAGCACATGCAGATGCACCGACTGGACTGCCTGGCCAGCCATGGAAGCCTCGAAAGCTACGAATTCGTGCGGCGATTCCTGGAATCCACACCACCGGAGCAGGTAAGGCCGGCCCGTTTGGTCACGGGAGACGATCTGAAGGAGATGGGCTTGGCCCCTGGCCCCAGGTACCGGGAAATCCTTCAGTCCATTGAAGATGCACAGCTGGAAGGGCGTGTGGAAAATCGGGAGCAGGCGTTGAAGGCTGCCTTGGAGCTTGCCAGACGGCCTGTCGAATGACGCCAGGGCATATCTTAGTCTTATATGCTAAGATTTTGTGATATCATTTTGTTTAGTTTGAGGGAACTATTATGGCTGTGGCGCATCTAACCATTTGGCGTTTGTGTTGCTCGGTTTGATAGCGCGACTGTTTGGGAGACCATGATGACCGATACAAGGACGACAAGAGCAATTCCCCCGGTCCTCGCGATATTGCCCGTCCGGGAGACGGTTCTGTTCCCCGGCGCGGTGACTCCGCTGACTGTGGGCAGGGAAAGTTCGCTGGCTTTGCTGGATTCCCTGGAAGGTGACGAAAAATACTTGGGCGTGGTGGCGCAGCATGATCCACGGGTGGAAGAGCCCACGGGCAGCGATCTCCATAGCGTGGGCACGGTGGCGCGGGTCCACAAGATGGTGAAGATGCCCAATGGAAACATGGTGGTGTTCATTGAAGGCCTGCAGCGCATCCGCGTCGTAGAGGTTCTAGGCCTGAAGCCTTTCTTGAGCGCCCAGGTGGAAGTTCTTCCGGATGTGGACGACGAGATGTCGTCCGAACTTACTGCTCTGCACCGCAACACGCAAGAGCTGTTCCGCGAAGTGGTGGCGCTTTCGCCGCAGCTTTCCGACGATCTGCAGAACGCGGTGATGAACATGGACATGCCCGGACGGCTGACGGATTTCGTGGCCGGAACGCTGCCATCGTTGAGCACCATTCTGAAGCAGGAGCTGCTGGAAACCGCCAGCGTGCGCCGCCGGCTGGAAACCCTGATTCGCGAATTGAGCAAGGAGAAGGAGGTTCTGGAGCTGCGCAACAAGATTCAGGAGCAGGTCCAGGAACAGGTGAATCAGAATCAGCGGGAATATCTGCTGCGCGAACAATTGAAGGCCATTCAGAAGGAACTGGGCGAAATTGACGACACCCAGAACGAAACCGAGGAGATGCGCAAGAAGATCGAAGAGTCCGCCATGGCTCCCGAGGCGCGCAAGGAGTGCGACCGCGAACTGAAGCGTCTCGCGCGCATGACTCCCGCTTCGGCGGAATACATGGTGACGCGCACCTATCTGGAATGGATGACTTCACTGCCGTGGGGCAAGACCTCCGGCAGCGAGGAAATCAACCTCGAAAACGCCCAGGCTATTCTGGACGAGGACCATTACGATCTGGAGAAGATCAAGCAGCGCATCGTGGAATACCTGGCGGTGAAAAAGCTGAAGCCGGGGATGAAGGGGCCGATCCTTTGCCTCGTGGGTCCTCCGGGCGTGGGCAAGACCTCGCTCGGAAAATCCATTGCGCGCGCCATGGGGCGCAAATTTGTGCGCATTTCTCTCGGCGGCATGCACGACGAAGCGGAAATCCGCGGCCATCGCCGGACGTACATCGGCGCGCTGCCCGGGCAGGTGATTCAGGGCATCCGCCGCGCGGAAACCATGGACCCGGTGTTCATGCTGGACGAAGTGGACAAGCTGGGACGCGACTTCCGCGGCGATCCTTCCGCGGCTCTCATGGAAGTGCTGGACCCGGAGCAGAACGCGCACTTCCGGGACCACTACCTGGACGTGCCCTTCGATCTTTCCAAGGTGATTTTTGTGGCCACGGCGAACTGGATGGATCCGATTCCGGAACCGCTGCGCGACCGCATGGAAATTCTGGAACTTCCGGGCTACACGGAAGAGGAAAAAGTTCACATCGCCAAGAAGTACCTGATTCCACGCCAGACGGATGAGCACGGCGTGAAGATGGATGAGCAGATCGAATTCACCGATGAAGGTCTGCGCAGCATCATCCACAACTACACGCGCGAGGCCGGGGTTCGCAACCTGGAGCGCGAAATCGCCACTCTGATACGCAAACAGGCGCGGAAGCTGGCGGGCGGCGAAGCGGCGAAATTCGTGGTGACGCCAGAGAGTGTCCGCGAACTGCTGGGCGTGGCCAAAGTCCACGCGGAAAAGGAAGTGGAGGATCGCGTCAATCATCCCGGCGTTTCCGTCGGGCTGGTGTGGACGCCCGCGGGCGGAGACATCGTGTTCATCGAAGCCAGCCGCATGCGCGGCGGCAAGCAGTTCATGATGACCGGCCACCTGGGCGAAGTGATGCAGGAATCCATGAAAGCGGCGCTCACCTGGGTGCGCGCCAACGGCGAAAGGTTCGGGATTGATCCCGACTTCTTCCGCAAGCAGGACATCCACATCCACGTGCCGTCTGGCGCCATCCCCAAGGACGGTCCTTCGGCGGGCGTGGCCATGGTGACCGCGCTGGTCAGCCTGCTTTCGGACCGGCCGGTTCGTCCGCGAGTGGCCATGACTGGTGAGATTTCTCTCTCCGGCGTGGTCCTGCCCGTCGGCGGAATCAAGGAAAAGGTGCTGGGCGCAAAGCGCGCTGGCATACGTGAAGTGATTCTCCCGGCGGAAAACGAGGCCAACGTGAAAGAGGATTTGCAGGGCGATCTGCTGGATGGATTGCAACTGCACTTCGTCCACACGGCCGACCAGGTGCTGGACATCGCCCTCACCAAGATGCAGCCACCCCGTCCCACGGCCAACGGATACGTTCCCGAGGAACGGCCAGTGGCGGGACCGGTACACTAAGCCTTCGCACAACCGCTGAATCATTCAATAAACGACGGGCCGGCAGATGGTTGCCGGCCTTTCGTGTTTCTGGAGACCTCTCCGATACACATTTTCATGCGCAGATGAAGAATTCAGTTGCGGTCCGCGAATACTTCCCGTAGAGCTAGATGCTTCCGATGAAGATGACTCCCCGGCAACTGGTGGTCCGCGGCCGCGAAATGGCTGGAGTGCTTCTGCACGCGCTGGAGCAGGACCGCATGATCGCGCGGTTCATAGATACCTATGCCGTGGAATTCGAGCGGCCAGTTTGCACCGCCTACGCCGGTCAGTATCGCGAGATGCTCTTCAACATTCGGCGCGAAGCCTTGCTGGCCATGACCGTCTGGCTGGAACGCGAATTGCCGCGCATACTGCGTCCGCCGAGAAGGGCACAGGCGCCTGCCCGCAGCCGGAGTGCAAAAACGACGCGCAAGCCCGCGGCGCGAAAACAGATTGAAATGATGGAAGAAGGCGCGCGGATATTCTATGGCGAATACCAGGCGGCGCTGGCCCAGGCTTTGGGATGGCATCCGCGGGAGATGGAAGAGTTCCGCCGCGACTTGCGCCTCTATCGCCTGCTGATGGCCGGAAAGGACTTGGGGCGCGTCTCCCGCAAACAGGCGGCGCATGTGGAAGGGCCATTTGTGGACCGTTGCGCCGTGCTGCTGGACCCTTCCATGTTGGACAAGTCACGCGTCGCGGCCGCGGAGTTCCAGAATCAGCTGCATTCCGCCACGCAATCGCTCTTGAGGAAGCTCTTCAGCCGACGGCGGGAAAACTAGCTGGCATTTCCCCGTTCCGAATACCCGTTGCCAGATGAAGACAGGGCGAGATTAGTTGCCCTGATGACCCAGCAGGCTGCCAATACCGGTGACGAAATCATAACCTGTCGTACACACATATCCGTTGCTGCCGCGGGTGATGTCCCGGTAGTTCGCCTTGTAATTCCTGGCATCCGCATAGATGCGGTTATATATGGCGTTCAACTCCGCGGAGCTTGATTTGGCTTTGTGTGCGGAGGCGTTGACAATGCCCGCCACGGCCGGCGAGGACACGCTGGTGCCACCCACCTGGAACCAGCCGTAACCACCATCGGCGTCATACATCGCGGGGCCGCTGGAGCCAGCAGCATCGAAGGAAATATCCGGGTTCCCGCGAGCCGAGCCCACTACATTCTCGACGACGTCCTGATAGGACGGACGAGGTTCATACTGACTGGGACCACCGCCGCTGAAAGCCCAGCAGTCTTCCGCTGTTGCCAGGCCATCGGGACGGTCAATAAACGTGCCGCCGACGGCAACCACATTAACCGACGCAGCGGGATAGGAGACACCCTTCGCATTGTCTCCACTGGACGCGAAAAACACTATGCCGTTCTGTTGAAAATAGAAGTCATCATCCGATTCGCCAGAATATTCAGGGGTGGCCCAGCTATTGGAGATGCTTCCGCCTCCGGCTGCCGCCACCGTTTGCGCTGCGAGCTGCTCCGTGAGGTAAAGGGCGAATTTGTTGTTCGTCTGCGCTTCAAACAGCATGATTTTCGCGCCGGGCGCCATGGCGTGGGCCATTTCAATATCCAGCGCCTCTTCCAAACTCCAGCCACCAGGCTGATTTTGTGGCTGCTCATTGTTCTGGTAGATCTGCGAGAAGCACCCGTTGGCCTTGGTGCAGGACGGCAGGCCAAACTGAGAGGAGTAGACCGCGAGATCCATCTCCGCATCCGGGTTGTCATACGCGTCCACTATGCCGATGGCGCCCCAACCGCCGGAGGGATTCTGGGTGGTTCCGTTGATCGGGCAGCCGGGAACCAGCGGCGCATCGCGATAGACGCAAGCCAGAGAAGCGGGAGTCTCCGCAGTTGGCGGAGGGATGTTCGCGTCCTGGGGCGCGTTTGGAACAAAAATAACAAAGTTGGTATGCATCCGAACGCCAGCGTCGCCGGGATGCTCGATGCTGGATGCGGGCACCACAATGTGGCCTTTAGGTTGGTCAGCTCGGAAATCCTTGCTGGGAGCAAACTTCGCCAGCGCAAGAAATCCGAAAAGCGCCATTCCGGCCAGGGCAAGAATACGCTTCATCGTCCTTCTCCTCTGGTCAAGAATTCACGTACACGCGTTTCCGCCGTCGACCAGAGAACGATTTTCCTGGTGGCTAACACAGTTGACATGAACATACGCCCCAGCGCCGGGGGGAGACAACACGCAAATCATGCCGCGCCGGCGCTTCACGTGAGCAAAACGGACCGCCGTTTTATGGCTTGCGGTCCAATCTCGCCCTAGGGCCGCGCTTCCAGGACCATATTGAAGGGCGTTTCCGCCGCCCGGCGAATCCGTGTGAAACCGGCCGCGGAAAGAACGCCGCGCAGCCGCGCTTCGCCAGCCTGCGCGCCTAGAGCCAGGCCTACTTCCTGGGACATCGAAGCCGGCGTACAAAGCATGGTGGATGCCGAGTAGAACACACGCCCCACGGGATTGAGATTGTCCTCCACCTTGTCAGCGGCCATGGGCTCGACGATCATCCACGCTCCCTCACGCGACAGCGACTGCCGCACGTGGCGCGCCGCACCCTCCGGATCTCCCATGTCGTGCAGGCAATCGAAGAACGCCACCAGGGTGTAGTCCTTGCCGGGATATTCCTTGGCCGTGGCGACTTCAAACGATACGCGGTCAGCCACGCCCGCATCGCTGGCTGCCTTGCGCGCGCGTTCCAGCGAAGGGCCGTGATAATCGAAGCCCACAAACGTAGACTTGGGATAAGCCTGCGCCATCAGGATCGTTGAAGTGCCCAGACCACAGCCCACATCGGCTACGCGCCCGCCTTTCTGTAACTGCGCCTCGATATTGCCCAGCGCGGGAATCCATTCGCTGACCAGATGGCCGCGATAACTGGGACGGAAGAAACGCTCCGTGCCGGCAAAAAGACCGGGATCGTGTTCGTGCCAGCCCAGTCCGGCGCCAGTGCGGAATGCGTTGGCGATTTTTTCCTCGTCCTTGGCGCAGGAAACAATAATCTGGAAAGCGCCGCAAATGAACGCTGGACTGTTTTCGTCGGCCAGCGCCAGGGCCTGTTCGGGTGGAAGCGTATAGCGGGAGGTTGCCGCGTCGTAGGTCAGGATTCCGCCCGCCGCCTGAGCGGCCAGCCATTCGCGGACGTACCGCTCCGCGAGATTCGTTTTCTGCGCGAGTTCCTTGGATGTTACCGGACCGGAAGCAGCCAGTGCTTTGTACAGTCCCAGCTTGTCGCCAATGAACGTCAGGACGGCGCTCATCGCGGCGCCCAGTTCTCCCACTGCTTTTTGCATGAATTCGTTCAGCTTTGCTTCGTTGACAGGAAGCGTGTTCGGCGCAGACATGGTTCACCCCCAAGCTTGAGATTCAGGGCTGGGCCCTGCTGCGAAACTAGCGCCGCGAGGCGCATAGAGTCAAGAAATTTGGAACGCAGAGCGCGACGGAGTGCCTGTTTTCCGGCGCGCGCCGGAGGATCGCGCGCCAAGCTGGCTCATGCCTTGCAGGCATTCTGATAAGCTCACAAACCATGATTGGCGTGTTTTGGTTTCTGGCAGCCATTCAAATTCTCCTGGGGTTGTTCTCCGTGCGCCAGGGAGCGGCGTGGCGGCGCGCAGCGCTGCGCGGCAATCATGCTCCGCCGCGGAATTTCACGCCGTCCGTCGCGGTCTTCTGTCCTTGCCGCGGGCTTGAAGAAGGATTGCAGGAAAACCTGGCCACGCTGGCGGCGTTTGATTATCCCGAATATGAGGTCCTTTACGTCACCGCCAGCGGCGCCGATCCCGCGTGCCGTGTGATTCAGGAATTGGCGGCCCGCTTTCCACAGCGCGCGCGCCATGTCGTTGCCGGTTCTCCTGTTGATTGCAGCGAAAAAGTGAACAACTTGCGCGCCGCAGTGGAAGCAGCGGGGTCACGTTTTGAAGTTCTGGTCTTCGCGGATTCGGACGGACGCCCGGGGAAAAATTGGCTGCGGCAGCTTGTTGCCCCGCTCGTGGATGAGGAAGCAGGCGCGGCCACCACCTTTCGCTGGATTCTGCCGGTCGCCGGTGATGGCGGAAATCGTCTGGCCGGCGCGATGGCATCCGCGTGGAATGCGGCGATTGTCACGTTATTGGGTGAAGGACAGCGAAATTTTTGCTGGGGTGGCGGCACGGCCATTCGTCGCCAGACTTTTCACGACGCGCGCGTGCCGGAATTTTGGCGCGGCGCTGTCAGCGACGATTGGGCGTTAACCCGCGCGCTGTGGGTTGCGGGCAAACGAATTATATTCATGCCCCAATGCCTGACGGCCTCGCCGCAGCATTTCAGCCTGCGCAGCCTGCTGGAATTTACCAACCGGCAGATGATTTTGACGCGCGTCTACAGCCCGCGATTGTGGGCCGTGGGCGCGCTGGCGCATGTGTACTATGCCTTGACCCTGCTTTTTGGCATTCTTCTTTCGTTCCATCTTGCAATGGGCGGCCATTTATGGACCTGGCAATGGACGTGGCCCGCGATCGCCGTGCTGGTGTTCATGGCGCTGGCGGCGGTGAAAGGCTGGCAACGTGAAACCGCTGTCCGCGAACTCTTGCCGGAATGGAGTGAACCGCCGCATCAATGGTTCTGGGCGGGTGTCTGGCTAGCCCCTCTTGTGCCTTTCCTCTATTCGTTGAATTTTGCGGTTTCGTCAGTGAGCCGGAAAATTCGCTGGCGTGGAATTTGCTATGAGCTCAAAGGGCCAAACGAAACGGTGATTCTTGGAGAAGAGAAGAATGCCGCGCCGTGCACGTCGGCATCAGGTCGCAGGCCTTAAGTGGCGTTGTTTTTCGCGATGCGCCGCAGCGCCCACCGGGCATGTTCCGGTATAACCTCGTCGCCAGAATCCGCTAGACGACGCAACAAATCTGTCACGCGCGAGTATGCTACGCTGCCCAGCTGGATTTTTGAATTCCCCAGCGCCACACACGCATTGCGGACCAGTCCACGCCATTTCGTGCGGCGAACCGCGCTGCCGCGAAAAATCCGGCGGAAATCATCTTCGGTCAGCGAAGCCAGCCATTCCAGTTGTGGGGCAAAAAGAGAATCCATGCCATCGCGGTCCAATTCGTCGCGCGCTCTTTCCGCGGAAATTGCCCGTGGGAGGAATGCCGTCAATTGGCTGGCCGGAGCTTTGCGGTTCCAGGGGCAAACGTCCTGGCAGATATCGCAACCGAAAACCATACGGCCGATGCCGGGGCGAAGCTCCTCAGGAATCGTTCCACGCAATTCGATTGTGAGATAGGAGATGCAGCGGCGGGCATCCAGCATATAGGGCTCAGCCAGCGCTTCGGTGGGACAGGCGTCAATGCAAAGCGTGCAATTGCCGCATAGATCCGCGGGCAGTGGCTCACCCGGCTGCAGCGAAGGGGCGCAATCCAGGGTGGTGAGAATTACCCCGAGGAAAAGCCAGGAGCCCAGTTCCGGATTGATCAGGCAGGTGTTCTTCGCCAGCCAGCCGAGCCCGGCGCGAGTGGCGGCGGTGCGTTCCATCACCGGGCCGGTGTCCACATACGCGCGGGCGCCGAACGGCTCGGCAAAACAGGCCCGCATTGCGCTGGTGAGCGCGTCCAGTTTTTCGCCGAGGACGGTGTGATAGTCATCGCCCCACGCGTAACGAGATATCCAGCCACGCGGCCCGCTGTCTTCTGAAGGAATCGCGGCGGCTTCCGTTGAATAGGGCAGCGCAGTGTTGTAGTTGAGCGCGCAGACGATCACGCTGCGCGCAGCAGGCAGAACATCCTCGGGCGACTTCCGCCGCGGGTCATGCAAGTAACGCATCTCTCCGGCATATCCGCGCTCCAGCCATTCCGTGAGGCGCTCCAACTCCTCGCCTCCCGCGACAGGCGCCACTCCGCAGGAATCGAACCCCATCGCGCGGGCCTGTTCCGTGATCCATCGTGTTTTCTCGGCTGGCGTCACGTCTTTATATTGCACGCGCAAGACGCGCGTTTCCAGACGCAGTAGCTGGAAAGAGCTGCGTCTCCCCATCGAGCGCCGGGAGCATGCGCCGCAAGCACAATTGCTGGCAGGGACGTAGCAGCATTGCTACAATAGTTGTTTATGGCAGATTGGAAGCAAGTACAGGCGCGCATCCGAAAAGCGAAAAACAGCCCGGATCCCGCCGCAAGACTTTCTGAACTCTACGCCCGGACGCGCGATGCCATGGTGGCGTTTGAAGTGGCTGCCGCGTTTGAAAAGGCAGAGCGCACGGAAGAGGCGCAGCAGTGGTACAAGACCGCGCATGAGCGGTTCCGCCGCGCGGAGTGGAAGAAAAAGGCCGTAGAGGCGCTCGCGCGCCTCGGCGTTTCGATGCCGGCGGAAGCGCCTGAGACGCCGGAAGCCGGTAGTTCCCCCGCCGTCAGCCGTCATTTGGAGACGCCATTCACTGCCATCCTCTCGCAGGAGCCTCCCATGGCCACGCCCGCGGGATGGCTGGCAAGGGATTGGAGGGAACAACCGGGGACGGAGGAAACTGCCGTGCCCGGCGATGTGAAAACGGCCGACCCGGTTGAAGTACCTTCGCCTTCCAGAATGAACGCTGCTCCCTCGACAGGGCCAGCTCCAAGCGGTCGGAAACGCCGCACGCGCGGGCGCCGGGGCGGCCATGGCCGCCAGAAGAAAGGTCCGCCGGAGAGAAATGCGAGTGCAGCGCCAGTACGCGCGGCTTCTCCGCCGTCTGCGGCCCGTTCTACGATTCCCGAAAATAAGTTTGTGATGGAAGCAGAGGAGGCGGAGGTCGTACCGCCGATTGTGGAGCGGCCGGAGGCGGAACGAACCTTTCTGCCGCGATCCGGGCCGCCGGCGCGCCCGCGCCTGGCCGATCCCGGAGTTTCGTCGCGCCTGGTGCATCTGGAGGCGCTCCTGCGCCGGTTGATTGCCGCCACTCCGCATCCGCTGACCAAAGCAGAAGAGGCGCCGGTGGGGCCGGGCGTGTTTGTTCTCTCGGATGCGGACCTGGTGAGCTGCTATTACGTGGAGTCCTGCCGCACGCTGCGCATTGCCATCGGCAATTTGCTGAAAGGCCGCACCTCGCGCAGTTCCCGCGATAAAGGCGATTCGGCGCTGCGGGCTAATCTGGCTGAGCATCTGGGCATCAGCGAAGCCAAGGTTTCGCAGTACCTGAAGCAGCACTGCGTAATCCGCTGGTTGCAGATGGACGATGAGGCCATACACCTCGCCCATTTGGCTATGGCTGTTCTGCGTCCGCCCCTGAATGCCGAGTAGGCGCCCACCAAACCTGCGGCAAGCCATCCTGATACCGTCGGGGAGTCCATTTCCCCGTTTTCTGGAGATTTCGAAGGCGGCGGGAATCCCCGTTCGCTGCATAGAATTGCACTTCAACCCCTTAAAACTGCCATTGGACGGGAAGGCGTGGACGGGTCACAATAGTAGTGTAAGCTTTTGAGTGTAATGGGGTTAGGTAGTGTCTTGTCCAAAGAGCCTGCCGCTTGGGGGAACTTGCGGCTGCGTTCTTAAGTTCTCAAGTCTGTTCCACTGGAGCGAATGATGCCCAAAACGTTGAAGAAGCAGGTTGCGAAGTCGTTTGACTGGATGCTGTGCAAGACGGCAGCTGTAACTTTCAACACCATCCAGTACTTCAACAAAAACAATCCCAATCCCTCGTTTACGCCGAAATGGTCGGATAAGCCCATCCTGAAATCCTGGGAGAAGAGCAAGCCCACGCTGGGCTGGCCGCGCACCACGGATTCTCTCTGCCCGGAATGCGTGAAGGAAGCGCGCCAGGCCATCATTGACGGCAAGAAGGACTGGACCGATCTGGTGAACCAGAAGGTGGGAGAAATCAAGGCGCAGATTATCGAGCGCGATGGCCAGGTCTGGATGGTGAAGGAATGCCCCATTCACGGCCGCTGCGAAGACATGATGGCCGTGGACGCCAAGTTTCTGGAATGGATTGAACAGAATTTTCCCGGCCGCGATATTCCGGCCCACAATGATGAAGATCTGCACCGCCATGGCAGCAGCACCGTGCGCTATGGCCGCGGTTCGGTTCTTACCGTGGACCTCACCAACCGCTGCAACATGATGTGCGATCCCTGCTTCATGGACGCCAACCAGGTGGGTTACGTCCACGAATTGAGCTGGGAGGAAATTCAGGAAATTCTGGACAACGCGCTGAGGATTAAGCCGCGCCGCCAGATGTCCGTGCAATTCTCCGGCGGCGAGCCGACCATGCATCCGCAGTTTCTGGATGCCGTGCGCTACGCCCGGAAAATCGGCTACAACAGCGTGCAGGCGGCCACCAACGGCATCGAATTCGCCAAGAGCAAGGAATTTTCGCGCGCGGCATTCGAAGCCGGCATGCGCTACGCCTATTTGCAGTTTGACGGCATCGGCAACGACGCCAACAGCCATCGCCAGGTGGGCAACCTCTTTGACGTGAAGCTGCGCGCCATCGAGAACATGCACGAGGCGGGCATTGAAATCGTGCTGGTCACCACCATCGTCAACAACGTGAACAACGACCAGGTGGGCCCCATCGTCAAGTTCGCGATGGATAACCCCAAGAAAATCGCGTTCGTTTCCTTCCAGCCGGTCAGTTTCACCGGCCGTGACGAGGACATTACTCCCGAGCGCCGCATCCATCAGCGGTACACGCTGTCCCATCTCGCCAAGGACGTCAGCGAGCAGGTGGGCCAGCTTAAACCCACGCGCGACTGGTTCCCGCTGTCGCTGGTCAGCGTCTTCGCCGGCTATTCGGACCTGGTGCACGGTCCGGATTCGCAGTGGGGCTCGCTCTCCTGCGGCTGCCACCCCAATTGCGGCGTGGGCACCGCGGTGATGATCAACAAGGAAACCAAGGAATGGGCGCCGGTGCCGCGTTTCATCAACGCGCCGCAACTGGTGAAGGATGTCACCGCCGTCACCGATGCCGCCCGCAAGAAGGGCTTCTCCAATTTCATGATGGCGCTGGCGCTGCTGAAGAATTACCAGCCGTTCAATGCGCCGCCCAGCCTCACGCTCAAGGCTTTGTGGATGAAGTTCGACAAGACCTGGGCGCTTTCGAAGGGCTCCGAATATAAGTACGGCCGGACGAATCCCAACCGCACCTATGAAGACGCCATGAAGCGCCGCGAGTCCGATCCCTGGAATTTCCTGTTCCTCGCGGGCATGTGGTTTCAGGATCTGTTCAACTACGATTTCCGACGCACGGAAATGTGCATCATCCCCTATGCCACGCAGCAGGGCGAAATCTCCTTCTGCGCGTATAACACCGGCATCGGCTGGCGGAAGATTCTCGAGAACATGTACAAAAACGCCACCGTAGCCCAGTGGTATAAGACTCACGGCAAGCATGAGATTTACGCCAAGGGCAAGAAGGTGGATTTGAACACCTACGAGCACTCTTTGCGCATTGACGCCGAGGATGCCGCGCGCGTTCGCCATCTGGACGACAACATTCCGCACACCGCCGCCGAAGAAGACCGCGCGCGCCGTAAGCAGGCCTTCGAGGAAGCCGCCAAGGTACGCAAGATTTACGAAGAGTTGGTTCTGAGAAAGCCCGCGGAGACGGTGGTGCAGATTGGCTCCATGGACACCCTCAAGGCCGCTTTGCCCGGCAGCAACGGCGCGCTGAAGACTATCGCGCCCGCTTCCGCCAACGGAAATGGCAACGGCAATGGAAACGGCAACGGCGCCGCAAAGCCCGCCGAATCCGAACTGGCCCACGCCTCCGGCGACTGAAGAGGTTTCACATCGAGAAGGTTTTCAGGACTGCCCCGGAGTTCCCGGGGCAGTTTTGTTTTTGGGACGGCTTTCCTGTGTTGCGATAAGATAGCTTCATGGGAAGGATAAGAATCTACAGCAGCGGTGGCCGCGCGCGCAGTAATGGCAATCGCACATACGACTACACCATCCTGTTAGTGCCCGTTTTCGAAGCCGTCCGGGCAAAAACACCTGCGCGAAAAAGACCATCCCCCGGCCCTCGTTTTCGAAATCCGGTGGAAGCAGGTTTTCAGGTGACAGTCCCGATGCTTCCGGGCATCGTTACTTTTGGCCGCACGGAGGCGGAAGCCATTGAAATGGCTCGCGACGCCATTTCTTGCCACATCGAAGGGCTCCGCGAGCCAGGAGAATCGATTCCTGATGAGCGCTAGGCCCGCAAGACGAAGCTTCGCTTCGCCCTCAGCGCTTGAATGGGAACTCTGTCCTCCCTTAAGCCGCGCCGAATCTTGCGCGTACTCCTTCGGGCAGGATTTGTCGTTCACCACCAGGCTGGACGCCATGTCCAGCTTCGACACCCCGCGAAACCTCACCTGCGCATCACCGTTCCGCGACACGACCGATTTGATCTCCCGCGCAGCGTGATTAAGAGCATTCTGCGGCAGGCGGAAATGACCGAGGAGGAGTTTCTAAAGCTGCTCTGACGGCGTGTTGATGTGGGCAGCGTGGCTGGCCGATGGCCGCGAAGTATGGCAAACTCGATAGTTTGAAAGACGGCGGGCGCGCGCGGTTGCATGCAGGGGCGCTTCTTTGCCACGCTGATTCACAACAGCACAGGCGCTGATGGATCCCCGGTTCATCCGAAATTTCTGCATCATTGCTCATATTGACCACGGCAAGTCCACGCTGGCCGACCGCCTGCTTGAGCTGACCGGCGCGCTGACCCAGCGCGAAATGACCGCGCAGGTGCTCGACTCCATGGACCTGGAGCGCGAGCGCGGCATCACCATCAAGGCCAAAAGCATCCGCCTGCATTATTCCGCCAGGGACGGCAACAAATACCGCCTGAATTTAATTGATACGCCCGGGCACGTGGATTTTTCCTACGAAGTTTCCCGCGCGCTCTCCGCCTGCGAAGGCGCGCTTTTGGTGGTGGACGCCAGCCAGGGCGTGGAAGCGCAGACTGTGGCCAACGCTTTTCTGGCTTCGCGCAACGGACTGGAAATCGTCCCGGTGATCAACAAAATTGATCTGCCCGCCGCGCAGCCGGAGCAGGTGAAAGAGCAGATCGAAAATGTGCTGGCCATTTCCGCGCACGATGCGCTGTTGATCAGCGCCAAGAGCGGCCTGGGCGTGGCCGACGTGCTGGAGATGATCGTGCGGCGCGTCCCCGCGCCCAAGGGCACGGCGGATGCGCCCCTGCAGGCCCTGATTTTTGATTCCTGGTTCGATCCCTTTCGCGGCGCGGTGGTCCTGGTGCGCGTGATGCAGGGACGCATGACCCCGCACATGAAAATCCGCCTGTGCGCCAGCGACGAAGTTTATGAAGTGGAAAATCTCGGCGTGCTGACTCCCAAGCCGATTGTCCTGGATGAACTGGCGGCGGGTGACGTGGGCTTTGTCATCGCCAATATCAAGCGCGTGGCGGACGCGCGCGTGGGCGACACCATTATCGAGGCCGGCAGCCCCGCGATCGCTCTGCCGGGCTTTGAAGCCATCAAGCCCATGGTTTTTGCCGGGCTGTATCCGGTGAACGCCACCGACTACGAGCTGTTGCGCGACGCTCTCGGCAAGCTGCAACTGAACGACGCCGCATTTTTCTACGAGCCTGAAAATTCCGTGGCCCTGGGATTCGGATTCCGCTGCGGCTTCCTCGGCCTGCTGCACATGGAAATTGCCCAGGAGCGCCTGGAGCGCGAATTCAACATCGCGCTCATCACCACCGCGCCCAGCGTGCGTTACCGCATCACCACCACGGCGCGTTCCACCATTGAAGTGGACAATCCCACGCGCTTTCCGCCGCCCACGGAGATCGACAAAATCGAAGAGCCCATCCTGATGGCCACCATCATCACCTCGGAAGAATCGTTGGGGGGGATTTTCAAGCTCTGCGAGGAAAAGCGCGGCGTGCAGAAGAATTTTGAATATCTTTCGCCCACCCGCGTGATGCTCACTTACGAAATGCCGTTGAACGAAATCGTCCTGGATTTCTACGACCGTCTGAAAAGCGTTTCGCGTGGTTACGCTTCCCTGGACTACCGCCTGGAAGGCTATCGCGAAGCCGATCTGGTGAAGATGGACATTCTGGTGGGCGGCGAGCCCGTGGATGCGCTGACGGTGATCTGCCACCGCGACCAGGCGTTCGAGCGCGGCAAGCAACTGGTCTCGCGTCTGCGGAAATTGATACCCCGGCAGCAATTTGAAGTTCCTTTGCAGGCGGCTATCGGCAGCCGCGTGATTGCCCGCGAAACCATCAGCGCCATCCGCAAGAATGTTCTGGCCAAGTGCTACGGCGGAGACATCACCCGCAAGCGCAAACTGCTGGAGAAGCAGAAGGAAGGCAAGAAGCGCATGAAGCGCGTGGGCCGCGTGGACATTCCGCAGGAAGCCTTCCTCGCCGTCCTGAAGGTGAGCGGCGAGGAAGAGTAGGACCCCGCGCCGCGTTTTCCTACCGCTTGATTTTCTTTTTGCGCACCACGCTGGCGTCCACCTGTCCCTTCGATAACTGCACGGAAATTTCCTCGCCGGTGGACACCTGGTCCGGTGACCGGAGAATCTTTCCCCCGCTGTCGTAGGCGATGGCGTAGCCGCGTTCCAGCAGGCCAAAAGGATTGCGTTCCTGCAAACGGATCATCACATTATCAAGAAAGCCCCGCCGCTGCTGGAGGCCAATGCAGGCGGCGGCGTGCAGCGCGATTGTGTCCGCTTCCAGGTGTCCACGCAACCGGCTGACCCGCGCGCGCAAATCCAGCGAAGCCATGCTCATCTGTGCTTCGCCCAGCGAGCGCCGCTTTCGCGCCAGCGTGCGTTCCGCTTCCGTCGCCATTTTCCCCGCCAGACCGGCAATCCGCAGCCGCAGCGCTTCCGCGCGGCGATGAATGCTGAACGCCCGCAGGATGGCCTGCGCGGAGGTGGTCCGCTGGTGAGCCGCGTGCAGACGGCGGCGGAGATGCTCCAGCAACGCCGCCGAGAGTTCATCCACCTGCTGGCCGCGCCGCCGCAATAATTCCTGCGGCCGCCGGAATCCGCGATGTCCCAGCAGTTGATGCAGCCGTGTTTGCAGCTTCGCCACGCGGTAACGCATTAATTCCATCAGCCGTTGGCGCTGCTCCAGGATGTGGCGCTCGAATTCGTGCCGCTGCTGAACCACAATCTCCGCAGCCGCCGAAGGGGTGGGCGCGCGCAAATCCGCCGCAAAATCGGCAATGGTGAAGTCCGTCTCATGTCCCACGCCGGTGATCACCGGGAATGGCGGACGCCGCAATGGCCCGCGCCACGGATTCCTCGTTGAACGTCCACAAATCTTCCAGCGACCCGCCGCCCCGCGCCACAATCATCACGTCCACGGCCTTGGCGCGGTTGAAATATTCGATTCCCGCCACCACTTCCGCCGCCGCGCCTTCTCCCTGCACGCGCGCCGGAAAAATCAGCACGTTGACGTTGGGAAAGCGCCGCTTCAGCATGCGAAGGATGTCCTGCACAGCCGCGCCGGTGGGCGACGTGACCAGCCCGATCCGCCACGGCAAAACCGGAATCGGCTTTTTCCGCGCCGCATCGAACAATCCCTCCGCCGCCAGCTTTCGTTTCAATTGCTCGAACGCAAGCTGCAACGCGCCCTGGCCGACGGGCTCGATATTCGAAACATATAGTTGATATTCCCCGCGCACTTCGTAGACGCCGATGCCTCCGCGCACCAGAATGTGCATGCCGTCTTCCGGGACGGAATTTCAGCCGACGCGCGGCATCGCGGAAACAGACGCAGCGCATCTGCGCGCCCGCATCTTTCAGCGTGAAATAAAGATGTGCCGGGCTGCGATGCCTTGAAATTGGAGACTTCCCCCTCGAGCCATGATATCCTCGAACTCCGCCTCCAGAAGGTCGCGAATGCGCGAAGTGATTTCGCTCACCGTCCAGATGCGGCGCTCGGGAACCAGGTTGAGTGGCATTTGGCTCATGGCGTCATCGGCGGAGGAAATTGGCCAGCCAGAGAATCAGCGTGAGGGCCACGCTTAGCAGGATGCAGGTCACGATGGGGAAGATAGACTGTTCCGTGGCGGCCGGAGTAAACGACGTCGCCCGGCAATCGTCCCAGCCGGAAGGGCAGCCGTGCGCCGGTCATTAACATTGCGCCTGACGGCGGCCAGCACGATCCCCGCGATCAGCAGAAGTTTTCCGATTTCCCGAGCGGCTCGATCATCCCGCCTGAGATTATAACCCGGCAGCCGCGCCGCGATTGCCGCGGTTGCGTCATGGCGCGCCGAACAGATGAGGCCCTTAAACCAGTTCGTAACCCGCGAAGAAGTAGCCAATCTCAAACGCCGCCGTCTCCGGCGCGTCAGAGCCGTGCGTGC
This sequence comes from uncultured Acidobacteriota bacterium, assembly GCA_963760285.1. GTDB lineage: Bacteria > Acidobacteriota > Terriglobia > Acidiferrales > UBA7541 > PALSA-278. Next base: position 1,613,933 of record CAVXCI010000001.1, read on the forward strand.
AATTATATTGAATGCTGGTGCCGAAGATTTGCGAATGGTGCCTGGCGCGGCTTTGGCGGGATCGGTGGCGCCCATGGTCTCGCGCCAGCGCGAATGGCATTTTCCGCTTCCAGCACCATCAGCCACACTTTGCCGGAACTCATGAACTCCGTCAGCTCGCCGAAAAACGGACGCCTGCGGTGAACCGCGTAAAATCCTTCGGCATGCTGCTTTCGTCAGCCGCAGCGACTTGATGGCCACGATCTGAAATCCCGCGGTCCTGGATGTGCTTCAGAATGGTCTCCGGCAATTCCCCGGCCCACCGCATCCGGTTTGATAATTGCAAGCGTGCGTTCATCGCCATGTGTGTGATTTCCTCCGGTTAGTTTTAACCGCGTCGAAAGTCATGCCGATTTTGCTGCGCCCGCGCTGGATCGTGCCAATATCTATCGCCGCAGCGCTGCCGCCATGGTCTTGCCGATATCCGCCGGACTTTGCGACGCAATGGATTCCCGCGGCCGCCATCGCCTTGCATACTTCTCTTTGGCCGTGCCTTGGCCGCCGCTGATGATGGCTCCCGCATGGCCCATGCGGCGGCCCGGCGGCGCGGTTTGTCCGGCGATAAATCCCGCCACCGGCTTGCGAACGTTGCGCCTGATATATGCCGCCGCTGTTTCCTCCGCATTGCCGCCGATTTCGCCAATCATCACGATGGCATGCGTCTCGGGATCTTCGTTGAAGAGGCGAATGGAATCGAGAAATGACGTGCCGATGATCGGGATCGCCGCCAATGCCGATGCAGGTGGATTGCCCAATTCCAAGCGCGGTAAGCTGCGCTACGGCTTCATACGTCAGCGTTCCGCTGCGGCTGACGACGTCCCACGTTTCCGGCTTTGTGAATTGCGTCCGGGCATGATGCCGATTTTGCATTTGCCGGGAGAAATAATTCCCGGGCAATTCGGCCCGATCAGGCGCGTTTTCCCTTCGCGCAGCACCGCGGCCACACGCACCATGTCCAGCGTCGGGATGCCTTCGGTGATGCACACCACCAGCGGCAGGCGGCGTCGGCGGCTTCCAGAATCGCGTCCGCCGCAAACGGCGGCGGGACAAAAATCAGCGACACATTCGCGCCTAGTCTCGTCCGCACCGCCTCCGCCACGGTATTGAAAACCGGGACGTTCAAATGGGTTGTTCCACCCTTCCGGGTGTTACTCCCCCGACAATTTTCGTGCCATACTCGATGCATTGCTGCGCATGAAAACTTCCTTCACGGCCCGTCAGGCCCTGCACGATCACGCGGCTTTTTTCATCAACCAGAACACTCATAATTTCGAATTTGCCGGATCGGCCGAATCCAATTGAAACGCCAGCCCGGAATGCCCCTTTCCGCTCCTTCTCGTTAATTACTTCGCGGACGCCAGGTGGACTACTTTTTCCGCGCCGTCCTTCATTCCTTCGGCCACCGTGAAATTCAATCCCGAGTTGCGCAGAATTTCCTTGCCCTGCTCCACGTTGGTGCCTTCCAGGCGCACCACCACCGGCACGCGCAGATTCAGTTCCTTTGCCGCGCTCACCACGCCCGTAGCCAGCACGTCGCATCGCAGAATGCCGCCGAAAATATTGACGAACACGGCGCGCACGTTGGGATCGCTCATCAGAATGCGAAACGCGTTTTTCACCTGTTCCGCGGAAGCGCCGCCGCCTACGTCCAGAAAATTTGCGGGACTTCCGCCGCAGAGCTTGATGATGTCCATGGTGGCCATGGCCAGTCCGGCGCCGTTGACCATGCAGGCCACGTTGCCGTCCAGCTTGATGTAGTTCAGCTTGTAATTCGAGGCCTCCACTTCGAGCGGAGTCTCCTCGTCCAGTCGCGCAGCTCGATAAACCCTTGTGGCGGTAAAGCGCGTTGTCGTCGAAATTGACCTTGGCGTCCAGCGCCACCAGACGGCCGTCGCCGGTCACCACGCAGGGATTGATTTCCAGCAGCGAGGCGTCCGTTTCGATGAAGGCGCGATAGAGAGACTGAAGAAACGGCGTGGCCACGGCCACCATTTCCGCGGGCAGCCCCAGTCCAAAAACAATTTTGCGGATCTGATACGGCTGCAAACCAGCGGCGGGAGAAATCGTTTCGCGCAGAATCGCGCTCGGGATTTTCCCGCGCCACCTCTTCGATTTCCATTCCGCCCGCGGCGCTGGCCATGATCACCGGCGCGGCCACGGTGCGGTCCACCAGAATGCTCAGGTAAAGTTCCTTGCGGATGTCCAGCCCTTCTTCAATCAGCAGCCGCCGGACAACGCGCCCCTCCGCGCCCGTCTGCGGCGTCACCAGCGTCATGCCCATGATCTGGCCGGCCAGTTCATCGGCCTGTTGCGCCGACCGCGCCAGCTTCACGCCGCCCGCTTTTCCGCGTCCGCCGGCGTGAATCTGGGCTTTCACCACCATCACCGGCGTGCCCAGACGTTCGGCAATGCCCCTGGCATGTTCCTTCTTCAGCGCCGCTTCGCCACGCGGCACGGGCACTCCGAACTTCGCCAGAATCGCTTTGGCCTGATATTCGTGAATCTTCATCGGGTATCCACGGTCATGAAATTCGAGTCCTTCGCAAACGATCAATTTTACTCGGAACGCTTCGGAGGTGCAATTTCGGCAGGCTTGCAGCTATTCAAGTGCGCGCTGGGGGAGCGTGTCCTGGAAGGTTTTCAGATCCTGCTGAACATCGGCAACTAACGGCGCACGGCATCGTTTACCGCCTTGCGCATGGCCGTCTCCGGAGCGCGCTGGCCCATCCAGATTTCCCACTGCGCCATGCCCTGCGCCAGAAACATTTCCACTCCCGAGACGCATTCGATGCCCCGTCCCGCGGCGAGTTGCAACAGGCGCGTCCGCGCCGGCCGGTAGACGGCATCGAAAACGAGCCGGCATCGCAACTCGTCGGCATGTAGCGGCGATTTCGATTCCTTAGGCGACATTCCCACCGGCGTGGTATTCACAATCGCGTCAAACCATTCCTGCCGCAGCGCCCGGCGGGGCATGGCGGCGCCGCCCATGGCGTTTGCCAGCGCTTTTGACTGCTGCGCCCGGCGAGAACAGATCGCCACCGTGGCTCCGGCGCGAGCCAGCGCAAACGAAACCGCGCGCGCTGTTCCGCCAGCGCCCAGCACCAGCACGCGGCTTGCCGCCAGTGGCATCCTGCGTTCCAGCGCCCGCAGGACGCCTACATAATCCGTGTTGAAGCCGATCAGCTTGCCGCCGCGCACCACCACCGTGTTCACCGCGCCGATGGCTTCGGCCAGCGGGTCGCAATCGTCCAGATGACGCAGGATGGCTTCCTTATGCGGCAGCGTGACGGCGAAACCGCGAATCCCCAGAGGCTGAATGCAGCTGACGAAATCGGTAAGTTCGTCCACCAGAAACGGCAGGAACACGGCATCCACGTGACGCGCGCGAAATCCGGCGTTGTGCAATTGCGGAGACAACGATTGCGATACGGGATTTCCGATCACGCCGTAGACCTGCGTTCGCCGCGTCAGCCTATCAGCGCGATAAAGCGCGGCCATCTCCTCCAGCGAAAGCTGGCCCGGAGCGGTGGTTTTGCGCGTAGCCGCGTAACCCAGCGGGCTGCCTGCGGGCAACGCCAGCACGCGCAACGGCGCGGCCATCGCGCCCATGGGGACGGTTATAGTGCGATGATTACCGCGCGCCAAAGCCAGCAGCGCGGTTCCTTCCCGGAGGCTGTTCGTTCGCGCAGCAATTTTCTCGGCGTCCGCCTTCTGCTGTTTCAACACGCGATGAATGGTTTGCAGATTTTGCCGCTTGCCGCCGAATTGGTGATCGGAAACCATGACTTTCGCCGGCGCCAGCCATTGTTTCAGCGTGCCGGGACGCAATTGCCGCGCAGTTTGAATTTCCACGTCGGCCCACTGGCAGCCGCAGTCCACCGCCACGCGAAGCAATGACAGTTGGTCAGCGATAGAACCGGCGAAAAGCCCTCCCGCCTCGCGCCGCCGGCAGGTGGCGATGGATATCCAGCGATGACCGCGCCGGGTTTCTTTCCGCAGCCACTTCAGCAAGCGCAAGGCCTCGCGCATTGACGGGAAATAGTCCAGCCGCAACTCAACCAGCCGGGTGCGTTTTGTGGCCGCGCGAATGTGTTTCGCCGCGCTGACAGCGGCAGGTTCCGCGATCACCGCGCAAATTCGGCTGCCTTCCAGTAGGTTCATTCTGCTCCCCGCGCGCCATCAACAGGCAATATCCAAAGTGTAAAGCACATGCGCCGCGCTCTTGACGCCCATTTTCGCGGACTGCTAGCCTATATGTAGCGGCGCCCCCTTCCCGCCTCAGGAGTTCTTTTCATGAGACCTACGTGGGCCGTCGTGTTGTTCCTCATAACGATATTCTTCGTCCCTCGCGCGGCAGGACAGGACATCGAGCGCCATCCCACGCCGGGACAAATCTACTGTTCCGGCCTGCTGACCTCGGAGCGCGTTCCGCGCGAAGTGCTCTTAATCACCGGCGAGGACGCAAACGTCAGAATTGTCTTCGATCAAGGTGACTACGTCTATATCAGCCGCGGGGCCCGGCAGGGCGTTCACGCCGGCGATGAGTTTTCCGTCATTCGCGCCATAAAGGACCCCATGGCCGTCAACTGGTATCACCACCAGGATCAGGAGATTGCTTCGCTGGGCAGCGTGTGGGAGGACGAGGGCCGCCTTCGCGTGGTAAAGACCCTCACGGATATTTCCATCGCGCAAGTGACGGAGTCCTGCGACTACATGCAGCGCGGCGATATTGTAGTCCCCTTTGCCGAGCGCCCCTCGCCGCTTATCAAGCCGGCCACGCATTTCGACCGCTTCGCTCCGCCCAGTGGAGGACCGGAGGGAAAAGTGCTGATGGCTAAGTCCTACCAAATGACGCTAGGCACGAATGACATCGCCTACATCAATCTCGGAAGCGGCCAGGGCATTCATCCCGGCGACTATCTTCGGTTTGTCCATTATCAGGGGAGGGATTCCACCGTCGCGTATGAAACCAGCCGAATGGCGTTCAGTGTCGAGGGCTTCGGCAGCGCCCCGGGCAATTATACCTGGCGGAACATTCCCCGCGAGGTGTTGGGAGAAGGTGTGGTCCTGCGCACCGGGCCGGATTCAGCTTCCGTGCTGATCACTTTCAGTTTGCGGGAAATCTACGTGGGTGATTACGCGGAAATCGAAAAGCAATAGTTTCACCGCTCCGCGGCGGCGTCCGGCGCGGCGAAATCCGATTCGGAAAAGACATCCGCCGTAAAACCTTCGATCAGCGTGTCAGATTCGCGCCAGGCGCCGGGGGGCAGTCCGCTCTTTACGCATGTTTCTTCCAGGAACCGTTCCGCGCTCCAGTGATATTCCGTCGCCACCTGCGGCAGCAGAACTCCCCGGCGGTGGCCGCGCGTCACAATCAGTCCGTGGACTCCGGCCTGCACCTCTTCCGCCGAAATTCTGGCGGGCGCGGAAAGAACCGAGAGTTCGATTTCCAGTTCCGGCAGCTCCTCCGCCGTCACCGGTCGGAAACGGGGATCATTCATGGCGGCGCTGTAGGCGCAATCCGCCACAATCCGCGCCAGCGGTTCCTCCGCTTCCAGGCGGCCGATGCAGCCGCGCAGCCGCTTGCCTATGCGTAAAGTGACGAACGCGCCGCTGGGTTCGCCGAGCACCCCCGCCGGCGGCGTAATTTTCATTCTTTTGGAGTTTTCGACGGCGTGGACAACAGCGTGGCGCGCCAGCTTCAGCAGCTCGCGGCGGTCCGCGTCATGGAGAATGGACCACATCCTGCCGCTTCTTTTCCTGCTCAAGAATTAGCGCGCTGCGCTGGCGCTGGATTACCCGGCTGTCCACCTGTTTCCAGAAAACCAGAAAGTAATGCACCGCGGAAACGATGGCGCTGATCACCACCAGCCATAACAGCACCGTGGCCAGCGGCCGGATCACCGGGTGCCGCGCGCCCCATATGACCACGCTCCCCGCAATCACCTGCAAGACCATTTTTGTCTTTCCCAGCGCCGTTGCCGGAATCACCAGTCCTTCCGCCACGGCGATGTTGCGCAAACCCAGAACAATAAATTCCCGTCCGATGATGATCACCACCATCCACGCCGGCACCAGTCCCAGGGCCACAAGCGAAATAAACGTTGCGGAAATCAGCAGCTTATCGGCAATGGGATCCAGCAGGATTCCCAGCGTAGTCACTTCGCCGTGCTTTCGGGCGTAGTAGCCGTCGAACGCGTCCGTGGCCGCCGCGGCCAGCAGGATCAGGACGCCCCAAACCTCGAAGTGAACCGAAAGGCCCCCGAAGTCCCAGTTGGGGCGCTGCGTCAGCAATACCACCACCAGCAGGGGGGCGAAGAAAATCCGTAGTATCGTCAGGCTGTTGGGCAGGTTCATGTCATGGTCCGGAAAACACAGCCTTCGAAATGGCCCCTATTTCCACGCAGAACTTGACTATAGCTCCCGTCGGCACGCCAGTCAACGCGCAGTCCATTAAATTCGCAAGCAACGTTACTGGCCCGTTCCGCCATCCATCTTGATAAGTGCGATGCCCGCGCATCGCCAGTACAATAGAAGACCCATGCGGCAAGCCCAAATCAACCGGGGAGGCATACTCCTCCTGGCCCTGTTCTGCGCCGCGGCGCTTTTGATTCCGCCGCAGATCCTGCGTGGAGCTTCGCCGCAGGAGAAGCCCCAGACCATCAGCGCCAACGACCTCAAAATGGCGGAAAAGGCCTTCCAGACTGGCCACGCGGCCGAGAAAGACCAGGATTGGCAAACTGCATTCGATTCTTACAGCGAAGCGGCGCGCCTCTATCCCGGCCATTTGCCCTATCTCCAGGCGCGCGAATTTGCCCGCAGCCGCCTGGTCCAGAACCATATAGACATTGCCGAGCGCCAAGCTGCCGTCGGCAGCCTTTCCGAAGCGCGCCAGGAAATGCGCCTGGCTGCCCAACTGGACCCCAGCGACACCATCATTAAGGAGCGGTTGAACGAGCTGCACCGCATGGCGCCAGACATCCCGCTGGAAGAGCCAGTGGATCTTTCCAAGGAAGTTCATCTCGACCCCACACCCGGAATCTTCTCTTATCACCTCCGCGGAGATACCAAGAGCGCCTACGAGGAAGTGGCCCGCCAGTTTGGTTTGCATGTTTACTTCGATCCCGATTTGCGCGCTCGTCCTGTGCGGCTTGATGCAAGTGATTTGAGTTTCAAGGACATCATGGGCGTCCTGGGTTTGCAGACGGGGACGTTTTACAGCGCAACGACTCCGAAGCTTTTCGTGGTGGCGGAGGATAACATCCAGAAGCGCCGGGCCTTTGACCAGAGCGTGGTGCGCACCATCCCCTTGGGCGGCTCTTCCACCACGGAGCAAATGGTGGAAACCTACCGCGTAGCCCGGGAAATCACCAATGTTCCGCGCATGGAGTTGAATACCGCCGGCCGCGAAATCACCGTTCGCGCGTCGCCCCGGGATGCTGAGCTGGTATCCGAACTGGTCCAGTCGCTGCAGCAGCCGCGCGGGCAATTGGTTTTGGAAATCGAAATTTTGGAGGTGGACCGCGACTCCGCCAGCAATATCGGCGTGATACCGCCGCAATCCGGCACCATCTACTCAATCAGCAAGGCGCAGATTGAACTGGCGGAGCAATCCTCCACCGGGTTGGTCACCGTCCTTCAGGAAATATTTGGCACGCCTTCCTCACTTTCTGGCTACAGCTCCACGCAGCTGGGCCAGCTCGTCAGCGGAGGCCAGATAAGCGGTTCCAGCTTGATTCCCCCGGTGCTGGCCTTCGGCGGCGGCGGCTCAACTTTTCTGTACACCTTGCCCGGCGCCGCAGTGAACTTTTCCGACATGCTGACCACGGTCAAGAGCGGCCAGCGCGTTCTTCTCCGGGCGCAGGATGGCGAGCCGGCCACCTTTTTTGTGGGTGACCGCGTTCCCATTTCGTTGGCCAGCTATTCGGCCAGTCTCGGCAGTTCTACGTTCACTCCCTCGGTGAGCGGTGAAACGTTTCCCACCGTAAACTATGCCACCGGCGTTGGTCCGGCGGGAATCGCTTCCGCCGATTTCAACAACGATGGCTTTCAAGACCTGGTCACCGCAAACCAGACGCCCAACACCGCTTCCATCCTCCTCGGCAATGGAGACGGCACCTTCCAGACCAACGTGGATTACCCCACGGGCATGGCGCCCGATGCTGTGGCCGTGGGCGATTTCAACGGCGATGGGAATATGGACATCGCCGTCGCCAATTCCTGCGGGAACGACGCCACCTGCAAAAGCCCGGGAACCGTTTCCATTCTGCTGGGGAACGGTGACGGGACGTTCGGCGCCAAGACCGACTACCCCGCGGGGAATTTCCCCACCTCCATCGCCGTCGACGATTTCAATGGCGATGGAAATCTGGATCTGGCCGTCACCAACAACAGGTCCAATACCGTTTCGATTTTCCTCGGGAAAGGCGACGGCACATTCGCCGCCAAGGTGGACTACATTACGGGCACCGGGCCCATCTCCGTCGCCACCGCGGATTTCAATAGCGATGGGTTCGAGGACATGGCGGTTGCGCAAAACACAGCCAATACTGTTTCAATTTTCCTGGGCAACGGTGATGGCACATTCAAGGCCCGCGTGGACTACGCCACGGGCAACGGCCCCACCGCCGTCGCCGTTGCGGATTTCAATCTGGACAGTATTCCGGACGTTGCCGTCACCAACGGAACGGATGACACCGTTTCCGTCCTCCTCGGCAATGGCGACGGTACCCTCGGACCGGAGTCTCCTTATATTACCGACGGAGACCCCGTGGCTCTGGCCATTGGCGATGTCAACGTGGATGGCTTCCCGGATATCGTCACCGTTGACAAGTCCTCCAACGACGTATCCATTCTGCTTAACGTCGGCGACGGAACATTTGCTGTTCCTCTCTTCGTCCCCGTCGGCACCACGCCCGAAGCCATAACCTCCGCCGACTTCAACGGTGACTCTCTGCCGGATGCGGCCATAGCCAACTTCGGATCCAACAATGCCACCGTTCTCCTGGACACGGCCACCTTTTCTCCTTCGGGTGGTTCCGGCCTGTCACAGACGCCGTTTCCCGGCGCACAATATGAGGACATCGGCCTGAAGGTTAAGGCCACTCCGCGCTTGCATGATGGAGGAGATGTTACGCTACAGCTGAGCATCGAATTGAAGAGCCTCTCGCCGGCGTCCTTCAACGGCATTCCGGTGATTTCCAACCGCACCGTCGAGCAGACCGTCCGTGTAAAAGAAAATGAAACCAGCATCCTGGCGGGGATCCTGGATGACGAGGAGATGAAGACCCTGGACGGCCTGCCATACGTGTACAAAGTCCCGGTGTTGGGACAGCTGCTTACCAACAATGCCGTCTCGGATCAGAGAACGGAGTTATTGATCCTTATTACTCCCAGGCTGGTGGAAATTCCGACGCACAACAGCCGCCAATTTTATGCCGGCCGTGGTGAAGGGATGGTGGGCCCTCGCATGTTTGCCCCCCCGGGTGTTTTTCCCCGCTTTCCTCCGGGGGAGGAAGGGCGCACACCCCCATCTCCGCCGGATAACGGGAACGGAGCGCCCTTCAACCCGCAGCCTCAACAGGAAAATGGGCTTCCGGGGCAGCAACCCGGAATTCCGCCCACCACCGCCGCGCCACCAGCCGGGCGACCAAACGTCCCGGCGCCACCGTAGAGTTCTCCGTCGCTATTTCCAGGTTTTCGATCGGGAGCCAATCAGTCCGCCCAGACACGCTTTTTGCGTTTACGCGAGAGCGCGCCGGTTCTCAATCATCCACGGAAGGGGATTGCTTAGGACGCGGGCTCGAACACCACCACAGGTTGATACACTCGTGGAACCACTGCCAGCGCGATGGCGATCAGTTGTTCTTCCTGGCTGAAGACACGGAGCCGCGCCGGTTTCCACTCACCGGCGTCGAGTTGCCCTGGAGCTTCTTGCGCCGCCGCGGACATCCCCGCCATAATCTGGTTGGGCGCCACGTTAAAGCGTGTCCCGTGGAGCACGCGCTTTTCCACCACCCGCAGCACAGTGGTGCGCGGTATGTCTGGCAGAAGGCTGCCCATGGGAATGGTGCGCTCCGCCAGTTGGCCGCTTCGCGACGCCAGGGCAATTTCGTCAATGGTGAGGGCCTGACCCAGCGTGAATTCTCCCACCGCCGTGCGCGTGATTTCCGCGAGGTGCGCCCCGGTGCCCAGCATTTGCCCCATTTCGTGCGCCAGCCCGCGAATGTACGTTCCCGGGCCACATTCGATGGTGAAACGCGCCACGCTGCGTTCGATTTCCGTCAGGCGCAGTTCGAAGACGTCCACGCCAACAGGGTCCAGCTTCACCGGTTTTTTTTTCCGCGCCAGTTCATGCGCCGGGTGTCCGTGGATTTTCTTGGCGGAGAACGCCGGAGGCGTCTGCTGGATTCGCCCGGTCAGCGAAGCAGCGAATCCTTCCAGCATCTCGCGGTCCAGCGAAGGGTTGGTGTCGGGTCCCAGCGCTTCGCCATCGGCGTCATAACTGTCCGTCGAAAACCCGAACCGCACCGCGCAGGTATACCGCTTGCGCCGGTCGCTATAAAACTGCGCCAGCCGCGTGGCCCGTCCCAGCAGCAGCACCAGCACTCCCGTCGCCAGCGGATCCAGCGTGCCCAAATGCCCGATTTGCCGGAATCCGGCAATTTGCCGCGCCGCCTCCACCACGTCGTGAGACGTCCGTCCCCGCGGTTTGTTGACCACCAGCGCGCCGTGCAGCGGCGATTGTGGAATAAGTTTCATTTTTCGGGGCCGTATATTTGTGGGAGCGATGCGCGAATATCGCGGTCTTCAGGTTTTCTCTGGAGTGTTGGCTTCACGCAACAACTCCTCGATTCGGCGCGCATTATCGTCGGTTTCATCCAGCACGAAGAAAACTTCCGGCGCGCGCCGCAGGTGCAGCCGTTCAATGAGTTCGTGGCGGATGAATCCCCGCGCCGCGCCCAGCCCTTCCAGCGTAGCCGCGCGTTCCGCCGGAGCGCCGGAAATTTGAACGAAGATGCGCGCCTGCCGCATATCCGGTGAAACGCGTACTTCCGTCACGTTGATGGCCACCGCCAGGCGCGGGTCCTTTAATTCTCCCGCCAGCATCAGGCTCACTTCATTTCGAATTTCTTCCGCAATCCGTTCGATGCGGTGACCCGTGGGGCTCATCGGCACCTCAGTAATATTCAATGCTGTGGGAAATCAGGTCTCGCCCCAGCATCTTCTCCGATTCCTCGAACACCGCCTGCAGCGACTCCTGCAGGTGTCGCTCATCCCCGGATATGCCCACCACGCCCACCACGGAGCGCTGCCACAAATCCTGGTGGTCCATCTCCGCCACGGCCACGTTGAATTTTCCGCGCAGACGGTCCTTCAGGCTGCGCAGAATCTGCCGTTTATCCTTCAGGGATTGTGCGTCAGGAATGAAAATTTCCAGCGTCAGCAGGCCAATCGGCATGGCTCACTCCGCGGACGCACCCGCGCCGTCCGCTCAGGCGGAGGCTTCCACGGGCGCGAGTTTTTCCACCTTGAAGCATTCCAGCACGTCGCCAACTTTTACATCGCTGAAATTGGATACGGTCATCCCACATTCGAATCCCGCGCGCACTTCGTTCACGTCTTCCTTGAACCGCCGCAGTGAACTCACCCGCCCGGTATAAATCACCTTGTTATCGCGCAGCACGCGCACGTCGGCGTCGCGCTTCACGATGCCGTCCTGCACGGAACAGCCCGCGATCATGCCCACGCCCTTCACGCGGAAGGTATCGCGCACTTCCGCCCGGCCCATGAACACTTCCTTCTCTTCCGGCGTCAGCAGGCCCGCCAGCGCCTTCTTCAATTCGTCAATCAACTCGTAGATGATCGTGTGCGTGCGGATATCCACGCCTTCCTGCCGCGCAAGATCTGCCGCTTTGCGCTCCGGCCTCACGTTAAACGAAACCACGATGGCTTTCGACGCCGAAGCCAGCAGCACGTCCGTTTCCGTCACCGCGCCCACGCTGGCGTGGATGATTTTCAGTTTCACGTCTTCCGTGGATAGTTTTGGCAGCACTTCGTTGAGCACTTCCACGGAGCCCTGCACGTCCGCCTTCACCACGATCAGCAGTTCCTTCATTTCCCCGGCGCGCAGATGCTCATGCAACGAATCCAGCGTAATGCGCGGCGCTCCCGTGGTGGCCAGTGTCGCTTCCCGCTGTTTGGCCTGGCGGTATTCCACGATGTGCCGCGCTTCCGATTCTTCGGCCACCAGCAACTGGTCGCCCGCATCGGGCAGCCCCTGCAGGCCGAGCACTTCCACTGGCGTGGACGGCCCCGCCTCACGGACAGAATTTCCCCGGTCGTCAAAGAGTGCGCGGACCTTTCCGTACACCGCGCCGCAGATGAACGAATCGCCCACCTTCAGCGTTCCGTTCTGCACCAGCACCGTCGCCACCGGCCCGCGTCCGCGGTCCACGCGCGATTCCAGGACAGTTCCGCTGGCCGTGGTTTCCATATTGGCCTTCAGCTCGCGAAGGTCGGCCACCAGCAGGATCATTTCCAGCAGATGATCCAGATTCTTTTTCGTGCGCGCCGAAACTTCCACGGTTACCGTGTCGCCGCCCCAATCTTCCGGAACCAGCCCGCGGTCAGCCAGCTGCCGCTTCACGCGCTCGGGTTGCGCGTCCGGCTTATCGACTTTGTTCACCGCAACGATGATAGGCACCTTCGCCGCGCGCGCATGGTCAATGGCTTCGTCCGTCTGTGGCATGATGCCGTCGTCCGCTGCCACCACCAGCACCACGATATCCGTCACCTTCGCGCCTCGCGCCCGCATGCGCGTGAATGCCTCGTGGCCCGGCGTGTCAATAAACACAATCCGCTTGCCCTTGATCTCCACCTGATATGCGCCGATATGCTGCGTAATCCCGCCGGATTCGCCCTCAGCTACATTCGTTTCCCGGATGGCATCCAGCAAGCTGGTCTTACCATGATCCACGTGGCCCATCACGGTCACCACCGGCGGCCGCGGCTCCAGCTTCCCGACTTGCTCTTCCTTTGAGGCCTCTTCCAGGATCAAATTTTCTTCGTAGGTAATCACTTCCACGACTCCGTTGAACTCCTCGGCCAGGCTCTTGGCCGTGTTGGTGTCCAGCGCCTGGTTGATGCTGGCGAAAATGCCCCTGTCCAGAAGCTTCTTAAGCAATTCCTTGGCGCGCAAATCCATTTTTTCCGCCAGTTCGCGGATGGTAATTCCTTCGGTGATGGTGATTTGCCGTGGTTCGCGCACCACCACCGCGGGCGCCGCTTTCACGCGCGCCGCGCCGCGCTTGTCGCCCGCCACGGCGGTTCGCACCGGATGCAGCCGGCGTTCGCCTTCTTCGAATCGCTTATCCAGGCTGGGGCGTTGCCGCGCGGGCGCGGGCCGCCGGTAGAGCGGCTCCTTCTTGCCCGGTGTGGTAGTTGACGCAGCCGCCGTGGCTCCTGCGGGCGCTCCCGCCGGCATCCCGCCGCGACGACCTGCTGGCGGAGCGCCGGGACGAGACGCTCCCGGACGCTGCGCCGGACGGCGTTCATCCAACTTTGGCGGCGGGCCCACGCGCGCCGTATCAACGGGCCGCGAAGGCAATCGCGGTTGCGGTCCACTCACGCGTACAGGAGCGGAGCCTCCGCCAACGGGACGATTCCCCGGGCGGGGCACGACCGGCGCAGGTCTGCGTACCGGAATACCTGCGGGTGCGTGCGCTGGCTTTAGCGACGTGGCAACAGGCGCGCTAGTGGCTGGCGCTGTCGTCTCGGGATTCGGAGGCGCAGCTGGAGCAGTCGGTGGCCTTAGGGTAGGGGCGGGCACAGGTCGCGGATGGAGCGGCGCTGCCGGTGCAATCGGATGTGCTGTGACCGGCTTGGGTGGGGTTGGCGAAATTGGTGGCCGCGTTGGGATCGTTGCCGCAACGTTGGACGGCTGAGGCGCTTTCGGCCTCACAAAAATGGGCTCACTGACCGTCGGCGCGGCCGGCGACGCTTGCGCCGCCGGGGACGCCGGCGCCGTTGGCGCCGCTGATGTTGCCGGCGCGGTTGGAGACTTGGGGCGAACGGTTACCGTGGTGGCTGCTGGAGCAGCAGGCGCCACTATGTGCGCGGCTGCTCTTGGCGCGGCCTTGGCCTCTTCCGCGGCGCCTTCGGCGGACGCCAGTTCCTGGAAATGCTTGCGCACCAGTTCCGCATGCCCCACGTCAATGGAGCTGGAATGCGTTTTCTTTTCGGTAACGCCAACTTCCGGGAGATAGTCCAGCACCGCCTTGGCTTTTACTTCCAGTTCGCGCGCCAATTCATTGATGCGGACTTGATTTGCGTCAGCCATCAGTTCTGTTTTTCTTCTCCTTGATTCTGTTCGCCGTTGCCCGATTCGCCTGTCTCTTTAACACCCTCGTCCGCGCTGTTTCCGTTGGCGGCATCATCCGCCCCGGGTTCATCCGCGCCGCTGGCCTGCTCCGCACCGGCCTGGTGGGCGGCATCATCCGTGCCGACGGAATTCTCCGCATCGGCCTCTTCAGAAACTTCCGCAGTCGCCGATTCTGTTTCCTCCGCGGGAGCCTCTCCCGCGACGGTGGCTTCGTCCCCGGCGGATTCCGCCTGCCCAGCTTCTGTCCGTCCTGCCTCAGCGGCTTTCCTCTGTGCGGCTTCCGCCTGTTCCGCGGCAGCGGCGGCCTGCAGGGCTTCCTGATTCTCGAAATAAGCAGCCACGGCAATGCGGATCTTCTCCACCATTTTATCGCCGATGCCGGGGATTTCCAGCAGTTGTTCCGGCGTCATGTCCGCCAGCCGCTCGACGTTGGTGATGTTGTGTTCTTCCAGCTTTTCCAGCGTCTTGGGTCCTACGCCGGCCAGTTCCGAAAGCGGCGTGGTGGGCGCGCTCAACGCCGCCATCTGCGCCTCGATTTCCTGGCGCTTTTCTTCTTCGCTCTTGATGTCAATGTTCCAGCCCACCAGCTTGCTGGCCAGCCGCACGTTCTGGCCCTTTTTGCCGATGGCCAGTGAAAGCTGCATGTCGTCCACAATTACTTCCAGCCGCTTTTCTTCCGGATCCACTATTTGCACACGCGTGACCTTGGCCGGGCTCAGCGCCTTCTGTGCGAACGCGACGGTATCTTCGTTGAACGGAATAATGTCGATTTTTTCGCCGCGCAATTCCCGGATGATGGACTGCACGCGCATACCCTTCATCCCCACGCACGCGCCCACCGGGTCCACGTCCTTGTCGCGGCTTTCCACCGCGATCTTCGTCCGCTCGCCCGCTTCGCGCGCCACCGCGCGGATTTGCACGGTGCCGTCGTAAATTTCCGGCACTTCCATTTCAAACAGTTTCTGCACCAGGATGGGATCGGCCCGCGAAACGATTACCTGCGGCCCCTTGGCCGCGCGATCCACCATCTTGATCACCACGCGCAGCCGGTCGCCCACGTTGTAATTCTCCAGCCGCGATTGCTCGCGCTTGGGCAGCCGCGCTTCCGTGCGCCCCAGATCCACGATGATGTCCGGACCTTCCGTGCGCTTCACGATCCCGTTCAGCATCTCACCCACGCGGGTGTGATACTCGTTAAAGACCGTCTCGCGCTCCGCCTCGCGCACCTTCTGCAGGATCACCTGCTTGGCGGTCTGCGCCGCGATCCGTCCCAGAACGTCCGTGGCTTTCGTTTGCAGCACCTCTCCGCCGATTTCCGCGCTGGCATCGCCTCTCCGCGCGTCCATCAGCGAAATCTCGCGGTTGGGATCGGCCACATCCTCCACAATGGCGCGCACTGAAAACACGTCCACCTGGCCTGTGTCCGGATTGAATTTGGAGCGCAGATCCTCTTCCGACTTGTAAAACTTCCGGGCCGCCACCACCATGGCGTCTTCAATCGCCGCCACGATCACTTCGGGCTCGATGTGCTTCTCCCGGCTGATCTGCTCAATGGTCTGGAACAACAAACTGGCCATTCCCGCCCCTTAGAATTCCACCAACAGATTCGCTTTGCGAATATTCGCGAAGGGCACTTCCACCGTGCGCTCCTCCACTACCAGCCACACCTGCCCTTCTCCAAACCCGGCCAGGCGCCCTTCCAAAAGTGTCTGATTCTCTACGGGCTGCGCCAGCCACAGCCGCGCCTTCTTGCCCTGGAATCGTTCGTAATCCGATTCCTTGAATAGCTTCCGGTCCAATCCCGGCGAACTTACCTCCAGAATATAAGCCGGCCCCGTAACCAGGTCTTCCGCATCCAGGATCACGCTCAGTTGCTGGCTTACAAACTCACAGTCCTGGTGACTGATTTTTCCGCCCCGGGGTTCTTCCGGCGTCGGCAGCCTGTCCAGATAAATTCGCAGCAGCCGGTCCTTGCCCACCTTCCACTCCACGTCCCACACCACCATGCCGCCGGAGCGGGCTACCCGCTCGGCTGCCGCTCGCACTTTTTCCAGCTTCATCCGTCCGCACCCTTACCAGCCGGCCGATTTCCGCCGCTGACAAAAAAAGTGGGCTTTCGCCCACTCGTCATTCGACCCTACTGCGAACACGTCATTATAGTGGCCCTATTGCCATTGCGCAAGGTGCGTCTCGTTCGTCCAAAAACGCCATGTTTTTGATGTGACTGCACCCGCTGGGAAAGCTCAGTTTACAGGTCTTTTCACGAATCCAGAGCACCCCCAAATCCCCTCCACCTGTGAATATAATGGCGAAGGCCTCGCGTGCCTGTTCGGAATCGGATTTCCTGGAATGGCCCGTACCCCCGCTTGTAACTATAAGACAGGCAATGTCTTAAATAGAACAATAACGGGTTCGTTTCCAGGAAATGTCTGTTATCAGGCTTCCGGCTGGCAAATCAGTACGCTTCGGTGAATTTCCAACAGCATTTCCACAAGGACACAATCTCGCCAGGAACTTCACTTGGCACATTGCGCTTTAAGGGAGCAATAGCGCGGAAGGCCAATTGACAGCCGACCCCGCTGATTAGCGCCCCGTACCGGCCTCTTCTGGAAGCGGTTTTGCCTCCATGGGAGCCGCTCCGCTGATCGCACCCCCCAGACGCCGCGCCAGCGACTCCGGCAACTCCGCATCAATCGAATATTGCTCGTTCGCCAATTCCGATTGCAGGATTCGTCCCGCGGCATACACCATCGAGAGATCGCGCGAGTTGGTCTGAGGAATTTCCAGATGCACGCGCACCATCCGGTCAAGCGGCAGCTCGCGATCGATGGAGGCCAGCAGCTCCGGCAACCCTTCGCCGCTCTGCGCCGAAATAAACACCACCTTTCGCGCGTGGCCATCGCGCGGCGATGCGGCGTTCCTGGCTGTCTCCTGTTCTTCCGCGGGCAGCTTATCCACTTTGTTCATCACGTGAATTCGCGGCCGCTCCGCCACGCCCAGCTCTTCCAGGATTTTTTCCACTTCGGCGTCCTGTTCCGCGTGCTGCGGATGAGAAGCGTCGGTCACCAGCAGAAGCAGCGCCGCTTCCTGCACTTCCTCCAGCGTGGCGCGAAACGCAGCGATCAATCCCGGCGGCAGGTCGCGCAGAAATCCCACGGTATCGGAAAGCAGCACTTTCCGCCGCGACGGAAGCGTCAGCCCGCGCAGCGTGGGGTCCAGCGTGGCGAACATTTTTGGCGAAACGTACACATCGCTGCGGGTCAGCGCGTTGAACAGCGTGGATTTTCCCGCGTTGGTGTAGCCCACCAGCGCCACTGTGCCGAATGGGCACCGCGCGCCGCGCCTCCCGCCGCGTGGTGCGTTGCCGCCGCACGGTTTCAATAGCCTTGCGCAGTTTGCTTACGCGGTCGCGAATGCGCCGCCGGTCGGTTTCCAGTTTTTGCTCGCCGGGACCGCGTGTTCCGATCCCGCCGCCCAGCCGCGAGAGTTCCGAGCCGTGCCCGGAAAGCCGTGGCAGCAGATAATTCAACTGCGCCAACTCCACCTGCAGATGGCCTTCCCGTGTATGCGCCCGCAGCGCGAAGATATCCAGGATCAATTGCGTGCGGTCAATCACGCGGCATTCCGTGGCCTCTTCCATGTTTCGCAACTGCACCGGCGTCAGATTGCGATCCACGATAATCAGCGGAACATCGCGCATCTGCGCTTCCGTTTTCACTTCCTCCAATTTTCCGCGCCCCACCAGAGTGGCGGGATCAAACGCATCGCGCACCTGCAGGATTGCGCCAGCCACTTCCGCGCCCGCGCTCTTGGCCAGGGTTTCCAGCTCCGCCAGTGATTCCTGCGCCGCCGCCGTGTTGTTTCCTCCCGGAACGTGCGCGGTGCGCTTAATGGCCACACCCAGCAATAGCACGCGCTCTCTGCGGCTTAATGATTGAGTGGATTTCATTGCACGGGGAACTTGCAGGACTGCGGGAAGAGCGCCGGTCGCCGCGTGGTTTTCACAAATCCCATTTCTCTGCCGCGATTATACTCCTCGACGCAAGTCCAGGGGTGTCTTGCTTTCGCGCGACGATTTTCACAGCCGGTTCAGGCATCTGCGCCCGGCGTCTGCTGTTCCCGCAAGTGCAGCAATGCCTCCCGCTGGATTTCCGGCGCGTCGCCGAACCCATCCAGCCACTGCACTCCCGGCTCTTTGCGGAACCATGTAATCTGCCGCTTCGCATAGCGGCGCGTGGCTTGCTGGATATTCAGTATGGCGCGTTCCAACTCCATTTCACCGGCCAGATGCGCGCGCAACTGCGGATAGCCGATGAACGTGAACGGCTTTCCATCTGGCGAAACGCCTCTCGCCAGCAGGTCGCGGATCTCTTCCAACCATCCGCGCGCCATCATTTGCTGGACGCGCTGCTCAATCCGCGCGTAGAGTTCCGCTCGCGCCGGTTGCAGCCCGACCTTCCGCACCTGAAACCCTTCCAGCTTCGGGGGCTTGGAGCGATGAATCTCCGTTACTGTTTTCCCCGACAAAAGGCAAATCTCCAGCGCGCGAATAATTTTTTGCGTGTCGCCTGGCGCAATTCGCGCGGCCGCGCCTCCATCTTTTTTTTGCAGCATTTCGTGGAGATAGGCGGGACCGTGCAGCGCCGCCTGCCTGCGCAGCCGGTCGCGCAGCGTTTCCGAACGCCCCGGCGCGTCGGAAAGTCCTTCCAGCAGCCCGCGCAGATACAATCCCGTACCCGCCGTCAGAATCGCCACTTTTCCCCGCGTGCGTAGATCTTCCAGCACGGCCATTGCACGCCGCCGATACTCTCCCGCGGTGAAGTGTTCCTCTGGCTCAACCAGGTCCATCAGATGATGCGGAATCCCGCGCTGTTCGTCCGGCGTCGCTTTGGCCGTGCCTGCGTCGAAATGGCGGTACACCTGCGTCGAATCGCACGCCACCACTTCGCCGCCCAGTCGCTCCGCCAGCCACACCCCCAGCGCGGACTTTCCCGAAGCCGTTGGTCCTGCCACAACAATGAGTTGCCCTGTTTCCGTCACAGTCTATTTCCAATAACGCAGCGCCAGAATGGCCATGGCCAGCAGGGCCAGAAGGAGAACGCCGAGGACTTGCGCGCGTGGAAGCTTCACTGACTGCCGATAGGCAAATTATAATAAAAGCCGAAGCGTAATTCGATGTACGGCCGCTTGAATGCGGAGGGTAGCGGCTCGAATGGGTTAGACGCGTTGATCGCACCCATCGCCGCCCGGTCCAACGGTTCTTTCCCCGAGCTGCGGACAAGGGTTGGATCCGGACCCGGAACGGACCCGTTTGTCATGATTCGAAACTGTATGTAGACAATACCTTTGTCACCCATGCGCGCGGATTCCGGAATGATCGCGTACCAGTTGCGCTTGACGCTCGCCAGGAGTCTTTGGAAATAATCATTGAAGTCCACGCCGTCGGTCGGCGTCAGCATTTCCAGCCCGGGAGTAAGTTGGACTCCTTGGCCTCCCCCTCCTCCTCCCCCCTGCGAACCTCCGTCCTCCCCGCCGTACCGTATGCCTCCTCCGCCTTTCAAAGCCTGTTGCATGGATTGCCGCAGGGCTTGACCCGGCGCCAGATTCTGCAATCCCAGCGAACTCGCCGTGGGAGTATTGGGGTTTGGCGCACGCGGCAGCGAGGACGCAATTCCTCCATTGGGCTGTGGCTTTGCAGGATGCGCTGGTTGCGGCTGCGCCGGCAGGGAAGGTTGATTATTGGGTATCGTGCGTTCCAGCGGGGCTTCCGGCACCGGCAATTCATTCGGAGCCGGATGAGACGGCTCCAGTCGCCGCAGCACGCGCGGATCAATCTTTATTTTAGGGCTGGGCGGCGAGGGCTTCATATCCTTCAGCGACGGGGGCAGATACAGCATGCTCAGCTGATCTCGCGCAATGGCATCCTGCTCCGGCGTCCGCACATTGGTCTCAAACCACTTCGGCGCCCAGGCAATCATGCAAATCAGAATCACATGCGCCGCGATCGAAGCGCCGCGCGCGATCATTTCCAGCCGGCTCTCGTCGCGGTCCTCGTGCTCCGGCAACAGGGCCACTTCGCCGGTGGTGAAGACGTCCGGTTCCAGTATGTCCAGGAGCTCCGGCGGCAGGGGCCCCCGCTCTTCGCGGCGGGAAATCATTTCGTCCAGCGGTGGCGCGGCGTCCAGCTCTCGCGGCACCACCACGCGCGAATCCAGCACATCCAGCGGCAGGTAGTCGGGTAGCTCCGGGATCACCGTGAACGGATGAATGGGCATGTCCCGCGGAATCAGCAGTGTGCGGCGTCAGAACATCCAGCGGAACATGCGAAGGGATGTTGGTGTGGGGATCCAGCGGTTTGACGGGCAGATTCGGCGGAACCACGTATCGCTCGTCCATCAGTGAATAAACGTTCGCCGCGGCGCAGCGCGTCTCCGCGGCCGTGGCGGACAGATGCTGGATGTCCGTGGGAACCAGTGTGCGCGGAATCATCATGCGCATTGGAAGCTCCCGCGCCACGCCAGACTCTTCAGACGTTGCGCATGCTCTTGGATATGGCGCATCACCCGATCCGCCAATTCCAGAGTCCGCGGCCGGCTCGGCCATCCACTCGCGGCTGTCGCCGCGTCCGGCAGCATTCCAGAAATGCGCGCAGCTCCGCGCGCAAAGGCTCTTCATTTCTTGTTTCGATTTTTCAATCTGAAGGAGCTTCCATCGGGCTTACGTGAATGCGCAGCACGTCCTGCCGCGTGTAGTCCACGGAAATATATTCATGCTCCTGGAAAAAACGCAGTTTCCGTACGCGCTCCGTGGAAATCCGGCTGGCCGTGAGATTGGCCACCGCGCCGTGGAGAATTCCAGCCGCGCATGGGCGATATCTATTTTGTCCGTCAGCACGGGAATGCCAACGCAGCGGGAGTCGGTCACCTCCGCGTTCACCAGCGCCAACAGTATGTCCAGATCGTGAATCATTACGTCATAGACCACGTCAATGTCCAGACTCCGGGGCGTGAAGATACCCAGGCGGTGCACCTCAAAAAAGAGAGGCCGCCGAAGGATGCCGTCAAGCGCGGCAATCGCCGGATTGAACCGTTCCAGATGCCCCGCCTGTAGGATGCGGTTTCCGCGTTCGGCAGCCGTAATCAGAGCGCATGCATCTTCCAGCGTAGCGGCAATAGGCTTTTCCACCAGCACGTCGAGGCCGTGTTCCAGCAGCCGGCATCCCAGCGGCGCGTGCTCCTTCGTCGGGACGGCCAGGCTGACGGCCTCGGCCTCCCGCGCCACCGCGTCCATGTCCGGCAGCACGCGGGTCTGAAATTCTTCCGCCACGGCCAGCGCTCGATGCGCATCGGCATCAACAATACCCACCAATTCCGCGCCCGGGAGTTCGCGCCACACGCGCACGTGGTTCCGGCCAAAAGCGCCCGTGCCAATCACGGCCACGCGGATTTCGCGATTGCTCAACGAGATTCCTTCGGGAATGGCGCCTCGACGGCCCGGGCGGATTCAGGCGGAGGAAAGGCCTGAATGGCGATGCCAGCTTCGTCGGCTTCGCGGATGAGATCATCGCGGTCGAAGAGCAGCGTGCGCCCGGCATCCACCGCGAGCGCGGTGGCGTTCGAGCGGCGCATCACTTCCAGTGTTCCACGCCCGATGACGGGCACATCAAACCTCATGTCCTGCCCCGGCTTGCTTACTTTCACCACCACGATTCGCTGTCCATTTGTGAGACGGGCGGCCCGTTCAATGGTTTCGTCCGTGCCTTCCATCGCTTCCATGGCCACGCACGCGCGCTCCCGCACCACCACCGTCTGCCCCAGATCGAGCTTCGCGATGTGCCGCGCCACTTCCAGACCGTATTCGATGTCGGCGGCTTCCTCCGCGTCCGGGGCGCGGCGCGTCAGCACCCCCGCCTGCGGCACCAGCGGCTCGAGGAACGCGGTTGAATCCACCAGGCGAATGCCTTCTTCTTCCAGCAGCCGCGCCACCGCGCCAATCAATGAATCGGTATTCCGCGTCGGCAGTGACATCAGCAATTTCATCAATTTCCGATCGGGTTTCAGCAACTGAAAAATTCGGTTGTGCTTCACCTGCCCGGCCATCACTGCTTGCCCAATGCGCTCTTCGTGCATCAATTCCAATGTGCGGCTTAGTTCACCCAGACCAATCCAGTGAGGCGGCTAGCGACGGCCTCCAGTTCCGGCGATGCCTCTTCGCGTACGGCAAAGACGGTCATTTCGATGCCGCGGCCGCGGGCCGCTTCCAGAACCAGGAACGGAAATTTTCCGTTTCCGGCGATAAGTCCCCAGTTGTCGGCGAGGCATTGCTTTCCGGCGAGGCGGGCAATGCGTTCCTACTTGGTCAGGCCGCGCGCGGCCGACTCGATAAAGCGCACCAACTCTGTGACGTCTTCGGAACCGGTGAGGGTTTCACGCATCTTTGCGAGCGCCTGCGTAGTGTTCAGCTTCGAGTGCAACAGCAGCCGAAACGCTTTCTCAATCGCCTGAATTCGCTCGGGACTGAAACCGGCGCGCTCCAATCCAATGGAATTCACGCCATAAGTATTTCGTGTTCCGCGGGGCCACCACTTTCGAAAACGGCGCCACGTCCTGCGTCACCACCGTATGCGCGGCGACGTAGGCAAACTTTCCGATGCGGCAAAACTGGTGTACCGGGCAAAATGCTCCCACCTCGCGTAATCTTCCACCGTGACATGCCCGCCCAGCGTGGCGGCATTGACCAGTATGGTGTGGCTGCCGACCTGGCAATCGTGCGCGATATGCGCATAGGACATGATCAGATTGTGATTCCCAGGCTGCGTTACGCCTCCGCCGCGGCTTGTTCCGCGGCTCACGGTGCAGAATTCGCGGAACTCGTTCGCATCGCCTGCCTCAAGGAGCCGCGTCTCTTTCGCCGGCGAATTTCAGATCCTGCGGATGCATTGCCCACCACGCAATGCGAATAAAAATGGTTTTCTTTGCCGAACTTCGAGGGGCCCGGCATCACCGCATGCGGCTCCAGAACGCATCCTTCCCCCAGCTCCACGTCGTCGCCGACCACGCGAATGCGCCGATGCGCATGCCTTCCCCCAGCCGGGCGCTCGGTGAAACGATCGCGTGGGCGCGATTTCCCGTTTCATGCGTGGCAGGATCTTGCGATCAACCATCATGCACATCAACGTTGCTTCCGCCGCCATCTCGCCATCCACCATGGCTTGCGCGTGCAGCTTGCAGAACGTCTGCGCCAGCAAGAACTTTACTTCGAGCGTAATTTGCTCGCCGGGCACGACCGGCCGGCGAAAACGCGCGTTATCGATCGCCATGAAGATAAACCAGCTGCTTCTCCCGGTCTTCGGAATTCCAGCAGCAGCAACAGGCCGCCGGTTTGCACCATGCCTCGATAATCAGCACGCCGGGCATCACCGCCTTGCCCGGAAAATGTCCCAGAAAATGCGCTTCATTGATCGTGACGCATTTCATCCCCACGATCCGCTTCATGGGCTCCAGTTCCAGAATCGCATCCACCATCAGGAAAGGGAAACGATGCGGCATGATTTTCTGGAGCTCGTCTGCGTTGAGGATCAAGTGCAGCCTCCTGCCCGTACTTTGAGTGGAAAGATTCCCCCGGATGCCTAAGTCTTGATTGTACCGGAAACTTCCGCGCGGGGAAACGCGCCCGCCGCGGTTGTTGATTCAACTTGAGTCCCCCCGCACCGCTGAGAATTGCCTTTAAACTCATTCTAGACGATGCTCCTGGCTAGTCATTTGTCCTGGGCGTTCTCATCAATTGAAATGCTTTTCTTAATTTCCCCTTTCTCGTCAAAGAGCTGGATAGCTGGCTTTCCGTCGGTTCCAACGTTTAACTGAAGGCGCACCCTTCCTTGCTGGTCTTTGAGTTCCAATCCGACAGAGCCGTCTGCGGCACGCTGCAAGGACGCTCTTTCCTGCCCATACGGATATTTCTTTTGAAAGGTTGCCCAAGCGGCCGCCCTCGCCGTCCCATGGGGCATGGCTTTGATTCGTTCCGCTTCCGCATAGAGGTCGGGAGTGATTGGATAGTCCGGCATGTCACTCAAGGAGATACCTGCGGTCTTTCCCCCGTCCGGAGACAGCGCAGTTTCGAGGACTACAGTTTGATCCTGTTCGTACTGGTCAAAGCTGAGATGGCTGAAACTCGATCGCTGGCCATTTACAGTCGCACCGCCATAAATGAGGCCGCCGTCCTCGGTGCCTTCATCATTGATGAACAGCATGCCAGCCGAATCCTTCCGGCTGGGGCGCTCTATTTCACGCCCTTGGTAGAAGCTGCCTGGATATTCTGCCCGGTCAGCGATGATCAAGCGAGGTGTTCCGTTTGGCTCGACCACATCAATACGGTGAACGCGAATCCGATCAAAGTCGGTTGTCTTGTTCCCACCATGCACCGCCGCCACAAAACTTAGACATACTGTCCCCATGAACGCCAACGTAATTGTCGCCGAGTAAACAACAAGAAAACACGGATTTGAGAACATGCGTTTGAACATCACTCCTCCTGATCTGATTCTTGCATCTTGACTAGATCCAGTGCGTCTTTATGGATCAACTTGTTTCCATGCACTGGTTAAACCAAATGAACCCAATGCCAAAGCGTGCAGTTGCTCCGCCATGTTCTGATTGCTAGCATACTGCGCATCATGCCATCTGCTGTTCATGCCGCCACATTTTTGCCTGCGGTCCTCCGCCATCTCCGCGGCCAGCAACCAGCGATGTTGAGCCTTCTGCGGCGTCTCGTGGAACTGGAATCTCCCAGCACGGAAAAATCCGCCGTGGATCGCGTGTCCAAATTGGTCGCCCGCGAATGCGCGCGCCGCGGAGCGAACGTTCGCCTCCTGCGCCGGTCCCGGCGCGGCGATTTGGTCCGCGCCGTTTTTAATCCGGCGGGTAAGAGCGTTTCAACTAGCAAACAGATTCTGGTCCTCGGCCACCTCGACACCGTCTATCCCCTCGGAGCATTGCCGCGCATGCCTTTTCGCGTCTCCGCGGGCCGCGCCTTTGGCCCCGGCATTTACGACATGAAAGCCGGCGTGGTCATGGCGCTCTTTGCCATGGACGCTCTTCGTGCCGCGCGCATCCCGCTCATCCGGCGCGTAGTTTTTCTCTGGTCCACGGACGAGGAAATCGGCAGCCACGCCGCCCGCGCGGAAATAGAACGCCAGGCCCGCCGCAGCGATGCCGTTCTTGTTCTGGAACCTTCGCTCGGTCTGCAGGGTCGCCTGAAAACCGCGCGCAAAGGCGTTGGCGAGCTGGAACTCATCGTTACCGGAAAATGCGCTCATGCTGGCGTGAACCCTGAGAGTGGAATCAACGCCGTCCACGAACTGGCGCTGCAAATGGCTCGCCTCGCGAGTTGGAGCGACTCTCGCCGCGGCCTCACCGTCCAGCCCACGGTGGTTTCCGGCGGCGCATTTTCCAACGTGATCCCCGCGTCGGCCTCCTGTCGCGTGGACATTCGTTTCACCCACGCCAAGGACGCCCGCGTTCTCGAACAACGGTTGCGCCATCTGAAGCCCATCCTGAAAGGCGCGCGCCTGGAAATTCGTGGAGGTATCGATCGCCCTCCGCTGGAGCGCACTCCCGGCGTCCGCAAACTCTTCGGTCATGCAGAAAAAATCGGCCGCATTCTCGGCCTGCATCTTGAGGAATGCTCCACCGGCGGCGGTTCCGACGGTAATTTCACCGCCGCGCTGGGAATCCCCACGCTCGACGGCCTCGGCGCCGTCGGCGAAGGAGCGCACAGCCCGAAGGAATCCATTGTCCTCCGCGCTCTCCCCGAACGTACCGCCCTTCTCGCCGGCCTCCTCGCCACTCTCTAATTTCTCTCACGCGCCCGTCATTCCCGCCATGGCCTGCACTCCGCTTCCGGGAACAAACATTCCTCCGCGCACGTCCAACACTAAACAGGTCGAATAATCGGTTGGATGATAAATTGAATCCATGCGTCTTCGCCCACTGACGCTTTGCCTTCTCCTGGCGCTCGCCGGTTCCACGCC
The DNA here is from genome assembly GCA_963760285.1 of uncultured Acidobacteriota bacterium. Taxonomy (GTDB): domain Bacteria; phylum Acidobacteriota; class Terriglobia; order Acidiferrales; family UBA7541; genus PALSA-278. The sequence continues at coordinate 1,640,383 of CAVXCI010000001.1, forward strand.
CGCCCAGCAGACGAACTCCGTTGCTCTATCCGCGGGTGCGCCGCAATCCGCGGATGTATCCGGCCCCTCACCCGACGCCCGCGCCTTCTATGACCAACTCCAGGCCCTTCGCCTCGACGCCGATCACGTCTACCGCGTGCAGAATATTCGCCTTCGCCGCGGCCCCATGAACCTCACTCTTACCGAAGGCCAGTTGGCTTTCTACGCTCCGTTCCAGGGCCGCATTATCGGAGCGGTCTTTACAGGCTCTGGCCGCGTCACCTTAGTGCCTCGCGAGCCTTCCGAAAAACTTTCTCTCCGTCATTTTCTCGGCGTTCCTTTGCTGGAGCAGACCTTCACCCGCGTCTACTTTCGCTTCACGGACAAAACCGCCGCCGAATTGGACCAGCAAATCACCCGGCAGGGAATTCAGCCCGTGCCCGATTCCGCATTCGTCGCTCCATGGGATGCCATCCTCCCTGAATTGAACGCCTGGCATTCCCTGCGCGTGCTTTCGGACTCTCTCGCGGCTCAGCCGCGCCCGTATTTTTATGCCGGTATCTCCGGAGGCGCTGCTGGTCCGTTCGATGTCCTGATAGACCCGCGTCGCGAAGAACCCACGCTCGTCGGCCAGCCTCGCCTTGTGGAAGGCGGCCGTCTTTATGACGTCTGGGCCTCCATTCCGTCCGCTTCGCCCTCACAGAGCGCCACCGGGGATTTCCAGCCGTTGTCTTACAACGTCTCCGCCACCATTCATAACGACCGCAGCCTCGATGGCTCAACAACACTGCAGCTTCGCGCCCATCGCGACGGCGAACGCGTCCTGGCTCTTGCTCTCGCCCGAGAGTTGCAAGTCCAGCAGATTACCGGCGGGTCTGGCGCTCCGCTCCTCTTTTTCCCCGGCGCGGAATTTGACACGCGGGGAAACGCCTATTCCGGTTCCGGACTTGTTCTCGTGGTTCTGAATCAGCGCGTTCACTCCGGCGAGGAATTTGCCCTCCATGTTTCTTATCGCGGCACGGTGATCGCCGACGCCGGCAACGGAGTGCTCTTCGTGCGCGAACGCGGAAGCTGGTATGCCCATCTGCCCGGTCCGGACCGCTTCGTTCCTTTCGATCTCACTTTTCGATGGCCTCGCCAGTACACCCTGGTCGCCACCGGGAAGAAATTGGACGAGCGTGTTGATGGCGATGCCCGCGTCGGTCATTGGACCACGCCGGAACCCATCGCTGTTGCCGGCTTCAATCTCGGCGATTATGTCCGCCAGACCATTAAAGGCGCGGGTATTGAGTTGGACGTTTACGCCAACCGCAAGCTTGAAGAGGCCATCGCCGACCGCCTGCGCACTTTGCCGAATTCACTCTCCGCCGGCGATTCCATTCCGCCCGGCCTGTACCTCAACCCCGACAGCGAGCCGCAGATTGTTGTCGCTCCGCCGCCTCCCAGCCCCGCCATGATTCTTTCGCAGCTCGGCAAGCATGTGCTGGACTCCATCAGTTACCTCGAAAAATGGAACGGCGCTTTTCCCTTCAGCAGTCTTGCCGTTTCGCAGATTCCCGGCTCATTCGGCCAGGGCTGGCCCGGACTCGTCTATCTTTCCACGCTGGCTTTTCTCCCTCAGCAGGCGCAGCAGCAGGCCGGCGTCGCTCCCCGGGTCCAGCGCAGATGAACGAATTGATTCCCTACCACGAGATCGCCCACCAGTGGTGGGGCAACGTGGTCGGCGCCGCCAGCTATCGCGATACCTGGATTCTTGAAGCCGTGGCCAACTATCTGGCCCTGCTCTATTCTGAAAGCCGAAAGCCTTCCGAATCATGTGATGGAGAATTTTCTGGACCACTCGCGCCGGCAACTGTCCGCGGCCGCTCCCGACTTCGACGGGGCATCGGAGAAGATGGGACCGCTTTCGCTGGGTTACCGCCTGGCCTCCGTCGATGATTCTGGAGCCTACAAGGCAATTGTATATGGCAAGGGTACCTGGGTGATCCACATGCTGAGCATGATGCTGCGGGACTCCGCGCGGCTGAAATCCGGCGCCAATCCCGCCGATACCCAAAATCCCGATGCGCGATTCATCGCCATCCTCCGCGATCTGCTGACCCAATATCGCTTTCAGCCCATTTCCACCGCCGACCTCCAGCACGCCGTTGAGAGTCACATGACCCCCGCAATGGACATTCAGGGCGACGGCACCATGGATTGGTTTTTCGAGGAATGGGTAGAAACGTGGTCTGCCGTCTTACTCGGTGGAATTTCAAACTCGTCCCGCCGCCAATCGTTTTCAGGTTCGCGGCACCCTGCATCAGGACGGAGTTCCCAATGGATTCACCATGCCGGTCCCTTTATGCGCGGCTCCAGAGAAAAATCCGCTTATATTGGCACTGTCGTCGCCGCCGGTCCGGAAACAAAATTCCAGCTCTGGTGCCCATTTCGTCCCGCGGGCGTCGTAGCCGACCCGCAACACACCATTCTTTCTCTATCTCCGGTGAAGTAAGCAGCATCTTCCTGCCCGGTGTTTCGCCCATTTCCTCGGGGTATAGTGGCAATGCGGAAAGGCGCCATGATTCATCGCACATTTTTCACAATCATCGCCTTCTGCCCATCGAGCAGGTTCGCCTTTCGCCCGGCCAGGCGGGATTATTCAACGGCTGGGGATTTTCACCACGCTGCGCATCTCGCAAGGCGAGCCGTTTGCCTTCGAGCGTCATTGGCGCCGCTTGCAGAATGATTCCGCGCGCACACATTGTCCGCTACCGTACGATCCCGAAATTATTCGCCAGGAAATTCGCGAGCTGGCGCGTATCAATCATGCGCCCGAATGCGCCGCGCGCGTTTATATTATCTGCAACGCCGTCGGAAGCTGGGGCAGCGATGAATCCTTCCCGGAAGCAGACCTAATAATTTTCACCGCGCCGCATCCGCAATATAGCGCGGCGGCTCGGCTCCTGTTGCGCGAAGATGCGCGCCACGCCGCTTCGCCCTTGGCCGGCGTCAAAGTGACTTCCTGGCTGCTCAACGTCTGGTGCCTGCGGGAAGCGCAGGAGCAGGGCTCAGCGAAGTTGTCCTGCTCAACGAGCGCGGCGAAGTGGCCGAATGCACGGCGGCGAACATTTTTTGTCTTCAAGGTGGACGCGTGCTCACTCCGCCGCTTTCCTCCGGCTGCCTGGAAGGTATTACCCGCTCCGTATTCCTGGAGATTGCGCCCGGCGTTGGTCATCCCGTGCCGAGGAAAAAATCCTCCGGCCGGAGGATCTTTTCGCCGCCGAGGAGGTATTTATCTCTTCCACAAACCGCAATCTTTCGTCCGTGAGCGAAATCGCCGGCCATCGCGATCGCGCGCCCCGGACCCGCCGTCAAAGAATTGGAAAAAGCTTTCGAGGATTACATGGCGGACTATGTGGCCATACATGCGCCGGTCCCTTCCACGGAGCAATTTTGATTCAACGTGGCGCTTGCGGAATTTTTCCGATTGAATTCAAGAGGAACAAAGAATAGGGAGAAAACGACATGAGCGATTTAGCCGGCAAAACTTGCGTACCCTGCCGCGGCGGCGTCCCTCCTCTGGCCGGAAAGGAATTGAAGACTTTCGCCGCCAGGTGCCGGCCTGGAAAGTGGTCAATGGTCACCATATTACCCGTGAGTTTAAGTTTTCGGATTTCGTCAGGCGCTCGCGTTTGTAAACAAAGTTGGCGCGCTGGCCGAAGCAGCAGGGCCATCACCCGGATATTTTTCTCACCTGGGGCCGCGCCGCCGTTACTCTGTGGACCCACAAAATTGACGGCCTCACCGAAAGCGATTTCATCATGGCCGCAAAAATTGACCGGCTGTGACCGTCGAGCATTTCATGGAGCCAGATCGGCTTCCGCGGTTTCGCCTTCCAGGATTGTGCGAAGAATTCCGGAATTTCAAACACGGCGCGGTTGGCGTGGCTCTTGCGTTGGCTCGAAGGCGCTCGAAGTTTTCCGGCTCGCAACATTTCGCTGCAACGATGGAAACAATGCGTCGAAATTCGACACCAGACCCACTTGCTTTTCCAGCACCCACTCGGTGTTGTAGCGCTCCTGCGGCAGCGTCCAGGCATTTCGCTCCACGATCACCGGCAGCCCCATCAGCAGGGCCTCGCTGATGCTGCCTGGCCCCGGCTTGCCGATGAAGAAATCCGCAAGTGTGCATGTAATAAGGCACGTCGCGCGTGAATCCCACAACCAATCGCGGCAGGCGCGGCGTGCCTCGCTCGCAGCATTCCTCACGCGAGCGTCACGTTCTTCCCGCAAATGAAAATCAATTGCAGATCCAGATTCGAGCGCTCCAGCCGCTCGGCAATTTCCAGCATGGTACTTGGATCCATGCCCGCCAAAAAGCACCAGACCCGTGGGAAGATCGGGTCGCAATCCGGCCGCCGCCTTTCCGCCAACGCGGTCCGTCGGCTGCGGCTCATAGAACTTGCGGATGGCAAATCATTCCGGAGACGCGGAATATCTGCTCGTCCGCAGATCCCGTGGATGCCGGGCCTGCGCCACGCGCTTTCTCCGATCCGCAAACCAGAAATTGCCGCTGCCGCTCGATCCAGAAGTGCGGAGGATAGTCCGCCAAATCCGTGAGAAGGTCACGAAAGGCCGCTCCGGAAATGGCCGCGCAAAGCTTTCGCACAGCGCCCGGTTGAAGTGCGGCACCAGGGAAACGACCATGTCCGGCCGGCTCTCTCGCCAGTATTCTTCAAGGCTGGAGCCATCTTCGCCGGTGATACAGCCGGATGACCAGCTGCAACACGCGCATCAATTGCGGCGCTGCCCAGCGTCCATCCGTTTGCAGCATGGTGTTGTAAACGTCCTGAATGCGCATGCCGGTCAATTTGCGCAGAATATCCATGGAGTCCAGATGTTCCTGCAGGTTCATCAGGCTCGACTTCCCATGGCCGCTGCTGCGCGTCGAATCACCATTTCAGCGCAGTGGCGGCGGCGCGGTGTCCTCCGCCGGCATCGAAGAAACACCAGCTCGATTCTCGCCATTTCGCCTCCGATTTGCGGAAGCGAATGTTGTACGCTTTGCGACACACGTCGTCTGTTACATCCTGAGATGCGAATCGTTCAATACAATTTGTCAGTTCGGTCACGATGCTGTAACACGTGCGGAGTTAGTAATAGGAGCGTGAAGTGCGACCTGCACGTGCATTCGGTTCATTCCGGCCCTTGCACGACGCCGGTGCTTCGCCATTTTGCCGCGAATCCTACAGCGACCCCGCAGAGCTCTACAGCCGCCTGAAATCGCGCGGCATGGACCTGGTTACCGTCACCGACCACGATTCCATCGGCGGCCTCGATGATCTGCGCCAGCATCCGGATTTTTTCATCAGCGAGGAAGTGACCTGCCGCATGCCCAGCGGCACGGAAATCCACATCGGCGTCTACGACATCACCGAGCGCCAGCACGTTGAAATTCCAGCGCCGCCGCAATGACTTAATCAGCCTGCTGATGTACCTCACCGAAAAACGAATCTTCTTCGTCTTCAATCACGCGTTTTCCGATTTGACCGGACGTCGCGATCCCGAGGATTTTCTGGTGGTTTGCCAAATATTTTCCGGCATTGAAACGCGCAACAGCCTTATGCCTCCCGCGGTTAATCGTTGCGCGGAGCATTTCGCGATTCGCGAGCGGAAGAGCTTCACTGGCGGAAGCGATGCGCACACAATCGCCTCGGCAGGGACGGCATTCACCAAGTTCCCGGCGCACGCACGAAGGAGGAATTTTTCGCCGGGCTTCGAGCCGGCCACGGAGTTCCGTGCGGGCGCGCGGGAACGTTGCCCGGCCGCTGGTTAAAACTCACACGAGATATTTTTCTCGTGACCGCAGGGTTGATGTGTGAAAATCCCGCGGCTGTCGACCCTTGCGCCGCTTGCCTCGCTGATCCCGGCGTTTATGCTGGTGCAGACACTCCATGCCGCTTGTTTCGCCTGGTGGTGGGGCGCGCGGGCGGAAGTCTCTCGCCAAGTCGGCCAACTGGGAATCGCTGCCGTCGAACCGGGCTTCCTGCGGAGGTGCTCCATGGCCGTAGCCAGGAACGTTTGGATATTTGTTGAATCGCGTGACCACCGCGTCATGCACCGGCTGAATTGCTGGCGCGCGCCACGGTGGTTTCGCTGGTGGATGCTGGGTGCGACGCGCTGGGCGACGGATGGCTGTGGTACGCGCTAGGCGTCCTGTTGCTCTGGACGGAGGGCCTTCGACGTTACGTCGCGGTCGGCTCCGCCGGTTCTTCCGCGTGCGTCGGCATCGTGCTCTTCAGCATTTTGAAGCACGCTTGCCATCGCAGCGTCCCTGCGAACTCGAGCCGCACTGCTGGGCCGTCGTGCAGCCCACCGGACCGATTTTCGTTTCCCTCCGGCCATTCCATTACCGCGTTCGCCATCGCTGTATGTCTCGGGTTCTTTCTACCCGGAATTGCGCGCGCCGCTGCTCTTCATTGCCGCGAGCGTGGGCGCTTCGCGCATGGTGCTGGGCATGCACTTCCTCAGCGACGCCGTCGCCGGCGCCATGATCGGCGCCGGCCTCGGTTACATGAGCCATCATTTCCATTATTCAGATGATGAGTGCGTGTAAAGTTTCCAGCGACGGGAGGGGTTCAGGGCTGCGGCAAATCAGAAGAAACGGGGAAGAAACCGGGGCTTTGGACCCATCGCGGAGCGATAGACGGGGCTGGATAGCAGCACGCGCTCCTCCACGGCCAGCTCCGTGCAGCAGCCACTGATAACCCGCCGTCGAACCCCAACGCCGTGATCCACGCGGTGTGGATCAGCGGAATGGCAGAAAATCTCCAGCCACCACCGCCACATAATTGGGATGCGAATCCAGCGAAACGGGCCGCCGGTGACCACTCCCAAGCTGCGTGGAGTCCATGATCTGCATGCTCCAGTGCCCGGCCATGGCGCGAATCGTCCACACCCGCAGCGCTGTGGACAGCAGAAAGATCACGCCCATGGGAATCGCCAGCCAGGCAGAAACGGCCTGCGCAGCAGCCAGACTTCCAGCCCGCGCCAACCAACAATCCTGTATGCAGCACCACTACCCAGGGGTAATTCGGTTCGGTCCATTTTTCATCCCGCGCCGTTCCATCCGCCTCTGATTCCGCGCGGAAATCTGCACTTCCGCATCCGCTGGCAGCCCACGAACGCCAGCAGGCCGAAGTATGCCCATGCTCTTACGCCCATTGCAACATGAGCATCTCCGCGCTGAATCCCGGGCCGAAAGCCGCCAGCAATCCGTAGTCGCCGGTGGCCAGTTTGCCGTGCTCCATCCATTCCTGCAGGACGAACAGCACGCTGGCGCTGGAAAGATTCCCGTAGCGCGCAGCACTTCCCACGAATACCGCACTTTTTCCAACGGAATTGCAATTCTTCCTCCATGTAGCGTAATAATTTTGTCCGCCGGGATGCAGGACATAGGCGGCCGGCTGCCCGCCGTTCACGTTGTATTCGCAAGAAATCCTTTCACCAGACGGCCGATTTGGCTGCGGATCAGGTCCGGCACATCGCGCGACAGCACAATGTGAAATCCGCTGTCCTTCAGATCGAATCCCATGGCGTCCAGCGAATTGGGAAAGAGGTAGCTGGGCTTCCCAGAATGCGCGGCCCTTTCATTTGCGGCCCGTCACCACGGCCGCCGCGGCGCCGTCGCCAAACAGCGTGCAGGAAATCAGATTGGCCTGTGAAAGATCACGCCGCTGAAACGTAAGCGTGGGAATTTCCATGGCAATCACCAGCGCCGTGCCGTCTGGAATCGCTCTCACAAAATCCCGCGCCCGGCGCCAGCCCGCCGCTCCCGCCGCGCAACCCAGTTCCGTGATGGGCAGCCGGCGAACGTCGGACCGGAACCCCATGCGATTCATCAGATGAGCGTCCACGCGACGGAATCATCACGCCCGTGCATGAAAGTGGTGATCAGAAGATCCACATCGCTCGGTTCCAGACCCGCCGCCGCCAGGCATTTTGTCGCTGCTTCCTCGCCCAGCTTGATGGCGTGTTCGGAATATTCCCGGGTGATTTGCTCCAGCGGCCGGGGCTCAACGAAATATTCCACCGGTTGGATGCAGAAGCGACGTTCGACGCAGCCGTTGTCTATCACCGTCATCATGGCCTGCAGGCGCCGTTCTTCCAGCCCGAACACCTTCTCGAAGTAGAATTTCACCTGCTCGCGCGTCAGCGGTGTTTGCGGGGACCGCCGTCGCAGTCGCCGCAATCGAAATGTTTCCCTTGTCATAGGGTCTGCCATCAATGTACCGTGAGACTCCCTGTAACGGATATCCCGCAATATTCGAGGTTGCCAGCCCTGAATCTTCAAAAATCATCCGCTTGCGTTATGAGCGGATCTCGTCAGCGACGGATTTCCCCCTGGCTCCGAAGCCGGTCTTCGCCAGAGTAAACGACGAAGCGTTCGCCGCGCAAAAATCCGCCAGTGTCAATGCAGTTCCCTTGCCATTTGCACGGCCAGGCTTGATGGCGCGGAAACGCAGGCCAATACCGGCACTCCCGCCACAATCGCTTTCTGCACAATCTCAAATCCGCCGCGCCCGCTCACCAGCATGATCGTATTCGTAGAGCGGAACGCATGCCTTCGCGCAGCGCCCAGCCGATCACCTTATCCACCGCGTTGTGCCGCCCGATATCTTCGCGGACGGCGCGCAATTTCTCCTTCTGTGTCAAACAGCGCCGCCGCATGCAGTCCGCCGGTGCGCCCGAAAATATCCTGCGCGTCTCGGAGCCGCTCCGGCAGATCGCAAAGCAAAATCTCCGCTCGCGCGAAATTCCGCGTTGGGTGGGCCAGCATGCGCAGCTCTCAACGACTCGATGGACGCCTTTCCGCACACTCCGCAGCCCGATGCCGCATAGAAATTCCGTTTCAGTCGATCGGCAGTCCGCGATCAGTTCTGGTGCGATCTCCGCGCGCACCACATTGCTGCGTCTCGGATGGTCGGCATCCGCCACCGATTCGATCGCGAGAATCTGCTTCCGCCGTTGCACCAGCCCTTCGGTGAACAGAAATCCCGTCACCAACTCCACGATCGTGTCCCGGCGTCCGCATCGTGACGTTGATGGCCGTTCGCCCACACGAATTTCCAGCGGCTCTTCGCTGGCCAGTTCGTCCGTATAATGCCGCAGCGGCCTTCCTTCCATTCCGTTACGCCGGTCAGTTCCACGCTCCGCCGCGGCAACGCCACCTTACGCTCCTATTGGCAACGCCAGCGCGGGAACGGCCTGCGCCGCCGCTCCTTCCGGTATCACTTCCACAATGGCGTTGTAATCGGGCACGCCGCTGGGGTCCAGACAACCGGCCGGAACAGCACGTTCGCCTCTGGCCAGTGACCCTGCAACGAGCCGGGTTTGATCCGCCCGATGGCCGCGCGCCCAGGGATTCTCCGCAGTCGTTCCGTAACAGAATGGCATCGCCGTCGCGCAACTCCCAGCCGGCCGCATCTTCCGCGAAATCAGAATGTCGTCCCGCCGCGCCCCATCAGTGGATCGGTGTCGGCCACACCATGCTATTGAACTGTTTCCCTCGCCGCGTGGAGAGAAACAATCCTCGGGCACCTGCTCCTCGGGCAGTTCCACCGCCGAAAAGTGCGCCTTTCCGTCGGGCGTTGGGAAGCGGTCCGCCAGCAGGCGCGGCCCGCCATACTGGAACTGGTCGCCTTCTTCGTGAGCGGGAGATCCCTCGATAGGGGCCGCACAGCCGGTCGATTTCGTTGCGAATGTCCTGCGTGTCGCTCCACGGAAAGGCCGTGCGGGCGCCGCCCGGATACCGCCCTGGCCACCAGAACGGGAATCTCCCATTCATCGCGCGCCTCGCCTGGACGCGGACCGGGAATTTCCGGGCTGTAAACGATGCGGCGCTCCGTAGTGGTTTCGGTTCCCCCGCCGCGTTGTTCGTAACGCGTTCGAGTGGGCAGCAGAATCACCGTGCCCGCCGGTTCCACGAACATGGATGGGCTGGCCACAATATCCTGATGGATGCGCACCGGCAGCTTGCCCAGCGCGCGCTCCACGCGTTCTGGTTCCGGCAGCGTTCGCGCGAAGTCGCCTCCGCTTTGCCACATCGCGTCCAGTTCGCCGCGCTCGGCGGCCAGCACCATCTGCGCCGCGCCCATCCCTTTCCACACCGGCGGCATGAAACCCCAGGCGTCGGCTTCGCCCAGAGTCCGGGCGTTCTCCTCCGAAACAGAACGGCCCATCATGTAGGCGCCCGGCTGCGCGCCCATTTCCGCGCCACCCTGCACGCCGCTGTGACCGCGAATGGGCATCAGGCCCGTGTGCGGACGCCCCATATTGCCGCGCATCAGTTGCAGATTCACCATCGCCCGCACGTTGTCGGTGCCGTAACGATGCTGGGTAATGCCCATGCTCCACACCACGATGGCTGGCGCGCTTTGCCGAACGCATCGGCAAATCGAAGCATGTCCGTGCTGGACAGCCCAGAGCTTTGTTCCAGCTCCAGCCAGCTCGTACCCGCAGACGCGCGGCGAACTCCTCCCATCCTGTGGTCCGCGCGTCGATGAAATCGTGGTCCACCGGTCGTCTCCAGCAGATGTTTCATCACGCCATAGAAGAATGCCGTGTCGCCCCCGGCGCGAACCTGAAAAAATTCGTCGGCAATGCGCGAGCCAAACAGCGCGCTCTCGGTCACCGAAGGAACCCAGTAGCGCTCCAGCCCCGGCTCGATATACGGGTTCACCACGAAGACCTTCGTCCCGGCCTTCTTCGCGTAGTAATGTACTTCGTCGCCACCGGCTGGTTGTTGGCGATGTTCTGCCCACCAGAACAATCAGGTCGCTGCCAATCCAGTCGGAATAGGAGCAGGTGGTGGCCGCGCAGTCCCACCGTCGCATTCAGCGCCGCCGTGCTGGGCGCATGGCAGATGCGTGCGCTGGTATCGACATGGTTGGTGCCGAAGAACCGCGCCACTTTCTGATGCGCGTAGTACGCTTCGTTGGTTAACCCGCGCGAAGTCACAACCAGGCGAGGCGGCTGCGGATCGAGCCCGCCAGCCGCTGGCCGCCACTTCGATAGCCTCGTCCCAGGACACCCGCCGGAAGCCTCTTTCGCCTTTGCGCCGGATCATGGGATACGGCCAGCCGCCCGAGTTTGCGCAATTGCTTCCGGTAAACCCGCGAACGGTGGCGATATTCTCCAGAATGCGGCGTCCATGGCCGGCATGGTGTTCAGCCGCAGCAACTGCAGCCGCAGATTGCACAGATGGATGCCTTCCATGGTCCAGTCGTGCATGCCGCTAAGTTCCCAGCGCGCACCCATCGCAGCAGCCATCGCTCAGGATGCGCCACGCATATCCCAGATTGTCGCGGTTCTCCCAGACCGTGCGGAAAATGTCTTTGTAGGCGTTGGGATGTTGCTTGTGCAGTCCGTAGGGGACCAGGCTCACCCATTTGGCCCGATCCTTTTTCTTCGCTTCGGAGTTTGCGTTGGCCGGTTTCCTGGACAAGCCTCGCCCCCAGGCTTTTCATTCTACGCCCCGCCGGGAATCCGGCGGCGCGGGAATGTGGCCCCGCACGAGAATTTGCCTTCACATCCGCGACAAGGAGAAAGAGCCCGCTCTGTACGGGGGTCGCCAGAGCGGGCCCGGTGGGGTTTTTAGGCGGGAACCTGTCGAAGGCCCTGTTTCTTTTTTCTCCAGCCTTCGACGTCCAAACTATGTGGCAATTGTTGGGGAAATATGACAACCGTGTGAGAAATTGCTAGCGATTGGCCGCTCGCGCCGCCGCGGATTTACGTCTCATCGGCGCGGCTTTGCCGCTAGTCTTTCGCATCAACGCGGAATTCTCAGCATGCGTCCCCAGCTGGCCACAACGCTTAGCGTGGTTGTCCAGTAGCCGGGATCGGCATACAAGGCTTCGAACTGCATGATCTGCGCATCCGTGATGTTGCCGGACTCCACGAGCTTCGGCCGCAGTTCCCGAATGGTCCGCACCCAGTAATCGGCCCAGGGCGACTGTCCGTTAAACAAGGCCGTCCGGCCTTCCGCGCCCACGGCTTCCAGTCCCGCACCGGCCAGCATTCCCGGCATTTTTCTTCCGATGAAGTAATCAATCCCCACCGTCTTTGACCAGTTCAGCCACCCTTGCCAGAATTCGTGCATGGATTCCGGCTCTGCCACTGTCGCCGGCAGCATATCCGGCTCGATGGAAAGCAGTACGCCTCCGGGTTTCAACGCCGCCGCCATTCGTCGCACCGCCTTTTCAGGCGCCGCCAGATGATGCAGTATCGCCCGCGCCGTCACCAGGTCGTACGCGCCTTCTTCCACAGGGTCTTCCAGAATGTTGACCTGCCGGACTTCCAGATTCGGCATTTTCAAGCCGGCCACATATTTCAAGTCAATGTCGGTGGCCACCGCCAAGCCGTCCGGACCCACCTTCCCCGCCAGCCATTGCGAAATGGACCCGTTCCCGCATCCGATTTCCAGGCACCGCCATCCCGGCCGCAGTCCCAATTTCTCGATGCAGCTCCGGTGCATCGGGTCTAGCAGTTCAGACATCAGAGCCAGCCGCTGCTGCTCTCCCTCCAGGTCATGCGGCAAAATGTAGTTAGCCATGGATCAAATGTTCCTCGCGCCCTCCGCGCATGGAGAATAATATAAACAGCGGTTCCGCGCGCGTGGTTTTTGTTCCCGTCGCCGCTTCTTTCCTCACCCGCGCGTGAATTGGTTCTATCGCGCTCCGCGTGATATGGTGAAGACTAGGCGCGGGGATTGAGAAGATTGGTCCAGCCGCTGACGCCCGCAAGCAGGTTCCCGTTGTTTTCCACAGGCCCTTGTTTGAATTTCCGGGATTAGGTGTAGAATCGCGCCTTTCCCAAACCAGTTATCTTGCAACCATGTACAACGGCACGCTCAGGGAATTCTCGAGGAAACGTTCTCCCACCGGACTGCTCCGCTGGATGAAGCGCGTGGTGAAGGAGTGCGGCCGCGTCCAGCGCGACTGGGACGCCGATGCCGTCCACGATCTCCGCGTCGCTCTTCGCCGCTGCCGTTCCATGGCTGACAGCGTTCGCCAGGTGGACTCCGACCGCTCCTGGCGCCGCATGAAGCGCAGTGCGCGTGATCTCTTCCGCGCGCTGGGCGCATTGCGCGATACCCAGGTCCTCGAGGACTGGTCGCGCAAACTGGCGCCGGCCGAAGACCCCGTCCGCGAACGCCTTCTGGCGCGCCTGGCCACTCTGGAGACGCTCCGCCGCCAGGAAGCCGAAGAAGCTCTCGACCAATTTGACCGCAAGGAATGGCGCCACATGTCCGCGAACTTGGCCGCGCGCGCCCGCCGCATCACGCCGGATGGTCTTGTCGCCCAGCACATCGCCCTGGAACGCTGGCGGGAAGCCAGCCTCCTCCACGAACGCGCCCGCCGCGCGCGCAGCCGCGTGGCCTGGCATCGCGTGCGCATCGGACTGAAGCGCTTCCGCTATACCGCCGAAAATTTCCTTCCTCGCCACTATCAGGATTGGGCCCCCGGATTGAAGCGCGTCCAGGACCTTCTCGGCGAAGTGCATGATCTCGACATGCTGCGCATCCTCCTTCGCGCCGTCCGCCGCGAAGTTACCTCCGAGGATTGGTCGCGCTGGGACGAAAGAATCAACCACGAGCGCCGCGAGCGCCTCGACGAATACCGCCGCCTCACCAGCGGTCCGGTATCGCTCTTTGAAGTCTGGCGCGCCGGTTTGCCGCGCGGCCATCGCCAGGAGTCCGCCGCCATGGCCCGTTTCGCTCTTTGGGCGTCCTTCCTGGATCCGGACCCGCGCCACGCCCATCATGTTGCGGAACTCTCTCTCCAGATTTTTGACGGGCTGGTGGAAGCCCGCGTCCACGAATTTTTCCGCGAAGCCCGCGCCCGGCGCATTTTGCAGGCCGCCGCGCTTCTCCATGACGTGGGCCGTTCCGAAGCCGACCGCGGCCATCACAAGAATTCCTATCGCCTCATTCGCGATCTCCAGCCGCCGCTCGGCTGGACCGCCGACGACATGCGCTGGGTGGCTTTGGTGGCCCGTTATCATCGCGGCGCCGAACCGCGCGACACCCACGAAGGTTTCGCCTCCCTCGGGCTCGCCGAACAGCAGGGCCTGCTCTGGCTCGCCGCCATTCTCCGTTTCGCCGACGGCCTCGATAGCGAGCGCGACGGCCGCATCTCCCGCATTCGCGTTGACGTTGCTCCCGAAGCGCTTCTGATGCGCGCCCGCGGCTACGTCCACGATCTTTTTTCCGCCTCTCACATGGCCGAACGCAAGCATCTGCTGGAATCCGTGGCCCGCCGCCCCGTGGTCGTTCGCACCGAGGAGCCGCAGCCGGCGAACCTCCTCCAGATGCGCGCCTCTCTCGCGTCCTGATTCATTCCGCAATTTCGCGCCGCGCCATCCTCATTGATTCAAAGAGTGCGACACGAACCGCACACAACAGGGGGATACGGATTGTTATTGCAGGGAGCTGCGAAGTCTAATTCTTCAGTTTTCGCAGCATGCGCGGCGTGGCCAGCCACAGCAGTTTGCTTCGCAGCGGCGCGAAGCGCGTGATTTCCAGGCAGGCGACTCCCGCTTTTTTCAGTTCCGTGGCCGGTTCTTCCAGTCCCATCGCCATCATCAGCGCCAGATCCAGCTGCGGCGCATGTCCGAAGCACATCACTTCCTTCGCGCGGATGCGTGAAAGTTCGCGGAACAGCGCCGTGGGGTCGCCCGAAGGCAGCAGCGTTTCCGACCGCCGCAGTTTGTCGCGCGAAAATCCCAGAATTTCGCAGGCAATTTCCGCCGTTTGCGCGGCGCGCAGAAATGGACTGGTCGAGCATGGCTTCCGGCTCCGCGCCCAGTTCGCGCAGTCCCCGTATCACCGCGCGCGTCTTCTCCATCCCTTTGGGAGTCAACGGACGTTCCGGATCGGCGGGCGCGGCGGGATGCGCGCGGCTGACCGCTGCGCCGTGGCGAATCAGATAAACGATCATGGTGTATTTACGCCACCCTTTCCTTCAACTGCGCGCGCCGGAAGATGGCTTTGCGGTCGAACTCTTTTTCACAGCAGCATGGCGCGCCGCTGCAAGCCCATCAGATTCAAAGTGGTTCCCGGCCGCGGCTGAATGCGAAATACCACGTTTTGCCGGTCAATGGCAACCTGTATGCTCGTCACGCCCGCCGCGTGGCCGTTGTCCAGCTTTTCCGCCAGACGCAAAATGGCCGCAAGGATGCGCACCTCCGCCGCCGGCCGCTGTCCATATAATGATAGTCGCGGTGATCCTGCCGTGGATCCGATTTCCCGTTATGATAGCGGACCAGGCAGGCGACCACGTCGCGCTGCCAGCCCTGCAAGCCCGGAATTTCGCCGTACCGCACCAGATACTCCCCGTGCCGGTGGTGCGATTTCCGGCTGACGAAACTTCCCACGTCATGCAGCACCGCCGCCACTTCCAGCAGCACGCGCATCTCCGCGCCCATGCGGTGCAGCGGCCTCAGCTGGTCAAACAGTGACGCCGCAATCCGGCAAACTTCCGCTCCGTGCCGCGCGTCGTAACCTGCCTTGCGCGCAAACCACTCCGCGCCCGCCAGCAGAACACGTTGCTGCTTCCGTTCCTGCTCCGACAGCCGCACCGGACCGAAATGCTCCGCCACCAGTTCGCGCAGCACTCCTTCGCGCACGCCCACGCCCGGCACCAGCAGCGACCGATGCCCCAGCCATTCGCACAGCGTGGAAATCACGATTGCCGCGATACCCATCACCTCCGCGCGATCCCGCCGCACGCCGAAGGCCTTCATTCGTCCGGGAACGTCCCGCGAAAGAATGTTCCACATCCGCTCGCGCATCAACGCCACGTTCAGAACCGGAATGCCGCGAAATCTCGGCCCCGGCGCGAATTGCCACAGCGCGTCCACGTTTCCTCCGCAGGCCACCGCTGGCGCGCCCGCATGTTTACGCGCATGGGGCAGGGAAGTGCGCAACAGCGCCAGCACGTGCTGCCTCAGCTGCGTGAACGTGTCTTCGCTCACCGCGCCGTCCACGCGGTGGGTGTCCATCAACCGCACCGTGCCCAGCGGCAGCGCCACGCTGCGCTCGATTTCGTGGCCGTTCAGGAAATTTAACTCCAGGCTGCCGCCGCCCAGATCGAAAATCAGCCGCGGCGAAACAGTTTCTCCCAGCGCCGCGCGTACCGCCTCGCGCACCAGACCCGCTTCCTCCGCGCTGCTGATCACTTCCAGATCAATTCCCGACTTTTCGCGGATGCGCTCAATCAGCCGCCGCCCGTTCCGCGCTTCCCGTGCCGCCGCCGTGCCCACCGCCCGCCATGCCGTCACCCCGTAACGGTCCATCTGACGCCGGAACTCCCGGAACGCCCGCACCGCCCGCGCCATGGTCTCCTCGTCCATGCGCCCGCGCGTGAACACGTTGTGCCCCAGGCGCACCGCCGCGCGTTCCGCGTGCAGCTCTTCAATTTTTTCGAGTGAGGAAGCGCGGGCAATCACCAGCCGGATGGCGTTCGATCCGGCGTCCATGGCCGCGAAGTGTACCGGTGCGGGCAAATCTTATCGCCACAAATGGGCGAGCGCGTGTGACGGTTCGTACCGCGTATTGCGTATTCCCAGATGTCCGGCGATGCGCGTCCGCAAATCCCGGTTCACCGCCGGAATATTGCGCTCGCCGTCAATTTCGATGAATCCGTGGCGTTCCGAAAGCTGTTCAAATTCTTTCCGCACCAGCAATTGATAGCGCACAAACGACTGGTACAAATCATTCGACAGGGACATATCCCGTCCCGCTTCCCAATAGCTGATGGAATGCGTTTTCTTGAACTCGCGGTCGAAAGCCGCCTGCGGCCCCACCGTCAGCCAGAAGGTCAAATCCGGCCGCAGCGCCAGCTCGTAAATCCCGTGGAGGTAATCCCGCCGCATCCCGCGCACCGCCGCCCGCGCGATCAGCGTGAAAATATAGCGGTCCGCCAGGACGATCAGCCCCGACCGCAGCGCCGGCAGAATCCGCCGCTCCAGCTGGTCGTAAAAATCCGTGCAGTACATCAGCGCCAGCGTCAGCCGCGTCACAGAATTTTCCGCCATCAGCGCGTCAATGTCTTCCGCCACCAGATAGGACCGCCGCAGCCCCATGGTCTCCACGGCGAACCCTTCCGATTCCAGCCACTCTTTCAGCAGCGTAATCTGTGTGGACCGCCCGGAGCCGTCCGTCCCTTCAATCACAAACAGGCTCCCGCCCAAATCCTCTTCCCGCACGCCCGGCAGCGCCGACCCGAAAAACCGCGAGGCAATCGCCTCGGCTTTTTTACCGCCGCTCTTCCGTCCGCTGCCCGGCCCCTTGGCGCGCGCGCCTTCCTTCTTCATGCCGAACTCCCCGGCGCAAACCGCGCCAGATCAATGCGCGCTTCCACGATTTCCCGCATCTGCTTCTGCAATTTATCCACCTGCAACGTGCCGTCCATCAGCACGAAATGATCGGACTGCACCATCTGGTCGTAGTTATTCAGGATGCGCTCCTGAAAGATGCGGAAACTTTCCGCGCGGTCCAGCGATAGTCCCAGGTCCATGCCTGCTTCGTAGTATTTCAGCTTGGGGCGTCCGGCGATGATGCGGTTCACCGCCACGTCCAGCGGCGCGCGAAAGTAGAAGGTGATGTCCGGAATGGGAGCGAAGCTGTAGAGGTTCCGAAGCCAGTGTGGAGCGCACACCGCGGGCCGCGTCGCGCGCAAACGCCGTGTATATATAGCGGTCCGCCAGCACCAGGTATCCGCCGTGCAGCAGCGGAAGGATCTGCCGCTCGCAGCGGTCCGCGAAGTCCGCGGAATGCAGCAGCGAGAATGTCGTCGGCGTCAGCAGACGCCGCTGTTTTCCGCGTTTCGTCGCCGATTTCACCAGCGGCGACGAATTCCACTCCGTAAAATGCAGCCGGTAGCCGCCAATTTCCAGCCACCGTTTCAACAGGTAGAGCTGCGTGCTTTTTCCCGAGCCGTCCGTGCCTTCCACCACCACCAGCGCCCCGGGATATTCCCGCCGCGCCGGCCTGAATCCGCTCTCCGCTGGCCCCGCCGCCGTGGAGTTCTTTTCTTCTGCTGGCATCCCCGCCTCTTTCAGCAATCAGGGCAGATTATACGGAAGGTTGCGCCCATATGCGTTAATATTCTGTGAATTCGCGGGGGACTGCAAATGGACTTCTCCAAACGTTGTCGCGTCAATCCCGGCAAACGCTTCACCCCCGCGCGCTTTGACCCGGCCGGCATCGTGGCGATCATTGCCGTTCTCGCCGCGCCGCTGGTTTTTTCTTTCCAGTCGAATGCGCAATCGAACTCTGCCGCGGCTCCCAAGCCAATCCCCGTCGGACTTGCCTCCGGCGCGCCCAAGTCTCTCCAGTTCTTTCCTGTGCCGACCACCGAAAAGGCGCCCGAAGCCGCAATCTCTCTTGATGGGAAGTCCTTGGCGTACTGCCATCCCGTGGGGGAAGGTTGCGCCCTGACCCTGCGCAATTTGGAAACGGGTGATGAAAAGGAGCTTCTTAAGGTCCCCCGAGGGCGCTGCGAACAAATTGCCTTCGCTGCGGACAGTGACTTGCTCTTTTACACCCTGCGCCCCGGCCTGCGAAGTCCCCAAACTGCTTATCGCTTGTCCCTGGCAGGAGGTCCTCCCGCATTCGTCGCCCACGGCGTGGAAAGCCGCATAGCGGTCTCACCGGGCGCGAAAGCCATCGCCTTTCTGCGAAAGGATGCCGCCTCGGGGAATTTGCAGATCGTTGAGGCGCAAACAGACGGGTCCGGCGAGCGCGTTCTGACACAATCAGCAGGCGACGACACAATTTTGTCCGCCGGCCCGGCGTGGTCTCCGGAAGGTACGGAGATTGCCTTCGCCCGGCAGAATCGCTGGGACGGCCCGCATCTTTTTGCATTGGACGTCGCCTCTGGCCACGTGAAGGAAATCGGCGGGAGCCTGTGGACTTCCGTCAGCGAGATTTATTGGCTCGCGGACAACACCGGCCTGGCCCTCATGGGCGAAGGTCCTCCGGTCGCGAACGGGATTTCGTATCGCCGCGCACATCTCTGGTATGTGGAATATCCCTCCGGCCATGCGCGCCAGCTGACGAATGACGAGGCATCCATCTGGAGTTTTTCAGCGCCTGCGAGTGGGTCGCCTCTCTATGCCATTCTCGGGCTCCCGGAATACTCGGTTACGATTGCCCCGTTGGATCCTGATGATTCCATCAGTACACCGCTCTCGCCCCACATGGTTCTCCCGCTTCCAGCAATGTGCCGGCACCAGCCCGTGACCTGGGTGTCCCAGTCGGAATTGGGCGTTTTGTGCCTGGCATCCAGGGTGGGTGAGGCACCGAAGGTCGTCACGGTCTCCGCTTCGTCCGCAGGTAACCCGCCAGTGTTGAGTGAACAGAAGCCCCTCCGTTGTGCGGCAAAGAACCCTAAGTTCGTCAGCTATCTGCGAACGAGCGGGAGTGATCGTTCGACGCCATCCGCAATTGGGAACGAAGTTATCAACGAGGGTATGCTTGCCATGCTCCCGCCGTGCCTCGCAAACGGACGGCAGTCCGCCTATGTTCTTCAGCCTGCGGAACCGCCTCAGCTTCCCTCAAAGCTGCCGAATGGCGAGTACTCGTCAATCACACCGCCTCGCAAGGAAGGCGCTCGCCCGGCTGCGCTTTCTCCTGACGGCAAACTCATCGCCGCCTTCAGCGAGCCGGACGTCTATGGAGCCACTCGCCTGCTCATTTACGATGGCAAGGGTGATCACGCACTCGCCTCTTACGGCATTCCTTCCGGACCGGGCACCTCGCTCATGCGCGAAGCGATTCGCTGGACGCCCGACGGATTCTCGGTGGCATACCTGCTTCACGATAAATCCACCAACGTTTGGGAGCAGCGGGTGGACATTGCCAACCCATCGCAACCAACTCCGCCCGTGCAGGTGACTCACCTGAAAGAGGGGATTTTTTCCGGATTCGATATCTCGCCCGACGGCAAACAGGTGGCGTTGGATGTCACACTGGATCAATCGGGAGTTGTCCGCATTGTCGGTTTCCGCTGAACCTCTACTGCGGCGCTGCATGGGCCGCGCGCAAACAAAAAGCCCGCGGAGATTTCTCTCCGCGGGCCGTGTCTTCTGTTTCGAGATGAAATTTACTTCGGAACGGCGGTGAACCCGTGTCCCACCGCGCTGGAATCAACCCATTGGCCGACGAGTTCGTCGTTGTTCGTTAGGCCGCGCGTGCGCGTGTCCGCGGCGCTGGGGTAGTCAATCTGCAGGAACTTCCCATTCGCCGTGCCGTAGCCGTGATAGACATCCGAGCTGTCTTCGAACCAGCCGACAATCTGATTCTTGTCGCTGATCTTGTCGCAGACCGTCGCGATGCTGCTGGGGAAATCAATCTGCGTGAACGTGGTGCCGACCAGCGTGTAACCGTGCTCGGCGCCGCTGCTGTCCAGGAAAAGGCCAACGATTGTCCCTTTGTTGTTGATTCCTACCGCTTCCGTGATTTCCGCGCCGGGGACATCGATCTGCGTGTAGTTCCCGTTATGCAGCAGAAAGCCGTGGTACACGTCGTCTGAGCCCAGAATTTCTCCCACCACGTCGCCGGCATTGTCGTTTCCATAGGCGAGAGTATCGGTAGCGCCGGGGTAATCAAAGGACTTGTAGCCTCCGGAAACGGCATAGGAATACCCGTGGTCCACGCCGCTGGAATCCGTGTAATAACCGATCACTTGGTTTGAATCGTTGATGCCCCAGGTCTGAGTGTCGCTCGCCCCGGGGTAGTCCAGGTTCTTGAATTTGCCCTTTGCCGTCCCAAACCCGTGGAAAATACCGGAGCTGTCGGTGTAAAAACCGACAACCACGCCCGCGTTGTTAATTGTGTTGCCCTGCGTGGTTGACGCGCCGGGATAATCAAAGGATGTGAAGTTGAAGGAGATGGGCATGTCCGTCGAGCTCGCGGACGCCATGCCGAAAACCGCAAGCAGGGCCATGGCCACCAGCGCCGTCATGAAGAGAGAGTTGTTCCGATTGAAAGACCGCTTCGTTTTCATTTTTTAGTCCTCCTGTGGGGTCATCTACCGCCGCAAAATTACGAAATTGCGAGGGGCGACGGCTGAGGAGAGCGGTTATACACCCCTTCCTCGGGCAAAACAACGACATTGCGAGAATCGCCGAGGGCCCGCAATTGGCGCTCGCGCCCGATCCACGGCAATGCCCGTAATGTCTTCCGTGGCCTGTTCCACCGCTCCATTTTGGAGGTTGACCACGGGCGCGCCAATCGGGGAGACTATTCTTCTGCATGGAGCGGCTTCCGCCACTCCCCAGACGCAATTTCCATGATTTCGCTTCCGGGCACGGCCCCGGGCGTCGCGGCTTCCGCGAGCAGAGAGGCAGGCAACCATGTCACACGAACGAATTGGCGAACTTCTTCCCCCCACGAGGGTGATGCTCACTCCAGGTCCCTCCAATGTGGACCCGCGTGTTTACCGCGCCATGTCCACGCCGCTCATCGGCCATCTGGACCCCTGGTTCACCGGCATGATGGGCGACGTGCAGGTGCAATTGCGCGAAGTTTTTCAGACCTCCAACCGCATGACTTTCCCGATTTCCGCCTCCGGCTCCGGGGGCATCGAAGCCGCGGTTCTCAACGTCCTCGAAGAGGGCGACACCTGCATCGTTTGCGCCAACGGCTGGTTCTCCGAGCGCATGGCCGTGATTGCCGAGCGCGCTCCGGGCGTCACCGTGATCCGCGTGGAATCACCCTACGGCCGCACCACCGACCCCGACGACATTCGCCGCGCCGCCAAGGGGAAGAAAATAAAGTTCCTCGGTCTGGCCCATGGTGAGACTTCCACTGGTGTGGTGCAGGACCTGGACGTCTATCGCCGCATCGCCGACGAAATTGGCGCGCTGATTGTGGTGGACGCGGTCGCCTCGCTCGCCGGCATTCCCCTCAATGTGGATGCCCAGCGCCTCGACGTCTGCTTCAGCGGCTCGCAGAAAGCTCTCAGCGCGCCTCCGGGCATGGCCCCTATCACCGTTGGTCCGCGCGTGGAAGAAATTATTCGCAACCGCAAATCGCCAGTTTGCAGTTGGTATTTTGACCTCGCTCCAGTGATGCACTATTGGGGCAAGGAGCGCACCTATCACCACACTCCGCCCATCTCTCTCATTTACGGGATGCGCGAAGCTCTCCGCTGCGTGATCGAGGAAGGCCTGGAACCGCGCATCGAACGCCATCGTCAGAATCAGCTGGCGCTGATTGCCGGCCTCGAAGCCATGGGCCTGGAAATGTTCGTTCCCAATCCGGCGGACCGCCTCGTCACCGTCACCGCCGTTCGCGTGCCTTCCGGCGTCAACGACGGCGCCGTCCGCCAGCAGTTGCTCGACGAATTCAACATCGAAATCGCCAGCGGCTTCGGTCCGGTGAAGGGAGTGATCTGGCGCGTCGGCCTGATGGGCTACTCCAGCCAGAAGAACAACGTCCTGCTTTTCCTGGCCGCCTTCGAAAAAGTCTTGCTGGACCACGGCTTCCAGGTTCCCTCCGGCGCGGGCGTGGGCGCCGCCGTGCGCAGTTACATGCAGCCCGCCATGGCGGGCGCGGCGCGCTGATGTTCGCGCCGAATCGCCGCTAAGGCCGTCGCATGACCGAAACCAGGTCCACCATCATTCCCAATGCCGGCTCGATGAGCGAATTCATCGCCGCATTCGACGTGCCTTCCAAAGTCACGGACTTCGTTTATCACTGCCGCTTCTCCAATCTTTGGAACGCAATCGCCACGCGCCACGCCGATACCGTGGACTGCAAATTTTTCGTGGATGGCCGCAACGTGGTTGTCGGCTTGGCGCATCCCGGCATGGTGCGCTTCCGCGAACGCCACGGCCGCAATCCTTCCGACCGCGAGATCAGCTACGTCGCGGCTGAGTTCCTCCGCGAGCGCCTGGAACAGGAAGACGAGCACGCCCTCTACGACGTCCCCGCCGACAAAGTTTTTCAGTTGTTCGAGAAGCTCGGCCTGAGCTGAAGAATTTTCTTTTGCCGCTGATTCAGCCGTTCCGCCTGCCAATTCACGTCACGCGTCGGCCAGCGGTTCCGTGGATGCCGCCGCTGGCTGCAATTCTCCCGCTTCCAGAATCGCGCCGTATGTCCCTCCAAAACCGAGCGCGATTGGCCCTAATAATCGCGATTCAAAAAGTGACTTTGAACACCGTTCCGCAGCCCTGAAACCCACAATCGTTGTTTTGATCCCCATCTGTTAGCATGCTGCCGTAGAAGCTGCCGGTCGAATCCATCGTTATGCTCTGAGGATTGTTCCCATCCTGCTCCTGGGCCGTCGAGGGAAAACTGAATATGTTGGTGAGGGTCGCGCTGGGCCCGATCTTGAATATAAATCCGGAAAAGTTAGCGCCACCGATTTGCGCAGCGCCGTATAAGTTGCCTCTGGGGTCTCGGAAGAGATGACTGGCGAACAGGGGCTCCGGCGTGAGCGTAGGCGTGACGGTGGCGAGCACCGAGAAGTTCCCGTTGGCATCCACCTCGAAAATGGTCCCGCAACCGTCTGGGGGGTAACACGCGAGGTCCCCGCCATATGACGCGATGCCGTAGAGGTTACCGCCCGGATCGCGGATCAAACCGAGGGGAGAGCTCCCGTCTGCCTGCCCGGTGAACGTGTGAAGGACCGTCAAAGCGCCGCTGCGATCCAGCTTGAATACAGTTCCGCAACCCTGGGCCTCTTGGATGCCGCCTGCGGGAGAAAAGCACTCGAGATTGCCGCCAAGCAGCGTCGTGCCGTAGACGTTGCCTTGATCGTCAAGGACGACGCCCCCCTCGGGCTTTATCCCGTCCGTTCCTGTAAAAATATGAATGTCTTTGATTTTGCCGGCGGGAGTCAGCCGGTATACGGATCCACAGCCCAATCCGATGATGACGTCACAATTATAGTCACCACTATAGGGCGAAGTGCCGTAGATATTACCCTTCGCGTCCAGAGCCAGAGGCGAATCCTGGCAGCACCCTTCCGGCCCGTTAAAGTCGTGGAGCACGGTTTCGTTGCCGTGCGTGTCCAGTTTGAAGACCGTGGAGAGGGCGCCGATGGCGCCATTGCCCTCGGTGTTGCCGTAGAGATTGCCGGCAGCGTCGCGAATTAAGCCGGCGATGGGGTATGCTCCGTCTCCATCCCCTTTGAAGGTGTAGAGCACAGTTTCATTGCCGGCGCTGTTAACTTTGAAAACTGTCCCGCAGGTGACAATGCTGCCTACGCAGGCTGGCCCGCCTCCGCGAGTCGTGCCATAGAGGTTGCCTTGCGCGTCCCCGATGAGCGGACCGGGGTTTCCGCCGTCCGGCGAATTGGTGAAGGTGTGGAGCAATGCATAAGCGCCTTCCTGCGCCTGGGCGGGCCGGGCTGCGGCCCCCATTAGCAATAGCAGCGTCACCACCGCCGCTATCCGGGCGGCGCGAGTGTTTGTGGATATCGGTTTCCTGTTCCTGGGCATGTCTGTCCCCTTTGGCTTGGCGCGAGACCGAACTGCTGAACTCACGCGATGCGCACGATAGCGGTGTTCCACGGATGAATTGTCATGAAAATGTAAACAAGGCGTCAAATCCCGGAGACCTGCCGGAGAACTCTCTCGAAGAATATTGCGTCTAAATCTGCTTCACGCGTCCGATAGCGATTCCGTGGGGGCCGCCGCCGGCTGCAATTCCCCGGCTTCCAGAATCGCGCCGCAGTCCAGGCATTCCAGATACTTTTCGTGCTCGTCTTCCGCGATCACGCGCGTGCGCTGGTGGGAACAGCTTTTCGGTTGGGGATTGTCCGTGGGTGAATTCATCGCCTCGCCGCTCGTTCACCCCCATTATACCAGCCCATTGGCGCGCCAATGGGCAACCTCGTGCCGTTGGTTGTTGGGCTTTTCGTCATTCGCCGTAGCTCGGGCATTGTAGCGGGCCGCCATTCTCCCTATAATCGAATTCCGGAAACCCCTTCCTCGCTCCCGCGATTCCGGCTGGAGCAAATTACTTTGTCACATTTTAATAGGTTTCCTGTCGATAGACGGGTGGGCAACTCCGCGCCGGAGCCGCGCCCGGACCTCTCCGCGTGGCCGCCCGTCCTTGGCCCCGCGCCATCTCTCCCCCCCGACGAACTTCTTGCCGCCATTGCGGCGCGCATCGATTCCTGTCTTGCGCCGCGCTACTGGTCCTTGCTTCTCCACCACGAGGAAACCCGCGCCCATTTTTCTCCCATCGCCTGCCGCCCGCATTCTTCTCTGGACACTTTCGCCGCACCGGGCGGCGTGGGACGCTATCCCCAGGCGCATTTCGTCGCCGTCCCCTTGCGTTTTGACGGCTGCGTCCTCGGCGTCATCGAATTTCTTCCCGCCCACTCCGTTGAATTCTCCGACCGCGATCTCCTGCTTCTTCAGACGCTCGCCGACTACGCCGCCATCGCCATCGAAAACGCCCGCCAGATTCGCCGCGCCCACGAACTCAGTATCACCGACGACTGCACCTCTCTCTTCAACGTCCGCCACATGCACGCCGTTCTCGACGCCGAAATCCAGCGCTCCCGCCGCCATTCCCTCGAATTCACCCTGATTTTTTTCGACCTCGATTTCTTCAAGCGCGTCAATGACGCTTACGGCCACCTCGTCGGCACCCGGCTTCTCGCCGAAATCGCCCACGCCGTCCGCGCCGATTGCCGCCTGATGGACTTCGCTTTCCGCTATGGCGGCGATGAATTCATCGTTCTCCTTCCGCAGACTTCCCGCGAGAACGGCCTCATCGTCGCCCGGCGTCTTCATGCCCTGATTCGCGAAAGCCGCTGGCTGAAAAGCGAGGGTTTGCACCTCCACATCACCGCCAGTTTTGGCGTCGCCGAGTTTCCCGCCGTCTCCAGCGAGAAAGCCGAACTCCTCCGCGCCGCCGACGAAGCCATGTATGCCGTGAAGAACGCTTCGCGCGACGGCATCGCCATTGCCTGCGGGAAAACTTTGGCGGCCACTCCCTGATTTTTCCCGCGGATTTTCTCCCGGCCCTCTTGCTTCTCCGCCCCGCCGGAGTGATAAAGTACTTCCCACGGCCGGCGGCGGTGTTTGACTTCCCGCGCGGCCCATCCGATTGCGGGAGGACGTTCTATGCGCCCCGGAATTTTGATCGCGCTTTCAATTTTCGCGCTGGCATTCTGTGCCGCGGCATCCGCGCAGGGCAGCCACTGGAAGGAAGGCGTGGTTTCCTCCATGGAAAAAACCCACGAGCTGCAGGGGACCACCACCACCAGGAACACCCAGGGGACCGCCAAGGACAACGGCAACAATAAGACCACCTACAATCAGAATTCCACCACCACCCAGAACGCCAACTACGACGACTTCATGGTGTACGTCATCGAAGGGGGCGGCAAGGTTTACACCGCCAAGCAGCGGCTCACTTTTCCGTGGACCAAAAGCGCCAATCTCACCGTCGGCGACAATGTGAAATACCACGTCGAAAAAGGCAAAATTGTTTTTCTGGACGATGACAAGAAGGAATTTGCCATTAAGATCGTCAAAACCACGCTGAAAAGCGCGGAGTAAACCGGCCTTCGGGCCGCGTCACACGCGGGGTATCACATGAAGGGACGTCCGGAAGTCACCGAAGCCGCGCCGTACTACAACGCCTACATCGGCAAAGCCTCCGGCGACGATGTTGTCAGCCTGCTCCAGGCGCAGTCCGCCGAAGTGCCGCAATTTCTGCGCGGCATCTCCGGGGAAAAATCGCTCTATCGCTACGCGCCGGATAAATGGAGCATCCGCGAAGTCCTTTGCCACATCAACGACGCCGAGCGCCTTTTTCTTTCCCGCGCCTTCTGGTTTGCCCGCGGATTTGACGCGCCTCTGCCCAGCTTCGAGCAGATGATCGCTTCCGCCGCGGCCCGCGCCGACGATTTTTCCTGGGCCGACCGCGTGGACGAATTCAGCGCCGTGCGCTCCGCCACTTTGTCCTTCTTCCGCACTCTGCCCGAGGAAGCCTGGTTGCGCGGCGGCGTCGCCAGCGGCAATCCCTTCACCGTCCGCGCCCTCGCCTATATCACCGCCGGCCATACCATCCACCACCTCGCCATTCTCCGCGAACGCTATTTGTAATCTTTCACCGTTACGCTTACTAATCCAGAAATTTCCGTATGCGCTTCAGAAGACTCAGAAACATCTTCTCCGTCAGTTTCCCCGTGAAAGTATTTTGCTGGCTGGGATGATAAGACGCGAAGAGCTGCGGTCCGCCGCCGGGCATTTCGTACTCTGCGCCGTGCGCGAACCGAAACTCTGCGCGCGAACGAATCACCCCGCGATCCTTTAATATATTCAGATATGTGTTGAACGCCAGCGCGCCCAGCGCCAGCACCGCCCGCGGCTGCAATAATTGTAGTTCGCGCTCAAGATACGGCCGGCAATTCGCAATTTCCGATGGCAGAGGACGGTTCGCTGGCGGCGCGCAACGTACCGCCGCGGCCACGTAGGCGTTGCGCAGCTCCAGCCCGTCGCCGCGCTTCACCGATTCCGGCTGGCTGGCGAACCCCGCCTTGAATAACTGCCCGTACAGAAAATCGCCGGAGCGGTCGCCGGTGAAAACGCGCCCCGTCCGATTTCCGCCGTGCGCCGCCGGCGCCAGCCCCAGAATCAAAAGGTGGGCCCCCGCGTCGCCGAAGCCTGGCACCGGACGTCCCCAGTATTCCCAGTCCATGTACGCCCGCCGCTTCTCCCGCGCCACGTGTTCGCGGTAGCGAACCAGTCGCGGACATTTACGGCAGGCGATGATTTCGTCATTCAATATGTGAAGTCGCGCGACGGTGTTGCGCCCGGCGGATTTGGCTTTCATTTTGTGGGATTGTCGAAAATCTTGCGCGGAGGAATCATCGAACCCGCGCGGCTATTCATAATCGCTGAGAGTTTTGGCCATGTCCTGCAACTTGCGGTCCACCAGCGCAAACACGCTGCCTTCCGGAAAACGTCCGCTGGAATCCCGCCGCCCCGCGGTGCGTCCCATCAGAATTTCCACGCCTTCTTCCACGTGCACCACCGGATAAACGTGGAACTGCCCGCGCTTCACCGCGTCAATCACATCCTCGCGCAGCATCAGATCTTCCACGTTGCTCCGCGGAATCAGGACGCCCTGCCCGCCGCTCAGTCCGCCCTTGGCCACGCAGGCGTCGAAAAATCCCTCAATCTTTTGATTTACGCCGCCGATGGGCTGAATCTCGCCTTCCTGGTTCACCGATCCGGTGACGGCAATTTCCTGCCGGATGGCCAGCCCGGCGAGCGCCGAAAGCAGCACGAAAACCTCCGCCGCGCTGGCCGAATCTCCGTCCACGCCGGCGTACGACTGCTCGAAGCACACGCTGGCCGCCAGCGATAGCGGCTTGTTCTGCGCGAACATGCCCCGCAAATATCCGGCGATGATTTGCACGCCCTTGTCGTGGAAACTGCCGCTCAAATCCGACTCGCGCTCGATATTTATGATGCCCGTTTTTCCCATCGCCGCCGACGCCGTAATCCGCACCGGCTTCCCGAACGCGTATCCGCCGATTTCCAGCACGCTCAGCCCGTTCACCTGCCCCACGCGCTCGCCGGTGGTGTCCAGCAGCAGCAATTCCTGCTCAATCATCTCGCGGATTTGTGTCTCCACCAGGTTGTGGCGCTCCACGCGTGCTTCGAGCGCCTGCTTTACGTGCGCCGCGCTCACCGGACCTTGGCCGTTCTGCCGCGTCATGTAGCACGACTCCCGCGCCAGGTCGGCAATCACGTTGAACCGCGCCGTCACTTTTCCGCGCCGTCCCGCTTCGCGCACGCCATACTCCACCAGCGCGGCCACCGCCGAGCGGTCAAACGCGCACAGCTTTTCCGCTTCCGAAAGCGTCCGCAGACGTCCGCCATACTGCCGCACGATGTCGCCGTTCAGCGCCACCTCTTCGTTGAATTCCGCGCGCACCTTGAAAATCTTGCGGAAATCCTCTTCGTAGGTGTACAGCATTTCGTAAAGCGACCGCCCGCCAATCAGAATAATTTTGACGTTGATATCAATCGGCTCCGGCTTAAGCGCCGCCGTGCTGAACGGAAAGAAAATGTCCGACGGCTGCATCTCCAGCCGCCCGTGATTCAGCGCGCGTTTCAGCGTCCGCCATACCGCCGGCTCGGTCAGCGCGTCCATCGCGTACATCACCAGGAAGCCGCCGTCCGCCCGCAGCATCGAACCGCCGCGCAAGTCCATGAAGTCCGAATTCCAGCCGCCCCGCGAATCATACGTGCGATGCACCGTGCCGAACAGGTTCGGATAATTCGGGCTGGTCTCAAAAATCACCGGGCAGACGTCATTTTCCCCGTGCCCCAGCAGCACGTTTACGCCATAGACGCGAAATGGATCGCGGTCCTGTTTTTCCATCCGCCCCGCGGGGCCCTGCTCTTCGCCCCCCGGACCCGGCTCTTCCTCGCCTTCGCGCTCCTTGAACGGCTCCAGGTTGTCCAGGATGTGGTGCCGCACTTCCTCCAGATATTCCGCCACGTGCGGCGCTGTGTGCTTCTCCTTCAACTCTTCAATCACTCCGTCCACCAGCACGGACGCCGCTTCCTGCTCCAGATAATTCATCTCGCTGGCCAGCTCGCGCGAAAGCGACAGCGTCTTGCGGTACACAATGGTGAATTCCTGGCGGAACTGGTCATACTTCCGCTCCAGCGCCGCGGCTCCTTCCGCTTCCAGCTTTCCCTCTTCCACCATTTTCGGAATTTCCTCGATGGGCACCATCTGCCCTTCGAGGACCGGGAAAATTTCCGGCAGCGCCACCGCGCCCACCTGCATCCGTCCCAGCGCGAACTGCTCCCGCCCGATGCGCCGGGTGAAATCGTCCATCAGCTCTTTTTCGCGCTGCGTGTAGCGCTCCACTATCCGCGCCTTCTGCCGCTGGAAGGGATCGCCTTCAAACACCTGCGGAATGCGCCGGCGCAAAAATTCAATCCCCGATTCCACTTCCTTTTTGAACGCCTGCGCCTGCCCGCGCGGCAGCGTCAGCAATCGTGGACGGTCGGCATTCTTGAAATTGTTCACATAGCAGCGGTCCGGCGCGGGAGTGGTTTGCAGTCCCATTTCGCGGATCAGCCGCACCAGCATGTCCGCGCGGCTGTTGCCGGAAAGCCCGCACACGTAAAGGTTGTACCCCGGCGCGTGGATGGTCACGCCCATGCGCAGCGCCTGCAGCGCGCGCTCCTGCCCGAATTCTCCCGTTGACGGTTCCGCCTCCGCCGTGGTCGGCCAGGGAATCTGCACCAGATCGCAGCGCCAGCGGAGATCTTCCGGCTCCAGTTCGCGGCCCGTTTTTCTTGCCAGCTTTTCCATAGTCTCCGGAAAATTTCGCCTGAAGGCCGCTTACTGTAGCATGGCCGGGCCGGCTCCGCGAGGCGTGCCTCCCGGCGGCGAATCCGCGTCCCTGTTGCGATAGATGTCCAGCACGCTGGTCGCGGTTGCAACTATTATTGGCCCCAGCACCACGCCCAGCAGTCCGAACA
This sequence comes from uncultured Acidobacteriota bacterium, assembly GCA_963760285.1. GTDB lineage: Bacteria > Acidobacteriota > Terriglobia > Acidiferrales > UBA7541 > PALSA-278. The sequence goes on from CAVXCI010000001.1 coordinate 1,670,889, forward strand.
CCGTCAATCCTCCCAGCACGCTGATGAACACCACCAGGCTGCTCAACTCCGCCCGCCCGCTGATAACCCACGGACGCACCACGTTCTCCATCAGCAGGGCCGTTCCCGCGCACACCACTCCCACGGCGATGGCCATGCCGTAGTGCCCGCCGGTCAGCAGATAGCCCATCGCCGGCAGCCAGATAATGGACGAGCCCACCACCGGCAGCAGCGAAAAAAACGCCATCGCCACGCCCCAGAAAAGCGCTTCCGGAATTCCCACCGCCGCGAAAATCGCTCCGCCCACCAGCCCGTGTACCGCCGCCGAAATCAGCGTGAAAACCACGCTGGCGTGAATCAATTCGTCGGCTTCGGCGATCATCCCTTCGCGCTGCGTTTCCGTGAACGGCATCACCCCGCGAAATCCCTTCATCAGGCTGTCCGAGTCGCGCAGTATGTAGAACACCGCCAGCAGCATCACGATCAGGTCAAACAGGAAGTAGAAAGCATTCCGCAGCACCGACCCCACTTCCGCGGCCATGGTCCGCGCGATTCTTTCGCCCTCCTGGCGGACCATCATCGGCAGCGTGGTGTCTTGCATATTGGGGAAGTGCTGCTGGACCCACCTCCAGGGCGCATTCGCCCACTCGAATCCTCCGGTGGACAGCGAACCCTGCGCCGCCGTGGCCGCCGCAAATCCCTGGCGCACAAACGCCGTCAGCAGCACCAATGACGGCGCCACCAGAATGATGGTAATCAGCAGCGTGTTCAGCGCCGCCGCCGCATTTTTGCCCATCCGCCGTTCCAGCCGCGCCTGCAGCGGATGGAACATCACCACCAGAATGCACGCCCACGCCAGCGGCGCCAGCAGCGGCAGAAAAATCAGGTAGACCAGCCACGCCAGCACTCCCACCACCAGATAAAATACCGCTGTCCGCAGCATGTCCACCGGTGTTTCGTTTGCTGTCATCGCCGTGCCCGCACCATTTTCACACCTGCCTCGCTTGTCGTGGTCGTCCTTGCGCCATCAATTTCTGTGTCCCCCGCTCGCGTCCCCGGGCTTCTCCACGCGCATGAGTCATAGTGCCTGCCACCCCCTCTTGTCAACCGCCGTGTTCTCCCCGCGCGCCGCGGGTCCGCTGACCTCGTCTCCGAGGTCATCCCGAGACATGGCCCGGTGTGTGGGCCCTTAGTCGAGGGACCTGCTGTTTTTTTGCTGTGCACTTTTTGCGTCTGTGCCTCGGCGTTACAGCCTGTAACCCCTTGCCGATTTGCTTGGCGGTGTATCATTAAATCGGGGACTTATTCCCCGGGGGTAACTTGCACATGCGTAGCCATTCAGTATCGCGTCCGCCGTCTGAACCGCGTCCCAAACGTGGCGCCTCCTGGCTGTCCGTCGCCGGGACTCCTCACAACGAACGCCCTCCCGAACTAAAACCCGCGCTCGCCGCCGCTGACCCCCATTCTTCCGGGGGTCATCCCGAGACACCAGGCGTTGTGTGCGAGCCTGGTCGAGGGACCTGCTGTTCGTCCGACGCCTCTCCTGCGTCCAGCGACACCGCCGCGTCAACTCCTCCGTCCGAAACTCCCGCCGCTTCTTCGCAAGCATTGGTGCATGTTCCGCGCCCCTTGCCCGTCGCGCGCGCAGCCAAGGGGACCGCGGTCGTCAGGCGAAAGGCCGTAACAGCAGTCAAACGGCCCGCCCCCAAACCCGAGCCTTCCTATCATGAAAAAATGCTGGAAAGTTTTCCCGACCTGGAAGACGACGAGGACTTCTGGACCGATCCCCAGGGCCGCGTCGAAGGACGCCACTCCCGCCTCTGCCTCATCTGCCGCCATCCCGGCCGCGCAGCCATCGAGCAGGAATTCATCGAATGGCGCAGCCCCCGCGATATCGCCCGCCGCTGGTTTCTTCCGGACCACAACTCCGTCTATCGCCACGCCCGCGCCTGCGATCTCTTCGCTCCCCGCCGCGTCAATTTCCGCTCCGTCCTCGAATGCCTGATGGAATGCGCCGACGACCGCACTCCTTCCAGCTCCGCCATCGTCCAGGCCGTCCGCCTCTACGCCTCTCTTCCCCCCGACAATCGCCCTGCGCGCCTCGCGCATCCCGAGCGAAGTCGAGGGGCCGGCCGCGCCTCCCGTCCCCGAAGCCGTTCTGCGGCAAAGAAGCCGAAGGCCGGCAGTGCCAAGCCGCAGGTCCGCCGTGGCGGAGTCCGCCGCAGTCGGAAAGCCCGCCGCCGCGGACCACGCCGCAAATCGAAGTCGCGCTGACCTCGCCCTTTGAGGTCATCCTGCGGGCTTTGCCCGTCCCGAGCGTAGCCGAGGGGAGACATTGCGCGGACTCACCGCGCGCTTAGGCGAGGGACCTGCTTTTGCCTTTGGTTCATGCGTTTATGTAGCGCGGGCCCTTGCAGCCCGCAGCTTTTCTTCCGTTTTTATGTAGCGGCGCCTTTATGGCGCCAGCCTTTTCTTGTGATTTTTTATGTATCGCAGACCTCGCCCTTTGAGGTCATCCCGAACGAACCGCCCGCCTATGGCGGGCGCGTTGAAGTGAGGGACCTGCTTTTGCTTCTTTTTATGTAGCGGCGCCTTTATGGCGCCAGCCTTTTCTTGTGATTTTTTATGTATCGCAGACCTCGCCCTTTGAGGTCATCCCGAACGAACCGCCCGCCTATGGCGGGCGCGTTGAAGTGAGGGACCTGCTTTTGCTTCTTTTTATGTAGCGGCGTCTTTACGGCGCCAGCCTTTTCTTGTGATTTCTTATGTAGCGCGGCCCTTCACGGGCCGCAGCTTTTTCCTTTGCGGTTTTGGTAGCGCAGGCCGCAGGTCCGCCGCTTCTTGGCGGACGAGGAACCTGCTGTTGTCTTTACCGTGACTCGCAGGTCCGCCTTGGCGGACTCCTCTCCCGCCTCCGCCTCTAACCGTTTTTCTGGGGGTCGGGGCTTCCAGCCCCGACATCAACACAGGCCGCGGTTTTCCCTTCCTTTGCCCGCGTTCGCTTTGGTGCGCAGAATGCGTCCTGAGCGACGTCGAAGGGCGGCCGAGCGGAAGCTAATTCCCGCGCGCCTTGCGCGTCCCGAGAGGAGCCGAGGGGCCGTCACTGCGGGCATCCGTTCGCCGGCAGCGCCATGCGTCCCCGATTCTATCGCGGGACTTGCGCTCCAACGCGCCGCAATTTGAACCGGGACCCAAGCGGAAAATGCGCCCAGACTCAAACCCTTCTTGGTATACGATTACCACCACCGCGCTTCCTAACAGGAAGGCATCCGGGGAGGGTGAATTGACGGTAATCATTGGGGCCATCTGCGAGGTGGACAACAAAACCCAGACGGGCAGCATTGTGCTCTGCGCTGACCAGCTAATCACGTATTTTTCAAACGGCACGCCGATTACCAGCAACAAATTCGGAAGCAAGCTGCTGGACCTTCCCGCCGGGTTTTGGTGTGCGTATTCAGATGATGTCAGCCGCTCGCATCATGTGTACACTTTTCTCCATAAAAAAATGACAGATATGGGGATTACGCCAGACGACTCCAGAATCGTAGACAAGGTGAAGCTGGCCCTTCAGCACACTGGCGAATATATCCGGGAATGGATGCGGCATGAGGTATTGGGAAGCCATGACATTACCGTGGATGAATGGCTGCATGATGCTGAGCTGGCAGAAAGGACGCAGATTCAAGACGAAATCTCAGAGGCGGTAATCAATTCACAGATGATTGTGGCAGGCTTCGGATCGAACGGTGTCCCGGTACTCTACTTTACAAACTGCATGGGCAATCCCCAGGAAGGGATAATGCCGGGATTTTTCTGTGGTGGTAATGGCGGAACGGCGGCTTTGATGTGGTTGAACATGAGAGGCCAAAATTCGGCCATGTCTCGCCAGCGGACGGCCTATCATGTCCTAGAGGCCAAGCAGTTTGCTTTGCAGGCCCCCGGAGTGGGAAATACAAACACTACGCTTTTCCTGTCTCATGGAAAAACACCCGTAAACATTAGCGACGTGTCGAAGACGGAGCGCTGGTGGAAAGAACTTGCCCCTAAAGATACGAAGATTCTGGAATCAGACGAGGCGCGGGAGCACTTTACGAAGTCTTATTTTTCTGGCCCCAATGAGCTTTAGCAGCCTTGCGGACAATGATGTTGCGCTCCGAGCCTGATCGGCAGGCGCGACGAGGTGGGAAAAATAATCTTGCCGTTCCCTCCCCGAAACGATATCGTAGAGCTATACATGGATGCAAAAGCTGTATAATGGCCGAGCGTACTCTCTGGCGTTCTGATGCTATGTCCATATAAACAATAGGATTAACAAGAAATGGCACTCAAAGTCCCCCCACCGCATATCGTCGCCATTAAAAAGTTTCTGGAACTGCCAGACGCTAAGATTGCACAATTGCTCGATGCCCTTGCAAAGGCTGGCCCACAATTCAATCTCTCGGATCTCGCTCGCGAAATATCAGGGCACTTGGATTCACCACGGGATATAAGCGAGGGAATCGTTAACGTATTGGGAAGTCTCTATCTTACAAGGGAGAGCCAAAACGCGCCGGTGGAGGCATTTGTAGACCAGGAAGTTCATAATGCCCTGAAAAGAGCGGACATTTTTTCCGGGAAGAACGGGGAAGCTCAATGGGTGAAACTCCGGGACTTCCTTATCGTTGCTTTGGCGCTGGACAATACAGTCGGGACGGCAGCCAAGGCCGGCCACGTTCTAACGCAGCACGAGCGCATTTTCGTCGCAGCAACGATATTGACCGACGTTCGCCCTATCTTTCATGTGGATGTTTCTGAGAAACCGCAGTCAGCGGTGATTGTTCATATGCTGCGAATCGTGCAACGCGACTACTTTGGCAACCAAGAGGACAAATATTTTGCGCTAGACAGCAATGATATCAGAAACATCAGGATGCTAATTGATCGCGCAATGAAGAAAGAAGAGACATTGAAGAACCTTATGAATGATTCAGGTGTCACCGTTCTCACGCCGAAGAGTTTTTTCTAGGAGCACCGACGCTATGCCAACGGCACAGACAGTGTCTAGATGTGACGAAATGCCAATTCACCTCGCCGACTGGGCTGAGCCATTCGACTATCCCGCCCGCTGGACAGACCTCGCCGACGAGAGTCCTAACCCTGAACACGTCGCGAGGCAACTCAGTGCTGAAATGAAGCGCGCCAAACAGGTTCTCGAGTTGGGATACGACTGGGATGGGGAGGGCAGCGAGGGTTATTCGGAGGATACCCTCAACCGCGCTATCACTTTTTTGAACACGCACGTTAAGGGGCTTTGGGATTCATATGGCCGTTCCTCACCCATTCCAAAGATTGGGCCTGGTCCTGATGGCAGCATTGATCTTCACTGGTCGGAACGCTCCTGGGAGTTGCTCGTGAATATCCCCGTAGATCCCAATGCAATGGCGACGTTCTATGGGGACGATTATGGCGCCCAAAAGATCAGAGGCACCCTATATCAAACGCGATTCAACCAGAAAATCGCATCGTGGCTGATGCAATAGTGTGGACAATCGAGTGGATTCCAGACGCCGACTCAGTATTCATGCGCGCACACGCGATGCATTTTCGGGATGGGAAATTGTCTCCCGGCGTATTCTCGCCCCACAATGGAGGCATGTCAGTCAACTGGGAAAAGTATGCTTCTGCGGATGAGACTAAACAACAGGCCAGGAAACCAGAGGCCAATGCAGTAGCAGTCCTGCGAGTTGGTTCAATTCGGGCGATCGACGGTTTAACAGTTGGGCATACACCAGAGCCAACGAATAGAGCCCATTCGGATGTTTTTGGCCTGACAAGGGATGAACGGCTCGCAGAGATTAGGATTCTTCTTCTTCGAATAGCTCGCATTGCAATACCCTTGGAACCTGACGGGAAAGCTTAGTCTGGATCGCATTCTGCTCCTTCGAGGCGGTTCTATCCAAAGGAACTCGCCGCCGCTGATCTCACCAGGCTAGACAGACAGCGGGCCAGCACCAGGCGCGGACGCCCTCCAACAACTGCGCTGCTATCAGCCGACCGCCGGACAATGATGCCGTCAGTTGCCGGCCCTCTGGCTCACCGTTACATCAGCCGCTGTTGATTTTTCCTGCAGAATTCCGACAATAGATCAGAAGTGTGCCCGAACTGCGGAAAAACCGGCCAAACCGCGATTTCTAATCGCTACACATTTTACAGTCGAAAAACCGCAAGTCTATTGTAATCAATTACATACACTTTTCTAATCGCTACACTTTTGGGCTCTCATTTTTCAGCGCAATTCAGCCCTCCAAATTCCCCCTCGCCGCGATTGACACCTTCCGACCGGCCTGCCTATAGTGCCGTGGCGGCCCTTTTTCCATGTCCACTTCCGATTTCGGCGACCATCTCCGGCGCGAGCGCGAACTGCGCGGCGTCACGCTGGAGGAAGTCTCCGCCGCCACGCGCATCAGCGTTACCTTTCTCGAAGCTCTCGAGCGCGGCGACTGGGAAAAACTGCCCGGCGGCGTTTTTCGCCGCGGATTTATTCGCTCCGTCGCGCGCTTCCTTGGACTCGACGAAGAAAATCTCATCGGCGAATACTCCCTGGAAACAAATGACGCTCCCAAAATCGCCGTCCCCGCGCGCAACACCAGGCCGGATCTTCGTCACGCCTATTTTTACGGCGGCATCGCCGCGATTGTTGTTTTCATCGTCATCGCGATTTTTGCCTACCGACATTTTTCGCATCGCCGTATTTCTCCCGACTACCGCTCCGTTCCCGCCCGCACCGCGCCGCGCCCAGCCAGCAACGCGATTCCACCGGTGGCAAATTCTTCAGCAGCCGCCGCGCCAATTGCGAATTCCGCAGCGAATCTAAATTCTTCCGCCGCGACTTCTCCCGCTTCGCCGCCAGCTGGCTCGGCGCAAAACAATTCCGCGCCAAGTAATTCGCCAGCTCCGCCGCAGTCGCCGCCGCAAAATGCAGCGGGGAACTCCGCCGCGAAAAACGCCGCCGGCAATTCTGGCCCCGCGCATTCTCCGACTGCTGTTGCACCCAATGCTGGCGCGCCTTCCGCCGCTTCGCCTGTCGCTGCCGGCTTTCCACCCGCTACGTCCAAAACCACGACTGGTCCGGCGGGGCCGTCCACTGGACTGGTGCTGCGCGTGCAGGCTTCGCGCGCCGCTCACGTTCGGGTGCTTTCCGATGGCGAGGAACTTTTTAACGGCGAGATGGGGCGCGGCCAGTGGCAGAATTTTCGCGGAGTGCAGAATATAGAAATTTTCTCAGACGACGCCGGCGCCGTGCAGCTTCAGTTGAACGGACAACCGGTGAAATCATCTTCCGCCGCCGGCCAGCCGCTGCATCTGGCGTTTCCCTCGGGTGGCGAGGGAAATTCTCCCGACGCGCACTGACGCCGCGCGCTATTCGCGATTTTCTTCGCGCGAATCCATCATCGCCGCCATGCGCGGCAGCACCGCGTGCAGCAGCCTGGAAAGTTTTTCGCTGATGCGCTCTGCCGCCGCCAGCACTTCCTCTTCGCGGAGTTCGCGCTGCTCGATTCCCGCCGCCATGTTGCTGACCGCGGAAAACCCCAGCACCTCCATTCCCATGTGCCGCGCCGCGATCGTTTCCATGACGATGGAAAATCCCACCAGGTCCGCGCCGATCGCCCGCAGAAAACGAATTTCCGCCGGCGTTTCGTAACTCGGTCCGCAAAGCCCGGCGTACACGCCTTCCGGCAATCCGATTTTCAGCCGCCGCGCTTCTTCCCGCGCCATCGCGCGGAATTTTTCGGAATACGCGTTGGTCATGTCCGGAAATCGCGGACCCTGCCGTTTATCGTTTGGGCCCGCCAGCGGATTCGCGCCCGTTAAATTTATGTGGTCGCGGATGGCCACCAGCATTCCTTCCTTAAAGCCGAGATTAATTCCGCCCGCCGCGCTGGTCAGCGCCACCGCGCGAACTCCCATCTGGTGCAGCACGCGCAGCGGAAAAATTGTTTCGCGCGGCGCGTAGCCTTCGAATAAATGCACGCGTCCGCGCATCACCGCGATGGGAATTCCGTCCGCGTGCCCGATGACCAGCTCACCCGCGTGGCTGGTCGCCGTCGTTTGCGGAAAACCTGGAATCTGCGGATAGGGAATTCGCACCGCGCTGCTGATGCCGTCCGCGAATCCACCCATGCCCGTTCCCAGGACCACGGCGATCTTTGGTTCCAGCCGGGACCTCCGCACGGGACGCAGCTTCGCTCGCCGCAAAATATACGCGGCCACGCGCGCGATGCGTTGGGACTCGCCGGAATCCCGTCCGGCGCGTTTGCGTTTTCCCTGCAAAGTTTTTCTCTTCCCGGTGAGGCATTCGTTAAGGCGGAGGCATTGTACCGAATTGGCACACCGCCGGCACCTTCCGCCAAGGCAGCCTCCCGATGTTTCTAATGTCGAACAAACGAATAATGTCCATTGACATGATAGAGATTAATGGGTATTCTCACCAGGATTATGCGCATCTCTCAGAAGGGCCTGTATGCGTTGCAGTCCGCAACCATGCTCGCCAGGCACTACAACCAGGGCGCCATCCGCATCCACGATATCGCCGCGGAGGAGAATCTCCCGGAGAAGTTCCTGGAATTGATTCTCCTGGAATTGAAATATGCACGCGTGGTGGAGAGTGTTCGCGGCGCTCATGGCGGCTACCGTTTGCGGCGTCCACCTGATGAGATATTCCTGAGCGAAATCATCCGCACCATTGACGGTCCGCTGGCTCCGTTTGGCGACGCGGATTCGCTGCGCACGCTGATCAACCAGGATGTGGTTCACCGGCCTCTTTTTCGAGTGTTTCTGGATGTACGCGATGCCGCGGCGCACATTTTGGAGAATACCTCGCTGGCCGACATCGCTGGCAAACCCCGGAAGGCGGGGCGCAAGAGCCGGTCCTGGGAAAACCAAGGGCCGGAGAGGTGAGGCGGCGGAGTGATTCTGGGTTGAGGAGCCGCGAGGATCAGGATCTGAAAGTCATTTAACACGATACCAAGGCCAAATCATGGGGTTGCATCGCAGGAGATTTTTACAGCTAGGCGCCGGTCTGGCCGCCATGGCCGCCGTTCCCCGGTTATTTGCGGGGACGCAGTTGCGCGTGGGACATTTTCCGAATATCACGCATCCTCAGGCGCTGGTGGGACGCGCCAAGGGCTGGTTTGAACCGGCGCTGGGCTCGCAGGTGGATGTGAAGTGGAATTCCTTCAATGCCGGGCCATCGGAAATGGAGGCGCTTCTTTCCGGAGCGCTGGATTTGATTTATATCGGTCCAAACCCCGCGCTTACCGGCTTCATGCGCTCGCAGGGACGGGCCGTGCGCGTGATCGCCGGGTCCAACAGCGGGGGCGCTTCGCTGGTGGTGCGCGGAGATTCGGGAATCCGGAAGGCGGCGGATTTCAGCGGCAAGCGCGTGGCCACGCCGCAGCTGGGCAACACGCAGGACATCGCCCTTCGCCACTGGCTGCGGGTAAACAATCTGAAGACCACCGACAAAGGCGGCACTGTCCAGGTGATACCGGTTGAAAATCCCGACCAGCTCACGCTCTTCCTGCGGAAACAGATTGACGCCGCCTGGTCGCCGGAACCATGGGCCACGCGGCTGATGGTGGAAGCCGGGGGCCGGCAGTTTCTGGACGAGCGCAGTCTTTGGCCCAACGGCGCGTTCACCTCCGCCGAGCTTGTGGCCAGTACGAAGATTCTTCAGCAACGTCCGGACCTGGTGAAGAACTGGGTCCGCGCCCACGTGGAATTGACCGATTGGATCAACGCCAACAAGTCTGATTCCATTGCACTGGCAAATCAGGAGCTCCAGAAGGAAACGGGAAAGGCCCTGGCGCCAGCCATCATTCAGCAGGCCTTTGGCCGCATGACGGCCACTTACGATCCGCTGCGTTCCTCCCTGCTGACTTCAGCCCAGAACGAATTTCAGGAAGGATTTCTTGGAAAGCAGATGCCTGATCTGACCAGCCTTTTCGACCTCCAGGCGCTGAACAGCGTCATGGCGGAGAAGAAACGGAAGGCGATCACATGACCATTCTGGCGCGACAAGGACTGGCTCCAGTGGGTTCCGGCCGAGACGCGGCCGAGAGCGGCGCGACTCCGTTTCCGTTGAAAATGCCTGGCAGGCAACCGCGCAGCAACGCGTTTCGCGCGAGAAGTTCGCCCGGGCTGCAAACGCCAAAACTGAGCCTGCGGGGAGTGACCCGCCAGTACAAGACAACCAAGGGCGAGCAGTTGGTGGCGCTGCAGAATATCGGGCTGGACATCCAGCCCGGGGAGTTCGTCTGCATCGTGGGTCCATCGGGATGCGGAAAATCCAGCTTGCTGCACCTGATCGCCGGATTGGATCAGCCAGCGTCGGGCGAAATCCTTCTCGATGGGAAGCGCGTGGACGGGCCGGGCACGGATCGCGTTCTGATTTTTCAGGAATTGGGATTGTTCCCCTGGCTCACCGTTCGCGGGAATGTGGAATTTGGCATGCGGGTGATGGGCCTGGACCGCGCGCAACGCCGCGCCCGCGCGCGGCAGTATCTGCGCCTGGTTCATCTCGGCGATTTTGAGGAAAGCTACCTCCATCAGCTTTCGGGCGGCATGCGGCAACGGGTGGCGCTGGCGCGGGCGCTGGCGGTGGAGCCGGACGTTCTGCTGATGGACGAGCCGTTCGCGGCGCTGGATGCACAGACGCGCGATCTGCTTCACGATGAGCTGGAACGCATCTGGTCAGAGACCGGACGCACGATTGTTTTCGTCACGCACAACGTGCGCGAAGCCGTCCGCCTGGGTGACCGCGTGGTGCTGTTGAGTTTCCGGCCCGGCCGCGTGAAACATGAGTATGAAGTCTCGCTGCCTCGTCCCCGGCAACTGGAAAACACCGACGTGGCGCAAGTGGCGGCGGACATTCTTCACGACCTCAGGGTGGAAATCAACAAATCCCTGGACGATCAGATGAGCCGGATGCTGGCGGCGGACAATCCCGAGGCAGCCAATGAAGCGGCTTTCTAAGCATCTCCTCTTCTACGCCGGCCTGATAGGCCTGTGGGCTCTGCTGGCCAGGCTGGAAGTGTGGCCGCCGTATCTTTTTCCCGGTCCGCGCACGGTTTTCGACACGCTGCGCGCCGGATTCGCGGACCACAGTTTTCTGATCGCCATCCGGGTAAGCATGCTGCGCATCGCCGTGGGGTATGGGATTTCCATCGTGCTGGGCGCGGTGCTGGGGTTGATGATTGCCACCAGCAAATTCCTGGAGGAGACGCTCAGTCCCTTGCTGACGGCTCTGCAAAGCCTTCCCAGTATCTGCTGGCTTCCGCTGGCGGTGTTGTGGTTCGGCCTGACGGAAAAAGCCATCTTGTTTGTTGTCGTGATGGGTTCACTGCTTTCCATCACCATTAGTCTTGAATCCGGGCGAAAGACTATCCCCCGGCTGTACGCCATGGCGGGACGTAATCTTGGCGCGAGTGGCGTGAAACTTTTCTTTTTCGTCCTGTTGCCGGCCAGTTTGCCGGTGATTGTTGCCGGCCTGAAACAGGGATGGGCTTTTGCATGGCGGTCGCTGATTTCCGGCGAAATGATTTTTGTAGGCCTGGGTCTGGGACAGATGCTGGTTCTCGGCCGTGATTTAAACGACATGAGCCAGGTCCTGGCCGTAATGGTTCTCATCATCGTCCTCGGCACTCTGATTGACCGGTTGGTTTTTCACAATCTGGACCGGGCATTGCAGAGGCGATGGGGGTTCACGGACGCCGCTTAGTCCTCGCGGCGCAAGGAATCACTCCAAAAACACGGTGATTCACAAAATAGACACCTAAGGAGGGTGTAATGCGAGGAGTGTTGTCACTTTTTCTCATAATCAGCCTGCTGCTGGCCGGTTCCACTGCCCGGGCAGCAGGACCGAACGGAAATCCGACCAATGACAAGCCGGCGGCCGCGGATACCAATCCACCGGCCACTTCAACATCGCCCGCGGCCAGTTCGAATTCCAAGCCCGCGCCGGCGACAACCGCGGCGGCTCCCGCGACGGAAACCGAGATTCAGCAGTTGCGCGAATTGCTGGAAGCGCAGCAAGCGGAAATTTCCGCTCTGAAGGAGCAGCTCAACACGCATGGCGTGCGGGACGTTCCTGCATCGGCGGCCTCGACGCCGGCTGGCCTGGCGGCGGGAACGCAATCGGCCACGGGCGCAACCCCTTCGGCGAATTTGTCCGCGGGAATGCCGCAGTCCGAGACGCCTAACGACCAGCCCGCGCCGCTTTCCATCAAAATCGGCACGGCGCAGTTTACTCCCGGGGGGTTCGTCGACTTCGAGGACACCTGGCGTTCGACCAACGTGGGCAGCGGTATCGGGACCAGTTTCAACACCATCCCTTACAACAACACGGCCGGCGGCCAGGGCGGCCTTACGGAAAACCGCATCAGCGCGCAAAACTCGCGGCTGAACTTGAAAATCACCACGCCGGCAGTCGGCGGGGACCTGCTGGGTTACGTGGAAACGGATTTCAACGGCAACTCAGCCGGAAACCTTTACGCCAACCGCAATGCCGCCACGCTGCGTCTGCGGCTGTTCTTTGCGGACTATACGCGCGGCGACTGGGAAATCCTCGGCGGACAGGACTGGACGATGCTGACGCCCAACCGCAAGGGCATCAACCCGCTGCCGCAGGATATTTTCACGACGCTGCTGCTGGATGCCAACGATAGCGTCGGTCTGGTTAGCGCGCGGCAGACGCAATTCCGCGTGGTCTATCACCCCACGGACCGCTGGACGATGGGCGTCTCGGCGGAAAACTCCGATCCATGGACGGGCACCAGCGTCACCTTCCCGGCTTGTTTCGCGGGCACTGGAACCGGTTGCACCAACAGCCAGACCAACCAGGTGGATACCGGCGCGGCCACAACCTCGCCGTCCTCCTGGCCGGACATCATCGCCAAGATTGCGCGCGATCAGGACGTGGGCGGCAAGAACTGGCACTTTGAAGTGGCCGGGCTGCTGACCAACGACAAGCTGTATACACCGACTTCGGTCAGTGGAGGGCCGGGGGCCTCGCAAAGCAAGACTGGCGGAGGTGTTTCAGCCAACATTGATCTGCAGTTGACGCAGAAGTTCCACCTGATCGCCAATTCATTCTGGAGCGATGGCGGCGGGCGCTATCTGTATACCACGGGCCCGAACTTTGTGGTGGCCCAGAATCCGGCCAGTTTGAATTTCTACCCGTCGCTGGAACATGCGGGGTCGGGACTGGCGGGCTATGAATGGCAGATCAACCACAAGTTCCAGTGGTTCAGCTACTACGGCGGGAACTACTTCAGCCAGAATTACAGCGTCGATCCCAACACCCAGAAGAAAGTTGGATACGGCTATCCGGGGTCGTCCAACGCGCAGAACCGGGAGATGCAGGAAATTTCCACGGGTTTTGCGCAGTCCTTCTGGCGCAGTGAGAACTACGGAGCGCTGCAGTTCATCACACAGGGCAGCTACGTAACGCGTTCACCCTGGGTGGCCGGCACGGGACCCGCGAATGCGCACGAAGCGGTTCTCTATCTCGACCTGCGGTACATCATTCCGTAGCCAAGTTTGCCGGATGCGCGGCGGCGCAGGATCCAAACGCCGCGCATCCGACAGGGTTTGAGCAGCCGGGCGATGCACTGCGTGCATGTTGTCGCCCGCTGCCAGAGTCCCCTTGACCGGGGGATGGAAGGAAGGGCCGGCGGAGTTGCTCGCACTCCTCCCGGCCCCCCTCCAAATTCAAATTGCCGCGCGAGAGAACCGCAGAGTAGAACTAGCTGCCGGGCCGGGTGGGCAGCGGTTCGGAGCGGGCCAGCCGGTCCGCCACCTGGCCGGCCACGCGCATCATTTCTTCATGGATGCGGCCATTGGTGGCCAGGATTTCCCGTCCACCGGGCTGGAACTTGCCTGCGGCGAAATCGGAAATCCGCCCGCCTGCTTCGCTGACCATCAGCATTCCCGCGGCCGTGTCCCAGGATTTCAGCCAGAATTCCCAAAAACCATCGAAACGGCCGCAGGCGACGTAGCAAAGATCAAGCGCGGCGGCGCCGTCGCGGCGGACTCCGTGGGAGCGCAGCGTGTAGTCCCAGTAATAGTGGATATTACGATTCTGATCGCGCTGCTGAACCGGAAATCCGGTGGACAGCAGGCTTTCGGAAAGACTTTCGACAGCGGAGACGTGAATGGGCTGGCCGTTGAGGAATGCGCCGTCACCGCGCGCCGCTGAGAACAGCTCGTTGTGTACGGGATCCAAGACCACGCCGGCGAGCGGCTCGCCAAATTGCAGCAGTCCCAGGGACACCGCGAAGCAGGGATAGCCATGCGCAAAATTCGTGGTGCCATCGAGGGGGTCAACATGCCAGACGAATTCCGCCGATTGTGAACCACTTCCGCTGCCTTCTTCCGCGACGATAGAATGTTCAGGAAATTCACGCCGCAGACGCGCCACGATGGCCGCTTCGGAGCGCTTGTCCGCCTGGGTGACGATGTCCACTTCGCCCTTGTAGTGGATCTCCCGCGGCTTGGCGTTTTCCTCCAGCAGGATTTTCCCCGCGTCGCGGGCGATTTCGACGGCCGCGGACAAATAGGGATTCATGGTCACGACGGCCCCTTCGGCGCGAAATAATTTTTCTGATAGTGAATGATGTAGTTGCCCTTCACGCGCACTTCCACGTGGCGCAGGCTGCCCGCGGGCGGCCTGGGATTGGGATAGTAGCGCAGGCGGTATTGGGTGCGCAGCTCGCGATCCACGCGGACAAAGGCGTCGTCAAGGCCCGCGAGGGAATCAACGTAAATCAGATCCCCGCCGGTGGTGTCCGTGATGGTATCGAGAGCGTGCTCGCCGGCGGTGTTGCGCAGACTTTCGGAAGGGCTGAAGCGAACCAGAATGGTATAGAGCAGTGCGCCAGAGGAAATGGCCGCCTTGCGCGCGTCTTCAAATTTCGCGTGGCTGGTGGTTTCACCGGCGTCCGTCACCAGGACGATGGCGCGGCGGTGGCCGTCCGGCTGCGCGGAGAGCTGCTGCGAGCCGAGCACCAGCGCGTCGTAGAGAGACGTGCCGGCGCCAGGGCCTAGGGAACGCGCTGCCTGCTGGAGTTGCGAAACCTTGTCGGTGAATTCGGAGAGTTGCGTGATGTCGTCGGCAAATTGAAAGACGGCCACGCGGTCGCCGGGGCGGACCAGTTGATGAATGAAACGCGCCGAGGCTTCGCCTTCCACTTTCAATTCCTGCAGGGCGCTGAGGCTGGTGTCAATCATCAGCGCGATGTCCAGAGGCTGCGAAGTTTCCGCTTCAAAATTGGAAATCTGCTGCGGCTGTCCCTCCTCGAAAATCTGGAAGGCATCCTGAGGAAGGTCAATCACCGGTTTGCCATGCTGGTCCAGAACACTGGTGAGGATGCTCACCAGGTTCACCTGCGCGCGCAAGGGAGTGCTTTGCTGATGCTGGGCGCGCAGCGGGAGAGCACAGAGCACCAATGCGGCGATAATCGCGGATGGAGAATCTTTCGCATGGTCAGCGTAATTCGGAGGAGGGCATCTCCCCATCGGCCCAGGCGGAGCCGTCCGCGAAGTACTCTTTCTTCCAGATGGGCACGGTGCGCTTCAGCGTGTCAATGGCGAATCGGCAGGCGTCGAACGCCGCGGCGCGATGCGGGGCGCTGACGGCGATTAAAACGCTGGTCTCTCCAATCTCCATGCGGCCCAGACGGTGCACCATTACGATGCGGTGAATGGCGAATTTGTCGCGCGCCTGCGTGGCGATTTCCCGCATTTTGGCCAGAGCCATGGGTTGATAGGCCTCGTAGATGAGATGCGTGGTCTGCTTTCCGCGCGAATGGTTGCGCACGATGCCTTCAAAGGCCACCACGGCGCCATCTTCCGGAGCCTTGACCGCGGCAACCCAGTCCGCCACCGGGATTGACTCGCTCACAAGCTCACACGTTTCACCGGAAACCGCAAATTTCGTGTTACCGCTGCCTCCGCTGACGGGCGGAAGAAACGCGATTTCGTCACTGTCCTGAACAGGCGCATCCCACGCGGCGTATTCCTGGTTGCGCGCGGCAATCGCGATGCCGCGAAATTTATTCAGGTCGGGGAAGCGGCTGGCGCAGGTTGAGAATGCATCCCGCACAGACGAGCCTGCGGGAAGTTCGAATTCCTGCTCGGAAGTGTCCGCGATCTCGCGGAACTGCCCGAAAAATAGAACGCGTACGCGCATGAAGCCCCATTGTATCGCGGGGTTGCTGCGGACGGTTAGGAGGCGTGTTCCATGGGGACGTCTTCGAGGCTGCGATACATGACGTAAGCGTCCACAAAGCCAAGCTGCGAATGGTGGAAGGCCTTCGGCAGCGTGCCCACAATTTCAAAGCCGAGTTTTTTCCAAAGAGCGATGGCCGCTTCGTTGATGCTGACGACAATATTGAATTGCATGGCATGAAAGCCGGCCTTGCGGGCCTCGATCAGGCAATGTTGCGCCATGGTCTTCCCGATGCCCTGGCCCTGCGCGGCGGGTGACACCATAAAGGATGCGTTGGCGACGTGCGAGCCGCGTCCGGGCTGGTTGGCGACAATTTTGTACATGCCCACGATTAGCCCGTTTTCCTCCGCAACATATGATGAAATTCCCGGCCCGAACCAATAAGCAAATCCAACTTCCATTGGCGTGTCCGATTCGAACGTATATGTGTCGCCCGCGGCGATCACCGCCTGGAAGATCGGCCACATGGCATCGAAGTCGGATTCGGCAGCGCGGCGGATACTTGTTTGAGTATTCATTACGTGGCGGGGAGTTTGCAGCGGGCATTGCGTGGCCGGAACGCGCCTACGGCCCTACTTGCCGCCGGCGAGGCGCGATACTTCATCAAGCTGTGCGGCGGCGCGGCGGAGGGATTCGGCCAATTCTGTGGCGGCGACCTGGGCAGCGGCGGAGTCCTTGCGGTCAATGGCCTCGGTGACGCCCGGAAAAGTGACGCTGGCGTAACCGGTGTACATTCCCGGCGCATAAATTTGATGGCGATACCAGGGACGGCCAGCCAGTCCATTGGCGGCGAGAAAGGCCTGCTCGACTCCAGCGAGAGCGCGATTGAGCTGCGCCGTCTGCGTGGCGTCCGTTCCGCTGGCTTCCAACTGTTGAATAGCCTGCTGGGCGCGCCCGGCGGAAGCGGTGAGTTGCACGGAAGCGTCGGCAACAGGTTTCAAATCCACGGTCATGTTCGCTTCCCTGGCGTGCGTCTGCAAACCGTCAACCAGGCGGGAGAGTTCCTGGGCATAAGCGGAGTAGTCGAAGGGCAGAACGTCGGCATCCGAAAGCCGCAGCGCCATGGTGCCGATGATGCGGCCCATCGCGGCATGATAAACAAAGCTGGGATCGCCGAAATGCTTCATCCAATAGAAATCGTCGTAGAGCGAATGGTAGACGCCATAGGGGCCGCCGAATCCCATGTCCATTGCAGGAATGCCGGCGTGATCCAGGAAGGGGCTAAAATCTGAACCGGCACCGAGTGAACCAATCGGGACTGGTTCATCAGCGGTAGGCTTCGGATCGTTGCGGGCGACGCCGTTGGGATGTTCGGCTTCCTTGGCGACGCGCTCCTTCCACACATCGAATACGCTGCGGCCGGAAGCGGGATCGTTGACGGACTGCGTGACTTCGCGAACGAACGCTTTCAGCGACGGCAGAGCGGCAGCGCCGAAGTTCGGTCCGGCGACGCCGACGTCGGTATTCACATAAGTGAGCGCTTTTTGCTGCAATTCCTTTTCGTGAGCTTCCACCCATTCCGTGGAGCCAATCAGCCCAAATTCCTCGCTGTCCCATTCGGCGAAGATGATGGTCCTCCTGGGTTTCCAGCCGGTGTCCGCGAGTTGTCCCAGGGCACGCGCGGCTTCCAGCATGGACGCGGTGCCGCTACCGGGGTCCACGGCGCCATACACCCAGGCATCGTGATGGTTGCCAAAAATCACCCAGGAATTGTCGTCCGTGCCATGAAGGCGGGCGATGACGTCGTAGATGTTGCGTTGCTGATAGTCCATTTTCAATTTCAGATGGACCACGGCTTGTCCCGGGCCGAGATGGTAGGTGAAGGGAAGTGTTCCCTGCCAGCCATGCGGAACGACCATTCCGCCGAGGCGCGAGAGAATCACCGCGGCGTCCTGCGCGTTAATAGGCAGGACGGGAATGCGGGGCAAATCCCTGGCGTCCGCGGGGGAAAGGCGATTCGCGTCTGGCGTGGCGGCCACGCCCGGAGTGAGCGGATCCCCGGGATATATAGAGGTAAAGAGAATCGAACCGCGCTGGATGCCGCTCATGGGACGCCACGGGCCGCGAGGATAAGGATCGCCGGCGTAGTAGCCGTCGTCAGCGGGGTCTGAATAAATGAGCACCCCGGCAGCCTTGTGGTCCTGAGCCAGCTCGGCTTTCACGCCGCGATAGCCCTCGCCGTAGCGGACGATTACGATTTTGCCTTCCACGTTGATGCCCAGATCGGCGAGGCGGCGATAATCTTCGACCATGCCGTAGTTGGCGTAGACAACCTGCGAGGTAACGTCGCCGGAAGCGGAGTAGGCGTTGAATGCGGGAACTGCGCGCGAATCGAATGTGTCCTTGTCCCATTCGTAGGGCTGCTCGGGAGTGGCCAGCGCCTGCTTTTCGGGTTCCACCAATTCGAGCACGCGCTCTTCGGGAATCGGAAGCCAGACGGAATAGGATTCGATCGCGGCGTCAAATCCAAAAGATTTGTACTGCGCCAGTAGCCATTCGGCGACCGAGTGGCTGGCTTCGGTCCCGGCCATGTGCGGCTGGGAGGTCAGCTGACGAAGATTGGCTTCCGCATGGGCGGCGTCGGGGATCTGCTGGAGTCTCTTTTCGGCCTCGCGTTCCGCGGCAACTCGGGCGGGGAAGAAACCGTGGATAACGTCTGAATCGCCATAGCCCGGTCCTCCCACAGAAAACGCCAGGAGAAATGCGGCCGTGGCCAATGGGCGGAAGATTTTGGTTTGGCGGTGCATTCCTGTTCGCCGTCGCCTTCCCATAACGGATTTCTGAATTAGCCACTTCCCGCGCGAGCGACCGATTCTACCGTATCCGCATGCAAAACGTTCCGGCGAACATCGCGTGTTCATCGCATTGGTCATGTGGCAGCTATTGGCAATTTGCGAGGACGACCGCGCTGATTTCGTCATAAAGAAGCCGCGCCAGTAATAATGGTCTGCCGCGTGCTTGAACGTATGCCGATGGAAGAATATTCTGAAGGCCTCTCCCCTTCGCGAAGGAGCGGAACACGAAAATGAGAATCCTGGTTTCGGGATCGACGGGGCTGGTAGGCAGGGCTCTTTCCAGGGAATTGGAAAAGGCAGGGCATCGCGTAGGCAGACTGGTCCGGACAAGCGCCCCCCAAAATGCTGGAGACGTCCGCTGGAATCCAGAGACCGGTGAATTGGACGCGGCATCGGCCGAGGGCGCAGACGCGGTAGTACACCTTGCGGGCGCGTCCATTGGAGAGGCAAGATGGACACCGGAACGTAAAGCAGTTTTGCGCAGCAGCCGCGTGGAGGCGACGCGCCATCTGGTCGCCGGGCTGGCAAAATTGACGCAGAGGCCGCGAACATTTATTTGCGCGTCAGCAATTGGTTACTATGGGAATCGCGGCGATGAAATCCTGACGGAATCGAGCGCGCCGGGAACGGACTTTCTGGCAAAACTTTGCCAGGATTGGGAGGCTGCCGCGCGGGAAGCCGAAAATTGCGGGATGCGAGCAGTCATCCTCCGTTTTGGCGTGATCCTTGCGAAAGAGGGAGGAGCGTTGCCACGCATGTTGCCGCCGTTTCGGCTGGGGGTGGGCGGAAGGCTTGGTAACGGCCAACAATGGATGTCCTGGGTCACCATCACTGATGTGGTGCGAATCATTCAATACGCACTGCAAAGCATGGAAATAATGGGTGCGGTCAACGTTGTTTCACCCAACCCGGCGAGGAATTCGGAATTCACGTCGATGCTTTCGCATACCCTCCGCCGGCCAGCGATATTCCCCGTGCCTGGCTTTGCTCTTCGACTGGCGCTGGGGGAAATGGCCGATGCGTTGCTTCTTTCCAGCCAGCGTGTCCTGCCGGAAAAGCTGTCGCGAGCCGGATATTCATTCGGCCAAACGACGCTGGAGGTGGGGTTGAGTTCCATTTTGGGATGATTGCTATTGGCTATTCTTCCACAAATGTGCTCGTTTCTTGTTGCAAGGTCTTGACATATGAGTCACACGTGCTAGCATGACCGCAGGTTGCGAGTTTAGCGACGTGCTCGAGAGTTGGTAGGTTATTGGGGAAGTTGAAGGAGGCCTGAGCATGCTGGTTCGCAAAAGTCTGGCATTCGTTCTGGTTGCACTGATGGCACTGCCGGGATATGGGAATCCCGCCGCCGTAGGCATCGTGCAAGGCAGTAACGATGCGACGTTGCGGGGAACAAATCTAATCCCAGGAACAACGGTTTACAGCGGAGACGTGGTTCAAGTGGGTGAAAACGGCAACGCGCAGATTGCTCTGGGCGGCAATTCGCAACTGGTGCTGGCGCAAAACAGCATGGCGGAACTGCGCCATTCCTCCGCCAAAGAGCCCATTCAGATAGACGTGCAAAATGGATTCGCCAGGTTCCGGAGTTCCGCTGCGTCGCCTGTGATTGCGCTTCTGGGAGATGCCACCATACGATCCGCGAACGGCGACGGAATCGGGGCCATCAAGATTACCGGCGCTAATTCAGCGCTGATTTCCGCGGAACAGGGAAGCCTGGTGGTAACACCGGCGAATACTTCGACGGCGACCACTATCCCGCAAGGAATGGTTCTGACTGTAACCATGCAGCCTGATTCCCCCCAGCAGTCTGGAACAGCCGGGGATACGACGGCCAAGGCTGGCGGCATGAATCAGCAGGGAGCCGGCAATGGCAGCTCGAACGCGAAGGCCGGCGGCATGAATCAGCAGAGTGGCGGGAATGGCGTCTCGGGCAGGAAGAAAATTCTGGTTGGAAGCCTGATCGTGGCGGCGACGGCCGCTGTCGCCATTTGGCTGGAGCAGAATGAAGGTTCGAATCAACCATCCCTTAGCCCGTTCAAGCCCTAGCCGATTATTTCAAAGCGATCTGGATTGGAAGGGCGCTCCGGTTTTCCGGGGCGCCCTTTTTATTTCCGGCAGCAGTTTTCCTAATGCCCGTTCTTTTCTGGCGCGCTTCCATGAAGAACAAGCCAGACAGATTCTGCCCAAAGCCGGCGGACATGAGGAGGAGAGCGATCCTGGAGCTTTCGTTGAGATTGTGCGCCCCGAAGGGGGCCTGAGAGCCGATGGTGCTGACTTCTCAGGCGATATCGAGACGCGCGAGAAGCTCGGCTAAGTTGGAATCATCCACGACAAGTTCCGGTTCCTTTGCCGCGAGGTCGGGAATCTGATCGAAAGCCTCGAACAGCCGCATTTTGGCAGCGGCGTATTCTTCCGTGCCGGTAATCGGACGGCCGGTCTGGCGGCCCCAGCGGTCCACGGCATCCCGGCGGACGAATATATTCAAGGGGAATGAGTTCTTGCGGTCCGCGCTTACCTGGTAAGTGTATTCATTTCCGAAAGAAAGACCCCGGCGGATAGGACGGACCTCGCGAAACTGGTATTGATAGACGTATCCCGTTGCGGCGGAATAGCTCTTAATGCGGTGTGGCGGCGCGGTGGGTTCCATGGAAGGATTATTAATTTTCTGCCCCTATGGAGTCAACGCCAGCGGACAAAATGGAGCGGAGATGAAAAAAACCAGAATGGGAAGTTCGGGCGAACCTGTTCCAAGATGAAACAGTTTGCGGTGAATCTGCAGGAAACCACCTTTAAGAGAGAGAGTCTTTTTTCCGCAGCGCATTCTCGCGCGGTCCACTAACTCGTTGAAATATTTCATGTTTCTTCGCCTCGAAGAGAGCACGGCGCGCGCGTGCGCATTCCGGCCAATGTCTGGACTTTCATGGCGAGAGGAGTGCTTTAGGTCCATCGCGTCCGCGCTTCCGCCCCGGAGATGCGGCACGAACGGAAATGATCAAGTCACAAGACAAATTGAAACGCGGCTGGCTCCAATGCGCTCTTGCCACCAAGGGGAGAGCGTTTGTAGCGGGGATCTTCCTGTTGATCCTGGCAGGGTGCGGAGGTGGTGGAGGAGGTGCGGGTAGCGGTGGACCCGTGGGATCTTCAATATCGGTCACTCTTTCTCCTGACGAGGCGTCCGTTTTTCTCGGCGCAACTTTTTCATTCAGCGCCACAGTCACAGGGACGGCCAATACCTCCGTTACGTGGAGTGTGAATGGCGTTGAGGGCGGGAACAGTTCAGTGGGCACCATCGCGGACAACGGCGGCGGCGCGATTTACACCGCGCCACAAATCCTGCCCACGCCTGCGCAAGTCACAATAATCGCCACCAGCGTTGCGGATTCCTCCGCGCAAGCCAACGCCACGGTCACGATAAAGAGCGATGTGATGGTGAGCATCTCCCCGGGCGGCGCGGAAGTGGCGCCGGGTCTGACGCAGATTTTTTCCGCGAGCGTAACGGGCATGGGCCACCCCGCGACGGGCGTGGCATGGAGCGTCAATGGCGTCGCGGGAGGGAACCAGACGGTGGGGACGATTCAGGGATCGCAGGATGACACGGCTGTATATACCGCTCCGGTCGCGCCGCCTGCTCCGCCGGGCGTGGAGGTGACGGCCACGAGCGAGGCAGATCCCTCGCGGTCGGCAACGGCCAGCGTTTTGGTCGGCTGCACACAAGCCAATGGTATTTCGCCTTCCACGGTCACGCTGGGGTTCGGAGCCATGCAGATATTTACAGCCACGCTATGCGTGGCCAATGGTTCGGGAATCAATTGGACGGTTAACGGAATTCCGGGAGGAAATTCCACGGTTGGCACCATCACGCCCAATTCGGCCGATTCGGCTCTGTATACCGCCCCGAACAATTACCCGCAGCAGAACCCGGTAACCATCCAGGCCATCAGCGCGGTTGATGCTTCCGAGACAGCATCAGCCAGCGCAACGATTACCAGCAGCATCGTGGTCAGCATCAGCCCCACGACCGCCAACGTTGCACTCGGCCAGCGCGTCACATTCACCCCAACGGTGCAAAACGCCGGGAACAAGGGCGTGGACTGGTCCGTCAATGGAGTAGCCGATGGTGACGTAGTTGTGGGTCTGATTTGCGTGACCGGGTCGAATCCCTGCACGCCGCCGGCTCAGGGCGCCAAGGGAAGCGTGGACTATCTGGCTCCGCCGGTATTTCCGAACGTGAACCCGGTCAGCGTGACGGCGACAAGCGTCGTGGATCCCACCAAAAGTGACACGGCCATGACCACCTTACAGTCCGCGCCGGCTGCAGGACTGACTATTGCCCCGCCCTACGCATTCCTCGCGCCGAAAGGCCAGCAGGGAAGCATGGTCCAGTTTATAGTCAGCCTGAATGGGAGCATCACTTCCAATGTCACCTGGAGTTTATCTTCTCCGTCCATCAATCAATGCACTCCCTCGGTGTGCGGGACGATCGACGCCTCCGGCAATTATGTTGCGCCGATTCTCACGCCGTCTCCCAATATTGTTTACGTCACGGCCACCAGCGTCCCCCAGCCGACGCTCACCGCTACGGCGTCTGTTTCCCTCACCACCGGCGCGTTGATTCAGACGCTCCTGCCTTCGAGCGCCACGGCGGGAATCCCATACGGATTTCAGCTGACCGTCATCGGCCAGAACTTCGTCGCAGGCAGTGGGCTGGGTGCGTCCGCGATTCTCATCAACGGAAATTCGCGCGGCGCTGACTGCCCAACGTCAATGGAGTGCGCCATTACCCTGCAATCAAGCGACGTGGAAAAGGCGGGCGTCCTCATGGTGCAGGTGCAGAATCCCGGAACGCCAGGCCCTCTCTCGAATCCTGTGCCACTGGTGCTGATTCCGTACGTTTCAACCGCCAATGAAATTTCGTTGAGCAGCGAGACTCCGTTCGCGGCGCAGCAGGATATTCCCGTTGTGGATCCCACCACATCGGGCGCCGCGCTGGAAGCGCTCACCATCAATTTTGCCGGCCCGCTGCAAGACAACGGCGGCAACATTGATTGCACGTTGCAGCAATCGGTAATCACCGTGGTCCGGCCGCCGAGCGGAAAAGAGACGGTCAGCCTTTGCGTTCAGGGCAACGGGCTGGATGCCAGTATGAACTTTGGGTTTACAGGTCCCGCCGATATTGGAATTACGGCGACGAACCTGAACGGGTTTTTGAACAATACTCTCGAGCTGGATCTGACTATTTCCAGCCAGACGCAGCCGGGGTTGCGTTCGCTGTTCGTGGTTACGGACGAGAATGACACGGTGGTAGCCACCGGTTTGTTGGAGGTTGAATGATGTTGAAAAGGAAATGGATGGCCGCGGCGGGAATCTGGCTGGCGATTGCGTCAGCCGGAGCGACGACGCTGAAGCACATGTCTTTGAAGCAGCTGACTGTCTCGGCGCGAGCAATTGTCCGCGCGCGATGCGTGGGCGTCCACATTCAGGGAACGGCCAACGGCGAAGGCGGCGAAATCTGGACAGTGACAGATTTCGAAATAGAGGAATCATGGAAAGGAAGGCCACCGGCGCAATTGCAGATTTGGCTTCCCGGCGGGCGCGCGGGACATGTGATCCGGCTGGTTCCCGGAGCTCCGCGGTTTCAGCCGGGGGAAGAAGCGATTTTGTTTCTGGAACCCACAGTTTCAGGGAAGTGGTCCATTACAGCATGGGGCGAAGGAACCTTCCGCATCCGCCGGGATGCAGCACAAAGAGAAATTGCCGTGCAGGACGCCGGTGGAATCGGCAATTCCTTCGGAAATGCCGGCAACGGAACAATGACGGCCCCACAAAATCTACCCGTGGATAAATTGAAATCCGAGATCCGCGTGATGGGAGTCTCGGCGAAGGATTCGAGATGAATCACGCTGCAACACGCGTCCTCGCCGCATTTCTATCCGTGCTGTTCCTCCTGCCGGCGGAATCCTTCGGCTACACCATGGACTACATTACGCCGGCATCCGGCGGCTGCCCCGTGCCATTCCTGCAAAATGTGATGAATGGCGCGTCCATCTCGCGCCAATGGAGCACGGAACTGATCTATCCGCCGACAATCATCACCGTTGCGCCGTTTGGTTCGCCGGAACAGTTGACGGAGATACAGCAAACCATCCTGCAATCCTACGATGTGTGGGCCGGCGTGACCGGCACATTCGTAAACAGCAATTCCTACCCCAACGCTTTCGCGCCCATCCAGCAGACCAATGTCCAGGACGCCTGCACGGATGACCACATGGACAACGTGGACGGAATCAACACCATCTGCTTCAGCCAATCCAGCGATGTGTTCACTGCGGGAGTGCTGGCGATCTCTGAGGTCATCGCCGTGGATGCGCCGGGAGTGGTGGTGGGAGAGGCAGCACCATCCGTGTTTGCCGGACAGATTGTGGATGCGGATATTTTGTTTAATCCGGATGGACTGAATACCTTCGCAACGCCGGGCGCGCTTGCCGGATCTCCCGGTTCCTTCGATCTGGAATCCGTCCTGATTCATGAAATCGGCAGCCAGCTCGGCCTGGATGTTACAGGCGTCTGGCGGGCGGCGATGTTTCCATTTGCTCCGCCGCCCGGAACATTTCTGGGAAGCCGTCCGACGAATCTGACGCCCGACGCGCCGCTGGCGGATGACGACCGCGCCGGGCTGCGAGCTTTGTATGCGGATGGGTCAGACACAGAGGACGCGGGGATCGTGAGCGGCCACATCGTGCCCGCGAATCCGTTCGAACTGGCTACGGTGCCGATTTCATCGCCGGGCGTTGCAGTGACAGGAGTGATGAGCGCGCAAGTGGTGGCGGCGGACGCCAACACCGGCGAAATTCTGGCGACAGCGCTCAATGGCTGGAGCTGCTCTCCCGCTTCCGGCATCCCTGTGTTTGACGGCTTCTATGCCTTGCAGCACTTGCCATTGGGACGCAACTACAATATTTATGCCGAGCCGCTGATCGGGGCGCTTTCGCCGCAGCAGTTCAGCAACGTAACCGAGGGAATATGCAACATGGGAGGGGATTTTTTCTGCGCGCCGCCTCCCGCGGACATCAACCTGAGCGCGCGGTTCCAGCCATCCAGCACGCAATGATTTCCACGGTTATTGGTTGGGCAAAATCAACTGGGTGAAGCCGATGTTGTCAATGTCGCGAAACATTGGGGTTCGCGGGGGGAGCAGCACAGGGCTGAGGAAGTCCGTGTCGAAGTTGTCGGTGCGCGTGGGAGGCCCATAGACGGTAACGCAGCATTTATAGGTGCCTACGGCCTGGCGGTTGTAGTAGAGGTTGACGATGGAGCCGCGGAAGTTGAAATTCTGCCCGCCCCAGTCTTCCAGAAAACGAAGGAAATTGTGCATGCCGCCGTCCGTCCCATAATCCTGCGCGGTGCCGGAGGGCTGGGGGAATGAAATGCCTTT
Source organism: uncultured Acidobacteriota bacterium (assembly GCA_963760285.1). Lineage (GTDB taxonomy): Bacteria > Acidobacteriota > Terriglobia > Acidiferrales > UBA7541 > PALSA-278. The sequence continues at coordinate 1,697,365 of CAVXCI010000001.1, forward strand.
CCCGGCTCCGGCGGCGAAGCGATAGGAGGTACTTGCCGCCTGCCGTCCGCTGAGAGAATAGGGGAAGAAGAAGGAATTCACGTCATTCCAGCCATCGGAAAGCAAGGTGATGGCGTCGGCAATGATGGAACATGCTCCGTAGGGAGTTGTGAAATTCCCGCCGGGCGCATTGTAATCGCCCTGAATATAAACAGGGTTTTCCGCGGCAATGGCCAGTCCACAATTCACGCCGCCGGGGCAGAGGCCCAGATTAACCGTGCCGCCGTTCACCAGCTTCAATGCGCGGCGGAAAAAAAGTGGCGGATTTTCCCGCGCATCCCAGGCGGAAGAAAAGAGCCTTCCCGGCCAGGTGGTGGAAGGCGAGCTTACACTGCACTTCGAACTCGATACCAGCGCCGGAGCTCCGGAAAGAAAGGCAAGCGGATATGTCGGCGGATAGGAATAGGTGGAATAGGGGAATGGCGCCTGTCCGTAATTGAAAAGAGCGGTGACGGAGTCCATATCCTCGCCGGTATCGAGGCTGTTATTGGGGCAACCATAGCTGCTGCCAGGATTCACGATGTCGTAGGAGCCCAATTCGCCGGATTCCTTGCCGGATGGGGAAAGCGGCGGCCAACCATTCACCTGCGATCCGGTAAAATAATTTGTGCGGCGGTCGGAAAAATAGACCACGAAATCATTCGGCGCGTTGGCGGGATCTTTGGTAGAAGGCCCGCTGGCGCCGATCGTGCCGTTGAACCATTTCACCAGGTTGCTAACATCAAGCTCGACGTAATGCATTACACCACCCAGCGTGGGGTTGGCGGTGCAGGGATTGGAACCATCCGGGCAACTGTCGCGTAAATCGCCTTCCCGCGTATCGAACAGAGCATTGGGCCAATAATCGCCGGGTTGGATGCTGGAAGTTCCACAGCCACCGTTGGGATATGCACTGGATGGATCGTCGCGAAGCCGATCGAACCGTAGCACGGCATTGGGGCTGGGGTCGGCGCAGGTGGATGCGCTTACCGGATTGGATGGGGCGGGTGGCAGAGCACGGCAGGCAGACGCTCCACTGGTGCAGATTTTCATGCCGCTTTTTGACAGGGGGTAGAGCTGCCGGCCCGCCGTGCCCAGATTCAAGATTTCCCTGGTGACATCTATCCAGGAGCCACACGGGCTGCCGTAGGATGTCTGCGCGTCAATTTCAATGTAGCCGGTGATCGTAGGCGTCCCTTGTGGAAACCAGTAGCCATCCGTGGACGTGTATTTTGTGGCGGAGGCAGAATTGGAGGCGGCCAGAGGAATGCCGGCGGTATACCAGCTTGGCAGGCCGGCGCCCCTGGCGAGGGTGCTCAAGTCCACCGGCGAGCCACCAGATGGACGACAGGGCAGGCTGGTTATGTCCGCCGAATTATCAGAGAGCAGAATTCGCAAGCTGGCTTGAGAGTAGTAACGTTCGCTGAGTTTGGTTGAATTGCTGGAATCCTCTCCCTGAACTGGACGGCGAATCAAGTCGATGGGGGAACCGCCGAGCGCGGGCGTCGCGATGGTCAACGTCAGTGGGACAACACCGGTCACATAATTCCTCATCATCGAATTGGACGTGCCCAGCGAGAATTGCGTCCAGGCGGGCTCGTTCTGCGCCGTGCCCAGTGTGCCCACCAGGCTACCCTGATTCATGGCCTGGGTGACGTAAGTTGTTCCGTTGGATACAGTGGCGATTTTGATTGTGCCGTTATAATTGCTGGTGAGCGGCCAGCCATTCGATAGATTCGTGCGGATTACCTCTCCGACGGCGGTGACCTTGTCCGAAAAAGTCAGTGTGCTGCCGTCGCCTTCGGCCACCCAGAGATTGCCATTGGTATGGACGCGGCCGCCAAAATTGAAGTTTGGCCCCGCGAAGAAACTCAGATCTGTCTGGGAAAACATGCCGAACTGGAAAACAGGAATGCCGACTGTTTCCGTAGTGCGGGTGAATTTCACTTCGTTGTTGCTTTGAGTGCGTGCGGTCACCGTCAGGGTGTAAGGGGTAATCAATGCCACCAGGCCGAGATAGGGGCCGGAGTGAATCGTGCCGGTTGTGGCGCTCGGGTTGCCGTTCTTGTCCGGCGGAAACGTAATCAAGTAACCGGAAGAGCCGTTGGGGGCCAGATATTGAATGCCGGCGATGGCGGGCGCAGACTGCATCAAAGAGTTCGCCTGGGCGGCCGTGGGCGCATAGTTATTGGCGAATAGATTTCCCAGGTCCGCAGTGAGCTTTTCCATTCCCGCCTCGGCTCCGTAGAAAGCGACCTGCCGGTCTCCCTCGTTGCCGCCCAACTGCTGATCGGTCATGGTCAACCAGGCCAGGCCAACGATGACGGAGGAGACCAGAAGAATCATGAGCAACGCCGTGACCAGGGCAATGCCAGATTGCCGATTGCACTTTCGAAGGGGGCCCATCGTATTGCCGGATGTATGCATGACGATCTCCCTCGAGCGCTAATGATACTGCTGCACAAAGGCCAGGCTGCGCAGGCTAACTTGGGTCATCAAATTGTTTCGAAAATAGCTATTCGATTGACTGAAGAGATATTCCGACCGGCCCGCCAGAAAGAGATTTACTTTCCGGATTTGTGCCGGCGTATCGGGAGGCGCGGGTTGTTTTACATTGCTGGGGTTGGTAGCCCCGTCCACCACGTCGTATGTAATTTGCAGATCTTCGATGACTTCGGCCACGATCTGCGGCGCGTTCATGTTTACCTGCCGCAGGAGCATGGGGCGAGTGGGATCAATGGTGGTATTCAGGAAATAGGTGATCATCCAAATGCGCGTGGCCGTGGTGGGGACAGGAAAATTGCCGGAAAACGTGGGCGATTCAATGGTGCCCAGCGTGCCCTGCGGTGATCCCCCGGGATTGTCGTTGTTGTTGAGGTTGAACGCGTCGCCGGATGCGAAGGTGAGCGTGTTCGCGGGGATGCTGACTCCGGTCACTGTTTGCAGGACGGATCCCTGATTGTTGGTGAGCATCACCAGATCGCCAGCCTTAATCAGGATGGTCTCTTTGCTTAAATTGGCGCAGGTAAGATCGAAAGTGATAGTGAGCGTTCCGCCGGGCGCTTTCAGGATGCCGTTGCAGACCGGTGTGCAACTCGCATTCGTGGCGGGACAGACAACCGGATTCTGTTGCAGAGGATAAGTATTATCCGCGTAGAGGACGGTGATCATATCCGTGGGACGGAGGACGGTGGGGCCCAGGCTGGGACCGGGTGTGACGGCAGGAATGGTGGTGTAGGTACTGGGAAAGGTGTAGGCCGTCCCGACGGGGCTGGGACGATTGATGGTCTTCAGGCCGGTTCCATAAGGGATGGGGATTCCGCCGGTGGGAATGCCTTCTCCCGTTTGAATCACGTCGCGCGTGATGTAGTTCATGCCGGCGCGAAGGTTTTCCGTCATATCGGCCAGGAGGGCGACTCCTTCATTGGCGCGAAAGGCCTGCTGGAGAGTGGAGAGTGAAATGGCCACGATGATGACCATGATGGCGGTAGCCACCAGCAGCTCCAGCATGGAGAAACCGAGTTGGCGACTGGCCACGCGTCTCATGAAAAGGAAGAAATGTAGCTCACCAGAGTGTAGGTTCGCTGCAGAGTGCCAATCTTGTAGGTCACAGTGACGGTAATCTGTTTCAGGTTCGGATTGCTGAATACGTTGTCCTGAATGGCGATCTGGCGGGTGAAATTCCAGAGAATAATCCTGGTGTCGTCCGCGTCACCCAGGATTCCGTCCGGGCCTGGCGCGATGATGGCATCGGGAAGGGCAGGGTTGTCGTCCGCGGTGCCGAGAATCCCGTCAATCCCCGGGTCGAGAAGTGGTTGAGGGCCGTCCAGGAAAATGCCGCCATTGCTAACGTTATCGATTTGCGCCCAGCTGACGAGTTGCGTGTTGCGCGCGGTAAAGATGCTTTCCACCGCCTCGGCTGCCTTTTGCTGGCATAGAAATTCGTCCTGGGACATGCTCATGAAGTTGAGTTCCGCACCAAGTACATAGGCAAGGCTGATCAAACCGACCAGCATCACTACCAGAGCCACCATGGTTTCCAGCAGAGTGAACCCCGCGGGCGGGAGAACGGGAACAATCTGAGCGTATTTGTGCGCCGTCTTCATTGGATCCAACCCGTGGACGGAGCGCGGTAAGCGCGCACCCGGCCCGTAGCTCCGAGAATGGTGATCGCGCGCGCAGTCGACTGGTTGCCGGGAACGCCGAGGAATACAGTCCCGTTCACGAGATTTCCGGCGCTATCAACGAATGTCCCGTCGGATTGAAAGAGCATCACCGGGGACCCGTTCGCCAGCCCTTCGAAATAGATGGCGCTAGCATTCCCAAACCCATCGGGAGTATCCGGTAATGCCGGAAAGACAACGAACTGCACAGGGGCTTGCAGAGTGAGCGTGCTCAGAATGGTCATGGCACCGTTGTATTCAAAGCGCGTGAGCTGAACTACATTGGTATTCAGGAATTGCACTTGAATATTGCGTCGTTGCGCGATGGCCGTCTCGCGCGCGTAGCGCATCTGCCCAAGAACCTGGTCCATGGCGGAGTTGGCCTGTTCCATTGCGTAGAGCGGTTGAAGTTGCAGGATGGCGATGGCCCCGATGATGAGCACAAGGGCAATCACCACGACTGTTTCCACCAGAGTGAAGCCTGCGTGGACGTGCCGGTGAAAGTTGTTTTGGACGGCTTGTCCGCCAGTTTTCATTTCGGCACGGAGCCACGCAAGCTTCTCTTAAAAGGAGAAGCCACATCTTGCTACCCTCTCTTATGCAAGCGGAGCACCAAGCGCTGTGGCGGAATTTGTGATTACTCTGCTTGGTTTAGCGTGGAAGGTTGAACTCAGGCGATATATGCCGGTTCCAAGATGGGATGTTTCAGAAGGGAACGGTTGGGCGGCAAACCATTATTTTCTCCAGTATCCACGCAACGTGAGGCCGGCCTCGGTTTTCATATTCTGCCTGCAAGTTTTTCAAGTTCGGCAACAGTCCGTGCCAGCTCTTCTGCGACCGGGCCGGTATTTGTCGCCAGGAATTCGCGCGCGAGTTCACGGTAATACCAAAGAACTCTTTCCTTGGGCGCGTTAAAGCGAGCGAACGCCTCGTCTCCCTTGCGCCGATAATCCATGACGATCTCTCGCACGTTGTAGAGCTTGTCGGCCGCGGAGACCAGCCGCTCGTCCGCGGCGGACGTGCGCACGTGCGCCAGATAATCTCGCTTGCGTTCTTCCCAAGGAGGCTTGGGTGTGGTGAAGGAATCCGTGCAGGCCTCCACAATACGGGCCACTGTTTCGCCGAACTGTTCGCGGATGGCGACCAGCGTGATGCGGTCGCCCTGGTCCTCAATCGCATCGTGCAACAACGCGGCGATAGCCTCGTCCTCTGCGCCGCCATATTGCAACACCAACGACGCCACGCCGAGCAAATGGCCAACATATGGCCGGCTGGTTCCCTTGCGAGATTGATCCTCGTGGAGACATGCTGCGAGAACCATGGCCTCGCGAAACCGTATTCCCAGGGGTAATGGTGCGGTCCGTATTTTGTTTTGGACTGCGCCATGTTCCGTCATGGCTGTCCTCCTTTGGCGCGCGACTTTATGTTTCAATTCTAGCCACGAATCCGCCAACAGCAATGTTTTTGAATAAGGTGCATGGCGGAAAAATGGATTTAAGATCAAAACTACCAGAAAAGGAAAATCCTAAGGCCGACGAGGTTGGTAGCGCTAACGGGAGTCGAACCCGTATTACCGCCTTGAAAGGGCGATGTGCTAACCATTGCACCATAGCGCCACGGAGTGGCAGAGCAAAATGTTCATACTATTATTTAGGAACCACGAAAAAATGACAAGCGAAGCTGGTCAATTCTTCGCTCCATTCCAACCCATGCGTTCCCGCAGCGCGGTGATATGCGCCACATGATGGCGCCCATGCCAGGAATAGAGCGCCAGAGTCTCGTCGAGGGTCATCACGCCGCGCTCGGGATGGCGGAATTTCAACGCAAAGTCCGCAGGCTTCATGGATTGCAAAAGAACGGTCCAGCGCTGGTGAAGGGAATCGAGAAGCATTACGGAAACCTCGATGGGGGTGTTGCGCGTGTCCGCCAATTCCGCCCAGCGCGCTTCGTCATAGGGTTTAATCACCGGCTCGGATTCGGTGAGGGCCAGCTTGAAACGAATGTAGGCGTTCAGATGGCTATCGGGAATGTGGTGAGCTACCTGACGCACCGTCCAACCATCGGGCCGGTAGGGAGTATCACTTTGCGCGGGAGTGAGGCCGTACACCGCTTCGCGCAGACGCGTTGGCGTTTCCGCGATATTCTTGAAATGCTGCAGACGCTGCTCCGTGTTCGCTGGTCCTTCGTAGCTGAATTTTCCAATTGGATAACGCAGATCCATGACGCCCCCTATCCCTGCTTGTCTTGAAATTCCTCGTGCCACGCCATCTGGATGGATTCCAGCTTGCCCTCACTGGAAAGCTTGGGATCGCCAGTGAACCCCTCCAATTCCGTCACCCAGTGATGCAAGTCTGTAAAGCGCACGGTGAGAGGATCGGTGTCCGGGAATTTTTCAGACAGGCGAATGGCAATTTCTTCGGAGTCGTCCCAGGAAAACGTGTTGGGCATCTTTCACCTCGTTTCTTGATAGCCGTTTTCGCAGACGGCTGGCTTAGTGTTCCGCTTCGCGGGCGTAATTCTTGTTCCATTCGGGAATTTCCACAACGAGGTCCGCGCTTCCGTCGGGAACCACCTGGCAGCTCAGCCGCGATTTTGGCGTGACGCCCGGAGCTTCGTCCAACTGATCAAACTCCGCGTCCGTGCCCTCGTTGCAGGATTCCAGGCCCTGATGGACGATCACATGGCAGGTGGAGCAGGCGCACACGCCTCCGCAGGCGTGGTCCAGTCCCACGTGGTGGCCCAGCGCCACATCCAGAATGCTGCCCGGCAGTCCATTGTGGTCGTAGGGAATTTTATCCGGATCCACTTCGACTTCCATGGACTTGCCTTCCTTCATGAAAGTGATTTTGTACTTCTTCGTCGCCGGGGTGAACTGTACCTGCTCGATGTATGGATTCTCTCCGCCCATGTGGTCCTCTCTAAGCCTCGTCTACCCGCTTGCCTTGCACGGCGTGTTGGATGGCGCGGTCCATGGCCAGTTCGGCCAGATGCATGGTGGCCTGATTCAATTCATCAATGCGCGAACGGACGAGGCGATAATCCACGCCGTCCATAGCCTGGCGCAGACGCGAAACTGAGTTCACAATTTCATTGCGCTCCGGAGCGCTCAGCTCACGCGCTTCCTCGCTGGCCAGGGTTTTTTCCGTAGCCGTGAGAATAGACTCGCCTTCGTTGCGGGCTTCGATCATCTGGCGCTGGGCAAAATCCTGCTCGGCAAATTCGATGGACTCTTCCAGTAGCCGTTCGATTTCCGCATCGCCCAGGCCATAGCTGGGCTGGACTTCGATACTCTGGCGTTCACCGGTACGGACTTCCCGCGCCGTCACCTGAAGAATTCCGCTGGCATCAATCAGAAAGCGCACTTCGATTCTCGCCAGACCTGCCGGGCCGGGAGGAATGCGCAGCTGGAACCGCGCCAGTGACCGGCAATCCCTGGCCAGTTCGCGCTCGCCCTGCAGGACGTGGACGTCAATCGCCGTCTGATTTTCAACACCCGTAGTGAACATTTCCTGCGCGCTGGCGGGAATGGTGGAGTTCCGGGGAATAATTTTTGCCACCACGCCGCCCATAGTCTCGATCCCCAGCGAAAGCGGCGTCACATCGAGGAGCAGCATGGTTTTCACGCCGGCGTCCAGGATGTTGGCCTGCACAGCCGCGCCCAGCGCCACCACTTCGTCCGGATCCAGCTCGACATGTGGCGCTCTGCCGAAATATTCGGCTACCGTCTGGCGAACCAGCGGGATTCGCGTGGAACCGCCCACCAGCACAACTTCCTCGATATCGCGCGGCGCAAGCCTGGCGTCCGCGAGGGCGGTCTTCACCGGACCCATGGTTCGTGTGATGATCGGGTGAATCAGGTCTTCGAATTCCGCGCGGCGGATTTCGCGCACATAGGCGCCGCCATTCGGCAGCGGGAATTTCACCACGGTGCTATTTTCGGAGGAGAGCTGATGCTTGGCGGCAATCAGTACCTTGCGCAATTCCTGCACGGCTTCGGGCTGAGAATCGAGGAGGACATCATGGCTCTCCTGAATTTCCACGCGTGCCAGCGCCAGGAGCGCATTATCAATGTCATCGCCGCCGAGGTGCGTGTCGCCATTGGTGGAGAGCACTTTATAGATGTCGCCGTCGCTGGTGGAAATCAGCTTCAGAACTGAAATGTCGAATGTGCCGCCGCCAAAATCGTAAACGGCAACGTGGCCGCGCTGCGCTTGATGAAGCCCATAGGCCAGCGCCGCCGCGGTGGGTTCATTCACCAGGCGGAGAACTTCGAGGCCTGCCAGACGGCCGGCATCCTTCGTGGCTTGGCGCTGGGCGTCGTTGAAATAGGCAGGCACGGTGATCACCGCGCGGTCCACCGGCTCCTTGAAATAATCCTCCGCCCAGGATTTCAGCTCGCGGAGAATGAAAGCGGAGATTTCCGACGGGCTGAAAACTTTTTCGCCCAGGCGCACGCGAATCACGTTGCCGCTCGACGAATCCAGGCGAAAAGGAAACAGCGCCAACTCGTCCTGAATGTCCGCGGTGCCGCGGCCCATTAGCCGCTTGACGGAATAGATAGTCTGCTCCGGCTGGGTCAACAGCCGCCGCCGCGCGGCTTCGCCAGCCACCACGTTGCCATCGGCATCCACGCTGACCACCGACGGGCAGAGCGCGCTTCCGTACGGCCCCACGATGCAGCGCGGTTTCCCGGATTCCGGGTCAACGTATGCAATCAGGCTGTAGGTGGTGCCCAGATCAATTCCAACGATGCGTCCCATGGCTCCTTAATCCTGCGCGAGTTCACTCTGCACGGTATTCACCAGATTGCGGATGTATGACCGGCGATTTAGAAGTTCGTTCATGCGGTTGACCACTTGCTTCTTCTTTTCTTCCACGGCAGCGCCATTGCCGTTCGCGGGCTCCAGCAGGGAATCCCAATCGCTGAAGGCGCTGTCCAAATCCGCATCCACTTCCTGGAGTTTTCCCAGAAAGGTTTGTTGCGCCGCCAGAAGGTTTTGCCGCAGCCCTGCTACATCCGCGCCACTCGCCCGCGCGGAGCGCAAATCATCCAGCGACTCGTTCAGTTCGAATACTTCTTCCAGCAGTTCAGGCGGGGCTTGCTGCTTGGCCGTGCCTTCGGCGCGCGCGCGCTGCTGTGCGAGGAGATATTCCACGCGGGCAATGGGATCGCGCAGCGTGCGAAAGGCGTCATTCAATTGCGAAGTGCGTTCGAGAGAAAGATCGCGCTCATTTTCGCTGGCGTTGACAAAATTATCGGGGTGCAGCTTCCAGCTCAGTTGCAGGAACTTTTCTTCCAGAGCAGCGGCATCCAAATGGAGGCGCGGCGGGAGATCGAAAAACGCAAAATAATCCGCGCTCGCGGGAAGCGGCTGGATTCGCCCACAGATGGCACAGAAATGCCCGCCATCCGTTTGTCCGCCGCAATCCCAGCAGACAACCGTAGCATTGCGGGTTTTCGATGCCTCACTCATCCGTCAATTCCGTTAGGATTTTTCCTTAAGCTCGGAGTTTGTCGCGCCGGGTGATAGGCGCTGCGGAACGAATAGGAACCGCGTTTGAAACAATCAGGCGGTAAACGAACTCCCGCAGCCACAACTCCGGGTCGCCGCGGGGTTCTGAAAAACGAAGCCCTGACGCATCAGATCTTCCTGATAGTCCAGAGTCGTGTCGTTTAAATACAGGTAGCTCTTGGGGTCCACGAAGATGCGTGCCCCGTACTCTTCAAACACTTTGTCGCGATCCCGCGCCTGGGTATCGAGACGCATGGCATAGGTCAAGCCGGAGCAGCCGCCGCCCTGGACGCCCACGCGCAATCCGCCCGTTTCCGGCGTAACGCCGTCACGAGCCAGCAACTCCCGGATTTTTCCCGCGGCTTTTTCGGTAACGTGAATCATATTGGCCACAAGTATCCTGTTTCAATTTTGTCCGGCGCATCACGGCAGCGCCGGACGCAAAAAATTAGTGCTGAGCCGGAGCCGATGCGGTCTGGTGCGCCGTGTTTTCGGCAGGCTCGCCCTGTTTCGTCTTCCAGTCGGAGATAGCGGCCTTGATGGCGTCTTCCGCCAGCACCGAACAGTGGATTTTCACCGGCGGCAGCGCCAATTCGCGGACGATGTCCGTGTTCTTGATCGCCAGGGCCTCGTCCACCGTCTTGCCGCGCACCCACTCGGTGGCCAGCGATGAGCTGGCAATCGCGGAGCCGCATCCGAAAGTCTTGAACTTGGCTTCCTCGATGATGCGTGTCTCCGGATTGATTTTCATCTGCAGCTTCATCACGTCGCCGCATTCCGGCGCGCCGACGAGCCCGGTCCCCACCTTGGGATCGGCCTTATCCAGCGAGCCGACGTTGCGCGGATTGTTGTAGTGTTCAATCACTTTGTCGCTGTATGCCATGTTTCCTCCGTCAAACGATCTCGTGTAGCGCTGCTGCTCTATGCCTTCCAACTCATTTTGCTAAGGTCCACGCCTTCTTTGGCCATTTCATAAAGCGGTGAAAGTTCGCGCAGCCGCTTCACGGTTTCAACAACGCGGGCCGCAACATAATCCACTTCTTCCTCGGTGTTGAAGCGCCCCAGGCCGAACCGAATGGAGGTGTGCGCCAGGTCCTCTCCCACGCCCAGAGCTTTTAGCACATAACTCGGTTCCAGAGTGGCCGAAGTACATGCCGAACCGCTGGAAACCGCGATGTCGTTAATGCCCATCAGGAGCGATTCACCCTCCACGTAAGCAAAGCTGATGTTGATGCTGTGCGGAAGGTGGTGTTCCATGGTGCCGTTGATGAACGTTTCATCGAGCTGGCCCATGATGGTGTCCTTCAGGCGGTCGCGCAATTTGCAGAGCCGCTCGCTCTCCGCGGCCATTTCCTGCTGGCAAAGTTCACAAGCCTTGCCAAGTCCCACGATGCCGGGCACGTTCAATGTTCCCGAGCGCATGCCGCGTTCGTGGCCGCCGCCGTCAATCACGGCGCTGAGCTGCACGCGCGGGTTGCGCCGCCGCACGTATAGAGCGCCCACGCCCTTGGGTCCATAAATTTTGTGACCGCTGATGGCCAGCAAATCAATGTTGTCGCGCTGCACGTCCACGGAGATCTTTCCCACGGCCTGCACCCCGTCCACGTGGAAAAAGATGCCCTTTTCCTTGGCAATTTTTCCGATTTCCGCGATGGGCTGAACCACGCCGATTTCATTGTTGGCGTACATGATGCTGATCAAAATTGTTTTCGGCGTGATGGCCTGCCGCAGATCGTCGAGATTGATGCGGCCGTCCTTCTGCACCGGCAGGTAGGTGACCTGATAGCCGTATTTTTCCAGGCGCTTGCAGGTGTCCAGCACGGCTTTGTGTTCCGTCACCTGGGTGATGATGTGATTGCCCTTCTCGTGGTACATCTCCGCGATGCCCTTGATCGCCAGATTGTCCGATTCCGTGGCGCCGCTGGTGAAAATGATCTCCTTCGGCGAGGCGTTGATGAGCCTGGCAATTTGTCCACGGGCATTTTCCACGGCTTCTTCCGCCGCCCATCCATAGGCGTGGTTGCGGCTGGCGGCGTTGCCGTACTTTTCGTTGAAATAGGGCAGCATGGCTTCCACCACGCGCGGGTCCACCGGCGTGGTGGCGTGATTGTCCATGTAAATCGGCAGCTTAATAGCCATTCATTCTTCTCCTAAACTCTCAATTCGACGACCTGCGATGTGCTGGCGTCATCGGTCATCTGCGAAATCGTCACGCGTCCCAGCACGTCCAGGATGCTGCTGTTCACCCGGCGCAGCGGCTCTCGCACGGTGCATGAGCTGGCTTGGCCGCATTCGCCGCGATGGGTAACGCACGAGGTGATGGAAACCGGTCCGTCAATGGTGGCGATAGCTTCCAGCGCGGTGATGCATCCCGGATCGCGAGCCAGCGTATAACCGCCGGCTGATCCATGCCTCGCCGCCACCAGGCCGCCGCGGGCCAGCCTCTGCAGCACCTTGGCCATCAGGGTGGCGGAAATGCCGTAAAAGTCGGCGATATCCGCGGCGCTGGTGGAAACGCCATCATGGCCATGCGTGGCCAGATGCTTCAAGGCGATGAGGCCGTAGTCCGCTTTCTTGGAAATCTTCAACATTGGAAATGCGACTGAATCGGTCGCACTTGTATTCTACAAGGTATCGGCCCTCTCGTCAACAGCAAGAATATTCTGTAAGGCTCATCGTATGAGTAGTTTACAATGCGACTACACAAGTCGCCATTAGAGTGTTAATGGACCGTTCCTTATGGGAGTCACTTCAATTCCTCAGACCACCGAGAATTGTATGCGCTTTGGATTGTATAGCTTGAAATCTCCGAGCAGAATCAACATCTGGGCCATCCAGGCTGTCTGAAAGTCGTGTTAGCGGCACTTCGGATGAATGCGCTAGAATGGCGGCGCGGGCTGAACAAATGCAAAGCGTCACCGCCATCTATCCCGGCTCTTTTGATCCCGTGACCAACGGGCACCTGGATTTGATTTCTCGTGGCGCGCGAATTTTTGGGCGGTTGATCGTCGCGGTGCTCCGCAATCTTGAAAAGGAACCGCTGTTCGAATTGCAGGAGCGCGTGGAGATGCTGCAACAGGTCACCCGCCAGTGGCCGAATGTTGAGGTCGCCATTTTTGACGGGCTGTTGATGGACTATGCGCGGCAGAAACAGGCGCAGGTGATTCTGCGGGGCATCCGCGCCATTTCGGATTATGAATACGAACTGCAAATGGGCTGGATGAACCGCAAACTGGCTCCGGAAATCGAAACTATCTTCATGATGCCGGCGGAAGCGTACAGTTATCTCAGTTCGCGCCTGGTCCGTGAAATTGCGCGCCTGGGGGGCACGGTGAAGGATCTGGTCCCGCCGATCGTGGAAGAGCGCCTGCGAACAAAGCTCGGCTAGAATGGTTTTGCGAGGAAGTGAAGAGAATATGGAATCGGCAACGAGTCGAACGGATGAATTTCTCCCACGGTGGCCGTGGTCATTGCGGCGGATCAGTATAAGTCGCGCGGATTTGACGTGGTGGATTTCGGCGCGGGCGAGCCGGACTTTTCCACGCCAGACCATATCAAACGCGCCGCCCACCGCGCGTTGGATGAGAACCGGACGAAATATACGCCGGTGGGTGGAATCATGCCGCTGCGCGAAGCGGTCTGCGCGTGGCATGGGGCGCAGCTCGGCAGCAGCTATCAACCTTCCGAATGCATTGTTACCGTCGGCGGCAAACACGCGATATTCAATGCCATTTGCTCGCTGATCAATGCCGGCGACGAAGTCATCCTTCCTTCCCCATACTGGGTGAGCTATCCGGACATCGTGAAGTACGCCGGCGGTTCGCTGGTCCTGTTGCCAACCGTGGCGGAAGATGGGTTCTGCCTCCGCGCCTCGGCCGTGGAGAGGCTCATCACGGCGCGCACGCGAATGCTCATCGTCAATTCGCCCTGCAATCCCACCGGAGCAGTGATTCCACCGGATGAATTCGCGGCGCATTCTGGATGTTTGCCAGCGGCACAATATCTGGTTGCTTTCCGATGAGTGCTATTCGCATTTCGTGTACGGTGACGCCAAACCATTTTCCGTGGCCGGTCTACCGGGCGCGAAGGATCGCGTGATTATTGCCGGTTCTCTTTCCAAGACGTTTGCCATGACCGGATGGCGCATCGGATATGCGCTGGCGCCCGCTCCCCTGATACAGGGGATGGTGAAATTGCAAAGCCAATCCACGTCCAATCCAATTCAATTGCGCAGTATGCCGCGCTGGAAGCTCTGCGCGGGCCCATGGATTCCGTGGGCGTGATGCTTGCGGAGTATGACCGGCGGCGAAAACGCATGTTGGAAGGAATTCGTGCAATCCCAGGCGTCACCTGTTCCACGCCACAGGGCGCGTTTTATGTATTCCCCGATGTGCGGGAAGCTTTGCGCCGCACCGGCCGGGCCGGCGAAAACGGCCGCATTGATACCTCGGCAACCGCGTCGCAGTTGCTGGAGAAGCAGTACGTGGCGGTGGTTCCCGGGGAGGCTTTCGGGGCGCCGGGATACATTCGCATTTCCTATGCGGCATCGTTGGAGCGCATTGAAGAAGGACTGCGCCGCCTGACACAGTTCTTTTCAGGAGCGGCAACAGCGTCGTGACGTTGCTTCCCGTCCGCCTCGAGCCGCTGTTTGTGCCTCGAATCTGGGGTGCGCGTTCCCTCGCGCCGCTTTTTCCAGAAAAATCCAACATGGCAGATCCCGTCGGCGAAGCGTGGATGACAGGGAATGATTGCCGGTTCGCCAGCGGGCCGTTTATTGGAAAATCCCTGCGGGAGATATGGCCTGCACTGACTAATGAATGGAGCGGCAGCAACACGGAAGGATCTCAAAATTTTCCTTTGCTGGTTAAATTCCTGTTTCCAGAGGAAAAACTTTCCGTGCAAGTCCACCCCGATGACGAATATGCGCGAGAGAACGAGGAGCAGGCCGGCGGCGTAGGGAAGACGGAAATGTGGTACGCCATTTCGGCCAAGCCTGGGGCGAGTGTCATGGTGAATTTCAAGAGCGGTACGTCGCCAGCCGCCTTTCGGCAGGCCGTTGCGGATGGCAAGGCAGAGGACTCCCTTGAAGTTGTGCCCATAGTTCCCGGCGACGTGATCTATGTCCCTGCGGGGACGGTGCATACCATCGGGTCCGGCGTTGTGCTTTGCGAAATTCAGCAGAATTCGGACGTTACCTACCGGGTATACGACTACGATCGGCGCGACACGCAGGGTGGGTTTCGGCCTCTGCATTTGGAAAAAGCGTTCGCGGTGATGAATTTTGGAGAGTCCGCGGCCGGAAAAGTTGATGCCGTGCGCGTCGCGATGGGCGGATTGCAGAAGACCTTCTACGTGGCCTGCCCTTACTTCGCCGCCGAGAAGTGGGAATTTTCCGTCCGCCTTGATGCGGCTTCGTCCGCCCAACATTTTGACCTGCTGATTTTCCTGGAGGGCACAGGCGCCATCGAAACCGGCGGGCGGGCGCAGTCTTACGCGCCGGGACACGTCTGGCTGATCCCCGCCCATCTGGGCGATTATCAAATCGCGCCAGAAAGCCGCACCGCGCTTCTGCGCACTTATGTGCCGGGTGATCTGGACGGCATTTCCCGGCAACTTACCGACCTCGGCGTTCCGGAACCGGCGCGGACGCGATTGGTGTGCATGTGAAAAAAGAAAAATTGCCTGCGTTTGCGGTGGTTCTGGCCGGAGGGCGGGGGACACGCTTCTGGCCGCGCAGCCGCGCACGAACGCCGAAACAGTTGTTGAATATTGTCGGTGAGCACACCATGCTCCGGCAGACGTGGGATCGCCTGTCTCCGATTTTTCCGCCGCAACCGTTTCACCGTGGTGACCAGCCAGCAGCAAGCAACGGCTGTTCGCACGGAGCTTCCCTGGATTCCCACTTCCCAGGTGCTTGCCGAACCCATGGGGCGCAACACGGCGGCGGCCATCGGCCTGGCGGCGATTCATCTGGCCCATATGTACGGCGACGCACTGATGGCCGTGCTCCCCGCCGATCATTACATTGGAAATCCCGCGAAGTACCGCCGGCTGGTGAGGGCTGCGCTGCACATGGCGCAGGAGCCGGGAAATCTTGTGGTGATGGGGATTCCCCCCACACGCCCGGAAACGGGCTTTGGATACATCGAACGGTCGGGTCGGCCGATTGGCCGCGAAGGTGGATTTTCCGCTTACGAAGTGAATCGCTTCACAGAGAAGCCGCCTATTGTGCTGGCCCGGCGTTACGTAGCGTCCGGACGCTACTACTGGAATGCCGGAATGTTTTTCTGGCGGGTCTCTACTTTTCTCGAGTGTCTGGCGGCGTTTCTGCCGGTCACGCGCGCGGCGCTGGCGAAAATCTCCTCGGCCATCGGAACGAAAAACTACGAGAAGGCGGTCGCCCGCTACTATCCGCGGCTTGAAAATATTTCCGTGGACTATGCGGTCATGGAGCACGCCACAAAGAAGGACGCATCGGGACGGCGCTACCGGGTGATGGTGCTGCCCGCGGACGTTGGCTGGAGCGACATCGGTTCCTGGTCGGCGGTTTATGATCTGCTGGCGAGAAAAGCGGGAGCGGACGTCACCGCCGGGCCTTTCCTGGGAGTAGACACCGGGGGCAACCTCCTCTGGAGTCCGAAGAAATTTATCGCCGCAATTGGCGTTCGCGGTTTGGTGCTGGTTGAGACCGAGGATGCCATCCTGCTCTGTCCTCGTGATCGCGCGCAGGACGTGGGCAAAATCGTGAAATGGCTCGAGGAGCAAGACCTGCAGGCTCTGCTGTGATTTTCAGTTCACGCCACGCGCCGCTTTCCCGGCTTCATTCGTTCGCCTATACTGCGTAACTGTGGAAGCCATTAAATTTGGAACGGATGGCTGGCGCGGCGTTATCGCCGAAGATTTCACGCACGAAAATGTGCGCAAGGTGGCCTACGCCATCGCGCGGTATATTGTCCGCGCAGAAGAATCGGGACGGGGCGTTGTGGTGGGTTTCGACACGCGATTTGGTTCCGAGCGGTTCGCGCGCGTGGCTGCCGAGGCGGTCGCCATGGCCGGCATTCCGGTCTGGCTGGCTGATTCCGCGTGTCCCACACCGGCAGTCTCGCTCCTCGTCCGCCTGCAAGAAGCGGCCGGCGGGATTGTTATTACCGCCAGCCATAATCCCTACCGCTGGAGCGGAATAAAATTCAAGGCCAGTTATGGCAGCTCGGCGTCTCCCGCGATCGTGTCTCGCGTGGAAAAGGAGCTCGGCGATGTGTTGCGCGGCGGAGTGCCTGCATTGCCCTCTCGCCACGATCTGATTCATTCCCTCGATGCGCGCGAACCCTATCTGCGCACTCTGGAAAAACTCGTGGATTGGGACCGGCTGCGCGCCGCCGGGCTGCGCTTCATGGCGGATCCGATGCACGGCTCGGCCCGCGGTTTGCTCCGCGAACTTTTCCATCGCAACGGCATTGCCTGCCAGGAAATCCGCGGCACGCGCGATCCGCTATTTGGCGGAGTGAATCCGGAACCCATCGAACCGAATGTGGACGCCCTGCGCCAGGCGTTACGCGGGAGCGATTGCGACGCGGGATTTTGCGCTGACGGCGATGGAGACCGGATCGGAGCGATGGATCCCGACGGTACGTTCATCAATCCGCATCAGATTTTTTCCATCCTCTTGTGGCATCTGGCTGGCACGCGCAAAATTCCCGGAGACGTGGCGAAAACATTTTCGACCACGAAGATGATTGACAAGATCGCCGCCCGCTTTGGCCGCAAAATCTGGGAAACGCCCATCGGGTTCAAGTATATTTGCGATCTGATGCTGGAGCGGGACATTTTGATAGGCGGCGAAGAGAGCGGCGGCATCGGGACGAAGCTGCACTTGCCGGAAAGAGATGCCACGGTGAGCGCACTATTGCTGGCCGAGGTGATGGCCTGGCACGGGAAGCGGCTGGGGGAACTGGTCGCAATGCTGCATTCAGAATTTGGCCCGCATTATTACGGCCGGGTGGATTTGGAGCTGCGTCCCGGGCAGAAGGAAAAAGCAATTGCCTGCTTTTCGAAAGATGGAATCACGCGGCTGCTCGATTGGCCGGTGACGAATCGCGAGCATATGGATGGAATAAAACTCTATCTGGGCAACGCCGGTTGGGTGATGGTCCGCGCCAGCGGGACCGAGCGGATGCTGCGAATTTATTCTGAGACGGACCAGCCGGAGACGACGCAGCGCGTTCTGCAGGAGGTCAGCAGCATGGTTCGCGCCATGTAGACCGTGCGCGGCCAACCAATATGGCCCGTGTGCTAAGCCGTGCCGCATGAGAAAAATGACACTATGAAACGGCGCCTGTACCAACTGGATGTCTTCACAACGCGTCCCTTCACGGGAAATGCTCTTGCGGTGATCATTGACGGCGATGGTCTCTCGTCCGCAAAAATGCAGGCCATCGCGCGGGAGATGAACCTCGCGGAAACCGTTTTTGTTCAGCGCCCCACAAGCAATCGCGCCCTCGCGCGCCTGCGCATATTCACCACGCAGACAGAATTGCCGCTGGCCGGGCACCCCGTAATCGGTACCTGGTTTCTACTTGCGGAGCTGGGGGTGGTACCCGCGCAGGAAGGCGTGGTGCATATTCTCCAGCAGACCGGCGCGGGAATTCTGCCGGTGGCGATTCGGTTTGCAAAGGGAAGGCCGAAGCACGTGACCATGACGCAGAGGCCCGCTCGGTTTCATCGCGCGCGCTTCTTGCGTGGCGACCTTTCCGCGACGTTGGGCCTGACCACCGCGGATATGGAGCCGTCATTTCCCGTGGAGTTTGTTTCCACGGGGATTCCAAACCTGATGGTGCCGCTTCGCGGCCGCGCCGCGTTGAAAAAAATCAGCATGGATATGCGCGCGCTTCGCAAACTCATGGGCCGCGACGGGACCATGGCGTATTGCTTCGCGCTGGGAGGCAGACGCCGAGCCTTTGCGCGGGGCATGCTTCCCTGGGAAATTTATGAGGATCCCGCCACGGGTTCCGCCGCCGGATCTCTGGGCGCTTATCTTGTGAAACATAGCCATCTGCGCGCCGATGAGCCGCTGCTGATATCACAAGGGGTGGAGATGGGCCGGCCCAGCGAAATTTTCGTTGAAGTTAAGAAAGAGGATGACCGCCTGACTCCCTGCGTGGGTGGCAGCGCCGTCCGCATTTTTGAGGGTTTGCTGGAGGCGTGATTTCCGGGGGATCACGGGCGATCAGTTTTGTCGTTCCATGAAAAAGCGCCGCTGCTATTGTGCAACTCCTGATTTTTTGAGCAGGGCGTGAGCCTGTTCAGCGCCTGTGACTGGGAGAGTGGCAGAATCAATCAGACCAACCTGTGCAAGCAACGAGGCCTGGTCCCAATAAATGTGCTCATGGGCGACCTTGCCGTTTTCAAATTTCATCACCACCACATGGGGCAGTTCCACGCGTTTGCCTGTCGGCGCAATGCCGGGAAGCATGATGTCGATGGGCACGGAATGTGTGAAGGAAAGGACCAGTTCGTCCACCACTTGATCGTTGCCCACGGTGCGGGACACACGGACAATCTTTGTGTCCGGCGGCATTTTGCCGACGAAATGCTTGGAATAAAAACTCCGGACGCTTTCGAAGCCATCGCCGCCCGTCATGGTGGGGACATGGTAGACGTAAGGATCGGCGGTCATGGTTCTCATTGTGGCGTCGACGTCCTTATCAACGAATTCGTGATTTACGTGAGCATCGAAGACTGCGCCGAGATCGATTGGTTTTGCTCCACTTGTTTCAGGCATGGCGAAACCTCCCGCTCGATTGTAATCCACGGACTAAGGCCTACGCGTTAACTTCAGGAGTCGTTTTGCGGTATTGCTTCGGGAATTCTTATAATCCTGCTAGTCTTGCGTTGCGAGCATGCCGAAAATTGATACCAAGATTCTGTTTTTTGCCGGGCTTATTGTATCTTCCAGCGGATTTATCTCGCCCCCCATCGCCCTCACCGCGGGTATTTTGTACGGATTGCTCTTCATTCATCCTTACCATTCGGACAGCAAGAATCTCGCAAGATTTCTATTGAAGGCTTCCGTTGTGGCGCTCGGTTTTGGGATGAACATCGGAGAGGTTCTCAAGGTGGGACGCAGCGGTTTTGCGTATACCGCTTGCAGCATCACCTTTTCGCTGGTGGTTGGCCTGCTGATTGGCAAACTCCTTTCCGTGCAGCGGAACTCTTCCTTCCTGATTACTTCGGGGACGGCTATTTGCGGCGGGAGCGCCATCGCGGCGGTTGCGCCCATTCTGCAAGCCAACGAGGAAGAAATGGCCGTATCGCTGGGCACGGTCTTCATCCTCAACTCCGTGGCCCTGCTGATTTTCCCTACGATTGGATGGCGAGTGCATCTCACGCAAACGCAATTTGGATTGTGGGCGGCGCTGGCTATTCATGACACCAGCTCGGTGGTAGGAGCCACGGCCCACTACGGAGCTGTTGCATTGGCGATTGGAACGACCGTGAAGCTGGCCCGTGCGCTGTGGATTGTGCCCCTTTGCGTGGGCGCGGCGCTGGTGACGCGCAGCAAGGCGCGCGTGCAAATCCCGTGGTTCATCTTTTTCTTCTGTCTCGCAGCAGTGGCAAATTCCTACGTGCCGGGCATCGCGCCCTTGTCGAATTCCTTAAGTACTTTGGGCAAACTTGGATTAACGGCGACGCTTTTCCTGATCGGGACAGGCATATCCCGAAAAACGCTGAAGCAAGTTGGCGTTCGTCCGCTGCTGCAGGGGCTATTTCTCTGGATTATCGTTGGCGTAGGGTCATTGCTTCTGATTCGCGCGGGCGTCATCGCGTTCAGGCAATAAATCCCATTCGGCGATGAAATGCATGGTGGGGCTGGGGAGAGTCGAACTCCCGACACGCAGTTTAGGAAACTGCTGCTCTATCCATCTGAGCTACAGCCCCGCTTGCTTTCCGGGACAGTTTATCGCGGAACCCGTGGACGCAGCCAGCCCACAGCATCCAGACCGGGATGTTTGTGCAGTTGGTGATGGTCCAGCTTGTCAGCATTGTCAGCGGGTCGCCCGCGCGAGGATTGGTCCCAGGACTGCCAGAAAAAGCACATATGCGGCGGCCAGCGGGCCGAGTTCCGGCGCAAAGCCCACGCCCAGACCCGCGATTACGATTGAAAACTCTCCGCGCGCGATGAGGGCCGTGCCCGCGCGGATGCGTCCACGGCGATCCACTCCGGATTTTCTGGCGGCCCAATAGCCCGTCAGGACCTTTGTCAAAGCCGTGACCAGGCCGAGAGCCACGGCCAAGGGCAATACATGGGGAAGCGATCTTGGGTTTATCTCCAATCCGAAGAAAAAGAAGAATATTGCGGCAAACAGATCACGGAGCGGGCCCAGGAGGCGCTTTGAATCCTCGCTCACCGGGCCGGAAAGCGTGATGCCGACAAGAAATGCTCCGATAGCCGCCGAAACCTGCAAACGCTGCGCCAGGCCCGCCACAAGAATCACCGTGCCTAAAATGGTGAGGAGCATGATCTCGTCCGAGCCATACAGGAACCACAAGCTCACTTTCTCTCCGTAGTACAGGGCAAACAACAGGATCAATGTGACGGTAACGAAGGCGATAGAAACTGAAACCGCGATTTTCTGAGCGCCTCCTCCGGCCAAAAGGACGGCAACCAAGGGAAGATAAACAGCCATCGCCAAATCTTCGAGAACCAGCACGGAGACAACGGATTTTGTTTCCGGATTGTTCATGCGGTTCAGTTCTGCAAGAACCTTGGCGATCACACCGGAAGAAGAGATATAGGTGACGCCTCCGAGGAGAACCGCTCCCATGACATGCCAACCCAGCCAGAAACCCAACAGCAGTCCAGGCGGAAAATTCAGGGCAAAATCCACCACACCGGAGGGAAGACCGCTAACGAGATAGTGCTTCAGTTCCTCACCGGTATATTCAATACCCAGCATGAATAGAAGCAACAGAACGCCGATCTCCGCTCCCACGTGGATGAACTCCTCGCTGACGCGGAGAGGAGCAACGCCGCCATTTCCAAATGCCAGCCCCAGCAATAGATAAAAAGGGATAGAGGAGAATCCAATCCGATTGGCGAAGCGCGCGAGAAGGGCCAGAAGGACGATTGCACCGCCCAGTTCAATGAATACCTGTGAAGTGTCATAGGCGGGCGCGCTCATGGGAATCCTCGAAAGGATAGCCCTGGCGGGCGCTCCCGTCCTAACAGAAACCTCTTGCGTTCGATATTTCACATAGGGTCATTGCTCTCGTCTTGGGCCTCGGAATCATCTCCACGCCAGGTCGCACTCCATTTTTTCGCGAGGCAGCGGAAAATGTTGTATACCCTGGCTCTCGCATTACGGAATTGGATTCCGCCAGACAGTACCCGCGGTGTAAACTCTCACCGCCTGAGGGGGATGGGGTGTCCTCGTCACGCTGGGAGCATTCGCGATGTGCAAAAAGCAGTTCTGTCTTATGGCGGTACTACTCGCCGTCAGCGCGATTTTTGGGGCTGGGTGTGAGAAGAACCAGCAGGGCGAGGGGGGACCTCCCGACGTGGAGGTTGTCAGCGCTGTCCAGCAGGACGTGCCCATCACGAAAACCTGGGTGGCGACTCTGGACGGATTCGTGAATGCCGAAATCCGTGCCCAGGTAACCGGATATCTGATCAAGCAGGATTATCCCAATGGAGCGTACGTCAAGAAGGGCACGCCTCTCTTTCAGATTGATCCCCGTCCCTTTCAAGCGGCATTTGATCAGGCAGCCGGAAGTCTCGCGCAGGCCAAAGCGGATCTGCAACGGGCTCAAGCTCAGCTTGGCAAGACGGAGATGGACGTCGCGCGCTACACCCCGCTCGCCAAAGAGAGCGCCATAAGCCAGCAGGAACTCGATAATGCGGTGCAGGCGGATCTGGCGGCCAAAGCGCAAGTGGAGGCGGCGAAGGCGGTGATCGAAACAAGCAAAGCCGCGGTGGAATCCGCGCGGTTGAATCTTGAATTTACCAAAATTATCTCTCCCGTAAATGGAGTGGCCGGAATCGCCAATGCCCAGGTTGGTGACTTTGTCGGCCCTCAGGGTAATCCGCTAACCACGGTTTCTCAGGTGGACCCCATTCTGGCAAATTTCACAGCCAGCGAGCAGGACTACCTGACGGTGATGCACGAAGTCTCGCAACAGGGAATTACCGATGTGCAGGCCCTCAGCAGGTTGGTCTGGCAACTACAGCTCAGCGATGGGACCATTTTTCCTCAAAAGGGACGCTTCTACGCTCTGAACCGTCAGGTGGATGTACGGACAGGATCCATCCTCGTCCAGGTCCAATTTCCCAATCCAGGCAATGTGCTTCGCCCGGGTGGATTCGGCAAGATCAGCGCCGTTGTGCAGATGGAGCAGGGCGCGCTGGTGATTCCGCAACGCGCGGTGAGCGAGGTGCAGGGCGGGTATCTGGTGGCGGTGGTTGGTGGCGATAACAAGGTGAGCATCCAGCCCGTAAAGGTGGGATCGCGTTTCGGAACCATGTGTATTATTACCGGCGGTTTGAAAGCCGGCGAACAAGTGGTGGCCGAGGGCATTCAGAAAGTCAGGAATGGCGTGGTCGTCAACCCCAAGCCTTTCGATCCGGGTTCGGCATCTCCGGGGAATTCGACAAAATCAGGCGGTTCCCTCTAGCCTATGTACAGGTTCTTCATAGATCGCCCCATTGTCTCCATGGTGATTTCCATCGTCATGGTGATTGTTGGCGGAGTGTCCATCCTGACTTTGCCCATCGCGCAGTTCCCCAACATTGCCGCCTCCGAAGATCCAGGTGAACGCCACTTACGTGGGCGCGGACGCCCTCACCGTGGAACAATCCGTGGCCACTCCGATTGAGCAGCAGATGACCGGCGTGGACAACATGGAATACATGTACTCCCTCAACGCCAACAACGGGCACGATGAAGCTGACGGTGGATTTCGACATCAAGACCGATCCGAACACGGACCAGATTCTCGCTCAGATGCGCAGAGCCAGGCCGCCTCGCAGCTTGCCGGCGGCGGTGAACAATCACGGCGTGACCGTCCAGAAATCCACGGCTGCGCCGCTGATCATTTTCGATCTCTACTCGCCGGCAATAGCTCCTATGACGGCAGTTTCTCGCCAACTACGCAGTCATCAATTTCAATGACCTGTTGACGCGTGTTCCGGGCATCGCCAGCGTCTCCGTTTTCGGCGCGGGCAAGTACGCCATGCGATTCTGGGTTAAGCCCGGACCAACTGGCCAAATTGCAGATCACCGTTCCGGAAATCATCAACGCCATTCAAGCGCAAAACACTGTGAATCCCGCCGGCCAGATCGGCGGCGAACCGGTTCCGCCGGGGCAGGAGTTCACCTATGCGGTTCGGGCGCAGGGCCGCCTGGTCACCGAGGAGGAATTTGGAAAACATCGTCGTGCGCGCCGCGCCGGACGGGTCGATTGTGCGCCTGAAGGATGTGGCGCGCATCGAACTCGGCGCGCAGAACTACAACATCATCGGCGCGCTTGAACGGCAAGCCATCCGCCATCATCGCCCTTTACCAGCTTCCCGGATCCAACGCCGATTGGATGCCGCAAACGGCGCGAAGGAAGCTCATGGCGGAGGCTGAAGCAAGCGTTTTCCGCCGGGTCTCGACTATGTCGTCGCTCTCGACACCACGCTGGCCGTGACCGAGGGCATGAAGGAGATCGAGCAGACGCTGATCGAGGCGATCGTGCTGGTCATCATCGTCGTGTTCATCTTCCTGCAAGGCTGGCGGGCGACACTGATTCCGTTGCTGGCCGTGCCGGTGTCGCTGATTGGCACATTCGCGTTTTTCCCGTTGTTTGGCTTCTCCATCAACACGCTCTCGCTCTTCGGCCTGGTGCTGGCCATCGGTCTGGTGGTGGACGACGCGATCGTCGTGGTCGAGGCCGTGGAGCATCACATCGAAAAGGGATTGTCGCCCAAAGAGGCGGCGCATGAAAGCCATGGAGGAAGTCTCCGGGCCGGTGATGGCCATCGCGATCATTCTTGCGGCGGTGTTTATTCCGACGGCTTTCATTCCCGGCATCACGGGCCGGCTTTACCAGCAGTTTGCCGTGACCATTGCGGTGTCCGTGATCATCTCCGCGTTCAACGCACTCACACTTTCAGCCCGCGCTCGCCGCGCTGCTGCTCCGGCCCAAGAAGCGCGGCGCGCGGTCCGCTCCAGAAATTTTATGACTGTCTTTAACAAATGGTTTGGTCGCGCAACGGATGGTTACGTCGGCGTGTGCCGCCTGCTGATCCACAAGATGGGGTTCTTCGCGTTGATTTTGCTGGCGGCCTTCGCGTTGCTGGCCGGCGTGCTGGGCACAAACCACCACACCAGCTTCCTGCCGGATGAAGACCAGGGTTACATCTTTGCCGGCGTGCAACTGCCCGACGCCTCGTCCGCTGCAGCGCACCAGCGCAGTGATGCGGAAGGTGGAGGAAATTCTGAGGAAACGCCCGGCGTCAAGCACTATTACCACGGTCGTCGGTTACAGCATGTTGAGCGGCGTGCAGAACACTTACAGCGCGCTTTTTCTTCATCACCCTGAAGGAATGGCATAAACGAAAAAAGCCGGAGGAACAATATAGGCGCCATCATGGCGCATCTGAATGCGAAGATGAGCCGGATTCCCGGCGCGATCGGATTCGCCTTTTCGCCGCCCGCGATTCCCGGCGTGGGCGCTTCGGGCGGCGTCACTTTCATTCTCGAAGACCGTACGGCGGCAAGGCGGAGATTTTCTGGCAGGAATGTGAAAACATTTCATGCAGGCGGCGCGCAAACGCCCGGAATTGGCCTCGCGTGTTCACCACGGCTCTGCCGTCCGTTCCGCAGGTCTATGTGAATGTGGATCGCGACAAGGTGCTCCAGCAGGGCGTGCAGCTGCAGGATGTCTACCAGACCATGCAGTGTTTCATGGGCGGCGCGTTCGTCAATTACTTCAACCGCTTTGGGCGCCAGTGGCAGGTCTACGTGCAGGCCGAGGGCGACTATCGCACCCAGGCCCAAAACCTTGGCCAGTTTTATGTGCTGAACGACTCCAGCAACATGGTGCCGCTCGCCGCGGTGACGAGCCATGTGAACGACGCAAGGTCCGGAATTCACCATGCGCTACAACCTGCATCGATGCCGCGCAGATCAATGCCATCGGCCAAGCCCGGTTACAGTTCGGCGCAGGCCATGAAGGCGCATGGAGGAGGTCTTCGCGGAAACCATGCCGCCGGGGATGGGTTACGACTACATGGGCATGCGCTATCAGGAGAAAAAGGCGCAGCAAGGCGTCTCGCCGATGGTCGATCTTCGGGTTCTCGCATGGTATGTTGTGTTTCTGATTCTGGCGGCCCAATATGAAAGCTGGAGCCTGCCGTTCAGCGTGTTGCTGAGGAACGCCAGTCGCGGTCTTTGGCGCATTTGCGGCGCTGTATCTGCGCCGGTTCCAGAGCTATTCGTTCGAAAACAATGTTTATGCCCAGATCGGTCTGGTCATGCTGATCGGACTTTCCGCCAAGAACGCCATCCTGATCGTCGAGTTCGCAAAGACTGGATACGAAGAGGGGCAGACGCTGATTGATGCCGCGCTCGAAGGCGCCAGGCTGCGTCTGCGCCCCATTCTGATGACTTCTTTCGCCTTCATTCTTGGCTGTGTGCCGCTATGGCGAGCTCCGGGTCCGGCGCAGTTTCCCGCAGGTCATGGGCATCACCGTCATCGGCGGCATGTTGGCGGCCAGCGTCATCGCCATCTTCCTTATTCCGGCTCTGTTCTACATGATCGAAAGGCTGGGCGGAGCAAATCCGGCGGGCATAAACGTCACGAGCGTGAAGGATGCACCTGCTTCGAAACCCGCTAGTCCCGAGGGTGGAAACTGATCCCATGAAGGTCGCCGCTCAGGACGGAAGACATGGAACGCCAAAGAGGGCGCGGCACCAAGAGAATGGGTGTATTCGATTTTCCTCATCACTATTTCTGATGGGGGCCTCTATTCTGCTGGTTTTCACCGGCAGTTGCGCGGTCGGACCTAATTACAAACGCCCGGCGGTAAATACCCCCGCCGATTTCCGGGGCGCCGCGGGAGCCGCCCAGCAAGCTTCGATTGCTGATTTGCCCTGGTGGGAAGTCTTCAAGGACCCCAAGCTGGCGGAATTGGTCAAGACCGCGCTGACTAATAATTATGATCTGCGCATCGCCATTACGCGCATCGAGCAGGCACAGGCGATTTCCAGACAGGCCCAGGCGCAGTACTTTCCCTCCGCGGGATATGGCGCAACAGGAAGCGATGGCCGGAATGAATTCGGTGGCGCCATATCCCCCAATGGAGGCAGGACGCAGGGAACCTTCGTGGCCGTAGCCACGGCTGCCTGGGAGGTGGATGTCTGGGGCCGTATACGGCGCCTGAACGAGGCTGCCCTGGCTCAGTACCTCGCGACGGAACAAGCGCGGCGCGGCGTGATGCTGACGCTGGTGAGCAACGTTGCGCAGGCCTATTTTGAACTTCTGGAACTGGATCTCGAACTCGACATCGCCAGGCAGACCACCGATTCGTTCACTCAAACGCTGAAGCTTTTCACGCAACGGCTGGAAGGCGGAGTGGCCTCAAGGCTGGACACTTCACGAGCCCAGGCGGCGCTGTCTGTCACCGCAGCCAGCATCCCGGAACTGGAGCGCCAGATTGGATTGAAAGAGAACGAAATTGACATGCTTCTGGGGGATAATCCCGCGGAAATTCCGCGCACCGCGAAACTAGTGGATGAGGATTTGCCGCCGGAAATTCCCGCCGGGCTCCCCTCGGCCTTGCTGGAACGCCGGCCCGACGTGCTGCAAGCGGAGCAGGAGATGCGCGCCGCCAATGCCCAGGTGGGAGTTGCCACGGCGGCCTTCTTCCCCCAGATTGGCCTTACCGCACTACTGGGACGGGCAAGCGCGCCGCTTTCTCAGGTTTCATCCGGGCAGGCAAACCTGTGGAGTATTGCCGGCAATATTGCCGGTCCCATTTATCAGGGAGGCGCTCTTACGGCTCAGAAGCGCCAGGCCGTGGCGTTCTGGGAGCAGACGAAACTGCAATACCAGCAAACCACCCTCAATGCTTTTGTGGATGTTTCCAATGCGCTTATTTCGCATCAGAAATACGAAGGTGTTCGCGACCAGCAGGCCGAATCCGTAAGAGCCTATGAGGAGGCCGTGCATGTTGCGTTGCAGCGCTATATCGCCGGTTTCGCGAACTACTATGAAGTTCTGGAAGCGCAGCAACAACTGTTTCCGGCGCAAAATGCGCTGGCCCAGACGGAACTGAACCGCCGCGTGGTAATCGTGCAGCTTTATAAGGCGCTCGGCGGCGGCTGGAATTTGAAGGACCCCGATTGGGCGGGCCCCCAGCCTCGGGCTGCTTCTCCCGCGCCGCAAAACCCGTAGAGCTTTCTGTTCGCTTCTTAGAACACGCTATGACTTTGGCGCAGTTTTCTCGTGATGGCCGCCGAATTGGAAGCGCATCGCCGACAGCAGCTTATCGGCGAAATCTGCTTCGCCTCGCGAACTGAACCGCTCGTATAACGCCGCGGTAAGGACGTTTGCAGGCACGGCCTCGTCAATCGCCGCCTTGATGGTCCACCGTCCCTCGCCTGAATCGGAAACGCGGCCTTCGAACTTCGAGAGGGTGGGGTCCTCGATGAGGGCAATTGCCGTGAGATCGAGAAGCCAGGATGCAATTACGGTCCCACGCCGCCATACTTCCGCCACATCTCGCAAGTTGATGTTGTATTGGTAATGTTCCGGATCGCGCAAGGGAGTTGTCTCGGCGTCAACCGCATGCTTCTGCTGGCCCACGTTTGCCGAGCGCAGCACGCTCAGCCCCTCGGCATAGGCAGCCATGATTCCGTATTCGATTCCGTTGTGGACCATTTTCACGAAGTGGCCGGCGCCATTTGGTCCGCAGTGCAGATAACCCTGCTCCGCGGTGCCGCCGATCTTCTCGCGTCCCGGCGTGCGCGGAATATTGCCGATGCCAGGAGCCAGGCGGGCGAAGATTGGATCCAAGTGCTTCACAATGTCGTTTTCGCCTCCAATCATCATGCCGTAACCACGCTCCAGTCCCCACACGCCGCCGCTCGTTCCCACATCCACGTAATGAATCTGCTTCGCCCCAAGCTGCTTCGCGCGCCGGAGGTCGTCCACGTAGTAGGAATTTCCTCCATCAATCAGAATGTCGCCAGCCTCGAGGTAAGGCAGAAGGCCGGAGATAGTTTCATCCACGACGGCCGCTGGGACCATCATCCATATGGCCCGTGGTTTCCCCAGCTTCTTGGCGAAATCCTCGAGCGAAGATGCACCGATGGCTTTTTCGCTGACCGACGCAGCCACCGCTTTCGGCGACACGTCAAAGACCACGCATTGGTGGCCTCCGCCGATCAGCCGCCGCACCATGTTCGCTCCCATTCTTCCCAGACCAACCATTCCGAGTTGCATGCGTGACTCCTTTTAGATTCCCATCCGGCTATTCTCAGCCACGCCGATATCCCGCACGGCGTGAAGATGTGAGTTTACATCACTGTCCGCGCCAAGGCTTGGCGAAAGAAGCCGGACAGTAATCAGCACTGCGGGGACCAGGCACACGATTGTCCCCAGCACCCACATCAGAACGCCAGCCAGCACTTGATCCTCCAGCGGCGAAAGATGGGAAATCCGTGGCGCGGATTCGTAGGACGGATAGAGAACGCGGTCACAGAACGCGAGGAATGCGCCCAGCGCTCCTCCGGGAAACATCCCAAGAAAGAGGTAAACAGGGATGGACCATCGCGGCCACCTCGAAACACTGGGAAATGGCTGGATCACCGGCCACCAGAAGAGTAACGAAGCTGAAAAGAAACAGATGTGTTCCATGTCGTGCCAGGAATTTGACCGCAGCGCCAATTCAAACGCAGCCGGGATGTGCCAGCCAAGAAGTACCAGGGCGGCGACAAGCCAACAAACCGCGGGATGAGTGAGAAAGTTTCCGAGCCATTCAATTGGAGTCCAGCGCAAAAACGGACTCACAATTTTGCGGACAATTGTCTTCGGCAGCCCACGCAATAGGGGCAGTGTCGGCGCGCCCAGCAAAACCAACGGAGGAGCAATGGCCATTAGCAGGAGATGTTGCACCATGTGAAGCGAGAGCGACACATCGTCAAACGCCTCCAGAGGCGATCCGACGGCAATCCATAGGGAAGCAATCCCACTCATAAACGCTGTCAAATGCCAGAACGAAACCAGTTTTGGGAAGCGACTGTGAAGATGGATCCAGCCTCGGGCATATACGATGGCCATGGCGCAAAGAATCACGTTTACTTCGATAGGAGGAGACCATTCCCGGAAGATTGCCTGAGCCTCGGGTGTCATGGCGATTCTATGGTTGAGCCGAAGGCGAGCTGGAGGAATCCACACCACTGACGACGGCGTGAGAAGCGTTGCGCGCGGGCGATCGTCCTTCGGGGTGCAAGGTCTCAAGGAATGCGACCAGTGCGGTGGTCTCGGGAGGACTTAGATTGCTGCCGTAAGCGGGCATATTCCCGCCGCCCTGAATTACCTGCCGAATCATCTGATCCGCAGTCATGCGGACCGCGATGCTGTCCAGCGCGGGCCCGCGCTTTCCGCCCTGGTGATCAAGGGCATGGCAGTTGTGGCACTGCTTCAACTGGAAAACGAGCGCGCCTTGCCGCTCCAGCGCGGACCGATTAGCCAGAAACTTCGCGGGGATGGGAGTGCCGCTCCACGCATCCATGTCCGGGCTCCAGGGCGCTTTTTGGGCAAGACGTGTAAGTGTGCCGAACGCAACTGCCACCAGCAAAATGGTCAATACGGCCACGGGCCTGCGCCGCCAACTTTTTTCCCCTTCGCCAAATAGAAAGGGCAAAAGGACCAACGCAAGAATTCCGAGGACTGGGCCGATGAGCAGCACCGCAGTTTCCGTAGAGGGGGGCAGGAGCGAAAGCACCGCATATAACCAGAGGAAGAAAAAATCGGGTCGCGGAGCGGTCTGAATAATGGTGGGATCGGGCGGGCCGGACGGACCGAAGGGGCCGAAATAGAACGCGCAGGCGGCGATGGAGAGCAAAATGAAGGCGCTGAAAAACATGTCCTTCCAAACGGCCGACGGCACAAAGGGCACTCCGTCTTTCTTGATCAAGTCATGGTATTCGTTGAGGTAGGTTGTCTTGCGGACCACCCGCCCGGGCATGGGCCATTCGTTGATGCCCAGCTTCAGGACCATCAAAATGTGAACCGCCACAAATGCGATCAGCAGACCGGGGATGATGAATACGTGCAGCGCGAAGAAGCGCGAAAGCGTAGCTCCGGCAATGATGGGACCGCCCAGGAGCAAGTAGACAATCTTCGGCCCAAAGAGGGGCACGCGGCTGGCAATTGACGCCCCAATCCCAAGTCCCCAGTAGGCGTCCTGGTCAAATCTCATCACCTGGCCGGTGAAGGCCATTCCCAGCGTCACCAGCAGGAGAAACACGCCGACGATCCAGGTGAGCTCACGCGGGTATTTGTATGCGCCGAACATGAAAACCTGCACCATGTGAATCAGAACAATGGCCACCATGAATTCCGATCCCCAGCCGTGCAGCGCGCGGATGAACCATCCCAGCGCGATATCGTGATTCAAAGTCTGGAGGCTGTTCCATGCCTCCCCAGCGGAAGGGACATACACAAGGGCCAGCATGATGCCGGTGACAATTTGCAGAATGAACACGACGAACGCCGCGCTGCCAAAGACGTAAAACCAGCTGGCGGTTTCGCGCGGGACGGGATGCTCAGCGGTCTCCCGCAGAGTTGCGGCAACCTGAAGGCGCGCGTCCAGCCAATCACCAACTGTTTTGATCAAGCGCACGGCGCCATTCCTGAATCAATATTGGCCGCGTGGCCCGGCGTGGGCATTTCACCCGCCTTGATATACAACTTTCCATCTCCCGTCTTGTAGCGATATGTGAACAATCCGCGCTCCGGAGGGCCCGATGCGCGCGAACCGTCCTGGTAATACACTCCGCCGTGGCAAGGGCACATAAACAGGCTGGATTGCGGGAACCAATGCACGGGACATCCCAAATGAGCGCAGTTGATGGCGAACACCTGGAATTTGCTGCCGTCCAGATTGCGAACCCAGCAGGCAATGTCGGCTGTGTCTCCATCCCACGAGCTCACAACCGGGTTTCGGTAGGTCGCGAATCGTGTCTGACCTTCGGGAAACTGTTCGATGTCGCCAAGGGAAACCCAATGTTCGTAGTTGCGCGTCTTCGATCGCAAAGCGGGAGAAAGGATGTAACGAATGATCGGCACGGCCAGAATCACTGCGACGATGCCGTTGAAAAGAAGGCCCATCTTCATCAGGAGATCACGCCTTGTGATACCGCCAGGCAACGTCATGGATTTTCTCCCAGTGGTTTGACGGCATTCGCGTAGGGCTGGCCCGGGAATTTCGGGCGCTGAGAAGCCAGCCACGCCACAACATCGGAGATTTCCTGGGAGGACATCGGTTTCCCCGGGACGTTTCCGCGCCAGTCCGGGGCGCCCAATTCCGGGCGGCCCACGATGACCATCGTTCGAAGCTCCTGGTCATTGACCAGCGCCAGGAATGAGCCGTCCACAATCGAACTGCCTCTTGGACCGCCTCGGCCTTGCAGTCCGTGGCAGGAAGCGCAATACACGCCATACACTTCTGCTCCACGCGAGGAATCGCCCGGCCCAGCAGCCGAGTATGGCGGCGGATTTTCACCATGCAGTGCATCAGCCTTTGCCCAACGCTGCCGAATTCCATGGACGATGATGTCAACTTGATTTTGAGTGAGCATCCCTCCGGCACTTTCTGCAAACGCGGGCATGGAAATCCCCGCGACCCCATTGGTAGCCGCCTGCCGCACGACGGAATCGTCGGCGATGGCCAGGTAGACGGGATCGTTGAGGGCGATGGCTGCTCCCCCTTTACCGTTCTGTCCATGGCAGCCAGCGCAGTTCTGCCCATATAATGTGTCAAAATCGGTGATATTGGCTGGCATCACAAGCATTTCATCCGCAACAGGCCGCCCCGGCGCGTTAGAACAAGCCGATGAGCCAACGACCAGGACTCCCGCAGCTGCGAGGATGAACGCACGAAAGCTCATTGCGGTCCGTCCCTTTCGGGCTTCTCCGCCATGGCTCCGGGAGTTTCAACCCCCGCGCGCACGGCGAACGGCAGAAATTGGTTCGTGCGAACGCGCGATTGCCGGACCACTACCAATCCGGCAACAATTCCGAAAGCAAACTGCGAAGCGATGAACCAGCGCCAATCGATATGTTCATCGAGAAGCGGATTGATAAGTCCGAGGACGCTGTGCAGCAAGCCGGTCCACAATATCGGTGCGATGAGCCCGCCCAGAAGGATGGGGCGGCGGGGAAACATCGGCAGCATGGCGCCGTAGAGGAGGCCCACCAGCGTGGATGTGAGCAGGTGAATGACCGCGGCCAATGCAAAAGTGTCCAAGTGGAATGCGTTGAGGGAGGACGATCCCAATTGGAGTGACGGGGCATAGACGGTTGCGGCGAGCAGGTTGATGGGATACCAGATGCTGCCCTGTTTGATAACTCCGTAAAGACATGCAAGCGCCGCCATGGCTACACTCCCGGCCAGACCTCCCTTGATTCCCGCGGAGACGGGATAGGTTTCCAGAGGGAGCACGGCGCGAGTGAGTTCAGGCGCAATGGCGAGCCGCGCCACTTCTCGGCGGGAGGTGAAGATAGCCGGAGCTTCTTCAACCACACGAACGGTGACGTGCTGTTCGTGCGGCAGGACCTCGGTGAACCAGCCTGCGCATCCGGCAATCGTCAGCAGACCTCCCAGGACGCTGAGAGAAAGGCTGGTGACAAGGCCGGCGAACAGTAGTGTGATGCCGAACGCAAGGACGATGGGCCACGCCGCCGGCGCGGGCAAATTGACCGTGGGGGGCGCTTTCGCGCGGAGGCCGGATTGTGAGCTGGTCAAGGCCATTTTGTCAGCGACCGACGACATACACGACCGTAAAAACCGCGATCCAAACGACATCAACAAAATGCCAATAAAACGAAAAAATGTCAGCGCGTTCGCTATGTTCCCGTTTCACTTTTCCGCAAAGAGTCAAAACCAAGCCGGTGCTGAGGCCGATAAGGCCCACGGTGACGTGGAAGGCATGAAGCCCCACTAACGAATAGAAAGTGGTGCCAAACAGATTGGTGCTGATGGTCAGTCCCTTCGCATAAATCAGGTGATGCCATTCCAGACCTGTTTCAACCAGGAAGATTGCCCCCAGTGCGACCGTCGAAAACCACCAAACCCCGAATGCCTTGATTCGGCCATTACGGAGCGCTCTGATGGCAAAATGAATCGTCAGGCTGCTGGAAAGCAGGCAGATGGTGGCGAAGATGGGCGTTTTCAGGACGTCCTTTGGCAACGGCCCCGCCACGCTTTTCCCGATATAGAAAATGTAGGCCACCACGAAAATTGTAAACATGGCGGACTCGGCAGCGATGAGGCAAAGCATTCCCACGCGTCCGCGATCCGGCAGCTGCCATTGCGGCTCAATCGGCACAGAGGTGACAGGCGCGCTGCTCAACGAATGCTCTCCGCGTTATTCATATTTCCAGTCGGGATCTTCAGGATGCTTGATGTCCCATAGAGGACGCCGGCTGTGGACGACGGGAATCGAGGCAAAATCGTATTCCGGAGGCGGCGAACTGGTGGACCATTCCAGAGTCCACGCATCCCAGGGATCACCGCTGGCGGTCTTTCCTTTGAAAAGTGACCACAGCAGATTGCCGACGAAGACAAGTGTTGCGACGATTTGGAAAAGCACTCCGATTGTGCAAATCAGATTCCAAACATCCCATCCGCGCCCCGGCTCGTAGGTGTAAATCCGGCGCGGCATTCCCAGGAGGCCGGGGATGTGCATGAAATCGAAGGTCAGGTGAAAGCCGATCAGAAAAAGCCAGAAATGCCACTTGCCCAGCGTTTCGTTGTACATACGCCCGCTCATCTTGGGGAACCAGTAATAAAATGCCGCGAAGATGGTGAAGAGGATTCCTCCCACAATGACGTAATGAAAATGGGCGACGACAAAATAGGAGTTGCCAAGCTGCCAATCGAATGGCGCCACGGAAAGCATAATTCCCGTAAGGCCGGCAATCAGAAACTGGAATAGGAATCCAATACAGAAAAGCATGGGCGTCTTGAATTGAATTTTCCCTCCCCACATGGTTCCAATCCAGTTGAAGATCTTGATGCCCGTGGGTATGCCTATAACCATGGTGGCGAAGGCGAAAAAGCTGTTGGCATAGGAAGTCATGCCCACGGTGAACATATGGTGAGCCCACACGCTAAAGCTCACGAATCCGATGGCTAACGTTGCCGCCACCATCACCGGATAGCCGAAAATCGGCTTGCGGGAAAAAACCGGAATGATCTCCGAAGCGAAGGCAAAGGCTGGGACGACCAGGATATAGACCTCGGGGTGTCCAAAGATCCAGAAAAAATGCATCCACAGGACCGCGGATCCGCCGGCCTGGGTATCGAAAAAATGCGCGCCCAGATAACGGTCCAGAGAGAGCATGATTTGGGCCGCCGTCAGAGGCGAAATGGCGAACAGCACCATCCCCGCCATAATCAGGTTCAGCCACGCCAGCAAGGGCATTTTCCCCAGCGTCATTCCCGGACAACGCATGGAAATAATCGTGGCTATGAAATTCACGGCGACACCGATGCTGCCGATTCCCGAAACCAGCAAGCTGAGCGTCCAGAAATCAGTGCTGTGTCCAACCGAGAATGCCGGCGAGGTCAGCGGCGCATAGGCGAACCACCCCACATCCGGCGCGTTCCCCGCGCCGTACAATCCGTTCCCGCCAAGAAAGCTGAAGTAGAGGAGCAATCCTCCGAACGCGGTGAGCCAGAAACTGAAGGCGTTCAGGCGGGGGTAGGCCATATCGCGCGCGCCAATCATCAGCGGAATCAGATAATTGCCAAAGCCAAACAAAATCGGCATGGCGACGAAGAAAATCATCGTCGTGCCGTGCATGGTGAACATCCGGTTGAATACCTGGGGCGATACGAAATGATTATGAGGAACGATCAACTGGATGCGCATGATCGTGGCTTCGATGCCCCCGATCACCAGGAAGACGAGCGCATAGATAATGTACATGATGCCGAGTTTCTTGTGATCGACCGTGGTAATCCAGTCGTGGAGCGTTTCGCTGATGGGCCGCGTGGCCCGGTCAGCAGCGTTCAGCGCGATGGATTCCGTTGACATGGGGTTGTGTCGTGGCTCTTACCGAAGCGTTTCCATATAGCGAGTCAGGGCGTCCACGTCCTGATCACTCAGTTTCATCGCGGGCATCAGCGAGCCCGGTTTGATGGCTTCCGGATTCTCAATCCACAGGCGAAGGTTTGCGGGGGTATTCAGCGCCGCGCCGGATGCAATTGTTTCGCGGCTCATCAGATGCGTCAGGTCCGGGCCAACACGCCCGTCCGCGATGGTTCCCGAGATGGTGTGGCAATTAATACACGCGGTGGTCTCAAAAATCTTGCGACCCGTGCTGGCATCATCGCCTGCTTGCGCCGGCTGTGATTCCTGCGCCACCCATTGATTGAACCGTTCCCGCGAATCCACGTAGACCCGCAGAAGCATTTTGGCGTGCTGCGTGCCGCAATATTGAGCGCACTGGCCCAGATACACGCCGGTCTCGTGCGGGTCAATCCACATTTGATTGATTCGGTTAGGAATCAAGTCCGTTTTCCCAGCGAGTTGCGGGACCCAAAAGCTGTGGTCCGTATCAGCGGAAAGCAGGCGGAGATGAGTAGGGATGGGATGTGCAGCATCGCTGACGGGGACGTGCAGTTCGTTGGCCGTAACCACGCCCAGCGCCGGGTACCGAAATTCCCACCAGAACTGATGGCCAACGGCGACGACTTCCACCGCGTCCGCCGGCATGCGGGCATCTTCAATGGAATGGATGGCGCGCGCCGTCGCCAGGAACAGCACCAGAACGATCAGGGCCGGGATCACCGTCCAAGCCAGCTCCACATGGTTGCTGCCATAAACCTGGGGAGGCTCCCGGCCGTCGTCACCTGCCCGTGCGCGGAATTTGGCGATGGAATAGATCAGTAATCCGGAGACCACCACGAAAATCACGGCGGTAATGGCCAGGACGAAGAACGACAAGTGGCGGATGTGATCCGCGGGTGTTGACGCGGGAGCGAATATGTCCGGAATCTGGTTGGGGTCGGGAGCAGCAGCGAAACAAAATGTTGCGGCAAGCAAAACCGCGGCAAACAACGTGGCCACGCCGGCAAGGCATCTCGCGAGAACACGACAGGATTTGCTGTTGTGGTTTTGAGACACTGTGGGTCGCCCTCAGCAACGTCTCCCGCCGGCAATACTAATACCAATTTTCTGAATTGCGCAGGCAATTTAACGGGTGCGGCTGCCGAAAATTGCGGACCCGCACCGAACCTACTGGCTGGATTTTCGTTGCAGGAGCACCGTCCGAATTTCGTAAGGATGCACGGGCATGCGAACCGTTTTGCCGTCCATGGGAAGCTTTTCTCCCGGCTGCTCCATCAGATTGGCGTTGAACGCCTCCTCGAAACCGGCAGGAACAGTGACTTGGGCTGCTGTCTCCGTGCCCGTGAATTCATAGAAACGCACCAGCAGATTATCGCCATCCTCGGTTTGCTTTACGGCCGTGATAATCAGATTATTCGGCTGGATGGCGATAAAAGAGTATTCCGCGGGCAATGGTCCCGCGTGGTGATCGGCCACCGTTGCCGCCAGCGGGTAATTCAATTCGTAACCACGCTGCATCGTACCGGCTTCCTTCCAGCCGCCGGCATGAGGAAGCAGAGAATATGTGAAATCGTGCGCGCCTTCATCGGCGTGAGGATCAGGCCATTCCGGCGAACGCAGCAGGCTCAGCCGCAAAACGTTGCCTTTTCCGTCGTAGCCGTACTTGGAATCGTTCAGCACGCTCAGCCCCCGTGTCTTGTCCGAAAGATCCGCCCAACGCAACGCCGGTACTTCAAATTTCGCCTTCTCCTCGGGGGTATTGCGCGTGGTGGGGCGCTGGATGCTGCCATAGGGAATCTCATAGGTGGCGAAATTGGATTGCACCGCCACGGGGAATGCCACTTTCAGGAGAATGTGTTTTTCATGCCAGTCCGCGTGCATATGCACGTCCACGCGCGGAACGTGGGGAACCATGGTGATGTCCTGGATGAATATCGAATTCTGAAAATGTTTGCGGACGCGCAGGACGGCGCGCAAGGGCGTGTTTTCTATCAGTCTTACCTCATCTGGCTGATCCAGCTTCCATTCCTGTTTTTCAAAATCGGAGTCAATGTTCCATGCATCCCAGGCTTTCGGCTTGTCGACAAAGGCTTGCAACTCATTGCCGCACGCGGCGCTGGCGATTGTCTCCACGTGGTTCACCTTGTCGAAAAGACTGATGATGCACCCCGTGGCGGGGTCCACGCGGACGCGGATGAATTCGTTCTCGATAAAATCCCGCCCGGCATGCAACGTGCTGGGCGCCTGCCTGGTTTCTTTGGCGGCGGAAACGCGAAAAATCGCATAGCCCAGGGAAGGAATATCCGCGGCGAGGAACCGAATTAATGGCCGCGCTGTACCTGCGCCCGAAAGCACTTGCGAAAGCATTAAATGTTTCCGCGAGTCTTTCACCTCAACGGCGGCTGCCGCCGCGGCAAGTTGCACACGTATTTCGACGATATCCGTGCGCTTCCACGATAGTGGATTGAAAACCAGCACAGGCGTCCCCGGGCCTTGCGTGTCCGCCTCCGAAGCAATTGTTGCGAGCGATTCCTGCAAATGCTGCCCGGCGATGCGATGGACCTGTTCGAAATCACGCGCCGCGTCGCGGTACACATCGGCGATTCCAGACCCGGCGGCCACATCATGAAATTGGTTGAAGAGCACTTTCTTCCACGCCTGGCGCAGGTCGTCCTTGGGATAGGGCTGGCCGTAAAGGGAAGCGAAAGAGGCGGCCTTTTCCGTGGCCAACATCAGGGCTTCATTTTGCCGTGCGCGCTTTTTGGTCTCCGCCTGCGTGGTGAAAACGCCGCGATGGTATTGGAAATACAGCTCGTCCTTCCACACGGGCAACGAGAGCGATGGCTCCTTCGCCTCCAGTTGGTCGAAATAGGGCTGAACGGTTCCCAACGACAGCTTTGGGTAGACCGCGGACTGCTTCCATTGCTCCGCCGTTTCCAGCATGGACCGCGTGGGCCCGCCGCCGTGGTCGCCAATGCCGAAGAGATAGAGCATGTCGGGATATTTCATGCTGGGAACGTATGTGGCGACGTCTTTCGCGATGGAGACGGGATCAATCGGATTCGCATAATCGTGCGGGAAATACGTCAGCACGCGGCTTCCGTCGGGCGATTCCCACCAAAAGAGCTTGTATGGAAACTTGGTGGTGTCGTTCCAGGCCATTTTCTGGGTGACGAAAAAATCCACGCCGGAACGCTTGTAAATCTGCGGCAGTTGCCAGTTGTAGCCAAACGAGTCGGGATTCCATCCGGTGCGAATGTCCACCCCGAATTTTTCCTTGAAGTAGCGCTTTCCCAATAGGAGCTGGCGGACCTGCGACTCGCCGTCCGGCATGTTCAAATCCGGTTCCACCCACATCCCGCCGATGACTTCCCATCGGCCTTCCTTCACGCGCTTCTGGATTTCCGCGAACATGTCCGGGTACTTCTCCTCCATCCACTCGTAGGCCTGCGCGGTGGAGTGTGTGTAGGTAAGGTCCGGAAATTCACGCATCAACTGCAACGCGCTGGAAAATGTGCGGTGAACCACGTCCACCGTTTCCGTCCAGGGCCACAGCCAAGCCATGTCAATGTGAGAGTTGCCCGAAGCATGCACGGAATATTGCTGCATCCATGGGCGCAACGCTTCCAACTGTTTTTGCGAGGCATTGAGGGAATTATCGAAGGCCTCCGGGCCGGCGTGCTCCAGAGGCGCAAAATCAACGGACGAAAGCGCGTCTTGCAGAACTTTGTAACGGTCCGTGTCGTCTGGTGCGAGTCCATGCAGCATCGCATCGGCGACCAGAAATTCCTGGCGGAGAAAGCCGGGATCCGGCCGGTTGGCGGGCGCGGCCAGCAGAATCTTGGCGCTCTGCATATGGATTGGACCTGTATAGCTGGCGACGTATATGGCAATCAGCAAAGACTCGCCGGGCACAGCGTGTTCCGTGAGCGGAATCGGCTCGCTTTCGTCGCCAGCAACTACCGGCAATCCGTTGACGAAGACGCGGAAGGAATCGTCGCCCCAAAGGCCGAGAGATAACTGCATCCTTGCGCCGCGAATGTCGTAGCCATTGAGCTGGGCGGGAACAGCGATGCGCACACGCAGCCACGCGGATTGTTGTTTCACCTCGGATGGCAGGGTGAGCATCTGCCAGCCGGAATCGTCCAGATCAGGTGATGCTCCGCGCGCATCATCACCTGGAAGGAAGTGCCATTGCGGAATGGGGATTTCGCTGACCGTTTGCAATCGATTGGTGACGGTTTTCAGCAGGGAATTGTCGGGCCGGGGAGCGTCCTGGGTGAAGCCATTGGCCGCGCAGAGAAGCGAAACGCAAAAAGGAATCAAAATGAGCACCGAAAGTCTTTTCGGCCAGTTCATCATTGCTTTCTCCTATACCCACCCGCTGGCAACGGATAGCACAAAAATTGCCAGGACCAGCACGGCCACTCCCGCACTCATAATTCGGAGCGGCTGATTGCCCGTGTCCTTCCATTCGCCGGTGACAACTCCCCAGACCATTGCCGTAATTACAATGAGTGACATGAAAAGTGGCCATGCAAGAATGGGTCCCAGGTCGCCCAGATCCACGGTGGCTACTCCGTACATCTCCGTGCTGCCGAACCAGCAGATAGCCATCGTTGCGGCCAGCGCCCAATGGCTGGCCGTTCCGCTGGTGCGAAAGCGAAATCCCGTGTGATTTTTCCTTAAGAGATACGCGCAATAAATCAGGTTGGGAATTCCGCCCGCCAGCATCAATGGCAGCCAGACCGCATTGGGCGCGGAAAGCGGCGCAGCGCCGGCGTGCCGCGCGGCATCAATAAGCGGCTGGCCGAACGCCAGGCCAAAATTCACCAGAGCGGATCCCAGCCCGCTGATGGAGCAAAACAGCAATCCGCGAGCCACCGGTGTGCGCCCCTGCGAAGCGGGTTCAATTCCCAGAGCTTTTTCACGCCGCCGTCCGGCCGCGGCACAGATCCCCACGCCTACCAGCACCAGCGCGACTCCCAGAAAAATGGCCAGTCCCGCAAATGTGGGAATCTTTTCGGGATGAAGCCGGATCAGCGGAATCAAGCTGCCCACGGCGGCGGAAATTCCAAGAATCACGGAGAATGCCAGCGCGATTCCCACCGCGTCCACGGCGAGCCCGAAAAATACTTGCGAGATTCCCCATCCGGCTCCGCATGCCGCAACGGTTATCACCGGACCCGCGCCCGTACGTCCATAGATTTCGCGCAATGACGGAAGGGTGTCGCACGCCAGCAATGGAGGGAACAGGACCAGGGCAAAGATGGTCCACGCCAACCAGGTGTTTTCCCAAGCCCACAGGCGCGTGAACTTCATCGGCAGAGTAAAGCTGCCGTTCATTGCGCCGGCAATCAAAAGAAGAATCAGACCTGTTGCTGCTGAGTTCATTCCGCGGACCCTCGCAATAAGTCCATCGCAGCTGCGCGAAAGGCCGGAGTATAACCCCGAACCGGGTCATCTATGATAAAAAGAACAACGCCTGCCGCGTGATTTTGGCGGTGAAGCGTGGGAATCGTGGCTGAATCACTGACATTGGGGGTGGACATCGGCGGAACAAAAGTTGCCGCCGGACTTGTGGACCGCCACGGCGAGATTCTTTTTCATACGCGCGTCCCCATGATTTGCACCTCTGATGCGGCGACGGGATTTCAGGCCGTGCGTGACGCGATCAAAAGGGTTTTCGAGGCGCGCCCCGAAGCGAGATCGGCCCTATCCGGAATCGGAGTCTGCTCGCCCGGCCCGCTGAATCCGCGAACGGGCATGATAATCAACCCGCCTAATCTTCCTTGCTGGCAGAATTTCCCTTTGGGAGACGAGTTGCGCCGCGCGTTCGGCGCGCCGGTAAAAGTGGACAATGACGGCAATGCTGCAGCATTGGCCGAAGCCGTGTGGGGAGTGGGCGTCGGATACACGAACGTGTTTTACGCCACCATGGGAACCGGTATTGGCACAGGAATCGTTTTCAATCAGCACATTTATCATGGCCGCACGGGGACCGCGGCCGAAGGGGGCCATGTTTGCGTGGATTATAAAGGACCGCGGTGCGCCTGCGGAAAACGCGGCTGCATCGAAGCGCTGGCCGCCGGACCTGCGATTGCTCAGCGCGCGCGCGATCTCCTCGCCGCTTCACCCGGCGCGGAATCTGCCATGGTTGCGCTGGCGGGAGGAGATCCATCCACGATTCGCACGGAAACAGTGGGCGAGGCATTCTTGCAAGGCGACGCCCTGGCACGCCAGGTCTTGCTGGAAACCGCCGATTTTCTTGCCATCTGGTTGGGAAACATAATTGATCTGCTGGAGCCGGACGTCATTGTTTTCGGTGGCGGCATCGCTCAGTTGATGAGCGGCTTCTTCCCGCATATCCGGGAGCAACTGGGCCACTGGTCCATGAATCCGCACGGCAAGGACATCCCCATTCTGCTGGGCCGTTATGGCGCGGACGCCGGCATCGCCGGAGCGGCGGCGCTGTGCCGAGTGCCCTGATGTCTGAAACGACGCGCGCATTGATTCGCGTAGCGAGAATGCACCGGTGAGCGCGCCGGCTGCGTCACGCGAGCGGCTCGACGCCAATGGCCGCAATGCATTGATGGCCGCGTTTTTCGGCTGGACGCTTGATGCCTTCGATTTTTTCGTTCTAACTTTCGTCCTTGCTCCCATCGCCACGGAGTTTCACGTCTCCATTGCGCAGGTGGCTCTAGCGATAACCGCGAGTCTGGCCACGCGGCCGATTGGAGCATTCCTTTTTGGGCTGCTGGCGGACCGCTATGGCCGTCGTCTGCCGTTAATGCTAGATATTCTTTTCTACTCGGTAATTGAGGTGCTCTCCGGATTCGCGCCCAGCTTTCGCATCTTTTTCATTCTCCGGCTGCTCTACGGAATCGGCATGGGAGGTGAATGGGGCGTGGGCGCGTCACTGGCGATGGAGTCTGTCCCCGTGCGCTGGCGCGGGATACTCTCCGGGTTTCTGCAGGAGGGTTATGCCCTGGGGTATTTGCTGGCCGCCGGCTCCTATTGGGCAGCGTTTCCTCATTGGGGCTGGCGTCCGCTGTTCTTTATTGGAGGACTGCCGGCGCTGCTCACGCTATTTATTCGCTTTCGCGTAAAGGAGAGCGAAGTGTGGAAGGCGAGCGCGACGCATCGGCAAGATTGGCGTGCCTATGCCCGCGCCGTGATTTCCAATGCGCGCCGTTTCGGATACTTGGTTGCCATGATGGCGGCGCTGAGCTTCATCTCCCATGGCACCATGGACATCTATCCCACTTTCCTGCAGCTGCAACACCACTTTTCGCCATCGCGGACGGCGCTGGTAACCATCATCTCCATGGTTGGGTCCATCCTGGGCGGGATTCTTGCCGGGTGGGCTTCCGACCGCTTTGGCCGGCGCTGGGCCATGATTGTTCCCATCGTTTTGGGATTGATCCTGATTCCGCCGTGGGCTTATGCCACGGCGCTTCCGCTGATTCTTGTGGGCGCGTTTCTGATGCAGTTTATGGTCGGTGGCGCGTGGGGAGTTGTGCCCGCGCATATCAATGAACTTTCCCCGAACGAAGTACGGGGATTTTTTTCGGGATTTGCCTATCAGCTCGGAATCCTGATTGCCTCAGCCAGCCCCTACATAGAGGCGCGCATGGCGCAGCACATGTCCTACGCACAGGCAATTAGCATTTTTGCGGCCATTGTTCTTGTGCTGGGCGCTTTCGTTATCGGGCTCGGTCCGGAGGCGCACCGCGTATCATTTTCGGGACTCGGAAGTACAAATTCCCGCGCGGAGGAATTCGGAGTTTCGATGCGCCGGAACACTTAACTCAAGCGTCAAATCGTCGTACACTCTAATTCCAATTCCTGGCAATAAGGAGTCTGACCGATGGCCACGCCGCAGCCGGATGTGAAACCCATGACGAACGATGAAATCAAGGAGAAGGCGCGCTTGCTGGGCGTTTATTCCATGATGGCGACGACACAGGCCGGCTCAGGACATCCTACGTCCTGCTTGTCCGCCGCCGAGATGGTGGCTGGTGTTTTCTTTCACGCCATGAAGTTCGACCCCAGGAATCCCGATTCGGCTCAAAATGACCATTTTGTTCTATCCAAGGGGCACGCCGCGCCCCTTCTTTACGCCGCGCTGGCGGAGATTGGCGTATTTCCTCTTTCGCGCATTATGACCCTGCGCGAATTCTCCAGCGAACTCGAAGGGCATCCCACGCCGCGCATTCACGCCGTGGACGCGGCCACGGGTTCTCTTGGACAGGGACTCTCCGTGGGCGCAGGCCTGGCCATCAGCGCGAAGAAGGACAATTCCGGCACGCGGATTTTTGTCCTTATGGGAGACGGAGAAATTGCGGAAGGGCA
The DNA here is from genome assembly GCA_963760285.1 of uncultured Acidobacteriota bacterium. Lineage (GTDB taxonomy): Bacteria > Acidobacteriota > Terriglobia > Acidiferrales > UBA7541 > PALSA-278. The sequence continues at coordinate 1,741,759 of CAVXCI010000001.1, forward strand.
GGTTTGGGAAGCGGCGGCCTTCGCGGGCCATTACAAGATGGAAAATCTGATCGCCCTCTGCGATATCAATTCGCTCGGACAGAGTGAACGCACAATGTACCAGCACGACACGGAACCCTACCGGAAGAAATTCGAATCCGAGGGCTGGAACACCGAAGTGATTGACGGGCACGATGTGGCTGCCGTGGTTGCGGCGCTGGATCACGCCCGCGCATCCAAAGGCCGCCCGTACGCCATCATCGCCCGCACCATCAAGGGCCACGGCGTCAGCTTTCTGGCGGACAAGGAGCACTGGCACGGAAAGCCGCTTTCCAAGGACCAGTTGAAGCAGGCACTGGCCGAAATGGGACCCGCCCCCGAAATTCCGCCGGATCCAGGTATTTCCTACGCACGGAAATCGTTTCCCGTTCCGCCACCATTCCCCGCGCCGGAAGCGCCGGGTTACGCGCTGGGCACGCAAATGGCCACGCGTGAGGCGTATGGCTATGCGCTGAAGAAGTTGGGAGCCGTGAGCCAGAATCTGATGGCGGTTTCCGGCGATGTGAAGAACTCCACATTCTCTGAAATTTTTGGAGACGCCTATCCGGACCGTTTCTATCAGGGCTACATTGCCGAACAAAATATGGTGAGCGTTGGCGTGGGACTGGCGGCGCGCGGAGAGATTGCCTTCGTAGACACATTCGCCTGCTTCCTCTCTCATGCCTATGACCAGATCCGCATGGCGTCCATCAGCCGCAGCAATTTGAATTTGAGTGGTTCGCATTGTGGAGTTTCCATCGGTGAAGACGGGCCGTCTCAGATGGCGCTGGAAGATCTGGCCATGTTCCGCGCGGTTCATGGCGCGGCCGTCCTTTATCCCGCGGATGCTGTCTCCACCGAACGCTTAACGGAGGCCATGGCGCGGCGTGTGGGCATTTGCTACATCCGCACGTCCCGGCCGAAAACACCGGTGATCTACGCCGCGACGGAAAGCTTTCCCATACCAGGATTCAAGGTTGTGCGCCAGAGTGACGCTGACCGCGCCACGGTCATCGGCGCCGGGATAACACTGTTCGAAGCTTTGAAAGCCTATGACCAGCTCAAGTCGCAGGGCATTCCTGTCCGCGTGATTGACCTCTACTGCGTGAAGCCCATTGACGGCGCGGCATTGGTCGCGCAAGTGAAAGCGACGGCCGGCGCTCTTGTCACCGTGGAGGATCACTATCCCGAAGGCGGCCTGGGCGAAGCTGTGGTGACGGCCATGGCGGAGAATGGATCTGTCCTGCGCGTCTATAAGCGGCTTGCCGTGAATGGCATGCCCCATTCCGGAAAGCCCGATGAACTGGTGGACGCCTTCGGCATTTCCGCGCGGCATATTGTGGATGCTGTTCGCGCCATCACTTAGATAGCTTCGTTTCATGACTTCTCCCGCGCTTCGCGCATCACCAGCCATGTGCTATGGTGAATGCGCGGCTGACAAATTATGTGAACCGCCGTTGGATGGAAGATGCCTGAAAAACTTGTAATGATTGGAATTGTTCCCGAAACCATTTCTCTGGAGCAGGGCGAGAACGCTGTCTGGTTCTCTAATGCCGGTATCCTGAAGGTAGAATTCGACGCTAATCGCTGTCCGTTTCTGTCCAATATTTTTCAGGCGCCGGAGGGAGTGCAGCTGGAGAGTGGGCCAGTCCGCGCGGGAGCGAATCCGGGCTCGTACCGTTACCGTTTCTTTTTGAATGATCTCGCGTCCGGCCATGGCGAGGTTGTGGTGCGCGGAAAACCGCGGGAATAGGACCTAATCGCTTGCCGGATCCGCCCTTAGGATTTGGACATCTGGGTGATGGCGTCCTCGTTAATCTTGATCTTGCCTTCCTTCTTTAAACGATCCACCAGCGCGGTTTGGAACGCGGCGAAAGTTACGGACCGCTTGCCATCGAGGAGCGACTTTTCGATCTCCGCGGTCTGCGCGGGAAGATCCGCGGGATTCGGGGCTTCGTGGTCGGTGACGGTGTAGACAATCCAGTTGCCATTGACGAGCGTTGCATTGCTGGTTTGGCCGGTCTGCATTTTGAACGCGGCAGCGACATCCTTCGCGGGACCGATGCCAGTTACGGATGTGGAATTAATCGCGAAGAGGTCCGTCGACTGCGATTGGAGCCCCAGGGCCTTGGCGGCATCCGCCAGGGATGCTCCGCCATGCGCGCGAGTCGCCAGGTCCTGTGCCTTTGTCTTCGCCATTTGAACGGACTGTTCCGTCTGATAATCCTTAAGAACTTTGTCGTGGACCTCGGCCAGAGTGGCCGCATGCGCCGGCTGAATCTCCTTCACCGATAGCACCAAAATGCCTTTCCCCGCGCGCAGCGGCGCACTGAGCTCGCCGGGGCGCTGGTGGAAAAGAGTATTGTGAAGATCCTGTGCGTCGCCGAAGTCTCCCACCGGTTGGGTGGCGTCCGCCAAAGGAGTTTGGCCAGTTTGCATGCCGAATTTCTTGGCAAGATCCTCAAGACTCTGATGGCTGGACTTCCGGACATCGCTGGCAATCTGGTCGTAGACCTGCTCGGTTACGTTGGCAATTTTCTCGTCGGAAAGCGTGGAAAGAATTGTGAGGCGAACCTGATCCAGCGGTTCCGTATGGGCCGGCTGATGTTCCAAGACCTTAATGATTTGGAAGCCGTAGGGCGCCTTCACCAGATCTGAAACCGAGCCTGGCTGCAGAGTGAAGGCCACCTTTTCGAATTCGGGCAAAGTCTGCCCGCGGACGATCCAGCCCAGATCGCCGCCTTTGTCCTTGGATGCGTCGTCGGAATTTTGCTTTGCGAGGTCTTCGAAATTGGCGCCACTTTTTGCCTGGCGCAGCACATCTTGCGCCTTTTTCTGAATTTCGGCCGTCTCCGCATCCGTCTTGCCGATGGTCTTGAAGAGTATTTGCTCCACGTGGACGCGATCCGCCACCTTGTAATCGGAAAGATGCGTTTTGTAGTAGTCCTGCACTTCGGCGTCGCCTACCTTGGCCCGGTCACGAATCTGGGACTCATCCAGCAGCGCGTAAGAAGCGGAACGGCGCTCCGGGAGCCGGTAACGGGAAGCATTCTTGGCAAAAAAAGCGGCGAGCTCCTGGTCCGTGGGATTGATGGTGGAAGCAAGATCCGTTGCCTTAATCAATACGTAATCCAGTTTTACCTTGTCGTTGCGTTCGCGAAATTCCTGCTGAATGTCCTCGGGCGCCACGGTCAGCCCATCCGTAAGGATGGCGCGGAAACGGTCCTGCAGAAGCTGGGTGCGTACATTCGATTCGAAATCGGAGACGGTCATCCCGGTGCGCTGCTGCACCATGGCGGAGTAGGCATCCTTGCCCACCCACGTGTCGCCCGTGAATGCCGCGGGGAGAATCTGCCTGATGCGGTTAGCCTGCTCCTGTGGGGTCACGCTGATTCCCAGGCGTTGCGCTTCCAGTTGCAGCGCGTGCTCAAACACCAATTCGTCAACGATTTGTCCAAGGAAAAAATGCTCGGCCTCCGGGGGCATATTCTGCCCGCGGGCAATCTGCTGGAAAAAAAGGTGGACGTCCTCCGCGGAAATCGGCTCACCGCCAACCGTGGCTACGGTATCAGGGTTCGTGGTGGTTGGGGTCAGCGCGCCGGGGACCAGGGTGATGACCATCACCAGGCTTATGATCCCCAGAAGTATACCCATGGTGATCTTGAGGACCGGGCTGTTGCGATTCTGAAAGTGCTTCAACATGCTTCCTATGGCTCCCTTATGGCATGGCGGAAACCACTGATTATAGCGGGAAACGGCAAACTTCTCCAGCGCCATGGCCGATGCATGGCTTTCAAACGGCAAAAGGGCATGTCGGTTGAAAGGGCTCCGAGCGTATGTTAGATTCGCCAATCGTCACAATTCAGCGCGGGAGCGGGGCAGCGCTCAGGACTCGAAAGCACCAAAAGCGATATGGGAGAGCGGTTGTTCCGGGGCTAGGGATGCGCCGAATTGCAGGACGGCATCCCCTCCGCGGAGCGCCAGCGCCACGATGTGGTGTAATGTGTGTGCCTTCCAGCAGGCGAGCATGATCCTTGGGGGAATCAGCGGCAAATGAAGAACGGCTACAATTTGCGATCAGTGTTCAGTTTGTTTTCCTCGGATCTGGCAATTGATCTGGGGACGGCCAACACGTTGGTGTATGCGCGCGGGAAGGGCATTGTGGTGAACGAGCCTTCCATCGTGGCGATTAACAAAAACACCTCCGAAGTGGTCGCCGTGGGCCGGGAAGCCAAGGAAATGCTGGGGCGCACGCCGGGCAACGTTTTCGCCATCAAGCCCATGAAGGACGGGGTGATTGCGGATTTCAAAGTCACCGAACAGATGCTCACTTACTTCATCCAGAAAGCCCACAATCGAAGAGTTCTGGTGCATCCGCGAATTGTGATTGGCGTTCCCAGCGAAATCACTCCTGTTGAAAAGAGAGCCGTGGAGGATTCCGCATACCGTGCCCGCGCCAGCGAAGTTTATCTGGTGGAGCAGGCCATGGCCGCGGCCATTGGCGCGGGGCTGCCCATTGAAGAGCCCTCGGGAAATATGGTGGTGGACATTGGCGGCGGCACCACGGACATCGCCGTCATTTCCATGAGCGGCATCGTCTACTCGCGTTCCGTGCGCGTGGCCGGGAACGAAATGGACGAAGCAGTGATGCACTACCTGAAGCGCAAATACAATTTGCTGGTGGGCGAGCGCACCGCGGAGCAGATTAAGATCGAAATCGGCTCTGCCTATCCGCTGGAAAAGCCGTTAACCATGGAAGTGAAGGGCCGGAACCTGATTGAAGGCGTGCCCCGCACGGTCACCATCGAAGATTCGGAAATCCGCGAGGCGCTTTCTGAATGCGTGGCGACGATATTGAACGCCATCCGCGTGGCGTTGGAGCGCACTCCTCCGGAACTTTCCGCGGACATCAGTGATCGCGGCATTGTGCTTACCGGGGGCGGCGCGCTGATCCGCAATTTGGACAAACGTATCCGCGAAGAAACCGGACTGCCCGTTTCCATCGCCGATGATCCGCTGGCCTCCGTGGTGCTGGGCACCGGCAAAATGCTGAGCGATTTCCGCTTGCTCCGCCAGGTATCGCTGGATTGATGTCCACCGGCAAACGCATAAGGGTTTTGGATAGAGGTCTCCGCGCGATTCGCTGACGAGAAAACAACATGCTGGAGGTTCCTTCCCGCCACCGTCCCCTTTTCCTGCTCGCCGTAGCTCTTTTCGTCCAAACACTGTTGCTGGCATTTCAGATCAAGCGTGGTGAGAATGTCCGGCTGATTCGCATTTGGGCGGTGGAACTTGTCACCCCGCTGCAAAGGGCTGTGACCTGGATGGGAGCCAGCGTCCACAATGGCTGGGTCGGTTACGTAGACCTGCGCCATGCGCGTGCCGAAAATGACCAGTTCCGCCAGGAACTGGCGCGGTTGCGGCTGAGCAATCAGGAACTACAAAGCAAGGCTCTCGAACAGCAGCGGCTGGAGAAGCTGCTCACTTTCAGAGAGGCTTATCCCGAAGTTCCCATGCTGGCGGCGGAAGTGATTGGAGCGAACGCGGACGCCAGCAGTCTGACCTTGTATATCAATCGCGGCCAGAACGATGGTCTGCGCCGGGACATGGGTGTCATCACGCCTGATGGCGTGGTCGGGAAGATTCTGGAGGTTTATCCCGGCACCGCCCAGGTATTGCTTATCAGCGACAAAGAAAGCGGCGTGGGCGCGATGCTTTCTGATTCCCGAACCCACGGGGTGGTGAAGGGGCAGGGGCAATCTCAGTTGCGATTCGATTATGTGGTTAACGATGAGAATATTGCCAATGGGACGGCCGTGGTCACTTCTGGCGATGACCAGATTTTCCCCAAGGATTTGCCCATTGGGACGGTTACCGCCGCGGAAGTTGGGAATCCCTTCAAAGTGATTTACTTAAAGCCGGCCGTGCGGCTGGACCGGTTGGAGGAAGTTCTTGTTCTGCTGGATCGTCAGGATTTTATTCCGGAGAAAGCCACGGTTTCCTCGGGCAACGCGAATCCCGTCATAGTTGGTCCGGTAAATCCCGCCACCGCGAACGAGAATTCGCAGAAAGCTGCCCCATCAACCGTCGGCCCTGCTCTCAACTCGCAGCCTTCCGCCACGGGAGCGGCAGCGACAAAGCCCAAGACGGCTCCCTCAGCCAATCCCGCCAAGCCTCCTTCCGGAGAACTTCAGTGAGAGCTGCATCCGTGGTGAGGATGGATGGACGCGGAGCACCGCGCGTTGAGGCCTATCATTACAACCCCGTCCTGGTTGGCGTTGTGGCGATCCTTTCGGTGGTGTTGCAAGCATTCCTGGTACGTTTCAGATTGCGTGGCGAATACGTGGAGTTGCCGCTGCTGGTGACGATTTACTTTGGGCAGAGCCGCCGAAACCCCTCCCGCGGCCTGTTTCTGGGCATGGTCATTGGGTTGATGCAGGACGGAATCAGCCGCGGCCCCGTGGGTCTTTATGGCATCGCGAAGACGGTAGTAGGGTATCTGAGTTCGACGGCGGGCGCGCGTATTGATCTGGAGCATCCCCTCAGCCGCGTGGCCTTCAGCTTCATTTTCTTTTATGTCCAGCAGGCAGTGCTGGCCATCACCCAGCGCGCTCTCCTGGGACAACCGGTCCCTTTTTTCGATCGCCGCGTGCTGATCGCCTCGCTGGTGAACGCCGTGCTTGCGCCGTTTCTTTTCCCGCTGCTCGACAGATTTCGCAAGACTGAATAAGCCCTTAGACCCAGTCGCGTCGCGAAATGGAAACCGCGAGTTGCAGCCGCTGCCAGTGAGTGATAGTTTGAACTGTATATCCGACCACCAGGTGGGTGGATTGGCTGTGGGCAGCGAAGGCCCACAGCATCAGTGAGTTCCGTGTGACTCGTTGGCTTGGAAACGACGAAAAAATTCCCCAGGGGCGTCTGGCCGTTTTTTCCTACGCGGCCGTTGCTCTGACCATTTTGTTGCTCGTTGGTTTCTGGAAGTTGCAGGTGCTTGAAACGGGCCATTATGCTGACCTGGCCGAGCGCAACCGCATCAGGACGATTCCAATCATTGCGCCGCGCGGACGCATGCTGGATCGCGAAGGCCGCGTTCTTGTTGATAATTACCCTTCCTTCAGCGTCCTGCTGCTGCGTGGCGATCCTAACGTGATCGATAAATCACTTCCCCGGGTGGCCGAGGGATTGGGAATTACTCCCGACAGCATCAAGGAACAGCTTAAGGCCGCCGAATTCGAGCCGAAGTTCCAGCCCATCGTGATCAAGCCCGAAGCCACGCAGGCCGACATCGCCTTCGTGGAATCGCACCGGGCTGATTTGCCAGTCTTGGAATTGTTGATGGTTCACCGCCGTCGCTATCCCTCCGATGGATTCTTGGCGCATGTGATCGGGTACGTGGGCGAAGTGGGTCCAACACAACTGTCGGAAGGAAACGGCAGGTACCGTCCAGGGGATGTGATCGGGCGGAGCGGCCTGGAGCGTGAATATAACGATGTCCTGATGGGCACGGACGGAAGCCGCCGCGTGATGGTGGACAGCGTGGGCCGCGTTGTTCGCACGCTTGACGATATGGAAGCTGTGCCGGGACAACCCATCCAACTCACCATTGATTATGACCTGCAAGCCATCGCGGAAGCCGATCTGGCCGGGAAGCAGGGATCATAGTTGTCTTGGATCCTGCCACCGGTGAAATTCTGGCGATGGCCAGCCATCCCGCGCCGGACCCAAATGACTTCGCGGTGCGCATTTCGTCCGACGAATGGCGCCAGCTAGAGGACGACCCCGAGCGTCCCTTGCTGGATCGCGCCATCCAGGCGCAACTGGCTCCCGGCTCGGTGTTCAAAGTGATTGTCGCTACGGCCATGCTGGAGGCAGGCACTCCGGCGGCAAATTTCACGGTGATGTGCCCCGGCTACGCGGATTTTTATGGAAGAACGTTCCACTGCTGGCAAAAAGGCGGACATGGTAGCGTCAGCCTGCATAAGGCCATCGTAAATTCCTGCGACGTTTTTTTTTACAACGTGGGGCAGCGCCTCGGAATCGACCGCATTTACGAGTACGCCACCATGCTGGGGCTGGGGAAAAAGACCGGGGTGGATCTGCCCGGCGAACAGCCGGGTTTCATTCCCTCGGAGGAATGGAAAGAACGAGTGTTCCATCAGAAGTGGTATGCCGGTGAAACCATTTCCGTGGCCGTCGGCCAGGGAGCAGTGACCACCACTCCTTTGCAACTGGTTCATACCATTGCTGGCATTGCCATGGGCGGCGTATTTGTACAGCCACATTTGCTGAAGGACCTTCCCAACGTGCATGTTGATCGCGTTCCGTTGCAAGAGAACACCGTTCAACAGGTGACGGACGCCATGTTCGGCGTGGTGAATGAAGGAGGGACGGCAGCTGACGCGCGTCTCCAGAATATTGAGCTGTGCGGCAAGACGGGCAGCGCCCAGGTGATTGGATACGACACGCGTGACCGCCTGGGAAAGCAGCAGGAATTCAAGGAGAATGCCTGGTTTGTCGGTTACGCCCCGCGCCGTAATCCGGAAATTGCCGTGGCCGTGCTGGTTCAGGGAGGCGGGCATGGCGGATCCATTGCGCCCATCGCCGCGGACATCGTGAAGGCCTACTACGCAAAAAAACTGGAGCATCAGCAACAGAACCAAACCGCACAGTCTGGAACGACGCCCGGAACGGCGGCTCCTCATTCTTTGGTCGCCACGCTGGAGGGCCGCTGATGCGCGAAAAGAAAAAATTCGCGGAATTCGACTGGTGGCTGATGTCCATCGTTGGCGTGATCAGCTTGTTGGGCCTTCTGGAAATTTATTCCGCCACGCATAACAGCAATATGGCGGGAATGCAGTGGAAGCAAATGATCTGGATCGTCGTGGGAATTGTTGGAATGCTGATCCTCACGCGGATGAACTATCACACTCTACTGGACCAGGCGCCCGTCCTGTATCTTCTCGGATTGCTGGCCCTGCTAGCCGTGCTGGTGATGGGACATACGCGGTTCGGTGCGCGCCGGTGGGTGGAGGTGGGTGGGATATTTTTACAAGTGTCAGAGTTGATGAAGTTGATTATAATCATTGTGCTGGCCCGGTTTTTCAGCGAGGTCCGCACGGACAAGCTGACCCTGCAGGATTTGTGCAAGGCGGGAATATTAGTAGCCGTGCCGGCGCTGCTCATTCTGATGGAGCCCGACTTGGGCACGGCGCTGGCGTTAATTCCAGTTGCGCTTGTGGGTGTTTACCTGGCCGGAATGGAAGGGAAACATGTGGCAGTCCTGCTGGCGATCGTTCTATTGTTGATGCCGATTGCCTGGCATTTGCGAAGCCATCTGAAGCCCTACCAGCAGCAGCGAATTGAGACTTTCCTCCATCCGGAAGAAAGTCCGCGGGGAGCTGGGTATCAGATATTGCAGTCGGAGATCGCGGTGGGTTCTGGAGGGTTGTGGGGGAAAGGGTTCGGCAAGGGCAGCCAAAATCAATTGGGATTTGTCCCTGTTCGGTATTCGGATTTTATCCTGGCGGCATTTGCCGAGGAGTTTGGTTTTGCCGGCGTCCTTTTGACGCTTTCGCTCTATATGATGCTGGTTCTCCGCCTGGTAGAGAGCGCCCAGAAAGCCAAGGATCGGGCGGGAATGTTCCTGGTGATGGGTGTAGCGGCAATCTTGGTTTTTCACGTACTGGTGAACGCCGCGATGGTCACCGGGCATATGCCGGTGACGGGGATTCCGCTGCCCTTGATGAGTTATGGCGGGTCCTCCACCGCGTTTGTCTTTTTGGCGCTGGGATTGGTGATGAACGTGCGAATGACGCGCTTCGTCAACTAGGCCCGGTGAGAATTCTAAGTATAGCTGGCTATCAGGAACTAACAAGGCAGCCAGCGTTCCCGGATGGGAACATGAGAAGCATCGCGTGAAGAAAGAAGCACCAAGTAAAGTTCTTTCCGGGCGGAAACATCGCGATACGCGAATAATCCGCCGGCCGGGCGAAGTGCGCGCAACGGAGCGCGGCGCGGCCCTCGATGCCAAATGAGGAGCTTCTATGTCGAAGGAAATGGTGATTTCCGCGGCCCCGCACGAGACACGGGTTGCGATTTTGGAAGATGGTCAGCTTTTTGAAATTTACGTAGAGCGGCAAAAAGAATTCGCACTGGTGGGGAGCATCTACAAGGGACGTGTTACACGGGTTTTGCCCGGGATGCAGTCCGCCTTTGTGGAGATCGGGCTGGATACCGACGCCTTCCTGTACGTCAGCGATTTTCTCGAAGACCTCGAAGAATTCGACAACATCGTCCACAACGTGGAGGACAAGGTCCAGCGCATCGAAGAGCAGGGCGGTGAAGTGGTGTCTGCCGTGGAAGTTGAGCAGGGAGCCGCTCTGGAGCCGACGGATGTAGAGTCCGCGATTTCGGCCACGGATTATCCCGTCGCCCCGGACCTCCATGCGCAGCCTGTAGCGGCCGTTAATCCCTCGTCCGTGCCCACGCAGGCGCCACGCCCTCGGCCCATGGAACGCGACAGAAATCGCGGAGGTTTTGGACGCCGCAGCCGTTTCGGGCGTCAGAGTCGCCGGGGCCAGCGCCGGGACCATGAAATTCCTCCCTCGAAGTTTGCCAGTAACCGCGCGCCGGAACCGCCGCTCGAGAACCATGAGGCGATCATCCTGCCGGGCGAGTCACTTGCAAAATATCGGGATCGGAGCGCCTCCAACCTGCCGCGAGACCTGACGGGCGCACAGGAGGGCTCAGGATTCATCGCTTCCGAATCCACACAGGAATCTCAGAATCACGTTACGCTGGAAGCGGCGCCAGCCGAGCAAGTTGCGCCCGTTGTTGAACCGCGCGTGGAGCGGGCGCCTCGTTTTCAGCAGAGCAGTCATGCGAATCCACCCACGGAGAACACGGCGCGTTTTCAGCAAAGCAGCCATCTCGATCCATTGCCGGGCGAATCCATTGCACGGGCGCGGCACACTGTGCTTCACGAAGAGCCGGCCGCCGATTCGGTCATCCCTCCTTCAAGGGGAATTGTGGATGAGCCAGTGGTTCATGCCGAAGACAGGATAGAGAGCTTGAAGGAAACGTTCGCCGTTGACCCGGTGAGCGGAACATCAAGCCGCGAGGCGATTTTCGAAGCAGAACGCGGACGAGTTGGAGAAGAGGAAACATTCGCGGAGCGATTGGAAATTGAAGAATCGCGCGCGTCGGAAGAATTGGAAGGAAATTTTGCCGCACATGATTTGTCTGCTGACAGGCAGGAAAGCGCTGCGGCAGAATATGAGGACCGGGGCAATTTTACCGAGCCTATGTCCAGCCCGGATCTCAGTGGGGAGATGGACAGCGCGGAAGCCGCCGTGGACCTGGGCGAATTGCAGCACGAGGACGATGCTCAGCGCTCGGATGAAGCCACACTTCCCTCCGATGCGGATGGGAATAATTCCGCACAACAGCCAGACCAGCCACGCGAGAATTCTCAGGCGCGGGTGCGCAGCGATTTTCGCGCGCGCATGAATAATCCCGCGCGGCGCGGCAGGAGAGACAACCGGGGCCGGAATCAGCGGGATCACCGTGATCACCCACCCCGCCATGGAGGCGCCCAACCGCAACGGCGCGTTCAGCTTATCTCGGAACTCCTGAAGGCCGGACAGGAAATCATTGTTCAGATCGCCAAGGAGCCGCTGGGCAAGAAGGGCGCCCGAATCACCAGTCATGTGGCCCTGCCAGGCCGCTATCTGGTTTACATGCCGACACTGCACCACACCGGTGTTTCGCGGAAGATCAGTACAGCGGAGGAGCGCGCGCGCCTGCGCCAGTTGGTGAGCGAAGCGCAGAAAGGCGGAGGCGGCGGATTTATTGTCCGCACGGCGGCCAGCCAGACCAGCCCCGATGAAGTGCGCGCCGACGTTGAATTTCTCATGCGCACCTGGGCGGAAATCAAGGCCCGCTCCGAGCAGCGCCATGCCCCATCTTTGCTTCACCGCGACCTGAACCTCGTGGAACGCCTCCTGCGCGATAATCTCAGCGACGAATTCAGCACCATTTGGGTGGATTCCGAAGAGGAGTACACCAAGGTTGTGGATTTCGTGAGCCGATTCCAGCCGCAGCTGCTGAATCGCGTCCGCCTCTACGTGAAGGAAACGCCGGTCTTTGAAGAATTCGGCATCCAGCAGGAAATTGACAAGGCGCTGCGCCCCAAAGTCTGGCTGAAATCCGGCGGCCACATCGTCATCAACCACACCGAAGCCCTCGTGGCCATCGATGTCAACACCGGCAAGTTTGTCGGCCGGGGATCCACGCGCCTGGAAGACACCATCGTTAAGACCAACCTCGAAGCGGTGAAGGAAATCGTCCGGCAGATTCGCCTGCGCGATCTCGGCGGAATCATCGTGATTGATTTCATCGACATGGAGGAGCGGCGCAACCGCGAGAAGGTGATGGCCGCGCTGGAAGAGGCGTTGCGCACCGACCGCGCCCCCTCCAAGGTGCTGCGGTTCAACGAATTTGGACTGGTGGCCATCACGCGCAAGCGCACCAAGCAGGCGCTGGAGCGCACGCTCTGCCAGCCCTGTCCTTATTGCACTGGCTCCGGCATGGTGAAATCCATTCCCACGCTCTGCTATGAAATTCAGACCGAGGCGCGAAAAATGGCGCCGGAAATGGATTCGGCCAGCATCACTTTGCGCGTGCATCCGGAAATCTCCAAGGCGTTGAAGACACGCGAGTCCGCGCTGGTGGAAGAGCTCGAGCACTGGACGAAAAAACACGTCATTATCCAGGCAGACCCAACCCTCCACTGGGAGCAGTACGATATTTACTAATGGCCGCGGCGCCCGCGCGAACGGAGGAGCGAGGAAGGCACCATGAGCGCGCGCATCTTAAGCGGCAATCCCGTCCGCGATCAGATTTACGGTGAGCTGGCCGGAACGATCAGCGCGCTGCAAACCGCGGGAGTGAAGCCTGGCTTGGCGGCTGTGCTCGTGGGCGATAACGCGGCCTCGCGCCTTTACGTCAACAGCAAGATCGCCGCCTGCCAGCAGCTAAACCTCGAAAGCATTGAAGTCACCCTGCCCTCCACGATTACCACGGAACGGCTTCTCGGTGTCGTCAATGATCTGAATTCGCGTGACGATGTGGATGGCATTCTCGTGCAAATGCCGCTGCCGTCACAAGTGGACGCCCGCCGCATCCTCGAAGCATTGGACCCCGCCAAGGATGTGGACGGATTCCATCCCCTGAACATGGGACGGCTGATGGCTGGACGGCCAGGCCTGGTGGCATGTACTCCCGCCGGCGTAATGGAAATTCTCCGGCGCAGTGCCATCAATCTGGAAGGAACGCCCGCCGTGGTTTTGGGCCGCAGCGACATTGTCGGCAAGCCGATGGCGCTGCTTCTGCTTCACGCCAATGCCACGGTCACCATCTGCCATTCCAAGACGCGCGATCTCCCCAAGGCAGCTCGCGAGGCCCATCTGGTGATTGCCGCCATGGGACGTCCCGGAATGATTACATCGGACTACATAAAACCCGGCGCCACGGTAATTGATGTGGGCATCTCACGGATCACCGATGCGGCCAGGGCAGAATCTCTCTTTGCAAACTTTCCTCAGCGATTGGAAAATTTCCGCGCCAGGGGTTTTGCCGTGGTCGGTGATGTCCATCCGGACGTCGTCCAGGTGGCGGGCGCCATCACTCCCGTCCCCGGCGGAGTTGGTCCGCTCACCATCGCCATGCTGATGAGCAACACTGTGCGCGCCGCGTGCCTCCGGCGCGCTCCGCGGATCGCCATTCCGGCGCCTGCCGTCTGCTAATGCTGAAGGTAGGCCTCACGGGCGGCATCGGATGCGGCAAGACGGCCGTTGCCACGGCTCTGCGGGAAAAGGGAATTCCGGTTCTCGATGCCGACCTGTTGGCGCGCCAGATAATCTCGTCCGGCGGCCCCGCACATAACGATGTCGTTCGCGAGTTCGGGTCCGATATCCTGGACCTTGCCGGAAATATTGATCGCCAAAAGCTGGCCAAAATCGTCTTCCGGGAACGCGCCAGCCTGGAAAAGTTGAATGCCCTCGTTCATCCTCACGTACGGCGCGCCATCGAGGCTCAATTTGCCGAATGGGCGCGCCACGGTGGCCCGGCGATTGGCGTGGTCGAAGCGGCGCTTCTGGTGGAGGCAGGTTATCAAGCGTGGCTGGACCGCTTGGTAGTGGTCTGGTGCGGGCCGGACCAGCAGCGCGAGCGCCTTCTCGCCAGAGGACTGACCTCCGGGCAGATTACTCAGCGAATGGCCTCCCAGATGCCGAATGAAACCAAGCGCCAGTTTGCGACCGACGAAATTGATAATTCCGGTACCATCGAGCAACTGCAAGCGCGGGTGGATGCGCTCGCTCGACGACTGCGTGAGATTGCGGCCTGAGAAAATTATTTCAGCGCCGCGTGGTCTGCGCCTGCTTGGATATGAATGGAAGGATTGAAACACATGCGAATCAAACAAGAAGGAGAGCGCACTGTCCGGCTGCTGGCTGTCGGACTGATCATTCTGCTGGGCGGTTATCTGGCGGGCTCAAAATGGGGGACGCGCGTCCCTGCTTCCGTCTCGGCGCTGCACCTCGTGAAAGGGCATGATGAGCCGTTGACGGGCGAGGAAGCCGCCAATGTTCAGATTTACAAGCAGGCCTCCCCCGCGGTTGCCAATATTGTCACCCGTACGGTTGAATACGATTTTTTCTTCAATACCGTCCCTGTCGAAGGCGCTGGCTCCGGCTTCGTGATTGACACCGATGGGCACATCCTGACGAACTACCACGTTGTGCAAGGCGCGCAAACCATCGAAGTCACACTGGGCGACCAGAGCCGTTTCAAAGCGACATTGCTGGGCGCCGATCAGCGGAACGACGTGGCGCTCCTGAAAATCACTCCGGGCGCAAAAAAGCTTGTTCCTCTCGCGCTGGCAGACTCCCGCGGACTGCAGGTCGGCCAGCGGGTTCTGGCCATCGGCAATCCCTTTGGATTTCAGAGCACTCTTACGACCGGCGTGGTTAGCGCGCTGGGACGCACCGTACAAACCGGCGACAACACTTTTATTGACCAGGCCATCCAGACCGACGCGGCCATTAATCGCGGCAATTCAGGTGGCCCGTTGCTGAATTCTCACGGAGAAGTGATTGGCGTTAATTCCGCGATTTATACGCCCACGGGCGCAACCTCCGGCATAGGCTTCGCTATTCCCATTGATACCGCCAGGCGCGTGGCGGAAGAGCTCATCACCTCCGGCCACGTTCGTAACGCTACTCTCGGCGTCAGCGAAGCCCGCCCACTGTGGCCGGGGTTGGCGGAAGCCCTGCAACTTCCGGTATCGCGGGGATTGTTGATTGAGCGAGTGGTTGCAGGCGGCCCGGCGGATCAAGCCGGCATCCGAGGCGGCACTCGCCTGGTGCAGGTGGGTTTGCAGAGACTGCGTCTGGGCGGCGACATCCTTACGGCGATTGACGGCCATGAAGTTTCCGCGGACATTGACGTGAGCCTCGTTCTGAACCGCAAGGTGGGCGGAGATCGCGTGACTCTCACCGTGTATCGTGACGGGCGGAAGATTGAGATCCCGGCGATACTTGGCGAAGAATAACTCGTTCCCGGAATTTTGCCGGGTCAATTGCAGTTTCTTAAAGGAGCGCGCGGATGACGGCACGCAAAGCCAACTACGGAATTGACGCTCCTGGCGTCATCATTATTCTGGCCGTCTGCGCAGGTGTATTGCTCCCCGTTGGCTGGTTCCTGGCCACGCACACGGGGAGAAGAAATGTTGGATTCTGGCCCATTCTGGGCAACTCATTTTTCTCCATCGGAGCCATCTGCCTGATCGAAGTTCTCCTGATGTTCAGCAGCAGCCTGGTGGGAAAATTTCGCGCGCGTGACAGGTTGCTGGATAATCTCCATCTGCGCGGCGATGAGACGGTGCTGGACGTGGGCTGCGGCCACGGCCTCTTGCTCATTGGCGCCGCCAAGAGGCTTCCGCGGGGCCGCGCGGTTGGACTGGATCTCTGGTCGCAGAAGGATCAGGCGGCGAATTCACGTGAAGCAACTCTCAAGAACGCGGAAATCGAGGATGTGAAGAGCCGTGTTGAAGTTCGCGATGGTGACATGCGAGAAATGCCTTTCGCCAACGCAAGTTTTGACGCCGTTGTGGCCAGCCTCGCCATCCACAACATTTCGTCGCGCGATGGGCGACGAAAGGCTATCGAGGAGATTGTCCGTGTACTCAAACCGGGCGGCAAGGTTGCGTTGCTGGATTTTCAGCGTGTGGGGCAATATGCGGACGACTTACGAAGCGCCGGGATGAAGGGAGTTCGCAAATCCTGGATGAGCTTTTGGATTTTTCCGCCGGTGCGCACGGTGACGGCAACGAAGCCGCAAGCTTCATAAGCGCTTGCGCAGGCGGCGTGCGGGGGCTGCAAGCCCTCTCTAGGCGTTCCACTCCGCCCGAATCCGTTCGCGTTCTGCTTCGCTGATATGGAACCAGCTTTCGGCGACATCCCGCACGCGTTCCAACGCGGCCTGCACTTCCGCCTGCTTCGCTTCCATGTGTTGCGCGTTGGCATCCCGTGGAACGGTGAGAGGCGGAGCTACAATCATCACCGCGCGCGTGAACGGTTTGGGAATCTGGAACAGGTCCCAGGATTTTGTGAAGGTGTGGGCGCTCTCCAGGCTGGCATGGAACACCAAAATCGGCTGGCCCGTTTTTTGCGCCAGCATCACCGCGCCGGGCTTGGCCACATAACGCGGTCCGCGCGGGCCGTCAATGGTGAACGCCACATCGCGCCCTTCGGACAGCCGCTTTTCCAGTTCCAACAGGCCGCGCAGGCCACCGCGTGAAGAACTCCCCTGAGCCGTCCCAAAGCCGAGACGTTCAATCACTCGCCGCGTCCATTGGCCGTCAAAATTCGTGGTGTTGAGCACCACCACGCCGCGTCCGCGCCAGCGCCATACCGCGGCCAGGATGCAGCGATGCCAGAACGCGCCGATGGCCTGGTGGCCGCGCGCATGGATATCGTCCAGATGATGGAGCCCAATGGTTTCAAACCGCAGCGTGGGGCCCAGAGTGCGGATGAACGCCCACACCACCCATCCCAGAACGGGCACCTGCATCCTGCGCCAGAGCGAGAGCTGCCGAAGGCGCACATCGTAATGAACGTTGACGGTCTCCGGCGCGGTTTCGCGTTCCGATGTTGAGCGTCCAGCCACGCCTATATAGTATAGGCAAAGGCCAATTCCGCATGCCGACGGCAAAACACACTAATAGAGCGCAACAAGCTTTGAGGATGGCCTGTTCGCTTTCATTTTTTCTGGTCTGCGCCATCCCCCTGCTCGCGCAAACGCCTCCTGGCGTGGGGAGCCTGCAAGGCCGTGACGTCTCCGTGGAACATCCCGCGGCGCCTTTGTCAGGCGCGGCAGCAGCCGGAGTCTCGCCAGGAACGCCCGTGGGCAATGGCAGCGTCATCACCGTGCATTCGGGGAAGGCGCGCATTCAACTGACTGGTGGCGGCTTCATTTATATTTGTGGTCCCGCGAAATTTACTCTGCTGGAAAATGGCGGCGCGCTCACCCTGGCGCTGGAATTTGGCCGCGTCCACGTTTCCCTGCCCGGCGCCTCGCCCCTGCAGGCCTACACGGCTTTCTTCACCGCTTCGCCGGAGGCCGTATCGGAAGGCCCGCGCGAATTTGCGCTGGGTCTCGATACATCGGGAAAGCTGTGCGCCCGCGCCTATCATGGCGCTGTGCGGCTGGAACAGCAGTTGTCCGGCAATACCATCACGGTTCCCGAGCCCGGGGAAATATTTCTGCAGGGCGGAGACGTGACTCCGCTGAAAAATGTGACCGGGCATTGCGATTGCGACGTGATAGAGGCAGATCTAACTCCTCTGACTCCTCCCGCGCCGCCGGCTGCGCCGACCAATCCGCCAGTAAACGCCGTGCCTGCCGGTCCGCAATCACAGAAACCGCCATCCTCAACTGCTGAATCCAATGTCCGCTCGGATATTCCGCCACAGGCCGCGCCGCCAGCGCAAAGCGAGACCTCGCGCGAACCGTCCGCGAAACAATCCCCAGCCCAAAAGGCGACAGTACCGGTGTTGACCTACAACTACGAAGTACCGAATCCGCCGCCTGCTCCCAGCGCGGAAACAATCATGCTGGTACAGGATTTACGCGTCGAACCAGCATTCGTGTTCACCGGACGCGTGACGAAGAAGCCATCCTCCAGGCAGCGCGGCGCGAAGAAAAAGAAATCAGGCAAGCCTGCGGCGGAGACAGCGGCGGTTACTCAGCCGTCCAATAGTCCCGCGGCAGTTGGCGCGCCTGCTTCGAGCAGCGCCGCGAACTCCACGGCGGCAGCCGCCCTTCAACAGCCCGCGAATGCTACCGCGGTGCCGGCGCCTCGCCGCGGCGGCTCCGCCAGCGCAGACACACCACAGCTTCTGGGGCCGGCTGAAGCATTTTTTCTCAGGCGGGAAGAGCGATTCTTCAAACTGAACGGCGGGGGGATTCTCCGCCGCGTGGTCTACATCCCTTCGTAGTTCGGACCGCCTCCGCCTTCCGGCGGAATCCAGTTGATAATCTGGTAGGGGTCGGCGATGTCGCAGGTTTTGCAGTGGACGCAGTTTGACGCGTTGATCTTCAGCTTCGGCTCGCCTTTTTCCAGTATCATTTCATAAACGGCCGCGGGACAAAAATACTGGCACGGGTTTCCGAATTCACGCACGCAACGGTCCGCGCAGATGGATGGATCGCTGACAACCAGATGGCAGGGCTGGTCTTCTTCGTGGCGCGTCCCCGAATGATATACGTCCGTCAGGCGGTTAAACGTCAACGAACCGTCGCCCTTGAAACGCGCGGATTGATCCACCAGCACGCGCTGGTGATTCAGCTTGTGGTACTCCGTATATCCGGCGGCGCTGCGCATGGGATCCACAAACCCGCGGCCGCCGGAAACGAACTGAAATCCCGCCTGCGCCAGTCCGCTCCAGAGTCCGCCGTGAAACGCCTGATGGAAATTCCTGACTTCCCATAATTCGTTCTTGATCCAGCTGGCGTCCAATCGTCTTGTGTATTCCGCCAGTGTTTTGCTGGACGTATCTCCGGCGCAGAGTGCTTCATAAATCGTTTCCGCCGCCAGCATCCCGCTTTTAATAGCGATGTGAATTCCCTTGAGCCGTTGCGAATTCAGCAGGCTGCCGGAATCCCCGATGATCAAGCCACCATCCATGTGCGCGCGCGGCATGGAATACCACCCGCCGTAGGGGACCGTCTTTGCCCCGTACCGCACCAGCTTCCCGCCTTCCAGAATTTTCCGGGCAAATCGATGTGTCTTGAATTTCTGAAATGCTTCGTGCGGGTCAAAGAGCGGATCGTGATACTCCAGGGCCACCACCATCCCAATGGAAACTCGATTGTCATTCAATCCGTAAATCCAGCCGCCGCCATAGATGTCGCTGGCGAGCGGCCATCCCAGCGTGTGGGCCACGAACCCCGGCTGAATGCGCCCCGGCTGGACGTCCCACAGTTCCTTGATTCCGATGCCATAAGTCTGCGGGTTCAATCCATCCAGTTCCAGCCGCGCGACCACTTCCTTGGTGAGCGAGCCGCGCGGTCCTTCGGAAAGCACCGTCACCTTGGCGCGCAACTCATAGCCCGGAGTGAAATTATCCTTGGGCTTACCTTCCTTGTCGACGCCCTTGTCTTCCGTGATCACGCCGGCGATTCCGTCCTTCTCAAAAATCGGACTGGCGCCGGAAAACTGGGTGAAAATATTCACGCCGGTTTTTTCCACCAGTCCGCCCAGCCATTTCGTCAATTTGTTCAGAGAAACGATGTAGTTTCCGTGGTTTTGCAAGGGCGGAGGAGTGATGGGGAGTTTATAGGTGCTCCCTTGGGTCAGGAAATACGCCGCGTCGTCCGTCACCAGCGCATCGAGCGGCGCGGTTTTCTCGAAATCCGGGACCAGCTCGCGCAAGCCGCGCGGATCCATGATCGCTCCGGATAGCTGATGCGCGCCCAGTTCGCGAGCCTTTTCCAGCACGTAAATATTTTCGGAGGAAAGCTCAGGTTTCTTGCCGGCGGCGTTGTGCTGCTCAATCAGCCGCGCCAGTTGCAGCGCGCAGGAAAGTCCGGCGGGGCCGGCTCCCACAATCAGTACATCGGCTTCCAAAACCTCGCGCTCGATTGCCATGCGGGTATTGTATCAAATCAGTTTCGTTCGCCTGATTGCGGGAGAGACGTAATCTTTCCATTGCGGAAGGGCGAACCCCTTGCGCTTCTCCAGTGATGTGATGCGCGGACGACCCGAGCAAGCGCCGTCCGCCGTTGCAATGCCGGGCAAATGCCGTGTTATACGGCGGTGACGCCGCCATCAGCGGGCAAGTCAATACCGGCGATGTAGCTGCTTTCATCCGAGGCGAGAAACAGAGCAGCCGCTGCTATTTCTTCGGGGCGGCCGAGCCGTCCGAGCGGCGTCATGGCCGAAATTTGAGCCCTCAGTCCGTCCGCCATTTCCCTGGATGAAAATTGCCCGTTAATGATCGGTGTTTCGACTCCCCCAGGGCTGATTATATTGACCCTGATCCTGCGGTCCTTCAGTTCCATCGTCCAGGTCCGGACAAATGAGCGCAGCGCCGCCTTGGTTGCGCTGTAGGTGCTGTAACCCGGGATTCCTTTCACCCAAACCCCGGAGCCGATGAGAATGATCGAGCCGCCGTCCTTGATCAGCGGCAACGCCTTCTGAACGGTGAAGTATGTTCCGCGGGCATTAACATTGAAAGTCTTGTCGAAATGCTCCAGAGTGACCGCCGGCGTCGGCACTATTTCAACCACGCCCGCGTTCGCAACAACGATATCGATCTTGCCTTTTTTCGCGGCGACCACCTGATAGAGATGGTCCAGATCGCCGAGGTTGGAGACATCGCCTTGAACCGCCGTGACGTTCCCGCCGATCTCGGCTACAGCCTGATCCAATTCAGCCTTGCGGCGTCCCGTAATGAAGACGTACGCACCTTCTGCGACGAATCGCTTGGCGGTCGCAAGTCCGATGCCGCTGCTGCCTCCAGTGACGACAGCTACCTTATTTTTTAATATAGACACTGTTTCATCTCCTTTTCGTTGAATACCATCCAAGGTTCCGTAGTATTGTGTACCTATCGTTTCAGATGTCTGGCGTGCTTTGCGGGATGCGGGAATTTTGCCTCTTTATTGTGGAACTGCATCAAATCCCGTTTGACAATGGAAAGTATGAAAAACGGAAGAACCGGACGGCCGCGGGGATTCGATGAACAGGCTGCGCTGGAAGCAGCTATGAGGGTTTTTTGGGAAAAGAGTTACGAAGGCGCAACACTTGCCGATCTGACACAGGCGATGGGCATCAATCGTTCCAGCATGTATGCGGCTTTTGGCGACAAGGAGAACCTCTTCAAGCTGGTGATCGCCCGGTATACGGAAGGCCCTCTTACCTACATACGAGAAGCGCTGAAAAAGCCGGCTATCGGCGCCGTTGTGGAGGCGCTATTGGAGGGCACGGTGGAGTTTCTGACGACTCCGGGTAACCCGCCGGGCTGCCTTTCCATACAAGCAGCTTTGGCGTGCGGCTCCAGCGCGGAGCCTATAAAGCAGATGATGATTGAATGGAGAAAACGTAGCGAGGCCGTTCTTAAAAAGCGCTTCCTGCAGGCCCGGAAAGACGGCGATCTGGATGAGAATATAAATCCGGCTGACTTCGCGCGCTATATCTCGACGCTGCTTGCGGGCTTGGGGGTTCAAGCGGCCAATGGAGCCACGAAGACCGAGATGAGATGCATCGCGGATACAGCCTTGCGTTTCATGGGGTACACGAAGGGCAAGCGTAAATCGGCCGCTGTGATGAAGTAACGCGATAAGTTTTTACAAAATTCCATTCCGTGCCGAAGAACTTCGCGCCTGCCCAAATTACGACTGTCCCTTCGCTTTTTCGAGTTCTTCGGTGAGAGCGGGAACAATTTCGAAGAGGTCGCCGACAACTCCGTAGTCCGCAATTTCAAAAATGGGCGCGTTTTGATCCTTATTGACGGCCACGATGGTTCGCGAGCCCTTCATGCCCACCACATGCTGAATCGCTCCGCTGATGCCCAGCGCCAAATAGAGTTTCGGCGCTACCGTTTGCCCGGAGCTGCCAATCTGCCGGTCCATCGGCAGCCAGCCTTCGTCGCAGATGGGACGCGAGGCCGCCAATTCGCCGCCCAATACCTCCGCCAGCTTCTCGGCCATGGGAATATTTTCGGGAGCCTTGATGCCCCGGCCAATAGAGACCAGAATCGGCGCCTGGGTCAGGTCTACCGCTTGTTTTGCTTCGCGGAACAATTCGCCCGGCTTCAGGCGGATCTGCTCCGGCTTCAATTCCGGGGTGAACGCTGTTATCGCTGCCTTTCCGCTTTCGCGTTTGGCAGCTAGGTCTCCGCGGAACGCACCCGCCTGAAAGGTGGCGATCCACGGCGGCGCGCCGGCAAAAGTTACGTCCGCCACGGTTTTCCCCTGGAACATCTGCCGGACGAACACGTGCTTTCCATTTTCGAGGCGATAGCCGATGCAATCCCCGATCATTCCTCTGTCCAGCTTCGCGGAAAGTTTGGGCGCAAAATCACGAACCTGGTAGGTGTGGGGCATCACCACAATGTCCGGCCCAATTTTCTGAATCACCTGCTGCAAGGCCAGGGAAAAACCATCGGGAGTGTAATTTCCCAGTAGATTGTGCTCGACGAGAAAAACTTCACCGACCTGATACGACGCCAGCCCGTCCGCCAGCGGCGCCACTCCGTTGCCGATGACCACGCCTACAATCTCCGCCCCGTGCGCATGGCCGATTTGCTGCGCTGCGGCTACAGCCTCAAAGCTGACGTTGTTCCACTTTCCATCGCGCTGTTCGGTGATGACCAGGATTTTCATCGGCAGACTCTCTTAGATGGCCCGCGCTTCGTGTTTCAGTTTTTCCACCAGCCTGGAGGCAATTTCCTTGGGCGTTCCGCTGATAAATTCCGTTTTTTTCGTTTTCCGCGGGACGTAAATTCGTTCCACATGCTCCGTGGGCGCGTCCGCCACGCCGAGTGATGCCCGCGGGATGCTGGCGATCTCCTTCTTCTTGGCGGCCATGATGCCTTTCAGCGTGGCGTAGCGCGGCTTGTTGCAGCCCGACTGAATAGTGAGCACCGCGGGCAGCGGCAGCTCCACCCACTGAAACCATCCGGCTTCCAGTTCGCGCTTCAGCTTCATGGAGCCGTCCGTGACTTCAATCTGCATGATGATGGTTGCATGCGGACGTCCCAGAAGTTCCGCCAGCAACACTCCCGTTTGTCCGAAACCCTGGTCGTCGCTTTGCAGGCCCGTCAGAAGGAGGTCGAAATTCTCCTTTTCAATCGCCGCGGCCAGTGATCGCGAGGCGGCCAGGGGGTCCAGCAAATAGAACTTGTCGTCCAAAACGTGGATGCCGCGATCCGCACCCTTGGCCAGCGCTTCCTTGATGGTTTGTTTCACGCGCTCCGGCCCCATGGAAATGGCCACTACTTCGCCGCCGTGCTTTTCCTTGAGGCGCAGGGCCTCTTCGAGAGCGTAAGTGTCCGGCTCGTTGGTTTCGAAGCCGATGTCGGCTTCGCGAATCCACCGGCTGTCTTCGGCGATGACCAGCGGAGCGTCCTTCGCCGGCACCTGTTTCACGCAAACGCCGATTTTCAAAGTGCTATCTCCCCCGGATGATTCACTGAAAGAGCGTGGGCAAAATTTCCTGCAGCGGCTTCCGCGATCATTTCTCCTGCCAGCGCTTAAAGGCCAGGGCCGCGTTCGTTCCGCCGAACCCGAACGAATTGGACAGAGCGTAGGTCACTTTCCCGGGGCGCGCTTTATTGGGGATGTAATCCAGGTCGCATTCCGGGTCGGGATGCTCGTAGTTGATCGTCGGCGGCATGATCTGATCCCGCAGTGCGAGAACACTGATGCCCGCCTCCAGGCCGCCCGCGCCGCCGAGCAAATGGCCGGTCATGGACTTGGTGGAACTAACTGGCACCTGCCTGGCGCGCTCACCGAAGACGCGCTTCAGAGCCACGGTTTCGATGGCATCGCCGATGGGCGTCGAAGTGCCGTGCGCATTCACGTATCCAATATCGGCTGGACCAATCCCAGCATCCTTCAATGTCCGCAACATGACGCGGTATGCGCCATCGCCGTTTTCGGCCGGTTGCGTGATATGACACGCGTCGCCCGCCATGCCGTATCCCACGACTTCCGCCAGGATGGGCGCGCCGCGGCGCCGCGCCATTTCCAGCTCTTCAAGAATCAGCACACCCGCGCCCTCCCCCACCACGAATCCGTCCCGTTCCATGTCGAACGGGCGGCTGGCGCGTGTCGGTTCGTCGTTCCGGGTTGAAAGCGCTTTCATGGCCGCAAATCCGCCGATACCCATTGAAGTGATGGAGGCTTCGGCTCCTCCAGCAATCATGGCCACGGCATCCCCGCGCTGGATGATCTTGAACGCGTCGCCCACGGCGTGGGCGGAAGCGGAGCATGCTGTTGCCGTGGCTGAATTTGGCCCCCGCGCGCCATAGCGAATGGAAATAAACCCGGAGGCAAGATTGATAATTGCAGCGGGAATAAAGAACGGGGAGATCTTGCCGGGGCCGCCCTGCAAAAGCTTGTTGTGCTCGCGCTCGATGACGTCGAATCCGCCGATCCCGCTGGCGATGTAAACCCCGGTGTCGTCGGCGATCTCCGGCGTCACCTTCAAGCCGGACATTTTCATCGCGAAATCCGTGGCGGCGATGGCCAGTTGAATAAACCGGCCCATTTTTTTCAATTCCTTCTTCTCGATCCACAACAAAGGATCGAAGCCTCGGACTTCACCCGCAATACGGCAGTCAAACGCCGTGGCGTCGAACTGGGTGATCGTTCCGATGCCGCTCTGGCCGGAAAGCAGGTTTTTCCAGACTTCTTCCGTCCCGATTCCGCAGGCGCAGACGAGCCCAACGCCCGTGACGACAACTCGGCGGTTCAATGTTAATTTCTCCCGGATGTCCTGCTGGAAGTTTACTTTTTTGCCTGGGATTGTTTCTCGATGTACGCAACGGCGTCCTTCACCGTTGTAATTTTCTCCGCGTCCTCATCCGGAATTTCGATGTCGAACGCCTCTTCAAAGGCCATCACCAGCTCGACGGTGTCGAGCGAATCGGCTCCCAGGTCGTCCACAAATGATGCTGTCGGTGTCACTTCGCCTTCATCCACACCGAGCTGCTCGACAATAATCTGCTTTACGCGTTCTTCCACGCTGGCCATACTATTCGCCTCCGTTCTGATTTCTGCCCGTTACGGCCGGGCACTCTCTCGGTGTTGATCAATCCCCGGCAAACCTTCACATTCTATTCACACCGTTGTGCATGGTCAACTTTGCATCGCTTCTCAACCCATATACATCCCGCCGTTTACGTTCAACGTCTGTCCGGTGATATACCCCGCCTCCTCGCTGGCCAAAAAGAGAATCGCGGCAGCCACGTCTCCTGGCTCTCCCATGCGGCCCAGCGGGATACGCTCCATCAGGGCCTTTTTCACTTCCTCGGAGAGCGACGCCGTCATCGGCGTGTCAATGAATCCCGGCGCGATGGCATTTACGGTGATGTTCCGGGATGCAATCTCAGCGGCAACAGTGCGTGTGAGGCCGATCAGTCCTGCCTTGGCCGCAACGTAATTGGCCTGGCCCGGATTGCCGGTTTGCGCCACCACCGAAGTGATGTTGATGATGCGCCCGTAGCGCTGCTTCACCATGGCGGCGAGCGCCTGCTGCATGCAGAGATGCGCGCCCGTTAGATTGGTCTGAATCACCGCGTCCCAATCGTCCCGCTTCATTCGCAACGCCAGTCCATCGCGAGTCACCGCGGCATTGTTCACCAGAATGTCCAGTTTTCCGAAGTGCGCCAGCGTCTGCTTAAATCCATTCTTCACTTGCTCGCCGTCGGCAACATCCATCTGTATGGCGAGCGCCCGGCCTCCCGCGGCCTCAATCTCGCGCGCCAGTTCCGCCAATTTTTCCGCATTGCGCGCCGCCACAGCCAGCGCTGCTCCGGCTTCCGCCAGCTTTAGAGCGGCAGCGCGCCCAATCCCCTGAGACGCGCCAGTAACCAGCGCCACGCGGTCGCGCAAAGAAAACATCGCCGTCAGACCTCCGCCTCTTCACGAGTTTGCACCAGCTTCGACAACGTGGCCGCCAGGCTCGCCGCGTCCTCGACGTTGAAGCAGTGGACGGAGCGCTCGATTTGCCTCAGGACCCCGGTGAGAACCTTTCCCGGCCCAACTTCTATGAATGTGGTCGCGCCCAGAGTCAGCAATTCGCGAATGGAATCTTCCCAGCGTACCGGGAGAGACACCTGGCGGATCAGCGCCTGCCGCGCTTCGCCTCCCGTGGTGATTTCATCGGCGTCAACATTGGTCACCAGAGGAAAGCGCAAATCTGAAAACGTTGTCTCGTGGAGGTCTTGCTGGAGCCGCTCCTGCGCGGGACGCATCAGTTCGCAATGGAACGGAGCCGAAACGGCCAGCATTACGGCCCGCTTCGCGCCATTTTGCGAGGCCAGTTCCACGGCGCGTTTCACGGCCGCGGCGTGGCCGGAAATTACCGTCTGCGCCGGCGAATTCAAATTGGCGGGAGTTACCATTTCGCCGTTGGCGGCGCGCTGGCAAATTTCGATTACCAATCCGGGAGCCAGTCCCATAATGGCCGCCATGGCGCCCTCGCCGAGTGGAATCGCTTCCTGCATGTATTGCCCGCGCATGCGCACCAGCCGTATCGCCGCGGTAAAATCCAGCGCACCCGCGGCAACCAGAGCTGAATATTCGCCCAGGCTGTGTCCGGCCACATAGTTCGGAGCCACGCCATGCGCCTCCAACAAGCGGAACGCGGCCACGGAAACGGCCAGAATTGCCGGCTGGGTGTTTTCCGTCAGCTTTAGCTCTTCGTCGGGCCCTTCAAAGCACAATTTCGAAAGAGAAAAGCCCAATGCGCTATCCGCTTCCTCGAAGACGGCGCGCGCTTCTGGAAAATTCTCCGCCAAGTCACGGCCCATGCCCGTGTATTGCGAGGCCTGTCCCGGGAAAATGAATGCAAGATGGCTCATAAGGGTCGTTTCCGAAAAGCGCGGCTACGCGTGGACTTCCAATGGCACGGCCGACAATTCCTGTTGGATTTTTTCGTTGATCCGCGACCGGCTCAAACTCGCCGCTACGCGAATGGCATTCTTGATGGCGTTGGCATTGGATTTCCCGTGGCCAATCACCACGATGCCGCGCACTCCCAGCAAAGGCGCGCCGCCATATTCCGTGTAGTCAATTTTCTTCCGAAAATCACGGAAGGCGCTCCGCGCCAGCACGTATCCCATCTGCGAACTCAGCCGGCTTTGCAACTCCTTCTTCAGCATGGCGGCGATATGTTGCGCCACTCCCTCGCTGATCTTCAAGGCCACGTTGCCCACAAAGCCGTCGCATACAATCACGTCCACGTCTCCGCCGAACGCCTCCCGGCCTTCCACGTTGCCCACAAAATTCAGCGAGGTTTGCTTCAGCAGGTTGTGCGCATCGCGCGTGAGTTCGTTGCCCTTCATTTCCTCTTCACCGATGGAAAGCAATCCTACCTTGGGCCGCTTGGTCCCAAAAATCGCGCGATAATAGATTTCCCCCATCACCGCAAACTGCTCCAGATGCTCCGCCCGGGAATCCACATTGGCGCCCACGTCCAGAATCACGGTCACGCCGCCGCGTGACGTGGGGAACGGCGCGGCCAGCGCCGCGCGGTGGACAGAGGGCAAAGTTCCCAGCGTCAACAATGCCGTGGCCATCACCGCCCCGGTATTGCCGGCGCTGACCATGGCATCGGCTTTCCCTTGTTTCACCAGGCGGGCCGCCACGTGAACGGAACTGTCCCGCTTTTTTCGAAAGGCGTGCGTGGGCGAATCCTGCATGGTGATCACTTCGCTCGCCGGCACCACCTCTATCGGGAGGTTCCTGGTTCGGTGCCGTTGCAGTTCCTGCCGCAAGGCGGGTTCCTGCCCGGTAAGAAGGACGCGGACACCCAATTCACGCGCTGCTTGCGCCGCGCCTTCGACTTCGGCACGGGGCGCGTGGTCCCCTCCCATTGCGTCCAGCGCAATTGTAATCATGGAGATGCCTTCCCGCCGGTGATCCGGCGGACCCGCGAATTAGGCGCCGGTGTCCACAACCGGCCGGCCCTTGTAATAACCGCAATGCGGGCAGGCTTGATGCGGTAGCTTGCGCTCGTGACAATTGGGACACTGTCCGAGCGTGGGGGCCGTCAGATGGTCGTGCGCGCGCCGCTTGCTGGTCCGTGCTTTTGAATGGCGTCGCTTTGGATTTGGCATATGGACTCCTATGCACGGGCCGCGCCGGGACAACCCGGTTGCTTCCTCCGTGCCGATTTATTGTTTTTTGAACCAGTCCTGTTTCAGGCGTGCCAGAGGCTCAAATCGAGGATCAGTGGCATGCGCCTCGCATCGGCATTCCTCATGATTAAGGTTTGCCCCGCAATGCGAACACAAGCCACGGCAGTCGCTCCGGCAAATGACTTTCATGGGGATTGCCAGGTTCACCTGTTCCGCGAGAATGTCGGCCAGAAAAAGGCCGTTTCCCTCAAAAAAACCTATTTCCGTATCCTCTGCCGCCAAGTGTTCTTCTTCTCCACCTTGCATGGCCGCTATCGGCCGGTAATACAGGTCAAAATCCCTGCTGAGGTCTTCCGCAACGGAATCCAGGCACCGGGCGCAAACCAAATCCACCTTCGTCTGTAATGTGCCGCTGATCCGAATCTGGCCTTCTATCAGCTCGGCCGTGCCCCGCACTTCCAGTGGCTCCAGTTGCCGGAAGTCGTACGAATGGAAATCCAGCATCCCCGGGGAATAGCTCTTCCGTATCCGGACCTTTCGTATTGCGAGTTCGTTGATATCCAGAAACATGGAAAGACTCTTGCCTCGGGTGAAGCGCAATTATCGGGGGCGGCTCCCTCGTTGTCAAGAAAGCCCGGCGATGACGCTGGCCGATTGTCACCTAACGGACATTAGACTTTGAGGTCAGATGCGCACATCGGCGGCGTTGCCTTTTGCCAGATATCCACCGAACTGTCGCATCAAAAACTGGTCCGTCATCCCCGCTATGTAATCACAAACTACGCGGTGAACCGGCTCGTTTTGCGCCAGCTTCGCGTATTGCTCAGGCATCCGCCCGGGATGAGCCATGAAGAAACCAAACAGCTCATCCAGGGCTTCCACGGATCGGTCACGGTCTTCTGCGATATTTGGATGCTCATATAGCCGTTCGCGAAGGAACTTTTTTAGCTCTCCGTTGGCCGCAGCCATGCGCGGCGAAAAACCGGCCATGCGGGCCGATTGCGAGCGAATGTCATTAACGGTCTTCACCCCCGACTCGGCCACGCATAGAGCTGTGTTTTCAATCAGATCCGTGGCAAGTTGATCCAGCATGCTTCGCAGCGCCTCACTAAACACCAGCTTCGGCGGACTTTGCGGATGCCGCCGTTCCACGCCCGCATAATGCTGGTCAAACAAGGGAACTTCCTTGCGCACCATTCCCAGGTCCAGAAGATTTGCTTCCATGCCATCATCCAGGTCGGCAGTATTGTAGGCAATTTCATCCACCAAATCGATGAGTTGCGCCTCCAACGGTGGCCGTTCCTGAAGGTGATATTCGGCCAATTCAGGGAATCGCGTTTCGTCGTAATCGCGGGAATGCTTGATAATCCCCTCGCGCGTCTCGAAAGTGAGATTCAACCCGGGAAAATTCAGATAGCGGTGCTCGAACTGCTCCACAATCCGCAGCGCATGCAGGTTGTGATCAAAGGATTCGCCATGTTCGCGCATGCGCTCGTCCAGCCGCCGCTCGCCAGCGTGACCGAACGGCGGATGGCCAATGTCATGCACCAGAGCCAGAGCCTCCACTATGTCGGTGTTCAATCGCAGCGCCGCGGCCACGGTGCGCGCAATTTGCGCCACTTCCAGCGTATGAGTCAGGCGATTGCGAAAATGGTCGCTGTAACGGGTGGTAAAGACCTGCGTCTTCGCTTCGAGGCGGCGGAAAGCACGGGCGTGAATCACGCGGTCGCGGTCGCGGGCGAATTCATTTCGATAGGGATGCGCCGCTTCCGGGTAGCGCCGGCCGCGAGAGTTTGCCACATCCATGGCATACGGAGCGAGAGGCATTAAGGATACTCTACCGGCGATATGCGGGGGTCGGCTTCCTGCCAGGGAAAAGCGCGGAGCTTAGCTCTTGCCGCCGAGCCAGTTCAGCCGCTGATCAGCCTGTTGCGCCGCGGGTGTATTCGGGTACTCCGACTTAATTTCGTTGTACAGCCGCGCGGCCTCCGCGGGCTTTGTCGTGCTGTAGTAATCAGCCAGCGAAAGCATCGCCACAGGCTTCGGGACCAGCACCGACGGCTTGTCAATTAACTGCTGGTAAATTTTTGCGGCATCCTCGCCCTTGCCCGCCTGGGCATCCAGCTCAGCGAGCGCATATTTCGCCATGGCCACGAAATCCGCGTCGTGCATCTCCGCCATGCCTTGCAGCCATTTGCGCGCCTCGTCGTTGTTATCCAGCTTCTCCAGACTCAGAGCGGCATAGTAATGAGCCAGTTGCCCGGGGCGCGTGTGCGGATACGTCAGCGCCAACTGGCGGAATTTCGCTTCTGCGTCCACATAGTCTTTCTGTGTGGGAGTGGGGGCAGGCTGTCCCGTAACCGGCTGTTGGCTGGAACCTGTGTAAACCCCAAGCGCAACATTGAAAAGGGCCTCTGCCTTTACAGTTTGCCGGTCTGAATGGGTCTTCCACCCGAATATGGCCAGGGCGATCACCGCCAGAACGCCCACTGTAATGCCAACGGTCTTCTCGTGAGTGATGATGGCGCGAAAGGTACCCACCATCGTGTCGCGGATTTCGTCCCGCTTCAGATCCTTGCGTAAAATGTGTTCCGTCACACCTGCACCCCACGGGTTTTTTAAAGATACTAGTATCCTATCATAGATGCACACCATCACCTGAAGGCGCGCGCGGGAATTCGGCTCGTCACCAGATGAATCCCTTTCGCTGTGCCTGAAAGGAGTCCGAAAAAATACGCCCCTGGTTAAGCCTTGGTTACATTCTCGGCCTGGAACCCCTTGGGTCCCTGCTTGACCTCGAATTCGACGAGCTGTCCCTCGTTCAGGCTCTTATAACCATCCATTTGAATGGCGGAAAAATGGACGAAGACATCCTCGCCGGATTGCCGCTGAATGAATCCAAAACCCTTCGATGCATTGAACCATTTCACCACACCTTGTTCTCTTGCCAACGATCCACACCTCTCTTCAGCAAAATGCGCCTGGTGCTTGTAACGCCGGCAGGAAGGACGGAAGGCCCGCACAGGGAGTCTTACGCCCCGGCAGGATTACAAGTCTCCAAAAGCGGCAGGATTGTGTCACACCGCACCGCAGGTGTCCAGCAAAAGACCACGCAAGACCAGCCCCGCGCCTGGTCGGCCCGTCTGAGGAAAACGTTGTCCCGCCAACAATATGACGCCAGCTACGGAATCCCAAAACAGAGCAGGAGGAGATGCCTGGAATTAATGGACTTTGAAACGGATGGCTAATTCCAGGCATGAAACTACGAAGTTCTTGCGTGCGGCAGGCGTTTCGCCATTACCAATTCCGTGCCGCCTTCCGGCGCCCGCTGGACAACAAATTCATCCATGAAGGCGCGCATCAGGAAAAGTCCGCGGCCGGATGTTCGCAACAGGTTTTCTTCCTGAAGAGGGTCCGGAACGGAGGCGGGATCAAATCCCTGGCCTTCATCCACCACGTGGACGACAAGTTTTTCCGGCTCCAGCTCGACAATCAGGCGAATTTTCTTCTCGCGTGTGGCCTGGTTTCCATACTTATGCGCGTTGATCACTGCTTCCCGCACGGACATGCCGATCTTGTGGCGATTCTCCTCGTCAAAACCGGCATCCTCCGCGATTCGAATCGCGATTTCCTCCGCCAGGTCCACGCTCTCCAGCTTGGTTTCCAGCGTGATCTCGGCGCGTTTGATGGGAGCAGTCATGTTTCCGGTCAATAAAACTGGCTGGTATGGGTAGCATAGGCCGAGGGTGGCGTCAACGTGGAGATCCACGGACGGTGCTGGATAGCGGAGACAGCCCGACGGCCGGAGCGATTTGAGCCGGGCTCACACCCAATAGGTGCGGTCCAACGTCCGGTACTGGATTGCCTCGCTGAGGTGCTTGGATTGGATGTCCGCTGCCTCGTCCAGGTCCGCCGCGGTCCGCGCCACTTTCAGAATTCGATCATGGGCCCGCGCGGAAAGCCCCAGCCGCTGGACGGCGTTTTCCAGCAACTTCTCTCCCTCGGCGGTAATGGCGCAGAATTTGCGAATCAACTTCGTGGGCATCTGCGCGTTGGCGTAGAGATTTTTTTCTCCCGCGAACCGCAGGTGCTGCTTTTCGCGCGCGCCGATCACCCGGGTGCGTACCGCCGCGGAATTTTCCGTCTCGCCGGGGCCACGCAATTCCCGGTATTTTACCGCGGGCACTTCGATTTGGATGTCCACGCGGTCCAGCAATGGCCCGGAGATTTTGGAGACGTAGCGTTGGATCTGCGGCGGCGAGCAGTTGCATTCCCGCGTGGGATCACCGAAGAAACCGCAAGGACAGGGATTCATCGCCGCCGCCAGCATGAATCGCGCCGGGAAGGTTAACGAGAGCGCCGCTCGCGCGATGGTCACGGAACCCTCCTCCAATGGCTGGCGCATCACCTCCAGAACGTTTCGCTGAAACTCCGGCAACTCATCCAGAAACAGCACGCCGTGATGCGCCAGCGAAACCTCGCCCGGACGCGGCACGGCTCCGCCGCCAATCAGCCCGGCATCGCTGATGGTGTGATGCGGAGAGCGGAATGGCCGCGTCCCCACCAACCCGCATGATTCCTCCAGCACGCCGGCGACGCTGTGAATCCGCGTGGTTTCAATGGCCTCTTCCAGCGACATGGGTGGGAGGATCGTCGGGATGCGCTTCGCCAGCATCGTTTTTCCCGCGCCCGGCGGACCGATCAGCAAAATATTGTGACCGCCCGCGCAGGCTACTTCCAGGGCCCGCTTGGCCGCCAGTTGGCCGCGCACATCATGCAGGTCCACGGCATAATTTCCCCCCTCCGTCAGGATTAGCGACGTATCCACTTCCTGCGGGCGGAATGATTCCGGGGAATTGATGAAATCCGCAACCTGCGGCAGCGAGCGAACCGGATAGACGTCCACGCCTTTCACCACCGCGGCCTCTCTTGCGTTGGCTTCGGGCACGACGAGTTTTCTCAGTCCCCGCTCGCGCGCGCACAACGCCGCGGAAAGCACTCCATGGACCGCGCGAACTCCACCATCCAGAGAGAGTTCGCCGAGGAACACGGTGTCGTCCAGAATTTTCCCGAAGAATTGCCCCTGGCAGCCCATAATGCCCAACGCCATGGGCAGGTCGAATCCCGATCCTTCCTTGCGAATATCCGCGGGCGCGAGATTCACCGTAACGCTCTGCGGCGAGGGGAAATCGAAGCCGCAATTCTTCAGGGCGGCCTTAATTCGCTCGCGGCTTTCCTTCACCGCGATATCCGGCAGGCCCACTACCGTGAATTCGTGCGGGCGGCTTGAGCCCACGTCCACCTCTACTTCCACGGTGTACGCCTCAATCCCATAGACCGCGGCGCTGAGCGTCTTGAAGAGCACGGGAAGGGACAGCCTCCTATCCGCGGAAGAGGGTAACTTAGAAACCCCTTGTGAGCCAGTGAAACTCTTATGAGACTAAATAATTAGTGAGTGACTAACTATGTCAGATGTTGACGATAGCGTGTCTCGATACCGGTACTTTAGCGAACCTAAACCCGGATGCAGGCATATTGGCATCGGGCGAACCATCGCCGGGAAATGAGGCAGCTCGGAAGCGCGCTTTCCTGCCCAGTGCTGTTGATGTAGACTCCTCCGGTGACGATCAAATTCAAGCGCCAGGAAAAATCATCTCCGGCTGAATCGAGGAAACGATGGAAACCGCCGTTCCTGCAAACGCGCTGAAATACGTACCTGTTCCCAAAGTTCAACGAGTGGGCAAGGGTCTGGCCCTTTCAGGCGGGGGCTTTCGCGCGACGTTATTTCATCTGGGCGCTTTGCGCCGTCTTAACGAACTGGGAATTTTGAAGCAGATGCGGACGATCTCCTCAGTTTCCGGCGGGAGCATCCTGAACGGTTTCCTCGCCAGCAGACTGCCATCGCCACTGAACGCGGGAGTCGCGGATTTTACGGCTTCGGTCAGTTCACCCATGCGTGAGTTCTGCGCACAGGACCTTCGCCGCTGGCTGGCTCTGGAATCTGTCGTCCCTGGAACTCACGACAGTCTGGGCCTGGCGAAGCACTACGATGCGACCCTGACGAAAGGGAAGACGCTCGCCACGATCCCCAGTGATCTGGCGCACGTTCTCTGTTCCACGGATCTTGTCTTCGGCGTGAATTGGATGTTTAAGCGCGACCAGAGCGGGGACTATATGGCAGGCTTTCAGAATAATCCCGCGGATTGGAAGTTGAGCACCGCCGTGGCCGCCTCATCCTGCTTCCCGCCGGTTTTTAAGCCCATCAACTTGAACTTGGATCCAACGAAGATGCAGGGCGGCCGCGCACAGCCCGGTCCGGTGCGCGACAAGCTCGTTCGCGAAATCACGTTGAGTGATGGCGGCGTTTACGACAACCTTGGCGTAGAACCCATCTGGAAGGACCACGAATACGTCTTCGCTTCCGATGGCGGCGCGTTATTCAAACTCTCCGGCGATAATGGCTTTCTCTGGGATGTCGGTCGTTTCGTTTCCATTCCTGAAAATCAGGCTCTTGCTGTCCGCAAGCGCTGGCTCATTTCCAGCTTTATTGCCGGAGAAATGAAGGGCGCTTATTGGGGAATTGGGAGTTCCTGTCAGGACTACGGAGTCGCTCAGGGATATTCGGAGGACCTGGCCAAGAAATATATCGCCGCAATCCGCACGGATTTGGACAGCTTTTCAGACGCCGAAGCGTCGGTGCTGGAAAATCATGGTTACTGGCTTGCCGACGCGGCAATCAAGACGCATTCCAAGGAACTTCTGCCGCAGCCTGTGCCCGCCCTGCAAGTTCCCAATCCGGAGTGGGGAGCCAGCGACGAGGAGAAAATCAAAGCGGCGTTGAAAGACAGCGGCCATCGCAGCTTATTGGGCCGCGCCTCGTAAGCCCGGCCTCGCAATCCGATTACAGTTTCGACCGCGCAAACTGAGTCAGCCAGCCATGCTCGCGAATGTTCTCGTCGTGCATCTTCTGCGTCCACGCATTCAATATGGTGGAGCGGTTCACAAATCCCAGAAGCTGCCCTTCGTCTTCGCGGCTCACCACCGGCAAGCGGCCAATATTGTTTTCCAACATGCGTGCCAGCGCATCCAGCGCCCGCTCCGAAGGAAACGCCACGATTGCCGGACTGCTCCCCGCTTCCAGGACGGTAAGCTTTGCGGCCTCCTTGTCACGCATGGCGCGCAACAAATCGCCGTGGGTTACCAACCCAACCAGGCGTCCGTCGCGCGACACAATGGGCAGGCCCTGCGTCAGATTGAATTCCGGTTCGCCTCGCCCGATTCGCTCGGCCAGCTCGCCCACGGTCATGTCCTGCGGAACCGTCGGCATGTCGCGGCGCATGATTTCGCCGACCTTCACCCATTCCAGCAGGGTAACCTCATATTCACCGGGGACGGTCAGCCCGCGGCGCGCCAGTTTTTCCGTCATGATGGAAGCCCGCAAATAACGCAGGGCGATCAGATCCGCAATGACGCTCGCCAGCATCAGCGGAAGGATGGAGTTGAAGTCATGCGTGATTTCAAACGCGAACACGATGAACGTAAACGTGGCGCGCGATGCCGCGCCGAACATGGCGGCCATGGCCACCAGGGCAAACGCTCCCGGCGAAAGGTGCAGGCTGGGAATCAAATGATTGATGCCCGTGGCGTAGACTCCGCCCAGCGCCGCGCCGCACATGAACATGGGCGCCAGCAATCCACCGGACGTCCCTGACCCCAGCGAAATCACCAGCGCCAGCGCCTTGAAAACGGCGATAAGGATCAACAATTTCACCGCCAGGTTGTTGTTCAAAATATCCGAGATGGTGTCGTAGCCCACGCCCAGCACGCGCGGCACAAAAAACCCGATGATGCCCAGTCCCAGGGCGCCAATCGCCGGATGCCACAGATCGTTCACCGGCAGGCGATCAAACTGATCCTCCACCCAATACAATGCCTTGGTGAATCCAATCGCCGCGATTCCACAAATGATGCCCAGCAGCACATACCAGGGCAGCCCGCGCACCACGTCAAAATTGGCGCCCTGCATGGTGAACATGGATTTTTGTCCCAGCAGGATGGACCGCACGCTTGTCGCCAGCGTGCAGGCAATCACCAGCGGAATGAAGGATCGCGACCGAAATTCAAACAGCAGCAGCTCGATGGCCAGAATCACGCCGGCGATGGGCGTGTTGAAGGTCGCTGCCATGCCCGCACCTGCGCCGCACGCCAAAAGGACTTTTCGTTCCGAGGCTGTCGTCGCCACCAGCTGTCCCACCAACGAGCCAAACGCTCCGCCAGTTTGAATAATCGGTCCTTCCGCGCCGAACGGACCACCCGTGCCGATGGCGATGGCCGCCGACAGAGGCTTGAGGATGGCCACCTTCGGTTCAATTCTGCTGCGCGACGTGAGCACCGCTTCCATGGCCTCGGGAATGCCGTGTCCTTTGATCTTTTCACTCCCGTATTTCGCCATGAAGCCGACGATCAGGCCGCCGACGACGGGCACAACGATCACCCAGGGACCCAGTTGCGTATGTTCGGGGCTTCGAAATTGCAGAGAAAATTGGTGGTAGTAAGAAAGATTGGTGAACAGCGCGATCAAGTCATACAGCACATAGGCAATCAGGCCAGCCAAGATGCCTATGATCCCTGCCAGCAGGGAGACGAACACGATGCGACAGTTCGCGGCCTTCTCCGCTGCCCGTGTCATCGCCGCTTCGGTGGAAGCCGCCATCGAATTCCTTCTTCGCTCAGATTCATTTCCTGCGCGTCTTACCCCGCCGCTTTACATCCGGCCGTTCCACATGATGAATGATGGCCTGCAAACTGCGGATCAGCCGCGGCCCGGTGGTTTGGAGCTCCGCGCGATGTTCGCGAGAAAGCCGGCCCAGGCAATGCTCTCCGCGCGGCGTCAGCTGTAGCAGCACTTCACGGCCATCGAGCGGGCTGGGCGCTCTCCGCAACCAGCCATTGGCTTCCAAACGGTTGGCCAGTTCGACGGCGCTGTGATGCCGGATCTGCATTCGCTCCGCCAGCGCGCCCACGGTATTGCGCTGCCCTTCGGGCAGGCCTTTCAGCGCCAGCAACGCCTGGTGTTGTTGCGGCTCCAGCCCCGCTGTCCGCGCCGCCTGTTCGCTGAAGTTCAGAAAGGACCGCAATTCGTGACGGAAGTCCGCCAGCGCCACAAAATTCACCGTCCTGGCTATCCGCTGCTGCTTCACGGCTTCATTATATCGTAATACGATATATAAAGGCCACTGGCAAAGCTTTCCTGAAATTGTGTTCGTTGTGAATACGGGCGGAAGGGAATACCGCGGAACTTTGGGGGAGATTCTTGCCGTGTTGCGCTATTCGAATTGCTTCCGGAAGAATTTCTGCGACTTCATGTGCCGGTAGCCTAGGCGCTCGTAAAATGCATGGGCGCGTTCGCGAATCACGTTGGAACGTACCACGACACTTTTCATGCCCCGTTGGCGCGCCCAGGTCTCCGCGGCTTGCACCAATGCTTTTCCCGCGCCCCGCGAGCGCACTTTTTCATCCACCACCAGAGAAGCCACCTCTGCGCGCGTGTCGTGCTCCAGGGCGTGCCGCAGCTGCACATGAATGAAGCCGACAACTTCACCCGCAGCCTCGGCAACGAAAACCGCATGCTCGCTGGATTGCTGGAGCGCCGGCAATCGCGCCGCAATCTGGTCCGGCGTGGAAGGATAAGCCAGTTGGCTGGAAAGGCCGGCCAGTCGCGCTGCGTCTTGCAGAGTTGCTTCCCGAATTTGAAACCCGTGGCCGCGATTCGCGTCCGGCGATGAAGCGGTGTTCGTCATTGCTGTGAGAACAGATCCTCGGAGTCCAGTAGAATTGTCACGGGGCCTTCGTTCACAATTTCCACCGTCATCCGCGCCTGAAAAATTCCGGTCTCTGTCTGCACGCCCAGAGCGCGCACGTGTCGCACAAACTCTTCATAGAGCGCGGCCGCCTCCGCGGGAGGCGCGGCCTGTTCAAAGCCCGGCCGCCGTCCTCGCTTCAAATCGGCATAGAGTGTGAATTGCGAAATGGCCAGCAGCCCGCCGCCGGTATCGAGCAGCGAACGATTCATTTTTCCGTTTTCATCGTCGAAGATACGCAGATGGACAATCTTCTCCGCCATGGCGCTAGCCGTGACTGCGGTATCGCCGCGTCCCACCGCCAGCAAAACCACTATTCCGGCGTTAATTGAGCCAGAGGTCTTTCCGTCCACGCTGACGCACCCACGGCTCACGCGCTGCACCACGGCTCGCATCTCGCTACCTTTTGACAGGCTCGCCCATTTCTCCGCCGCACATTATTTATTGGCAGGCGGTGCGCTGGGCGCCGCGGGCGGCGTTGGCGGCGCCGGTTTCCTCGGCAGCAGGTTGGGCAACTCAGCCACGTTATACGCCCACACGGCGAGCACCTCCGCGCCCTGCGCCAGGTCTGGTTCCACCACGCGGTCGAACGTGTCCGCTTGTGAATGGTGCGTTTGCGCGTAGTCCATTGGATCCTGCATCACCCAAAATCCCGGCACACCGGCGTGATCGAACGACGCATGATCGCTCCCGCCCATTTCCCTCATGCTGAGTTCCAGAAAGCCAAGATCATGCAGTGGCGCAACCACTTTTTCCATCACCTCGCGGTCCTGATAATTTCCCATCATGCCGATGCTCAACACTTTGCCCGTGCCGGTGTCATGAATCAGGGCGCCAGAAATCTTGGGGAGTTCCGCCTTGTGTGCCTCCACATATTTTCCGGAGCCCACCAGACCCTGCTCCTCGCCCGTAAACAGCACGAAGCGGATGGTCCGTTTGGGTTTCACGCCCAGCTTTTCCAGCGCCCGCGCCGCTTCCATAACGGCCATGGCTCCCGTCCCGTTGTCCGTCGCGCCCGTGCCCAGGTCCCAGGAATCCAGATGTCCGCCCAGAATCACCACTTCGTCAGGCTTCTCCGTGCCCTTGATTTCCGCGACCGTGTTGTAGACCTCCACGGCCTTCTCGCCGAAGGAATTCTGAACGTTCATCTCCAATTCCACGTTGCCTTTCTGCAGCAGTCGCCAGATCAGGTTGTAGTCCTCCCAGGAAACGATCACCGTGGGCAGCGGATTCTCGAAATACATGGGCCCGCCAACGGTCAGCATGTTCAGCAGGCCATATTTCTTGTCCGAGGACATCACGAATCCCGCCGCGCCCTCCTTCTGGACAAACTCAAATGCCGTGCGGATGAATCGAAAGAAGTTCGGCCCATAGTTTTGCGGTTCCACATTCTTGGGAGTATTGAGGGGAACGTCGGGGTCGCCATAGGGAACCAGCATGGGATTCAATGGCGGTTCCAGATCGTGGGGCTTGGCCATAATGACGAACGCGCCCTTCAGCTTTCCCTTGTACTGCGCGAGGTCCTCTTCCTTGGTCGCGTTCATGTAGACCACCGGGCCACGCACCGGGCCATTTGTCCCAACGGCCCACGCCGCCGAAGCCAGCGTGAGATTGTGTTCCATGGGGCTGACAATGCGGCCCTGGATGGGGCCGCGCGTCCAGGTGTGCGGCACGCTCCACGATTCCAGATGGACGTTTTCGAGCCCATAATCCTTGAATCGCTGTTCGGTCCAATGGCTGGCCTTGTCCAAATTCGGCGAGCCAGTTAACCGCGCTCCTATTTCATCGGCCAGGTATTCCAGGTTCTTCATCAATTCATTGTTGTCTTTAACATCCGCCATAATTTGCCGATCCACTCTCACCTGCGAATCTTCGGCGGGTTGTTGCGCGTACAGCGCCGGCAACAGAATCAGAATTCCGGCGGCGACCAAAAGTGCAACGCAGAGCTTTCCGCTCAATCTCATGAATTGATTCCCCCAGTAAATTAGTGAAATAGGATTGTATGCGACCGGGCTTTCATGGCCAAGCAATGGATACGCTCGCGCCGGCGGAGGAATTACATCCGCAGCCACGTTCAAT
This sequence comes from uncultured Acidobacteriota bacterium, assembly GCA_963760285.1. Taxonomy (GTDB): domain Bacteria; phylum Acidobacteriota; class Terriglobia; order Acidiferrales; family UBA7541; genus PALSA-278. The sequence continues at coordinate 1,782,149 of CAVXCI010000001.1, forward strand.
TATGCTAGAAACGATGGGCCGCTCGCGGCGCGATTTGACCACGCATTTGCCGCGGTGTTGTTTCCACGCGCATGGAAAATAAAATCGCCGCGCAATCCTCTCCACGGTGGCTGACTCGCGGTGTCTTCGGCATCGGCCTTTCGAGCCTTCTCTCGGACATGGGCCACGAAGCCGCCACCTCCCTTTTGCCCGTCCTGATTGCCAGCATGGGCGCGCCGGCGTTTGCACTGGGCTTGATCGAAGGAGTCGCCGATGGCCTTTCCAGTTTCGCCAAACTTGCCGGCGGCTGGTTTGCGGACCGTCCTGAGTGGCGTAAACCCGCCGCAGCCAGCGGCTATCTTATCGTGGCGCTCTCCACATTTGCGTATGGCCTGGCGCAAAGTTGGCCGGCATTGCTGGTGTTCCGCGCCTTTGGTTGGGCAGGTCGTGGCGCGAAAGGCGCATCGCGTGATTCGCTGCTGGCGGATTCCGTGGCACCCACCCAGGTGGGACGCGCTTTCGGTTTCGAGCGGGCCATGGACTCCGTTGGCTCCGTGCTCGGGCCTGTGGCGGCGCTTGCGCTGATGCACCATCTCAGCGTCCGGCACACGCTTCGCTGGACGTTTGTACCCGGCATCCTTGCCGCGCTGTCTTTTGCAATTCTGGTTCCCGCCGGGAAGCGTTTGTCTCATCATCAGCGGTTGAAGTTTTTCGAGAGTCTTCGCCACATGCCCCGGCAGTTCCGCCATTTTCTGGCCGGTGTTTTCTGCTTCGGTCTGGGCGACTTCGCGCACACGCTTCTCATTCTTCGCGCCGCGCAGATACTGCTTCCCCGCTACGGCGCACTGCGTGCCGGCGTCCTCGCCGTGGTGCTTTATACCTTGCACAACATCGTTTATGCCTCCGCCAGCTATCCCGCGGGCGCGCTGGGAGACCGTTTGCCCAAACGCGGCTTGCTGGCCATCGGCTATGCCATCGCCACGTTGATGAATCTGGGCTTCCTGCTCTTGCCGGGAAACCTGCCGTCGCTGGTTCTGCTTTTTGTTCTCGCGGGATTGTTCATTGCCATGCAGGATGCGCTGGAAAAAGCTGCGGCAGCGGAAATTTTGCCTTCGGAGATTCGGGGCACGGGATATGGCGTGCTCGGGGCTGTAAATGGAGTGGGGGACTTCGCTTCCAGCGCCATTGTGGGAGTTCTCTGGTCCAGCATCGGACCGTCCGCTGGATTTGCATACGCGGCTGTGCTTACCGCCGCTGGCTCCATGGTGATCTGGCGCTGGAGACGCTGATCTTTCGCGACCGCGCCTGTCGTGGCGCGCGCTGGCAGCGCGGGCAGAAATAGCTGCTTCGTCCGGCCACAATCACGCGACGGATGACGGCGCCGCAGCGCTTGCATTTCTTGCCTTCGCGGCCGTAAACGCAATGCTTCGTCTGATACTCGCCCATCTCCCCGGCGGCATCCACGTAGTCCGAAATGGACGACCCGCGCAAACTGATGGCCGCTTGCAGGATTCGCTGGACAGCGGTGTGAAGTGTCCGGAGCTCATTCTCTCGCAGTGAAGTTCCCAGGCGCATCGGATGGATTCGCGCCCGCCAGAGGCTCTCGTCCGTGTAGATGTTTCCCATGCCGCGAAAAACTTCCTGATTCAGCAGCAGCGATTTGATGCGGGCGCGGCGCGCGCGCACGCGTTCAAAAAAATCTTTGCGCGTAACTTTTAGCGCATCCACACCAAGCTGGCCAAGCCGTGTGTCACACAGCGGACCGCCCGCCAATCGCATGCGTCCGAAACGGCGTGGATCGGTGTAACGCAATTCGCGCCCGTCATCAAGACGCATCACCACATGCGTGTGGGGCGGCGTAATCTCTTCGGCTCTCCGCGCTGTGAGCTGGCCGGTCATGCCCAGGTGAACCAGAAGGTGTTGTTCCACCGTGGACGACAGCCCTGATTGCAGCGCCAGGATGATGAATTTTCCATGCCGCTCAACGCTGGAAATTGTCGCGCCCGGCAATTGCCGCGCCAATTCTTCCGGATTCTCGATGAAATCTGTTTTGCCGAACCACACTTCCAGGATGCGCCTGCCGGGCACGCTTCGCCGCAATCCGCGGACCACGGTTTCGACTTCAGGAAGTTCCGGCATCGCCGCAAACATAACACAAGCGCGCCATTTGTTCCCGCCGCCCTGGCGACAGCAGCGGAGCAGCTTTAGCGTTCTTGCGGCAGCAGCGCAAAAACGCGGACGGGTCCGCCGGAACCGCCTTCCAGCTTGATCGGCGCGGCGATCAGAGACGCGCCGCTCTCCGGCAATTGGTCCAGGTTGGCGAGATTTTCAAGATGATAGCGACCTGCCGGCAGAGTGGTGCGGTGTACTTCAAATTCCTTGGATGCGCCATAGTCAATGCTGAGCGTATCAATGCCCAGCCCGCTGGCGCCGCGCGCCATGAGCAGTTTTGCCGAGTCCACTGAGTATCCCGGAAAGTGCATCACGCCAGCGGAGTCCATGTTGCGGTAGCGCGCTTCATCGGGCCAGCGCGACGCCCAGCCGGTGCGCAGGAGAACGATGGCTCCAGCGGGAATGCGGCCGTGTTCTTTCTCCCACTGCGTGACGCGGTCCGTGGTCAGCCGATAGTCGGGGTCCTTGGCGGATTCTTTTCGCACATCAATCAGCACCGCGGGACCGAAGAATTTCTGCGGCGGAATTTGGTCCAGCGTCTCTTTTCCAGCAGCAAAGTGCGCGGGCGCGTCCATGTGGGTGCCGTAATGCTCCAGCATCCAGAAACTACGGGTGAAGTAGCCGTCTTTTTCCAGCGTCGCGTTGGATTGCGCTTCGAAGACGCGCGTATCTCCGGGCCATGCGGGCAGGTGCGCATTGATGGCGTAGGTGAGGTCCACCAGATGCGTGGCGCCGGACGGCACACCGGCGAGCCAGCCATCCTGTTTTTGCTGCGGACTGGACGGCGCGGAAGGATTTGCCGCACCGGCAATTGCGGAAATCAAAATGACGGCTACGGCTGCTGGCCATGCGCGCATGGGATAAGCCTCCTGCCGGCGTCTCGCGGACGTCGAAAACGGCGGCGCCGCTATTCTAATTCCACGGCGCGCAAAAGCCCGCGGGTTTTCTTGCAGACCCGGTGCAACACGGCAGGAAATGCATCAGGGAATGGGGATTCCGGGCGAAGCCACAATCCCCGCCATGCGCAGAATTTCAGCGTACTCATTATCTGAAACTGCGGAGATGGCCAGGCGGACATTGCGGAGGAATTTCAATTTTCGCAACAGGGAATTCTGTTTCAACTCCGCGAGCGCCACCTGCCGTGGCAGGCGCTCCATGGCGCGCAGATCCACCACGTAGCGCTTGGAGTCCTTGTCGTAGGGGTCGGGATAGGGATCGCGGGTCACTTCCACCAGGGCGTAGATGGCTTGTTCCGGCCGCCCGTGGTAGCAAAGGGCGCGATCTCCCCGCCGCATCTGTTTGAGTTGGCGCAAGGAATCAGGACGATTTCCCCCCTGCCGCCACATTTCCTTCCCTTTCACGAACAGGGTATCCCAGTGGTAGGCGCGAGGGTCAACGGCCAGCAGCCAGTGGCGGGTTTGGTTTTCAGGTCGAGTGGTCATTGGGCAGTTTTATCCGGCGCACTATACACGAACACTCAGCAAATAGGAGAGTTTCTCGGAAAAATTCTTGTGGAAATTATCCCCGCAATCTTCAATCGAATTGGACGAAGATGTCCTCGCCGCGCAGTTCGATGGGATAGCAATCCACGCCAATGGAAGGATTGGCATCCAGCTTGCCCGTGGTGACGTTATAGCGCCAACCGTGCCAGGGGCAAATCACGCAGTTGCCTTCCATCTCGCCCTGGCCCAAGGGGCCACCGCGGTGCAGGCATATGTTGTTAATTGCAAAGAATTTGCCGCCATAATTGGCAATTGCGATGTTGTGGCCATCTATCTGAAACTCGCGGATGGTCCCTTCGGGGATCTCATCCTTTCTGGTTGTGCGCAACAGCGGCAAATGGTTACTCCCGTCAAAAGTCTTTAGCGCGGCGCGGGGCTTTGCGCCACCATCACGCCCTGCTTGAAATCGTCCACCATGGCCGGCTCCAGCCGGATGGCCGTGGGCTTCTTGGCCAGGGACATCTGGTCAATTTTGTCCTGTAGCTTCAGCAGGGCATAGAAAAGCCCTTCGGGGCGCGGTGGGCAGCCAACCACGTATACATCCACCGGAACGATGCGGTCCACGCCCTGCAGAACGGAATAAACATTGAAAGGCCCGCCCACGCTTGAGCATGCGCCCATGGAGATACACCATTTCGGGTCAGGCATCTGGTCCCAAACACGCTTCAAGACCGGTCCCATCTTTAGCGTAACCGTCCCGGCGACAATCATCAGGTCCGCCTGACGCGGAGAGGGACGAAACACCTCCGCCCCGAAGCGGGCAATGTCGAACCGCGAAGTGGTGGACGCAATCATTTCGATGGCGCAGCAGGCCAGGCCGAACGTCAGCGGCCAGATGGCGCTGCGTCTCGCCCAGTTGAAAACGTAGTCCACCGTGGAAAGGACATAGCTGCGTTCGAAGCGGTTATCGAGAACGCCCATCAAGCCTCACATTTGCCATAAGACGCCGGAGTATAGCGGCCACGCCCGCGCGAGTCAAATTTCCGCCGATTTGCGGAAACTGCAACCTTACAACATCCGCATGCAGGTGGGGATGCGGCTAGTTGGAATCTTGCCAAAAAGTAAGGAATTCTATGGTAGAGTAAGGAAATGGACACGGAGCGAATAAGGAAGGAAGCAAAAATAACCAGCAAAGGGCAGGTAACCATACCCCGTGAAATTCGGCGGGCGCTCAGCGTCCGAACGGGCGACAGGCTGATTTTTGAACAGGAGGGCGACGGCGTGCGCATTCTGCCGCTGAGGAAGAAGAGTCCGTTCGCGAAATATCGCGGCATAGGCAATCCCAGAATGAAAAGTGGCAGTAAAACAATTCTCCGGCGCGTGCGGGAAATGCGCGGGCGATGATCACCGCCGTGGACACCAATGTGATTATCGCACTGTGGGATACAGACGCTGATCTAAACACGCTGGCGCAAAGGGCTTTGGAAGATGAGCTGGCAAGCGGCGGCCTGAGGGTGGCCGCTCCTGTCTATGCGGAGCTTCTGGCGTTCCCCGGGCGCGACGCGCGCTTTCTAGATTCCTTTTTCGCGGACACAGGAATTATTATTGATTGGGATCTGGATCAGGCGGTGTGGCGCGCGGCTGGCCGCGCATTTCAGAACTACGCAGCGCGGCGCAAAAAGCAGCCAGGAAACGTCCCACGCCGAATCTTGGCAGATTTCCTGATTGGCGCGCATGCCGACGAAAACGAGTACACACTGCTGACCATGGATACCGGACTTTACAGGACTGCGTTCCCGCGTCTCTCCATTGCCACACTCTGATTCCGATTTTCGTCCTTCCCAAGCCCATCCATAGTGCGCCTACTTCGCTGTGGGAGCGTGAATGCGGTATTCCTTGTAGAGGTCGAGGCGATCGATCACACCCTTGATGACTTTCGTATACGTGGCGAATTCACGGAGATCCTGCTCGGAAACATCCTGAATGGATTTCCGGCGAAGCTCGCGAAGTAATGGGAGGTCGGCTTCCGTCAGCGTGGCCATGGCGCTATCAATGAAGGCGTTATAGCCAGAAAGCCTGAGAAAAGGAGGCCCATTGAAATCAATGACCATGCCCTTGGAAGCCCCCGGCTTCGCGTGCAGCTTCTGGTATTCCGCCTGGCGTTTTTGAGCGGCGGCGGATTCCTGATTATTGTGAGGCAGGAGACGAAGGTAGCGTAACACTTGCTCGCGGCTGAATGCGGGCGCACTTTTGGCGGCCGCTGGGGGAGTATAAGTCCGATAGCTGAGCACTTCGTCGCGATGCAATTTCGTGAGAGCGTCCATACCCTTGAATTCGCTGAGGGCCTTGAAGCTTTCCGGGGTCATGTTGATCGCCAGGAGTTCCGCAGTGGCCTCGCGCACGTACGGGTGCTCGTTCTTGAGCAACGGGATGAGGGCTTTGTCCTCGGCGCTGGGCGGCATGGTGCCAAATAGAAATAGGCTGGTGTTTTCGCGGTCAAAGTTGACGGCCATATCCTGTATATCGATTTCGATATTTGCGTCGGGAAGCTGGATAACACGAACCGCCAGGGGAGTGATATCCACGCCGGATTGGGAGAGGTCCAGGGCAAAGTGAACATAACCAGCAAGGTTGACGTGGGAAAGATTGGCGCGTTGCAGGCTGGCGACCACGACGCGGTTGGACGCTGCGGAGGTATCCAGGGAATGTAACAGGTCAGCGCCGTCGAAGAGAAAAGTGCCGTTGTTTTTTTCGGCGGCGAGGAGGTCACGCAGACAGGCGACCCCCGCCGCGCCGTGGCTCTTTACCAGCGACCAGAATGAATCAATTTGCGCGTGTTTGGCCTGCTGCTCTTCGGGCTTGAGGGTGGCGGGATCAAAGCCGTATGTTTTCTGTTTAGCCTCGGTTATGGCAGCGCACGGCGCCTGAGCATGCGCCACGCCGGCGAACGCCAGACAGGCCAGAACCAGAAAACATTTCATTGAAACCTCCGATTTGGAAATTCAGGATGAATGCACATATAAGTATAGGGCATGTGCGCCCTTCCGCCGCGGGCATAGGCGAAAGCGAAGCAAAATGACAAATGAAACCATGCACGCGCCGGGTGCAAAAATGGTCCGGGCCGCGACCGGGTATGATGACGCTCCGACGCTGGTGGCAATCGCCATACTGGCTTTCATGGGGGGCGGACGCCTCGCACGAAGTAATCGGCCACGGCGTGGGGTTCATAGCTACGGGCGGCGGTCCATGCGTCCTGACTACCACGCGGTGATTTTTATCGGCGCGCCGGGACCGGGGCTAAAAGTAACGTTGTAAATCCGGCGCGGCGTAGTTCCGCCAAAAAGCACATAGCCGCGCCCAGTTCGATCAATAACCGGAACGCGGCTGCGGCCAATCGTTGGATTGCTCCTTCGCGGCAGCGGAAAAAATCAAGCCACCGCGGATTCGAGATTACTTCTTCGCGCTGCGGCGAGCAGCCTTTTTCGAGGGCGGATAGCCCTTTTCAGGCTTCTCGCGCTCGATGGGATCGCCGTGGGCATTGGGCACGGGATAATCCCCGGCAGAAGAGAGCTGCGGGCCTTCCTCGGCGGCAGTCAACCCCTGAGCCGTGAACGTTGCTTCATGGAATTGGCTTCCATTGTTCGCCTGCGCCAGTTCGAAGACACCGTGCGGCACACCATTATTGAACGCCGTGGCAATGTAATCGCCAACCATCAAGCCATTTTGCGATTGTGGCAGCCAATTGAGGTTCATGGGTCCGTTCAGGCTGACGGGTTTGTTCCACGTGGAGCCACCATTATGAGAAGAGATGTAACCCACGTAGAGCTGGCAGGTGTCGGTGGTGCAATCGGACTGCGTGTAGTAATAAAAGTGCATAGCCAGATGGGCGCTGCCGCCGGAGGTCGTGGGGTCGGCGCCGATGCCGGGAATAAAGTGATCAATGTTGGTAGTGACCGGGTCAATGGGAATGCGTGCCACGGGCGTCCACGTGCGGCCGTCCTTGGATGTGGTGAGCACCAGGTCGTTGGTGGAGCAGTTGGTACGGAAGCGGCAGTCTTCCCACACAACGTAGAGGTTGCCGCCGCCGTCCACCGCAGCCGAAGGCAGCGGGCCGCTGCGAATGCCGCCGGCGTCGGTGTGACTGTCAATGTTGGCTATATTGATGGTTTTGGTCCAACTGGTCCCTCCATCAAGGGAACCGAACGCGGCGATGCCAAAATTGGAGCCGCCGATCAGGGGAACCACAACGTTGCCGTTGGGGCGAACCAGCGGCTGACCGCCAATGCCTTCGGAATTATCCGCCGTATCCAATGCCGGACCCCAGGTCATGCCGCCGTCGGTGGAGGTGCTCATATGCACCAGGCCGGTATTGGGGTCGTCCCACTCCACGTAGCAGTTGCCATAGAACGGGCTGGAGGACCAGCTATCGCACACGATCCAGTTCTTGTCCGAACTGGGCGCGGTGGGATCAACGCTGACGGGATTCTGCCAGGTGAGGCCGTCCGTGGAGCGGCTGACAATGACCGCGGGAGTCTGTCCATTGGCAATGGGCAGAGAAGCGATCATCCACACGCCGTGATTGGGATCGTAGGCGACGGCAGGATCACTTGCGGCCAGGTATGGGCCATTGCCCTCAATCGGGACGATGCCGGGAAGAAATCCCCTGGTCCAGGTCTTCCCGCCGTCGGTGGAAGTGGAAAATCCAATGTCCGTTCCTCCGCCGTCATAGATACGGCCGGTCTGAAAGGCGGCCACGATGGTGTTGCCGAAGGCGAATGCATGCGGTTCGACCTCGGTGGCATGCTGCCCAGGGCCGACGGTGAATGGGTCCGCGCTGATTTCCGTCAGCGTGACTTTGGTCCGCGCGGCGGGCGCAAGGAAGAACGCAACCGCCAGTGCGAGCGCCGCCGCGCCAGCGTACGTCGCGGCACGATGGGTCGTGCGGGAATTTAGATTCATCTGAGTTGCTCCTAGTTGGAATTTGCGGGAACACAGTATGCGCCGAGCATAGCGGCTCTGGGGCAATAGGGCGTAACACCTTGAATTCCCGGGTCGCGCAAGTATACACCAGGGCGCATTCCGAATGGCCCCGGGGAACATTTCGACAAGCCAGCAGCGTAGAATATGTGCGGGTGGGGAGCCTGCGATTATGACTACGAAATCGTTCGTCGCGAGTAAGTGGAAAGGCGCGCTGGCTGTGGTGTGTGCGGCAGCCATCGCCGCCACGGCGGCGTCAGCGGGCGGAGATCGCGCCAAATCCGATGCGGGCAACGCCAGCCAGGCCGACGACTGGTCCTATTACGGCCACGACGCGGGCGGGATGCGTTATTCCCCGCTGGACGACATCAACCGCGGGAACGTGACTCAGTTGAAGGTGGCCTGGGTGTATCACACGGGAGACATTTCGCCCGATGGCCGTGACACAGTGAGAAGCGGTTTGGAAACTACTCCCATTTTGGTGGACGGAACGCTCTACGTCACTACCGGATTTAGCCGCGTGATCGCCCTCGACCCGGAAACCGGCGCGAAACGCTGGAGCTACGACCCGTTGCTGGAACAGCAAGCGGACTATGGCGACGGGTTGGTCAATCGCGGCGTTTCCACCTGGGTGGATCCCGGGCGCGCGGCCGGAAAGCCATGTCATCGGCGAATTTTCGAAGCCACTCTGGACGCGCGACTGATCGCGCTGGATGCAGCCACGGGAAATCCGTGCATGGATTTTGGCGATCGCGGACAGGTGAGCCTGCGCAACGTTGCTCGTTATCTGGCGGGGCAGTATCACATGACCTCGCCACCCGCGGTGATTGATGATCTGGTGGTTGTGGGTTCGGCCATCAATGACAACAGCCGCGCGGCCATGTCCAGCGGCGTGGTGCGGGCTTTCGACACGCGCACCGGCGTGCTGCGCTGGAGCTGGGAGCCACTGCCGCCAAACGCCACGGAGAATCCGCCAAACGGTCCGGGAAAAAAGTGGTACACGGGCGCGGGAAATGCCTGGTCAGTGATGGCCGTGGATGTCGAGCGGGACATGGTCTACGTCCCCACGGGCAGCGCCAGCCCTGATTATTACGGCGGGCTGCGTCCCGGCGACGACAAATGGGCCGACTCCATCGTGGCGCTGCACGCCAAAACCGGGAAAATGGCCTGGGGATTCCAGCTGGTCCACCATGATTTGTGGGACTACGACACCGCGTCGCCGCCGCTGCTGGCGACTATCCGGCACGACGGCAAAAACATTCCGGTGGTCGTCCAGGGGAACAAGACCGGATTTCTTTACATTCTCAATCGCGACACCGGCGAGCCAATCTTTCCCGTGGAGGAGCGCGCCGTTCCGCAAAGCGACGTGTCGGGTGAAGCCACCTCGCCGACCCAGCCGTTTCCCTCCGCGCCACCGGCACTGTCGCCACAGCAACTGTCGCCGGATAACGTCTGGGGACCGACTCCCGCTGACCGCGATGCCTGCCGCAAGTGGCTGGAGAGCGCTCGCAACGAAGGAATTTTTACTCCGCCCACGGTGAAAGGCACGCTGGCCATTCCCGGAAATATCGGCGGCATGACCTGGAGCGGATACGCCTATGACCCCGCCAGCGGCCTGCTGCTGGTGAATACCAACAACATTCCGTACAAGGTGAGAGTGATTCCCGCCGACAAGTTCGACGACGCCCGAAAGAATGGCGAGCCCGGCGAATACACGTGGCAATGGGGCGCGCCGTATGCGCTGTATCGCGCGCCGTTTTTTTCGCCGTCGAAGCTGCCGTGCAGCGCGCCGCCGTGGGGCCAACTCATCGCCGTGGATTTGGCGGAAGGAAAAATTCGCTGGCAGGTGCCGCTAGGCTCGTTTGCCCCGGGCGTTCCGCCGGGAGCGCTGAGCATGGGCGGTCCCATCGTCACCGCCGGAGGACTGATCTTCGTCGCCGGAACCTTTGATCCCTTCTTCCGCGCGTTTGACGTCGAAACCGGCAAGGAAATCTGGAAGGCCCAGCTTCCCGCCAGTGGCCATGCCACTCCCATGACCTACAAGCTCGGTCCCAGGGGCAAGCAGTTCGTGGTCATCGCCGCTGGTGGCCACGCCAAAATTACGGAAGAACCGCAAAGCGACGCCATCGTCGCTTACACGTTGCCCTAGATTGCGCCACGCGCAACCGAAGCTGGTTCACCCTTCACATCAGACTTCATTTCGTGCGGAAAGACATAGACTGCGGACGCGCGCGCCCGTAAGGCCCGTCGTCCACGGCTATTAGCAATTGTAAGGGAATATGACCTGTATATGTGGAGGGGTATATAATATCGGCTGTATGGCATTCAAGGTCTTCCTGAGTTATAGCACCGATAAAGAGGGCCAGGTCATGGTATGGCGTCTGCAGACACTTGCGGCCGCATACGGAATCCACGTCCATGTCCCCCAAAGAGCTGGCTTTCTCCTTCCGTCGTCGGACAGAGCGCGAGTCGTGCCGAGTTCGACAAGGAAAGCCATTGACGAGGCAGATTGTGTTCTCGCCATCATCACGGCTCCCACGGATCGCCAGGTTGAGTTGGAATTGAATTACGCCTTGGGGCGGAAAAAAGTTGATAATTCCCATCGTCGAGGAAGGCATAAGAGACCTCGGAGCGTTTCCGTCAATATTCAGATTTTCTCCCGACGACAGCCCTGGAAGTGTCGAAGCACAAGTGATGGAATTTCTAACCCGGCAAAAGCTCACGAAAGAAAACCGCCAAGCGCTTGGAGCATTGGTGGCTGTGGGCATGGGCCTGCTCCTGCTCGGAGCCGCAGCAGAGCGGTGAGGATTGCGGTTGTTGATGCTTCGCCCTTAATCAATCTGGACCACTTGGGCTTGCTGATACGTTTACCTGCCTTTTTCGACATCATCTACGTCCCGCGAGAGATTCACACCGAGGTGTGCCGGAAATCAAGATTCAGATACCGCCTTGGGAAGCTCTATCGTGAGGGACGGTTCGTCAAATGTGTAGCAGCGAATGAATCCAACTTGCAACTCCTGCTTGACGATCCTGATATGGATAGGGGCGAAGCGGAGGCGCTCACCCAAGCACAGGAGCAGGAGGCGCGCTTTTTCATCGGTGACGATGCGCCCGCGAGAAGGATTGCGGAGCGCATGAGCTTCACGCCAGTCGGAACCGCTCGGCTGATCTTCCGTCTTCACCTAGAGGGATATGCGGAGAATCCGTGGAAGCTGATCCGGAGGCTACGCCGCGACTTGAAATTTCGAATCTCCGATTCCCTGGTTCTTGAAGCACAAGACCGAGCTCCTGAGCCCATCTGATGATGCCCGAGGACGTTCGTGCGGGAGGAATTGGACTGAAGATGATTGAACAGGCCTGGCGCGGCGTGACGCGACTATGAAGGATTGGCCGCCCACGAAAGGCAGATGGGATCCATCTCCATGCGTTCTTAAACTGTCCGGGGGCGGGACGATACGCGGCGCAATCGGACACCCCAGACCACCTCGTGTTGAACCAATCTCTCCCAAACCCCGTATTTCCAACTGAGTAGCGCGCCGCGCCAAGTGGCACGAGCCGTGCGGACTTCACAGTGGTGCCGGGAGGCTGGACCGGCGTAGTCCGCCGGCCAGAGGAGGTGACGATGGGAAAACTGTTGCAAGACCTCAAGTACGGATTGCGTGTGCTGTTGAAGAATCCCGGCTTCACGCTGGCGGCTGTGACCGTCCTGGGACTGGGCATTGGAGCCAACACCGCTATCTTCAGCGTGGTGAATTCCGTGCTTCTGCGCGCTCTGCCGTATCAGGATTCAGGACGAATCGTGCAGGTATGGCACGTGCCTCCGGCGGCAAGTTTTCCGGGAGTGAAAGTGTTCTCCGTCTGTCCCGCGAACTATCTCGATTGGCGCGCGCAAAACCATGTTTTCGATTCCATGGCCGCGTTCCATTATCGCAGCGCCATCCTGACGGGAAGAAATCAGCCGGAAGTGGTCGCCGCGGCCAGAGTGCCCGCGGAATTTTTCACCGTGCTGCGCGGGCGAGCCAGCGCGGGAAGGACGTTTATCTCCGACGAAGAGCAGGCGGGCCACGATAAGGTTGTGATTTTGAGCTACGGCTTCTGGAAAGATCATTTCGGCGCGAAGGAAGAAACGCTGGGACAGAAGCTTACGCTGGACGGCGACAGTTACACAGTTGTCGGCGTGATGCCGGCGAGTTTTGCTTATCCCGACTGGGCGAAAATCTGGATTCCGCTGGTGTGGACGGACAAGGAACGCGCCATCCGCAGCAATCATAGCTATGCGGTGATTGCGCGGTTAAAACCGGGCGTGAAGCTGAAGCAAGCGCAGGCGGAAATGGACACAATTTCATCGCGCCTGGCGGAGCAATATCCCGCGGACGATAAAGGATGGGGCGCGGTGGTGATTCCGCTGCAGGAACAACTAACCGGCGAAGTGAGGCCGGCCCTGCTGTTGCTGCTGGGAGCCGTGGCGTTTGTGCTGCTGATCGCCTGCGCCAACGTGGCCAATCTAACCCTGGCGAAAACTCTGGGACGGAAAAAGGAGATGGCCATCCGCGCGGCACTGGGCGCCAGCCGCGGAAGGGTGACGCGCCAATTGTTGACGGAATCGCTCGCGCTGGCATTGCTGGGAGGCGCCGCGGGGCTTCTTGTAGCGCAGTTCGGAATTGAATTGATCGTGAAATTTCTCGGCGACCAACTTCCCAAGGGAACGGCCATTCGCATGGACGGCCACGTGCTGGCCTTCACGCTGCTGCTTTCGCTGGTGACGGGAATTTTGGCGGGAATGCTTCCCGCTTTGCGCGCGACGAAAACGGATTTGAACGACGCGCTGAAGCAGGGACTGGGCCACACGGACTCCGATTCAGGCGGAATGCGCATTCGGAACACGCTGGTGGTCTCCGAAGTGGCGCTGTCACTCGTGCTGCTGATTGGCGCGGGCCTGCTGATTCGCAGCCTTTGGCTGCTGCGAGGAGTCAATCCGGGATTCGATGCGCACAACGTGCTGACCATGTCGCTGGCGATATCGCCCGTGAAGTATAAGGACGCCGGGGCGGCGAATCGCTTCTTGCAGCAATCGCTGGAGCAGGTGCGCGCTTTGCCGGGAGTCGAAGCCGCGGGAATGGTAGACAATCTGCCGCTGACGGACAATAGCGACCGCTGGCCGATCGCCATCGAGGGGCGTCCGGCGCAATCGCTGGCGGACCAGCCGGAAGTTGAGGCAGACGTGATTACTCCGGGATATTTCCGCGCCATGCGCATCCCGCAAATTAGCGGACGCTATTTGAATGACGCGGACTCCGCGGATGCGCCGCGCGCGGCGGTGATCAGTGAAGCCATGGCGCGCCACTTCTGGCCGAATGAAAACCCCATCGGGCGCCACCTCACCACGGGGTTTTTTCCGCAGAAGCCCTGGGAAGTGGTGGGCGTGGTGGGAGACGTGAAGCACGAAGCGCTGGCCGATACCCATCCATTTGAAACTATTTACCTGCCTTCGGCGCAGATTCCGGCGACCAGCGGTGGAATTTCCATCGTGGTGCGGACCAGCGCGCAAACCGCGGGAATGCTTCCCGCGATTACCGATGCGATCCACAAGGTGGACGCGGACCAGCCGGTGACGGATGTGGCCACGATGGAAGAGATCATGAGCACATCGCTGACGTCGCAGCGGTTCAATATGCTGTTGTTGGGAGCGTTTGCCGGTCTCGCGCTGGTGCTGGCGGTGATGGGGATTTATAGCGTGCTTTCCTATGCCGTGCGGACACGCGTCCATGAAATTGGAATCCGCATGGCGTTGGGAGCGCAGACGGCCGACGTGCTGAAGATGATTTTGGCGGAAGGGATGAGGCCAGCGCTGCTGGGTGTTGGCATCGGCCTGATCGCGTCCGTCTGGTTGGGACAGTTTCTAACCAAAATGATTTATGGCGTGCAGCCCACCGATCCGCTGACGTTTGCCGCGGTGTCCGTCCTGCTGGCTGGCGTGGCGCTGGCGGCCAGCATGATTCCCGCCTATCGCGCGACGAAAGTGGAGCCGATGAAGGCGTTGCGGGAAGAGTAACGGCAACGTTAAAACCCGCGGAAAAAGACCGGTACGCTCACTTTACATACTGATATTCAGCCACGACATCGTCGCGGGAAACAACGTAGAGAACCACCAGCACACCCTTGTGGACATGGTTGTGTTCGAACGCAGGGGATCGGTGGAGAGCATCGCGAATTGTGCAGCGCTATTCGGTCGCCAACTCCTGGCGGCGGCCGCGATGGTAGTTTAGCAGCGTGGCGTTGGCGGAGACAATCACGCCCAGCTCGGCGGCAATAGCGGCAAGATCTTTTCCGGGAACGGCGGCATAAAGTTCGCCGTCGCCGATCTCGGTGTACACGCGATTGCCAACGCAGCCGGTGCTCATCACCACGCCGTGCGCCATCGCGGCGGGAAGCGCCATGCACGTGGGGCGTCCCAGCAGTGAAAGATTGGCGGAGCGGCCGGCGCGCTGCGCGGCTTCCTGCAACAGCATCACTTGCGCGGCGGGTCCGGCGAAAAGGACCACGTCCGGGTCCACGGGCGCATCTCCCAGCGGCGAGTAGATCACCACGCCGGGAGTTTTCGGCAGGCGCGGAATGCCGCCCACCTCTTCCATCTTGATGTAGCCTATGCCGGTCATGAAGGCCAGTGTCTGTTCGAGTTCCGAGGCGCGCTCCGGTGGCAGGGAAATATTGTGTGTGTAACTGCCGATGGCGCAATTGAAATGATCGGCGGGAACGGTGTAGAACGTCTGACCACCCGCGGCCAGCCGCCAATAGCTGCACCCGGAAGGCTCCGTGCCGCTGAATTTCGTCACACCCGCGGGCGCGCTTTCACGAAAAGCCACGGCCACCGGGCGCCGCTCCAATTTCAGCGATTGCGCCATTTGTTTTTCGATACTGCGATAATCGGACATGGATTTCTTCTCCCTCCAGCGGCACGCCAACCCTCCATGCTAGCCCGAGTTTGCGGCAAAGAGAAAAGCTCGGGTGAAACAGTGGAGGGCTTAAACCGCCGTCCTCTGATTATTTGGCGATTACAGCGAAACCAGCGCTGGGCGGCGAAGGTGCCAGCTTCAACGCTGATTGCGCGGTCTTGCGAAATTATTTACCGGGGCGATGGTGTTCACGATGCTGCGGATTACGGGCGCGTCCGCGGGATTCCTGAAATTAATCTGCGCGATGCAGGCGGCGCCATTGCCGGCCACAGAGACAATCCAGTTGGTATCCTTCGTGTCGCGGTCAGCGTCGGAATCACGCCAGGAATACCAGTAACGTTTGGGCGTGTCCTCAATAATTTTATCGGGGCGAAGAGACGGCGGGGTGGTTCGCTTCACCTGCGCCAGAGTTAGCCCCACCCTGCCGCGCAGAGCAATGTGCGTGGCCCTGTCCGGCGAGGCGGTGGCGCCGGGCACGGTCTTGTTCTGAATCCAATCATGGGGGACGGCGTACTGGCACTTCCTGGTGTTGTCGACAATTTTCTTCCAGCCCGCGGGCACGGGATTGGTGGTGCTCGCGGAAGCGGCAATTGTCATAGCAAGGAAAATTCCGAAGATTTTCACGAGGCGCGCCTCCCGGCGGAGAATTCGCAGGTGATTATACCGGTCTCCGCATGGCCGCGCGCGGAATTCAGGCTTTGACCCCGGTCACCAGCAGCGCGCCTTTTGCGCGGAAGGCCGCGAGTTGCGCCGCGTCGCGGAACCAGCGGCCAGTGTAAACCTCGGGATTGGGCGTGGGGTCTGGGATGTTGTCGTGCATGACGCCAGTGAAGCCGGCATCGCGGAACAGCCTCTCCCATTCCGCCGCCGAAAGCAGGTGCGTGGGAACCGCGAGCGTTTTGCCCCACTGATGGCAGTCGGGATTGTCCTTGTAATAATTGATGAGAGTCCACGCGGAACCGCCAGGATGCAGAACGCGAAAAAGTTCGCTCAGGCCGCGCGCCGGATCGGGCCAGTAATAAGACGACTCCACCGAAACCACGCGGGAGAAGAAATTATTTTCCCAGGGAATTTCGTCCACCCCGCCCACAATGAACACCAGATTGCCAAATTCGCTGCTGGCTGCGCGCGCATGCCGAATCATTTCATCGGAGATATCCATCCCCACAACGCGGCCCTGGGGTGCGCCCTTGGCCAGCGTGCGCGAGAGCCAGCCCGCGCCGCAGCCCACGTCCAGAATGTTTTCATCCGGCCGCGCGTTCATGCGCTGGAGCATGGGCAGCGTGATGGGCCAGTGGTCGTTTTGCATGTCCTCGCCACGCCCAGATTCGGCCCAGCGATTGAATTCCTCACGAATTTGCTGATTGGTTTCTGCGGACGACATGGACGCCAACTACTCCTCGTTAAATTTCCCGCCGCGCGGCTTAGTCGCCGTGGACATATCTCAACTCGCCCGCTTCCACGCGAATGGGCAGGCGGTTTTCCGCCGGCGGGAGCGGGCAGGTGGTGTAGGGATTGAAAGCGCAGGGCGGATTGTAAGACTCGTTAAAATCGAGAACCGTCTTGCCGTCCTTGGGCAGGTCCGCATAAAGAAAACGCGCCGCGCCATAGGTTTCCTTGCCGCTGGTCTGATCGCGAAAGACAAACCAAAGCTTCTGATCCTCCGCCAGCGCCTGCATGCGCAGTTCATGGCCTCGCAACGTGAAAACCACTTCGCCGGGACTGGTCAACTTGTCCACGTCGCCGAGGATGGTGGGCATTTCCACTTCGCGAGGCGAATCATACGGGACGAATTGCGCGGCCACGCGATAGGATTCATCAATGGGAAACCATTGCAATCCTGCAAAATCGCGGAGAAAGCGGCTGTTCTTGTCCCTCATGCGGATGGCCTGCCGCGCGCCACTGGCGTGGACCAGCAGCGTAATATCGCCGAACGCCAGAAGGCTGGGGCCCTTGTCGTCTGTATCGGGGAGCATGGTGGTTTCCACCACAGGCTTACCGTCGAGGAAAGCCGTCACGCCGTGGTTGAGGTGGACAGTGACCTTGCCGTTCTGCAGAGTGAACTCGCCGGCTTGTCCGGGGACGGAATCCGCCGGCAGGACAATATCGTTGGCCGCGGCGCTGCCGAAGCGGTTTACGCCTTCCTTCAGCCAGAACAATCCCGCGATGGAGAGATACCCATCCTCCGCTTTAAGGTGCGCAATGTGCAGCTGGCGCCATTTTTCGATTTCCGCGCGATAGGCGCCGTCGCCCGCCGCGGCGGATGCCGATGGCGCGCGCAGCGAAAGGAAAATCATCAGAACCGTTGCCAGAGCGTAAAAAATCTTCATCAGTATTTCCTGTTATCCGGGGCCATCCAGGTCACGATGCATGGAGACGTTATTCACCAATTTACCGCATGAGCGCCGGACGGCGAACAATCATTCTTCAACTTTTGCCAGAAGCTGGATGAATTTCGCCTCGCGGTCCTTCTGGTCGAAACCCTGGTAAATCTCAGCGATCTGCGTGGTGTTCATGGAACAAAACTTTGGCCCGCACATGGAGCAGAATTTGGCGTCCTTGTAAAAATCGTCGGGCAGCGTTTCGTCATGCATGGCTCGCGCGGTGTCGGGGTCCAGCGAAAGATCGAACTGCTTGTTCCAGTCGAAGAGAAAGCGCGCGTAGCTGAGCGCATCATCCCGGTCGCGCGCGCCGGGACGGTGCCGCGCCACGTCTGCCGCATGCGCGGCAATTTTGTAGGCGATCACGCCCTGGCGGACGTCATCGGCATTCGGCAATCCGAGATGCTCCTTCGGCGTGACGTAGCACAGCATGGAAGCGCCATGCCAGCCGATCATGGCCGCGCCGATGGCGCTGGTGATGTGGTCATAGCCGGGAGCGATGTCCGTCACCAGCGGGCCGAGCGTGTAAAACGGCGCCTCGTGGCACAGTTCGTTTTCCTTCTTCACCTGCATCTCGATTTGGTCAAGCGGAATGTGGCCCGGGCCTTCAATCATCACCTGCACGTCGCGCTCCCAGGCTTTTTTTGTCAACTCGCCGAGGACGCGAAGTTCCGCGAACTGCGCTTCGTCGCTGGCGTCCGCCAGGCAGCCGGGGCGCAGGCCGTCCCCGAGCGAATAGCTGACGTCATGCTTTTGAAGAATCTTGCTGATTTCGTCGAAGTGCTCGTAAAGGAAGTTTTCTTTTTTGTGGAACGCCATCCACTGCGCCATCAGCGCGCCGCCGCGGCTGACGATCCCGGTGATGCGGTTGCGCACCAGCGGCAGAAATTCGCGCATCACCCCGGCGTGGATGGTCATGTAGTCCACGCCCTGTTCCGCCTGCTCTTCGATCACTTCCAGCATCAGCTCGATGGTCAAGTCTTCGGGGCGGCGCACGCGCGAGATCGCTTCGTAAATTGGGACCGTGCCGATGGGCACGGGAGAATTCTCAATGATGGCGCGCCGAATCGCGGGAATGTCGCCGCCGGTGGAAAGGTCCATCACCGTGTCCGAGCCATAGTGCACGGCGCGATGCAGTTTTTCCAGCTCGTCGCCAATCTTCGACGTGGTGGCGGAATTGCCGATGTTGGCGTTGATTTTGCATTTGAACGCCACGCCGATGCCCATGGGCTCCAGGCTGCGATGGTTGATGTTGGCGGGAATGATGGCGCGGCCGCGTGCCACTTCGCCGCGCACCGCTTCCGGCTCCAGTTTTTCCCGTCGCGCGACGTACTCCATCTCCTCGGTGATCACGCCCAGCCGGGCATAATGCATCTGCGAGACGTTGCGCGATGCGCCGTTCGGCGCGGCCAGCCGCTTCTCGATCCAGGAATCTCTCAGAGCCATGGCGTCCTCCTGACACGGCGCGCGGCGAACGAATGCGCGCGCTGGAATGCAAATTATCGCACCGCGTGCGGGAAGCGGCAACCTTACCCTGAGCAGTGATGACGAGCGGCTACTCTGCTGCGGTGGTCGCGCCGGCGCCAAGAAGTTTCACAAGAGATTCCGTGTTGCCGACGGGCGCATGGCATGTGGCGCCCACGCAGACCAACGCTTGCGCAGCATCGGCGGGAAGTCCGGCGAGAGTTGTACGCAACGCCTCGGGCAACTCGGAAGACATAGCGGAAGAAAGCGGTGTGGCAACGCGAATCACGGCTTTGCCAAAACGGTAAATGCTATTCGCGGCTTGCAATAGCGCGTCGCCAGCGGGATCATCCGCCGCACCCGTAACGATGACGTGCATCGGGCGCCGCTCCTCCAACAGCGCGGCCAGCCCCAGCGTGGCGGAATAGAGCGCGAAGTCCGGACCGAGTCCCGCGAAAGTTTCCAGCGTAAGCCGCGCGGCGTCGCCATAGCGCGATTCTCCCGTCCAATCCTGCAATCGAACCAGCACCATGGCCGCGACGGAATTCGCTGACGGCACGGGAGAGTCCTGCATCGGTTTGCGGCGCAACTCCAGTCCGCCGAGTGGCGCGGCATCGGACGCGCGGTCGAAAAATCCGCCGGCGGGATCGCCATATTTTTCCAGCGTGATGACCATGGCGCGGACGGCCGCGCGGAAATAACGCGCGTCGAGCGTGGTTTCCCACGCGTCCAACAGCGCCGCGGCAAGAAAAACCTGGTCGTCGAGCACGCCCGCGAGGCGTGGGCCGCCCACGCGATGCAGAAATCCTGAACGCTCGTCCCACGCTTCCGCGAGGATGCGGTCCAAAGTTTTCAACGCGAATTCGCGGCAGTCGGCGCGGCCCAGCACGCGCGCCGCTTCCAGGAATGCGGAAATGTAGAGGCCGTTCCAGCCGGTGTAAACCGTGCGGTCCACTTCCGGAGTCTTGCGGCGCCCGCGTGCGGCCAGCATCGCGGATCTCGCGCGGCGAATCGTTTCCGTTACGTCCTCTTCCGTGCGTCCAAGCTGCGCGGCGATTTCCGCTGGCGTTGCCGCCAGCCACAGGACGTTGCGCGACGGGTCATGATGCATTTCTCCGGTTTCGCCCACATCGTAGTAAAGCTCCATCACGCGGGCATCATCGGCGGGAAGCGTTTCGCGGAGTTCGGCCAGCGACCAGGTGAAATAGTCGCCGTCATCATCCAGCGAAATATCCGCATCCTGGCTGGAGTAGAACCCGCCGCGCTCGCGGCCGGCGAGAACATCCAGCGTCCAGCGAATCATTCCTTCGGCGGTTTCGCGGAACAACGGGTTGCCGGTCACCTGCCAGCCGTGCAGATAATTTTTCAGCAGCTCGGAATTGTCGTAGGACATCTTTTCGAAATGCGGCACCAGCCAGCGCTCGTCCACGGAGTAGCGATGGAAGCCGCCGCCGATCTGGTCGTAAACGCCGCCGCGCGCCATTTTGGCCAGCGTGGTTTCCGCCACGGTAAGCAAAGGTTTTTCACCCGTGGCCTGGTAACGCTCCAGCAAAAGTTCAATGGCCGCGGGATGGGGAAATTTTGGCGCGGTCCCGAATCCGCCGTTGCGGATGTCAAAGCGGCGCGCGATGGCATCCGTCATGGTTTCCACAAAGCCGCCGGAAAGTTTTCCCGGCGTGCTGGTGGCGTTTTCCGCCTGGCGCACGGCTTCTTCAATGGCTTCCGCGGCGCGGTCCACGTCTTCGCGCTTGGCGCGGAACGCGTCAGCCATGGAAAGAAGAATGCGCCGGAAGCCCGGCCGGCCCATGGCGTCGTCCGGCGGAAAGTAAGTGCCGCCGAAAAACGGTTTGCCATCGGGCGTTAGGAACGCCGTCAGCGGCCATCCGCCCTGGCCGGAAACCGCGGCCACCGCCGTCTGGTAACGCGAATCCACGTCGGGACGCTCGTCGCGGTCCACTTTCACGGCGATAAAATTCTCATTGATGAGACGCGCGATCTCCGGATTCTCGTAGCTTTCGCGGTCAATCACATGGCACCAGTGGCACCACACCGCGCCGATATCCAGCAGCATGGGTTTTTTTTCGGCGCGCGCGCGCGCGAATGCTTCTTCGCCCCATTCGTGCCAGTCCACCGGCTGATGCGCGGCGGAGCGAAGGTAGGGGCTGGCGGACCGCGCCAGACGGTTCGGTTGTTGTTTGCTCAAATGTGCGTCCTTCGGGGCGCTGCCGCGCGCGGAAATTTAGTGGATGGTGCCCGTAGAACCGGCGTCGAACGGATCCAGCGGCTTGCGGCCGGAGAAGCCCTCATCCTGGCGGTGATAATAACGGATGCGATCCTCGCCCACGCGCCAGCAATAATAAATGTCCTCGTTATTCAGGCGCGCCGGAAAATCCAGCAGCCCGGAATCCAAATCTTTTACCACGCAGCCGGTGGAATGAATGCGGTCCAGGGCCTCCTGAATGGCGTGGACCACGTTTTCGCGCTCCACGCGCACCTTGGCCACGCGGTCATAGGAAACCAGCAATCCGCCGGACTGCTGGATGCGCGCGCTGAGCGAAGAGAGATCGTCGTCCAGTTCATTCATGCGCCGCCGCGCTTCCAGAGCTTCCAGGAGAATAGGCTCCACCTCCAGGCGGGTGCGCTCCGCCTCGGTGAGGGAAAAAAGCCGTGCTGAATCTTCGCTCATAAATTAAGCAGCGCTATTCGCTCTGCGTTATCCGCCGATGAAAACCATGCTGCGGGAGGGAGGCGTAAAATCGGGTTCGTTGATGCGATGCCCGCTTTCCTTTTGATGCACCACGTCGCGAATGCGCTGTGCGATGGCCTGGTCGTCCGCGCCGCCGCGCAGCAGACCCCGCAAATCGTGATCCTCGCGGCTGAAAAGACAGGTGCGCAGCTTGCCGTCCGCGGTCAGGCGGATGCGCGAACAGAATCCGCAGAACGGCTGTGTCACCGGAGCCACCAGTCCGATTTCGCCGCGGCCATCAGCGAAGCGGTAACGCCGCGCGGTCTCGCTGCGCTCGTGGGCCACGGGCAGCAGTTCCCAGCGCGCGGCAATGCGCCCGTGAACCTCCGCCGCGCTGACCATCAAATCCCGATTCCAATGCCGGTCGGCGTCCAGCGGCATATATTCAATGAAACGCATGATCAGATCGCGCCCGCGGGCGAATTCCGCGAAGGCTTCCACTTCGTCGTCGTTGATCCCGCGCACCAGCACCGCATTCACTTTCACCGGACGCAGCGCGGAAACCTGTGCGGCGTCGATTCCGGCCATCACCCGGCCAAAGGATTGCGTGCGCGTGATAGTTTCAAATTTCGCGGGATCCAGTGAATCCAGGCTGATATTGATGCGTTGCAAACCCGCGGCCACCAGCGCGTCGCAGCGTCCGGCCAGCAGATGGCCGTTGGTGGTCATGGAAAGATCCGCCACTCCAAGCGCGCGCAGCCGCGAAACGAATTCTTCAATGCCCGGCCGCACCAGCGGTTCACCGCCGGTGACGCGAATCTTGCGGATGCCCAGCCCGGTCAGGATGCGCGCCAGCCTTCCAGTTCATCCCAGCCGAGAAGATGATCCTCCGCCATGTGGTTTTCCGGGTTCGCCGAACGGCAATAGACGCAGCGGAAATTGCAGCGGTCGGTCACCGAGATGCGCAAATCGGTGATGGGCCGGCCAAGCCCGTCCATCAGCGCGGCGTGATTCCGCGGAGACGGCGCCTCCAGCGGCGACATGTGCGCCGCGACCCGGTGCAGAACTTGATGAGCAGTAGCCATAATCAGCCTGGCAAACAAAAAGCCCGTGTCACATGTTTGGACGCGGGCTCCAGCGGAACGGTGCGCGCCAGGCGCGCCGCCCCACCGCTTATCCCCTTTCCAAACACGGGAGGCGCGAGCGTTTCCCCTCGCACCCTGCGCGGCAGGCGAGCCCGCCGCCCTCCGCGTGATGGCGCGGAGCCGTCCCCGGCCCATGGAATTTCTCTTCCGCAGGCGCCGGAGATCGGAGATTCATCTACATTGTACGCGGGGGAATGCACGGCGGCAATGAAGATGAAAACCGCCCATGCCGCCAGCGCATTGCTGTTTCACGTTCGCCGCAACCAGCCAGCCTGCAGCCCGCCCGCGGCGATGCCCGCCTATGGTAGATTAGCCGCCGATGCGAATTTTTGTTTTGGGAGCAGGAGCCTCGGGCTCGCTGCTGGCGCAGCTTCTGCAAAGGCAGGGGCACATCGTATGGTGTGGCGACCGCGACGTGGAGCGCGCCCGGCGCTTTTTGGGCAAGAAAAGCTCCATTGAGGTCCGCGAAGTGAACGCGCGCAACCTGCGGGCCATCGTCCAGGCCGCACAGGGTTGCCATTTGCTGATAAACGCATCGCCGGCCATCTTCAACGAAATCATTTTGCGCGCCGCGCTGTGGCTGAAAGTCCATTATCTGGACCTGAACTCGCGGCTGACGCGCAATCCCTTCCGCCCCGAGCAGTTTTATTATCAGAAGCGCTTCGAAGCGAAGAACCGCCTGGCATTGATTAACGCCGGTGCGGCGCCGGGATTGACCAACCTGCTGGCTAAGCGGGGCGCGGAACTCCTGACCAGCACGGAGAGTGTCCA
Source organism: uncultured Acidobacteriota bacterium (assembly GCA_963760285.1). Classification (GTDB taxonomy): domain Bacteria; phylum Acidobacteriota; class Terriglobia; order Acidiferrales; family UBA7541; genus PALSA-278. The sequence continues at coordinate 1,806,119 of CAVXCI010000001.1, forward strand.
TTTTCGCCTGTACGAAAGCACGGAGAGCAAGGATCCGGTTTCCAGCTGGTCCGCTGAAGTGGCTTTCGACGCCGCCACTTCGCGGCCGCGCGTGTATCGCGACGGCCATTTCACGCTGGCGCGGCGTTTTGCGGAGCGGGAGCGTTTCCGCTTCCCGGCGCCCATCGGCGAAATTCCCGTATACATGTTCGCGCAGGACGAAGTCGTCACCGTGCCCCGGTACATTCCCCTGCAAGAGGCGGAAGCGAAAATCGGCGGCAGAGATATCGAACTGGTGCGCCGCTGGAGCCGCAAGGGTCAATTGAGCAAGTCCCGCGGCATGGCCCGCATGAAATTCCCCGCCACGCCCACGCCGCGAAAAGTGGCGCGCTTGATTCGCGGCGGCCAGTTGGAGAATGTGCGTTTTGCCATCGCCGTACTGGTGGACGGCCTCCGCGCGGAAGAGCACACCCAGGTGCGCTGGGACGTATCCTTTCCCTCGCTCTACCAGCTTCGCCTGCGCGGACTGTTTTGCACGCCCATTTCCTATGGCACGGCCCACGCCGCTGCTCTTTTCGTCCGCCATTTTCCGCGCGATATGTCTGGCGTGATTCCGCCCGAGGCGCTGCCCGCCGATGTGCGCCGCGCAATATTAAAGGACCTGCGCTCGCGCGATATCCGCGCTTCCGTCAAGATTCGTGCCGTAAAGGGTAAATCAGAGGACGATTTGCACGCCGGGGAGTAGCCCGGCGGAGCCTATTCCTGCGTCGCGGATGCAATCTCTTCGCCCGCGGCGGGCGAGTCCGCCAGCGCGGCGGCCGGCCTGAGCGCCGAATCTGTTTCATCCCGCGTGGTTCGCATCCGCACCGTGCCCACCAGCAGAAGCAGGTTGGTAAGCAGAATCAGTCCGAAAGCCAGGGGGATCAGAAAAGCCACCTCCGGGCCCCGCCGTTCGACTATTTCCAATGCCAGCACCGCCGTCACCATGCCGCGCGGAAACATCATCATGGCCAGCTCGCGCTCCCGCCGCGTGCTTTTGCGCCAAGCCAGGCGGCTGGCCTGCACCGCAATCACGCGAACGAGGAATAGGGTTCCCATGGCCGCCATTGCCAGCAACGCGGTTTTTCGCAGCGCGCCGAAGCGAATGATCGCGCCAATCAGCACGAAGAAAAATGTGCGCACCAGAAATCCCAGCTCGGAATGAAAATGAAGGATTTCGTCCTGTGGATTCGCTCCGCGCGGCACGATGTGGCACACGTTGCCGAACGTCACTCCGCGTTCCGGAAGATTCGTCAGTACCACTCCAAAGGCCATCACCGTGAACAAGTCACTCGCATGGGCCGCGTCCGCCAGGAAGTAGAGCATCAGCACCGCGCCCAGCGTGAGCATGCGCAGGGAGCGCTCATCGGAAAGCAGCGGCAGCAATCGTGACCACAGAAAGCCGGCGACCAGCGCAATCACCAGCGACATCGTGATCCGGAGAAAAAAGTTTCCCGCCAGTCCGCTCAGCAGCACTTGCATGCCCGGCATCCTTGCGACCGGCGGGGAACCGGAAGCGGCGCCCGCCCCCACTGCCGCCGTCCCGGCCACCAGGGAGCCCAACATGCTGCCCACCGTCAGGACGCCCAGCGCGTCGCCGAAGGAAGCCTCCACCATCAGCGTGATGCGCGCGGACGGGCGCAAATCCACCTGCTGCAGGACCGGCAGCACCACCGCGCTGCTTGCGCAACCCAATGCAGCGCCCGCCAGCAGCGCCGAATGGAAGGAAAGATGCAGCACCAGAACACAAACTTCCGTCACCGCAATGGTGCACAGCACGTAACTGAGAAACGAAAGCAGCAGCCCGGCGGGAAAATAACGCAGCGCCTCGCGCAGTTTCAGTTCCAGGCCGGCTTCAAAAATAATCAGGATCAGCGCGATGGTGCCGAAGCCGCGCGTGGCCGGTTCGAATTTCGACGCGTCCACCAGGTGGAACACCGGCCCCAGCAGCAGGCCCACAACCATCAGCACCAGAATGTCCGGCACGCCAGTGCGCCGCGCCAGCCGGTTGGCCGCGAAAGCCAGCACCAGCAGGGCGCCCAGCAATCCGATGAACATGGTCAGAGTCATGCGGGCATTTGTCCTGTTCCAGGAATTGCCTGGTGGTTGTTGCGGGGAGTTGCGCTATGCGGCCGAATCCCCGCCGCGCACAAAATATCATGCAAACGCCGCCTGCGGCCACAAATACAGGGAGGTGTGATTTCGCCATCCAATGATGGAACGGCGAGGCGGTCAGCGGATGGAACAGACGCCGCCGCTGGCGAGTATGCAATCGGGGGTTTTTCGGTGAAGCGCCGCACGCGCTTAGCGGCAGCCGCAGCTGCGCGGAGTGCAGCCGCATGAGCCGCCGGCGGATTCCCGCGCCGCGGACGAGGAAGGTGAAGAAGAAGCCGCGCCGTTGCCGCTGCGCCCGGCAAAAACAGAAAACTGCACCGTGCGCTTTTCGCTGGCGCATTTCGGGCAGCTGATTTTGCCGTCTTTCGAGAGCACCACGCGTTCGTAACGCGCGCCACAATCATCGCAAACATATTCGTAAATCGGCACGGACGTCCTCCCGGCAAATTAGCAGGTGAGCTCTTCCGGCGACAGCCGGAAGCCGTTCAAATTGCCCAGCACGCTGGCGGAAATCTGTCCTGGATGGAAAAACTCACGCGCCACCTGCTGCACCTGTTCCCGTGTGACGGCATCCAGCTGCGCCAGCAGGTCTTCCGTGCTGACGAAGCGGTCGAAATAGAGAAACTGCCGCGCCAGCCGCGACATTCTCGTACCGGAAGATTCCAGCGCCAGCAGCGTGGCGCCTTTCAGATTGTCCTTGGCGCGCTGCAGCTCCTCTTCGGTAATCAGATAATCGCGGATGGCCTGAAATTCAGCCATCACCGAGCGCACCAGCTTTTCGGCGGAATCCAGCGACGTCCCGGCATACACGGAAAGCAGTCCGGCGTCGCGGTAGGGATTGATGTCGCTGAAAACGGCGTAGGCCAGCCCCTGCTTTTCGCGGATATTCTGGAACAGCCGTGAAGACATGCCCGTGCCCAGCACAATGTTGAGCACCGAAACGGCGAAGCGCCGCGGATCAATCAGCGGAAACGCCGGAACGCCCAGGCAGATATGCACCTGCTCCAGTTCCCGCTTGGTGCGCAACGTGATATGCGGCTTGGATTGCGGCAGCGTGGTCGCCGGCTTCTCCGCGCCGCGCGGCAAATCGCTGAACGCCGCGCCCGCCAGGTCCAGCATCTGCTCATGCGTCAAATTGCCCGCAGCGGTGATCAGCAGATTGCCCGGCGTGTACCGTTTCCGGAACCAGTTCTCCACGGTTTCGCGCGTCAGCGCGCGCACTGTTTCCGGAGTGCCCAGAATCGGCCGCGCCAGCGAATGCCCCGGCCAGAAATTCTGCGAGAAATTCTCGTGCACCAGGTCTTCGGGATTGTCCTGCACCATCCCGATTTCTTCGATGATCACGCCTTTTTCCCGCTCAATTTCCTCCGCCAGAAACAGCGGTCGCAGATAAAGATCGCTGAGCAGGTCAAACGCCTTGGGCAGATGCTCGTCAATCACGCGCATCTGGAAGCAGGTCATTTCCTTGGACGTGAACGCGTCCAGCATCCCGCCGATGCGGTCTGATTCACGCGCGATCTCTTCCGCCGTCCGCCGTTCCGTGCCCTTGAACACCATGTGCTCGATGAAATGGGAGATGCCATTCAGCTCCGCCGGTTCCGCGCGCGAGCCGTCGCGCAGCCACAATCCCACCGCCGTGGACCGCACATGCGGCATCCGCTCCGTCACCACCGTCAGCCCGTTGGAGAAAATGTGCTCGCGTACCTGTAAGTTGTCGGTTGTCATGGGAAGCATTTATTTTCGCACGGCGATGCCGCGAATGCGAAACCGCGCGTCGCGAGTGTCCTTTCAATTTGGTGGTGGGGAAGAATCGAAACGGCGCGTCCGAAACAATCGCCGCGAACGCTCAAACCAGCTTTTCATCGGGAGAGAGCCGGCCATATTCACTGGTGTAGTGCAGCGGAGCGTCCATGTACGTTCCCTTTTCCAGCGAATACACTTCGCACGATTCATATGGATAGGAATAGATATGCACGCTGGTGGCGCGCGCCCCGAATTCCGGCAGGTTGGTGACGGAATGCACCGGCTCCTTGGGATCCACCACGGCGGGATGCCCGGCGTCCATGTCCACATAATTCGTGGGGATCAGTTGGCACTTGCCCTGGCCGGCGTCCCGGGCTGATATCCGGAAATTCTGTATGCGCAGGCGCCCGATGGGCGTGGCCATCCAGCAGTTCTGGCCGCGATGGTTGTGAATCGTGCTGCCCTGGCCGGAGTCCCAGCAGATGGTCATCACTTCAAAAAGCTCGCATTTGTAGACGAGGTTGCGCGTGTAGTGCGTGCGCGCATAGAAGAGGTACGGCTCCAACGACGATGGCTCGAGGGGAAAATTCTGTAGAAAGCTGTGGACCGTGGGAACGGTGAACTCCGCCTTGGGAATAGCAGTCAGCCGTTGAACCCAGTCGTCAATCGCAAATTGCAAGCCCATGATTTTTACCTCCGCCCAAATCTGCCGCCGCTATTATAAACCCGGCGGGGCCGCCGCGCGCCCCTGACTCACGCATGTTAATATGAATTCGGAAGCCGCCATGCCCGCCTCCGCACCCGAAATCTCTGATTCCGCAAAACCGCGGGAATTGCTCGGCCAATCCGCCGACGAACTCCGCGCGTTGATGGCGTCGCTGGGCGAGCCCGCGTATCGCGGCGAGCAACTCTACCACGCGCTGTATGCCGAGCGCCGCGCCAGCATCGCCGAAATCAGCAATCTGCCGCTGGCGCTGCGCGACCGCCTGGCGCGTGACGCGCGTCTGAGCCTGCCGCGCATTGTCCGCCGCTACAATTCAGCGGACGGCACGGCGCGCTATGTGCTGGCATTGGACATTCCAACCGGCGTGTCTTCCGAAGATGCGCCAAAAAATTCTCCTGCCCCCGCCACCATCGAAACAGTTTTCATGCCCGAGCGCGAACGCCAGACCATTTGCATCTCCACGCAGGCGGGCTGCGCCGTGGACTGCCATTTCTGCCTCACCGCCACGCTGGGATTGGCTCGAAATCTCACGGCCGGAGAAATCATTGGCCAGGTACTGCTGGCGCTGAACGAGAATCGCGAATCGCTCCGCCCGCGGACCAATGTCGTCCTGATGGGCCAGGGCGAGCCGTTGCTGAACTACGATCCGGTGATGGCCGCGTTGCGCATCATGCTGGACCCTGAAGGTCTGGCGACTTCGCCGCGCCACGTGACGCTTTCCACCAGCGGCATCGTTCCCGGCATCGAGCGCATGGGACAGGAAGCCGTCCGCCCCAAGCTGGCGATTTCTCTCAACGCCTCCAATGACGCCCAGCGCGATGCCATAATGCCCATCAACCGCAAATATCCCATCGCCGTATTGCTGGACGCCTGCCGCCGCTATCCGCTGCGCGCCTGGGAGCATCTGACGTTTGAATATGTCCTGCTGGGCGGAACGAATGACACTCCCGAAGACGCGCGCCGCCTGGCGCGCCTGCTGGCCGGCCTGCGCTGCAAAATAAATCTGATTCCCTGGAATCCCGGTGAGCTGCCTTATCGCGCGTCGGAGGAATCCGCCATCGTGGAGTTTCGCCGCGTCCTTTCGGAGAAAAATTATCCCGTCTTCGTCCGCTACTCTCGCGGGCAGGATGTGATGGCCGCATGCGGCCAGCTCGCCCTCTTGGAAACCATCCGCCCGGCGGCGTCCATTGGCGCGCGGCCGTCGCCTTCGTTGTAAATCTCGCGGAAAAACTACAGCCGCTCCATCTGATAAAGCTGATACGTGTGTCGCAGCGCCGCCGTCACCATCATCAGCACCATGCCTGCCGAAGCGATTGCACCGCCCACGTCGAAGAGTTTATATTGCCGTCCAAAAACGTGCGCCATGGGCACGCCCGCACGGAAATAAAGCCACAGGTTGCCGATGGCGATCAAAATTCGCAGCTCCGTGGTGCCGAAGCCGGCGAAAGTCATGTGAAATTCACCCAGCGCATACGTGGCCAGATAGACCTCAATGGAGATCATGTAAAACGCCAGCAGCGCCGCTGCGCCGATGGGCACGCTGATGTAACCGGAAAGCGCCAGCCCGGCCACAAGAAACAGCGCATTGAAGGTGTCCACCACGTGATCCACGTAGAAGCCGTAGCGGGGACGCTGGCGGTTGCGCACCCGCGCCACGGTTCCGTCCAGGCTGTCGCCAAACCAGTTCAGCGCCAGGAAAGGAATCGCCAGCAGCAATCCGACGCGATGCCAGCGCGCCAGCCAGTAGCTCAGCCCCACTCCCAGCATGCCCAGCAATCCAAGGACGGTAAGAAAATCGGAACTCACCCACGCGGGCAGGTGTTGCGCCATCCACAGCAGGGTTTTCTTCTCTATCGCAGTCAGAAAACTCTGCTGCACGCGCGTCGCGCTGCGAAATTCCCTGGCTTCCACGTCGCCTCCTCCCGCCATGCCGCGCGGGCGCCGCAAGTGTAGCGAGGCTAACCGGGAGGAGCAATATGCGCGATGCTGGGAATCGCTCCCCATAAGCGTTACAGCGCGAAGCGATTCAGCCGATGCCGATGGAAGCCATCAGGCGGCCCGTCTGGCGCTCGCGGCGATAACTGAAGAAAAGATCGGCGCGGCAGGAAGTGCAGAAAGGACAGGAGAAAATATTTTCGTCACGCAGCCCTGCCTCCACCAAAATGGCGCGATTGGCCGCCTGCAAATCAAGACGCGTGCGCGGCGGTTCCGGCTGGTGGCCCGGCGGCATCATGTTCAGCCACGGCAGGGGATTGGGATCTTCGCCCCACGCCAGCTTTTCGAAAACCTCGTCGAACCATTTTGCCGCGTCCGGAAACTGGCTGGCGAATTCCCTGGCCACGTCGGGACCAACTTCGTAGCAGCACCCGCCGATGCACGGGCCCAGCGCCGCCACGATTTTTTCCGGACGGCTGGCGTAAGCCATGCGCATCCTGCCCACGGTTTTGCCCGCGATGCGCCGAACCGTTCCGCGCCAGCCCGCATGGATAGCCGCCACGGCGCGATGTTCGGGATCCGCCAGCAGGATGGGCACGCAATCCGCGGTCTGCACGGAAAGCAGCAATCGCGGAGTTTGGGTAATCAGCGCATCACCGCGCGGAGCAGGAGATTCCGCTGGCGCAGGCTTTCGCGGTGATTCGGCGATCCGTACCGCGTCGGAATGGAATTGCCGCAGGGGAGACATTGCGAAATTGCCCGCGCGCAATGCTTTCATCCAACGGCGGCGATTCAGGACCACGTTCTCGTGAGCGTCCCAATCCGTGAAACCCAGATTCAGCACCACTTCGCCAATTGTCTTGCCGTTGCGAAGATACTCCAGGCAGCTTGCTCCCCGGGGCGCGTGCTGAAACCGTGCGTCAGCCAGGAAAACTTCGCCAGCGGCGCGCACTCCAGCACGGTGATTTTCCCTGTGCTCCGCAGCCGCCAGACTTTCTCCGGCTGCGATTTGCGCGCCGTCTTTTGCCGCCCTCGTTTTTTCATCGTCCGTTGCAGCATCTTCGCTCGCGCCGCTGAAACAGGAATTCGCTCATCCATTATAGGTATAATCCGCCCCATCCCGCTTCCGTCCGCGAGGAGATGCGATTGTGATTGTGGGTTTGGGATTGGATGTCGCCGAAATTGACCGCATCGAAGCGGCCATAACCCGCCACGGCGACGCATTCGTCGGCCGCATCTACACGGACGCCGAGGTCTCCTATTGCCGCCGCTTCCGCAATTCCGCCGAGCGATTCGCCGGACGTTTCGCGGCCAAGGAAGCCGCCATGAAGGCGCTAGGGACAGGCTGGCGCCACGGCGTTCGCTGGCGCGATATCGAAGTGCTCCGCCAGCCCGGCGGAAAACCCACTCTGCGGTTAGCTGGCGTGGCGGCGGAATTCGCCGCGAAGCTGGGAGTAAAGAGTATTTCGATGACCATCACCCACAGCGGCAATCTGGCCATCGCCCAGGTGATTTTCGAGAGTTGACCCGAAACGCGCCGTACATATCAAGGACGCGTCAGCCGCCCGCGCAAGGGGGTTCAGCAAGTTCCGCCGCGCATGGTGAATCATCGGTATTGGGCCGCGCCAGCAGCCACTGATTCGCCGGCCAGTTTCCCGCCACGCGAACCTGTAAATAATTTCCGCTGAGCGCGCCCGTCCAATCTTCACCGCGGGTCTCCAGTGTGAGGACGCGCACCGGGCGCCCCGCTTGGGTTGCGCGAAATTTTCCGCGCTTTTCGTCCGCCAGCGCTCGCAATTCCTTCGCGCGGCGGCGAATCACCTGCGGGGGAACCTGCGCGCCCATTTGCGCCGCTTCTGTTCCCGGCCGCGGCGAGTAGGAAAAAACGTGCAGGTAGCTGAAGGGCAGCGCGGCGATGAATTCCATCGTGGCGCGATGGTCGTCTTCCGTCTCGCCGGGAAATCCGGCAATCGCGTCCGCGCCGATCGCCGCATCGGGCATTTGCTCGTGGAGATACTCCACGCGCCGGGCATACTGCTCCGCGCGATACCATCGTCGCATGGCGCGCAAGATTTTGTCGGAGCCCGATTGCAGCGGCATGTGAAAATGATGCGCCAGCCGGTCCGTGCGCGTGAACGCATCAATCAACTCCTGCGTCACGTCAATCGGTTCAATGGAACTGATCCGCAACTGCTCCACGGATGTTTCTTCGAGCAGCCGCGCCAGCAATTCGCGCAGGCTGGTGCGCCGCGGCAAATCCTGCCCATAGCTGCCCAGATTGATGCCGCTCAGAACAATTTCGCGATAGCCCGCCGCCGCAAGCTCACCCGCCTGCCGGATGACGTCCTCCGCCGCCATGCTGCGGCTGCGTCCGCGCACCGTGGGGATGATGCAATAGGCGCAATGGTGATCGCAGCCGTCCTGGATTTTCAATGTGGGGCGAGTTCGCGCTGAGACCGGCCCCTCCGGCGCAGCAAAAAGAATATGCGCCGCGTCCCGCATGTCGCTGGACAGGATTCTTGCAACCCGTGCGCCGGGCGCACCCGCGTCCGCTGCTGCGGAGCCCAACGCCGCCGATAATTTCGTCAGCGGGAAGAATCCGTTCGCTGCGGATCCTGAACACTCCGCCTGACTCCGCGCGCTATCATCCGTGTGCATCGCCATTTCGTTTGCCAGCCCGGGAATTTCCGCCTGGCGGGCGTTGCCCACCACCCAGGTGACGCCGTCCAGTGATGCGACCTCTTCCGGAGCGCGTTGCGCGTAGCAGCCGGTGACGATAATCCGCGCGCCGGGATTGCGGCCGTGGATTTCGCGGATGGCCTGGCGCGCCTGCTGGTCGGCGGCTGCTGTCACCGTGCAGGTGTTCAACACCACCACGTCCGCGCGGACCGACGCTTCGCCGCGCGCATACCCGCGTTGCGCAAGTTGCGCTTCAATGGCCGCCGCGTCCGCTTGTGTAGCCCGGCAGCCGAAATTCTGCACAAAAAAACTGGCCATGGTTTGTTTCCGCGAGCCATTCCCTCTGCGCGGCGCGCGGCGTCCCAGCATTATACGGAATGCCGGTCCGCTCTGCTCCGCGGGACAGTTCAACGCCCTGTCCTTTAACTGGACCTCTCACCAGTCGTTTCGGATCGCCACGCCGGGTAGCCTGCATCCATGGAGGAAATCATGAACAGAACAGCACCGCAATTCAGCTCTCTTCCCGGGAGATTGCAAGAAACCGAGCAGTGGCGCAAGTATCGGCAGCACGCGCGGCTAATCCGGGTTCCGAAGTGATTTCGTCAAAGTGTGCACTTTTGACCAGACACGCTGCCATCCAGGATGCTTAGATGGTTGTCCTTGAGACTTCGAAAACAGGATTCCTGAGTGGACCTCAGCCACTCAGGAACCCAGAATGAAGTCCCGGTTAATTAGTCTCCTCTCTGGTTGTTTTGAAACACCCCTCTCTGTAGCCCCTGCGCGTAGCCCATGCACGTGGAGAAGATCATGAACATAGCAACCGATGAATTCAGGAATGGCTTAGACAGGACGAATTATGCATCTTCGGGCCGCCGGCACATTTTCCGGGTGGCATTTGCCCTGCTTCTCCTGGCGACAATGGGCATATTGGGCGCCGCCGCTGCGGGAGCGGCAGGCACGCCCGGGACCAGCCTCCTCTCCCCTCAGTTTTCCCTCTCTCCTGCTTCATTGAACTTTGGTTCCGTGACTGTGGGCCAGAGCGCAACATTGAAGGCCGGCATCACCAACAACAGCAAAGCGACCCACAAGATCACCTCCGGCGGCATTTCCGGCGCGGCCTTCAGCCTGGTGGGAGCGACCTTCCCGATATCCATTGCCGCCGGAAAAACCGCCGCCATTCAGGTAAAATTTGCCCCGCTGAGTCCTGTTGAAGTGCCAGGCACGCTCACCCTGGACACCGATGTTTCCGGCCTGTCCATCAGTGTTCCTCTTTCAGGACAGGGCGTGGAAGGTGACCTTTCCGCCAGCCCCGCCAGCGTGAATCTTGGCAATGTAGCGGTGGGCCAGAGCGTCTCGCAGAACGTCATCGTGGACAATACCGGCAATGCCACGGTGCATATCTCTTCCGTCACGGTTTCCGGCGCGGGCTTTTCCGCTTCCGGCCTCGCAAAGTCTCAAGCCATCACCGCGGGCGCCAGCGCAACACTGACCGTCAGTTTCAAGGCCAGCAATCTCGGCGAGGTTAGCGGCAGCGTGGCCATTGCCAGCGACGCGGCCAATTCGCCCCTTACCGTCGTTGTGAGTGCCACCGGCATTCCTGCACCCGTCCCGCAACTCACCCTGAGCCCGGCCGGCGTTTCCTTCGGCAGCGTGATTGTCGGCAGCTCGGCGAAGCAGACGGTGAGCATTACCAATACCGGCACGGCCAATCTAACGGTCACCTCTTCCAGCGTTTCCGGCGCCGGTTTCACGATAACCGGGCTTTCACTTCCCGTTACCCTGACACCCAATCAGAGCACATCATTCTCCGCGGCCTTCGCGCCGCAGTCCGCTGGCTATCTTACCGGCTCCGTCACTTTGATCAGCAACGATCCCGCTTCCCCCTCCATCCTTCCGTTTTCCGGCACCGGCGTGGCGCAGGTCTTGACGCTCAGCGCCACCCCCGGCAGCCTGAGCTTTGGCACAGTGAATGTGGGCCAGAGCAGCACCCTATCCTTCGCTCTCACCAATACCGGAAACGCTAGTGTGACCATCTCTTCGGTCTCCGCTTCCGGCACGGGTTTCTCCGAGACCGGCATCACCGCGCCGTTGTCTCTCGCTCCCAGCCAGAGCGCCACGGTGAGCGTGGTCTTCGCGCCTCTGGTGGCGGGCAGCGACTCCGGCAGCGTCTCCGTTGTCAGTAACGCCACCAACTCGCCGCTGAGCATTCCGCTCAGTGGCACGGCCGGCGCGCCGCAGCTCGGCGCCAGCCCGGCCAGCGTGTCCTTTGGCAATGTGGTCGTCGGCAGTTCCGGACAGCAGACCATTACGTTGACCAATCTGGGCAGCGCCAATCTGAATATCAGTTCTTCCAGCGTTTCCGGCACGGGCTTCACCATCACCGGCCTTTCGCTTCCCCTGACGCTGTCGCCCAGCCAGAGCACATCATTTTCCACAGTCTTTACGCCGCTGGCCGCCGGTGCCGTCACAGGTTCCATCAGCCTGGTGAGCAATGATCCCGCGTCTCCCATGAACCTGCCGCTTTCCGGCACTGCTGTGGCGCAGACGCTGACCCTCAGCGCCAACCCCACCAGCCTTAGTTTCGGCAACGTAAATGTGGGCCTGACTGGAACGCTACCGTTCGTGGTCACCAATACTGGCAACGCCAGCGTGGTCATCTCCTCGGTCTCCGCTTCCGGCACGGGTTTCTCCGAAACCGGCATCACCGCGCCGCTGACTTTGGCGGCAAATCAGAGCGCCACGGTGAGTGTGGTTTTCACGCCTCTAGCTGCGGGCAGCGACACCGGAAGCGTCTCCGTGGTCAGCAACGCCACCAACTCGCCATTGACTGTTTCCCTCAGCGGCACGGCTGTGGCGCAGACGCTGACGCTCAGCGCCAACCCTACCAGTCTGGCTTTCGGCAATGTGAATGTGGGCCAGACCGGCACGTTACCGTTCGTGGTCACCAATACAGGCAACGCCAGCGTGATCATCTCCTCGGTCTCCGCTTCCGGCACGGGCTTTTCCGAGAGCGGCATCACCGCGCCGCTGACTTTGGCGGCAAATCAGAGCGCCACGGTGAGTGTGGTCTTCACGCCTCTAGCCGCGGGCAGCGACACTGGCAGCGTCTCGGTGGTCAGTAACGCCACCAACTCGCCCTTGACTGTTTCCCTCAGCGGCACGGCCGTGGGGCAGACGCTGACCCTCAGCGCCAACCCCACCAGCCTGGCTTTTGGCAATGTGAACGTGGGCCAGACCGGCACGCTGTCCTTCGGTGTGATGAATACTGGCAACGCCAGTGTGGTCATCTCCTCGGTCTCCGCGTCCGGCACCGGCTTTTCCGAGAGCGGCATCACCGCGCCGCTGACTTTGGCCGCAAATCAGAGCGCCATGGTGAACGTGATCTTTGCGCCCACGGCTGCGGGCAGCGACACTGGCAGCGTCTCCGTTGTCAGCAACGCCACCAACTCGCCCTTGACTGTTTCCCTCAGCGGCACGGCCGTGGGGCAGACGCTTACCCTCGGCGCCAGCCCCACCAACCTGGCTTTCGGCAATGTAACGGTGGGCCAGACCAGCACGCTGAACTTCGTGGTCACCAACACCGGCAACGCCAGCGTGACTGTCTCTTCTGTCTCCGCTTCCGGCGCTGGATTCTCGGAAACCGGCATCACCGCGCCGCTGGTTCTTTCCGCGAACCAGAGCGCCACGGTTAGCGTCGCGTTCACACCGTCGGCCGCCGGCGAAGTTTCCGGCAGCGTCTCCGTGACAAGCAACGCCACCAACTCGCCCCTGACTGTTTCCCTCAGTGGCACAGGCGTCACGCAGGTGCAGCACACTGCCGACCTTACCTGGACCGCCAGCCAGGGCGGCGACATCGCGGGATATAACGTCTATCGCGCCACGGAATCCGAAGGACCGTTCACGAAAATCAATCCCGCGCTGGTGGTCGCCACTTCTTACACCGACCAGACCGTCCAGCCCAAGACCACTTACTATTTTGTGGTCACTGCCGTGGACAACGAGGGGAACGAAAGCCCGTACGGTAACGAGGTCATCGTTGAAGTGCCCTAACTCCGCGCAAAGCGAGGCCAGCCGCGAGGCCGGCCTCGCTTCCGTTGAGGCTCTTGTGTGTCCAGACTGCCAACTCCCGCGCCTTGCGTCCGCCTTCCAAACAAATCAGGCTCCATTGTGAAGCAAAAAAAACAAAAATCCGCCGCTCCGCGACTGAAAATCTGCATTATGTCCAGCCATCCGCTTGTTCTGGAAGGGTTTCAGCGCACTCTCGCGAAAGAGCCGCTGGACATCCGCGCCGTGGTTTTGGAGACCACTCTCGCGCCGGGCTTGCGAACCATCGAACTGCCGGACGTTCCTCTGTATGTAGCGGATGCCAATCTGCCTCCGCCGTCTTTGGAAGCTTTAGTGGGCGGAATTCTGGAGCGTTTTCCCCGGGCGCGCGTGATCGTGGTTTCGGAGGGATTTTCAGAAAAGACCAGCTTCGCGCTGCTGCGCCTCGGCGTGAAAGGCCTGCTCAGTTACAAGGACGCCCACAACCAGTTGGTGCGCGCCATACCTATGGTCGCGGGTGGGGGATTCTGGGTGCCGCGCGCGATTCTCTCTGCTTTTCTGGACAGCATTCTGCAGACGCCATCGGGCCAGCGGCTGCGTCTCTCCGGCTCGCGCGACCTCAGCCCCCGCGAGCAGCAGACTTTGGATTTGCTTCTGGAAAATCTGGCCAACAAGGAAATCGCCGACAAGCTGAACATCTCCGAACGCACCGTGAAATTCCACGTCTCCAACCTGCTCGGCAAATATGGCGTCCAGCGCCGCGCCGATCTGATTCTCCTCTGCTATCAGCGCCAGACCACCGCCGCCTGAGCGCCGCCCAATGCCGGGTCTGAATCCGCCTGGCCGAAATGAGCTTTCACCGCGCGCCGCCCGCTCAATCCTAAATGGTTGCATTGATATGGTAGGCGGACTACAATCCGGCCAATAGCCGCACAGGAGACTACCAGGGCACGCGAGACGATCTATTCGTCTACGTTCCGGCAATAGATTAGAGGGAGAGAAAAATGAAGCCGACGCTCAAAATGCCACTGGCATTCCTGGTGTTCGCGCTGGCGGCTGTGCTATTCGCCGTTCCTTCCGCGCAAGCTCAAAGGCTTACGACGCTCCACATATTTACCGGTTCGCCGGACGGAGACGAGCCCAACGCCGGCGTCCTCCGTGACTCCAAGGGCAGTCTCTACGGCACCACGTTCGGCGGCGGCGCCCATAACTCTGGGGCGGTGTTCCAGGTGCGCCCGGCTGCCGCCGAAATCGTACTGTACAGCTTTTCCGGCGGGGCGGATGGTGCATATCCTGTCGCCGGCCTCATTCGTGATGAAGCGGGCAATCTTTACGGCACGACGGCATACGGCGGCGCCTACGGCAGCGGGACTGTGTTCAAGGTAGATCCCAGCGGCAAGGAGAGCGTGCTGTACAGTTTCACGGGAGGCAGCGATGGCGCACAACCTTTTGCGGGCCTCATTCGGGACGATGCGGGAAATCTGTACGGAACGACGTATACGGGCGGCGACCATACTTCTTACTGCGGGGAAGGAAGCCCCGGATGCGGAGTGGTCTTCAAGCTGGATACCGCCAACAAGGAAACTGTCTTGCATACCTTTACCGGGCCGCCAGACGGAGATTATCCCGAAGCCGGTTTAATCCGGGACGCGCAGGGAAATCTGTACGGAACCACGCGATTGGGCGGCGATCTGGCCTGCGCCAATATAGAGCCCTACGGATGCGGGACGGTGTTTGAGGTGGATCACACCGGGAAGGAGAAAGTGCTGTACAGTTTTGCGGGAGAGGCGGATGGATCCCAACCCGCGGCCGGAGTAATTCTGGATGCCGCTGGCAATCTCTACGGTACCACCATGTTTGGCGGCGATTTCGAAGGCTATTGCAACCCATATGGATGCGGAGTTGCCTTCAAGCTGGACCCGGCCAACAAAGAGACCGTGCTGCATATTTTTACGGCGCCACCAGACGGGAACTCGCCTGAAGCCGGATTAATCCAGGACAAGAAGGGAAACTTGTACGGAACCACGGAATTTGGAGGCACCCTCGGCGGCGGAACTGTTTTCGAGTTGACCACAACCGGCACGGAAACCGTGCTGTACAATTTCAGTGATGACGGCCCTTCTGGACGGTTCCCCACAGCCCCCCTGATTGGCGACGGGAAGGGCAACGCCTATGGCACTGCGGTACAAGGCGGCGACGCCAACTGCGGTAGCCAATATGGATGTGGTACGGTATTCGAAATCTCTCCCAGGTAATCCACCTGGCCTCCGAAGTGTGGAATCCGCGGAGTGAAGACGGCCGGTTATCACGTCAGGAATTTATGTGTGCCGCGGAAATACGAGGCCTTTTCCCCGTTCCAGGGCAACCTGGAGGAGAAGGCGCGCTTCCCCAATGAAAAAAGGCCCCAAGGCGGTAATACAATGAAAAACATGTCCAAATCGCTCCGGGTGTTTCTGGCATTCGCGCTGATGGCTGTGGTTTTTCCCCTGCCGCCGGCCCAAGCACAGACGTTTACAACCATCCACACATTCACCAATGTGCCCGACGGCGCGAATTCAGAAGCTCGCCTAACGCGCGATGCCAAGGGCAATCTCTATGGAACCACACATTATGGCGGCAGCTATAACGGAGGCAGTGTCTTTGAGATGTCGCCTCAGCCCAACGGCGACTGGACTGAAACCGTGTTGTACAGCTTCTGCAGCGTTGACAAGTGCGCCGACGGTCAATGGCCCGTGGGCGGCGTGATTCTTGATGCCGAGGGAAATCTTTACGGCACCACGTCCAGCGGCGGCAGCTACGACATAGGAACTGCGTTTGAACTTTCGCCTGCCACTGGTGGAGGCTGGACCGAGACCATGCTATTCAGCTTCGGCAGGAGTAACGGTGGCGCGCAGCCCTATGCGGGCCTGGTTCGTGACGCCAAGGGCAATCTCTACGGGACCACCTATGGAGGTGGCGGAGAATATGGAAACGTCTTTGAGCTTTCGCCGCAGTCCGGCGGTGGTTGGACTGAGACGGTGCTGCACACATTCACCGAATCCCCCGACGGGGCATACCCCATGGCATCCTTGATTCTTGACCCCGCTGGCAACCTGTATGGCACCACGGAGTATGGTGGCCGCCCCGACGGCGGCGGAATTGTGTTTGAAGTGGACTCGTCCGGCAAGGAGACCGTTCTGTACAGCTTTTGCAGCGAGGCAAAGTGCGCGGATGGGAAGGCTCCCGCCGCTGCCTTGGTTCGTGACAGCGCCGGCAATCTCTACGGCACCACGGAGAACGGCGGAATCAAAGCCTGCGGCGGATATAGTTGCGGTGTGGTCTTCAGACTGGACACGCACAACAAAGAGACTGTGCTGTACAGATTCTGCAGCAAGGAGAAATGTCCGGACGGCGCCTTTCCAGTCGCCGGCTTGATTCGTGACGCCGCTGGCAATCTTTATGGCACCACCTCATCTCGCGGCCTTCACGATGCCGGAGGAGTGTTCAAGGTGGATCCCGCCACCCACCAGGAAACCGTGCTGTACAGTTTCTGTTCGCAAAATGGTTGCGAGGACGGGTCAGACTCCGTTGCAGGCCTGACTGCGGATCCAGAAGGCAACGCCTACGGCACCACCAGCCTTGGCGGCACTCCCGTCTGCGGTTGCGGCACCGTCTTCAAAATCAGCCCATAGCGACCACGGCTGACGCGCAATACCAGCCGGCATTTCAAGGCATGTTTGAAGAGCATGCGGGGATTGTCTGCTCCCGCCGCTTCGTCAGTCTCGCGGAAGAGCAGTGCTGCACAGGGCGCGGCGGAAATTCTCTAGTATTCAGAAATTCCGATTTGCATTATGATTGCTCATCGCATCTAAACAAAGGAGGACATTATGGCCGACCGCAAACAATTTCAAAATGTTACCCCACCGGACCCGGAATTGATGCGCCTTCTTGATGAGTCTCGCAGTAAGCCCGTTACAGAGGAAGTATTGCACGAGCAAAGAATCAGTTTTGCTTTCGGTAATGCCCCCGATTCGGAGCTCATCACGAAAGAAAGTGTTCGCCTTGCCTCGAAGCACATAAGACTCTTGCCTTGAATCCGCGTCGGAGCCTGAAGAGAGGCCTCTATTCCTGTGTCTGTTCGTGAGAAAGACAACCCCGCACTCTATGCAAAAATTCAAGAGCAAAACCTCTTGCGGCAATACGATCTGCTGTCGAACTGCGTTGAAATTGGCCTGGAGAAGGGCATTGAGGCCTTCGATAAATACACACTCTGGGCGTTAAATTACGCGGCGGTTGCGAATATTTCCCAATTCGGAGGTCGCTTCCGCGAGGAGCCGATTTACGTTGGAAACCATTTTCCTCCGCACTTCAAGGACGTTCCAAATGAAATGGACCGTTTTTTCTCGGTAGTACATGAGAATTGGACAATTTTGGATGACCCAACGTATCTTCCGGCGTATGCGTTGTGGAGGCTGAATTGGATTCACCCGTTCGTTGAAGGCAATGGAAGAACTGCAAGGGCCGCTTGCTATCTTCTGATTTGTTTAAGACAGGGCCGGCTGCTGCCCGGTAAGAAAATAGTGCCAGAGCGGATAAGAGAGAACCGGAAGCCATACTACGCTGCCCTGCAAGCCGCCGATAGGGAATGGAATTTGGGTCATTTTGATGTTTCAGTATTGGCGACTTACCTCTCGGGCTTGCTCAAGGCCCAACTAAACGACACATAGGCCGCGCATTCTCGAACTCGGCGGGGCATCCCGGCTTTTTCTTTAAGGCACCCTCCAATTTCACCGTGTTCACCTCTGGTCACTGTTTTCCGCCTCGTTCTTGGAACTTCAAATTGGGGCAACCACGGCGAACCGCCCAGTTGCCTGCCGCCCGCCAAGGCTTTATGATTTTCGTGTGATTGCCGCGCCCCGGCCGGGTCAACGCCGGGCCTCTCTGCTCCCGCCGCCTGGTCAGCCTCGCGGGCGTGAGGAAATGGCCGTCAAAGACTTCGCAAAAATCTCAAGCGAAGAACGAAAGGTTCGTGGAATGAACGTTCTGGTGACCGGAGTGGGTGGTTATATTGCCAGCATCTGCGCGGAGTTGCTGCTGAAGTCCGGCTACACGGTGATCGGCCTGGACAATTTGTCCGAAGGCCATCGCGCCGCTGTTCCGCCGGAAGTGAAATTTTTCCAGTGCGACCTCAGCGATGCCGCCGCGCTGGACCGCGTCTTCTCCGCCCAGCCCATTGACGCCGTGATGCACTTCGCCGCTGTCGCGCTGGTGGGCGAATCCGTGCAGGATCCCAGTAAGTATTACCGCATCAATGTGGCCTACGGAATTCTCCTGCTGGACGCCATGACCCGGCATGGCGTGAAGAATTTTGTCCTCTCTTCCACCGCCGCCACCTACGGCGAGCCGAAGAGCACGCCCATCCGCGAAGATCATCCCACCGCGCCCATCAATCCCTACGGCCGCTCGAAACTTTTACTGGAGCGCGTCCTCGCTGAATATCGTGAATGGACCGGCTTGAATTACGTGGCCCTGCGCTATTTCAATGTCGCCGGAGCTTCCGCCGAGCGCGGCGAGCATCATCGCCACGAAACGCACGTCATCCCGCTGATTTTCGAAGCCGCCCTCGGCCTGCGCCCGTCCTTTGAAATTCACGGCGGCGACTATCCTACGCCGGACGGCACCTGCATCCGCGATTATGTCCACGTCCTCGATTTCGCCGAAGCGCACATCGTGGCCCTGCGCAACATCGAACGCTTTTCCGGACAGGCCTTCAATCTCGGCACCAGCCACGGCTGCTCGGTGAAGGAGCTGGTCGAAACCGTCGAGCGCGTCACCGGCCGCAAAGTTCCCGCCAAGATTGGGCCGCGACGCCCCGGCGATCCCGCCGTCCTCGTCGCCAGTTGGGAAAAACTCCAGCGCGAAGCCGGCTGGACTCCCAAATATTCCGACTTCGAAACCATCATCCGCACCGCTTGGGAGTGGAAACAGAAAAATCCTCGTGGCTACGCCAACGACTGACCATAAGTTAGAAGGACGCGATCTTAGCGGAACGAGGGGACAGCGGAGTGATGTTAAATTGGAAGATGCTTCACCGTTTCGGAAACATCAAATCTTCCAGCAAATCCGCGCGGGCTTTTTCGTCCGAGGCGATCAGCTTCAGCAAATCGGTAACTGAAATCATGCCGTGGAATTTCCCGCCGGCGTCCACCACCAGCAGGTGGAAAATGGTGTGCTGTTCCATCAGCCGCAGACACGCTTCCAACGGCGTATCCGGCGGCACGCTTACCAGTTCGCGCGTCATCACTTCCGAAACGCGCATCCACGCCGGACATTTATTTTCCGCCGCCACCTTGTCCGAAATATCGCTCTGCGAAATCACGCCCGCCAGTTTGCCCGCCGCGTTCGTCACGCCCGCCGACCGGATTTCCCGGTCGCGCAGGTAGCGCGCCGCGTCGTGTACTGTGGCGTCTTCGGCGATGGAATAAACTTCCTTGCGTGATGCAATCAGGTCCGCAACTTTCATCATGCTCTCCCGGACTGGTATGCGGCCATCCTAGGACGCCGTAACGCGCGGCGCAACCAAAATCCGCTGGATAAACTGGTCCGCGTTAAGGGAACTGCGGCAAAGAAATTGTGGAAAGGGAATTGCAGGAAGGGAATTCCAGAGAAATTGCGGCGCTGCTGGCAAAAAGGAAGAGTAAAGCTATCTTAAGCCCGCGCGGAATCGGCGCGCACGATCTCGTAACTTTCCATCACCGCGGCCACTCCGATGCGCGGCGGATTCGTTCCCGGCCGCCGGTCCACGCGGACCACACGGCTGCGCGCCCGGATAAAAACATCGGCGCCCTTGGTCACTTCCGCAGGCAGCGTCAGCGTCAGGTCGAATTCCTGCCCCGGCGCCAGCTCTTCCGACATGGTGAAGTAGACTCCGCGCGTCGAAACGTCGCGCGTCTGCCCGTTGCGCGGCGGGGCCGCCTCGCTCTTGGACGGCACTTTCACCACCACCGGCAGCGACAGATCATAACGGCGGGCCCTGCGGCGTTCTGCCATTCCGCTGCTCCTGTTTGTTTCAGATTCCATCTGGCCTCTCGCTTCCAGGGAAAGATTATTGCGCGCCGCGGAGGGCGGCGGAATCAATCAACCGGAAGGAGCACAGCAATGTTTGCGAATGAAACCGGAAACCGGGCTGGGCTGGGTGAGCCATTCGCTTCCGTGTGAGTGGTATTCTCACCCTATACCGCACTGTCATACAAGCTGAAAAACGTAATTCCGTGCGAGTCTTGCACAGATGTAGGACTGGTACTCCTGTACTATCGCCGCGAAGTAACAAGCGTGGATGAAAATGAAGACACCCTGAAATTTGCTTATTCGCTCAGCGGATTCCGATGACCATGGACTCCGGTCCCGCCAGGTGTTCCACGCGCGATTCCCGGAAACCGGCCTCTTTCATCCAGCCCTGGCAGTCCGCGCCGGTGTAGTCGAAGCCACCGGGAGTCTCGATGAGCATGTTCAGGCTCATCATCAGGCCGAAGGCGTTCTTCGACCGGTCGTCGTCAATGATGCTTTCGTAGACAATCACCGCCCCGCCTTCGGGAACCGCGTCGTATGCCTTGCGAAGGAGCATTTTCTTCTGCTCCAGATTCCAGTCGTGCAGAATGTGTCCCATCATCACCACGTCGGCTTCGGGAAACGGCTCTTCAAAGAAATTTCCCGGCCACCCTTTCACCCGGCCGGTGAGGCCGTTCGCGGCCACATACTCCTCAAAGATGGGCATCACCTGCGGAAGATCGAAACCGATGCCCGCAATGTGCGCGTTGGCCAGCGCCACCTGGACGATCAAATCGCCCTGCGCCGTGCCTACGTCCACCGCGGTTTTGTATTTCCTCCACGGAAATTTGCCGGCGATGGCGCGGTTTGCTCCGTGACTGATGCCCGTCATGGCCCGTAGAAAACCCTTCAGCCGTTCCGGGACGGCGTAAAGTTCATCGAACGGACTCTTGCCTCCCCCTTTGGTTTCGTTCTGCTGCTCTCCTGTCCGCAGCGCGGTGGTCAGGTTGCCCCAGTGTCCGTAAAGGCGCCCGCCGGCCATCTCCAGAATTCCGCCCATGTACGACGGTTTCTTTTTGTCCAGATAAAGATCCGTGGACGGTGTATTGGAATATTTTCCGTCGCGCCGCTCCAGGAATCCCAGCGCTACCAGCGCATCCAGAAAATCGCGCCCCGACCTCGGATGCAGCCCCAGCCGCCCGCCGAGCGTTGCCAAATCCTGCGCATTTCCAGCCAGCTCCGTGAACACTCCCAATTCCACCGCGCTCAACAGAGTTTTGGACGCCCAGAATCCCAGCCCCACCTGCAAAATCTGATCCATTTTTGCTTCGGTTGTTTCGCTCATCAGACGTGCAATCTCCTTCGATTTTCCCCGCCGCGATCATCCGCCGCGCTTCGAACAGAGTTCCGAACCAGCCCACGCGTAAGCATTTGCTCCAACACCCGCGTCACTCTCCGGCTCGCAAGACTGCTGTCCGCTTCCAAAGCCAGGCACCCTCGCGTGTACGCGTCCACCACGCTGAGCACCCGGATCGCCCGCCTCGCCGTTTCAAACTGGCCAGGTTGGAGAGATGACCTCCGTAGCTTCGTGGCCACCTCGCCCAGTCTAAGCTTTGCCGGAGAGAATCAGCGGAGTCAACTCATAATATGCTACTTTGCAAGCCGCCGTGTTCCGCCGTGGCGGACTGCGCGGCAATTCTCATCGCCTCACCTGCTGCTTGGGCGTACCCTGTCTTCACGTCGCCGCGACCCCAAGGAGTTCGCCATGAAGAGCTTTTTCAAGATCGCCGCAACGATTACAATCCTCGCCGCCGTAGTGGCTCTTTGCGCCCCCGGTCCCGGCGCGTCGAACGAGCATTTCGTAGTGACCAATGAGAATATTTTCGACGGGAACAACACAGCCGCGATTCTAAAGCTAGGAGGGACACGACAAAGCCCAACATTGCCCGTGCTGAAGACATTGCAAACGGGCATCATGACCCATCCAAACTTCACCGCGACACCTAACGTCCAAATTGGCCGTTACGGCGCGGATCTTTGCATCTTTGTTGGCGACTCGCAAACTAGTGGGAACGAGATTAGCTCCTTCCTCTATCCAGGCTTTACGCTCGTAGGAAACTACTCAGATCCCGAGGTTCCCAATAACGACGGAGGAGCCGCTGTGGTGGTGGACGGAAACTTTCTGCTTGCGGGCTACGGCGATGGCAACACGTACCTGGGATACATCGGAGTATGGAAAGTCGGGCCAGAATGCACCCTTACCCTGCTAGAGACATACAACACCTTCATTTTCTTCGACAGCCTTGCGGTAACACCCGATGGCAGAACACTATTGGTATCGTACTTCGACCGCCCAAGCGTGGACTCTTTTTCCATCGGCTCAGATGGAAGCCTCACAGAACATGGCCCTTACGGAAGCGACGGCTTTGAGGCCGGTGGAGTGGATATCACCGCGGACAGCATGTATGCCCTTTTTCAAGTGGATACGTCCAACTACCCCAAACCGTACCTGGAAATTGAGGTTTACCCGATTAATACCGATGGTTCGCTCGGTCCGCCTAGGATTTCTGGTATCGGACAGGGAAGTAACCTTCCGCCGGGAGACTACCTGCGGCTCAGTCCTGACGAGAGATTCGTCTTCGCGGATAGCGATACCCAGAAACATATACAAATTGTGACGCTTCAGTATGAGGAGAATCCATTCGAATTGAAGTACGCTGGATGTCTGACAAAGCTAAAGGGTGGAGAATTCCCTGGCCTGGGGCAGATGGAAACAGCAGCGTCGTCGGGTTCAGGCGGTGGTCTCTATTTGCCGGAGTGGGGCAATATTTACGGGGATGAGATTGCCCTCCTCGCCATAAATTCTGCAACTGGATGCACAACAGAAGTGAAAGGTTCTCCATATACGGTCGACACCGCCGACGGGAGGCTGGTTTCACTGGCCGTCTGGCCGCCGCGGCCTTTCTGAAAATCACCTTCCATCACTCGCGACGAAGCGTTACAGAAGCTGCTGTTGATTTTTTCCGCGGGATTCTGACAATAGGTCAGAACTATGCCCGGACGACGGAAATAAGCGCAAAATCGCGATTTCTAATCGCTACACATTTTACAGTCGCAAAACTGTAACCCTCATGGAATCAATTACATCCACATTTCTAATCGCTACACTTTTTGACTTCTCATTTTCGCTCCATTTCCACCCCTTAAAAACCACCCTTTTTCTTCTACGCATCGCCAGCCGACGCCGCCTGTGCTAAAATTGCTCCGCAATTGCGGAACGTCCGCCGGGGCGGACGGCACTGGCTCTTCCCGAATTTTCCAGAAATCTCGTTTAAGGAACTCAGCATGTCCGGACATTCAAAGTGGGCCACAATCAAGCACAAGAAAGCCGCGACGGACGCCAAGCGCGGCAAAGCTTTCACCAAAGATCATTCGCGAAATGACCATCGCCGCGCGCATCGGCGGCGCCGATCCGGAAACCAATCCCGCGCCTGCGCACCGCCATCCTTGCGGCCAAAAACGAAAACATGCCCAACGACAATATCGAGCGCGCCATCCAGCGCGGCGCGGGCAACTCTCGAAGGCGAAACGCTCGAGGAAGTGACCTTCGAGGGATACGGCCCGGGCGGCGTCGGCATGCTGGTGCAAGTCGGTCACCACGCAACCGCAACCGCATCGTCAGCGAAATTCGCCACATGTTTGCCAAGCACGGCGGCAACATGGCCGAGACCGGCGCGGTGGGATGGATGTTTCAGCCGCAAGGGCGAGATCGTCCGTTCCCAAGGAGCTGGCCGACGAAGACAAGATGATGTCGCATGGTGCTGGATGCCGGCGCCGAAGATCTTCGACGACGACGGCTCGGCCTGGGAAGTGGTGACGCCGCCCGAAGCGTTCGAGAAGGTCCGCGAAGCGCTGACCAAGGCGGGCATCACGCCCGCCTCGGCGGAAGTCGGCTGGGTGCCGCAGAATTATGTGAAGCTCACCGGCTCGCCAGGCGCAGCAAATGTTGCGCTGATCGAAACCATGGAAGATCATGACGACGTGCAGCACGTTTACGCCAACTTCGACATCGACGAGAAGGAAATTCAGGCAGTCGTGGCGCAAGCGAGTAGCTCTTCCGTTACCCTTTCTCCGCGACGGCAATATAACTACCCGCGCGGAGTTGGCTCAGCTCCGTACACTCGCCGGGAGATATGCGCGGCTCTCCACGCCAACGGACATACCCGAATGCCTTCGCGTGCTGGGCGTGGACCCCGCCGTCGCCGGCGCCACCGGATACGGTGTCATCGAAAGCGAAGGCCGCGCGCGCCGCGCTGTTGCGCTTCGGCGCGCTGCGAAATGTCCCGCGACGCGCGCACCGTTCTCAGGAACGTCTGCGCGAAATTCACGCGCCTGATCGTCGGACTCCTCGAGGAATTTCATCCGCATGCCATGGCCATGGAATCGGTGTTCGCCGCGCTCAACGTGCGAACCGCGCTGAAGCTGGCGGAAGTGCGCGGCGTGGTGCTGCTGGCCGCGGCCCAGGCTGGCGTTCCCGCGCATCAGTTATTCGCCGCGCGAAGTGAAAGCCAGCGTCACTGGCTACGGCGACGCGTCCAAGGAGCAAATGCAGCAAATGATGCGCGCGCTGTCCTTGGCATGCGCGAGATGTCCGGAACCGGCCGACGCCGCCGACGCGCATGGCCGTGGCGCTGTGCCACGCGCAGCTGGCGCAATTTCAGAACCGTCTTTCGGATTCGGAAAAGAAAACGGCGGCTACCGGAACCAACAACTCAGCACGCCCCGGCGGCGCGCGAAAATCGCCGGCGCGCAT
Source organism: uncultured Acidobacteriota bacterium (assembly GCA_963760285.1). Classification (GTDB taxonomy): domain Bacteria; phylum Acidobacteriota; class Terriglobia; order Acidiferrales; family UBA7541; genus PALSA-278. Next base: position 1,831,216 of record CAVXCI010000001.1, read on the forward strand.
CGCCGTGATGCGCGTTGAGAATGCGCGATGAAGTGACGATGAATCCTCGCGGCGCAGCTTCGATTGGGTTGTGGGTTTTTGCTGTCGCGCTGCTCTCCATTGCATCGTGGGCGCAGCAGACGCAACCTCCCGCGTCGGTCCCTGCTCAGGCCCCGCAATCTTTCGCGGCGATCACTTATCAGAAGGTTTTCAAAGGCAGCGTGCCGGAATTCACGGAGATTGTCCTGCGCCAGGATGGCAGCAGCACCTTCGACATTCGCCAGTTGGACGAGCAGGCCGCGCCGCAGCCGTTCACCGTCAGCGCGTCGCTGGTCGCGGAGGCGTTTCGCCTGGCGGCGTTGCTCCACGATTTCGATGGAGTTCAACTGGACGTCCCGCGGCGCATCGCCTATCTGGGACAGAAGACGTTTCGTTACCAGCAGGGAAGCGAAAAACACGAAGTGGTTTACAACTACACGCTGAACACCGATGCCGCCCAGCTCCAGCAATTATTCGAAGGGCTGGCCCGCGAGCAATCCGACCTGCAGGAATTGCAGCGCGCCATGCGGTACGATCGCCTGGGCGTGAATGAAGTCTTGCAGCGCATCGAAGACGACATGGGCACGAACTCGCTGCCCGCGGCGGAAGCGTTGTTGCCCGTGCTGGACCAGCTGGCCTCGGACGACCGCTACATGGAAATCGCGCGGCAGCGAGCCCGCACGCTCGCCGAACGCATTCGCAATCCCCATTAAAATGTTTTCACGAAGTCCGGTCGTCTACCGGATAACAATCCCCGCGTAGCCGACCACTTCGTCGCGGTCGCCATTGATGTCACCCGATGTGGCGTAACAAATCAACTCCGCGCGGGATGCGCCCACACCGCGCGCAGCCAACAGCGTGGCTACAGTGGGTGCGTAGCCACACATGGTGATGCCTTCGCGGCGCACGGTATCGTAAAGCCCGCGGGCATCCAGCGCCAGCACCTGATCAATCGCCAGCTTGTCTTTCACGCGCGTCACGCCATCCGCTTCGTAATGATTCATGTCCGAGCTGGCCACCAGCAGTACCGGCTCCGATTGCGCGGCCACCACGGAGGCAAGCGCGCGGCCCAATTCCTGCAGCGCGTCCCAGCGATCCGTCCCCAATACAATGGGAACAAAATGGAAATTCGCGCGGGCGCGCTGCAAAAAAGGGAGCTGCACTTCCAGCGAATGCTCCGCGTGGTGCGCTTTTTCGTCCTCGCGCAGCGCGGGGCAGGCGCGTTTCAAGGCGTCAGCCAACGGCGCGTCAATTTCAACCTGGCCCAGCGGTGTTTGCCAGTTACCCGCGGACAGGATGGCCATGGATTCACCCACCGGATAGTGGCGCGGGCCGAGCAGAATTATTTTCGCGGGCAGATCCAGAGTGCGGTACACCGCGCCGGCCACGTGGCCGGAATACATATAACCAGCGTGCGGAACCATGCAGGCAATTGCTGGAGTTTTTTCCGATGGCGGCGCGGCGAATTCATCCACTTCGCGGGCCAGCTGGCGCGCGTCCGCGGGATAAAATTTTCCGGCAACGGCGGGGCGTCGGGATGGCGCAGCCAAGGGGAAGCCCGCCTCAGCGCGGCGCGGAGGGTTTGCCGTCTATCGCGTAGGCTTCATTGTGCTGCTGATGGTAGTGGATGCTGACTTTATCGCCGGGCTGGTATCCGCGGCGGGACGTCATGGCCCGCATCTTGTCGTGCAGCGCCGGGGAGTAAGTGAACGTGCGAATCATGCGCTCGTTTTTCCCGTCGCGGACCGTAATGGCGGAATTCGTGGCGGCAATTACTTCGCCGCGAAAACGATGAGAGTCCCCGGGGGGTTTCGGGGCGATGCGGACGGGTCCGCCGATGATCAGGTTGCTCTGCGTTTGCGCGCGAAGCATGGGGGCGCTGGCCAGCAGGAGAAAACCGGCCGCGGCGATGGCGCTAGGAATTCTCATCCAGGGAGATTTTAAGCGATTTCAGGAAGCGAATGTCCTGCGGCGTCAGCTGCATCTCCGTTGTAGTAACGGGCTCGTCTTCGATCTCTTCGTCCACGCGGATGCGCAGCGATTCCAGGAAGCGGCGGTCCTGCGCGGTGATGCGCGCGGCGCTGGGTTCACGGCGGGCCAGACCGATGGTGGCGTCGAGCTTCAGAACAATGTCCCAGCCCGAGGCGCGCACTTCGGCCAGGCCATTGGTCACACGGTCGGATTCAGACACGGCATCGTTGATGGCGTGTCCCAGTTCTCGCATCAAACGCTTCAGGCGGTCATTCAGTTCCAAGGCATCCTCCGCGGAAGGGCGAACCCGGCATTCTAGGATTTCCCCGTACGGCTGGCAATAGTACTGCGCGGCGGCCGCGAATTCCAGTGAAGTAAGAAGCAACAACCGTTCCGTCCTGAAACACAGGAGTAAGTGCAAAACCCCTGGCCCGGGCGTTTATACTAGAATGTGAGAAGGATGAGACGGTGATTGGCAATTTTCTGAATGCCGCGCGAATTTGTCTGCGCACGCTCTGGCGCGTGACGCGGCAACTTTTCCATGAAGTGACCGGCGCGGTCTTCGCCATGTTCGCGCTTTACGGCATGATGGCTGCCTGGCGGGGACATCAGGCCCGGCAGAGTGGATGGATGCTGGCGCTGCCCGTGACCTATGCAGCCATGATGGCCATTTTTTCCGTGACCTCCTTTCGCAGCTCGCGCCGCGTGCGTTGACTCGAAAATCTCCCATGGCTCGCGCCACACACCCCGCGGACGAACGAATTGAAAAACCCGGCGCTGGCTCCGGGCGAACTCCTCCCGCATCTGTTCCAGCGAATCTGCCTCTGCCAGCGGTGGTTACGCCCTCCGATCTCAGCGGTTGGGATGCGGAAAGCGAACTGGGTTTTCCCGGACAATTTCCCTTCACGCGCGGCGTTTATCCCACGATGTACCGCGGGCGGCCGTGGACCATGCGGCAGTACGCCGGCTTCGGCACCGCGGCGGAATCCAACCAGCGCTATCGCTATCTGCTGGAACACGGGCAAACAGGACTTTCCGTGGCTTTCGATCTGCCCACGCAGATCGGCCTGGATTCGGATCATCCGCTGGCGCAGGGCGAAGTGGGAAAGGTCGGCGTGGCCATCGATTCGCTGGAAGATATGGAAACTCTTTTCGGCGGAATTCCGCTGGGCCGCGTGTCCACTTCCATGACTATCAATGCCACCGCCTCGATTTTACTGGCGCTATATGTGGCCGTGGCCCGGAAGCAGGGAACGGATCTGAAGCGGCTCTCCGGGACGGTCCAGAACGACGTGTTGAAGGAATACATCGCGCGCGGGACATATATCTATCCCTTGCGGCCGGCCATGCGCATCGTGACGGATGTCTTCGCCTGGTGCCGGACGGAATTGCCCAATTGGAATACGGTTTCGATTTCCGGTTATCACATACGGGAAGCGGGCTCCACGGAAATACAGGAAGTGGCGTTCACGCTGGCGGACGGGATTGCGTACGTGCAGGCGGCGATGGATGCCGGGCTGGCCGTGGACGAATTTGCGCCGCAGCTTTCGTTTTTCTTCAATGCCCACAATAATTTTCTGGCGGAGATCGCCAAATTCCGCGCGGCGCGGCGCCTGTGGGCGCGCATTATGAGCGAACGCTTTGGCGCCAGGGATCCACGCTCATTGATGCTGCGCTTCCACGCGCAGACGGCGGGCTCCACGCTGACGGCGCAGCAGCCGGAAAACAATATCGTGCGCGTGGCGCTGCAGGCGCTGAGCGCCGTGCTGGGAGGGTGTCAGTCGCTGCACGCCAATGGATTGGACGAGGCGCTGGCGCTGCCGACGGAAGAGGCGGCGCTGCTGGCATTGCGCACGCAGCAAATCATCGCCAACGAAAGCGGCGTGACCAACACCATTGATCCCGTGGGCGGATCGTTTGCCATTGAGAAATTGACCAATGAAATCGAAGCGGGCGCGGAGGATTATATCCGGCGCATTGACGCCCTGGGCGGCATGCTGCGCGCCATTGAGGCGGGCTATGTGCAGGCGGAAATCCAGCAGGCGGCGTACGAATACCAGCAGGCGGTGGAAAAAGGCCAGCAGGTTGTGGTGGGCGTGAACCGCTACGCGGGAGGGACGGAAAAGCCCATTCCCACGCTGCGCATCGATCCGGAAATCGAGCGCGCACAGGTGGTGCGTGTTCAATCGTTGCGCGCCCGCCGCGATGCGCGGAAAACAAACGCGGCGCTGGGTGAAGTGAGACGGCGCGCCGTGAACAGCGAAAACGTGATGCCCGCCATCCTGAACGCCGTGGAAGCCTTCGCGACCGTGGGCGAAATTTCAGACGCCATGCGCGGGGTCTTCGGCGAATACCGGGAGTCCGTGGTTTTCTAGACAGCGGGGTTTCCGCTCAGAATCCTCCCGTGTTAGTTTTCTCTTGTGGCCGGCCGAAAATCACAAATTTCGCCGTACGAAGTCCCCTGGCCGCGAAGGCTGCGCACGCTTGCGGACGCAGGGAAATTCATTGACGCCGTGGGATTCTGCATGTTGTTTCCAGTGAAGAACGTCCCGCTGCCATCCCTCTACCATGCGGCGGCGCGGCGCGCGCCCGTGGACTGGGATGTATACGCGCGAAAAATCTGGGACTGGAAAGACGAACTGGGAGCGAAGCGCCGGGCGTTCTACGGGAAATATTTTCGCGGGCGCGGGACATTTCTTTCGCGTGGAATGCTGGCGTGCTGCATGGCGTTGGAGGAAGCTCCTATGCACGCTGAACAGTCCTCCGAATTCTACCAAGCTGGCCGTGTCAGCCCGGACGCACGGTTGATCTGGGAAACGCTGGCCAAGCATGGGCCGTTGCCAACGCTGGAATTGCGCCACGCCTGCAAAAATGGAAACTCCCGCGGGAAACCGGCGGTTCAAGCGCGCCATGCTGGAGTTGCAAAGAATTCTGGTGGTGATGCATTCGGGAACGGAACAGGAAACGGGCGCGTGGGCTTCGGGACGTTTTGATCTGACCTGCCGGGTCTTTCCGGGGGAAGCGGAACGCGCCAGCAAAATGAGCCGTGGAGAGGCGATTTCAGCCGTCCGCGAAAAATATGCCAAGTGGCACCCGGACGTCACACTGGCGCAGACCGCGCGGCTTTTCAGGATCACCATGGCGGAAATCCAGGCAGCACGCATGAAAGGCGGGCGCGCATGAGATTGATTCTGGCGTCCGCGTCACCGCGGCGAGCGGAGATACTCCGTCGCGCGGGATTTGTGTTTGAAGTTCTTCCCGCGGAGGTGGACGAAACGCGCCATGCGAACGAATCGCCGGAAGAGTACGTGAAGCGGCTGGCGCAGGAGAAAGCGGTTGGGTCAGCAGAGCGCGTTCAGGACGCGGCGGCGATTTTGGGCGCGGATACGACGGTCAATGTGGATGGGACGGTGCTGGGAAAACCGGCGGACGCGGTGGATGCCGCGGCCATGCTGCGGAAACTGAGCGGCCGCACGCACGAAGTGTTGACCGGACTGGCGCTGCTGCTTTTGCCACGGCGCGCCATGCAAGCAACAGTCACGCGGACTCACGTAACGTTCACAGCGATGAGCGACGTGGAGATCGCGGACTACGTGGCCAGCGGAGAGCCGTTCGGCAAAGCCGGAGGCTATGCCATCCAGGAGCGCGGGTCGCGGTTTGTGGAGCGCATCGAAGGCGATTACTTCAACGTGGTGGGCCTGCCGGTGGCGCAGTTTTACATCATGTGGAAGGAAATGGCCGCGCCGCAGCACGGGAAAATCTGAATGACCGCGGCGGCGGAAAAATTATTTTGGTTCCTGCGCCGGCGGGTTGGTGGGAGGCGGAGTGGTGGACGAAGTGGGCGGGGTTCCGCCGGAAGAACCATCACCGCGCATGCCTTCCTTGAAGCTGCGAATTCCCTCGCCCATCCCGCGCATCACTTCGGGAATGCGGCGGCCACCGAATAAAATCACGATGATGGCCACAACGATTAACCAGTGAATCGGACTGAATTCACCCATTAGAGGCTCTCCTCGGCTGTGTAAGCCTGCGCGACACTTAACGGGGAACTGCCGCTCCCCCTTAAGTCCCCTGTTTCAAAGTATAACACGCTCATCGCCCTGGCGGCGGGTCAAGCGTTCGCGGTCCAGATACTCCAGCAGGGGGATGGCATATTTGCGGGTTACGCCGGTCAAGTCCTTAAACGCAGTGACGGAGATGCGCTCGCCGTGCTCACGGCGATAGACCGCCAACAGCTCGCGCAGGCGCGCAAGAGCCGCCTGATGAAAGAAGAGGCTCTCGGTCACTTTCAGCAGGACTTTCTCCCGCAAGAGAATCTGGACCAATTTCATGGCGTGTTTGCGTTCCACGGAAAGTTTGGCCAGAACTTCGTCCACGGTGGGGACAGCCAGCCCGGCGCGCTCAAATTCGGCGATGATCAACTCCCTGGCTCTCAGCTCTTCCGGCAACAGGGCGATGGTATGGCCGGCCAGGGAAACCAGGTCGCCGGAGAGGGTCAATTTTCCGGATTGCACCAGAGTTTCCAGGCAGGCGCGAAAAACCTCGGGCCGCGCGGAACGCCGCAGAATCCCACGCAACTCCTCGCGGGAGATTCCCGGGGCGAGAGGGTTGGCGCGATGGAAGGCGTCCACTTCGCGCTCCAAGGCCTGCGTCACGTTGGCAAATGTGGCCGCAGAGACAATCATGAAGGGCTGTTCGGAAACAATGAGGATTTTTTCCTGATGGCAAAGTTCTCGCGCGGCGGCGCGGACGACGGCTTCTGTCCAGCCGGTGCGGGCGACGAGTTGGGAAAGCTCCATGCCCATGGGCCGCGATTCGATGTGTGCCAGTAGAACATCGAGAATCTCGCTGCTTTCCAGGGTTCTCAGGAAGGACAGGACACGGAGGTCGCCACGGCGGTGGCGGCGTGCGAGCGCATCCAGAACGATGCCGCCCCCGATGGTGGTGACCGGCGAGAACTGGCGAATGATGAAACGGTCGCCGGGGAGGAGCAACAGAGGATCATCCAATCGCAATTGGACGAAAGCAGACCCTCCGGGAGCGAGCACGCCCGCATTTTCGTCTTCATGTTTTTCCAGCAAGACCACTCCAGCAATCAGTTCCGCCGTCCCTTGATGAAAATGCACACGGGCATGATTTTTCAGCGGGCGCGCGCCGGGAAGAAGGTTGAGCCGCGCGTCAAAACGCTGCGTGGTTCGGAAATGTCCGGGCGCGGCGAGCGTCATGCCGCGGCGGACATCCGCAAGATCAATCCCGGCGAGGTTCAGCGCGGTGCGCTGGCCGGCGAAGGCGCGCGTGACAGCTTGCCCCGCGGAATGCACGCCGCGGATGCGGACGCGCCGCCGCGCGGGGAAAAGTTCCGCCTCGTTTTCCGGCGCGATGGAGCCGGAAATTAGCGTCCCGGTGACCACCGTGCCGAATCCTTTCAGCGCGAAGGCGCGATCCACGGGAAGTCGAAAATAGCAATGGGCGTCTCGCTCCGGAATGTCACGAGCGGCGCGCAACAGTTCGGCTTTCAAATGTTCCAGGCCCGCGCCGGTGCGCGCGCTAACCGGAACAATGGGAGCGCCCTGCAGAAATGAGCCGTGAACGAGGTCTTCCACTTCCAGGCGCGCCAGCTCCGCGACTTCAGACTCAACGAGATCAGTTTTGGTAAGCGCCACAACGCCGCGAGAGATGCCCAGCAGGCGGCAGATCTCGAAATGCTCGCGCGTTTGTGGCTTGATGGATTCATCGGCGGCGATCACCAGGAGCAGGAGGTCCACGCCACCAGCGCCAGCCAGCATGTTGCGGACGAAGCGCTCGTGGCCGGGAACGTCCACAAATCCGAGGCAAACGTCTTCGAGCTGAAGGAATGCGAAGCCCAGATCAATGGTGATGCCGCGGCGCTTTTCCTCTTCCAGGCGGTCAGGATGCGTTCCGGTGAGGGCCTCGACCAGCGCGGATTTTCCGTGGTCAATGTGGCCAGCGGTGCCGACGATGACGTTCCTCGGAGTGTTCATATTCGTTTGGCTGACGGTCTCGCAGCGCCATGGGCGGTGCTGGGTTGCGAACGGCCACGCCACTGTAAACTAGCATATTGCCCGGATACTCCGGCGGGGGTGCGGGAGACAGCAGTTCACAAAGCAGGTTGAGACCTTCTGGCTTCGGCAACCTGGGTCTCCTATACTCGAGTCCTATATGCAGGTGATTTCGCGGACAATCGCTCTGAATTGCTCCAAGTGAACAATGCGCAACCGGGAATCAGCACGATATGCACGATGGGCCGCCGCCGCGGCAATGGTATTGACGATTATCGTCGCGGGAATTTACTGGCGATGGGAGCGGCGCGAAGCTCGCGCGGAAAAGGACGCGCCGCCGGCAGTGCCAGCCACGGTTTTGCAGCAATCGGCGGCGTTCTCATTTTCCAAGGGGGAGGGGAACAGCACGCTGTTCACCGTGCGCGCATCCGAAGCCACGGAATACAAAGGAACAGACCGCAGCCTCCTTCAGGACGTCACCGTGACTGTTTTCGGACACGATGGCAGCCGCAACGACACCATTCAAGCCAAAGCCTGCGACTATGCTTCTGATTCGGGGCAGGTGGTCTGCCAGGGCGCGACACAGATTGTTCTACAGAGCGCGGAAGATGCCAAGGAATCACCGGAGCGGCGCGCCGTGCACGTGGAAACCACTGATGTGACCTTCAACCGCGCAACGGGAATTGCCTCCACTCCCGCAACGGCCGCACTGCGCTTTCCCGGAGGCACAGGCACGGCGAAAGGGCTGGAATACAACTCCAACGATGGAATCGCGGTGATGGAACACGATGTGACGCTGACGCTGAGGCCGGAGGATCACCCTGCTGACCCGGCGACCCAGATTCACGGCAGCCGGATGGAATTCCGGCGCAACGAATTGTTGGTGCAACTCAGCGGTCCAGTGAACGCGCAGCGCGGTGGCGATGTGCTCTCCACGCAGGAATTGCTGTTTCATCTGGACGCCAACATGCGTCCGCGCAGCATGGAAGCCAATGGCAATCCAGAATTGCGACATGCCCAGCCGGATGGGATTTCCGTGCTGAATGCAGATCAGTTTGTGGCCGATCTTGACGCCAAGGGAAATATTTCACACTTTTGGGCCAAAGGAGAGGCGCGGGGCGGTCGCCAGACAACTTCGGAGCAGGACAAATTTTCCGCGGACCAGATGGACGTGACCATGGATGAAAACGCGGAACGGGGAAATGAGCCGCGCGAGTTAGTTGCCAACGGGAACGTGGTGTTTCATGGGCAACAGGGCTCAGACTCGCGCATGCTTCATACGACGGCGTTGCAGTTTGAATTCGCGCCGGAAGTCCGCGGGCAAAAGCGGCATATTGAACGCGGGAAGACGCTGGCGCCCGGCGTGGTGGAGATGGCCTCTCCGGGTGAGAAAACCACGCTCGGCGCGCAACGATTCAATGCCACGTTCAACGCCGCCGGCCGGATGGATTTGCTGCAGGGACGCAGCGGAATCGTCCTGGACCGGACGGAGGGTCAATCCGCGCCACAGCACTTGACTGCCCAGGAAATGGACATTCATTATGGGCCGCAAGGCGATTGGTCGCAGATGGACAGCCGCGGTGAAGTTCGTTTTCGCCAGGGGGACCGCACGGCGGAGGCCAACTCCGCCAGCATGGCGCGCGATACCAACCAGATCAAGTTGGAAGGCTCGCCGGTTGTGGCGGATGCCAATTCACGGACCACCGCAAATCATATTGAATTCAATCAGACCACTGGCGACATGACCGCGACAGGCCGGGTCTTCACGCTGGACCATTCTTCAGGCCAGCAAAGCGGACCGGAGATTGGCCAGGGTCCAGCGCAGATTTCCGCCGACCGTCTGATTGGCAACAGTCAGAAGGGCGAGGGGCTATATCAGGGCAACGCGCGCATGTGGCAGGGCGAAGCAGTAGTCCAGGCGGACCAGATTCGCCTCAGCCGCGATCCGCAGGTGCTGGATGCGGCCGGCAATGTGCTGGCGTTGTTGCCGCAGGAGCATGCGGCCAACGCGCAAAAGCCCGCCAAGACCACGGTTTGGACCATCCACGCGCCACATTTGAGGTACGTGGAGGCGGATGAAAAGGTGCATCTGGAGACTGGCGTGAAGGCGGAGTCCGATCAGGGAACTATTCGGTCGCGAACGCTTGACGCTTATTTGAAAGCAGATCCCAACGGGAAGCGGTCCGTGGATCACGCCGTGGCGCTGGGGAACGTGATTGTGGAACAGCCGGGCCGCCAGGGGTCCGCGGAGCGGGCGGATTACTTTGCCGCGGACCAAAAGTATGTTCTGAGCGGGGGACAACCAACACTCGTGGATGCTTCGCGCGGAACAACCACGGGGCATTCGTTGACCTACTATGTAGCGAGTGATACGATTCTCGTAGATGCGCGAGGAGGTTCTCGCACCCTGACTGAACACCGGATCGAGAAATGAACCGGAATGCCAAGACTTCAGGCCTCGGACCTAATCAAGTCCTATCGCGGACGCAAAGTTGTGGATGGCGTGAGCCTGGAAATTCAACAGGGAGAGGTGGTTGGCCTGCTGGGTCCCAATGGCGCCGGAAAGACCACCACGTTTTACATCATTGTCGGGTTGACGCGGCCTGACCTCGGACAAGTCCTGCTGGACGGGGAAGATATCACCGATCTTCCCATGTACCTGCGAGCCCGCGCCGGCATCAGCTACCTGCCACAGGAACCCTCGGTTTTCCGCAAACTGACGGTGGAAGAGAACCTCATGGCCATTCTGGAGACGTTGCCCCTGCTGCCCGAACAGCGGAGAGAGCGTGTGGAAGAACTCCTGGCGCAGATGAACCTGGAAAAAGTGAGGGAAAATAAAGCCTATTCGCTTTCCGGAGGAGAACGGCGCAAGCTGGAGATTGCCCGTTCGCTGGTTTTGCAGCCATCGTTTGTGCTGCTGGACGAGCCGTTCTCGGGAATTGATCCGGTGACGGTGGTGGATTTGCAGAAGATTATCGCCGATCTGGCGAGCGCCAATATCGGAGTGCTGATTACGGATCATAACGTCCGCGAAACACTGGCCGTGACCGACCGGGCCTATATCATTAATAATGGCCGGATATTCCGCGCCGGGGGGCCGGACGTCCTCAGCCGCGATCCCGACGTGCGGCGGGTCTATTTGGGGGAACGTTTCCAGTTGAACTAGCAACATGAATTACCTTCAACCCAAACTGAGCCTTCGCGTATCACAGAGGCAGATCCTGACGCCCAGCCTGGTGCAGATGGTCAATCTGCTGGTCCTGAACCGTCTGGAATTGCAGGGCGTTATCGACGAAGAGCTGATGAGCAATCCCGTCCTCGAAGAGATGACCAATGAAGGGATGGTCGGCGAAAGCTATACGGACGAAACGTTTGAGAAGCGCGAATTGGAAAAGCTTCCAGACAAAGACGCCCCAAATCCGTTTGAGGAATTCGATCTCAGCTCGTTCTACACCGAATATCTGGACGGAGGGCACGGTCAGGAACGGCGGGAAATGGAAGATTACGAACGGCCGTCGTTCGAAAAGTTTCTTTCCTCACCGCAGGGTTTGTCACAGCACCTCACCTGGCAACTGGGCGGAAGCCTTTGCAGCGACACGGTGCGCGCCATCGCTGAATTGATCATCGGCAATCTGGATGAAAACGGTTATCTGACGGAAACACTGGAAGAAATCGCGGGCGAAGGCCCGTACGCCATGGAGGACGTGGAAGAGGCTCTGGCGGTGGTGCAGGAAATGGATCCGCCGGGCGTTGCGGCTCGGGATTTGCGTGAGTGCCTGCTGATTCAACTGCGCATGCTGGCGGTGCAGGATGCCATGACCACCCAGATTGTCAGCGACCATCTCCCGCTTTTGCAGAACAACCAGTTGCAGCAGATTTCGCGCGCGCTGGACCGCCCCCTGGAGCACGTGAAACGCGCCGTGGAAGTGATCAAGCATCTAGATCCGCGTCCGGGGCTGCGTTATAACCAGATGGAAGCGCGGATGGTGGTTCCGGATGTTCGTTTCGTCAAGGAAGAAGGGGAATGGCGGGTGCTGATGGAAGACGAAGGCGTCCCGCAGTTGCGCCTCAGCCCCATGTACCGCCGGATGTTGCAGAAGGATGGCGCGGACCGCGAAGTGCGCACTTATGTGAAAGAAAGATTTACGGCTGCCGCGCAGTTCCTGAAAAATATCGAGCAGCGGCGCAGAACTATCCATGAAGTGTGCAAGGTGATTGTGCGGCGCCAGGCGGATTTTCTGGAGTATGGCCCGGACCATCTCCGTCCGATGATGATTAAGGAAGTGGCGGAGGAGGTGGGCGTTCATCCTTCCACGGTGAGCCGCGCCGTGGCCAATAAGTATTCCCACACGCCGCGCGGCGTGCTGGAGCTGCGGAGCTTCTTTTCCGAATCGGTGAATGGCCCAGAGGGGCACGATATGTCGCTGCTTTCGCTGAAGCGACGGGTGAAGAAAATGATAGAGGGCGAAGACACTGGCCACCCCCTGACTGACGACGATATCGCCAAGCTCCTGGTGGAATCCGGCATCCGCGTGACCCGGCGCACTGTCGCCAAGTATCGCGAAGACATGGGTATTCCCAGCAGCCATCAGCGGCGCATGAAAGCCTAAGCGGCCTCGCCTACCGTGAAACGCCACAAGGCCAACCTCTCCCGCCAGCTGGTAATCGTCACCGGACTTTCCGGCTCGGGAAAAGGCTCGGTCCTGCGGACCTTCGAAGACCTGGGCTACTACTGCGTGGACAATCTTCCGGTTCCGCTGATTCCCAGCTTTACCGAACTGTATGCCCAGAGCCGCGACGAAATTCGCCGCGCCGCGCTGCTGGTGGACGCGCGCGAAGGCAAACAGCTCGCGCAATTGCCGGATATTTGCCGCAAGCTGCAGAAGGAAGGCCGGCTGACTCTGGTTTTTGTGGAAGCCAGCACGGAAGCGCTCGGCCGAAGGTTCAGCGAGACCCGCCGCCCCCATCCCATGGGGCGGGGAACCTCGGTACGCGAAGGCATACGCCAGGAACGCCAGCGCATGGCGGAAATTCGGCGCCTGGCCAACGTGGTGATAGACACCACCAAGTTCACGGTGCATGAGCTGCGCCAGTTTATCGTCAAGAAATTTCAGAGCGTGGGACCGCAGCCGCTGCTGGTTTCCGTAGTCAGCTTTGGATATCGCTTTGGAATTCCGCAGGATGCCGACCTGGTGTTCGACGTGCGATTTCTGCCCAATCCGCATTTTGTTCCGCGATTGCGTCGGTTTTCGGGCCGCGACAGCCGCGTGGTGCGCTACATTCATTCCTTCCCGCAGACCGGGGAATTCCTGCGCCGTATTGATGGCCTGCTGGCCTATCTGCTTCCCCACTATGTTGCCGAGGGAAAAAGTTATCTCACCATCGCCATCGGCTGCACCGGCGGGCGGCACCGTTCGGTGGCGCTGGCGGAAGATGTGCGCAAGGAGCTGGAGCGGCGCGGCTATTCCGCCAAAGCGGTTCACCGCGACGTGGATAAGGCCGTTTCTTGACTTTTCCAGCGCGCGGCCCTAGCGTTTCGTTTCTGCTCAGGCCATGAATTCAATCAAATCACCCACCGCCGCGGTAACCGCGCCGCTGACACAGGCGGCGGAAGTACGGCGTCTCCTCCGATGGGTGCGGCCGCAGTCGCTGCGGTTGACCGCGGGGATCATCCTCCTGGCGCTGGATGGCATGGCCGAGGGTTTGTATGCCTTGATGATTCGGCCGGCGGTGGATGGCGTCTTGTCGCCCAAGAATCCATCGGCGCATCTCGCGCTCTTCACCATGCCTGGCGGGAAGACCATCTACCTGGAATCGTTCCTGCCACACGTTCACTACATCTGGTCGGTTTTTGCAATATGTTTTGTCGCGCTGGCGGTGGGAAAAGCCGCCGCGGAATATTTCGGCACCGTGCTGGTGCAATACGCCGGGCACGCCTCGGTCATGAATCTGCGGAACCAGCTTTACGAGCGCCTGATCCGCCAGCCCATGGGTTTTTTCCAGGAACATCCCGTGGGCCGGGTTATCTCCGCGGCCATAAACGACGTGGAACAACTCAAGAGCGTCCTTTCGGAGCATCTTGCGGATTTCTGCCGGCAAGTCTTCACCCTTGCAGCCCTGGTGATCGTTCTCCTCAGCACCAGTTGGAAGATGGCTCTGGCTTCGGCGGTGATTCTGCCTGTAGTGGTCCTGCCGGTTGGCAAGCTGGGGCGCCGAATTCGCGGCTCGGTGGAAAAGAGCCGGTCGCGGCTGGCGGATTTGAGCCAGATCCTGCAGGAAACGATTACCGCCAACCGTGTGGTGAAGGCTTTCGGGATGGAGCATTTTGAGATCGGGAAGTTCCGCGACACGGCGCGGCAACTTCTTCGTGAGACCATGCGCTGGGTCCGGGCGTACGTAATTACTTCGCCGGTGATGGATGTTTTGGGCGCCTGGTGTTTGTTCTGGTGCTGATGTATGCCCGTGATGAAATTCGCGGCGGGACGATGACCATTGGCATCCTGGGCGTTTTCATCTATGCCTTGTTCAAGTCCTACGAGCCGATCAAGAGATTCGGGGGACTGTACCAGCAGTTCCAGATGGGACTGGGCGCTTCCGTTCAGGTTTTCGCGTTTTTGGATATGAAGGAGGAAGTGGACGAGAGATCCGGCGCCATGGTCCTGCCGCGCTTTTCCAGGTCTGTGGAGTTTGACTCCGTGGATTTCGCCTACGACGGCGGACCCGCGATTTTTCCGGACATTAATTTGAAAGTTTCCGCGGGAACTGTGACAGCGCTGGTGGGGTTCAGCGGGGCGGGAAAGACCACGTTGGTGAATCTGCTGCCGCGGTTTCATCGGTCACGGCCGGGAGCCTGCGCATTGACGGCAACGATGTACGGGAAGTCACCCTGCGTTCCCTGCGCGAGCAGATGGCCATTGTCACGCAGGAGACGTTTCTATTCAACGATACCGTCTGGAACAACCTTTCCTACGGCCGGCCGGATTTGCCGGAAGAGCGGGTTTACGCGGCGGCCAAGCGCGGCGCTGGCCCATGATTTCATTATGGAATTGCCGGAGGGATATCAGACACCCATCGGCGACCGCGGCCAGCGCCTCTCCGGAGGCCAGCGGCAACGGCTGGCCATCGCCCGCGCATTGTTGAAAGACGCCCCCATTCTGATCCTTGACGAGGCCACCTCCGAGCTGGACTCCGAATCGGAAATGCTGGTGCAACGCGCGCTGAACAATCTGATGGCTGGGCGGACGGTGTTTGTGGTGGCTCACCGTCTCTCCACCATTCGCCGCGCCGACATGATTGTGGTGATTGACGGAGGAACGGTCAGCGAAACCGGGACGCACGAAGAATTGCTGGCGCAAGCGGCGGAGCGTACACGCGCCTTTACGAACTGCAATTCGATGACAGAGAATTTGCGCGCCGCCCGGAGACGGCACGTGATGGCAGAGCACAGTAGCCCCGGTCCATGACCGGCTTCGCCCAGTCTCTGGCGGAGCATGAAGACTGGTCCCTGCGCCTCTCCTTCGCAGCGTGAACCATCGTTTTCTGGACCTGCGGCTGCATCTGCCGCTGGGTTTTGAAGCGCTGGAGCCGCTGCTTCGCCGCATGGTGCGCGAACGCATTCTGCGCGGACACGTGGAGTTGACTCTGCATTTCGATGTTTCCGCCACCGGCGCGCTTGGCGTGAACCGCAATCTTGCCGCGGCTTATTTGAGTGAAGTGGAAATTTGCGACGGGAATTTCAGATTCAGACAGCCCCGGATTTGGTGGAAATTCTGCGGTTTCCGGGCGTGCTTTCTCCGGCGGCGCTTCAGCCAGAGCAGAAGGAAGGGTTTGAATAGTGGGTCGGCCGCTGCCTGAATCAGGCCATGGAGCGATCTGGACCAGATGCGAGAAACGGAAGGCCGCGCGCTGGCGCTCGAATTGCGCCAGCATCTGGGCCGCTATCGATGAATTGACGGACAGGATCGTGACTTTGGCGCAGCGCGCTCTGCCATTAGTGGTGCGGCGGCTGGAGACGCGCTTGAAAGAATTGACGGAAGGAGCGGACAGGATCCCGCACGCCTCGCGCAGGAGGCAGCAATTGCCGCGGATCGCAGCGGACGACAGCGAAGAATTCTGGCGCGCTCCGCGGTCACATGCTGCCAGTTTGAGCGAATTCTCTACGGCCCCGCGGAAATCGGCAAGAAACTGGATTTCCTGCTCCAGGAAATGCAGCGCGAAGCCAACACGCTGCTTTCCAAAGTGTCCGGGACGGAGTCCGAAGGACTGGAAATGACGCGGCTGGGACTGGAAATGAAGGCGGAGATCGAAAAATTCCGGGAACAGGTGCAGAACCTCGAATGATTGACGGCGCAAGCAATCCTCTGGTGGTGATTGTCTCCGGGCCTTCGGGTTCCGGCAAGTCCACTCTGGTGAAGAAAATTCTCGAGCTGCCGGACACGATGTTATCCGTTTCCTGCACCACTCGTCCGCCGCGTAGGACGGAATCGGAAGGCAAGTGGTACAATTTCATCAGCGAAGAGGAATTTCAGCGCATGACTGATGCGGGAGAGTTTCTGGAACACGCCCAGGTGTTCGGCCGGAACTGGTACGGCACTCCTCGCCGCTGGCTGGAGGAGGCGCGCTCTCGGCGGAAGGACCTCATCCTTGAAATTGACGTGCAGGGCGCGGATCAGGTTCGCCGAGAAACTTCCGCGAGCATTGGCAATTTTCATCCTGCCGCCTTCGGTCGAAGGAATTGGAACAGCGCATTCGCGAGCGGGGACAGGATGCGCCGGCGGAAATTGAGCGGCGATTGCACCGGCGAAGCAGGAAGTGAAATGTTTCGTGAAATACGATTACGCCGTCGTAAACGACGATCTGGACGCGCCGGGCAGGAAAGTGCAGTCCATCGTGTTGGCCGCGCGGTGCGAAGTTTCACGGAATGACGCGCGATTCCAGCGGATTTTGCAATCATTGGGAGGTTGAAATTTTGCATGGCAGCGACGAATCAAATTCCAGAAAGTCAGTTTGCCTATGTACTGCTGGTGGCTCGGCGCGCGCGGCAATTGATGAGCGGCGCGCATGCCGATGGTGGACAATCCGCGCGTGCGCAAACCCACGCGCGTGGCCGAAGAGGAAGTGCAGCGAGGCTTCATTGAGTACGAAATGGGATCCAAGGCCGATGCCGAAGCGGACGAGAAGTGAGACGGCCGCGGATAGCAGGCGGGAAACGGCATGCGAGTTGCATTGGCCGTCTCCGGTGGGATCGCAGCGTATAAGGCGGCGGAATTGGTGCGCCTGCTCCAGCAGGAAGGACTGGACGTGCAGGTGATGATGACGCGCGGCGCGCGAAGGAATTTATAACTCCGCTGACTTTTGCGGCCCTCACCGGACAAAAAGTAATCACCGACATGTTTGGCGCGGCGGAGAACGGCCCGCCAATCTTGAGAGCGCCATCGAGCATATCGCCGTGGCGCAGCGGATTGACTTGCTACTGGTTGCGCCCGGCCACCGCGAATTCGCTGGCAAAATTCGCCGGCGGCATCGCCGACGATTTCCTGACCACCCTGTATCTGGCCACTAAAGCTCCCGTGATTGTTGCGCCAGCCATGAACGTCAACATGTGGCAGCATGCCGCCACGCAGCAAAACGTGCGCGATGCTGCAGGAGCGCGGCGTGCGCGTAGTGCAGCCGGACGAAGGCTACCTGGCCTGCGGCATGGTCGGCGCGGGCCGCCTGGCGGCACAGAAGGAAATTATTCGCGCGGTGCGCGAAGTTCTGGGGCTGAAGCGTGATTTCGAAGGAGTGAAAATTCTTGATTACCGCCGGGCGCGACCTGCGAAGCGATTGATCCTGTCCGTTACCTGACCAATCGTTCTTCGGGAAGATGGGTTTCGCGTTGGCGGAAGCGGCGCAGCGCCGTGGCGCGCATGTGGTGTTAGTCAGCGGGCCGACACAAAGCGCTCCGCCGCGCGACGTGGAATGGGAGCCGGTGCGTACTGCCGAGGAAATGGATCGCGCGGTCCACGAACGCGGCGCGGATGCCAACGTAATTATCATGGCGGCCGCGGTGGCCGATTATCGCGCTGCGAATGTTGCGCCACAGAAAATCAAACGCGTTCCGAACCAATGAACTGGAACTGGAACCGACGCCGGACATCCTCCGTGGGCTGGCGCGAGAGAAGGGCTCACGAGTTCTGGTTGGTTTTGCCGCGGAGACACAGGACCTGGACTCGCACGCGCGCGAAAAATTGCGCGGCAAGGGCGTAGACATGATCGTCGCCAACGACGTGACACAGGAAGGCGCCGGGTTTGACGTGGAGACAAATATCGCCACGCTGTTCCTCCGCGACGGCGCAGGAAATTTCGCTGCCGCGCATGACCAAAATGGAAGTGGCCGGCCGCATCCTCGAGCAAATCCACGAATTGCTTTCCGGCGTTCATGAATAGACCCAAGAGGTTTCGGCGGTAATGCCGGACGGCCGTGCGCGCGTTGAAGGCTGGCTGCAGTATTTTTCCGACCTGGGTTTTTCTTCCACCTATCGTGACCGCGCTTCAGCGAACGCCACACTGCGCGCCGAGCCTGCCGCTATGCCGCCGCGCGAGGACACTCCGGCGCAATTTTCCGTTGCACGCAGACAGACGCCAACGGACAGCACACCGCCTGCAAAACCTGCCGCGGTGTCCGCCAATAGCGCGTCTCTGCCGGTGGTTCAATCTCCGTCGCTTTTTGACGCCGCGGACCGCATCGAAAACGACACGCTGGAAAAGATTCGCGAAACTATCGGCGATTGCACCCGTTGCCGCCTCCATGAACAGCGCACCAACATTGTTTTTGGCGTCGGCAATTCAAAAGCAGAATTGGTTTTCGTGGGGGAAGGGCCAGGCCGCGACGAGGACATTCAGGGCGAGCCGTTCGTGGGCCGCGCCGGAAAGCTATTGACGCAGATGATTCAAGCCATGGGCTTGCGCCGCACGGACGTCTACATCTGCAACGTCGTGAAGTGCCGGCCACCGGAAAATCGCACGCCGGAAAAAGATGAGATGGCGACCTGCTCGCCGTTTTTGTACCGCCAGCTCGACGTGATCCGTCCCAAAGCTATCGTATGTCTTGGCGCGGTGGCCGTGCAGGCGCTGCTGGGAGCTGGGGTGGGCATCACCAAGGCTCGTGGGCAATGGTTTGATTTTCGCGGCACGAAACTGATGCCCACATACCATCCTGCTTATCTGCTGCGAAATCCCGCGGCCAAAGGCGAAGTCTGGAAGGATTTGCAGCAGGTAATGGCCTTTCTCGGTCTGGAACTGCCACGCGCCCACCCGCTCACAGCCGTCCCGCCCCTGAGATTCCGTGGGTATTTTCCTCGCATTGGCCGCGGCCCTCTCCTGGGGCGTTTCTGACTTCGTCGCGCGTTTTGCCGCGCAGCGCGTGGGGAGCTACCGCGTCAGCCTCTATATTCAGGTCCTCGGTTTCGCCGCGCTGAATCTGTTTCTTTGGGCCACCGGGGATTTTTCTTATCTGTGGCGGCATCACGGCTGGCAAGGATGGGCGTGGGCGGTTCTGGCGGGCGCGATGAATGCGGTGTTGCTCCGTTGCGTTCTACCACTGCCTGGAGATTGGCACGCTGGCCGTTGTGGCTCCCATTTCCGCGAGTTATCCCGCGCTGACCGTGACGCTTTCGATTATCAGCGGCGAGCGGCTCAGTTTGATGCGCGGAGTGGGGCTGGTCTGCACGCTCATCGGAGTTGTTCTTGCTTCGATGGCCACCGCGCCGGCTAGCGCTGCCGCGCGGCCCGCCAGCGCGGCTCACCCTCATCATCGCCATGCGCTTTCGCGCGGAGTGGGCTGGGCGCTGGTGGCAGCCGGTTCATTTGGCGTGATGTTCTGGGTGCTGGGGTTTGAGGTGGTGCCGCGCGTCGGAGGACTGGCGTCCGTGTGGGTGATTCGAATTACCACATTTGCCGTGCTGGCGTTGATGGTCAAACCCTTTTCGCAAAGCGTCTCAGTGCCAAGAGGCAGCGTCTGGTGGCTGTTGGGCATTGTCGGCGTGCTGGATACCAGCGCGTTTTTGGCCAACAATTTTGCGTTGCAGTGGGGACCGGTGTCGGTCGTCACCGTTCTGGTTTCGCTTTTCAGCGCCGTCACCGTCCTGCTGGCATGCGTTTTTCTTCGCGAACGGCTGGAACGCACACAATGGGCGGGCATCGCGCTGATTCTGGCGGGCGTGGCGCTGGTTGGAACGCTTGAAGTAGCTGCGCGCCGCCGGCTGCTACACTAGGCGCTACGATGCCCGTTCGTTATTGCGAAGTCGCGCTGCCGGTTCCTCTCCGCCGCACGTTCACCTATTCCGTGCCGCCGCGCTTCGCAGGCGCGGAACTGCCCGGACGGCGCGTGATGGTCCCCTTTCGCAACCGTTCGCTGGTGGGCGTGGTGCTCGGTTTTTCCGAATCGCCGTCGCACACTGGAAAAATTCGCGAGATTCGCGAACTTCTGGATCCCATCCCTGCGCTGACGCCCCCGCTCATCGAACTGGGCCAATGGATTAGCCGGTATTATCTCGCGCCCATCGGCGAAACGCTTCGCGGACTGCTTCCGCCGCCCATGGATGTTCACGCGGAATGGGGTTTCGCGCTCACGGATTCTGGCCGCCAGCGTTTGATGGAAATAACCGGGGCGGCGGCGAACGTCACCAGCGCAGCCAACCAGAAATCCGCCACGGAGCATGCGCTGTGGCAACTTTTCGCGCGGGCCGGCGAAAATTCCATTTCGGATAAGCAGGTGCGAAGAATTCCCGGCGGCGAGGAAGCGGCCGAGCGTCTCCGCCGCGCGGGCCTGCTGGCTTCGTGCGAGATCGCCCGGCGCAGAAAAACGCGCCAGCAGAAAATTGCCGCGTGGCAGGGCGACGCGGATTTCGCGGCGGATTCTCCGGAAGCCCGCGTGCATTCCGTGCTGGCGGACACGCACGGCGCGCTGCCGCTGCCGGTTTTGCGAAAAGTTGCCCGCGTGACGCCCGCAATCCTGGCGCGTCTGGAAAAACAGGGCCGCATCGTTACATGGGAAGAGCCGCTCACGGCCGCTGAAGATCCCTGGGATGCCAACTACGTGCCGCCGCAAAACGTTCTGAATGCCGAGCAGAGCGAAGCGGTTCGCCAGATTAGCGACTGGCTGGAGCAAGAGGAATTCACCGTGGGGCTGCTGCATGGCGTCACCGGCAGCGGGAAAACGGAAGTCTATCTGGCGGCGATGGAAGCGGCGCTGGCGCAGGGACGGACCGCGCTGGTGCTGGTCCCGGAAATTGCGCTGACGCTATGGCTGGGCCGCCAGGTGCGCGCACGCTTCGGACCGGTGGTGGCGGTGCTGCACAGCGGACTTCCGGACGTGGAGCGCGCGCGCGAATGGTGGCGCGTCCGCCGCGGCGAAGCACGCGTGGTGGTGGGCACGCGATCGGCGGTTTTCGCTCCGCTGGAAAAATTGGGACTGCTCATCGTGGATGAAGAGCAGGAAGCCAGTTATAAGCAGGAGGAAACGCCGCGTTACCACGGTCGGGACACAGCCATCTACCGCGCGCGCCTGGAAGGCGCGGTGGCGTTGCTGGGCTCGGCCACGCCGTCGATGGAAAGCTATCACCACGCCCGCGAGGGAAAATACCGGCTGCTGCAATTGCGCTCCCGCGTGGAAAACCGGCCGCTGGCGGCGGTGCGCATCGTGGATTTGCGCGAGGATTTCAAGCAGAGCGGCCGTTCGGCGCCGATTTCCGGGGAATTGCTCTCGGCGCTGAATTGCTGCCTGGCGGCGAAGCGGCAGGCGCTGGTGCTCATCAACCGCCGCGGCTATTCCTGGTTCCTGCTATGCCGCGGTTGCGGCGCGGCGCATGCAGTGCGAAAATTGCAGCATTTCACTCACTTATCACAAAAAACGCGTGCGGCTGGAATGCCACTACTGCGGATTTGGATGTGCGTGCCCGCCGAATGCCCGAAGTGCAAATCGAAGTATCTCTATTTCGTCGGCGATGGCACCGAGCGCGTGGAAGAATTTCTGCGCGAACAATTTCCGCAGGCGCGCATCGCGCGGCTGGATCGCGACACGGTGCGCACCAAGCGGGAGTATCAGCAGGTGTTGGGCGCTTTCGCGGACGGCGAGCTCGACATCCTGGTCGGCACGCAGATGGTGGCCAAGGGGCATGATTTTCAGCGCGTCACGCTGGTGGGCGTGGCCGCGGCGGATGTGGCGCTCAGCCGCCCGGATTTTCGCGCCGCCGAGCGCACCTTTCACCTACTGACGCAGGTTGCGGGCCGCGCAGGCCGCGGAAATTTGCCCGGCGAAGTGCTGGTGGAAACATACTACCCGGAGCATTACGCCATCCAGGAAGCCGCCGGCAGGATTACCTCGCGTTTTTCGAAAAGGAAGCTGCACTTCCGGCGGATGCTGCACTATCCGCCGTTCACCGCGCTGGCCAGCATTCTGGTGCGCGACCGCAAAATCGAAAACGCCGTGCGCTGGGCGCGCGCGCTTGGACGGCTATTTTCGCGCCGATGGAAACGCGCGGGGTTGAAAGTGCTGGGACCGGCCGCCGCGCCGCTGGCGAGGCTGCGGCGGAATATCGCTTTCAATTTTTGCTGAAGTCTCCGCAGCGCGCGCGTGCTGAGGCGCGCGCTGGGCGGATGCCTGGAATTCTGCGCGGGGAAGGAAATTCCGGAAAGCGCCGTCCTGGTGGACGTGGATCCGTTGAGTTTGCTGTGACGGTTCTTCGCGCGCTGGCAGCGAGTCTCGCTTTAACGCATGGAAAACGGCATGGGCATGAAGCACAACGCAAAAATCAGCAGCGCCACCAGGGCCCAGGCGCGGCGCTGCGCGTCCAGCGGTTCCCAGCGATCCAGCAGCGGCGGGATGACGAAAGCCGAGGATCAGCAGCAACACCGCCCACACCAGCCAGCCGCTCCATAAGCAGAGCCAGCGGCACCAGCGCGACAATCACCGCCAGTGAAATTCGCGCGTGCTTCTCGCGCGCCACGCTGTAGACGATGTGCCCGCCGTCGAGCTGGCCCGCGGGCAGCAGGTTCAGCGCCGTGGCGAACAATCCCACCCATGCCGCGCGCCCCACGGGATTCAGCAGCAAGCGAACTCGAGTGGCACGCCCGGCCGCAGCACCGCGGCGAAGCAATCGCACCATCAGCGGATTGCCGAAGACGATCGACGAATTCGCCTCGCGCCCCGGGCACAACCTTCGAATACCAAATCGCCAATGCCAGCGCGGGAACCGCAAATAGGAATCCGACCACCGGCCCCGCGAGGCCCACATCGAAAAGCGCGTGGCGGTTGTGAATCGGCGAGCGGATGCGAATGAACGCGCCCAGCGTTCCGATCAGCGTGGGCGCGGGAATGAAATAAGGATAGCTCGCGTAAATCCCGTAATAGCGGCAGGCAAAAAAATGTCCCAGTTCGTGCGCCAGCAGAATGCCGATCAGCGTGAAGGCGAACGGAATTCCCGAGCGAGCAGCGAGGATTGCGGATGCGCCCGAGCAATGTAGCGGAGGTGGAAAAAAATCGTCGAAATCGGGCGTCGTGGCCCGCGGCGTAGGCGATGGCAAATTGCGCGCCGACGGCCAGCGTCGAAATCACGGTCAGCACGAAAAGCGATGCAACGCCAGCGCGAGCGCGACTTGCGTCGGTCGCGCGTCCGGGCTGACGCAAATTCCAGATGCAGCGCAGGCGTCGCGGAGCACGGGCTACGCGCAATGTTTCCACGGGAAGCTGGTTCGTGATCGTTGCGTCCGCTCATCGTTCATTGGATGCGCCGATGCGCGCGGCAGCAAACCGAGATGCGGTGCTGCGCGCAGTAGAACAAATACTCGGTGAGAATACGCGGTTCCGACGATCAGCGTTCAGAGCGTTTGCAATTCCTTGCCGGGCTTGAAGCGCACGGCTTTGCCGGGAGGAATGCTGACTTCCTCGCCGGTGCGGGGATTGCGGCCGATGCCGGTCTTGCGCGGCTTCACGTTGAACACGCCGAAGCGCCGCAGCTCGATGCGCTCGCCGCTGCCCAGCGCGTTCTTCAGCGCTTCGAAGACGGTCTCGACGGCTTGTTCCGCCTTGGTCCGGCTCACGCTGGTCCTATTCACCACCGCGTTAACGATATCGAGCTTGATCACAACAGCCTCCCGCTTCAGACGGCAGCCTATGCTAGACATGCGGTTGCGGGTTGTCAAGGGCGCGCTGGTGTACTAAGATGCACGCCTTTTCAAATTCGCCGCAGCGTGGAGTAACTCTGCCTTTCCGGGAGGATAGGATGTCCGTCAAATCCGATCGCTGGATTCGCCGGATGGCGATGGAACACAAAATGATCGAGCCGTTTGAGGACCGCCAGGTGCGCGATGGCGTGATCAGCTATGGCGTGTCGTGGTATGGCTACGACATGCGCGTCGCCGACGAATTCCGCATTTTCACCAACGTGAATTCCACCATCGTGGATCCCAAGAATTTTGACGCCAGTCGTTCGTGAATTCAAAGGGCCGGTGTGCATCATTCCGCCGAATTCCTTCGCGCTGGGCCGCTCGGTGGAATATTTCCGCATTCCGCGCAACGTGCTGACGATCTGCGTGGGCAAGTCGACCTATGCGCGCTGCGGCATCATCGTGAACGTGACGCCCTTCGAGCCGGAATGGGAAGGCTTCGTGACGCTGGAAATCAGCAACACCACGCCGCTGCCCGCGAAAATTTACGCCAACGAAGGGCCTCTGCCAGGTGCTTTTTTTCGAGTCGGACGAGGCCTGCGAAATTTCCTACAAGGACAAAAAAGGGAAATATCAGGCGCAGCAGGGCATCGTCCTGCCGCGCCTGTAAGCCAGGCGCAGCCGCACCGCGCAGGAATTTTATTTTCCCGCGAGCTATTTCACGATGGGTGAGGGTTCGCCCCATTTGCCGTTGAACACAAAGGCTCCCAATGGCTTGCGCGGCGAGCGAGCAGCGACTTCCCGCTCCTTGAATTGTTCCGGCAGGCGTTCCGGATCGCCCGGATAGCCCACCGCTATTCCCGTGACCACCTCGTAGTCCGGCGGCACTCCGTAAATTTCCCGCGCCTTCTGTGGCAAAATGCCCGCCATTTGATGGACCATCAACCCGCGCGATGTGGCTTCAAGGGCGAGTTGCGCCGTGGCCTGTCCCAAATCATAGAAAGCGTGGCGATTGGGCTGGCCGCTCTTCTCGCTGTTCATGCGCGCAACGGCCAGCATCAGGACGGGAGCGAGCGCCGCCCATTTTCGATTGTTTTCGTTCACGCAGCCCAGCATGCGTTCGAATTCCGCCGGCGTTTCGCGCGTGGCGAGCAGATAGATCCACGGCTGCTCATTGCTGCTGGAAGGCGCCCAGCGCGCGGCTTCCAGCAGGCTGCGCAGGACGGCATGTTCCACGGGTTTCTCGGAGAAGGCGCGACCGCTCCAGCGCTTGCGGATCAGGTCCATCACCGGATGATTTGTCTCTGCAATTTTTTCCATAAGTTCTTAAGTCCTCCTTCAGTGAGCCATCCCTCCCAGCGAGGGCTGGTGTGAATTTCCGCGCGATGCTTGGGACTTATTGCGCCGTGCGTTTCCGCGCGTCCAGCGAATAGCCTCCGGCGCCCAGCGCCACGATCATCAAGAGACCGCCCATGATGGAAACGTTCTTCAAACAATGAGCCATCATGTCAATACGTTCCATCCCCTGCATGGTCCAGAAATTGTGAAAAATCAGCGTGACGGGAATCAGGAAGAGGAACAGAATTCCGGCCGCCAGGCGCGCGTGCAGGCCGAACAGGATGGCCAGGCCGCCCAGAACCTCAATGGCGACGGTGCCGGCCAGCAGTACATTCGCCATGGGAATCCCCTTGGATGCCATCATGCCCGCGGTGGACGACCACCCCGCCAGTTTTGAAAGTCCGCTGAGAATAAATACCAGCGAAAGCATGAAACGGCCCGCCAGAGCCGCAGATTTTTCCAGTGAGTTCATTTTCTCCTCCAGGATTTAAGCCAGATCGAACAGCAGGACTTCAGAATCCAGCGTTGCCTTGCAAACTATCTGCTTCTCTTCGGAAAGGGCGGCCCCGTCGCCCGCCACAAGTTTGTTGCCGTTGAGTTCCACGGCGCCGCGCGCCACCTGTATCCACGCATAGCGGCCGGGCTTAAGATCAAGAGATGCCGTTTCGCCAGCTTGCAGGCGCGCTCCATAGAGTTGCGCATCCTGGTGGATAGTTACCGCGGCCTTCGGACCCGCGAGCAATGCAAACTTTCCGCGCAATTCCTCAGGCGCAAACGCCAGTTGTTCGTATTCCGGCTTCAGTCCGCTGCGTTCCGGCAGAATCCAGATTTGCAGCAGATGAGTTTCTTCCTTGCCGGAAGCATTCCATTCGCTGTGCATTACGCCCGTCCCCGCGGACATGTGCTGCAACTCACCGGGACGAATGGCGCCGGTATTGCCCATGCTGTCGCGATGCGTCAGCGCTCCGCTCAGAATCCACGTCAGGATTTCCATGTCGCGATGCGGATGCATCCCGAAGCCTTTGCCGGGCGCGACGTGGTCCTCGTTGATTACGCGCAGAGAGCGGAAACCCATGTGCCCGGGGTCGTAGTATTGGTCAAACGAAAAACTGAAGCGCGAATCCAGCCAGTCCAGTTTGTTGGCCCCGCGCTCATCAGAACGCCTGATTTGAATCATTTCCTTCTCCTTGGCAATTTTTCCTTCGTCAATTTCGCATTCGTGGAGACAGCCAGCCCTAATTTCCGGCACAGACGCCGGAGCGTCTCCTGCTCGGCGGACGTCAGATGGCCCATCATTTGAGCTACGTCGGCGGCATGCTGCGGAAAAATCTTTTCAATCACCCGCCGCCCATTGGCTGTCAATTCCACCAGCGACATGCGGCGGTCACGCCCCGCACGGCGGCGAACCCATCCCCGTTTTTCCAGGTTGTCCACCAGGAAGGTGATGTTGCCGCCAGTCACCAGCAGCTTCTGCGCCAGTTCGCGCTGGCACAGCGGCCCCAGGTGCAGCAGCGTTTCCAAGATGCCGAACTGCCCGGGGGTTAGATCGCGCCGGTCCATGAACTTGGATCCCGCCGCGGCCAGCGAACCGGCGGCGCGCATCAGCGGAATGAAGGCATTCAATGCCTGGATTTCCCGTTTCGCGCCTTGGTAATGCGTTGGCATGGTGGCCGCCTTTACTTCAAGCTCAAATCATTCAATATTAAACAATCAGATGCCCGGGATAGGAATTGGATTCAGGGAAGGAAAGCTGCAGCGCCGTCAGGGTTTGCGGGCGGGACGGAGATGAATCTCGCTGAGGAAGCTTTGCGGTCCCTGCGTGAGGATCATCTCCACGGCGTGGGCCACATCTTCCGGCTGAAGCATTTTCGACGTGTCCCGGCCAGTATGAGGCGAGAAGTCCGTGGCCACGCTGCCCGGGCAAACCACGGAAACCCGAATACCGGAATCGCGGAGATCTTCGGCCATGCACTGGGTCAGGCCGATCAGCCCCCATTTGGACGCGCAGTAGGCCGCGCCACCGGCAAAGGCGTTTCTGCCCGCCAGAGAACTTATATTTACGATCTCGCCCCCGCCGCGTTTTATCATTTCGGGGACCACGCCCCGGCTCATCAGGAACACACCCTTCAAATTGGTGTCTAACACGCTATCCCATTCGGCGATGGTCAGTTGGTGCGCCGGACGGAAGATCCCTATGCCGGCGTTATTCACCAGAATGTCCGCTGGGCCGATTTGCTGCTGGGACTGCGCCAAAAACGCCTTCACGGACTCTTCCGAAGCGACATCCGCTATCGCCCCGTCGGCCTCTATTCCTGCCGTCCGGAGTGATTCCAGGGCTTTTTCCAGCCGCTCCTTGTTCTTGAGCACAGGCTCAATCGGCCGCCCAGTTCACCGATGCGCCTCGCAACGGCCAATCCGATACCCCGGCTCGCACCGGTAACAATGGCTAACTTGCCTTCGAGCGGGCGTTGGTTATTCATGGAAGCATTCCTCCCATATGACATTTTGCGGCCTCTCCTCATTTTACCATCTGGAGTCCGCGGCTGCGGAGCATGCCGTTCCCCTCGCGCCGTTAGAAGGGAAACTGCTTGCGCCACTGCACGGCTTTTCCCTATAATTTGCACTTCTGTTCACCGGTCAACCCTGTTGTGGATTTCCGGTTTTATTCGCAAGCGCAGATGCGGCTCGTTCAGGAGGCAGGAAGACTATGATTGCAAACCGGTTTGTCGCCAGCGGCGTATTGTGCGCGACGCTTTTACTTACGGCGTTCGCCGCGCGCCCGGCCTCCGCCCAGCAGGCCAACTACACGCCGGCTGAATACAATGCCTACATCGCGGCTACGAAGGCCCCGGATGCGCAACAGCGCATCGGTATGCTGGATAATTTCATTTCCAAGTTTCCCAATTCGGCACTTTTGCCCTATATCTATCAGTCCCAGTTTCAGACGTACGCGAGTTTGAAGGACTTTCCCAACACCATCACCGCCGCCGATAAGCTGGTCGCTTTGGGCGACAAGGCTCCTATCCAGACCCGCCTGCAGGCCCTGGTGGCGCGCTGCCAGTCGTTTGAAGCAAGTTTCAATGCCAAAGCGCCCGACGCCGCCGACCAGCTCAAGAAAGAGCGCGATGCCGCGGCCATGGGGCTGGATCTGTTGGGCAAGATTCCCAGGCCTGAGAATGTTTCCGACGCGCAGTTCACGGATTCAAAGAAACCCGCTGTCATGTTTTTCAACGCAGCGGCGGCATACGCCGCTTTGCAAGCCAAGGACTATAAGGGCGCTGCGGATGGCTACAAGGCCGTTCTGGCGATTAAGCCCGACGATGCGGTTTCTTCCTATCGCCTCGGAGTGGCCTACCTCGAGGAAACCCCGCCGGCGTTCATGGATGGCGCATGGGCGTTGGCGCGCGCCATCGCTTTGAAGGTTCCGGACGACGCTAAGGTGACGGGAGTATTTGAAGAACCAGGTGACCAATTATCAGCAGGCGCAGTGCGATAATCTGGTGGATGATCAGGTGAAAAATCTGATTGACCTGGCGTCGAAATCGCCTGACCGCCCGACAACCCTGACCATTCCCAGCGCCGACGATCTGAACAAAGTGCGGCCAACTCTGACAGTGGCCGGGATCATGGCCGATCTTCAGGCTGGCGGCGACAAAGCCAAGACCACATGGCTTGCCGCCTGTGGCCTGACATTCCCGCAGGTTCCCGCAAAAATTATTAGCATAACCCCATCCAACGGCGACTTTGTGGACTTGCAGCTGGCGACCGCGGACACCGACGAAGCCATCCAGGCCGCTACCGTCGCCAATCTGGAGGCCAAAGTGGTGGGTCAGCCCGATGCCTCGCGTTTGCAGAAGGACGACGAACTGATTTTTTCCGGCACGCTGGTGAGCTATGACCCGACTCCGCTGATGCTGCATTTCGATAAGGCCAAAGTGGACCCGCAATACATTCCGGAAGCGGGCAAGCACAACACCAGGCAGCTGCACAAGAAGCCCTAAACTGGAAAAGCAAAATTCCGTGATAGAGGGTCGCGCCGCTTTCTGGCAGCGTGGCCCTTTTCATTTATTGGCAACCCTGGAATTTAGATCGGCGGGGAACCGAAATCAGCGGCGGTGGCGGCGGCGCGGGACGCCGTCCAATTTATATTCGCCTACTTTGCGGCTGAGTGTGTTGCGGTGAATGCCCAGCTTGCGTGCGGCCTTGCATTGGTTTCCCTGGGTGCGGTCCAGGACGCAGGCGATGAATTTCTTCTCGAACTCCTCCGCCGCTTCGTCCAGCAAAATGCCGCGATCAACCATCGCGGCAATCAGGGCTTCCAGTTGTTCTTTCACGCAAGTGCTCCACAGTCTCCGAAGTCAAGACTTCTGGGATTCCCCCGGGGGCCGTGCGGCCACGCCCCTAATCCAACTCCCGGCCTGTCAATTTCTGATACGCCTCGCGATATTTGACCCGGGTGGAGGCCACAACGTCGGCAGGAAGTTCCGGCCCCGGCGGTTGCTTCGACCAGCCGATTTTTTCCAGATAATCGCGCACAAACTGTTTATCAAACGAAGGCTGCGATTTGCCCGGCGCGAACTGATCCGCGGGCCAGAAACGCGAGGAATCGGGCGTCAGCGCCTCGTCAATCCAAATCAGGCGGCCATTTTCCAGGCCAAATTCCATTTTCGTGTCTGCAATAATGATGCCACGCTCCGCCGCGTAGGCCGCCGCGCGCTTGTAAATCGCCACGCTCACTTCGCGAAGCTGCTCCGCCAGCGGCTGGCCGATGCGCCGCGCCGTTTCTTCGAAGGAAATATTCTCATCATGGCCGGCGGTGGCTTTTGTCGGAAGGTGTAAAGATCGGTTCCGGCAGTTTCTCCGATTCGCGGAGGCCCGCTGGGCAGGCGGAATCCCGCAAATGGTCCCACCGGCTTATATTCCTTCCAGCCTGAGCCGGAAATGTAGCCACGGACGACGCACTCGATGGGAATCGGTTCGGTCCGGCGCACCAGCATGGACCGCCCTTCCAGCACGCCGGCATATTTGCGGAGGGAAGCCGGGAAATTCGTCGGCGCTCAGGACGTGATGGGGAATGATATCTCCCAGTTTTTCGAACCAAAACAGGGAAAGCTGCGTGAGGACGCGGCCCTTATCGGGAATCGGCGTGGGCAAGACCACGTCAAATGCGGACAAGCGGTCCGTGGCCACAATCAGCAGGTTGCCGTCAACCTCGTAAATGTCGCGGACTTTGCCGCGACCCAGAAGTTTTAACTCCGGAAAATTTGTTTGAGAAACAGCGACTCCATTCTGAGTAAGTGTCACGGAAAATGAGTCCTTTATGGAAAGCGCGTATTCTAGCGCAGGAAACGCGGAAGTCAACTGCCGCGCGGAGCGGCGTGTACGGAAACTGGCGGAAGGGTGAAGCGGGGATGGCGACGCGCATTCGCGTCCCGCGAGGATTCGGCGAGAATTTGTTAGCGCAATTCGTTGAAAGACCGGTGATTGAACGGCTGATCAGGCGGCAGTGGGCTGCGCGGCGCTGCTTTTCTTCGTCCCAGCGGACGGAAACCAGGCGCGAAACGCCGGGCTCCTGCATGGTGACGCCGTAAAGCACTTCGCCCATTTCCATGGTGCGCCGGTTATGAGTCACCACGATGAACTGCGTGTGCTCCTCCATGAGCGCAAGCATCTGGTTGAAGCGTCCCACGTTGGCTTCATCCAGCGGCGCATCCACTTCGTCCAAAATGCAGAATGGACTGGGGCGGTAGCGGAAGACGGCAATCAACAAGCGCCAGCGCCGTCAGCGCTTTTTCCCCGCCGGAGAGCAGCAGCACGTTCTGCAGGCGTTTTCCCGGAGGTTGCGCGGCAATGTCCACGCCGGAATCGCCGGAGCTGTCCGGCTCCATCAGGCGAATTTCGCCCGTGCCGCCGCCGAATAGGGTGCGGAAGGCCTCGGCAAAATTGTCCGTTGATGGCCGCGAAAGCATGTTCGAATTTTTCGCGGGAAATCAGATCGAGTTCGCGAATGGCTTGCTGCGTGTTTTCAATGGATTGCACCAGGTCGTCGCGTTCGCGGCTGAGGAAACCGTTGCGTTCCTCGCATTCGCGGAACTCATCCAGCGCCATCATGTTGATGGGCCCCATGCCTTCAATGCGCGCATGCAGCTCCGCATACTCCGTTTCCGCAAGCGCCAGCTCTTCGGCGACCATCGGCTCTTCGATCTCGCCAGCCAGCGCTCCTGGCTCGGCGTTCAATTCGGCCAGGCACATCTCCGCAGGTGTTCGCGGTCGGCTTCATTTCGCGCGCGCTCCACTTCCTGCTGTCGCCCGGAGCGACCGCAACTCCTCCAGGGCAATTTCTCCTCGCAGCGGACAGTTTCGTCCAGTTCGGCGGCGCGCCGCCGCGCGGCGTCCCACTCCATTTCCAGCCGCGCCTTCTCCTCTTCCAGTCGTTGTTTTTCTTCACGAAAGTGCTCCGCAAGATGCGCGCTGCTCCGCCGAATTTGCTTCCAGCGCGGATTTTTCCCGCTCCAGCCTGCGGTTTCTTCGCGAAGCGACTGCGCGCGTTTTCCGCGACGGCGATTTCATCCTCCATCTTCCGCCGACCTGCTCTTCGGCTGCCAGGCGTTCGTCAACCCGGCCGCTTCCGCGCGCAGAGAGCTGGCTTCTTCCTGCTGCGACTGCGAGCCTTCACGAATAGCGGCCAATTGCCGCGTGGCCTCTTCAGCTTCCTGTTCGCTTGGACGCGCCCGGCCAACTGAATCCGCGTGGCGCTTCTCCGCGGATGCAGCAGCGTCCACGGGCCGAGCCGCCTCGTCCAGGAATCGCTGGATTCCTGCCGCTGGGCCGGACTGATCGGCTGCCAGCCGGTCAGCTTCAGCGGGCATTGAGTGCTCCGGTGCCGGGCGGAAATCAGCCGCTTTTCCGCCTCCAGATGAACGGCCAGCACTTTTCGTTTCAGCTTCGGCGGCACGCAATTCCTCATCCAGCCGCGCCAGGTCTGCCTGCGTTTCGTTAACGGGCTGTTCAGCTCAGCACTTCACCCTGCCGCATCCGCAATTCGCGCTTCAGCCCCAGCGGGCCGGCGTCGCCGGGCCGTCCGCCGCTGACCATTCGCCCGTGATAACAGGTGCCGTCGGTCGTGACGAAGTGATGGTGCAATATTTTCCCGCGCCAGGCGTTCGGCGGCCGCCGCCGTTTCCACCAGGAATGCCGACCGGAGCTTGGGAAGAAAATGCTTTGCAGCCGGGCCCAGCGGATCGCGAAATTCCACGAGCCGATCCATGCGGTCAATGGCGCCTTGCGGGAGCGACTGCGGATCGGAATCCATGCCATCCAATTCAAAGTGCGCAGCGAATCAACAAAGAATGTCGCCCGGCCGCCCATTTCTCCGCGCAGCAGGGAAACTCCGGCTCGCGCAAGGTCAAATGTTTCCACCACTACGTATTCAAGTTCGTCATGCAGAAACTGTTCGACCGCGGTTTCGTATTCCCGGCGCCACTTCAGCGTAATCGGCCAGCAGTCCCACGGCGCGAAAGCCTCGGGATTCGCCGTTTTCGTTGGCGGTAAATAGTTTCTGTACGGCTTCGGCGGTGTAGGCGCGGTCATTCAAAATCTGTTCAATGGACCGACAATGCGCCCTGCGCCGCCGCCAAATCTTCTCGCGCCGATTTCGGCACGCCGCGCTGCTTCCGGAAGAGCTTGCCGCAATGCGGCTGCATATCCCTGCGCGGATTCACGCTCTTGCCGCGCGTTCTGGAGATGCGTCTCCGCCCGCGTCAATTCCATCCGCGACATCTCCGCGGACCGGCTTTGATTGCCGTCAGCCGCTGTAATTTCTTCCAGACAGATCTGCCGACGTTCCGTTCGGCCGTGAGCCGCTCGTGTGAAAGCCGGGCCTGCTCTGCTTCCACCTGGCTGCGCGCCGCCTGCTCCGCCAGCCGGCCGGCTTCCCGCCGCAACTCTTCAACCTGCGATTCCAGCGCCGAGCCTTGGAAGCGATGTCCGCGGCGTTCGCCAGAATTTCCCGCAGGCGTGCTGATAGAGATTCCGACTGCCGGCGCAACTCAGTGATTTCCTCGATCGCGCGGATTGTTCGGCCAACAACTGCTGCGCATGCGCTCGGCTTGTTCTGTTTCGCCGTCCAGCCGCTCCCTCCGCGATTCGGCCTGGGTTATCTGCTCGCGGGCGTAGGCGATTCGGTTTTCCGCGCGATCCAATTCCAGACCGCACTGGCTGGCAAGATTCTGTAGGCGACGCAACTCGCCATCCAATTCATACGTTCGCGCGTTTAGCCGCTCCTGCTCGGCTTCCTGCGCGTGCAATTCCTGCGAGCCAGTTGTTCCGCGCCGCTGGATTCATTGCCAATTGCGCTGTCAGCCGCGCTGCTTCGTCTCGAGCGCGCCGCCTTGCTTCCAAATAGGCGCCGTTGCCGGCCGCGAAGCTCGTCGCGCAATTCCGCATAACGCCGCGCCTTGCTCGCCTGACGTTTCAGCGACGCCAATTGTTTGTCCACTTCCGAGAAGAATGTCGCTCACGCGCGCAAGATTGCCCTTGGATGCCTCCAGCTTTGTTTCCGCCAGCCACCGTTTGGATTTGTACATGGTCACGCCCGCGGCTTCTTCAATAATTGAGCGCCGGTCCATGGGCTTGGAACTCAGAATCTGCCCGATGCGCCCTTGCTCGATAATGGCGTAGGAATCCGGCCCCAGGCCGATGCCCATGAATAGTTCCTGGATGTCGCGCAGCCGCGCCACGCGCCCATTCAGCAGATATTCACTTTGCCCCGAGCGATACAACGCCGCCCGATCACCACTTCGCCGGGCTTATAATGTAAGCGTTGGTTTTCCCGCGGTGCGGCGGCCATGGCGGGCTGACAATGGCGGCGTTGCTTCGTCCGCTGCCGGCGACTCCGCGGCTTCATCGCCGGCAGATTCCTGTGGCGCGAATTGCGGCTCGTTCTCGGAATGTTCCAGGACGTGCGCAGCCGCTTCGGCGAGTTCGGGGTCCGTCAGCGTGAGCGTCACCTCCGCCAGCCCCAGCGGCGGGCGCTTCGCCGTGCCGTTAAAGATGCAGTCGGCCATGCGCTCGGCGCGCAGCATCTTGTGGCTCTGTTCTCCCAACACCCAGGAGATAGCGTCCACCACGTTCGATTTCCCGCAGCCGTTGGGCCCCACAATGCACGTGATGCCGCTGCCGCTGAACGATATGTTCGTCTTCTCGCAGAACGACTTGAAGCCCAATATTTCGACTTTTCGTAGTTTAAGCAAGCGTATCCTCGCGTGCGCCGGTTGCCGCTCCGCCCTGCGGCGCGGCTCCGTGGCGCTATTGTGAAACAAATCGGGGAGGAATATACAGACAAAAAGGCGCAAGGTCCAACAGGCCCTGCCGCCTGGCGCTTGAGATGGCGGTATAGCGGCAAAATAGCATGGAATCGGGCCGTTGTAAACATGCGCGAGGAATCCTTTGCGGGAAAGGCAATACGGGCCGCGACTGTTTCCATCCGGGACCACATCCTTGGAGCCGCCGTGTTTCCGTTTCGTTTTACCTCGGCTACAATGAACATTTCCGTGTCGTCGTCAGGGATTTCCTGCCGGCGCGCAATTCCCCAAGGAAGCATGGCTGAAATCGGCTGCATAACACGTTGACGAACAGGGTTGAGCCCTTCGTCCCTCTCCATCCCGGCGAGGTGCGCATATACACGTGCGGCCCCACGGTCTATGATTTCGCGCACATCGGCAATTTTCGCACGTTCGTTTTTCAGGACATTCTCCGCCGCTTTTTGCATTCGCGCGGCTACACCATCAATCAGGTGATGAACCTCACCGACGTGGACGACCGCATCATCCAAAATGCGGCGTCTGCCGGCGTCGCATCCGCGAATACACGGATAAGTATATCCAGGCGTTCGTGGAGGACATGCGAACTCTCAGCCTGGAAATGCCGGAACATCTCGTCCGCGCCACGGACCATATTCCCCAGATGGTCGCACTGATCGAGCGTCTCACCGCCAAGGGCCTGACCTACCACCAGTGAAGGCTCCATTTATTACCGCATTGCCGGATTTCCCGCATTACGGCCAGCCTCTCAAAAATTGACATGTCAGTGGAATCCAGGCCGGCGCGCGCGTCGACGTGGACCGCTACGAGAAAAACGATGCGCGCGATTTCGCACTCTGGAAGGCGCCCAAGCCCGGTGAGCATTTCTGGGAGACGTCCATCGGTCCCGGCCGTCCCGGCTGGCACATCGAATGCTCCGCCATGGCCATGGCTTATCTGGGTGAGACTCTCGACATCCACACCGGCGGCATTGACCTGGCATTCCCGCATCACGAAAACGAGATTGCGCAAAGTCGAAGCCGCCACCGGGAAGCCCTTCGTGCGCTTCTGGCTGCACGCCGAGCATTTAATTATTGACGGCGAGAAAATGTCCAAGTCGCTCGGGCAATTTTTTTACCCTGCGCGATTTGCTGGCCAAAGGCAGTCGTCCCTCAACAATCCGTTTCCTGCTGGCGTCGGTTCCGTATCGCCGCCAGTTGAATTTCACCGCGAGAAAGCCTGCAGCAGGCCGCCAGTTCCGTGGAGCGCCTGCGCAATTTTGTTTCGCGGCTCGCAGGCGGAAAAACTTCCACCCGGGCGCAGATGAAGGCATTGGAGCCCGCCTGCAGCCACGCCGAAGAGGATTTCGACGCTGGGCTCGCCGACGACTTGAACACCGCCGTTGCGCTGGCCGCTGTATTTCGATTTGGTACGGGATGTGAATATCGCCTTGGACCACGGCGAGATTCGACGCGGACGACGCTCCCAAAATTCTTGAGACAATGCGAAAATTCGACGAGATTTTTGCTATCCTGCCGAAAGACGACGACGAGAAACTTCGCCGCCTCGGCTATTCCAGTGGCGCGGAAGGCCTGAGCGACGCACAGGTTGAAACTCTGGTGGCGGAGCGATAGACGCGCGGCTAGCGCGCGATTTTTCACGCTCCGACGAAATTCGCTGCCGGCTGGCGAATAGTGGTATCATTTTGGAAGATACTCGTGACGGCGCGTCCGCTGGAAGCGTAAATGAAATCAACTGATTACAATTCGGTCTGCCGTGCATGACCTACCCTCCGGCCAGCGCCCCAGCCTCTTCGGCGTAGATTAGTTTCTTTTTCCTCCGTGGTATTTCCGCGCCACGGGTTTGCCGTGCGACCCGACTCGTGTTTTTCCACCCACGGAGGAATAGCGATGTTAATAACAGAAATGAAGGTCCCGCATCTGATAACTCCATTGCCGGGCCCCAAGGCCCGCGAGATTGTGAAGTTGGATCATCAGTTCCTTTCGCCTTCCTATACCCGCGATTATCCTCTGGTGGCCAAGAGCGGCCGCGGCGCCATTGTTGAAGACGTGGACGGAAATGCTTTCCTGGATTTTGCCGCGGGCATCGCCGTCGTCGTCCACCGGCCATTGCCACCCCGAAGTGGTTGCCGCCATTCGAAGCAGGCGGGCCAGCTGATTCATATGTCCGGCACGGATTTTTACTATCCTAGTCTCGTCGAATTGGCCCGCCGCCTGGCCGACATCGTCTCCGGCGCGGAGGCCAAGCGCGTCTTCTTCACGAATTCCGGGCACGGAAGCCATCGAAGCGGCGATGAAGCTGGCGCGTTACCATACGCGCCGCGATAAATTCATTGCCTTTACCGGATGTTTTCATGGGCGAACGTTTCGGAGCGCTCTCGTTGACGGCCAGCAAATCGGTGCAGCGCAAAGGATTTGGCGAGTTGTTCGCCGGCGTTTTCCATGCGCCCTATCCCAACACGTATCGCGGTATCATGGGGATTTCCGCCTGAGACTGTGGGCGGCGATTGTCTCGTCCTACATCCAGAATGATCTTTTCAAGAAACTGGTGGACCCGGAGGAAGTCGCCGCTATATTCATTGAGCCCATCCAGGGCGAGGGCGGCTACGTCCCCGCTCCGGCGGCGTTCCTACAGAAGCTACAGGCGCTCTGCCGCAAGCATGGCATTTTGTTGTCAGCCGACGAAGTTCAATCCGGCATGGGACGCACCGGAAAGTGGTGGGCGCACGAACACGCCGGCATCGAGCCCGACATTGTCTGCACAGCCAAGGGCATCGCATCCGGCATGCCGCTGGGTGCGATGATTGCACGCGCCAGCGTGATGGATTGGAAGCCGGGCGCACATGCGACCACCTTTGGCGGCAATCCCGTCTGCCTTGCCGCGGGCCTGGCCACATTCGATCTATTGGAACGGGAATATATCGCCAACGCCGCCAGGATGGGCGATTATCTGTTCGTCAAAATGAAGGACTGGCCTTCGCGCTTCCGCATTGTGGGTGACGTGCGCGGGAAGGGGTTGATGATCGGGGTCGAATTTGTCCACGACCAGAAAACCAAGGCTCCGGCGCCCGACTTGCGCAACAGCGTGATTCAGGCCGCTTTTCATCACGGTCTGCTCATATTGGGCGCGGGTGAAAACTCCATTCGCATTGCGCCACCGCTCCTGATTGACGAAGAGCAGGCCGATTTTGCCGTGCGCACCCTGGAAACGTGCATCAGCGAAGCGGAACGGTCCGCCTAAGCGGCAATTCCGGAGAGCGAGGTATAGCGCAGTTGCCCAAAATTCTCGACGTCGGATGCGGGCGGGCGAAATTTCCCGGTTCCATCGGCGTTGACAAAAATCCGCGGACGGCCGCCGACGTGCTCTGCGACATTGATCGCGGGGCGCTGCCGTTCCGCGATAGCGTGTTCGATGAAGTGCGCGCCATTCACGTCATCGAACACGTCAGCGATGTAATAGCCACCACGGAGGAGTTCCACCGGGTCACCAGGCCCGGTGGGACTCTTTTTCTGGTTACACCGCACTACACCGATTTCAGTTCCTTTTGCGACCCCACACACCGCTGGCATCTGAATTCCGCTTCTTTCTATTATTTCTATCCGCAAGGGCCGCATGGCGGCGAACCCAGTTTTTATACCGGCGCCCGCCTGCGCGAGAAGCGAGTCCATATTCGGCTGTTGAGCCTGTGGCGCGCGCTGGGATTTGAATTTCTGGTGAACCACGTCCGCTGGTTCCGGCGTTTTTGGGAGTTCTATCTTTGTTACGTGATTCGCGGCAAAGTGCTGGAATTTGAATTCGAGGTGTTGAAGTAGAAGTGTTCTCGAAGCTGCTTTTCGCGCTGGTCCATTTCGGCGCCCGCAAGGGTTTGTCGGACGTCGGCGCCGAATCTGACGCCACGGCCCGTCGCCGCACCACCGGGTTGCGCGGCGAAACCTACGCCTACTGGTATCTGCGTCGCCACGGCTATGTAATGATCGCCCGCAACTACCGTGCCGCCGGTGATCCCGCCGAACTCGACCTGGTCGGCTACGATGGCGCCACGCTGGCCTTTATCGAAGTGAAAACGCGCACCATGCGCTCGCAGGCTTCGTTTCTCCCTGAAGAAAACATCAGCGAGGGGAAGCACCGTGCCATGGTTCGCATGGCCCGGCGTTTTCTGCGCGAACGCCGCCTGACGGAAGTTCCGTATCGCTTCGATGTGCTGGCCATTGAAAATCGTCCCGGCCATCCGCCACAGGTACGGCTACACAAGGCCGCTTTCACCGGCAGCCAGGAGAAGGCTGTCCGCCCGCCAGCGGCATGATGCCGGGATGGAAATAGGCGTTATCTCAAAAGCTACTTGCGCGTAGTAGAATAAACTGTAAAATTCCTGTTTTTGCGGAAGCCCCTTTCCCACGCAAGAATGCAGCCGGAGGAACAGATTGCCTGAATTGCGCCGAGACCCGATAACCGGACGCTGGGTCATTATCGCCACTGACCGCGCCCGCCGCCCCAATGACTTCGTCCGCGAAAGCGCCCAGATGAAGGGCAGCGCCAACTGTCCGTTTTGTTACGGCAACGAAGCCAAAACTCCCCCCGAAATCATGGCCTACGGCCGCAATGGCGGCGAACGCGACACGCCCGGCTGGAGCGTTCGCGTGGTCCCCAACAAATTTCCCGCGCTGGGAATTGAAGGCGATTTGGGCCGCGAAGGGGATGGCCTGTTTGACCGCATGAACGGCATCGGCGCGCACGAAGTGATTATCGAGACGCCGGACCATATGAAGACTCTGGCCACTCTGCCGGAGAAGGCGGTCGAGGAAGTTTTGTGGGCTTATCGCGACCGCATGCTGGATTTGAAGAATGACCGCCGTTTCCGTTACGTCCTTCTCTTCAAGAATCACGGTGAGCCGGCCGGCGCTTCCCTGGAGCATCCGCATTCGCAGCTTATTGCCCTGCCCATCGTGCCCAAGCGCGTCCGTGAAGAAGTGGATAACGGCGAAAGATATTACGAATCGAAGGAGCGCTGCATTTTCTGCGACATGATTCGCCAGGAACGCGATGAGGGCAAGCGGGTGATTCAAGAGAACGAATATTTCATCGCGCTCTCGCCCTACGCTCCGCGGTTTCCATTTGAGACCTGGATTCTGCCCAAACACCATAGCTCCGCGTTTGAAAACCACACCGC
This sequence comes from uncultured Acidobacteriota bacterium, assembly GCA_963760285.1. GTDB lineage: Bacteria > Acidobacteriota > Terriglobia > Acidiferrales > UBA7541 > PALSA-278. The sequence goes on from CAVXCI010000001.1 coordinate 1,871,196, forward strand.
ACAGGTTTACGCCAGCCTGGCTTCGTTGCTGAGAGAGTTTCTGGCGCGGCTCGACGCCGTGCTCTCGTTTCCTTCCTATAATTACGTGGTTCACACTTCGCCCATCGGCGAGGAGGTGAACGACCATTATCACTGGCACATCGAAATGATGCCCAAGCTGATTAAGGTGGCTGGTTTTGAATGGGGCACGGGCTTTTACATCAACCCCACTCCTCCCGAAGAGGCCACACGATTCCTGCGCGAGGCGGAAGTCACTATTCCTGTGTAGCCGCGGACGATTTTTTCGCCGCCATCAGGTTGACGCCGCTCCATTGCGGCCAGCGCCGCGCTGGTGTCCCGTACTGTTTGGAAGCCCGTGCCTACAAGTGCTACGTTCATTCAGCGGGTGTCCGCCCGCAAGAAAGCTTACGAGGTGTCTGCCATGACCTGGGGAAAACGCCGCGCGATCATTATTTTGCTGCTGTTCCTGTTTATTGGCGGCCTGATCTACCTGGCCTCCCGCCCGGAGCGCATTTCCGCGAATTCCGTTCTGGTTATGGACGTGAACGGCAGCATCGAGGAGCAGCGGCCGGTCAACTGGCTCGGCGCGTTCAATGGGACGCGTATCCCGGTCCAGCATGACTACGTTGACGCCGTGGACGCTGCCTACAACGATCCTCGCATTCGCGGACTGGTAGTGCGCATCGGCCCGCTGGAGACCGGTTGGGCCAAGCTGGAAGAACTGCGCGACCATTTGATTGGTTTTCGCAACAGCGGCAAACCGAGCATCTGTTTCCTGGGCTACGACGGCATCGGCAATCCCGAATACTATTTGGCCTCCGCCTGCAAGGAAATCTGGCTGGTGCCTACTGCGCCACTGGGCGTGCGCGGCATGATGGCTGACGCGGTCTTCCTGCGCGGCACGTTCGACAAGTTGAAAATCGTTCCGGATTTCTACCACATCGCTGAATACAAGACCTATTCAAATCAGTACACCGAAAAGAAATTTACTCCGGCGCACCATGAAGAGGTGGAATCACTCCTCAATGACATTTACGGCCGGTATGTGCAGCAGGTGGCTCAAAGCCGCGGACTCTCCAGTGGGCAATTCGATGCTGCCCTCCGCAAGGGACCTTTTAATGCCCAGGAGGCGCTGAATGGCAAGCTGGTGGACCATCTGGCCTACTGGGATTCTGTCCGCGATTATTTCAGCAATAGCGTTGGCGGTTGGAATCCAGTGGACCTGGGCCGCTACACTTCCGCCATTCGAAAGAGCAGCGGGCCCAAGGTTGCGGTGATTTATGCCAGCGGGCTGATTGTTTCCGGCGATTCATCGGACGGAGCCGGCGAAACGCTGATGGGCGGCGATTCCATGGCCGTGGAGTTGCGTAATGCCCGCGACGATTCCGAGATTCGCGCCATCGTCCTGCGCATTGATTCCGGCGGCGGCTCCGCCCTGGCCAGCGACGTGATTCGCCGCGAAGTAGATCTTGCCGGCCAGGCCAAGCCTCTGGTGGTCTCCATGTCGGACGTGGCCGCCAGCGGCGGCTATTGGATTGCCATGAACGCGCAGAAAATCGTTGCCGAACCAAGCACAATTACGGGCTCCATTGGCGTCGTCGGCGGAAAATTCAACCTGGCAGGACTATATGGTCTTCTCGGCCTCAGCACCGACTTCGTTTCCACGTCGGACAATGCCACGCTCTATTGGGACCAGCAGAGTTTCACGCCCGGTCAGCGCGCCTATTTCGAGAAATCCTTGCAGGAAACCTACCAGGATTTCATCCACCGAGTCGCCGAAGGCCGGCATCTTGACGTTAAAGAGGTGGACCGCGTCGGCAAAGGCCGCGTATGGACCGGCGAGCAGGCCAAATCGCTGGGCCTGGTGGATGAACTGGGCGGCCTGGATCGCGCGATTGAGGTCGCTAAGGACCTCGCGCACATACCGCATTCTTCCTCGGTTCACATTGTCCGCCTGCCGGAGGAGAAGACTATCTGGCAGCAACTTTTTGGGCCGTCGGAACCGAACATGGAATCGCGCGAAATTTCGTTGCAATCGCTGATCCAACGTGTCACCGGCGCCAACGAAGCCATTCAGGCGCGCATGCCCTACCACCTGCGCATTCGCTGATTCGCTCGCCAGCGAAGAAAACTGCCGCCAAGGCATGCCCCATCTGCCAGAAATGTATACTATAAATTTACTGTATCACTTTATTAATGTGTGGAATAAGACACATTTTATTAAAGTAGCAGTACCAGTTTATTTACATTTATTCATATTCCAAATTCAATATATTGACATATTTGCGTAGAAAATCTGCCTCTAACTGCTCATTATAAACAGTTTAGCTATGGAAGAATTTGGCATCCCGAGTGCTCTATACGGTGCGGGGATTTTTGTAGCGCCCAGCCGGTTACGGCAGGAGCCTACTAGAAACCATTTTGTAGATCTCGAGGAGGAGGAGAACTAATGATTCGGAATCGCATATTGTCTGGATTGTTTGCGCTTCTGGTTGCCTTGTCGCTGGGTGCGACCTGGGCTGTAGCGCAGACCGTGTCGTCCGGCGCCCTTTCGGGCACGGTCACTGACCCCAGCGGGGCAGTCGTGCCGGGCGCCAAAGTCACGGCCACGAGCGTTGCTCGCGGAAACTCGCAGGAGACCACTACGAACTCCGCGGGTGTTTACACTTTCACTTTGTTGGAGCCGGGCTCTTACAACGTCAACGTTGAGGCCACTGGCTTCCAAAAAACGTCTCAGGTCGTGGCTGTTTCCGTTAGCGCCGCCAGCGTTGCGAACGTTCAACTCGCCGTGGCGACTTCGGGAACCACCGTCACGGTGACGGAAGCCGCGCCACTGGTACAATCGGAGAACGGCAACGTCTCCACAACGCTGAGCCAGCAGCAGGTATCTCAGGTGCCCAATCCGGGCAACGACCTGAGCTACGTGGCGCAGCTTGCTCCAGGCGTGGTTATGAACACGCAGATGGGATACGGCAACTTCTCATCCTACGGCCTGCCGGGCACATCCAACCTTTTTACCCTGAACGGAATGGATGACAACGATCCCTTCCTGAACTTGAACAATTCCGGCGCCACCAACTTGCTCCTCGGGCAGAACGAAGTCCAGGAAGCCACCGTGGTGAACAACGGCTATTCCGGGCAGTACGGCGGTCTGGCCGGCGCGAACGTGAACTACATCACCAAGTCCGGCGGCAACCAGTTCCATGGCAACGCCATTTATTTCTGGAATGGCAGCGCATTGAACGCCGAGGACTTTTTCAGCAATGCGACGAATTCGCCGAAGGCATTCGACAACGTGAACCAGTGGGCTGCCTCCATCGGCGGGCCGATCAAGAAGGATAAGCTGTTCTTCTTCTTCAACACGGAAGGCCTGCGCGTCCTGATTCCTTCCGCGCCGTCACTTGTTGACACTCCCACCCAGGGGTTCCAGAACGCGATTATCGCGAATCTTAACTCGCTGGGACTGCAAAATTCGGTTCCCTTTTATCAGCAGGAGTTTAACCTGTTCAATGCGGCGCCGGGCGTTAACCGGGCAGTTGGCGGGCAGGTCCCCGGCGATGATGGGCTAGGGTGCTACTCGTCCATCCTCGGACCGCTGGTGCTTTCGCCAGTGATGCTGACGACTACGCCGGGCTTGGGAACGACAGTGCCTTGCGTTGCGAACTACACCAATAGCGTCACGAACCTGACGCATGAATGGCAGGCGGCGGGCCGGTTTGACTACAACATCGGCGCCAAGGACCAGATGTTCTTCCGTATGCAGTACGATACGGGTTTCCAGGCCACCTTTACCGACCCCATCAGCACGTTCTTCAATGCGGGGAGCACGCAGCCTGAATATCAGGGCCAGATCCTGGAGACTCACTCCTTCGGGCCAACGGCTTCGAACCAGTTGCTGTTTGCGGGTTCTTGGTATACGGCGCTGTTCGGGCCGGCTGATACGGCGGCCTCGCTGGCGGCGTTTCCCGCCACCCAGATACTGGGCGATGGATCCCTCGGCGCGAACCTTTTTGCCCCCGGAGTTCTCGGCGGCGAGAATTTCGTCTTTCCACAGGGCCGGAATGTTTCGCAGGGCCAGGTTCAGGACGACTTCTCGAAGACCATGGGAGCGCACACGATCAAGTTCGGCGGCAAGTGGCGCCGCAACTGGATCAGCGACCATGACTTCGCTGGAAGCGAAGCCACGTTCCCCGAGCTTGTTCCTATCACCCTGCAGGACTTCATAGCCGGCGGAATCGACCCCGTCAATGGCTTGTGCGGTGTTACGGGCGGCGCTGCTCCATGCTCCGAGATCGTTTCGTCATTCCCCCAATCGCTTGAGCAGCCATTTGCGTCATACAGCCTGCAGATGTACGTGCAGGATGAATGGCGCTTGAAGCCGAATTTCACGGTGACCGTGGCTCTCCGCGCAGAACACTATTCGAATGCGATATGCGAGCATCTCTGCGGCGCTACGCTATTCGAGCCCTTTGACCAGACGGACCATGATCCGGACATCCCCTACAATGACGCCATCCAGACAAGCCGGAGGCAGGCGGTGCTGAACCTTACACCGGTTCTGCTGGAGCCCCGGGCCAGTTTTGCGTGGCAGCCTTTCAGCGGCACGGCGAATGGGTGGAAATCCAACTTCGTTGTCCGCGGAGGCTTTGGATTCTTTGCTGACCAGTTCCCCGGGCAGGCTGCGGAAGGCTCGGCGTTTAACCCGCCGTATTTCAACACCTTTACAGCCTTCAACAACTACATCTCACCGGGTGAGACGAACCCCACGTTCACGCCCAACGGAAACCTGTTTGCGGACAATGCCGCTACCAACGCATCTTTCGTGACTGGTTTCATAAGCGGACAGAACCTGGCTCAGATTCAGGCGGCGAATCCGAATTTCACGCCGCCGAACATTACGACCTTTCCCGGCGAAAACTACTATCCGACGTACGAAAAGTGGAGCCTCGGAGTGCAGAAGGGTTTTGGGGCCAACACTTCGTTGGAAGTCAGCTACATTGGGAATCATGGCTACCATGAGATCGTCCAAAACGGAAGCTTGAACGCGTATGCGCCAACGTCGGCGTTTCCCACGGGGTTCGGGGATTTGCCGACGGCTCCCGTGGATTCGCGGTTCTTTGGCGTGAACAACATCACCAGCGGGGGTGTGTCGAACTATAACGGCCTGACGACCACGTTCCAGCACCGCTTCACAAAGTGGACGCAGGGCGTTTTCCAGTTCAATTACACTTGGAGCCATGCGTTCGACGATATTTCCAACGGCGGCTTCCTGCCTTTCGGCAGCAGCGGCGTGGCGGTGCAGGATCCTTACAACATCCGTGCCAATTATGGGCCTGCGGACTACGACGTGCGGAGCTACATCAACGCCAACTACGTTTACGAACTGCCGATTCGCAAGGCGTTCGGCGGCCATGGCTCGAAGTACCTGGTGGACGGCTGGCAGGTATCCGGCGCGATCTTCTATCGCACTGGGTTCCCATACTCCGTCTTTAACAGCCCTGGCGATATAGATTCGGCGCTTGGCGCATACAATTACGCCGGGGCGGTCATAGCCCCATTCCTCGGCGGGGCCTTGAACTCCTGCGGCGTGAACGCAAACTACACCAATCCAAGCACTCCTTGCGTCTCGACTTCGCAGTTCGGCAATGTGACGGGCTTCACCAACGGCCAGCGGAATGCGTTCTATGGCCCGGGGTACTTCAACACGGACTTCACCGTGATGAAGAACACCTCGATTCCGGGGTGGGAGGCTGGCAAACTGGGAATCGGTATGCAGTTCTATAACCTCTTCAACCACCCGAATTTTGCGAATCCGGACGGCAACCAGGCGGACACCACGTTTGGCCAAATCACCGGGCTGGTTTCGGCTCCGACAAGCATTCTGGGTGCGTTCCTGGGCGGCAACGCTTCGCCTCGCTTGATTCAGTTGAAGGCGCAGCTCACTTTCTAACCCGCCCACATCGGCGGCTTTTCCAAAAGGGCGTCCCGGAATTTCGGGACGCCCTTTTGCTGTCCACGCGCTTTGTTCAATCGGTCGCCTGTGTGCCAAGCCTCAGAACGAAGTCCTCTCGACGCATCACATCCGGGGAGTGGCGTTCTCCGATATGCCATGCACGGCAGCTGTTTATAAGGGGCTCTGAATGGCGTGCTGAGATCATCGGCGCGGCTCGTATGCGCGCTGCTGAAGGATTTCTGGAGTTCAGTTATACTGAAGAACTGGCGCGGTACCCAAGTGGCCCAAGGGAGAGGTCTGCAAAACCTCCATTCGTGGGTTCGACTCCCACCCGCGCCTCCACTGATTTTTCTGCCCCGGCGTCCGCCCGGAAGAATTTCTTCTCGAATCAAGATTTCATTGCGTACCTGTGGCCGCGCGGGTACATAATGTCGCATTTATTGCGGAGGCTTCCCATGAGACAGGCTGCTGGTTTCCTTTTGAGGTTTGCAATTATTGCTTTTTTCGGTGTGGCTCTCGCGGGTTTTGGTTCTGTTCATGCCGGGCAGGATCGACCGCCCGCGAACTATCCCGCTGGCACCGGCCCTGATTCCCTGGCCATTGGCGATTTCAACGAAGACGGCATTCCCGATCTCGCCGTTGCCAATTCCAATCTTTTCGGAAATGGAGAGAGCAGCGTCAGCGTGCTCCTTGGCAAAGGCAACGGCGGTTTTCAATCCGCCGTGGATTATCCGGCGGGCAAGACTCCGCGTTCCGTCGCGGTGGGCGATTTCAATGAGGATGGCCATCTTGATATGGTGGTCGCGAATGAGAGCAGCAACAATGTCAGCCTTCTGCTGGGCAACGGCGACGGCACTTTTCAGCCAGCCATCAATATTTCCGCCGGCACGGGACCATTCTTCGTCGCCGTGGCGGATTTCAACGGGGATCACCATTTGGACATGGCTGTGGCCAACTTCGCGGAAGCGATGCACGAAGGCAGAGTCACTGTTTTTCTAGGAAATGGAAATGGCGGGTTCGAAAAGCCCGTCGTTTACAATCTCGGCTCTAATGTGCGCACGCACATGATCGCCGTGGCGGACGTCAATGGCGATGGCCATCTCGACCTGGTGGTGGCCAATGCAGGCATCCTGCGCGATCCCGGGAAAATCAGCGTGCTCTTCGGGAAGGGCGACGGCTCGTTCGGCGAACAGATGGATTTCAAAGCGGGCCAGGACCCATTTTCCGTGGCTGTCGCGGATCTGAATGGCGATGGGATGCTGGATTTGGCGGTGGCGGATGAATCGGTGGACCAAGTGAGTGTGCTGATTGGCAACGGCCAGGGGATGTTTGGCAAGCCCGTTATGTATGCTACTGGCACGCTTCCTTTTTCCATTGTCGCGGCGGATTTCAACGGCGACGGCAAGATGGATTTGGCCACGGCCAATGAAAACAGCAACGACGTCACCGTGCTGCTCGGGCTGGGCGATGGGATTTTTGGCGCCCCTCGCAGCATTCCCGCGGATCAGGCCCCGCAGTATCTTCTTGCCGCGGATTTAAATGGCGATGGCCGAACGGACGCGGCGGTGGCCAATCTGATCAGCAACGACGTGACGGTGTTGCTGAATCCGCGCCGGCGTTAGAAAGCTGTCACGGCCTACTGCAGCAGTCCGTAGACACTCACCTGGTATTCGGCCCCCAGGTAAACCTTTCCGTTGACGATCGTGGGGACCACGTACTTCACTGCCGGGCCCGGGTCGTCACGATTCTCATTCTGCTTGCTGGCGTAGAGGAGTTTTTTCAGGTTATTGGCCTGATAAGCAATCAGGACTTCCGGAAGCTGCTTTTCAAAGCCTCTCGAATCCACGGCCCACAGAATTGCATCGGTGTTTCCGTTGGCGGAGATCGCCGGTGTGGCGCCAGGATACCGAAACTCGAGAGTCGTCTCTGAAGCGGGCGATGTTGAAAACTGCCCGGTTGCGGTATTGAACGCAAAACTCTTCATCGGCGCATAAGATCCGCTGAAATAGACTCTGTTGTTCCACCAGGCGGGCATCCCGTAAATGGACCCGGTCACCTGCTTGATGAACTGCACGATCTGGTTGTTGTTTTCCGGGTTGTAGCCGCCCATGTTGTCACGATTTACCAGGTAGATGGATCCCTCTTTCCCGGCCTGTACCAACAGATGTTCGTATGGTCCCTGCGTCTGATCCGGCAAAAGCAGCAGGCCACCAGAGCCCAGGTCCAGATCCCTTTCACGCAGGGTATTCTGATCATATGGGGTGAAATAGTCCCCCACGTGATCGCGCCCGGCGGGTAGCAGCTTCACGATACTATCCCCGTAATCCAGGCCGCCCTGACTGGCGTCAAATGTGCCATTTGCTACGGCCACAAACGTGTTGAAATCCGCGTCGCCGGCTAGGCCGGCTCCGGCCATCCAGACTCCTCCATCGTCGCCGTTTGGACCGGTGTTCCAAACCCCCTCCTGCCGCAAAGTCTGTTCGTTATAGGCCATCACCCAACCATGAAAGGGAACGTCGTCGCAGTGCGACGCCCAGGCTATCTCAACCATCCCGTTCTGCAAGAGCAGGGCGCTTCTTTGCAGCTCCATGCGGGGGTTGAAGGTAACTTGGCCGTCCTTGGACCCCGCTCCCGTTCCTTTCACCGAGGCTTTAATCTCCACCGGACTGCCGGTCACTTCCAACCCCGTCGTAGCGCTAAGTGCATGCAAACGTTGCACATACAGACCCTTCTCCAGCGTGAACGCCTCAACATAAATTGTGTCTGTCGTTGAGTCAATCACCGGCGTGCTGCTAATCCCCAACTCCGGAACAATCAGCTTGCATCCGACATCCTGGTCCGGCACCGTGGTTATGCCCAGTTTTGCATTCAGGAAGCTGGTCTGCCACAGAGTCGCCCCGGAGTCCGCATCGAAGGCATATACGCTGTCGTGCTCCGTGGCGATGTAGACCACGTTGTGCGTTCCCTGATCGGGGATGGTCAAGTTCGACAGGTACAGCGGCTGCGCGTAGACATAGCCATCCACCGGAATCGAAAACAGCTTGCCGAAGGCAGTCTGATTTACGTTGTTCGGCGTAAGGATGGTTTCATTCAGATTCTGCCCTGTCCGCCCGTTGTCGTTGTGATAGGTGGTCACGTTCACCTGCGCTGCGGCGCCAGCGTGTCCGTTATGCAAACAGAGAAAAAGTGCGATGCTGGCGATTCCAGCCACCGCCGTCTTAAATAGTCCACTCTGAGTATTGAACAAAAGATCCTCCTGAACATCTCTTCCGGTCTTTGAGGTCCACCGCGGTCTGATGTTCCAGCCGTGGCTTGAAGTCCTGTTTCGTTTTGCCTGTTGACCTTCAGGCGAAAGTTGGGGTGATTGTGGCCCAAGGTGAATTTGTTTGGAAGGGATCTGTCCGGATTGGTTACTAAATAGTAATCAATGCTGCTCCTAACCCAATACACCCTTACCATACGCCTTTTCTCTGCTGGTTTCACGGCGTCCTGCTCCACCTGCACCCGTCCGCCATTATCTGTTTGCGCATTTAAGCGGCTGTTCACTTTCCGTCTCATTGCGGATGACGTCGCTGGCGCTTGCCCGGCGGGGAACTTGGTCGAAACACTTGACGCCGTCCGCACTGCGTTCTAGGCTCTAGGTATTGCTTCATGGCGTGGCGACAGGCGCTTGCCTGTCGCCTCCTCCTTGGCCGCCGCGTCTGAGCAACGTGGCGGCCTTTTTTCTTCCGTCCCGCGCTCCCTGCCGCCCATGCCACAGGCGCAGGCACGGTGGCTTGCAATTTTCGTTCTTCGGCGGAGAATTAAGGTTGATGGATTCATACACCAAATCCGCAAAGCGCCGATTCTGGCTTCGCGTATTCCAGGCGCAGATGAGTTTGCCGTGAGCTTCGACCTGAAAGCCTACTTCGACCGCTTCGGCGAGATTTCGACGTTAAAGTATGGCCGCACCTACAATTTTTCCGCCATCGAGAAGAGATTCACCCAGCTTCGGGATGGGAAGCGCTGGCTAGTGGCCAAGGACGTTCTGGGACTCTTCCACACCGAGGCAACACCTTACGGCCGTATTGGAAACCACCATCGGAAAGGGATCTGGATGCCGCGCTCCGCAAGCAGCGTCTGTATCTCTGGCCGGTGCATGGAGGACGCCGCCTCTTGTCCAGCAGCTCGTAAATGTCCTCGGTGGATTGTCGCAGGCTTCCGTCGTTCTGCGTTTCGTCCACCCCGAACGCTTCGCGATCTTCAGCATTACGATGACTTATCTCCTCCAGGTCCAGCGCCCCGGTGTGGTTGAGCTCTACATGTTCTATTGCGAAGAACTCCGCGAATGGCAAAAGCAATTCCGCATGGGTTCCGTTGCGGATACGGAGATGGCCTTGTGGGCCTACGACCAGATCGCCCGTGGCGCGGCCGGTGCGCTGGATGCGGAAAAAGCCCGCCGCGAATTTGAGAACGACATCTGGATTGAGCGCCGCCATACCCACCATGCCCTCGCGCCCATTCTAAAAAATCACGGCCCGCTCGAACTGGCCCGCATCCTTCTGCCCACCTCCCGGTTCTGGCGGCCATGATTGCCGCAACGGAGTATGAGCGGCTGCTCCGAGTGGCCATTCGCCGCTTTTATCGCCAGACTCTCACGCCTAAAAAGGGCGCGGTGGAGGTCCTGCTGGATCGGCTGGCCACGATGGCCATCTTTCGCTGGAGCATGTCGCGGAGCTCCGCCGCATCTGGCAGACGCGCAACAAAGCCGTCCATCTGCACGAAGAGCCTACGTTCGAAGAAGTGGAAGTGATGATTGACTGTGTGGAATTAATCTGCCTGCCGTGGGAAAAAAAGCCGGGCAGCAGGCCTAGTGCGCAGCGGGAGCAATTGCGCCAACAAAAAATGCGCGGGGAGTAGAAATGCCGCCCTGCCTGAAATTCAAAATTGTGATGTAAATGTTAGGCTACCGCGTCTTTATTGATAGTCGGAAGGCAGTTGATGGCCACGAATGTCCCGCACAATTCCCATCCAGTTCAGCATCTTCAACGAGTAGAAAGTGATGTCCACCTCCCACCAGCGCATACCCTGGCGGCAGGAATACATGAACTGGTGATGATTGTTGTGCCAGCCTTCACCCATGGTGATCAGCGCCAGGATGAAGTTGTTGCGGCTGCGGTCCGGCGTCTCAAATCGCCGCGTGCCCCAGATATGCGAAGAGAATTGATGTAAACGAACCGTGATAGAGCAGCACCGTGGAGAAAACGAATACCCAGAAGAAAGCGCCCACGCCGCCCAGCAGGCAATCGCCGTGCCCAGCGTGGCAATCGGCACCCAGTGATACTTGTTCAGCCAGCGCAACTCGGGATACTTTCCGAAGTCCTGGACCACTCGCGCATCGTATTCCTCGTATTCCTTGGAATGAATCCATCCGACGTGCGAATACCAGATTCCCTTCCAGATGGGGGAATGGATGTCTTCTTCCTGGTCCGAATACCGATGATGATGGCGATGGTTGGCGGCCCACCAAAGGACTCCCTTTTGTCCCGAACGTCTGCGCCGCAAACGCCATCATGAATTGCCAGAAACGGTTTAGTTTGTATGAGCGATGACTGAAATAGCGGTGATAGCCCGCCGTCACCACGAACATGCGGATCGCATAAAACGCCACCGCCAGCGCCAGCCAGTACCAGTGAAATGGCACAAAGAAAACTCCCAGCACGGCGCAGATGAATCAGGAAAAATGGGATGCTTCTGAGGTAGTGGTATTTGCTGTCAGGCGCCACGGCGATAGGCTTTGCGGCCCCACTTTGCACAATCTCCATGGGCAGCATCGAGTGTTCACGATGGAGAACGCCCATTTTTTCTTCGCTGCCCTGGCTGATTACGGAAGTATTCATGATTCAAATCCTGAATTCGCTCTCTCTGTATCTCAGCGCTCAGGCGGCGAGGCTTCTGCAAATTCCTTGTCCGTCAGCGCAAGGCCGCTTCCTTGCTTAGCGCCCGCTAAGTCTCCCAGATGCAATCGAATACGGCTTCTTGCTCACCGGGGAAAGTGCCGATTGCCGGTCCCCGCCATGTACAATGCGGCGATGGCAGCCTGATGGGTCAAATGCGCCTTGAAAACCACCCAACACCATTGTACACCGGAAAGGGGCGTTTGCCGCAGGCGATTTTGGGCACCCGTTTACAAGGAGGGAACGGCATTTATCGTTGGTGACGGATGTTTCGCCCTCGCTCCGCGGAATTTTGCACAATACGCTGTTGCCGGAACGAAGGTTAACCGCGGGGGGCGTTCGATCGCGCATTGCGCAGCTACATCAAGGTTTCGGCTGTTGCGGAAGAGTGCGAACGTAATGCACAAGGTCCCATATCGTGTCGTTGTTGTGGATTTTTCCGAAGCCCGGCATGCCGGAAAACCGTATGCCGTTCTTGATGATCCAGAAAAGCTCGGCATTGGACCAACGTTGCACTTCCTGTGAACCCAGGTCCGGAACGCGTGGATACATGGACCTCCCGAAATTGGACGGCTGGCGTCCGTCCAAACCGTGGCACGCGGAACAATCGGCTCCATAGGCCATTTGACCGGCAACCTGGCTGGGCAAATCCTCCGCGGGCTCGGCCGGCGCGGAGCGCGCCGCGCGGCCGATGTACCAATGTTTGGCATGTGTGATCATGCGTGTTTCCATCCGGCCGGGATTGGGAAGAGCGCTGAAAGAGAAGGAGCGGGCCACATACGCCAACGCACTGATGCACAACACCATGATGATGGCGATCACGCGAAGGGCGCGCATGGAATTGTGTGCCGGTTCATTCGTGAGAGCAGCCATTCACACCGTCCGCCGCTCCTGATGCAGCCGTCGCGTGTGCGTTCGCAGGGCAAACTACATCATGCTGCCCAGTTTGATGGGCTTCCATTGGCCGTTCTCGTTGACTTCGGCTTTGTCCACGTCAATCGAACCGCCGTTGATGATCCTGCCGGTCACGCGAATCTGCTGCCCCACGTAGGGCGAAATGGCAATCGACGGCGTGAGCAGTGTGTAGAATTTCTTGTCCTTGGTCAGCAACGCTCCCGGCGTGCCCGCTTTCAGACACAGCGTTCCGCATTGTTTGACGGACCCGTGATCATTCCCGGTGAGAGTGTTGTCCATGAGGTAGCACTTGCTGTCTATCAGGGTGCCTTCCATAGTGACGGTCTTATTGGCGGCATAGGCGCTCAACATCAGCACCAGGGCCATCGCCGGAAGCATCAACCAACGCGAAACCTTCATTCCTTGCTCCTCCTTATTCACAATCTAGTCGCAAGATGCCAAGCATAACCATGCTACATGCAGTCAGCGCATTCGCATGCCGGATTTTTGTCGTACCGGCACGGTCTATGTGATGCCCGGGAGAACGAAAGGGCTTGGATTTTTCGCAACACCCTTCGGCAAAATCAAATACGCCGGGGCAAGCGGACCATAAACCACTTGCGCCCGGCGCACTTTCCGGCAGGCCTCCGGCTTGTTACGCCTTCTTGGAAGTCTGCTGCATCTGTTGCTCCATCTGCTTGAACATCTGGCGCATGGCTTCGCTGCTGCCAGGCGCGCGCTTCTCGCGCCAGGCTTCCAGCCGCCGACAGTGTTCCTCGAGCGCTGACCACGCCAGTGGATTCTTCATCATTTGCCGGAAGCCGGGAGCCAGCTTCTTTATTCGCTCCCACACCACCCATTGTTCGCCAGACGTCTCAAAAAACAGGTCTTCGTCCAGCAATCCGCGATTGGCGATGGCCGCCACCATTTCCCAGTAGCTGACCACCATGCGGAAATTCACATTCTCCTCGCTGGCGGGCGGGTATTTTTGAAACATCTCCTCGAAACTGTTTGCGAAAAAGTTCTTAAAGAACGAATCGCGCGCTTGCCGCAACCGCGATTCCCGCCGCATTTCGAAGAGTTCCAGCATCAATTTGGCTTGCTCATGTGTCGCTTGTCCCATTGGGTTATTCCTCCCTGGAGTTGTTCCGACCACTTTCATTTTGCTCCAAAACCCGAGCCGTTTCCACCCGACGCACATCCGTCACCCGGACGCCGGCATCCTCGAACGCCAGCCGAATTCGCCGGCGCAGTTCGCGCGCCACCTCCAAGTGGCGCCCAGGCACGGCGCGGGCGGCTATGCTCAATGTGGTCCCTTGCGGTGAAACGGAGTCTACTCCCAGGATTCGCGGCCCCTCCACGATTGCGGCTGCCCAGCCAGAATCCGCGCGGAATTCCTGCACTGCCTTTTCCATGAGGGCGAGGGCCCTTCCCACTTCCTCGTCAGCAGGTAGAGTTACCGAAACAATTTCCTGCAGCCACTTGCGGTTCAGGTTGGCCACTTGGCCGATCAAACCATTGGGGATGGTGATTACCGCGCCTTGATCCGTCTGCACGACGGTGCGCCGCAGAGTCAGCAGGCTGACGCGACCGGATACATCATTAATCCGCACCAGATCGCCAACGGCATATTGGTCCTCGAAAACGATTACGAAGCCGTTTATGAAATCGCGAACCAGGTTCTGCGCGCCAAACCCGACGGCCAGGCTGGCCAAACCCGCGGCCGCAGCCACGGGCGTAACGTCAAATCCCGCTTCCCGCAATATTTCCAGGGCGGTAAGGCTGAAAATCACCAGGGTGCCGACGCTGAAGAGCAGTCCGGCGAGCGTGCGGGCCCGTTGATTGTGCAACGGAGTTTCTTCGCGGTCGGACTTCGCCAGATGCACCAGCCGGCTCGTCAAAGCCCGCAGGATCCTCACCAGCACAAAGGCCAGCAAAATGAGCGTGGCGACCCGCAGGCCGCGAGACCCGATAAAATTTGCGAACTGACGAAGCCACTGGGGCAGGACAGTCATACAATAGGAGATGGGCCAAAAATTATAGCACCCGCCGGGGTTTTCCGCGGGTTCGGTTCTAGATGGGAGGCAATATCATGGGAACATCACGCCGCATTTTCTTGAGGGGCATCGCGCCATTGGCCGTGCTGGCTGGCGCGGGTTTACCCCTGCTGGCGCATGCCGGCCAGGCGGGGAGACAGATGCCGCAGCCGCCGCCCATGCCCCTGGATCCTCAAGGTCTCCCTGACGATGACCTTCCCAAATTGGATCCCAAGGCTGTTATGAAAGCGGACCAGGCCCGGATGAAAAAGGAAGTGGAGGCGCTATTCGCTCTGGCTCAGGATTTGAAGGATCAGGTGGAAAAAACAGATTCGTCCGCGGTCCTTTCCTTGAACATGATTCGCAAAGCCCAGGAAATCGAAAAACTGGCCCACCACATCCAAAAACTGGCTGCGGAAGGTTAAGTCCTTCTTCGGCGAAGCTTCCGCAGGCGCCAAATTGGACGTTGTGAGCGTGTCGTTGCGCCTTCAGAATCATTCCCGATGAGAATTCTGGAAGCAATGGCATTGGATGATTATGAGCAGATCATCGCCCTGCAAAACCGGGCCACCAGCTTGCGCGGATTTATCGTTCTGCATGACACCACGCAAGGCCCGGCCTTCGGCGGAGTGCGCATCCGCCGCTTCACGGACGAGGAAGAGGCGCTGCAAGACGGGCTGCGATTGTCGCGCGCGATGACTTACAAGGCCGCCATGGCCGAATTGCCCTGCGGTGGAGGGAAAGCTGTGATTCTTGAGCGTGACGGCATGGACCGCCGGGGAGCATTTGAGGCCTTCGGCGCGGCCGTGAATGCGCTTCACGGCCGTTTTTTCACGGCGCGTGACGTTGGAATTCGCGATGAGGACCTGGCGGCCATTGCCTGCGCAACGTCCTATGTGGCCAAGGAACCGTCGCCCGCGCTGGGCGATATCAGCGAACACACTGCATTGGGAGTCTGGCATGGAATGCGAGCGTGCCTGGAGATTACGCGAATACGCAAACCGCGCGTGGCCGTGCAGGGAGTGGGAAGTGTTGGCCTGCATCTGGCGCGCATTCTGAAGAACGAGGGAGCGGACCTGGTGGTGGCGGATGCCAGCGCCGAGCGCGCCACCGCCGCGGCAGAGGAGTTGAAAGCGCAGGTGGTGGCTCCGGAGGAAATCTTGTTCGTGGATTGCGATGTACTTTCGCCGTGTGCCCTGGGCGGGATTATCGGCTCCGCCCAGGTTTCGCGCCTCCAGACGCGTATTGTTTGCGGCTGCGCCAACAACATTCTGGCGTCAGCCGAAGATGGCGACACGCTGGCGCAACGTGAAATTCTCTATGCGCCGGACTACCTCGTGAACGCCGGCGGGCTGATTCGTGGCGTGGAGTTCTTCATGCTGGGACGCAGCGACAGCCGTGGCAGCATCGCCCGCATCCATGAACGGATGATTCGGGTGATCGAATTGGCCCGGGAGCGTAGAATTTCCACCGCCCATGCCGCGGATGAACTGGCGGAACAACGCTGGAAACGTCCTGCGCAGCGCCCCAAGCGGTTTTCTGAGCTGGCCTGGGAATGTGCTTCCTGACCACGCCCCCTTCGCTTTTGCGCATCCCCGGGCGCCCGCGCGGCGCGCAATTCAACGTTGACAGCAAGGCGTTATATGCGCATCCTCTATAGCAGCCCGAACGAGTGAGCTTCGCGATTCCCGCAGCCACTGCGCCTCTCGCTGCTCGCCAAACGGTTGCACCATCCACAGGAGGAAGCCCTTGATAAAGGACATGAAAGAGAATTTCGGCCGCAGGAAAGGCGGTCTGCAAGGCCCAGCGAAGATGTTTTTTGCCGCGGTTCTGGTTGTTGCCCTCGGAGCAGGACTCACATTAGCGAAAGCGAAGTTGACTCAACTCAGTTCTGACCCCTTCACCAATAGCGACAGCCAGCACAAGACCCAGGTGGAACCGGACACATTTGCGTGGGGTTCCACGATTGTGACCGCGTTTCAGAGCGGCCGGTTTTATGACGGAGGCGCCTCCGACGTAGGATTTGCCACGTCCACGGATAGCGGGAAGACCTGGAAAAACGGATTCCTGCCCGGTATCACCAGCTATCAGAAACAGGGAAATCCCTATCTGCGCGATACCGACCCAGCCGTTGCCTACGATGTTCATCACGGTGTTTGGCTGATCGCGTCGCTTCCGCTGCAGGACGGCGGCCTTGGAGTGGACGTTCTTGTCAGCCCCTCCACGGACGGGATTAACTGGCAGGACCCCGTTCATGTTACCGGTCCCGTGGAGTCCAGCGACAAAGAGTGGGTTGTTTGCGACGATTGGAGCAGCAGTCCTTACTACGGGAACTGCTATGTGGAATGGGACTCTCCAGACGAGGGCGATTTCGTTTATATGAATACCTCCACGGACGGAGGGAAAACATGGGGTCCATCCATGGTTCCTGGTTCTGGAGTGTATGGGTTGGGAGGCGAGCCGCTGGTTCAGCCCAATGGAAATGTTGTGGTGCCCATCTATGACTATGACTTCGGCGGCGTCGGAGCCTTCAATTCCTCAAACGGCGGCGCGAGTTGGAATGGCGACGTGTCCGTAGCTTCAGTTGACTGGCATCCAGAAAACGGCGGCATCCGCGACATTGATCTTCCCTCCGCGCAGGTGGATGGCGCGGGCAATATATATGTTGCCTGGGAAGATTGCCGTTTCCGCTCGGGCTGCCCGGCCAACGATATCGTGTATAGCACTTCTCCCGATGGCATCAATTGGTCCAACGTCAACCGCGTGCCCATCGATCCTGTCACCAGCGGCAGAGAACACATGATTCCCGGCATCGGCGTGGATCGCAACACCTCCGGTGGCACCGCTCTGATCGGCATTACTTTCTACGGATATTCCCAGGCAAATTGCTCCAGTTGCCAGCTCTACGCTGGATTCATTTCCTCGGCGGATGCCGGCAGCTCCTGGTCCAAGCCGGTTATTCTCTTTGGCCCGATGGAGACTACGTGGCTGCCCAGCACGGACCAGGGATATATGGTCGGCGATTATGAGACCACATCATTTGTGGGTGGCAACGCTTTGATGAGCACCGCCTTCGGCGTATTCGCCGCTGCGGAAGCTCCCACGGGCGGCACATTTCACCAGGCCATGGTGACGGCCACCGGTGGATTCAAGGTGGGTGATCAAGCGCAACTCATCTATCGCACCCCGGCGGACGTTGCGGATCGCAATATGAAATCGCAGCACCCCATGCGCCCGATTCCGCCGCCGGTTGTTCCTTAAATAACCACGCATTTCAAAGGAGCGCAGCGCCATTCATGGGCTGCGCTCTTTTGCTTGCCGTTCAGGCCGCTGCGGTCATCCTCTCCTCGACGCCGCCACTCTCTCGAATGCATTCTTGCACCCCGCTGGTCTTGGCGTGAACGTGTGCAGGCAGTAGAATATCAAGGCACGCCATGTAGGGCGTTCGTGGCGTGCCTTTCTGTGCGCCCGTAGCTCAGCTGGATAGAGCGCTGGTCTCCGGAACCAGAGGTCGGAGGTTCAAATCCTCTCGGGCGCGCCACTCTTCTCTTTAGATTTCAATGATTTACATTCGGTGAGAATTTCCGCTGGACCCCAATTTGCGAGCGATTGCAGTAAAAATGTAGTACTTTTGTGCTGTCCTTCGCCATGATTTCATCCGCGTCAAAAAACAAGAGCTGAGCACGGCCCAAACCGACCGCGGACTTCCGAGTTCTATACCGTGGAATGGCGTGGCTGCATCCTTGACCTAAATAGCGACACCTTCCCATCGAGTTGATCTGCCGGAGATGCTGTTCCTCGATTTCAGGTGCAACGGACTACGCGGCTCGCTCGTACCGGTGATGCAATCCGCCCAGGCGCGGGAGCGAAATGGTACGACCCTGGTTTTCGCAGCGATGCCGGTGACCCGGCGTGCCCTTTCCCAAATTAAGATGAGTGCGGTCCTCGTGGTAGTACAGAACGTAGTCTCGGAGCAACCTCCGCAGGTGCTCCTCGTTGAAAGCAAGGACTTGATCGAACAGGTCTCGGCGGCAGCTCTCCACCCAACGCTCGGCGATTCCATTCTGCCACGGACTCCGGAACGAGGTTCTGACGGGACGGATATTCAGCGAGCGAATGGCAGCCAGGACCTCCAAGCCATATTTTCCATCGCGATCTCAGGATCAGATGCCTCGTTGTGCTTTCAAACGGGAATGCCTCTCGCAATTGTTGAATGATCCAGGAAGATGTGGGGTGGGGCATGACATTTGCGTGCAGGATTCTCCTTCGATCATGGCTGATGATGAAGAAGCAATACGGCATGCTGACCGTGATCGTCGGCACGGTGAAGAAATCCATGGCGGCAACGGCTTCCGGGTGGTTTTTCAAGAAGGCCAGCCAGCGCTTGTCCGGCTCAGGATCTCTCGGCGCTCTCCGCATCCATCGCGAGATGGTGCGTTCGGAAATCTCGCAGCACCGTTCCGAGTCCCAAAGGCGTCCTGGTCCCCCGAACAGAGTTCTACGTTCAGATGCAATGATTGGTAAGCACAGCCCAAGATCAAATCTGTATCGTGTGCGCTTGAGGAGCCGTGTAAGATGTTAGGCGATGCCAGCGGTGATGATCCGCAGATTGGCGAAGATGGTGCTGCGCTGGGCTATTCTTCTTGTCGCACTGTCAGCATCTGTTGCGCGGGCGCGCGCTCAGAACTTCTACGTTGGAGGACTCGGCGGGATCTCCACTCTTTCCGCCGACGGCCGTTCCATCCTCACGCCCACCACGAGCCAGGTTTCGCTCTACAGCCCGGAGAATGGCGGGGCGCTCAGCGGCGTGGCGGGCTGGGATTTTTCGCCGTACGTCAGCGTGCAAGCCAATTACATCTGGAATTCCAACGGCCTCACGCTGAGTTCGACCTCTTTCGGCCCGGGCGGCGCGAGCGAGTACGAGGAGGCGCGCTCCTCACAACAAATGGGCGTGATCGGCGACCTGCTGGTTTACGTCCGCCGGCGCGGCGATCGCGTGCGTCCGTATCTCTCCTGCGGCACGGGCCTCGAGCACTTCTCGAGTTCCCTGGAGTCGTTGAAACTTTCCACCGGATCCCTCACGCCGCCCCCCGCGAACTTCTCCGCTAACAACATCGCGCTCCGCGTGAGTGTGGGGATTGACCTCGGCATCGGGCGCGGCTGGGCCTTCCGCTACACCTTCAGCGAGCTGATGACTTCCAATCCCATCAGCCAGGCGCTCGCTCCGCCGGGCCAGCGCAAACTTAAAAATTTCCAGAGCCTGTTCGGATTCGTGAAGCACTTTTAGCGCGGCATATCCGCCGAGCGGGGCGCGAATCCCGCCGAAGGCGCTTCTACGTTTTCTTGAACTGCGCGTACGGGCAACCTTCCCAAAAAACCGGAGGATTCTCAAGAACCTCGGCCAGCACCCGGGCGTGGCACATGCGGCAGATGTTCATCTTCTTGATTTTCTTCCCGGCCGGCGCCACGCGCACCAATTCCTCAAACACGCACAGGTCGCGGCCATCCGACTTGGTTTCCGAAAGGCTTCGCAACTCGCCTTCGGCGGTGGCGCGTTGTATCAGCGCGGAGTAGATTCGGGATTTCAGCCGAGCCGGTGCGCGCTTCTTTCGCGGGGCCGCGCGCCTGGCGGCTTTCGCCAATTGCTCGAAGCGTTCGTCGTCTCGCGTTTTGTCAGGCATTTTGCCACTCTCTGCGAAACTGGTCGCGGGCCCGGGCCAGCAGCCTTTCCACGGCCTTTTCAGTCTTGCCGATACGCGCCGCGATTTCCCGCGCCGGGCATTCTTCCCAGTAGCGCCACAGCAGCGCCAGGCGGTAATGCTCCGGCAGCAGCGCAATCACCCGCAGTGTGCGGTCGTGCAAACGCCCCTCGTCCAGCTTCTGGTCCCATTCGGGCAGCGCCGCCTTTTCGGGCGCATCCTCAGGCCCGTCTTCGAGCGATACCAGCACGCGCAGCCTCGCCCGGTAATGGTCTTCCACCTTGTGCCGAGCGATCCCCAGCAGCCAGGCTTCCAGCGGAGCTTGGCCGCGGAATTCCCGCAGATGCTCCCAGGCGGCCAGAAAAATCTCCTGCACCAAATCTTCCGCCAGGTCGGTCCTGGGAACCAGCCGCGCGCACACGTAAGCGTAGATGCGGTCCGTAAATCGGGAGACAAACTCCGCCGCAGCCTTGCGGTCCCGCGCCAACAGCGTCGCCACGAGGTTCAAATCTTCGGGTGCCGGCGGCCTGCCGATGGGAACCTCCGCGCTCTCGGAAATCGCGGGCTGTTGATCGGGTTCCAAATTCCATCCCCAAAACCTAAGTCGGCAAAGGCCTCAACTTCCCCCTTCGAGGCAGCTTACCGGCCCCTCATGTGTCCCATCTTCAGCGGCAACGTTACTCTGAGGGCTGGATCAAGGCAAGCATCGAGCAGCCGGGCATCTCTCAAAAGTTCTCCATGCGTCTTCAATACATGGGAAGCAGGTTCAATCCTCGCGCAATAAATGCGGAACGGGAGGGGGATTTTCCGAGGCGCTGCGACTTCAGAACATGAAGAGGAGTTTTTCCCCGGCCCGAAACGAGGCCGGAACACCCTCTATTTTACTCTCAGGAGGATTTCATGCACGTGAAAAAGATCTCCATCATAAGAAAGACGCTCAAGATTCCGGGACTTGTGGCTCTATTGGCATTGGTGTGCGCGGGCGCAATGTGGGGAGCTCAAGGCATTCCGGGGGCGGTGTATGTGATGACCAACGCCAGCTCCGGCAATGCCATCATGGCTTTCAGACGCGCCGCAAATGGAACATTGACTGCGGCGGGCACATATTCCACGGGCGGCCTGGGTTTCGGCACTGGAGCCGACCCTCTCGGCTCACAAGGATCGCTAATGCTGACTTCGGACGGCCATTTTCTGCTGGCGGTCAACGCCGGAAGTAACGACGTCTCGGTGATGCAAGTCGGAAGCAGGGGACTCTCTCTGGTGAGCAAAGTTTCCTCCGGCGGCATGGAGCCGATCAGCGTAACGCTCTATAAGAATCTGGCGTACGTTCTGAATGCCGGCGGCACGCCCAACATTTCCGGATTTGTGCTGGGGCCGACCGGAATCCTGCATGCCGTGGCCGGATCGAGCCGCCCACTGGCTGGAGGAACTTCGGCAGGCCCGGCGGAAATCAGCTTCGCCCCGAACGGGTCCTTCCTGGTGGTTACCGAAAAAGGAACCAACCTGATTGATACCTATCAAGTAATGGCGAACGGCTTGACCATGGGACCGACTTCAAACGCGTCCAACGGCATGACCCCCTTCGGATTTTCCTTCGGCGGTCTGGGCGCACTGATCACCTCGGAAGCTTTCGGGGGCGGCAGCGGCCTGGGCGCGGCGTCATCCTATCGCATCACCGGCGCAGGGACGCTGAGGACGGTGAGCGGCTCGGTGGGTGACACGCAAACAGCTCCTTGCTGGGTAGTGGTCACGAACAACGGCAGCTTCGCCTTCCTCTCCAACACCGCCAGCGGGACGATTTCTTCCTATACGGTGAAACCGGGCGGCGCATTGACGTTGCTCAACGGAGTCGCGGGCAGCACGGGAAGCAGCAGCGTGGCCACCGACGAGGCGCTATCCTCCACGAACCAGTTTCTTTACGTGCTTACGCCCGGAGCCAACAGCATCAGCGCTTTCCAGGTTGACGGCGCGGGTGGTCTGATGCAGATCACCGGCGCGGCGAACGTGCCGACCACGGCTCAGGGCATCGCGGCGGAATAAAACCCCGGCGTACGATGCACTTTGTATATATCAACCACCACAGAAGGGCGGGACGGGGAGCGAAAATGCTCCTGGCGTCCCGCCCTCAGTCACCGCGGACTTTGGCGCGAGGAGATAGCATGAGAGCAAACCTAGCCGGATAACGAAGGCGTGCGGTTTCATGCTTCTCTGGACAGCGGCGGCGGAACTGTTGGCGCATGGTCTGCCGTCAACGGGATACTTTCCTCAGATTGTCAGCCGCATGTCGCGGACGATCCCGCTGCTGGTGGGAACCGGAGTGTTGTTCTACCTGCTGTCGGTGAATTTCTATTACGTGCTGCTGGCAGTGGAAGTGTCGCGGGAAGCGGAAGCCGCGCGATGCAGGTGCGAATGCTGACGCGCGACGCCGAACTGCGCGCCCTGAAAGCGCAGGTGAACCCGCATTTTCTTTTCAATAGCCTGAATTCCATCAGTGCCCTGACCAGTTCGGACGCGGCGAAGGCGCGGGAGATGTGCATCCTGCTCGGCGAATTCCTGCGACGGACGCTGGGGTTGGGGGAGAAGTCAGCGATTCCGCTTGAGGAGGAAATGTCCCTGATTCGCGCTTTCCTCTCGGTGGAGAAAATTCGGTTTGGTGAGCGGCTGCGCATGGAAATGACAGTGCCGAAGGAGTGCCTGGACTTCAGCGTCCCGCCGCTGTTGTTGCAGCCGCTGGTGGAAAACGGCGTGGGCCACGGCATCGCGAATCTCGTGGAAGGCGGTAGTATTCGGCTGGACGTGAAGTGCGATGACGGCAAAGTCTATTGGGGTTGGTGAATTTCGAAGCAGGAGGTTCGCCGTTGAATACGTCAGGCAGCACGGAGATCTCGGCAGCAATGTTACATGCTCAGCCTGGACTGGCCGGTATTTTGTCCGGTACATCTCATGCCCGCCCACGGCCGCCAGGTTCTTCTGCCACGATTGCCTCATTCATGATGGCCGGATTGATTCCGCCAGCGTGTATAATTCCTTCGGCCTTGGAGGGGCTTAACATGCGCATGATGCTTAAGGTTTCCATTCCTGCTGAAGCCGGCAATGCAGCGATTCGAAATGGAAGCCTGGCAACAACCATCAAGCGCATTCTCGACGATTTGAAGCCGGAAGCTGCATACTTCTCCGAAGACGATGGCGAACGTACTGGTTACATATTTTTTGATATGAAGGAATCTTCGCAATTGCCGGCCATTGCCGAGCCGTGGTTTCTCGCCTTCAACGCCCGGCTCACCGTCCGTCCGGCAATGAACGGGCAGGACCTTGCCGATGCCGGCCCGGGGATGGAGCGCGCTGTAAAGGGATTTGGCAAACCTGCCTCGGCATAGATTCGCGCGACGAATTCTTCTTTTTTTTGGGGCACTTTTGTCGCCAAATCCCAGAAGCCCTGGACCCGTGAAGCGCATTATCATCATCGCGGTTCTCTCCTGCATTCTGCTATACGTATGCGATTACCTTTTCGTCGTGCTCCGGATGCACACAAAATTTGCCGGCAGCGCCTACGCAACACTTCAGGTTGAACCCGTGTATGCGGTTCCTCACAAGGACGGCAGAGCTGAATATATTTTTCAGCCTCCGGTCACGGTGAGTTGCGTGCGGTCGCTTTTTCCGCACTTCAACAACCCTCCCTGTTGGTATGCCAGCCGGCAAAGCCAAAAACCGATTCCCATGATAATTCTGCCGCCCGTGGTTCAGGGCGCCGCGTGGCTGGATTCGTTTCGCTAATGCAATTCGCGTTGTCTCCACGCAACCCTTTGCAAGAACGGAAACGTCTTATTCAGCATGGCATGTAGACTTACAGTTCTGGCTTCATCAGTATTCTCCTAGCGGCATGGAAATGGAATCACGCAGCCGATGAAAGAATCGCCTGAAATCGAGCGTCTGGTCCGCGAGTTGAATGACTCACGCGGCGCGGAACTTGTGGATTCATCGGACACTGCGCGCCTGGACCGCTGGCTGGCTGCGCTGGTTTCCAAGGGCGGCAGCGATCTGCTCCTGGTTCCCGGCGCGCCCGCCTGCATCCGCTTCGAAGGAGAAGTGCGCAACCTTGAAGGCGAGCCGCTCGACGGCCCGGAAATCGAAGCCGCGGTTTTCCCCGCGCTCGCCTCCCGAGTCTTGCAGCTTTACCGCGACACGCACATCGCTGACGCTTCCTATCGCATCGCGGGCGTGGGCCGGTTCCGGATTAATCTCCATCGCGAGAAAGGCCGCGCCGCCGCGGCAATCCGCGCGCTGCCCAATAAAGTTCCCACGCTGCGTGATCTCCGTCTTCCCGCTGCCGTGGAGACTCTGGCGCATCTACCCCGCGGTTTGGTTCTCATCGGAGGGCCCGCCGGCGCGGGAAAATCCACCACGCTGGCCGCCATCGTGGCTGAAATCAACCGCCATGAAACGCGCCACATCGTGACCATCGAAGACCCCATCGAATATGAGCATACCCACCTGCGCAGCGTGGTGGAGCAGGTGGAGATTGGAGTGGATGCGCCTGATTTCCCCACGGCGCTCCGTGCGGCGCTGCGGCAGGCGCCTGACATCGTCGTGGTGGGAGAAATGCGCGACCCCGAAACGATGCGCATCGCCGTGGCCGCGGCGGAAACCGGACACCTGGTGCTTTCCACGATTCACACCACGGATGTCTGCTCGGCAATCTCGCGCATCTCGGATTCCTTTCCGCTGGAGCGGCAAAACACTATCCGCCAGGAACTGGCCATGGCGCTGGCCGCCGTTCTTACCCAGACGCTGCTGCCGAGCAAGTCCGGCGGCCGCATTCCCGCCGCCGAATTGTTGATTGTCAGTTACGGCGCGCGCCAGCATATTCGCCGCAACGCGCTTCAGCACTTGCAGCAGGAAATCACCATGTCCCGGAAGTTGGGATCCTTCAGCCTCGAAGACACTCTCGCCCAGTTGGTGAACCAGCGGCACATTTCGCGCGAAGATGCCCTCCTCGCCGCTTTCCATCCTGATGATCTCGATGCTCTTCTGCAAACCGAGCCTCGCGGATAGCGAACGCTTCAATCAGAGAAAGAGGGCTTCATTGGAAGGTGCTTGGATTCGCGCCGCAGGATAGGTTCGGGCGGTCAGATAGGAATAAACACATTTGGGGTATAGCTAAGAATAGCCCCGTACCTCGCAATTGATTGCCACGCGCGCGGGTGACGGCAGCTTTCCAGCCGCGGTTTTCAACAATGCCGATCAGCGTTCACGCCGCCGCGCTGATCCCGGGCGCGTCCGCCGGAGATTGCTATTTCTTAGGAGGCTGCCCCGGGAGAAGGCCGAATACATCCAGCGCCGTCTCTGTTCCGAAATACACCTTTCCGTTGGCCACGGTGGGCACTGTGAACTTCACGGCGTCATCGGCCTGATCGCGGTTATTGGGCGCCTGCGTGCTGTTGTAAAGCTCATCGGCCAGGTTGTTTGAGTTGTAAGCGTGAAGGATTGCAGGGCTTGGCTCCTGGCCCAGCGCTCCAAAACCGCTGTTGTCCAGGGCCCAGAGTATTCCCTTGTTTGCCGTCGCGGAGGATGCGGATATGGACATCGTCGTGCCAGGAAAATCGATTTTCGCCGGTGACCGCGACGTCCAGGATGATGACAGCAACCCGTTATTCAGCGAGAAAGCCTTGATGAAATCGCTGGCGGACCCGAAGTAAACATTCTCATTCCAGTAGGTCGGCGTGCTGAAATTGTAGTTCATCACGCCCCTCAGTTCCTGAACAATCTGCGTATCCCCGTATGGATTGTAGTGTCCCAGGCTGTCGCGATTCAGAACATAGATAATTCCTTGTTTTCCCGCGCCCACGATCAGGTGGGGGTAATTCCCCGGCTGGTCCGGCAACAACACGGGCGCAAATGTAGAAAGATCAAGATTGTTTTCCTCCAGGTTGGCCTGGTTGTAAGGCGTAAAGTAATCCAGCACTCGCAGTGAGTTGCCGCTTAGGACAAACTTCAGCAGCGTGTCACCGTAGTCCAATCCGGGCATGTTTCCATCGAACGTGCCATTCGCCGTGGGAACGTAGCCATTGCCATCGGCGTCGAAAGTTACACCGCCGCCGGTCATCCAGATGCCGCCGTCTGATCCATTGGCCGTGGTGCAATAGGCCGCCAGTTGCGTGAGTTGGAACTCATCGTATGCAAACACCCAGCCGTGGAACGGAGCCACGTCACAATCGGACCCGAACGCGAAGTACAGCACTCCGTTCACCAGTTGCAATGCGGTGCGCGATTTGTGCATCTGCGGGTCGAAGGACAGCATGCCGTCTTGCGATCCGGCCCCTGCTCCGATCACCGAGGCGGATATCGCCACCGGGCTGCCCGGCTGCTCCTGCCCGGTCGCCAGATTTAGGGCATGCACACGGTGGAAATAGGACGAAGCAATGCGCGGCGGGCCTTCCAGCGTCGAGGCCAGAACAAAAACAGTGTTGTTGGCCAGGTCGATTACCGGCGTCCCGGTGATGCCCAGCTGCGGAACGATCTCCGTGCATTCGCCATTGCCCATGTCCGCATCCGGGATGGGCGTCACTCCGTTGGTTAGGAAACTAACCTGCCAAAGGGTCTCGCACGAGGGATTGTCGGCGTCAAATGCATATACGCTGTCATTTTCCGTGGCCACGATCACAACGTTATGCGTGCCGCCGGCGATGCTGTAATTGGCCACATAAAGCGGTTGTCCGTAAACATATCCATCCACGGGGCAGGAAAAAAGCTTCCCAAACGTCTTGTATTGCACGTTTTGTGCGCTCAGCGCCGGTTCATTCAGATCTTGTCCAGTGGATTGCTGGTCGTTGCGGTAATTGAACATGCCTGCATAATTGGTTACCCAAAGACTGCCCGTGCCGCTGTATGTGGGGTCCGCCTGGCTATCGGCCGTGACCACGTGCGAGCCAGCCGTCATCGGGGGGGTGTACAGGCCCGACGATGAAATCGTTCCCACCGTGGAGTTGCCGCCTGGAATCCCGTCAATCAACCAGGAGACGTTTTGGTTCGTGGTGCCCTGTACATAAGCCTGATATTGCTGCGGCTCGGTAAGCGTAAGGCTCACCTGCTGGGGAATGACGGTGACCGTCAGCTTTGCGCCAGTCTGCACCGTCAGCTGCGCCATGCCGCTGATGGAGCCCAGCGACGCCTGAATCGCGCAGTTGCCCACGCCTTCACCCGTGGCCAGTCCCGCGCCGTTGGGCGAATTACCCACATTGGCGATGTTTGTGTTGGAGGAACTCCAGGTCACGCTCTGGGTGATGTTCTGCTGGGTCCCGTTGCTATAATTTCCTGTAGCGGTGAACTGTTGCGTATTGCCAAGGGGGATGGTCGCGGTGGGTGGCGTCACGTTGATGGAAATTAGTTTCGGCGGGCTGACGGTGAGCGCCGCGGCGCTCTGTATCGTCCCCGCATAGGCGGTGATGGTGGCGCTGCCCGCGCTTACACTGGTCGTCAGGCCCCGTAAGACCGTGGCCACTTGTGTGTTCGAGGAATTCCACCCCACTCCGGTGGTCACATTTTCCGTTGCGCCGTTCGTATAGGTGGCCGTCGCAGTGAACTGCTGCGTCAATCCCAGCGCGATCGATGCCGTGGCTGGCGACACGCTGAGCGAAACGATCACCGGCGGCGTTACCGCCGTCAGCACCGTGCTGTGAATGTTTCCAAGATTCGCTGAGATATTGGCTTTCCCCTGATTCGCCGCTTTTGCCAGTCCCCCGCTGGCAATGCTCATCACCGCGGGGTTCGACGTGCCCCAGGTTACTTCCCTGGTCAAATCGCGCCTGGAGTTGTCTGAATATTTCCCCGCGGCGGTGAATTGCTGCGTCAACCCCTGCGGGAGCTTGACCACACGGGGAGAAATCGTCAGCGAAACCAGCACCGGCGAGGATGCCCCGTTCGCTGAAACTGTGGAGTTTCCCCCGGGGGCCTGAATCGCCACGCCGCTCTCGGCAACCGCCGCGCGATTCGGAGCAAGAGTGATCACCGCCAGAGCAGGATTTCCCGCGGAATTGGCGGAGGCGACTATAGGTACGCCCAAGACCGCGAGTATCAGCACAACCGGCACAAAGATGAGAAAAACTCTCCGCGGAAAAACGATAGCGCGCACCAAGGATGACCCTCCATGAACTGTGGACCCCGTGAACCTGCCGGACTGTTACGCAGCGCCTGGCGAATAAGTTGAATTCGGTCGGTGCGAATTCCTTAACTATCCCAAAGGATACACCCTTGGAATTCTCAATGCAACAAGAGTCAACGGAGGGATTCCAATGCAGGAAACGAGAATCTCGAACCTGGCGCATGACCCATAACCGAACGCGATGTTCAATTTTTTGTTCTGTTGAAATGAAAAGGGGTGTCCCGGAATTAGTCTCTTACTGGCCGGGCCACTCGCAGTCTGTTAAACTGAACACGTACTGTCGCACCTGACGACAAATGGGATTCGTTCGGGCTGCTGGTCATTTCTCAGCAGCCGTTTTTGTCTGCGAAAGTCATACAAACCATGAATAACAGCCTTCGAAATATCGCCATCATTGCGCACGTGGACCATGGAAAGACAACGCTGGTTGACGCCATGCTGCGCCAGAGCGGAATCTTCCGCGAAAACCAGGAAGTGGCTGAGCGCGTGATGGATTCCAACGAGCTGGAACGCGAGCGCGGCATCACCATTTTGGCCAAAAATACCGCCCTTTCCTTTCGTGGGACAAAGATCAACATTGTGGACACGCCGGGCCATAGCGATTTTGGCGGGGAAGTGGAACGCGCCCTTCGCATGGTGGACGGCGTCCTTTTGCTCGTGGACGCCAGCGAGGGGCCGCTGCCGCAGACGCGCTACGTCCTGCAGAAAGCGCTCGCGGCGCATTTGCCGCCCGTTGTAGTCCTCAACAAGATTGACCGCGCCGACGCCCGCACCAGCGAAGTGTTGAACGAAATCTACGATCTGTTCATTGATCTGGATGCCACGGAAGATCAGCTTGGGTTTCCGGTTCTCTATG
Source organism: uncultured Acidobacteriota bacterium (assembly GCA_963760285.1). Taxonomy (GTDB): domain Bacteria; phylum Acidobacteriota; class Terriglobia; order Acidiferrales; family UBA7541; genus PALSA-278. Next base: position 1,900,728 of record CAVXCI010000001.1, read on the forward strand.
CCAATGCGCGCGAAGGCGTGGCCCATCGTTCCCTGGGCGACGATTCCCGTGATTTGCTTCCCTTGTTTGAGGCCATCGTGGAATCCATTCCCGCGCCCGCCGGAGATCCCGGCGCGGTGCTGCAGGTTCAGGTGATGAACCTGGATTATAGCGATTATCTGGGACGGATTGCGGTGGGCCGGGTATTCAATGGAACGCTTCGGCGCAACACGCAGGTGGGCATCAGCAAGCTGGACGGCGCGCTCCAACCCGCCACCATCACCAAGCTCTACACGTTTCGCGGTCTGGCGCGCGATGAAGCCGACTCCGTGGCCGCCGGCGACATTGCCGCCATCGCCGGTCTGGAAGGAATTCAGATTGGCGAAGGCCTCACGGATCTCGACAATCCCGCGCCATTGGACCCGCTCCTGATTGACGAGCCAACCCTGGCGATGATTTTCACCGTGAACAACGGACCACTCTCCGGCCGGGAAGGGAAGTACGTGACCTCGCGCGATCTTCGCGAACGCCTCCAGAAGGAACTGCTTACCAATGTCTCCATTCGCGTCGAGGACACCGATACGCCGGAATCGTTCCGCGTGCTCGGCCGCGGGGAGTTGCAGCTCGCCATCCTCATCGAAACCATGCGCCGCGAAGATTACGAAATGATGGTGGGCAAGCCGGAGATCGTGATCCGTACCGAAGGCGGGCGCAAGCTGGAGCCTCTGGAACGGCTGGTCATCGATTGTCCGGAAACTTTTATCGGCATCATCATGGAAAGCCTGGGAACCCGCCGCGGCGAAATGGCCAAAATGGCGAATCATGGCTCCGGACGCGTGCGCATGGAGTTCACCATCCCCGCCCGCGGGTTGATTGGGCTGCGCAGCCAATTGCTTACCGATACCCGCGGCACCGCTCTGGTTCATTCCATTTTTGATCGCTGGACGGATTATGCCGGCGAAATGGCCTTGCGTCCCACCGGCGCCCTAGTAGCCGATCGCGCCGGCCACTCCACGGCCTTCGCTTTGTGGAATCTGCAGGAGCGCGGCGAACTGTTCGTTGGCCCGGGCGTTGAGGTATTTGAGGGAATGGTCGTGGGCGAAAATTCGCGCGAGTCGGACATGGACGTGAATGTCACCAAGGAAAAGAAGCAAACCAACATGCGGTCTTCCTCGGCGGACGAGGCCATCCGTTTGATTCCCCATCGGGAACTCAGTCTTGAACAGGCCATCGAATTTATTGCCGACGACGAATTTGTGGAAGTCACGCCTAAATCCATCCGCCTGCGCAAGAAAGTTCTCTCCGCTGGAAAGCGCCCGCGCCGCTGGCAGGAAATCCGCGCCAGCCAGGAAGCGCCTCAGGATTAGCAATCCGCTGACGGGTTGTGCCTATTCACTATCGCAAGGATTCTGAGGCAATTCCCCGGCAATTCAGGTATAGGCGCCCTCTCGCGGACTTGCAGAACTGGCAATCCCTCCCGCAAAAAAATGCCGTTCGGGGCTTGATTGTAGTAGACTTTAGGAAGTTGCTTTGATGATCGAATCAAGGCGGTCCGCGCTCTTGATGCCATCGCAGGCGGTTAGCGGATCGCAAACCCGAATGAGGTGTGAAAATGGAATGGACAGCCCCCAGTTTTGAAGAAGTCAGCCTCTGCTGCGAAGTCAGCTCCTACGCCAACGCGGAACTCTAAACTCCAGGGATGATAATTCGCGTCCTCGGCTCCGCTGCCGGGGGTGGTTTCCCTCAGTGGAATTGCGCCTGTGCCAACTGTTCCCGTCTGCGCGCGGGCACACTGCGATCCAAGTCGCGCACCCAGGCTCAACTCGCTATTTCCCCCTTCGGTCAGGAATGGTTTCTGGTCGGTGCTTCTCCTGATTTACGTCTGCAAATCGAAGCCACGCCGGCTCTCTTTCCGCGGACAGGCATGCGCGGAAGTCCGATTGCGGGAGTGGTTCTGCTCTCCGCGGAATTGGATCACGTACTCGGATTGCTCAGTTTGCGTGAACGCCATTCCTTCCTTATCTATTCCACGGAGTCAGTTCGTCGGTTGGTGTCCGGCGAGAACTCCTTTTTTCGCATGCTCGAGCGCGATGCCGGTCAGACCCGGTGGATGGATCTGCATCCAGGCGCCCGCACTCCACTGCGGAGTCCCTCGGGGGAAGAGAGCGGGCTGATTTGCGAGCCCCTGAGTGTCGGAAAGAGATTCCCGTCCTACGCGACGGCGGAAAATCGCGCGAATTTGATTCTTGCTGAGGCTGTGCTTGGATTGTTGCTTGAAGATTCCGCTGGCCATCGTGTTTTTTATGCTCCGGGTTTGCTGGACCTCTCCGCGGAATTGATAAAGCTGTTTTCCACTTGCCACCTGTTGTTGCTGGATGGCACGTTCTGGACCGACGACGAGTTGCCCCGTGCCACTGGCAGCGGTCAGACTGCCCGTGAAATGGGCCATTTGCCCGTGGGCGGCCCGGACGGTCTGATTGCGCGCCTTGCCGGTCTGCGCGGGACTCGAAAAGTCCTCATGCACATTAACAACACCAACCCCATCTTGGACGAAGAGAGCGCCGAATACCGGCAGACGGTTGCCGCCGGCTGGGAGGTGGCGGAAGATGGTTGGGAATGCACGTTTTGAGTCGTGAGCCGATTCGCGAACTGCTTTCGCCGGCGGAATTGGAGGCGCGCCTGCGCAAAATTGGCGAGGAGCGTTACCACCACCGCCATCCGTTCCATCTGCGCATGCACGAAGGAAAACTGACGCGCGGCCAGCTCCAGGCCTGGGCCCTCAACCGTTTTTACTATCAAAGCCACGTCCCCATAAAAGATGCCGTGATATTGTCCCGCTCGGAAGATCCCGAATTTCGGCGCGCCTGGCGTTCGCGCCTCGCTGACCACGACGGACGAGATGGCCAGACTGGCGGCATCGAACGCTGGCTGCACCTCGCCGAAGCCACCGGCCTTCGCCGCGAAACCGTTCAGGAAGGGAAGGGCGTGTTGCCGGGCGTTCGTTTTGCCGTGGATGCTTACGTCCAGCTGGTTCGCGAGCGAACCTTCCTGGAGGCTGTGGCGTCCTCGCTCACCGAGCTTTTCGCCGGCTCTCTCATCACCCTGCGCCTTGATGCCATGCGCAAGCATTACCCGTGGCTATCCGGCGGCCTCGGTTATTTTGAAAAACGCCTGACCCAGGCGCCTGCCGACGCCGGTTTTGCCCTGGCCTGGGTGCAGCACAACGCCCGCTCGCCGGAGGATCAGGAGCGGGCATGCCGCGCTCTGGAATCCAAATGCGAAATTCTCTGGGCGCAGTTGGACGCTATCCATTTCGCCTATGTGGAGCCGGGCTGGCCTGCTCCTGGCGCATTCGTCCCGGAGAAGGAATGACGGAGATCGCGCGGGAGGCGCGCCCGCGTCTGGCGAAGGGCTGCCGCTTGAATGAACAGGCGGCAGGCGGCCCGGTTCTCCTGATGCCGGAGCGCGCTCTTCGTTTGAACGCCACCGGCGTGCGCATTGTGCAACTCTGTGATGGCAGCCGCACGCTGGAGCAGATTCTGCAAACCCTGGCGGCGGAATTTCCCGGCGCCAAGCAGCAGCAGCGCGAAGCAGACGCAGCCACTTTTCTTCAGCGCCTTCATGAGAAGCGCGCCATTGATTTAAGCTGATGCACGGCCCGCTGGCACTCATTGCCGAAGTCACCCACCGCTGTCCGTTGCACTGTGTCTACTGCTCCAACCCTCTCGAATTGCAAAAGCAGCAGGAAGAATTACCCACGGATTCCTGGACGCGCGTTTTTCAACAGGCTGCGGAGATGGGCGTTCTGCAACTCCATTTGACCGGCGGCGAGCCGCTGGCGCGCAAGGACGTCACCGAACTGGTTGCCGCCGGACGCGCCGCCGGACTTTACGTGAATCTGGTCACCTCCGGTTTGGGCCTGACGGAAGATCGTCTCGCGGGATTGGCCCGCGCCGGTGTGGACCATATTCAACTTAGCCTGCAGGGCGCGCGCGAAGAGCAAGCCGACGAAATTGCCGGAGCTCACGCCCACGCCGCGAAGCTCGCGCTGGCAGAGCGAATTCATGCGCACAATCTCTCACTCACGTTGAATATTGTCGTCCATCGCGAGAATCTGGATCAGATCGAGGAAATGGTTTCTCTCGCCGAAGAACTCGGCGCGGACCGCCTGGAAATTGCCAACGTTCAGTATTACGGCTGGGCGCTGGCCAATCGCGACCGTCTGCTTCCCACGCGCGAGCAGGTGGAGCGTTCCCTGGCAGTGGTGGATGCCGCGCGCGAGCGCCTCAAAGGCCGCATGCAGATTGATTGCGTCGTTCCCGACTACTACGCGCGCTTTCCGAAAGCATGCATGGGCGGTTGGGGTCAAAAACTATTGCTCATTGACCCCGCCGGCCGAGCCCTCCCATGCCACGCCGCGCGCGTGATTCCCGGATTGTCATTTGACAGCGTGGAACAGCATCCTCTCCGATGGATTTGGGAGGAATCTTCCGCCTTCCAGAAATTTCGCGGCGAGGAGTGGATGCCTGAGCCTTGTCGCGGCTGTGACCGGCGAATTCTGGATTTCGGCGGCTGTCGCTGCCAGGCGTTGCTCCTCACCGGCGAAGCCGCCAGGACAGACCCGGTCTGTGAACTCTCGCCAGACCATGGGATTGTCATAGAAGCGGTCACACGAGCGCGGAATTTCAGCATGTTGCCGGTTTCGCATCCGTCTCCGGATCATTCAGCCAGCGTCACAAAGCCGGAATCATCTCCGTCATCCCTTATCCGCCCGGATTGGATTTACCGCCAGAATCCCACGCGCAATTGACCCATCGCCCCGGGTGCAATTCCTCCATGCGGGCGTGGCCTTTCTAAATCAACAAGCTCATCCATCAATTCCTTATTGACAGCCTATGTCCGGTGCGGTATCCAGAGTCCGGCGGCATTTTGCCGGGAGTCCGGGTATCAACTGAGATTTTGCCAATATCTCCGCCATGACCGGCGAGGCGAGAAGGAGTTCGCATGAGCACGTTTTCGCGAAAACTGAAGATTGCAGCATGGGTGTTGGTCTCCGCTGGCGTATTGATTGTTGGCGTCGAGAGCCGGGCGATCTTAGCGCGGTGGCATGCACCGCGGGGCGCCCAGTTCCATCAGGCCGCTGTTACCAGGAAGTCCGCGCCTGTTAACCCCGAGGCTGGCGGAGCACTCATAATGGTTCCCGATCATGTCTCCCTGGCGCCCGGCACAACGCTGCCACTGAAAGCAATGCGGGATGATGGCCGCGGCCATCAGCGTGACGTTACGGACCAGTTTTCCTGGAGTTCTTCCGATCCTTCCATTGTGCGCGTCACCTCGGCCGGGATGCTGGAAGCGGTTGGCAATGGAAGAGTTCAAATTCGCGCCATCTCCGGGCAGGAAACCATTTCTGCTCCTGTCGCAACGGACATGCCCTTCCATGTCTACGTCACGCCGGTGCAACCGGTCATGCAGGTGGGGCAACAGGTGCCCCTCACTGCTACTCTCTACTATATGGATGGAACCCTCCAGGATGTCACCCAGGCTGGAATTATGAAGTGGACTTCGGTCCAGCCATCCATCGCCACGGAGACCAACACTACAGGCTCCAAGGGCATTGTCACCGCCGTAAGTCCTGGCATCGCTCTCATTGAAGGCGAGCTCAATAATCGGATCCTGTACCGCGGTGAATCCACGGTCACCGTTCAATCCTCCGCGCCTCAACCGCCGTCGTTTCTTACCTCCACCGCCGCCAGCGGACAGGCTTCGCTCACCTGGACCGCCCCTCTTGGGGCCACGGCCTTTAACATTTATGAAGGCAACTCGCCGAACGGGCCTTTCCAGGTCATCGCCAATGTGGACAATGCCGCTTCGAACAATTTTCGAATCACGGGACTGACCAATGGGTCGAACTACTACTACGTTGTAACCGCCCTCTATGGCTCGACCGAAAGCTCCTATTCCAATGTCGCCGCCGCCTCGCCGCTGGCTTCGGGTGTGTTTAACAACGCCATTAAGCACGTTGTTTTTATCGTCAAGGAAAACCACAGCTTTGACAGCATGTTCGGCACTTTTCCCGGCGCCAACGGAGCTACTTCCGGCCTGCTAAGCAATGGGCAAACAATGATGTTGCAGCATCTGCCGGATCCGCCTCCGCATGACGTTGGCCATGGTTGGGATTCCGCCACGGAAGCCATAGACGGCGGCCGCATGGACCGCTTCAACCTGGTTGAAAACGAAGGTGACGATCTTCTTTCCTATTCTCAGCTCTACCAGTCGGACCTCCCCAACTATTGGACCTATGCCGCCACCTTCGTTCTTGGGGATGCCATGTTTTCCCCCGGCCGGTATCCCAGCTTCCCGGCGCACCTGTTCACCGTGTCAGCGGATGGTCAGGGCGCGGTGGAAAATCCCGCCGGCAAGAGAACCGATTGGGGATGCTCCGCTAAGCCGGGTTCGACCGTTCCGACGATTAAGGACGAGGATGGAGAAGATCAGGTCTCGGCTGTTTTCCCATGTTACAGCGTGCCCACGCTGGCGAATCTCTTGCAGAACGCCAACGTCTCTTGGAGATTTTATGGCGGGCTCGCCGGCCAGGACGGATTTCAGTGGACTACTTTGCAGGCCTTCAGCACCATTTGGGGCACAAAACTATGGAAGACCAACGTGGTCAGCTGGAGCCAGTTCACCACCGATGCCGCGGCGGGCAACTTACCAGCCATGAGCTGGCTCACGCCGACTCAAATGGGCAGCGAACATCCCGTCGAATCCGTATGTGACGGCGAGAATTTCAGCGTGAACGCCATCAACGCGGTGATGGCCGGTCCAGATTGGAATTCCACGGTAATTTTTCTGGTGGAGGATGACTTTGGCGGATTCTACGATCATGTTCCCCCGCCGCCTGTTGATCTTTATGGCCTCTCGATTCGCGTGCCCGTGCTCATCATTTCTCCTTTTGCCAAGGCCGCTACTGTCTCTCATACACCCTACGAGTTCGCCTCCATTCTGCGTTTTGTGGAGGAGCGTTTCAATCTCACCGCGCTCTCCCAGCGTGACGCCCACGCCAACGACATGCTGGATGCGTTCGATTTTTCGCAGCCGCCTATACAGCCGTTTCAGTTGCAGTTGCGCACCTGTCCATAGACCGGGGAATGCCGCAGGGGATGGCTTGAAGCTGTTCGCCTAGAAATGGCAGCGCGCCGCGCCACGCTTTTCCAGATATTTCTGATGGTATTCCTCGGCCGGCCAAAATTCCGGCGCGGGGACAATCTGCGTCACGATGGGGCGCCGAAACCGTCCGCTTTTTTCCAGCTCTTCCTTGAATTTCTCCGCGGCCTTCCGTTGCGCGTCGCTGTGATAAAAAACCGCCGAGCGGTACTGCGACCCAAAATCCGGGCCCTGGCGGTTGGGAGTGGTGGGGTCGTGGTTCTCCCAGAAGACTTTCAGCAGTGCATCGTAGTTAACCTTCGCGGGGTCGAATTCGATTTCGACTGCTTCCGCGTGGCCGGTGCTGTCTGAACAAACGTCTTTGTACGTCGGTTTCGCCAGTTGGCCGCCCGTATAGCCCACCTGCGTGGAAAGTACGCCGGGAATTTGGCGGAACAGTTCTTCCACTCCCCAAAAACAGCCGGCCGCGAATGTCGCTTTCTCGCTCATCGAACCCTCCTGTCCTCGCCGCGCGTGAGATTCACGCTGCTTCGCCTCGCAATATCTGCCGCATCACATACTGCAAAATCCCGCCGTGACGGAAGTAGGCCGCTTCCACCGGCGTATCCACGCGTGACAGAACTCTGAACTCCAGCGTGCGGCCTTGGCTATCCCTCGCTCTCACGTCCAGCCATTTCCGCGGATCGAAACTCTCCACGATGCCGCTGATTTCCAGAATTTCATGGCCCGTCAGCCCCAGAGTCTGCGCCGAATCTCCCGGCTGGAATTCCAGCGGCAGCACGCCCATCCCGATCAGGTTGCTGCGATGGATACGTTCGAAGCTCTCCGCAATCACCGCCCGCACCCCCAGCAGCAGCGTGCCTTTCGCCGCCCAGTCCCGCGAGGAGCCGGACCCGTATTCCTTCCCTCCCAGCACCACCAGCGGAACGCCTTCCTGCTTGTAGCGCATGGCCGCGTCGTAGATGCTCATCTTTTCGCCGTCCGGCAGGTGCAGCGTCCATCCGCCTTCCGTGCCCGGAGCCAGAAAATTTCGCAGCCGGATATTGGCGAACGTACCGCGCATCATCACTTCATGGTTGCCCCGCCGCGCGCCGTAGGAATTGAAATCCTTCGGTTTCACCCCGTGCTCGATTAAATATTTTCCCGCCGGCCCTTCCGGCTGAATCGAGCCCGCCGGCGAAATATGGTCGGTGGTCACGCTGTCGCCCAGCAACGCCAGCACGCGCAGGCCTTTCAAATCCGTCAGCGGCCCCGGTTCCAGCGGCATCCCGTCAAAATATGGAGGATTCTTGATATACGTGGACGCCTCATCCCACGCATAAAGACTTCCTTCCGCAATCGGCAGCGCGCGCCAATTTCCTTCTCCCGTGAAAACGTCGGCGTATTCCTTACGGAACATTTCCGTATCCACTGCTGTGCGCATCACCTCTTCCACTTCCCGCGGCGTGGGCCAGATATCCCGGAGGTAGACCGGCTTCCCATCGCCTCCCGTCCCCAGCGCTTCGTTGCCCAGGTCCACGTCCATCCGTCCCGCCAGCGCGTACGCCACCACCAGCGGCGGCGACGCCAGATAGTTGGCGCGCACCAGCGCGTTGATGCGCCCCTCAAAATTGCGATTTCCGCTCAGCACCGAAACAGCCACTAGCCCGTGATCCTTGATCGCCTTCCCAATATCTTCCGGCAGGGGCCCGCTGTTTCCTATGCACGTTGTGCAGCCGTATCCCACCAGGTAAAAGCCCAGCGCCTCCAGATAGGGCGTCAGCCGCGATTTATTCAGATAGTCACTTACAACCTTTGACCCCGGCGCGAGGCTGGTCTTCACCCACGGCTTCGATTTCAGCCCCCGCTCCACCGCCTTCTTCGCCAGCAATCCCGCGCCCAGCATCAACGAAGGATTGGATGTGTTTGTGCAGCTGGTGATTGCCGCAATCACCACTGAACCGTCTCCCAACTCGAAACTGTCGCCATTCCTGGATACCGCAACATGTTTCGCCGCCGATGTCAGCGATTTCTGGAAGGAAGCTTTCGCCTCCGTCAGCGGAACGCGGTCCTGCGGCCGCTTCGGCCCCGCGAGCGTGGGGACTACGTCGCCCAAATCCAGCGCCAGCTTGTCCGAGAAAATCGGATCGGCCGTGGCATCCGTGCGGAAAAGCCCTTGCTCCTTGGTGTACGCCTCCACCAGTTGTATCTGCTTTTCCTCGCGCCCGGTGAACCGCAGGTAGGCCAGAGTTTCCTCGTCCACCGGAAAGAATCCCATTGTTGCGCCATATTCCGGCGCCATGTTGCTGATGGTTGCGCGGTCCGGCAGCGACAGGCTGGAAAGCCCTTTGCCGCAGAATTCCACAAACCGGCCCACCACGCCTTTTTTCCGCAGAATTTCCGTGATCGTCAGTACCAAATCGGTAGCCGTGGCGCCCTCGCGCAACCGCCCGTCGAGTTTGAATCCCACCACTTGCGGGATCAGCATCGGCAACGGCTGCCCCAGCATCGCCGCCTCGGCTTCAATTCCGCCCACGCCCCAGCCAAAAACGCCCAGGCCGTTCACCATGGTGGTGTGCGAATCCGTTCCCACCAAAGAATCCAGAAACGCCTGCCGCTTCCCGCCGTTCTCAGTGGTCGCCACCACTCGCGCCAGATATTCCAGATTTACCTGGTGACAAATTCCCGTTCCCGGCGGCACCACCACGAAATTCTGAAAGCTCTTCTGTCCCCAGCGGAGAAACGTGTAACGTTCAATGTTCCGCTGAAATTCGATTTCGTTGTTGAACGCGAAGGCGTCTGCGGTTCCGAACCGGTCCACCTGCACCGAATGGTCAATCACCAGTTCAGCGGGCAGCATCGGATTAATTTTTTGCGGATTGCCGCCCAGCCGTTGAACGGCGTCGCGCATGCTCGCCAGATCCACCACTGCGGGCACGCCCGTAAAGTCCTGCATCAGGACCCGGGCCGGCATGAAGGAAATCTCGCGTTCGGCGGGTTTGGGCTGCCAGTCCGCCAGAACGCGGATATCTTCGGCCAGCACCGTGCGGTTATCCTCGTGCCGCAGCAGGTTTTCCAGCAGCACTTTCACGGAAAATGGCAACCGGCCCACTCCGCTCAATCCGGCGCGCTCCAGCGCGGACAGGCGGAAAACTTCAAACGTTCCGCCCGCGGTTTCCAACGGGCCGCGTGCTCCGAAGGAATTCATGTTTTGGGGGCTCATAACGATGTCGCCCTCCTCTCGAACAAAAGCATGATAGCGCATCCGCTGAGCGGCCTGCTTGGTTTCCCCTTCCTCCGAGGCCACGCAAACGCGCGGCTTTCGCCTGCGGAGACTATAATCAAACCTTGGACTGGCTTCTTTGCGCCGTCCGCCGATGCGCGTTCTTCTGATTTCAACTTACGAATTGGGCCGCCAGCCGTTTGGTCTGGCATCGCCTGCCGCGTGGCTTCGCCGGGGCGGCGCGCACGTGGATTGTCTGGATCTCTCACGCGAGGCATTCCGCGAAGATTTGGCGCGCTCGGCGGACCTGATTGCTTTCTACCTTCCCATGCACACCGCCACTCGCCTGGCTGTTCCGCTGATTCAGGCGGCATGCGAAACGAATCCCGCGGCGCATTTGTGCTGCTACGGTCTGTATGCTCCCATGAATGCCGACTATCTCCGCGGGTTGGGAGTTCGTTCCATTCTCGGCGGCGAATTCGAGAAGCCTCTTCAGGATTTGATGATTCGCCTGCAAGAAGAAGGCTCGTCCGCCAGCGCACAGCCGACCGGACCGCAGGTTTTCCTGCAGCGTCAGGATTTCCAACTGCCTGACCGCCGCGGGCTTCTGCCCCTAAATCGCTACGCCATGCTGATTCGCGCGGACGGCACTCACGCCGTCACCGGCTACACCGAAGCCAGCCGCGGCTGCAAGCATCTCTGCCGCCACTGTCCCGTCGTTCCCGTCTATCGCGGCGTATTTCGCGTCATTTCTCGCGACGTTGTTTTGGATGACGTCCGCCAGCAGGTGGATTCCGGCGCGGAACACATCACCTTCGGTGATCCTGATTTCTTCAATGGCATCGGCCACGCCATCGCTTTGGTGGAGGAATTTCATCGCCGTTTTCCCCGGGTCACCTATGACGTCACCATCAAGATCGAACATCTGCTGCATCATGCGCGGCATCTTTCCGCGTTGCGCGACAGCGGCTGCCTCTTCATCACCAGCGCGGTGGAATCTGTGGACGACGCTGTCCTCCAGCGCCTCGCCAAGGGCCACACGCGCGCGGATTTCCTTCGCGCCGTCGTCCTTTGCCGCGAAGCCGGGCTCACCCTCCAGCCTACTCTTGTTCCTTTCACGCCGTGGACCACGCTGGAATCCTTTGCCGAACTGCTCGACGTGATCGAAAGCCAGAACCTGGTGGAAAATGTGCCTCCTATTCAATTCGCCATTCGGCTCCTAATTCCGCGGGGATCGTATTTGCTGGATTTGCCGGAAATGTCCGCGTTCATTCGCCCATTCGATGAGGCCGCGCTGGTTTACCCCTGGAGCAATCCTGACCCGCGCGTGGATGAATTGGCTGCGGCTGTCCAAAAGGCCGTTCAATCCGGCGAAAAAATGCATCTTTCGCGCGCCCATATCTTCCATAAAATTCGCAATGTCGTCCGCGCGGCCACAGGTCTGCCGCCTTTGCCTCTGCCCGCGCCAACATTGCTCGCGCTTTCGCCCGCCATTCCTCATCTGAATGAGCCGTGGTACTGCTGCGCCGAGCCGTCCGAGGATTTATTGGTTTCCCTCGCGTCTCCCGCCAAATCGCTTCCCGATGCGGATGGATTCGTCTGATGTCGGACGAAGCGCTTGGGGAGCGGCAGCCACAGGAAGCTGCGGCGCCTCGCAAGAAACTGCTCCTCCTGGCCAGCAAGCTGGGTTATCAGACTCATAGTTTTGCGCAGGCTGCCGAACGTCTGAATATTGACGTGCTCTTCGGCACCGATCGCTGCCACCAGCTTGACGATCCCTGGTCGGATGCCGCCCTCGCGCTGCATTTTGAATCGCCTCGCGAGGCCGCCGATGGAATCGTCCGCCGGTTTCAGGGCGATCCTCCCTCGGCAATCTTGGCTTTGGGCGACCGTCCCACGGTCGCCGCCGCCATGGCTGCCGAGTCTCTCGGACTGCCGGGAAATCCCCCCGATGCCGCGGCCATCTGCCGCGATAAGCGTCGCCAGCGCGAAACTCTTTCCGCTGCGGGGCTGCGCGTCCCCGGTTTTTTCCCCATTCCCGCGGGTAATGATCCCCGGAATCTTCTCTCGCGCGCAGTCTTTCCCTGCGTCGTGAAGCCCGTGGCCCTGGCCGCCAGCCAGGGAGTGATTCGCGCCAATTCCGCTGAAGAATTTGTCGCCGCGATCCGCCGCATTCGCGCGCTTCTGGATTCCCCGGAAATCCAGGTTCTTCGCGAGCCACATCTCGGCGAACTTCTCGTCGAAAAATATATTCCCGGCAGCGAAGTGGCATTGGAAGGTCTGCTAACTCCCGACTCCGAAGGCGCATCATTGCGCATGCTGGCGCTTTTCGACAAGCCCGAACCCCTTGAAGGTCCCTACTTTGAGGAAACGATTTACGTCACGCCGTCGCGCCTTCCTGCGGAAACGCAGAGGGCCGTCGCCGAATGCGCCCAGCTTGCCGCACGAGCCATTGGCCTGCGTAACGGCCCGCTCCACGCGGAATTTCGCATTCACGAAGGAATTCCGTGGATTCTGGAACTGGCTCCGCGCCCCATTGGCGGACTTTGCGCCCGTGCCTTGCGTTTTGGTCCTGACGGAATCGGTTTGGAAGAACTGCTCATTCGCCACGCCTTTGGCATGTCCGGCGGCGAATGGCTTCGCGAAGATCCCGCCAGCGGAGTGATGATGATTCCCGTTCCGCGCAGCGGGATCTTTGAACGCGTGGACGGCCTGGAAGGCGCCGAAGCCGTTCGCGGCGTGGACGAAATTCGCATCACCGCGCGGCTTCGCGACTACCTGGCCGCGTGGCCCGAAGGCTCAAGTTATCTGGGATTTATTTTCGCGCGGGGAGGGACTCCCGCCGAAGTGGAAGCCAGGCTTCGCGCCGCGCATGGCCGGCTGCACTTCCAATTCTCGCCCCGGCTTCCGGTGGAGCATCCCGTCACTGGCCGAATTCCGCGCGCATTCTAGCCAGTGGCCTCGGTTTGTCGGTTAGCCCTTGGCTTTTTGCGGAACGTATCCTTCGGGCAGTTTCGCGCCTTCGCCAAAGAAAAACTGATTCAAGTGTTCTTCGATCACCTTCAGCGAATTGGGGTCCAGCGGGTTCAACCGGTACTCGTTCATGATCATTTTTGAGTACTCAATCCACAGCTTCCACGCGTCCTTGGATACGTTGTCGTAAAGCTTTTTGCCTAGCTCACCCTTCCAGGGAACGCGATCCAGTCCCGGCATCTCTTTGCCGAACTTCACGCACATCACCATCCGCGTTCCCGGCGCTGCCGGAGTGTTCTCCGCCGGAGCCGGCTGGCCGCATTTTTCGTCCGCCATAATCTCCTCCTTCCGCCTCGTGTCCCTTTCAAGATACTCGAAAGCGAGCAGGGGAGACAATCACACTGCGCGGTCGCCCCCCGCCAGCCGCAACTCAAAGAAACGCATTGGCGCGGCAACCCTGTGTGACACAATGTGGGAGCCTTTGGCATGTTTACCGGCACCTTTCACAAGGGGGAGCAATGGCAGAGCAATTGACCAAACCTTCCAGCACCGCGGCCGCCCCGCATGACGCCTATTTCTGCGAGATGCCGTCCGATCCCTGCGCCATCGTGATGTTTGGCGCTTCCGGTGACCTGGCCCGCCGCAAGCTGCTTCCGGCGCTCTATGATCTGGCCGCGCACGCCTGCCTGGTCCCCCGTTTCCGTCTGGTGGGCTACGGACGCAAAGCCATGAGCGACGATGAATTCCAGAAAACCAGCGAGGATGCCGTGCGCACGCTGGGCGGTCTGGGCAAGCTGGACGATGACTTTGCCCGCGAATTTTTCTCGCGTCTCCACTTCTGCGAGGGCAACTACGACGACCCCGCGGCTTTTCGCCGTCTCGCGGAAATGCTCCAGCGGCTGGATACCGAAGGAAAACTCGGCGGCAATCGCCTTTTCTATCTTGCCACCCCGCCAGAGATTTATCCGAAAATCGTGGAGCAGCTCGGCATCGCCGGCTTGAACAAGCCCAGCCGCGACGGTTCCTGGGCGCGCATCATTATTGAGAAACCCTTTGGCCGCGACCTGGCTTCCGCCAAGGCCCTGAACCGCGAAGTCCTTACCGTCTTCGATGAATCGCAGGTTTATCGCATTGATCATTATCTCGGCAAGGAAACCGTCCAGAATCTCCTCGTTTTTCGCTTCGGCAACGGCATTTTTGAGCCGCTATGGAACCGCAACTACGTCAGCCACGTGCAGATTACCGCCGCCGAAACTTTGGGCGTGGAGCGCCGCGCCGCATTCTACGAAACCGCGGGCGCGCTGCGAGACATGATTCAAAGCCACGTCCTGCAATTGCTCTCCCTCACCGCCATGGAGTCGCCCGCCACATTCGACGCCACCTCCGTGCGCAACGAAAAAATCAAGGTGCTCCAATCCATTCGTCCGCTCACCGCTGCTACCGTTGCCAGCGACGCCGTTCGCGGCCAGTATGGCCCCGGGAAAACGTCCAAGGGCGATGTCCCCGGGTATCGCCAGGAACCCGGCGTCGCCCCGGATTCTTCCACCGAGACTTTCGTGGCTCTGAAATTTGTTGTGGACAACTGGCGCTGGGCCGGCGTTCCTTTTTATCTCCGCACTGGCAAGCGGCTCCGTGAAGCCTGCACGGAAATTGCCATTCAATTTCGCGAAGCTCCTCATCGCGTTTTTCGCGGCCGCGAAAACCAGGCCAACTGTCTGGTTCTCAACATTCAGCCCGAGGAAGGCATCTCGCTTTCCTTCGGCGCGAAGCCTCCCGGCGCGCATATGGACATTCGTCCGGTAGCCATGGATTTCTCTTACAGCTCGTCGTTCGGTGTCAGCACCCGCAACGCCTATGCCACGCTTATTAACGATTGTCTCCGCGGTGAAGCCACGCTCTTTGACCGCGCCGATAGCGTTGAAGCCGCCTGGTCCCTGATGGACCCGATTCTTCAGGCTTGGAAGGCGCCCGCCGCCAGTTTTCCAAATTATCCCGCGGGCAGCTGGGGCCCCAGGGAATCCGACGAATTAATCGCCCGCGATGGCTTCGCCTGGCGGCATCCGGAAGAAGCGGCCGCTGTTCTTTCCGGCAAAAAGTGACGAGGTGATGGACCAATGATTCTGGCGGGCGATATTGGCGGGACCAAGTGCAACATGGGTCTCTTTGAGCTTCGCGATGGCAAACTCTCGGCTGTCCGCCGCGACCGCTTTTCCAGCCATTCGCACGCCAGTCTCGAAGACGTAATCAGCAAATTCCTGCAGGGCAACGCGCAAGGAATTCAAGCGGCGGCCTTCGCCATCGCCGGCCCCGTGGTTCACAATCACGTGCAGGTCACAAACCTCCCCTGGGTTGTGGACGCGGCCGCGCTCTCACAAACATTCAGCATTCCGCATGTGCGGCTCTTGAATGATCTGGAGGGCACGGCTTACAGCCTCCGCATTCTTCCCGCTTCCGACTTCGTCACCTTGCGCGAAGGCGTCGCTGACCCGGAAGGCAACCAGGGTCTGCTCGCCGCCGGCACGGGCTTGGGCGAGGCTCTGCTCGTATGGGACGGCCATCAGCACATTGCGTCTTCCTCGGAGGGCGGTCACTGCGATCTCGCTCCGCGCAATACACGCGAGATCGAACTGCTGCAATTTCTCCGCCAGCGCATGGAAATCGTCAGCGTCGAAGCCATTCTCTCTGGCCGCGGTTTTCGCGAACTCCACACCTTTCTGAATCCCGGCCTGTTGCATCCCGGTTTCGATGATCCCTCGGTGGACTGGGCTCCGGAAATCACCCGGCAGGCGCTGGCGGGTTCATGTCCCGTGTGTTTGCAGGCCGTGCAATTTTGGATGGAGATCTATGGCTCGGAAGCCGGCAACCTGGCCCTGAAAATTCTGGCTCGCGGGGGAATATTCGTAGCCGGGGGAATTGCCACTAAAACTCTGCCCATTCTGCGCGATGGCCGCTTCGTCCAGGCCTTTGACCGCAAGGAAAAAATGGAGAAGCTGCTTTCCACCATTCCCATCCGCGTGGTCACCAATCAGGAAGCCCCGCTCCTCGGCGCAGCCTGGGTCGCCTCGCGCGAAATCCGCTAGCATCGCCTGCAGAGTGCTCCAGACCTGGATATCCAGACAATCCCGCGGTCAGGACGGACTCGGTATACCATGCCATCGGTGACGCCAGGCCTCCGGCGCCTCCTCGAATCGGTGCATAATGAAACCGCACGGCCCGGCAACGGGAAAATCTCGGAGCGCATGGACACTGCTCGTGCGCGCGGCGGAATGAAAAATGTCTTCTGAACTTTCTCCCGGCATGATTCGGTTGGTGGCGCTGGGCATCGGCGCGCTAATGCTGGTGACCATCACCATTTTCCACGGCGTGGGACTGCACCACGTGGTGCGCCACTATAAACGTGGCGAAGAGAGAATCCTCGCCCATCGGCCCCACAAATACCGCGTGGCGCTGCTGTTTGGCATGGCGGTGTTCTGGATGCTGTCGCTGCACCTCGTGGAAATTTTCTACTGGGCGTTCAGCTTGTGGAGGCTGGGCCTGGTGCAAAGCCTGGGCGACTCGTTTTATTTTTCGGCCAACAGCTACACCACGCTGGGTTACGGAAAAGTGCCCGTGGCGGAAGAGTGGCGCGCCATCTGTCCGGTGATCGCCATTTCCGGGTTGTTCACCTTTGCGTGGACCGCCAGCACGCTCGTCAACGTGGTCGCCAGCAACCAGAAACTGCACGACCAGATTGCCGGGGAATTGGAAAAGGAAAAGGAGCTGCGCGCCGAAGAGCGCGCTGAAACGCGTGCCCTGCGCGAAAAGGGAAAGGTGCAGGAGCAGGTCGTGCGCGCCAAAGAACGGCAGGAGGCCGCCGGGAAGTCATTCCTCCAGCGCCGTGAATTGAAAAAAGAGATGCGAAGCGAGATTGACCAGCTCCGCGCCGCGGAAGAAGCGCAGGCAAAGGAATTGCGAAAGACGGAACATGACGCCGAAACACGCCTGGGCGAGCCGCTCGATTCCGAGGATTCAAAGAAGGAGAGCTGAAGAGAAGTAAACGGCCGCGCATGGTGGTGCGCCTTCCCCACAAACCTTCTGCCAGGAGACGCATGTGCATGTGGCGCCATCTTCCGCCACCAGCACGCGCAGCGAGCCGCATGTTCGCCGCAACTGGACGTTCGCAATGCCTTCGGTCACTCGTATCGCAGCGCCACCATCGGATCCACGCGCATGGCCCGCCGCGCGGGAATCCAGCATGCCATTATCGCCACGGCAAACAGCACCGCGCCGGCGCACGCGAACGTCAATGGGTCGCTCGCGCTCACGCCATAGAGCAATCCCGCCATCAGCCGTGTCAGCCCTAATGCCGCCGCGAATCCAATCGCCAATCCAAGGATCGCCAGCCGCGCGCCTTCGCCCATCACCTGCCGCAGCAGGTTTGCGGGCTGCGCTCCCAGAGCGATGCGGATTCCAATCTCCCGCGTGCGCCGCGAGACAGAATAGGAAATCACTCCGAAAATTCCTGCGGCGGACAACAGCAGCGCCATGGCGCCAAACGCGCCCAGCAGCAGCGTGCGGAAGCGCGGCTGCGCCGCCGACGCATCCAGAATTTCCGGCATGGTGCGCACATCTGTCACCGGCAGGTTGGGATCAATCTGCCGCACATCCGCCCGTATGGTTGCCGCCACGCTCGACGCACTCAGACCGGTTTTCACCACCATTTGCGCTCCCCAGAACGGGGCCTGCGCGAAAGGCACATACATCATTGGGCCCGGCGGCTGGCTCAGTGTCATGTCACGCACGTCGCCAACGACGCCTATGATTTCCCGCCGCACGCCTTCATTCGGCGGAAATCCGAATTTAAGCTGTCTGCCCATGGGGTCCTGATTCGGAAAGTACATCCGCGCGAACGCGTCGCTGATGATTGCAACGCGCGGAGAGGCCATGGCGTCCTCTCCAGCGAACCCCCTCCCGCGCAGAATGGGAATGTCCATCACCCGGAAGTATTCCGGGCTGACCGAGACGAAATTCGCCGCGCGTGTCGTTCCCGGCGAGGGAGGCGGCGCGCCGATAATGTCAAATCCCAGGTTGACGTTTCCCTCGTCGAGCGGCAATGGCACGACCGCCGCCGAATCCTGCAATCCCGCTTCCGCCTGTATCCGCGACAACAATTGATCCATGAATGCGTTCCATTGTTGCGCGGTCGAATACTGAAACTGCGGCAGGGAGATGTCCGCCTTCACCAGGTGCCGCGTATCGAATCCCGGATTCACAGCCATCAACCGGAAGAAACTCCGCGCCAGCAACCCGGAGCCAATCAGGAGCACCGTCGCCAGCGCAATTTCCATCACCGCCAGGGCATCCCGCGCGCCATGATTCCTCCCGCCTCCTCCACCCGGTGAGCTCTCCTTAAGGTTTCCGTGCAGGCCGGAATCCGCGGCGAAAAGAGCAGGCGCGAGTCCAAATATCGCGCTCGTGCCTACCGCCAGCAGCAGGGCAAACGCCAGCACGCGCCCGTCCACGCTGATGGCATTCCATTGCGGTAGTTCAGCGGGCAGCCGCGCGCTCAACGCATGGACACCCCAATACGCCAGAAGAATTCCCGCGCCTCCGCCCATCAGCCCGAGCACGACGCTCTCCGTCAGCAGTTGCCGCACAATTCGTCCGCGGCCCGCGCCCAGCGCGACGCGCACGGCGATTTCCCGTTCTCGCGAGGTGGCCCGGGCCAGAAGCAAATTCGCGACGTTGGCGCAGGCGATCAGAAGCACCAGTCCCACGGCGCCCCATAGGACGAGCAGTGCAGGTTTCGAATCGGCAACCGTGTCCGCCTGCAGCGGTACGACGTTGAACTTCCAGCCCGTGCGCTCCGCGGGAAGTTCCTTGGCCAGCTGCGCCCCGGCGATCTCCATCTCCGCGCGCGCCTGCGTTAGCGAAACATCCCCTTTCATGCGCCCCAAGACGAGCAACCAGTGGCCCCCGGGACGGGAGAATTCCCATCCGCCAAACATCGGATCCTGGCGCACTGGAATCCAAATTTCCTGATTTTCCGGCAACTCCGGAAGGCGAAAACCTGATGGCATGACTCCAACGACGGTAAACGCGCGCTGGTCCAGCGTCACGCTGTTTCCCAGGATCCGTTCATCCGCGCCGAAGCGGCTGCGCCACAGATTCTCGCTGAGAATCACCACCGGCGCAGCGCCTAATCCATCATCTTCTGGACGGAACACGCGCCCCAGGAGTGGCTGCGCTTCGAGAACTGAAAAAATCCCGGGCGTCACGATGCCTGCGCTGACTGTTGCCGGTTCCCCCCGGCCTGTTAGCGTCAGGTCATGCCGTGTTATGCCGCCGAATTCGCGGAAAGCCTGGTTGTGGCGCTGAAACTCTTCCAAATCCAGGTAGGAAGAGGCGTCGGATTTGATTCCCTCGTCTTGCTTGGCCTCGGAAACTATCACCAATTCCGAGGACCGCGCATACGGAAGCGGTTTTAGCAGCGTGGCGTCAATGACGCTGAAGATAGCTGTGTTCGCGCCAATGCCCAGCGCCAGCGTCAGGATGGCGACCGTCGTAAATCCTGGATTTTTCCGCAGCATGTGCGCGCCATAGCGAACGTCCTGCCAGAACCGTTCCAGCCAGCTCCAGCCCCACGCTTCCCGCGTCGCTTCCTTTACCAGCACTTCATTTCCGAACTCCCGCCGCGCCGATACTTCCGCCTGCTTTGCTGATTCGCCGCGCTCGACGCGTTCGCGTATTGCCATTTGCAGATGACTTTGGACTTCCTCATCAAGCTGCTGGTCTTTGCGCCTGCGCCCCCATAAAAGGAACCTCATGCCTCGCTTCCTTCCGCCGTCGGATTCAGAACGCCGGCGATGGCCTCGGAAAGCCGCGCCCAGCGCGACCGTTCCGACACCAAATGTTTTTTCCCTGCCGCTGTCAGCCGGTACACGCGCACGCGCTGCTTGTTCTCAGACTTCTTCCATTCTGCGGCGATCCATCGCTGTCCTTCCAGCCGGTGCAGAGCCGGATAGAGCGAACCGGTATCCACCTGCAGGATGTCGCCGGAATTGGCGCGTATGGCCTGGCTCAGGCAGTAGCCATGCTGCGGTCCCCACCGCAGCGTCTGCAGAATCAATAGGTCCAGCGTCCCTTGCAGCAGTTCGATCCGGCTTTGATAACGGTTTTTCATCGTCGCCTCAGGGTGTAGAACGCCTTCATCCCTGCCCGTAGGACGTCTACACCCATCAAGTGTATGCAAACCGCGTGCCGATTGCACCGGAGAACCAACTGCTTGTTCGGTAAGCCTTTATCAAATTCCCACCAAGCTTTCGACTCCCTGAAGGGTGCGCTTTCGAAATCGGTTGTCGTGAAACCGGACACCCTGCTAAACCTAATGATAGAATTTGATGCATATACGCGCCCGTAGCTCAACCGGATAGAGCGTCTGCCTTCTAAGCAGAGGGTTGGGGGTTCAAGTCCCTCCGGGCGCGCCACTCCTCGTTGTTTTCCGTTTACGGGATTCGCGGCGTGGCCAACGGGCGCTTGTACACCGGTTCGACATCCGATTTCCAGCGGAGGCTCATGGAACACAACAGCGACGTGAGCACATCAACCAAACACCGTGGTCCCTGGGAATTGGCCTGTCGCGAGGATTTCCCCGCGCTTTCAGAGGCCTTGCGCCGCGAACGTCACCCGAAAACCGGAAAAGGCCGCGAGGAACTGCGGCGAATCCTTTCGGAATTCCATTCGTAGCTCAACCGGATAGAGTCCGCCGCGGCCGGCCTTCAAACCACATTTCGCCAACTCCAGGGTGGTCACCGACTGGAATTTTCCCGGCCCCCTTCTCCTGGCTGTCCCCCGGTGGGCGCCATCTCGCCGTTGAAGGCACAAAGACAGTATGCCGTTGACTCTTCCACCCCGCTGTACTACCTTGCCTGCAACGGAGAATGGCGGCTGATAGACACCATTGCCCTTCCTCGCCGGTCATTGATACGACTATAATTGCGTGTGTCGCGCCGCCGCTTTGTATGTTTTAAGGGAGCTGGAAAATGCAAGACCGACCCGTTATGCGTTGTCGCGGCCTTTGCGGCGGTGTACCCGGTTTCCGGTCGAATTTTGGATCCTGCCCTGGAGATAGAAGGAGAACCATCATGAAAACCTTTCTAACGCTGTCTGTGGTGTCGATTCTCACGGTGTTCTTGGCCTGCGCAACGGCTCCGTCGGTTTGCGCGCAATCTTCCTACGTGGCCACGAACGATGATAATCCCAACGGGAACACGACCTCGGTCTACTACTGGGATGGCAGTACGTTGGCCCAGATTCCCGGGTCGCCCTTTCCCACTGGTGGCTATGGTCTCGGCGGCGGGTATTTTGCCATTCCCCGCAACGCTATTTCCGTGGACAAGGAGGGGAAGTGCATGTTCGTGGGCGACGCCTACAATAACGGCTTCACCGCCTCGGACATTGCGGCATTCGCCGCATACGGCGGCGGCGTCCATCTCGTAGGTGACTATACGTCCGCGAATTCCTATTCCGGCGCGCAGGACGGCGTGGGGCTGGCGGTTAGCGCCGATACTCTCATCGTCAACTACACCGCCTCCGACGTATTGGAAGAATGGACCATCGGCGACGGCTGCACCCTTACGGAGACAGGCAATACTGTCTCCGGCCTCGGCGGCAATGGCGGCGTCGCGGACGGACTCGTCACCTCCTACGGATGTTTTTTCTTCTCCGGCGTGGATGGCACAGTGGTGTCCGGCACGATCAATCCCTTCGCTCAGGTCGGCACCTATACCGCGGGCGGTTATACGAAATACAGCGGCGTTCCCGCGGGACTGCACATTCACCGCGGAATTTTATTCGCGGACGACGCCGGGGGCACCCAGGCCCTTTTTGACTCGTGGAAAATTAATGCGGACTGCTCGTTGGGCAGGAATGTCACTTCCGGTCCCCTGCGGGGCACCATCTATGGCTCCAATACTTTCAACATCAGCCCCAATGGCAAATACATCTATACCATCGGCACCTTCAGCGGCACCGTGCAGACCGACGAAATTCGCGGCCAGAGCGTGGTGAATACGCGTTGCCCCGATCAGAATCTCCTGGGATACGGTGATACATGGATTTACCCGGGCGAAGGTGGTCTGCAGAACAATGAGCGGGGCAATGGCGGGTGGCAATTCCTCGCCGAAGGTAGTTTTGGCCTCTCGAACAACTCTTATATCGGCGTCAACGCCATCAGCGCGCGCGGCTGCCTTACAAATACCCAAAAGCGCGATGCCCGGGGGACAGTTGACGGCACTTACCCCGACAGCAGCATTTATCTTCTATCTTTGGAAACTCCCCAATATTGTGGCAAAGGAGGCTGCGGTGGACCTCCTGCGCCGGTCAAGGGGAAACCCGCCTTGGATGTGAAAAACAAGTAGCTGCTCTTCGGGAGGGGCAGCCTCTTCGCTGGAGGAAGAAATCCGGCGGCGGGCTGCCCCCCTGCGTTCATTATTGTTTTCATCTCCCGCCTGAATCACGCCGCCATCCTCGCCCCTCCGATTGACTCCCCTTTGCGCACAGGAATAGTATGGGCGCGTCATGCCGTCTGCGCCGCTCCTGGAGATTCCGCCCGCTCCCGCATTGCAGATCGCCCACGTGCTTTTCATGGATGTGGTGGGCTACTCCAGTCTGCCTATGGACCAGCAACAGAACGTCCTGAGGGAATTGCAGGAAGCCGTCCGCGCCACCCCCGATTTCTCCCGCGCCCAGGCCAGCGGTGAACTCATCCGCCTCCCCACCGGCGATGGCATGGCTCTGGTATTCTTCGCCCATCCCGAAGCGCCCGTGCGCTGCGCCGTGGAATTGAGCCGTGCTCTCCGCGGCCCCTCCCGCATCCCCTTGCGTATGGGCATTCATTTCGGCTCCGTTTATCCCGTGCCGGACATCAACGCCACCCGCAACGTCGCCGGCGCCGGCATCAATATCGCCCAGCGCGTAATGGACTGCGGCGACGCCGGCCACATTCTCATTTCCGAAGAAGTCGCCAAACTCCTTGGCCAACTCACCACCTGGAGCGGCTCGCTCCACGACCTCGGCGAAGTGGAAGTGAAGCACGGCGTCCACATTCATATTTACAATCTCTACACTTCCGACGCCGGCAATCCCAGCGTCCCCAGCAAGCTGGTCGCCGCGCGTGCCTTCGCCGCGGCCGCCACCAGGAAGCGCCGCGTCACCGCGGGAGTGATTGCCGCCGGCCTCATCCTCGCCCTCGCTCTCGGCGCGTGGTCTTATCGCCAGCGCCGCGCCCACGCATTGACCGCCACGGACACGGTTCTTCTCGCCGACTTCGAAAACAACACCAGCGATCCCGCCTTCGAGGACACTCTCAAACAGGCGCTCTCCATCAAATTGAAGGAGTCGCCCTTCCTCAGCCTCCTCTCCGACAATAAAGTCAACGAAACCCTCGCCGCCATGACCAGGCCCGCGGATACCAGGCTCACCAAGTCCGTGGCCCGCGAGGTTTGTGAACGCGCCGGCGGCAAAGCCTATATTTCCGGCGCCATTACCAGCGTCGGCAGCCTGTACGTCATCAGCCTCGATGCCGTCGACTGTCTCGACGGCGATTCCCTCGCTCAGGAATTTGTGCAGGTCCCTTCCAAGGAAAAGGTGATTGACGCCCTCGGCGTGGCCGCTTCGCGCCTGCGCGGAAAACTCGGCGAATCCCTCAGCACCGTCAAGTCCTTTGACGTTCCTCTCAGCCAGGCCACCACTCCGTCTCTCGAGGCCCTGGAGGCTTATTCCACCGCGCGCAAGATTCGTGAGGAAACCGGTGACTCCGCCGCCATTCCTCTGTATAAGCGCGCCATCGAACTCGACCCCAATTTCGCCCTGGCCTACGACGCCCTGGGCTCCATTTACATTGACTTACAGGAAAGCCGCCAGGCCGGCGAAAATTTCCAGAAGGCCTACCAGCTCCGCAACCGCGGCAGCGAGCGCGAAAATCTGATTATCGCCGCCTACTACTATTCCAACGTCACCGGCGATCTGGACAAGGCTATTCAGGCCTACAACGATTGGAGCGTCACTTATCCGCGCGATTCCACTCCGCATCTGAATCTCGGCCTCAACTACATGTATCTTGGCGACTACCAGAAGGCCGTCGCGGAAACCCTCCAGGCTTTGCATCTGAATCCCAGCGAAAGCCTGGGCTACAACAATCTGATGGCCGCGTATGCCGCGCTCAACCGCCTGGACGACGCCAAAGCCGTATACCAGCAGGCCAGCGCCCGCAATCTCGTTCATCCGCTCACCCACGCCACCATGTACGGCATCGCCTTCCTCGAAGGCGACACCACCGAGATGAACCGCCAGGTGCAATGGGCCGCCGGCAACGCCGAGGCCGAGGAGCAGCTCCTTCCCGTCATGGCTTCCACCGAGGCCTACTATGGCCGCCTCGACAAGTCACTGGAACTGGCCGCCGACGCCGCCGAATCCTGCTGGCGCAAGGACGAAAAGGAAGCCGCCGCCGCTCTCCATCTCATTTCCGCGCTGCGCGCCGCGGAGTTCGGCGATCTGAACCGCGCCCGCCGCGAAACCGCCACCGGCCTGGCGCTGGCTTCCACGCGGGACGTTCAGGTGCTGGCCGCTCTGGCTCTGGCCCGTTCCGGCGATTCCGGGCCCGCCGAAAAAATGGCATCGGAACTGGCCCGCGGCTATCCCATGGATATGCTTATCAACGACTATTGGCTGCCCACCATCCGCGCGTCCATCGAAATTGATCGCGGCAATCCCGCCCGCGCCGTCGACTTTCTCCGCTCCGCCCAGCGTTACGAGCTTGGCCAGCCTCCCCAGGGGGCCGACCCTCTCTATCCCGTCTATGTCCGCGCCGAAGCCTTTCGCAAGGCCCGCAGGGGCGCGGAAGCCGCCGCTGAATTCCAGAAAATTCTCAGCCATCGCGGCATCATGCAGAATAGTCCGCTCGGCGCGCTGGCCCGCCTGGGACTGGCCCGCTCCCTCGTCCTTCAGGGCGACCCCGCAAAAGCGCGCGCCGCCTACCAGAATTTCCTCGCCCTCTGGAAGGACGCCGGCCCCGGCGTCCCCATCCTCGCCGCCGCCCAGTCCGAATACGCCAGGCTGAACTAGCGCGCGATGCCGAAGCCGAATACGCCGAGCCGCACTAGCCCGCGAGCTCGCGATTTTCGCGTTGGAAGCCCGCAGCCTGTCCGCGGTGGCGGACCCTCTCCCCTCTCGCCGGAATTTAGTGTCGCCTCCGCCACCTGACTTGTCGGAGATCTGTATTAGAGATTGCAGATTCGCCCTGATCTGCCATCAAGTTTGCGGGAAAGGGCAATGGATATCGTCTCTGCGAAGAATGAAATCGCAGACGAAAACGGCTGCGGCATTGAGGCGAGCAGAGTGGGGTATTGGCGCACAAAGGAAAATGGGTGCGGCCCGAAGGCCGCGCCCCTGGAAGGCCAAAGTGATCCGATGAATTAATCGGTGTGGGTCTTTATGGACAGCGTGTACTCGCTGCCTTCCGCGACGTTGGTGTTATAGGTCAAGCAGCCGTTGCTGGAGTCGATGTCGTTAATCGCGACATACGAAGTGCTGGTGTAGCCAAAGCTCGCTTCAGCGATAAACTGCCATCCGCCCGCGCCCTTGTTGTTGTTTTGCAGTGCGGAGGCGCCAGGATAAATCCAGCTGCTGCCGTAGCCAGGAAGGCTGACGTCGGTGCAGCTGCTCTGGGTCACGCTCGAGCCGGAGACATCGGCCGTGGTGACGGTGCCGCTGAAGGTTCCAACGCCGTACAAATACGCGCCGTTGGGGCTGAGGCTCATGGTGTTGGAGCCATAGAGCGAATCGCTGAGCGGGCCATTGGTAACGTTGCTGGTCAGCGAGCAATTCGAGTTGATGGTCCAGACGTCAACGAGAAAGCTGGTGCCGCCCAGGTCATCGGCGTAGAGATAGGTGCCGTTGGTCTGCAGGTCCGTGGGGAGCCCGCCATCAGCATCATAACCACCAGCGGTGACGGAGCCACCGTAGGTGAAGGGAGACATGGTCGCATAGGAAACCGTGCCGTCCGCGCCCGAGAAGTAGTAGCAATTGCTGGTGGCGAGCATGCCGTCCGCAACGCCGCCATTCCCGCTGTAGCCCTGGATGGTCTTGCCGGTCTCGGTCAGTGTGCAGCCGCTGCCGATGGTCCACTGTTCCTGGACTTCGGATGCGGTGTAGTTGGCGATCAGAGTGTTGCCGCTGGTCGCCAGGCCGACGCCGTATTCCGCGCCGGAATAGCCGTATTCGGAGGTGTAGTCCCCAACCAGGCTCAGAGCGTGCGACGCATATTTGAAGGACGCGATGTCGGAAGCTTCGAAGCTGCTGTTATAGGCATCGCCAACAAAGAGGCAATTGCCGTTGCTGCCAACCGCAATCGCTGCGCGGGGGATACCGAAATAGCCGCCACCCAGACCGTAGCCGCCCGTTGCAAATGGGGAGCCGGAAATCGCGGTCAGGCTGCTGCCATTCCAGAAATACACGCTGGTGGTATTGCCATCAGGGTTGTCGTCGTTGGTGGCGAGGTGCGCATGGTTGGCAAACGCAGCGCCAGCCATCGCGCCAACGAAGCACGCGCCAAGGGCGACCACGAGAGAAATCCTGAAAAAATTCTTCATACAGGGATCCTCCTTCCTCTTTACGTTTATGCACATAAGATGCCCTCAGGCGCCCGAGATTGCCGTGTGGCTGGGGGTGCCGACCGGTAGCTGGCGGACTATACTTACCACGTCAAGCTTGAAAAGAGAAGCAGAAAAATGAAGGAGAGGGTTGGCGGACAGGCGCACAAATCAGCTACTCCGATCCTGAAAACAGGAAGAATTAACGAAGCCGCGCGAATTCTGTTTTGGCATCGCGGTAAATGGGGATGTCTGCGTCCGCGTGCTCCCACAGCGTGAAGAATTCCTGATAGGCGGCGCGGGCCTTTGGGGCGTCGCCCTGCATGGCGTAGGCACGGCCCAAATTGAGGCGGGCGAGCGCGCCTAAGTGGCAGTTGGTTACCACGCCACGGTGATCGAGGAATTTCTGAAACTCGGCGGCGGCTTCTCTTCCCTGATGCAGCTGCAGATACGCCTGCCCGCGAACGAAAATAGGATAAAGAGCCACTCCATCCGCCTGCGGAGGAGGCGCGCCCAACTCGTATGGTGCAGCATCCTGAAGAATCACAACCGCTTTGCCGGGGTCCTTGCGGTTAATCGCGATGGCCCCTCGGATGGTCGGAAGCCAATAGCCGTTGATGAATGGGTCCAGCGGGAACTGCTTCGCCAGCTTGGTCGCCTTGGCCTCCGCGCCGCCTGAATCTCCAGCACGCGCAAGAGCTACCGCTGCAAGCACTTGCATATCCCGTGCTGGCGCTAAAGCCAGCGCCGCCTTAGTTTCATTGCGGGCCTGTTCCGGAATCCCAAACTCGGCATCCCATAACGCCACGTCCATCCGCTCCATGGCCACACATTCTTTTCCGTCCCCGCATACCTCAGCACTCTCCACACGCTTGGCCAATTGGCGAGCGTTCGTGAGGCGTCCGTGGAAGGCTTCAGTCTGCGCAATCACAGGAAGCATTTGTTTTTCTCTGTCCGAATTTCCCCTGGCCCAATCCTCCTGGGTCTTCATTCCCGCAGCATCTTCCAGAAGAAACGCCACGCTATACATCGCCTCGTGCACGAAGGGGTCTTCAATATCGCGCGCCATCGCCTGCTTATACATGGCCTGTGCGTCGTTGAAACGGTTGAGCCCGGTGTAGTAACCCATCAAATTTGCGTAACCCACGCCTGAGCTGGAATTGAGCTTCAAATACCGCAGACCCTCCGTGGCCGCCTTGTCGTATTGCCCCAGGTAAGCATAGTTCTGCGCCAAATCATTCAATGGTGAAGAGTCTCCTGGATAATCCTGGGCCCAATACTCATACTGTTTTGTGGCCTCGTCGAGTTGTCCAGTGACGCTCGCATAGTAATGCCCCAGGATTGAATACCTCTCCCTGTGACTGCCTACCTGGTCGAGCAGCCCGTAGGCCTTTCGAAAATTCTTCTCGGCTACGCTGGTTTCGTCATTGTTCCCGTATGCAACTCCCAGCCTGTCATAGGCCATGGCAAAGTTTGGATCGAGTTCGATGGCTCGGGCGTAAAGCGGAATGGCGGCAGCATCGCCTTTTTCATACTGGGTCCGTGTCGCGAACGAATATGCCTTGAGCGCTTCGTTCGAAGGCGTGGTGACCGGGCTGAGAGGCACATCGGAGGATTTTGCCGTGTTGGGTGACTTACCGAGTTCTGCAAGCAGTTTCTTTGCCGCTTCTCTTACGCTATCAAAAGCCGTCGCCTTGGTCGTCCGGGACGTCTGTCCCCCTGGGAATATTTGTCCGTCAAGGCAATGCACAGCTTCTAGTGTGATGACATATTGTTTATCGTATGGGGCAATCGTGCCTTGGATGTACGCCTTGCTGTTGGCGCGTTGGCAGACTTGGCGGGCAACGTTCCGCGTCAGCTTCGTCTCCGGCGGCACCTTCATTCTATTCAGCATGTCCCCCACTTCGTCTTCGGACATCACATTCAGGGAACGCAGTACCTCTTCCCTGAGCGGTGGGTTCAGTTTGTCGTCGAAATCAGGATCACCCGTTTGGTTATCGAAATCCGCGAGCACCACTGTGTCCTTATCCTTGATTGTGTGGGCCTGCACCTGCTGGGCATGGTACAACCACACGCCTACCGTCAAGGCCACGATCACGCCTGCAATTGCTGCTCCCAGCGCAATCCTTTTTTTCCGAACTCTTGCGCGCGCCGCGCAGAACTTCTGCGGGATGGCTGCATTCCCGGCGTCTTCTTTCACCAAATTATAAATGTGGATGCGAACCCCGTGTTTGACCTCCGCCTCTCCCAGATCCCGGAGAGGGTCGCTCCATTCGCTGCTCAACTGCCCCAGCACGTTTCCCACTTCTGCTGACACAAGGATGTGGCCTGCATCGCCGCAGTCCATCACCCGTTGCGCCATGTTGATTCCGCCACCGGCCACGTTGAGGTTGGCGTTGATGTCCGCCACGCGGTAAACAGGCCCGGTGTGAATCCCCATGCGCAATTTCAATTCCGGCTGGCTTTTCAGTGCGCGGCTCAACTCCAGCGCGCAGTGCGCCGGCGCCTCGGGATCGCCGAAGAATACCAGCGCCATGCCGTCTCCCGTCGGGAGGCAAATTAGTTGTTGGTGTTCCTGCGCACGGGCGAAATCGGAGGTCTTCCGTACCATGTCCTGCAGCATGTTCAGGATTTTTTGCTGCTGGTCCATCAGCAGTTTGGAATAGCCCACCACGTCGAGGAACAGCACGTGGGCCAACTCCAGGCCGGAGTCGCGCCGCTGCTGGGGAAGCGGTTCAGACGTCATAGCTGCCCCATACTATGCTGCGCTGGGCAGCCGGTCAATGGCGCTGCATATGTCTCCGTGTCGGCTGACAGCGTTACAGAAGCTGCTGTTGATTTTTTCCGCGGAATTCTGACAATAGGTCAGAACTATGCCCGGACGATGGAAATAAGCGCAAAGAGGCGATTTCTAATAGGGACACATGTGACAGTCGCAAAACCGCAACTCTCACGTAATCAATAATTTACACTTTTCTAATAGGGACACTTTTTGACATCTCATTTCTGCCGCATTTCTCCCTCTTCGCCGCAACCTGAAAGAGTCCGCATCCCTCGTCAGTCCCGCCCTTAAGATGAAAAGGGAAGCCCAGCCGCCCGCTTTTGCCTTCCCAAGGCGCTCAGTAACCGCCTTCCCCCCCGCGAGACCGCTATAGCGATGGAACAATGAGCGCGAATAGGTTCTATTTTCTTCGCCACGTGTTGTACTCTGTCCTCAGGGCGTCTGTTCCTCCGCGCCCGACCCGCAGCGCCAGCGGAAGCCCCCGTAACGGGCCATGGAGGCAACGAATGAAGCGGTCTATTTTGTTTGGCGCTGTAGTGTCACTGGTTCTTCTTTTCACTCCCGTCGTTCACGCGCAGTACACGCAGGCTCCGCCCAGCAGCGAGTTGATGCAGGGAACGCAAATGCGTCTGGTCCTGCTCAACGGGCTCAGCACCAGCGTGGCTCGCGACGGCGATCCTTTTGAAGCCGTGGTTTCCGATCCCGTTTATTTTGGCGGACAGCTGGTTCTTCCCGCTGGCGCGAAAGTTCGCGGCACGGTGAGCAACATCATCACGCCGCGCCATTTCGGATTGTTTCGCCAGCAGGCGGCGATGACTCTGGTGTTTCAGTCCATTCAGGTGGATAGCCGCGAATATCCCGTGAAACTCAGCATTCTGGGCATCTATCGCGACTCCACCGCCGGCAGCAAAATGCGCAAGGACGTCAACACCCAGGAAGGCGAACTGGTGCAGCAGAAGCGCGACATCAAGGGCGGCCTAACGGACATGGCCATCGGCACCGCCGGTGGTGTGGGAGTGGGCGCGATCTTCAGCCACGTGGTGCGCGGAACGATCTTTGGCATCGTCGGCAGCGCGGCTTACGTGGCGCAGAAAAAAGGCAAGGACGTTGAACTGCCCGCGCAGACGGCGTTTCTGGTGCGGCTGGATTCGCCGGTTTCCGTTCCGGGCGCAACGCGCACTGCCACGGGAATAAACGGCGCCGGCGGGCAGTAGCGCCGCCGTCGTCTAACCGCTGGGGGAGCCTGCGGCCTTCGCGGAAGAATGCGTGCGCCGCAGATGGCGGTAGAGACTCGTGCGTCCGATGCGCAGAATTTGCGAGGCGCGCACGCGATTGCCTTTGCACATCTCCAGAACTTTCTGGATGTGCCGCCTGCGAATTTCCGCCAGCGGTAGTGGCTGCCAGTTTTCATCCGCGCCGGGCGATGTGGTTGGTTTCTGCACGTGCTCGGGGAGATCGCCGAGATCTATGAAATCTCCCTGGGCGGTGATAGCCGCGCTGGATATCACGTTTTCAATTTCCCGCACGTTGCCCCGCCAGGGATGCTGCATCAGCGCCAATTGCGCGCGGCGCGTGAGGCCGCGAAAATGTTTGTTGTAGGCCGCGCTGTATTTTTTCAGGAAGTGGCGCACCAGGATGGGAATATCCTCCATGCGTTCCGCCACGCTGGGCACGCGGATTTCCACCGAGCTGAGCCGGTAGAAAAGATCCTCGCGGAAGCGATGCGCGGCTACCTCGTCGCGCAGGTTCCGGTTGGTGGCGGCAATCAGGCGCACGTCCACTTTATGGATTTCCGGTGAACCCACTCGCTGAATTTCGCGGTTCTGAATGGCGCGCAGCACCTTGGATTGCATCCCCATGGACATTTCGCCCACTTCATCCAGAAACACCGTGCCGCCGTTGGCGTATTCGAACAGACCGGCGCGTGTTTCGGTGGCTCCCGTGAACGATCCGCGCATGTGGCCAAAAAGCTGGCTTTCCAGCAGCGTGTCGACCAGCGCGGAGCAGTTGCAAACCACAAATCGCTCGTTGGCGACCGGACTCATTTGATGAATGGCGCGCGCGATTAATTCCTTGCCGGAACCCGTGGGTCCGCTGATCAACACATTGGTATAGTGCTTGGCAATTTTGCGCGCCAGATCGAACACCTCCAGCATCGCCGGACTTTTCCCGAAGATGCCGTGAAATTCCAGGTGCGGGAGAAGCTCCTCCTCCACCTGGCTGATGTGCGTGCGCTGCGTGAAGACTTCAGCCAGCTCGTCGAGGGACCTCGTCAATCGCGTGAAATCCACGGGTTTGGAGAAAAAGTCGTACGCGCCGCGTTTGATGGCATCTACCGCGGATTCCAGCGAGTAAAAACCCGTGGTCAGTAAAATGTGGACCCCGGGATCAATGGCCAGCGCCTTTTCCAGAAATGCGATGCCATCCATCGCGGGCATCTTGATGTCCACCACGCAAGCGCGGCAGTCGCCTTTGCGGACAGCCTCCAGCGCCCGCTCCGGATCGGTGGTCCCGGTGACTGGAAAACCGGCTTCCTCCAGGCGCGACGACATCATGGACACCATTTCCGGGTCGTCGTCCAGGATGCAGAGCGGGAGATTTCCGCGAATCGCGGGAATTGTGGACGTGACTTTTTCAGATGCGGGTTTTTCAGCAGTCAGTGCCATGGCGGAGGTCGTACCTGCACGCACCCTGCCACCAGGTCGCGCGACCCGCGGGGAGTCAGAATCCAAAATGTTTAGCGGCGTGCCCACAGGTCAACTGCGCAATGCGTTTGTTTTCACCTATTCTGGAACGATCGCGGATTATTGTGGGATTGTGATGAAAGAAAAACGAGATTGGAACGACATACTGCACGCTGTGAAAACGTTCCAATCTGGAAACGCGCAGGCTGGAGTTGAACCTTTTTGGAACTGGAGTTTCCTTCGGACAAAATCTGTCCGGGGCAGTGGAGGGAAGGATTCCTAGGTAGGAAGGAGATGTGCTTCACCGTCCGGAACAATCTCCTCTGCGCTGAAACGCACGGATTCCTCGCGGCTCTCGCGCGGCGTGAATTCGTCGACTGTCAATTCGTGTAAACCGTCCTGATCTGGCAAGGAGATAGATTCAATGAGGTAAGCGACTGGCGCACATGGGTCGGCGGAAAAGTTATCCATGGCGCGGACAAAAATCATGTCGCCGGGAGAAAGCGAAGCGTGGAGGCGCGCCCGTCTCGTGCCGTCCTCAAGCCAGTGAAAAACTGTCTTCTCCACAAAGAAAGTACCGCGGACATCCCATCCTGAAATTTCCACGCGGCGGCTGATGGTCTGCTTTTCTGACATGCTCATTATCCGGTTTGCTCCCCTGACTCTCTTGCAGGAAGCCTGCCAAACCGGAGAGCGGTTTCCAGTTCAAAAAGCAGGACTTGTACCGCGTGATTCGTGTCGGGGGATGGGGCAACCGTTCAATTCAATACACCTGTCCTTTTTTGAATCACCGCGGCGGGGAAGGTTCAGTCCAATTCGCGCAGGCCTTTTTCCAGATTGGCGTGGAGCAGCCGGTGAAAAAGATGTTCCCCGGACTCGCGGCGGACGGAAAGGCGCCCGCGCGGTAAGCTCTCGATTTCAGACCGCGCTGTACGGATTCGCAGATGGCCATGTCCTCATCCTGCACGAGTTCGCTGACGGCCATGCTTTCCGCGTGAAATGCCAGGGCGTCCGTGCCCCTGCCACCGAAATAAAAATCGAAGACTACTTCGCAACGATCCACGCCCCGCGGTACAACCAGGTTGGTATCCATCACTCCTTCATACCAGTTGATCATGAAATTGGGATATTGCCACAAATAGTAAGCCCGGTCTCCCGTGCGCGTGGCCGCGGTGGCCGCGTCAGATTCGGCCTTTTTCCGCAGGGGCGAAATCTGCACGCAGCAGCGGTCCATGTTTTCGATAGTGTAGTCCCCATACTCAATCACGCTATTGAGGCTCTTGTGAAGGTGCGGGATGTGGTAGCCCCCATCCAGGTAGTTATCCACATAGACTTTCCAGTTGCAATTCAACACGTAGCTGCGGCGTTCGACGAATTGCAGCGATCCGAAATGCAAAGGCGCGGCAATGTCCACCAGCTTCCCCAGAAAATTGCACAATGGCGCGGCGGATGAATTCAGATTCACGAATACGAAGCCTTCCCAGGTATCCACAGAAACGGGAATCAAGCCATTTTGAGCGCGGTCGAAATCAGATACGCCCTCGAACTCCGTGATGCCTTTCAGCGCGCCGTCCAAACCATACGTCCAGCCATGATAGGGACAGCGCAATTGCCGCGCGCAGCCCTGCGGCTCGGTCATCACCGCCGCGGCGTGATGGCGGCACACATTAAAGAACGCGCGCAAGCGGGCATCCGAACCGCGCACCACGACGACAGGCTCATCGGCAATGGTTGTGGTCAGATATTGCCCGGGCTCGCGCACCTGATCCACCCGCCCCGCTACCTGCCACGACTCGCTGAAAACGGTCCGTCTTTCCAGTTCCGCGATTGTTTCATTGGCGTACCATTCGCCGGGAATGGTGCTCGCTTCCGCCAGGGCAGCGTGCGGATTGTAAAGCGCGAGGATTTCCTTCAGGGTCATGCGCGCCGTCCAAACTAGATTCTACCCGATAACGGCGGAGTACAAATGCCATCCGCATCGTGCCCGGACACTGAAAAATCCAGTTCACCGCGCGTCATTTTGCCGGCGATGCCGGCCCCGCGGATCGCAGGTCGTTTTGAATCAGGCGCAGCAAGTCCGTGTTGGTCTCCAGTTTCATTTGCAGGAGTGCGGCTTGCGACTGCGCGCCGGCCCAGTCGGAGGATTCAGCGGCCAGCGCCAGACCGGGAAGGCCGAGGAATTCGTAGGAATTGCGGACAGAGTAGAGGCTGTTCTTGAACCACGGCCGTCCCGGAAGACCTGCGGGATCGAGCCAATTCCGCTCGACCTGCATCATTTCGGAATTTACCTTGCGAAGCGTGACGGCCGGCGGAGCGCCATTTTTCAGCGCATCCACAACAGCGCCATCGGTTTCCACGCCAGCGGCTTGAAAATCACTTATCGCGTTCACCAGCGATGTGATTCTGACGTGCTGGCCGAGGCCTGTCCGCTGATCCAAATCCTGCAGAAACCGGACAATGCTCCTGCCGCTGGATGCGAAATCGTATGGCAGCACGTCAGCATTGGCCAGCCGCAACGCCACGATGCCCCAGAGTTGCGAAGCGATTTCATGGCAGCGATATCCCGGATCGCCAAAATGATTCATCCAGAAAAAATCGTCATACATGGTGTGGCGCACACCGGACGGTCCTTCGAATCGCAGGAGAATCACGGGGATGCCCAGGTTATCCACAAAAATGATGTGGTCAGACCGTCCGCCGATTTGCATATCGGCGAGTTCATCATCCGAAATGGGACTTTTCCTATTCAATTCATTTCCCCGTGAGGTCTTCCATGACTCGTAAAGCGGCCGGCCGCTGGGGTCAATCACATCGTGGCTGGCGTCCACCAAGAGTTGAGCAAGAGAACCCGTCGCGCTGCCGTGAAGATCCGGCCCCGTCACCGACGAATCCACATTCAGATAAGCGACGGCCTGGCGTTTCAATTCATTGTCATACTGCTCGCCCCATTCGGTGGAACCGGTGAGCGCCTGCTCCCCTCCATCCCAACTGCAAAAAATCAGCGTGCGCCGGGGACGCATTCCTTGTTTTAACAGCGCGCCCATATCCTGAGTCAATTCCAGCAGTGCAGCGGCGCCGCTGGAAGGGTCCGCGCCACCATAAACCCAGGCGTCGCGGTGACCGCCGAGGATTACCGTTTCTTCGGGAAACTCAGAGCCGCGTATGCGCGCTTCCACGTCGTAATAAGGCTTGATGGAGTTTTCCATCTCCACTTTCAAGTGGACCCGCACCCGTTCACCGCCCAGATGGTAAATAATGGGCAGAGCGCCCTGCCAGGCTTTGGGAGCGGCGGGTCCGTCCATATTTTCAAGGAGCGGCTTGGCGTCGCGCCAGGAAAGCGGCACGCCGATAATTCTTGGGAGAGTGCGGGCATCAGCAGGGGCGATGCGCTTGGCTCCGGCATTGGACGGCCAGCCCGGCGTGGTGGGATCGCCCGGTTGCAGAAAATCGTAAATCATGCTGCCACGCTGGATGGCGCTGGCCGGAGCCCGGGGACCAAACGGAAAAACCTTTCCGCGGCGATAGCCGTCGTCCATCGGATCGGTATAGAGGAGGATTGCCGCCGCTCCTTCCTGCTCCGCCAATTGCGCTTTGAATCCGCCATAACCGCCTGGATTGCCGCGCCGGACGATGACAATTTGCCCGGTTACGCTGACGCCCATCTGATGCAGGAGTTCGTAATCCGCCGGCTCGCCCAGGTTGGCGTAAATGACCGAAGCGGTGACTTCACCGGAGGCGGAGTAGGCCAGAAAAGCGCGGTCCACATTGTGGTTGGTGGTGGAAGGGTCCTGCGGATAGGCGTCTTCGTGAAGAGAGGCGGCAAATTTCACTGGAGCGAGCATTTCCAGCGAAATGCTTTTCAGAGCGGAGGAATAGACGTCGTATTCGTGAATGGTCACGTCCTCCAATCCCTGACGAGTCCACAACGCGGCGATCCACTGCGCCAGGTCGTTGTTGCGAGGTGATCCCGCGGGATGCGGCTGCGCGGTGAGATAACGATGAATCTGCTTGATCTCGTCGGGAGAAGTGCCAGCGAGAAATTTGGATTCCATGATGGACTCTGTGTCCGAGCTGGCGGGTGTGAAACCTACTAGTGACGTTGGCGCGGGTGACTCGTCTGGTTTGGTAGTGGGTGGTTGGTGTACCGGCGCCGCTCGTTGTGGAGCGGCTGTGTGTTGATCCGCCTGGGCTTCGCGGAGCAAATCCCTAGCCGGACGTAGAGTATGAGATGCGGCGAAGGTTGCGAACGCCAGAATCAAGAGCGCGGGCGCGAAGTTTCGCAATGGCGGGAGGTTGGGCGTGTGCTGCTCTCCACCTTCAGAGCGATTGGATA
This sequence comes from uncultured Acidobacteriota bacterium, assembly GCA_963760285.1. Lineage (GTDB taxonomy): Bacteria > Acidobacteriota > Terriglobia > Acidiferrales > UBA7541 > PALSA-278. The sequence continues at coordinate 1,937,473 of CAVXCI010000001.1, forward strand.
TTACCAGATTCGAGGTTGCCGTCCGCGCCACGCACGATGAGTCTGAACGAAACCCAGCGCGATGCGGCGGAGTTGAGACAGCCCCTCGCTTCACCATACAATGATATTTGACGCGGCGGTTGGCGTTGCCGCCTGTACCCACCCGGAGGAATTTGATGACCACGGCTGAACTGAAACACACGCGCGGCGAATTTCGCAACGAAGCATTCGTCGACTTCTCCAAGCCAGAGAACCGTGCCGCGATGGAAGCGGCGCTGAAAAAAGTGGCGCAGGGGTTGGGACGTGAGTACCCCATTCTAATTGGAGGGGAAGAGTTTCGCACCACGGAGAAAATTCGCTCCACGAATCCGGCGCGTCCGGAGCAGGTGATCGGCGTCTTTCAAAACGGCACGGTGGAAATGGCGCGACGGGCCGTGGAAGTGGCGCACAAGGCGTTTGAGCGATGGAAGAAAGTGCCCGCTGAAAAGCGCGTGGAATATCTCTTCCGCGTGGCGGACATTCTGCAAAAGCGCCGCTTCGAACTCGACGCCATGCTGGTGTATGAGGTGGGCAAGACGTGGCCGGAGGCGGATGCCGACGTCGCCGAGCTGATTGATTTTACTGAATTTTACGCGCGGGAAATGTTGCGGCTGGCCGGCCCACAGCCGGTGGTCCCGGTCCGCGGAGAAAAGAATTATCTGATGTATATTCCGCTGGGGGTGGGCATTGTGATTCCACCATGGAATTTTGCGGCGGCCATCATGGGCGGGATGACGCTAGCGGCGATTGTTACCGGAAATACCGTGGTATTGAAACCTTCGAGTGACTCCCCGACGATTGCCGCCGAATTTGTAAACATTTTGTACGAAGCGGGAATTCCGAAAGACGTGGTGAACTTTTTCACCGGACCGGGCCGTACCGCCGGCGAGGCCATGGTCACCGACGCGAAGACGAGATTTATCGCGTTCACTGGGTCGAAAGAAGCGGGACTGCGCATCGGCGAACTGGCCGCCAAGAAGCAGCCGGGGCAGATGTGGATCAAGCGCACCGTGCTGGAGATGGGCGGGAAGGACGCCATTATCGTGGACGAGGACGGCGACATTGACGCGGCGGTGGAAGGCGTGGCGCTGTCAGCATTCGGATTTCAGGGGCAGAAGTGTTCGGCGTGTTCGCGGGCCATCGTTTCCGAAAAGATTTACGACAAATTTCTGGAAAAACTGATTCCCCGGGTGCAGGCCATGCGCGTGGGGCCGCCGGAGAATCCGGAAAATTACATGGGGCCGGTGATCAACAAGTCAGCCATGAAGTCCATTCAGGAATATATCGGCGTGGGCAAGAAGGAAGGGCGACTGGTGGCGGGAGGGGAACCGGTGCAGGGCGACGGGTTCTTTTTGCGTCCCACGGTCATTGCCGATGTGTCGCCGGAAGCGCGCATCGCGCAGGAGGAAATTTTCGGTCCGGTGCTGGCGGTGATCAAAGCGCGCGACTTCGATCATGCGCTGGAGATTGCCAATGGAACAGAGTTTGGGCTGACCGGAGCCGTTTACACGCGTGATGCGAAAAAGCTGGCCAAGGCGTCGGAAGATTTTCACGTCGGCAATCTTTATCTGAACCGCAAGTGCACTGGCGCGCTGGTGGGAGCGCATCCCTTTGGCGGTTTCAACATGTCCGGAACAGATTCCAAAGCTGGCGGACAGGATTATCTCCTGTTGTTTCTCCAGGCCAAATCCGTGGCGGAGAAAGTGCCGACGGCTTAAAGATCCAACCGTTCATTGTACGGGTATATCCTTGCGAGGGACATTCCAACCATCCACGGCGAGGACGGGACGCGCACTGGCGCGTGGCTGGTTCAACGGGAAACGTGCGGTGATGTGGCGCAACTCGCCTGGCAAGAGGGAGATGTAATTGTCGTCCCAATAGATGGGAAGAATGTCCTGTCCCTGATTTCCCGCCAGCAACTGCAACCGAACCAGAAAGGCGAGATGAGGAGATGGATTTTCGAGGCGCACGCGGACTTCGCCTTCTCCTTCGTGCGGTGCATATGCCCCGCTGGCGCGAACATCTGTTGCCTCCAGCGATGAAAGTTCCGAAAAATCAGCGAAGGAACTTTCCGGAGTGTAATACCAGGTATAGGCGTTGGAATTGAGCGTGTCCGGTTTCTTCGACAACCAGTAGAAGTTCGTGCTGACGATCTGGCCTTGCGCGTCTCGCAAATCGAGTCGCAGAAAATAAACGGGCGAAAGATTTGAAATGTCCGGAAGTCCGCCCACGCGCGGGCTGGTGTCCGCCGGAGCATCGACCGTGTAAGTCTTCGCGAATTTCTCCTGCATATCGAAATCGTAGACATGCGCCGCAAGCTGCAATCCAGTAAAGCCGCGCGAGGAATCGTTCACAATGCAGAATGAACCGTCGTCGTAGGAATACTGCGCATGAACAGGCTCACAGGCTTTGCGCGTGGCAAAGTATCCGGCCCCGGGCTGCAAATAATAATCAAAGAGGTGCCAGATGATGGAGGGCCAGGCGTTGTTGAGCATCCACTGGATCACGCCCGTGGCCTCGTATTTGTTGCGGCCCCAGGCTTCGAACATGGCGCGCTCGCCTTCGTAGGACGCGGCCTCGGCTTTCCACACGTAGTCCTGCAAATTGCGTGGTGCGCCGTAGCGTCTATCAAGCGCATGATTGAAGCGCTGGAGATTCTTGAACGCGCCGCCGCCGGCGTGGAAATCCCAGTATTCGTCCGGGGGCCAGAGATGTTCCGGCGGAAGCATTTTGCGCAGGCTTTCCACCGGAGGAATCGCCGCGCCGGGACTTGTCTCCGTATTGAAGCCCATCGCGCCACCCTGGCTGGTTTCCTGCAGCCAGTAATTGGGAGGCACGTAGTCATAGGGGCCGCTCATTTTCACGCCAGTGGCTCCGCTGACGCTGGAGCCGTGCTCGGTGGCGGAAGAAAGCACCGGCTTGGGCCAGTTGGCTTCTTGCAGCACGTCCAGATACATGCGCTCCACGTCCGCGGGCGGATGGCGATCACTGCCGTTCAGCCAGACGAGAACGCTGGGATGATTGCCAAGTCGCGCCGCCTGATCCGCAAGGGAGGCAGCGGCGATTCGGCGGTCACCGGCGGACCATTCGTCCCACCTCTCCCAGTGATCGCAGCAACACCATCCGGCCATCACTAGAATTCCGTAGCGGTCGGCGAGGTCGAAAAAATCGTCGGAATCCAGCTTGCCTTCCAGACGAATGGTGTTGAGATTCATTTCGCGCACATAACGCGTCTGCGCCTCAAGCCGTTCCGGCGAATGCTGCAACATCATGTCCGGCGCCCAGCCGGCCCCGCGAATCAGGATGGGGTGGCCATTCACGCGAAACAGCCGATGGCCCTGGGGCGTAAGTTCCGATGTGATTTCGCTAATTCCGAAGGTGACATTTTCTTCATCCGAAGCGCCTCCGGCAGTGCGAAACACGAGGCGCAGATGCTGAAGATTCGGATCACCCAGCCGGTAAGGCCACCAGATACTTGGATTCTTCAGATTCAGCTGGGGGAAATCCTTTGGAGAGAATTGAACGGACCTGCTCACGCCGGGCGCGAGGCTGATTTGCTGAGAAAATCGAACGGCGCCAATCGCGCCTTCCAATGCGCCCACAATCTGATTTGCAGAGGCGTTTTGTATTTGCGCGCGCACGGTAAGATGCGCCACATCCAGCGATGGCAAATCGAAGTGCGTGGAGACTTGCGGCTGGCGAATCGCCACGGGTCCGCTGGCGCGGACGATTACATCGTCCCATAGGCCCATGTCCTTATCGGGCGGGGCAGGATTCCAGTCCACCCAGGTGAGCGCCAAATCTTCCGGCGTGGGCGGATAGACGAGAACGGCCAGCGCATTCTTGCCGCCGGGGTGCGCGAATTTGGTGACGTCAAATTCATAGCGGCGGAATGTGCCGGCGACATTTGTGGCATCCGCCACCGGCTGGCCATTCATCCAGATATCGGCGCGATAATTGATGCCGTGAAAATCGAGCCAAATGGTCTTTCCCTCAAGGGCCGAAGGAAGCGTGAATTCGGCCCTGTACCACCAGGGAACGCGGAACGGGCTGTCCCCGGGCATTTCGATCCTGGAGAAGTTTTCGCCGATTTTGTAACCCATGCCCGGAAGGGCACGCAGATTCATTCCGAAGTAAGGGTCCGGATAGACATGATTCCTTACCAACGCTGCAAGGACGGTGGAAGGAAGCGTCGCAGAATACCAGCCGGCGGCAGCCAATCCCGGCGTGGAAATGGCGCCGGCACGGGCATTTAATCCGGTGGAGGAGTGAATTCTCCAGCCGTCACGGAGGATGCTGCTCCAGCGGGGAGAAGCGGGAGGGACGTCAGTGACGGAGATGTGCGGAGCGATGAGAAAAATAATTGCGGCGACAGCCGAGACCCCAGCCCTCCGGAAAATACGACTGCGCATGGCCGCGATAAACATTCCGATTTGCATCCGGAGAATACCGGGTTACGCGAGGAGGCACAACTGGCTAAATTCGATCGCGATGAAATACGAGATTTTCGCGGAAAACGATGGATTGGAGCCGGGAGATTTCCGCGGGGCATGCTAAGATTTTTACGTCACAGAAAATGAACGTAACGGCAAAATCAAGGCGGCAGAACCCGAACGATGGCAAAGTGCCGCGACGGGTTATTGGTAAATGGTTTCTGGGCGGCGGGCTGGCCGCACTGGCAGCGTTTTTTGGATGGAAGCTGGTGCGATCCGGCCGGGACAAAAACGTCCCCGAGCCGCCCAATTTAACCGTGGTGGCCGCAGGTGCGAACGAATTGCACCCGAACACATCGAAGACGTTCACATTTGGCCCGCACGAAGCCCTGCTGATCCGCCTGCCTGGCGGAGATTACCGGGCGCTCACCGCCGTTTGCACGCACATGGGCTGCGAAGTGCGGTACCTTCCGGCGATGCAGCAGGTTTGGTGTCCGTGCCACAAAGGAATTTTTGATGTGAACGGAGAGGTAGTCAGCGGCCCGCCCCCCCGTCCGCTGCGCCGTTACGGTGTCGATATTTCGAATGGGGAGATTCTGGTTTCCAACGGAAGGCAAGCCTCGTCCTGAGAGAATGCGGTGGGCCAGTTTGCCGGATGCGTTCCCTTTTATCTGACACTGCGAACGGATTAGCTTTGGCGGCTGCGGGGAATGCGGTCTACGTGGCGGAGGATTTTTCGACGGACTGGTAAGCGTAATAGTAGCCGCCGTAGGCAGCGGATTCAGCCACGCTGTTCAGCACCACACCCAGCAGGTTTTTGCCCTGAAACTCGGCCGCCGCCCGGCGCGCCGCTTCCAGATCCGTCGATCCTGCTCTGACGACCAGAATGACGCCATCGCACATGGCGGCAAGAACGGATGCATCGGACACAGACAGGACCGGCGGAGAATCGCAGAATGATCCAATCGAATACCGGGGCCAGGCGGTCGAGAAGGGATTTCAGGCGTGCGTTGGCCACCAACTCACCAGCGTCGGCAGAGGGAGATCCCGCGGGAATCAGGAACAGATTTCCGATGGGCCCGCGCTGAATCACGGAAAACAGATTGGCGGTCCCGCGCAGAAAATCGGAAAGGCCGGGCGAGGCCGGAGCTCCAAGGAGCAAATGCTGGCGCGGGCGGCGCAGGTCCGTGTCGATGAGCAAAGTGCGTTGATCGGACTGCTGGGCCAGGGCCTGGGCGAGATTGGAGGCCACGAAGGTCTTGCCCTCCGCGGGAATGGCGCTGGCCACCAGCAGCGTGCGAAGAGGACGGTTGGAGCGAATCTGGTGAAGACGGGCGCGCAAGGTGCGAAATTGCTCGGCGCTTAGGCTGGCGGCGCCCTGTCCGGCGAAAACGCACATGGAAGGATCGGGATCCAGCCGGGCGCGGAACAGGCCATTCGTAAATCGCCAAAACGCAGAAGGTCTCCGGACGCGGCCGAACCACCGCCGCCGGCCAACCCTCTTTCCGGCGGCACATTGGGCTGTTGGAGCGGGAACGGCGTTTCGCCGGGGGCGCGGTTCAATCCCTCGGCTTTTTCGCGCTCGGCTTTCTTCAAGGCATCGTGAATGCGGCTCATGCTTGGCTCCGCTTTCCTTGGTGTGCGTTTCCTGGCGCAGACGGTCGAGAAGTTGAGTAAGGAGAGCGTCGGCCGGCGGTCTCTGCGGTTTCGTTCCAACGATCGCGGAGCGACGGCCGGTTCGAGTTTGTCAAAGTGATATTCGTGCGCTGTTTCATCCACATGATGGACGAGCACCGGGCCGCTGACTTTCCACATAAGCGGCGATCAGGGAGTTCTCGCAGATCAGATTGATAACACGCGGAATGCCGCGGGAATAGCGATGCACCGCGTCCATGGCATCCTATGAAAAAATCGGGATCGCCGCCGGCTCCGGCGATGCGCAGCCGCTCCGGCGATGTAGCCAAGGGTCTCCTCGCGGGTAAGGAGAGATGTCTTTCAGACGGAGCGTGATGCGCTGTAAGAGCTGGCGAAGCTGTGGATGCTGGAGCTTCTGATCCAACTCCGGCTGGCCGGCCAAAACGATCTGCAGGAGTTTTTCCTTGGAAGTCTCCAGATTGGTGAGCAGGCGGATTTCTTCCAGCACCTGAAAAGAAAGATTCTGCGCCTCGTCCACGATGAGAACGGCGGTTTGCCCGGCGCGGTAACGGTCCAGCAGCCACTGGTTCAAGCGCATAAGCGCGTGGCTTTTCATGCGCGAATCGCAGGAAATCTCGAAGTCGTTGAGGATGAAGTCGAAAAGCTGGCTGGTGGTGATTTGCGTGTTGAAGATGAAGGCGGTGGCCACGTCGCGCTCGCGGAGCCAGTCTAGGAGACGGTTCAGCAGCGTGGTCTTGCCGGTGCCCACTTCTCCGGTGAAGAGGAGGAACCCCTTGCGGGCGTCGATTCCATACGTCAAGCCGGCGAGCGCCTCCTGCATGGCTGCCGTGGGGAAAATGAAACGCGGATCGGGATTGACGTTGAACGGATTTTCGCGAAGGCTGAAGAAATTTTTATACATGGTGGTCAGGCCTTCAGCGACAGGCTTTCGCCGCTGCCCGAGCGGCCGGGATGTTTTCTCTCTTTTCCGGTGTTGGGTGCGAAATCGGAAACCAGAGCAAGAACCGGCAGCTGGAGCATGAGTTCCACGTCCTGCTCGTTGTGAAGCGACGTGTCGCCCCGCATCTTGAACATAAGAAGCGCCAGACTCAGGAATATTCCACCGCCGAATCCTCCCAGGGCAAACAGCGAGCGCTTGGGGAATTCGGGTTTGAGGGGCAGGCTGGGCGGATCCAGTACGTGAAACTGGTCGCTGCCCTGATGTTGCTCCAAATCCGTGACCATGGCTGAATCCTGGCGTTTCTTCAGAAGATCGTTGTAGGAATCCAGAGCGGTCTGATAATTCTGGGTCACTTCCTTGAAATCCTGCGCCACCAGCGGGCTGGATTGAACGCGGGATTCCAACACGCGGATTTGGGCCTGCACCGCCGCTTGCTGTTTTTGAGCGGCGCCAACGGCCAGATCGTCACGGCGAACCTGGGCGCGCAATTGCTGAATTTGCGGCGGGTCGCTGGGAGCGGGGCCCGGAGCTGTTTCCGCGGACGGAGGCGTCTGTTGGGCGGCGGCAATTTTCTGTTGGAGTTGGGCAATGTCCTTCTTCAGTTTGATCACGTCCGGATATTCATCCGTGTATTGAGCACGCAGCGTGGCCAGCTGGTCCTGCATGTTCTTTAGGCGAATTTCCATGGTTCCAGGGTCGCTGATAGTCTGCGAGCTTTTCCAGGCGGCCAATTGCTGGGTGAGGAGAGATTCGGAAAAAGCCTTGTCTTCCTGCGCCCGGCTGGATGACTCCGACGCCGCCTGCAGCTGGGTATTCAGCCCCATCAGCAGGCTGAGGTTGGCCTGCTCCTGATCAGGGAGAGAACCGGCATTGCGGTGCTGGACGTCGGCCAGCTTGGCGCTCTCCGCATCCAGGCGGGCCTTGGCATCGGCCAACTGTTGGGTGAGGAATTGCGTGGTCTGCCGGGATTGCGTGGTCTGCTGGCTGAGATTCTGCTCCATGAAATTAGAGGTGAGAGCCGCGCAGATTTTCTGGGCCAGTTGGGCATTGCCGAAAGTAACCGTAACCATGAAACCCGGGAGACTGCGTTCGTCTGTTCCCGCCATGGGCTCCAACGCCTCCACATCCACGGCGCCTTTAAGACGATCCACCAGTTCGGACATAGGCTCGCGATTGATGTCACCGGGGTACAGATTCAGCTTCTGGATCACTTCAGCGAGGCGGGTTCGGCTGGTGATCTGTTCCTTCAATGAAGCCAGCCTCTGGTTCAGATCGTCCGAGGTGGCTCCGTCCCTTACGTATTTTTGCTCGGCGTCCATCTGATCCACAAGGACGGTGGTCTCGGACTTGAACCGCTTGGGCAGAAAATAGGCGAGGGCGATGCCAATGGCCGTACCCAGCACGGCTCCGGTGACAACAACCCACCAATGCCCCCGGAGGACGAGGACATAATCCCGGAGTTTTAGTTCCTTATGCGCCATTTTGGCAGAAGCCTTAGCCCAGTGACCCGGGCGTTACCTCAACTGAATTGGGTCCGCGTGCCAGGAAAACCCGATCGATACTTGATGCCGCAGCAGCACGCCCTGACAACCCGGGAGCGTGCATACCTGAGAGGAATCCTGACTCTGAAAAGTGTAACCCAAATTGATTGCTGCATTCCGGCCGATCGCGCGGCTGAGTTGCGCGGAGATAAAATAGGTGGAATAGGACGGAAGGACAGCATCCGCCGGCCCCGCCTGCGAAATCCCGCGATTCCACGCATACCCGCCGCCCACCGAGCCGCGCAGTGTGCGCGTCAGACGCCGTGCGAACGTCGTTTGCAACTGGTCGGTTTCGGCGCCGGTGAGCACACCGCCGCCTCCGGTCAATCCGTGGCTGTACGTGGAACTGATGCTGGAGTTGTCCGTCTGCCAAGTGAGCCCGCTATTCACGCTTGCGGTGACACGAGACTGATTGGCAATGCCGGGATTTTGAAAGGAATCCACTTCGGGACCGGCGGCCACCTGAAACGCGAGACGATTTGTGATCGAACGGCCATAGGCGAATTGAACCAAGTTGTCGTTGATCGCCCCGCTGACTCCATTGAAGCGAATGGCGTTGAAACGATACAGGACGGCAACCGTATCGCGGCGGGTGATCGTGCGATTGTATCCGCCGACGAAGAAGGCATTCCAGCTATCCACGAAACCGGGCTGATCAAAATTGAGCAAGCCGTAACCGCCCGCGAAGGTCAGCGAAGAAAGCGGGCCAGTCCGGTAATCATATTCCGTGGCGGCGGTATTGCTGATGCGCGTGCCCCGGCCAGTGAGAACCGTCTGGTTGGGCAGGAAGTCCTGCTGCAGAACCGAAAAGCTGGAAGTCAGGTCGCCGCCCAGACCCAGGCTCTGAATATTTCCTCCTCCTGCAAAGCCAAAGGGGGATTCCGGAAGGTACGAAAACTGATCGGCGAACAGCAGCGTGGAGCGATGCCACCGGAAAGTTTGCGCCGCGGCCAGACCCTGCATGGTGGAATCCAGCAAGCCGCCTTCGGGAGAAAATGACCGCCCGGCGAAATAATCGAAGACTGTCGCGGAACGTTGCGAGTCGCGCTCGAATTTGATGCCGCCCGCGGCATAGGTAACACTGGCCAGGCCAGTCTGGCCCGATCCCAGCGCGCTCAGCCCGTTGGTATCAACGATCTCGTTCAAATCGAAACCGGGAACGAGAAAATTCTGGGCCGCATGATAAGACCCCAGGGTTTGCTCCTGAATGCCAGCGAGGGGCTGATAAACAAGAGCCGCCTGCTGGTTCTGTTGCTGGTCTGCCTGTTCTTGCAGTATGGCAGGCAGATCGTTGTCGCCCTGATCATTCGGCTGCGTGGTTTCAGGAACCAGGGGTTGCTGTGGCTGGGCAGGTTGCGCGTCCTGAGTGGGTTGCGGTTGGGGCGTGCCGGGATTGGCGCTTTGCGCGCGAAGCCCCGCGGTGAAAGTACTCACGACGAACAATGCGCATGCGATTCGGGCTGGTTTGTTAATGAGCATGACCCTACTCGTCCTCAGGGAACCACGATGGTGTCCCCGGCCTGCAGGACAACATTTTGTTCCGGATGATTACCGCCGACGACATCCTTGTAATTGAAGTGAATCTTTTTGTCCTGACCATCCACTCGGCGGAGGACGTAAATCTTCTTCACGCTGGCAAATTGCGTGAAACCGCCTGCGCTGGAAAGAGCCTGCAAAACGGTCATGTTGGGCAGAAGCGGATAAGCGCCAGCCCGCGTCACTTCGCCCATAATGTATACGCGCTGGCTGTTCATTTCCGTCACGATCACGGTCACCTGCGGATCGCTGATGAACTTTCCAAGCTGTTCCCGGATTGCCGCGGCCAGCTCCATGGGCGTCAATCCACCGGCCTGGACGTCGTTGAGAAGAGGAAGGGAGATTTTGCCGTCGGCGCGAACCGGGACGATGTGAGAAATATTGGGTTCCTTCCACACGTCAATATTGAGGACGTCCAGAGGACCAATTCTATAGCCGGGGTTATTTTCTGCGGCTGCACTCGGACTCTCCGTAGAGCCTTTCTGTGAAGATGCGGCAGTGCTCTGATGCCGCCGTGGCGTTGCGTGGGCCATGGTAATACCCATGCAAGAAACCACCAGCAGTAAGACTAAAGATTTTCGACAATTCCCCATAGAGTTCCCTCCGTGTTGACACAATAAGAACGTGGAAAAGGGATAAAGGGGCGTGCCCCAAGTGCCCGTATTATACAACACCACTCAACCCTTGCATTGCATTTTGGCGAAGGCTTCCTTCTGGGCCTTTTCCATCTCCTCGGGGGAGAGATCCTGCTTCCTCGTGCCGAGGGACCAACGATGACCAAACGAGTCAGTTACCTGGCCGTAGCGGTCGCCCCAAAATGCATCCATGATGGGCATGACGACGGTGGCTCCGGCCTGGCCAGCGCGATTGAATGCGGTGTCGGCATCCTCGACGTAGAGGTGTATGGAGATGCTGGCGCCGCCAGTCAATTGGGGCGAATTCGAGCCCGAATGGGGGAATTCGTCATTGACCAGGATTAGTGAATCGCCAATGCGAATGGTGGAGTTGATGACCTTTCCACCGGGGCCATGGCTGACGCCAAGAACAATGGCGCCGAAGGCCCGCTGGTAGAAATCGAGCGCGCGTCTCGCGTCCTTCACCACCATGGATGGAGTTACGGCGTGAAAGCCCTCGGGTATCGGCTTCCCTGCTTTTGCCATGCCCAATCCTTCCTGGAAATCACGCAGAGAAAGTCTCCGCAGCGTGTGATCGCATCACAATACAACAAGAACGTCCCTTGGCGACGGTTTGCCGTCCGGTATTTCCCCACGGGAATCCGGCGAATGGTTCACGGCGTCCGGGTTTACAAGCCGGCCAACAGGTGGCCTAGTTTATCGCGTTTGGTGCGCAGATAGGCGCGGGAAATGCGGCTGGCCCGTGGCTGACAGGGCACCCGTTGAACGACGCGGACGCCGCCTTCCTGAAGCTGTTTCACCTTGTCGGGATTATTAGAGAGCAGCCGGACAGCGCGGACGCCCAGATGTTTGAGCACCGCCGCGGAGAAATGATAATCGCGGGAATCAGCCTCAAAACCAAGTTGCCGGTTGGCCTCCACGGTGTCCATTCCCGCGTCCTGCAATTGGTAGGCGCGGAGCTTATTCATTAACCCGATGCCGCGCCCCTCCTGCGGGAGATAGAGCAAAATCCCGCGGCGCGCGCGGGCAATCCGGCGGAGAGAATACTCCAGCTGTGCCCGGCAGTCGCAGCGCTGGGATGCCAGGACGTCGCCGGTGAGGCACTGGGAATGGATACGCACCAGCGGAGCCGGTCCGCCCGCGAGGGAGCCATGCACCAGTACAAGGGCCTCTTCCTGCGGGCCATGTCCCCGCACGCCGAGAACCTGGAACCTTCCGAAGCGGGAGGGAAGTTCCGCCCGCGCCACAACTCGCGGCAAAATGTGTTTTTTCCGTTTCTTCATGGGGACGGGCCATTATAGCAGCGGGCGCGTCGGACTGCTTTACACAGCTGGGCTGCATTGGCTACTGTAGCCGTGCGTGGTTCGGCACTCGTGATACCTCTTTCATCCAAGGATATTTTCTTTACCCTGCTGCTGAAGGTGGGTTGGGCAGCATCGCTGGCCGCGTTGCTGGCGCGTTCGGCCACGTTCCGCCGTCTCCTTTTCACGGAGCAGCGCGATTCCGACCAAAAGGTGCAACTCCTGCTTTTTCTTACGCCACCGTTGGCGCTGGGAATTCTAATGCGACTGGCGGGATATCAATTCGCCGACCTGATGCTGGAAGGGGCCATGGTGATGGGGCTGCTCGGCGGTCGCATGGTGGGATTGCTGGGGGGATCGCTGATCAGCCTGCCGGCGTTTATCCACCACGAATGGCTGTCCTCCCCGCTGGCGGCGCTGGTGGGATTGCTGGCCGGAGTTATCCGGGAAGCGATTCCCAACAAGGAAGACATCTGGCACTTCGGGCCATTTCTCTTTCTGAGCATCCCTTCTTCCATCGTGCGGCTGATCCGCAACCGTCAATTCAACTGGGCCATGTTGCCGCTGGGAGCGTGCGCATTTTTCGTGCTGGGGCGCGAGACTCTGGCGCATTTTGTTCCCGCGCGCTGGTTATTCACCGTTCCATATACCAATGACTGGCTGCTTCTCCTGGTGCTGCTGGCGAGTTTGATGGCCGTGGCCGTGCCCATCAAAATCTGGAACAGTACAAGGGTTGAAATGAATTTGGAGCAGAACCAGCAACTCTTGCTCAAGGCGCGCATCGAGGCGCTTTCCAGCCAGATCAATCCGCATTTTCTGTTCAATACTCTAAATACCGTTTCTTCGTTGATCCGCTACGATCCCGACCTGGCGCGGGTGGTGGTCATCAAACTATCCAACATTCTGCGCCGGTTGCTGCGAACCCACGAAACTTTCGTCCCCCTGCGCGATGAACTTACGTTCATGGACGATTACCTGGACATCGAAGTGGCGCGATTCGGGCCAGACAAGCTGCAAATCTTCAAGGAAATCGATGACGACACGCTGGACGCTTTCGTCCCCAGCATGATGCTGCAGCCGATTGTGGAGAACGCGCTGAAGCACGGCCTGTCGCCGCGATTGGAGGGAGGCCGGATTATTCTTCGCGCGCGCCGCGCCGACGGCCAACTGAAAATTGACGTGGAAGACAACGGAGCGGGAATTCCAAAGGAGAGACTGGCGCAGGTCTATGCCGAGGGCATTGGAGTCAGTAATGTCCACGAACGGCTGCGCCTGCTTTATGGCGATCAGTTTCGCATGGATATTCTCAGCCGCGAGGGCGAAGGGACGCGCGTGCATATTGAGGTGCCGGAACTGGTAACCGCCAGCGGGGAAGCCTGAGCCTGGGCTGGCTCTTGTGGCGATCAGGCGGACTGTTCCAGAACGCGGCGGTAGAAATTCTCGTAAAGCGGAATGATGTCGTTGGAGCAGAATTTCTTCTTGGCATTGATGCGCGCGCGCTGGCCCATTTCGCGCCCGCGGTTGGCTCGCGTGAGGATGTTCAGGGCATGCCGCGCCGCGGATTCCACATCGCGAGGCGGGACAAGGTAGCCGTCCTCGCCGCTTGTGACCACCTCCGGCAACCCACCTACCTTCGAGGCAATCACCGGGACTTCACACGCCATGGCCTCCAGCGCGGCAAGTCCGAACGATTCTTCATCTGACGGCAGGAGAAAGAGATCGGCGGCCGCGAGCTTTTCCTGCACCTGGGTCTGCTTGCCGAGGAAGTAGACGTGCTCCTGCACGCCCTTCTTCCGTGCCGTCCATTCCGCGGCGCCGCGCTCCGGCCCGTCGCCGATCAGAACCAGCTTCGCGGGCAGCTTCTCACGCACCAGGGAGAAAATCTCCACCACATCCGTGACACGCTTTACCGGCCGGAAATTGGAGAGATGCATCAGTATGAGTTCACCGTCAGGAGCCCATAGTTTGCGGAGACAAGTGTTGTCACCGCGCACATAAAGATCGCAGTTCACAAAATTGGGGATTACTTCAATGGGATTGCGGACGTCAAATTCGTCGATGGTTCGCTGGCGGAGGTATTGCGAGATGGCCGTGACGCCGTCACTCTGCTCGATGGAAAAACGCGTAATGGGAAGATAGCTGCGGTCGCTGCCCACCAGCGTGATATCCGTGCCGTGCAGCGTGGTGATGAACGGGAGGCGCCGGGGAGCCGTCATGGAGCGCGCCAGCAATGCGCTGACGGAGTGCGGAATGGCGTAATGAACATGCAGCAGATCGAGTCCTACTTCCTCCGCCACCTCCGCCATCTTCGTGGCCAGGGCAAGAGTGTAAGGCGGATGGTCGAAGAGCGGATACGTGGTCACCTCTACTTCGTGGAAATGCAGGCGGTCGCTGGTTGCGTTGAGGCGGATGGGCATGGCGTAGCTAATGAAGTGAACATCATGGCCGCGGGCCCCCAGTTCGATCCCCAGCTCCGTGGCGACCACGCCGGAGCCACCGTATGTTGGATAACAAGTGATGCCGATTTTCATGCCATCTCCATCCCGCTCGCCCGTCGCAGGATTGCGCCGCTTGCCATGCGCCCCCGCGAATGCTAGATTCGCGCACCTGACGGTGCAATTGCGAGAACTGTCTTTTCGCAGGAAGCATGCGCCGGGTGCAGTCTCATTGGACGTACCAAGAGCTCCGGAGGTTCATAATTCGCTTTCCGGCGAAGGGGAGTGATGCCGCTCCAAACCGTAGAGACGCCCTTTCGAAAAGGATCATTGCCATGCCACGGCTTGCAGGTAAGACGGCTTTAATCACCGGAGGCGGAACAGGCATTGGCCGCGCCTGCGCGGAACTCTTTGCATTGGAGGGAGCGTCGGTTGCCATCGCGGGAAGGCGCTCCGCGCCACTCGAAGCCGTTGCCGCGGAAATTCGCGGGCAGGGTGGGAAATGCATCAGCGTGACCTGCGATGTGACCGACGGCGCTCAGGCGGAACACGCAGTTCGCGCCACAGCGCAGGCGCTGGGCGGTTTGCACGTGCTGGTGAACAACGCTGGAGCCACATTCGTGGGGACCGTAGAACAGACTTCCGAAGAGGAGTGGCGCCGTTTGCTGGACGTAATCCTGACGGGAACATTTCTTGTTTCGCGCGCAGCGCTGCCTGAAATGCGGCGTTCCGGCGGCGCCATTATCAATATCGGCTCGGTGTATGGTCTCGTGGCGCGAACTTCGCGGGCGGCCTATGTGGCGGCCAAGGGCGGGGTCACACAGTTGACGCGGGCCATGGCCCTGGACCATGCAGCGGAAGGGATTCGTGTGAACTGCGTCTGCCCTGCAATTATCCAAACTGAAATGCTTGAAACCGTTTTTGCCCAGGCGCCGAACCGCGAGGAAGCCATCCGGCAGCGTGTGGCGGATATCCCGCTGGGACGAATGGGAAAGCCCGTGGATGTAGCGCAACTGGCGCTGTTCCTGGCGTCAGATGAATCCTCCTGGCTCACGGGCGCGGCGATCCCGCTCGATGGCGGGTTCTCCGCCCGTTAAATCAGGATTCTTTGTATTATTGGAACGGATGCCCATTCGAGATCGAACGGGACGAGGGAAAATCAAGACCGAGCCGCGGGCCATCCGCACTGACGCGCAAAGATGTGTTTTTTCAAACCGCAACTTACTAACGAACCGGCCGAGAATCGCGCAACAGCGCCGCCATCGCCATCTAATTATTGGTTGTCCCGCCCTGAGCAGCCTCTTCGCCATCCTTATAGATGTAGCGGATGCATTGCTTGTAGACCAATAGGTTGGGGCTGCCAAACCGCGTCAATTTGATGCAATCGCGGTCGTACCATTCCACAACGCCGCGCAGGACTTCGCCGTCGTTCAGCACCACCGCTACCGGCGCGCGCGACTGCATTTGCTTTACGTAATAGAAGCTTTCGGCGAACGTCTGTTCAGGCGGGATAGGTTTCTTCCGCGGAGACAAATTGCCCGGCGGCTGGCCCATGGGAGGGCGATTCCCGTAGGGCTCCTTCGCGGCGGCTTCTGTGAGAGTGGGACGAAATAGCTTTCGATTCACGACACAACTCCTCTTGGAAATTGAGACCGTTCGAGGCTGCATGCAGGGAGTCCGATAAAACGCGCCCCCCCGCGCTAAGACTGAGCTTGACTGCCGTCCGACCGTGCCAGCATGACGGCCCAAGAATCCAACCCCAGTTGCCGCCCGACGTTTCTTCGCAGCCGGCCTTCCAACCGATCCAAACTCTCGGTCGCCCGCGAAACCCATTCCCCGTCTATGAATTTGCCAAGAATTTCCAGTTCCTGCCGCATGTCTGGGTTTCGCAGTAGGCTGCCCTTGGGAGCCAATGCAATTGCGAGCAGGTCTGTCAGCAGACTATAGAACACTTCGAGACGTTTTTCAAAGGCAACCTGATCGTTCTTCGCCATGGCTGCCGTGGATGAAAAAAGGCTGGCGAAGTTCCTTCCCTGCGCCGCCTGCCGCAGAAGAGCCAGCCCCTCCGCGCGAATATTCCGCGATTCCACTAAATCAAGGGTCATGGCCACGCCGGGAGAGCCCTGGGAAAGCTGCGCGGCCAGTTTTCGTTCCGCGGGTTTCCATTCGCCGCGGTCCTTCAACAGCTTTTCCACGTCTTCGACGGGCACGGGCGCAAAATGAAAGGAGATGCAACGCGACCGGATGGTAGGCAGCAGGTAATCCGGGCGCGATGCCAGCAGAATCAGCGTGGTGGTTGCGGAGGCTTCTTCCAAAGTCTTGAGGAGGAGGTCTGCTTCAGACCACCGGATGGTGTCCGCGCCATCCAGAATGAAAACCCGCCGCCTGGCGTGGGGCATAAATCCGGCGGCGCGCTGCACGGCGCGCAACTGGGCCGCGCGAATCAATGGCCGCGCCACGGGAGTCTTCAGCCGCACGGGATCCGGAACAATAACCCAGACGTCCGGGTGCGTTTCCAGGAGCAGTGGCGTGCGCTCCACCGCGGCGGCGTCCGCACTCTCGCCCCGCTCCGTCAGGCCCTGCTCCACCAGCTTTTGAATATCGGCGACCGCGGCGATGCGCTGGCAGGTGGCGCACTGGCCGCAGAAATCGTCCGGAAGAGTTTCGCAGTTCGCCGCCTGCGCGAACATACGCGCCAGCGTGAATTTGCCCACCCCGAGCGGCCCGGTGAAGAGCAGCGCTCCGGGGACGCGTTTTTCACGCAGCATGCTGCGCAGCGCGATTACGATGTGGCCGTTGCCGAGAAATTCCTGGAAACCCATGGTTATCGCCGCCTGGATTACCGGCGCCCCTCGCCAATCTCCCCAAAGATACGCGAATCCACGGCGGCGAGGACGTCCTGGTGGATGCTTTCGGCGCCGCGCGATGCATCTCTGGGTCCTTCGCTTTCCACCACCACCCAGTTGGGCTGCTCCGCCAAGTGGTCGTAAACCTCCGCTGCCAGGACCAAATGGGACAAGTCGCCTTCATGCAAATCCCTTTGCATGGATGTATAGCTCCGCGCGCCTTTATTACCGACGCGACGCTGGCCTTCACTGGCGGCGAGGCGCAAGAAAATCACCAGGTCCTCTTCCGGCAACGCGTATATTTCGTATTCCAGTTTTCGCAGCCAGGAAATGAACTCCGGCCGCTTCTCCGGTGGCACGCGCGCGCCTTGATGTGCAAGATTCGATGCCACGTAGCGGTCAGCGAGAACAATTCTTCCTTCGAAGAGGGCGTCCTCCAGGATGCGCCGGGCTTCCAGACGGTCGCCGGCGAAGAGCAATGCGGAGAAATGCGGGTCCACCGCGGAGAGCGGTCCAAATTCGCCGTTCAAATAACGCGCCACCATTTCACCGAAAAAGCCGTCGTATCGCGGGAAGCCCAGTTCCAGGCAGGGGATACCCCGCTGTACCAGGGCACGGAGCAGCATCTGCAACTGGGTGCGCTTGCCGGAGCCGTCAATCCCTTCCAGCACGATCAGTTTGCCGCGAGTGGTCACCATGAATCCGGCCAGTCTAGCATAGGCCGCAAATTACAGAAGCTAGCGACCATGTCGCCACGCCCATTGCGCGAGACGCCGCGTGTTAGAATCCCGCTGATGCCAGCCATGGAGAACTCAATTTCCAAAAATGTGCAAGCGATCAGCGAACGAATTGAGCAAGCCGCGGCGCGCTCCGGGCGGCTAGCCGCGGATGTAACTCTCATCGCCGTCTCCAAAACAGTTCCCGCCGAGGATATGCGCATCGCATGGGCGGCAGGTTTACGGCACTTCGGCGAGAACCGCGTACAAGAGCGGGAGTCCAAGCGTGCCGCTCTGGCGGATTTGGACTGCGTGTGGCATCTCATCGGCAAGCTACAGAGCAACAAAGTTCGCCGCGCCGTGCGGCTGTTCCAGCGCATAGATTCCGTGGACAGTCTGGCGATGGCTGAGCGCGTGGACAAAATGATGCGCGAACTGGCCAGCGAGGAAATGGCCAATTCAGAAGCGGGTAAGCGGCAAATGCCGGTGTTGCTGGAAGCGCTGCTGGGCGAGGAAGAATCTAAGAGCGGCCTGCGGGAAGAACAACTGCGATCCGTGGCGGAGACGGCGCGATTGTTGCCGCACATTGAATTGCGGGGATTGATGGGCATTCCTCCGTTCCAGGAGGATCCCGAGCAGGTGAGGCCATACTTCCGGCGGCTGGCGCGGCTGCGCGACACACTTGCCAGCGAACTGGGGGTGGCGCTCCCAACGCTCTCCATGGGAATGTCGCACGATTTTGAAGTGGCCATCGAGGAAGGCGCCACGGAAGTGCGTGTGGGGACGGCGATATTCGGCGCGCGTGTGAAACCTTGATCCGCGTTACGGAAAAAGACGACCGCGTGATTTTTGAAGTGCGCCTGCAACCACGGTCAAGCCGCGAGGGCATTGATGGCGAGCGGGAGGGCGCGCTGCGTGTGCGCGTGTCCGCGCCACCGGTTGACGGGCGCGCCAACGAAGCGCTGGTCCGCTTGCTGGCTGCACGATTGAAGCGCCCGCTGGCGGCTGTTAGAATCGTCGCCGGCGCGCGGGGACGAATGAAACGCGTGGAAGTGCGGGGCGCGTCAGCATCACAAGTTACCGCTTTGGCGGAAGACGCGGGTATATGTTCGGGGAACCGGCGCTTGGAGGAAAGAAATGCCTGACATCGCGGCAATACAATCCGAATTGAGAGCCAGAAAATTGGATGGTTGGTTTTTTTGCGACATCCTCCATCGGGATCCCATTGCGTACAGTGTCCTGGGACTGGGGCATGTCCTGGCCAAGCGCCGTTGGTTCTACCTGATTCCCGCGCGCGGCGTGCCAGCGAAGCTGGTTCACCGCATTGAAGAGGGCACTCTCGATTCGCTGCCGGGATCGAAGGCGGTATACGTTTCGCACGAGGAATTGATGGGAGGTCTGGCGCGGTTGCTGAAACGCATGCACCGGGTGGCGATGCAGTATTCGCCAAAAAACAATATCCCCTATGTGGCGACTGTGGATGCCGGCACCGTGGAACTGGTGCGAAGTTTCGGATGCAAGGTTGTCACCTCGGCCGATCTGGTGCAGCAATTCGAAGCCAGCTGGTCGGCGGAACAGCTTAAATCGCATTATGAAGCGGGCAAGCTGGTGGACCGGGTTACGCGCGATGCGTTTCGCCGGGCTGCGTCGTTCGTTCGGGAGCGCAAGGCGCTGAACGAATACGACCTGCAACAATGGATGGCCGCACAGTTTCGCCTGCACGGCCTGGTTTCGGATAGTCCTCCCATCGTGGCCGTGGGTCCGAGCAGCGGCAACCCGCACTATGAGCCCGGCCCTCGCGACAGCAGAGCGATTCGCGCCGGAAACGTTTTGTTGCTTGATGTTTGGGCGAAGCTGGACAAGCCTCACAGCGTTTTTTATGACATTACCTGGACCGGCTATCTGGGCAGCCGCATCCCACCCAAAGTGGAAAAGATTTTCAATACAGTTCGGCAGGCGCGCAATGCCGCCGTGGAATTTGCCAGCCGCTCCGTGGCCGCGGGAAGAACGATTCAGGGCTGGCAGGTGGATCGCGCGGCACGCGAGGTGATTTCCAAAGCGGGGTTCGGAAAATATTTTACCCACCGCACGGGCCACAACATCGGCCAGGAAGTTCACGGGACGGGCGCCAACATGGACAGCATCGAAATGCGTGACGACCGCACCGTCGTGCCGCGCACCTGTTTTTCCGTGGAGCCCGGAATTTATCTGGCCGACTTTGGAATTCGCAACGAAGTGGATGTCTATGTCAGCGAGAAAGAAGCAAAGGTAACAGGCGCAACGCAGGATGAAATGCCCGCGCTGCTGGCCTGACCTGCCGTGGACGAGCCCGCTCTGGAAAACTCTTCTTTTTGGCGCGTGCCGCTGGCGGCGCTGACAGCCGTCGCGGGGTGGGCGGTGCCCGGATTGGGACACATTCTCCTGAGACGATGGATTCGCGGTTGCGTTTATTTCTGCTCCATCGCCCTGATGGCGCTAACCGGCTACTGGCTGCGCGGAGATATATTTTCGCGGCATCCCACTGACGCGTTCAACTTCCTCGGCTTTATGGCGGATTTCGGCATGGGCATATTCTATTTCCTGGCGCACCGGTTGGAAGCGTCCGGACCTGATATTTCGCGCGCATGGGGCGAATGGGGGACACGATTCCTGGCGACGGCCGGAGTGCTGAACATGTTGTGCATACTTGACGCCATTGAAATCGCCCTGAGCGGAAAGGATGCGGGCCGTTGACGCCCCGCTGGCTAACGCATTTTCCGCTGCTTCTGATTTTCGCGCTGTGCGCTTCCTGCGTTTTGGGATTTCTCAGCCGGCCCTCTCTGGCTTCGCGCATACGTTCCGCAGCGTGGATCTTCCTTCTCTTTGTGGTTGTGGGCGTGGCGATTGCGTGGCTGCTCTTTCCGTTTTCCCATTAGTGGGCGCGCGGTGGTGGTTTGAAGTTTTTTTGCGGCAATGCTAGATTCAGAAAGCTCACGCCGAGGTAGCTCAGCTGGTAGAGCAGACGATTCGTAATCGTCAGGTCGCCGGTTCGATTCCGGCCCTCGGCTCCACTTTTTATTCCCCATGCAGGCTTCGTTTGTCAGCTTTTTCCTGCCCCTTTGGCCTCGGAATTGTTCGATCTAGCAACGGATCCTTCCCAGAAACGGGCAGAGAGCGCCATTGCGAGCCACGCAGGTGCGGGTAACCTCATTCAATTGCGCAGGTTATATGGGGTGCAATTCGGCGCGCGGTTTGCAGGCATGCCGTTTGTGCATTGCAGCAAGTCTGTTGGGAAATTCCATGAGCGGAGGATGCGATGGCCAGAATCGAGAGGTTGCGGGAGGCGCTGACGGGCGAGGTCGACCAATCCTATATGAACCTGAGAGCCGAGGCCGGCTGGCGCATTGTCGCTGTGGAATGGGAACGGGAAATCCCCGGTGAAGAATCGGACACGCCAGGGAGAGTGGAGCCCATACCCTTCGGGCTAAGGATTGCCAGCGATTGCCGGCACCTGGAGGAGGATCCGGTGGAAATGCAGGTGCTGTATCGGTTGATGCAGATGATTGTGCAGGATATATCCATTTCGAGGATGGCCGAAGATCTCAACGACCACGGTTTTCACACCCGCGCGGGGGAAGAATGGACGGCGGTAAGAGTGTTCAACATTTTCCCCCGGCTGGTGGACATGGCGCCACGCATTATCGGCACGGATGAGTGGGCTGCAAACCGCAGGCGGCTTGCGGGGACCACCTGGAATTCGTAGGCGGATATTGGATGGGGGCAACACAGATTTTCTGCGTGATGGGAAAAGCCGCCCCGGTCAGGGTTTTAACGGCGGAGTTGGCGCCGGATTCGACGGGGGCGCAGGTGCCGCCAGGGGCATGTGAAATACTGCATCCTCGATGGCCGGATTGATTTCCATGTTTTCCACCTGCAAATTCTCGCCGGGCTGGCCGCCGATGGTGCTGACGAATGAGCAGGGAAAAAGCATGTTGCCGAACCTACGATAGTCGCCCACTGTTTCCGCGACGAGTTGTTCCTTGCCGTTGAAGGTGCGCGGCAGTTCCTCTCTCACCTCCAGGAATGTGGATTTGTCGATGTACATGTAAATCAGGCTGCCAGTCCGCAGAGTTACTTTGAGCTTGAAGCAGGGTTTGCCTCCAATGGTCTGGTCGCCGGAGAGTTCCAGGGTGTTGCCTCGCGCAACGTGGTCAAAAAGCGGGCCAGCAATGCCGTTCACCGCTTGATCCTGCATTGCGGCAAGAAGTTCCCCAGCCAGAATCGCGGGCGAGCCATCCGGGCTGGCGGGGGAGATTTGCCATCCCACGTTGCCATCGTAGCCCTGGGTGTATTTCCCTCCCGCGGCCGTGAATTGGGAATAAAAAGAAGACGGCGCTTTGACAAGTACGGTCAGCGGTCCGGTCGCCTGGCCGCCAAAACCGATCTGCCCGGTAAGTTTCAGGGTGTGAATGGCGCGAAAATTATCCACGCCGCCGCGGGCGGCAATGTTGCGGTCCGCAATTTCAGCGGCGGTTTGCCCAAATGCCGCGGAGGAGAACAATACGGAAACTAAACTGAAACCCAGGACAATGGCAGTTCGCTGTATTTTCAAATGCCCCCCTCGGATAAAACCACTTCGCAGTTCAGATGATATCTGAGCGGGCAATGTTGCTCAATCGCCGCCGCAGACTGGGGTAGGGCGAGACTATTGGACGCGCCGTCATTGCCAGGCGGAATAAGCGTCACGAACGGGAACAAGTAGAATGAGCAGTGACGAGCATCGAAGGCCAGCGCGGGAGAATGCTACAATGCGCGTTCTTTGGGAGCGAAATTCTACAGTGGGACCGTGGATGAGTTTGCATGGCAAATCATGATGGCATCAAAATCGCCGCGTTGGCTGGTGGCATTGGAGCCGCCAAGCTGCTGCTGGGATTTGTGCGCGCCATGCCGGCGGAAAATCTTACCGCCGTCGTGAACACCGGAGACGACGCGGAAATCCATGGCTTGACGATTTGTCCTGATTTGGACACGGTGACCTACACGCTGGCCGGCGTCGTGAATACGTCCACCGGCTGGGGGTTGGCGGGAGATACATTCGCGGCCAACGAATGGCTGGCGCGATATGGCCGTGAAACCTGGTTCAATCTGGGGGACCGCGACCTGGCCACGCATCTGCATCGCACGGAAATGCTGCGGCAAGGCCTTACGCTCTCAGAAGCTGCTGATTCCATCGGCGCGGCGTTGCAGGTTGGCGCGCGAATTTTGCCGATGAGCAACCAGCCGGTGCGCACTGTCCTGGAAACAGAAATGGGACGGCTGGCGTTCCAGCAATACTTCGTCCGCGAAAGGGCAAGGCCAAGGGTGCGGCGCATTCATTTCGACGGGGCGGAAACAGCGCAGCCCGGGCCGCGCGTGTTGGACGCGATTTCATCGGCCACAGCCATCGTAGTATGCCCCAGCAATCCATTGATCAGCATCGCGCCAATTCTCGCCGTCCCCGGGATTCGCGAAGCGCTGGCGCGGCGGCGCGAACGGGTGATTGTGGTGACGCCGATCGTGGGCGGGAAATCTCTCAAGGGGCCTTCCGACAAGATGCTTGCGGAACTGGGACTGGAAGTCTCCGCGCTGGGCGTGGCGCGCATCTATCTCGATTTTGCGGGGCAATTCGTTCTTGATGAGGGCGACAGCGAAATGAAAGCGGCCATCGAGGCGCTGGGGATGCGCGTCCATCTGGCGCAAACCATCATGCGCACGGACGAAGACAAACAACGGCTCGCGGAATACATCCTGGTCTCCGTCGCCGCGCAGGGCCGGGCGCCGGACAGGCCGGGTGATTAAGAGCAGCCGCAAAAACGCCTACAAGCCCGGACCAGCGTAGAAATCCTTGGTCTCGATGGGCTTGCTGGAGATTCCCAACTGCAAGACTTCCGTGGAACTGGGACGGTCGAAAACGCGGCCGGGCAGAATCCGTTTAACCAACAGGCGAAATCCGCCAAAGGCAAATCCGGCAATCAATGTGTACAGGCAAAGTATGCCCGTGCCGGTGATCGCGTTGATTATCGCCTGGATCATGAAAGGCCGCAGGGCCTCCTTGGCAGGCTCGTTCCAGGTGACTTCCTCGCCGGAATGCACGCCTTTCAGGAGACGGTCCGCAATTTTTTGCGAGGACGCTCCGGAGACCAGGGCGATCAAAGTCATGTCGCGCTTGGCGAAGAGCGCCGATTTTTCGTGTGCGGCGTCGGCGGGATTCAGCGTGAATTGCCGCGCATAGATTTTCAATCGCGCTTCCGCGGCTTGCGGCGTGGGGAAATCAACCAGCAGGAGCGATACTTCACGGCCGTTGATGCGGTAGCGCGCCATCTCGGCTTCCGCATCCGTGGAGAAGCCGGCCCAGTCTCCATCCGCCAGCGGCAAAAATTCATGGAGCGCCAGGGGACCCGCGATGTAACGCTGCGAGTTGGGAACCAGCCCTTCCTTGGGCATTTGGAATTCCAGCGAAGGATAAGGACCAGTCTCGGCGTGGCGCGCGACAGCGGATTGCAGGACGGCGAGGTCCCGCGTGAGAGCCGGGAGATTTTTCCCCGTGGCCTCCACCACAAGATTGCCGCGAAGCATCAGTGCCCTCTTCGGCGAAATGGCGGAATAATCCGCCAGGCCGCCGGGCCGCATTTCTTCAGAGCGGAGAAACGTGAAAGCTCCGTATGCCGCGCTGGGATCGCGCATGCGATAGAGCGTCACCTGCAAACGCGCATTGCCCAGAGAATAATCGCCCTGCTCGATTTCCACCAGGCCATACTCGCGCAGAATGGCGGCCTGCGGAACAGCGGATTCGGCATTTTGAGGCGCAACAGCGCTCGTTTCCGGAGTCGTCCAACTGGAAAATGATCGCGGCAGAACGCTCTGCGCCCGCGCGGAGGGAATGAAGAGACACAGCGTTAGCACGACCGGGATTCGGCGCATATATATATTGACGCTGGAAGTTTACTTCTTGTTCCGAACGGAGACCACCTGAGTCTCGTCGCCGGAAGCGGCGCCCTGGAGATTCACCGCCAGGCTGTTCAAATTCGCGAGATAGGATTCAACGCCCTTGAAGAGGCCTTCGGCAACGCGCTGGCGTTCGGGAGTGGCTCGCAGCAGGCGCTCGTCCGTGGGATTGCTGAGGAAAGAAATCTCCGCAAGGATTGACGGCATGTTGGCGCCAATCAGAACCACGAAAGGCGCACGCTTCACGCCGCGGTTTTCAATGCCGGGATTCGAAGCATGCAGCCGGTGTGACAGCGAGTCCTGCACGTCCGTGGCAAACTCGCGGGATTCTTCCACTTTTTCGTTGCGCGCGATTTTCTGGATCAGCGATCTGCAATTCGTGCACGGAAGACTGCGAAGTGGAGTTTTCGCGCGTGGCCACCTGCATCGCGTCCGGAGTGGTGGCGAAATTCAGGAAATAAGTTTCCACGCCGCGTGCCGAGGGGCTGGGGCTGGAATTGGCATGGATGGAAATGAAAAGGTCGGCGTTTTCGCGATTGGCGATGGCCGTGCGTTCCTCGAGCGGAATAAAAGTGTCGTCATGCCGGGTATAAAATACTTCCGCGCCGGGAAGGCGCTTTTGAATCAGCTTACCCAAACGCAGAGCCACATCGAGGCAAACGTCCTTTTCCATCAAGCCATGCGGACCGATCGTGCCGGTGTCGTGTCCGCCATGTCCGGGATCAATCACGATGCGATTGATTTTTAGTCCCAGCTCGCGTGTCAGTGAACCCTGGCCATCGCGCATGGGCTGCGGAACGGAGTTGCCGTGCGCGAATACCTTGTGACTGGGCAAAGGCGCGTCTTTTAGCTGCGCATCGTCCGCGGAATCGTCCTTCGTAAGGGTCTTTGCGGGTTTGGACGTCGCGGGAGCGATAGGCGTATCTCGCAAGGTTTCCGCGGCGCTTGCGGACTCCCTGGAAAGTGGCATGGATGTGGCCGCGGAGCCTTCCGCCTGAACATCTATCACCAAACGATCCGGATCGTGCAAAAGCAGCGACGAAAAACTTCCAGCGTCATCCACATCCACAACCACGCGGACCACATCAGGCCGGTACTGGCCCAGGCGCACAGACTTTACGCGGCCATCGTTTATATCCAGAGGCTGATCCAGCAGGCTGCGCGAAACGTGAGAATGGGCGACGTCAAAGAAAATGCGTTCGGGATCATGAGCGCGCCCGGATTCAAACTTTGCCGGGTGGTCCATGTCAATCACGATGCGCGTGTGGCCCGCGCCCTCGTTGGCCTGAACGCCTCCGATGCGGACAAGAGGAGTGCCGTCGTTTGCGGACGTGTCGTCCACAGATGGCGTGGCAGGTTGCGAATCTCGGCCAAAATTGGTCTTTGCACGTACAACAGGCGCGTCAGCGTCAACCGAATCCGGCTGCTCCAGCACCGAGGAAACGTCCTGTGTTTTTTGTCCGGTGGTCCTGGCGGGCGCGGGCTTTTTGTTGACTGCGGCGGAGCGTGACTGCGAGATGGCATTGCCGTCGTGGCCGCCTTGCAGAATCGCCAGCGCGGCACGCGCATCCGGCGCCTGCGGGGAATCTGGGAACCGGCTCAGGAAATCGCGGTAGCTGGCCTCGGCATCCTTGCGCGCGTGCAAACGTTGTTGCTGAATTTCGGCGATCGCGAAAGCGGCGTCCGGACGCAACTCACTGCCCGGATACTCCTGCAAGAGAAAATCGTAGGTGACGACGGCCGAGTGGAAATATTTCTTATCAAAACGGTCTCCCATTTCGCAATAAAGCCCGCCGATGGCCATCAGTGCGCGCGGGGCGTCCTGCGCGGTGGGAGTGTCCAAATAGACTTTGCGGTAGGCCTCAACCGTGAGGCGATACTCCTCCTGGGTCTGCGCGGCATCCGTCTTGTTTTCCAGCGCGATCTGCATTTTCTGGGCGCGGAGAAACTGGGAATGAGGCCCCGCGCTCCGCTGGGCCGCCGCAGGCCAGCACACCAGCAACGCCAGCACCAGGCCGAACGAAAGCCCGGTGACGCGGCGTCCGCGAGAGAGGGAAATGTGCGCGCTTATGTTCATTCGTTGGTGAAAATGATCCGGCCGCTGGCGTCCGCCTCGCGGCGGATGGGCCAGTGAGCCGTGCCTGTTGAATTGGACATCCCCAAGCCGCCGGACTGGCGATAGGAGTTCATCACCCGGCGCACATAATTCCGTGTTTCCTCATACGGTGGAATGCCGCCGACCTCGTCCACAGCCTTTTCTCCGGCGTTATAAGCGGCCAGCGAAAGGGAGAGGTCGCCCGCGTAACGGTCCAGTAGAAAGCGCAGGTAACGCGCGCCGCCATCCAGATTTGACGCCGGATCAAACACATTGGCCACGCCAAACCTCTCCGCCGTGAAGGGCATGAGCTGCATCAGTCCCATGGCGCCCTTGTTGGAAACCGCCGTGACATTGCCCGCGGATTCGTTGCGGACCACCGCCCGCAACAGGCCATCATCCACCCGGTTTTGTTGCGCGGCTGTACGAATCATTTGCTCCAAACCCGGCCGCAGGGGCACTGGTTGCATGGAACCCGCCGAAGATGTGCGCAAATGGGCATGCGCCAGCCATGGCGCCGCAGGTTGTGGCTGCTCGGCATTGGTATAGACAAGCTTGCCCCGCTCATCCATATGGGATGCGATCTGGCCTTGCGAGGGTTGGGGCAGACACAAAACCCCCAACGCCAGGGCGGATGCCGCTAGAATGCGTGCCTGCATAGAATAGCGTCCTTATGGGGAAGGCAGAATGAACATCCTGCACAAATAAACAAACTACGCTCACGCCGGAAGAAGGGAGCTTCCGAAGGGAGCCTCTGGCGCTCGAGAGGAATTATACCATTTCGTCAAGTAGGGGGAATAGAGATGCCAGGGCGGTTTCCACCCCGGATGTATCTTTTCCGCCAGCCTCGGCCAGGTCCGGCCGTCCGCCGCCGGAGCCACCCACATGCTTGGCCAGCGCCTGGACGATCTTCCCGGCATGAATGCGCGGAATCAGGTCCTTGGTAACGCCCGCGATCAGGGCCACTTTACCTTCGTCAGTGGAAATAAGGACTGCCACCCCGGAGCCCAGTCTTTGCCGGAGTGTGTCCACCAGCTGCCGCATGGTGTCGCGGTCAAGGCCATCCACGCGCGCGGCAACCACGGGAACATCCTTCACGCGCCGGGCGCTGGCGAGCAGTTCATCCACCATGCCTTGCGCGGACTTGCGCTTCAGAGCGTCGCGTTCCTTTTGCAGCGCCTCAGTTCGCTCGACTAACTGCGCGATCTTGACCTCGACCTCGCCTTCGGTCGTCCCTAGGCTACCTGCAACGTTGACGACCAGATGTTTTATGTTGCGCAAGAGCTTCAATGTTTCATCACCGGTGATGGCCTGGATGCGGCGTACTCCCGCGGCGACGGATTGTTCGCCAACGATTTTGAACAGGCCAATTTCGCCGGTGCGGACCACGTGCGTGCCGCCGCACAGCTCCTTGCTGTAAAAGCCGTTGCCCCAGTGGGGATCCACCACGGTGACCACGCGGACGTTATGCTCCGGATATTTGTCGCCAAAAAACGCCAGCGCCCCCGAAGCCAGCGCGTCGTCAATGGACATGATGTCCGTGCGCATCTCCAGATTGTGAAGAACCTGCTCGTTCACCTGGTCTTCGATGTCCCGCAATTCGCTCTCTTCCACGGCGGCGAAATGGCTGAAATCGAAGCGCAAATGATCTGGGGCCACGAGAGACCCGGCCTGCTTCACATGCGTTCCCAGAATATTGCGCAGCGCGGCGTGCATCAGGTGGGTGGCGGTGTGATTGCGCATGTCGCGCACGCGCCGCGAGGAATCGGCCACGGTGGAAACGCGGTCGCCCACGCGCAGAGCTTCCTTGGCAGTCACGCGATGGGCCACCAGCCGGCTGACGGGATAATACGCGCCGGAAATCGCCGCCAGTTCCTGGCTCATACCGGGATCGCGGAGAGTCCCCACGTCCGCCTGCTGTCCGCCAGATTCGGCGTAGATGGACGTGCGGTCCAGAACGACTTCGCCTTCCGCGCCCGCCGGCAGTTCATTCACCGCGCCGTCCTTGGTGACAATGGCTTCAATGCGGCAATCGCGCGCCACCGTCCCAAAATAAAAATCTGGCTCGGTGCGAAATGTTTCCGCCAGTTTTGCGTACGCAGGCTTGGCAACTTCCTTGTGCGCGCCTTTCCAGGATGCCTTGGCGCGTCGTCGTTGTTCGGCCATCTCGAGCTGGAACTGCTCGTCCGCATCTGGCTCGATATTCCATTTCGGCGTATGGCGTTGCGCTAGGTCACGTACGAAGTCGGGGCGAAGTCCCAGTGTGTCATATGCGTAAAACATGTCCGCGCCGGTAATCGAACGAACGGAAAGGCTCCCGCTCTTCGGCGATCCAGCAATCCGCTGCTCGAACGCTGTTGTTGCGGGTAGAACTATCGCCTGATATCGGTGTTCTTCCTCGGTGGTAATAGTCTTAATCCGGGGGAGCGATTCGGCAATCTCAGGGTACGGTTGACGCATGACTTCGGCAACCTCATCGACCATTTCACTGGTGAACGGCTTCTTGATCCCCAGCTTCCATGCATGGTCGATTGCACGACGCAGGATTTTTCGCAGCACGTAATCCCGTCCTTCGTTCGACGGAATCACGCCATCCGCAATCAGAAAGGTTGATGCGCGGGAATGGTCCGCGATGATCCGTAAAGAGGCGTCCGCGTCCGCGTCATGGCCGTATCTTGCGTTGGCGAGTTCGCTCGCTTTCTGAATTAGCGGCTGAAATAAGTCGGTGTCAAAATTGCTGATTTTGGCCTGCAGAACAGCGGCAAGGCGTTCCAGTCCAGCGCCGGTGTCCACCGACGGCCGCGGCAGCGGATTCAGCTTGCCTTCCGCATCGCGGTTGAATTGCATGAAAACCAGATTCCAGATTTCGACGTAGCGGCCGCATTCGCAGCCGAATTCGCAATCCGCGTGGCCCGTGTCCGAGGCGGCTGGTCCCATGTCGTAATGAATTTCGCTGCACGGCCCGCACGGACCGGTATCTCCCATGGCCCAGAAATTTTCCTTGGCGCCGAATTCATAAATGCG
Source organism: uncultured Acidobacteriota bacterium (assembly GCA_963760285.1). Lineage (GTDB taxonomy): Bacteria > Acidobacteriota > Terriglobia > Acidiferrales > UBA7541 > PALSA-278. The sequence goes on from CAVXCI010000001.1 coordinate 1,967,612, forward strand.
CTCGGGAGCCACCTTCTGGGCGATCCATTGGCGATGCGCTTCATCGTCGCGCTCGATTCCATTCTCGCCCTTGAAAATGGTGACGAACAGTTTGTCCTGGGGAATGCCAAACCACTGCGGCGAGGTAATCAATTCCCAGGCGAAGGCGATGGCCTCGGCCTTGAAATAGTCGCCGAAGGAAAAATTCCCCAGCATTTCAAAAAAAGTGTGATGGCGATTGGTGTAGCCGACGTTTTCGAGATCGTTGTGCTTTCCGCCCGCGCGGACGCATTTCTGGCACGTGGTAGCGCGTTTGTAGTCGCGCTGTTCCAGTCCGAGAAAGACGTCCTTGAACTGGTTCATCCCCGCATTGGTGAAAAGCAGCGTGGGATCGTTGGCGGGAACCAGCGAGGAGCTGCGCACCACGCGATGCCCGCGCTCCTCGAAGAAGCGCAGGAACGTGCTGCGAATGTTGTTGCCACTCCATTTGATATCGCTAGTCAAAAGGGCCTCAGGAAACAAATGCGTGCAATTGGGAAAAGATAATTATGACAAACGTGGCGCGGAGCTGCAAAGCGCAGATGGAATTTAAGCCGATTCAGGATCGAACTCCGGCTCGGCACCGCTGTCCAAATCGTCCGCCGAACCTGACCGCAGGCGCCGAAGTTCGCTGCGAATGGCATCCGGCGAGAAACCGGCACGGAGCAGGCTGCGATACAAGGAGGCCCGCTTGCGTTCGTCAAGCGGCGTGGCGAGGGATTTTACGCGCCGGGAAATGCGCGCGCGGAGCACGGAAGGCTCATCCGTTTCCACGAAGGCGTTTTCCAGCGCGGCTTCGATGTGGCGGTCGGGGATGCCGCGTGTCCGCAATTCGCGGGTGATGCGGAATTTTCCCTGGCGGCGCAATTGCGCATGGGAACGCGCGAATTCACGGGCGTAACGGGCGTCATCCATATAGCCAAGCTGCTTGAGTTTTTTCATCACTGGCGGGACCAGCGACTTTTCCTCCGCGCGGCGCTCCAGCAACATGCGCATTTCGTATACGGAATATGCCCGGCGCATCAACGCGCGCACAGCTGCGGCGTACAACTCCGGTTCGGTGGTGAGTGGACGGGGGCGGCGCACTGCATCGCAGGATAACAGATGGCGCGGCGCCGCGTTGGTGGAGTGACCGCCGCTTTCTCAATGCTGTTTGGAAGTGCGCTCGAATTCATCCATCGCGTGTTCCATTTCTTCGCGCGCCGATTCGGTGGTGGACCGAATGCCCTGCACGCGCAGACGGAAATCATCGGGGTTGGAGGAGCTGAGCAGAGCCTCCTCCAGAGTGATGAGATGGCGGGAGTACAGATCGAAGAGGGATTGGTCAAAACTCTGCATGGCGTACTGGCTGGTGCCGTCAGCGATGGCGCCGGGGATAAGTCGCGTTTTGTCAGGATGGATGATGCAATCGCGTATGAAACCGGTGGCAATCAGCACTTCCACGGCCGGAACACGCCCGCCATTGTCCATACGGCGGATCAGGCGCTGGCTGATGACGGCATGAAGCGTGGAGGCAAGCTGAAGGCGAATCTGATTCTGCTCCTGTTCCGGGAACACGGCGATGATTCGCTGGATAGTTTCGGCGGCATCGAGCGTGTGCAATGTGGAAAGAACCAGGTGGCCGGTTTCGGCGGCAAGCAGCGCGGTGGAAATGGTCTCCAGGTCGCGCATTTCGCCCACAAGGATCACGTTGGGATCCTGGCGCAGGGCGGCGCGCAGCGCGACGGGAAAGGATTGCGTGTCCACATTCACTTCGCGCTGGTCAATGAATGACTTCTTGTCGCGGTGCAGGAATTCGATAGGGTCCTCGATGGTGATGATGTGCTCGGCGCTGCGGGAGTTGATGCAGTCCAGCATGGAAGCCAGCGTGGTGGACTTGCCGGAACCGGTGGTGCCAGTGACGATGACCAAACCACGGCGCTCGGCGGCGATTTTTTCAAGGACGCGAGGCAGCTCCAGTTCCTCGATGGTGGGGACCCTGGAGGGAATCACGCGCAAAACCATTCCCACGCTGCCGCGTTGCTGAAAGACGCTGGCGCGGAAGCGGCCCAGACCGGCGACGCCGTAGGCGAGGTCCAGTTCGGTGTTGTCCTTAAACCTTTCTTTCTGGCGGCTGGTCATCATGCTGAGGGCCATCTGCACCATGTCTTCCGTGGAAAGGCGGGCAAGATCCGCTTCAAGCTCGAGCTGGCCCTGAATCCGCAGGCAAGGAACACTGCCGACTTTCAGGTGAAGGTCCGAGGCTTTTTTTTCGACGGCGCGCTGCAATAGATCATTGATGGAGACGCCCATAAAAACAAAACCCCCTGCGGAAGGGGGTGTACGTGAAAAACCTAACAGGTTTGGATACATGCTGCAATGAAACGAGCGCGGCGAATTGCGCCAGAGCAAACGAGGCTAATCGGCGTTGGGAATGAAGAGGCGGTCGCTGAGCCAGGCGGCCACAACTCCGCCCAGCAGCGGGCCGATCCAATAGACGCCGTGGTTGGCCCAATGATGGGAAACCACGCCGGGCCCAAAACGCGCGCGGGATTCATGGCCGCGCCGGTGAATGGGTCCGCCGAAAAGGATAGCAGGTGGACGCCATAAGTCCAGTGGCGATTCCGGCCGCAGTGCGGGAATTCGATTCCGGCGCGCGCGGTGGCCAGGAAGAAAACAAACACCAGAAAGAATGTGAGCACGGCTTCCATGCCCATCGCCGGCGTGCGCGTGAGGTCGTGGCCACGACTGAGGCGTCCCCAGCGAAACCGAGCGCCACAGGCTCTCCGGCAATCAGCCACATCAGCAGACGCGCCGCAGCGGTTCCGCCCAGAAGCTGCGCCGCTCCGATAAAGGATCAGGTCGAACGTGCCCAGCCGCCGCGTCACCCAGAATCCGATGCTGATCGCCGGATTCAGATGTCCGCCGGAGACGGGCCCCGCGGCGGAAATCATCAGTGGCATACGCCAGGCCTTGCGCAATGGCGATTCCCAGGCAGACCCAGGCCGGGCGAGCCCGTGACGCGCAACGCGGCGTCGGCGCAGCATTGCTCCCGCGCCGATCAACACCACGGCGAACGTCCCGATAAATTCCGCCAGTACTCGCGCAAACAGCCGCATTCGCATATCGCCTTTGCTCCCGCCTCGCCATACTCGCGCGAAACCGGAAGCGGCCTGATTCTATCCGGAAACTAGCCGGTGGAAAAGCAAGTCGTGTATTAAATAGCGGGCGGCGCGCGCAACGGGAACGGGCGCGGCGGCGGGGAAACGCCGACAGGCGAGAGCCACTGATGGCGGTCGGGCTTGCGTCCGCTGATCAGCTCGAAGAACTCTTCCTGCAACTGATGCGTAATGGGGCCGCGCTTGCCGGGGCCGATCGCGATCTTGTCAATCGAGCGGATGGGCGTAATTTCCGCGGCCGTGCCGGAAAAGAAAACTTCGTCGGCGATGTAGAGCATTTCGCGCGGGATCATCTGCTCGGACGCCGGAATGCCCAGGTCGCGGCAGAGCGCCAGCACGGAATCGCGCGTGATGCCCGGCAGGACGCAATTGGCCAGCGGCGGAGTTACCAACTTGCCGTTCGCGACAAGAAAAATATTTTCGCCGGAGCCTTCGCTCACATAGCCGTTCACGTCCAGCGCAATGCCCTCGGTATAGCCGTTGGTGAGAGCTTCCATCTTGATGAGCTGGGAATTCATGTAATTCGCGGCGGATTTCGCCATTTGCGGCAGCGTGTTGGGAGCGAGCCGCGCCCAGGAACTGACGCAAACGTCCACGCCGTGCTCCAGGGCCTCCTCGCCGAGATATTTGCCCCAGTTCCAGCAACCCAGATAAACCTCGATGGGGCAGTGGAAAGGATTTACGCCCACGTCGCCATATCCGCGGAAAATTACGGGGCGAATGTAGCAGGCGTCCATGCGATTGACGCGCACCAGGTCGAGCGCGGCCGCGTGGCAAAGGTCGTCAGCGAAGAATCGGGATCCATCCGGTAAATGTGCGCGGAATTCAGAAGCCGCTGCATGTGCTCGCGCAGGCGGAAAATGGCGGGACCTTGCTTGGTGTTGTAGCAGCGGATGCCTTCGAACACCTCGGAGCCATAACTGATCACATGGGAGACGACGTGGATTTTGGCGTCGTCCCAGGGAACGAAATATCCCGTTATGCCAAATCTTTTCCGTCTTGACAAGGGCCATCAAAGTACTCCATGCGCCGGGATCGGGAAGGTGCAGCGTGCAATGAATTCGCTTGCCCGCTCGCGGGAGCCGCGAATTCCCGGTAGGAGCGGCTGAAGCAAACCCGCAATCAGCACGTCGCGAATTATAGCACAGCGATTTCCGCCGAAAAGAGGAAGCCGTTTTCGCCGAGGGCCGCGCCGCGGCCATTTTGGCCGGTTGTCCGCAAGGATCAAAAGCGGCAACGGATGCATGTGCGCGGATGTTTTCGTCATTTCTTTAGCGGGCTTGCGGTAACGCGTGCTCCTGGATCTCTTCGTGCCAGAAACCAGGGTTGCGGCCCCAGGCGCTGGTCTGCCAATTATCAATGGCCGTGGCTGGAGGCAGCCAATCTGGTACGCGGAAACAGAGATATTCGGCCAGAGCCTGCACGAAAGGCTCGTAGAGATGGCGATACTCGGCGAGTTTCTTTTCCGCTTCGTCGGTGCCCCGGAGGCGGAATCCGGCGGTGCGGAGGCCCTTGCGAAGACGCACGATGGATTCGGATGGGAGGCGATCGGTGAGCGGAGTATCGGGCTTGCGAACAAAAATGGCGGCGAGGTCCACCAGCGCGTGGCGGGCCATGGCGAAGGTCAGTTCCGCCTGCCGCTGGCAAGGGCCTTCCACCTCGGCAATGACAAAAGCCGAAGAATCCAGCACGGTGCATACGGCAGCAAGCCAGGACTGATTGTCGTGCTGGGAGCGGTAAAAGCAAAGGACCGCGTAGGAGAGATGGCTCTCCATCAACTCCGCACTCCATTTTTCCCAGTCGCGAAAAATTTCCTGCAACGCTTCGAAACCGTCGCAGTCCGCATGTCGGCGCAGGAGCTCGCCGGCGCTGGGCGGCGAACCGGCGCGCGCGTCCAGCAGGGAAATGGTCACTTCGCGGCGCGAAAAGGCCTGATAGATCACTGGCAAGTAACCAATCACCATGGCCAGAAACCCAAAACCGAGTCCGGATTCGGCGACCACTAAAAAGCGCGCCCCCGGCGTGTGGGGGATTACGTCGCCCAGCCCCAGCGTGAAGAACGTAGTCCCGCTGAGGTAGAAATCAATTCCAAAGCGCGCCCACCGGTCGCCGGGCATCACCGCTACATGAAACGCCCAATAAATCAGCGAATAACCCAGAACCAGACCGCAGCCCAGCAGCTCAGGAGTCCCAGCAGGGAAAGCGGGCCGTAATAGCCGAGGAAGTTTTCCCGGCGGCGCTGCTTGCGCATGCGGCGGGCAATACGGGCCCATGGTCTCCATGTGGAGATGAAATAAAAGCGCGCGAGCCGGAATTTTCGCGTGCCGCGCCGTGGCAGGACGATGGTCTCAAACGCGTCCTGCAAGATAGCCAGGACCAATACAATGCCGACAATGGCGGCGAAGATAATCATCATAGGCCGCGCGGGCGCTGCCACCGGGAAATCGTCTGCCTGCAAAACATAATGGAAAACATACCACCATCGGATGCAGCTGGAGCCTTCAAAGAATCAAATAACCAGCGACGTCAGGCATTCACGTCCAGGATTACGCGGCCCTGGATGTGGCCCGGCAATAATGTCCTCGGAAAGCTCGAAAATGCGCGAAAGAGGTTCCACGCGCGCAATTTTTTCCGCTTGCTCCCCGGGAAGTATTTCGGCGAGGCGCTTCCACGCCGCCAGCCGTGGGATCTTGGGCGTCCACGCCGAACTGACGCCCAGCAGGGAAACATTGCGCAAAATGAATGGGAAGACGCTGAGCGGCACATCCGCTCCGCCGACCATCCCACACGAAGCCACTGCGCCGTACGATGCCGTTTCAGCCAGCATGGAAGCCAGCGTCTGGCCACCGACGTTGTCCACGCCGCCAGCCCATCGTTCCGCGGAAAGCGGCGGATGAGGCGCGGCCAGCTCTGCGCGCGGGACACATGCTCGGTGCGCCCAGGTTCTTCAACCAATCCCCAATCTCTGGCCGTCCCGTGGACGCCGCCACTTTGTACCCTGCTCGCGCCAAAATCATGACGGCAAATGAGCCTACGCCTCCGGCCGCGCCGGAGACGAGCACTTCGTTGGGGCCGGGACGAACGTTGCTATGCTCCAGCGCGGTGACGGCCAGCATTGCCGTGAAGCCCGCGGTGCCGATAGCCATAGCCTGCCGCAAATCGTAAGCGGCAGGTACGGGAACCACTGCATCGGCGGGGAGACGAGCGGCTTGCGTGAATCCGCCCCAGCGCGTTTCGCTGAGGCCCTGTCCGGTGGCCAGGACGCGATCTCCGGGTTTAAATTCGGAAATGGAGGATTCCTCGACGGTTCCCGCCAGGTCAATCCCGCAAACCATGGGAAATCTGCGGATGATTTTGCCGCGGCTGAGAACAGCCAGGCCGTCCTTGTAATTCAACGAAGAATAAGCCACGCGAATAAGGACCTCGCCGGAGGGAAGATCCGGTTCCTTGAGGTCCTGGAACGCAACGCGGTACTTGCCGCGTTCCTCTTCCCGCGCTAAAGAGCGCGAAATGTTTCTGCCATGGCTGTCCCCCAGCCGCGGGCGCGCGCCAGAATCAGCGCGGAGAATCCGGCGGCGCGGATTGACTCAACATTTGAAAGGTACGATGAATTTGGTCCAATTGATGACCATATACGTTTTCCCAGATCCCCAGCAGGAAGAAGGGAACCATCGCGGCGAGCACCAAAGCCTTTGCGCGGCCGGGAACTTTGGCTTCCGGCTCCCAGCGGAAGAGCTGCCTGGAGATCACCAGCGCGACGATCAGGCCCATCAATAGCGCCGCGCAGTAACCGGCAAATTCCGGCAGTGTGATGGTTTTCAGCATGGCGCCCTGTAAGCCGGCGACCAGATACGTGGCGGGCAGGAAGAGGGCAGCGTGCTGGATCCACAGCGGCATGATGGAAAGCGGAAAAGTGGCGCCGGAAAAAAAGAGAAAGAGAAACCAGATAATGTTGTTGATCACCTGGGTTTCCTGCATGTTGTTGGTGACGCTGGCGACGATCAGGCCAAATGCCGAAAACGTAGCCGCGCCGATGGAAACCAATACGAGCACCGCGCCAAGATTTCCGACGCTTTGCATGTGGAAAATGAACCGGCAAATCAGGAATTCCAGCAGGATGGTGGGCAGAACCAGAAAATAGTTCGAAACAATACTGGAGATCAACAGCGCCCCCGCCCCCACCGGCGTGAGCTGGAACCGCCGCAGAATGCCCTGTTCACGAAAGGCGACCAGCTGCACGCTCAGGCCCCAAAAGCTGCCCATTACCGTAAGCGACAGCACGGGTCCAAGCAGGTAGGTGATGGCCGTGGGGTTACCGTGGGCAAAGACCGCCGCGTACATGAAGAGGAAGCCCAGCGGGAGGACCTGGCTGAAAAAAATGAACGCGGGGCTGCGTAATGCCAGCCGCATGCGCACTCTTGAAAGTGTCCAACTGTACTTCACTAAAAATCCTCCTGCCCCGCATGAATCAAATCTGATTTAGTCCCGCAGGCTGCGGCCGGTGACCTCGATAAACACGTCCTCCAGCGACGGCGAAGCCATTTCCAGGCTTTGCAATTCATTGCCAATGCTTTCCAGATGCTTCACCAGCGCGACGATGGTCCGCGGCGGGCGCGAAGTATGCAGTTCGATGTTTCCCTCGGATTCTGTGACTTCCTCCACGCCTTCGAGTTGGCGCAGGCCGGCGACGCCATCCTGTCGCGCGAGACGCACAATGATGCGCGTGGTGCGCTTGGTCTGATTGCGCAGTTCCTGCGGCGTTCCCATGGCGATCACCCGGCCGTGGTCCACGATGGCCACACGATCACAGAGGCGTTCGGCCTCTTCGATGTAATGCGTGGTCAGCAGGATGGTCTTTTTTTCGCTCCGCAACTCCTCGATGATGGAATAAATCTCGCGGCGCGCCTGCGGGTCCAGCCCCGCTGTGGGCTCATCCAGGAACATCAGCTCCGGGTCATTCACGATGGCCAGCGCCAGCGCCAGCCGCTGCTTCTGCCCGCCGGAGAGATGCGAGTAAAAGGCGTTACGTTTTTCCTCCAACTGGAATCGCGCCAGAAGTTCATCCGGCTTGCGGTGCCGGGGATAGAAATTCGCGAAGAGCGAAATCGCCTCGGATACGCGAAGCTTGTCCGGCAGGGCGGTGGCTTGCAGCACCGCGCCCACTCTTTGGCGAAATTCGTCGCCGCCGGCGCGCGGATCCATCCCCAGAACGCTTACGCGTCCGCTATCACCCGTCCGCAACCCTTCGAGGATTTCGATGGTGCTGGTTTTGCCGGCGCCGTTGGGACCCAGCAGGCCGAACACTTCTCCTTCGGACACAGCGAAGCTCACGCCTTGCAGAGCATGCACATCCGCATACTTTTTCTGCAGGTCGCTGACTTCGATGGCGGAGGGAGGCATCGGGCCTTCTTCTATATCATATTCGACGCGTTTTGCGCTTAACGGCGCGGCGGCGAGTGGTGCGCGATGATTTCCAGCCGCAGGCAGACATATCCACGCGCGGACCATCGAAAGTCGCGCCATCCGCCTGCAGGAGTCGCCGCTGCAGCGCCGCCAGGGGCTGGCGAATCAGCAGGCGCCCTTTTTCTCCCACCACGCGGTGCCAGGGAATGCCGCGTCCGTTGGGACAAGCCGCCATCGCATGCCCTGCTTCGCGGGCGCCTCCTCGCAAACAAGCCATCCTTGCCAGGTGGCCGTAAGTCACCACCCGTCCCGCCGGTATGGTCTTCACCACCTGGTAAACGCGATCCCAGGTGTGGCTGGATTTCTGCGCCATTTTTCGTCCCGGCATTATTGTACTCATGGATGGTGATTCCCGCGGCGCGATGATTTATCTTTGCACACCGCGCCGCGAAACATTCCGATGTAATATGTTGGGGCGTGGAAGAAAACTCATCACCCATGCCGAAGGAGGACACGAATGAGCTGTGTTGACGAACCAACGATGAAAATTACGCGGAGAGGCGCGCTGGCGGGGTTTGGCGCCGCCGCTATTTCTCCCTGGATGATCCCGTATGGTCTCGGCGATGAACCGGTAAGAAAACAAACAAAGACTCCGCAAGCAGCGCTGGACAGGTTGATGGCCGGCAACCGCCGCTTCGCCACAGGCAATTTGACTCCGCGAAAAGACCTTGCAGAGGCACGCCGGGCCCTGGTCTCCGGACAGGAACCATTCGCCATCGTTCTCGGTTGCAGCGATTCGCGAGTGCCCGTGGAGCCTGTCTTTGATCAAAGCGTCGGAGATGTGTTCGTGGTGAGGGTGGCCGGCAACATCATAGCCTCGGACGTCTTAGGGAGCATCGAATATGCCATCCTCCATCTGCACTCCCCGCTCATCTTTGTTCTGGGCCATCAGAAATGCGGGGCCGTGTCAGCGGCCCTGGCTGCGAAAGAAGGCAAGGCCAATGAGCCGGAACATATCATGGACCTTCTGGCGCTGATTCAGCCCGGTTTGACCGGCTTGAATATGCAACAAAATCCTGACGCGCTGCTGGAGGCCGCTGTGGAAGCCAACGTCCGCTGGACTCTGCAGCAGCTTCATACTGATTCGGAGGTTCGCCGGCTGCTCGACAAAAAGACCATAGGCATTGTGGGAGGCGTTTACCATCTCGAATCCGGAGAGGTAAAGATTCTGGAGAAGAGTATCCCGGCCTGAGGAAGGGCCGGCAGCGGATGCCGGGGATGCGCCCTGGGTGGCGGCTTGCTACGGTTTCCAGCGAAGGATGGGTTTGCGCGCAGCACCTACTTCATCCAGCCGGCCAACGCGCGTGGAATGCGGCGCGGTCCTCACCAGTTCGGGATTGCGCTCTGCTTCGTCCGCGATAGCCCGCATGGCTTCGATAAAGAGGTCGCATTCTTCGCGTGATTCCGATTCCGTGGGCTCAATCATCAGCGCGCCCGGCACGATTAGGGGAAATGCTGTGGTGTAGGGGTGAAACCCGTAATCAATCAGCCGCTTGGCGATGTCCATGGTGCCGACGCCATTCTTTTTCTGCCGCGCGTCGCTGAAAACCACCTCGTGCATGGACGCGAGTTTGTAGGGCAACTCGTATACGTCTTCCAGATTCTTGCGAATGTAATTGGCATTCAGGACGGCATCCTCAGTGGCCTGGCGGATACCGGGACCGTAGGCCAGCGTATACGCCAGCGCGCGCAGAAGCACGCCAAAATTGCCGGCAAACGCCCGCACGCGGCCGATGGACTGCGGCCGATTGGAATCCAGCGCCAGCGTTCCATCGGGGCGCTCCACCAGCCTTGGGACGGGAAGGAAAGGCTCCAGTATTTTCTTTACCAGCACTGGCCCTGCGCCCGGCCCTCCGCCGCCATGCGGAGTGGAAAAGGTCTTGTGCAGATTCAGGTGCATTACGTCCACGCCAAAGTCGCCGGGGCGCGTGATTCCGGCGAGGGCATTCATGTTGGCGCCATCCATATAAAGGAGTGCGCCGCGGCTGTGCAGGATTTCGGCGATTTCCGCGATGCGCCCCTCGAAAACGCCGATGGTGCTGGGGTTGGTCAGCATCAGCGCCGCCACATCGTCAGTAACGTAATCGCGGCAGATGGTCGGTGTCCAACTGTCCGCTCTCGTTGGACTTGATGTTTTGCACTTCATATCCCGCGATCACCACGGAGGCAGGATTGGTGCCGTGCGCGGAATCGGGAATTAGAACCTTGCGGCGTGCATTGCCCTTGCTTTGCAAATAGGCGCGGATAAGGAGCAGCCCGGTGAATTCGCCCTGCGCTCCCGCCGTCGGCTGAAGCGTGGCCGCGTCCATGCCGGTGATTTCCAGCAGGCATTTTTCCAGAACCTGCAAAATGCGCAGGCAGCCCTGCGAAACTTCCGATCGGTTGGAGAGGATGTTCGGTCGCCAGGCCTTCCAGCCGCGCCACGAATTCATTGATGCGGGGGTTGTACTTCATGGTGCAGGAGCCCAGCGGGTACATGCCCAGGTCAATGGCATAATTCCAGGTGGAGAGCCGCGTGAAATGCCGAATGACTTCGATCTCGCTGACTTCTGGAAATCCTTCGATTTCGCTGCGCAGCAGGGAGCTATCCAATGCAGCGGAGGGATCCACAGCCGGAACATCCAACGGAGGCAACTCAAAGGCGCGCTTGCCGCGAAGGGACTTCTCGAAGATCAGCCCTTCGTCGCGGCTGATGTGGCGGCCGGCCTGTTTCCCCGTGGACGCCGGAGTTTCTGCGATGGTGGTCTTTCCGTCCAATGAAACCTTCCTTTTCCTGCTCTTCTCAGACCGGGCGCGAAAGGATACGTTCCAGCGCGATGGCAAAACGTTCCATCTCCGCGCGCGGCATTGTCTCCGTGGCGCACACCAGCCCGCACTTGGTCAGTTCCGGATAATAGACGCCCAGCGCCAGCGGGCCCACGATTTTTTCGCGCAACAGAGCGGCATTGATCATGCGCACCGAGCGAGGAAATTCGACGACAAACTCATTGAAGAACGGCCCGCTGAAGACCACGCGCGTTCCCGGAACTTTTTCCAGCAGGCCGCGCATAAATCGCGCCTTGGCCAGATTCTGCTCCGCCATTTCACGCAGGCCCTGTTTTCCCAGCAGGCACATATGGACCGTGGCCGCCAGCGCCATCAGGGCTTCGTTGGTGCAGATGTTGGACGTGGCTTTTTCGCGGCGGATATGTTGCTCGCGGGTGGCGAGCGTCAGCACGAATCCGCGATGCCCGGCGGCGTCAGTCGTCTGCCCGGCAAGCCGTCCGGGCATTTGGCGGACAAATTTCTCCCGCGTGGCGATTACCCCCAGATATGGACCGCCATAGCTCGGCGCGATTCCCAGACTCTGTCCTTCCATCGCCACGATATCCGCCTCCGCCGGCGGGCGAACGATTCCCAGAGACACGGCCTCGGCGATGGAAGTCACCAGCAACGCTCCGTGGGCGTGGGCTCTCTCGGCAAGCGAAGCCACGCGCTCAATCACTCCAAGGAAATTCGGAGACTGAACGACCATGGCGGCAGCGCCGTCGAATGCCTTTTCATCAAGACCGGTCTCGTCCACCTGGCCGCTGCTTGTGAAACCCACCTCGCGAAGCTCGATGCCCAGCTGTTTCGTGTATGCCTCCAGCACCTGGCGATATTCCGGATGAACGCTCCGCGCCACCAGCACATGCTGGCGTCCAGTGAGGCGGGAAGCCATGAACACCGCTTCCGTTAGGGCCGTCGAGCCGTCATACATCGAAGCATTGGCCACTTCCTGGCCGGTGAGCTGCGACATCAATGTTTGAAATTCAAAAATCGCCTGCAGCGTCCCCTGGCTGATTTCCGCCTGGTAAGGAGTGTAGGAAGTGAGGAACTCGCCACGCTGAATCAGCGCATCGGTAACCACGGAACGGAGATGGGAATAAACGCCAGCGCCCAGAAATGAAGTGTAACCCCTGGCATTTTCTTCCGCGCGGGCGCGAAAAAAATCTATGATCTCCTGTTCGGACATGGGACCCGGAAGGTGCAATGGTTCACTCAGCCGGAACTTCCGCGGAATGGATTCAAACAGCTTATCGATGGAATCTACGCCGATCGCCGCCAGCATTTCGCGGCGCTCGGATGGGCTTTTGGGGAGATAACGCATCAGGCGGAGGTTTCCTTGTCCTTTTCGGCGATGTAAGCTTCGTAGGCCACGGCGTCCATCAAACTGGAAATGTCGTCAGGATTGGTGAGGCGAATCTTCGCCAGCCAGGCGGCTCCATGAGGATCGCTGTTGATTTGTTCAGGAGATTGAGCCAGCGATTCATTGATTTCAAGCACTTCGCCACCCACCGGGCTGTAAATATCGCTCACGGCTTTAACCGATTCCACCGTGCCCATGGTTTGGCCCTTGGTCAGCCTTGTGCCGGGCTTGGGAAGCTCCACGAATACCACGTCGCCAAGCGCTTGCTGCGCGTAATCGGTGATACCGACGGTGCCGACACCGCCTTCCACGCGAATCCACTCGTGCTCTTTCGAATAGCGGCGATCTGCGGGAACCATGCTTTCTCCTCCGAATTTTCCGCTTCTTCAGCGGGGGCGTTTGTAGAACGGCAGCGGAACTACGCGCGCCCCGGCATTTTGCGCGCGGACCACTACTTCCAGTTGCGTTCCGGGAGCGGCGAACTCCGGCGGCACGTAGGCCATGCCGATGTTCTTTTTCAGAAACGGCGCGGGGCCGCCGCTGGTTACGCGGCCAGCCTCGTTGCCATTGCATCGGACAGGATAGGTATCGCGTGCAATCAGGCGGTCCGCCATTTCAAAACCGGCAAGCTTGCGCGTCAGCCCCTGTTCTTTCTGCTTCACAAGTACGTCGCGTCCCAGGAATTCGCCTTTGGCCGGTTTGCAAATCCAACCGAGGCCCGCCTCCCAAGGCGTCGTGGTTTCATCAATTTCGTGGCCATAGAGGCACATGCCTGCTTCCAGGCGGAGCGTGTTCCGTGCGCCCAGTCCGCACGGTATCAATCCATCTTTTTGGCCGGCTTCGAGCAAATCGTTCCAAAGTTTTTCCGAATGCTCCGGTGCGAAGTAGAGTTCAAATCCATCTTCGCCGGTATAGCCGGTGCGGGCGATGATGCAGGGGACCCCATTCACATCCCCGGTGGTGAAGTAATAGTAATGAATGGGCTCGAGAGAGATTTTGGTGAGCCGCTGCACGATTCCCAGCGCCCTGGGTCCCTGGATGGCAAGCTGCGTATAGCGCGAGCCGGCATTTTCCAGCGCCGCGCCGAAGCGGTTGTAATGCTCGATGTGTTGGAAATCCCGGTCCTGATTGCCGGCATTCACGCACAGCAAGTAGTGCACCGGGGAAAAGCGATGGACCAGCAAATCGTCCACAAACGTCCCCGCGGCAGTCATCAAGCCGGAATAGTGAGCCTGCCCATCCACCAGTTTGGATGCGTCGTTGCAAGTGACATGCTGCACCAGGGCCAGCGCGCCCTCGCCGCGCACCTCGATCTCGCCCATGTGGCTGACGTCAAACATTCCGGCAGCGGTCCGCACCGCCATGTGCTCGTTAATGATTCCGGAATACTCCACGGGCATATCCCAGCCTCCGAAGCCGACCATGCGTGCGCCGGCGCGGCGGTGTGTGGAGTTCAGGGCAGTCTTACGAAGAGGGAGCGCGTCTGATGATGTCACGGAAAAAATCTCGGCATGTCCGGTAAAACGGTGACGTTAACATGCGCGTGCGATTCAGTCAAGGAAGGGCGCGCAAACCCGCCGCAGCGGATTCCTTTTGGCGTACGAAAGGCATGCCCTACGGCGGACGCGTCGGGGAGACTTGTCACCCGGCTTCCGGCATCCTATAGTTAGGGAAGAGGATTCAACGGGGCATGGGCATATTCGATCCCCTCGGCGAAGAGGGGGCCCGGATCGTGGGAACCTAACCGTGGCAAGAGAGCATGACCAAACGGATTTTCTGTTGACCAATGACCCGAGGTTTGTCCGGGCCATCGGCGTGGCCATTCACCACGCCGCGGCGCATAACGCGATGTCCCCCTCCGCGGAGACGGCCCTGGTCCACGCGACGGAGAATTTGTGCCATGTCGCGCTTCGCAATGGCAATGGCCACGATCCCGCGCTGCGGGTTTCCGTGCAGGAATATCCGGACCGCGTAGAAGTGCTGCTGGAACACCCCGGAAAACCTCTGCCCGAACCGAAGAAGCCTCGCAGCCGCAAAGTTCCTGCCTTGGCAGTGGGATTTGCTCCCGCCAGCGAACCCACGGGCCGCGTTGACCGCATCGTGCGCGAATGCAATGGCGAGTTCTCCAGCATCAGACTTGTGCAATATTGCAGTTCACGCCACCCGCATGCCTGAAAAATTTCGAATATCCATCTGCTGACAGGCGCGCGGACCCGCGTGGTGAAGCACGCCTGCGGCTGAAGGGGACCAACGACCATCATCGCGATCTCCGCTCCTACATTTTCACAGCGAATGTCCCATTTTTCAGCATGGAGACGAGTTGATCCTGCGTGATCGGCGCTTCGATCTTCAAGCGTTGCCCGGCGGCGGTGATCTTTATGCCGTCCAATGCATTGGCGAGGTCCTGGTTGGCGGCCTGAGTGGCCTGGTATTTCCGGTACATCACGGCGGCCTGTAGCGCCGCGGCCATCACGTTGGCATCGTCGGGAGACGCGCATACCGCCTGAAAGCGCGTATCCACGCCGCCGTCTGCGTGAATATTCACAAACATGGCCTGAACGCGGTTCACGATTTGCGTGGCCTGGGGAAACTGGTCGGCTTGTGGCAAAAGCTGCTTCAATGCAATCTGCGTGTACTGGCGGTTCATGGCCGCCCAGAAGAGGCCGCTGCCGTTCGCGTCCGAAATTAGCGGAGCAAGGGTGTCGTTATGCAACACAGAATCCGCAAGGCCTTTGCGAACATCCAGCAATTCATCCAGCGCCTGGCGCTGACCGAACGCCGCGGTGTTGTTGTCTATGAAGAGAAACAGGATGTCGCCACCGCCGGTGCCACTGCCGAAGGGATAAAGATTAAATCCGTGATCCTTAATCACCGGCAACTTCTGTGTTTTGAAGGTCTGCTCCGTGGCGGCGGGATTGAACTGGCCCAGCGCAACGCCCACGATCTGCTCTGCTTGGCTATCCGTGCTGCCGACGAAACCCCACGCCAATTCTTCCACCTGGGTACTGGGGTCCACGCCTGCGGAAGCGAGGAACTGTTCAAACTGCCGAAAACGAGGCGGCAGCACCTGGTCTCGGAGCTGCGAGAACCACGAAAACTGGCGCGCGGCCTTCAGATCCACGTAAGCGAGTTCGCCGAGGTCTTTGGGGAACAGTCCAATAATAGCGGTGCTGAGCGTGTCCGCCGAACTCCGCGGCGGCGCCATCATGGAAAAGCTGGCTGCCAACGCAGCCACGAAAAGAACGGCAACCGTCAATTTTCTGAAACACAGGTGCATCGCGAATCTCCTTGAAAACCTAGGCGCGGCCGCCGCTGGCATCCGGCGGCGCAAGACGCGCCTCCAATTCCTTCATTTTTCGCCGCATCTGGGCCACATATGTGGCCTCCGTGAGCGATTCGAGATTAATCGCCACATTCTCCAGAGCTCCGCGCACACCGGAAGCGGCCATCAACTGGCCCACACGAAGGTCCGACAACATAGAAACACTGGAGATGGACTGGAGTTGCCCCAGCTTCTCATAAACCTGCACAGCTTTTTCGGCGACCGAGAGCGGAACCTCCGCCGCGCCACGCGTGGCTTTCTGAATGGCCTCCTCGCGGCGGCTCTTCTCCTCTTCAGTTTCCTGCGGGAGTTTGAACGCCGCAAGTACCGCATCGTAGGAAGCGGCGTCGCGGTCAATCGCCTCCGTGAGCGATTGTGCAAAACCGTGAAGCTCCGCCAAGGCTTCGCTGAGAGCGTCCATGTGCGCAGCCTGCGATTTTTTCCTGCGCGAGAGTCCCGCAACCATCTGGCCCAGCGCCGCGCCCAGCGCGCCGGCCAGCGCGGCGACTGACCCGCCCCCCGGAGTGGCCGAAGGCTGCGCCACCGCGGAGAGAAATGGTTCCGCAAGTCCGGCCAGCTTTCCCTTTCCCTCCGAGGGAACTCCTCCAAGAGAAGCTTCGAGGCGGTTCTCCAAAATCTGCGACGACGGAAAATTTTCCAGCTGCAAATAATAATCCGCGGCCATTTCCAGCGCGCGCTTGGGAACCAGTCCCACGATTTCGCTGCCCACAATGGACACGCCGTAGCGCTTCGCTTCGCGCTCCACCATTTCAAAGACACGGTGCATGGGCGTCTGCTCATAGTCCGTCAGATTGATGGAGACCTGCGCTAATTGGCGCGCGCGTAGGTCCACGCCCATGGCCTTGACGTAACGCAGCCCTCCATTGGAGAAGCGGATGGTCTTGCCGATTTTCCTGGCGATTTCGACGTCCGATGTATTCAGGTTGATATTGTAAGCAATCAGAAATTTTCGCGCGCCCACCACCACCGCGCCAGCCGTGGGATGAATCCCCGGACCGCCGATATCCGGCGCCCGAAGAGGATTTTCCAATGCCTCCTTCAGCAGGCCTTCAAATTGCCCCTTGCGGACATTTTCCAGGTTGGTGCGCTCCGGTCTTGTGGCGGCCGCTTCATAGAAATAGACGGGGATTTTGAAACGCTCCCAAATTTCGCGGCCCGTTTTTCGCGCCAGCGCCACGCAATCCTCGATGGTCACGCCCTCGACCGGAATAAATGGGACCACGTCGGTTGCGCCCAGGCGCGGATGCGCGCCGGTGTGCCGCGTGAGGTCAATCAACTCCAGCGACTTTCCGACGCCGCGCAGCGCTGCTTCCGCCACAGGTTCCGGCTCACCCGCCAAAGTGACTACGCAGCGGTTGTGGTCGGCGTCGCTTTCCCGGTCCAGGATGAAGACTCCCGGCACCGCGCGCATCACTTCCACCAGCGCCTCCACTTTCGCGGGGTCGCGCCCTTCTGAAAAATTCGGTACGCACTCGATGAGTCGTCTCATGGATAAATGGCTCTCAATTCCGTGGATCGCGCCGCGGCCGCAACACGAAAGCCGGGCTGGCTACATCAGATTACCCTAAGGGAGGCGCGAATGAAGGACGACCCCGCGCTTCATGATCAGGCAGCAGTGGTTCACACCAAAATAATACGGGATTTCGCGGTGATCGGCCACGTCAAAGACGGCCACATCAGCATCTTTTCCCGCTTCCAGCGAGCCGATGCGGTGCTGGCGGTTCAGCGCGCACGCGCCATTGATGGTGGCGGCGGCGATGGCCTCCGCGGGCGTCATGCGCATCTGCGTGCAGGCCAGTGTCAGAATCATCTGCATGCTGGGCGTGGGACACGTCCCCGGATTGAAGTCCGTGGCTAGCGCCACGATGGCGCCCGCGGCAATGAGCTTTCGCGCGGGTGCGTATTCCCGAAGACCCAGATGAAGCGAACAGCCGGGGAGAAGCGTGCAGACCACATCGCTGGCCGCCAGCGCGCGAATGTCTTCGTTGTTCGCATGGTCCAAATGATCCACGCTGGCTGCTCCCATCTCAGCCGCCAGACGCGCCGCGCCGGTATGCGCGATCTGCTCGGCATGCAGCCGCAGGCCGAGTCCAAGGGCGCGAGCCGCGGTCAGCAGGCGGCGTGACTGCTCCACAGTGAATGCTCCGCTGTCGCAATAAACGTCGCAGTATTCCGCCAGCCGCGCGCGGACGATGCGCGGCAGCCAGCGGCGCGCCAGCAGATCAATGTAGGCATCGGGGTTGGCGCGAAATTCCGGCGGCGGAACATGCGCGCCAAGAAAGGTCGGTACGATTTCCAGCGGTTGATGCCGCGCCAGCCGCCGCTGCACATCCAGAATTTTCCATTCGGCGGCAAAATTCAGCCCGTAGCCGCTCTTCGCCTCCACCGTGGTGGTTCCCTGCGATGCGAAAACTTCCAGCCAGTGCAGCGCGCTCTTTTTCCAGCGCGATTGCTGGCATGTGGCGCAGAGCCTTCACACTGGAGATAATCCCGCCATCCGCCCGGGCAATTTCTTCATAGGTCGCGCCCTGAATGCGCATTTCATATTCGGCGGCGCGGCTGGCGGGAAAAACCAGATGAGTGTGGGAATCGGCGAATCCCGGCAGGACGACGCGCTGGCCCACATCTATTCTTCGGGCGCGCCTGGCGGCGGGCAGCCGTTCGACATCTTTTCGCGAACCGGCGGCGGAAATTTTTCCGTCGCGGATCAGCAGCGCGCCATCGCGAATGATGCCAATATCGGCCAGGGCGCCGCCCGCGGCGTGGCGCAGGTCCCGCCAGCGTCAGCAGTTCGGAGCAGCCCGTCAGGAGGAGATCCTTCACGATCATATCCGCGGTGAGTTTAGCGTTTCCCGGCGGGCAATTCCATACGCGCCACCGTCCGGCGGCGGGCTACGACTTGGCGTTGAAGGCGGGGACGAATACTTGCGCGGTGAACTGCTCGAACGTTGTCGCCATGGTGTTTTGCGCGCTGCGCGCTTCCAGCGGCTTCACCCAACTCTGATTGAACGCCTCGGCCATCTCCATAAGCAGTTTGGCGAATTTTTCGGACAGACCCATTTGGCGCATGCCCATCTGCGCCACCATTTCCGGGACCTCTTTGTACGCGAGGCCGGCTTTGCCGATGGCTGGGCCGATTATTTTCGCGATCTCGTTAAAGGTTACGTCGCGCGGGCCCAGCAGTTCGCGCGTTTGACAGCCAGAGAAATCCCGCTTGCGCAAAGCTTCCGCCGCCGCACGGCCTATATCCCGCGTGCAGATCTGCGGCAACGCCAGGTCACCCCGATATGTTCCACCCATCACGCCCATCGCGCGAATAATCCCAATCTGCATGAGGTTATTTTCCATGAAGTAGTTGGGACGCAGGAAAAGCGCGTTCACGCCCGGGACTTGGCGAATCTTCTCCTCGAAATTGTGAAGCCCCATGATCGGCCCGGTCCGCTCCGATTTATCCGCACCCACGCTGCTTAACAGGACGGCATGGCGCACGCCGGAACCCGCCAGCGCGGCGGTGAGGGAATCGCTGACGCGCTCCTGCTCCGCGCGCGGGTCTTCGGCCGACGGATCCGGCGGTATCATCAGATAGACAGCATCGGCGCCCCGGAACGCGAGCGTAATGGCTTTTGAGTCCAGAATGTCCGCGGGAAAGGCCTCCGCGCCCCGCTGTGCAAAAGGTTGCAGTTTTTCCGCGCTGCGTCCAATCACGCGGATTTTCTCGCCCGCGTCCAGCAGATTGTCCGCCGCCACTTTTCCGGTATTTCCCGTTGCGCCAGTAATCACGATCATGGAGATTTCCTTTGTTTTACTTCCGGAGGTAGATCAGTTCAACAGCCTCACCGCCAATCCTTTGATGATGCCGCGGCGGGAGGGGTTCTCAGGACTTTTCCATGGGAATCTTCACGCCTCGCTGGTGCGCGAATTCAATGGCTTCCGGATATCCGGCGTCGGCATGGCGGAGGACGCCCATCGCGGGGTCGTTGGTAAGCACGCGTTCAATGCGCCGCGCCATTTCCGGCGTGCCATCGGCGACGGTCACCTGTCCGGCATGTAGCGCGTAACCGATGCCCACTCCGCCGCCGTTGTGGATGGAAACCCAGCTTGCGCCGCTGGCGGTGTTAATCAGCGCGTTCAGCAAGGGCCAGTCGGCTATGGCGTCGGAGCCGTCGCGCATTTTTTCTGTTTCGCGGAACGGAGAGGCGACGGAACCGCAATCCAAATGGTCACGCCCCATCACGATTGGTCCCTTCAATTCACCGCGCGCGACGAGATCGTTCAGCGCCAGGCCAAAGCGATCACGTTCGCCATATCCCAGCCAGCAGATACGCGCCGGCAACCCCTGGAATTGAACGCGTTTCTGGGCCAGTTTGATCCATTGCGAAAGAATCTGATCATGCGGGAACATCTCCAACACTAATTGGTCGGTGCGGTAGATGTCCGACGGTTCACCGGAAAGCGCCACCCAGCGGAACGGCCCGCGCCCTTCGCAGAAAAGCGGGCGAATGTATGCGGGGACAAAACCGGGAAAGTCGTAGGCATTCCTCACGCCGTTCTGAAAGGCGAAAGTGCGGATGTTATTTCCGTAATCGAATGTGACCGCGCCCATCCTCTGCAGCGCCAGCATCCCTTCCACGTGCCGTGCAATGGAATCCAGCGAGCGCCTTTGATATTCCGCGGGATCTTTCCGGCGAAGCTCGGCAGCCTGCTCAACGTTCAATCCCTGGGCAATATATCCGTTCAGCGGGTCATGGGCGCTGGTCTGGTCCGTGAGCAGATCGGGCACTACGCCGCGCCGCGCCAACTCCGGGATCACGTCCGCGCAATTTCCCACCAGTCCCACGGAGACGGCTTCCTCTTTGCGCACGGCATTCTTCAGAATGCGCAACGCCTCGTCGAGGTCGTTGACCATGATGTCGCAATAGCCGGTTTTCACGCGGCGCTTGATGCGCTCGGGGTCCACATCCACGCCCAGATAGGCCGCGCCGTTCAGAGTCGCCGCCAGCGGCTGCGCGCCACCCATCCCGCCCATTCCGCCGCTGACGATGAGTTTTCCGGCCAGCTTGCCTCCAAAATGCTTGCGGCCGGCGGCGGCAAATGTTTCGTACGTTCCCTGTAGGATTCCCTGCGAGCCGATGTAAATCCAGCTTCCCGCGGTCATCTGGCCATACATCGTCAATCCGGCGCGCTCCATCTCCCCGAAATATTCCCAGTTGTCCCAATGGCCCACCAGATTGGCGTTGGCAATGAGCACGCGCGGGGCATATTCATGGGTCCGCAGAATGCCCACTGCTTTGCCGGACTGCACGAGAAGGGTTTCGTCGTTTTCAAGGCTGCGCAGGGACGTCACCAAACCGCGGAAACAATCCCAGTTGCGCGCTGCTTTTCCCGTCCCGCCGTAAACAATCAGTTCCTGCGGCCGCTCGGCCACATCTGGGTCCAGATTGTTCATCAACATGCGCATCGCCGCTTCCTGCTGCCAGCTCTTGCAGGAAAGCCGCGCGCCGCGCGGTGCGCGGACCGGTTCATACGTTGAAGGAACTTCGAACCCCGTGTTCGGCATCATCCGCCCTTCCCAGTCGCTCCCCATATTAACGCAACTTGGCGCGCGCCATATGGCGGGCTCATATAATTTCGTCTAAATTTCAACGACATAGTGCGCAAAAGGCCGCTCCCCGCCGGCGATGCCTCCCGCCGATTGCGCCTGCCACAAACGGTGCGATAATGTGAATTGCGAGCTCCATGGATTACGCCACGCTTCCCCAGGCGCTTCTAACGGCGCTGGACCGTTTCCCGAACCCGCGCATGCTTCTCTATAAGAGCGGCACACGTTGGGATGCAATTTCCTCCCAGGAATTTCTATGTCGCATTGCGTCTTTATCTCAAGCGTTGTCGCAGATGGGCTTGGGGCCGGGAGATCGCGTCGGCCTGTATTCGGGCAATCGCCCTGAATGGCACATTGTAGATTTTGCCGTGCAGGGAGCCGGAGGGGTAATAGTTCCCATCTATTTCCGCGAATCCCAGGAGAGGATGCAGTACATCCTCTCCGATTCGGGCGCTAAATTCCTTTTCGCCGCCGGGGATGAGCAGGTGGACCAGGTTCGCAGGTGCCGCGAGAAGCTAACCCGCGTGGAGCATGTGATCGCCGGGGGAACGTCGGAAAGGCACACGGAATTCCTGGACTACGAGGCGCTAACCGCCGGCAGCGGCGGCCACGAGGTAGAAGAGTACCGCCGTGCAGCCGCGAAGATTTCGCTCAACGAGCTGGCCACCATCATTTATACCTCCGGGACTACCGGTGATCCCAAAGGTGTGATGCTCAGCCACTCCAACCTGAGTTCCAATGCCATTGAAACATTGCGCCATTACGATTTTGGGTCAACCGATCTGGCGCTCTCCTTCCTGCCACTAGCCCATGTTTATGAACGGACCATGGACTATGGCTACATGTTCCGCGGCGTCCCAATTGCTTATCTGGAGTTCATGGAACACATTCCTCAGGCGCTGCTGGAGCTGCATCCTACCATTGCCGCTGCAGTACCGCGTGTTTTCGAGAAGACCTACGCTTCAATCATGGAACGAGGGCAGCATCTGAAGGGCGTGCAGCGCCGCATTTTCGACTGGGCCATGTCCGTGGCGCTGGCGGCGGTGCCGTGGAAGGCCTACGACGCCAAACCGTCCGTCGCCCTTCGTGCCGCCTGGGCCTTGGCGGACCGCCTGATTTACCGCAAGATCCGCGCTGGCGTGGGCGGACGCATGCGCTGCTTCCCTTCGGGAAGCGCTCCATTGGAGAAAAGGCTCGCGGAGTTCTTCTGGTCTACGGGAATGCCGGTGTATGAGGGATACGGGCTGACGGAAACCTCTCCCGTAGTAACGGCGAACCTGCCCATGCAAAAGCGGGTGGGGACCGTGGGCAAGCCAATTGAGGGCGTGGAGGTGCGCATTGCGGAGGATGGCGAAATTCTGGTTCGCGGCGCATGTGTGATGCAGGGTTATTGCAAGAAGCCGGAGGAGACACGCGCGGCATTCACCCAGGATGGATTTTTGAAGACCGGCGATATCGGTCGCCTGGATGCGGACGGCTTCCTGTTGGTGACTGACCGGAAGAAGGAGTTGCTGAAAACCGCGGCGGGAAAATTTGTCGCTCCGCAGCCCGTGGAAAACCGTCTGAAGACCAGTGCGTACATTTCCAATGCGGTTGTGGTTGGCGACCGGCGGAAATTTGTATCGCTGCTGATTGTGCCCAATTTTGCCACACTGCGTAGCCGCGCCCAGGCGGAAGGTCATGTCCTGGGGTCGAACGAAGAGCTGGTTGCGGACTCCTGGGCGCGAAATTTGATTGCCGCCGAGGTGGACCGCTTAACGGCCGACCTGGCGCAGTACGAAAAGCCCAAGCGGTTCGCCATTCTCAATTCCGAATTTACTTATGAAAATGGCGAGCTTACCTACACGATGAAGCTTCGCCGCAAGCTGATCGAAGAGCGGTATGGCGACGTGATCGAACAGTTGTATGCCGACGTTCGCGAGCCGCTGCCGCCGGCCCGGGCGTGAATTTGCGGAGCGCGCGAAAGCGCGCAAACGCCTAAGTGGGAGTTAAGGGAAGCATTATGGAAGACACATTGATTATTGCCGGGCGCGCATTTCGCTCGCGGTTGATTGTCGGAACCGGAAAATACCGGGATTTTGCGGAGATGGTCCGCGCCCACAAGGCTTCCGGAGCGGACATGGTCACCGTGGCCGTGCGCCGCGTGAATCTCTCGGACCGCACCAGGGAATCGCTGCTGGATCACGTGGATCGCAAACAGTATTTTCTGCTCCCCAACACCGCCGGCTGCTACACCGCTGATGAGGCGATACGCGCCGCGCGATTGGGGCGCGAAGCCGGATTGTCCGAATGGGTGAAGCTCGAAGTGATTGGCGACGAGCAAACGCTTTTTCCCGACACTGAGGAATTGCTGAAAGCCACGCGTGTTTTGGTAAAGGAAGGTTTTGTCGTCCTGCCGTATACCAACGACGACCTCATTGTCGCGCGCAAATTGATTGACGCTGGCGCTGCCGCGGTGATGCCGCTGGCTGCTCCCATTGGTTCCGGGCTGGGAATTCAGAATTTGGCCAACCTTCGCATCCTGCGCGAACGCGTGACGGAAGTTCCGCTGGTTGTGGACGCTGGCGTGGGTACGGCGTCCGATGCCGCCATGGCCATGGAGCTTGGCGCGGACGGCGTGCTGATGAATACCGCCATTGCCTGCGCGGAACAACCGGTCTTAATGGCGGAAGCCATGCGGCAGGCGGTGGAAGCCGGGCGCAAGGCCTATCTTTCGGGACGAATTCCCAGGAAACTTTACGCCAGCGCCTCCAGTCCCGTCGCTGGTATGCTCCGCTGAATCCCTTCCTGATTATGTGCAGTATGCGTGATTGGTGAGCAGCGCGCACGGTTCCGCACGGGACGCTGGCGCCGAACTGGCTTTCGTTGACGCGGGCGCCAACCGCAACCTAAGATACGCGCCCAGAGGGGGTTTTGCTCCTGGAGATTGGCCAGACCATCTCGCACTACCGCATCCTGGAGAAGCTTGGTGGCGGCGGCATGGGTGTGGTCTATAGAGCCGAGGACACCAGGCTTCGCCGTTTCGTTGCGTTGAAATTCCTTCCCGAGGAAATGGCGCGGGATCGCCAGGCGCTTGAGCGCTTCGAGCGCGAAGCGCAAGCCGCTTCCGCGCTGAACCATCCCAACATCTGCACCATCTACGAAATTGGCGAGGATGACGGCCGCGTTTTTCTAGCCATGGAGCTTCTCGAAGGCCAGACGCTGAAGCACGCCATATCCGGCCGTCCAATGGAGATGGCGCCTCTTCTCAACGTCGCCGTGGAAATTGCCGCCGCCCTCGAAGCCGCGCATGAAGCCGGAATCATTCATCGCGACGTCAAACCCGCGAACATCTTTATCACCGCAAGGGGACGCGTCAAGCTCCTCGATTTCGGCCTCGCCAAACGCGCTCAGACCGTATCTGACGCGGCGCAAACGCGCGACTCCTCTCCGCCGTTCGAGGTCGGACTCACTCTTCCCGGCTCCGCGGTCGGCACCATTCAGTACATGTCCCCGGAGCAGGTGCGCGGCGAGCCGCTCGATCCGCGCACGGACATTTTCAGTTTCGGCGCGGTCCTCTACGAGATGGCTACGGGCAAACAGGCGTTTCGCGGCGCTACCAGCGGAATCATTTTCCACGCCATCCTCGCGGAATCTCCCCATCCTGATGTGGAGCTGGATTCCGCCGTCCCTCGGGGATTAACAGCCATCATCAGCCGCGCGATGGAAAAAGATCGCGACGCGCGCTACGGCTCGGCCGCGCAGCTTCGCGGCGATCTTGCCCAATTGCAGCGCGCCCTCGATTCCGGTGTTTCGCTTTCCGACGCGACAGGCCCCGCGTCGGGCGTTCCGCGGCGCGCGACGGAATCCACCGGCACGAGTCATCCTATATCCCGCCGCCGCTGGCCTATTTTCGCCGGCATATCCGCCGCCGCGGTTGTAGTGATCGCGCTGCTGGCGGGCGCGTATTTTTATTTCCATCGCGGGCCCGCGCTCACCGAAAGAGACACCTTGGTTCTCGCCGACTTCTCCAATACGACAGGCGATCCTGTGTTCGATGACACGCTGAAGACGGCTCTCAGCGTGGCCCTGCGCCAGTCGCCCTTCCTGACCCTTCTCTCCGACGGCAAGGTCGCCGAAACCCTCAAGCTGATGACCCGTCCGGCCGGCACGGGACTTACCCCGGAGGTGGCTCGCGAGGTTTGTCAGCGGACGCAAAGCAAAGCCTACATCGCTGGATCGATCGCACTCCTGGGCAGCGAATATGTGCTGGGATTGAAGGCCGTGAATTGCCAGGACGGAGACACGCTGGCGCAGGAGCAGGTGACCGCGGCGTCCAAGGAAAAGGTGCTCGATGTACTGGGCGAGGCGGCGTCCCGTCTGCGCGGCGAACTGGGCGAATCATTGGCTACCGTGCGGAAGTTCGACGTTCCTCTCGCGCAGGCCACCACCTCTTCGCTTGAAGCATTGCAGGCGTACAGTCTTGGCAACAGGGCGAGCGAAGAGAAAGGCGCCGCCGCGGCCCTGCCTCACGATCTGCTTGCAGTCCAACTCGACCCGGATTTTGCCATGGGCTACAGGGCGCTGGGATCCGACTACAACAATCTTGCCGAGCCCGGACGGGCCCGCGAGTACTATACGAAAGCATTCCAGTTGCGGGACCATGCCAGCGAACGGGAAAGATTGACCATCACCGCCAACTACTATCGGAACGTAACCGGTGAACTGGAAAAAGCGGCCCAGACGTATCAGGAGGAAATTGATAGCTACCCGCGGAATTCCATGGCGTACAGCAATATTGGCATAGTGTACGGCCAGCAGGGAGAGTATGAGAGAGCCGCGGAGGTAACTCGCCAGGCCATGCGCATTGCGCCGGGCCAGCTAAGTATCTACGAGAATCTCGCCAACTACACCATTGCCTTGCAGCGCTTCGACGAAGCGCGGCAGATCATCCACGAGGCGCAGGAGCGCAAACTGGATGACTTCGTATTACGCAACGCTCTCTATGCTCTTGCATTCCTCAGCGCTAATTCCCCGGCCATGGCGGAACAGCAGCAGTGGTTCGCAGCCCATCCCATGTATGAGAACTTTGGGCTGGCGCTCGCGTCCGACACCGAGGCTTACGCCGGACGCCTGGCCAAAGCGCGTGAACTGACCCGTCAGGCGGCGGACTCCGCCCTACGAGCGGACAATAAGGAGAATGGGGCAATTTGGCTGGCGATCGCCGCGTCGCGGGAGGCCGCTTTCGGCAACGCCGCCGAGGCGCGGCAGTATGCCGAAGCAGCTTTGAAGCTTGTTCCCATGAGCCAGGGCGCCGGAAGTGAAGCCGCCTTTGCGTTTGCCATGGCGGGCGATGCGGCCCGCGCCGGAGCCCTTGCGGAGGATTTGGGCAAGCGCTTCCCGCTGGACACCCAGATGCAGTTGCTCTGGCTGCCCGGGATTCAGGCGCAACTGGAGTTGAATCGAAAGAATCCGGCCTCGGCGCTGAACAGTTTACAAACTGCCATTCCCATCGAGCTGGGCCAGATCGGGTTCGTCAACAATGTTTCCTGTCTCTATCAGGTGTACGTACGCGGCGAGGCCTACCTGGCCGCCGGAGAGGGGAGCGCCGCCGCAGCGGAGTTCCAGAAAATTCTGCATCATAGTGGAATCGTCTGGAACTGCTGGACCGGAGCGATGGCGCGTCTGGGAGTGGCTCGCGCCTACGCACTGCAGGGCGACACCGCGAGATCCCGCGCCGCCTACCAGGATTTTCTTACGCTGTGGAAAGACGCCGACCCCGACATTCCCATTCTGCTCGAAGCCAAAGCCGAATACGCCAGGCTGCAGTAATCTGTTGGATGGGGATCAGGGCAGCCCGGAATCCCCCGGCGAGTTCGTCGCCGTCAATAAGCTGCGAAAAAAGTTTGGAGGCGGAGGAGTAGGAATATGAGGGGCGCTGAAAACACATAGTTTTGGCGGGGAATCGGCACGCAGAAAACTCCGAATCTGCCGTTCGGCCACGCTGGGAGTGCGCGGAACGTGTAGTCGAAAAGTGTAGCGATTAGAAATGCGGATGTGACTGATTTCGCGCGAGTTATCGTTTTGCGACTGTAAAAAGTGTAGCGATTAGAAATTGCCTTTCGCTACCATTTTGTCCTTGCAGCCTCGTCCGGGCACAGTTCTGACTTATTGTCCCCGTTCAGCAGAAAAAATCAACAGCAGCTTCTGTAACAGTGAATGCGCAGGGCTCCGCCAACAGAGATCTCTTCGCCACAAGGAGCGTGCGGACAGGAACGAACGGCGATTCCACATCCATATTTCGGTTGTTTACGACTCTCTCATTCAGAGAAGAAAAGAAGGGGAGGGTGCTTAGAATTTTCGTGCGGCCGAATCTCCAATCGATTCTTACCCACTGAGCTTATACACCATGCCACTCCCACTCTGCACAAATTGCGCACGAAACGGAATCTCACCGACATACTCACCGCCGCCCACTTCGAGCGACACCCGATACCGCAGCTTTACATCGAAGGAGCTGTTGTTGAAATGCGTCGAACTCGAACTCGCAAATAGACTTAAAGACTCATCTGTGATCGGCACTCCAAATCCGGTCGTAAATACGACTGGTTTATTCATGGGATAATCAAACATCTTCGCGCCCTCAAGCGAAACCAGGCTGACCTCAAGAAGAGAGAATGCCCGGTTTGATTTCAGAACAAGCTTGTTGACCCATTGGTTGCCCTCGGTCGTCGAAGAAATTTTTACCTCGGGTTTCCACCGAGCTTGCTCCGCGCGCCTTTCCCCATCTTCGTACCGCCGCTTTTCTTCCGCCGCTTGATTTGCCTGTTGCTTTCGAAGCTCCTCTTGCGTCTTTGCGAGAGCATCAATCGTCTTGTGGATGCTATCAATCTGTTCCTTATAGTTTGGCCCATGCCTCAATGTGTATCGCGTCGTAAGAATCGAAACGCCAGCTGCAATCAGCGCGCTTACGACGGACGCAAGGACCGTAATCTCGCCATTCGACAATGAATCGAAAAAGCTCTTCACCTTATCCATTCATCCTCCTTTTCCCTTGCTCTAGGGAGCAGCAAAAGGAAGAAGAGAACTGAAAATCGAATACAGGGTTTCAGAAATACAGATCAATTCTTCACGTACGGCCCAGCCAATGCCATGAACTCCTCGAACGATTTGCATTTCTTCCCCGCAACTGAACACTCCGAGACATCATCCGGAGGCTTCTCAGAACCAATCTCACCAAAATGCATTACAGACACGCCACCAAGCTCATTGTTGTCATACACGTCATAAAGGGTATGGCTCTCGCTAAACTGCCCCTTCATAGCGCCGGCTGCCCCCAAATTCAACTGCACGAGGATGAAGCACTTGTTCAGTGACTTACTGTAGTGATTCGTGAAATCCAGCAACTTCACTGCCGATGACAGGGTTGGCGGCAAAGCCGATCTGGAACCCATGTTCTCCCTAAACCATACCTTCGCGTCACTCGCACACTTCTGTTCCAAAGAAAATTCGTCGGTCGTCTTTCTTTGCGCAAGTTCCGCTTGCAACTCAGCGTTCTGTTTTTCCAGATGTTTCACTTCTTCCGATTTTCCGCATCCCGCCAGCACCGCACACACGACGCACACTCCCGCAATACTCACCCGCCTCGCAGCCAACCCGACCCTCAAATCTGTTACCCCTTCCATACCTTCTGAATCTGTCCTTCTAACGCATCTGGCTCGACTGCGCCCAGGGCGCGTAGCGTTCCTCCGTCATCCCGATTGGGGAGTGCCCCGGAACAATCGAAACCATCTCGAGCGGCACATTGGCCCTCAATGAATTCCCGAAGAGTATATTGCGGGAACGCTGCGCACGCTACTTCTGGTCGGATAGTCCCGCCCGCGCCGTCGCATTGGCCAGCGCGAGAACAGCGCCGGCGAACAGCAGCGTATCGAAAAAGTAGTTGATTCCTTCCACTTTGACGGCCGTACTGGGATCGAAAAGCGCCGCGACCAAAATCGGACCGTAAACCAACAAAACAAGCAGCAAAATCCATGCGCCGAGACAGGCCGCCGCTGTCCGCGTCTTTTTCGCGAGGAGGATAAAAACGCCGGAACTGAGCAGAATCGCGCCGGTCACGTAGCCAATCAGCATGCGCGTTGGAATCCATGCGGGCATCAGTTTTTCGAGAGGAACGCCGGGGACATTGACTGGATGAAGAAAGTTCTCGACGCCGTATAAAACCGCGGCGAGCCCGATCAACACGCGGCCGACTGTGACGAGCGCTCTCCTGCCTTGCCCGCGCCGACTGTCCATCGCAGCTGCCGCCAGCAGCCATGCGCCGCCGCCGAACGAAAGTTCACGGAACAAAAGCACCCAGGAAATCCGGTCGCGTGGATTGGCCAGCACCCCGGGGAAATCCATCATCGCTACAAACAGAAACATCATGATTCCAAAGAGCAGTCCAGACCACCGCACCTGAATCTTTGTGGCGATGCTTAGAGAGGCAGCCAGCAGCGCGACACCAACAAAGTACGTCCAGAACAAACGCCCGGGCATGAACGCGGGCACCAACTGCATGATGGATTTCGCGTCGGCAAAATGCTCCGCGCCGAAGACCGCCAGCGGAATCGCGAAACAAAGATTGCTCAGGGCAACAATCTTGTCCAAGCCGCGGGCCCGGGCGAAGCCGCCTTTTGCAGCGAATAGCGCGATCACGAAAAGGACGGCGCCGGCTGTGCAAGTTGAAATTACGGTGCGCGAGATTTCTAGAAACAGGATCGTGGCGAAAGTGGCGGGAACGGCTGGGTGAAAGTTCATGCGAGGCCGTCAGGTGAACGGCTCGCGAAATGATACCATTTGATTCTCCCGAGTCCGAGCGGCAGAAAGCGTTGGATGCGATTCGGTCCAGACCAACCTGGCTGGACGCCGTGCAATGGTCCAGTTCGCGCCTCTTCCGCTGTTGTATTCTTCAAGACGCCGTTCAGGATCTTCGGCCACGCCGACGTAGTAACTTCCATCGGCGCATTCGAGGATGTAGCAGAAATACATGGCGGAAAAACAAACAAAAACTTTCGCGAATTCTTTGCCCCTCGGCTCCGCTCGGGACAAAAAGTCCTGCGGACGTTTTTGCCCCCCGGCGAGCTCGGGGCGTAAAATCCGACGGATATTTTTGCCCCCTCGACTCCGCTCGTGACAAAAATTCCAAGGGAATTTTTTGGAGGCGGGGGAGTTGGAATATGTGAGCACATTGAAAACACACAACTTACTGAGAAATCGACACGCAGAAAACGCAGAAGCCTCGGAAATTGCGGACAACTGGAACGTAACTGGAACACAGCTTTTTAAAGGTTCGATCCTCAAGAGATGCTGCAGCGTGACCGCCGTAGTGGGTCGCTGTTCAACAGCCGATGAGGCGCGCGGCGAACCGCATGCGCCGATAACTGCCGGTTTGCCCGTCATCCATCCCCCAATGCTGCATCTCGCACTAAGCCTCTGCCGCCAGCCTTAGCTGTATCTCGCGCATGACGATCATCAAAACTTCAACTTCTTATTTCGCCTGCGCCAGCCCCGCAACAACCGCGGCAACCTTGTCGAGTATCTGGTTCCAGCCCTCGAGTTGCCCGCTATTCTTTGCGCTCTCCATGGGTTCATTTCCAATGAAGGTAAGCTTCGTCCGGCCATTTCCGAGATCCTCAAAAAGAGTCACATCGTAAGCACCCTCGATGGCCTCATGTTCTATGCCTAATTGCTCAGGGTCAATCTTGTTTCCCTCCGAGTCGGAAAAGTACATCAAGGAAACAATCTTCTCGTAGGGAACAATCTCGTGGTACTCAGTCCCATTCCAGAACTCCTGCCCATCCGGAGTCTTCATGCAGCAGAGAAGTTTCCCCCCCACGCGAAAATCCATCTTGCAAACAGGCGCAGTAAAACCCTTCGGCCCCCACCACTGCATGATGTACTTCGGCTCTGTCCACGCCTTCCAAACCAACTCGCGTGGGGCATCAAAAACTCGCGTTATCGTCATCCGTCCTGTCTCGTTAACCGTGTTTCGTGTCATGTCTGACCTCCCCTTTTTTCATTTGCCTCACAACCTCTTCCAGCTTGTCGAAGCTCTCTTCCCAGAACCGGCGATAGTTAAACGCCCAGTCGCTGACCGTCTTAATCGCCTCTGGCCTAAGCGTGCACACACTCTCCCGTCCACGCTTCGTCTTGATCACAATCCGCGCCCGCACCAGGTAGGCAATATGTTTTGAAATCATCTGCTGCGAGAGTGCAAACGGTTCCGTCAATCCATGCACTGAGGCAGGCCCACGCGAGAGCCGTTCGATCATCGCCCGCCGCGTCGGATCAGACAAAGCTGCAAATGTCGTACCTAACCTATCCACAACCATATGGTAGTGCATTATCCGTCGATGTCAAGTCCTAAATGCTATAGTTATAAAAAATAAAAGTGTTCTAATCTGGAGGCGGGGGGAGTCGCAAGGCCTAGGGGCCTTGTCCTGAGCCAAGTCGAAGGGAACCCTCAACCAGCGCGGCCTTCTTAGCATGACTCCAGCGCTTCAGTTGATTTTCGCGGGTTCGCGCAGATGAAAGACTCTCGTGCGCTTCGCTCCAGACGAGTTCAACAGGCCGCCGTCTCGCCGTCCAGACGGCGCCCTTACCATCGTTGTGTTCATTGAGGCGGCGTTGGGCATCTTCGGCCACGCCGACATAATAAGAGCCGTCGGCGCACTCGAGGATGTAGCAGAAATAAGTCTGCATCTTGCGTCCGGCCCAATCAGAAAAGGCCTTCTGCTATAGGGGGATTTGCCCTTCGGCGTGCTCAGGACAAAATTTCCCCAGGGGGAAATTTTGGAGGCGGGGGGAGTCGAACCCCCGTCCGAAAAGCCTTGCAACTGGAATCCTACATGCTTAGCCCGTTCCGGAGTTTTCGCCGGCGGCGCTTAGAGCGGGCAAGAAACGCTGCCAGCTAGCCCCTGAATCTCGCCAGCGCATCCGAGGCCCAAATGCGCCAGCCAGCCTGCTGTTCGACGCCTCATCTCCCGCGCACAGGCGACGCGAGAGGAGACGCGCTACTTAGTTTTTAATTAAGCAGCGAGAGCTAACTGTGTATTGGCAGTTAACTATTTCCACCCGATTGCGGACAGGTGGCATCCGGCATGCATTCCAGCCACGACAGCTTCCGTCGAAACCGTTTCGCCCCCTGAAAAAAGGTTAGCACCCGCTTCCACGGCGGTCAAACGCCGGCGTTCCTGGGCGGTGGTTTGGTTCGATGGATGGAACGGGAAAAGCGTCTGGGATGCTGGGGACGAGATGCGCATTGAAACACCCGGCGAGAGCATAGGTTGACACCCGCGCGCGCACTTTCCATAATCAAATCGAGGCCACAGAAAATAAAACCTGATGCCAACGAACATTTTTTCCAACCGTCAGGTATGAATCGCTGAATTTACTTGCAAAAATTGCACATTTCATCCGGCGGACCCGCAAACGTGATTCTTGCCGCGCTCTTCCGCTCCGGCTGCGAAACTGCTGTGGGCATACACCGGCGGTCCAACTGCGTTTTTCGATGGGCGGCAATCCTCGGCTTATTCCTGGCGATGGCTCTATCTTCGAGCGCTGCCGGCGCGAGAACACGCGTCTCCCCTACCGGGCCACAAATCTCAAACTCCGAATCGCGGTCGCCCGCTGAAAGGGAACTGGAATCACTCGCTCGCGCACTGAGCGCCGCCAGAAAAAACCAGCGCAGCAACGCTTCCGCGGCGGCCAGCCGTCTCGCGAGTTTTGCCCGCGCGCACAGCGGCGACGAACTCGGCGGACGCGCCGCGCTGGCTCTGGGCTATGGCGCCTACCGCGGCGGCCACTATGCGGAAGCGCGGGAGTGGCTCCGCCAGGCCAGCAATGAAACCTTGCTGGACGAATATGTGTTGTATTGGTCCGCGGAGTCCGAACAGCAGCTGGCTCACAATTCCGAAGCCCTAGCCGATTGGCGGCAGTTCATGGAGCGCCATCCGCGAAGTATTTTGGCGGATTCCGCGCTGGAATCGTTCGCGACGCTCGCCATTCAGCAGAACAACGTCTCTGCAGTCCTCGGCGCATTTCAGAATGCCCGCCTTATTGACACGAATCCCCGGCTGCTTTTTTTGCGAGGCCGGGCGCGGGCCGTGGAGGGACAGTCCGTCGCCGCGGTCCAGGATTTCCAGACGGTCTACTATTCCTATCCGCTCAGCGGCGCGGCGCAGGATGCTGGCGAGCAGCTGGCGTTTCTTCGCGGCCCGCTGGGGACACAGTTTCCGGCCATCGCGCCGCAGCAACAGCTTTCGCGGGCCAATGCGCTTTTCAACGCGCATCGCTGGCGCGAAGCGCGACTGGCGTATCTGGACGCGATCCCCGTCCTGGGCGCGCCGCAAAATGAGCTTGCGATTCTCCGCGAAGCCCGTTGCAGTGCGGAAGCCGGAGCAGGCCCAGCGGCGCTTACGAGCCTTCATCTCACGGATGCGGACGTGGACGCGGAACGGCTCGCGGCGCTCACCGAGCTTTACCGTTCGCGGCACGATTTGGCGGACATGCTCTCTTCCGCGGATGCCGCCTCGGCGCGCGCGCCCAATAGCGCCGGCGCCGCCAGTGCATTATTCACGGTAGGAAACTACTACTGGGTGCAATTGGATCGTGCCCGCGCCGCCGAGTATTACGACCGCGCCGCAAAAGCTTCACCGGGCACTCCTGATGCCGCGCCGGCGGCCTGGCGGGCAGCTTGGTCTGCATTTTTGCTGAAGAGCCCCGACGCCGCACAGCATTTCAATGACGTCACGCGCCAGTATCCGAGTTCAGGTTTCTTGTCCGACGCGCTGTACTGGTCCGGCCGTCTGGCGGAACGCGACGGCCACCCCGCGCTGGCGCGCGCGTACTACCTCAAAGTGCAGGAGCGTTTTGCTCAATCGTATTTCGGGATGTTGGGAGCGGAACGCCTTCGGACGCTGGGAACATCTCCAGTGGATGCCGTCCCGCTGTTGGATGAAATTCCTCCCGTCGCTCCCGCGCCTTCGCTGGATTCGCCCGTGCCTCCGCAGGCCGACGATCATGTGGCTCGTGCCCGCGCGCTGGAATCCATTGCGCTGGATACTTTTGCGCTTCAGGAATTTCGCCAGGCGTGGACGGAGACGGGCGCGCCACGCTTGTTGCTGGAAGCTGCCCGCGCCGCGGATTTGGCGGAGCATTATGGCGCCGCCATTATCACCATCCGCCAGCTTTATCCGGAAATTGAAGACCGGCGATTCGATGACGTTCCGCGCGAAGTCTGGCTGGCGGGATATCCGCTGCCATACTTGCCGGAAATCGATCAGGCCGGAACGGAAATGGGAATTGACCCCATGCTGACGGCCGGCTTGATCCGCCAGGAATCCGCGTTCGATGCCAGCGCGCATTCCGGCGCGGGCGCGATTGGCCTGATGCAACTGGAGCCGAAAACCGCGCGGATTCTCTGCCGCAAGCTGCGCATGACTTATTCGAAGGCGCGCCTGACCGACCCGGAGTACAATCTTCGCCTGGGCAGCGCGTATTTCGCGCAACTCCTGTCCGCTCTCGGCAGCCGCGAAGCCGCGCTGGCCGCTTACAATGCAGGAGAGGATCGGGTGTATGCCTGGCGCGCGAGCGTCAGCTCCGATGACCCGGCGGAATTTGTGGAATCCATACCCTTCAGCGAAACGCGCGACTACGTCCAAATCGTGATTCGCAATGCGGCCATTTATCGCCGCCTGTATGCTTCATCGCAGGCTATCTCTTCGCACGCGAGCCGCCCATGAATCCCATTTCCGCCAGTCCTTCCACCGCCGCGAATTCCATCCAGCTTTCCGATAAGGCGGCGCAGTTCACGGAATCGGTGATCCGCGAAATGACGCGGCTGGCCATCCAGCATGGCGCGATTAATCTGGCGCAAGGTTTCCCGGATTTTCCCGCGCCCGCGGCCATCAAGGACGCCGCCATCCGCGCCATCACCGACAACGTCAATCAATACGCCATCACCTGGGGCGCGCGGTCGCTGCGCGAAGCCATCGCCGAAAAATTCGCGCGCACGCAAGCGGTGGCCGTGGACCCGGAGCGCGAAATCACCGTCTGCTGCGGCGCCACTGAAGCCATGATTTCTTCTTTAATGGCCATTATCAATCCCGGCGACGAAGTGGTGGTCTTCGAGCCCTTTTATGAAAATTACGGCCCGGACGCTATTCTTTCCGGCGCGCATCCGCGATTTGTACGCCTGCATCCGCCCGACTGGTCATTTGACCGAGATGAGTTCACGCGCGCGTTCAGTCCGAAGACAAAAGCGATGATTCTGAATACGCCGAACAATCCAACCGGCAAAGTCTTCAGCCGCGACGAGTTGGAATTCATTCGCGATGTCTGCGTGCGCCACGAATGCGCTGGTGATCACCGACGAAATTTACGAGCACATGGTCTATGACGGCGCGCGGCACATATCGCCGGCATCCATCGAGGGGCTCCGCGACCGCACCATCACCATTAACGCGCTCTCGAAGACCTACAGCGTGACCGGCTGGCGCGTCGGCTGGGCTATCGCGCCTCCCGCGATTACCAATTCCATTCGCAAAGTTCACGATTTCCTGACCGTGGGCGCGGCCGCTCCGCTGCAGGAAGCGGGAGCTGTTGCGTTGCATTTCGGCGAAGACTATTACCGCACGCTCGGCGAAGAATATTTGCAGCGCCGCGATCGCATGCTGGGAATTCTGGAGCAGTCCGGTTTCCGCTGCTTCAAACCCTCCGGCGCCTACTACATCATGACGGACATTTCCGCCTTTGGTTTTCCAAACGACGTTGCCTTCGCGCAGCATCTGGTCTCCAAAATCGGTGTTGCCGCCGTGCCCGGCTCCAGTTTTTATCTGAATCCGAAGGATGGCGCGCAAAAGTTGCGCTTTGCATTTTGCAAGAAGGAGAGCACGCTCGCGGAAGCGGCGCGCCGCCTCTCGTTGCTCCGCGCGTGTTGAATCTTGCGCGGGAATTGGCCTGCCGTGACTTGGCGCGATTCATCCCGGCAGGTTATGTTACAATCCGCGCTTTTGGAGGGGTTTCGCCGCGATGGAATTCGATCTGATTTCTCCGGACACGCGAGTCACAGCCACTTTGGATGGCGCGGCGCACGACATCAGCAACAGTTCCACGCGCACATTCCTCTGTACATTGGTCATCACGCGACAGATTGAACAGGAATCGCTGGATGTTTCCGTGTGGGGTTCGGCGGACGGCGAAAGCTGGGGTGTGATGCCTCTCCTCAAAATGCCGCAGCGGTTTTACCGCGGGGACACCAAACAAGTATTGGATTTGTCGCACCGTCCCGAAATTCGTTTTATTCGCGCCAGGTGTGAAGTAAATCGCTGGGGTCGCGTGGCCCCGGAGCCGATGTTTGTAATCGGCTTTCGTCTGGCGGAGACTCCCGCCTTTGTCGGAGATCCATCCCACAGCGGCGCCAAAGTAACGGCAGCCTGCTGACCGCCAGTTCCTGCGGGTGTTTTCAATCCAAATTTAATAAGGTGTGGTTGAGGGAGTTGTTTCCGGAACCTGCGTCGTTTGCCCGGCAGGAGCGCCCGCCGGATTCAGTGTAGGCGCGGATGGATCGCGAGTGGCGGATCCACCGCCGGACATGGTTTTATCTGCGGGAAGCAATTTTGCCACTTCCTGCCGCAGTTCCTTCGCCCGTTGTCCCGCCGCGCTGTTGGGATCGAGATGAATGTAGGAATCCAGATCCGCAAGCAAATCGGGGCCGTCGTTTTGTTTGATGTGAATGTTGGCCAGCAGTTTATAAACAGCGGGCGCGTTTGGTTCCAGTTGCTTGGCCTTCTCCGCATCGGTGAGCGCGTCCGCAACCTTATCCTCCATCAATTTCGCGCGGCCCATTTCGTAATAGCCGCGCCACGATTTTGGGTCCAGCTCCAGCGCGCGCGCCAGCACCTTTTCTCCCTCCGCCGGCCGCTGCGTGTCCAGGAGAACTGCGCCCAGGCCGACCTGCGCCGGCGCATAAGTTTGTTTGCTGACCTCGATCGATTTTCGGAAGGCTTTTTCCGCGTCGCCTGACTTCCCTATCTGCGTGTAGGCCCATCCCATCTCTGAATAGGCTTCATAGCAATCGGGCGCGGCGCCCACGGCCTTATCGAAATCCTGCACGGCATCCTTGGGTCTGTTCCTTTGATATAAATTTTCTCTCCCGTCGAAATAGGCCTGTTGCGCCTTGCCCGGAAGGGAAAGGATATGCGCCGAAACGGTCCCCCCGGCGGGTTTTGACGCAAGCGCTCCGCGTTTCTGAAGACCCAGGATGATGCCACTGCTTGACGTGTAAGTGACATCCACGGGCATGTCCAACGGTTCGTAATCGGGAGATCGGACGGATAGTTGGTAGGAGGCGGGCGGAAGGCCAAAAAAATTGAAGGTGCCATCATCCTCCGTAGTCCCTGTCGCAATATTTGATCCTCCGGAGCTCAACAGGTCCACGAAGATGTGTCTTGCAGGTTCTCCCGTTTCCGCGAAGTAAACGGATCCGCTGATGGTGCGGGTTTCATTCGTTCCCTGGGCGTTCACGCCGGACGCAGTAAAAAACGCAATTGCGAGGACTGAAAGGATTGAGCTAAGGGAACGTGTCATGACCGGCTTCCCGGTGGGCATCGAAAAGAATTATACCCCCGCCGTCAAACCGCGGAATGTCTATTTTCCGTCAATTCGGGGAGTGTTCAGGGGTTGAGTTCCACGGTTTGCAGATAGGCCGGAATGGTCACCGGCCAGCCGAATTTTGCGTGTACTGCGCCCTGGAACGATTGCAGCGCCACCGGCTCGCCATGCACCAGAAATGTTTGTCTTGGCGGAGCCGTGAATCCGGACAGCCACCGCAAAAGTTCGCTGCGCCCGGCGTGAGCGGAAAGCTGGCTCAGCGTCACGATCTCCGCCTTCACCGGAACGTCCTCGCCGTGGATGCGGATATATTTTGCTCCATCCTGCATGGCTCGCCCGCGAGTGCCATCGGCCTGAAATCCCACCAGCAGCACCGCCGACCGGGAATCAGGAAGTCTTCGCGCCAGATGATGCAGGATTCGCCCTCCGGTGGCCATGCCGCTGGCGGAAATGATGATGCAGGGGGACACCACCTGATTGATTTTTTTCGATTCGTCCACGGTTCTGGTCATGTGAACCTGCCGCGCATTCAGCGGATCGCCGCCGGCTTTCTCTATGCGGGTGAATTCCATGTCGTGGTCCTCGTGGAATTGCTGGTAGAGGCCGGTGACGCTGATGGCCATGGGGCTGTCCACGTAGATGGGCAGCCGGGGAATTCGCTGCTGCTCCTCGAGCTGCCGCAGCAGATACAACAGCAATTGTGAGCGGCCCACCGCGAAGGCCGGAATCACAATCGCGCCGCCGCGCTTAACCACGCGATTCACCACATCCGCCAGCTCCTGGAGGATGTCGCCGGAAGGATGATCGCGGTCGCCGTAAGTGGATTCGCACAAAAGGTAATCCGCATGTTGCGGTGATTCTGGGTCGTTGAGAATCGGCTGGTTGTAACGTCCCACGTCGCCCGAAAAAACCACCACGAAGGATCGGCCCCCTTCGGTGATGGTCATCTCCAGCCACGTGGAACCGAGGATGTGCCCGGCATCGTGTGGGCGCACGGAAAATTGGGGACTGATGGTGAACTTGTCCGCGCGCGGGATGGTCTGGAATCGCTGGAGCGCCGCCTGCGATTGTTCCACGGTGTAGAGCGGCAGCGGGGGCTTGTGCTTTGAGAATCCTTTTCGCGCCGCATATCGCGCATCTTCCTCCTGCAGGTGAGCCGAGTCCGGCAGAAGCAGCTTGCACAGCTCGTCCGTGGCCGCGTTGGCGTAGATCGGCCCGTGAAATCCGCCTTTCACCAGCCGCGGGAGATAGCCAGTGTGGTCAATGTGCGCGTGGGTAAGAAGCACCCAATCTATCGAAGCCGGATCAACGGGCAGCTTGTCCCAGTTGCGCAGGCGCAATGGTTTGGAGCCTTCAAAAAGCCCGCAATCCACCAGCAGCCGTTTGCCCTCGCATTCCAAAAGATATTTTGAACCGGTGACCGTCCCCGCCGCGCCCAGAAAAGTTATTTTCGCCATAAGCGCGATATTGTAGCGCATAGAACGGAAAAGTTTGTGAATTCACGATATGATTTCTTCCATTGTCCGTGCAGAAAACCACGCCTGGCATTGCCGCTGATACTGGAGGGAGAATCAATATGAGGTGTTTTGAAGCGAGGAATTATTCCCGGTGGTTGTTCGTACTGTCGCTGCTGATTTTCATTTTGATGAGAACGAACGCGACGAACGCTGCGGCGGGATCCGAGGCAGCCGCGAGCGGAGAATTGCGTTTTGAAATTTCCTACGATTCTTCTTTAAGCGTCGCGCCGCTGGATGGCCGTCTCTATCTGCTGGTTTCAACCGACAACGCAAGCGAGCCTCGCTTTCAAATTTCAGACCAGCCGGAAACTCAGCAGTTCTTCGGCGTCAATGTGGATGGCTGGGCCCCGGGTTCATCCACCGTGGTGGATGTAAACGCCATCGGCTACCCGCTCGCCAGCATCGCGCGGATTCCGCCCGGTGATTATTACGTTCAGGCATTGCTGAATATCTATGAAACATTCCATCGCGCCGACGGGCACGTCGTAAAGCTTCCCATGGACCACGGCGAAGGCCAGCAATGGAATGAAAAGCCCGGAAATCTTTATAGCGAGCCGGTGAAAATACATATTGACGCGCAGGCTGGCGACTATCCGCATCAAGTTGACCAAAATGATTCCGCCGATCGAGCCGCCCAGGGACACGGAGTACATCAAGCACATTCGAATTCAAAGCGCGGTGCTCACGAAATTCTGGGGACGTCCGATGTATCTCGGAGCTCACGTTCTGTTGCCGCCGGGATGGGCGGAGCACCCCCATGCGCACTATCCACTCATGATTCTGGAAGACCATTTCCCGCATGACCTATTCGGCGGCGGAACTTTTTTCGTTCCACGCCGCCGGATCCTTCATTGAAGGGCCG
The DNA here is from genome assembly GCA_963760285.1 of uncultured Acidobacteriota bacterium. Taxonomy (GTDB): domain Bacteria; phylum Acidobacteriota; class Terriglobia; order Acidiferrales; family UBA7541; genus PALSA-278. The sequence goes on from CAVXCI010000001.1 coordinate 2,008,372, forward strand.
CCAGGGCGAATATGAACAGGCGGGGTATCAACTCTACGAGGATTGGACCACGGGCAAGCTGCCGCACTTTTTGATTCTGGATATTCAGCACGCCAATCCTTTTTACGATGATTCCTACGCGGTGGACTCCGCCAACGTCGGCCCCTATGGCGACGCGATTCTTCACGAGCTGATTCCAGAAGTTGAAAAGCGTTTTCGCGGAATCGGCCAGGGATGGGCGCGGGGACTCTACGGCGGTTCCACGGGCGGCTGGGAAGCGCTCGCGGTGCAGGTTTTTTATCCCGATGATTTCAACGGGACGTGGGCGATGTGTCCTGATCCGGTGGATTTTCGCGCCTACCAGATTGTGAATGTCTATGATGACGAGAACGCGATGTGGCTGGAAGGTCCGTGGTCGCGGATTCCGCGGCCGGCGGTGCGGCGTCCGAATGGGACGGTGGTCACCACCATGGACCGCGAAATCCGAAGGGAACTGGTGCTGGGAACGAACGGGAGATCCACGGAACAATTCGGAATTTGGCAGGCGGTGTTCAGTCCCGTTGGCGACGATGGTTATCCGCGGCAGATTTGGAATGAGGAAACCGGAGTGATCGATCATGACGTCGCCGCATACTGGCGGGAACATTACGACTTGCGCTACATCCTGCAGCGCGACTGGAAAACGCTGGGGCCGAAGCTCGTCGGAAAAATTCACGTGAAGGTGGGAACGCGGGACACGTATTACCTCGACAACGCGGTGCGGCTGCTGGACGATTTCTTGAAGTCCACGAAGGATCCCTACTATGCCGGCGACGTGGAGTACGGTCCGCACCAGCCGCACTGCTGGTCGGGCGATGGGGATGCCGCCACGGGGTGGTTCACCATCAACCAGCGCATTCTGCCGAAGGAAGCGGAATGGATGACCAGAACAGCGCCGCCGGGCGCGGATATGTCCTGGAAATATTAGCGGGTGAAGGCCGGCATCGGGTGAGGTTTTGGGCGCGGCGCGGGATTTTGGAGTGGTGAAAGGCGGCAAAAATGAGAAGTCAAAAAGTGTCCCTATTAGAAAAGTGTATGTTATTGATTACGTGAGAGTTGCGGTTTTGCGACTGTCACATGCGTCCCTATTAGAAATCGCGATTTTGCGCCTGTTCCGGCCGTCTGGACATAGTTCTGATCTATTGTCAGAATTTCGCGGAAAAAATCAACAGCAGGTTGTGTAACGCCCGGTCTCCGGCGTGTGACAGAAGAGAAAAGACTGGCGCCCTAAAGGCGCTCTTCGGCTGCGCTCCCCTCGACTGCGCTCGGGACCCGGAGGATGGGCGGGACAGGCCGCTTCATGGCGGTACATGCCCGGATGGGGCTTCGCCTCGGAAAACTGCCACCCGTAAAGTCCGCCCCGGCGGATGCGGGAGGCGGCGCACAGAAGCGGCGTGGCGGGAGGGATCGCTCTTACTCATTCCGTAAATCCGGCAAATTTGTGGATGCGGAACGGGGAAAGGGGAGTACAATGCGCCTACTAGGGGTGAAACCGGAGATTCCGGCCACAGTCCGCCGATAGCTGAAAATACCGGCTAATTCTTCAAGGAGAAAATCGTGATTCGAAAACTAGGCATATTTTTGTTCACAATGGTCGCGATGGTGTTTGGCGCGAGCATCGTTTGCCAGGCCCAGCCGCAGTCGCTGTTGACGCGGCATGTGCGTGAAGTGACCGTCAACGGGGAGGCGAAGTCCATCGGACGGCTTCCCGCAACAAAGTCGCTGCGTGTCGACATCGTTCTGTCGCTGCGCGACAAGGGAGGTTTGGAGAGTTATTTGCAAAAGATTTACGATCCTTCCAGCCCCTTCTACCGGAACTTTCTCACCGTGCCGGAGTTTACGCAGATGTACGGTCCCAGCCAGGAGGATTATGACGCCGTGGTTCATTTCGCGAAAGCGAACGGGTTCGCGGTGGTGGGCGGCTCCCGTGATGCTTTTGACGTGCAGCTCCAGGGTACGGTGGGGAGCATTGAGAATGCTTTCCACGTAACCCTGGGTCTCTATCACGATCCCATAAAGAACCGGGACTTCTATGCTCCGGACCGGGAGCCGACGGTGGACCTGCCGTTCCCGCTGTGGCACATTTCGGGTTTGGACAACTATTCGATCCCGCGTCCCACCTTCGTGCGCCGAGCGGAAAATATAAAGCCTCCCGCCACCATCGGTTCCTGTCCGCAAGCCTCCTTCTGCGGCAGTGACATGCGGGCGGCCTACTACGAGGGAACGTCTCTGACGGGCACGGGCCAGAACATCGGATTGCTGGAATACGCCGGATTTGATATCGCCGACGTGAACACCTACTACACGAATGCCGGGCAAACGAGAAATTTCACGGTCACGGGCATTTCCACGGATGGAACCTCCATTAATTGCTACGCAGCGCAGGGCTGTGACGACACGGAACAGACCATTGACATCACGCAGGCGGGCGGCATGGCCCCGGGCGTAACCACGGTATACATATACGTGGGTTCCAGCGACACCGCCATCCTGAGTGGCATGTCTACGGATACTCCGTTGCCGTTGAATTTGAGTTCGTCGTGGGGCTGGGACCCGGCGGACCCCAACACAGACAATCCGTACTTCGAGAAGATGGCGGTACAGGGCCAGAGCTTCTTTCAAGCTGCTGGCGACAGCGGCAGGTGGGAAGGTTCTGCGTGGCCGTCCGACGCTGAGTATGTTATCAGTGTTGGCGGCACGGACTTGACGACCAAGAGCGCGGGCGGCCCGTGGAATTCGGAAACGGTTTGGAGCGACGGTGGTGGCGGTTATGATCCTCCGGATGATATTCTGATTCCGTCCTGGCAGCAGTTGCCGGGGGTGATCAACTCATCCAACGAGGGCTCCAAGACCTACCGGAACGGCCCGGACGTTTCCGCAAACTCGAATTTCACCTTTTACGTTTGCGCCGACCAGCAGGGTTGTACCGCAAACGAATATGGCGGGACCAGTTTTGCGGCGCCCATGTGGGCCGGCTACCTGGCTCTGACCAACCAGCAGGCGGCCGCCAATGGCGATCCGGCGCCCGGCTTCATCAATCCAACCATCTATCCGCTGAGTCTGACGTCAAACTATGACACCTACTTCCACGACATCACCAGCGGCAGCAACGGCTATCCTGCGGAGACCGGCTACGATTTGGCGAGCGGATGGGGCAGTCCGAACGGGTCCGGCCTGATCAACGCACTCACAGCCGCGGGTCCTGATTTCGGATTCGTTGCGTCCCCGAACACGATTACCGTGGACGATGGTGGCACCTTCACCGCCACGATTACCACGGTGGGGGATGACGGGTTCGACGCGGCGATAACCTTGTCGACGAAATTCCCCAAGGATATAACCTTTAGTCCCAATCCCATACCGGCGCCGGGTTCAGGGAGTTCAACTCTGACGGCCAAGGTCCCCAAGACCTACAAACCCGGAACCTACACGCTCACCATAACGGGAACAGGCGGAGGCAAAACGAACACGACTACAATCACCGTCACCGTCAATAAATAGTGACCGTGATCCGGTAATACACGTTAAGCATCGGCAAGGAGAGGCCCGGATTCTGTAGTCCGGGCCTTTCTTGTTTGGCGGGAATATTCGACAGCTCGACGATGCGGAGAGAATTGCCAGTGCCGTAAATCTGCCAAATTCTATGGATGCGGAACGGGGAAAAGGGCGTAGAATGCGCCCACCAGGGGTTAGATTGATCCTTCCGGCCACAGTCCGCCGATAGCTGAAAATACCGGCTAATTCTTCAAGGAGAAGATCATGATTCGAAAACTGAGTGTATTTTTGCTGACGATCATCGCGATGGTATTTGGCGCGAGCATCGTTTGCCAGGCCCAGCCGCAGTCGCTGTTGACGCGGCATGTGCGTGAAGTGACCGTCAACGGGGAGGCGAAGTCCGTGGGACGGCTCCCCGCAACAAAGTCGCTGCGCGTCGACATCGTTCTGTCGCTGCGCGACAAGGGAGGTTTGGAGAGTTATTTGCAAAAGATCTACGATCCTTCCAACCCCCTCTACCACCATTTCCTGACGGTGCAAGAGTTCACTGATACGTACGGTCCCAGCCAGGAGGATTATGACGCCGTGGTTCATTTCGCGAAAGCGAACGGGTTCGCGGTGGTGGGCGGCTCCCGTGATGCTTTTGACGTGCAGCTCCAGGGTACGGTGGGGAGCATTGAGAATGCTTTCCACGTAACCCTGGGTCTCTATCACGATCCCATAAAGAACCGGGACTTCTATGCTCCGGACCGGGAGCCGACGGTGGACCTGCCGTTCCCGCTGTGGCACATTTCGGGTTTGGACAACTATTCGATCCCGCGTCCCACCTTCGTGCGCCGAGCGGAAAATATAAAGCCTCCCGCCACCATCGGTTCCTGTCCGCAAGAATCCTTCTGCGGCAGCGACATGCGGGCGGCCTACTACGAGGGAACGTCTCTGACGGGCACGGGCCAGAACATCGGATTGCTGGAATACGCCGGATTTGATATCGCCGATGTGAACACCTACTACACGAACGCTGGGCAGACCAGGACTGCCGCGGTCACGGGCATTTCCACGGATGGAACCTCCATTAATTGCTACGCATCGCAGGGCTGTGACGACACGGAACAGACCCTTGACATCACTCAGTCGCTCGGCATGGCCCCGGGGGTAACCACCTGTTACATATACGTGGGTTCCTCCGATACCGCCATCCTGGGTGGCATGTCTTCGGATACTCCGTTGCCGTTGAATTTGAGTTCCTCGTGGGTATGGACCCCGGCGGACCCCAGCACTGACGATCCGTACTTCGAGAAGATGGCTTCGCAGGGGCAGAGCTATTTTCAAGCCGCTGGCGACAGTGGGCGGTGGCGGGGTTCCCCCTGGCCGGCGGATTCCGCGTATGTCACGGCGGTCGGCGGCACGGACTTGACGACCAAGAGCGCGGGCGGCCCGTGGAATTCGGAAACGGTTTGGAGCGACGGTGGCGGCGGCTATTGGTCCCCGGACGATATTCTGATTCCGACCTGGCAGCAGCTGCCGGGGGTGATCAACACGGCCAACGAGGGGTCCACGACCTACCGGAACGGCCCGGACGTTTCCGCAAACTCGAACTTCACTTTTTATGTTTGCGCCGACCAGGACGGTTGTACCGCAAACGAATATGGCGGGACCAGTTTTGCGGCGCCCATGTGGGCCGGCTACCTGGCTCTGGCCAACCAGCAGGCGGCCGCCAATGGCGATCCGGCGCCCGGCTTCATCAATCCAGCCATTTACTTGCTGGGTGTGGGGTTGACCTATGACGCCGATTTCCACGACATCGTCAGCGGCGGCAACGGCTATCCGGCGGTAGTGGGCTACGATTTGGCGAGCGGATGGGGCAGTCCGAACGGGTCCGGCCTGATCAACGCACTTCTCGCAGCGCCGTCTCCTTTCTTCGCCATCGGGACGTCTCCTAACGTGATCTCCGTGGATGACGGCGGCACGTTCACCGTCACAATTACCACGGCGGCGGAGAACGGTTTCGACGCGGCGGTAAATTTGTCGACCAAATTCCCCAAACAAATCACGTTCAGTCCCAATCCCATACCGGCGCCGGGCTCAGGGAGTTCAACTCTGACGGCCAAGGTCCCCAAGACCTACAAACCCGGAACCTACACCCTCACCGTGACGGGCAAGGGCGGAGGCATAACGAACACGAACATAATCACCGTGACCGTCAATAAATAGTGACCATGTGACGTTTCACTGATCGCCGCAATAAACGTGCGCAGGGAAAGGCCCGGATCCTCTGGTCCGGGCCTTTCTTGTCTGGCGGGAATATTCGACGGCTCGACGATGCGGAGAGAATTGCCAGTCCCGCAAATCTGCCAAATTCTATGGATGCGGAACGGAGAAAAGGGAGTACAATGCGCACAAGCTAGGGGGGAAATTAAGCGTTTCCGTCGCAGCCAGCCGAGAAGGGAAGTTCCGGCTCAATCCTTAAGGAGAAGATAATGATTCGAAAACTGAGTGTATTTTTGCTGACGATCATCGCGATGGTGTTTGGCGCGAGCATCGTTTGCCAGGCCCAGCCGCAGTCGCTGTTGACGCGGCATGTGCGTGAAGTGACCGTCAACGGGGAGGCGAAGTCCATCGGACGGCTCCCCGCAACAAAGTCGCTGCGTGTCGACATCGTTCTGTCGCTGCGCGACAAGGGAGGTTTGGAGAGTTATTTGCAAAAGATTTACGATCCTTCCAGCCCCTTCTACCGGAACTTTCTCACCGTGCCGGAGTTTACGCAGATGTACGGTCCCAGCCAGGAGGATTATGACGCCGTGGTTCATTTCGCGAAAGCGAACGGGTTCGCGGTGGTGGGCGGCTCCCGTGATGCTTTTGACGTGCAGCTCCAGGGTACGGTGGGGAGCATTGAGAATGCTTTCCACGTAACCCTGGGTCTCTATCACGATCCCATAAAGAACCGGGACTTCTATGCTCCGGACCGGGAGCCGACGGTGGACCTGCCGTTCCCGCTGTGGCACATTTCGGGTTTGGACAACTATTCGATCCCGCGTCCCACCTTCGTGCGCCGAGCGGAAAATATAAAGCCTCCCGCCACCATCGGTTCCTGTCCGCAAGCCTCCTTCTGCGGCAGTGACATGCGGGCGGCCTATTATGAGGGGACGTCTCTGACGGGCACGGGCCAGAACATCGGATTGCTGGAATACGCCGGATTTGATATCGCCGACGTGAACACCTACTACACGAATGCCGGGCAAACGAGAAATTTCACGGTCACGGGCATTTCCACGGATGGAACCTCCATTAATTGCTACGCATCGCAGGGCTGTGACGACACGGAACAGACCATTGACATCACGCAGGCGGGCGGCATGGCCCCGGGCATAACCACTGTGTATATGTATGTGGGCTCCTCCGATACCGCGCTGTTGGGCGGCATGTCCTCGGGTTCTCCGTTGCCGTTGAATTTGAGCTCATCGTGGATTTGGGATCCGTCGGACCCCAGCACGGATGATCCGTACTTCGAGAAGATGGCTTCGCAGGGCCAGAGCTATTTTCAAGCGTCCGGCGACGATGCCAGGTTTAACAACAACTATCCAACCTGGCCGTGCGACTCCGCGTATGTCATCAGCGTCGGTGGCACGGACTTGACAACCAAGAGCGCGGGTGGTCCCTGGAACTCGGAATCCGCCTGGAGCGACAGCGGCGGGGGCTATTGGGCTCCTGACGACATTTCGATTCCGTCCTGGCAACAGCTTACGGGCGTGATCAACTCGTCCAACGAGGGGTCCACAACCTATCGGAACGCACCGGACGTCGCGGCAAACGCGAATTTCACTTTTTACGTTTGCGCCGACCAGGACGGTTGTACCGCAAACGAATATGGCGGGACCAGTTTTGCGGCGCCCATGTGGGCCGGCTACCTGGCTCTGGCCAACCAGCAGGCAGTTGCCAATGGTGATGCGGCGCCGGGCTTCATTGATCCGGCCGTTTATCCGCTGGCTCTGACGTCAAACTATGACACCTACTTCCACGACATCACCAGCGGCAGCAACGGCTATCCTGCGGTGACCGGCTACGATTTGGTGACCGGATGGGGCAGCCCGAACGGCTCTGCTTTGATCAATGCGCTTCTCGGAGCCCCGACAGCCAACTTCACCATCGGCGCATCTCCCACCAAAATAACGGTGGACGATGGTGGTACCTTCACCGCCACGATTACCACGGCGGCGGAGAACGGCTTCGACGCGGCGATAACCTTGTCGACGAAATTCCCCAAGGATATAACCTTTAGTCCCAATCCCATACCGGCGCCGGGCTCAGGGAGTTCGACTCTGACGGCCAAGGTCCCCAAGACCTACAAACCCGGGACCTACACGCTCACCATAACGGGAACGGGTGGAGGCGTTACGAACACGACTGCGATCACAGTCACCGTCAAGAAATAATAGCGGCCGTGATTGGGTAATACGCCTTAAGCATCGGCAAGGAAAGGCCCGGATCCTCTGGTCCGGGCCTTTCTTGTTTTCTGGCGCGGCCAACAGCTGGCGGTGAAAGTCTTCCACGCTCGCGCCACCCCTGGGGAAAGAGGGCAGCAGGTCCTTCACTTCAGATTGCGGGCAAGGAAAGAAAACGCTGCAATTCTTTCTGGACACCGGGCTAACCGGTTCGTTCTCCCAAGCGGACTCCCTTCGGCGAGGCTGGCGGGAAGGTGAGGCTCCGCGACCCTCATGAGTGATTAGTGTTGAGTACTGATGTTGAATCAGGACAGCGGCAAATTTTCCCTGGCAAGGGCGGGAAGCGTAAAATGCCAAAATCACGGGTCTGAATCGGAAATTCAGGGGGACTTGGGAATGAGCAGGCTGATCATGTGGAATTTGCTTACCCTCGACGGCTTCTTTAACGGCGCCGAGAGCTGGGCGCTGGATTGGCACCAATACGTCTGGGGCGATGAGCTTGAGTGTATCTCGGTGGAGCAGTTGCACTCCGCCGGCATGCTCTTGTTTGGGCGCGTCACGTATGAGGGCATGGCCGCGTACTGGCAATCCGCGAAAGGCGAGGTCGCCAACCTTATGAACGGCCTGCCGAAAGTGGTCTTCTCACGAACACTGGACCGGGCAGAATGGAAGAACACGAAACTTGTGAAAACCGACGCGGCGGCGGAGGTGAGGGAGTTGAAGCGCCAGGGCGAAAAAGACATTTATGTGTTCGGCAGCGCCGATCTGTCGACAACCCTCATGGAGCAGGGACTGTTCGACGAATATCGCCTCGCCCTGGTTCCGGTGGTGCTGGGGAGCGGCAAGCCGCTGTTCGGGCGCAACCTGAGCCGGCTGAGGCTGAAGCTTCTGGAAGCGCGGCCGTTGTCCTCGGGATGCGTGGTGCTCCGTTATGAACCACGCCCAGGCCAATGAGCCGCCTGCCTATTTCATAGCCAACGCCGAGTTTATGCCGCGGCCGGGGATGTGGCGGAGGGGTCCGCTGACGGACGGCGTGGATTCGTTGGGCGCGCGAGGAGCTAAACTGAATGGAAACAGAATGGTGGAGCCGATGGGATTCGAACCCACGACCTCCTCGATGCCATCGAGGCGCGCTCCCAACTGCGCCACGGCCCCACCGATGTAAGGCAAGTTATATTGTTTATACCATCCGCCCCAAGGAGCGTCAACGCAGGCCGCGGGTGGCTCCGTCCTGAAAATACCCAGGAAACGAAAAACGGGGAAGTGGTGTCTAAGCAAACAGGAAAGGCGCGGAGAGAGAAGGTGCCATGGCCGAGTTGGCGCAATCATTGCCGTGGAGTTGGGACGAGGGGACGCTTATCACCGGGCTGAAGTCGGGGTCGGATGGCGCTTTGACTGCCTCGTGACGCACTACCATACGTCGGTATACAACCTGGCGTTGGGGATTGTGGGGTGCGCGCCGGACGCCGCGGACGTGACCCAGGAAGTTTTTCTGAAAGTGTTTCGCGGGATCCATGGATTTCGCGGAGGCAGTTCGCTGAAGACCTGGCTGTACCGCATCACGGTCCGCGAGGCGCTGAACCACAGACGGTGGCGCTGGCGCCATCACCGCGAGCAGTTTTCGCTGGAAGACGACACCCATGCCAACCATCGCCAGCCAGCTGGAAGACGGCAAGGTTTCGCCGTTCGACGAGACGGCCTTGCGCGAGGAACAGAAGATGGTCCGTGGCGCGCTGCTGCAAGTGGCGGCGCCGTTCCGAAGCGCGGTGATTTTGCGGGATCTGGAAGGGCTGAGCTACGAGGAAGTGGCGGAAGTTTTGGACGTAAGCGTGGGCACGGTGAAATCGCGCATTCTGCGCGGCCGGCGCGCGCTGCGCGAAATTCTGGATCCCATCCTGCACCCCATGACGGGCATGATGTCGAATTCGCGCGCGGATGGCGGCGCTGCCGCGCCAGATACGGCGGATTTTTCATCCGTGGGCGAATTGCAGTCCGCTGGAGCTGGTGGAGGCGAGTTATGATCTGCCGGAGCGCGCGAAAAAATCTGCCAGGTTATCTCGATGGGACTGTTCCCCTGGCGGAGCATTTGCTCTTCGCGCGCATCTGGACGAATGCGCGGACTGCCTGCGGCTGCTGGAAAGTTATAGGCGGCTTTCGGTGCTTCTCTCGCGCGCGGAGAACGTGGCGCCGCCGCCGGAAATGGTTCTGCGAATCCGGCTGGAAGCGGCCCGGTTGCGGGAACGTCCGGCATTCTTTCGCCGCGTAGCGGCCGAGGGCGGGCTGGTGTGCCGCAATATTTTGCAGCCGCTGGCGGTACCCGCCACGGGCGGCTTGCTGGCGGCGATGCTGACTTTCATGGTGGTGGCGCAAAGCCTGGCGGTGGGATCCCACTTCGGGGCGGTGACGGGTGACTTGCCGCTGCATCTGGTTCAACCGGCGCGGTTGGAAAGTCTGGCGCCATTTCCGGTGTCCGATTTTGCCAGCCAGAACGGATCGGCGGGGCCTGACGTTATCGTCGTGGAGGCCAATGTCGGTTCGCTCGGCGAGGTGGTGGGCTACGAGATTTTGTCCGGCCCTGATACTCCAGCACTGCGCCGGCAGCTTGACGAGGTTCTGATGTTCTCCCGTTTCAGCCCGCAGATGAGTTTTGGCCGTCCGATGCCGGGTGGCCGGGTCATCCTTAGCTTCAGCGAAGTCCGCGTCCGCGGTTAGACCTCAGCAATTCGTTGCATGGCAATTCCGCGGGATGGCGGTTTCTTGACTGTCCGCGAAACGGCCAGTAGAGTGGAGCCCGGGCTGCGGGATTAATTGCCGAACAGCGTTGGTTGACTGCTCACTACCCACCGCGGACGCCGGCACGCTGAATCGGGGGAAAGCACATCGCCATTCTTCGGAAATTCGCTCGTCCCGCCACGTGGTTCGCCGCGGTCCTCGTTTCGTGTGCATTGTTTTATCCGGCCTCCGCGCAACAACCGCCCTCCGATCCACAAGCCCGGGATCATCAGCGTGGAGAGCAGCCCGGAGCTTTTCTGCCACGTTGAGCGCGATGTATGCCGCGGGCTACGCGGCGGACTAAGCTGGAGAGGCGAAATCCTGAAATCGCGGCCTATCGCGCGCAATTGCGCGACCTGCACGGGCCGGCCACGGAAGCGCTGCGGAAGTATTACCATGATCATCTTGCTCGCGGACCCCGCGGAAACGGTGTCGCGGTTTGTTTCCTTCGCACTGGTGGTCGGGACCTCCGCCACATTTTCCCTTCAACTTTCCGCGAGAGCAATTGCCACCGGACGTTCTGGGCATCGACGACTTCAATGGAGTGCTGTCGAATTTTTATGTAGAGGCCGCGCTCGATCGGCAGTGGGCGCATCTTCAGCCCTATTATGGACGTCAGATTCGGAGGCTGGAAGGGCCCGTAAGCAACTGGTGATCAGGGTCAATTCCTATCTCCGCGAAGTGGTGAACCCGTCCACGGGGAGGCGGTTCATGGTGATTGCCGAACCGCTGATTGGCAGCCGCACCAGTTTTCGAATTTACGGCGCGCAATACACGGTGATGGTTTCCTCCGGCGATGATCCCCCGCTGGATGATATCCGCCATGCTTATCTCCACTTCCTCCTGGATCCGCTGGCCTTTCGTTATGGGAAAGAGGTGGACACGCGGCGTTCGCTGCTGGATGTTGCCGCGCGCGCCCCCCGCCTGCCCGCCGAATACCTGGAGGATTTCCCGGCGTACGTGACGGAATGCCTGATCAAGGCGGTGGAACTGCATCTGGAGAAGGTGCCCATCACCAGGCTGGATGAGGCGTTTGCGCGCAACGATGCCGACGGCTTTATTCTCGTCCGTGCGCTATATGACGGCCTGCAAAAGTTCAGCCAAAGTGAACCGGCGATGACGTTTTACTATCCGAACTTAATTGAAAGCATCGATGTGGCGGCGGAAAAGAGACGATTGCGAGATTTTCAATTTCCACCGGAAGAAGCCAACGCCGCGCCTTCCCAGCATCCGGTGGAAACGTCCGAACTGGATCAATGGCTGGCCGAGGGGGACAACGCCATTGCCTCGCAGAACGTTCCGCTGGCGGAAACGGTCTTCCAGCGGGTGCTGCAACAGTATCCTGGAAATTTGAAAGCCACCTACGGCCTGGCCGTGGCTTCGGCGCTGAAGGGGGACACCGCGCGCGCCATGGGACTTTTTGAGGATGTGATTGCCGAGAGCGTCAAGTCCATGGCGAATGGCGGCGCGAACCGGCCGGATCCGTCCATCGTGGCATGGTCGCATGTTTATCTGGGCAGGATTCATGACGTCCGCGGAGAACGCGACACGGCCATGAGCGAGTATCACGTGGCGCTGGGCGTGGCAGGCGCACCCCAGGCCGCGCACGAAGCGGCGCAAAGGGGTTTGGATGGCGCGTTTAAACCGGCCGCGGCGAATGGTGGAACAAAACCGCAATAGATGGCGAAATCAGGACTGACCGTGTTTCAATCTGTAAGCGGGGTAGAGCGGGGATGGTGTTTCAATTGAATTTGGACACGCGGATCAGGGTGCGGAGGTGGGCGCTGGTGTTTGGCGCAGGAATTTTCTGCGCCAGTTACGGTCAGGCGCGGCCGCCTGCGCGGATGGAACAGGCTCCCTCTCAGACTCAGGGACCGGCGCAGCCGCAACAGCAACAGTCAAAGCCCTCGCTTGTTTCTCCCAGCTCCACACAACAGGCGCAGCAGGGGCCGTCGCAGGCAAACCCCGGCACTGCGCCAAAGGTGGACCTCAAGGAAGACGCTGCCTACAAGTTGTTCTATGACCTCTCCCCGTTGCAGACAGAGGAACAAATCAAAGTGGGCGAGGCTTTTCTAGCGGATTACCCGAGCAGCCGTTATCGTGAAGTGGTGTACTCGCGGCTGGTGCAGGCCTATCTGGCGAAACAGGATACAGCCAAAGTGAAGGATGATGGCGCCAGGGCGCTGGCTCTGAATCCCAACGATGTGGACGTCCTGACAACGCTCGGCTGGGTGATTCCCCACTCCTACAATCCGGGCGATCCGAATGCCGCAGCGCAATTGCAGCTGGCGGAAAACTATTTGAAGCATGCCCTGCAAATCCTGGCCACCATCGCTAAGCCGGAAACCATGACGGAGGAGGATTTCACGCGCACTCGTGACGCACGGCTCTCTCAGGCGCACAGTGGACTTGGCCTGATCTATTTCCGGCGCGGGAAATACGCGGACGCGGTCCTGGAATTGCAGCAGTCCACAAAACTGGTGAAGGATCCGGATCCCATCGATTTTTTCATACTGGGCATTTCCCTGCAGCAGTCACGGCGTTTCGATGAAGCCGCCGCCGCTTACGATCAATGCGCCAGGGTGCCCAACAGTTTTCAGCCGCGCTGCCAGGCGGGAGCCGAGCAGACACGAAAGGTAGCGGGCGGGCAGGCAGGGTCCGCGAAGCCATGAAACCCAACGCGATCCCGGAGGATGAACTTCGCGATCTGGAAGCGCGCATCGGACACCATTTTCAAGATCCGGCATTCCTGGAACAGGCGCTCACGCACCGCTCTTCGCGTCTTCCCGCCGGCGAAGTATCTCCGCCAGACAACGACCGCATGGAATTCCTGGGTGACCGCGTGCTCGGGCTGGTGGTCAGCCAGCACCTCTGCGAATCATTTCCGGAGTGGGATGTGGGGCGCCTGTCCAAGGGTCTCTCCCGGCTGGTAAGCGCATCGTCCATCCAGGCCGCCGCCAGCGGGATGGGACTGGGAGAAAATCTGCGGCTGGGCCGCGGCGAAGAGCTTACCGGTGGAAGGCAGAAACGCAATCTGCTGGCCGATGCCTACGAAGCCGTGGTGGCGGCGATTTATCTGGACGCGGGCCTGGCGACGGCGGCGGCTTTCATACAGCATACTTTGCTGGAATCGGAAGCTGGCGGCGAGCGCTCGGCGTGGAGCGAACCGGATCACAAGTCCGCATTGCAGGAATGGCTGCAGGAACGGGGGCTGGGAATCCCGCAGTACCGCGTGGTGGCGGAATCGGGGCCCGACCATTGCAAGACCTTCAGCATTGAACTGTGGTTGAGGGATTCTTCCGTGGCGGCTTCGGAAGGGCGCTCGAAGAAAGAGGCAGAGCAGGCTGCGGCACGCCTGGCGCTTTCCCGCCTCCGGCGGAAGGAGGAGGAATCCCGCCCGATGGCCAATTCGTAATGTCTGATTTGCCGACCATTACGCCGCTGAACGAAAATGTTGTTCAACCTGCCGGCCCCCGCGAGGGCCTTTCGGCGCTCCAATACCTGGAATCCCTTCTGCTTACGATTGTGATCGCCCTCTTCGGGACGACGTTTATCGTGCAGTCGTTTCAGATTCCCTCGCAATCCATGGAGCCGACGCTGCAGGTTGGCGACTATCTGCTGGTTAATAAGTTCATTTTTGGCGGGCATGGCGCCTGGTATGAGCGTGTTCTGCCATACAGGAACATTCAACGCGGCGAGGTGGTGGTCTTCAAGTTTCCGTTTGACGATCATCCCTACTATGTAAAGCGCGTTATAGGACTTCCAGGAGATCGCATTCGCATTGCGGACCAGCAAGTCTATGTAAACGGGCAAAAGGGAGATGAGCCGTATGTGGTTCATGACGGGGCTTTCGATGATCCGTATGGCGACAATTTTCCGCCCTCCACCAACTTCATCATGCAGCGCGGCATTCGCCCGGAGTGGGCGTCGGAAATGATGAGTTACGTCCGGAATGGCGAGATGGTTGTGCCGCCCGGATGCTATTTTGTGATGGGCGACAATCGTGATCACAGCTGGGACAGCCGCTACTGGGGATTTGTGAATCGCGACGCCGTCATCGGGCGGCCGGTGGTCATCTACTGGTCCATTGATTCCACCAACGGAGACTATGTGAACCGGGGAACCAGGGCCACGCTGCGGCGTTTCTTCTCCACGCTGTTTCACCTGCCCACGCGCACACGCTGGCATCGCCTGATGCAGGAAGTGCATTAGAATCCTTCCTGAACAATGCTGCCCTCCATCATCCATGCCGCGGCGTTGCCGCCGGCAAACGCGCCGCGCGGCCGGCGCCGGCGATTGCGCTACGTGATTGCCGCGATTGCCGTGGTTTTTATCATTCAGTTGGGGATGGACGCAATCGTGCATCGTCCACGCGTGGCCGCGCGGCTTACAGCGCGGCTCCAGGCGGCGTTTGGACGCCCGGTGAAAGTGGCGGGATACGATTTCTCGCTATGGACCGGCCCGGAGTTGACGGCTTCGTCCCTGGTGGTGGGAGAGGATCCGCGATTCGGCAGCGAATATTTTCTGTACGCGGATCGCGTGACACTGCACCCGCGCTGGCTGCCGCTTCTGCGCGGCAGGATCGCCATCAGGAATCTTTCCTTCGGCCATCCCAGCCTGAACGTGGTGGCCAACGCGGATGGCCGGTGGAATCTGGCGGAATGGCTGCCGCGAGGCGGCGGATTGTCACCGGGCGCGCCTTCCGGAGCGGCGCCGGCCATCTCGCGGCTGGAGTTCACCGACGGGAGGATTAATTTCAAATCGGGCGTGGTGAAAATCCCTTTCGCGCTGGTTGCGGTGGACGGCTCGGTGGATCAGGGAGCTGCCGGCCACTGGCGAATCGATCTGGATGCGCAACCTATGCGCGCGGCGGTGCTGTTGCAGCAGGTGGGGACGGTCCACCTGGATGGCACCGTGGGAGGGACCACAGTGCGCTTGCGTCCCGCGGACCTGCGCCTGAGCTGGCAGGATGGTTCGGTGGCGGATCTACTCCGCCTGATGCGCGGAGATGACATGGGCACGCGAGGAGATTTTTCGCTTTCGCTGGAAGCCCGCGCTGATGGATTGGAATGGCGCCTCATTGGGCAGGCGCAGTGCCGCAGATTGCACCGCTGGGATCTGCCGATGCGCGCGGATGACCCCACATTCAACGTTACTGCGCGCGGGGATTGGCTGCCCGGCAGCCGAAACCTGGAGCTGGCCAATTTTCTTTTTGAATCCGCGCGGTCGAACGTGCAAGGCGCGGGTTTTATCACCGGGCGTCTGGCGGGCGAGGCTGGCGCGGGGCTTGTTCGCTCCGCGGATATTTCATTGGGCGCCAGCATCGCGACAGAGGACGCATTGTCATTTTTCCGGGCATTCCATCCGGGAGTGGCGGAGGAATTGAGCGCCGCGGGAGAAACCATTGCGCGCGTGCGCGCCGTGGGGTGGCCGCCGCGTTTGCTGGACGGAGAAATCTCCACGGGCGGAGTGCGCCTGGAGGGTGGCAGCCTCGCGGCGCCGGTGCGGTTCGGACCGGCTGACGTTAGCATTGTTGATGGGGAGTGGTCGCTGCCTGATTCCGATCTGGCGTTTGAACCGGATGCGGGGCTTTTCTCGCTGGGGCTCGTTTCCCAACATAGCGTGAAGAAGGGAATGCCCGCGCAGGCTGCATTAAATCTTCGCGGTCGCGTGGATGATGCCCGCCAGGTTCTCACCGCGGCCGCGGCGCTGGGCTTCAATTTGCCGCGCGGCTGGGATGTCTCCGGCCCGGCGGCGGCCAGCTTCCAGTGGAGCGCGCCTGCCGATCCATTTGCCCATGCCCCGTCGGGCAGCGTAACGCTGGATGGAGTCGAGATTCGCGCTCCGTTTCTGGCGCGCCCCGTTGGGCCGGTTGAAGCGCAACTGGACTTCTCGGCGCAGGGCGAACAGTTGCATCTCCACGGCGCGCAAGTGTTCGGTTCGGACTGGACAGGAGAACTTTCGCATCGTCCTGGCGACGCGGAATGGCACGGGCGTCTTTCCACCGATGCCGTGGACATCGCCAGGTTTGACGAGTATCTGAATCCGGCGCGGCGGGAAAGCCTGCTGGTGCGAATGCTGCCATTTCTGCGGCCGGCTCCGGTGGCGGCGTCGGTCCCGGAAGCTTTGCGGTGGTCCGGGCCTCTGTTGGCGAAGAATGTGCAGTTGGGTGCATTCCATTTGACCGGCCTTCGCGCCGATGCTCAATTGGATGGACGAAAAATCCAATTGGAGAACGCGGATGCCACGCTCTGGGGCGGCAGCGTAATGGGCTCGTTCATCGCGCGATTGAATCCCGTGCCGGCTTATGAATCGAACCTGCGGTTTCAGCGCCTGGATTTGAGCCGCGTCGCCGCGCCTTCGCTGGAAAAAAGGTTCGCGGGTGTTGCCGATGGGGTGATGAAGATTTCCGCGGCGGGCGTGGGCCGGCCGGCGCTGGCAGCCTCGTTGAAGTGCGGCGGAAGCGCCACGGTCAACGGTTTGCAGTTAAGTTTCGTCGATCTGCGGCGGTCGCTGGCGGAAGGCCGCTTGAGCGAGGGGGACAGCCGCTTTCCCAGCGCCCGGGCAAATTTCGTCTGCGCCAACCAGCGAATCCAGTTCACGGAGTTGCGGCTCCGCGATCAGTCCACTGAAATTGCGGGCCGGGGAACATTTGATTTCAGCCGCCACCTGATTTTTCTGCTTTCCGAATCGGGATCGAGCACGGACCGTCTTGCGTCTGGTCCGGGCATTGGCGCATTGCCGCGCCAGTATTCTCTGACGGGCATGCTTGATTCCCTGGACCTGCATGCGGTCCCGACCCCCCGCCCACGCTGAATTGCGGCGCGCCAATAACGGGGTTGTGTGGCCGGATGGGAATAATCGTGCATCCAACTGCCTTTGAAAGCATCACAACGGAATCAGTGCGTTGAATCCATGAAACAAGAGAGCAGGACGAGTGGCGAAATGCGGCGGCCGGCAATTTATCTGCTGGCATTGTGCCTGGCGATGGCCGGTTTGATGAATGCAATGCGGTCCCCGGCGGCCTTCGCGGCGGGCGACGATACCGGGCGCATACATCTGGAGCCGCATCTTGCGCCCGGACAGGTGTTCCGCTATCAGCTTGACCTGCACACCACGGCCGTCTCGCGCGCGCAAGGACCCATCAGCGACGCGCAAGGCGCATCCACCCTGGAACGCGCTGCTCTGGCGACAGTTCGTCTGGAGGTTTTGAGCGTGGAGCTCGGCAGCGCCGGGGAGAAGCGCGTCCGGTTGCGCGCCACCTATGAGCATTGTTCAGCGGGTTCCAAGAGCGACGCATTGGACGTGCAGGAGCGCGAGTTCGAGAAGCAGTTCCGAAAACTGGAAGGAGCATCCGTGGAGTTCAGCATGGACTCGGATGGGCGCACGTATGATTTTTCCGCTCCCAGCGATTCATCTCTCGATCCTTCAACACTGCTGGCCATGCAGCAGGGAACTGGCGCGCTGACGCCGGACGGCGGCCTGCCTCCCAAGGGAGTCGCCGTGGGCGATAAATGGTCCTCGGAGAAGGAATTTCAACCTTCGCCGCTCTTGGGTCTTTATTGGCACACGGACTCCGCCTATCTTCGCAACGAACCGTGTCCTCGCCCATCGCCTCCGCCAGATGCGCCGCAAACCGACGGAACAGCCGCGCCGTCAGGATCGGACCACGCTGGCGAGGCGGCACAAAGCGATACGTGCGCGGTAATCCAGACGGAGATGAAATTGATACGCCGCGATACCAAAGGCAACCAGACTCCGCCGGATTATATTAAGAACGGGCTGCGCACGTCCGGCGATTGGACGGGAACCGGCGAGAGTATCAGCGATATTTCCCTGCGCACTGGGTTGGTGGTCACCATGACGCAAACCAGCTCGCAGGAGATGAACTTCCGCATTGCCACCGCCGAGGGCCGCGCCGGCCTTCAATACACCGGCAGCGTGCAAAGCCAGAGCGCCGTCACGCAGCTGCCGTAAAGTTTTCCTCTCCAATGGGTGGCCCCGCCGGGCGGTGGACGTGTCGTCGTATAATGGAGCTTTGCGAGGCGCACATTTGGAGCGTCCGGGCCTTCACGCATGGATTTCAAACTCTCCAGTTCATACCAACCGCAGGGGGACCAGCCGACGGCCATCGCCGAGCTTCTGCGCGGCGTGAAAGCCGGCGACAAGCATCAGGTTCTGCTGGGCGTGACAGGTTCGGGAAAGACTTTCACCATGGCCAAGGTGATCGAAGCCATTGGCCGCACGGCGCTGGTTCTGGCGCACAACAAGACTTTGGCCGCGCAGCTCTATCACGAGTTTCGCTCGTTCTTTCCGCAGAACGCCGTGGAATATTTCGTGAGCTATTACGATTACTACCAGCCGGAGGCCTACGTCCCCGCGAGCGATACCTACATCGAAAAGGAGGCTACCATTAACGAGGAGCTGGACAAGCTGCGCATGAGCGCCACGCGCTCGCTTTTCGAGCGGCGGGACGTGATTGTTGTGGCTTCGGTCTCATGCATTTACGGCATCGGTTCGCCGGAAGCGTATTACGGCATGATGCTGATGCTGGAAAAGGGGCAGTCCATCGCGCGGGAAGCCATGCTGCGCAAGCTGGTGGAAATTCAATACGAACGCTCGGAGGACTTGCGGCGCGGCACATTCCGGGTGCGGGGCGACACCGTGGAAGTTCATCCGCCATACGAAGAGCAGGCCTTTCGCATCGAGTTGTGGGGCAGCACGGTGGAAGCCATACGGCGCATGGACCCGCTCACCGGCGCGCTGGTGGGTGACAAGCAGGAAATTCAGCGGCTGCCGATTTATCCCAAGACGCATTACGTGGTGCCCGCGGAGCAGCGCGAACGGGCCATCGAAGGGATTTTCGCGGAACTGGAATGGTGGAAGCCCGAGCTGGAGCGCCGGGGAAAAATCGTGGAAGCGCAGCGCGTTTCGCAGCGTGCGCGGTTCGACGTGGAGATGATGCGCAACGTCGGATACTGCCACGGCATTGAAAACTATTCCCGTCACCTTTCGGGGCGCCTGCCGGGCGAAGCGCCGCCCACACTCCTGGATTATCTGCCGCAGGACTATCTGCTCTTCGTGGATGAGTCGCACCAGACCATTCCGCAGGTTCGCGGAATGTTTCATGGCGACCGTTCCCGCAAACAGACCCTGGTGGATTACGGCTTCCGCATGCCGTCGGCGCTGGATAACCGCCCGCTTTCCTTCGAGGAGTTTGAGAACCGCGTGAATCAGGCGATTTATGTTTCCGCCACGCCGGGGCCTTATGAACTGACGCGCTCGGGAGGCGTGGTGGTGGAGCAGGTGATTCGCCCCACGGGATTGGTGGATCCACAAATTGAAGTGCGGCCGGTGAAAGGCCAGGTGGACGATCTGCTGGAAGAAATTCGTTCATGCGCGGCGCGCCAGGAGCGCGTGCTGGTGACAACGCTGACCAAGCGCATGGCGGAGGATCTGGCGGAGTATCTGGGAGAAACGGGAGTTCGCTGCCGTTATCTGCACTCGGAAGTGGATACACTGGACCGCATACGGATATTGCGCGACCTGCGCCGCGGCGAGTTTGACGCACTTATCGGCATCAATCTGCTTCGCGAAGGGCTGGACTTGCCGGAAGTTTCGCGCGTGGCCGTGCTCGATGCGGACAAAGAAGGTTTTCTGCGCAGCGCCACCGCGCTGATTCAGACCGTGGGGCGCTGCGCGCGCCACGTGGAAGGCCGCGCGATTTTGTACGCGGAGGTGATGACGGATTCCATGAAGCAGGCCATCGGCGAGACCAGCCGCCGCCGCGCCAAGCAGGAACAGTTCAACCTGGAAAATCACATCACCCCGCAATCCATCGTGAAGAGCGTGGACATGCAGCTGGCCAGCATTGTGGAGGCGGATTACGTTACCGTGCCGCTGGACGATCCGGACCTGGAAAATATTGAATCCAGAGACCAACTGGAGCAGATCATTACACGGCTGGAAGAGCAGATGCGGGAGGCGGCGAAGAAATTTGAGTTTGAGCGCGCCGCCACCCTGCGCGACCGCGTGCGGTCGTTGCGCCAACGGACAGTGGCGGCGATTCCCATGGCCAGTTCCGCGGAGGCGATTCAGGATCTGCGCGCCGGCGTGGCGCCAGCGGATATTTCAGAGGAAACCGCGCGCGCTGAATTGAACGTTGAGGATTCGCGGAAGATGGCCGGCGACAAGAATAAGGCAGCCGACGCGAAGGGGTCCAAGCCGGTTATCCGTCCGCATAAGTGAAACGCCACAACGGCATTCAAACGATCCCACGCCGCAACTCATCAATGGGATAGAACGTTTCCCGCCACACCACGCCTCCCTGCGCCAGCGTGACCACCATCGAACGCAGAACCATGTAAACGAAGAGCAGCGCGCCGAGCGGGTAGGTGAGGCCGTAGAACCTCGATTCGCCCATCTCGTGAATTAAAATTCCCTGCAGAACGGCGGGAATCAGAGCGGCGAACGCAGCGGCCACGCGAATGGGACCGTGGGCGAAGAGCGCGCCAGCAAGGGGCAGCACGCTGGAAACCAGAATGAGCCCCACTGCTACCAGCGCAAGATAGATGTGGAAATTGAGAGCGGCAAACATATTTTTCGTTACGCCGCGGACAATGTTGCCAATGCCGTCCTGCCAGCGGACGCGCACCAGTCCGTCGCACGCGGCTACGCCGGACCGGAATCCGCTGTCCTTGATAATCTTCCCCAGCTTCATGTCGTCGAGAACTTCCAGGGCCAAGCGGCGATGCGTTCCGCTGGCTTCATAGGCGGATCGCCGGACAAGTTGAAAGGCCCCCACGCCCGCATAGGACTTGCTGCCGGGATCGCTGACACGCCAAATGCGATTGCCGAGGATGAAGCAGAGGGCAAAAAAACCAAGGGCCACTTTTTCCAGAAAACCGCGCATCTCCACTTCGGCCAGGAGCGTCAAATGGTCCCAGCGCTCGCGCTCCGCCAGCGCCAGCGCGCGGCCGAGGACGCCGGGCATGAAAACGACGTCGGCGTCGGTGAAAACCAGCCATTCACCCGTGGCGCGCCGGGCAGCTTCCTCGAGCGCGTAAGGCTTGCCCAGCCAACCCGGGGGCAATTCCGCGATGTGCATCGCGGTCACGCGAGGATTTTGGGCGGCAAAATCGTCCAGGATTTTTCCCGTGACATCGGCGGAGCGATCGTCAGCGGCGATAATGTCGTAGTTGGGATAATCCAGCGCGGCCATGGAAGCCAGCGCCGCGGGGAGTTTTTCGGCTTCGTCGCGGGCGGCGAATACAATGGAGACGTGCGGAAACGATCCAGTGAGGGACGGTTGAATTTTGCCAAGGTTCGGAAGCTTTCGCAGACCGATGGCCGCGCGAATTCCCAGCGCCAGCCAGCCAAGGCCAATCACCAGGAACATGATTGTGGGGATGTGAGGCAATCGAAAAGTCCCGCACGGAGACGTGTTTCACGGTTATTCTAACATGCACATGAAACCCAGGTTTTCATTGGTTGGAGCCGGCCGCGCCGGCCGTGCGCTGGGCCGCGCACTTCGGGCCAAAGGTTGGCGCGTCCACGTTGTTGTTACCCGGTCTGCCGCGACGGCTCGCGAAGCGGTGCGCGCCGTTGGAGGCGGCGTTCCCTCCGGCAAGATTATTGCTGACATATTCGACGCCGATTTGATTCTGCTGGCGACGCCGGATGGCGCGCTGGAATCCGTGGCGGCAGAACTGGCGCGAGTAGGCGGAAAATTGTGCCGCGGAAGAATTGTCCTGCATACCAGTGGCGCGCTGGACCGCGGCGTCCTGGCGCCGTTGCGGAAATGTGGCGCGGCGACAGGTTCGGCGCATCCCATGCAGACTTTCGGCGGCAAGCGCGTCCCCAATTTGCGCGGCGTGCTTTTCGGCATAGAAGGCGATCCGCGCGCGTTGAAGATGGCGCGGCGCATGGCGCGCGAACTGGGCGGAATTCCCATCGTTGTTCCCGCGGGACGCAAGGTTGTTTACCACGCGGCGGCGGTGATGGTGGCCGGCCTGGGAATGGGCTTGCTGGAAGCGGCGGTTCAAGTGTTGATGAGCGCGGGATTCACGCGCCAGCGGGCCACGCAATCACTGTGGCTGCTGATGCGCCAAATGCTGGACGATGCGGAGCGGCTGAGTCCGCGCAAAGCATGGGCGGGACCGCTGTTGCGGGAGGATTTTGGCGTGATCGCGGCGCACTGGAAGGCTCTGCGGGAGTTTTCTCCGGAAATTCGCGGGACCTATGCAGCGCTGGCGCGGGTGGCGGCGCGGACGCTGTCAGCAGAGCCGGACCGAGTCATGCGAGAATTGGAAGCGGTGCTATCGAACGGCCGCAGGAGAAAGAGAGGCAGGAATTGAAACAGTTGCAGATTCCCGTTGAACACGCCACGCTTGAAAATGGTTTGCGCGTGGTGATCTCGCCGGATACGAGCGCGCCGTTTGTCACCGTCGGCGTTTACTACCAAATCGGTTTTCGGCTGGAACCGCGCGGGCGCAGCGGATTCGCGCATCTCTTTGAGCACATGATGTTCCAAGGCTCGGAAAACGCCGGGAAGATGGAGCACATCAAGCTGATTAATTCGTCGGGCGGCGTGCTGAATGGGAGCACCACCTATGACGTGACAAATTATTTTGAATCGGCGCCGTCGAATGCTTTGGAGAGGGTTCTTTGGCTGGAGGCGGACCGCATGCGCGCGTTGCGCGTGGACGACGAAAATCTGCGCAACCAGCGCGACGTGGTGAAGGAAGAAGTTCGCGTCAATGTTTTGAACCAGCCCTACGGTGGATTTCCGTGGCTGGACTTGCCGCCGGTGGCGTTTCGCAACTGGCCGAACGCGCACAATTTTTACGGCGATTTTGCGGACCTGGACGCCGCCACGCTGGAAGATGTCCAGAAATTTTTCAAGACGTATTACGCGCCGAACAATGCCGTGCTGCTGATATTGGGCGATGTGAAGCCCGAGGAAGGCATGGCGCTGGCGCGAAAGTATTTCAGCAACATTCCACCTGTGACAACGTTGCAGCGCGCGGACGTGAGCGAAGCTCCGCAAACGGAGGAGCGCCGCGGGGAAGTGGAAGAAAAATTCGGAACGCTGCCGGCCATGGCGATTGGTTACCATGCGCCGGAACGTAACACTCCTGATTGGTATGCGGCAGGGCTGCTGGATCAGGCGCTGCATGGCGGGCGCGCCGGGCGCATTACGCGCGAACTGGTCCTGGAAAGGCAGATTGCCGTGGAGACTTCAGGAGGAATCAATCATCCTTCGGGTGATCTTTTTGATTACAACGGCCCCACGCTGATGGTGACGACAATATTTTACAAGCCGGAATACACGCCGGAGGCAATGCTGGCGGCGTATGACCAGGTGATTGCCGAAATTTCGGAGAAGGGCGTGTCACAGGAAGAGCTGGACGAAGTGAAGGTAAAATTCTTCGCTGATTATTACAGCATGCTGGAAGGAGGCATGGGCGCTTCCATTCCACGGTTTGGATTGACGCACTACCTGGCGTGCTTCTCGCTGTTTGACAATGATCCCAACCGGATTAACACCGTGCTCCAGGGATTCAACGAAGTGACGCCTGCGGCGGTGAGCGCGGTGGCCAGGAAAATGCTGAGGCCGCGGAATCGTGCCGTGCTTTCCAGATTGCCGTCGAAAAATGGAGGCGGCCAGTGAGCGAAGTCACAACGGTGAAATCTCCAAGGCAAACACCGCCTCCGCTGGGCGCGCCGCGTCCGGTGGCGTGGCCCTCGCGCACTACTTTTCGCCTGGCAAATGGAATGCAGGTTGTTCTGGTGGAGCGGAGGAATTTTCCACGAGTGCGGATGGAACTGTTTTTTCGGAGTGGCAATGCGGTGGTGGCGCATCGTTCGCCGGGATTGGCGGGAATCACGGCCACGGTGGTCCGAACCGGGACGGATAATCGCAGCCAGCGACAGATAGACGAGGAGTTGCGGCGCATGGGCGCGGGATTGAGCACCTCCGCGGGAATGGACAACAGCGCGATAGCGGTTTCCGGGCTCTCTGAATTCGCGGCCGGATTGTCGGAGCTGGTGGGTGACCTGGCGCGCCGCGCGTCCTTTCCCGAGAATGAATTTGAACGCGAGCGCCGGCAAAAGGTGGAAGAGCTGCGCATTGACCGCACCACGCCAGGATTTCTGAGCAGTGAAAGAATGCGGCATGTGCTTTTCGGCAGGCATCCGTACGCGCGGATTGCTCCCACGGAGGAGCAGGTGCAGGCCTATCGCCGGGAAGATCTGAAAACTTTTTACGATGAACAATACGTTCCCGCGAATGCGTTACTGGTGGCCGCGGGAGATTTTGAAGCGCCGCGCGTGCGCGAGCTGCTGGAGAAGCAATTCGGAGAATGGAACGCGCCGGCGCCGGTGAAACCGGCCATGGAAGCGCCGCCGGAATTGAGCGGGCGGCGAGTTTATCTGGTGGATTTGCCGGGCGCGGTGCAGGCCGATGTGCTGGTGGGGAATCGCGCCATCACGCGGCGGCATCCGGACTGGCACCGGCTGGTGCTGGCGAATTCGCTGTTTGGAGGAGCGTTCAATTCGCGGCTGGTGCGCAACATCCGCGAAGAGAAGGGCTACACCTACAGTCCGCGAAGCGCGGCGAATGCGCTGCGCGAGTTCGGATATTTCACGGTGAACGCGGCGGTGCGCAACGAGGTGACGGCAGCAACGCTGGCGGAGATATTTTACGAAATTGACCGCATGCGCGCTTTGCCCGTGGGCGCGGATGAACTGAACGACGCGAAGAATTATCTGACCGGCGCATTTTCGCTGGGCGTGGCCACGCTGGATGGAGTAGCGGGACAGATTTCCAGCCTGTATCTGGAACAGATGCCGGAGGATTATCTGGAAAAGTACCGCGAGCGAATTCAGGCGCTGACAGCGGAGGACGTCCTGCTGGCGGCGCGACGGTATTTCGATTCGGCGAACGCGCAGATTGTGATTGTGGGCGATGCCGCGGCGCTGCGCGAGCAGGCGGCGCTTTTCGGCCCCGTGGAAGAATGGACGGCGGACGGAAAGCGGCGGAACTGAAGAATGAGGGTGCGACTTCCTGGGCTGGCGTTCCGGCGCGCCAGACTCGAATCAGGGATGAATGCCAGTAACCATATGGATGGCATGACGGCTGGTTTACGGCGGGCGCGATTGCTGACCGGCATCCTCTGCCTTCTCGCGGTCCCGCTGGCCGCCAAAACCAAGCCCGCGCCGCATTCCATCAACCTCAACACCGCCACCGCCGAGCAATTAACGCAATTGCCGGGAATCGGGCACGCGCGGGCGCAGTCCATTCTGGATTTCCGCAAAAAAAACGGCCCCTTTCGCAGCGTGAATGACCTGCTGGTGATCCACGGCATTTCCAAGAAGGAGATGGACAAGATCCGGCCGTACATTTTTGTCGGCGCCGCGGCGCCGGCGCATCCTCCCGCGGCAAGCCCCAAACCTAAAAGCAAAACCGCGCAGACCCCGAATTCCTAGAAGTTTTGGTGGGATGCCCGCGTGGGCGAAAGGTCCAGCGGGACCTGGTCCGCGATTTCCAGGCCGTAACCCTGCAGGGCAACGACTTTGCGCGGATGGTTGGTGAGGACACGGATGCGGCGCAGGCCGAGGTCAATCAAAATCTGCGCGCCGATGCCGCTTTCATGCTGCACCTGGCGCTGCACGCTGAGGTCACGATCCAACTGGCCGCGCGCGTGAAGCAAAATTGGAGGCAGGTCACCGGAATCTTCGCCGGCGGCGCCGATGCGAAATCCGCGGCCGGTGTGATGGAGGTAGACAAGCACTCCGCGGTTCTCGGCGGCGATGGCCTGCAGAGAGCGGTCAATGATGGCGCGGCAATCGCAGGCGGTGGATTGCAGCACGTCTCCCGCGAGGCAGTGGGAATGGACACGGACAAGAGCGGGCGGTTCGCCAGCGGGATCGCCACGAAGCAGCGCTACATGGAGCTCGGAATCCACGTCACTTGCGTAGGCGATCATGCGGAAATCGCCGTATGGCGTGGGCAGAATGGATTCGGCGATGCGCCGGACGTAGCGTTCATGCTTCATGCGGTACTCAATCAGGCTGGCGACAGTAAGCATTTTTAGATTGTGCTCGCGGCAGAATTCCGCCAGCTGCGGCGTGCGCGCCATGGTGCCGTCGGGGTTCATGATTTCGCAGATGACGCCGGCGGGATCCAGGCCGGCGATGCGCGCGAGGTCCACGGAGGCCTCGGTTTGTCCGGCGCGAACCAGGACGCCGCCGCGGCGGGCGCGCAAGGGAAAAATGTGGCCGGGACGGGCAAGGTCTTCGGGGCGGGTGTCCGGGCTGATGGCCGCGAGAATGGTGGTGGCGCGGTCGGCGGCGCTGATGCCGGTGGTGGTGCCAAGGCGCGCGTCAATGGATTCGGTGAAAGGGGTTCCGAAGGCGGACGTGTTGCGGGAGGCCATCATGGTAAGGCCGAGGATGTCGCAACGCTCCTCGGTGAGCGCCAGGCAGATGAGTCCGCGGCCGTGAGTAGCCATGAAGTTAACGGCTTCGGGTGTGATTTTGGCGGCGGCCATGGCCAGGTCACCTTCGTTTTCGCGGTCCTCATCATCAATGAGGACAATCATGCGGCCGCGGCGGATTTCCTCCAGAGCTTCCTGCACGGTGGCGAACTGTGCTTTGAAAGCGTTCACGGCCGCGCCCCAGGAGCGAAAACGTTTCGCTCGCATGAATTCAGGAAAATCGAAATTGGCGGAAGCGTGCTTCCGGCGCCAGTGCCGCGACAGGCGGCTTTGCTGCGCCTCGTTGAATCCCCATACATGACTACTATTCTCCGCGCAAAGAGGAAAATTGCAAACCGTGGTGTCAGGATTGTTTGCTGTTGTCGAACACCTAAAACCCGAGGCGCGCTTAATGTCCAGTGGATTTGGAATCAGCCGACGCGGATGGAGAGAGTTGTGGGAGGCCGATCTGCCGCGCGACTTCACCGTAACAGGGGGATGCGCGCACTCCGGCGTATGCCGGATCCACGTTCAGATAGAGCAGCGCTGGTTCGCGCTCGCGGAGACCTCCCCGAAGCGCCGCGCATGTCCCGGCAGAGTCGCCGAGCCACGCGTATTCCTGAGCCGCGACAATGCCCAAATTCCAACGAGGGTCGCCATTGAGCCTGAAGAAGTCCAGCCGCGCGCGGGCAAAGCCGCGAATTCCATCGCGGGCGAACCCGTCCTCGATTGCATTAGCCTCGGCCTCGCGCAGCGGGCCAGGCAACTGGCGTGCGCCTTTGGCGGCCAACCGGGCATATTCCGCGTCGCGCCCCTGGACCAGATACCATTCCTCGATGCGGAAATGTGCGGGACCGAAATCCGCGTCCATAGCCAGAGCGCGATCGTACTCTTGTTTCGCTTGCGGATAATTGCCATGGAGATAATCCACGAAACCCTGATCTACCAGCATGATGGGCGAGAGCGGGTCCAGACCCTCCGCTGCGTTCATTTCCGTGGCGGCATCATCCAGCCGCAATTCGGGGATCAGATAGAAGTCCGCATACCACTGGTGAGCCGTCGCGTAGTTGGGATCCAGATCGACGGCGCGCTGGAATTCGCGTCCCGCCGTGGCCCAGTCCCATTCAAAAACAGCGCTGACCGCGCCGAGGGCCGTGTGCGCTTCCGCCGAATCACCGTCAAGTGCCAGCGCCTGCAGCGCCGCCTGGCGCGCCAGCGGCGCGAACTGCCCTCCAGGATCGCCGTTGAGCCCATATAGCACGTACACATCCGCGAGGCTGGCAAGTGCGGGAGCAAAGTGCGGGTCTTCGGCGGCGGCGCGGGAAAAATACTCGGCGGCTTTGTCAAAGGTACGCACATCCCGATGGTTCCAGATATAAAGCCCGCGGAGGTAGTCGTCATGGGCCCGTGGGTTTACGCTGTCCGACGCGGCAGAGGCGCTGGCAGGGGACAGCCCGGCTTCGGGCTTCACGGCGGCGCGGACCTCGCGGGCCACGTCGCGGGCCACGCGGTCCTGCAGGGCGATGATTTCATCTACCGAGCCTTCATATGTCCCGGCCCAGATGTGCCGGTCGTTTTTCGCTTCGATAAGCTGTGCGGTGATGCGGACGTGATTGCCCGCGCGCACCACCGAGCCTTCCATCACTCCTTCCACGCCAAGTTGGCGAGCGATGTCCGGCAGAGAGCGGTGTTCGTTAGGGAACTGCGAAGCCGAAGTGCGGGAAACCACGCGCAGTTCGTGAATATGCGCCACCTCGGTGGTGAGCTCATCGGTGATGCCCGCGGCAAAGTAGTCCTGTGCTGGATCGCCGGAAAGATTTTGCAGCGGCAGCACGGCGAGAGAATGAATTCTAGCGCCTCCGGCCTCCACATTTCCCGGGGAGCGATTCGACCAGCGTTCCAGCAGTACGCCCGCGAAGATTACCAGCACAATCGTCAGGACGACGCCGGCCAGGGTTCCGCGATGCTGAACAGTTGCGGGACCCAAGCTTGCGCTGGCGGTCTTGACGGGAAGGGCGCGCTCGGAAGCGACGCTTGATTCCACAGTGGAGGTGGGGACGAGCGATGCCTCGGGGGCATTCCGAACATCGCCAACCAGGCGAAAACCGCGCTTGGGAATGGTTTCGATTTGAATTACGCCTCCCGCACCGGCCAGAAGTTTGCGCAGGGCGGAAATGTAGACGGACAGATTTACTTCTTCCACGAAGGTATCCGGCCATATGGCGCGCATCAGGTCTTCTTTGGTGACGAGTTCGTTGGCCCGGGTGGCGAGGACCGCCAGAACCTCAACGGCGCGTGGAGCGAGATCTACCCGCTGCCCGTTGCGAAGCAGAACCCTATTCTCTACAAACAGTTGGAAGGGACCCAGTTGAAGTATCTCTTGCGGAGTCTTAGGCATGCCAATGACGTCTTAACAAATAATTAAAGGTTTCTAAAAGACGAAAGCCTTCATTCCTTGCAAGCATCCAGACAGTACGGTCACCAGCCCGGGAATGCCCAGCCATGCTAGCACAGGGCGGTCTGGCGAGCGAGACCATCTCCCGCAGCCGCACCGTCAAAGGAGATATGCCATGAACTCGAGACAACTGAACAAGCGCGAGCGCACAGTAGAGAAATTGACTGTTCTGTCCATCGCCATCCTGGGATTGCTGACGCTGGGAATGGGAACTCGGCAGATCCACAACCCGGGCATCTTCGCGAAATACAAACTCACCACCTTCCAAGTTTCTGGCCAGACGCAAATCACCGTCACCGGCATAGACAACGCTGGCGACGTCGTCGGAAACTATGTCAATGGATCAAGCCAGACCGTGGGCTTCGAACGGCTGGCCAACGGAACCATTTCCAACGTCGTTGATCCCAACGATAACCACGGCTTTGACCGCGCCAACGGCATCAACAACAAAGGCGTAATCAGCGGTGACTACGCCTACAACGTGGGAGACAGCTATGAGTACTCAGGATTCTTCTACCAGAGCGGCAACTATACCCAATATCAGGTGGACGGCGAATCCACCAGCAATTTCGGGATCAACGACAAGGGCGACTTCGTCGGCCAGTATTACGACGGAAGCGGCTACCCCGGCTTCGTGAACGTCAACGGAACGGTGACGCAAATTAACGTTCCCGACGCGTACCTGACCTACCCGTACTCCATAAACAATGCGGGCCTCATTGTCGGCGAGTGGCTCACTTCCAGCTATGTCGAGACCGGCTTTGCCGCCAAGTCTAACGGGACAATTCTCGGCAACCTCATCTACCCGGGAGCCGCTGATACGATTGCCAACAGCATCAACAATCACGATGAAATCGCCGGCTATTACGTCGATTCGGCCATGAACGTTCATGGCTTCCTCTATCTGAAGGGGAAGTACACCGAGGGCAATATTCCGGGCGCAGCGCAGACCATCGCTCTGGCCATCAACGACAATGGAGCGGTCTGCGGCTCCTTCATCAACCCGGAAAATCAGGAATTCGGCTTCATTGCCACGCCGAAATAGCGCTGGCGTTCGCAAACCTTCCCGATGGGTGGGGGATATGACTGTTCATTATCCCCCACAAGCTGAAACGCTGGCCGCATGCGAGTTCGCGCGCCCGCTGGCGTGGCGGCAGACGCGAATAGCCCTCGACTAAAAAATAGCGATCAGGGCGTGAACACACGAGGCCGTCCGGCTTAAAGGCTGGGCGGCCTCTTGCCTTTATAACGGCATGTGCGCGGGAGGCGGGGTGGGCTGCGTCAATTACGGGTACAATTGCAGACGAGCAGTACCCATCACAAACAAAATGGAGGGACAAGAAACATGAAAATGCGGATTTTGATGGCGGTGACGGCGGTTCTTTTCGCGGCGGCCGATCGTGCTGGCGGCGGGCGACAGTCCGAAGAAAGAAGAAGCGCACGCCGACATTATCAACACCAAGGGTGAAAAAATTGGCACGGCGACACTGGTGCAGGTGGAAAGGGGCGTAAACGTTACCGTTCGCGTTTCCAATCTCCCGCCCGGCATACATGGGATTCACATTCATGCCGTGGGGAAGTGCGAACCGCCGACATTCGCCAGCGCCGGGCCGCATTTCAACCCCGAGGACCAAAAACATCCGCGGCATGTGGGCGACATGGCGAATCTCACGGTGGGAGCCGACGGAAAAGCCGATACTTCCATGGAGGCAAGAGCGCCACGCTGGCGGCGGGGCCGAACTCGTTGCTGGGTCCGGGCGGGACATCCATTGTGATCCACGAAAAGGCCGATGATTACATAACCGACCCCTCGGGGAACTCCGGAGCGAGAATTGCGTGCGGCGTGATTCAAAAGTAGGCGCAAGCCGAACGCAGCAGAAGAAGAAAGAGCCGCCAGCGGAGTCGAGTCCCCATGGAATGGCGCTGCTGAACAATCCCGCGCGGAACCGCGACACCGCGTTCACGTTGCCGGAGCGCACGGCGCTGGGCCTGAATGGGCTATTGCCGCCGCACGTGGAAACGCTGGAAGAACAGGTGGGCCGGGCATACGGCGCCTATCAGCTCAAAGACAGCGACCTGGAGCGGCATATTTATCTGCGGGCCACGCAGGACCGGAACGAAGTGCTGTTTTACCGGCTGCTGCTGGAGCACGTGGAAGAAATGGCGCCCATGGTCTACACGCCGGTGGTGGCGCAGGGATGCCGGAGGTTCAGTAATATTTACAGGCGGCCGCGCGGGCTATTCATTTCCTATCCGCTGCGAACGTGCATCCGGGAACTGCTGGCCAACCGGCCGAACAAGGAAGTGGACGTAATTGTGGTGACGGACGGCGAACGCATTCTGGGAATCGGGGACCAGGGCGTAGGCGGGCTGGGAATTCCCATTGGGAAGCTGTCACTCTACACGCTGATCGGGGGCATTCACTTTGCGCGAACCCTGCCGATTGTGCTGGACGTGGGCACCAACAACGCGGAACGATTGAGCGATCCCACATACCTGGGCTGGCGGCACGAGCGCGTGAAAGGGAAGGAGTATGACGCTTTCATCGCGCAGTTCGTGGCGGCGGTAAAGGAGGAGATGCCCAACGTCCTGCTGCAATGGGAAGATTTCGCCACGCAGAATGCGCGGCCGATTCTGGAGCGCTATCGCGATGAATTGCTCACATTTAACGACGACATTCAGGGAACGGCGGCGGTGGCGCTGGGAGCGATCCTGAGCGCGGTGCATGTGGCCAAGAGCACGCTGCGAGAGCAGCAGATTGTTTTTCTGGGAGCAGGCTCGGCCAGCATTGGCGTGGCGGATTATTTGCGCGCGGCGATAGTGGCACAGGGGCTGTCAGAGGAGGAAGCGCGCGGGCGGTTCTGGATTCTGGACGTCCTGGGATTGCTGCACACCGGGCGGACGGATCTGCGGCCGGAGCAGTTGGTTTTCGCGCAACCTGAGGAGCGCGTGGCGGGCTGGAAGCGCGAAGCCAGCGGCCAAATCGGGCTGGCGGAAGTGATGGCGCAAGTCCCGGCGACGATTTTGATCGGGCTTTCAACCGCGGGCGGCGCGTTTACCGAGGAGATTGTCCGCGGCATGGCCGGGAAAGTGGCGCGGCCGGTCATTTTTCCGCTGTCCAACCCCACCGATAAATCCGAAGCCAAGCCGGAAGACCTGATGCGCTGGACGGGCGGGCGCGCGCTGGTGGCCACGGGATCGCCATTCGCGCCGGCGGAAGTTGGCGGCCGGACCATTCCCATTTCGCAGTGCAATAACGTTTACATTTTTCCGGCGGTGGGGCTGGGCGTGGTGGCGTCGCGCGCGCGGCGCGTGACGGACGAAATGATGATTGCCGCGGCGCACGCTCTGGCGGCGAATTCCCCGGCGTTGAAGGATCCCGACGGGCGGCTCTTGCCGGAATTGAAAAATCTGCGGCGCGTCGCCAGAAAAATTGCCTTGGCCGTGGGAGCGGAAGCGCAGCGCGCCGGACTTGCGCCGGTCACCTCGCCGGAAGAATTGCGCCAGCGTGTTGAGGGAACGCAGTGGATCCCGGCATACGACTTCGATGTCATGAAGTAGCGGGGAATGGTTTCACCTGCGGAGCAGCCGGTAGAAGAGAAATAAGCATACAGAAAGCAAAAGGGCGCCGCGATGAATTGCGGCGCCCTTTGCATTTGGTCTGTAGCTATGCGTCGTGGCTTTGCGTCAGGGAGGCGTCTAGTACATTCCGCCCATGTCGCCGCCACCGCCCGGACCGCCTGCTCCGGGAGCTCCACCCTTCTTGTCTTCCTTGATTTCGGCAATCAAGGCTTCGGTGGTGAGCATGAGAGCAGCGATGGACGCGGCGTTCTGGAGAGCCAGGCGAGTGACCTTGGCGGGGTCAATGACGCCAGCCTTCACCATGTCACCGTATTCGCCGGACTCGGCATTGAAGCCGAAGTTCTCGTCCTTGGAATCCATCACCTTTTGAACCACCACGGCGCCTTCGTGCCCGGCGTTCAGGGCAATCTGGCGCATGGGCTCTTCGAGCGCACGCCGCACGATGCTGACGCCGATGGCTTCATCGTCCTGGAGCTTCAGCTTGTTGAGCGCGCCGATGCAGCGAACCAGAGCCACGCCGCCGCCGGGAACGATGCCTTCCTCGACAGCCGCGCGGGTGGCGTGCATGGCGTCCTCGACGCGAGCCTTCTTTTCCTTCAGCTCGGTCTCGGTTGCCGCCCCCACCTTGATGACCGCCACGCCGCCGACCAGCTTGGCGAGGCGCTCCTGGAGCTTCTCGCAATCGTAGTCGGAGGTGGTGTCTTCCACCTGGGCGCGAATCTGCTTGACGCGGCCTTCGATGGCCGCGGCCTTGCCGCCGCCCTCGACGATGGTGGTGTTGTCCTTATCAATGGTGATCTTCTTGGCGCGGCCGAGGTCTTCCATCTTGACGTTCTCGAGCTTGATGCCGAGATCCTCAGTGATGGCCTTGCCGCCGGTGAGGGTGGCAATGTCCTCGAGCATGGCCTTGCGGCGGTCGCCAAAGCCCGGGGCCTTGACGGCAGCGCACTGCAACGTGCCGCGGAGCTTGTTGACCACAAACGTGGCCAGCGCTTCGCCCTCGACGTCTTCGGCGATGACCAGAAGCGGCTTGCCCGCGCGGGCGGTCTGTTCGAGCAGTGGGAGGAGGTCCTTCATCGAGCTGATCTTCTTTTCATGGATCAGGATGTAGGCGTCCTCAAGGTTGCACTCCATGCGCTCGGGGTCGGTGACGAAGTAGGGCGAAAGGTAGCCGCGATCAAACTGCATGCCTTCCACCACTTCGAGAGTGGTTTCCATGGTGCGCGATTCTTCGACGGTGATGACGCCGTCCTTGCCGACCTTCTTCATGGCTTCGGCAATGATGGTGCCAATCTGGCGGTCGTTGTTGGCGCTGATGGTGCCCACCTGGGCGATCATGTCGCCCTTCACGTCCTTGTGAAGCTTCTTGATTTCATCAATGGCGACTTCGACGGAACGCTCGATGCCGCGCTTGAGGGCCATGGGGCTGGCGCCGGCGGCGACAGTCTTCACGCCTTCGCGGAAGATGGCCTGGGCGAGCACGGTGGCCGTGGTGGTGCCGTCACCGGCCACGTCGGAAGTCTTGGACGCGACTTCGCGGACCATCTGGGCGCCCATGTTCTCGAGCGGATCCTTCAGCTCGATTTCCTTGGCGACGGTTACGCCGTCCTTGGTGATGATGGGAGCGCCAAACTTCTTTTCGATAACAGCATTGCGGCCCTTGGGGCCGAGTGTAATTTTCACCGCGTCGGCGAGAACATTCACGCCGCGCAGAATAGCCTGGCGGGAATTCTCGCCGGTCACGATTGTCTTAGCCATGGATTCTCTTCTCCTCTTTCAATCTTTAGTGTTCTAAAAGCTGTGGAAGTGGAAGCGGGCCTGGGAGCGCCGGCTTATCGTTTGCCCTTGGAAGAGCCGTTGGCTTGGCGAGGATTTCGTCTTCCTTGAGAATGAGGTATTCTTCATTGTCGAGGCGGATTTCCGTGCCACTGTATTTGCCGAAAAGCACGCGGTCGCCGGCTTTCACATCAAGCGGAACGCGCACGCCCTTCTCGCGTCGCCCTTCGCCCACGGCGATAACTTCGCCTTCCTGGGGCTTTTCTTTTGCGGAGTCCGGGATGATAATGCCGCCACGGACGCTTTCCTTTTCTTCAATGCGCTTCACAATCACGCGGTCGTGGAGCGGTGTGACGTTAACTGCCATGGATTGCCCTCCAAAATCGAGTTCAAGAGTAGCCGAGAGGGAGTGCTTTAGCACTCGTCTCATGCGAGTGCTAATATACACGATGTTAGTGTGGTCTTGTCAAGTACTATGAATCTAAATAATAAAGCTTTTTGAATCAATAACTTAAAATTTCAATAGGCGGCATAATTGAAGGCAAGTAAGCAGCTTGGCGGGTTTGTGCTGGCGGGAGGGAAGAGTTCGCGGATGGGGACCGACAAGGCCCTGCTAACGGTTGGCGGAGCGACTCTCCTAGCGCGAGCAGTGAGTCTGCTTGAGCCGCTGGCGCGTGCGGTGGTGATAGTTGGGCCGCCCCGGCTACAAAAGGAAACAAATGTAAAGGTGGTGCAAGACGCGTATCCGGAATGCGGGCCGCTGGGAGGAATTGCAACGGCATTGGCAGCGGCGGAGCAGAAATGGAACCTGATCATCGCTTGCGACCTGCCATATCTGACGAATGAATGGCTGCAATATCTGATCCAACGGGCGACGATTTCGGACGGCGAAGCGGTCATGGCGGAAAATGAAAAAGGGTGGGAGCCTTTGTGCGCCATGTACCGCCATTCGCTGGGCGCCAAAATCTCCGCGGCGCTGGAGCGAGGCGTGAGAAAAGTGACGGTGGGGTTGGAGGATGCGAAGGTGGAGATTGTGTCGCGCGCGGAGTGGAAGAAATTTGATCCCCGGGGCCGATTGTTCAAGAATGTGAACACGCCGGAGGATTACGCAGAGGCGCGGGCGCTGCTGGGTGGCGGGTCGAGCGGGATGAGCGATCACTTCATCGAATTCGCGAAATGTAAGCATCGGGTTTGACGACACGCCGGTGCTGAAAAACGTCAGCTTTTTTGTCGACCGCGGCGAGACGTGGTGATCATGGGGCGCAGCGGCGTGGGGAAATCCGTGTCGCTGAAAATTCTGATGGGATTTCTGAAGCCGGACAGCGGACGGGTGATTGTGGACGGGCAGGACGTGACGGAATGGACCGAGAAGAAATTTCAGGAGCTGCACCGCCGCGTGACGATGGTTTTCAATCCGGCGCGCTGTTTGATTCGCTGACCGTGGCGGAAAACATTGCGTTTCCGCTGGAAGGGCGACGCCGACTGGATCGAAGAGAAAATTGACGCGCGAGTGAAGGAACTGATGGAGATGCTGGAAGTGACAAAATTAGCGGAGCGCCTGCCGGGAGACTGCGCCACCGGGAACAAAGCGCGCGGTGGCCATTGCGCGGGCGCTGGCCATGGACCCGGAAGCGATTTTCTACGACGAACCCACGACCATGGTGGATCCCATCATGGCGGCGCAAGTGAGCGACCTGATTCTGAAGCTGAAACAGACGCTCCACAAGACTTCCATCGTGGTGACGCACGACACGCATCTGGCGGAAAAACTGGCGGACCGCGTGGTGTTTCTGCACGAAGGACGCGCTGCAATTTTTCGGCTCCTGGACGGAATTTGACAGCGTCGCAGGACCCTATCCTGCAGCATTTTCTCCGCGAAGACGAACTGATTCCCGCGCTGGATATGCCGCCGTCGATGCGACACGATCGGAGCGCCGCGAGGCTCTGAGCAATCAGTCGCCATCCAAACCCCAAGAGCCAGCTTCCGGCGCGTGAAATGGGCTTCTGGGACGTGCTGCTGTTCAACATCGCCACGGTGCTGGGGCCGCGCTGGATGGCGGCTGCGGCACGCAACGGCACATCTTCGATCAGCTTGTGGGTATTCGCGGCGGTGTTGTTTTTTCTGCCCACGGCGCTGGTGATCTCCGAACTTTCCACGCGATTTCCGCAAGAAGGCGGGCTGTACGTGTGGTCAAAGGAGGCTTTCGGCGATTTCCACGGTTTCGTGGCCGGGCTGGACCTACTGGGTTTACACCGTTTTCTATTTTCCCGGATTGCTGTTCGCCAGCGCGTCCATGGCGGCTTACATCGGAGGGATCGGCCACGCGTCGCTGGCGCAGAACCGGACGTTTCTGCTGGTGGTTTCGTTCGCCCTGCTGATCGGTGGCGCGTGTTTTTGAACATCATCGGGCTGCAACATCGGGAAATGGCTGCAAAATGCGGGCGGCGTGGGAACATATGTGCCGCTGCTGATGCTGGTGGCCGCGGCGTTGGTGGTGTGGCACCGCCAGGGATCGGCGACGCACTTCACCCTGGCCGACATGCTGCCGCACTGGAATTGGGACACCGTGAATTTCTGGCCGCAGATGGCGTTCGCCTTCACCGGGCTGGAACTGGTTTCGGCGATGAGCGAGGAGATTCACAATCCGCGCAAAACGCATTCCGCGCGCGACGATTCAGCTCCGGTGTGCTGATCGCGATGATTTACATCGCGGGAACGGTCGCCGTTCTGGTGCTGCTGAACAGCGCGAGACGTGGACCCGAAGAGCGGCGTGTTCCAGGCCATCACCGCTGGCCAGCGGGATATTGAAAATCGGCGCGTTCGGCATGATCGCGGCGCTGCTGGTGACCGTGGGCAATGCCGGCGGCGTGGGCTCCACGGTGGCGGGCATTGCGCGCGTGCCGTTCGCGGTGGGCGTGGACAAATATCTTGCCGGCGGCGTTTGGGAAGATTCATCCGCGATGGCAGACGCCGTATGTTTCGATTCTGGTGCAGGCGGTGATTTCCGGAGTAATTCTGCTGCTGAGCCAGATCAATGAAAGCACCGTGAGCGCGTACCAGATTCTGGTGGATGCGGCGGTGATCGTTTATTTCATCCCGTTCCTATATATGTACGCCGCGGCGATCACGGCTGTCCTATCGCAAGGATCGCGCGGCCAACGTCCACGCCGTGCTGATTCCCGGCGGACGTCCGGGAGTATGGATTGCCGGTGGACTGGGATTTCTGGTGACCTGCTGAGTATCGTTCTTTCGCTGATACCGCCGGGGGATACGGCCAACAAATTCATGTTTGAACTGAAGCTGGTGTGCGCCACGGCGGGAGCCATCCTGCTGGGGCTGTTCCTCTATGCACGCGGCGCGCGGCAAAAACGCCAGGAAGCCGCGGCGGCAAATTAGACTTCGCTCCGCTGGGAAATGCCCGGCTGAGCCCGCAGGAAAATCCTCCATGCTGATTCAATACTTCTTCTAGAAAACGGCGCGGCGCTGGATGGTTTGCTTGGCGGCGAGAAGGAAGCGCGGCTCGGGCGGCTGCTCGGCAAAAAGTTGCGAAGCGACATAGTCACCCAGGGCGGGGCCGTGCTTGAAACCGTGGCCGGAGCCGCCCCCAGCCAGCCAGACGTTGTCCATTTGCGGATGACGGTCCACGAGGAAATCGCCGCTGGAGGTGTTTTCATACTGGCAGACGCGAGATTCCAGCAGCGGCGCACCACGAAGGGCAGGGAAGCGCCGCGCTAGATACTGGCGCGCGGATTCGAGCGCTGCGGAGCTGGGCGCGCGGTCGGTGGAATCGGGATCAATCGCCGGGCCGTGCGTGTCGCAAGCGATTTTCACGCCGCGTGATTCCAGATCGGGCATGCCGTAGAAACCCTGGCCGCGAAAAATCCAGGTGGGCAGGCGAGGCGGAGAGAAATGCGTATCGCCGGGCGGAGCGCCGAAGAAGAAAACTTCCTGGCGGGAGATGAAGAAGCGGTCGGCCAGCAGCGCGGGGAAAATCTTCGGCAGCCAGGGACCGCAGGCAAAAATGCAAGCGCCAGCGGAGAATGATTCACCACTCTGAGTTGCCAGTTCCACGAAGGGGCCGTTGGATGCGGGAAGCAGCGCGGCATCGGCGCGGTATTCCACTCCTTCGGCGACGGCCTGGTGGACGGCGGCATGCACAGCACGGCGAGCCATAAGGACGCCGCTCTCCGGTTCGAGAAATCCCCAGTCCACATCTTCGAGAGCGAATTGCGGGAAGCGGCGAGCAATTTCGGAGACAGCCAGATTTTCCACGGGAGCGCCGAGCCGGGCGAGCGCCGCGCATGCGTCTGCTTCATACTGATCTTCCTCACGCGCCAGCAAAAGAAGCCGGTTCGATTAAAAAGCGGTTCGCAAGTCTCGCGGCCAGTTCCTGCCAACGTAGCAGGGAATGCGCGGCCCAGCGCGTGTAGATTTCATCGGGGCCGTAGCCAATGCGGATGATGCGGGATTCGCTGCCGGAGCTGGCGCGGCTGTTGGCGGGGCCATAGGCGTCCATCAGAAGAACGCGGAGGCCGCGGCGGCAGAGAGCCAGCGAAGTCCACGCGCCGAAAACGCCGGCGCCAACACGATCGCATCGTAGGTCTTCTTCATGTTCATGGCGCTGAAATCGGCATGGCGGAAAGCCGGTGCGCGCGGGAGCTAGAAGCCTTCGCGCGCGAGGCGCTCCAGTGAAAGACGCGAAGGAATTTCCGCGGCACGCGGCTGTAGCAGCCGCTCCACATATTTTGCCAACACATCGCATTCGAGGTTCACCGCGTTCCCGGGCGCGAGCACGAAAGATTTGTATGCTGGTATGTGAGGGGATGATGGCGATTTCCGCACGCCTTCCGCGAGACGCGCGACGGTAAGGCTGATGCCGTCCACCGTGAGCGAGCCTTTTTCAACTACATATCGCTCGATTTCGGCTGGAAGATCCACGGAAGCGTCCAATTTTCGCCGTCGGGCATCAATTCTCCGCAACGACGCCTATGCCGTCCACATGTCCCTGTACAAAATGCCCGCCGAATTCATCGCCGACGGCGAGCGGACGTTCCAAATTCACGAGATCGCCGGTCTTTTTTCACGGAACGCGGTGCATGCCAGAGTCTCGCCGGAAAGATCGGCGGAAAACGAATCCGCCGTGCATGCGACCGCGGTGAGGCAGCACCCGTTGACGGCGATGCTCGCGCCCGATAGCCAAAGGCCGCGTAGCGGTCAGCGCGTTCGAGAAACGCACGCGCAGCCGGCCGCCGAGCGGGCCGTGCTCGAAGGAATCAATTTTTCCGGTGTCCTGGACGATTCCCGTAAACATCGTGAAAGTATCCCTCCAGTACCACGTCCGGCCCGCTGAAGTTCGCAGTTGCGCCAAGCGGAGCGTCGGCGCAGCCGCGATGCGCGGCCAGTAACTGCGAGCTATGGGAACGTGGCCGCCGCCCGCAATTTTAGGCGCAAGGA
This sequence comes from uncultured Acidobacteriota bacterium, assembly GCA_963760285.1. Classification (GTDB taxonomy): domain Bacteria; phylum Acidobacteriota; class Terriglobia; order Acidiferrales; family UBA7541; genus PALSA-278. The sequence goes on from CAVXCI010000001.1 coordinate 2,048,842, forward strand.
ACAGCAGCAGTTTATCCACAATATTCGCGCGCAAAGACGCGCCATTCAGCTCCGCGCCCGCTTCCAGCAGCACATTGAGAATTTCGCGGCGGCCCAGCTCGCGGATGACTTTGCGCAAATCCACGCGCTCGCCCGCGCCGCCGGCCTGAAAATTTCCACTCCGGCTCGCCGCAGAACGTTCGCCTTGGGCGATTCCCCCGAGTGGTTTCGCGGTGAACACCAGCAAATCCCCGGCGGCCTCCCTTACCAGGCGGGATTTCAGCGGCATGCGCAGCCGCGAATCCACCACTACTCGAAGCAGGGACTTTCTGGCGCGGGCCGCCGCTGCGGTCGGTAAGATGCGGATCGTCGGCGAAGACCGTGCCGATGCCGGTGAGCAACGCATCCGCCGCGTGGCGAAGCCGCTGGACTTCCTCGCGCGAATCCGGCGACGTGATCCGGGTGGCGCTGCCGCCGCGCGAGCCGATCTGTCCGTCCAGCGTGGCGGCGGTTTTCAAAATCACAAACGGACGCTGCGCGCGAATCCAGCAGGCAAATCCTCATTCAGGCGCCGCGCTTCGTCTCCGCAAACACCGCAAAGGACTTCAACGCCTGCACGCTGGAGTTCGCGGAGGCCGCGTCCCGCAACACGCGGATTTGGATCGCGCACGGCCGCGACCACGCGGCGAATGCCGGCGGCAAGAAGGTCTTAGTGCAAGGAGGGTGCGGCCAGCGTGGCAGCACGGTTCGAGATTGACATAGAGCGTGGCGCCGCGGGCCTCGGCGCCGGCTTTTTCGAGCGCGAGTGATTTCCGCGTGTGCGCGCCGCTCCCAGGTATGAAAACCTTCGCCCAGCACCGGCCCTCGCGGACGACGACCGCGCCGACGAGCGGATTGGGATGCGCCAAGCCGATGCCCCGGCGGGCCAGCTTCAGCGCGCCGCGCATCCAAAAATCGTCTTCGGGCAGAGGACTAAGCGAAGAGGGATTGGACATAAGTTTCCGCGTCAAAGGGGACGAGGTCGTCCATCTGCTCGCCCGTGCCGACGAACCGGATCGGCAAATTTAGTTCGCGGGCAATGGCCACGACGATGCCGCCCTTGGCGGTGCCGTCCAGCTTGGTGAGGACGATGCCGGTGACGCCGGCATGGCGACAAAAATTCCCGCGCCTGATTGAGGCCGTTCTGGCCGGTGGTGGCGTCCAGCACCAGCAGAACATCGTGGGGAGCGCCCGGGAATAATCTTCGCGGCCGTGCGCCGCATTTTTTCCAGTTCCGCCATCAAGTTGGATTTGGTGTGCAGACGTCCGGCGGTGTCCACGATGACTACGTCCATATTGCGGGCCCGAGCCGCGGAGAGCGCATCAAAAACGCACAGCGGCGGGTCCGCGCCGGGCTTCTGCTTGATGACTTCCACGCCGGTGCGCCGGGCCCAGACTTCCAATTGTTCATTGGCCGCGGCGCGAAACGTGTCCGCCGCGCATAGCAGCACGCCGCGTCCCTCGCCGCGCAAGCGATGCGCCAGCTTGCCGATGGTAGTGGTCTTGCCGGCTCCATTGACGCCCACCAGAAAAGACCGCGCGGGCGTTGCTCGGCGACTGGCCATTTTCAGACCCGATGGGCGCGCGGAGAATGTCCAGTAACTGGGTTTGCAATTCGCGGCGAAGGTCGTGCGCGGCGACGAGTTTATGCTGGTTCACCTGCTCGCGCAGCGTTGCCAGCACTTCTTTCGTCGTGCGCACGCCGATATCGGCTCCGAGCAGCGCGGATTCAAGCTCGGCCAGCAGCGCGGGATCGACCGGACGGTCGCCGGTGAAGAGTTGCTCGACTTTGGCCGCCAGCTCCGTGCGCGTCTTGCTGACGGACTGCTTCAGCTCTCGAAGGAGCGACGGTTCGCCTTTGTTTGCCGAATAAGGAAATCATGCTGGTACCCGGGGGTGATGCTGTGAGCACTCTATGCTAGCAGTTTGGAGCCAAACTGCATTTCCGCGGTCAGGAAGATATTCGTTTTTCAATGGCCGGGACATCAATTCGCGTATGGCGTCGCGCGGGGAGCGATCCTCGTAGAGCACGGCGTGCATCTGTTCGGTGATGGGCATGGAGACGGCGTGGCGCCGCGCCAGAGTCCACACAGCGGCGGTGGTGCTCACGCCTTCGGCCACCATGCGCGAGGCGCGCGAGTATTTCGCCGAGCTTCCGGCCGTGGCCCAGCTCGATGCCCACGCCGCGATTGCGGCTGAGTGTGCCGGTACAGGTGAGCGACGAAATCGCCGAGCCCGGCCAGACCCACGAGAGTCTCCGCCTGCGCGCCCAGCACCACGCCGAGGCGCGTCATTTCCGCCAGGCCGCGAGTGACCAGCGCGGCCTGGTGTTGTGGCCCAGCCCCAATGCCCTGTGCAGACTCCGGCGGCGATGGCGATGACGTTCTTAACCGCGCCGCCGAGTTCCACACCGGCCACGTCCGCGTTGGTGTAGAGGCGAAGGACGGGCCGGAAAACTCCTCCTGGATTTCAGCCGCGAGCGCTGCGCGTCGGCGGAGGCGATGGCGAGGGCGGTAGGTTCGCCCTGGGCAACCTCGACGCGCAAATGAAGGGCCGGAGAGCACGGCGATGCGCGGCGAAAATCTGCGAGCTGACCAACGGTCTCGCGATGGCTTCGCTCATGCGCAGCAGTGTGCCGGTCTCGATTCCTTTCGTCGCGCTGATAATGGGGGTTGCCGGGATCGCAGATGCGGCAGCAGCGCGGAATAGACGCTCGCGGCATGTGCCGAAGGCATCACGCCGAGCACATAATCGGCTCCGCCAGCGCGGCGGCAAAATCCTGCGGTGATTTCGATTTCCCCGGGAAGGGTGAAGCCGGGGAGATAAATGTTGTTCGCGCGCGCGGAGCGCAGAGCTGGGCGCTACGTCGGCATCGTGGACCCAGAGCGATAGGCGGTGCGGCGCGCGGCTCTGGCTCAGTACAATGGCCAGCGCCGTGCCCCAGCTTCCCGCGCCGATGATGGCGATCTTTCTTCACAATGGCGCTTCTCCGCGGCGGCTATCCGCGCAGCGGGAACTTTTCCTCCCCGCTGATAATGCGCTGCAGATTGTCCTTGTGCCGAAAAATGATCAGCAGGGCAAATAAAATTGTGCCGATGCGTGACACTCCAGGGCGGAGCATAGCCGCGCTGATAGAGAAAATACATCAGCAGACGGAATAGCCCCCGCCGCCGACCATGGAGGCCAGCGAAACATAGCGCCAGAAGACCACACCATAAATCCATACCAGCAGCGCGGACAGGGCGGCTAAGCGGGCTGATAGGCAGAAAGGCGCCCAGCGCGGTGGCCACGCCCTTGCCGCCGCGGAATCCCAGCCAGGGCGTGAAGATGTGTCCGGCAACGGCACAGACTGCGGCAATAATCATCCAGCGGACGTTATTCCCGCTGCAATGGCCGGCCAGTCCACGGCCAGAAATCCTTTGGCGATATCCAGCAGCAGCGTCAACAATCCCGCGGCTTTGCCCGCCACGCGGGTGACGTTGGTGGCGCCGATGTTTCCGCTGCCTTCCGCGCGGACGTCGCCGCGGCGCCCAGCTTCACCACCAGAAAGCCGAAAGGAATGGAGCCGAGCAGAAACGCGGCGATGGGCGATCAGCCAGAAGAAGCTCACGAGATTCCCTCCACAAAGCGGAAACTTTCCAGGCGAGTGTACTCCGCCCCGCCGGGTTTCAGATGGCTGTGAAACAAGAAAAATTCGGCAGTGGTGACATCGCCAAATTGGAAATACCGTTCTGCCCGGCGAGGGCTTCATGGAGGCGGCCCTCGTCGCCGGGATCGGGGAATCGCGCCAGAGTGAGATGCGGCTGGAAGAGCGCGCTGGTCCTGGGGAAACCCCAGGGCCACGAGCGCGCCTTCGACGTCGGCGGCGATGGCGGCCAGATTGGGAGTGGCGTCCACTCCCGCCCAAAAGACGCGAGGATGGCGCGGATTGGGAAAGAAACCCGTACCGCGAAAATGCATGGAGACGGGTTTCGGAGAGCGGATGGTTCCGAGGAGAGATTGAATGGCATCGAGCCGCTCTTCGCCCACTTCGCCCAGAAATTTCAGTGTAACGTGCTGGCCTTCGGGACGCGTCCAGCGCGCGCCGGGACAGAGTGGCCGCAACGGCTGGATGAAATCGCGCAGGGCGGCGCGGATATCGGCGGGAACGTCGAGAGCCACGAATAGACGCAAGGCTATGTCTCCGGCGGCGCGGTCTTGAGGAAATACCGGCGCACCCAGTCGAGCGCAATCTGCGAAGCGGACCAGCGCACGTGTTCACGGTCCCCGGGAAAACGAAACTGCTTTTCGCGATTTTCCTTCTCGCCGGCCAGGGCGATATGCACGGTGCCCACGGGCTTCTCGGGAGTGCCGCCGCCGGGGCCGGCGATGCCAGTGATTCCGAGGCCGAGAGTTGAGCCAGCGCGGCGGCGGATACCGGTCGCCAGAGCCACGGCAACTTCGGAGCTGACCGCTCCGTGGCCATCAATCATTTCCCTGGGGACATCGGCGAAAGCGGTTTTCATTTCGTTGCTGTAGCAAACCACGCCGCCGAGGAAGTAGGCGGAGCTGCCGGGGATGCGCGTGAGGCGTTCGGCGACGAGTCCGCCGGTGCAGCTTTCCGCGACCGCAATGGTGGCGTGATTCTCATTCAACATGGATGCCACCACCTGCTCGATGTTTTCACCAGCAAGAGAAAAAACATGATCACCGAGAGCCGCTTGAATGCGCATTACCAATTCGTCGAGCAGGCGACCCGCGGAGACGGCGTCCGATGACCAGATTTGCGGATGAATCTGGATTTCGCCACGGGCGGCCAGGATGGTGGTTTCCATGCTCCGGTATTCCTTGTAGAGCGGCGCAATGCGGGCATCAAGTTCGGATTCCGGCAGGCCGACAACGCGAAGCTCGCGTTTGTGCAGGCGGTGAGCCGGGCTGTGGCGAGCCAGGCGCGGTTCGGCCTCGTTTACGAACATTTCTTCGAGCTCCTTGGGCGGCCCGGGAAGCAGAATGACGATGCGCCCGTTCGATTCCAGCCAGAGGCCCGGAGCAGTGCCGCGGGCATTCGAGAGAACCTGCGCTCCCGCCGGAACCATAGCCTGCCGGACGTTCACTTCGGACATAACGCGGCCAAAGCTCTGGAAGCGTTCGCGGATGCGCTGCAGTACTTCTTCATTCTTGTGCAGCGGCCGATCGAGAAGCTCCGCGACGGTTTCGCGGGTGAGATCGTCTTCCGTGGGACCGAGGCCCCCACTGGAAATGACGAGATCGGCGCGTTCCATGGCCTGGTGAAAAGCGGCGCGGAGGTCGCCGGGATTATCGCCGACAATAGTTTTGCGCGTGACGCGAATGCCGAGACGGTTGAGGCGCTCGGTGAGAAAAAGGGAGTTGGTGTCCGAGCGGTAGGGGGTGAGAAGTTCCGAGCCGACAGCGATGATTTCCGCTTTCATGCCGTCCGTTGTTTCTCCGCGCGAAGTGTCATGGGAAGCGGGGCAATCCGGCAAAGACCGAATTAGCCGAATAGCGGCATGCCTTCCGTGTCCCAATCGAGGGTGTAGATGGCGGTGGAAGTGGCCAGTACAGCGTGACGGCGCCGCAGCGCCAGGCCCACAATGTTGCCTCCTGCCAGAACCAGTCCCGCCTGGCCGGAGGGAGTGATGCGCACAATGCCGCGCTGTCCGCTGAGGGAAGCAGCGACGTAGAGGTTGCCTTCCACGTCAAAGGCCATGCCTTGCGGCCGGCCCAGGCCGCGGAAGAAAACACTCACCTCGCCTTCCGGTGAAATGCGGAAAATGCGGTCGTAACTGGATTGCGTGGGGCCGGTGACGTATAGGTCGCCGTTGGCGCCAAATGCCAAGTGATAGGCGGCAACGGATGGCTCCAGAGTGGCGAAGACGTAAATCTGGCGATCGCGGCCGATTTTGAAAATGGTGCCGCTGCGGTCACCAACGTAAAGATTGCCGTTGGGATCGAATGCCAGGCCGGTGGCGACACCCATGCCTTCAATCCATTGCGAGGCGTTGCCGTCCGCGGTGACGCAGTGGACAGTGCCGTCGTGGCGGCAGGTGACGTAGAGAACGCCCTCGCGATCAAGAGCCAGGCCAGTGGGGTTCACCAGTTCAGTTACAAAAGGACGCACCGTGCCGCTGCTAATGCGATAGAGAGATACGGGGACGCGCTGTCCGCGCTGGCCACTATATGTGGCGAAGACATTGCCTTCGGCGTCCACGGCGGGATTGCCGACGGGATGTAGATTGTCCGCAATCTTGCGGCCCAGGACGATGGGACAGGGGGCGCTCTGGAATTCGCCGGCGCGCACGCTGATTTCGGGAGCCTCGGCATCGTCGGGAACGCGGGCGATCAGGAAGGAATCAGCGGAGATAACCAGATTGGCCTCGGCTTCGCCAAATTTCACCTGAGGAAAGGCGCCGGTGTGGCCGCTGAAACCGCTGCCAAAAATAGAGACTTCGCCGCCGGGCAGGGCAGCGCCCGGTTGGACGCGTTCGATGCGTGGTGTGCCGTTGTTGGTCACGTTCATTTCAATGCCGGATGTGGAGAGGAGAAATCACGCATCCGGCGGCTAGAGTTTCAGCCAATGCAAAATCCACAGACCCAAACCCGCAAAAATGCCGGCGAGCCAGTCGTCGGCCATGATTCCCCATCCGCCGACGAGCATCTCTGCCCGGCGAATGGGAAACGGCTTCCATATATCGAACCCGCGAAAAAGTATAAAACCCGCGAGGCAATATTTCCAGTTGAGGGGAGCGGCGGCGATGACAAAAGTGATGAGCTGGCCGGAAACTTCGTCAATGACGATGAACTGCGGGTCATGGATGCGCATTTCGCGCGCGTCGTAACCAGCGGCCCAGACGCCGATGACGGAAATAAAAAGAGTGAGCGGAACAGTGAGCCATAGAGCGCCGTAGCCGCTTACCGCTGGGCCGGGACTAAACGGAGAAACGCGCGAAGCCAGGGCGACCGCGGCGGTATAGAGCGCCACGCCGCCGAATGCCCCAAACGTGCCGGGCATGAGCGGCAGATAACCCAGGCCGCCTGCAGTGGCAATCCAGCGGGGCAGAATCGCGGGAATGCGCAGCGGTTTGGAGCCGTCAGGATTTTTCATCATTTCTCATTAATTCCATCGCTGGAATCCTGCGAGGGAGGCAAACTGGTTTCGTCCGCGGCTGGTTCGGAAATCACGTAACGTTCGCTGGCCCAATTGCCGAGATCGAGCAAGCGGCAGCGTTCGCCGCAAAATGGAAATTCTGGCATCGCATCGGAGTCCGTGGGCTTGCTGCAGATGGGGCAGTGCCAAAGCATGGTGACGCTCCGTGTTCACCGCGCGTCCATGCGGGAGAAGGCTGGAACAGCGTCCGGCTGCGCGGCACGAAGGTTGGTGCGGCTGATTTGCACCAGCGTGGGCGCGGACTCCGCGGGACGTTCGATGGCGGGCGCAAGTTCTGATTGGAAATCCACAACGCGGCCGATGAGATCGTACTCCATCGCGCGTGTAATTTCGATGGTGGCGCGCGTGCCGGGAGCGGGGAGGGCGGCGCCATCCTCCAGCCCAGCAAATTCGTTGACGTAGATTTTGCCGTCAATTTCCGGCGCCATTCCTTCCAGGCGCGCTTCCCAGAGCATTTCGGCATCGCGCGCGGGCCCCTCCAGCATGGCGGTGAAGCGCCGGCCAACGCGGCGGCGAAGCTTGCGCTGGGAGATCTTGCGCTGCATGGTCATCAGTTCGTCGCGGCGGCGGGCGATGGTTTCCTCGTCCACCTTCGCGCCGTAGTTGTAGCTTTGGGCGCGATCCTCGTCGGAATAGGCGAAGACCCCCATCCAATCGAATTCAGCGGCGCGGACGAAATCGCGCAGCTCGCGGAAATCGCGCTCCGTTTCGCCCGGAAAGCCGACGATGAAGGAGGTGCGCAGGGAAACGCCGGGAATGGCGGCGCGAATGCGTTCGATAAGCTTCAGGAAAGCGTCGCCGTGAGAGCCGCGCTTCATGCGCGCCAGGACGCTGCGGCTGGCATGTTGCAGCGGCACGTCCATGTATTTCGCCAGGCGCTCGTGGCGGGCGATGGTATCCAGCAGGCGCGGAGTGATGCGGTTGGGATAGCAATAAAGAAAACGGACCCAGAGCAGAGGATCAATTTGCGCCAGCCGGTCGAGAAGGAGCGGGAGGCCATCGCGGAGGCCAAGGTCTTCGCCGAAAAAGGTTGTGTCCTGGCCGATCAAAGTGATTTCGCGAACTCCAGCGAGAGCCAGATTTTCAGCTTCGCGGACGACGGAATCAATTTGGCGGCTGCGGAAACGTCCACGCAACTGGGGAATGATGCAAAAAGTGCAGGGATGATCGCAGCCCTCGTTGATTTTGATATAGGCGGTGTGCCGTGGCGTGGCCACGATACGGGGCGTGAGGTCGTGGTAGAGATAAGTAGGCGCATCATCTTGCGCTGAGGCAGACACGGGCAATTCGCCTGACGCCAGGCCATGGTCAGAATCCTCGCCACAAACCGCGAGAATTTGTTCCACCTCGCCGGTCCCAATCACCGCGTCCACTTCGGGAATCTGTTCGCGCAGCTGATCGCGGAATCGTTCCACCAAACATCCGGCGACGATGAGACGGCGGGCGCGGCCGGTCTTTTTCAGCTCGGCCATTTCGAGAATGGTGTTGACGGATTCCTGCTGCGCGGGAGCGATGAAGGAGCAGGTGTTGACCACCAGAACGTCGGCATCCTCGGCCCGGGGCGTGAGTTCGTAGCCGTGGCGCGCGAGGACACCCATCATCACCTCGCTGTCCACGAGGTTTTTCGGGCATCCGAGACTGACGAATCCAACTTTGGGCATGAAGAGAGAGGCTTACATTCCGCTGACGTGGAAACTCCAAGTGTAGCACAGGGACGGTGCGTGGAATGAGATGTGGCGCCTGGATCAGGTCAGGGCGTGGCTGGCGGGCGATGGCCGCGAAGTAGACGGCGGATTTCCTCCAGAAGCGAAACCATGCGGCGGGAATCGGGACGGTCAAAACCGAAGCGGGCGGACTGGTAAAGCTCAGTGAGGGCGAAGACGGGTGCGGCGAATTGAGCTTCGCGGAGGCCGGCGGCGAATTCCAGGGGCGTCTGCGCGGCGGATTTCTTCCAGCCGGCGCGCTCCAAAAGACGCAGCATTTGGCGGTATTCGATCGCGGCAAGTGACGGCGACAGAGCCGAACCGCCAAAGCGGCGCGTCTTCCAACGCAAGAGTGTCGCAGTAACCCGGTCACGGTGGCGCACCAGCCACCAGAGGGCCAGAAAAGCGAACAGCAGAACAAAGAGCGCGCGGCGGAATTGCTCGAGATGGGTGAGGACCTGGATCATGGCGTCCAGGGTGGTGCGGCGCTCGCGCTGAAAATATTGCAGCGCCGTGTGCTTCCAGTCTTGCGAGGAATGCTGAACGGTGCGTGCCAGAGTGAGTTGGTGGCTGAAATCGTAGTTCACCACCCATTCGCCCCAGGTGTACTGCATCCAGTCGAGATAAAGGGAGAGGCGATCCAGCAGCCCGTGGCTGCGCGGCGCGCCGGGGGGTGTTGGGTCAAAAGGAATCCAGCCGTGGCCGGGGAAATAGACTTCCACCCAGCTATGTGCGTCGCTGGCGCGGACGATGTAGTCGCCCGCGAGGTCGTTATATTCGCCGGGAAGAAAGCCGGTGACATAACGCGCGGGAACTCCGGAGGCGCGCAGCAGGACGGCCATGGCCGTGGCGAAATATTCGCAATGTCCGGCGCGTCGCTGGAAAAGAAAATAGGCCAGGGGATCGCTCCCAGGGTTTCCGCGAAGATCGAGGGTGTAGGAATAGTGCGCGTGGAGATAGTCGCTGATGGCCGCGGCTTTGTCGTAAGGATTGGAAGCATGAGCGGTGATCTGCGCGGCGAGAGCGGTGATGCGCGGGTCCAGCTTTGGAAGCTGGAGATAAGTATTGAGAATTTCGGGTGAATAGATGGTGGAATCCTGGCGAAGAAGCGGGGCAGGATAAATCGGCAGATGAGAAGTGGCCTCGTAACGGATGGCCAGTCCGCTGGCGGCGGGACGGAAGATGGATCCCGTGGCATCAATGACGAGATAGCCGTGGTGCACGACGGCTTCGGGGCGTCCGATTTCGCCGCCGAAAATCCCGCTGATGGAAGAGGGGCGGGCGGCGAGGAAGAGCGCATTGGTGGCGATAGGCTCAAGCAGAACGGTGTAACGGAACGGCGCGTTACCGGGAGCATCCGCCGCGCCGGAAAAATTGTAGCTGCCATCCAGAGACGCGGTGACCACGTCGGCGGCGTGCGAGGAAGTGAACCAATGGCTGCCGTCGAATGTAGTGAGCACGATGCCGCGCCAGCGAACCAGTTCGGCGCGGGCTGGGTCGCCCTCCACGCGGACGCGCATCACCAGCGCGCTGCTCTGTTTAATCTGGCCGATTTCGCCGAGGGCCACGTTTTCGCTGAAGCCGGACATCAATTCGGGCGCGGGATGAAAAGCGCTCCAGTAGCCGGTGGTGAAGCGGGGAATTAGAAGGAAAAGGAAGCCGCCGAGAATCAAAGTCGCCAGAGCGACGAGAGCGGAAGTCGCGCTCAGAGCGCGATAAAGGCGCCGCGCGGAAGATGTACCGGCGTCCAGCGCGGGAGTGATAGCGCCGTCCGCGCCGCGGCCCATTTCGAAGCTGGAGAAAGTGGAAACGGCCAGCGCCAGGAAGAGCGCCAGCGCAATGAGATAGCCCGGATCCACGGTCAGAATGGCGGCGGCCAACATGCAGGCGAAGGAAAGCATGGCCAGGAAAATTCCGTCACGCCGCGTGTGGAGGGAATAGAGACGCACCAGAGTGGCGAACAGCAACAGATGAACGGAAGCGAGCAGCGCGGAATAGAGCAGTGGGTTGGGCGCGCCCTCGGAAATGCGCGTGGAGACGAACCAAAGGTCGGCGGGGAAGAAGAGGAAGTAGGCCAGTACAAGAGTGGTGGCCATGGAAGGCGAAAGCTCCGGAGGACGGCGCAGGATCAAGCGAACGAATTTGTAGATCAATGCGAGCGGGACGACGAAGGTGGTGAGCAGGTCCAGCTTACCGGTGAAAGTAACGGCCAGCGCGCCGGTGGCGGCGAGGAGGCAGAGAGAAACCTCAAAGTAACGCTGCAAAGCCGAAGGTGGTGCAGTGGGCGCGCGGGCAGTGACAGCCATATCCATTGGTTTCATTTTAGCAGCGAGTGGTTGCAGCGCGTTTTTCAGATGAGAGGGATGATGCGTTGGCGGAAACAGCGCACCGCTAAGCGTTGGAAGACGGCGCAACGTAATTAACTGAGTTGCGGCGCTGCATCCAGCGCGGCCAAAGCAATTTTGCGCGTGGCGCTGGAGATGGCCATGCGCGCCACGCTGGTGAGGGGCACAATTTGCGTATCGCGGCGGCGGGGCAAGCGCGGAACATCAACGATAAATGGCAGAAGCCGCACGTTGCGAAAGGTGACGCCGTGGCGAAGAGCCGAAAGTGGGCGGAGTGATTTCACTCGCAGCCGCAAGTGATCGCGGAGGTAGCGGCGAAGTTCGGCGGCGCCATCGGAGTGAATTTCGACGGCTGGAAACTGGCGAAGCCGCGAAAAGAGAACATGGTCGTGGCGGCCGGGATTGCGGAGAAGCAACGTGTATCCGCGCGGGTCGCGCAGGACGGCGGCGGCCAGCGAAACGCGAACGCCGGCGGGTTTGATGCGTGGCGTGGGAATTTCGCCGGTAACACCGAGCGCGCGGGCGCGGCACCACCGCGCGACGGGGCAGACATCGCAACGCGGCGAGCGCGGCGTGCAGATGGTTTCGCCCAGTTCCATGAGCGCCTGATTCCAGTCGCCGGGGGCGCGCGCGTCCAGCAGGAGTTGGGCCTGGTTCTGCAGATTTCGCCACATGCGCGGCTGGCGAAGCGGGCCGTGCAGCGCGCCGAGGCGGGCGAGAACGCGGGCTACGTTGCCGTCGAGGACGGCGAGCGGTTCATCGAAGGCAATACTGAAGATAGCCGCGAGAGTGTAACTACCGATCCCGGGCAGGGCGCGGGCCAGTTGGACATCGCGGGGGAATTTTCCTCCGTGGCGGGCGACGATGTCCCGCGCGGCACGATGCAAATTGCGCGCGCGCTGGTAGTAGCCCAGTCCGGACCACAGGCGGAGAACTTCGGCCTGCGGAGCGGCGGCCAGAGCGCGCAGCGACGGGAATTGTTTCAGGAAGCGCGCGTAGTAGCCAAGCACGGCGGCGATGCGCGTCTGCTGCAGCATGATTTCCGCCAGCCAGACGCGGTAGGGATTGCGCGATTGTCGCCAGGGGAGATCGCGCTGGTGGACGCGAAACCAGCCCAGAAGGCGCCGGCGAAAAGAGGGAAGCCCGCGATGTTGAAGCAGTGTTTCCGGAGCCGAATGCGAAGCGCGAGGGGGCACGCGGCATTTTCGCATAGCGCGGGCAGCGGCGGAATTGGCGGAAGGGGTTAAAGCGAGTCGAGAAAAATGAAGTAGGAGGATGTCCACATGCCGGTGGGAATGGAGCCGCGAGAGCGCTCGGTGAAAATGATTTTGAAGACGCTGGGATCGGCGGCCAGCGTATCCAGAAAATCTCCCCCCGAACCGGGAGGTTCGGGTTCGATCAGCGCGAGTTCGCGCAGCGCGGCATAAATGATTTCGCTTGTGGGAGCCATGGGCGTGGAGGCGCGGGCGGTGCGAAGCTGCGCCACGGCCTGAATTTCGGAGAAGTGCCAGGCGAGGCAGGCTGCCAGCGTGACGGCGCGCTCGAAGCGGTCACGATGGAGTCCATCCTCGACGGATGGCCTGGAACGCCCGACCGGGGCGCGGAAAGGGTCGAGCACAATCATCACGCGGCGCTCGTCTTCGCGGGCATATTCGCGGACTTTCAGCGAGCCGGTGCGCGCCGTGACTTTCCAGTCCACGGAGCGGGCGCTGTCCGATTCATGGAATTCGCGTATGGAGTGAAGTTCGTGTCCGCGTCCGCGATAGAAACTGGCGATTTCGCCGCTGAGCAGCGGGAGCAATTCATAAAAGGCTTCGGTGGGCTCCACGCGCGGATAGACGATGAGTTCGGCATGCCAATCTATCCGGCGGGATTTTTCGAGAAAGCCGAAGGGAAAGCGGGTGCGAAGAGACAGGCTTTCCTGATGGTAACGTCCGCGGCGCGGAAACAGGACATCCACGCGCTGCGTGACGGATGAGCGATGCGGCACATAGGGAAAATAGACCCGCCGGGAAAGAATTTCCGCCGCGCCGGGCGGGTTTTTGGCGCTGCCAGTCACGCATAGAGAGAAGGACGGCAGGCGGAGTTTTTCATTGATGAGCTGCACGCAAGCCAGAACGGGCTGTCCGGCGAAAACATGCTCGGGCAGATCGAATTGGAGTTCGACGCCGGAAAGAACGATGCGCGAGAGGATTCCGGAAACCAGAATTCCCGCGAGGAGGCAGGCGAGCACCAGGAACAGCAGATTGTTGCCGGTGTTGACGGCTGCAAGGAGAAGAACCAGCACCGCGCCGAGATAGATAAGTCCCTCGCGCGTGAGGCGGTAATCCACCTGATCGGTAAGCCAGCGCAAACTGGAGCGGCGCGCCAGCGTGGGCACAATGGTGACGGCCACCCACCCGGCCAGCGCCAGCGCCGCAAAGGCAGTGCCCGCGGCCAGCCAAACACGGCCCATTTCCGAAGCCGCGGCGGACGCCAGGGCCAGCAGAAGCGCCAGCGCGAGCATTCCCATGGCCATGGCGAAGGCGCGCCACGCGCTCATTTCGCCGGGAGGCAGCCGGCGGAGGAGAGAGGCCATGAAACTCATCAGAGGGGGACCGGCGTGGTGGCGGCAATCTCCGCGAGAATCTCCTCGGCCTGCGCGGATTTTTTCTGCGTGCCCATGTGACGGGAGCTGACCACCACGCGATGCGCGAAGATGGGGAGAATCAGGCGCTTGAAATCGTCAGGGAGGCAGTAGTTGCGTCCGGAGAGCAGAGCCAACGCCTGGGCGGCGCGGCGCAGCATCAATGCGCCGCGGGGACTGACGCCGAGGCTCAACTGATCGGATGCGCGCGTGCGCTCGACGATATCCAGCGCGTAATCCAGCAGGCTTTCATCCACGCGGACGTCCTCCGCGGCTCGCTGCATTTCCTGAACGTCCGCCGCTTCCAACTGGTTTTCTGGCGCGGCGCCATTGGAGAGCGCCGCCAGGCCGGAATGGTTGCGCAGAATCTCCTTTTCGCTTTCGCGATTGGGATAGCCCATGCGGAGTCGCATGAGGAAACGGTCGAGCTGCGATTCAGGCAGAGGATACGTGCCGTGATGCTCCACGGGGTTCTGGGTGGCGATCACCAAAAACGGCTGGGGAACCGGGTGGGTGCGATTGTCAATGGTCACCTGCGCTTCGTTCATCACTTCCAGCAGGGCGGATTGCGTTTTCGGCGTGGTGCGGTTGATTTCGTCCGCCAGAACCACGTTGGCAAAAATTGGACCGGGCTTGAACTCAAATTCCTGGCGCGCGGGATGGAAAATGCTGACGCCGATGACGTCGCTGGGCAGCATGTCCGAGGTGAATTGAATGCGCTGGAAAGTGCAGTGGAAGGAGCGGGCCAGGGCTTGCGCGAGAGTGGTCTTGCCGACGCCGGGCACGTCTTCGATGAGCAGATGGCCTCGCGCGACAAGAGAGACAAGGGCCAGCTCAATGACGTCGTCCTTTCCCTTGACGACGCGGCGAATAGAAGCGCGCAGTTCGGCCAGCCGCTCCTGTAGCGATGTGCCTGTGGTTTGCATTTCCAGAATCCTTCTGCTACAAACAGTTTTGCGGCTCGGGGCGATTAGCTCAGTTGGTTAGAGCGCTCCCCTCACACGGGAGAGGTCCGAGGTTCAAGTCCTTGATCGCCCACCATTTTTGCGATTCCCGCCCCAAAGACTGCAAATTATATGATGCGCGTTCCGGCGCTGGCGAAGGAAGGGGATTTCGCTGGAACTCCATTCTAGCGGATTTGCCATGAACAGCTTCCTGCGATTTCTTCAAATTTTCACGCTGGGCACGTGGGTGGGCGGAATTTTGTTCCTCAGCTTTGTGCTGGCGCCGGGGGCGTTCACGCTGCTGAGCAGCCGCGACCAGGCGGGGACGCTGGTGGGATTTTCGCTGGCGCGATTGCACATTGCCGGAATCATTCTGGGAGCGATCTACGTGCTGGCGTCGCTGGTCCTCGCCAAATCCGTCGCCGCGCTGGGACGCCCCGCGGTTCTTTGTGTGATCGCCATGGTGGTTCTCACGGCAATTTCCCAATGGGGAGTCACCAGCCGCATGTCCGCGTTGCGCCATCAGATGGGTTCCGTTGACGCCACGCCGGCGGAAAATCCGCTGCGTGCGGAATTTGACCGGCTGCACAAAATCTCCGTAAGGCTGGAAAGCGGGACGCTGCTTCTGGGCATCGCCGCGATTTATCTCACTGGGCGGCAGTAGAAAAATTCTCCAGCGCGCGCATGCATGCGCGTATCCCGAAAACCTTCGTCCGCATTTTATTTCCGCGATTTCTTTTTCTTCTTCACCGCGGGCTTGGCTTTCCTGGCGGCGTCGAAGAGATCCACGGCGCGCCAGAGATACCAACTGGCTACGGAACGATAGGGGCGCCATCGTTCGCTGAAGGGAACCAGTTCCCTGGGCTTGGGATGTTTGCGGCGGCGATAGGTGATGGCGAAACCGCGCTGCACGCCGAAATCGGTGATGGGAAAAACGTCCGGGCGGCCGAGGCGGAAGAGAAGCATCATCTGGACGGTCCAAACGCCGATGCCGCGCACGGCGGTGAGGCGCGTGAGAATTTCATCGTCGGGCAATTTCAATATTTCCGTGAACGACGGCACCACGCCGGCGACGGTTTTTTCCGCCAGGTCGCGCAGCGCGGCGGTCTTCTGGCGCGAAAGGCCCACGGCGCGAAGCTGCGCATCCGTGGCGGCGAGAATTTGCGGGGGCGCGGGAATTTTTCCGCCGCCAACTTGTTCCTTTAGCCGGCCGAAGATGGTGGCGGCGGCTTTGCCGTGAAGCTGTTGGTAGATGATGGCTTCGAGGAGCGCTTCGTAAGGCGTGGGGTGGGTGTCCATCTCCATGCGAAAGGGACCGACGCGGTCAATCAGCGCCGCGAGGCGTGCGTCCGCCTTCTTCAGGTGGCGAATGGCGTGGCGATGGTTGAACGGGTACGCCTGTTTTCGTTTCATGCGCAGCCTTTCCGGGCCAACCGGCAGCGTATGCTAGTATCACAACCGCATGCAAACAGGAATTATTGGACTCCCACAGACAGGAAAGACCAGCCTTTTCCGCGTTTTGACCGGAGTGCGTCTGGATGAACGCGCTGTCCACGGCGCCACGCACGTGGGCATTGCGCGTGTGCCGGACGCCCGCCTGGTGAAACTGGCGGAAATTTTCCATCCCAGGAAAATCACCTATGCCACGATTGAGTACGTGGACATCGGTGGCCTGAAGCAGGACCGCGCCAAAGACGCCGCGTCGCTGGTGCCGCTGCGCGAGGCGGACGCGCTGGCACACGTGGTGCGGTTGTTTGACGACCCCGCGCTGCCGCACCCCGCCGGGTCCATTGATGCCATGCGGGACATCGAAGGTCTGGACCTGGAGTTGATGCTGAACGACCTGGAGCAGCTGGAGCGGCGTCTGGAGCGCGTGGAAAAGGACTTGAAGAAAAAGCGCGATACACAAACGGAAGCGGAACACGCGCTGCTGATGCGCTGCAAGACCTCCCTGGAATCAGAAAAGCCGCTGCGGGAGATGGAGTTCAAGCCGGAAGAGCTGAAGATGCTTTCCGGATTTCAGTTTTTGACGCAGCGGCCCATGATTTACGTGCTGAATTTGGGCGATGACGAGGCCGCGCAGATGGACAGCGTCATCGAGCGGCATCATCTGGAAAAACTGCGCGAGCGGCCAGCCACGGCGATTGTTCCGTTCTGCGGAAAAATCGAAGCGGAACTGGCCGACTTGGGCGAAGCGGAGTCCAGAGAGATGATGAGCGCGTACGGGCTGACGGAGTCCGGGCGCGACCGCTTGATTCAAGCCACCTATCAATTGCTGGGACTGCTTTCATTTTTGACCTGCGGCGAGCCGGAATGCCGCGCGTGGACCATTGAGCGCGGGTCCACGGCGCAAAAAGCGGCGGGCGCGATTCACACCAGCATTGAGCGCGGATTCATCAAAGCCGAAGTGGTGAACTGGGAAGATTTGCTGGCGGCCGGAGAATGGGCGCCGGCGCGCGAGCGCGGGCAAGTGAGGCTGGAAGGGAAGGAGTACATCGTGCGCGACGGCGATGTAATTCTCTTCCGCCATTCGGGCTGAGCCGGGATGGACCACTCGTTCACGCAGCGCGCGCTGCTGGCTCTGGCCCTGGCGTTGACGGCGGCGCTGGCAAACCTGGCCGGCGGGCGGCTGATCACCCATCTCCACTGGCAGCGGAAATTCCTGAAATATTTTATCGCGCTGGGCGCGGGGTTCATGCTGGCCACGGCGTTCGTGGAGATGATTCCCGAGTCCCTGCATCTGCGCGGGGACGCGACGACGGTTTTCCTTCTGGTGCTGGCCGGATATCTTCTGGTCCATCTGTTTGAACACACCATCGCGCCCCATTTTCATTTCGGTGAGGAAACGCATGAAGGGGAAATGAAACACGCTCACGCCAGCTGGGCGGCCCTGCTGGGGCTGGCGATTCACACGTTTTTCGACGGCGTGGCCATCGCCTCCGGCGCAATTGTTTCCGTGAACCTGGGGCTGCTGATTTTCCTGGCTATTTTTCTGCACAAACTGCCGGAAGGTTTTACCGTGTCGTCCATCATGCTGGCCAGCGGGCACAGCCGGCGGATTGCCTTCGGCGCGGCCACGCTGCTGGGAGCGGCGACGCTGGCGGGCGCGGGCATGATGCTGGTGGTGCGGGGAGCAGTGGCCGACGCGCTGCCGCTTTCGGCGGGAGTGACGATTTACGTGGCGGCGTCCGATTTAATCCCCGAAGTGAACAAGGAACCGGCGGCGGGCACGGCGATTGTGGTATTCCTCGGCGCGCTGGCCATGCTTCTGCTGCGCTCGCTCTTTCGAATGTAAACCTCCGACAACTTGTGGGGAGTGAAACCCCGCCGCGCGGTCGCGCGAATTTATTTTTGTGGTGGGAGCGCCTTCAGCTTCTGGTATTTTCTGTGGACGTAGTGTGCGGCGGCGCGGGCAATACAGAATCCGGCGTAGCCATCCAGGAATCCCAGCTTAAGAAAATAGGTTTGTAGGAACGTGAACGGCGGCGCCAGCCACAGACCCGCGACAGAAGCGCGGCGTCCGCGCATAGCCATTTCGCGCGCGGCGAGACCGGTGTAAGTTTCCGTGCGTTTGTACTGTTCGGCAATTGATTGCCACGTGTAATGGAGAATTTCCCCGGGCAGCGTGCTCACCGGCCCATCCACGGTGACGGATTCATGGACATAATCGCCGCGCCATGCGCCGTGGCGGCGATGGTAGAGACGGATCTTCCAGTCGGGATACCAGCCGGAGTGCCCAATCCAGCGTCCCATGTAAAAAGCGCGGCGAGGCCAGCGATAGCCGACGGGCAAGATTTCGCCCCCGGTTGATTCGGTTTCGGAAAAAGACTCCTTCCACTGCTGCAAGGCGGCCTGCGCCCGTGGATTCATCTCTTCGTCAGCGTCCAGGCTCAGAATCCAGTCATGGGTGGCCTGCGAAGCGGCGAAATTCTTCTGCGCGGCATAGCCGGGCCACGGATTGTGCAGGACGCGGGCCCCTTCTGTGGTTGCAATCCGGCATGTATCATCGGTAGAGCCAGAATCCACTACGATGACTTCGTCGGCGGCTGACAGGGAGCGGATCGCACGGGCGATTGTTTCTTGCTCGTTGAGGGTGACAATGGTGGCTGATAAAATAGGCATGGCAGGCGTTAGCTTGCGGGAGATGAAACTTTCCCATGCGCCGCGGGTTGATTCTAAGTGCCAATGGCTGAAAAACCTAGCGCTGGCTGGCTACCCAAATCCGGCCGAAGCCGGGGCGAAGTGGTGCTATTCCCAAAGCCGCCTCGGCTCCCGGCTGCGCGGCGAAAAAGCAGCCTCGCCGCCGCGCAACTTTATGGTGCGCCAAGTGTTAGATACAATGTGTTGGTGATGGTGAGGTCAGACGTCCAACTGATGCTGGACGTGAAGGCCGGCGACGAGTCGTCATTCGACGAGCTTTTGCAACGTTACCGGACGCACGTGGTGAACTTTCTCCAGCGCATGGTGCGCGATCAGGGCACGGCGGAAGATCTTGCGCAGGAGGTATTTCTCCGCGTTTATAATGCGCGGAACAAATACACCCCCAGCGCGAAATTCACCACATGGCTTTTCCGCATCGCCAGCAACCTGGCGCTGAATTCACTGCGCGACGGGCGGCACCGGCAGAAGGAGATTTCTCTGGATGCCTCGCCGGAAGAAGATAGTTACGCCCTGGATGTTCCTTCGCGCGAGCCGCGTGTTGACGAGCGCCTGATGGAACGCGACCGGGCCAATTCGATTCGTATGGCTATCGAGCGTTTGCCGGAAAAGCAGCGGGCCGCGGTGCTGATGCATAAGTATCAGGAAATGGAATATGTGGACATTGCGGAAGCGCTGGATTGTTCGGAGAGCGCGCTGAAGTCGCTGCTCTTCCGCGCTTATGAGACTTTAAGGGTAGAACTGGCGCCAATGATTGGTGCTCCGGCGGCGATGCGCGCCGGTGGGGGTAAATAACATGCGTTGTGAAGAACTGTCGTCTGAATGGCTGTCTTATATGGACGGGCGGGCTACGTCCGCCGAACGGAAACGGCTGGAGGGTCATTTTCTGGAATGCGCCGCCTGCCACAGCCGCGCGGAGGAGTATCACCAGCTATGGAGCGTGCTGGCGGAGGCTCCCGTGACGGAGCCGTCGCTGGGCTTCAATGCACGCGTGCGCGCGCGCATTGCCAGCCAGCGCCAGCCGCATTTCTGGGACTGGATGGTGCCTTCGCGGCGTTTGGCGTTTGCCATGGCGCTGCTGATGGCGCTATCGGTGTGGTTCGCGCGCGTGCCGGGAGACGTTACTACCGCGCAAAGTGACCAAGAATTCCTGATGATTCGCGACCTGCACGTGCTGGAGAATTATGACGTCCTGAAAGACTTCAGCGCGCTCTCCGAGCTTCCGCCCGCATCGCCGGCCGATCAGCCTGCCCAGGTGGCGCCGGACGGCCAGACAATGTAGGGTGTGTTGAAGAGCGGTTTTTGGGAAGTCGTCAAAACGAATTTCATGATTCATAAGAAGCTCAATTCGGTGCTGTCTGCCTTGTTGTTGGGGACCATCCTGCTGATGGGTCCGGCGATGGGGCGGCAGACGGCCTATGCCGGTCCACGGAACGCCGCGCAGGGACGCAAGGGCGGCGCGTCGGCGCATAAAAACGAATCCAAGAACGACAATGGCGATGCCAGGACTTCCGCCGAAAATCTTCCGCCGCAGTGGGTGAACCACCTGCAGGAGATGTCACCGGAAGACCAGGAACGCTTCCTGAAAAACAACGAGCGCTTTCGCAAGCTTCCCCCGCAGCAGCAGGCGCAGATTCGCCAGCGGCTGCGTTACTGGAATGGGCTGAGCCCGGACGAGAAACAGGCGCTGCGCGACCGCCAGCGGGTGTGGGAACAGTTGACTCCGGAACAGCGTGAATATGCGCAGCGCGAAATTCTGCCCAAGTGGCAGAAGTTGCCTGACGAGCGCAAGCAGATGGTTCTTTCGCGCATGCGCACATTGAGCGGATTGAACGAAACAGACCGCGCGGCCAAGCTGAACGATCCGAATTTCATGCGCGGCCTTACTCCCGAAGAGCAGGACATGCTGAAGAATTTGAATTCGCTGCGCGGCGGTCCCGCTGAAGCGGCGCCGCTGGCCGTTCCCAACCAGTAGTCTCTCCCCCAGTACGGCCCACGCGGAAAGTTCGCACCCTTGATTTTTCACCAGGAATCCACTCGCAATTAAATACCTGTTCATGTTTCCGTCCGTGCCGAAGGGTCACGTAGCGGGGAATCGCGTGCAATTGGAAACCTGATTGGCGGCGCGAGCCTCCGTGGTGATGTGCGCGGAAGGAACACCGCTGGCGGGAATGCGCATGCCCGAAAAACGCAGGAAAGCGTGCCACTATATCTAGCTGTTTCCAGCTGCACGCACCACAAAATGTAGTGTGTGCCGCGAAGGCGCGCCGCAATGAATCACGCAGCGCCTTCCGCCGTGTTTTTTTCGCGGCAATGTCTTCTTTTCCCTTGACAAGCATTCCTTCCTGTTTACAATGAGGGCACAAAGTGGGAAATTTTAGAATGTAGTGGGAAGTTAGTTTGAAGCAGTGGAACGCGGTGTAAGGCTGTGGGAGAAGCTGCTCTTTGGCGAAAAAGAGCGGCAATCCAAATGCGCGGTAACTTTCAGGCAACTGTGGATGACAAAGGGCGGCTGAAGATCCCCGCCGATTTTCTGGCGGAACTGCGCAAGTACGGGCGCCGTTTTTTTGTCACCAGCGAGTCCGGGGTATTCGGCTTGATCTACCCAATTAAGGAATGGCAGGGGATCGAGAAGAAACTGGTTTCGCTTTCCACGCACAACCGCGCCAAGCAGAAATTTCTGGACCGCACCAACTACTTCGGGCAGGAAATGGAACTGGACGGGCAGGGACGGCTGCTGTTGCCGCCGGTGTTGCGGGAAGCCGCCGCGCTGGAAGGAGCCGTGGACGTGCTGGGAAACCTGAACAGCCTGCGCGTCTGGAACCACTCGCGGTTCATGGAATACCTGAAGGCCAGCGAGATGACCGCGGAAGACGACCAGATTCTGGACGCGCTGGGTATCTAAAGGTTTGAACCTGCTGCATACGCCGGTGATGGCCGGCGAGGTGGTTGGAGGGCTGAACATTCAGCCAGACGGAATTTATGTTGATGCCACCCTTGGAGCCGCGGGACATGCAGTGGAAATTGCCAGTCGGCTCACGAATGGGCGGTTGGTGGGGCTGGATCGCGACCCGCGGGCCATCGAAGCGGCGCGCGAGCGGCTGCAAGGTTTGGAAGAAAAGGTGACGCTGGTGCAGGCAAGTTTCTCGCAAATCGGCGAAGTGCAACGGGAGCTGGGGCTTCCGCTGTTCAGCGGAGTGCTGGCCGATCTGGGCGTTTCCAGCATGCAGCTGGACCGCGCCGAGCGGGGATTCGCCATTCGCCTGCCGGGGCCGCTGGATATGCGCATGAACCCGGCGGAAGAGCAGACAGCGGAAGAGATTGTGAACACGTGGCCGGAGAAGGAACTGGCCAATCTCCTCTACGAAAAAGGCGAGGAGAGAGATTCACGAAGGATCGCCAGAGCAATTGTCCGGGCGCGGCCCATCCGCGATACCGGACATCTGGCAACGGTTGTGGCAGGGGCCCGCAAAGACAGGGGAAGGCAGAGACTGCATCCCGCGACAAAAACGTTTCTGGCGCTGCGGATTGCGGTGAATCGAGAAGAGGAGGAACTCGAGCAGTTTCTCGCGCGGACCCCTGCCACTTTAGCTTCTGGCGGACGGTGGGTGGTGCTGAGCTACCACTCACTGGAAGACCGCGCCGTCAAACAGGCCTTTAAGCGCGAAGCGCAGGCCGGACGGCTGAACATTCTTACCCGGAAAGTGGTGCAGCCGGGAGAAGAGGAAGTGAGCACGAATCCTCGCGCGCGGAGCGCCCGGCTGCGCGTGGCGGAGAGGACGGACACAACAGGGGCGGAAGGCGCGGAACAATATGACTGAATTCGTAACCGTCAAACAGATTGATAACTCGCGCCTGATCCGCGCGGTCCCGCCGGGTCGCACGCGCGATTGCCTGCGGCGCGCCGCCTGGGGCGCGGTGCTGGCAATTTTCTGCCTGTTCTATGCCTGGCAGCACTTTCAATGCATCCAGACGCGCAGTGACCTGGAGGGCTTGCAGAATCTGCGCGCCCAGGCGGAGGAGCGCAACCAGGAGTTGCGCATCGAAATGTCGCAATTGCGTTCGCCGATGCGCATTGACGCCATTGCCCGCCAGCAACTGGGGCTGACGATTCCGCTGCCGGGCCAGGTGGCTCCGGCCTCCGCGGCAAGCGATTCCGTCCTGGCGCAGATGCACAACGTATCCGCTTCCAACCGGCCGTAATGCACATCCGCCGCGGGGTTTGAGGCGTTGCCTCCGCCACGGGAAACGAGGAGACACCTGACCTGAAAGGCCAGAGCCCATGGAGCCGTCCAAACCGTCCGCCCGCTGGTTCGCCATTCTTGTTATCGGTGCTCTGTGGACACTGACGGTTACCGCGCGGCTGGGCTGGCTGCAATTAGTCCGCTATAGCACCTATCTCGGTAAGGCCCGCCACCAGCAGGAACATCTCATTGAAATCAGCCCGGAACGCGGCGTCATTTACGACCGCAATGGACGTGAACTGGCCATCAGCACGCCAGTGGATTCCTGCTTCGCCAATCCCAACGAAATCACCGATCCAGGGATGGTTGCCAGGCTGCTCGCGCCCATCCTGAAAGTGCCGGAAGGCGACCTGCTCACCAGGCTGCAGGAAAAAAAATCATTTGTCTGGATTGAACGCAAGCTGCCCCCGCAGATTTCGCAGCGCATTTCCGGCTTGAACCTCCGCGGCATTTACCTTCAAAAAGAAACGGAGCGATTTTATCCGCAGGGGACGCTCGCGGCGCATGCGCTGGGGTACGTGGATACGGATGGCCGCGGGCTGGGTGGCATCGAGTACGAATACGACAAGCAGATTCGCGGGCGCGCGGGACATATGCTGGTGCTGGAAGATGCCCACCGCCGCTGGCTGGATCGCAAGGTGATTCCTGCCGCGCCGGGAGCCAGCGTGGTCCTGACCATTGACGAGAACATCCAGTACATCGCGGAAAAGGAACTGGACGCGGAGATGGTTTTATCGCACGCCAAGTCCGGCGTGGTGCTGGTGCAGAATCCGGCCAACGGCGAAATTCTGGCGCTGGCGAGCTGGCCGACGTTCGATCCCAATCATGTGGGGAACGCTCCGACGGAAAATCTAATGGACCGCGCGGTGACCGCGGCATACGAGCCCGGCTCGACGTTCAAGCTCATCACCCTGGCCGGCGCGCTGCAGGAAAAAATCACCACACCGGAGGAAGTGGTGGACTGCCAGATGGGCAAGATCATGCTGGCCGGGCGTTTGATACACGACCACAAGCCATTTGGATTGCTCACCGTGGCGGACGTTCTGGCCAAGTCCAGTGATATCGGCGCGATCAAAATCGGCCTGCGTCTGGGCCCCCAGAGGTTTTACCAGCACATCCGCGATTTTGGGTTCGGCGAGGCCACGGGAATTGAACTGCCCGGAGAGAATCCGGGGTTGCTACGGCGCGTGGAGAACTGGACGGCCTCGTCGATTGGATCTCTGGCCATGGGGCAGGAGATTAGCGTCAATCCATTGCAGCTGGTTTCCGCTGTGTCCTCTATCGCTAACGGGGGAATGCTTTACAAGCCGCGTCTCGTCAAGGAAATTCGCCGCGTCAACGGCGTGGAAACCATCTCGCCGCCGGAACCGCAGCGGGACCTGAGCGCCACGACCGCAGCCACGGTACGCAACATGATGGAGGGGGTTGTCCTGACAGGCACGGCCAAATCCGCGCAGCTGGCCGGGTATAGCGTGGCGGGAAAAACGGGAACGGCGCAGAAAATCGATCCGGCGACGGGGCGTTATTCGGCCACGCAATACATCGCTTCGTTTGTGGGCTTTGCGCCGGTGAACAACCCGCCGGTTACCGTGCTAGTGGTGCTGGATTCGCCGGTGGGCTTGCACATGGGAGGCGACACGGCGGCGCCGCTCTTCAAACGCGTGATGGAGCAGATTCTGGCGTACCTGGGCGTGCCGCACGATCAGCCGCTCTCGCCGCAACAGCAGAAGGAATTCGCCCGGGCAGGAGTTCCTCCCGCCGCGCCGGCCGCAACGGAGGCGGACCTCGAAGACGCTCCGGGAACGGTTGTCGGCGATTCCGGGGAGCCGGCTAGCAATTCAAAGGACGCCGATCCATCCACAGTGCAGACGGCGGCATTCAACGACGGTTCCGCGGTGGCCATGCCGAATTTTGCAGGTCGGAGCGTGCGTGACGTGACCGAGTCGTGTCTGCAGCTCGGATTGAATCCTGTCCTGATTGGCAACGGAATTGCCGCTGAGCAATCACCGGAGCCGGGCACGCAGGTACCGCGAGGCGGACGAGTGACCATTCATTTCTTCCGCGCGGTGTTTTCGCCGGTGGCGGCGCGCGAGAACGGAAGGTGAAATCATTGGCACAGCAGCCCGAGGCCTGGAACGATGCGCCGGAAGCGCCTATATTGGAATTGAATAGAATGAAACTTCAGGAAATCTTGAAAGATATAGAAATCACACGAATTTGGGGTTCGCCCGAAGTGGAAATCAATTCCGTGGCTTGTGACAGCCGTCAGGTTGTTCCTGGCGCGCTGTTCTTTGCGCTCCAGGGAGCCAGGACGGACGGCAACTTCTTCACACCTGACGCCATATCCCGCGGAGCGGTGGCCATTGTCAGTGATGCGCCGCCGCAAGAAGCGCGGCCACCCCTGACGTGGGTTCAGGTGACACATGCGCGCCGGGCGTTGGCATCGGCCGCGGCGTCGTTCTACGGGCATCCCGCGCAATCGCTGCAATTGATTGGCATCACCGGAACGAACGGCAAGACCACCACAAGTTACCTGGTGGATTCCATTTTGCGCGCGGCGGGACGCATCACCGGGCTGGCGGGCACAGTGGAATGGCGGACGCCGGCGGGAGTTCAGGCAGCGCGCAATACCACGCCGGAATCGCTGGAGCTACAGCGCATGTTCGCGGAAATTCGCGATGCGGCCGGGACGGATGCGGTGCTGGAAGTAAGTTCCCATTCGCTGATGATGGACCGGCTGTGGGGATGCCATTTTGCGGCGGCGGTGTTCACCAATCTCACGCGCGATCATCTGGATTTTCATCAGGATCTGGAAAATTACTTTGCGGCCAAGAAACGGCTGTTTGAAGGCACGGGAGCAGGTGCGCCGGACGCGGCGGTGATAAACACAGACGATCCACGCGGCGCGCTCCTGAAGGGGCTGGCGGGACGCACGCTAACCTACGGATTGCGCAATGGGGCGCAAATCACCGCGCGCAAAATCCAGCTCTCCTGGGAAGGCCTGGACTTCACGGCGCAGACACCGGAAGGCAAGTTCGAGGTTCATTCACCGCTGATTGCGCGCATCAATGTTTACAACATTCTCGCGGCCATCGGCGCGGCGCTGGCGCTGGAGATTCCGCTGGCCGCCATCGAAAAAGGCATCGCCCAGGTGCGTAGCGTCTCCGGGCGATTCGAGCGCATTGATGAAGGCCAGCCGTTTCTTGTGGTGGTGGATTTTGCGCACACGGACGATGCTCTGCGCAGCCTCATTACCACGGCCCGCGAACTGAATCCCTCGGGACGGATCATCACGTTGTTTGGTCCCGGCGGCGAAAAGGACCGCACCAAACGCCCGCTGATGGGCGAGGCTACCGGCAGCGTGAGCGATCTGGTGATCCTCACCAGCGACAATCCGCGGTCGGAAGATCCGCTGCGTATCATCAATGACGTTCTGGTGGGCATGCAGAGAGTGGAAGGGAATTACCGAATTGAACTGGACCGAGAGCGTGCCATCGAGATGGCTTTTGAAGAAGCGCGGCCGGGCGACACCGTTTTGCTGGCCGGAAAAGGCCACGAGAATTACCAGATATTGAAGGACCGCACACTGGATTTCGACGACCGCGAAGTCGCGCGCCGCATTTTGCGCCAACGCGGGTTTCGCAAAGAAACGTAAACACCCCTCCGCGCGGGGCATGAGGCAAAGAGGGTTGCGGGCGGCAGTCATCTTGCAAGGGAAGGTGCAGCGCAGAGGCGTGACACTCAGCCCGTGGGAGATGCGATGCAGTGGACGTTGGAACAAGTGGCTCGCGCTTTGGGCCTTGCGATTCCCAGCGGGCTCAACCCCGTGGCCCGGCTGGCCGGCGTCTCGATTGATTCCCGCACGATTCGACACGGTGAACTGTTCATCGCCATACGCGGGCCGCGTCACGATGGACACGCTTTCGTGGCGCAAGCCCTGGCCACTGGCGCTCTGGCGGCCGTGGTTCAGGACGGCGCGTATTCGGATTTTCCGGCGGAAATTAGTGGCCGGTTCTTCGCCGTGGAGGACACGCTCGGGGCTCTGCAACAACTGGCCCGCGCCGTCCTGCGCGAATGGCGCGGCGCGCCAGGCCACCGGCTCGCGGCTGTCACCGGTTCGGCGGGAAAAACTACTACCAAGGAGATCCTGGCGGCGGTGCTGGGCGCGCGGATGCGCGTGCTGAAATCAGAGGGCAACCTCAACAATGAGTATGGCCTGCCGCTGACGTTGTTGCGCCTCGAAGAGGCGGACGAGGCCATTGTGGCGGAACTGGGAATGTCGCGCCGGGGGGAATTGGCGCGGCTGGCCGCGCTGTGCGAGCCGGATATCGGCATCGTGACGTGTGTGGCTCCCGTACATCTGGAGTTTTTTTCATCCGTGGAGGAAATCGCGCTGGCAAAACGGGAGTTGATTGAAGGACTGGGTGGACGCGCGCCGGTGGCGGTTTTGAACGCCGACGATCATCGCGTGGCGCGCTTTGGAGATGGCTTCCGCGGGAAGGTGGTCACGTTTGGCATTGACGCCGCGGCGGATTACCGCGCGATGGACGTAAGAAGTCGCGGCATTGAAGGCTCCGAATGGGATTGCGCCGGTCCGAAGGGCAGCGCGCGCGTTTCGCTGCCGCTGGCTGGTCGCCACAATATTTACAACGCGCTGGCGGCCGTGGCTGCGGCGGGCGAGTGGGGAGTCACCGTGGCGGAATCCGCGGCGGTGCTGCGCCGCATCCGGCCCGCTCGCATGCGCGGCGAACTGCTGCGTTTTGCGGCGGGATTTGTGGTGGTGAACGATGCTTACAATTCCAACCCGTCGGCGATGAAGCAGGTGATGGAAGCGGTGGCTGCCACGCCGGGTTATAGCCGGCGACTGGTAGCCATTGGCGAAATGCGCGAGTTGGGACCAACATCCGTTGAATTGCACCGCGAATGCGGCCGCGATGCGGCCGGCCTGGGCAAACTGGACTGGATTTTCGCCATAAGCGGCGATGCCGCGGAAATTATTTCCGGAGCGGTGGCTGCGGGATTTCCCGCGGAACGCACAAAGTTCTTTGCTTCTTCCGAAGAAGCGGCGCAATTTCTGGCCGGGTTTGTGGAACCGGGCGATTTGCTCCTGGTGAAAGGTTCGCGCGGCGTGCGCATGGAAGCCATCGTGGAGGCCATCCTGGCGCGGCATCCCGAAACAGCGCCGGAGATTTCCGCCAGCGCGGAGCCGGGAGCGATGACTCCATCGCGGCAGGGCGGCAGCTGACGTGCTCTACTATCTCTTCGTCGTCCTTCTGCGCCCGCATTTCAGCCCGCTGAATGTTTTTCGTTACATTACCGTCCGCACGGCGCTGGCCAGCTTGACTGCGCTCTTCCTTTCGCTGGCGCTGGGGCCCTGGGTGATTCGCCGCCTGCGCGAACTGCAGATTGGACAGTTCATCCGTGAGGAAGGCCCGGAAAGGCACTTGGCCAAGGCTGGAACGCCCACCATGGGCGGCATTCTGATTGTGGTTTCTATTGCCGTGCCCACTTTGCTGTGGGCGAATCTACGAAGCCCTTATGCACTGCTGGCCCTGGGCGCTACCGTGGCGTTTGCGGCCATCGGCTTTGTGGACGATTACAACAAAGTGGTTCGCAAGCGCAATCAGGGATTGACCGGTCGGCAGAAACTGTCGTTGCAAATTCTCACCTGCCTCATCGTGGGAGCGGTGCTGTTGCGCTTGCAGGCGCGCGGCGTCTACTCCACGGCGTTGAGCGTGCCGTTTTTCAAACGGCTTCATCCTGACCTGGTGATTCCCTCGCTGTGGTCGTCGCCACACCTGTGGCCGCTGGCGGTGCTGCCATTTCTGCTGTTTCTGATTCTGGTGATCGTGGGTTCGTCGAACGCCGTGAATTTGACCGACGGACTGGACGGGCTGGCGATCGGCTGCGTGCTGGTGTCCGCCGGCGCACTCACCGTGCTTACCTACGTCACCAGCCACGCAAATTTCGCGGAGTATCTGGAAATCCAGAAACTTCCGGCGGTGAGTGAATTGACCATATTTTGCGGCTCGCTGGTGGGCGCTTCTCTGGGATTTCTCTGGTACAACGCGCATCCCGCGGAACTTTTCATGGGGGACGTGGGCTCGCTGGCGCTGGGCGGGGCCATCGGCGTGGTGGCGGTGATTATCAAGCAGGAGATTCTCTTGCTTTCCATCGGTGGAGTTTTTGTCCTGGAAACGCTCTCGGTGATTTTTCAGGTGGGTTCGTTCAAGCTCACAGGCAAGCGCATTTTCCGCATGGCGCCCCTCCACCATCATTTCGAAATGCTGGGATGGAGCGAATCGAAAATCATCGTGCGGTTCTGGATTTTGGCGCTGGTCTTCGCACTTTTCTCGCTGACCACGTTGAAGCTGAGGTGAGCGTTTGAAACCTGGCATCGAACTGGCGGGAAAGAACGTACTGGTGATCGGGCTGGCCCGGACAGGGCTGGCTACGGCGAGATTCTGCGCGGATCGCGGAGCCAAGGTCACCGCTATCGAGCGGCAGCCGGAATCCGCCGTGGCCGATGCCGCGCAGAGCCTGCGCGCGCGCGGCGTTCGTGTGGAATGCGGCGGAGATTTTCCGGAGCTTTTTGCGGGAGCGGAGTTGATCATTCCCAGTCCCGGCGTGCCCGCGAATTCGCCCGCGCTGCTGGAAGCGCGGGCCCGTGGCGCGGTAGTGTGGAGCGAAATTGAACTGGCATGGCGATTTCTGCGCGGACGCCTGGTGGGCATCACCGGATCAAACGGAAAAACCACCACCACCGCGCTGGTGGGGCACATCCTGCGGACGGCCCAGCTTCCCGTGCAGCTCGGCGGAAATATTGGCGTGCCTTTGATTTCGCTCGTGGATGAATCCACGGACGCCACTATAACCGTGGCGGAACTAAGCAGCTTCCAACTGGAGTTGGTTGACAAATTCTGCCCGGATATCGCCGTGATTCTGAATCTGACGCCTGACCATCTGGACCGCCACGCATCCTTCGAGGAGTACGCCGCCGCCAAATGGCGAATTTTTGCCAACCAGCACGAAGGCGACGCCGCGATATTGAACGCCGATGACGAGGAAGTGGCCCGCCGGCAGCTGAATGGCCAGCGCATTTTGTGGTTCAGCCGCCAGCGGCGGGTTCCGAATGGCGCGTACATTGGCGACAGTCAGATTGTATTGCGCGACGGTAGCGCGGGGATGCCGCTGCTGCGCTGCGATGAAATCCAGTTGCGTGGCAACCACAATCTTGAAAACGCCATGGGAGCGGCCATCGCCGCGCATCTGGCGGGCGCGTCCATCGAATTTGTAGCGGAAGGCCTGCGGACATTCACCGGCGTGGAGCATCGCCTGGAATTTCTGGCAGAAATCGCCGGCGTGCGCTTTTACAACGATTCAAAGGCGACCAATGTGGACGCAACGCTTAAAGCGCTGGACTCCTTCACCGAGCCGCTGCGCGTGATTTTAGGCGGCAAGGACAAGGGCGGCGACTACAGCGTGCTGCGCGAACCGCTGCGCCACCATGCGCGGCAAGCGCTGCTGATCGGCGCGGCGGCGGAAAAAATTGCAGCGGACATCGGCGGCGCGGTTCCCCTGGAAATGGCGGGAACCCTGGAGGGGGCCGTGGCCCGGGCGTTTGCCGCGGCGCAGCCGGGAGACGTAGTGCTCCTTGCGCCGGCGTGCGCCAGCTTTGACCAGTTCCAGAATTTTGAACACCGCGGACACGTTTTCAAGCAGCTGGTCGCGGAGTTGAATCAGCATGTCGCGGCGGCGGTGCCCGCCCGGAGAGGTTAATTTATGCCCCGCAGTCTGCAATATGACCGCCAGCTATTTGGCGTCACCCTGGCGCTGTGCTTCATTGGCGCGGTGATGGTGTTTAGCGCTTCCGCGGTGATGTCCCGCGAAACGTATGGCAACGCGTATGCCTTTCTGTTTCGCCAACTCATCTGGCTGGGACTGGGCGTGGCGGGAATGCTGGTGCTGATGAACGCGGATTACCGGCGGCTGCGCCAGCCAAGGACTGTGCTGACGGCACTCTCCGTCACCATCCTGCTCTTGCTGCTGGTTTTTCTATTCGACCGCGCGCACGCTACCCACCGGTGGATTCGCTATGGCGCCATCGGCATTCAGCCATCGGAGTTCGCCAAACTTTCTGTGATTCTTTATTTGGCCTGGTTTCTGGAGTCCCGCAGCCGCCAGCCCGGCTTCAATATTAACGATGTGCGGCGAACGCTGGCGCCCGCCCTGGGGCCGATCTTACTCATTATGGTGCTGGTCCTCATCGAACCGGATATGGGGACTGCGGCCATGCTGCTCTTCGTGGCTATGGCCATGCTTTTCGTCATGGGATTCTCGCTGCGGTACCTTTTTGGCGCGATCCTGGCGGCTATTCCCATTGTTTATCTGCTGATTGTGCGCGTGCCTTACCGCTATGCCCGCATGATGGCGTTTCTTTTTCCCAGCACCGATCCGCAGGGCCGGGGGTTTCAGCTGATTCAATCGCTTATCGCCGTAGGGTCCGGCGGGCTGACGGGCGTGGGATTGATGGACAGCCGGCAGAAACTTTTCTACCTGCCGGAAGCGCACACGGATTTCATTTTTGCGGTCCTATCCGAGGAACTGGGCTTCATCGGCGCGCTGATTGTGGTGGCGCTTTTCGCCTGGTATGCCTGGCGCGGCCTGCGCACGGCGTGGCGCGCGCCAGACCAGTTCGGCCGCCTGCTGGCGCTGGGCATCACCGTACTGGTAGCTGGCCAGGCGCTCATCAATTTAAGCGTGGTGCTCGGCCTAATGCCCACAAAGGGGATTCCGCTGCCGTTCATCAGCTATGGCGGCTCCAGTTTGCTGGTGATGCTGCTGGCCACCGGCGTTCTGTTGAATATCAGCCAGCATGCCGAGTGAGAAGTGCGGGTCCATGAAATTATTAATCGCCGGCGGCGGAACGGGCGGGCATGTTTTCCCTGCTCTGGAAGTGGCGCGCGCCTGGCGGCGACTGGGTGAGGAGCAGGGCAGGGAATATAGCGTTACATTCGTCGGCACGGCGCGCGGCCTGGAAACCCGCCTCGTCCCCGCCGCGGGATTCCCGCTGGAATTGATTCGCGCCGCGGGATTAAAGGGCATCGCGGGCCTGCGATTCTGGCGCAACGCTTCCAGTCTTCTGCCCGGATTTTTGGATTCAATATCCATCTTGCGGAAGCATCGTCCGCATGTGGCGCTGGGAATGGGCGGCTACGCATCTGGTCCGCTGATGCTGGCCGCGGTTATGAGGAGAACAGCTACGGCAATATTTGAACCCAATATGGAGCCGGGATTCACGAACCGCGTTCTCGCGGGAATGGTGACTCGCGTGGCCACCGCCTTTCCTCCCACGGCGGAGCGCTGGGGTTCGCGCGCGGAGGTGACCGGCTGTCCGGTGCGCGCGGAGTTTTTTCAGATTGCCGGGAAGGAGCACCGTCCGCCATTTTGCATCTTGATCACCGGCGGCAGCCAGGGCGCGTCGCCTGTTAACAAAGTTATTATTGATTCTCTGCCAAACCTAGAATTCCTGCGGGAGCAGCTTTTTCTGGTGCATCAAACCGGGGAGCGCGACTATAATGCCGTCCGCACCGCGTATGACCGGCACGGCTTTCAGGCGGAGGTCTTACCGTTTATCGCCGGCATGGCGGAGCGCTTCGCTCAGGCCGACCTTATTATTTGTCGCGCCGGAGCCATCACCGCGGCGGAAGTAGCAGCCGCGGGTCGCGCCGCGATTTTTATTCCGTTCGGAGCCGCCACCGACGCTCATCAGCTGGTCAATGCCCAATGGCTTCATAGTTGTGGCGCGGGTCGCGTAATCCCGCAAGACTGCCTGACACCGGAGCGTTTGGTGAAGGAGATCACCTCGCTCCTCGGTCAGCCAGCCGGGATGCGCGATATGGAGCGGCGCGTACACGCCTTCGCCAACCCGCGGGCAGCTTTCAACATCGCCCAAATGCTCCAAAGAATCGCCCGGCCATGACATTCACATTTCGCAACTTTCAACGCGTCCATTTTGTAGGCATCGGCGGCACCGGCATGAGCGGCATCGCCGAAGTGCTGCTGTCCCTTGGTTACTCCGTTTCCGGCTCGGATCTGCGCGCCACCGCTGTCACCCAGCGCCTGCGCAACCTGGGCGCGGCGGTGTATGAAGGGCATAGCGAGGAAAACGTCCACGGCGCCCACGTGGTGGTGGCCTCCTCCGCCGTCCGCCTGGAAAATCCGGAGCTGGCGGAAGCGCACCGTTTGAAAATTCCCATCATTCCGCGGGCCGAAATGCTGGCGGAATTGATGCGGCTGAAATGCGGCATTGCCGTGGCGGGCGCGCACGGGAAAACCACCACTACCTCGCTGATCGCCAGCGTGCTGGCGGCAGCCGATTTGGACCCCACCTTCGTCGTGGGCGGCCGGTTGAACCACGCCGGGACGGGCGGACGTCTGGGCCAGGGCGAATACATGGTGGTGGAAGCGGATGAAAGCGACCGCTCCTTCCTGCTGTTGAATCCCGTCGTCGCCGTGGTGACCACCATTGATCGCGAGCACTTGGACCAGTACTCCTCGCTGGCGGACATCCAGCAAGCCTTCATTCAGTTCGTCAACCGCGTGCCGTTTTATGGCGTGGCCGTGCTGTGCATGGATGATCCCAGCGTGCAGGCGATTACTCCGCGCGTGAAGCGGCCGGTGATGACCTATGGCCTTTCCAGCCAGGCGGACGTGCTCATCACTGATGTGCGTCCCCTCAGCATGGGCAGTGAGTTTCGGTTGTCGCACCATGGCGAGGACCTGGGCATTTTCCGTTTGCCCACCCCGCCGGGACTCCACAACGTGCGCAATGCCGCCGCCGCCGTGGCCGTTGGACTGCATCTGAATCTGCCGATCGAATTGATTCGCCTGGGCCTGGCGCGCTTTGGCGGCGTGGGACGCCGCTTTGAAGTGAAGGGGCCTTTCAATGGAGTCACATTAGTAGATGATTACGGCCACCACCCCGCGGAAATACGCGCCACCCTGCGCGCCGCCCGGGACTGCAATTTCAAGCGGCTGCTGGTTCTCTTCCAGCCGCACCGCTATTCCCGCACGCAGCATCTTTGGGATGACTTCTCCCGGGCTTTCAACCACGCGGATCTTCTGGTGGTAACGGACATCTATCCGGCGGGCGAGCAGCCCATTCCCGGCATTACCGGCGCCGCGCTGGCCGAAGCAATCCTTGACGCGGGGCACCGACACGTGTTCTATATGCAGTCTATGCAGGACGCGATTGAATTCCTCCTCCGCGAGGCGCGTCCCGGCGATGCCGTGATGGCCATAGGCGCCGGGAGCGTGGGCCGCGCGCTGGAACAGCTTGCGTTGCTGCTGGGGGCACAGGTACCGACGGCGCATGCGGATTAGCCATCTGCCGATAGCCGGCCCGCTCCAGGAGATGGGGGCGGAGTTTCGTCCTCAGTCTTCCCTCGCCGAACTTACTTCACTGGGCATCGGTGGAACCACCGATCGCCTGCTCATCCGTCGTTACGAGAATATTCCGCGCATTCTTGGATTGCTCGATGAAGCCGATATTCCACACCGCCTTCTGGGTGGTGGAACGAATCTTCTGGTGGCGGACGGAGAATTACCCTGGGTGGTGGTGCAACTGCCGCCTGCTCATCCCGGCGTGCGCGTCGAAGGGAATTTTGCGTATGTGGACGCGGCGGCCGATCTCGGCGGCACGGTGACGTTTTGTGCGCGCCATGATTTGGGTGGGATGGAAGGATTGATTGGCGTCCCCGGCTCGATTGGCGGGGCGTTGCGCATGAATGCCGGGGCTTACGGCATGCAGATTGGCAGCTATGTCCGCGAGGTGCAGATTTATCGCCGGGCCACGCGCGCGCTGGAAACGCTGCGCGGCGATGACGTCCATTTCGAATACCGTCACACATCCTTTGCTCCGGATGACGTGATGCTGCGCGTAACGCTGGAGCTTCCCTCGCGCCCTTACCGGGAAATCGTGGAAGGAATTCGCGTCTGCAACGTGAAGCGCCGCGCCAGTCAGCCGCTGAACCAGAAAAGCGCCGGCTGCATTTTCAAGAATCCGCCGGGCGGCTCCGCGGGACGTATGCTGGACGAACTGGGGCTGAAGGGATTTCATGTGGGTGATGCCACGGTAAGCGACCGCCACGCCAATTTTTTCGTCAATGCCGGAAAGGCCACCTGCGCGGACATGCTGGCGCTGATAGAGACCGTCCGGCGGCGCGTGCATGGCGCTTACGGCTTGGAGCTTGAGAACGAGGTGATCCTCTGGCAAAACTGAGAAACATGCCGGCTGGCGGTTATCCTCCCGACGCCTTTATGGAGGAAGAGCCGCGCTATCTGCGCCGGCAAAAGCCGGTGGAGATCAAGCGCCGGAAATTCGGCGGGCGCGCCTGGCGCACTTATTTTCGCGCGTCCTACCTGGCGGCGCTGGGCGTTACGATTGCATTTATTTTGGGGTTCGGCGTCCATTTCTTTCTCTTCTCGCCGCGTTTTCTGCTGGAGCATCCGTCGCAGATTTCAGTCAGCGGCAACACATACGTTTCCACCGCCAGCGTCCTGGAAATTTTTACGCCGGACCGCGGCCGCAGCATTTTGCGCGTTCCGCTGGACCAGCGGCGCAGCCAGATTGAAGCCATTCCCTGGGTGGACCAGGCTGTGGTTCGGCGCACGCTTCCCAACCATCTCTCCGTGGAAATTCACGAGCGCACGCCGGTGGCCTCGCTGCGCCTGGGGACGGGGCTGTCCTTGATTGACGCCGACGGTGTGATTTTGGACCGCCCGTTGCAAGGCAATTTTCATTTTCCTGCCATCACCGGCCTGGTGCCGGAAATGCCGCGCGCGGAACGCAGCCAGCGTGTCCACATGATGCTGGATTTTCTGCAACAGATTGACATGGCGCGCCCCGGTTCCAGCAATCGCGTCAGCGAAGCGGACCTTTCGGACGCCGCGGACGTCCGCGTGACTTTCGCGCGCCTGGCCGACCTCGATCCTGCCTCTGCAACTGACCCGCGCCAGACGGGCGCAGTCGTGATAGAGTTCGGTGACCGGGATTTTCAGGACAAGTTTCGCATGCTGCTCGAAAACCTGGAGCAGTGGCGCGCCACGGTCGGAAAAATTGAGGCAGTGGACATTCGGTTCGGCCGCGAAGCGGTGGTGAACCCGCAGTCTGCCAATGTGTCCGCCGCGGCGCAGGGCAGCGCGCAGAAGCCATGATTCCCGGCGCGGTCCTGGCCGCCCCGGCGTTTGCGCAATTTTGAAGGAGCAGGAGTTTTTGGGCCGCAAAAATCACTTCATCGTCGGACTGGATATTGGCACCACCAAAACCTGCGCCCTCATTGTCGAACCTCAGGGTGACAGCCTTCGTTTCCTCGCTTTCGGCGCCGCGGAATCCCGCGGCTGGCGCCGGGGACAAATCATCAATCTCGATCTGGCGGTAACTTCCATCCGCCACGCCGTGGAAGCGGCGGAAAGTGAAGCGGGGTTTCCCGTGGAGTCCGCGCTGATTGGCGTGGCAGGCAACCACGTGCGCGGGCTCAATAGCCGCGGCGGGATTTCGCTGGGCCGGCGGCCGCGCGACGTGCAGCGCGAAGACGTGCGCCGGTCCGTGGACGCGGCGCGGAACGTCACGCTTCCGGAAGACCGCGAAATTCTTCACGTTCTCCCGCAGGAGTTTCTTCTCGATTCACAGGATGGCATCCGCGAGCCCGTCGGCATGGTGGGCCAGCGCCTGGAGGCCAACGTTCACATCGTCACTTCTTCCGCCACGGCCACGCAGAATGTGGTCACGGCGGTAAATCGTGCTGGCGTGGTGGTTAGCGATACCGTCCTGGAGCCCCTGGCTTCCGCCGAGGCCTGCCTGACGCAGGATGAACGCGACTTGGGCTGCTGTCTCCTGGATTTCGGCGGTGGCACCACCGAGCTGATTGTTTACACCGGCGGAGTGGTCCGCCACACCGCCGCGTTTCCCGTGGGCGGCGACCATTTCACCAATGACCTTGCCGTGGGCCTGCGGACGCCCATGCCGGACGCCGAGCGCGTGAAATGCGAGCACGCCTCCGCATGGCATGGCGTGTTTCCTGACGGAACGGAGATTGAAGTCGCCAGCGTGGGCGACCGTCCTCCGCGGACGGTGCTGGCGCGCTCCATCGCGGAAATCACTGAAGCGCGCGCGCAGGAACTGCTGCTGCTGGTCCGCGAAGAGCTTCGCCGCGCTGGCCTGGATACGCAAATCCCCGCCGGAATAGTCCTCACCGGAGGAGCGGCGCAATTGCGCGGACTGGAAGATCTGGCGGTGGAAGTGTTCGCGCTGCCGGTGCGGCTCGCGTCACCGCAGGGCATTGATGGTCTGGACGGCAAGTTGAACAGCCCGGAATATTCCGCGGCGGTGGGACTGGTCCTTTATGGAGCGCGCATGCGCCGCCTGGCCTCGGAGAATGGCAACGGCGGAGGCTGGTGGCGCGGGATTTTTGGTTCGTAGGGCGCGGCGCTGCGGGCTGCGAGGCGGGAAGAAAGTTTAGTGCTGTGATTCATATTCGGGAGGGCGCATGACGCCAAAGGAAACACCGATTCGCGTTTCATTCACTGACGATTCGCTCAGCGGGGCGAAAATCAAAGTCATCGGTGTGGGTGGCGGCGGGACCAACGCCGTCAACCGCATGATCAAGGCCAAAGTGGAAGGCGTGGAGTTCATCGCCGCCAACACGGACCTGCAGGCGCTGAAACTTTCCCAGGCGCCGCTCAAGCTGCAACTGGGCGGCAAACTCACCAAGGGTCTTGGCGCTGGCGCCAATCCCGAGATCGGCCGCAAGGCCGCGCTGGAAGACACCGAAAAAATCCTCGAAGCCCTCGACGGCGCGGACATGGTGTTCGTCACCTCCGGCCTCGGCGGCGGCACGGGCAGCGGCGCCGCGCCTGTGGTGGCCAATCTGGCCAGCGAACTGGGCGCGCTCACCGTGGCCGTGGTCACCAAGCCGTTTTCTTTTGAAGGCAAGCGCCGCATGTTGCAGGCCGAGCAGGCATTGAATGACCTGGTGGCCTGCGTGGACACGGTCATCGTGATTCCCAACGAGCGCCTTCTGGAATGCGTGGAGCACGGCACCAGTTTCTTCGAAGCGTTCCGCATCGCTGACGACATTCTGCGCCAGGCGGTGCAGGGCATCAGCGACATCATCACCGTTCCCGGCATCATCAACCGCGATTTTGCGGACGTAAAAACCATCATGCACGGCCAGGGCTACGCGGTGATGGGCACGGCCGTGGCCTCCGGCGCCAACCGCGCCATTGACGCCGCCACCCGCGCTATCAACAGCCCGCTGCTGGAAGATAATTGCATCCAGGGTGCGCAGGGCATTCTCATCAACGTCACCGGCTCGCCCAGCCTCACGCTGCACGAGGTGCATGAGGCATCTTCGGTGATCGAGAAGGCCGCGCACGAAAACGCCAATATTATTTTCGGCGCGGTGCTGGACGAATCGCTGAAGGAGTCCGTGAAAATCACCGTCATCGCCGCGGGCTTCCGCGAAGTGGGGCAGAGAAAAGGCCAGCCCACGCGCCAGTCTTACATGCCCAAGACGTGGAAGGCCGGCCGCGAACCCGGCGAAACAGAGCGCGAGCAGGAGACGGAGCAGGAAATCCGGGCGCAGCGTCCCGCGCCCATCACCACTCCGCAGCCCACGCAGGTGATTCAGGAAGTGCGCACCGACGATCTCGATGTGCCCACGTTTCTTCGCCGCCAGGCGGCCCAGAAGGCCTGAGCGGAAACAATGTCGTCCGAAAAAGCGCGGTTTGTATAGTACAGGCCAGCCTGCGCCGCGGCAGGTTTAGCGAGATGCCGGATTCAGTCGCCGTGATGAGCCGGGTGATCGAAGAAATTTCCGCCGAGGCAGCGCGCCGGCCGGAAATCGAATGCTGCGGACTGCTGGGCGGAGCCGGTGAGGCGATCACCCGCGCCTATCCCGCGGCCAACGCCGGTGCCAGTCCCACCGCCTACGAAATCGCGCCGGAAGAACTTTTTCGCATCATGCGCCGGATGCGCGCGGACGGCGTGCAGTTCGCGGGCATCTACCATTCCCATCCGCGTGGCGAAAATTACCCTTCGCCATCGGATATTGCGCGCGCTTACTATCCCGACGCCGCCTATTTCATCATTTCCCCTGCAAAAAACGCACCGCAACCGGTGCGCGCGTTCCGCATCCGCGATGGCGTCGTCACCGAGCTTCGCATCGAAACGCCAGCAGATCCCGAGAGCGCCGCATGAAGTGCCGTCTCGCTGGTTCGGTGATAAAATTTCCATGAAGAATTCAACGAGGAGACCATCGTGTCAGAACCAACGCGCGAAGAGCTGATGGCTCGGATCGCCGAGCTGGAACAAAATGCCGGTGCAAAAAAACACGGCAAACTTGAATTCAGGGTAAGCGAAAAAGGCGGCGTCAGCGTGTACGGCCTGGGCCGCTTTCCCGTCACGCTCTATTACGAGCAGTGGGTTCGCTTGCTGGATTCCGCCGACCCTCTGCGTGTTTTCATCGAGGAGAACAAGAGTAAACTTAAAATGAAGGTCAGTTCTTAGATTTCTTATCACCGTCCAAACGAAATCGTAATCCGACCACTAGGCCTCGTGCCAAGCGTGGCGCTAAGGATGTATGATTTTCGCAAGAGGCAGCGGTAGCATCCAAAGTTACTTCCGGCCACTGCCGCGGGGACTTGTATCATTACCATTATGAGGCGGCCACGATGCTTTTCAAGAGAAGAGTGACGGTTGCGGAGTACTGCCCCGAAAAACTAATGCGCCTTTTCTCTCGGGAACGTGAGGCGACTTGGGACAATTTGAGGATTCGGTGCAACGATGCTCATCTGAATCAAGCGGACACACAAGCCTATTACGATAACTTGAGGGCGGTCATGGTCGAGTTGATGCAGATTGCGGTCACGAGAAACTGCGACTGGAAAACATCCTCCCAGTTACGGGTATTTGTAGATGATTATCTGGAAAAACGCGACTTGAAAGACATTGACTCTCTGCGGCAAGAATACAATCGAGCTTTTGGCGCGCCATCACCGGACGGCGTGGCGCTCATGGTTCAGCTCTTCGCAGAGAAACTGACCCAGTCTGCGATGGGTGAGATAACGAGGCAAGTATTCTTGGCCGAGTTCTACGCTATACTTAGAACTTTGTTTGAAGAGTTTAAGTCTATGAAGTTGAAACCTGGAAACTAGGAAGCATGAAGAGGGGTGTTCGTATGGCAAATCCGGCGCTCGGAGAAGGTACCGCCGCCACCGCCAAGACAGACGTGCGCCATGTGTCCCTAAGGGTCGAATACACGCAAACCGGTTGGGTCGCACGGGTTGTTGAGACCGACGGTGGCACTGAGGTTGCGCATGAAATGGTGGATAGTCTGGAGGGCGGCCAGCATCGCGCTGAAGAAATCGCCAAAAGCTATCTCGCCGATAAGGACGTCACGTTGCCTGCAATTAAATGGAAGAAAATAGAGTAGCCCGCGCCCCTCTTCACGACGCAGAGGAATCGGGGTCACCCTCGATCAAGTCGACCTCAGATAGGACCTCTGCCACTTGGCAAATGTAGTCAGCGTTAGAAACCCAATGCACCCCTCCGTCTGAGCGCACGAGATGTGAAAATGCAAGCGCATACTGTCCGGTTGGCGTCAGGATGAAGAATGCAAGCGCGGCGTCAGGCGGGTCTGTAAATTCCTTTAACAGATTCAGCTTTGTTTCCGGAATGAGTCTCCATGCACCGGGCGAACCATCGGGATTGAGGTGTCCCTTGCTAAAGATTTTAATTGTCAGGGCGATGTCGCCATGCGGGACAACGAGTCCCGCGAGGACCGCTCCACGGTATTTTCGCACCGCGATGACGGACGACTGTTTTGGCATCTCGTGCAGTACCTTGGCGATATCCACCATCATAAGACTATCTTGCGATTCAACGGAGGCGGCGAGTTCCTCGCGGAGTTGCGCCCGCCCGCTATCACCGGTTCGCTCAGCAAGGCATTTCTTAAGCATGTCCATCGCGGTATCCACCGTCATGAGACTATCTTGCGATTCAACGGAGGCGGCGAGTTCCTCGCGGAGTTGCGCCCGCTCTCTATCACCGGTTCGCTCAGCAAGCCATTTCTTAAGCATGTCCATCGCACCCTCGTGTTCTGCACCTACATCTCGGACTCGCGCCTAGGCTCACTTGCGCCTCAACCTCGGAGCCCTGCTCCGGGGATAACTGCACCCGTGGCCTCCGCTTCCGCCAGCAGGCGCGGATAAAGCGGGAATCGCGCGGCGAGCGCGGCGACTTCCTTGCGCACGCGTTCCTGAATGGCCGCATCACTGGCGTGAGCCATTACTTCCGCCATCCACTTGGCAATCTGCGCCATTTCCGGCTCGCGCATTCCGCGAGTGGTCACCGCCGGGCTGCCCACGCGAATTCCCCCGGCCTTAAGCGGCGGGTTCGGATCGAAGGGAATGGCATTCTTGTTGACGGTCATGCCTGCATTTTCCAATGCGTTTTCCGCGTCGCGACCGGTCATCCCGCGCGCAGTCAGGTCCACCAGAAAAAGATGATTGTCCGTTCCGCCGGTAACAATCCGAAAACCTTCCGCCGCCAGCCCCGCCGCCAATGCCTGCGCATTTTTCACTACCTGCTGCTGATATTCGCGGAAGTCCGGCTCCATGGCTTCCCTCAGGCAGACGGCTTTCGCGGCGATCACGTGCTCCAGCGGCCCGCCCTGCGTTCCCGGGAACACCACGCGATCCAAATCCTTGGCGTATTTTTCGCGGCAAAGAATCAAACCGCCGCGCGGTCCGCGCAGAGTTTTGTGTGTGGTAGTGGTTACAAAATCCGCGTGCGGGACGGGACTGG
Source organism: uncultured Acidobacteriota bacterium (assembly GCA_963760285.1). GTDB lineage: Bacteria > Acidobacteriota > Terriglobia > Acidiferrales > UBA7541 > PALSA-278. Next base: position 2,090,913 of record CAVXCI010000001.1, read on the forward strand.
GATGAATGCCCGCGGCCACCAGTCCGGCGATGTGCGCCATATCCACAAACAGCAGCGCGCCGGCATTGCGCGCGATTTCTCCCAGACGCGCAAAATCAATCACGCGCGCGTAGGCGCTGGCTCCGGCGACAATCATTTTCGGCTGATGTTCCTTGGCCAGGCGCTCGACTTCGTCGTAATCCAGCAGTTCCGTGTCCCTGGTCACGCCATAGGCCGTGAATTTGTATGTTTTCCCGGAAAAATTCAGCGGATGCCCGTGCGTCAAGTGCCCGCCGTGCGACAAATTCATTCCCATCACGATGTCGCCCGGCTGCAACGCGGCAATGTACACCGCGATATTCGCCTGCGTGCCGGAATGCGGCTGGACGTTGGCGTGCTCCCCTCCGAAAACTTCCTTGGCGCGCGCAATGGCGAGGCGTTCCACGGTGTCCACATTTTCGCAGCCGCCGTAGTACCGTTTTCCGGGATAGCCTTCCGCATATTTATTTGTGAACACCGAACCCATCGCGGCCATCACCGCTTCCGAGACCAGATTTTCGGATGCGATTAATTCCAGTCCGGTGGCTTGCCGTATCACTTCCGCGCGCAGCGCTGCCGCCACGTCCGGGTCGGCCTCCGCCAGCGTGCGCCCCATTCTGCGCGATTCCCGAGTCTCCATCGTCCCGCTCCCTTTCAACGAATCCTGTCTTCGTCCATCTGCATGATCTTGTCGACGCGCTGCTGGTGGCGACCGCCCAGAAACTGCGCGGAGAGAAATTCTCGGACCATCGCTTCGGCGTCCGCGTCATTCACCAGCCGCGCGCCCAGCGCAATCACGTTGGCGTTGTTGTGCTCGCGCGACAGCCGCGCCGTTTCCGCGCTGAATACCTCCGCCGCGCGCACGCCTTCCACTTTGTTGGCCGCAATGGCCATCCCGATTCCCGTCCCGCACACCAGCACACCAAGATCGCTTTGTCCCAGCGCCACGCGCTCGCCCACGGCGCGCGCAAAATCCGGATAGTCCACGGACTCTTCCGACGACGTTCCCATATCCTCGCAGGGATATCCCTCTCCTTGCAGAAAGGTTTTCAGCGTTTCTTTCATGCGGAATCCGGCGTGATCCGCGCCCAGCGCGATGCGCGGCTTGGCTGCGGTTGCGCGGCTGGACGCGGGCCCTTCCAGTGCGGTACTGGAATTCTTCGGATTGGCGGCCGAACTGCCGGGCGCGCTTGTGGACTTGCCTTTTGCAACCGTCAGATTTTCCGGCGCGGTGGATGGATTTTCACTCATGTCAGAAATCCCCGCGATTCTATCCGACGCCCATTCTCAATGCAATGAACCCGCCGCCGCAAACCTTCGCGGAGACAAAAAACTGCGTGGTTGATCTGAACGCAGGTGTATTGCGCGCGCCTCACCGCGAATTGACTTGGCGCAACGCCTGCCTTAACCTAGGAAATCCCGTCGGCAATTCTTGCGCGGTGAAAACTATCCATGTCCGACCAAAAACTTCCTACCCGTTCCGAGGATTTTTCGGAATGGTACAACCAGATTGTGTTGCGCGCGGAGATGGCCGACTACGCTCCGGTGCGCGGCTGCATGATCGTGCGCCCGTACGGTTGGGCGCTGTGGGAAAACATCACGGCTGCGCTGGATCAGCGCTTCAAGGCCACCGGCCACGTCAATGCCGCGTTTCCGCTGCTGATTCCGCGCAGCTTCATTGACAAGGAGAAGTCCCACGTCGAGGGATTTTCGCCCGAGCTGGCCGTCGTCACGCATCGGCGGCGGCGAAAAGCTGGAAGAGCCGCTGGTGATTCGTCCGACGTCGGAGACGATTATCGGCCACGCCTACGCCAAATGGATTCAGTCCTAGCGCGATCTGCCGGTGCTGATCAATCAGTGGAACAGCGTGGTGCGCTGGGAATTGCGCACCAAACTTTTTCTGCGCACGCTGGAATTTTTCTGGCAGGAGGGCCACACGGCCCACGCCACCTTCGAAGAAGCCGAAGCCGAAACGCGCCAGATGCTGGACATCTATACCGACTTTGCCGCAGAACGAAGCCGCCGTGCCCGTGATTCCCGGCCGAAAATCAGACTCCGAGCGCTTCGCCGGCGCCGAGCCACTTACTCCATCGAAGCCATGATGGGCGACGGCAAGGCGCTGCAGGCCGGCACTTCGCACAATCTGGGCCAGAATTTCGCCAAGGCGTTCGAGATCCGCTATCTCGACAAGAACGGCGTGCTGCAGCATTGCTGGACGACTTCGTGGGGGCTTTCCACGCGCTTCATCGGCGCCATCATCATGGTGCATGGCGACGATCAGGGATTGATCCTGCCGCCGCGCCTCGCGCCGTTTCAGGTGGTCATCGTTCCCATTTTCAAGACGGACGAAGAAAAGGCGCTGGTGATGGAGGCCGCGACAAGAATTCGCGCGGAACTCGTCGAAGCAGATATCCGCGTGAAAGTGGACGAGCGCGAAGGGTTCAGCCCCGGCTTCAAATTCAATGACTGGGAAATGCGCGGCGTTCCGCTGCGCATGGAAATGGGGCCGAAGGACGTGGCCAAGGGCAGCGTGGTGCTGGCGCGCCGCGACCGGCCCGGCAAGGAAGGGAAGACCTTCGTCCCGCAGCAGGGCATCGCCGCGGCCGTGGCGCGAAATGCTGCGCGACATTCAGAAGGCGCTCTTCGACCGCGCGCTGGCTTTCCGCGAATCGCGCACCCAGGAGCCCGCGGATTACGCCGCGTTCAACGGCCGTCGAAGCAGGGATTCGCCCGCGCTCACTGGTGCGGCAATGCCGACTGCGAGGAGCAAAATCAAGGAAGAGACCAAGGCCACGCTGCGTTGCATTCCGCTGGAGCAACCCGGCAAGCCCGGCAAATGTATTTTTTGCGGCCAGGCTTCGACGGAACAGGCGATTTTCGCCAGGGCCTACTGAGCCGCCACTTTTCATCCACAGACAAACGTTCCATCCGGCCGCAAAATGCGTCTAAACTAGGTAGTTGGATTCCGCGCGCTCGCCGTCGGGCGTGCGGGATTTTTGCGCAGTCCTCGGAGGTTTTTTGCGGTTGGCGAAGATTGAGAGCTTTCTGAGAACGCGCTTCGGCCGCGGGCTGCTGATTGGCCTGGGCGTGGTGCTGCTTGCCAGCCTGGGCGTCCTGGAATACTACAACTTTCGCTTCTCCCGCCTGATTGACCAGCATCTTTCCGGCGCAATTTTTGAAAACACCTCGCACGTCTATTCCGCGCCGCCGATTATTTATTCCGGCGAGGCGCTGACTACCGTGCAGCTGGAGGACCATCTTCTCCACGCGGGATACTCCTCCGGCCCGCTGGAGGGCAGCCCCGGATGGTTCCGCGTGGCCGGTTCAACGGTTGAAATCCATCCGTCGGACGCTTCCTTTTTCCGTGGTGGCAATGCTTTGCGCGTGGATTTCGGCGGGAAATCCATCGCGCGCATCGCTCTGCTTTCCGGCGGCGACGCGGTCAGCTCCGCGGAAATTGAGCCGGCGCTGTTGACGAATTTGTTTGGAGCCTCGCGTGAAAAGCGGCGCGTCCTGACATTTGACGAGCTGCCCAAGCCTCTGGTCAATGCCGTTCTTAGCGTGGAAGACCGGCGTTTCTTCGAGCACCCCGGTTTCGACTTCGTTCGCGTGCTGGGCGCCGCCTGGGCGGACCTCCATCATGCGGCGCGCTCGCAGGGCGCCAGCACCCTGGACATGCAGGTGGCGCGCAGTTTTTTCTTTTCCAATGAGCGCACCTGGAGCCGCAAGATTGCCGAGACGCTGATGGCCCTGGAACTGGAACATCGTTTCACCAAGCAGCAGATTTTCGAACTCTACGCCAACGAAATCTATCTGGGCAACCGCGGCAGCTTTTCGATTCGCGGTTTCGGCGAAGCCGCGCAGGCCTATTTCGGCAGGGACGTGCGCGAATTGAACCTCGCGGAGATCGCTTTTCTCGCCGGCATCATTCATTCGCCCAACCGCTATTCCACCGCGGAACGCCATCCGCAGCGCGCCGCCGAAGGACGCGACCGCGGCCTTAACGCCATGGTGGACAATGGGGTGATCACTGCGCCGCAGGCCGCGGCTGCGCGGGCCATGCCATTGCGTTTCACCACCGCCGCGAATACCGGCGCCGCGCCCTATTTTGTGGACATGGTGCGCGACAAGCTGCTGGAGGATTTTTCCGAGACCGATCTGACCACCCAGAGCTACCGTATTTACACCACGCTGGATCCTGATTTGCAGCAGGCCGCCAACGAAGCCGTAAATGAGGGAATGAAGAGCGTGGACCAGTTGCTGGCGCGCAAATATGAGCGCTGGCGCAAGAGCGGAGAGGCCGCCCCGCAAGTGCAGGTGGCGCTGGTGGCCCTGGACCCGCGCACCGGAGAGATTCGCGCGCTGGTCGGCGGACGCAACTACGGCGAAAGCCAGTTGAACCACGTGCTCGCGCGGCGGCAGCCCGGCTCGTCCTTTAAGCCCTTCGTTTATGCGGCGGCATTCAATACCGCTCTCGACGGCCAGCAGCCGGTGGTCACGCCGGCCACCACCGTGGTGGACGAACCGACCACGTTCACATTCGACGGCCGCGACTATACGCCAAACAATTATGGCGAGCAGTTTTACGGCTCCGTCACCGTCCGCGACGCCCTGATCATTCCCTGAATGTGGCCACAGTGAAAGTGGCGGAAATGATTGGTTACAACCGCGTGGCCCAGATGGCGCGGCAAATGGACCTGGGCCCGCACATCGAGGGCACGCCGGCCGTGGCCCTGGGCGCGTATGAAATGACGCCGCTGGAAGTCGCCGCCGGTTACACCGCCTTCGCCACCGACGGCACGCGCGCCGAGCCGCTTTTTCTTCGCGAGGTGGTCAGCACGCAGGGGCAGGAGTTGGAAAAGACCGACATTTCCCGGCGCGAAGTTTGGATCCGCGCGTGGCCTATCTGGTCACCAGTTTGATGGAAGACGTACTCAACCGCGGCACCGGCGGCGTGGTCCGCAAACTTGGATTCACCGCTCCCGCCGCGGGAAAAACCGGCACGTCGCGCGATGGCTGGTTCGCCGGCTTCACTTCCAATCTGGTCACCGTTGTTTGGGTTGGTTTTGACGACAACCGTGATCTGGGACTTTCCGGCGGCGCCGCGGCCGCGCCTCTGTGGGCGGAATTTATGAAGCGCGCCGTCGCGCTTCCGCGTTACCGCGACCCGCAGCCTTTTACCGCGCCGGCTGGCGTGGTGGAAGTCAGCTTGGACCCGCAATCCGGCTACCTGGCCGCGCCCGGTTGCCCGGACCCGCGCGAAGAGGTTTTCATCGCCGGCACGCAGCCCACGGAGTACTGCCCGCTGCATGGCCCGCCTCCCGCGGGCGGAGTAATGGCTGCTGCGGTTCCCGTCGAGGGCCTGCCTCAAGTGGCCGCTCCGGTGACGCCGGGAGCGCAGCCCGGGTCGGAGCACCGCAAGGCCGACGGCGCGCCCGGCGCGGATCCGCAACAGCCCGCCAATATCGGCCCGGTGGCAAAAAAGAAAAAGAACCTCCTGGACAAGATTTTTGGTATCTTTGGGGGTAGTAAGAAATCTGCGGATCCACCCTCGACCCCTAATCCGGGTCCGAATCCGTAGGCGCGGAAAAGGAGAGGAGCGATGAGTCGAAAGCCGCTCGTTTCGTTCCTGCTGATTCTGATTGTGGCGCTCGCCGCACAGGCGCAGCAGCCCGCCGCGGAGAAGGCCTCCGCCAGCAATCCCGCCGCGCAGCCCGCGGCCTCGCCCGTCAGTTCACTGAATCCACGCCAAATGGCCGAATTGCGCGCGGACATTCTTGTCGCCCGCAAAATGTATGAAGAGGGCATCGCCGCCTACAAGAATTTGCTCCAGGATCATTCACGGGACGCCGGCGTTCTCAACAAGATCGGCATCGCCTATCAGGAAATGGGCGATCAGCGCGAGGCGGGACATTACTACAAGCAGGCCACCAAGGCGGACCACAAATTTGCCAGTCCCTATAACAATCTTGGCACCATCGAATATGAGCAGAAGAAGTATGCCCGCGCGGTGAAGCTCTACCACAAGGCGCTGAAGGCCAATGGCGACGCCGCCACCGTCTACAGCAATCTGGGCTACGCCTATTTCGCGCAGAAGCAATACAGTGACGCCATGGCATCGTTCCATCAGGCGCTGGCCATTGATCCTCGGGTCTTCGAGCGCCACAACGATATGGGCAGCATCGTCCAGCAGCGCACCATGACCGATCCCGGCATGTTCTATTTCTTCATTGCCAAGTCCTACGCGGAAAACGGCGACGCCGAGCGTTGCGCGCACTACCTGAAGCTGGCGCGCGATGATGGCTATACCCAGTTTGTTCAGGCGCAGTCGGATCCAGGGTTTGTCCGCGTGATTCACGATCAGCGCGTGCAGGAACTATTCCACGCCAACGATCCCGTGGCCAACTAGCATTTGTCACGGCATTCGGTTGTTTCCTTGGAGTACCGGAAAATCTTCGCGTAGTTGTGGAATTGCCGCCAGGCAGTTACGCCTGCTGCTATAATGTCCGCGAATGGCCCCGCGAATCCTTCGCTGGTTGTTGCTGGGTTTCCTGCTGGGTGTACCGGCATTCGCCCAGTCGCCGCCTGTTCCGTCTTCATCGCGCGTTTTGGAAATTGATATCCGTGGAGAGATTGAGCCGGTCCTCGCCGAATACGTGGTCCAGTCCGTCGATTCCGCCAGTCCCGCCGATTACAGCCTCATCCTGATCACCCTGGACACGCCCGGTGGGCTGGACAGCGCCATGCGCAAAATCATCAGAGCATCATCCATTCCCGGGTTCCCGTGGCGACATACGTCTATCCCTCGGGTTCGCGCGCGGCTTCGGCGGGATTTTTCATATTGATGTCGGGTGACGTGGCCGCCATGGCTCCCGGAACGGATACCGGCGCGGCATCGCCGCTGCTGGTTGTGGGCGGACGCGCCATTCAGATTGACGAAACCCTGCGCAACAAAATCGTCAACGAAGCTTCGGCCTATCTGCGCAGCATCACCACCAAGCGCGGCCGCAATCCCGCATTGGCCGAAGAGGCGGTGACCAAAGCCACAGCGTTCAGCGACAGCGAAGCGCTTTCCGGCAAGCTGATTGACCTCAGCGCTACTTCGCCGCAGGACCTGTTCGCCAAACTGAATGGCCGCGTCATCCATCGCTTCGACGGTTCCACGGTGACTCTCGCGCTGGCGAACCCCACAATCGAGGTCCGCGAAATGACCGCGCGGCAAAAATTTCTCTCGCGCATCGTCCAGCCGGACGTATTCTTTGTTCTGCTGATTGTCGGCGTGCTGGGACTTTACGCCGAGTTCACTCATCCCGGCATGTTTGCGCCGGGCGTCATCGGCGTCATTTGTCTGGTGCTGGCCTTTTTGCCATGCACCTGCTGCCCGTGAACTTGACCGGGCTGCTGTTGCTGATTCTGGCGCTGATGTTATTCGGGCTGGAGGCGAAATTTCCCAGCCACGGAGTGTTGGGAGTGGGAGGCGCGGTGGCCATGGTGCTCGGTGCGTTGATGCTGGTTCGCTCGCCGTTGACGGGCATGGGCGTGAGTCCCGGCACGGCCATCGGAATCACGATTCCTGTTGCCGTGCTGGTGGTGATTTTAATGCGTCTGGTTTTGCGTTCGCGCGGCTGGAAGCAGATCCACCGGGCGGGAGCAGCTCGTCGGCGAAATCGGCGAAGTGGCCGAATCGATTGAGGCCCCGGAATGGTGCTGGTGCACGGCGAATTGTGGCGGCCGTTTCACGCAGAGCCTGCCGCGTGGCGCGCGCGTGCGCGTCCGTAAAGTGAATGGGTTGACGGTCTCCGTGGAACCAACGGGAGCGGGCCCGGCGCCCGCTCCTGTGAGTCTGATATTTTCGTCTCTAAGAGGAATTGCGAAGAGGAGAGAACGATGGATTTCTTCAATGCCGTGGTGATCGGGGCGGTGCTGCTGTTCCTGATTTGGTTCGTCAATTCCGTCTACGTGATCAAGGAGTGGGAGCGCGGCGTGGTCCTGCGCCTGGGCAGAATGCTGCCGCAGCCCAAACCGCCGGCTTTGCCTGGTGTTCTGGCCCATTGACAAGCTGACAAAACTTTCGCTGCGCGTTGAGGCGCTGGACGTGCCTCACAGGACGTGATCACCAAGGACAATGTCTCCGCGAAGGTGAACGCGGTGTGTTATTTCCGCGTGGTGGAGGCCAACCTTGCTCTTTCGCAGGTGCAGAATTATCTTTACGCCACCTCCCAACTGGCGCAGACGAATTTGCGCAGCGTGCTGGGTCAATTTGAACTGGACGAGATTTTATCGGATCGCGAAAAGGTAAACGCCAAGCTGCAATTAATCCTTGACCAGGATACCGAGCCCTGGGGTATCAAGGTAACGAAGGTGGAAGTCAAACAGGTTGATATTCCGGAAAATATGCAGCGCGCCATCGCCCGCCAGGCGGAGGCCGAACGCGAGCGCCGGGCCAAAATTATTCATGCGGATGGAGAAATTCAAGCCTCCGCGAAGCTGGCGGAGGCCGCCAATATCATGGAGGCCGCGCCGGTCTCAATCCAGTTGCGCTATTTGCAGACGTTGACGGAAATCGGCGTGGAAAAAAATACCACGGTTATTTTTCCGTGCCCTTGATTTGCTCACTCACTGGCTGAAGAGAAAGGAAGGGAAATAATGGCTGCGGGCAATGGAAGACGGGGCGGGGAACGGGTGCTCGGCAGCGGGCATCTGGTGGGACTGTTTCTCGCGGTCGTCGTGCTGTGCTGCGTTTTTTACACTTTGGGCTTCATGATGGGACGTTCGCAGGAAGATTCCGTCGTGCGGGCCGCCTCCGTGGAGGATACCGGCACGGTTACCGCGCCAACGCGCGTCACTCCGGCCAACCTTCCGGCATCCGCCGCGCCAACGGATAACTCTTCGGCTGCCCCCGCGAACGGGGAGTGGGATTTCTCCGCTAAGAATAGTGCGCAGCCGTCCGGATTGACGCCGTCCGCTGGCAACACGGCGGCCGTGGGCGCGTCCGCCAACGGCGCCATGCCTGCTGATCTACAGCCGGCGCAAGTTGCTCCGCCGAATTCTGCCGCCCTTCCCGCTGTCCCATCGGCGAAGAAGCCAGCCGCCGCCGCGCGCGCTTCAAATTCAGGCCTTGCGCATTTCCAGCCTCCGCGCATTCCCAACGGAGCCTTTATTCTGCAGATGGCCGCGCTGAATAGCGAGAGCGACGCACTGGCCATGGCTTCCGCTCTGCAGAACAAGGAGTTTCCCGCATTTGTGGTCACTCCCACCACGGATAAATTTTTCCGCGTGCAGGTGGGCCCTTACGCCGACGCGGAATCCACCAAGGTGGCGCGCGCCGCTCTCGATCGCGCGGGATTCACGTCCATCGTCAAGCACTGAGACCGCCATTCGCGGCGCCGAACCTGAATGAGTCTTCCCCGAAGCGCCCGATGGCTGCTCTCGCTGGCCTCGGGATTTCTTCTCGCATTCTCTCTCCCTGACTACAACTGGCCTGTGCTGGCCTGGGTGGCCGTGGCGCTGCTGCTGGTGGCCGTCAGCGGAGCAGGCGTTCGGGAAGCGGCATTTTGCGGCTGGCTGCACGGCGCGGCGTTTTATCCCGCCACGCTGCCGTGGATTTTTGTGGTCATGCGGCAGTACGGAAATTTGGACGCCGTAACCGCGGCCGCCGTTTTGGGATTGCTTGCCGCTGTGGGTGGATTGCTTTCCGGCGCATTCACCGCCGGTTTTGTTTTCATTGAGAGCCGGAAAAAAGGCTGGGGGTTTCTCGCCGCGCCGTTTTTGTGGGTGGCCATAGAAGAAGTCCGCACGCATCTTCCGGACATTGGCTTTCCCTGGAATTTATCGGGCTATGCGGCGGCGCAAAATTTGGCGTTGATGCAGCTTGCGCCGTGGATGGGAGTTTACGGCCTGTCATTCCTGATCGTGGCCTTCAACGCGCTGCTGGCGTGGGCTTTCCTGCGGCGCGACCGGCGCTCCATCGCCATTCTGACCGCCGCGATTATTATTTTGACTTGCGTGGCGGCGATCGGCCCGCGCTTCGTGCCCACCGCCGCGCCGTCTGGCGTCGCGCATCTGGTGCAGACCGATTTTCCGCAGTCGGAAAGCTATCCCGCCAATTGGATGGCGCTCCACGCCGCCGACTTGGACCAACTCGAACGCATCAGCGTGGACGCCGCGCGCCGCGCGCCCGGTCCGGTGATCTGGCCGGAAGTCCCCGCGCCATTCTCGTTCCTGGACCCGCGCTTCGCCGCGCGCATGCAGCGCATCGTTCACGACGGCGGTCAGCCGCTGCTGGTGGGCGTGGTGGAGTGGCGTCCCAATGCGAATCTCAGCGCGTATCACGCCTTCAACAGCGTGGTCCTGCTGGATTCCAGCGGCCAGCGCACTTTCACCTATGACAAAATTCACCTCGTTCCCTTCGGCGAATATGTCCCCTGGCGAAAATGGATTCCCTTTGCCGGGCGGCTCACCGCGGACATTTCCGATTTCACTCCCGGCGCGAGCTACCGCACCGGCGAATTTCCCGGCGGACCGTTTGGCGTGTTCATCTGCTACGAATCCATTTTCCCCGCGGAAGTGCGCCGCTTTGTTCTGAACGGCGCGCAGCTTCTGATTAACGTTTCCAACGACGGCTGGTTTGGCCGTTCCGCCGCGCCGGCGCAGCACTTGCTGATGGTCCGGGTGCGCGCCGCGGAGAACCGCCGCTGGATTTTGCGCGACACCAACAACGGTTACACTGTTTCCATTGATCCCTATGGCCGCATTGTGGCCGCGCTGCCCACGGACGTTCGCGGCCAGCTCGACGCGCCATTCGCCTTTCGCTCGGATGAAACTATTTACACCCGCTGCGGCGATTGGGTTGCGTGGCTGTCCATCATCGCGTCCCTTGTTTTTCTTCTTGCATGCCTCGGGCGCCGCGCGATGGCCGCGCCAGGGAGCGAAACTTGAGACGGGCGAGCCAGCCAGCTTGCGCCTCGGCGGCGCATGCAGCGGACGCGGTTTTCCCGGCATCAAAGTCCTTATGAGACTCTTGCGCGCATTAGCGTTGCTCTCGATACTGACAATTCTCCACGGCCCGGCAAGGTCGCGCGCCCAAACGCTGGACGCGTCTTCCGCAACGCCAATGCTCTCGGCGCAAGGACCGTGGAATTCAAACCAGCGCCTGACATGGCGGAATGCCGCGTCGCCATCCGCGCCCGGTCCTGGAGCCATCATGGGAGGCCCGGGGAACGGTCCCGAGCCGGGCCAGCCGATGTACATCTGCCGGGCGAAAGTTCAGGGCAGCGTGACTCCCGGAAAATGGCTGAAGGGCAACTGCAACGTCGCCTATGGCGGCCGTGAAATAGTGATGACGCAGTATCAGGTGGCGTATGGCAATGCGTCGTGGCAGCGGTATACGGGCAATACCAACGGGCTGATCCAGACGGGCACCGATAGCAACGGCACGCCGCTTTTTTCCTGCCGCGCGCGATATCGTTCCGGAGGGGATCAGGGTTATCAGCCCGGAAAGCTGCTGAACGGCATGTGCAGAATTCCGCTTGGCGGACAGGAAGTGGTCGTCAGGCCGCCATTCGATGTGCTATGCGTGACGGGAAGCAGCTACCCGCCGGCGTATCCTCCTTCATATCCGCCTTCGGGATATCCGCCATATCCGGCTCCCGGTTATCCACCGCCAGGATATCCGCCGCCGGGATATCCGCCGGCGCCGCCGTATCCGCCTCGGATAATCTATCCGGCGCCGAATCCGAGCACGGTGACGTGGCAAACGGCGCAGTCCGGCAATGTGCCGGGTGCGGGAGCGATTCAGGGAGGTCCCGGCAACGGACCAAAAGAAGGTTCGCCGCTTTATATTTGCCGCGCGGCGGGTTACGGCGGAGGCCTTTATCCCGGCAAATGGATTGAGGGCAAGTGCAGCATAGCGACCGCCGGCCGGGAATTAAAAGCCAGGCAATATGAGTTGGCCTACGGCGCGGCGGTGTGGGGTCCGTTCAATGGGATCACGCCAGACATGGTGCAGGGCGGCTACGATATTGATCGCACGCCGCTCTACGTCTGCCGCGTGCCGCATTTCCAGTCGGGATTTGGCGACAAGGGCAATCAGCCGGGATATTTGAAGAATGGCTACTGCATCGTTTCGTACAATTCGGCGACGTTCAATCCTCCGCCGTTTGAAGTTCTGTACAACGCTCCAGGAGCCAATCCGCCCGCGAATCGGGGCCAGAACAACAACGCTCCGGGCGGGAACGCCGTTGAAAATAATGGCGCGAACGCCGGCCAGAGCAATGGCGCGGACAATGGCTCGGACAATGGCGCGGGAGACAACGAGGATGCCACGCCGGCGCCGCAGGGAATGCGCGTGGTTTTTGATACCGGCACGGGAGCGGAGGGGGGAGGACTGGTCGTCACCAATGCCGACACGGGGAAGTCAGTAACCCGGGACCTCGCTCCCAACATGACTGCGGCGGCATGTTTGAAGGCGCTTCAGCGGTTGGCGTTGGACGCGGGCTTGCAGATTCAAATGGACGGCGACGGCCTCAAAATCGCCGGGCCGGATAACCGGCTGGACGTTAAAGGCGCCAATGTGACCGTGACGTCATACTGATGGCGGCCGGAGCGGTGTCCCGGCGGGCAGGCGGAGGCTTTGCAGCGGGGCGCTGGAGATTTTTCTTCCCGTCGCGTGGCTGTCGCGGCTTGGGTCCGGCCTTTTCCGCGCGTTCGCGCGCCGGGGGACGGGTTGAGGTGCTCAGGAGTGGAGGATACCGGGCGAGGCGGCGGGATTTTGGGGGTTGAAAAGCCGCAAAAATGAGAAGTCAAAAAGTGTCCCTATTAGAAAAGTGTATGTTATTGATTATGTGAGAGTTGCGGTTTTGCGACTGTCACATGTGTCCCTATTAGAAATTGTGGTTTTGGCCCTTTCTTCGGTGTTTGGACATAGTTCTGACTCATTGTCCCCGTTCAACAGAAAAAATCAACAGCAGCTTCTGTAATGCGGCGCCGGTCGCAGGGAAAACAGAACTGCGGGAGGCACAATGCCGAAAAAGGCTGGCGGCCTAAAGCCGCCGCTACATGGCTATGCCGGACGCTACACCCTGCCATAAACAAAAATGGGCAGGAAAATCAACAGCAGGTTCTGTAACGATTCTTAGGCCGGGACCTTCTCCCAAACGGGTGAGTTTATCAGCCCCGTCTATTCAGCAGCCAAGAAGTCTTCGAATCGCCCTCTACCAAGTGTCTCAATGCGTCGGAAACCCCGCGATGTGAACTCGTGTGCAATCTGGGTACCCCTCCCTCCGGAGAATATGGCGATCTGCGCGTCGCGATTGCATCGCCGGAATAGCAGATCTCTAGCCCTTTCGTCCGCATCAGGCATGCTGTAGCCGATGATGACGATCTTGTCGGAAGAATTCAGGACGTCTCCAGCTTGCCCCCAGAGGGCGTTCCAGAAGGGTTCCCATTCGCGCCCACCAATTGAGGTTCTTATGTAGAAGAACTTCCGGCGAGAGAGAGATATAAGGGCAGGCACTGCCGGAGATGTTTGTGTGCCACACAACGGGTCCGATATCTCGTTAGAGTAGGAAAAGAAGCCAAACTCTCGCTGAAGGATAACAGGTCGGTCAGGCAGAGATTTCGAACCGGCCTGAAAGGAACCCGTCATTCCCCCAAACACTGGTCCCCACCAATTGGTGCTGCCATGCAATTTCAAGACCTTGACGCTAGACGGAGGAATAGCATCGATACCGAGCCGAAAGCCGTACCCATCGCTGATTTCCCATATCCCAGCCTCTTTGAGCGCGTGCTCGCAGGCCAAGTCGTAGTTGAAAGTGATTACCACGTCGCCCGATCGTAGGTTGGTGCGCGCAAATTGATCGTAGAGTGGAGACGGGCCGTATTTCCGGTCATTGAAGAATTCAATGGTTGACAATAAAAGGGCTTGGCGACATGCGGCGCGCTCAGGTTCGCGCAGGGCTGCCGCTCGTGACAAGGGTGGGTACTCGTCGAGTTCTGTCAATACTTGTTCCAAGTCCGCCCTCTCTCCGTAGACCTCGCGGACAGTCGCAAGAGGGTTGTACCAATGGTGTTCGAACTGCCTATGTGAGTACCAGGCGCACAATTCGCTCCACAGGTTGCGGGCAAGCGGATAACCGGCGTGGAGGGAAGCACCCGCACCAAGTATGTAGGTTGTCATCAGTGCCCGTTCGTGTTCTGCTCTGTACTCGAAACACAGTCTTGCGCTGGTTGCCACCGACAGCTGCACTTATGCCGCGTCGTAACATCACGCTACGCCAGCGGAATCGGTGTGTCAATGCGGCGGGCGCCAGCCGATTGGACAAGCTGGCGGCGCGCGGACGGGGTTTGCGCGGGGGCGGGGATTTCCCTTAGGATTGAAGCATGCACATTGAGGATTTGCAGCGGCATTTCACCGAGCTCCAGCAGCGCATCGAGACGGTGCGGAGCTTTCTTTGACGTTCCCCTGCACCGCCAGCGGCTGAGCGAGCTGGACGAAAAAGTTAACAACCCCGATCTGTGGTCCAATCCCGAAGAGGCGCAAGTTTTATTCCAGCGGCGCAAGCAGGCTTCCGAGCGCATCGAAGCGGACACCAAACTTCAGCGGTACGTCGGCGATCTCGAAACCTATTTCCATCTGGCGCAGGAAGAGACCGATCCGCAACAGCGTGAATCGGTGCTGCGCGAGCTGACCGAAGAGCTGGCGCAGGCGGAGGCGTACACCTCGCAACTGGAAACGCAGACGCTTCTCGCCGGAGAAAGCGACGCGCTGAACGCCATCATGACCATCAAGCCCGGCGCGGGCGGTACGGAATCGCAGGACTGGGCGGAAATGCTTCTGCGCATGTACATGCGCTGGGCGGACGGAAAGGGTTTTCGCACCACGGTGATTGATTCCACTCCCGGCGAGGAAGCGGGACTGAAACTGGCCACGGTGCGCATCGAAGGCGAAAATGCCTACGGATTGCTGGTGGGAGAGAGCGGCGTCCATCGTTTGGTGCGCATTTCGCCGTTTGACCAGGCGGCGCGGCGGCACACTTCGTTTGCGTCCGTCTACGTGATTCCGGAAATTGACGACAAAATCGAAATCGTCATCAAGCCGGACGACATTCGCATCGATACTTTCCGCGCGGGCGGCGCTGGCGGCCAGCATGTGAACATGACCGACTCGGCGGTGCGCATCACCCACTTCGCGTCCGGGATCGTGGTGCAGTGCCAGAACGAGCGCAGCCAGCACAAGAACAAGGACATGGCCATGAAGGTGCTGCGGTCACGGCTTTACGAATTCGAAATGGACAAGCGCCGCGAGGAGTCGCGCAAGCTGAACGCCTCCAAGGCGGATATCAGCTTCGGCAGCCAGATTCGGTCCTACGTTTTGCAGCCGTACCAGATTATTAAGGACCATCGCACGCGGCACGAGCGCGGCGACGTCCAAAAAGTGCTGGATGGCGACATTGACGACTTCATCCGCACTTTTCTGCTGTGGCGGCGCGACCCCGGCAAATTTGCCGCCGCGCAAGCCGCCGATGATGAGCTGGACGTCTGACCGCCTTGCCACGCTTCATATGGGTGTGGCGATGGCCCCCGGGGCTTCCATTCGACTCCCGTTTGCGCCCCTTCCACCCCCAAATCTCGCCATTCAATGCGGCTAATTACAGTTCTGGCGTTCCGCGTTGACACGCTCCAAATCGCATGTTACCTTCGCATTTTCAGCAATTTCCGCCGTATTTGGGGATCCGAAAAATCAAAGAGCTTTGATCCGTGACAGGAGACAATTTTGGCCCAATCCTCTGAACGATTTCTGTTTACGTCCGAGTCCGTAACCGAAGGCCATCCCGATAAGATGGCCGACCAGATTTCCGACGCCGTGCTGGATGCGGTGCTCACGCAGGACCCCTTCGGGCGCGTGGGTTGCGAGACGCTGCTGACCACCGGGCTGGTGGTCATCGCCGGTGAAATCACCACCAAGGCGCATTTTGACTATTCCGGCATCGCCCGCGAAGTGATCCGCGAAATCGGATACACCGATTCCGACTACGGATTTGACGCCGATACCTGCGGGATCATCACCGCCATCAAGCAGCAAAGCCCGGACATCGCCATGGGCGTGGATATCGGTGGGGCGGGCGACCAGGGCATGATGTTCGGCTACGCCTGCGATGAAACCAACGATTTAATGCCCATGCCCATCGAACTGGCGCACCGCCTCACGCGGCGTCTGGCGCACGTCCGCAAGGAAGGCCTGCTGGATTTTCTGCGGCCCGACGGCAAATCGCAGGTCACCGTGGAATACTTGAACGGCCGGCCGGAGCGCATTGATTGCGTTGTGGTTTCGTCGCAGCACAGCGATAAAGTTTCCGACAAGATTCTGCGCGAAGGCATCATCCGCGAGGTGATCAAGCCCGAGCTTCCCGCCCACATGCTGGACAGCCATACCAAGTACCACATCAATCCCACCGGGCGTTTCGTCACCGGCGGACCCATGGGCGACGCGGGGCTCACCGGGCGCAAAATTATCGTGGATACCTACGGCGGCTACAGCCGCCACGGCGGCGGCGCGCTTTCCGGCAAGGATCCAACCAAGGTGGACCGTTCCGCGTGCTACATCGCGCGGTACATCGCCAAGAATCTGGTGGCCGCGGGCGTGGCGCGCAGAGTGGAAGTGCAGCTGGCCTATGCCATCGGCGTGGCCGAGCCGGTTTCGGTGATGGCGGAGACATTCGGCACCGGAATGCTTCCCGACTGGCAGATTACGGAACTGATTCGTTCCTTCTTCTCGCTGACGCCTCTCGGAATTATCGAAAGCCTTCAGTTGCGCCGGCCCATTTACCAGCAGACGGCTTCTTACGGCCATTTTGGACGGACCGAGCCCGGCTTTAGCTGGGAACGGACCGACAAGGCGGAAGCCATCCGCCAGCAGGCGTCACAATTGAACGGAGCGGTTGCGGCCCACCGCTAGACCGCCGTTCACGACCGACAACTTCACAGCGACATGGAGATGACTCACTTGGAGACTGCAAACAAGACACTGACTGCCGACGTAAAAGACCTGCTCCTGGCGGAGCCTGGAAAGCGCCGCATTGAATGGGCCAATCAGCACATGCCCGTGCTGCAACTGATCCGCAAGCGGTTCATCAAGGAGCAGCCGCTGAAGGGCATTCGCATTTCCGCGTGCCTGCACGTCACCACGGAAACCGCCAACCTGGCCATCACGCTGCGTGACGGCGGCGCGGACGTGGTGTTGTGCGCGTCGAACCCGCTTTCCACGCAGGACGAAGTGGCCGCCTGCCTGGTGAAGGATTACTCCATCTCCACTTTCGCCATCAAGGGCGAGGACGGCGACACTTACTACTCGCACATCGGCGCCGCGCTGGACCACAAACCGCAACTCACCATGGACGACGGCGCCGACCTGGTCACGCAGCTTCTTACCAAGCGCAAGGAACTGGTCCCCGGCGTAATCGGCGGCACGGAAGAGACCACCACGGGCGTCATTCGCCTGCGCGCCATGGCCGCGGACGGCACGCTGCGTTATCCCATCATTGCCGTCAACGACGCGCTCACCAAGCATCTCTTCGACAACCGCTACGGCACGGGCCAGTCCACGCTGGATGGCATACTGCGCGCCACCAACCTGCTGATCGCCGGGCTGAAAGTTGTGGTCGCCGGCTACGGCTGGTGCGGACGCGGCATCGCCATGCGCGCCAAGGGACACGGTGCCGATGTCATCGTGACTGAAATTGATCCCGTTCGCGCCATCGAGGCCACCATGGATGGGTATCGCGTGATGCCCATGACCGAAGCCGCCCGCATCGGCGACATTTTCATCACCGTCACCGGCAACAAGTCCGTCCTGCGCGGCGAGCATTTCGAAAAAATGAAGAATGGCGCGGTGGTCTGCAATTCCGGCCATTTCAACGTGGAAATTGACATTCCCGCGCTGGAAAGAATGGCCGGCACGCGCCGCACCGTGCGCCCTTTCGTCGAGGAATTCTCCCTCAGCGACGGCCGCAGGATTTTCCTGCTTGGCGAAGGCCGCCTGATTAATCTGGCCGCCGCCGAAGGCCATCCCGCTTCGGTGATGGACATGAGCTTCGCCAACCAGGCGCTGGCCGCGGAATATCTGGTGAAGAACGCCGCCCAGCTGGAGAAGAAGGTCTATCCCGTGCCCGAGGCCATTGACCGCCAGATTGCCCACCTGAAACTGGATTCCATGGGCGTGCAGATGGACCGGTTGACGCCCGAACAGGAGCGTTACCTGGCCAGTTGGCAGGAAGGCACCTAGTTTCCGCTCCACCAGTTCTCCATGAGGGAATTCGCCGAATGGGCCATTGAAACCGCGCGCCTGCGCGGCGCGCGTTATGCCGACGCGCGGGTGATGGACGTTCGCCAGCGGGACATCTCCACAAAGAACGGCGAAGTCGGCGCGCTGATGGAAAGCGAATCGCGCGGCATCGGCGTCCGCGTCCTGATGAACGGCGCGTGGGGATTTGCCTCCACCGACCGCCTTACGCGCGAAGGTGTGCAGGCTTGCGCGGCGCGCGCCGTGGCCATCGCCCGCGCATCCGCGCGCGTCCGGCTGCATCAGGTAGTCCTGGCCGATGAGCAGGCCTTCGTGGATACCTGGCAGAATCCTTACATCAAGGATCCTTTTCGCGTTCCCGTGGAGCGTCAGTTGGAGTTGCTGCTGGCCGCGGACCGCGAAATGCGCGCTGTTTCCGGCGTGACGCTGGCGGAGGGCAGCATGTCCTTCCGGCGTATCGAGCAGATTTTCGTGTCCACGCTGGGCTCGGTGATCCGGCAGCGCAAGATGCAGTCCGGCGCGGGAATCACCGCCACCAGCTTTCGTAAAGACGAAATCCAGAAGCGCTCCTATCCCAATAGCGCTGGCGGCCAATACGCCTTGCAAGGCTACGAATTGGTGGAAGCCATGGACCTTCCCGCGCATGGCCGGCGCATCGGCGAAGAGGCCGTGGCGCTGCACTCCGCCGCGCAGTGTCCCGAAGGCGCGCGCACGGTTATCCTGGGCGCCTCGCAACTGGGCTTGCAGATTCACGAGTCCATCGGCCATCCCATAGAACTGGACCGCGTTCTCGGCGTGGAAGCCAATTATGCGGGCATGAGTTTTCTCACCACGGAAAAACTGCGGCGGCTGCAATATGGCTCTGAAATTGTGAATGTGGTGGCCGACGCCCGGCTGGAGCATGGCGCGGGATTGGGGACGTTCGCCTATGACGACGAAGGCGTGCCCGCGCAATGCACTCCCATCATTACTAATGGCCTGTTCACCGGCTATCTCACCAGCCGCGAAACCGCTGCGGCCGTCGGTGAAAAACGTTCCGGTGGGACCATGCGCGCCGAAAGCTGGAACCGCGTGGCCATGATCCGCATGACCAACGTCAGCCTGCTGCCCGGCGCGTGGCGCTTCGAGGATTTAATCGCCGACACCGACGACGGAATTTTGATGGAGACCAATCACTCCTGGTCCATTGACGATCGTCGCTATCATTTTCAGTTTTCAACCGAAATTGGCTGGGAGATTCGCGGCGGCCGCAAAGCCCGCATGTTGAAGAATTGCAGCTACAGCGGCATCACCACGGAATTCTGGTCTTCCTGCGACGCCATCTGCTCGCGCGATTACTGGACGCTGTGGGGCACGCCGAATTGCGGCAAGGGACAGCCTCCGCAGACCATGGGCACCGGCCACGGTGCCGCGCCCGCGCGTTTTCGCAACGTGCGCGTGGGAGTGGCGTTCTCGCAATGAAGCCGCGCCAGCGCAAATCGCCCGCCCGTCCGCGCCGCGCCGCAGCCGCGCGCTCCGTTGCCGCGCACGCGATGGCCGGTCCGTCGGATGGTTTCGCCGAACTCCGCCGCATCGCCGAACGCATCCTGCATTTCAGTCCCGCACGCGAAACGGAAGTGGAAATCACTTCCCTGACGGACGCGCTTACGCGCTTCGCCAACAATGGAATCACGCAGAACGTAGCCGAGGAAAATCGCCAGGTTTCCATCCGCGTGGTGGTGGACGGCCGCACTGCCCGCGCCACCACCAATAAGACCGACGACCATTCGCTCCACCAGGTGGTGCAGTCCGCGATGGCGCTGGCGCGTTTCCAGCCGAAAAATCCGGAACTGTTGCACATGCCCGGCGCGCAAAAACAGCAGCCCGTCCGCCGCTTTTTTCCGAAGACTGCGGGAGCCACGCCCGAAGATCGCGCCGGCGTGGTGCGCGGCGTGGTGAGACTGGCAGCGGAACGCAAACAAACCGCCGCGGGGGTTTATTCGACCGGCTGGTCACAAACGGTATTCGCGAATTCGCGCGGACTCTTCGCGCAACATGGCGAAACCAAGGCGGAATTCTCCGTCACCATGATGGACGCGGATTCCTCCGGCTGGGCCAAAGCCACTTCGCCGGATGCGTCGTCACTCGACCCGCTGGCAATGGCGGGGCGCGCCAGCGAAAAAGCCGCCGCATCGCGCCAGCCCCGGGAGATTGCTCCCGGACATTACACCGTGATTCTGGAACCGGCGGCGGTTCTCGATCTTGTCGGGTTCCTCTTCTACGATTTTGCCGCCACGGCGGTGAAGGATCAGCGCTCCTGTCTCACCGGCCGTATCGGCAAGCCGCTGTTCGGCTCCAACGTCACGCTCTGGGATGACGCCTATCATCCCCGGCAATCCGGTGTTCCATTCGATGGCGAAGGAATGCCGCGCCAGCGCGTCCTGCTGGTGGATCGCGGCGTGCCGCGCAATCTTGTCTACGCCCGCGCCACCGCGCGAAAAATGAAGGCGCGTCCCACCGGTCACGGATTTTCGCTGCCCAACGAATTCGGAGAAGCGCCCATGAATCTGGTTTTCGCCGGCGGGAACATCTCCGTGGAAAACATGGTGAGCCAGACGGAGCGCGGCATCCTGGCCACGCGCATGTGGTACATCCGCGAAGTGGACCCCTACGAAAAAATTATGACCGGCATGACCCGCGACGGAACGTTCCTGGTGGAAAACGGGCACATCGTGTGCGGCATTCGCAATTTCCGCTTCAATCAGAGCCTCATCGCCATGCTCTCCGCTGTTGAAGAACTAGGCCCTCCCGTGCGCGCTTCGGGCGAAGAGTCATTCGACATGGTGGTTCCGGCGATGAAAGTCCGCGATTTCCACTTCACCGAAGTCACCCGCTTCTAGGAGTTTGTTGAAATGCCGTGGCGCGCGCCACGGCGGGATAACCCGTTAAGGCAGCTCCTCCTCTACGATTTAGCGGCCAAGAAATTTCTCGAGCTTTTCGGCGTCAGCCTCCGCGAGATCGAGGTATTTCCGGGTACTGGGAATGTCCTGCGCCTGGAGCGCCGCCTGCGCCTTGGCCGCATTTATTTGCATGCGCTGCTGCGCGGCCACCATGTCGCCGCGGAGTCCCACGCCCTGCGCGCTCTGCTGCCGCTGCAAATTCTCAAGACTGGCGTTCACCGCGGCCTCGCGGCTGGTGAGCTGATCCACTTCGTGGTCCAGTTCCGCGAGTTGCGCCGGATCGGGCTGCGGCGGCAGTGCCTGTTCAGGCGGCGCGGGCTGCGCAGGCTGGGCCCTATCGCTGGAAGGCGAAGGTTCCTTCTGATTCCTGGCCGCGATGTTACCGCGCGGCGCACTGGAAGGCGTGACGGAATTCTCAGCAGCGGGCGCGGCAGCGGGTTGAGCGGTCAAACCCGGCTGCACAGGCGCGGGCGGCACGGTTGCGGGCGGAGCTGTGGCCGCAGCGGGATTCGCGGCGTTCGGCGCCATCGTATTCGCGGGAGATGATGTGGCTCCCGCTCGAGCATTGCGCCAGCGGGGCACAAGGAAGCTCGCGGCCACAAGAATGGCCACGACGATCAGAGCGCCCAGAGTGATGTAAAGGCCGCGATGACCGCCGGTGTTTGGCGGCGGAACATGACTCTGCGATCCCGCAGGCATCTGTGTGGAGGGAATCGCGGGAGCGAATGCCGGAGACGGCGAAGGCGTTCGATTTAAGGAAATGGGCGCGGCTCCACGGCCCTCGGCTGACGGCTGTGGTTGCGCCGACGGAGCATTCGATACCGCGGGTCTCGCTGCTCCCCCATCCGCCGCGGCGGCTTTAAGCGCGTTCCGGAATGCGTCCGCCGACTGGAACCGGCGCGCCGGATCTTTTTCCATGGCCATCAGGATGATTTGGTTTACGGCCACGGGCAAGCCAGGTTGCACCTGAATCGGCGGCTTGGGCGGCTCCTGCAGATGCGCCTGCATGATCAGGAAGTCGCTGTCGGCCTGGAAAGGCCGCTTGCCTGTCACCATCTCATACAAAGAGACGCCCACGGAGTAGAGATCGGAGCGCGCGTCAATGGTTCCGCATTTCACCTGCTCCGGTGACATATACGGCAGAGATCCCAGAGTTGTGCCGGTCATCGTCAGGCCCATGTCCGGGCCCACGCGCGCAATGCCGAAATCCATCAGCTTTATGACGCCATCCTCGGTCAGCATCATGTTCGAGGGCTTGATGTCGCGGTGGATCACCTGCCGCTGGTGCGCGTAGCTCAGCGCGTCCAGAACACGGTCAATATAGCCGAGCGCCTCTCCGCAGGGGATGGCGCCTCGCTCGATCAGCGCCGCCAGAGTGGTTCCCGGCACGTATTCCATAATCATGACGAGCTGGTTATCAATGGTCAGCGCAGTCCGCAATTCGGCGATGTTGGGATGATGGAGGGCCGCCAGCACCTTGATTTCCTGCAGAAAACGGCCGGCCAGTTCTTTCTGGCCAGCCAGGTTGGGGAGAAGCACCTTCATGGCCTCGACGCGGTCCGAAAGCACGTTGCGTACCTTGTAGACTTTGCCCATGCCTCCGGCGCCCAACACGGCGAGGATTTCGTAATCGCCCATGCGCGCGCCGATCGCTGATTCTTCGCTCATTTCAACCTCCCGCGGCGTGATTTCCCGCTACGCCAGATTACGATTCTAGGCCGTGGCAAACCTGAATGCTTTGGCCTGCACAGGTCATCTGCATCGAATAGCCTCGCCCGAAAAGACTCTGTAATGCCAAGGATTCTGCACCCGCCGGAACAGGAATGCAACGAATCGCGCCATCGAAAGCACGGCAAAATTCTGCGTGACGCGAGTGTGAAAGATGGGCGCAAACGAAAAGCGCGGGAACTTATCGAAAAAGCGGAAGGCGGTGAATCCAAAGGAAGCCGCGGTCCACATGCCCAAAGACGAACTTGAGCGGCGGATGGGCACGTCCGCTCATCTGATTTACCGCGCGATATTTGACGATCCGCCGCACAAGTTCTCACCGGCCGTCGAGTGCATATGCACTTTGTCTCAGGAGGATTTTCTTGCGCAGCACCAGGCCATCGGAGTGTCTTCGCCGGAGAGCTCCAGGACGGACGCGGCGCTTGCGCGAATCGTGGCGGCGACGTTTTCGCTTCTGACTCCCGCGCCATGCCAGCTCTTTCCCGCCATCTCCGGGTCCAGGCCCAGGAGTTTTGCCGCGGATCGGCTTGCGCCCGGCAGGTTCGCCGACCAAAGCGCGTCCACCACGCCCCAGATCGCCCGCCCCTTCCAATTCATGTACTTTTCCGCCGTTCCGTTAAATTGAAACAGGCAAACGCCTCCGTCCGTCAGGACGCGAAGGATCTCCCGAATGTAAGAGTGGACCAGGACTTCGGCCGGCAAATGCTGAAGCACAAGATAACTGAAGACGAAATCCACGGAAGCCGTGGGCACGGGGCTGAGATCGGTCCCATTGCCCTGCACCCAGGTGATGTTTTCGATTCCACGGTGCAAGGTGCGCGCCCGGTCCAGCATTTCGGAGGAGACATCAAATCCCTGGACGCCGGTAAATTCCCGCGCGAATACCCGCGTCATCCGGCCGGTGCCGCAGCCAAGTTCCAGCATGGTCTTTCCGCGCGGTGAAAAGCCCTGCCGCTCCAGCGCGGGCTTCACGAATTTTTCGTAATCGTCCTCGCCGGACCGCAAAAATGAGGCCTCGTCCCAATCCTTGCGCCAGGAGGCGATGTAGTAGAAGGCGTCCTTGCGGGCGCGTTTATCCCAATCGCGGCGCATGGATTCGGCGGCCTTCACGTGGTCTCTCCCATGCGAGGTTTGGCTTTGCTCGCAACGCGCTCGAGGCCCCGGCGCGCCCGTGCTCCGATGAATTGAGGGGAACGGCTGCCGGCCATTAAGTTTGCCTGCAAGGAAATCCACCCGGCCAGATTCACCCGCCGGCGCTATACAAGAAACGCCAGCGAAAGGCAGAGCGCAACCAGAAGAACGGCGGCCAGCGCCACAATAATCCGCGCGCGTTTTTTGCGCACCGCGAACACCACGATGCTCATCGCCGCCAGGACAAAGATAAGCTGGAGCCAAAAAAGACTGCCTGCGGAGTGCGCAGCCCATTCGCCGGCGGTTTTCTGTTCAAAGAGAGAAATGCCCGTGGCCAGCGCGGCGGCGAAAAGGCCGCCAATGGCCAGTCCTCCGGCCCATGCGGAAGCTGCTGAAGAGCGGTGCGCCGCGCGCCAGTCGTACCACGTCTGCGCGAGCACCATACCCACGAAAAGCACAACCAAAAGAGCCACGGTACCCTCCCAAGCGGGCCGTTGCCGTCTGCCGGAAATTCCGAGCGAACGTCTCGTTCTTGGAGCCAATATACCACGCGGCGGGATGGCGGTCATCCGCGTATCGCGAGGATATAATCGCGTGCATATGGAGCGCGCGCCAATGACCAGCAAGTATCCGTGGCGCATCGCGCATCGCGGCGCTTCCAGCCAGGCTCCGGAAAACACTCTCGCGGCGTTTCGCCTGGCGGTGGAGCAGGGCGCGCGATTCATCGAAACGGATTTGCAGGCCACGCGCGGCGACCATCTTGTGGTTCTCCATGACTCCACGCTGGGCCGCACCACCAATGGCATCGGCGCCGTGGAGGAGTCCACGCTAGCGGAAATTCGCGCGCTGGACGCCGGAAGCTGGTTTGCCCCGCGTTTTGCCGGTGAACGCATTCCGCTGCTGGAGGAAGCGCTGGCGTTCGCGCGCCAATACGGAGTGGGCCTTTACCTCGAAGTGAAATTCGCGGCTTCGCGGCCGCTGCTCGGCCAGCTGGCTGTTGCCATCGCAAAATCCGCCGTGGCGGAACGCTGCACAGTTTTGTCTTTCGGGGACGCCGTGCTCGCCTCGCTCCACTCCATCGCGCCGGATGTGGCCACGGGTCTGCTGCTGGAAGAATGGGACGACCGCGTGTTCACACATGCGGCGCGCATCGGCGCAAGACAATTGGCTCCGCGCGCGGACTTGATTACTCCGGAACGCGTGCGCTCCGCCGCAGCCGCTGGTTTGCCGCTGGTCGCCTGGACGGTGAATGATGTTGACGAAATGCGCGCCCTGGCGGCATCGGGCGTGCGGGGAATTATGAGCGATTATCCCGGTCGCCTGCACGCCGCTTTCTCTGCGGACGCCGGTCGGGAATGAAGAAAATCGGGCCGCGTGATTGCAACTCCCGGAACAGCCGCACCATTTCCGCCAGGCCGAGCTCCTCGGCGCGCGCCGCCGGCGGAATCTTCGCCGCGGCAAAGGCGGCATCTACGTGGCCCGTGTCCGCGTGGGCGCGAAGATTGTTGCGCAGCATTTTGCGTTTCTGCCCGAAACATACTTTCACGAAATTCAGGAACCCCGGCGCGGCGTCCGCTGAAACGCCCAGCCGCGCGCCTTCGCCCGGCAGAGTCAGACGCAGCAGTGCAGAAGCCACTTGCGGCGCGGGTTGAAACGCTCCCGAGGGAATGCGCAGCAGGATTTCCGGCCGCGCGTAAAACTGGCAAAAGGCGGAGAGATATCCGTATTCGCGCCGCCCGGGCCGCGCTGCGATGCGCTCCGCCACTTCCCACTGAATCACGATGTGGATGTCGCGAATGCTGGCGGCAAAGTGGGTGAGCAGATGATGCAGAATCGGCGAGGTGATGTAGTAGGGCAGATTTCCGTAGACGCGAAACGCGCCGCGGGCCAGCGCCGCCAGGTCCTCGTGCAGCACGTCGCCGTGCACCACCTCCACGTGCGGAATTTTCTCCGCCCAGAGAATGTCCGCCAGCCGCGGATCGGTTTCGATGGCCACCACGTGGACGCCGTCCGCCGCCAGCTCGCGCGTCATTTCTCCCCGGCCCGCGCCAATTTCCACCCACGGCACGCGAGCCGGGGGCTGGAGCGCCTTGCGAATGCGCGCGCGCCACGCCGCGCTTACCAGAAAATGTTGTCCCAACGGTTGCCGCGCCATGCAGGAAGAGTGTAGCAATACCCGCGCCGAATTTTCTGCCCGCGATGTGGCGGAGCATTTTTCGCCGCGTTTCCGCCGTTACCTGGCCGTGAGAACACAAGCGGCCCGCGCTACGGGTATCGGGAGGCATCTTGTGGTTTTCGTGATCAGGAACCGCTAATGTGAGGTCACAACCCATCCTGGCAAAGACTGTTGATGTCCTGGTTCTCAAGCACATGTTTGGGAGCGCCTTGTCTTGCGACTTTGAGCATCGCGCGACCCACGCATTCCGTCGTTGTCACGTACCTGGGAAAAAGCAACTTCCACAACGGATAGAGCGGCCCCATCACCGCGTAAAACGCCCTGTACCACTTCGTCTTGGTCCGAATCCCGCGGCTTGGCTGGATGTAGCCGGGACGGAACATATATGTAGCCTTGAATGGCATCTGCAACAGCGCGTTTTCTGTTTTGCCCTTCACCCGCGCCCACATCATGCGCCCGCGTTCCGTGCCATCGGTGCCCGCGCCAGACACATAAATGAACGTCATCGCAGGGTTGAGCCTGGCCAGCCTACCCGCCGCCGATACCGTAAGGTCGTATGTCACGCGCCGATACGCCTGCTCGTTCATCCCTGCCGAGGAGACGCCGAGACAGAAAAAGCATGCGTCGTAGCCCGAGAGCTTGCCCTCAACCGCCGAAAGATCCGAAAGGTCCTCTTGTATGAACTCATGCAGCTTCTCGTGCTGCTGTCCGGGAGAGCTGCGCCCAATCGCGAGGACGCTTTCCACCCCGGGATCGAGCAGACATTCTTGCAAGACACCCTGTCCGACCATACCCGTCGCGCCAAAGAGAATTACTTTCACGTTCGGATCACCTCTCAACTGGAACTGGCCCCACGCGGTGTTTCGATTCGAGCCGACTACATGATAGCCCCCGGATCATCGCCAATCCGAAAACTGCGCCACCGCCCCGGCCGCGCCCGCCTTGACGAACCCGACGATACCGGATAATTTTGTAAGTTTGCCGAGGACTGATGAAAATACTCTTTGTCGCACCGGAAGGCGTTCCATTCTCGAAGACTGGCGGATTGGCCGACGTGGTCGGCGCGCTGCCGCAGGCGCTGATTGACCAGGGCCACGAAGCGGCCGTCCTGCTGCCGCGCTACCACGGAAATCCCACGGGAAAACAGGCGGCGCGCAGCCTGACCGTTCCGCTGGGCCGCGGACTGAGCCGCTTTCCCGCCATCGTGGATGCCGGGAAGCAGCAGGACGTGCCGTACTATCTGGTGGACGATCCCGCTTATTTTGACCGTCCCGGCCTCTATGGCGACAAGTCCGGCGACTATCCGGACAACGCCGAGCGTTTTGCCGCCTTCAGCCGCGCGGCCATCGAATTTGCCAAGCACGTCTGGACTCCTGACGTGATTCATTGCCACGATTGGCAGTCCGCGCTGGTGCCTGTCCTGCTGCGCACGGTTTACGCCGAGGATCCCGTGGTCAGCCAGATTCCCGTGGTGTTCACCATCCACAACCTTGCGTATCAGGGTATTTTCGGCCGCGACGCGCTGGACCGCGCCGGCTTACCGGATTATCTCTTCGCGCTGCATGGGCTGGAATTCTGGGGCAATATCAGCTACCTGAAAGGCGGGCTGATTTTTTCGGATTATCTCACCACCGTCAGCCGGAAATATGCGGAGGAGATTCAGACCCGGGAATTTGGCTACGGACTGGACGCGGTGATTCGCATGCGCGTGGATCATCTGGAAGGCATTCTCAACGGCGCGGATTACGCCGTCTGGGATCCCAAAGTGGACACCAGGATCGCATCGAAATATACGGCGCGATCCCTCTCCGGAAAGCAGAAGTGCAAGAAAGACCTGCTTCAAGTGATGGGCCTCTCCGAAGACAACATGAAGCGGCCCGTGGTGGGCATTGTTTCGCGATTCACGGATCAAAAGGGATTCGATCTGCTGGCCGAAGTCGCCGATGCCATGCTGAAGGAAGACCTGGCGCTGGTGGCGCTGGGCGCCGGCGATCCTAAATACCAGGATTTGTTCGCCGCGCTGGCCGCCCATGCTCCTGACCGCGTCGCGGTGAAAATCGCGTATGATGACACCCTGGCCCACAAAATCGAAGCCGGCGCGGACATGTTCCTGATGCCGTCAAAATTTGAGCCGTGCGGATTGAATCAGATTTACAGCCTGCGCTATGGAACCGTCCCCGTGGTGCGCGCCACCGGCGGCCTGGACGACACCGTGGCGGAGTACAATCCGAAGACGGGCGAGGGAACCGGGTTCAAGTTCAGCGAATATTCAGGGCCGGCGCTTCTGGAATGCCTGAGCCAGGCGCTGGCCGTGTGCAAAGACCAAAAGGCGTGGAAGAAGATTCAGACACGCGGGATGGCCCAGGATTTTTCATGGAAAGCTTCCGCGGCGGCCTATGCGAAACTATACGAGCGGGCCCGCAAGGACCGAATCACACCGGCGCCCGCCGCATCTAAAGTAGCTGGTAAATAATCGCAACGGGCCGGGGTCCAGTTGCGTGAAGATTGAGGGCAACGAAAAATGTCCAATTTAGCAGCGGTTACCGACGCGAATTTTCAGGCCGAAGTGATTGACGCCAGCCAGACCCAGCCGGTGATGGTGGACTTCTGGGCGGAGTGGTGCCGGCCCTGCCACATGCTGTCGCCCACGGTGGAGGAACTCGCCACGGAGCACGCCGGCAAGCTGAAAGTGGTGAAGATGAACGTGGACGAAAACATCAATTCGCCGGGCAAGTTCAATATCCGCGGGATTCCCACGCTCCTGATTTTCAAGGGCGGTCAGGTGGCGGAGCAGATTGTGGGAGCGGTGCCCAAGGATCAGATCGAAAAAATCCTGCAGCGGCACCTGAGCTGATTCCACTTGCCAGGCGGAGGCGCGCCCGTCCCTATATTGGTGACTGGCCGGCGGCGGTGCATGGCGCAAAATTCGCGCCAGGCTTGTCATCCACCGCCGCGAGGCTTAGACTCAGACCCGGCATTCACTGCCTGGACCATTCCGAAATGACTCACAATTACTAAGTGCGCGTGGAAAAGTGTGAAATCGAAATTGGAAATTAAAATGGATGACGCCGAATGAGAGCCATTGCTGTGGTCGGCGCCCAGTGGGGCGACGAGGGCAAAGGCAAGGTGGTTGACTACCTCGCCGGTTCTTTCGATCTGATTGCGCGATACGCCGGCGGCCACAATGCCGGCCATACAGTGATCGCCAATGGGCACCGCTTTGTTCTTCAATTGATTCCTTGCGGAATCCTGCGTCCCGGAAAGAAAGCCCTGATCGGCCCCGGAGCGGTGATTGATCCCGCCGCGCTGGTGGCGGAAATCGAAAATCTGGAAAAAGCCGGCGTCGAAGTGACCGGCCGCCTGTTCCTCAGCAATCGCGCCCACGTGATTTTTCCTTATCATCGCCAGATGGAAGAGGCTTCCGAAGCCGCGCTGGGCGAGGCCAAGATCGGCACCACGCATCGCGGCATCGGTCCGGCCTATGAAGACAAGGCCGCGCGCCGCGGATTGCGCATTTGCGATCTGGTGGACCCAGAAAAATTCCGCGCGCATCTGAAAGCGGCGCTGAAGGAAAAAAGCCACATCGCCTCCACGGCGTTCGGCGTGAAATTGGACGAAGCGGGAATCGAGGAAACTTATCTGCGTCTGGCCGACCGCATTCGCGGTTACGTCACCGACGTGGCCGCGCTGCTGGATCGCGCGCTGGAAGCGGGCCGGAACGTCCTGTTCGAAGGCGCGCAGGGCACCATGCTGGACCTGGACCACGGGACCTATCCGTTCGTGACCTCGTCCAGCGCCACGTCCGGCGGCGCCGCCACAGGACTGGGCATTCCTCCCACGCGGGTGACCGGAGTTGTCGGCGTGACCAAGGCTTACACCACGCGCGTGGGCAGCGGACCGTTCCCCACGGAAATGCCCGACCTCGAAGCCAAAGGACTGCGCGACCGCGGCAAGGAATATGGAGCGGTCACCGGCCGACCGCGGCGGTGCGGCTGGCTGGACCTGGAAATGCTCCGCTACGCAAAAATGGTCAACGGAATTGGTTCCCTGGTGGTCACCAAGCTGGACGTTTTCGACGCCCAGGAAAACATTCAGGCCTGCGTGGGCTATCGCTACAAAGGCTCCAAGCTCACGGAAATGCCGCCGGATATTGAAACGCTCGCGCAGGTGACTCCCGAATACCGCAAGCTGCACGGCTGGCGGCGCAGCACCGAAGGCGTTTCCGACGCCGGCGATCTTCCCGAAGCCGCGCGCGATTATCTGAAATTTATTTCCGACGCGCTGGAAGTGGAAATCGGGATGATTTCCACCGGACCGGAACGCGAAGCCACCATCCTGCCGCCGGGGACCACTCTCGCCAGCTGGCTCTGACGAACATGGTCACGTGGCAGGAGGCGCGGCGCATCATTGAAGAGGCCGTTCGCGCGCGCTCCACGCCCACCGCCATCGAGTCCCTTCCGCTGGAAGACGCGCTGGGCCGCGTGCTCGCGGAGACCATTCACGCCGACCGCGACTATCCTCCCTTTCGCCGCGCCACGCGCGATGGTTACGCGGTTCTTTCCGCGGATTTGCGGAAATCACCCCGCACGCTTTCTTTGGCCGGCGAAGTGCGCGCGGGGCAGTCGTTCGCTCGCGCGCTGCGTACCGGAGAGTGCATCGCCATCATGACCGGCGCTCCTGTTCCCGAAGGCGCGGACGCTGTTGTGATGCGCGAATTCACGCGTGTGGACGGCGAGGCAATTATTTTTGAACGCACCGCCGCGCCCGGCGAGAATATTGTTCTCCGCGGCAGTGAATCGAAGGCTGGCCAGGAATTGCTCCTGCCGGGAACGCATTTGAACTACGCGTCGCTGGCGCTGGCCGCGCAGGTTGGACATACGCCCGTGCAGGTCCATGAGCGCCCGCGCGTGGCCGTTCTTTCCACCGGCGATGAAGTGATTCCCCACGCGGATACGCCCGGCCCATTTCAAATTCGCAACAGCAATTCGCTGGCGCTTTCCTTGCTGGCGAAAATCTCCGGCGCGGAGCCGGTGGCGCTGGGCAACGCTCCCGACGAGCGCGATGCGCTTCGCGAAGGCATCGAGCACGGCCTGGAAGAGGACGCGCTGATCCTGAGCGGCGGCGTTTCCATGGGGAAGTATGATTTGGTGGAAGAAGTTCTCGCAGTATTAGGCGCGGAGTTTTTTTTCGACGCCGTGGCCATTCGTCCCGGAAAGCCCGCGGTCTTCGGCTACTGCCAGGGCAAGCCGGTGTTTGGACTGCCGGGAAATCCGCTGTCCACCATGGTGACGTTTGAGCTTTTCGTCCAGCCCGCGCTGGATATTTTGAGCGGTATGGACGTGCGCCCGCTGCCGTTCGTCGGCGCAAAGATGGCGCGGGAGTCGAAAGAGAATCCGGCCATGGCGCATTTTGTCCCCGCGCTGATGACGTGGGAAGGGGATCAGCCCGTCGTGGAAGAGCTGCCCTGGCAGGGTTCCGGCGACATGGCGGCGTTCACGCGCGCCAATTGCCTGTTGTACGTTCCACAGGGACAATCGCTGGTCGCCGAAGGCCAGCCGGTTCAGGTACTCTTGCGGCGGGGCGCATTTTGACCATGCCGAAACTTTCGCACTACGGCCGCAAAGGCAACGTTCGCATGGTGGACGTGAGCGCCAAGCCGGAAACCACGCGCATCGCGCGCGCCCGCGGATTTATCGCCATTGCGCCGGCCGCGCTTCGCCTGGTGCGCAAGCTGAAAAACCCCAAGGGCAATCCGCTGGAAATCGCGCGCATCGCGGGAATCGCCGCGGCCAAGCGAACGTCCGAACTGATTCCGCTGTGCCATCCGCTTCTGCTGACGCACATTGATTTGAAAGCGGAGTTGCGCCCCCGGGGCGTCGAGATTCGCGCCGAAGTCCGAACCAACGGGCCCACCGGCGTGGAGATGGAGGCGCTGACCGCCGTGGCCGTCGCCGCGCTCACCATTTATGATATGTGCAAGGCCGCGGACCGCTCCATGAAGATTGGCGAGATTTATCTCGAGGAAAAAATCGGCGGCCGAAGCGGCCATTACGTCCGCCGCGCGAAACCGGCAGAATCGCGCGTGAAGAAGACGAACTGAGCACCTGAAGAAGGGCTGCGAGTAATCGGGTGTCAGTCACAGCCTAATGCATGAGAGAGGCACAGTGTGCCACGTGTGGCCCCCCCCTCGGGTTCTTTTGATCGCGTGAGAATTCATATATCAAAATTGATGTTAGATTCAAAATCTTACACAAGTCTCCGGTTGTAGTATATCTTTTTTGTGGTAGACTGTGACACGAGAATCTAATTGGCGGTGGCATTGGTTTGGATTTCAATCCGAGGAAGAGGGCTGTCCAGTGCAGACTCACTTTGACAGCCTGCCGGACGCCCACAGGGACGAAATCCTTGACCTCCTCGGCTATCTACAGAACGCGATACAGAGCCTTTGGAGAAGGCCAGAATTTGACCCCTTGGATGGTGAATATGGGATTTCAGAGATCAGACCAGCCGACATCCGCGACGACGAAGGCGTTACATATTACCGAATTTACGGTTACTTTGGGCCATGTGAGGGCGAATACACATTTCTGCACTTGACGGCCAAAAGGGTGAAAAATGACAGGGATGGCAAGAAGATCGCTAGGGAACGCCTTGACAGAATCCGATGTGGAAAGGCAACCGTCCACAAATTTGAATTCTAGAAAAAGCCTTTGGGAGAGATTTCGCAGAGGTGTGGAGACACGGGCTAGGTTCGTTGAGTCGCATATTAGCAAAACGATTGCGTTCCAGATCAGAGGCTTGCGAGAAGAAAAGGGTTGGAGCCAAGAGAAGTTTTGTGAAATGTCGGGGATGAATCAGAATGCTATTTCCAGACTGGAGAATCCCAGATACGGCAGACCCACAATCACGACTCTCAAGAGGATTGCGGCAGTGTTCGATGTGGCGTTGGTAGTCCGGTTTGTACCATTTAGCCAATTGGTAGATTGGGTTAGCGGGACGCTGCACCCTGACAAGGGGCTTTCCGCTGATACTTTTAGGGTGCCCAATTTTGCCGACGAAGAAAAGGCGCTACAGTTTAAGGACGTGGCAGAATTCCAATGGCACGTTCCGATGGCGGAGAGCAATGAGCAATTCTTGGCAATGATTGATCGTTATAATCGCCTAAATTCGCCGATGGAATATTCTCCTGGCGAGACGCTGGTGGAAGAAATTGTCCATAGAGTACAAGACAGGCTAAGAAAATCGAGTGCAAACTCAGGGGCTCTCCAGAAGGTCGCTTTTCCTGGAGGCGCTGCCTCACCGAGTCTCCAAGCACAGAAAGGGAAACTCATCGATTTTCCTAAGCACGTTCCAAAGACGCTTTCACTTTTTGCCAATGAACATGACCAATGACTGCAAGCGATTGCGGGAGGAAAATCATAATGGACATCAAAGAGACCGAATCGAATAAACCAAAAACCATACTTCAAGTTTCGCCGGATTTTTTCTCAGAGTATGCCAATAACGCATACCTGCAGGGTAGTGCATGGGACCTGACCATAGTCTTTGGTCAACTAAATCAGAAGTTTGAACCTGCAGTGGCTGATTGGTTCGGGCAGGTCACCATGCCGTGGGCGCAAGCAAAAATACTCAGCTACATTCTTCGGATGCATATTATCGCGCATGAATTGCAGAACGGAAAAATTTCTATACCGAAGAGTGTCCTTCCGCAAGGAATTCCCGACCCAACCCCCGAAGAGATACAGCGGGACCCTATGGCGCCGGAAGTGGTGAAAAAACTGCAAGAAATTCACGCTGAGCTCGTTGCCAGTCTTTAAGCCTATAACCAATTCATCGGGTAAGGCAGCACTCAAGCTTAAACCTAGGATAGAATCCATGCGAGTTGCCATTCTCACCATCAGCGATTCTGTAAGTTCCGGTAAATCCGAAGACCGCTCCGGGGCGGCGCTTCAGGCCGAATGCGCGGCGCGCGGCATGGACGTGGTGCATACCGGCGTTTTGGCGGATGACGACTCCGCGATTCGCGCGCGGTTGAGCGAGCTCTGCGACAGTGGGACTGCCGACCTGATTCTCACCACCGGCGGCACTGGGCTTGGTCCGCGGGACGTAACTCCCGAAGCCACGCAGGCTGTCGCTGAACGGCTGGTCCCCGGCCTGCCGGAGTTGATGCGCCGCGCCGGTTATGCGGCGAATCCTCGCGCCGCGCTTTCGCGTGGAGTGGCCGCGCTGCGCGGCAATTCTTTGATCGTCAATCTGCCCGGCAGCCCCGAAGGCGCCGTGGAGTCGTTCTACGCCATCGCCGGCGTGCTCGCCCACGCCATTGACGTCATCCACGGCGCCCGCCACGACCCCAATCCGAAAGCAGTTTGACGGCAAACACGAGGGGCCCCGATTGGCGCCGATGTCCAGCCCGTGCCGCAAGCAGAAGAAAGGTGTTTTGACCCGTGCGGATTGTAATCGATAGCAACCAGCTCGTTTCGTTCCTCGACAAAATAGACCGAACTGATGCATACCAGCGAGTCACGTTGGCACCATACGTGTTTGTCGACGTGATGCTGCACCCGCACGCGCAGAAGTTGATAACACGATTGCGATCTTTCGACATTCTGGTTGGCCATGAGCCTTCGGATGCCTTGGCGGGGATCGCTGGACTTGACGAAGAAGATATACGCGCCTTCACACCCTACAACGGGGAGTTCGAACTGCCGATTCGCCTAACCCGCAAAGATGTTTCAATAGCGCAGAATGTTAAGGAGAGGCACCGAGTGTTCGGGGCAAACATGTTCAATCGCGCCCAGCTTTTCCGCAACCATCTGAGAAATGAGGGTCTGAAGGACAAGTTCTCCGGCTTTTCGGAGGCACTTGAATTACTGGGGCCGTCCTTCTTCCAGTCGTTCGTATTCAACTCAATTTCCTACAAGGGCTCAAGACCACTCACGGTGTCTGACGAAAAGACGCTATACACCGCGGTGATGGATAATCGTTATTTCTCTCGGTACTTTAGAATGATCTTCTTCTACATAATCAGCTATTCACGGATGTGGAAGAATCAAACACAGAATTTTGATCCCTCCGATCGTGTTGACGACTGGACTGATATCACTCTGCCCTTCTATGCGGCCGACGGCGATATCATCTTAACTGCGGACAAAAAGCTTCGGGCCGCGATCGGGGCGGTTGAGGCTTCGGACGCCGTCCATGTGAGGACGGCTCAGGAACTCTAGCCCTTTAACTTGTTAGGCTGGACTGAACTGTTTGTTTCCAGGACTCGCCCCGACCTGCTCTCCGAGTTCACGGCACAGAGCTAAGGACTATTCCCGCGTAGCGCGTCGAGAATCGATCGGGAATATGCGCGGGCAGCGGTTCAACGGTTGCCCAGCAGTCCTAATGGCGATGCCGCCGCATGGGCTCTCCGCGCGCATTCAGCGTTACAGAAGCTGCTGTTGATTTTTTCCGCGAAATTCTGACAATCGGTCAGAACTATGCCCAGACGGCGGGAACAGGCGCAAAATGGCGATTTCTAATCGCTACACTTTTTACAGTCGCAAAACGCTAACTCCCGCGAAATCAACCACATCCACATTTCTAATCGCTACACTTTTGGCCTCTTAATTTTCGTCGCATTTCACCCCCCAAAAACCCGTTTTCCCCGCCCAGGTTCGAGCGTCCGCCGCACATGGCAGGACGCGGCTGGCCCGCGGCGGCCAGATTTCATGTTCCTCGCCAGGAATGGAAGCTGCTTCGCGGCGCCAGCCCGCGGCCGGTTGTGATGCGGCGCCGCGGATTCGCCGTTGAGAATATCCACAAGCAAGCCCATAATTTGCATGGGCAAGTAAAGGAGAACCTATGATGCGCGCGGGAATTGCATTGGTGCGAGGGTGGGTTGCGCTGGATGGGCAGACGATGAAATTGCCGCGTGGCTCGCGGCGCGAAGCAGCGGACTCCGGCGCGCGCCAACTGAACCCTGGAGATGACTACGCCAAATTCATAATTCCTCCGGCAAGCGCCGCCAGGAATGGAGCCGCCCGATGAAAACCTCGCACTCTGACACGCTGGTGGTCTTTGGCGTGACCGGCGACCTGGCCCATAAGATGGTCTTCCCGGCGCTTTACGCGATGGTGAAACATGGCGCGCTCAAGGTCCCGGTAATCGGCGTGGCCCTGCCGAACTGGAGTCTGGATCGTCTGCGCAAACGCATCACCGACAGCATCAAGCGATCCGGGGGAATTGATGACCGGCGCGCCTTCCGCCAACTGCTGTCCCTGTTCAAGTATGTGAGTGGCAATTACAATGATCCGGCCACGTTCGCGGCAATAAGAAAGAGCCTGGGCGGCGCCCGGCGGCCCGCCTACTACCTGGCCATCCCGCCATCGCTCTTTAAGACGGTGATCGAAGGGCTTGGCGCGGCGAACCTGGCCAAGAATGCGCGCGTCATTGTCGAAAAGCCGTTCGGACGCGACCTGCCCTCCGCGCGCGAGCTCAACCGCGCCGCGCTCAAGGTGTTTCCGGAAGATTCGATCTTCCGCATAGACCACTTCCTCGGAAAAGAGGCCATCATGAATATCCTCTATTTCCGGTTCGCCAACTCGTTCCTGGAGCCCATCTGGAACCGCAACTATGTGGCCAGTGTCCAGATAACCATGTCCGAGGATTTCGGCGTGAAGAAGCGCGGCGCGTTTTACGAAACCGCCGGCTGCCTGCGCGACGTGGTGGAGAACCATCTGTTCCAGGTCATCGCGCTCCTGGCCATGGAGCCGCCAGCCGACAGGGATTTTGGAGCCGTGCATACCGAGCAGGCCAAGGTCTTTGAAGCGATGCGGCCGCTCAAATCCCGCGATTTGGTGCGCGGGCAATATGCCGGCTACCGGAAAGAACCGCACGTGGCGAAGAAGTCCGACGTGGAGACTTTCTGCGCGCTGCGCCTATTCATAGACTCGTGGCGATGGCAGGGAGTGCCGTGGTACGTCCGCGCCGGCAAGAATCTGCCCAATACCGCGACGGAGGTGCTGGTGGAGCTAAAGGCGCCGCCGCAGAGACTTTTCGCCGACTCGGCGCCGGCGACCGGCCCGGCGAACTACCTGCGCTTCCGGATATCTCCCAAAACGGCCGTCGCCCTTGCCGCTCGCATCAAACACCCCGGCGAGGAGTTCGTGGGGGACCTGCGAGAGCTTTACCTGTTCGAAGAACAGCCGGGCGAGGAACCTCCCTACGAGCGGCTGCTGGGCGACGCCATGATTGGCGATGGAGCGCTCTTCGCTCGTGAAGACGCGGTCGAAGCGGCCTGGGCGGTCGTCGAGCCAGTCCGTAAGAACCACCACCGAGTGCTTCCCTACAAGCGGCGCACCTGGGGCCCGAAGGAATCTGACGCGCTCATCGCTCCAAACGGTCCCTGGCACAATCCCAAACCCAAAGAGGCCGCGGAATGTTGAGCCGGCCGCGGCCGAGCTTCCAGTTCGTTCTGATTGCAGCACGCCACGCACCACACCAGGCCGTTATTCTGGAATGATGAAATGGGCGTAAGGTCAGCGGACGGGGATTTGGCGTGAAGGCGCTATGAACATACTGGCCCTCAACAGCGGATCTTCCTCGATCAAATTCTCGATGTTCGACTCCGGGTCTGGGCAGAGCCTCACTCAGCCGGCGCCCCTATTCGACGGAGAGTTGAGCGAGATCGGCGGTCCAGACGCCAAACTTGAACTTCGGGGAGCGGATGGGACGAAACTGAGTGGCGGAGGATCCGCGTCGAAGGCGAAGACGCAGACGGAAGCGATCCGGCTGGTTCTGGACGCGGTGTGCGCGCCGCGGATGCCGACAGTGCAGGCGGTGGGATATCGCGTGGTGCATCCCGGGCCGAAGCTGGACAAACATCAGAGGATAACCGCGCCGGTGCTGAGAGACATTGAGGAGGCGGTGGCTTTCGCTCCGCTGCATGATCCCGCCGCGATCGTGGCCATTCACGAAGGAATGGCGCGATTTTCAAATGTTTCGCACTACGCCTGCTTCGATACCGTTTTTCACCAGACCATGCCCGAGGAGGCCACTACTTATCCGCTGCCACGGGCGTACCGTGAAAAAGGCGTTCGGCGGTATGGATTCCACGGGCTGAGTTGCGAGTCCATTGTGCGGCAGATGCGCGCGAATGGCGTCGCGCTCCCGAAGCGCATGGTGATTGCGCACCTGGGCAGTGGATGCAGTGTCACGGCGTTGGTGGATGGCCGCTCCGTGGACACGACCATGGGCCTAACGCCGACCGGCGGAGTGGTGATGGGAACGCGCCCCGGCGATCTGGATCCCGGGCTGCTTCTGTACCTGCTGCGGCAGGAGAAAAGCGGCAAGGACGGCGAGATTTCGGCGGTAGAGACGATGTTGAACAAAGAATCGGGAATGGTGGCGCTGAGCGGAATGCCGAACGATGTGAAAGCCGTGCGGAAGGCGGCGGCGAAGGGCGACGCGCAGGCCTCGCTGGCGCTGAAGGTATTCACGCGAAGTGTGACCAAGGCCATCGGCGGGTTCTGCTGGCTGCTGGGTGGTCTGGATGCGATTGTGTTTGCGGGGGGGATCGGCGAAAACGATGCGCTTACACGCACCGAGATACTCGCGAATCTTCAGGGAATGGGGATTGCAATTGTTTCCGCGCTGAATGGGATTGCGGAGCACGGCGCCCGGCGGATCAGCGCATCGGATGAAAAGACGGCGGTGCTGGTCGTTCCCGCCCAGGAAGATCTCATGATCGCCGTGCATGTGGCCCGCATGGCTCGGTCAGACGATTAGCTCAGGCGATGGACAGCCGTTGACACGGGATTTGCGCGGGGCATCCCGCTTCGAATCGCATCATTTGTTTCCCCGGCTTGGCGAAGTTTACGAACCCGAGGCCGGCGCGGTAAATGCCTTGCCAACGATAGTCTGCGCCTCTGCCTCAATTTTTTGGAGATGGTCCTGGCCGGCGAAACTTTCGGCGTAGATTTTGTAGATAGCCTCGGTGCCGGAAGGACGCGCGGCGAACCACCCGCTTTTGGCGACAACCTTGACGCCGCCAATCGAGATGCCATCTCCGGGCGCGTTGGTCAGAACAGCCAGGATTTTCTCGCCAGCCAGATCGGAAACCTGGATGCTTCCCTTGGTGATTTTTTCGAGCATCATCTTCTGCTGGGTGGTGG
Source organism: uncultured Acidobacteriota bacterium (assembly GCA_963760285.1). Taxonomy (GTDB): domain Bacteria; phylum Acidobacteriota; class Terriglobia; order Acidiferrales; family UBA7541; genus PALSA-278. Next base: position 2,130,360 of record CAVXCI010000001.1, read on the forward strand.
CGGGCGCTTCGGTCCGGTCATAAAGTGGATCGCCAAGGTCTTTCGTGAGTTCCTTGTAAATCTCTCCGGGATCCTTGTGCATTTTGGCGGTAATCTCCGCCGCCAGCAACGCGGCGATGATGCCGTCCTTATCCGTGGTCCACACAGCGCCGTCACGGCGCAAAAATGACGAGCCGGCGCTTTCCTCGCCCGCAAAGCCGAGATGGCCGTGCAACAGGCCATCCACGAAAAACTTGAAACCCACGGGAACTTCGTAAAGCTTCCTGCCGAGTGTGGCCGTGACGCGATCAATCATGCTGCTGCTGACCACCGTCTTTCCTACCGCGGCATCCTTGCCCCACTGAGGACGATTGGCAAACAAATAATGGATGCAAACCGCCAGGTAGTGGTTGGGAGCCAGCAGTCCCGTGCTCCTGGTGACAATTCCATGCCGGTCATGATCCGTGTCGCAGGCAAAAGCGACATCGAACTTGTCCTTCAAGGCGATGAGAGACTGCATTGCGTACGGCGACGAGGGATCCATGCGAATCCGGCCATCCCAGTCGAGGGTCATGAAGCGGAAAGTGGGATCGACAATATCATTTACAACTTTGAGATTGAGGCCATAGCGCTCGGCGATGGGTTGCCAGTAATGCACGCCAGCCCCGCCCAATGGATCAACTCCCAACGTGATCCCGGAGTTGCGGACAGCCTCCATATCAATGACGTTTTGAAGGTCCTGGACATAGGCTGTCCGGTAGTCGTGCCTGTGCGTCGTGGGGGACGAAAGAGCCTTTTCGATGGGCATGCGCTTGACGCCGCTGAGATTTTTTGTGAGGAACTCATTGGCTCGCGCTTCGATCCAGGAGGTGACTTCCTCTTCCGCCGGACCCCCATGAGGCGGGTTGTACTTGAAGCCACCCGATTCAGGAGGGTTATGAGAGGGGGTGATCACAATGCCGTCGGAAAGAGCGGCTTGGCGGCCATGGTTGTACGTGAGAATGGCATGTGAAATGACAGGCGTGGGTGTGTAGTCATCCTTTTCCGCCAGCATTACATCGGCGTTGTTTGCGGCCAGGACCTCGAGCGCGCTCGCCATGGCCGGCTGCGAGAGCGCGTGCGTATCAATCCCCAGAAAGAGCGGCCCATCGATTCCGCGTTTCCGCCGGTACAAGCAAATGGCCTGGGTGATGGCCAGAATGTGCCATTCGTTGAAGGACCGGTCGAAAGATGAGCCTCTGTGGCCGGACGTGCCAAAGACGACGCGCTGCTCTGGAGCGCGAGGATCTGGCCGCTCCTCATAGTAGGCGGTAATCAACTTCGGCACGTCAACGAGGTCAGAAGCTTTCGCCAATTGACCGGCCCTGGGGTTTATCTTCATTTCCGTCCGCGTCCCATCAGGCTTTTCCTCATTTAGCTGTCGCTGAACAAGTTTCGGCTGGGTTGTCCTTTGGCCAGCGGCGGAGGAGCGCCCGGCTCCTGGAAATCGGCGGTCCATCGCCAGTTCCTTATTTCCGGCATATCTTGCAGATGCTCCCGAATATAGTCGTGGTGTTCGTACAGCTTCCCGTTGAACATGTCGATGGCGTCCGAAGCCTGGGAGCGCAGCCGCGGGACATATTTCAGCGCGTCAATGGCCAGATGGAAGCGGCTCATCTGATTCAATACCACCATGTCGAATGGCGTTGTGGTGGTGCCGTGATCCGTATAGCCGCGCACATGGAAGCGGCTTTCATGGGAGCGCCCGTGAACCATGGTGTGAATAAGCCAGCGATTGTTGTGAAAAGCGAAGATGACCGGCGCGTCCTTGGTGAAGAGCGCTTCGAAAGACATGTTGTCCATCCCGTGCGGATGGTCATCCGGCATCATCAGAACGCTCAAGTCCACCACATTGACAACGCGCACCTTAATGCCGGGAACATGCTTCTGCAAAAGCCATGACGTCGCGCATATCTCGATGGTGGGCACGTCACCCGCGCATGCCAGCACCACATCCGGTTCTCCGCCTCCGTCGTTGGTCGCAAATTTCCACGTCGACGCGCCTCGCGAACAATGTTCGAGAGCCTCGTCCATGTTCAGCCACTGCAGTTGCGGCTGCTTGCCACAGGTGACTACGTTGACGTAGTTGCGGCTCCGCAGGCAATGATCGAAGACGCTCAGCAGGCAGTTGCTGTCCGGGGGATAGTACACCCGGATGGTTTCGCTCCGGCGCGCCAGCGCATTATCCACAAATCCGGTGGCCTGGTGGCTGAAGCCGTTGTGATCATTTCGCCACGCATGACTTGTGAGCAGAACGTTCAGGGATGCGAGCGGTCTGCGCCACGGATAATCGCGGCATTGCTCCATCCATTTGGCGTGTTGCGTCAGCATGGAGTCCACCACCTGCGCGAAAGCTTCGTAGGAGGACCACATGCCATGCCGCCCGGTCAGCAGATAACCCTCCAGCCACCCCTGGCAGCAATGTTCGCTCAATACCTCCATGACGCGGCCATCGGGGTTGAGCTGGTCATCAATCGAAACCGTCTCCGCCATAAAGCAACGGTTGGTAGCCTCAAAAACGGAGTTCAAGCGATTGGAGTTGGTCTCATCGGGGCAGAACATGCGAAAATTCCTTGGATTCAGCTTGAAAATGTCTCTGAAGAAATCTCCGAGTTTTCGCGGAGCTTCAGCAACCACTTGCCCGGGTCCCGGAATCTCCAGCGCATAATTTGTGAAGTCCGGCAGGTCAAGCGCGGTCAGCAGGCGTCCGCCGTTCACATGAGGATTTCCTCCCATGCGGCGGTTTCCTGACGGCGCGAGTTCCGCCAATTCATCAATGAATTTTCCCCGGTCATCGAAAAGTTCATGCGGCTTGTAGCTTTTCATCCAGGCTTCCAGGATTTTGAGATGTTCGGGATTCTCGCGGACCGTTGCGAGAGGGACCTGGTGTGCGCGGAAAGTGCCTTCAATGGGGATTCCATCCACTTCTTTCGGGCACGTCCATCCCTTGGGCGTGCGCAGGATGATCATGGGCCAGATCGGCTGCTTCTTGAACCCGGTTTTGCGTGCCTCCCGCTGGATGGCTCGAATCTCCGCATAGCAATCGTCCAGAGTTCCCGCCAGGAGTTGATGCACCACCGCGGGATCATCGCCTTCGACAAGATAGGGCTTGTAACCGCGGCCTATATACAGGGCCTTCAAATCCTCGTCGCTGGTGCGCCCCTGAACCGTCGGTCCGGAAATTTTGTAGCCATTGAGGTGCAGAATCGGGAGGACGGCGCCGTCCCGCACCGGATTGAGGAAGTTGACTGATTTCCAGCTTCCTTCCAGCGGACACGTTTCGGATTCTCCGTCACCGATCACGCAGGCAACGATCAGGCCGGGATTGTCGAAAGCGGCGCCGAAAGCGTGAACCATCGAATAACCAAGCTCTCCGCCTTCGTGCATGGAATTCGGGACGTGCGGGCCGCAGTGGCTGGGCACTCCGCCCGGCGTGGAGAACTTCCTGAAAAGAAGCCGCAAGCCGTTCTCATCCGGCGTGATCTCCGGATGAACCTCGGTATAAGTGCCTTCCAGATAGGAACTGGCATTGAGCGACGGACCTCCATGTCCGGGACCGGCGATATAAATAATGTCCGCATCATGCTCTTTGATCAGGCGGTTTAGATGAATGTAAATGAGGTTTTGTCCCGGCGAAGTTCCCCAGTGTCCCAGCAGCCTTGGTTTGATCTGTTCTTTCCTGAGCGGTTCCCGCAACAAAGGGTTTTCAAAGAGATAAATCTGGCCGATGCACAGATAGTTGGCGGCGCGCCAATAACGGTTCATCTTGTCGAGCATCTCCGGCGAGAGGGGACCCTTGGGATTCGGCGTTTTCGTTTCCTGGTGGCCATTAGCCGCAATGGCGGTGGACAAAGCCACGTCGAAGATAAACTTTTCCGGCTTGCCGGCCGGACTCCGGCTCTGGCGGGATGATTTTGAACTGCTATCCTGATCAGCGTTAATCACTTGCTCTTTCGTGGGCATATTGAATCTCCTTTTTTATTTTTCCCCGCTGCGGAAGGGTCCGGCAGCGGTTTTCAATTTGCGCTTGCTTGAAGGTCATAAACGACGTACTGGTGGCCAGCCCGCATAAGGCGCCGCACCATGTTGGTTCCCATTCGTCCTAGCCCGAGCATGCCCAGTTCCATGTGATTCTCCTTCTGCTATAAAAACCGTGACGGCCGCATCTTGCAGACGTCAGATGAAGTCACAGCCCATGAGCGTGTGCGTCAAATTCATGAGAATAAAGAGACTGAAGCGCTGCTGATCCATTTACGGTGTAGTTCTTGTAATCGACGGTCAGCGTCTCCTTCCCGAACATCCTGATGGCGGAAACGGCTTCTTCTCTTGAGAGGAGCCAGAACCCGTCGATCTTCTGGTAGTTCCGCACAAAATCCACCCGCTTGATCCAAAACGACGGGCTCTTGGCCAGATGGCCGCTGATTTTCACAATCGCGAAATCCTTGTCATCGATCCAGATCTTTCCGTCGAAGAGATCCGTTTGCTTGTGCTTCGGAACGGCGTGAACGATGGAGCAGTTCGAGTTTCCGATTCTTTCCGTCCCAACCATTTCAAAAGTGTAGTTGTCCGGAGTGATCAAGCTGTCCGGGTCCTTGTCGGCCAGTACCCTCTTCTTTTCACTCTTCATAAGCCGCCGGAACACGTGGTGGCGCACGAACGCCGAGCCTTTTTCGGAGGTGATCGTGAAGGTTTCCGTTCCCGGCGTCCTGTACTCCATGACCACCACTTCCTCGGCGATTATTTTATTTTTGCCGTTCTCTACTTTGTAGGTGCGAGTCACGGTGAGCCGATCCAGATGAGCTTTCTGCCAATGGTGGCGCACGCTCAGCCGGGAAAACATTTCGGCCGTGCTGTATTGTTCCCGAGCAGAGGAATCAACCAGCATTGCAGTCGCCCTTGGCTTGCCGATCGTCTCGCGCGAATGTGAGCAAGGACTCCCGAGTAACAGCGCTCCCAGCAACGATACGCCGAGACATTTTCCGGCGAACCCGGCAACTGATTTCATATGGAGCGGCCTCACCATCCTCATTTCAATTTCCAGTTATTGCTCTTCCTTGCCGCCAGAGATAGAAAACCAGGACCGCGGCATCCCGGAGTCTGCGTTACTTCTCCAGATGTTTGCGGATGGATTTCAATTCCCGCCAGCGTTTTGCGGTGGTCCGCGGATATGCCATCTTCAGGTCGCTGAGCGTGTCCAGGACGATCCGGGAAACAATCAGCCGGGCATTCTCCTTGTCGTCGGCGGGAACCACGTACCAGGGCGCGTGATGGGTGCTGGTGGCGGCCACGCACTCCTCATAAGCCTTCACGTAGTCCTTCCAGTATTTTCTCTCATGAACGTCCGAAAGGCTGAATTTCCAGTTCTTATCAGGCTCATCAATCCGCGCGAGGAAACGCTTTCGCTGCTCGTTCTTCGACAGGTGCAGGAAGAACTTAATGATCCGGGTGCCGTTGCGATAGAGATGGCTCTCCAGGTCCACGATAGAGCGATACCGCTCCTTCCAAATGCTTTTCTCATCGCGCAGCTCCTCCGGGAGTCCCTCGTTGCGGAGAAGATCCGGATGGACGCGAACGACGAGCACCTCCTCATAGTAGGAACGATTGAAGATGCCGATTCGCCCGCGTTCGGGAAGGCGGCACGTGGTGCGCCAGAGAAAATCATGTTTCAACTCTTCGGCGCTGGGCTGTTTGAAACTGAAAACCTCGCAGCCTTCCGGATTAACTCCGGACATGACGTGCCGGATGGAGCCGTCCTTGCCGGCGGCGTCCAACGCCTGAAAAATCAGCAGCAAGGCGTAGCGGCCGGATGCGTAATGCAGTCGTTGCAGCGAGCTCAGCTCCTCAACATGCTTTTCCAAGAGCTCTTGGTAATGTTTCTTCGACTTGCAAAATGGTTTTATCAGCGTCGGCCACTTTTTGAGTTTGAACTTTTCTCCCGGCCTCACCCGGAAATCCTTTGAATGGATTTTCATCTTAATCCCTTCGGTCGTGTCAGCCGCATCGTTCGCGCCTGTCTATTTACTGGGTTCATCTTTGCTTTTTCTCCCGAGTTGCTTTCTCCAATTCCTCCACTGCTTGCACATCCTCGCGTCCCAGCTCCTCGTAGAGTAGATGGACTCGCTTGACGAGCTGCGGGGTCAAATCGGACGCTGGTTCAGCTTTGGCGTCAGGTTTCGGCTCGGCCTTGGCCTCGGGTTTCGGTTCAGCTTTGCCGTCGGGTTTCGGTTCAGGTTTGGCTTCGGGTTTTGTCTCAGCCTTGGCGTCAGGTTTCGGTTCAGGTTTGGCGTCAGGTTTCGGTTCAGCTTTGGCCTCAGGTTTTGCCTCAGCTTTAGCTTCGGGCTTTGGCTCGGCCTGGGCTTCGGGTTTCGCTTCAGCTTTGGCCTCAGGTTTCGGTTCAGCTTTGGCGTCAGGTTTCGGTTCAGCTTTGGCCTCAGGTTTTGCCTCAGCCTTAGATTCGGGCTTTGGCTCGGCCTTGGCGTCAGGCTTCGGTTCGGGCTTGGCCTCGGGTTTCGCTTCAGCCTTGGCTTCGGGCTTCGGTTCGGGCTTGGCGTCGGGCTTTGGTTCAGGCTTGGCCTCAGGTTTTGCCTCAGCTTTGGCTTCGGGCTTCGGCTCAGCCTTGGCTTCAGGCTTCGGCTCAGCTTTGGCTTCGGGCTTTGGCTCGGCCTTGGCTTCAGACTGCGGCTTGTCGGCTTTGGCAGAACCAAAAATCCGATAGCCGAGCAATTTCACACGGTCAGTTATGAGGGCGCAAACAAGAGCGTAGGCCCAAACGAGGCCCGCCAGCTTCCAGCCGAGGGGCGTCATAAACAGCCCATAAACCGCAATCAGAGTCGCTACCGTTTGTGTGCCGAGCACCGCCATCCACAGAATCCGCGCGGGACGAATGGACCAGAACGGACCGCGCGTGCGCGTCAGGAAAATCGTCAAGTGGCCGGCCACTGACAGCATTAGATACATCAGTGTTTGCAGTTGCGGATGGCCAAGGTGAAATACGCGGTCGCCAAGGTAAAACAGGCCGAAGGCAGCCACGGGACCGACGAGGCCCAGCACGGTGGCGATCCCGAGCACCAGACGCATGTTCCAGGCCTCGGGCTTGTCCTTGTAATGAACCTTGTCATACGCGATGGATAGGATGGCGCCATCATTGAGCACCGCTATCATCACGATCATTACCGCAGTCACCGGATAGAAGTTAAAGACCAGGATCGCCAGCGTCATGAACAACAGAACGCGCAGCGTTTCGGCAATGCGGTAGATCGCATAGCTGTTCATCCGCTGAACAATTTTCCGGCTCTCCTTGATCGCGTCGACGATGACGGACAGGCCGGGCGCCAGCAGCACGATGGACGCCGCCGCGCGGGCCGCGTCGGTTGCGCCGGAAACCGCGATGCCGCAGTTTGCCTTTTTGAGGGCCGGTGCGTCGTTCACCCCGTCGCCAGTCATCCCGACGAAATGGCCGTGCTTCTGCAGGACGTCGACAATGTTGTACTTGTCTTCGGGGAATACCTGGGCGAAACCGTCCGCTTGTTCGATGGACTCCGCCGTCTCAGCCTTCTTTTGCTTGTCGTGTAATACGGTGGCATCCAGGATGTTCGTGCCCATTCCCAGTTGTCTTGCTGTTTCCCGGGCGATGGCCAATTGATCGCCTGTAACCATTTTGACCTTCACGCCCATCTGCTCCGCGCTCGCGATGGTCGCTTTGGCCTCTGCCCGCGGTGGATCGAACATTGGCAACACGCCAACAAACTGCCACTTATTTTCCTGGTCGGCCCGGGCCACGCCCAGGGAACGGAAGCCGCGGGCCGCAAAGTCATTGACGGCCTTCTCGACGGCGGGCTTGACTTCGCCGGCGTTGGTCGCCATCCCCAGAATCACCTGCGGCGCTCCCTTCGCCACGTAGAACTGTTTTCCGTCCGAGCCTTTCACAGTAGCTTCGGTGCGCTTATGCACGGGATCGAACGGCTGGAAATGGAGTACCTGAAAAGCCTTCAGCGCCTTGTCGTCCTTCACGCCGCCGATGACCGCGAGGTCAATGGTGTCCTTATCTTCGGCACGCGAAGCCAGTGCGGCCCAGAGAATGATTTGGTCGGCGGGAATATTGTTTACACAGAAGGGATCGCCCAACGTCAACTTGTCCTGGGTCAGGGTGCCGGTCTTGTCCGAGCACAGCACGTCGACGCCAGCCAGTTCTTCGACCGAGGCCAGACGCGTCACAACTACTTTCTTTTTCGCCAGTAAGCGCGCGCCCACCGCCATAGTTACGGACAGCACCGTGGGCATGGCCACGGGGATCGCCGCCACCAGAAGCACCAGAGCGAACTCCAACGTACTGAGGGTAGGATCGTGACGGAAGAGCGCAACGGTAACAATCCCCGCCACCAGGACCACTGCAAGGATAATCAGGTAGTTACCAATCTTCAGCACGGCGCGCTGGAAATGGCTGACAGTGTGAGCGCCCTGCACCAGTTCCGCAGTCTTGCCGAAATAGGTGTTCGTGCCCGTGGCGTACACCATCGCGTCGGTTTCGCCCCGCTTGATAATCGAGCCGGAAAACACTGCTTCGCCAGGCTTGCGCGTCGCGGGCAAAGACTCGCCCGTCAGGGCGGACTGATCCACTTGCACCGGGTCGCCCGCCAACAAGCGCGCATCCGCCGGCACGATGTCTCCCAGGCGCAGACGAATGACGTCGCCGGGGACCAGCTCACGCGCCAGCGGCGTGGTCCACTTTCCGTCACGTTTCACCGTGGCCTTGGTCGCGAGCTTGGCCTTTAACGCGGCAATTTCGTTGCCCGCCTGGTGTTCCTCCCAAAATGCCACCACCGCGTTGGAGAAAAGAAGAAAGAGAATGATGGAAAAATCCAGCCAGTGCCGGACAACGCCCGACAGAATCACTGCCGCTTCAATCATCCACGGAATGGGGCCCCAAAAATAGCTGAGGAACTTCAGGAATACGTTGGTTTTCTTTTCCGCAATTTCGTTGGGGCCGTATTGCGTCAGCCATTTCTGCGCCTCGGCCTGGCTGAGGCCTTTCGGCGATGACCCCAATTTTTTCTCCACTTCCGGCAGGGGAAGGGTTTTCAGATCGTCTTTCGGATCGGGCGCATCGGGCTTCGCCTTCACCTTTGCTGCTTTCGGCGCCATGACGACCATCCTCCTATCCTTAGTTGGTTCAGCGCGTCCCCGTCCCGGCGGAACCCGGGAAATCGTCGGAAAGGCGCTTTGGAAGAGGGCTCATTCAACGGTTTGAAATTGTGACAATGACAACCAGGGTCTGTCCCATGTGGCCTTGACGGTTCATCAATGCATGCCATTGCCATGGGACGCAAAGGGAAATTAGATTGCTGCCGCTGCTACCGCCTCATTTGAGTGCAGCGAGAATTGGGCGGGCCGGGTCGTTTCGATGATATCCCTCGCCTTCACTACCTCTTCAGCGGTTCCGTGAACGATCAGCAGGAATTGATCCGTCTTGAGCGCCGTTTCGTACTTCACAACGCTGTCCTTGGGAATTCCTATGCTGTAGAGGCCAGCTCCCAGGGCACCCAACGCTCCCACCTCCACCGCACCTTCCAACCCTGCCACAATCCATGCGACGACCGGACCCGCCGCCAGGATTGGCCCAAGACCAGGAATCAGGAAGAAAGCGGATCCGAACAAAAGTCCCCAAAATCCTCCCCAGAACGCGCCAACTTTGCCCCAATACTTCATGCGGTCGCCAGTGTTGTAGTAACCCACCGCATGTTCATCCGTGTGGTACCCCTTCCCGACAATCGACAATTTGTGCATATCGATCCCGCCACCTTGAAGCTCCTTCACGGCCTGGTCCGCTTCGACGTGCGTGCGATACATAGCAACAACGGAATTCTGTGTGGGCATTTTACGACCTCCTCAGGTTCTCGCCGTCCTCATTTAGCCATCAAGCTAAGTCCGAACTAGAAGTATGACCGTGTGCTGTCAATAAAACTGTGCCGTATTGGACAGTAGTGCATTGCGAATCCATGTCCCGCCCGCTGGCGTTTAATTAAAACCGGTTTTCAAATCTGCATTCTTCATTTCTGGCTCGGTCCAGCGGAGGATTCTTGCGGGCCCGGAACCTCGCAGACACACTTAGAATCCTCGGCTTAGAAACTCTTGAGCCGCCCGAATTCCGTCGCAACTATTCCACGATTCTCGCTAGAGTGTGTTCCCTTTTGCACAGACATTCCTTTCCCCCGTGCCTTAAAATGCTGTCTGGGATCACGGGCTGTTGATCCGAAGCCGGGAGAAACGAATGACCAGCGTGGAAGCGGAAAAGTGTGCGCACCCTGTATGTTCATGCACGACAACGTCGGGCAAGTACTGCAGCGCGCAGTGCGAGGCCATGGAAAAGACGCCGGACATTGATTGTTCGTGCAATCACGCCGGGTGCAAGGGCAAGACCTCCTGAGGGGATTGTATTCAGGAGGCGGTGAACGAGCCGTCAGGCTGAGAACGAGCAACTCTACTGGTCCACCGCGGCAGGGGCTTGCGCGGGTGATTTGGCCTCGGCGGAATGGGCCGGGCGCGGGAATCAAAGGAATTGGCAACATGGATTCATGGATGAATTCAAAGGTATAAGGAGAAAACGAAATGTTGAAACGCATATTGGTGGTCAGCACTCTGGCATTGCTTGCAACGCTCACCGCGGTGGCCTCGGACCACGAGGACGATGTGAAGCGCACCGACAAAGCTACCCAGGTTTTCAAGGAAATCATGAACACGCCGGATCAGGGCATTCCCCAGGATCTGCTGGAATCGGCGAAATGCATCGCCATCATTCCGGGAGAGATGAAGTTCGCCTTCATCTTCGGGGGCAATTATGGGCGGGGACTGGCCACCTGCCGCACCGCGCATGGCTGGAGCGCACCGGTATTTGTGGCCATTGACGGCGGGAGCGTGGGTTATCAGATCGGCGGCTCTTCCACCGACCTGGTGATGCTCTTCATGAACGATCATGCCTTGCAAAGCCTGCTGGGCGACAAATTCAAGCTGGGAGCGGACGCTTCGGTAGCCGCCGGGCCGGTGGGCCGGAACGCCCAGGCGGGCACGGACCTTAAACTGAGCGCGGAAATTCTTTCTTATTCGCGCACCAAGGGTGTTTTCGCTGGAGTGAGCCTGGACGGCGCCGTGGTGCAGGCTGACAAGAGCGGAGACGAAGCCATGTATGGCCATACCGTGAGCCGCCGGGAAGTTCTAGACGGCAAGGTGGCTGTTCCCGCGTCGGCGCGGCCGCTGCTGGAGGAACTGGGCGGATATGCGCAGGAAGCCAAAGCCAAGTAGTGAACTCCGCGCGATGGGGCTCTACATTGCTCCCCTCTCGCGCGGAGTGAGGCCCCGGGCGCGAGTCCGGCCTATCGGCTGTTCCCGGCGGCAGCATGCCCGGCCGAGAGACGAGGCGAACATGGCGCGCACGTTCCCATCGCGCAATCACCCGGGAAGCATCCGCGAGGCGATATATGAGACTCTCCGTGAAGGACGCGCTCTTGGTGGGACCCAATCTTCATACTGCGGGGGCCTTGACGGAGCAGTTGCGCCGGTGGGGATTCCGGTGCCAATTTGCCAGCAACGTGCGGGCGGCGTCAGCTGTGTTGAGGTTGCACCCGGTTGACCTGGTGCTCAGCGACACACACCTTTCCGATGGGACGGGTTTTGGATTGGTGGTGGCTTTGGCCGGCCTACCGGTCACCGTGTTCCTTTGCCTGCCGGTCGAAGATACCTGGTTTTGGCTGCCGGCCATCAACGGTGGAAAGGAATGCCTGGGCGCGCCAGCTCTCCGGCCTTTGCAATTTGCGAGTACTCTCGAAGAAATGGCCGGGCGTTCAGTGCCCATGCCATGGCTGAACTAGGGGGCCACGAAGGCCGGTGTCGCGTAACCTTCGCGTAGGACGGGACCGGCCCGAAAAATACTCCTGTCCCTTAGGACGCGGAAACAAGGCTTTATTGCACCAAAAGAAAGGGAATTATGACACGCCATGCTTCACCTGCATCATCCATGAAAATCAACACTGATTCGAATCCCGATTCCGTATCCGTTCATAAACTTTTCGAACACACGCAAGATGTATTCAACCGGATTGCCAGACGCGCCTATGAGATTTTCGAGAGCCATGGACACATGCATGGAAGCGACCGGAAGGATTGGTTTCTGGCGGAATCCGAGCTGCTAAAGCCTGTGAAATTCCATCTCGCGGAATCCGGGGACCGTCTTACCGCACGCGCTGAAGTCCCTGGCTTTGACAGGCGGGAGGTCAAAGTGAGCCTCGAGCCGCGCCGGCTGAGAATCAGTGGAATAGCCGAACCCCCCGAAGACCACCCGTCTGGAAAAACAGACCATTCGATCAGACATGAGCAACTGATGTTCCGCGTCATTGACCTGCCCTGTGAAGTTGATCTTTCGAAAGCCAGGGCGACACTCACCGATGGCACTCTCGAGGTGGTGATGCCGAAAGCGGCTCCTGTAAAGACCATTCGCGTGGAATCGAACCGGGAATTGTCGCTGGAAGACGAGCCTGCCGTTAGTGCGACAAAGCGGCGCGAAGCCGCGGACACCCCGCCGGTAGCGACTGGAACCGACAGGCGGATGATCAGGAAGCAAGCGGCATCATCGGGGAAATAGCACCAGCACGCGTTACTCTTTCCAGCAGCGGTAGTAAATCTGCGCGGTGATCCCACTTCCCGGGCTGCTTGCGGGGCGATCTTTCCGTTCGCGACGCCCACTTCCATCCGCCGCAGCGGCGAAACGATCTGCTCCGGCTTGTGCTTTTCATGCCCATAACCAGCCGTCCTCCAGTGAAATTCACTCTCGCTTCGGGTGGTATAAAAATCCCCGGTCAAGTCGCGGTCTTTAAATATTTGCGGTTCGGGCGCGAAGTAATTATTGTGGGAAGGATTGACTTCTTACGACGGCGATGACTCCGCTATTCCACAAGAAAAAGCCTGCCGCAAAATCTTCCGGGCCAACCGAGAAAACCGAAATCTCCGAGGAGCAACAGGTCGAGGAACGCACTGCCATCGGCCCGCATATTGTTTACGAGGCGATCCGCAGAGAGGGCGAAGAAGAATTGCAACGGACTTCATCGGCCCTGGCCGGTTTGGGCTCGCGGCGGGCTGGCCACGGGCTTTTCGTTTGCTGCCGAAGCTCTCTTCACCAGCGCTCTGCCTGACCGGCCGCGGCGGCTTCTGATTGCGAAGCTTGGTTACAGTGTGGGCTTCCTGATGGTCGTGCTCGGACGGCCGCAATTGTTCACCGAGAATACGCTGACGGTGATTCTCCCGCTTCTGCGGAAGAAAACCGTTTCCAACCTGGTGAGAGTTCTGCGCCTCTGGGCGTTGGTTCTGACCGCCAACCTTGTAGGGACTTTTCTATTTGCCTTGTGCGTTGCTCGGACGGGATTGTTCAGGCCCGAGATTCAGCAGACGTTTCATGCCATCAGCATGGTAGAGATTGGCGTTCCCTTTTTCACGATTATGCTCCGCGCGATTTTTGCCGGATGGCTGATCGCGCTGATGGTCTGGCTTCTCCCCGCCGCGGAATCTGCCCGTGTCAGCATCATCGTGATGATAACCTACCTCGTCGGCGTAGGCGGGTTCGTCCACATTGTCGCCGGGTCAACGAAGTTTTTCCATTTGGTAATCGTTGGACAGACAAGCTGGGCGGCTTACTTCACCAGCTTCCTGATCCCCGTGCTGCTCGGCAATATCATTGGCGGCGTGTTCCTGGTCGATGCACTGGGCCACGCCCAGGTTGTTGCCGGGCAAGACGATTAGCCCTCGCCCGTGCTGAGGGCAAGCCTTTTTGCCTGTATGTGGTCTGCGATGCCCCCGATCTCCAAACACACGGCAGGCGCGCCGTCAGTCGGGATTCTTGCCCGTGGCCGTAAGGGCGAGTTTGCCGTGCTTGACGCCATTGAGGGCTAAGATGCGCTCGGCAAACTTTTTCACGTATGCGCTGCGGCCTTTGATAATGATGACTTCGAGACAGTGGCGATGGTCGAGGTGGACGTGGGTGGTGGCCAGCACGGTGCCGAGAGCATGGTGCCGGATGTCAATGAGCCGGGCGGGAAGTCCGGCCTTGTGATGGTCGTAGACCAGGGTAAGCGTGCCCACGATGGGGCGGTTTTCCTCCACGTCCTCGGAAACAGCGAAACCACGGACGAGATCGCGGATGGCTTCTGAGCGGTTGCAGTAGCCCTTGCGGCGAATCGCGCGGTCAAATCGTTGCAGCAGGTTTTCCCCAGTGAAATTCCGGTTCTCACCAGCCTGGGCATATATCCTCCGCTCGTCAAACCTCCAGTGGCACGAATTTATATGACGTGTTACAGGTGTGAGCGGCCAAAATGGCGCAACTCACTTTCCACCGCCGCGTAACGGAACAATCACCGCACCCGGTTATTTCGGCGCGGTCCGGGTGCGGGCGATCTTGAGGCGGCCAGTGTATATGCGGAATTGGCGCGGCTCCAAGCGGTACCGCAAGCTGGCCGGGCTGGTGTCCAATGTTGTGCTAGCGGCGGTGTGCGCACAGATAGCGACAGGCGCGCAAATCACCGCGCGGCTAAGCGGCAAAATCGTGGATCAGCAGGGCGATGCGGTAGCATCAGCGCATCTCGCCCTGCTCGACGGAAAAGGCCGCACGATCCGGGAAACAATCAGCGCCAACAATGGGCAATTTGATTTTGGCGCGGTTGTCGCTGGCGATTGGCGCGTGCGAGCGGAGGCCCCCGGATTCCACGCGGTCAGCGTGCCGGTAAAAGTCGAAGCGGGAAAGGATGTAACCCTATCGCTGCAATTCACGGAATTGGAGGGCGTGAGCCAGTCGGTGATGGTGGTGGCCAGCGCACCGTCCGTGCTTACGCCAGACCCCAGCGAGCGCGTGATTGTACGCGAGGAGTCGCTGGACGCCAACCCCGGCCGGCCTGGCGCGCCAATTTCGTTGCCAGGCCTGCCGATTGAAACGGCGTCGGGCGGAATCAAAGCTCCGCAGTATTTCGCGCCCGGCGTGGCCGGAGATCATGGCGAACCCATCGCTCAGTTTTTCCAGGTTGGCGGATTTCTGTATCCCAACAACTTGCCGGCGAACGCTCACGGCAATGGCTATGCCGATCCCAATTTTCTGATTGCGCCGGTGATTGAAGCCGTATCGGTGGACGCGGGCGCATTCAACGTGCGCGAGGGGAACAACGCCGTGGATCTGGCGGCTACATACATTCCGCGCCAGCACCTCGGCGATTTTGTGGAGTTGGCGGGCGATTACCGCGATGCGGACCTGGTGGCGGGGTGGAGTCCGGCGGCGACTACCTGGTTTTCGTTTGAAACGTCGTATGGGAATGGCTTTCTCGAAAGACTGGAGCATCGCCAGCAGTACAAATTAAACGGATTCGAGCAGTTCAAGCGCGGTGGCCACGAAGTGACGCTTTTCGGCATCGGCTACTACGGATTTTCCTACGTTCCCGGGCTTATTCCCATTGACGTGCCGGTTCCAGACGACACCATTGACAACCGTCAGTCCGACCTGACGAATACCGCCATCGCCGTGGTCACGGACACCTGGCAGGCTAGCGCCACCAGTCAATTTACCTTCGGCGGGTTTTTCCGCGAGTATGCGCTGAGACTGCGCTCCAATTTCGGGCCGGGATTGATTCAGCAGAGCGAGAACCGCACCGTGGCGGGTGGTGAAGCGTCATACGTCGGGAAATTGTTCCCGTGGCTGACCCTGCAGGCGGGTAGCGACATCCGGCGTGATGCGCCACGCAATCTGGACTTGAAGCACTGGAACGCATTTGGATATTTTGCGCCGGTCACCAGCAACAACCTGACCATCAACTTCATCGAGCCTTTTGTTTCATTGAACGCCACGCTGGGCCGCTATTTTCATTTGGACGCGGGCGTGAGGCAGGAAGAAGTGTGGATGGACAATCAGGACCTGATTCACGCGCAGAATTCGTTCGATCGGCTGTCCGCGCTGACGCTTCCAAAAGGCACACTGACGTTCGCGCCGCCGGAGGGTAACGTGTTGCCCGAAGTTTCGTTCAGTTTTGGCGAAGCGTTTCACACCGAGGACCCGCGCATCGGGACGGGGACAGCAACCGGCGCGCCGCCGGAAACACTGCTCGCCCTGTCGCGGGCCTACCAATTGGTGGTGAAGAGAACAGCGAAGAAGACAGAGTTTTCGCTGAAGCTGAAGCGCGTGTGGAATTCGCAGGAGCTGGCCAAGATTGATCCGGACACGGGATTGCAGGAGGACGTGGGACCGTCGCTGATTCCGTCGCTGACGGCTTCGCTGCAAAGAAATTTCTCGGGCGGGTCACTGTATGTTTCGTTTGCTCGTGCCAACGCGCATGAAACCGCGGACGGCACGCCGGTTCCTGAAGCGCCGCGACTGATCTGGGATGCCGTGGGGACAGTAGACCATCTGCCACTGCGTTTGCAGGCCAAAGGGGAGTTCGAATACGTTGGCGTGAAGCCACTGGGCGAGGGGTTCACAGCCATGCCGGTGACAGAAGTTCGGGGCGCGCTGGCGCGGCCTTTCCGGGAAGGGCGCATGACCGTGGGCACGAATTTTCTGATTGCCAATGGGTATACAGGACAGACGTTGGAGGAACTTCCATTCTTTTTTCCGCCGCATGCCGGGCCGGCCAACAACACGATCGTTGGCGTGCCCCTGAAGTCGTACATCTCCGTAAATTGGACCTGCCACTTTCGCCGCTAGCTCTTGTGCGGCGTCGCGCGAGATTTGTTTCTGCAAACAATTCCTCTTCCTAGGAAAATGCTGCGCATGGCATGGCGGAAATCGGTGGAATTGGTTAGAATCCGCGTCGGAGCCTTCTTTCTTGAGGTTTACGCGCTCAAGCTGGCCCTGGCGATTTAGATCAATTGTGAGGTTCCATTTCAATAGGCTCGCACGATGACGTTCGTCGCGTCCAGGACCGGAGCTAGCCGCCGGGATTCCTCCCCGATCCCGGAGATTGACATCCTTTTGATGACGGCCGGCCTCGGTTGTGGTGGAGACACCATCGCCGTCACCGCAGCTACGCTCCCGCCTCGGCCGCGGTCTGAAATTAAATGACCACTTTGCTCTCCATCATTGCTCTTGGATTCTTTCTGGGGATGCGCCACGCGACGGACCCGGACCACGTCATCGCCGTGACCACCATTGTGAGCCGCCAGCGAAGCATCCGCCATGCGAGTTTGATTGGCGTTCTCTGGGGATTAGGACACACCATCACTATTCTCGTTGTCGGTTCGGCAATCATTCTGTTCGGTATCGTGATCCCTCCAAGACTTGGCCTTACCATGGAGTTTTCAGTTGGCGTGATGTTGATTCTTCTGGGAATTCTGAACTTGTCCGGGATGATGCGCTGGCTTACCGAAGCGGTTACGCCCTTGCAGTCCGGAATGCATTCGCACCCTCACGGCCACGGAGACTACGTTCACAGCCATCCGCATGGCCACGACACCGGGAACCACGGCCATGCCGAGGATGCCACGCCCGTGGGTTGGATGGATCGAACCTTTGGCCAGATGGGCCTCTATCAAGCGGTACGGCCCTTGGCTGTGGGCATCGTTCACGGTCTTGCCGGATCTGCCGCCGTTGCTTTGCTGGTGCTCACAACCATCCGTGTTCCTTCCTGGGCAATTCTATATCTCCTGGTATTTGGAATCGGCACCGTGGCGGGAATGATGCTGATCACCGCGGCCATTGCTGTCCCGTTTGCGTTTTCCGGAAAGCGCTTTGCGCGCCTCAACCGTGGCCTGGGGCTGGCCTCGGGACTGATAAGTCTGGGCTTCGGGCTTTTTATTGTTTTTCAAAACGGCTTCGTCAACGGCCTCTTCACCCATCATCCCAACTGGGTGCCTCGTTGAGTTTGCTCTTCAGGGCGTCCCCTGTGGCCTCTGTATGTCAATAAATGCATCTGCATATGAAATCTGCTCCGGAGTGTCCGCGGCCTGTTCAAAGGAAGCGCCAGATTATAGACGACGCCATAGCCTGGGCCGCCTTCGGAAGTGGTTCCGTAAGGATGGCCCGCGCTGTCGGGTAAAACTCCATCAAAATGAGCAGGCCGTTCGCCATCAGCTCTCCCACTTTAGATTGCCGAAACGCGGCACTTTGATTGCACACTGGCCTATGGAGACTGAATCATCCTCGGTTCTGGACAACTCTTGGCCAGGGATAACCGGCCAGATCGATACCATTAAATCTGCACTGGAAGTTTTGATTGAAAGCCGAAGCACGAAATCCCGCGGGAACCCTTGCAAAGCCATGAAACCGTCGACTCTGTTTGCGGAACCAAGATTCAGCTTTTCACGCCTCGGGCGTCTAATCTTTTGTCGCGATTTGCGCGCGGACACCCCGCAAACATTGTCAGGGGGAGGATTATCATGTATGCCGAGAGCACGGCACACATGACCCATTCCCAAAAGGCAAAACTTAGATACGCCGGCGCTCCGCGGGCACGCCATGAGAGGTTGACCCAATGAAGTTCAGGGAGAGCATAAAATACATACGCTTGGGCGAAGCCCGCCAGCAAGATCGGGGACACCAGGGGAAGGGACAAGATGGCTGCGTATGTCCGAGGACGGCCGACGAAGTCACCGGACCGCCGTAGAAAAGTACGCGCGATAGAATGGAATGTCAGGTTGACTATCCCGAATGACAGTCCAGCAAACGCCAATAATGCAAGGATTTCGTGCCCCTTGGGAATTCTGAGCAGCCATTGGGGCAGCACCGCGGCGCCCGCCATGCAGAAACTCGCCAGCCGGAGGGCCCAGATTCCACCTGGCCGGCTTCCTGCGTCCTTATAATTCAGGCGCCGGGACAATACCGCCGCCCAGCACAACCCACATATCCCACATAGCACAATGCCTCCCGATGCCCACAGATGGCCGGCGGGGTTGCGGCCGGGAGAGAGCAGGCTTGATATTGTCATGTACCGCCAGTCGTACTCTGACGGGTACCGCGACACCGCCATCAACATGCCCACCCAAAATGCGAACACTCCAAGAGGCGCCACTGCCCAGGAGGCCAGTCGCAGGTACGAGTTGTCTGAAGGCTCCCTTTGGAATTTGGAAAGGATCGACATTCTTCTCCCTCATCACCAGCTCCAGCACCCTTGAGACGATTTCGTCAAGAGCGCCATGATCGGTTTACGATTCCGCGCGATTCGGAGGTTCGATTCCAAATCGGAAGCATATCTCCCGCTCATATGGATTGACCCTGCCGGGAATTCTTACCCGTGGGGAAACTTTAACGCCTTATTCCCGAAAACGGTGGGAAGATGTTTTCAGGCAGGCGAGAATGGCCAGGTTTTCGATCAGATTGAATGGCACAGAGAAGTTAACGCCGAATAGGCCGGCCCGGAGGGCGAAAATGGAAACTCTGGGTTAAAAGAGGTTCCGTTACGGGATACATACGACGTATTCAAGCTGTCTGGTGGACATGCGCGGTGCTCGTGGCAGCTGCTGCCTGCGCAGTTTGGTTCTATCGGCCCGATCTCGCGATCAAAGTCGGGACTGCCTCAACGAGCCAGACCCTTTGCGACGAAATTTTCGTTTCGGGACTCGACGCTAACCGCGTCTTCGCCGAAGAGGTCATGCCTAAACGCGGAATGCGCATCCTGCTCAAGCGGCTGCGCTATACAGTGGATTCGCGGCGCCAACAGGTGGTGACAACCTGGGCCGGCCATTTTGCCAGTGTCGCGACTTATCACCGCGGCTACGGCTGCACACTGGGAAATGCGCAGCCCGACTCCGATGCGCCGGGTGCTGCGCCCGATTTGCCCGGCGCCGCGTCCCCGGACAATCTGCCGACGCCAATCGCTCCAGTCAATATCAGGCTGCGCGAGGCTCTGGACCGGGCATTTGCCGAACCGGCGCATCCGCCATACCGGCGCGTGCGCGCCATCGTGATCATGCGCGACGGCAAAATCATTGCCGAACGCTATGCGCCGGGAATTGGGCCAGACACTCCGTTGATCAGCTACTCGGTCAGCAAGTCGGTGATCAATGCGCTAATCGGCATTTTGGTCCGCGAGGGCAAGCTCAACCTGTATGCACCAGCTCCCGTGGCCGCGTGGAGTTCGCCCGCGGATCCTCGCCATGCCATTACCCTCGATCAACTGCTGCGCATGACCAGTGGCTTGAACCTGGACGAGACCGACACCGGCTTCGATCCCGTTTCGCGCATGTTGTTCTGCGAACGCGATATGGCCGCCTACGCCGAGAAGGCCAGGTTGAAATCGAAGCCCGGGCAGACCTGGGAGTACACCAGCGGCAATACCTTGATCGTTTCCGCGATTCTGCGCAATGCCGTGGGCGGTCACCGCGCGGATGTGTTGCGCTTCGCTCAAAGCGAACTGTTCGATCCCGTGGGCATGAAGCATGTCACCGTGGAATTCGATGACGCTGGCACTCCGATTGGGTCCACGCGCATCTTCGCATCGGCGAGAGACTGGGCTCGCTTTGGCGAGCTTTATCTGAACGATGGTGTCGCCGGCGGGAAGCGCATTCTGCCGGAAGGATGGGTCGCCTACTCGACCGAGCCCACGCTGGACAGTCCCTATGGCTCAGGCTTTTGGGTAAACGCCGGCCAATCGGATGACGCGCGAGGCCGGGTGCAGGCGGGGATGCCCGCTGATTCGTATTTCGCTTCCGGCAACTTCGGACAGCGGATCGTGATCATTCCTTCGCAACGGCTCGTCATCGTGCGTTTTGGAGCTACTGTAGATCCTCCCAACTTCGACATTCACGGCCTGATCCGCCTGGTGGCTGACATCATCGCCGCTCCGTGATTATTCCAAACTGGGCTCCGAAGGCCGGTTTCTATCAGGAACAACGAGTCAAGGTCGTACACCAACAAGCAGCATAGAATCGATAAAACATGCCTTTCTACCCGGAACGAATACACATACCGTGTCGTTGCGCATGTCAGCCCCTATTCCCCCCTTTCAATCTCCCAATACTGCTCACAGTGAGCGGTTGGCGCCTGAAACGAATCCCGCGCATGCTCTGTGGCAAGGTGGCGCACCTTGGTATCGAATGCCATCCTCGCCACCGCCTGAAAATAATCCGTTTGCTCCCAGCTCCGTCCAGCCGTCACTTCGCTGGCCCGCGCAAGGCCTGACCTCTCCGCCGCTCGCCTTTCCGTCCTCCCAAATAAATTTTTCTTTCGATTGGCCGGAGAATTGCCATTGTGCTAGGATGGCGCGTTCGCGAGAGATGCCGGCCCAATACATACCGGTTTTCATCTTCGCCTTGCTCGCTGCGGCCTTCCCGGTCGTAACGTTAATCATCTTCCGTTTTATCCGTCCCGATGTTCGCGTTGTCGGCGATAAATTAAAACCTTACGAGTGCGGCGTGCCTCCGGAAGGCGATGCGCGCGGGCGCTATTCCGTCCGCTTTTATATCGTTGCGATTTTGTTCGTAATTTTTGACGTGGAAACAATCTTCCTGTTTCCCTGGGCGGTGAGATATCAGGAATTGGGCCTCTATGGCCTGGTGACCATGCTGGTCTTCCTGGGGATTCTCATCGTCGGATACATCTGGCTGTACAAGAAGGGGGCGCTGGATTGGGTCTGACCAGTGCGCTTCAGCAACGTCCTTCATTTGACGCTGATTTTTGCATTGTGATAGGAAATAACGTGAATATTCCGCGCGAGGGAGTTTGGATTGCCTCTCCGCGGCAATTGCGGTGAGCCATGGCTGAAGATTCCACTCCCAAAGATCGCCCCGCTGCGCCCGCGGGCGGCGCGGCGGGAACTCCCAAAGAAACGCCCAAGCCCGCCGCGGCTCCGGCGCCCCGTCCCGCTGCTCCTCCGCCTTACAAGCCAACTCCGCTTGAAAACGAATTGGTCCAGCGCATGAAGGAGCGCTTCGGTCCGGCCATCGAAGAAGCGTGGCTGGATCGAAAACAAGCCATCGTGGTGGTGGCGTCCGGTCTGCTGGCGGAAATTGCGCGCTCCTGCCGCGATGACGAGAAATTTGACATGCTGACGGACCTGACCGCCGTGGACTGGCCGAAGAGAGAAAAGCGATTCGATATTGTACTGAATCTCTATTCGTTCGCGAAGAACGAACGCCTCCGCTTGAAAGCGATGACTGGCGAGAAAGAAGCAGTTCCCAGCGTTGTTTCCGTCTGGCCGGCGGCGGACTGGATGGAACGCGAAGTCTTCGATATGTTCGGGATTATTTTTGACGGCCATCCCGATTTGCGGCGCATCCTGATGCCCGAAGAATGGGACGGCTATCCGCTGCGCAAGGATTACGACATTCTGCGGCAGGATACCGCCTGGGTGCGCGAAAACCTGGGCATTGAAAGCGGCCAGTAAAGCATGGACGAATCCACCATTCGCGGGATGAGCGGGGCCAGCGCCACGATGCTGGGCGCGGACGAAATTATTTTGAACATGGGCCCGCAGCATCCCTCCACGCATGGCGTGCTGCGCGTGAAGCTGAAACTGGATGGTGAGCGCGTGGTGGGTTCGGAATGCATCATTGGCTATCTGCACCGCGGCGTGGAAAAAATCGCCGAGCACCGCACCTATCAGCAGTTCGCTCCCTACGTGGACCGCATGGATTATGTGGCGGCGGTTTCGAACGGGCTCGGTTACTGCGAAGCCGTGGAAAAGCTGCTGATGGCCGAGGCGCCGCCGCGCGCGCGTGTGGTGCGCACCATTCTGACGGAACTGCAGCGTATCGCCAGCCATCTCCTGTGGCTGGGAACGCACGCGCTGGATATCGGCGCGCTGACGCCGGTTTTTTACTGCTTTCGCGAACGCGAAGAGATTCTGAAGATTTTCGAGAAGTATTGTGGCGCGCGGCTGACCACCCACGCCTTCCGCATCGGCGGTTTGCAGTATGAAACCTACGACGGCTTTGAAGAGGATGTGAAGCGGTTCTGCAATGACTTTGCGGTGAAAATTGAAGAATATGAGCGGTTGCTCACGGAAAACCGCATCTGGGTGGAGCGCACCAAGGGCGTGGGTCTGCTCTCCGCGGAAGATGCCATCGCCCTCAGCGTTACCGGTCCCGTGCTGCGGGCCAGTGGCGTGAAATGGGATATCCGCAAAGCCATGCCCTACGCGGCGTATGACCAGTACGAATTTGAAATTCCCACGGGCAAGCATGGCGACACGTATGACCGTTATTTAGTGCGTATGGAAGAGATGCGGCAGTCGCGGCTGATCTGCCTGCAGGCGGTGGAGAATATTCCCGCCGGCCCCATCATGGGCAAAGTTGGGAAAGTATTGAAGCCGCCGCCCGGCGAGGTCTATCACGCGATCGAAGCACCCAAGGGCGAATTGGGGTATTACATTGTGAGCGACGCAACCACGCAGCCCTATCGCATACGCGTGCGCCCGCCGTCGTTTATCAATCTGCAGGCCTTTGACCGCATGGTACGCGGCAGCCTGGTGGCGGACGTGGTGGCAATTATCGGAACCATTGATATTGTATTGGGCGAAGTAGACCGTTAAGGACCACGGGGAGACCGAATTCAGGCGATGAGCATGCTCGAAAATCTGTGGCCATATCTGCTGCCGGTTATTTTCGGCGTGGTCATCGTCCTTGTGCTGCCGCTCCTGGCCGGTTATGTGGTCCTGCTGGAACGCAAAGTGATGGCGGACATGCAGGCGCGTCTCGGGCCGATGCGCGTGGGGCCGCATGGGCTCTTACAGCCCATCGCCGACGCGCTCAAGCTGTTAATTAAGGAAGACATCATTCCCGAGAAGTCGGACAAGTTTATTTTCTGGATTGCGCCGGTGATTTCCGTCACCGCGGCGCTGGTGTCCTATGCCGCGATTCCGTTCGGGCCGGGTTTCCAAATCGCGGACATGAATATCGGCCTGCTGTTTATTTTGGCGGTCAGCTCCATGGGGGTTTACGGAATCGTTCTGGGCGGCTGGGCGTCGAACAGCCACTATTCCCTGATGGGCGCGCTGCGCAGCGCGGCGCAATTGGTCAGCTACGAAACCGCGGCGGGACTGGCGTTGATCAGCGCGTTGATGCTGGGTGGCTCGCTTTCCCTGCGCGCGCTGGTGATGGCGCAGTCGAGAATGGGCGTATGGTTCATATTCTGCGTGCCCATCGGATTTTTCATTTACCTGGTAGGCTCCATCGCGGAGACGAACCGCGCGCCGTTTGATTTGCCGGAGGCGGAATCCGAACTGGTGGCTGGTTACATGACGGAGTACAGCGGTTTTCGCTGGTCGCTGTATTTCCTGGCGGAATACGCCAACATGATTGTGGTCGCCAGCATTGCGGCGACACTCTTCCTGGGTGGCTGGCTGCGGCCTCTTGCAAGTTTTCATGTCCACGTTCCCGGTACCGGCGTGGAGATTCTGGATTTGATCCCGCCGCTGCTATTTCTGCTTTTGGCCGGCTACTGCGTGTTCCGTGCGCCACGCCAGCCGGTGGCAGTGCAGAAACTGGTCATGCTGGGTGTGGCTGGCCTGTGTTTTCTGCTGGCCGTGGTGCTGGGATGGTCGGCCACTTCGGCTGAGTTTCTGCCGCCCATTCACGGCGCATTCTGGTTCCTGACGAAGATTCTCGCGTATATCTATGCGTTCCTGTGGATACGATTCACATTTCCACGCTACCGTTTTGATCAACTAATGGGCCTGGGCTGGCATTTCCTGATTCCACTGGCACTGGTGAATTTGATCGGCGTGGGGACCGGGCTGGTGTTGCATCTGCAGATGAAATGGGGATTGTTCCCCGCGCTTCTCCTGACCAACGTGGCGACGCTGATCGTGGCGGCAATCCTGGCGCGGGAAAAGGAGCGGCACGAAAAACTGGCCGCTCTTTCAACGGATGGCGCCTAGATGACGGGCATGCAGACCATCAACGTGGTTTTCTTTGACTTCTTCGCCGCGCTGGCGGTGATTTCG
This sequence comes from uncultured Acidobacteriota bacterium, assembly GCA_963760285.1. Lineage (GTDB taxonomy): Bacteria > Acidobacteriota > Terriglobia > Acidiferrales > UBA7541 > PALSA-278. Next base: position 2,155,271 of record CAVXCI010000001.1, read on the forward strand.
GCGATTTTAATGGTCACCCGGCGCAACGTGATTCACAGCGCGGTTTTTTTGATTACCGCGCTTCTGGCCACGGCGGGAATTTTTCTGCAACTTCAGGCGGAATTTCTTTTTGCCGTGCAGATTATTTTGTACGTGGGCGGCATCATGGTGCTGTTCGTCTTCGCCATCATGCTGGTGAACCTGGACGTGTCTCTGCACCAGTTGCAGTTCAACCGACAAAAGTGGGTGGCCGGAATTCTGGGGATCGTATTGGGCGCGGAGTTTCTGGCTGCCTTCCTGAAAGGCGACAGCCTGCTGAAATTCGCGGCGCCGGGCGCCGGCGGGCTGCAGCCGAACACCGAGCATGTTGCCGATACGCTTTTCCGGAACTACATGCTGCCGTTTGAACTGGCCTCGATTCTGCTGCTGGTGGCAATGATCGGGGCCGTGGTCATGGCCAAGCGGAGAATTTGAAGATGATTCCGACTTCCCATTACGTGTATCTGAGCCTGGCGCTCTTCACCATCGGAGTGGTGGGCGTGCTGACCAGGCGAAACGTGATTATCGTCCTGATGTCCATCGAGCTGATTCTGAACGCGGTGAACATCAACCTGGTGGCGTTTTCGCATATGTTTGGCGCCACCGCGGGGCAGGTGTTCGCGATTTTTATCATTACCGACGCGGCGGCGGAAGCGGCCGTGGGGCTGGGCATCATCCTGGCTTTCTTCCGGAACCGCGAGACACTTCTGGCGGACGAAATGGATTTGTTGAAATGGTGAGGGCTGTTCCATTGACGGGGGAGACGAGGTAATGCCGGCGTCCTATTTCCTGGAGCACATCTGGCTGATTCCGATGTTCCCCCTGGCGGGAGCGGCGCTGATGCTTCTGTTCGGGAAGCGTCTGCCGAATCCGGCCGTCAGCGTGATTTGCGTCGGCAGCGTGCTGGTGTCCTTCGTATATGCACTGGGTGCATCGCTTTCCCTGATTGCCCTTCCACCGGCGGAACGCGCTTTCGAACAAATTCTATTTCAATGGATTCCCGCCGGGACGTACCACACCGCCAGCGGAGGCGTGAGCAAGTTTGTGGCGGACTGGGGTTTCCGGTTTGACCCTCTCACGGTGGTGATGGTGTTGATCGTCACCGGCGTCGGCCTGCTGATTCATTTTTATTCCATCGGATACATGGGCCATGAAGGCGGGTATTACCGCTTCTTCGGATACATGAACCTGTTCATGTTTTCGATGCTGATGCTGGTCCTGGCCAACAATCTTTTACTGCTGTTTGTGGGATGGGAAGGCGTGGGGACGTGCAGTTATCTGCTGATCGGATTTTATTTTCACCGGAGGTCGGCGTCGGACGCGGGGAAGAAGGCGTTCATCGTGAACCGCATCGGCGACGCGGGCTTTCTGCTGGGAATTTTTTTGATTTCGATGAGCCTGGGCACCATTCGCTTCAGTGACTTTCCGGCGGCGCTGGCGGCGGGGCATTTCGCCATGGGCAGTCCGGTGCTGACGGCGGCCACGCTGCTGCTTTTTGTGGGAGCGATGGGCAAGTCTGCGCAGATTCCGCTGTACGTCTGGCTGCCGGACGCCATGGAAGGCCCCACACCGGTGAGCGCGCTGATTCACGCGGCAACCATGGTGACGGCGGGCGTCTACATGGTGGTTCGCGACAATGCGCTGTTCCAACTGGCCCCGCAGACCACGGAGGTGGTGGCCATCATCGGCGCGATGACGGCCGTCTTTGCCGCCACCATTGCCCTGGTGCAGAACGACATCAAGAAAGTGCTGGCCTATTCCACCATCAGCCAGCTGGGGTATATGTTTCTGGCCTGCGGCGTGGGCGCGTTCGCGGCGGGCATTTTTCACGTGATGACCCACGCGTTCTTCAAGGCCCTGCTCTTCCTTGGCGCGGGCAGCGTGATTCACGCCATGAGCGGCGAGCAGGACATGCGCCGGATGGGAGCGCTGGCGAAGAAAATTCCCACCACGCACGCCACGATGGTGGCGGCAACACTGGCCATTGCCGGCATTCCGCCACTCGCCGGCTTTTTCAGCAAAGATAAAATTTTGAGCCATGCCTTCCACTACAATCGCGCGCTATGGGTGGTGGGCTGGCTGACGGCGGGCCTGACGGCCTTTTATATGTTTCGCCTGCTGTTCATGACATTTCATGGGAAGTCCCATGTTTCGCATGAAGCGGAACATCATCTGCATGAATCGCCGCCCGCCATGACCATCCCGTTGATTATCCTGGCGGTCCTTTCGATTGGCGGCGGCTGGATCGGTATCGGCGGGCGATTCGACCGTTTCCTGGATCCGGTGGTTTCCTTCAGCGCCAGCGCGGCGGAATCCGCGGCGTCGCCGGGAGCGGAGTATGCGCTGATGGCGGCATCCATACTGGCCGGCCTGGGGGGGATCGCCGTGGCCTGGCATATGCATATTCGCAACACGGACTTGCCGAAACGCGTGGCGGAACGCGCCGGGCCGTTCTATCACCTGCTTCTCCACAAGTATTACGTGGACGAAATTTACGACGCGGTTTTTGTGAACCGCACCAAGGACCTGGCGCTCACTCTGGGCGCGTTCGACAGAGTGGTGATTGACGGCGCGGGCGTAAACGGCGCCGGATGGCTGACCCGCGTCATCTCGCGCATTTCCATGTGGTGGGACACGTGGATTGTGGATGGCGCCGTGCGGCTGGGCTCGCGGCTGGTCTGGCTGTTCAGTTTTCCGGCGCGCATGCTGCAGACGGGACTGCTGCAAAGTTACCTGTTGCTCATGGTATTTGGAATTCTGGGGCTAATGGGCTATTACCTTTATTTGTTCCGGCATTAGCCGGAGAGCGAAAGGCGAGGCGGAACGTAATGTTTTTCTCCGATAGCCATATTCTGAACACGATTCTTTTCACGCCGCTGGCGGGCGCGCTGGTCCTGTTGCTGATACCGCGCAGGCTCGCCGCCGTGCATCGCTGGCTCGGCAACGTCTTCGGCTTTCTGGGCCTGGCGGTTTCATTGCCGCTGCTCTGGCGCTTCCACATCGGGCAGGCGGGGTTTCAGTTCGTGGTGGACAAGGAGTGGATCCCCAGCATCGGCGCGCACTACACGCTGGGAATTGACGGCATCAGTTTCCTGCTGGTGATGCTGACGACGCTGCTAGGCGCAATCGCCATCCTCTCTTCCTGGAGCGCCATCCACAAACGCGAGAAGGAATACTACATTCTGCTTCTGCTGCTGCAAACGGGGATGCTGGGCGCTTTCATGTCCCTCGATTTCGTGCTCTTTTACATGTTCTGGGAAGTGATGCTGGTGCCCATGTATTTTCTGATTGCAGTGTGGGGCAGCGAGCGGCGGCTTTATGCGGCGATGAAATTTTTCCTGTATACCCTGGCCGGATCGGTGCTGATGCTGCTGGGCATCCTGGCGATTTATTTCAACGCGCACACGCTGGACATTCGCGCCATTCTGGCTGCGCCGCATTCGCTCTTCTCGTTGCAGTTGCAGAAATGGCTGTTCTGGGCGTTTTTCTTCGCCTTCGCCATCAAGGTGCCGATGTTTCCGTTCCATACCTGGCTGCCGGACGCGCACACGGAAGCTCCCACGGCCGGTTCCGTCATTCTGGCCGGTGTCTTGCTGAAAATGGGGACGTACGGCTTCCTGCGCTTCTCCCTGCCGATGTTTCCCGACGCCACGGTCGAGTTTCCGGGGAATCATGATTGTCCTTTCGCTGATCGGCATCATTTATGGCGCACTGGTTTGCATGATGCAAAAGGACATGAAGAGGCTGATTGCGTACTCTTCCGTCAGCCACATGGCCTATTGCACGCTGGGAATTTTTGCGCTGACGCCATTGGGGCTCACTGGCAGCATCATCCAGCAGATCAACCACGGTATTTCCACCGGCGGGCTGTTCCTGATCGTCGGGGTGCTCTACGAGCGCCGGCACACGCGCCAGATTTCCGAGTTTGGCGGGCTTTCCACGCCCATGCCGAATTTCGCCGCCATTTATATGATCATCACGCTCAGTTCGCTGGGCATGCCGCTCCTCAACGGCTTCATCGGCGAGTTCACCATCCTGCGCGGCGCGTTTGAGGTGAATAAAGCGTGGGCGGCATGGGGCGTGGTTGGCATCGTTCTTGGCGCGGCGTATTTGCTCTGGCTCTATCAGCGCGTGATGTTCGGGAATATAACCAATCCGGCCAATGAATTTTTGCCGGATTTGAAGCCGCGAGAATTCGCCACGCTGGTGCCGCTGGTACTGCTGGCATTCTGGATTGGCCTCTATCCGGCGCCGCTATTCCACGTGCTGGAGCGCCCGTGCGGGAACTGGTGGTGCGTTACGACCCCAGCTACTATCAGGCGAAGCCAGCGGCTGCAACCCTCGTTCCCGCGCCACCGAACGCGCAGGCAACTTCCGCTTTGCCGCCCGCCGACGGAGCGAGGGAACTGACCGGTGCCCATCTGGCAACAGCTCTTGCAGCAAACGCGGCAGGAATTCTGGCTGATTCTGCCGCAGGTGCAACTGGCATTTTTCGGCATGGCCATCCTCCTTACCGATTTTCTTCTTGAGAAGGATCAGAAGGCCTGGAATGCACTGACCGCGTTGCTGGGGGTGCTATTCAGCGGCGTGGCGCTGTGGAAACTTCGCGATGTTCCGGCGGGCGGAGTCGGAGGCTTTGATAATTCCATCATCGTGGATCCGTTTTTCGTGTATTTCGGATTCATTTTTCTGGCGGCCACCGCGCTGGTGATCCTTCTCTCCGTAAAATATCTGGAAATCGAGGGGGAAGCATCACGGCGAATACTACGCGCTGATGCTTTTCGCCACCGTGGGCATGATGTTTCTGGCGGAAGGAAACGACCTCGTGGTGCTCTTCATCGCGCTGGAGACCATGGCGATTGCGTTCTACGTTCTCAGCGGATTTCTCCGGCGGGACCGGCGCTCCAATGAAGGGGCGATGAAATACCTATTGCTGGGCGCCTTCAGTTCGGGCGTGCTGGCTTACGGCTTCTCGCTGCTCTACGGCATTTCCGGTTCGACCAATCTGGATTCGATCAGCGACGCCGTGGCCATACGCCCACCGCACGATTTCCTGGTGCTGCTCTCGCTGGCCACGGTGATGGCCGGCCTGTTTTTCAAGATTGCGGCGGTTCCGTTCCATCAATGGGCGCCGGACGTCTACGAAGGCGCGCCCACACCGATTACGGCTTACATCAGTGCAGCCTCCAAGGCGGCCAGCTTTGCGTTGCTGCTGCGGCTTTTCCTGACCATCTACTGGCCCATCCGCGTTGATTGGGTGGGGGTGATCAGCGTGGTGGCCGTGGCGTCCATGACGCTGGGAAATATCGCCGCCATCACGCAAACCAATATTAAGCGCATGCTGGCATATTCCTCCATTGGGCACGTGGGATACATCCTGCTGGGACTGGTGGCGGGGAATGCGCTGGGGCTCCAGGCCATGGCGTTTTACCTCCTAACCTATGTGTTCTTCAACACCGGAGCATTCGCGGTGGTCACAGTGCTGCGGCGGAAAAATATCATCGGCGATGAACTGGAAGATCTAAACGGGCTGATCTCGCGGAGCCCTGTTGCCGCGGTGTTAATGCTGATTTTCATTCTCTCGCTGGCCGGAATTCCACCCACGGCGGGGTTCATTGGGAAGCTGCTGATTTTCTGGGCGCTGATTGAAACCAAGCACTACGTTCTGGCGGTGATTGCCGTGCTGTATATCCTGCCGGCCGTTTACTACTATTTCCGGATTGTGGCGCACATGTGGGTCCGCGAGCCGGGCGACGCACCCAAACCCATTTTTTCGCCGGGGCAGGCCGTGGCGCTGGCCAGCGCGCTGGCGGTCACGCTGGCGGCGGGCATTTTCCCCGATCCGTTCCTGCGTTTCGCGTCCTATTCCCTGATGCTGCCTTTCGGGCGTTGACGCCTGCAATATGACCGACCCTCCGCCGCCCAAACGGCGTTTCAACGCCATACAACAAATGTCCATGGCCATGGAGCTGCCATTCATTTTTGTAGGCGAGGTGGTCCTGTGCGGCGTTGTTGGTTTTTTTCTGGACCGCTTCCTGCACACCAAGCCCTGGCTGACGCTTCTTTTCGGATTTGCCGGATTCGGCATTGGCATCCGCGACCTGATTCGGCGGCTGGATGCCGGCAACAGCAAGGGAGGCTCCGGTGGCGGGTGAAGAGGAGCACTACGGAACCGCGGAACGCCGCATCGAGTGGCGGACATTAATCGTTGGCGCGGTGGCCGGAGCGGTAGTGATGGGGATTTACGGCCGGCGGTCCGGCTTAGCCGTGTTTTGCGGGACGTTGCTCTCGTGGCTGAATTTTCGCTTGCTGAGCCGGGTGGCTGGCACCATGGCGTCGTTAATTTCGGCCCAGACCGGACCGGCGATGCCTCGCGTGCCCCGGAAAATTTACGTTAAGTTGCTGGGACTGCTGGCGTTGCTCCTGCTGGCAGCCTATGTTATGCTGGCCGTCTTTAAGTTGCCTGTTTTGCCCCTTTTGGGGGGGCTTCTTGCAGTGGTTCCGGCCATCGCCGCGGAACTCGTTACGGAATTGACGCCGGGACGGGGTGCGTCCGGCCAATCCTAATTTGCTGAGCGACAGGGAATGAGCGAACACATAATTTGGCTAACGGTTCTGGTAAACCGCCTTTTCGGCAAACCCGCCGCCGCGCTGCTGGCCGCCCTGCACATTCAGCCCAGCAATCCGCAATATCCGATTCCCACTCACGTCTGCATGGAGCTTTTTGTTTTCCTGTTGGTGGCGATTTTCTTCCTGTGGCTGCGCTCGAGGATTTCGGTGGAGAATCCGGGAGTCTCGCAGCAGTTGATGGAAGGCCTGCTGACCAATCCCATGGGCGTGGGCGCACGCGATTTGTTGCAGGAAAGCGTGGGGCATAATTCGGACAAATATTTGCCGATGATTGGCAGTATTGGCATGTTCGTTCTGTTCTGCAATCTCAGCAGTCTGACGCCGTCCCTGGAAGCGCCCACGACCTCCATTTCGGTTCCGCTGGGCTGCGCCATCGTGGTTTTCCTGTATTACAACTGGTGCGGCATCGTTCATCACGGTCCGCTGCGGTACGGCAGGCAATTTCTGGGACCGATCCTGATTATGTCTCCCCTTATGGTGCTGGTGGAAATTGCCAGCCACCTGGCCCGCTTGCTCTCTCTTACCGTGCGGCTTTGGGTGAACATGCTGGTCAGCGATTTGCTCTACGTGCTCTTTTTGGGAATGTTCCTGGCGGTATTTGAATTCATGGGCCATAAAGTTCCCGTGGTCGGCTACCTGAGCGGGATGGGGCCGATTTTTACCATTGCATTTCTCCTTCTGCATATTTTTGTGGCATTTTTGCAGGCTTTTGTGTTCACGATCCTGCCGGTGATTTATCTTTCCGGCGCGGTGGCAGAGGAGCACTAGATTTTATTCGGTTTGTTCGCCGTTCCGTGTGAGCCCGGCTGCTCGAGGATGACGGGGACCACCTCCGGTCGGCAATTCGATAGCAAGGAGAAAAAACGATGAAGAAGTTTGGGATGTTGATGCTGGTTGTTCTGGCGCTGGCCATTCTGACGCCGGCGGCATTCGCGGCTGATGGTCCGCCCGCGGGAGGAGTGAACTGGGTGGCGCTGGCCGCGGGATTTTCGATGGCCATCGCTTCCGGCGCTTGCGGCCTGGCACAGGCCAAAGCCACGGCGGCAGCCTGCGAAGGGATGGCGCGCAATCCGGGAGCTACAGCGGCCATTCGTTTCGCCTTGATTCTCGGCCTGGTGCTGATTGAATCGATGGCGCTTTACACCTTCGCCATCATTTTCCTGAAAGTTTCCTAGACGGCGATTCAGAGATTCGCGGAGGGCCCGGGAGCGCAAACTCCCGGGCCTTTTTTGTTGGCGACAATGGAATTTCCGGCGCGGGCGTGGAACGGAGATTCGCTTAGCGGAGAGAGGCGGCGGAACGCAGAGCGAAGGCCATCACGCGAGTAGGGAAAAGTCCGAGATACAGAGTAAGAAATGAAGTAATCGCCAGCACCGCGCAGATGCCGGCGGCGACTGGCTCCGGCGTCCATTCCTCTTCGGCGTCGCGGAAATACATGGTCAGAATCACGCGCAGATAGTAGTAAGAGCCAATCACGCTGTTGATGGCGGCAATGATCACCAGCCAGACGAGGCGCGAATCCAGACTGGCCTGAAACGCGTAGAATTTTGCGAGAAATCCGCCGGTTACGGGCAGACCAAGAAGTGAAAGCAGGAAAAGGGTGAAGCAGGCAGCCACCAGCGGCTGTTTTTTGGCCACGCCCGCATAGTCTGAAAGTTCCAGGCGGCGCTCGCCCTGCCCTCCGAAGTGCGTGACCACGGTGAAAGCGCCGATCTTCATCACGGAATAGGCCGCCAGATAGAACAGCACGGCAGCGATGCCGTATTCCGTGGAGGCGGCGAAGGCGACAAGAATATATCCCGCATGGGCAATGGAAGAATACGCCAGCATGCGCTTGACATTGGTTTGCGCCAGCGCGGCGAAATTTCCCACGCACATGGAAAGAACCGCGGAAATCCAGATGGCCCAGAACCAGATGGGCTGCGCCGCGCCAAAGGCTACGTAGAACACACGCAACAGGATGGCAAAGGCCGCCGCTTTGGGCGCGGAGGCCAGCAGGGCGGTCACGGGAGTAGGCGCGCCTTCGTACACGTCCGGCGCATAAACCTGAAATGGCGCGGCCACGACCTTGAATCCCAGCCCCACGAACATCATGCCCAGGCCGAAGATTACCAGCGAGTTCACGCCGGAAGTGGACAACGATTGCTGGATTCCAGCGAGCCTGGTGGTTCCTGTCGCTCCGTAGGTCATGGCCACGCCGTATAGAAAGAACGCCGTGGCGAAAGAGCCCAGAATAAAATATTTCAGAGAGGATTCGTTGGATTTCAGGGAGTCGCGGCGAAAGCCCGCGAGGATGTAACTCGAAATGGAACTCATCTCCAGGCCCAGGAAGGCGGTGATCAGCTCTCCAGCGCCGGCGAGGATGCCCATGCCGGCTGCGGCGAAGAGAACCAGCGCATAGTATTCGCCGCGCTGGATTCTGTTTTCATTCAGATAGTGGAAGGAGCCCAGGATCACCAGCGCTACCGCACCGAGAATTACTACGTGGAAGAAAAGACTGAAATCATCCACCTGAATCAAGCCGCCATACGCCGGACCGCGATGCGCCGCGGATATTCGCACACTGGCGAGCGCGCCCAGCGCGCCAACCAGTCCAATCCAGCCCAAAGCATTCTTGGCGGCCCGGCCGGAGGTAAACGCTTCGCCGATCATCAAAAGAATTCCGAAAGCACAAAGAATCAGCTCCGGGGCCACCCGGCAGAGATCTCCGAAGGTGTTAGCGGCGAGAGGCATGGTCGCTTCCGGCGGTGGATTTTTTCAGCAGGGACAACGGCTGCTGGTTCTTCATGGGAACAGCGGTGTTGAGCACGTGTCCAGGGGCCGGCTGGGGGGACGGTTGGATTCCCGGAGTGGCCGGCGCGCTGTGCGCCAGATAACTCCCGCGCGAATTCATCTGGATTAACAGCATGGACGTGGAGGTCTCCATGCGGCTGGTGAAAATCGGCGACGCCACGCCCATCACCAGAATGACCACCGCCAGCGATACAAAAATCAATTTCTCGCGCGGAGAAACGTCAGGCAAATTGTTGTTCTTCTCCACAGTGACCTTGCCGAAGCAGACGCGCTGATAGGCCCACAGCAGATATATGGCGGAAAGCACCGTACCAGAAGCGGCCCAGCTGGCCCACGCGGGGTGCCGCGCGAAGGTCCCGATGAGAATCAGAAATTCGCCGATGAATCCGTTCAGGAGCGGGAGCGCCAGCGATGAAAAACAGGCAAACAGAAAGAAGCTGGAAAACACTGGCATGGGCGCGCCCAACCCGCCAAATTCCTTGATCTCATGGGTATGGCGGCGGTCGTAAAGCATGCCGACGGCGAGAAAAAGCATTCCAGTGGAAACGCCGTGGTTGATCATTTGATAGATGGCGCCGTCCATGGAGATCTGGCTCATGGCAAAAATTCCCAGCACGACAAATCCCAGGTGGCTGACGGAGCTATAAGCCACCAGGCGCTTCAAGTCGTGCTGCACCATGGCGACCAGCGCGCCGTAAATAATTCCGATGATGGCCAGGATGCCGATGTATGGCGCGGCGGCGCGCGCGGCGTCCGGGAAAAGCGGCAGGCAGAAGCGCAACATGCCATAGGTGCCCATTTTCAGCATCACGCCGGCAAGGATCACGGAGCCGGCCGTGGGAGCTTCCGTGTGCGCGTCCGGCAGCCAGGTGTGCAGCGGGAAGAGCGGTACCTTGATGGCGAAGGCCACGAAAAATGCCAGGAACATCAGCATTTCCGCGCGCCAGGTGAAATAACTGACCAATCCTGTTTGCAGGCGGAACTGGATTTCCGGCAAATCAAACGTGCCCGTCAAATTGTAGAGCCACAGAATCGCCACCAGCATCAGGATGGAGCCGAGCATGGTGTAGAGGATGAACTTCATCGCGGCGTAGAGGCGGCGGCCATGTCCCCAGATGCCGATGAGGAAATACATGGGAATCAGCACGGCTTCCCAGAAAAGGAAGAAGAGAAACAGGTCGAGGGAAACGAATGTGCCGATCATGGCCGTTTCCAGCAACAGCAGCATCACGAAGAATTCCTTCACGCGGTCGGTGATGCTTTGCCAGGAGCAGAGAATGGCGAACGGTGTCAGGAAGGTTGTCAGGATCACCAGGAATAGGCTGATTCCGTCAACGCCCACGTGATAGTGAATGGGAGGGATGTTGATCCAATGATGGAATTCAACAAACTGGTATGTCGCAGCGTCGCGCTGGAAACCGCGAAGCAAAAGCAGTGAAACACCAAATTCCACGAGGGAAGTGATGAGCGCCAGCCAGCGGGTCCAGTTGTGATCTTCGCGGTGGAGAAACACAATTCCCAGCAGGCCGAGCAGGGGCAGCAAGATCAGCGTCGAAAGCAGGAAATTGTGCGGGAGCATGGTCATCGCGCCATCCTCCAGAGCAGCAGGCCGGTGAACGCGACCGCGCCAATCAGCACCCAGGCGGCGTAGCTGCGCGCGTTGCCGGACTGCAAGCGGCGCAACTGCCCGCCCGTTTCCTGGGCCGCATCGCCGGAGCCGTTTACGAGGCCATCAATCACGCCTTCGTCAACGCCATGCCAGAGGACATTGGTCGAAATCCAAAGCAATGGGCGGATTAAGATGGCCCCGTAAATCTCGTCCACAAAATATTTGTGCAGGAGCAGCGTGTACAGGCCGTGCAGTCTTTCCGCCAGACGGCGCGGGACTTCCAGACGCGCGATATAAAACCACCAGGCGACGAGGAGGCCGAGGAGAGCCGCGCCCACGGCGGCCGAAATCAGGGCGTGCGCGAGGCCAGCGACGAGACCGGTGGCTACTTCGATGGGAGCGGCGCCCGCCGTGCCCGATGCCATCAACTCTTCGGAGGCGTGGAATACGGGACGAAGAAAATTGGTGAAGTAATCCGGGCCGCCGACCAGTTTGGGGGCAGCGAACCAGCCGCCGCCGACAGCAAGCGCAGCAAGAATCACCAGCGGGACAATCATGCTTGTGGGGGATTCGTGGACATGGACGGCGTGCTCGTCATAGCGCTGGCGGCCATGGAAAGTGAGAAAGAACAGACGGAACATGTAGAAAGACGTCAGCAGCGCTCCCAAAATGCCCAGAGTCCAAAGGACGCGGTGCGGATTTGGTCCGGCCGCCGTGGCTTCCAGGATGGCGTCCTTGCTGAAAAAGCCTGAGAAGAATGGAATGCCGGTAATGGCCAGCGTTGCCGCGAGCATGGTGGCGTAAGTCCAGGGAATTTTGCGGCTGAGGCCGCCCATGTTGCGCATGTCCTGCTCGCCGCCCATGGAGTGGATCACGCTGCCGGCGGCCAGGAACAGCAGGCCTTTGAAAAATGCGTGGGTCATCAGGTGAAAAATGCCGTCGGCAAAAGCGCCGACGCCACAGCCGAGGAACATGTAGCCAAGCTGCGAAATTGTGGAATAGGCCAGCACTTTCTTAATGTCCGTTTGAACCAGCGCGATGGTGGCGGCATAAAAGGCCGTCAGGGCGCCTACAGTGGCTACGACCAAAAGAGCGACTGGCGCGTGGATATAGAGGAAGTTCATCCGCGCCACCATGTAAACGCCCGCAGTCACCATGGTCGCGGCATGGATCAGCGCGCTGACCGGCGTGGGGCCTTCCATGGCGTCTGGCAACCAGACGTACAGCGGCAACTGGGCTGATTTTCCCACGGCGCCGGCGAAGAGCAACAAACATATGGTGGTGAGCACGCCGAGATGGCCAGGCGTTTCCACCTGAAACGCGGACAAGCCCGCGAAAATCCGGGAATAATCCATTGAATGGAACGTCCAGAAGAGAAGCAGAAGGCCGATGGTGAAGCCAAAATCGCCGATACGCGTGGTGAGGAAGGCCTTCTTTCCCGCGTCGGCGGCGCTCTTCTTCGTGAAGAAGAAACTGATGAGAAGATAGCTGCAAAGTCCCACGCCCTCCCATCCCACGAAAAGAAGGACGAGGTTGGCGGCGGTCACCAGAGTCATCATAAAAAACATGAAGAGGTTCATGTAACTGAAGAAACGGTAATAGCCCTCATCGTGAGCCATGTAACCGATCGAATAGACGTGGATCAGCAGGCCCACGCCGGTAACCACCAGGAGCATGACCACGGTGAGCTGGTCAACGTAAAACGAAAAATCAATGTGGAACTGCCCCGCGGAAATCCAGGGCCAGAACACGCGGACGACAGGGAGCTGATCCACGGGGAGCAAGAAAAACTCACGCACCAGTTCCAGCGTGCCGGCGAAGCCCAGGGCAACGGACCCAATGCCCACGAAATTGACGGCGGGATGAGACCAGCGGCGCCCCAGCAGGCCGTTGATGGCCGCCCCCAGGAGCGGCAACACAGGAAGAATCCAGATGTGATTGAGTATTGGCATCAGGATTTCATTTCATCCACGTCTTCGATATTCAGCGAACGCCGGTTGCGGGCAATCAACAGCACAATAGCCAGTCCAACGGCGGCCTCGGCGGCGGCCACCACAATCACAAAGAAAACAAAAATGGCGCCGTCCATCTGCCCGCGCGCGCGGCTGAAGGCAATAAAAGCGAGATTCACGGCATTGAGCATCAGCTCAATGGACATGAGAATGGTGATGATGTTGCGCTTGAAGATGAAGCTCACCACGCCCAGACCAAAAAGAATGCTGCTGAGCACCAGAAAATAGGAGAGCGGAACGCCGTTCACGAATCCCTCCGCGCCAGGACCACGGCTCCCAGCAGGGCAATCAAAATCAAGAAGGAGGTGATTTCAAAGGGGAAAAGATACGACTGAAAGAGATACATGGAAAGGCCGCGCGTTGAAATGGCGGTCGCTGAGTTTCCGGCCGACATGCCTGGCAATGATTTCGCGCCGCGCGCCATCCACCAGGCCAGATAGGCGACCAGGAAAAACGCCAGCGGCAGGCCAATCCAGCGCGCCATGACGCTGCGTTGCGTGCGCTCTTCTTCGCGGGCGTTCAACAACATGATGACGAAGACGAATAGGACCATGATGGCGCCAGCGTAGACGATTATCTGCACGGCGGAAATGAATCCCGCGCCCAGCATGAGATAGAGCACGGCCAGCGCTACCATCACCAGGACCAGCGCCAGGGCGCTATGAATGGGTTCGCGCGCCAGAATCATTGCCAATGCTCCGCCGACGGCAATCCCCGCGAAAATGAAGAACAGCAGAAGTGGCAGCGTCATGGATGAGCCACCAGAATCACGATACTGGTAATCACCAGGTTCGCCAGAGAAAGCGGGAGCAACAGCTTCCAACCAAAATCCATCAACTGGTCATAGCGGAAGCGCGGCAGTGTGGAGCGCGTCCAAACGTAGAAGAACAGAATCAGGAAAACCTTGAACAGGAACCAGAACGGCCCCTGCACAACGCTCGCCACGTTCGGGAAAGTGCATAGGAGGCCTGCGCCGATGAGGACCGCCCCCATCACCGGAAAAATAACGCGGGGAAGGCCGCGAAGCCTCCACAAACCGTCCACAATCATGCCCAGACCGCCGAGAACCATGATGACCGTAGGAAAATAAAGCTGCCAGGTCCACGAATGGGGCAGGGGAGAGAGCCAGCCGCCCAGAAACAGAATCGTCGCCAGACAAGAAACGGTGATCATGTTGGCGTATTCGGCCATGAAGAACATAGCAAATTTGAAACTGGAATATTCCGTGTGGAAGCCGGCCACCAATTCGGATTCCGCCTCGGCGAGATCGAAGGGGGCGCGATTGGTTTCCGCAACGGCGGCGACAAAGTAGCAGAAGAAACCCACAATCTGCGGAATCAAATTCCAGCGGGGAATAAAGCCCAGCCAGCGGCCGCTCTGGCTGGCGATGATGGTATTAAAATCGAAACTGCCGGCCATCAGCAGCACTCCGACCACGGAGAGAGTGAGCGCCACCTCGTAGCTAATCATTTGAGCGGAGCTGCGCAAACCGCCCAGCAGGGAATATTTGCTGTTGGAAGACCAGCCTGCGAGAGCCACGCCATACACGCCGATGGAAGTCACCGCAAAAAGGAAAAACACACCGAGATTGACGTCGGCAATCGCCAGAGGGGTCTCCACCCCGAAGATGCGGATGGTGCCAGGCCCAAAGGGAATCAGCGCCAGCGCCGTCAAAGCAAGAGAAAGGGTGAGCAGCGGCGCGAGAACATAGATGAAGCGGTCCGACGCGGGGGGGACCACGTCCTCCTTAAACATAAACTTCAACCCATCCGCCAGCGGCTGGAGCAATCCGTGAGGCCCTACGAAGCAGGGCCCCAGGCGCGACTGAATGTGCGCGATGACCTTGCGCTCAAACCAGGTGAGATACGCCAGCGCTGTGAGCGTGACGAACAGCAACACAGCAATCTTGATTAGCGATACCACCAGGATTGGGTGGTTGGAGACGAACTCCACGGAATATCCTTTGCCTCGCTACAGGAATTTAGGATCGAACAAAATCGTCCCAGGGAGCCACTGGTAAAGAGGCTGTCCCCGGAAGAAAAAATGAGTTCAGCCGGAACTAAATAGGACGCATCCAGAGCAGCCATGGTGGAAACTGCCTGCTCCGCGCCCCCGCCAAGCAGTTTGGCCACGGACAAACCGTAGCCGGAAACGTTCTGGCAAATTTCGTCAAAGACAGCTTCGGTGTTGCGCATGCGCAATGGAGAACCCAGGCCGAGATGCGAAAGCTGGTGGATCAGAATTCGCAGGAGGTCAAAATCGCCGCGGGGACCCTGGGCATCTACGGCGCGGCGCGTGATTTGCACTTCACCTGCCGTGTTGGTGACCGTGCCGTCTTTTTCGTAGCCGCACGCTGCGGGAAGGATTACGTCGGCACGCTGCGCGGTTTCCGTCATGAACATCTCATGCACAACGAGCAGGTCCAGTCCGGAAAGCCGCTCGGGCGCTGCCAGATGGAACGTTTTCACGGGATTCGCGCCGACAACGTAGAGCGCCTTCAATCGGCCAGCTACTGCCGCGTTCAGCATGGCGGGCGCGGAAAGCCCGTCTGTCGCAGGCAATGCGGCGTTCCAAAGCTTTCCGAAGTGATCTCGCGCGGCGACATCCGTTACACGCCGGTACCCGGGAAGAAAATCCGGCAGTACACCCATATCGGCGGCGCCACGGGAATTGACATAATCGCCCAGCGCCATGTAGCGAGTCTGTCCCGGGAGCGAGTCCCCCAGCGCGACCAGTTGTTGCAGCCCTGTTCCTGAAATCCCCGCGCCAAACAGGACGACAATGTCGCGTTCCTTTTGCAGCGCGGCCTGGAGCGCCTTCAAGGATTCTTGAATCTCGGCTGACAAATTGCCGCGGCCGGAGGCCAGCCATTCGATTGCTTTGGACTCCGCCCCTGCGGGCACCTGAACAAATTCCGCCGCCTGGCGGTGGAGTTTGATCGGACGCGAATGGATGATGAACAATTTCGCAGCATGATGGCGAACCGCAGTGCGAATCTGCCAGGCGACCAACGGATTCTGCTGCGTGGCATCATTGCCAATCAGCAAAACCGCGGGGGCCTCATAAATCTGCGCCATCGTGGCGAGGCGATCCTGGATGCGGGGGCCGAGTGACGCAGACAGTCCGGCATAGTCCGCCGTGCGATGATGGTCCAAATTGTTGGTGCCGAGAGTGGCGCGGGCGAAGCGGCCCAAGAGATAATTTTCTTCGTTAGTCGTGCGGTTGGAACCGATGACGCCGATGGAAGAAGGGCCATGCAGTTCGTGGACTTGCTTCAACCGCCGCGCGACTTCTTCCAGTGCTTCCTCCCAGGTGGCGGGATGCAAGTCCGCCATTCCGCCGAATCAGCGGCTGGCGGATGCGCTCGGGATGGCGCATAAAATCGAATCCGAAGCGTCCCTTGCCGCAGAGAAATTCGCCATTGGGTCCGGAGTGGTCGCGATTGTTGGCGCGCAGGACTTCGTTATTTCGCACGCTGAGAGTGGTCTTGCAACCGTTGGAGCAATGGACGCAGGGCGCGGGTTCATAGGCCATTTCCCACGGCCGGGTTTGATAGCGATAGGTTCCGCTGGTGAGCGCACCGACGGGGCAGATATCAATGCACATTCCGCATTCTTCGCAGGCGAGGTCGCCGGGGCGGTTGGGAAGAATCACGGAACTCACTCCGCGCGCGCCAACACCCAGGGCCTTCACGTCCATCCCTTCATCGCACACGCGGACGCACCGGAAGCAGAGAATGCAGCGCGGCGCATCGTAAAAAATCAGCGGCGACCATTTCTCCTCGGGATAGTGGAGCTTTTCCTCGGCGAAGCGGCTGTGGTCCAGGCCGTAGCGAAAGGTCATATCCTGAAGCTCGCACTCGCCGCCTTTGTCGCAGACCGGGCAATCCAAGGGATGATTGGAGAGCAGAAACTCCAACATGTTCTTGCGCGCGGCGTGAACCTGCGGCGTGTCGGTACGCACCACCATGCCTTCGACGGGGACGAGCGTACAAGCCGTCTGAAGCTTGGGGGCCTTTTCCACTTCCACCAGGCACATGCGGCAGGCGGCCTGCAACGAGAACCCCGCGTAATAGCAAAAGGAGGGAACCTCGATGCCGCGCTGCTTCGCGGACTCAATCACCAGAGTGCCGGCGGGAACTGTAACCGGCTGGCCATCAAGCGTAAAAGTGATTTTTTTTCTGCTCGGTCCATGATTATGCGCGCACTCCCACGAGCAGGTCCGTGGCTGGCTTATACGAACACTTGCCGGCGAGATGCTCTTCGAATTCGTTGCGCCACTTTTTCACGATGCTGATGGTGGGCATGGCGGCGGCATCGCCCAGGGGACAGAATGTGCGGCCCAACATATTTTGGGACAGCTCGCCGATCAATGGGATATCTTCCGCGGTTCCTCCGCCATCATGAAAGCGGTCCAGTGTCTTACGCAGCCAGGCGGTTCCTTCACGGCAGGGAATGCACCAGCCGCAGGATTCATGCGCATAAAAGTGCATGATGCGCCGCGCCATATCCACCATGCAGGTATCTTCGTCAATCACCACCACGCCGCCGGAACCGAGCATGGAGCCCGCTTTGGCCACGGAATCGAAATCCATGGCCACATCAACTTCGTCGGCTTTCAGCAGCGGACAGGAGCTTCCACCGGGGATCACAGCCTTCAATTTTTTCCCGCCGCGCATGCCACCCGCGACGTCGTCAATCATTCGCCTCAAATTGAATCCCATCGGCAATTCGTAGATGCCTGGCTTGTTCACGTGACCAGAAATGCAGAAGAGGCGGGTGCCGCCATTCTTCGGCGAGCCGAGTCCGGCAAACCATTCGCCGCCGCGGAGTAAATTGAAGGGACAGAACTGAGGGTTTCCACATTATTAATGACCGTGGGACAGCCATAGATTCCCGCCACGGCGGGGAATGGTGGACGAATGCGCGGATAGCCGCGCTTTCCTTCCAGGGATTCCATCAAGGCCGATTCCTCGCCGCACTCGTAAGAGCCGGCTCCAGTATGGGCATAAAGCTTAAAATCGAATCCACTGCCGAGAATATTTTTCCCCAGATAGCCACGTGAACTCGCTTCGTCAATGGCCGCTTCCAAAATGTCGTAAATGTAGCGGTATTCTCCGCGAATATAGATATAGCCCGCATGTGAGCATCCACGGCGCGGCCAGCGATGACTCATTCCCTCAATCAATTGGTGGGGGTCCATTTCCATCAATGGCCGGTCCTTGCATGTGCCGGGCTCACTTTCATCGGCGTTGCGAAGGATATATTTCGTCCTGGACGCGCTCCTTGGGAACAAAACTCCATTTCATCCCAGTTGGAAAGCCCGCGCCGCCGCGTCCGCGCAGTGCGCGATTTTTTTACTTCGTCAATTACCTGTTCCGGCGTCATCTTAAGGGCCTTTTCCAGCGCCTTTGTATCCATCATTTTCCAGATAAACATCCAGCTTGCGCGAGTTCGGAATCCCGAATCGGCGGCTGATGACGGGCACCTCGGCAAGCGTTCTAGGATGCACGGAACCGGACGTAACTGGCGACGGCGCGGGCCGTTTGCCGCTGCGGAGTTGGTCCAGAATATCATCGGCTTTTGCCAGCGTCAGGTCTTCATAGAAATCATAATTCACAACAATGGACGGCGCTCCGGTGCATGCGCCCATGCACTCCACTTCCTCCAAAGAAAAAATTCCATCGGGCGTTACTTGTTTGTTTCCGATGCCCAGTTTTGCTTGGAGGTGAGCGTAGAGTTCCTTCCCGCCGCGCAACATGCAGGAAACGTTGGTGCAGACCTGCAGGTGGCATCGGCCGGCCGGTTTGCGCCGCAGCATCGAATAGTAGTCCAGCGTTTCCGTCACCTGCAGAAGATTCAAATCCAGACGGCGGGCTATTTCGCCAGCATCTCATCATTCAGATATCCATATTGTTCCTGCGCGAAGAGCATCATGGGAATCAACGCCGAGCGCTTCATCGGATAGCGGCTCAGCAGTTCATTGAATTTCGTTGTCGAGCGTGGCTGGTAAATTCATTAGTTTGTCGGTGACAGCGCCTCAGCGATCCACTTCCCCCAAAATAATATCAATCGTTCCGATGCAGGCCACCACGTCCGCAATCAGCCGTCCTTCAATCATTTCGCGCAACGCCTGTAGGTTTACAAACGAAGGCGTCCGCATTTTCAAGCGGAACGGCTTCGCCGAGCCGTCGCTGGCGACATAATAGCCCAAGCTCCCCGCGCGGCGACTCAATGACGGTATAAACTTCACCCGGCGGGGGTGCGAAGCCTTCTGTATAAATTTTGAAATGGTAGATGAGGCCTTCAATAGAGGTCTTCATTTCCTCGCGCGAAGGAGGCACGATGCCCGGAGACTCCGCGCGTAAGGGTCCTTCGTCGGATACCCTTTCCAGCGCCTGGCGGACGATCTTCAGGCTTTCGCGCATTTCCTGCCAAGCGCACCAGGTACCTCGCGTAGCAATCTCCCGCCATCCCGCACGGCGACATCGAAATCGAATTCATCATAGCTGGAATAAGGGAACGCCTTGCGAACATCGTAAGAGATGCCACTGCCGCGGAGCGATGGACCCGGAAACACCGATGGCGATGGCGTCCTCGGCGTCCAGATACCCCACGCCTTTGGTCCGCGCCATCCAGATGCGGTTGTTGGTGAGCAAATTTTCGTATTCATGCAGGCGAGGGGGCAGCATCTCCAGAAGCTGAACCACGCGAGTCTTCCACCGGTCGGGCGGCTGGAGAGCCAGTCCACCGATACGGAAAGTAGCTGGTCATCATCCGCTGGCCGGACATCATTTCAAACAGACGCAGAATTTCCTCGCGCTCGCGGAAAGTGTAGAGGAAGACGCTCATCGCGCCCAAGTCAATGGCGTGCGTTCCCAACCAGACGAGGTGGGAAGCAACTCGCGTCATTTCCGTCAAGCAGCACGCGGATATACTGCACTCGCTTGGGAATTTCCAGTCCCAGCAGCTTTTCCACCGCCAGGCAGTAGCCCAGGTTGTTGGAAAGCGGGCAGAGATAGTCCACGCGATCGGTCAGGGTAACACCTGAGAGTAGGTCTTAGCCTCGGCACGTTTTTTCGATACCGGTGTGCAGATAACCGATGACGGGATCGGCCTTTACTACGCGCTCGCCGTCCAATTCAAGCAGGAGGCGCAGTACGCCATGCGTGGAGGGATGTTGCGGCCCCATATTCAGGATCATCGTCTGCGCCGCGCCAGTAGCCGTTTCGACGGTGTGGCCATCAGCGATAGCCCTCGGCGGGATAATCCTTGCGTAGGGGATAGCCTTCCCATTCATCGGGCATCAGTATGCGCCGAAATCGGGATGGCCGGTAAAGCGAATTCCAAACAGGTCAAACGCTTCGCGCTCATGCCAGTTTGCGCCCTTCCAGACCGGGGTCAACCGAGGGAGCTGTCGGATCGGCATCATTCAGCCGGACTTTCAGGCGCAGCCGTTCGTTGCGCTTGAGAGAGAGCAGGTGATAGTTCAACTCGAAACGAGGCTCTACGGGAAATCGGTCCAGTGGCGGTGATATCGGAAAGGAAGTTAAATCGGCAGATCCGGCATCCGTGCGCAGAGAAATTCCGCAACACGGAGCAGATGTTCCGGGGAATGATCAGCGTCAGTTCGCCCCGAAATTCCAGCGCCTCGGCAATCGCATGCGGCATCCCATTCGCGGAGCCGGAGCACAATGGCGTGATTTTCCGGACTTTCCCCTGCCGCGATGTCCTTCACTTTCAGCGCGTAGCTAACGATTCCAGTCAGCGCGCCCTTTTTCCAAAGGTAGAGATAACCCGCAAGCAGAATCCCGACATATAAGATCATTTCCATGAACCCGAACCAGCGCAGTTCATGGTACACGAGGGCCCAGGGATATAGGAAAATGGCCTCGATATCGAAGAGAATGAAGACCATGGCCACCAGGTAAAACTGCACAGGAAAATGGTTGCCGGGCGTCGCCCGTGGGACGTACACCGCATTCGTAAGGCTGGTCTTTTGCGCGCGTGGACCTGTGCCGTCCAACCAGCGTTGAAAGCGTAATGATGACTCCGGCCAGACCCGCGGCAATCACAAATTGGAGCAGAAGCGGGCCGTACGCGCTTAATTCGCTTTCGTTCATTTCCTCTCCGCTTTGTATAATAGCGATGGCCCGGCGGATTGGTCAAATAAGACCCGGGTGACAAGGACGCATCCGAGAATGACGTTAACGGTCAATGGCGAAGAAACCGAGATTTCCGGCCCCTTGACGCTGGCTGGCCTCATAAAACATCTGCAGCTCGTGCCAGAGCGCGTGGCCGTGGAGCGCAATCGGGAGATCGTTCCGCGCGGGCGTTGGGCTGAAAAGTCCATGGAGGAAGGCGACGGCTGGAAATCGTTCATTTTGTGGGAGGGGGTTGCCTGCCGGTCATTCCGCGTGGGGATGCTGATCCTCCCATGCGGAGGGACCCGCAAGCGGTTCTTCCTCCGCAGGCAGTGCTCGATCCTGTGTGGATAATTGACGATCACGGATACTTTAATGCGCCAGTCCCTGGTCTGAGCGCCGCAGTCTTTACTCGTATAATTCAGGAGAGCCCGCTCAGCGGCTCCTTCACGGAAACCGATACCTGGAATTGTCCGTCTCAAGAAACCGGCCCCATATTGCAGAGACTGTGGTCCAAAACAGCGAAACGGGAGGGGCTTGCACCGATCGATGAAGATCATTCTTAAGGCGGTGCCCCTTGTAGTGGCTGGCGTGGCCGTCGTCATGTTCGTCCGCGGCGCGCGACTTCGCGCAGCCAGCCAGGTGAATGTTTCCACTTATCACAATGACAATGCCAGGACGGGCCAGAATCTGAACGAAACAATTCTGACTACTGGCAACGTCAACGTAAGTACCTTCGGCCGGCTTTTCACGGTTGCCGCTGACGGTTATGTGTATGCCCAGCCTCTGATCGTTTCCAACCTGAATATTTTGGGAGTCCTGCGCGACGTTGTCTTTGTGGAGACGGAACATGATGGTGCATATGCCTTCGATGCCGATAGCGGACAGCAGCTTTGGTATACGTCATTCATCAATCCATCGAAAGGCATCAGCACGGTCTCGAACAACGACATCGGGTGCGGCGACATTGTCCCCGAAGTCGGAATAACGAGCACTCCGGCAATCGACACTGAAACCAATAGCATCTACATGGTCGCCAAGACCAAAGAAAACGGCGCATTCTTCCAGCGCCTGCATGTGCTGGACATTACCACGGGGGAAGAAAAACCCCACAGTCCGGTGACCATTGAAGCGACCGTGCCGGGGAAGGGAGATGGATCGGTAGGTGGAAACGTGCGCTTTGATCCCCTGCGGGAACATCAGCGGCCTTCACTCCTGCTCCAGCACGGCCTTGTAGAGATCGCATGGGCATCGCACTGCGACATTTCCCCATACCACGGGTGGGTGATGGCATTCTCCGCCAATACTTACCAAAAGACAGCTGTCTGGAACTCCACGCCTAATGGTGGTTTTGGAGGCATCTGGCAGGGAGATGCCGGGCTGGCAGGAGACTCCAACTTTTACATATACGGCGTCACTGGCAATGGAACATTCGACGCCAACACGAGCGGGGGACGTGATTATGGCAACAGTGTCGTCAAACTTGAGATGTCCGAGAGCGCCAATGTGGGCCGTCTGGATGACTACTTCACCCCATTTAACCAATCCTATCTCAGCGAAAACGATCTGGATTTGGGCGCCGGCGGACTGACGATTCTGCCTGACCATCCCGGTGGACCATACGCGCACCTTCTGGTGCAATCGGGAAAGGATGGTTCAATCTACCTCGTCAACCGGGACAATATGGGAAAATACAATCCGAGCAACAACGATCAGATCGTCCAATTCATTCCTTACGTGACGGGCGGCATTTGGGGCGTCCCCGCCTGGTGGAATCACAGCGTCTATTTCGGTGGGGCCTTCGATGCGATCAAGCAATTCGCATTCAATACTTCCACGGGCCTGCTCTCGACGTCTCCGGTTTCGGAATCGCCCAGCGCCTATGGCTATCCGGGTCCGGAGCCCACGGTTTCAGCAAATGGAAATTCCAATGCCATTGTGTGGGCTATTGACGCCAGCAACTTTGGCAATCAGGGGCCCGAGGTTCTGCACGCTTTTGATGCCACCAATCTTGGGACCGAGTTGTACAATACGGCGCAAAATTCGCGGCGCGACAATCCGGGTCCTGCCGTGAAATTTGCAGTTCCTACCGTGGCCAATGGCAAGGTCTTTGTCGGTGCTGAATATCAGCTAAGCGTCTACGGACTCTTGCCATAAACCTAGCGCGTGCGATTTTCTCGAGGCAGAGACGTTTTTCTATGGCGCGGCCGCCGCGACTTCATTTGAGAAACTGCTTTCATGCCCCGCCGCGTCCACCGCGGTGGTCACGTAAAAATATGTGGCGCCGGATTCCACATCGGAGTCCTGAAACGATGGCTCAACGATTGGGCTGGAGTTGAGCTGAATGAACGATCCGTCCGGCGTATCAGCGCGATAAATGTTATATCCGGCGATGGAAGGAGAATCGTTGCCCGCCCAGGATATGGAGATCACGGAATTCTTATCACCATTGGAACCACTGCCTGCGAGAGAAATCGTTAGCGGTGAATCCGGCGAGTCAGTGATGATGCTCAGATTCCCGCTATCAAGGACCGAATCGGTGGGCGTATAGGTTACGTGGATAACGGCTTTGTCGCCCGGTGCGATAGTAAAGGGAAATTCCACGCCATTCACACCGAAGACCGCGCTGGAAATGGCGACATTACTCATGGTGATAGCCACATCACCCAAATTGAACAGATCTAGGTCGCGCGTCGCAGTGTAGCCGTTCTGGTTGCTTCCGAATTCAAGGTCCTTGGGCTCCGCCGATAATTTCGACTCTAAATTACGGCCCGTCCCAAAGAGATGCACGGCTTCGGGTTGCCCGGTGGCATCCGTGGATATCAGGAGCGTACCGCGCGCATCGCCGCGCACCCGGGGCGAGAAAGTAATATAGAAGGACACATCCTGGCCGGGCGAAAGCGTCATGGGCAAGGGGGGAGCATCCATGCTGAATCCGGCGCCGCGGAGGAGGGATTGCGTAATGGTCAGGTCGGAATTGCCGGTGTTGGTCAAACGGACCGGTTCAGCCGGGGTGATCGTGCCTGGTCTCACACTTCCGAAGTCCAAGGCACGAGCGGTGACGGTCAAGGCGCGGACCCGCGCGCTGGCGGTTCCACTGAGGGGAAGAACGAGCGCCAACGCGCCGGAGTCGCTGAAAAACAAAATACTGCCCCGGACATTCGCGGCAGCTCGGGGCGCAAATTCCACGTTGAAAGTCAGGTTTCCTCCCGGCGGCAGAATGGCAGGCGAAGTCAGGCCGGTCACCCGGAAGCCATTGCCCTCGACCCTTACCCGGGAGATCAAGAAATTTGCCTGTCCGGAATTCGTGAGCATAACGGTTTGTGAATCGGCGGTCCCAACGGTCGCCGCCAGAAAGCTGACTTCGGATGGGATGGCGATCACCCCCGGGAGGGCAGGCGAAGCGCTGCCGGGGAGCGGTGTGTGCGCCGCGCCGGGAATTGCCGCCCCGGCCTCTCCGGCAGCCACTGTGAGCATTAGGATCCAGACGACACAATAGTCGCGAAGTGTGTGGTTGAGCCGGCGCCGACGCCTGTCCTGGAGCGGGGATTGCCACTGCTGGTGTCCAAATCCATGGTCCATGAACTTCATTCCATTCTCCAAAGGAATCTCCATCTTCGCGGTCCGTTGCCTCGAGCAGCAGGGCCCTTAAAAACTAGGCAGTAGCAGGTGTATCCACTCATGGGAGCGGAAAGTTTCGGGACGCGCGTCCACACCGCATGCAGGATGTCCGCACCTTCTGCTGTGCCTTGCTTCCCACAAATCTGGGCTGGGGAAATACGGCTGGGCTCTTACGGAACGGCGCTCCAGAACGGAGATCTCTGGAATCTCTCCAATTTTCCTAAGCGCTTTTAATGAGTTGTGACGGAAGTTCCGTCCGGCTGTTCTCGCCGGAAGAAACCAAGGCTGGATAGCCCCTAGCCTAACGCTAACCGCGGCGAAGTCAAGTGGCTCGCCCGCGAAAATCTTGAATTTCTGCGTCTGATTGAACAACCTTGACATGAGAATTAGCCCGTGACAGACTCTCCAGCACTGGAAAGGGTAAGGACAGGTTCCGATCCCACTCTCAGTTCCGGAGTGCTTCTGGCTGCGGAATCAATTGCCGAATGCGAGCGGGACCTGTCCTAAGAAATCCCTTTTGATGTATATCTGCTATCGTACATACTTGGTAAATATATGTTCCTGCTGCGTACGCTGCAAGCCCGCTGTTGGGTGAGTTTCCTGATCTGAAAGCCCTGTGGATCTCGGCGCACCAGGCGGCAAGACATGTTCTTCCCAACAAGAAAACCTAGCGCGCCTGGAGCTGGCGGTCCGAGGCGTGCTTTACCGGTGGCGGGGCCGTTGTGAACGCCCCATTCTCAGGCGAGCGGTGGGAATCTCGAGGAGAACACGGTGTATACCGGGCAAGCGGAGCACGTTATCCGCGTTTCACCCCGATTCGGATGTCCATGAGCGGGCGAAACGCTCGGGGAACAGTTGCCAAGTACCGATTTCCCGTTGATGCCATATTTAACATTCAGGTACTCCACCCCAAAATGCAGGTCAATTGCACATAATCTGACCTGCCAAGTGCATACAATCTAACCCCGTTGACACGATTCTTAAGGCCCGGTATAAACGCACAACCCTTTCCTTGCACCGACGCAAATTTTTGATTTTGGATGTGTCGTAAATGGGACTCTGTTGGCGGAAGCCTGCACGCCCATGCGGCCGCGAGGAAGGTTTCAGTGTTCCCTTGGTTTGCGCTCCAGGTTCGGGGGCGTTTTGAAGACAGGGTTGCATCCCATCTGCAAGGGCAGGGATATGAGCATTTCCTCCCGAAGTATTCGGTCAGGCGAAAGTGGTCAGACCGGATGCAGACTCTGCATGTGCCGCTGTTTGCTGGATACATTTTCTGCCGGTTTAATCCTCAGGAAAGGCGCCCCATCCTATTGACTCCAGGCGTCCTCGCGGTCGTCGGAATTTCCAAGACTCCCATTCCCATCCTTGATGAAGAAATCTCGGCTCTGCAGAGGGCCGTGAATTCCGGGCTGACTACCACGCCAAGTCCGTTTCTGAAGCAAGGGGACAAGGTCAGGGTGGAATGCGGCCCGCTGCGCGGGCTGGAAGGAATTCTTGTAGGTTTCAGAGGGCAGAGCCGGGTTATCGTCTCGGTAACGCTCCTCCAACGGTCGATTGCCGTCGATGTGCAGGCCGAGTGGCTCAATCCCGTGGGGAAGCCATCCCCTCCACACTGGATGCAGGCCGTGGATTCCAACGAGGAATTGCTAGGTTCGCCCGTAGCCTGATTTTCTCCCCGCGAGTCCGCTCGGTCAAAGAGTTAATTGCAGGTCATTCGGGCTGCTGGTACAACACAGCGGCGGGCATCGAGAGGCCACATAAGAGATTATGACTACCGCGATTGGGAATGTGTTGGATCGCAAGGCCAGTTCGCGAAAGGCCGGGCGCGCCATTCGCTGGCCACAGCGAATTCCGGCGGACTTCACCGAGGGCGTTCTGCCTGAACGGGTATTTCTGGGAATTCTCAGTCTTGAACGGAAGCGGGCAGAGCGTTCGGCGAAGCAGTTTCTGCTTTTCCTCCTCGATGCAGAAGATATCGAAAGCGGGCCGAGGCGGGACGCGGTATTGCGCAGCTTGATTGACGCACTCAGCGCCGCGCGCCGGGAGACGGATCTGGTCGGCTGGTATAAGCAGGACTCGTGCCTCGGGCTCATATTCACGGAAATTGAAGCGTCCAATGTCTCCGCGGTCGTGGACGTGCTGGCGGACAAAGTTGTCAGCGCCGTACAGGCCAACGTGGACGAAGATGTGCTCGCCCAGGTTCATGTCTCCGTACATCCCTTTCCCCAGCAGCCTAAACAGATTGATTGGAATGACCGGCGGGGCCCGGGTTCCCGTCCGCTTTATCCCGACCTCTTGCAGCGCGAGGGGTCCAAGAAGTCAGCGTTGATCTTCAAGAGAGGCATGGATATTGTCGGCAGCGCGCTGGCACTGTTGCTCCTGACTCCTGTTTTTGCTGTGGTCGCCTTGGCCATCAAGTTGACTTCTGAAGGGCCAGTCCTTTTCGTCCAGGAGCGACTCGGCCAGTTTGGCAAGGCCTTTCTCTGTTTGAAGTTCCGCACCATGTATGTCCGCAACGACTCGCAGATTCATGAGGAGTACATCAAACGCCTCATTCAGGGGGCGCCAGCGGCGGGCTCCGGCGCGAGAAGCGAAGAGAACATATACAAGATCCAGGCTGACCCTCGCGTCACGCGTGTCGGGCACTTCCTGCGCAAGGCTAGCCTGGACGAATTGCCCCAGTTCCTGAACGTGCTTAGAGGGCAGATGTCGCTTGTGGGTCCGCGACCGCCGATTCGCTATGAATACGATGCTTACGACGTCTGGCATCGCCGCCGGGTCTTCGAAGTGAAGCCGGGAATTACAGGACTATGGCAGGTAAAGGGCCGCAGCCAGGTCTCATTCGACGAAATGGTGCGCCTGGACCTGCGATATGCACGCTCGTGGTCCATTTGGATGGATATTGGGATTCTTCTGCGGACTCCGCGCGCGGTTCTTTCCGGTAAAGGCGCTTACTGAGTCAGGTCCAACCTGGTCCGCTTGGTTTTCTGAAAACGCTTAGCGTATTTCTCCTGGTTTGGCTCCTCCTTCGCCTCGCTCCAGTTGACCCAAATTGCTCGTCAACGATTCTGAATCTTCAAGTAGTTTGATCAAGGAGTGACAAGTGTCCATGAAAGCAAGCGTCTATGCCCCCGAACAGGTTTCCCCGGAGTCTGGATTGGAAGGGCTGGCCCGTTCCCCCCGCGCCGGCAGGAAGGGCATCCTCCGCACGGGTGTAATCGGCTATGGGTACTGGGGACCTAATGTGGTCCGCAACTTCGACAACCATGAGGAT
This sequence comes from uncultured Acidobacteriota bacterium, assembly GCA_963760285.1. Classification (GTDB taxonomy): domain Bacteria; phylum Acidobacteriota; class Terriglobia; order Acidiferrales; family UBA7541; genus PALSA-278. The sequence goes on from CAVXCI010000001.1 coordinate 2,183,371, forward strand.
TCGCAAGTCACCCTGATTTGTGACAGCGATTCCAGGCGCCTGCTGAACGCCGCCAAAGCATATCCTCAGATCGAGACCACCACTGAATGCCAGGAAGTTCTCTCTTCGCCGGATTTGGATGTGGTGGCCATTGTCACGCCGGTGTGGACGCACTACGAATTGACCAGGCGCGCCCTGGAAAACGGAAAACACGTTTTTGTGGAGAAGCCCTTCACGAGCAGCTCCGCGCAGGCGGAGGAGTTGATCGAACTGGCGGACAAAAAGAACCTGAAAATAATGGTGGACCATACTTTCCTGTTCACCGGGGCGGTGCGCAGGATTCGCCAGTTGATTGACGAGAATGCGCTGGGAAATCTCTTCTACTACGACTCTCTGCGCGTGAACCTGGGGCTTTTTCAACATGATGTGAACGTGATTTGGGATCTCGCGCCGCATGATTTGGCCATCATGGACCATGTGATTCAGGAAAGGCCAGTAGCCGTGGCGGCGACAGGGGAGAAACACTTGAACGGGGTGGAAGACATCGCCTTCATCACCGTCTATTTTCCCAACCGGATCATCGCGCACATCAACGTGAACTGGCTCTCGCCAGTGAAAATACGCACCACGCTGATTGGCGGTGAGAAGAAAATGCTGGTGTGGAACGACCTGGAAGCTGATGAAAAGATTAAGGTGTATGACAAGGGTGTGCATATGAACGGCAGCACCGGAGTGCATCAGCTGCTGGTCAGCTACCGCTCCGGCGATATGTGGTCACCGCAGGTGGAGCAGGTGGAAGCTCTGAAAACGGAAGTGGCCTACTTTATTGACTGCATTACAAATAATCGTACGCCGCTGAATGACGGCATCGCCGGCCGGCGGGTTGTCCGGCTGCTGGAAGCGGCGGATCAATCGTTGAGAAGGAGAGGAGAGGCCATCCTTCTGTGAGCGATTTTGTATGCATCTCAGCGGACGTGAAGTTTGGCCGGGACGTCAAGCTCTCCAAGTTTATTAATCTTTATGGCTGCGAAATTGGCGACGAGACCAAAATCGGAGCATTTGTCGAAATTCAAAAGAACGCCAGGATCGGCCGCCGCTGCAAGATTTCCAGTCACACCTTCATCTGCGAAGGCGTGGTGATTGAAGACAACGTCTTCATCGGTCACGGCGTTACGTTCATCAACGACCCATTTCCGCGCGCCACATCGGCGTCCGGTGAATTGCAAACGGCAAAAGACTGGAAGGTTGAGCCCACGGTGATTTGTGCTGGCGCGTCCGTGGGATCAGGAGCCACCATCCTTTGTAATGTCACCATTGGCGAACGGGCCATCGTGGGCGCGGGAAGCGTGGTCACGCGCGATGTCCCGCCGGGAACAATCGTCGCGGGCAATCCTGCCCGAGTGTTGCGCGCCGTTTCGCCAAGTGCTTAGTTTCTTCGCGCGCGCCGTTGTAAACCCAAGGTCTACCAACCGTGAAAAAAATCTGGATCGATCTGGAAAATTCGCCGCATGTTCCGTTCTTCAGGCCCATTCTTCAGGAATTGGACAAACGCGGCCATGAGGTGGTCATCACCGCACGGGATTGTTTTCAGGTTTGCGAACTGGCGGACATGTACGGATTCAAGTACACGGCCGTAGGGCACCATTACGGGAAGCGCAAAGTGGCCAAAGTGGCGGGTCTGGCCATTCGTTGCGGGGAACTCGCTCCCATTATCTTTCGGGAAAAGCCGGACCTGGCGCTTTCACACGGTTCCAGAACGCTGATGCTGCTCGCGTCCGCGCTCAGAATTCCGTCTCTCACGATTTTTGATTATGAACATTCCAGCAAAATTCCGCTGCCCCAGCCAAGCTGGTGGCTGGCGCCGGAAGTGATTCCCACAAGCTCGCTGGGGCCTTATGCGGCTCGCGTGCTGCGCTATTCGGGAATCAAGGAAGACGTGTATGCGCCCAGTTTCGAACCCGATCCGGCCCTGCGAGAACAGTTGGGGCTGCGAGAGGATGACCTGGTTGTAACCGTGCGGCCACCGGCAACCGAAGCGCACTATCACAATCCGGAGAGCGAAAAACTTCTCGATGCCGCAATTGAACTCATTATCCGGCATCCTCATGGACGCATCATCCTGCTTCCGCGGGATGGCAAACAGGAAGCGGAGTACCGGCGGAAATGGAGCGGACTTCTCGCGAGCGGGAAGTTGACGATTCCAGCGCACGTGGTGGATGGCTTGAACCTGGTTTGGTTTTCAGATTTGGTCATCAGCGGTGGCGGGACCATGAATCGCGAAGCGGCGGCGCTGGATGTGCCGGTTTATAGCATTTTCCGCGGGCCGATGGGTGCCGTGGATCTATACCTTGCGGCGGCCGGGCGTTTAGTTCTTTTGCAGAGCGTTGAGGACCTTGAGAGGCGCGTTGTTCTGGCGCACAGGCCGCGTCCATCACGCCCGATTCCTGCCAATTCTTCCTGTCTGAGCAGCATCGTGGACAATATCGAAAAAGTTTTGCACCTCTCAAATGGGAGAACAGCATAATGGCAATCAGTCTTAATTCCGTTCTCGTTGCGCAACCGCATCCCACGCCAGAGGTCGATACACCCTGGTTGAACGAACTCGCCCTGCGCGGGCTCGACCGGATGTTCAACCGGGAGGAGGGGCTTTTTTGCTTCCGTCTTCGGAAAGTGCGTGGGGAACTCGTTCACGAAGGTCTTTCTCGCCGATACACGCTGATGTGTTTGCTGGGCCTCAACAAAGCGGAAAGGGCCGGACATCGCACATTCATCCCTGTCCGCCAGACCTCCGCAAGACTCCTGGAGGAGTCCCGGAAGATCGACAACATTGGAGACTTGGGTCTCCTGCTGTGGCTCCTGGCACACACCATTCCCAATCAATTGGCGATCCGGTGCTTCGATATGGATCTACAAGGGGCGCTGGAACGCTACCAGGATGCGCGCGACGCCCGCACCATGGAACTGGCGTGGTTCCTCTCCGGTCTCGCCGAGTGTGAGCTGGCCGGTGTCTCCGTAACAGGCGGCCAGGAGAAACTGGCGACGCGGGTGTGGGAAATGCTCCGCGCCAATTGGGGAGAGCGGGGCTATTTCGTTCAAATGGGAAAGGGCAAGGGGCTTGCCGGTCTTGTTCGGGGACGAATCGGAAGTTTCGCCGACCAGGTTTATCCCATCTACGCGCTCAGTCGGTTCTACCAAGCCTATGGCCATCAGGAGGCTCTGCAACTGGCCACGGTGTGCGCCACGGCAATCTGCCGCGCGCAGGGGCCACTGGGCCAATGGTGGTGGCATTACGATGCCAGCGAGGGCAGTGTAATCGGCAAGTATCCCGTTTATTCAGTACACCAGCATGGGATGGCGCCCATGGCATTGCAGGCCCTGAGTAACGCGGGTCCGTGTGATTTCACTCCCGAAATTCAACGGGGATTACAATGGGTCGGCGGGAAGAATGAACTGCGCTTCGATATGCGCTCGGAATCCGAGGAACTCATCTGGAGAAGCATCTACCGCAACCGCAACAAGCGCATTTTCAGTGAGGCGCTCAATCTTCTTTCCTCCAGCCGCCGGGGCGCGCAGCCGGGCGATTTGGCGATCAAATGGGAATGCTGCCCATATGAGTTGGGTTGGCTGTTGTTTGCATTGTCTGGCACGAAGAACGCAAATGCCTGAAAGCTGCCTCATTCTAAGCCCCGACCAACACAGCTCGTCGGAGCAAGTGCCGGCCGCGATGGCCGCGTCTGCTTCTTCGCCGGGGAAATCCGGCGCGATCACCGTGAAGATTCTGCGAAGCTACGAGGAAGTCGAAAGTATCAGGTCGTTCTGGTCCTCCACGGATGGCCGCCGCGACTCGGATATGGATGTATTCCTGGCGACATTGCGTTCTTTGCCAGTCAATACGCGCCCTCACGTGATTGCGGCATTTCGTGATGGAGAGCCGGAGACCGTGCTCGTCGGAAGGTATGAAGATGCGTTGCTTCCCCTGCGGATCGGGTATTCGACTTTCGCCAAGTTGCGAGTTCGGCTTCTGGTGTTCGTGCAGGGTGGTTTGCGTGGGCGGGACGACGACGGCAATATCCGTCTCATTATCTTTGCAGTGAAGGATTGTTTGAAGCAGGGCGACGCTGATCTGGCCCTATTCCATTACGTGGACGTTGAATCAGAGCTATTTCGTCAATCCCTCCATTTGCCAGGTTTCTTTACGCGGGATTGGCTGCCCGATGTCGACCCTTACTGGTCCAAGGTGATGGGGGCGGGTTCTACTGACGCGTGGAAGACGTTGAGCATCAAGCATCGAAGCCAACTGCGCAAACGGATGAAGTCTCTCTCCGATGCCTGCCAGGGAGAAATCCGGATCGAATCATTCGCCACCATGGAGGCTTTGCCGTCCTTCTTCCGGGATGCCGAGAGCATCGCGTCGCGGTCTTACCAGCGTAAGATGGGCGTAGGTTTTCTGAAAAACCTTGAAACACGCGAAAGATATGGCGTCTACGCGCGGAAAGGGTGGCTGCGGGCATTTGTGCTCTATGCCGGCGATACACCATGCGCATTTGCCAGTGGCACGCTGAACGACGGAAAGTTTTGCAGCGATTTCCTGGCCTTTGACGCCTCTCTCAAAAAATATTCGCCTGGAACATACCTTGTCGTCCGGGTTCTGGACGAATTGCGCCGCCAGGGCGCTGGCGAAATTGATTTTGGGTCCGGGTCGAGTGAATACAAGCAGCGCTTTGGAAACGTCCAGTACGACAAGGCGCATATTTACATTGCCGCGCCATCACTGCGGGGCATGACGGTGAACTGGATTCGGGTTGCGGACCTGCTGATTCACAAAATCCTGCGCCGGACCCTGGATAACCTGAAGCTTCTGCCTCGCGTCAGAAGGATTCTGCGGGGCCGGTCTTCGCGCATGGACAAAGGGCCTTCCGCTACTGCGCGCCAATGTCGCTTGCATGGCACGCGTGTTGCCCACAGAGGGTCCCGCGCGGAGAGAACCGCTGTTTGACTTCCAGCGTGCCGCGGCGCATTGCGCAGCGAAACTGATTTTCGTGACTCCAGAAATCAAAATCGGCATTATACGCACCACCGCGGAATTGGAGCAACTTCGCGCGCAATGGGCGGAGTGGGGCGGCACGCGGGATTCGGATCTGGATTTTTTCTTGACCATTCTCCGTTCCGGCAAGGCAGAGCGCCGGCCCCACGTCCTCGTGCTATACGCGGATGGCTTCCCCAGGACGCTCCTGGTTGGACGGTTCGAGAGGACCAAGCTCAATTTCCGAATCGGTTATGTATCCCTCCTTAAGCCGTCCGTTCGCATACTGACTTTCGTATACGGGGGACTTCGCGGGAATCCGTCCGTCTCAGATTGCGATTTGCTGGTGCGCTGTGTGATGGACTCTCTTCGGAATGGGGAAGCAGATGCGGCCGTTTTTGAGTATACAGCGGTTGATTCACCATTCCATTCGGCTGCAACACGAGTTCCTGGCATTACATCCCGTGATTACAACTCGGCCGTTCAGGTGCATTACGGGATGGAATTGCCGCCGACGATGGAGGAGGTCTATCGGCGACTTTCGCCGAGTCATCGCGCCGATCTTCGCAGGAAAGCAAAACGTCTCTCTGATAGCTGTGGTGCAAGACTGAGCGTCACTCGCTATGAAGGTCTCACGGGTCTCGGCCGGCTCCTCGGTCAGGCCGAGGAAATCGCGTCGAAGACTTATCAGAGAGCCCTGGGTGTGGGGTTTTCTCCCACGCCGGAGATTCTTCAGCGCTTGCGCCTGTCCGCCGAGAAAGGCTGGCTCCGTGGTTACGTATTGTCTATCGAGAATAACCCCTGTTCTTTTTGGATCGGTTCTGTATACAATGCCGTGTTCGTTAGTGAGTACCTCGGTTACGACCCAGCCTCAGAGAGACTCTCTCCCGGGACTTTTCTTCTGACAAAGATGTTGGAAGATTTTTGCGCTGCGGGAATCGAGGAAATCGACTTCGGCTATGGCGAAGGACGATACAAAGAGCGCTTCGGCAACCTCAGGAGGTTGGAATCTTCCGTTTGGGTTTTTGCTCCCACGTGGAAAGGATTCCGTTTGAATAGCATGCGCACGATCACGTTCGGGGCGCATCGAATGGCCCGCGCGGTTCTTGAGAAAGCCAACATGCTTCAGAAGGTAAAGAAAGCGTGGCGGAATTCTCTTGTTTCCAAACAGGGTAGTTCCGGCAACCAGGCAGGAGAGGACGAATTGCAATCATCCACTATGCCAGATGCGCGCAAGGAGCATCCAGCGGCACCCCCGGCGCAAAGCCGCCGTTCCGCGGCGCGTGTTCACTAGTGGTGTATATTTACTGATAATGCACGTTAGACATTTTAATATAGGGTTTCCCAGCGGCCCGAATTATTCTTCCGAAGCAGCGTCGCTATACATGGAGGAAGGCCAATGGGAACCACTGTTCGCTGTCTCATGCTTCTCACTCTGCTGCTAGGAATATTTCTAACCCACGTAAAACCCGCGCGGGCCGGAAACGTTTACTACGTTGATTATTCCAGCGGCCAGGATACGAATCCTGGAACCTCCAAACAGGCTCCCTGGATGCACGCGCCTGGCATGAATGGATGCTCCAATATTTGCGCGGCAGCTTCTCCAAAGGCCGGGGACAGCGTCATTCTGAAAGGCGGCGTAACGTGGCCCGGCGCTGCGCTGCAATGGAATTGGACGTGGGGTGGATCTTCGGCCGCGTCCATCTATATCGGGGTGGATCAAACCTGGTATTCAGGGTCCGGCTGGGCGCGGCCGATTCTAAATGGCGGCGGCACGCAGGTTTCTGGCAACAATGACTTCATCAACCTGCAGGGAAGTCCTTCCTACATCCAGATCGACAACATTGAATTCACCGGTCTCTACTGGTCAGGAACTCCGTCGTATGGCTCCGCGATCTATATTGAGGCCAACGGCTCAACGAACATTGCCATCACCAATTCCTATTTTCATGGCTGGTCTCATGGAACGCTGAATGGAGGAACCCATGACGGTGGCGAGGCCATTCAGGGAGATACGGGCACTCCCTACAATCAGGGCAGCTACGTGGCCGATTGCGTATTCGATGGAACCGATACCGACGGCCAAAGCCTTCAGGCCATCTACATGTGGCCGGACGTGCATATGTCTATTTTTCGATACATGGCCAATGGCATTGTAGGCAGGCTCACGCTGGTGCATGACAACCTGGTGGAATACATTTCCAACTCCTTCGATCCGGCGACGCACTCCAATGGCATTGAGAACACCGGCAGCAACGGGCTGTGGATGTACAACAATCTTGTCCGCCACATCACCGCAGCCGTGGCCGTCTTCAATTCCATCACTCCCGGCGGCAAGGACTACTACTATAACAACGTGATTTTTGACACCACCGTGATCCCCTTGCAACTCGACACAGACCTGGGCGGAACGCAGAATTCCACGGAATACGTCTACAACAACACACTCCAGGGAACCGGTTTTCTCCTGCGTGTGGAAGATCGCGGCAACGGTCCTCTGGGTACCGGCGTGGCCCGCAACAATCACTTCATCAGCGACGGCACTCCAGTTTGCTACAATAACAGCCAGAGTGGTTGTGCTGGAATCACCAATCCGGTATCCAGCAACAATATCACGCAGACCAACGCCGCAGCCCAGCAGCAGGGCTATACGAGTAGCAACGACTATTCCCCGACTTCTTCCAATGATGCGACGGTTGACGCGGGGAAAAATCTGTCCAATTCGTGTTCAGGCCAGCTCCAGCTGATGTGCAAGGCCACCACTCTCGCCGTTACGGAGACAGCCAGCTACACGGTGCTTTCTCCGGCGCGCATGCCCAATAACCGTCCCAGTGGAAATTCGCCTTGGGATTCAGGCGCATACGAATACGCGGGCTACCTGGATTCTCCGAAGGGGCTCGCCGCCGTTCGCAAATAGCGCTGCTCTACAACCCATATTTCTTGTGGGCGCAGCTGTCCGTTATGCGCCCGAAACCAGGGATTGAATTGCGAAGCCGGTTCTTGCGGATTTCAGCCGCTCCACCGAAAGTCGCTCTCTAAACAATAACAATTGGGCTGAACCAGGACCTTTACCCGTTCATCTTCCCGCAGGAAACCTGTCCTGCGACGGCGTTCCCGCGCGGCAGCGCGGCCCACGCAATCGGGCAAATCGGAAACCCAAAGAAAATAAATGGCGCATCAAGAAGAAAAACATGGCGGAACGGTCGCCCGAAACGGCGTCCTGAATCTGGTCGGCCAGATTGTGTCCATTCTGGCAGGCGTATTCACGCTTCCGTACATCGTGAAAGGCCTGGGCACCAATGGATTTGGAATTCTTTCCATTGCCTGGATGCTGTTCAACTACTTCCTGATTTTCGACCTGGGGCTCAGCCGCGCCACCACGAAATACGTCGCGGAGTATTTGAATCCGGAAACCCGGCATAAGATTCCAGAAGTGGTTTGGACGTCGTTCCGGTTGCAGCTGATTTTGGGAGTGGCCGGTGGCGCCCTGATTGCCGCCCTGGTTCCTTATGCCGTCCACCATGTTTTCAAGATGCCCGTGGCATACATGGGAGAGGCGAGAAACTCCCTTTTGCTGCTGTGCGCTTCGCTGCCGATTCTGCTGATTAGCAACCTGGCGCGCGGAATACTGGAAGGTGCGCAGCGCTTCGATCTGGTTGTTCCTGTAAACGTGGGCAGCAGCCTTTCGCTTTATCTTTTTGCGGTGATTGCGATTCATTTCGGAGCCGACGTTACCGTAATTATTCTTATTTCGGTGGCCACACGAATGCTTGCGGCGGCTGCATATTTCGTGTGCTGTTTCAGAATTCTCCCGGAGATGAGGACCCACCGCACATTCTCGCTGGCGGAGATAAAGCCGCTCGCGTCCTTCGGCGGCTGGGTGACGGTCTGCAATGCCTCCGGACCCCTGTTCGGTTACCTGGAGCGGTTCGTTATCGCCTCGGTGGTGTCCGTCAGTGCGCTGAGCTTTTACTCCGCGCCATTTGAACTGGTCAGCAAGACGCTGATCTTTCCAGCGAGCATTGCACCCGCGCTTTTTCCGTACTTCAGCTATCACGGGAGCCGCCGCACGGTGGTCTCGGACGCGTCCTCGCGAACATTGAAATACCTGCTTTTCGTCATGACGCCCATCACGGTCGTCTTCGTCGTTTTCGCTCGCCAGATTCTGCAGGCCTGGCTGGGGCCGGAATTCGCGAATCAGAGCAAATTCGTGATGGAGATGCTGGCCATTGCCTTCTTTTTGAACGCGTTCGCGCAGATACCGTTTACTTCCGTGCAGGCGCTTGGCCGGCCAGACATGAAGGCCGTGCTGGATCTAATCGCCCTGCCCGCGTACGCGCTGTATACCTGGTGGCTGACCAAACATTTCGGAATCAATGGGGCCGCTCTTTCGAAACTGATCTGCACGGTGATTGACGTTGCATTCCTGTTCTGGTTTGCGAGGCGGCTGAAGGCGTTTTCAATCCGGTCGTGGATTTCGGGAACGCTTTCTCGCGCGCTGTTGATGAGCGCCGGCTTAATCACCGTGGTTTTTCTGATGCAGTTTTTCCACCCGGCGACGTTCGTCGCCTACGGAATCGTCTGCGCCTGCGTAATTTTCTATTCCATCGCGTTCTGGATGGTGGCCATTGACGACGACGATAAAGTCACGATTCGCAACATGCCGCGCCAGCTGCTCGCGCGGCGTTAGTGCCGAAGCCCCCGGCCACTACAATAAGCACGCGTTACTTCAGGAATCCCAATGTCTTCCGCCACTGAAATCATTCACGGCAGCCTTTCGCATTCTGCGTCCGCGGCGGATCACGCGACGGAACGCCAGGATCACGATGCCATTCGGCCGATGAGGATCACTTTCCTCATGCCCGGATATGTTTGGGAGCCATCGGGAGGCGCGCGCGTAGTTTATGAATATGCCAATCAGCTGGTGAGGCGCGGCCACGACGTAACCCTTGTGCATCCCCGGCAATACAAGAATGCTCCCGTGCCGCCAATCCGGCTGAATGCAGGCGCGCTATTGCATGCCGCGAATGACGCTGTATTTGGAGTATACGAACGCTTCGCAAGACCGTCCTTGAACTGGCACCCATTGGACCAACGAGTGCGCCGGGTCTATGTTGCGGATCCTCAACCCGCCAACATTCCAGATAGTGACGCTATCTTTGCCACGGCCTGGCACACCGCGCGCACGGTTCTCAACCTGCCGCCATCCAAGGGACGGAAGTTTTATTTGATTCAGGGCTACGAAACCTGGATGGGGCCGCGGGACGTGGTGAATGAGACGTGGCAATATCCTCTTCACAAACTGGTGGTCTCGAAGTGGTTGATGCAAGTGGGAAGAGAACTGGGCTGCGAAAATATCCAACATCTTCCCAATGCCATTGACCACGGCCGCTATATGATCACGCGCCCCATCGAGCAACGCCCGAAGCAAGTGGCCATGATGTTTTCCGGAGTCCCGGTGAAGGGTTCCGCGGACGGGATCGCGGCACTTGAGATGGTTCGCCGGAATCATCCCGGCCTGAAAATTGTCTTGTTTGGAACAAGCCGCCGGCAGTCGTGGGTCCCTCGCTGGGCGCAATACCACAGGAATCCGTCCCAGGAATTCATCCTGAATGAAATCTACAATGGCTCCCGGGTCTTCCTGAGCCCCAGCTGGGAGGAAGGCTTCTCACTCCCGGTTGCGGAAGCCGCGGCGTGCGGGTGCGCCATTGTATCCACGGCCACAGGCGGCATACGGGATTACATCGAAGACGGAATATCCGGTCTCCTCTCCGGCCCCAGGGATCCCGCCGCGCTGGCCGGGAATCTGCGGCGCATGCTGGCGGAAGACGAAACTCGATTGCAGTTTGCGCGCGCGGCACGGGAAGCCGTCAGCGGCCTTAACTGGGAGCGCAGTTCCGCCCTGCTTGAGGCGGCCATCGCCGAACGCGTGCAGGAATCGTAACATTCATCAAGGCTATTCCCCGATTCTCTAAACGCGCGGCATTAACCGAGACAAGTCTTGGAACCAGCACACATTCGATTTGGCGGCATAACTCCGCCGTTTCCGCCGTTCGCCTACATAATGGTGGCGCTCACGGTCCTGCTCTTTCTTGTGGTACGGCGGAAATACCTTCCATGCGCGTTCATCATCGCCGCCATCATTTTTCCGCTGCGCCCGTCCATGATCATCGCCGGCCTCCATTTCATGACTTTGCGCGCGATCATCATGGTTTGCTGGCTGAGGATTCTTTATGCCAGATACGTCAGCCATACGGAGCCCCCTCTGGGTCCGCTGAATTCGATCGACAAGGTCTTCATTTTGTGGGCATTGGTTAGCGCCACGGCTTTCAGTCTGCTTTACCAGAACGCGGAAGCATTCGTGAACCAGATGGGCTTTCTTTATAGCGTGTTCGGCGTCTATTTCCTGCTGCGCTTCCTGATTCGCGACGAAGAGGGCGTAAAGCGCGCCATTCAATCTTTCGTCGTCGTTGGCGTTATGGTGGCGGCATGCATGATCAGCGAACAGGTGACCGGGAGAAATCTTTTTGGCGTGTTCGGCGTTCCGGCCATAACACCGGTTCGTGACGGGTGGCTGCGCGCACAGGCATCTTTTGAGCATTCCATCCTCGCTGGCAGCTTCGGCGCCACATTGTTGCCCTTGTTCATCGGCTTGTGGGCCTTGGGGAAAAAGTACCGGAAATTCGCGGTCGTGGGCGTGGTGGCTTCCACGATCATCGTCGCCGCATCCGCCTCCAGCACTTCCGTGGTCGCGTATCTTGCGGCGATCCTGGGGCTCTGTTTCTGGCCGATGAGAAACAACATGCGTTGGATCCGCTGGGGCATCATCATCACCCTTGTGGGATTGCATATCGTTATGAAAGCGCCAGTATGGGCCTTGATTTCCAAAGTGGACATCATGCCTGGAAATTCAAGCTGGCATCGCTACGCTATCGTTGACCAGTTCATTCGCCATTTCCAGGATTGGTGGCTTTTCGGCACCGCCGACAACGGGAAATGGGGCTGGGATATGTGGGACCAGGCCAATGAATACGTGGCCGAAGGCGAGACAGGGGGCCTTTTCACTCTGATCCTTTTCATTACCATGATCGTCCGGGCATTTAAGAGTGTTGGCCGGGCGCGCAAAGCTGCTGAGGGCGATACCGCCCGAGAGTTCTTTTTCTGGACCATGGGCGTGGCTATCTTTTCCCACCTGGTTGCATTCATAGGGATTTCTTATTTTGACCAGACCATTGTGGAATGGTTCGCTTTGCTGGCGATGATCGGAGTTGCCACGATTTCTTATGTAAATGTTCCCGTGGCTGTGAATACGCCAACGGAAGTTAAGGACAGCGCTAGTCTTCGCCTGGCGTACTGGGGGCCCAGCGGGGAAGCCCCATCTCTTGAACGGCACTCACAGAGTTCATCCGCGTGGAAACGATGAGAGCCTTGTCCATTCACGATGTGGCAAATTTTGAGCGGTCGTCTGGCGTCCTTCCCGACGCACGGACGGCCGAGCGCGGCGCTGCCTCGCCACGGGTCAAATACTGCATCATCACTCCCATCCGCGACGAAGAGAAATTTATCGCCACTACCATCGAGTCTGTTGCTGCCCAGACGATCCGTCCAGCCGAATGGGTGATTGTGGACGACGGCTCAACGGACGGCACGGGCGCGATTGTCGGCCGTTATGCGCTCGCCTTTCCATGGATTCGCGTGGTTCATCGCAAGAACCGCGGGTTCCGCTCCGCGGGCAGCGGTGTTATGGAGGCCTTCAACGAAGGCTATGCATCGTTGCAGCTAATGGATTGGCAGTTCATCGTGAAACTGGACGGTGATCTGGCCCTTCCTCCGGATTATTTTGAGCGCTGTTTCGAATACTTCGAGCGTTTTCCCCGTCTGGGAATGGGCGGAGGCACCATTTGCAACCGGAGGGGGACGCGGCTCGAAGTCGAAAATGGTCCGCGCTTTCATGTTCGTGGCGCAACGAAAATCTACCGCCGCGGTTGCTGGGAAGCGCTCGGCGGCCTGTTGCAGGCCCCCGGCTGGGACACGCTCGATGAAGTGAAAGCCAACATGCTGGGCTGGACCACGCGAAGTTTCTCCGATCTAAAGCTCATCCAGTTTCGCGCCACGGGAACCGCGGAAGGGAAGTGGCGGGGTCAGGTAAAGGATGGCCGCGCCGACTATTTTTCAGGTTACCATCCGCTATTTTTCGCGGCCAAGTGCTTGCGGCGTGTTTTCCGCAAGCCGTTTCTCGTTGGCTCGGCCGGGCTGGCCTACGGATTTCTTTCGGGGTATGCGAAGCGCTTGCCTCAGGTGGAAGACCGCAGCCTAATTCGATATCTACGCCAGCAGCAGATGGGCCGGCTATTCGGCCGCAAGACCATCTGGAAGTAGAAACGCCACGCACAATCCTTCGCCATGAGACTTTCCATCGTAATCATCTGCTGGAACGACAGCCGGGTAATTCTCGAATGCCTGGACTCAATTTTCAGCGGAACACACTCCATGGAATTTGAAGTGATTGTTTCGGACAACGGTTCGGAAGACGGATCCGTGGGGATGATTCGCGCTCGATTTCCCCAGGTGGTTGTTGTGGAGAACGGCGCGAACCTCGGGTTCGCCAAGGGCAATAATGCGGGGATTCGCGCCAGTCGCGGAGAATTGATCCTGATTTTGAATCCCGACACAATTATTCACGACGGGGGGCTGGACAAATTAGTGGCCTTCGCTGCGCGGCATCCCGAGGCGGGCGCGTTCGGCTGCCGGGTTCTCAATCCTGATGGTTCCTATCAGGAGTCCGGCCGTCCATTTCCAACCATCCAGCGCGACCTGCTCGCAGCCTTCTATCTGCATTCGTTGGGCCGCTTTTCCAAAGCAATGATCACGGATCGTTACGAAGGGTGGCGCGGGGACACGGAGCGGACCATCGATTGGCAGTCGGGATGCTGCGTGATGTTTCGTGGAGAATTGCTGAAATCGCTGGGCGGTTTTGACGAGCAATTCTTTTACCACTACGAAGAGGTGGACTTGTGCCGCAGAGTGTGGGACGCCGGGCATTCCATTCTCTTCACGCCGAAAGCAACGATCACTCACCTGGGCGGACAATCCGTCAGCCGTTTTCCCCTTCGCTTTGAACTGGAAAAGTGCCGCAGCCGGTACCGCTATTTTTATAAGCACTTCGGGAAGAACGGAGCGCGGCGCTGCCGCCGCGTGATGCTGCTCTGGCTGCGTCTTCGCGTGATGGGATATGGGCTGCGCTGCTGGTCCAAACCGGACGAGAAAATTCAGAGCCGCCTTCGCATTTATCGGACAATCGTCGCCTGGAACAAGGCCATAGACCCGGTTCGCTTCGTCGAAAATGGCGAAGAGCCGGCTTCCGGCGCGACCCTGCCTGGCAGGCTCTTTAAGATTCTTCGAAATTCGTAACGTCAATCAACTCAGACGCATTTCATTTCACCAAGGAGCAGGTTATGCCAACTTCACTCGTTACTGGCGGCGCTGGATTCATGGGAGCGCACGTCGCCCACCATCTGCTGAATATGGGGCACGACGTCGTCGTCCTCGACGACCTCAGCGGCGGATTCGTGGATAACGTTCCGGTGGGAGCCACTTTCGTCAATGGTTCGCTGCTGGACCACGCCCTCATTGACCGATTGTTTGAAAAGTGCCGCTTCACCTACGTCTACCATCTGGGAGCGTATGCGGCGGAAGGGCTTAGCCATTTCATAAAGAGGTTCAATTATCAGAACAATTTGATCGGTTCCGTGAACCTGATCAACGCCTGCGTGAACTATGACGTGAACTGCCTGGTGTTCACTTCTTCCATCGCGGTTTACGGAGCGGGCCAGGCTCCGATGACCGAGGATATGATCCCCGTCCCCGAGGATTCCTACGGGATTTCCAAGTTAGCCGTGGAGCAGGAGCTGAAGATCAGCCATGAAATGTTCGGGCTGGACTACATCGTTTTCCGTCCGCACAACGTCTATGGCGAAAAGCAGAACATCGGTGACCGCTACCGCAATGTAGTGGGAATCTTTATGAACCAGATTTTGCGCGGTGAGCCCATGACGATCTTCGGTGACGGCACGCAGATCCGCGCCTTCACCTACATAGACGACATTGCTCCAGCCATTGCCGCCTCGGTGGATTTTTCTCCAGCGCGGAATCAAATCTTCAACGTGGGCGCGGATGTTCCTTACACCGTAAATGAGCTTTCCATCGTTGTAGCCAAGGCCATGGGAGTGGAGTGCAATGTGGCGCATTTGGACTCACGCAATGAAGTGAAGGTCGCCTTTTCGGATCACACCAAAGCGCAGCGGGTTTTTGGAATTCAAGGGCGGACGTCTCTGCAAGATGGCATCAATGCTACTGCGGCTTGGGTCAGAAAGTTCGGCGCCAGGGAAAGCACTGTTTTCGAGAACATCGAAATTGCCAAGAACATGCCGCCCAGCTGGGCCAGCGTAGTCCGCAGCACGGATTGGCACCGCGCGGTGCGTCGCGCCGTGCCTTCATTGGTTCACTAATTTTGCTTCATCGCCCGAATTCCAAGCGGGTCTCCGTTGAACCGTCCCAGATAAACAATCTAAACCATGTGCGGAATTTGCGGAAAATTTGCGTTCGATAGCGGCGCCACGGTGGACGGCGCCCTGATCCAGAGCATGCTGGATTCCATCCAGCATCGCGGACCGGATGATCAGGGTGTGTACCTCGCGCCGCAGGTAGGGCTTGGCCATCGGCGCCTTTCTATCATCGATCTGAATACCGGCCACCAGCCGCTTTCCAACGAGGATGGCTCCGTCTGGATTATCTTCAACGGCGAAATTTACAACTACCGGGCGCTGCGCGCCTTCCTGCTTTCCAAGGGGCACACCTTCAGGACGCAGACGGATACGGAAGTCATCGTTCATCTCTACGAAGAGTTCGGTCCCGCTTGTGTTGAAAAATTGCGTGGCATGTTTGCATTCGCTCTTTGGGATCAAAGAGAGCGCAGCCTGATGCTGGCGCGGGATCGCGTGGGCATTAAGCCGCTCTATTACAGCGTCACCGGCGAATCCATCGTCTTCGGGTCAGAGATCAAGGCGATCCTTGAGGATGCCGCGGTGGCGCGGGAAGCCGCGCCGGAGATGATTGACAGGTTCCTTACGTTTTATTTTCTTCCCGGCGAAGAAACTCTCTTCAAGGGAGTTTCAAAACTTGCTCCCGGCCATTTCCTCATTGCCAAAGGCGGCGCTGTACGCGTGCATCAGTACTGGGAACTCGGCTTCACGAAACCTTCGCGCCGGCCGGGCTTCGAGGAAGCAAAGGAACAGCTCTGCGATTTGCTGTCCGAATCAGTCGGTCTTCACATGATTGCCGATGTGCCCGTGGGCGTGCTTTTGAGTGGTGGTGTGGATTCCACGGCGATGCTCAGTTTTGCGGCGGAAAAAACGGGAAAACACGTCAATAGTTACACGGTGGGCTTTTCCCAGGAGGGAATTCCGGACGAAAGGCCCTACGCCCGGCTCGCGGCGGAAAAATATGGCACGCAGCATCATGAGATGACCATGTCCGCGAGCGACTTCGTGGACTTTCTGCCGCGCTATGTGTGGCACATGGAAGATCCTGTTTGCGAGCCGCCGGCCGTGGCCATGTACTACGTCTCGCGGCTGGCGAGCAAGGACGTAAAAGTCTTAATATCCGGGGAAGGCGGCGACGAGGCCTTTGGCGGATATAGCAACTATCGCAATGTGCTCTGGCTGGAGCGCTCCAAGAGGCTCCTTAGCCCGCTAAATGGCACCAAGGGAAAGCTCCTTCGCGCTGCCAATTCTGTTTTTCATTCGCCGCGAATTACAAAATACATTCCCCTCGCGGATATGCCCTTTCAGGACTATTACTACAGCCGCGCCTCCGGTGCGGATCGCTATTTCAACAACCAGAGCAATGGTTTGTACTCCAGCCAATATGCCGCCCATGTAAGCAAGGCGCATTCGCTTGAGCCATTGCGGAAGTGCTTTGCCGATTCCAGTTCCTTTGGTCTTTTGGACCAGATGCTTTACGTGGATACAAAGACCTGGCTGCCAGACGACCTGCTGGTAAAAGCGGACAAGATGACCATGGCCAATTCACTGGAACTGCGCGTGCCGTTCCTGGATCACAAAGTTCTGGAATTCGCGGCCTCATTGCCCGCGGACATGAAAGTTCGGCGATTGACCACCAAGTTCCTCGCCAAAGAAGCGTTGCGCGGGCGAGTTCCCAGGGAAATCGTGCGACGCCGCAAAGCCGGGTTTCCAATTCCCTACGAGACGTGGCTCCAGAAGGACTTGCACAGCTGGTTCCGCGACCTCTTGCTCGATCCACATACCATCGGCAGGGGATATTTCCAGCGCAACGCCGTGGAAAAACTCCTGACTGCGAATCAACAAAGCGGAGCGTATTCCAAGGAGATTTTCTCCTTGGCTACGCTTGAATTGTGGCATCGCGTATTTGTGGAGCAGAAAGCGCCCGTCGCCCTATGAAGCTTTGAGCCCGCGGCCATTTCTCGCGGCTCCCTCTCGTATGACGATTCACTCATTTGATCCCCTGCACGATTCACGCTGGCCGGAGTTTGTCCAGCAGCACCCGCGCGCTTCCATTTTCCACACCCGGGGGTGGCTGGAGGCGCTGCAAAAAACATACGGCTATGAGCCGGTGGTTTTTACCACTTCAGCGCCCAATGAAGAATTGAATAACGGCGTTGTTTTTTGCCGTGTTCGAAGCTGGCTCACCGGCAACCGCCTCGTCTCCGTGCCATTTTCGGACCATTGTGAGCCCCTCGTGGACGACGCGCGCTCTCTCCAGGAAATCCTCGATCCTCTAGTGACGGAGTTCAATGGCAATGGCTGGAAATTCATTGAGGTCCGGCTTAGGACAGAAGCACTGGCGGCCCAGTCGGCGCTGGCGCCAAACGAAGGTTTTGCATTTCACACTTTGGACCTCCGCCCCACATTGGATCAGATTCACCGCAGTTTCGACAAAGACTCCGTGCAACGCAGAATCCGGCGGGCGGAGCGGGAATCACTGGAATTTGAAGAGGGCAGCTCGGAGGATCTGCTTCAGAAATTTTACCGGCTTCAGATGGTCACGCGGCGCCGTCATCAGATTCCACCCCAACCCATCCAGTGGTTCCGCAATCTGATCGAATCCATGCAGGACCAGCTCAAAATTCGCGTGGCATTCAAGGACGGCCACGCTGTCGCAAGCATTCTGACACTGCGCTTTCGCGATTCGCTTGTTTATAAATACGGCTGCTCCGACGCGCGCTTCAACAATCTGGGCGCCACGGTCATCCTTCTTTGGAAGGCCATACAGGAAGGAAAGGCATACGGCCTGACGGAATTCGATTGGGGGAAATCAGACTGGGACAATCCCGGCCTGGTCAACTTCAAGGATAATTGGGGTACGGAGCGTTCGCAGCTCTCCTACGTTCGTTATCCGGCGCGCCCGCGCCACGCGCCTCAAAGCAGTTCCCGTAGCCATCTCGCCAAAGCAATTTTTTCCTGCATCCCTGACGGATTTTTGACCGCCGCCGGGCGGATGCTCTACCGGCATATTGGTTAATAAAAAAAACGAGGCCTTATGTGGAATGCATCTCGCTTGGGACCATCTCTTCGCACAGACCGTGCAGACGTCTGCATCAATGAGGCGTTTCTGGAACACTATCGTGTGCCCGAAGAATTTGCTTATTTTCAACTGACCGGAGAACTGTCTCGGGATTGCGGCTATTTCCGGTTTGGCGAGGAGGCCATCTGCTATGGACGTACTTCCGCCAGTTCGCGACCGGATTTCTCCGGCGGCTGGCTGCCTGATTCCTTTGACAAGGCTCAGGTTGAAGATGGCTGCGTCTGGCTGCCATTTGATCCCACAGAGGTTATTGGAAATCTGCGCCTGGAGCGATACGCGGAACACGCCAACCTCAAGAATTCGGCTGGTGGCCCCAGCTCAATTGCCCGCAACGCTTACTACCTGGTCAGGCCGCTCCTTCCCGGTTCAGCGCGCGGCATCCTACAGAGGATTCATCTCCGGAACTGGGACAAAATTGCATTCCCTCAATGGCCGGTGGATCGGTCAGTGGACAGTTTGTTCGAGGACTTGCTCCTACTGGCTCTGGAAGCCAACGGACGGGAGTCCATTCCTTTCATATGGTTCTGGCCGGAGGGTGCGTCCGGTTGTTGCATCATGACGCATGATGTGGAAACCACAGCGGGGCGCGATTTTTGCGGCGCTCTCATGGATATGGACGACACCTATGGCATCAAATCCTCCTTCCAGGTTGTCCCGGAGCAGCGCTACGACGTTTCCGAGGAATTTCTGGAAAGCATCCGCGAAAGGGGTTTTGAACTGAATGTCCACGACCTGAACCATGACGGCAAACTGTTCGAGGATCCCGATGAATTTCAGCGTCGCGCCAGGAGCATTAACCGCCACATGGGGCGTTTCGGCGCGCAGGGGTTTCGTTCAGGCGCCATGTATCACAACGTTGATTGGTATGGCGCCCTGAAGATTTCCTACGATATGTCCGTTCCGAACGTCGCTCACCTGGAACCGCAGCGGGGGGGATGCTGTACCGTAATGCCCTATTTCATTGGTGACGTTTTGGAATTACCGCTCACGGCCACGCAGGATTATTCCATATTCTCCATCATGCGCAGGTATTCCATTGACCTCTGGCAGCGGCAGATTGACCTCATTCTCGAAAAGAACGGGTTGATCAGTTTTATCGTTCATCCGGACTACGTCATCGAATCTCGCGCACAGGCGGTGTACGAAGATCTCCTCCAGTATGTCTCTGACGTGTGCGACCAGCGCAACGTCTGGCGCGCTCTTCCTTCGGACGTGAACACGTGGTGGAGACAACGAGAGCAAATGACTCTGGTCCGTGACGACGGCTCCTGGCGCATCGAGGGAGAGGGAAGTGAGCGCGCGCTGGTTGCCTATGCGGAAATCGTCAATGGCCGTCTGGCGTATTCTTTTGAGCCCGTCCCGGCTCCTTTGCACGTTGCCTATTCGTCTTCTCGCGCATAGTTTTTGTTTTGTAATCGGGTAAATCTGAAGAGAGGTTGAAATTATCATGACAGAGAAGTGTGATGCAGCAATCATCGGCGCGGGCCCTTACGGACTTTCGGCAGCAGCGCATCTGCGGGGCATCCGCGGCCTGGATGTGCGTGTTTTCGGCGAGACGATGTCCTTCTGGCAACGTCACATGCCCGCCGGCATGGTACTACGCTCGCCATACGTGGCCTCGCACCTTTCCGGCCCTGGCCGCGCCTGCACTCTGGATGCTTATGCCCAGGCGCGCGGCAATCATCTCGGCAAGCATGTTCCACTCGAGCGCTTCATTGACTATGGCCGGTGGTTCCAGCGCCAACTGGTCCCCGATGTGGATAGCCGCAAGGTTGATTGTGTTATTCAAGATGGCCGTGGATTCAGTCTAGCTCTGGCCGACGGGCAGCAGTTCAGTGCGCGCCGACTGATCGTCGCGGGCGGAATCCAGCCATTTGCGCAGCGGCCCGCGGAATTCCGCGAATGGCCGCCGTCTCGAGTCTCTCATGCCAGCGAACATGACGATCTTTCGAAGTTCACAGGACAGCGGGTTGCGGTGATTGGCGGCGGGCAGAGCGCGCTCGAATCTGCCGCGCTGCTGCATGAGAGTGGTGCCAGCGTGGAGGTAATTGTCCGTGCCCCGTTTGTTCGCTGGCTTCAACTGGCCCACTGGATGCATCAGCCGCCGTTTGGCCCGTTGCTTTATGCGTGGCCAGATGTGGGGCCTGCCGGGGTCAGCCATCTGGTTGCCCGGCCGAATCTATTCCGGCTCCTCCCGCGTTCCGCGCAAGATCGCCTGGCTCCCCGCTCCATCCGCAGCGCGGGAGCGAATTGGCTGAAGGGTCGCTGTGCCAAGGTTCGTATCAGCACCAACCGCCATACCGTCTCCGCAGCTCCCTTCGGCGACGAAGTGGAACTCACACTCAATGATGGCGCCCGGCGGCGCGTGGATCATGTGCTCCTCGGCACGGGTTATCGTGTGGACGTTTCCAAGTACCCCTACCTCTCCCGCGAGTTGTTGGCTTCTTTCGAGTGGATTAACGGCTACCCGAAACTGAATTCGGCTTTTGAAACAACTCTTCCCGGTCTGCACTTTCTCGGTGCGCCGGCCGCGTGGAGCTTTGGTCCCCTGATGCGTTTTGTTGCCGGAACGGAATTTGCGGCGGTTAGTCTGGCGCGTGGAATCCGCCGCCAGCGTGGCTCGCGATAATTCAGCGAACCTCCCAAGCGTCGTTGGTTCCCTTTTGCTGTTACGTCTCAGGTTCTTTAAAGTAAGGCCCGAACATCCGTGAGCAACGATTCTTCACGACCGACAGCAGCCGTCGAAAATCAGCCGGATGTTTCCCGTCCCGGCGCGCGATGGCGCCAAGGCCGCGCATCAGAAAGGGGAACCATCGGCGCGGTTGTGACCGGTGGTGATTACCGTGCGCTGGGAGTCGTCCGCAGCCTGGGCCGCAAAGGAATTCCTGTTTGCGTGCTCACTCGGGATGGCCATGTCCTGGCATCCAAGTCCCGTTACTCCACGCGGTCACTGCATTGGCCGGCTGGTGATGAAGAATCCCAGGTGCATTTCCTGGCGCAACTGTGCGAAGAATATAATCTGCACGGATGGTTGCTCATACCTAGCGACGATGACGCCGCCGCTCTCATCGCCAACCACTATGAGAATTTAGCCGCATACTTTCGTCTCACCACTCCGCCGTTCGATGAATTTCATCTCGCTGGCAGCAAGAAGTTGATGTATCGTCTTGCCGAATCCCTGGACATTCCCCAGCCGTGGACGTGTTTCCCTGTTTCGCAAGCGGAACTGGCCCTGACAGGAAATAGCTTTCCAGCGATTCTCAAGCCTTTAACTCGCGTGGGAATGACCCGGCTGACGAACACTAAAGCCTGGCGAGTGGAAAGCGCGGAGGAACTTCTCGAGGAGTACCGGAAATTGTCGGCTCTCGCCGGGCCGGATTCGTTCATGATTCAGGAGCTGATTCCCGGCGGCGGGGAATCACAATATTCTTTCGCTGCGCTCTGCCTGAACGGCCAAACGCTGGCTTCTGTAACCGCGCGCCGCCTGCGCCAGATCCCCATGGATTTCGGCCGCTTCAGCACCTATGTCGAAACCGTGGACGAGCCTGCCGTCGCGCTGCTCGCGGGCCAGCTTCTCCAAGCCATGAACTTCACGGGGTTGGTGGAAGTGGAATTCAAACGCGATGCGCGCGATGGTGCATTCAAGCTTCTGGACGTAAACCCGCGCGTCTGGGGATGGCATTCACTGTGCCAGCGTGCCGGCGTGGATTTCCCTTACCTGCTTTGGCTTCAGGCATTCGGCAAGCCGCTCCCCAGCGTCCGCGCGAAGTCCGGAGTCAGGTGGATGCGCCTGAATGCAGATGTCCTCGTAGCCGCCTCGGAAATTGCACACGGTCGCATGAGCCTGATCGAATATCTGAGATCGTTTCGAGCCCCACGCGAGTCTGCCATCTTCTCCGCGGACGATCCGCTCCCCGGTCTTCTTGAATTGCCGCTCACGCTGGGAATGATGCTCCGAAGAAAATTGCGCCATACCAATCGGATGGCGTATTGAACGCGGGTCCCTCCGGCATTCCTCGCTCTTCCTCACCCTTCGTTTTCCATCTGCTGTGATCCCTTCCCGCAGTTCCTCTCTCTTCTGATTGTTTATGCCGTCGAAGTGTCTCCAGATGATTCGCGCGCAATGTTCTTTGCGCCAAATGGCGAGACACATTATGTGCAGAAGATAGACGAAACCGTGACATCTCCGTTCTGTCGATTGGCTACCCTCTTCCCGAAGAAATAGCCAGACCTCACGTCCCGAAACAGAGGCTGTTCCAGTAGAGTCTCTGCGCGGGGGAGCCGAGGTCTACTCAAGGAGAAAAGGCGATGAACCGAAATTCAAGGGCTTCCTTTAGGGTCCTGGGTTTTCTATGTGCTTGCGCTTTCACCATCGCGGTGGCCGCGCCGGGACTCCGCGCCGCCAACCAAAAGCCGCTTCCTCGTGGCGTCAGCGTTATTGCTTCCACCGTTCCATCAAATGGCGACGTCAATCCGTACGGCCTTACGGTAATCCCCAATACCACCGGCTATCTGACGCAGGGAGACTTACTGGTCAGCAATTTCAACAATAGCAGCAACCTGCAGGGCACTGGCACTACCATAATGCAAATCGGCCCAAGTGGTTCGGTCTCTCAGTTTGCGCAAATTGACCCCAACAATCTGCCCGGTCCGTGTCCTGGTGGCATTGGTCTTACCACTGCACTCAACGTTTTGCAGACCGGATGGGTGATTGTGGGCAGTCTGCCCACCACGGACGGGACGTCTGCCACGGCCCAAGCCGGTTGTATCCTGGTACTGGATAGTTACGGCAACGTCGCGGAGACCTTCGATGGCTCTTTAATCAACGGGCCATGGGATTCGACGGTTGTCGATAACGGAAAAACCGCTCAGCTTTTTATCACCAATGTTCTCAATGGGACCGTTGCGGGAAATGGCAAGATTGTGAATCGGGGCAGCGTGGTCCGCATTGATCTGGTCATCACCGGCAGCAAGATGCCCGCCATTGAATCCATGACCATTGTCGGTTCCGGATTCCCGGAGCGGACTGATCCAGCAGCTCTCGTCATTGGGCCCACGGGCGTTGGAGTGGGCGGCACGAACCTGTACGTCGCGGATAGCCTGGATAATCGCGTGGCGGTGATTTCCAATGGTCTGACCCGTACCACGTCAGATGGAACGGGCACCACTTTCACAAAGAACGGTTCACTCAACGACCCGCTCGGCTTGTTGGTTCTGCCGAATGGCGACGTCGTTACCGTGAATGGAAATGATGGTTATGGAGTGGAGACTACTGCGTCGGGCCAACAGATTCACAAGGCCCTCTTGGATAATACCGGCACTCCTCCGGGCGCCGGTGCGCTGTTTGGCATCGTTTATGTTCCAGGGACCGGACTTTACTTCGTGGATGATGCGTCCAACACATTAAACCTATTTAAGTAGCATGGAGCGGGCGGGAGCGGACAACCCCACTCTCGCCCGAGCGTCTCTCAGATGCACCACAGTGCGCGGCCATGGCATTTGTCTGTGGATTGTCTCCAATCCATCTCTGATAATTGACGCACACAGGTCGGCTTTCCTCTTGCTGTATTCAGACCGTTTACAGCATGCTTAAGGAGATTTAAGGGCATGAGCGTTGCTTCCAGCTTGGGACAGATTCCCGGAACCACGGCGATGGAAAAGATTCTGATCGTCGAAGACGATCGAGCCGTCCAACGCGCGCTTAAGCGCGTCTTTCAATCGGAAGACTACGATGTCCGCGTGGCCGCTGACGGCCAGTCAGCCCTGGGGACATTCCGAAGTTTTGCTCCCAATCTTGTCGTGCTGGACCTTCGTCTCCCCGGCATGCCCGGCCGCGATATCTGCCGGGAAATGAAAAAAGAATCCTCCGGTGTCTCCATCATCATTCTCAGCGCCAAGACCGATGTGGCCGAGAAAGTCCTGTTGCTTGAATTAGGCGCTGACGACTACGTGACCAAGCCATTCAGTCCCCGTGAGCTGGTCGCGCGCGTACGCGCCGTCTCGCGGCGGTCAGGCAGCCCGGCCGGAACGGCGGACCGCTACTCTTTCGGTGACGTTTCCGTGGATTTTGCGCGCATGCAGGCGGTGCGGGCCGGGGAACCGGTGACGCTTACCGCCCAGGAATTCAAAGTTCTGAGATTCTTCCTGCAGAATCCAGAACGCGTCTTATCCCGCGCTGAACTCCTAAATGAGGTTTGGGGCTACCATAGCTATCCCACCACGCGCACCGTGGACAATCACATCTGGAAGCTCCGCCAGAAGCTCGAAGCTGATCCGGAAAACCCTGCGCACTTTTTGACCGTGCATGCCGCGGGGTATCGTTTCGTGCCCTAGTTTGGCCGGGCCGTTTCGGCTCGGCATATTCGTATGTCGCAACTACGCCTCCGCACAAAATTTCTCTTCGCACTCCTGGTGATTATCCTGGCGCTAACCGGCGCCACTCTGCTCATCGTTCAACACACCGTCGAACACCATTTTCGCGGGCAGATCCAGGTGGATCTCCAGAACTCCGTCGTGGACTTTGAGCAATTCCAGCGCGAAAGGGAGGTCAGCCTGGCGCACACCGCCGAATTGCTCGCCGATCTGCCCAATCTCAAGGCCATGATGACCACGCAGGATCCGGCCACGATTCAGGACGCCTCCCGCGGCATCTGGCATCTGGCCGGAAGCAGTCTCTTTGTTATCGCTGATCGCAGCGGACGAGTCGTGGCCCTGCATACCGACGCTCCCGGCCTCGATCGCCCTGCCGCCCAGGAGTTCATGCGGCGCGCGTTGCAGGACGGCTCCGCAAGGTCCTGGTGGTATGGCGGGGGCCATCTGTACGAGGTTTTTCAGCAACCCATTTATTTCGGATCACCCGAAAATGATGCACCGCTCGGCGTTGTCGCTCTCGGTTTTGAAATTGACGATCAGGTGGCCGAACAGACGGGCCGCATCACTGCCAGCCAGGTGGCATTCGGATATGGCCACGATCTTGTTACCAGCACACTTCCTTCCGCTCAGCAACGCGACCTCGCCCATGCGCTCTCGTCTCCCCCGCCGGCGAAACCGTCAGGCGATCAGGAAGTTGACCTCAACGGCGAGCAGTTCCTGGTTGCCTCGGTCCAGTTGGATGAGGCTTCTTCGACTCCCGTAACGCTCTTGGTCCTCAAGTCCTATGACCAGGCCACGCGCTTCATGACCACACTGGACCGCCTCCTGATTGCCCTGGGGTTGATTGCCGTTGTGGCTGGTTCACTGCTGGTGTATCTCGTCTCGGACACATTCACTCGGCCGCTCGCCGGCCTGGTCGCCAGCGTTCGCGCATTGGAGCAGGGCGACTATGCCTATCCGCTCGAAACAAGAGGGCGAGACGAAGCCGCCGAACTCGCCCGCGCCTTCGATCGCATGCGCGGAAACCTGCAGAAAACGCAGCAGCAGCTCTTGGAGGCGGAGCGCCTTGCCACTATCGGCCGCATGGCCAGCTCAATTTCTCATGACCTGCGGCATCCCTTAACCGCCGTTCTGGCCAACGCCGAATTCCTGGCCACGGAGGAACTGGATCCGCGGGAACGGGAAGAGCTATATCAGGAAATCCGCACGGCTGTGGATCATCTCACCGATCTGGTGGATTCACTTCTGGAGCTTTCCCGCGCCCGCGAACATCTTCGCGCCGTTTACGCCCGCATGCAGGATACCGTGGAGCGCGCCGCCCACGCCGTGCGCATGGGGCCGGAATTCGATTGCGTGAACATTTCTGTGGCCTCCGAAGGCCGCGGCGAGGGCTGGTTCGACCAAAAGCGCATGGAGCGTGTTTTCCAAAACCTGCTATTAAACGCCTGCCAGGCTGCTCCCCCTGACGGAGGCATGGTTGAGGTGAATATTCGCGATGCGAAGGACAGCCTGGAGATCCGCGTTACGGATAATGGTCCGGGGATCGCAGAACCCATCCGCCTCTCGCTCTTCCAACCCTTCGTCAGCTTCGGAAAGGAAAACGGCACTGGACTGGGCCTCACCGTTGCGCAGAAAATCCTCCAGGACCATGGCGGCGACATCTGCGTGGAAAGCACCACCGCGGGCCGCACGGTCTTCAAACTCGTTCTTCCCAACAAAGGGCTGACGGAACTGGGTGAATCCGCAGCCTGAGTATCCTTTCAGGAGGTGTTCCATGGGCATGGGAAAAACCTTCCGCAGGGGAGGTACATTTTTTTTGCTGTCCGCTGCACTTTCTTTGTGGACGAGCCCCGGACGGGCCCAAAGCGCCCCGGCCTCTCCACCCGCCGATCCGGCGCTGGCCGATTCCGTGCGCACCCTCCAGCAGCAGGTGAAGGACCTGCAATCCGCCGTTGCGGACATGCGCCGCGAAGTGGATGAATCGCACGCCGAAGCCCGATCCCTGCGCGCGGATTTAGAGTCCGTGCGAGAGACCGCCTCCGGTCTCAAGACCGAGGTTGCCACTGGCGGTAGCGGTGGTACTTCTCCCGCCGTTCCCATCTCCCAGAGCGCCGCGCCCAATCCCATGCTCGAGCAGCGTCTGGACCAGATTGAGGGCGATCAGCAATTGCTTAACGCCAAGGTGAATGATCAGGAACAATCCAAAGTTGAAAGCGGCTCCAAGTACCATGTTCGCTTGTCTGGCATCGTGCTGACCAACGTGTTTTCCAATTCCGCTGCTGTGGATAATCAGGACTTTCCGTCCTTGGCGGTTCCCAGCCCCGCTCCCGGCAGCAATGGCAGCGTGGGCGCCACATTGCGCCAATCCGAATTGGGGCTCGACGTTACTGGCCCCACCCTTGCAGGCGCAAGAACAGCCGCCAGCATCCAATTTGATTTTGCCGGGGGCTTTCCCAACACGGAGAATGGCGTTACCAATGGCCTGGTCCGCCTTCGGACTGCCACCATGCGTCTTGATTGGCAGGACACTTCCGTCATTGGCGGGCAGGATAGCCTGTTTTTTGTTCCTCTTCAGCCGACGTCTCTTGCTTCCTTAGCCGTCCCGGCTCTTGCTTATGCCGGAAATCTTTGGACGTGGACGCCGCAGGTTGTCCTCGAGCACCGCCTAAAATTCGCGGATGGATCCAGCCTTGGTCTCGAAGCTGGCGTCCTGGACCCTCTCACGGGTGAATATCCCTACGACACGTACTATAGGTATCCCAGCGCCGGTGAAAGCTCCCGCCAGCCGGCCTATGCGGGCCATATATCATGGAGTCATCCGGCACTCGGACGCTCTATTAATCTTGGGGTGGGAGGCTATTACAGCCGCGAGAACTGGGGGCTCGACCGCAATGTGGACGCCTGGGCGGGAACGGCAGACGCTTTGATCCCATTGCCGGGACGGCTCGAGTTTAGCGGCGAGTTCTACCGCGGCCGCGCCGTCGGAGGCATCGGGGGCGGCGTGGGACAGACCATCGTGCAAAGTGGACCTACTCAGGAAGAGTACACCATAATCCAGGGGCTCAACTCCGCGGGGGGTTGGGCACAGCTGAAATTCCGCGCGACGGAACGTCTGGAATTCAACGGCTCCTATGGTCTGGACAGTCCCTTTGCAAATCAACTGCGCGAATTCCCCGGATGGGGCGATTACAACAATGCCTCTGTCGCGCGCAACCGTCAGTACCTTGTCAATTCCATCTTTCGGCCGCGTTCCGATCTGTTGTTTTCCCTCGAGTACCGGCGTCTGTACACCGTTTACATTCCCGAAGATCGCTACTCGGCGAATATAGTCAGCCTCAGCATGGGAGTCCTTTTCTGATCGCCACAATTGCAATCCGCAACGCGCTCCTGTGGGGTTTGGCGGCGCTGCTTCTTCTCCCCATGCAGGACGTTGCTGGACAAGCGGGCGCGCAGCAAGCCCTTCAGGCGGAAAAATCCGCCCAGGTGCAAATCGTCAGCGTGGAGAAGGGCAGTAAGGCTCCCGACTTGTCGGGCGCGGTCATGTGGCTCAGTCCTCTCTCGGCCAGTGCGGAGATGAATCGCTCGCGATTTGGTCTGGAAAATTTCCGTCTCACCCAGAAAAATAAGAGCTTTCAGCCTCATGTCCTGATTATTCCCGTGGGCGCCACTGTCGAATTTCCCAATGAGGATCCTTTCTTCCACAACGTTTTCTCACTGTTTAATGGGAAAAGATTTGATCTTGGCCTCTATGAGACAGGCGCCATCCGCCACGTTCATTTTGATCGTCCTGGCATCTGCTACATTTTTTGCAACATCCATCCGGAAATGAGCGCCGTGGTTATCGTCCTGAACACGCCCTATTTCGGCGTTTCCGATGCGCGCGGCAATATTGGCATCCAGGATGTGCCCCCGGGTCGCTACCGAGTGGTCGTCTGGCAGGAACGTTCCGACCCGGATGAGCTTCGCGCCCTCTCCCGCGATGTGAATCTCACCGCCGGGGAGAATTCCCTGGGCACATTTTCCTTCCGCGAATCCCCGGTCACCGGGCACAAGAACAAATACGGCCGCGATTACGACACGTCAACACCTCCCAATTCCATATACGTTCAGCCTTAAGCTCTGCGCGCGTTAATACGGAAGTTTGGTTTTCAGATTTCACCGGCCGTCGACAGCGGCGTCCTTTCAGCTGCCATCGAGTTAAAGTGCGGCGCGGATTGGAACTTGCTCGCTTCCAGTCAAATTCAGGACAGCTTGTAGCCGATTTTGCGGACAAAGTCGCGCCGATGGCTGGCGTCCACATCTTTTTCCACGCCTTTCGGCGCGCTGCCGTCCACCACGCCCAGCACTCCGCCCCCTGGGGCGTGCGCGCCACGATCACTTCCACGGGATTCGCCGTGGCGCAGTAGATGCCGCAAACCTCAAAACAGTCCTTCACCCGGTTCAGCACATTAATCGGAAACGCTTCGCGCATCAGCAGGACGAATACGTGTCCCGCGCCGATGGCCATGGCATTGGCAACGGCGATGCGCCGCAGCGCGTCGTCGTTGGATTCCACGCGCACCAGGCACGGCCCGGACGCCTCGTTGAAGGCAATCGCGAATTTCGCGCCTGGAACGGAGTTGACCATGGCTTCGTACAGGTCTTCCGCCGTTTTGATGAAATGCGCCTGTCCAATAATCAGGTTCGCGCCTTCCGGGATTTCCATCCGCACCGCTTCGAGTTCCATGGTCTGACCCTCCACGGGGTAATTTTATCCGGCGCGCCATCCGCCCGCGTCCGTGCAGGTTATCATACGGGCGGAGGGAAACATGACCGCAGCGAACGTGGGCGCGAACTGGAAAGGCAAATGGGCGCTGGTGACCGGCGCCAGCGCGGGCATCGGGTGGGCCTTCGCGGAGGAGCTCGCGCGGGGCGGCTGCAACCTGGTGCTCACCGCGCGCCGCCGCGACCGGTTGGACAAATTCGCCAGGGAAGTCGCCGCGCGCCACGGCGTGCGCACGGAAATTGTCGTCGCCGATTTAACGCAGCCCTCCGCGCCGCGCGAGATTTTCGATTTCACCGTGGAGAAGAAAATTCCCATTCAGTTGCTGGTGAACAACGCCGGCTTCGGCGGCTATGGCCATTTCGCCAAACAGCCGTTGCACCGGCTGCTGGAAATGGTGCAGGTGAACTGCTCCGCCGTGGTCCATCTCACCCACCTGTTTCTTCCGCAGATGCTGGATTGCGCCAGCGGGGATATTCTTATCGTGGGTTCCACGGCGGCGTTCCAGGCGGTGCCGTTTGCTTCCGCCTATGCCGCCACGAAAGGTTTTGACCTGCTCCTCGGCGAAGGGCTTTTTGAGGAACTGGAGCCGCGCGGCATCCGCGTGTGCGTCCTTTGCCCCGGCCCCACCGAATCGGAGTTTGGGGACGTGGCCGGCACTCCCACCGGCGCTCCCAAGCACTATGAAACCGCTGAAAAAGTTGCTCGCGTGGGCTTGGAGGGGCTGGTGAGCGGAAAATCCTGTGTCATTTCCGGCTTCCTGAATAATTTGCAGACCCAACTGGAGCGCCTCGCGCCCCGCCGCTTCGTCAGCGGCGCCGCCGCCCGCCTTTACCGCCCGAAGGACGACAGCTAATAGCGCTGGATGCGGGGCCCTTGCAAGGCCGTTGCAAACTGAGTAGTGGCTATTCCTCTTCCGCAGCCTGGGCGTGGGCCAATTTCTCGATCACCGACATATCCTCGAGAGTAGTAGTGTCGCCGGAGACTGAACCTTTCTGCGCCAGTTCGCGCAGGAGACGGCGCATAATTTTTCCGCTGCGCGTTTTGGGGAGCAGTTCGGTGAAGCGCACCTCCGCGGGCCGCGCGATTGTGCCAATCAAATTGGCGACGTGCTCGCGCAGCAATTCGCCCAATTCCGGCGACGGCTGGTGCCCGGAACGCACGGTCACAAACACGACAATGGCTTCGCCCCGCAGTTCATCTGGACGCGCCACCACCGCCGCTTCCGCCACCGCCGTGTGGCTCACCAGCGCACTTTCAATTTCCATGGAACTGAGTCGGTGCCCGGAAACTTTGATGACATCATCCACGCGCCCGAGGACCCAGAAATATCCGTCGGCGTCGCGCTGCGCGGCGTCGCCGGTGAAATACGCGCCGGGCATGCGCGTCCAATATTCGCGTTCGTAGCGTTCGTCGTCGCCGTAAATCGTCCGCAGCATGGAAGGCCACGGTTTTTCGATAATAAGGTAGCCCGTTTCTCCCGGACCCACGTCCTGGCCCTGCTGATTCACCACGCGCGCCGCCACTCCCGGTAGAGGCAATGTTGCCGAGCCAGGTTTTGTTGGCGTTGCACCCGGCAGCGGAGCAATCAGCATCGAACCGGTTTCCGTCTGCCACCAGGTATCCACAATCGGGCAACGGTTGCGGCCAATCACTTCGTAATACCATTTCCACGCGGCGGGGTTAATCGGTTCGCCGACTGTGCCCAGCAGACGCAAGCTGCTTACATCATGACGTTCCACCAGCTCGCGTCCCCATTGCATGAACGCCCGCACCGCCGTGGCCGAGCTGTAGAAAATCGTCACGTGATGCCGCTCCACGATCTGCCAGAAGCGGTCGCGCTGTGGAAAATCCGGCGCGCCTTCGTACATCACCACCGTGGCGCCATTGGCCAGCGGCCCGTAGACGATGTAGCTGTGCCCCGTCACCCAGCCGATGTCCGCGGTACACCAGTAAATATCGTCGTCTTTCAAATCCAGCACCAGCCGCGAGGACCACGCGCACTGCAGCAAATATCCCGCTGAGGTGTGCAGCACCCCTTTCGGTTTTCCCGTGGTGCCGCTGGTGTACAGAATGTAAAGCGGCTGCTCCGCGTCCAACGCCGGCGCGGGACAGGTCGCCGCCTGCTTTTCCGTCAGTTCCTGCCACCAGAGGTCACGCCCTTCCTTCCATCCAACCGCCGCGCCCGTTCGCCGCACCACGATGGTTTTTTCAACCGTGGGGCAATTTTCCAGCGCGCGATCCGCCGTTTCCTTGAGCGGGACCACTTTTCCGCGCCGGTAGCCGCCGTCCGCCGTCACCAGGATTTTCGCGCCCGCGTCCTGAATGCGGTCCGTCAGCGCCTGCGCGCTGAACCCGCCAAACACCACCGAATGCACCGCGCCGATTCGCGCGCATCCCAGCAGCGTCACCACGATTTGCGGGACCATCGGCATGTAAACCGCCACGCGATCGCCGGCCTTCACGCCCAGCGAGAGCAGCGCATTCGCGAACCGGCAGACTTCCGCGTGCAATTCCGCGTAGGTCCATTCGAGAGTGGTTCCGTCTTCGCCTTCCCACAGGATGGCCGGCTTGTTGGCGTTCTTTTCCAGATGCCGGTCCACGCAGTTGTAGGAGACGTTCAACTTCCCGCCGGTGAACCAGCGCGCAAACGGTGGATTCCACTCCAGGATTCTTTGGGGAGGCTCGAACCAGTGCAGCCGTTTGGCCTCCTCCGCCCAGAAGCCTTCCGGATCACGTTCCGCGTGCTCGCGCATTTTCCGGTACTCATCCATTGAGCCAAGGTTCGCGCCACGGCTGAATTCAGCCGGCGGCGGTATCGGCTTTTCCTCCAGAATACGCGGATCGAATTCCTGCATGGGTCCTCCTTCATGCGGCGCGACTATACGTTAGGAAACTACCACGCGCGGGTCAAGCGATGTCGTCATGCTTTCCACCGAAGCCCCGAAGTCTATGTCCGACCTCTGTGATGTTCCCTGCGGCGCTCCGCATTCCATTCTCATAGGCCATCGCCCTGCCGCTATCTTGCTGGCAATAAATAGCTTACGGATTCAAGCTGACTGGCGTGTGAATTCGGGAACTTTCCGCCCTCCCCAAAGAAATATAGAACGTGAGCCGCGTTGCAGCCGTCATAAAAGGTACATGAGCAAAGTCACGGAGTCTCACGAAGACGGCCTCTTACGGCGGCTGCGGGAAGGCGATCAAAGTGCGTTCACCGAGTTGTACCGCCGCTGGCAGGGCCGCGTTTTCCGTTTTGCGCTGCACATGTGCGGCGCGGTTCATGTGGCGGAAGACGTCACTCAGGAGGTTTTCATGCACGTGCTCCGCAATCCGGCGCAGTACGATTCAGCACGGGGCACTTTTCCCGCATTTGTGATTGGTATCGCCCGCAATCTCACGCTCAAAGCGTTGGAGTCCGGCCGCCGGCTCATCGCTCTTCCCGAAGACGAGCCGGGCTCCGGGCGTGCGCTCCATCTTTCAGGGAGCGCGGATGCGGGCGGCATTGTGGAAGGCATGGCCCGCCAATCGAATGTTGAACGAGTCCGGCGGGCCGTGCTCTCCCTGCCTGAAAACTATCGCGAAGTGGTGGTTCTCTGCGAGCTGCAGGAAATGAGCTATGAGGACGCTTCGCGGATTCTGGAATGTCCCGTGGGAACGGTTAGATCTCGTCTGCATCGCGCCCGTGAAATTCTGGCGCGGCGCATGCGCGGAGAAGCAAAGTTTGCGCCGGCTACCGCGGCGCGGTGCAACTAAAGGAGAATGCTGTGAACTGTCTGGAATTTGAAAAAATCGTCCCCGCCCTGGCGCGCGAAGGTGACTACAGCGGCGCGCTTTTTGCCAGCGCCCTGGCTCATGCGCGAGTTTGCGCCCGGTGTGACGAGCTCCTTGCCGAAGAGCAGAGCCTGACTGCCTCCCTGCGCGACCTGGCCTTTGCGGATTTGCACCGTGAAGCATCTTCCCCCGTTGAGGATCAATTGCTGGCTTCTTTTGAGGAGAAGTGGGGCGCGGCTCGCCGGCGCCGCCGGATGTTCTTCTGGCTGGCTCCTTCATTCGCGATGGCCGCTTCCGCCGTTGTACTGATTTTCGCTTTGTCTTACGGGCATAAGGTACAAGCGCCATCGCGGACGGCCACGAACGTCGCGCCGATTGCCGCGCCGGCAGTTGTTGGCGCGGGGAATTCGCAGCAGGCCGCGGCTCAAAATTCTGTTTTCGCGCCCGTTCGCGCGCAGGATCGTCCGCGGGACGCCAACGGCGTGGCGGAGACCGCTTCGGACGCTTTCATTCTTTTGCCGTATGGCGGCGGATTGTCGCCCGAAGAGAGTGCATCGGTTGTTCGTGTAACGCTTCAGAATAAAGATCTTGCTCCGCTGGGTGTTTCCGCTCCGGCGGAGTTGCTCTCCGCCGACGAAGTGGAAGCTGACATTGTGGTTGGCGAAGATGGGACGCCGCGCGCCATACGGTTCATACGCTAATACCGCGCGCGGCGGTCCCGCCAAATTTGCGTTGTAAATGCTATTAAAAGGAGAAGTTCAAATGAAAGTAAGGAAGTCATGGTTGATTTCACTGGCCCTTGGCGCGGCTTTCCTGCTCGCGCAGACCGGGTCATTCGCCCAGTCCGCCGCGACTGAGCCGCCCGCAGATGCCCCGCCGGGGCCCGCGGAAATGCAGGGGCCTCCACCTCCGCCCGACGGCGGATTTGGCATGGTGGGCTTCGAGGGGGAACTGCAATCTCAGCCGGTCATCGGCGCGCCCTATTCCGCTCACATCAGTGTGGATCACACGCAGACTCTTGCCGATGGCAATCACATTGAGCACAAGGCCAGCGGGATGGTTTACCGCGATTCTCAGGGGCGCACGCGCCGCGAAATGACGTTGCCGGCCATTGGCCCGCTCGCCGCCGCTTCCGGCTCGCGCCAGGTGGTATTCATCAACGATCCCGTGGCCGGCGTGCAGTATGTTTTGCATCCCGACAAGAAGACCGCGGAGAAACTACCCAGGCGCGGCAATGGCGGCGATACGGTTCGCTCCAGGATTCGTCACCGACTGGAATCCGCCACGGCCAACACGGAAACCCTTGGGACAGAAACCATTGCCGGTCTTCAGGCGCAGGGAACGCGGACTTCGGAAACCATTCCCGCTGGCCAGATTGGCAATGAAAAGCCGATCGAGATCCAATCAGAGCGCTGGAATTCGCCGGACTTGCATGTGGACGTGATGACCAAGCGCTCCGATCCGCGCATGGGCACCTCCGTCTTCCAGCTTTCAGACATTACGCGCACGGAGCCCGCCGCTGCGCTCTTCGAAGTGCCGTCGGATTACACGGTGAAGGATGCTCCGCCGTGGCGCCATCATGGCCCGGAGCCGCCTCCGCAACCGTAAGTCCGAGGCCCAGTAGAGTCGCGGGCGGACTTCCTCCCTCCTCTCCGCCCGCGATAATCTGGTTTCTAATCCGTTTCCGCTCTCCGCATCGCCCGGTCCAGCAGTTCCACGATGTGCACAGCCTCTTGCCCCGTCCCTTCGATCGCCGCTCCCGCGCGCAATTGCAGCATGCAGCCAGGATTTGACGTGGCGATGCATGGCGCGCCCGTTCCGCTGGCAGCTTGCATTTTTTCTCTTAGCAGCGCCATGGACGCTTCCGGTTGCAGCACGTTGTAAATCCCCGCCGAGCCGCAGCATTGATCCGCCAGCGGCATTTCCACCAACTCCAGCCCGGGAATCCGCCGGAGGAGCCGCCGTGGCGCTTCCCGTATGCGCTGCCCGTGCAGCAGATGGCAGGAATCCTGGACGGTCACACGCAACGGCAGTTTTCCCAGCCGCGCCGTCAAGCCCAGTTCGTCCAGAAATTCGGAAACATCCCGCACGCGTTTTTCAAATTCCGTTGCCGCCGCGTATTCCGGCTCTTCGGGACGGAACAATTGCGCATATTCCTTCAGCGTGGAACCGCATCCCGCCGCGCTGGTCACAATTGCGTCCACTGGATCGTTGGCAAATGCCGCCAGGTTCACTCGCGCCAGTTCACGGGCCATGTCCCGCGCGCCGGCGTGCGCGGCCAGCGCGCCGCAACAACGCTGCTCTTCCGGCACCACCACTTCGCATCCATTGGCCCGTAACACGCGCACCGTGGCGTCATTCAATTCCGTAAACGTCACCTGTGCCACGCATCCCGCAAACATGGCTACGCGAGCTCGCCGCTGCCCCATCGCCGGAAATGCTTTCCCCAGCCGCGAGAAATAGAATTCCTCATCCACCGGCGGCAGCAGCCGTTCGCGTTCCGCCAGCCCCAACAATCGCAGGAAGCCAGTTCGCCGCAGAAGCCATTGCGCGCCGGACCTTTGATAACAACGCACCGCGCGTGCCACCGCCGCGATGCGCCGAGGATAGGGCAGCACGTGCCGCAGCGCCGCGCTGCGCAACCACCGTCCCGGCCACGGCCGCCTATAATTTGCATCAATCTGCCATCGCGCGCTTTCCACCAACCGGCCATATTCCACGCCCGATGGACACGCCGTCTCGCAGGCCCGGCAGTCCAGGCAGCGGTCAATGTGCGTAACGAAATTCTCCGCGACTTCCATTTCGCCACGGTCCACCAGCATCATCTGGCGGATGCGTCCGCGCGGCGAATCCGCTTCGCGTCCCCACAGCCTGTAGGTGGGACACTCGTTCAGGCACAACCCGCAATGTATGCAGCGCGAATAATCTTCGTAGGTGGGGCGGTCCTCCGGCCGCCAGGCGTCGGTGGGGGAACTCTTCAGCTTAGAAATGTCGACGGCTGCCGTGTGCGATTCGCCGCTCACGCTACAGCGCTCCCGCAAAACGTCCCGGACTGAAAATTCCATGGGGATCGAAAACGGTTTTCACTTTTTCCATCAGCGAGGCATCTCCACCGTCTGGACCCCAGATGTTCATCATGGTCTTCAATTCCCGGGGGCACCATTCCACGATTGCCCGGTATGTCTCATTCCCGCTGGCCTCGAAGATATCCTCGCAGACGCTTGCCACGGCTTGTGTTGCCTGCGGATGATTTGCAGATGGAAGCAGCGCGAAGTAAATCACGCCTACTCCTCGCGCCACTACGGCAGACGGAATCTCCCTGCTAGCGGCGTTTTCGTGCAGACGCGAAATTACCTTGGCCAGTCCCGCTGGGGACGTGATAATTTTTAGGATTGTCGCGTCAGGCGATTCCGCCAGCGCCAGCGGAATTGCCTCTGGCAGCCGCTCCCATGTTATGCGCCGCTCGTTTTCATCCGACACGCGGAAGTCTTCGGCCATGGCTTCCTCCGCCATCCGCGCCAAATCCCGTTCGCAACGGTCCAGCACCTCGCTCCGTCCCGCGCAGCTAACCAGAACAGCCCAGCTTGTGTCGGAAGGTCGCCCAATGGGCATCGCGGAATCGGCAGACCGGCTGCCACGCAGAATTTCTACCATTCGCGCATCGAGCAACTCCACCGTTTGCGGCGCAAGTGGCGACTGCGCGATCCGCCGCCGCATCTCTACCGCGGATTGCACGTTGCCAAACACTGCACGGAATCCCCGGCTGGCCTCCGGCAACGGAAACGTCTTGAAATTGATGCGCGTGATGATTCCCAGCGTACCCATCGCGCCAATCATCAATTTGTGCAGGTCGTATCCCGTCACGTTCTTCACCACGCGTCCGCCGCTTTTCGCCAACTCGCCTTCACCGGTGACGAATTCCATCCCCAGAACAAAATCGCGCGCCGTCCCGTAGCGTTGCCGGAGAGGTGAATCCATGTTCATCGCAACGGTCCCACCGATTGTGGTGTTTTCGCCGAATGGAACCGCCAGCGGCAGAAATTGATTTTCCCTGGCCAGCGCTCTCTGCAAATCCTTCAGCTTCATCCCCGCTTCCACGGCCAGCGTCAGGTCGCCCGCGTCATAGGCCACCACGGAATTCATCCGCGTCATGTCCACCGCAATATGGAATTGCCTCGGCGGCATGCCGATCGTCAGTTTCGTTCCTCCGCCACAGGGAATCACACCCAGTTTTTCCGCCGCGGCATAGCGGACCAGTTCCACGGTTTCTGACGCCGCCCCAGGCCGGGCTACTACTTGCGGCTGCATCCCATCCACTTCGCAGCGGGCCAGTTGCGCGGCATCCATGGAGAGATTATCAGCGCCAACAATGTCTTCAATTCGTGAAGGAAGAATTCGTAATGCCACGCTCATTCCCGTGGCGTCCCTGCCAAGGGCAGTGGCCGAGCGTGAATTTCCCCGCACCCCTTTCCCGCGGGAAATATTTTCCCTGGATTCAACAGGTGTCGTGGGTTGAACGCGTCGCGCATCCGCGTCATCAGCGCCAGGTCAATCTCGCTGAAGACCAGCGGCATCAAGCGGTCCTTCTCCATTCCCACGCCATGCTCTCCGGTAATCGTTCCACCCGCGGCCACGCATAGTTGAATGATGCTGTCCGCCGTCGCCACTGCGCGCTGAAACTGCGCTTCGTCACGTCCATCGTAAAGAATGATGGGATGTAGATTTCCGTCGCCAGCGTGAAAAATGTTGCCGATTTCAAATCCGTTGCGCCGCCCAATCTCCGCGATTTGCCGCAACGTTTCCGGCAATTTGGTCCGCGGGATCACTCCGTCCTGCACATAATACGTGGGCGAGAGGCGCCCGATGGCGCCGAAGGCGTTCTTCCGGCCCTTCCAAAGCAGGTCCCGTTCCGCCGCATCGCGTGCCCGGCGCACTTCGCGTGCGCGGTTCTGTCGGCACACTTCAGCAATTTCTTTCGCGTGCGGCTCTACCTCTTCGTGTATCCCCTCCACTTCCAGAAGTAGCACCGCCGCGGAATCCATTGGGTAACCGGCATGCACCCATGATTCCACCGCGCGCAACGTCCAGCCGTCCAGCATCTCGCACGCCGCGGGCGTGATACCGCGCGATGTAATGTCCACCACGGACTGCGTCGCGTCGTCCACATTATCGAACACCGCTAGCAGTGTAGCCACCGCCTCCGGCAGCCGCACCAGACGCAGCGTGGCCTCCGTCACCATGGCCAGCGTTCCTTCAGACCCCACCAGCAACGC
The DNA here is from genome assembly GCA_963760285.1 of uncultured Acidobacteriota bacterium. Classification (GTDB taxonomy): domain Bacteria; phylum Acidobacteriota; class Terriglobia; order Acidiferrales; family UBA7541; genus PALSA-278. The sequence goes on from CAVXCI010000001.1 coordinate 2,222,174, forward strand.
CGTCAAGTCGTAGCCGGGCGTTTCCGCAAACTTTCCGCCGATGCGCACGATCTCGCCGTCCGTCAGCACCAGCTCCATTCCCAGAACATGATTCGAGGTCACGCCGTGCGCCAGCGTGTGCAGGCCGCCGGCGTTCTCAGAAATATTTCCTCCGATGGTGCAGGCCTTCTGGCTGGAGGGGTCGGGCGCAAAGTGCAGGCCAAACGGCTCCGCCGCGCGGCTGACATCCCAATTCACGACTCCCGGTTGCACCACGGCGCGTTGATTCTCTGCATCTATTTCCAAAATCCGGTTCATCCGCGAAAACACCGCCACGATGCCGCCTTCGCGCGCCAGCGCGCCCCCGGAAAGTCCCGTCCCCGCGCCGCGCCCTACCAGCGGCACATCGCGCCGGTTCGCAAAATTCATCAGCCTCGACACGCCCTCCGTGTCGCCCGGAAACACAACGCATTCCGGCCGCGCTTTTTCCACCGAGCCATCGTATTCATAGAGGAGCAAATCTTCCGGCCGGCTGAGGACGTTTTCTTTTCCCAGCATTGTTTCCAGTTCACGGATGAGAGCAGCTTGCATGGTGAGTTTCCGCGCGTGGCTCGCGCGGGTTTCGTCACGCGCCACTATAGCCATGTGCGCCGAAGGCCGTCAATGCGCGGTAGCTGCTGTTGTGCAGACGCTTCTTACAGTGGCCAGGAACACGCCGCGGAAACTTTCACACCCTGTCCCGCTCCGCGCTCCGCTGGTGTATCCTGTTTCCCGTCGTTCCAGATATTTGCTGAGGTGAATCGTGAGCCGTCCCCGCATTCTTTCCACGCGCCCGCTCTTCGAAGCCGCGCGCCAACTTCTAGAGCATCACTTCGAAGTGCATTACTGGACCGCTCCCGAAGCCATCAGCCGCGCCGAGCTTCTTCGCCGTGTGGCGAACAAGGAAGGCCTCATCTGCCTGCTTACGGAAAAAGTGAACGAAGAATTGCTTGCCGCCGCGCCCGGCCTTCGCATCGCCGCCACTGTTTCCGTCGGCTTTGATCACATTGACGTCGCCGCCTGCACGCGCCATCGCGTCGTCGCCACGCATACGCCCGGCGTCCTCGATAACACCACCGCCGATTTTGCCTGGACGCTGCTGATGGCCATCGCCCGCCGCGTAGTGGAAGGCGAAGCCTGGATGCGCGCCGGGACCTGGCCCGGCTGGGACCTGGATCAGCTTCTCGGCACGGACGTGCATGGGAAAACGCTGGGTATTCTGGGCTTCGGCCGCATTGGGCGCGAAGTTGCCAAACGCTCGCGCGGGTTCAACATGCGCGTCCTGTATCACGACGCTTTCCGCGCGCCCGAAGAGGTCGAGCGCGAGCTCCATGCCGAATACGCGCCTCGGGAACGAGTCCTGGGTGAATCTGATTTCGTCAGCCTGCATGTCCCGTTGCTGCCCGAGACGCGCCACCTGATTTCCGAAACCACGCTATCGCAGATGAAGCCCACGGCCTATCTTATCAATACTTCGCGCGGTCCCGTGGTGGACGAAGCTGCTCTTGCCGCCGCCCTCGATGCCGGAAAAATCGCCGGCGCGGCGCTGGACGTTTTTGAGAGTGAACCCAAGGTTCATCCCGGCCTGTTGAATCGCAATAACGTCGTCCTGACGCCGCACATCGCCAGCGCTTCAACGGAGACGCGCACCAAAATGGCGGTCATGGCTGCTAATAACGTCATCGCTCTCTTCGACGGCCATCGTCCACCTAACGCCATCAATCCGGAAGTCCTGGATGGCAAGCCTTGATGCCCGCGCGAGATGTCGCCATGCCGCTGATCACCCGCAATAATTCGAAATTGACTCTCGAGGGGGCGCGCGCGGTTCTGGCCGCAGCCGAGCGCCGCTCTTTGGAAATCGCCTGTCCCATGAACATCGCGGTGATGGATGATGGCGGACATCTGTTGGCCTTCGTCCGTATGGACGGCGCGAAGCCTTCTTCCATTGAAATTGCCATGGTCAAGGCTCGCGCGGCAGCCGTGCGTCGCTCCGCCACGGGCGCTGCGCAATCCGCCGGTGTGGCAAACCCGACTCTCTCTCTTGGTCTGGCCATCGCCAACCCCTCGCAGCAGATTCCGATTCGCGGCGGAGTGCTCCTCGTTGTCGACGGCCAGGTTGTCGGCGCCGTCGGCGTCAGTGCTGGTTCGGAAGATCAGGACGTGGAAGTCGCCCTCGCGGGCGCGGCAGCGTTGGAAAAGGCGTGACGCTGACCGCGCATCTCCGCGGCAAATCCGCGGCCCGCTGGATTTTTCAGGAGACGCTGAAAGCCATTGACCTGCCTGGCGCCTTGGCGCGCTGCGTCGAGCGAAGTGACAATCGCATTCGCTGCGGCAGCTCCACCGCGGACCTCTCCGCATTCCGCGAAATTCTCGCCATCGCCATTGGCAAGGCTGCCGCGCCCATGGCCTCTGCTTTTAACGCCATTCTCGCACCGGATTTCCAGGTGGAAGGAATCCTCGCCGCTCCCGTTGCGCCGTCGAGGACTCTGCCGGGCTGGCAGGTTTTTGCCGGGGGACATCCCATTCCCAACGCAGAAAGTTTTCGCGCTGGCCGCGCCATTCTGGATTGCGTCTCTCGCGCTGACGAGCGCACGCTGACTGTTTGTCTGCTTTCCGGCGGCGGTTCCGCGCTGGCCGAATTTCCTTTGCATGCGGAAATTTCACTCTCCGATTTTCAGCAGTTGAACCAAGCGCTAATCACCTGCGGTGCTCCCATCGAAGAGATCAACGCAGTCCGCAAGCATCTCTCCGCGCTAAAGGGAGGCCGTCTGGCCGCGGCTGCGCCTCGCGCCACAAAATTCACGTATGGCGTTTCGGACGTTCCTCCCGGCCACGAATCCGCGCTGGCTTCTGGTCCCACGCTGCCCGATCCCACCACGGTTGCCGATGCCGTGCGCGTGATTGACGAATATGACCTGCGCGAAAATCTCCCGCCATCCATTCGGAATATCTTTGACAAGAACGCTCTCCGCGAAACGCCCAAGCCCGGCGATCCCGCATTTGCCCATGCGCGTTTTCAGCTCGTTCTCGGCCATCACGAACTAACTCACGCCGCGCATCACGCCGCCGAATGTCTCGGTTACATGACTATTTGCGATGATGCCACCGACGGCTGGCCGCTCGGCAAAGCAGCGGACTATTTGCTTGGCTCCCTGGCGCGCCTTCGCGCCGCCAATCCTGCTCGGCCCGTTTGTGTTATCGCCGACGGCGAAGTCAGCAGCCCGGTCACCGGGAAGGGAATTGGCGGGCGCAATTCCGCGCTGGTTTTGGAATTCGTGGAGAAAATTACCGGTTCATCCATCGTGGTGCTCAGTGCCGGAACTGACGGGATAGATGGAAACAGCCCCGCGGCGGGCGCAGTGGCGGACGGCGGAACTCTTGCGCGAGCAAAAAGTGCTAATTTGTCGCCGGGTGATTTCTCAGCGCATAGCGACGCCTACAATTTCTTTCGCCATCTCGGCGACACCATCGAGACCGGGCCCACCGGCAACAATCTGCGCGACCTGCGCATCCTGCTTTCCGAATGAGCGCGCGCGCATAATCCCGCCGCCGCGGCATCGCCGCGCGCAAATTGCCTGCTCAATTATTTTGTGAAACTGGGCCGCGAAGAGTTTTCCTCCACATCTCGTCGTGAAAAATCGCGACTATCTTTGCATCAGAGAAGAGATTCAATTCTTTCCCCCGCTGGCTTCCATTTTCTTCAGCCGGTCGTTCATTTCTGTAACCTGCTTTTGCAGCGACTGAATCGCGTTCAATACGTCCGCGTTGCTGGTTTCAGCCGGCTTTTCGGCCGCAGGTGCGCCGCGTCCCCCACGCGCGCCAAAACCCATCTCCGTTGGCTTGCCTTGTTTCAGGTTGTCAATCATCGGCTGCAACATTCCGCGCATTCCGATGGGCATGGAATCGCTCTTGGCATATGCTTCCACGGCCGGCGCGGAATCCTTGTCGCCGCGAGCCGCCAGCGCAAACAGCGCCGCCCGCTGGACATCCAGGCGCCGCTCCTGCAGGCAGGCCACCAGCAGACTGGTGATCTCCTTGTTTTTCAAATCCAGCTTGGCGAGTCCGGAGATGGCTGGCGCTCGCGACGTCAACGGTTTGCCCGGCGCGGCCCATGTTTGCAGAATTGGCGCCGCCTTGTCGTTTCCTGAATCGCCAAACCCCCGCAGCGCCGCATTCCGCAGCACGTCATCAGGAGAATCGGAGTTCACCGCCTTTTCCAGAATGTCGAACGCGCCCGGCGCCTTCATCGTTCCGAGCGCTTCAAGGGCTGCCGCGCGCACGCGCCACGACTTGTCGCTGGCTGAGACGTCCTGCAATTTTTGTGCCAGCGCGGCGTCGGACGGGAACGTGCCCAGGTCCTCCACCGCCGTCTGCCTCACCCACGGCCATGGGTCCGCTAGTGACGCCACAACTTGCTTCTGCGATTCTGCGCCGCCAATTTTCCCCAGCGAATGAATGGCCTCCTCGCGCACGCCCCAGAACGCGTCGCCTTGCGCGGCTGCCCCCAGCGCGGCTACAACTTTGGGATTGTCCTTCACCTCTCCCAACGCCACGGCCGCGTCGGCGCGGTCAGGGACAGTTTCCGCATGTTTCAACTGGTACATCAATTCCTCGGGGACCTTCTTGAACTCCACGGATTTCAGAATGGCGCTGTCCTTGTCGAAAATCACCATCAGCGGCATGCCATCCAGCTTGAAAGTGAACGTCTCCTCCGCCTTTTCCACGTTGATCGGAAATGTCGTCTGCCCGTTGGACGTGCCCACTTCCACCACGATGGGTACGCGGAACAGACCCACCCGCTTTTCGACCTTCTGCGTCTGCTTCACGGTCATTTTCAGTTCGTGTGTTGACGCGTTATATTCGTCGCTCACTTCGAACTTCGGCGCTCCCGCGTCAAACACCCACTGATGGAAAAATTCGTCCACGCTGGTACCGCTGGTTTCTTCGATGGCTTTCACCAGGTCTGAGGTGGCGACGTTCTTATAGCGGTTGGTATCGAGGTAAACTTTCAAGCTTCCGAAAAAATTGTCGTCGCCCAGCTGTTCGCGCAACATGCGCAACACCAAGCCGCCTTTCGTGTAGATATTCCCCGAAGCTTCCAGAGAATCGGACAGGCTGTAATTCACAATCGGTATCGTGAACAGCCGTTCCTGGCGCATCCATCCGCGCGCGTCGCGCCAGAACTCGTAATCCACCGCGTCTTTTCCGTAATGCGCTTCGTTCCAGTAATGCTCGAAGTACGTCGCGAACCCTTCGTTCAGCCACAGGTCCGCCCAGTCTTTGCAGGTGACCAGATCGCCGAACCACTGGTGCGCCATTTCGTGGGAAATCAGTGAATCCGCGCCTTCCGGCGTTTCTCCCACCATCGCGGGATTCACCAGGCTGCGCGTGGTTAACGTCGTTGCGCTGGCGTTTTCCATTCCGCCTACCACGAATTCATCCACCGCCGATTGTGCGTACTTTGCCCAAGGATAGCGCACGTCCAGCCGGTCCGAAAACGCGCTGAGCATATCCGGCGTGCGCACGAACGTGGGCGGAATCGTGTCGCCGCGGCCCTGCGGAACCAGATAATTCACAGGCATGGTTCGCCATTCCGCGTTTTTTTGGTCAAACTCTCCGGCCACCACGGAAATCAGATACGTGGCGATGGGTTCGGACTGTTTCCAGTCCCAGGTCTTTGTTCCATCCTTCTCCGTTTTCACGCCCAGCAATTTTCCGTTGGAAATCGTCACCCAGCTCGACGGCACGGTCATCAGCATCTCCGACGTGGTGCGGTTGTTAGGGTAGTCGTAAATCGGGATGTAATAATGCGTATCCTCGTCTTCGCCCTGTGACCAAATTTCTATTGGCTGCTTGGGGTAATCCTTGTCCGGAAGGATGAAATACAGCCCGCGCTTGGGGAAGCCGTGATAGCGGATGAACACCGTGTGCTGATCGCCGCGCTTTGCCGGCTCGGGTAGCGTCACTATCAATCTTTCTGAGCACGGCGAGGATTCCGCGGGTTTCCCGTCCAGTGTCACCTGGTCAATGGTCAATTCGGAGCAATCGAACGTCAGCGTCCTAATTCCCGGGCGAATCACCGTCAGCGAGTGCGTCACTTCACCCAGCACTTCGCGGTGAACCGTGTCAAAACTCAGGTGGATTCTCACGTTCTTTAGGTCGTATTCCTTGGTTCGCGAATACGGGCTCACTGCCCGTCCCGGCGCCGCCCATAACAGCAGCCCCAGCAACACACCGCCCAGCCCTGCCCATTTCCATACTTCCACGCCAGCGGGACGCAGTGACTTTCTCATGATTCTCCCCTCCTCGAATCTGAACACCTGGAATTTGACTGAGTTGAATCGCAGCCAGCCGCACACCGTACGCAGGTTGCCCCGTAGTGTAACGGCCCGCCCGGTATTTTTGTTACATCAAACTCTTTACTAGGCCGCCGTCCACGGCAATCGTCGTTCCGTTGATGTAACTCGCCCGCTCCGACGCCAGAAACGCCACCATGGCCGCGAATTCCTCCGGCTGCCCCAGCCGTCTCAGCGGCACTTCCGCGCTCATGCGCTTGTAAACTTCCTCCAGCGAGATTTCCTCGGCCCGCCCTCGTTTTTCCGCCAGCTCTTCCAGCCGATCCGTCAACGTATAGCCGGGGCAGACGTTGTTCACCGTTATTCCATACTGTCCGAATTCGTTGGCTAGCGTCCGCGCCATGCCCGTCACCGCAGCGCGCAACGAATTCGAGAGGATCAGCCCGTCAATGGGCTGCTTGACGGAGACCGACGTAATCGTTATCAGCCTTCCCCAGCGTCGCGCCTGCATCCGCGGCAGCACCTCCCGCGCAAAATAGACCGCGCTCAGCAGTGTCAATTGCACTGCCGCGCGCCATTCTTCCAGTGATATATCCAGGAACTGTTTCGACGGCGGCCCTCCCGCGTTGGTCACGCAAATATCCACATGTCCAAATCGGTCCTCTACCGCCTCCACGAAGCTCTTCACCGCCGTGGGGTCCGTTACATCCAGCGCCTGCCAGAAAATCTCCCGTCCGCTTGCCGCGCCAATGTCCTTTGCCGTCTGCTCCAGCCGCGGAGCAGTCCGCGCGCAGATGGCCACATCCGCGCCCTCGCGGGCCATCTCCGCCGCCACCGCCCGGCCCAGCCCCGTGCTGGCCGCGGCCACGATTGACGTTTTGCCTTTCAGTCCCAAATCCATTTTGTGGGCTCGCTGCCTGGGCCGGCGTCCCATTTGCCGCCGGAGAATTCGGTTCAGCGTTTCGGTGTGCCTCGCAGATAACCGTCTTCCTTAAGTATCCAGTCTTCGCGCCGAGGCGAGAAAACGTCCAGGTCTTCGGTGTCTTCCAGCGCTTCCGCTGCGTGCGCCACGTTTGACGGTATGAACAGAATTTCGCCCGCGCGAATCACCACTTCCCGGTCGTCAAATATAAACTTCAGTGCCCCGGAAAGAACCATGGAAAATTGTTCACTGTTGTGCGCGTGGCGCTGAACCTTTGTGCCTCGTTTCAGCAAAAAGCGCGCCAGCGTTGAGTGGTCCCCGCTGAACATTTGTCTCGAAATCGTCGGGCTGAGGTCTTCGCTCGCTAACTTGTCCCAGGACGTCACTTGAATCATGGTTTGTTCGCTCCGCGATGGCATCGTCCACCCAAACCCGCCGTGCGTCAACCACATGTCGTGGGCTGCGGCGCTGGCGGAGCAAACTGTCCTGGCCTATGATGCACGCGAGGAATCCAGCCGCATGAACGCTCTATCGCTGTTCAAGATTCTCGCTGCGCTGGTCCTTTTTCTGCAATTGCCCGTTCCGGTTTACTGGTTCGTCGTCCATCCACCGTCGAGATTTTTCCGTGGCCACAAAGTCGCTGCTCTGATTTTCGCCGCGATCTTCGCTTGGGTGTCTGGCGCGGCATTCTTGTATTGGACTCGCGACTATCTCTTCGCTCCGCAAATTCACCGCCTGGGTCTGCTTTTCGGCCTGGGATTCATCGCCGTGGAAATCATCCTGTTCTTCCTCGCCAAACGTGACCTGGGCGCCGCTCGTCTCATCGGCGCCACGGAACTATCCGGCGGCGGGGAGATCATCGCCACGGGCGTCTATGCACGCATTCGCAATCCGCGCTATCTCGGTTCGTTTTTCGCTATTATTGGCGCATGCCTGATTGCGGCAACGCGCTGGATGTGGGTCACCGCCGCCGTTTGGTGCCTGCTGATGTTCGCCGCGATTTTATTGGAGGAGCGCGAAATGCGCACGCGATTCGGAGCGGTTTTTGACGAGTACTGCCGGCGCGTTCCGCGGTTCATTCCGCGGTTTTCTTCGCCCGCGACCTCAGAAACATCGCGGACTGCGCCATGAAGCTTCTCCCACCCGCTTCCGTCATCATCGTTTCTTATAATGACTTGGAGATTCTGCCATCCACACTCGCCGCGCTCGTCCGCCAGACCCGTCACAATTTCGAAATCGTCATCGCTGACGACGGCTCCCACCAGGACTATGGCCCCGTCCTCCGCACCTGGGCACCGCGCTTCGCACATGGCATTCACCATGTCTGGCACCCCGATTCCGGTTTTCGCCGCGCGCGCATCATCAACCGCGCCATCTCTGTCAGCCGGTTCGACCGCGTCATCTTCATGGACGCGGACTGCCTCCCGCATCGCGAGTTTGTCTACAATCACGCCCGCTATCTCGAGCCCGGTGTAGGGATCACCGGACGCCGCACGCATGTCAGCCGCGAAGCCATTCGCGCACCGGAAGAAATCCTCGCCCGTGGCCTGGGACTGAATCCTCTGCGCCTTGCGGCTCTTCGCATGAAGGGGAAGGCCCGCGTCATCGAACACGGCTTCGTTTCTCCCTTGCTCTATGAAGCTTCCTATAATGCGCTTCTCGGTAGCAATCATTCCGTCTGGAAAGAAAATATTCTCAGCGTTAACGGTTACAATGAAGAATACGTGGGCTACGGCTGGGAGGATTGCGATTTTGAGTTTCGCCTGCAGGTGGCCGGCGTGAGTTTCCGCAATCTGCGCAACAAGGTGGTCCAGTATCACGTGATGCACGCGCGGCGCGCGGAGGAAAACGATCACAACCTCCGGCTATTTGAGCGCACGGTTGCCTCGGGAACGCGGCGCGCTGCCCGTGGCCTCGCCGAAATCCAGCCGGACGATTTCCGCCACACGCACTACGGAAACTGAATGACCACCGACCTTCCCGTCTGGCAGCCATTCCGACGCATCACTCTTTATTACGTTGTTGCGCTGGTCATGGATGTGCTCATGATCTTCATCGCCCTCCTGGTGGGCATTGTCACCGTCCATCGCGCCGGAGCGTTCACCGTCGTTGCCGTGATATTCATTTTATGGTCCGTGCCGCTGTTTATCGCCACGCGACGCTTTGCCGCGTGGCCATGCCCGCGCTGCTGCCATCCTTTTGTGGGGTTTCGCGGCTTGCTGCGCGTTCTTCCCGTGAAGTGCTCCCATTGCGGCCAGCGGGTATTCGCTGATATTGACTAACGTCGCGTCTGCCAACACGATTGGCGATTGCGCATCATGGCGCGGAATGGTACAAATCGGCTGTCGCCGAGGAGGTTGTATGCGCCGAGTTCTGTCTCTGGCATTTCTGTTGATTCTTTTTGCGTGGCCGGCCCATGCCCAGATGGGGAAAGCCATCACCGTGACTGCCGGCACGCCGGAGGACAAGGCGCTCAATTCCATCGCCGCCGCCACGGATCCCGCGCAGAAGATTCAGCTCCTCGATCAATTCATGAAGGATTTCGGCGGGAATCCCGATCTCGCCCTGATCGCCAACATTCAGTACACTACCGCCTATCTCGACCTCAAAGACTATCCCAAGGCAATTGCCGCTGGCGATAAGGCCCTTGCGGCGGACCCCGATAATTTTTCCACCGCCGTGAATCTGGTTCGCGCTGCCGCGGGACTTCCGGACGCCGCCAGGGCGTTCGACTACGCCGACAAGGCCAGCGCCATCGTGGCGCGCTACAAAGCTTCTCCGGCTCCCGCCAACACTCCCGCTGACCAATGGAAGCAGCAGCAGGAGGACACCATCAAGAACGCGGAATCCGATTTCGCGGAGGTGCAGTACGCGGTTTTCTCCAGCACCATGCAGGTGAAGGACGGCGCGGCGCGGGCCGCGCTCCTGGAGCGCTTCCTGAAAACCTATCCCGATTCCACCTATGCCACTGGCGCGCACGAAGCGCTGCCGTTCGCCTATCAGCAAGCCAAGGACGGCCCGAACATGCTCGCCGCCGCGAACGCCGTCCTCGCAAAGGATCCGTCCAACGCCGCCACGCTGCTCCTCCTGGCGGACTACTACAGCGAAAAGGGCCAGCATCTCGATGACGCCGCCGCTGATGCGCAGAAAGCTCTCGATTCGCTTGCCGCCGCGAAAAAGCCGGACAACACCAGCCAAACGGATTGGGACAAGCAGGTCAGCCTGCAGAAGGGAATTGCCTATTCTGTTCTGGGACAGATTGATGTCATACGCGGGAAAAACGCTCAGGCCGTCGCTTCGTTCAAGCAGGCCAATCCGCTCCTGGAATCCAGTAACTATTATTACGGCCGTAATCTTTATCGTCTTGGCTTCACTCTGGCCAAGATGCAGCAATATCCCGAAGCGCAGAAGTATTTGCAGGATGCCATCAACGTGGATTCACCCTATCGCGGGCTCGCCCAACAGACCCTTACCAAAATCGGCGGTGCGCCCGCTCCCAGACACAAATCCTCCCACCCCTGAGCGCGATTCGGTCTCACGCCGGCCGGTATTGTCCGGGGGGGTGCAATTTGGGCCTCCCGTGCCGGGCTTGCCCGCGAAAAACATTTTGGGCAGGGCGCTGATTTCGCCGTAGAATCGCCGGGTAGAGGGAGGCCACCGATGCTGTCACGAAAGCAGAAGAAGTCCCGCAAGCCTGCCGCGGGAAAATCCGCTTCGCGCGGTGGCCGGCCCGCCGCCGCGCTGGATTTTAATCACGCCATGATCTACGCGCGCGACCTGGACCGCTCCGCCCGCTTCTACGTCAATCTGCTGGGTTTCAAGCCCATTGACGAATTCCGCCACGACGGCCGGCTGATTTATCTGCGGATTCGCGCGCCGCTTGGCAATGGCACCATCGCGTTGCACATGCTGGAACCCGGAAAATCAATTTCGCGCGATGAAGGAGTGCGCCTGTATTTTGAGGTTGAAAATCTGGAGGAGTTCTGCGGGAAATTGCAGTCCCAGGGCTTCCTGTTCGATAAGCCGCCTAAGATGATGCCGTGGGGTTGGATGCACGCTTACATGAGCGATCCCGACGGCCACGAAATCAGCTTGTACTGGGCAGGCGCCAAGCGCATGAAGAAAATCACCATGCTCAACGCCAATACCCGCACAGCGCGCAAAGGCTGACGCCGCGCCTAATCCAAATGCTCGAAAAATTCGCCGACTTTCTTGCCCGCCGTCTCGGTGTAATCTACCACCGCGTGGTCGCCCACTTTGCCGGTGTAGTCGGCGAATTTCACAGTGCCGTGCGCCGTTTCGATAGCTTCGTCGCGCGACACATGGTATGTAGCCACGCTGGAATCCATTACGGCGATTTTTGCATTCTAGTGCTTCGCTTCTGATTTTGCCACTCGTGTCTTGCCAGGCATTTTCAAGGAATCTCACCGCCCAACTCTTCTCGATTGACAGCTTCATCTCGTGGCGCTAGATTCTGCCCGGGCCATCGTGCGAGAACACTGGAAAGGAAGGACATGAAAACATTTTGCCGAATCTCCATCCCGTTGCCGGTCAGTTTGCTCTTGCTGATGATCGGAGCTTCCTGCGTTTTGACTGGCGTTTTTGCGTCTGGGCCGGTGGGGAGCAGCGATGCCGCCGTCGCCTACCAGGTTAATCCCACCCACAATGCGGTCAACAATACTTTGGGCTTGAAGCCCCCGCTCAAGGTGAAGTGGTCGGTGGACCTTGGAGGAACTGCTTCTTATGCCCTCATCATCAAGAACGGGGTTTTCGTCATTGGCGGTTCAACTTCCACTCTTTATGCCCTCAATGCTCAGACCGGCAAGCCCGTCTGGTCGGAACCGGTTCCTCCGGGCTATGGCCCCTGGATCGGCGCTGCTTATGATAACGGTATCGTGTTCGTCGTTCCTGCGAACACTCCGAGCTACAACGGCGGAGCGATCTTTGCATTCAATGCAAAAAATGGCGCTCCCGTCTGGATGGCCTCGCTCCCCAACCAGGCATTTTACGATTCGCCTCCAACCGCGCTGAACGGGATTGTCTATACCGGCGGCGCCGAGGATGGCGGCACTGTTTATGCCGTGAATGAAAAGGACGGCAATATCATCTGGACGGCGAATGTGCAGAACGGCCAGGACTCCTCTCCGGTCGTCACCACTCAGGGTGTTTACGTTTCCTACGTGTGCCCGCAGACGTATGATTTTAGTCCGGTGACTGGAAACCAACTCTGGAATTTCAATGGCCCCTGCGAAGGGGGCGGAGGAAATACAGCCGTTCTTTTCGGAGGGAATCTTTATGTCCGGGACGCGCTGTTCTACCCCACCAGCGGTTTGATTCTGGATGCGGCCACCGGTTCCATGGTGGGTGGTTTCAACAGCGCATTTGCGCCAGTTTTTGAGGGAGGCGGCGGGGTTTACACGGAGTCCGGATCTCTCACGGCTGTGAATTTGACGACTCAGCGCAATATTTGGTCCGCGGCCCCCGCCTTGGGCGATTCCTATGGCAGCTCACCCGTCGTTGCCAATGGGATTGTCTATGTGGGAACCAGTGAAGGCTATTTGTTGGGCTATGGCGGGAAAACTGGAAATAACGTCGTCAACATGAACCTGGGATATCCGATTTCGGCCAACGAAGGCGGAAGCCCGCAGGCCGGCCTGGCGGTTGCCCAGGGTTTGCTGATCGTGGCGGCCAGCAACGAACTGATCGCCTTGGAGCATCAATAGCGTGCGGAGGCTTCCCATTGGCAATGAATGCTGAATGGTTTCGCAATTTGTCTCGTGGAAACATCAGCGTCCGAAACAGTTCTATTTTTGCCCGCGCACAACACCACAATAGAGTGTCGCGGAAGATCGTACTTCCATGAGGGAGAAAACAGACATGCATATTGGCAGATCCAAATTTATGATGACAGCGGCATTGGCTCTTTTGCTTCCGACGCTGGCGGCAGCCAAGATCCTCAAGGTTCCCAGCCAGTACCCGACAATTTATGAGGCCATCAGCTCGGCCAACAACGGCGACACCGTTCTGGTAAGCCCGGGAACATACAACGAAAGCATCAGCTTTCTGGGCAAGGCCATCACCGTGACTAGTTCCGATGGGCCCAAAGCCACCATTATTGACGGCACGGGATATTCGGTAGTGGTGGCGTTCACTACCGCTGAAACCTTATCGTCAATCCTTAGCGGCTTCACCATTCAGAATGCCGAGGGCGGCTCGGGAGTGGAAGTCAGCAACGCATCGCCCACCATCAAAGGCAACTACATCCTCAACAACAACACCTCAAGTTGCCCCAGCGGACCCGGGATTTCCATCAGCTTTGGATCTCCATTGATTCAGGGCAACATCATCATGAATAACGGCTACCTTACTTGCCAAGACGGTGGCGGCGGCATTAGCGACGACGGAGCAGGGTCAGCCGAGATTGTGGGAAATACGATTGCCAATAATTCCGGCTCGTCCGCGATATCTCTCTTTGCCGCGGGAACGCCCGCAATTGCCGACAACCTGATCTACGACAACGACAACAGCTATGGACAGGGCGGGGCCATCGGCATGGTTAACGATTCCGGCGCCATCGTGGTCCAAAACCTGATGTACGGGAATATCGCCATGCAGGGAACGGAAGTGCTCTTCCTGGTGCCGGAAGGTGCCCAACCTCCGGTCTTTGTGAATAACACCATCATCGGCGGCAGCGGATCCACGCAGGGGACTGCGGTTTATGCCGGAGGGTTCGATGATGGCGTGGCGTTCTACAACAACCTGCTCATCGGACAGGCGGGTCAAAACGCGGTGTATTGTGACAATTCCTATGATCCTAATCCGCCTCTGTTCATGAATAATGATGCGTGGGGAGCCCGCGGCGGCAGTGGCCTGCAGGGTACCTGTGCATCACAATCCGACGAAAATGGGAACATCTCCGCCAATCCACAATTTGTAGGTCCCACGAAGAATAATTTCCAATTGAAGACAGAATCTCCGGCCGTCAACGCGGGAGACAACAGCGCACCGGATATCTTGAAGAAGGATCTGGCCCACCGCACGAGGATAGTGGGCGGAACGATTGATTTGGGCGCGTACGAAAACCAAACCGCAAAATGAACGAAAGCGCTCAATTCATGAGGAAGGGCCGTCCGGTTTTCCGATCTTCGATCTCTGCACAATTGGAAGGGGCATTTCCCAATCGAATAGCAATGCCTCCTGCAACTTATAGAAGGCGCTGTGCTTTGCCCTACAGGATTCTCCCCCGGCACATACCGATTGGACCGGATGTGCGTTTTGCCATGAATGTACTATTATTCCATTGTTCGTCACACTGCAAGAGAAAGGATTAGGAGGACGCATAATGAATATCCGATCCAACCGTTTGTTTGTGCTGGCGCTGACGGTTCTGGCCGTTGTGGCCATTTTGTCAGCCCCGCTGAATGCAGCGACATCTCCGGCGCGACCCAACGCGACCCTGATGGCCGCTCAAGTCGGTATCTCAGTTTCATTTGGGCCGCCCGCGCTGCCGATTTATGCGCAGCCCCCTCTGCCTGGCCCCGGCTACATCTGGGTGCCAGGGTATTGGGCTTACGCTGACAACGGCGGCTACTACTGGGTTCCCGGCACGTGGGTGTTGGCGCCGCAGCCCGGCTTTCTCTGGACTCCATGCTATTGGGGGTGGGGCGGCAGTGCGTTTATTTTCTATCCCGGCTATTGGGGGCCGACCGTGGGGTTCTATGGCGGGATCAATTACGGTTTTGGCTATTTCGGACGGGGCTACCAGGGTGGACGTTGGCGGAACGGGCAGTTCTATTACAACCGTTCGGTGACCAATATCACCAACGTCACCAACATTCACAACGTCTATAACGCCCGCGTTTCCGACAATGGAAGTCATATCAGCTACAACGGCGGTGAGGGCGGAGTGAATGCGCGCCCGACGGCCGAAGAGGAAGCCGCAGCACGCGAAAAACATATTCCGCCGGTGGCGGCACAGACGCAGCAGGAGCGTGCGGCGCTCGCGAACCCGCAACAGCGCGCATCCGCGAATCATGGCAAGCCCCCCATCGCTGCCACGCCCAGGCCGGGAGCATTTAGTGGCCGCGAAGTCGTGGGGGCCAAAGACGCGGGAGCTCCTTATAAGGCTCCGGCAGCACGCGCAACTGAGCAAGGGGCCAACCGTGGCGAGGCCAATGCGCCGGGTTCGCATTCAGGGGAGTTCACCCCCCGCACCGCGCCGCCAGTCCACGCAAAAGACCTTCCGCCTCTTGAACGCCCCGCTGCTCCCAACACCGGGAACCCGGACCTGGACAAGAAATACCAGCAGCAACAGCAGGATCTTTACTCCAGGCAGAACCAGGAACGGCAGCAGCTTCAGAAGCAGCAGGATCAGGATCACCAGCGCGCTGCACAGCAAAAGGCCAATGACGCGAAGACGCAACAGATGGAGCAACGTCACCAGCAGCAGACACAACAAATGCAGCAGCGGCACACTCAGGAGCGGCAGCAGTTGCAACAGAGGCAGCAACAAGCAATGCCGAGAGGGGGATCAAGTTCTCCCTCGAGGGAAGGCGGCCGTCCTCCGGAGCTGTAACCTAAAACCACATAAGGAAAGCGCATCGGGCGGGGTGTCCGCGAGCGGGCGGGCGCCTCGCCCGGTATCATTTTGCCCCGCTGGTGACGCATCCTGGTGCACCACCTTCTGGGCCGTCTCACGAATTTAGATCCGCACCGCAAGCGATCGGCTAGAAATGCAGACGAGCCAGAAATTCAGGGCGCTAACGGATTCCTGCGCCATTGGTAAACAAGCCGGAAATCCGCCTACAAGTCCTCGCCCCCATATGTAAGGCATTCGCCCGATATCTTCCTCCACCCTGGAAATCTATAATTTCAGTGGAAATTTGAAGCAGGAGGAAAACAACTGTGATGATACGAAGGTTAGCATTGTGCTCGATCTTGTTGTTCCCGTTTGGCACGTTTGCGCAAAGCAGTATGCCGCCGGCCGATGATGCAACTCAAAACAACACCGTCTCCATTTACCGCGCCTCTGTGGTGGATCGCACCATCGCCGCCATCAGTTACCGCGACCGTGGTGGTTCCACGAAGCTCGATTTTAGGGGAACCGATCTTTCCCCCAAGGCGGACGGATCCGCCGAAGTACAAAGCAAAAAGGGCGATATTGACATCCGGGCGGAGTTCAAGCACCTGCAGCCTGCGGTCACTTTCGGGCCGGAATACCTCACCTACGTTTTGTGGGCCATCAGCCCGGAGGGCCGTCCCGCGAACCTCGGCGAGGTGTTGCTGAATGACGATGGAGACGGGAAGCTTAACGTTACCAGCAATCTCCAGTCGTTCGGATTGATCGTCACGGCGGAGCCTTATTTTGCCGTCACCCAACCCAGCAATGTGGTAGTGCTGGAGAATACGGTAACGAAGGACACCAACGGAACGATTGAACAGGTGACCGCCAAGTATGAACTCCTCCAGCGCGGACAGTACACCCAAAACGTCACTTCCTCGGCCGTGTCGCCTTTGATCAATGAAAAGAAAGTTCCCCTCGAATTACTGGAAGCGCAAAACGCCGTCCGTATTGCGGAATGGGCGGGCGCCGCCCAGTACGCCTCCGATAGCCTGGATAAAGCCAGGCTGGACCTCCGGAATGCCGAACAATTCCAGGAGAGCCACGGCGACAAGAAAAGCATAGTTACCATGGCGCGCGAGGCGGCCCAGACCGCGGAAGACGCGCGGTCCATCACCGTGAAGAAGCTGGTGGCCCAGGAGCAGGCGCAACAGGCGCAGCAAACCAGCGAAGCACAGGCCCAGGCCGCGCAGGCGGACGCGGAAAAATCACAGGCGCAGGCCGCTCAGGAGCAGGCGCAGGCCGCGCAGCAGCAGGCGCAGGCGGAGTCCATGCAAGCCCAGGCTCAGACCAGGCAGGCGGAAACGGAAGCGCAGGATGCACAGCAACGAGCCAATCAAGCGGAAAGCGATAAGGCTGCCATGCGAGCCAGGCTCCTTCAGCAACTGAACGCCATTCTGCAAACGCGCGATACCCCGCGCGGCCTTGTCGTCAGCATGCAGGACATTCTTTTTGAGACCGGGCAGTACAAGCTGAAGCCCGATGCTCGCGAAGCGCTGGCGAAAATTTCCGGCGTTCTTTTGGCTTATCCGGGTTTGAACATCGAGATCGATGGATATACGGACAACGTGGGAAGCGAACAGGCCAACGAAACGCTCTCCGATAAGCGCGCCGAAGCCGTGGAGGATTTTCTCCGCACCCAGGGCGTTTCTCCTGGTTCACTCTCCGCGCAGGGTTTGGGGGAATCCAATCCTGTTGCGACCAACGACACGCCGATTGGCCGGCAGCTGAATCGCCGGGTTGAATTGGTGCTTTCGGGAGATGCCATCGGCGCTCCCATCAGCGCCAGCGCGCCAGACGCCTCGGGGAATCAATAAACCATTCGCGGATGAGCGAGGTGATACACCATGGACCTGATTCACGTCGTGCTGGTTCTCATTGTAGTGGGGGTCCTGCTTTGGTTGGTGAACCGCTACATTCCCATGCAATCAACCATCAAGTCCATCCTGAATGCCGTGGTGGTGATTGCCGTCATCGTATGGCTGCTGGAGATTTCAGGGCTCATCAGCTATGCATTTAGCAATGGAAATTTCAGGCGCCATTAGCCCGTGATTGATGGCGCCGTCGGCAAGGGGGGCAAAATCCAGCCCTCCTCTCTTGCCGCGTATTTCCAGTTAAACGGTTATTGGGTCCCATCCATGGGTTGGCTTGATTGGCTGGGGCCGAACCCCTTGTGCGCGGCCCCGGGCCCCCGACCCTCGCCTCGACACCGTATACCTCGTTTCGACCTCCTTTACAATTTCCCCCTGATAGCATGTCCACATCGCCGGAGATTACCATCCCGGCGGCGCCATGGCGCAACCTGGGGATGGCGGCTCTCGTCCCATTTAGGGAGTAACTGCACACGGTGGGCCGAGCGGGCCTTTGGAGTTTGACCGTCTTGGAAGCCGCCCTTGGCCGCCATCCAAAACCCAGGAGCATGTCGACATCACACGAGGAGCGATAGCGTGCCCCCGCAATTTGAAAACCGAGGCAGCCATGCTTCTCCTCTCAATCGCAACGCCAACAAATTGACTTCCCGGCTCGCGGCAATTAGCATTCGACTTGAAGTGCAAAAAGCCTCGTTACCATGAGTGTCGACGCAAGCGGTCGAGATCCCGGTTCGCCCAAATCGGGCAGGAAGAAGGCGCGCTCTCCACGTGAAGTCGGAGACGAGCGAGGCGGCGCGGTGTCTTGCGTCAACAGCGAAGAAATACAGAACGCGAACCTGAATCTCGGCCCTGCCGCCGATGACCTTCTGAACATCATCAGCAATATGACGGTCCCGACGCTCATTCTGGGTGCCGATCTTTGTATTCGGAGCTTTACTCCCAAGGCGGGAATTATTCTGAATTTGAATTCGTCCGACGTTGGAAGACCGATCACCGACCTTCATTCCGCGTTGGATTTTTCCGGCCTGGAGGAAATGGCTCAGGACGCCATCGCCACAATATCCACCCGCGAACGGGAGGTGCTTGACCGGCACGGACGCTGGCACTCTCTTCGCGTGCGCCCTTATAAGACGACGCAGGGCAAGATCGAAGGTGCGGTTGTCTCGCTGGTGGACATCCATGCCCTGAAATCGCAAGCCACGGAACTCCAGATCTACGCCGAAGCCGTGGTGCAGACCATTCGGGAATCGCTTCTGGTTCTCGACGCCAGCCTGAACGTCCGGGTTGTGAACGACGCTTTTCTCGAAACGTTTCACGTATCGCGCGGGGATGTGGAAGACCACCGGATCCACGAACTGGGAAATGGCCAGTGGAATGTCCCTGCCCTTCTAAACCTCCTCGGTGAGATTCTTCCCCAGGAGAGAGAGCTGCGAAACTTCGAACTCACCCATGACTTCCGGGGAATTGGGCGCAGAACGATGCGCCTGAATGCTCGCCAGATTCGGTGGAAGGAGACGGAGTCCGCGCTGATATTGCTGGCCATTGAAGATATTACGGAAAGAAAGCAGGCGGTGAACGATATTGAAAAGCAGGCCCGTCTGCTGGATCTGGCCCATGACGCCATTATCGTTCGCGACAAAAACGATGTCATTACGTTTTGGAATCGTGGCGCGGAGCAGACCTACGGATGGACGGACGCGGATGCGCAGGGGAAAAATACGCACGATTTGCTGAAAACCGAATTCCCGGAGCCATTTGATGCCATGCAGGAAAAACTCTTTACCCGGGGTTTCTGGGAAGGTGAATTGACTCACACAACGCGGAATGGCGAGCGTATTGTGGTGACGAGCCGGCAGGTCGTGCAACGGGATCACGACGGCGGACCACTTGTTATTTTGGAGATTAATAGGGACATTACGGAACGGAAGAGCGCGCAAGAGGCGCTCCGCCATTTATCCGGGCGAATACTGCAACTGCAGGACGAGGAGCGGCGGCGCATTGCCCGGGAGTTACATGATGGCACGGGACAGAATCTTGCCGCCATGGTCATGCAGCTGACCGCCGTATGCGATCGAGTTTTGTCGCTGGATGAGGCTGCCGGAAGAACCCTCCGCGAGGTCACCGCCCTGGCCAGGCAAGTGGCGGACGAAACCCGGACGCTTTCTTATCTGCTTCACCCGCCGCAGATTGACCTCTCCGGTTTGAGTTCCGCGCTGCGATGGCTGGTGGAGGGTTTTTCCAAGAGAAGCAAGATCCCCGTTGATCTGGAATTGCCCGCCCAATTCGAGAGGCTCTCCAGCCAATTGACCGAAATGACCGTATTCCGAATTGTCCAGGAAGCGCTCTCAAACATTTTCCGCCATTCGGAGAGTACGGTGGCGGCTGTGCGGCTTTCCTTCGTGGCGGAAGACTTGAAATTGGAGATTACCGACAAGGGGAAAGGCATGCCCCCGGAAGTATTGGAGGCTTTGCAGGGGAAGGGCGGAAATATTGGCGTGGGCCTTCTCGGGATGGGCGTGCGCGTGCGGCAACTGGGCGGAACGTTCCATGTCTCGTCGGGGAAAGCAGGCACCACGATCACAGCCACTTTCCCCCATGTTTCGTTGAAGCGCGCGGAACGGGATGGTTCCGCGGACTTGGGATTGACCGCGCTGGGCGATACCCTTATTCAGTAGAATTTCATTGCGTCGTGTTTGAAAATAAAACCCTGAAATGCAAGGATGAGTCGTTGGCTTGTGATGCCGGATGGTTAAGCGCGGCCGGGCGGAGGTAGCGAATGCCTGTTTTGAAGCTGTTGATTGCCGATGACCATGAAGTGGTTCGGCAGGGTCTGCGCGCCATTATCAAGGCGCAGCCCGGCCTGGAAATTGTGGGCGAGGCGGAAAACGGCCGCCAGGCCGTGGCCCTGGCCAAAGAGTTTAATCCTCACATCGCCGTGCTGGACCTGGCCATGCCTTCCTTGAACGGACTGGAAGCAACCAAGCAGATTCTGAAGGCCTGCCCGCAGACTAAAGTTCTCATCCTCACCATGCACGAATCCGACCCCATGATCCGTGAGCTGCTGGATGCCGGCGCGCGCGGCTACATTCTGAAAACCGACGCGGGGCGCGACCTGATCAGCGCCATTGAAGCGCTGCGCCGCAACAAGACGTTCTTCACCTCGCGCGTGTCGCAAATGATTCTGGATGGATTTCTGAAGGGCGGCAAACGTTCCGCCGAGGCCGAGCCTGCCGGAGACCGTCTCACCGGGCGGCAGCGGGAAATCGTACAGCTGCTGGCGGAGGGAAAAAGCAGCAAGGAAGTCGCCGTGGCGCTGAATCTGAGCGTGAAGACCGCCGAGACCCATCGCGCCAACATCATGCGCAAGCTGCAGTGCCACAGCGTCAGCGAAGTGGTCCGCTACGCCATCCGCAACGGCATCATCGAAGCGTAATCCGACGAAGAAGCCGCGCTGCTTACCTTCCTGTCTGAATCGCCTGGAGCGAGATTTATTGGCCGGCGCAATGCGCGCGCACCTTCAACCGAAGGCGCGATAGAGCGAGCCTCGTCCATCTACGCCAGGCGATGCTCAACCGCGTCGGCTGCCTCTTTCACGCGGTCCTGCGCGCCTTGAATCACGCGATCAACCGTTTTCTGCGCGCGCCGGACCAGTTTCCTGCCCTTGTTGCTGGCCTCATCCAGATTCTCCTGGATAGCGCCAAGAATTTCCTCGCGGGTCTCCTCGCCAGATTTTGGAGCGAAAAGAATTCCCAAAGCTGCTCCCACGCCCAATCCCACACAAAAACTTGAAAGTTTCATCGGCTTTCTCCTTTTGTTGCGCTAAGGATGCGTCTTCGATTGGCCTATAGGCGGCCGAGAAGCAGCAGGACCACCAGGATCACGATAACCAGGCCCAGCCCGCCACTTGGATAATAGCCCCACGATCTGCTGTGAGGCCAAGTGGGCAAACTGCCCAGGAGGGCCAGGACGAGAATAATCAAAAGAATCGTTACCAACATTGGTCACCTCTTTTCTGGCCGTGTCGGCCAATTTATTGTTCCGTCTTCAAGAAAGCGGCCGCATCTTCAGAACTTTGATTACTAAATGAGGTTAAGCCGGCTTGCCGGTGCGAACAATACCGCGAACCATGTAAACCCGGTGGCAGACTACGTGTACTTGCGCATTTTCGCGCCCTGGACGCCCTTGCCGGGAACCGTCACGCTATCCATCCATGGAAATACCGGGACCGGAATTTTGCATTGCATGCACGGAATGGGCTCCAGCGGCGGGAAGTTTTCCCGGGGGAAGCAATGTGCGTGGCGCGAGCACGAAAAGCCACGCGCTTCGCGGTGTGCAATATGGACGGATTGGCGTCCATACAGAGTTCCCTGTATTGACCGACCCCGCGGGAATTGGGAGCATTCCCATGCGCCTTTTCGGCTGAACCCCGTCAATCTGTGATTTGACGCATCTCCCGGAGCGTCGTGATGCGCTCCCGGATCCTTCCGTTACGGCGCCGTGTGAGCAGAGTCGTCCATGAAGAGAGGTTTTGAAATGAGCGCCCACGAACCCGGGGTTTCCGATATGGCATCGCCGTCTCCGATCGCGCGGCAATTTGACCCGCTTCACAACGCCCACATTGTTCAGTTCTACGCCGAGGATTCATTCCCGCTTGACGGCTTAAGCCGCTTCGTCGGCACGCCTCCCGGCGCTGGCGATGCCGCGATGGTGATCAGCACGCGGGCTCACCGGGATGGGAACAATCGCCAGCGCCACAATCCCTTGCGAGGAATTGTCTCCGCCAGCGAGTGCATCGGCATAAGGTCCGCACCGGAACTACAGGTTTACGCAGAGTATTGCCGGAGAGTCCATTGGCCGTAAAGATCCTGATCGCTGACGATCACGAGGTGGTGCGCCGGGGTGTTGCCAGTATTCTTCGATCACGTCCCGAGTGGGAAGTCTGCGGAGAAGCCAGCAATGGCAGGGAAGCGATTGAGGCGGTCGCCAAACTTCAACCCGACCTCGTAATTCTTGATATCAGCATGCCAGTCATGAGCGGCCTCGAAGCCGCCTCGCAGATTTCGAGGCTCGGCGCTCCCTGCCGGATTCTGATTTTCACCATGCACGAATCCAGCGGAATTATTCCCGATGTGCGCGCCACCGGGGCTCAGGGGTATGTCCAGAAATCACAGGCCGGTCGCGATCTGGTCCTGGCGATCGAAAAACTGCTGGCCGGTGGCACCTTCTTCGGCGCGGAAGAGAGTCTCGACTCCGCCAGATAATGGAAAAAGAGCTCCGGGAACCTCCTCGGGCGCGGCGGAGGGGGGTAAAATGCGGCGAAAAATGAGAAGTCAAAAGTGTCCCCATTGGAAAAGTGTATGTTATTGATTATGCGAGAGTTGCGGTTTTACGACTGTCACATGTGTCCCTATTAGAAATCGCCGTTTGGCGCTTATTTCCGTCGTCCGGGCATAGTTCTGATCTGTTGTCAGAATTCCGCAGGAAAAATCAACAGCAGGTTGTGTAACGCCCGGTCTCCGGCGTGTGACAGAAGAGATAAAGACTGGCGCCCTGAAGGCGCCGCTACATGGCGGTGCCAGCCTAAAAACTGGTGGCGGTAATGCTGGCCGAATTCAACAACAGATCCCTCGCCTTACGGCTCGCTTCGCGAGCATGGCTCGGGATGACCCCAACGGGCTTGGGCGCGGAAGAATTGTGAATGCTTGGCGGTGTTTCAGCGGTTAAGGACTGGCGCCCTAAAGGCGCCGCTCGGCTTCGCTCCTCTCGACTGCGCTCGGGACCCGAAAGATGGGCGGGACAAGCCGCTACATGGTTGGTGCATGACAGTGCGCTACTTCCAAGGCGATGTTGCGGCGGAGAGGCTGCCGCCCGCAAGGGGCGGCGCTACAGGTTGCTGGTTCGTCGCCCGGGGATGCATCTGTCGCGGCGCACATTTTGGAACGGGTGCTGGGATACTACCGTGGTTATGTAGCGCGGCCCTTTAGGGGCCGCACGGCAAATGCAAGGGATACATACAGAGAAGGGATACAACAACCACACCGAGCATTGCAGGCAGCGTCCCCTGCTGCTGCGAGCCCTGCTCTAACTGGTGCGATGTGGAAGCTAACATATAGTTATAAGTGTGTCGAGTAACAAAGAAGGCCATAGATAGCTGCTCGCGTCGCGCGTGATGAAAGGTGATTTTCAGAACGGCCGTGGGGGCCACGCAGCTACGGAGGTCAGCTCTCCAACTTGGCCAGTTTGAAACGGCGAGGCGGGCGATTCCGTCAGGCAGCCTGTCGAGGAACTGATGCTAAACAAACCCAGCGCTGCTCCGGACGGGGTAATCTCCGCAAGGTAGAGTCCGCCGCCGGAACCCGATGGGAGGGCGGTGGCGAACCCGCCAATGAGGATCTCCTGACCCAGCCGCCTTGGGCTGATAATGCAGCTGTAGCCGACCTTGATAGGATTCTCGCTGAAAAAAAGGGAAGTGACCTGCTGCGAACCGTTGTCAATGTCGCTGGCAAAGAGAAATGTTTCATTGGGGCTGAGCCAGATGGGACCGGAGCCGTAGCCATCACCGAGTTCGCCGTCTCCCCCGAACACATAGCCTTTCCCCAGCGATCCGTCGGAGTTGATGGGGAACACATCAATCTGCGTGTAATCGTCGTAGTTGGGTGGTTGGCCGATGCTCTCGATGGCAAACACGGCATACTTGCCATCCGAAGTGACATCCACGCCCCCCTCGCCATTGCCTCCATCGCCCGAATACGGGCCGTGTTCGGTGAGCGAGCCGTCGGCAGCAATCGAGAACGAGCCGACTTCGCCATAACTGTCATAATTGACCAGCAGAGTTTTGCCGTTCGGCGCCACGGACATGGCGCCAATTCCCGGCGCGGAACTCAGGCTCTGTGTCAGACGGAGGGCGCAGCCTTCGCCAATCTGCCAGGTATCGAGGTAGGGGGCATCTCCGGTGTACGCTGCAAAGAGATATTTCCCGCGCGCGGCGATGCTCAAGGTGGTGGCATATTGGATTTGAGGGTCGGAATAGTTTCCCACCACTGTCAGGCCCGGATATTTGAATGCCGTGATGTGATTTTGCTGGTTATCCGGATCAGCCAGAAATGCGCAGACCTCCGAACCCTCACGTAAGATCTGGACGTTGGGAAATCCTATGCCATATCCGTTGTTATCCACACCGGTTTGCAGCGTGTAGACGGACTTCAAGAGGGGATTCTTGGCTGTGCCGTCCAGCTTAAGGACTGTGCCCGTATTGTCGGAGACATCGCTGCTGTTGTTGGTCACCACGTAGTGCTGCGACGACCCTTCGGCTACGCTCAGGGCAGGCGCACCGGGGCCGGGCGCGCACAAGGCGACAGCGGCGACAATAAGACTGAGTGTGGCTACAAGCGTGGCGATGGATTTCATGGCGATCTCCTTGAGGCCGCGGGCGACGTGAAAACAGGATACGCCCAAGCAGCAGGTGAGGCGATGGGAATTGCCGCGCGGCACTGGCCGCTGCTGGCCGAAAGCCATCCGGTGCGGCGGCTGTTTAAGGCCATGGTACGGCGGATTGAGTCGCTGCCCTTGCCCGTGGCGTAAAGTCCGCAACCGGCAGGAGAAAACCTGGGGAAGCAAGCAGGGAAATGACGAGGTGTCTGAGAAATCGCATGAAAGACTGGTTGAAATGCCAGTTGACTTCATTGCAAAGGCGCACACCTGGCTGTCAGACGGCGCGGAGGTGTCTGGATTACACCGTTGCTGCTGCGAATAAGCCGGTGGTCGCATAGTGCCGTGTCAGGATGCCAAAATGAAAATCCTGGCTGAAAAGGCTTGTGGACACACCAGACGAGTGTAAAATAGTCACAATCCTTGGAGTCAGCACTAAAGTTGCAGCATGGAGCAGTCACGAAGCTTCCCGGTTATGTCCCCGCCATAATGAAAAGGAGAGAGACCATGAAAGCTATATCCAAATTCTTCCTGCAACTGATGGTGTTGGCGTTAATGCTGGGACTAAGCCGCGCCGCAAAAGCCCAAGAACAATTGTCCACTGGTTTGGCTCCGGCTATTCAGGAAAACGTGATATTTGGTTTCCAATCTAATTACGATTATGCCCAAGAACCCAACAGCTTGGTCCAGGACGCAGCCGGAAATTTCTACGGCACGACCCAATACGGAGGCGACGGCACCAACCCTGAATGCGTGGAACGTGACTTCCCAATAGGGTGCGGAACAGTTTTTGAACTGTCGCCGCAGAAGGGCGGAGGCTGGTCCGAGCAGGTTTTGTACAACTTCGGGGTCACTGCCAACGATGGAATTATCCCGGATGGCGGCTTGGTTCTGGATGCAGCCGGCAATCTTTATGGCACTGCGTCGCAAGGTGGCAATGACAGCTGGGGAACTGCATTTGAACTCCTGCGGCAACAAGACGGAAGCTGGTCCGAACAGGTGCTATATAACTTCGGGAGCGCTCCTGGCGACGGAGCCGCGCCGCGGGGAAGCTTGGTTTTTGACGCCGTTGGGAACCTTTATGGAGCGAACGGTTCGACCGTTTATGAGCTTTCGCCACAGGCCGGCGGGAGTTGGACGGAAGCGATCCTACACACCTTTGCGGGATCTCCGGATGGGGAGAATGTAAACGGCAATCTCATTTGGGACCCCGCCGGCAATCTCTACGGCACTACCGTGAATGGGGGGATTAATGAACCGTGCGGCAGCGGCCTGGGATGCGGAACGGTTTTTGAATTGTCGCCTGAATCGGGCGGGGTGTGGCAGGAAACAGTACTCTATGCTTTCCACGGACACGTTGACGGGTATGAACCAAACGCTCCGTTGGCTTTGGATTCAGCAGGTAATCTTTACGGCATCACTGCGTTCGGTGGCGGACACACGGCGTGTCACGGCAGGGGCTGCGGAGTTGCGTTTGAGCTTTCTCCCCGCTCAAGAGGCGGGTGGTCGGAGAGCGCGCTGTGGAATTTTTCGCAACCCGAGAAAGGAGCCATCCCGCAGGGGGGGCTCATTAACGACGCAGCAGGCAATCTCTACGGAACAACTGCCGCCGGTGGAGGAACGGAAGGATGCTCAATTGGCCACGAGAACAGTGGATGCGGAACGGCATTTGCGCTCAAGAAAGGACCTGGTGGGATTTGGACCGAAAAGATACTACATTTGTTTGGATCGTCAGCAAACGGGGATGATGGCTCTTTTCCGCAGGCCGGGCTCATATTTGGACGGGACGGCAACCTTTACGGCACCACGTCGAACGCAGGACCCAACGGCGGCGGAATAGTTTTTGAGCTAACGCGATAAGTTTCTGTTGTGCTTGTGGGGAGAGACTCGAATTCAGGACGAGTTGTCAACCACTCAGAAATTGCCGTTCTGCGCAAAACCTGGATTCCGCAGTCGCTGCTGCGAATAAGCCGGTGGGCGTATAGTGCTGGTGTCAGGATGCCAAAATGGAAATCCTGGTTTAAGGCTGTCGCGCAGTTCTCCTGCACGGCGTTGTGGTGTCCCGGCATTGAAGGCAATGGGAGAGAAATAAAATGTCTGACGGGATCAACCACAATCGCCGCCGTTTTTTAGGCACCGCAGCCATAACCGTCGCAGCCGCCAAACTCGGCGTGCTCGGTTCCGCGGACGCGCAAGCCAGCAACGCAAAGCCGGCGGGTGCAATTGCGAGCGAGCCGGGAACGAATACGTCCTTCGGCCCGTTGAAGCAGGTAGATGCCGGCCTGCTGAACGTTGGATACGCTGAAGCGGGCCCTGCCAATGGCCGCCCGGTAATTCTTCTGCACGGATGGCCCTACGACATATACAGCTTCGTGGACGTCACTCCATTGTTGGCGTCGCAGGGTTATCGGGTAATTGTCCCGTACGTGCGCGGCTATGGCGCGACGCGCTTTCTTTCAAGTGAAACATTTCGAAACGGCCAGCCGTCGGTGGTTGCGCTCGACACCGTCGCCCTGATGGATGCGCTCAAGATTCAGGAGGCAATCATCGGCGGATTCGATTGGGGAGGGCGATCGGCCGATATCATCGCGGCCCTGTGGCCGGAGCGGTGCAAGGCGCTGGTCTCGGTGAGCGGTTATCTGATCGGCAGCCAGGAATCCGGCAAGATACCGTTGCCGCCAAAGGCCGAGCTCCAATGGTGGTACCAGTATTACTTTTCCACCGAACGCGGCCGGGCCGGCTACGACAAATACCGGCACGACTTTTCGAAGTTGATTTGGCAGATCGCATCGCCGAAGTGGAACTTCGACGATGCCACATTCGATCGCACGGCGACATCCTTCGAAAATCCGGATCACGTCGCCATCGTCATCCATGACTATCGCTGGCGGCTGGGACTGGCTGAAGGCGAGTCGAAATATGACGATCTGGAAAAGCGGCTTGCCGTAAGTCCGGTCATCACCGTACCCACCATCACTCTTGAAGGCGACGCCAATGGCGCGCCACACCCGGACCCGAGTTCCTATGCCAAGAAATTCTCGGGTAAATATGTGCACCGGACCATCACTGGAGGCGTCGGACACAATCTGCCTCAGGAAGCCCCGCAAGCCTTTGCCAAGGCCATCATTGATGTCGACAGTTATTGATCGGCGCTGACCCGGTTCGCGATTGAGGGTACCGAGAAAGGAGATTGAACCCTCCGCTCTGGACTACCTGATTTTGGAACGGCGAGCTATGTGGAACGCTCATTCAGGCGGCGCAGGTCGCCAAGGGTTACCAGAGCGTCCTGCATGGTTTGCCAGTCCGGGTGGCGATCGGCGGGAGGTTCCAGCTCCCGCAATCTCTCCAGAATGGCTTTCTCCGCCACGCTGATTCTTTCCGCCAATTTTGTCTTGTCAAATTCCAAAAGCGCGGCCTGATAGAGTTTCAGCCAATGCTGGTCGGCAATGTCGCTCAAAGTCCCCCCGCTGAGTGTGTATGCAAGCACGGGATCAGATTAACGGGCGGGGATTACCGTGTCTGTAGGATATCGAACAGAAGGGGAATAATTATTTCAGGCCCAGTTCGCCATTGAATTGCTGAATGGCGCCATAGCATTCACACGAAGAGGCTTCCAGCCTCCTGCGATTCACCACTTTTACCGCCGCGCGCACGTACTGAATGGCCCCTTTTTTCTGAAGCACGCTCGCGGCCAGACTCACGGTGGGCCGATCCGTTCCCAGCATGGTGGCCAGGAAATCGTGGGTTATGCCCAGCCAATCGGAATCCACGCGATCCTGGGCCATCAACAGCCATCGCGCCAGGCGTTGCTCGATGGTATGAAGGCGGTTGCACGCGGCTGTCTGCGCCACCTGAAATCCTTGAATGGCCGCAAAACGGTTTAAACTCAGGTGGAATTGCGGGGCGGACGGCAGCGCGCTCTGCAATGCGCCGACCCCCATCCGAAATCCCTCTCCCTTAATCTGCACAATCGCGCGGAGGAAACTTCGGCTCAACCCCGCCACCGAGGGCCCGCCCGCCATTCCTTCTTTCCCCACGACGCCGGCTTCCACGGTGCGGCCATCCTCGACGACTACCACCATGGAAATCAGGCCGGTGCTGGTGAAATAGGCGAACTTCAGCTTCTGGCTGGGTTCGTGAAGGGACAGGTGATGAGGCATGACGAGAAATTCAAGGTGAGGCCGGATCAAATCGTATTCATCGTCCGGAATGGAAAGCAGAATCTTGTTGCGGACGGGCTTCCCCGCGGGGTTGGTGCGTTCACCCTCGCGCACCACGCGCAAGGCCTTCCTCTGGATTGCCGTCCCGCCGCGCACGGCAAGCATTGTACGCGCAAGAGCGCCGCCACGTCGAAAATTCCCACGCGGTTGGAAATGCCGCGCGAAGGACGGCACCGTTTCAGCGCAAGAATCGCGCCGGGGCAGCCACAGCTAGTCTGATAACCTCAAGGCCGGACGCGGAGCGGGCGGCGGGCGCCGCCCGATGCGTTGGTCACGGCAAATTATTTGCCGATGTAGGTGCGCGCGGAACCCACGCCGGCGCAGATGTCCCAGCCGACCACGCAGGTCGGATCTCCCGTGGTGATGTCGTAAAAAGCGCCTTTGTTCCCATTGGGATTGTCCACATTGCCGTACTCACCGTAAATCAAGGTGAGTTCGTCTTTAGTGGACTTCCTTAGCTGGCCAGCGGCATTCACGATGCCGGCAAAGGTTGGACAAGCCCAACTCGTGCCGCCGACTTCGCCCCATCCCTGAAGGTAAATCACGGCGCAGCAAAAATCCGACGCCACGTCCGGAAATCCACGCTGCGTGCCAACGATATTCGAGATCCCATTCTGATATACCGGCCTGGCCTCATAGGGACTGATGGCTCCGCCGCCACCGCCGGTATAATATTGTTCGTTGAGGAAATTGCCATTCGAGTCGCGGTTGAAATACGTGCCGCCGACCGAGACGACATTGGGCGAAGCAGCGGGATCGAAGGGGTAGTTCAAGCCGGCATCGCCGGCCGCGGCAAAGTAAACCACGCCGGGAACCGTGAAATACTTGTCATAGTCAACTTCCTGGGGCCACTCTGGAATGCCCCAGCTCATGCTGACCACGCCGCCGCCGTTCTGGGCCACCAGTTTGCCGGCTACCTCCACGGCTTGCCAGGTGGGGTCGGTATTGACCTGCACAGACTCGACCAGGAAGAGCTTGGCGTTGGGCGCCATGGCGTGAGCCCACTCGATGTCCAACGCTTCTTCCACTTCCCAATCGGAATAAATGGGAGGCTGCGTGCCATCGGCATAAACCACCTGGAAGTCGGCGTCCGGCAGGCCGAAATAACTGGAAAATGCCTGCAAGTCTTCCGCCGCGGTGGGATAGTAGCCGGCGTCAACGATGGCGATGGCGCCCACGCCGCCCGTCGGCACATTCGTGCTGGTGGCGATGGGGCAGCCCGGAGGACCGGAAACCAATTCGTACACACAGGCCACCGACCCCGGCGTCTCGGCATCTTGAGGCGGCAACTGCGTCCTGCCGGTAGAACCGACAAAAAAGTAGTTCGTGCTTATGCGGCCTGGATGCGGAATGCTGGATTCAGGAACGATAATCTTTTTTCCGTTCACCGTGGATCCCTGAAGTCCCTGGCCATAACACGGCGAAAGGTATGCGCCCAACAATAATGCAATCCCCGCGATCAACAAAATTACGACGGAACGTCTCATCCTGAATCTCCCTTTTGACTTTGGATCTTCCATTTCGCCGGTAGCCTTCGATCTGGCATCCGCGTTCGGAAGATTGTACACCTCGCCGGCCATGACGGCGGCGTCTTTCTTCCGACGGCCTTTTCCCCCGGCAAGGGCCAGGGCATTTTTCAGGCTGGGATCATCTGGACGCCAGCGGTGCGCGCGCCGGCGCTGGGAAAACGCTCCGGCCGGACCCGTTCCAAAGCTCCGATAACCCGAAAGGTAATAGGCCGCGAACTATATGTACCGCTCAGTAATATAGTTACTGATACTTGACGGTGGCAATTTAATCTTTATTATTCATGAAAACAAACTCTTTCCGAAGGCGCTCCAGAACGTTTGCATCTGCGAGAGCAGGCCGGGCAAGGGCCGTAAGGCGTTTTCCCTGGCGGGTGGCGGCTCTCTTAATGAGACGCCCGCGCATGGCCAGGTTTTCCGGTTTTAAGGAATTGAAGAGCGATTAGACCTTGGAGAGGATAGCCGTGAAAAAACTGCGACACGTTCCATTGAATCTATTGTCGGGAATTTTGGGCTCCCGAATGCAGCGAATCCGGGATGACCAGGGCGCGGAAGTGCTGGAGTTTGGGCTGGTCACGGGCTTCATATTACTGCCATTGTTGTTTGGGCTTTTCTCCGCGGGCCGCGCCTATAGCGAATACGAGACCATCAGCCGAGCGGCGAGAGAGGGCGCGCGGGTCGCGGTGGTCAACACCTGCGCGGCCTGCGGAAATGCCACGGCGACGGTTTCCAGCGTGGAGACGGCGGTGCTCGATACGCTGAAGGCGGCGTCAATCAATACCGCGAACATCAGCATCCCCACGGGCTGCTCGGGGAATCTGAGTTCGAAAATCTGCTATCAGCGCGACGTCACCCTGAACTCCGGCGATAATCCCACGGAGCTGGGCGCGGTGGTGTCGTTCACCTATCCCGTTCCGCTGAGCATTCCGTTTACGTCCATCAAGGCTGCCACCATCAAAATCACTCCGTCTGTCCAGATGCGGGAGGAAAACTAATGACGCTCCGTTCAAGTATGGAAGCGATGCAGTCGAAGTGCCGGAGTTTGTGGAACCGGCTGGAAGGGCTCCGCGATTCTTCCGGCGCACAATTGCTGGAAGTGGCGTTGACGTTGCCCATTCTGATGGCGCTGGTGGTGGGGGCGACGGATTTCGGCGCTGCCTACAGATTGCAACACGATTTGAACAACGCCTGCCGCGAAGGCGCGCGATTCGCCAGTAGCCAGAGCGCGGAAGATCTGAACTGTGGCAGCTGCAGCGCGGTTCCGGCCTCGGTTTCGGCGGTACGGGATGTGGTGGCCAATTATTTGACGCAGGACAAGTTGACCACCTGCGCCATCAGCACCACAGCGGGATATTCGGCGACGAATCAGACATGGAGTTTTAGCTCGCCGACCCCCGGATGCACTAATTTCAGCCTGACCGTGGCTCGCGGCTATACATTCCTGAACACCTCGTCCAACACAAACGTTTTGGCCTCGCAGGTGACCATCGCGTGGCCCTATACGTGGACCTACGGAAAAGTCGCCGGCATGCTCGGCGGCAACAAGCAGAAGGGCGGCGGAGGCACGTCTCTGCCCTCAACGATCAACAGCAACGCGATTATGGAAAACCTTCTCTAAAGCGAGAAAATCATGACGACTGAAACGCGAACCACCCACAACAAAAGAGGCAGCGAACGGGGCATCAGCCTGGTTCTAATGACCGCCGGAATGCTGGGCATCCTGGGAATGTGCGGACTGGCGCTGGACATGGCGTCTTTCTATCTGGTGCGCAGCCAGGCGCAGCGCGCGGCGGATGGCGCCGCCCTTGCGGGAGCCAAGATATTTGTCACCACGGGCTGTACGGGGAATACCTCCAGCCCGTGCTCCAGCTCCACGGTTGAATCCGCGGCGCGCAAAGAGGCGGAGACCGTGGGCAATCAAAATCTGGTCAACGGGCAATCCCCGGCCATCGTGGATTCGGACATCAGCTTCGACATGAGCTATGCCGGCGATCCCATCATCACCGTGAACGTGCAACTGACCACGGCGCACGGAAATCCGGTCCCGACGTACTTTGCAAGAATTCTGAAGTATTCGACGGTGAACATTTCCGCCACCGCCACGGCCGAGGCCTATAACCAGGGAGGGCAGGGGTCTGGCGCAACGGTGAACCTCACCTGCATCAAGCCCTTCATCGTCCCCAATTGCGACACGGCCCGGGTGGTTTCCGCATCGAACGCCAACGCGAATCTGAATTGCCCGGACGGCAAAGGGTATGACTCATATTTCGTGGATCCCAACAGCGGCTCGCTGATCAATCCCGGCCTGTGGCCCTCCGGGTCCGTGGGCGAACCGTACACGTTGCATTATGCCGCTGGTCCCGGCAACTACCAGGCG
This sequence comes from uncultured Acidobacteriota bacterium, assembly GCA_963760285.1. Taxonomy (GTDB): domain Bacteria; phylum Acidobacteriota; class Terriglobia; order Acidiferrales; family UBA7541; genus PALSA-278. The sequence continues at coordinate 2,255,452 of CAVXCI010000001.1, forward strand.
GTTGACCTCGGCCAGGGCAGCGGCTCCAGCGCCCTTGCCAGCGCCATCGAGGATTGCTATCCCACCAGCTTCACCTGCGGAAACTCCGTGAATCAGGTGCCGGGCAAGGAAGCCGGCCCGATAACCCCAGCTCTGGAGACGCTGATTCATCAAGGAACAGATTGCAATACGAATAGCGGCCAGGACACGATTGCATACTCCGCCGGCAATGTCCCTCCCTACACCATCACCGCGGGTGGCAGCAATCCGAACACGGCGATGATCGGCAAGACCATTTCCTCAAGCGACTCGATCATCACCGTACCGATGTACGACGGCAGCTCACCGACCACTGGCCCATACACCATCGCCGGGTTCATGCAGGTATTCGTCACTTACGGATGCCACTCCGGAAGCGATTATCTGGTGTACACCACCATCTTCAACATTCCGGGATGCCCGGGCGGTTCGGGGAGTGCCGGCGGCTCCGGTGGAGGGTGCATGGGAGGCAACATGGGCGGCGGTTCTGGCGGCGGAAACACCACTTCGGTTTCCGGTGGCGGGGTGTCCACGATTCCGATTCGTCTGATACAGAACCCCAGCTAAGACGAGCGAAGCCGCACTCGCCGGAGGGTTTTCCCGGTCCACAGCCCGCAGGCCACAAACCTGCGGGCTTTTTCTTGCGCGCCGCAAATCTCCGCTTCTTGATTCCCGCCGCCCAGTGCAAAATGGCTGCCGCGCGGACGCCATGAACATTTTCTTCGTGATGATTGCGGCAGCCTAAGCGCTGGACAGGGAACGAATGGCCAGCGAACCTTCGCATAGTCCCGTCCGGCTTCATCGCAGTTTGCGTCTGCGCGACCTGATTCTCTACGGCATCATCATCATCCAGCCCACGGCGCCGATGCCGGTGTACGGGGTGATCAGCAAGGAAGCTCATGGTCACGTGACCACGGCGATTCTGATCGCCATGGTGGCCATGCTGTTTACCGCAGTGAGTTACGGGCAGATGGCGCGGGCCTATCCGAGCGCCGGGTCCGCGTTCACCTATGTGGGACGGGAATTGCATCCATCGCTTGGTTACGTGACCGGATGGAGCATGGCCATGGACTACATTTTGAATCCGCTGATCTGCACCATCTGGTGCAGCAAGGCGGCGCTGAACTTCGTCCCGGAAGTTCCATATTTTGCGTGGGCGATTTTCTTTGCGGCGCTGTTCACGTTTTTGAATCTTCGCGGGATCGAAACTTCGGCGCGCATCAACGCCTGGCTGGCCGCCGGAATGGGCGTGGTGATATTTATTTTTCTGGCGGCGGTGGTGCGGTATTTGTTTCACGTTCCGCCGCATGGCGCCACGGCGTTCCTCACTCCGCTGTATGATCCCGCGACATTTTCTTCAGGAGCGCTGTTTCGTGGAACGTCCATCGCCGTGCTGACTTATATCGGCTTTGACGGAATTTCCACGCTCTCGGAGGAAGTGGAAAATCCGCGGCGCAACATCATGCTGGCCACGGTGCTGACCTGCCTGCTCACCGGCGTTCTCGCGTCGGTGGAGGTGTACTCGGCGCAATTGGTGTGGCCGTCGTCGCGGCCGTTCCCGGATATTGATACCGCTTACGTTTTCATCGCCGGTCACGTGGGCGGCGTGATGCTGTTCCGCCTGCTGAATCTGACGCTGCTGGTGGCCACCATCGGCTCGGGAATGGGATCGCAACTGGGGGCGGCGCGGCTGCTCTATGGGATGGGGCGGCAGGACGCGTTGCCGAAACGATTCTTCGGTGCGATTGACCCCGTGCACCGCATTCCTCGGAACAACGTGATCTTCGTCGGCGCGCTGGCGCTGCTGGGAGCTCTGGCGATGAGTTATCAGTTCGGCGCGGAGCTTTTGAATTTTGGCGCGCTGATCGCGTTTATGGGAGTGAACGCCGCGGCGTTTGTCCGCTATTTCGTGCGCGCGGAGGAAAAACGCTGGAAGAATTTCCTTTTCCCGTTGCTGGGATTCGCGATTTGTCTTTTCATCTGGATGAATCTGGGGCGGACGGCGATGATGGCCGGCGCGGTCTGGATGGTGGCGGGAATCATTTATGGCGCGGCGAGGACCAAAGGGTTCCGGACGGGGTTGGTGCAGTTTGATTTTCCCGCGGAGGAGTGAGGCACGGTCAAGGCAAAGGCCGCCCATCGGCGAGGCGGTATATAATCTCCACCCAGTGGAGTTCAAATTGGAAATCCAAGGTACATCTGCTGGAGAGCTTTGTGCGGCGTCGGGAAATTCTAAAACTGGCGGCATCGGCGGGAATTGCTTTGGCGGCGGTGCCGGTTAACGCAAAGATTCCCGGCCAGCGAGGGCTGACGTTGACGCCGGGAACGCTGGTGGTCGCCTCGGCGTATCCGGATCCACCGTTCGATGTGCTGCAAGACGGGACGCGAAGCGGTTTCGATGTGCAGCTGATGGAAGCGATCTGCAAAGACCTCGGACTTACTCTGCAGCGTTTGGCATATACCGGCGCGGACTTCAATGGCATCTTCGACGGCTTGCGCAACGGGACTTACGATGCCGTAATCTCCGGGACGACGATCACGCCGGACCGCGCCGCGATGGTTCTGTTCTCGCAGCCTTATCTCGAATTCAATCAGGGAGTGGCCGTGAACCGGCGTCTGACGCCGCGCGTTTCGTCTCCGGCGGATCTGAATGGCCTGACGGCGGGCATTCAATCGGGGAATACCTCGGACATCGTTGCGAAGCGCTGGCTGGCGGACGGCGTCATCGCCAACATTCGCTACTATCCTTACGACGGCATCGCGACCGCGCTGGATGATCTGAAAGCGGGGCGCATCGGGCTGGTGATCAAACTTTTTCCCGTAATTTCCTGGCTGATTAAAGATGATCCCGAACTGACGGTGGCCATGCAGGTTCCCACGCACGAGAAGCTGGGAATTGCGTATGCCAAGAACGACACCGCGCTCCGCGATGCCGTGGAAGGCGCTATACAGAAGCTGCGGAAGAATGGGAAGTTCGGCGAGCTGGAAGCGCGCTGGTTTCCCAAGAAATCTTGAGCGAGGAATTCATGGTGCATGCATTCAAACTGTACACCGGCGCGGATGGCGCGTCGCACGTGATCGAGGGCACGTTGGAGATCGCTCCTGACGCGCGCACGGATGCAGTGACGATCCATTTCAAGGAATCGCCGCCGCATTCGTCGCTGGACTGGCATGAGGCTCCGATTGCGCAGTTTGTGATTACGCTCTCGGGCACGCTGGAATTCACCACGCGCGACAAAGAGAAATTCGTTTTGCGCCCGGGCGATGTGCTGGTGGCCACGGACACAACCGGAACGGGGCACGAGTGGCGTCTTATTGATGACCAGCCCTGGCGGCGGGCTTACGTTGTTCTTAAGCCGGGCGCGGCGGATCTGTTTTTGCCGAAGCAAACCACGTGACGCGGGGCGGCGGGCACGGTTTGCGGGCCGGATTGGCAACCTCAAAAGTGTAGCGATTAGAAATGTGGATGTGATTGATGCCACGCGAGTTGGCGTTTTGCGACTGTAAAAAGTGTAGCGATTAGAAATCGCGATTTTGCGCCTGTTCCCGCCGTCCGGGCATAGTTCTGATCTATTTTCAAAATTCCGCGGGAAAAATCAACAGCAGCTTCTGTAACGCCGGACCGGTTGCGGAGAAAACAGAACTGCGGGAGGCACAATGCCGAAAAAGTCTGGCGGCCTAAAGCCGCCGCTACATGGCTGTGCCGGGCGCTGCGCCCTGCCATAGACAAAGATGGGCAGGGAAGATCAACAGCAGGTGCTGTAACGCCACAGGTGTGGCGACAACCGGGCGCCAAAATTTTCGGTCGCCGCTGCGCCGCAAAATGTTTTCGGCGCGGCGAAAAGCGGTGTAAGCTTCGCAGTCCGGAGAGGGAGCGGATGAAGGATTGTGCTGACTAACATTCTCATCATCGCCGCGTGCGTCAGCGGAGCGTCGCTCTTTCTGTTCCTGGTGGCGCGCGTGACCACGGCGCCGTCGCGCAGGGAGTCGAATGACTTCACCGGCGCGGTGGTGGAAGTCATCGGGACCACTTACGCGGTGATCCTGGCGTTCACGCTGGCGGGCGTGTGGAGCATGTCCCAACAGGCGCAGACCAACGAAGAGCAGGAGGCCAACTCGCTGGTGAACGTTTACCGCATCGCCAGCCAGTTGCAGGATGCGAACGCCAAAGCCATCCAGGAGCTTTGCGGGCGCTACGCCGAGAACGCCGTCAACCGCGAGTGGCCGGCGATGCTAAACCGCGAGATGCCGCCGGAAGGCGGCGAAATGATCAACCAGTTCTGGAAACTGGCGGGAGAAGCCCAGGCGCACGCCCAGCCGGACGCCATCGCGGCCTACCAGTTGATGGAGGAGTTGCGGGGATTGACGCAGTACCGCCGCATCCGGGTGACGCAGAATCGCGAAACGCTGCCGTTCATCCTGTGGGCCGTGCTGATCGCCGGCGGCATCATCACCGTGGCTTCGGCGTGCTTCTTTGGCGTGGCCAGTTTCCGCTTTCACCTGTTGCAAGTGTTTATGCTGAGCTTCCTCGTCTCGCTGGTGCTGGTGGCCATCGCGAATATTGACCGTCCCTACCAGGGATCGGTGAGGGTGGCGCCTGACGGTTTCCGCTACGCGCTTCAGACCCTGCACAACGAGCCGAGTCCGTAAGGGAGCAGGCCGAAGCAGCGGCGATTCGCCCCGTCCAAAACGGGAAAGATGACGGTTAGCGGAACCTACGGTCAGTTCGTCTAATCGCGCCGTGCAGGCTTGCTAACCCAAACCCCATGTTCCCCTCAAGGCAGTTTCTTGTTGCTCTTCCCGAAGACGTATGCTGCACCGGGGCCTCCGCTGATGTTCTGAGTCGCACCAGCCACTGCGGTCTTGCCGCTCATGGCTATGGACCAACCCAGTTCATCACCCCCTCGTCCGTCTGTCGCTATAAGCTCGATCTTTTGCGTGCTATTCACCCACCCATCGGCTGGTTTAACAAACACGTATGCCGCGCCCTGGTATTCATAAAAAATGCTGGCGTGGAGAGGCGCTCCCGCGACCACGTAGTTCCCGCTGATCGCGACTGAATAGCCGAGCATGTCATTAGTCGCCGCAGCCGTTGCTTTCATAGTTGGGATTGCAGACCATGCTGGTGACTCCAAAGAACGACGGCGGCACATTCTGCGCCGACTGCGCGTTCGCTGCGTGGCAGGGGAAAATCACAGACAACAGGAAAAGAGAAGCCAGCGTTAATACATTTCGCATGTCCCATTCCTCCAAAGAAAATGATTTTAGAGCCGAACAGACACTCAACCGGTCAACGGGATGCACAACGGTGCAAAATCAGTCGCTGCAAGCAGCGACCTTCCTCTATTGCTCGCAGGGTTGCCTAACTAACGAAGCGGAAGTTAATATGGAAGGTTAGGGTTGTCAATAGTACTGTCGTACTGAATATAATCATCGCCCGCATGCGTCGTGCTGGGGTCGATAGAAGCTATGGGTGAAGGGCGGAGTTTCTTCGTATAAGTGTTCCGCTCAGAGCTAGAATGGCCGTGGGGGCCAAGCGATAAGGGAGAGAAGATTTTGCTGCTCACCAGTGGGGAACGGCGACCCGGGCACTTCTTTCAGACACCCCGTACGGGAATTGATCTCAAAAAGACCAACAGCGGGGGTCGTCTCCGCCACATAGAGCCCATCTCCGGAGCCAGATGGACTGACCGTTGCCAGCCATCCCGTGTAATTGTACTCGGGTATGCTTCGCGGGTTGGCGATACAGCCTGAATAGGTAAGGTTAAGTGGAGTTTCCGTGAAACTCAATGTCGTCAGTTGTGCGGGACGATTGGTAGTCAGATCGCTGACGAACAGGAACCGCTCGTCGGGGCTCAGCCAGAGCTGCGAGGCACCTTCCCCGGGACCAAGTTGACCTCCTCCACCAAAGCTGTAGCCCGCTCCCAGCCCTCCGTCCGAGTTCACCGCATAAACGATGATCTGCGTGTAGGTGTTCGGGTAGTAGCCAATTACGGCAAAGAGGGCGTAGCGGCTGTCTGCCGTCACGTCCACGGCCTCTGCTGCCGCCGCATCAGTCTGGTATGGACCCCGCTCGGTAAGCGCACCCCCGGCTCCGATAGAGAATGAGTCAACCTCGCCATAGTATGTGTACACCGCCAGAAGCGTCTTGCCGTTCGGCGTCACAGCCATTGAGAAGACAACCGGCGAATTTTGTGCGGCCGCGGGATACGTGCCTTGGAGCGATAGTTGGCAGCCCTTCCCGACTGTCCAGACGTCTATGTACGATAGATAGGGAGGGACATTGGCGATAAAGGATGTAAACAAATAGTTGCTGTGGCCAGCGATCGCCATGAGGTCGCCGGACTGTGACCACTGGGGGTCAGCAAAGTTTCCCACGAGTTTCATTCCAGGGTATTTGAACGCGCTGATGCTGTCGGCATCGAAATCTGCATTTTCGAGAAAGGCACAAATATCTGAGCCGGAGCGAAGCACGGCGATGCCGCCGCCGTTGCCAGTGACGCCCGTCTTGAGAGTCGCGAGAGCCTTTAGCCTTGGACTCCTCGTAGTACCCTCCAACTTTAGAACAGTGCCCGTATCCAGCATTCCGTTGTAGCCGTCACCGTCGTTGGTCACCACGTAGTGTTCGCTTGACCCCTCGGCTGCGCCGAGGAGGGCCAGCGCGCCGGGATTGGTGGCGCACAACGCCACAGCGGCGGCGAGAAAAATAAGAACAACGGCGAACTTGGGGCGAGATTTCATGGCCTTCTCCTTGGTCATCGGCGGGGACGTGGGAAGAGATTACACCTAGTCCGCGGCTAAGTGGAAGGGATTTATTCAGTGTCAGAGTGCGCGCAAGACGCGGTGTGGTTGGTTGCGAGGCGAAAGAACAGCAGGTCCCTCACTTCGACCGCCGCGCGAGCGCGAAGCTAGTCCGGAAGGTTGACGCCGGCGAGGAAGCCGCCGTCGAGGACGATGGACTGGCCGGTCATGAAAGAGGCGCGGTCCGAGCACATCCACACGACGGCCTCGGCGACTTCGGCGGACGCGCCGAAGCGGCCGATGGGATGGAGGCCGAGAACGAACTTGTTGACTTCGGGGTCGCTGAAGAGACGGTCGCCCATGGGCGTTTCGATCACCGCCGGGCAGACGGCGTTGATGCGGATGCCCTTGCGCGCGTTTTCCAGCGCGGCGGATTTGGTCAGCCCCATCACGCCGTGCTTGCTGGCGGAATAAGCGGCCGATCCGGGCGTGCCAACCAAACCCGCGACGGAGGCCATGTTGACGATGGCTCCGCCGTGGCCCTGTTTGAGCATCTGCTGGATTTCGTATTTGAGGCTGAGCCAGGTGCCTTTCAGATTGATGTCAATGAGGCGGTCCCAGACCTCTTCGGATTCCTCGGCAATGGGGACGAAGGCTTCCTCGATTCCGGCGTTGTTGACGGCGATATCCAGGCGGCCAAATTTTTCCACGGTCTTGCGGACCAGCGCCTCGACGTCCGCGGCGCGGGACACGTCAGTCCTGACGAAGAGGCCCTCGCTGCCCGCGGCGCGGATCAGTTCGACGGTCTCGTTGCCTTCGGCTTCGCGGCGGCCGGCGACAACAATTTTGGTTTCTGACTTGGCGAACAGGATGGCGGTGTCACGGCCAATGCCGGATGTCCCGCCAGTCACAATCGCAACTTTGCCGTGCAGGTCTTTTGACATGCTCTCTCTTCGAATGGGCCACGATTGTAGGCGGAGCGGCAGGGCACGTCAATGAAGGCGGCCGCTAGCGCTTGCGGGTTTCGGGGGTGTAATGAGTTTGGAGATAATTGATGACGACGGGTTTGGCGTCGGGCGGAATATCGCAGCCAAAAACGTTAATCATTTTGTTTACCTCGGCTTCCCACGCGGCGGCGGGGAGCGGCGGCTGCATGGTGATGTAGCGAACGCTATGGCAGGTGGAGCAGTTGGCTTCGACGGCTTCGCGTCCTTCGCCGGGTTCGAGTTGCGGCGGATAAAGAGGGAAGCGCCCGGTGGTGTAGCTGGCGCCGTCGCGGAGTCTGAGCGGGGCCTCCTGGCGGATTTCGCCGGGATTTTGCGCGTTGTAGTAACCGCGGTCCTGTTGCGCGGCGGAAATGCCGACGGCGGCGAGGACAGCGGCGGTCAAAGCGAGAATAAAGTTAGCGCGGCGCATTTTCCTCTCCTCAGGCGATGGCCCCGGCAGTAACTTCCTGCCGTTCAATTGTATTCCAGAGATAGCCGCCGGGATTCCAGACCGGCGTTTCGGATTGCGTGTTGCCTTTGGCATCCGTGGCGCGGGCGGCAAGAAGGTAACTGCCGGGGCGTTCGGATTTCCAGGAAAATTTCCAGGAGCGGAAGGAGTACGCGCCGTGGTCTTCGCCAAGCTGCGCGGGTTTCCAGGTTTTGCCGCCATCGGCGGAGAAATCCACTTTAGTGATGCCGCCGTGTCCGCTGAAGGCGATGCCGCGGACCAGCGTGGGTGTCTTCTCGGGGATTTTGACGGAGCCGTCCGGCGTAATGATGAGGGAGCGGACGGGCATCACGTTGATGGGAATGGTCTTCACTTTGCCGGCTTTCACGTCTTCGGGAGTGGTGGAACCGTTGGGCGTGTCCGGAATGCGATAGCCGGTCTTCATCCAAAAATTATCGTCGGGCTTGTCCAGAACGCGAATCCAGCTCAGCCCCTTCATCCAGTAAGTGGCGAAATAGCCGGGAACGATGAGGCGCACGGGGAAGCCGTTGAGGAAAGGCAGCGGCGCGTCGTTCATGGAATAGGCCACGATGGTTTGGTCGAGGATGGGATTGGAGAGGTCCAGCGACTTCAAAAAGAAGTGCGCGCCCTTGCCTTCGGGGCCTTTGCCCTGCTCCAGACCTTGAAACTGCACGGCAACGGAGCCGGTTTTCACGCCGGCGGCAGCGAGCAGGTCTTTGAGGTGGACGCCGGTCCACTGGGCATTGCCCATGGCGCCGTGTCCCCATTGGCCTCCGGGGACGCGCGGCTGGAAAAAACTGCGGCTGTTGCCGGAGCATTGGTTCACGGCGGCGATGGAAACGGGTTTGAAGCGCGTCAGCAAATCGGAGAACGAAAATTTTTGCGGCTTGTTGACGTTGCCTTCGATGCTGAGGCGCCACTGCGATAGGTCCACGTCATTGGGAATTTCATCGAGATGCCAGCGGACGTAGAAGGCGGAGTTGGGCGTGAAATCGCTGAGAAAATACTGGCGCGGCGTTTCAAGCTGGACGGGCCGGTCGGTGAGCAGAACCAGGGGATCCTTCTGCGGGTAGGTGACGATGGGGCCGACGGAATTCCAGTAAGGATTCGCGCCCGGGCCGGTGAAGCCGGGAAGGGAGCGTTCGCCGGGAACGGGCTCCTGACCAAATGCGGGCCACACGGTGGGCGAAGCAGCGGCTACTCCGGCGAGGCCGAGCATTTTCATGGCGGCACGGCGGGAGATGGAAGCGCGGACGTCTGAATCCATGGCAGTCACCTCAAGACAAGAGAAAATAACGCAGAATCCATAGTAGTGCAATAGACATTGTTAGAAATGGACGGAGAGGGAACGGGCGCGCTGAGCCGTTTTGACACACGTGGCGTGATCACGCGGCGGGGACGGGTGTTGGGTGGGTGAGTCTTTTTGGCGGCGCTGGACGTATTCATGGCAGGGAATGCGTATGATATGCGCGGCAACCATGTCCGGGGAGGGATGGGTGGGAGTGGAAGCGGAAGTAGCACAGCTTCGCCGCGGCGATTTGGACGCACTCTCCGTGCTGCTGGCGCGCTATCAAAACCGGCTGTACCGGTATCTTTTGCGGCTGGTGCGCGAACCGGCGACCGCGGAGGATCTGTTCCAGCAGACATGGCTGCGCGTGGCGGAGAAGATTCGCCAGTACGACGCCAGCCGGAATTTCGACGCCTGGCTGTTCACCGTGGCGCGGAACCTGGCGTTCGATCATCTGCGGAGAGTGGCTCCGGAAAGCCTGGACCAGCCGGAAAGCGGAAATCCCAAAGGGACGCATCGGATTGACGCCCTGAAATCAAGGGAAGCGCCGGTGACGGAGGCGATTCTGGCGCATGAACGGCGAGACAGGCTGGCGGTGTGCATGGGAGAGATGCAGGTGATTTATCGGGAAGTATTGACGCTGCGGTTTGAGGAAGAGATGAAGCTGGAAGAAATCGCGGGCGTGCTGGAGCTTCCGCTTTCCACGGTGAAGACGCGTTTGCGGCGGGGGTTGGAAGGATTGCGGCAAGTTTTGGAGACGCGGTTTCCCGGCGAGGTCTGGCAATGAACGAGCATAACGAAATTCGGGAACTGCTGGCGCTGTGCGCGGCGGGCGCGCTGACTCAGGATGAGCAACAGCGGCTGGAGCGTCATGCCAGGGAGTGCGAAGCCTGCGCCTCGGAATTGAATGAGTGGCAACTGCTGGCCGGTGGATTGCGGCGGCTGCCGACGCCGCAGCCTCCCGCGGGTCTGGTGGAAATGACTCGCGGAAGAGTGGCGCTGCAGTTGGCGGAACGCGAGGAGCGGCGGTGGGATCAGGGCGTGGTGGTGGCGGTGGTGATGTTCGGCTGGCTGCTGGTGGTGGCCAGCTGGCTGGTGGCGAGGTTTTTGAGCGGGAGTTATCTGGGCTGGCTATCGCCGGGATTTGCGAGGCCCTGGCTGGGATTTTCTGTTTACTCGGGATTGATATGGCTGACAGGTGGAATCGCCGCGGTGATGCTGGGACTGCGGCGGCGGCGTGAAAGGAGAACAATATGAACAGATTTCGTGAAGAGTTGAAAGTGATTCCGCGCGCTGCGTGGGTGGTGGCGTGGCTGGTTTATGGCGCCGGATTCGTGGCACTGATGTGCGCATTTCTATTTTCCAACGACGCGGGCATGAGGTCCACGCCATTCGCGGGAAAGGTAGCCATCACATTCCTGGCGCCGCTGGTGCTCCTCGCGCTGATTGCGCTGGATGGCTATGTGTACGGAGACGCGAAGCGCCGCGGGATGCGGCACGTGATGTGGACACTACTGGCGATATTCGTTCCGGACGGCATCGGCATTATTTTGTACTTCATCCTGCGCGATCCCATGCCCAAGCGTTGCGCGACGTGCGGAGAGTGGGTGCTGTCCAAGTTTGTCTTCTGCCCGCACTGCGGAGCGTCCGCACAGCCCACCTGCCCGCAGTGCGGCCACGCGGTGGAACCGACGTGGACGAACTGCCCGTACTGCGGAGTGAAGCTGCCGCGGCAGACGGCGCATGCGGCGTGAGCATGTGACGGAACAATGGCGATGAGCAACGCGATTAAGCGAGGAAGCCGTAGCTCTTACTTGAGGGCGCTGGCCATCGCGGCGTTGAGTCTCGTGCTTTTAGCGCCTGGCTCTCTTGCCCAAGCACAGTATCAAAAGACTTCAAGGGAAGAAGACTCGCTAAGGAGGTTTTTGCAGGGTTATATCGGGCGTCCTCATTCGAACGAAGAGACGCCGTTCTACTACGCCGCGTTCGTTGATTTGAAGGATGATGGTGAGCACGAGGCCATTGTTTACCTTACGGGTAGGAACTGGTGCGGTAGCGGCGGCTGTTCGACCTTGATCCTGGCTCCAACCGACTCGTCCTACAAAATCATCACAAGCATCACGATCGCGAAGCTCCCTATTCGTGTGTTGAAAAGCAAATCGCACGGTTGGCATGACATAGCTGTCGTAGTGCAGGGAGGCGGGATTATGACTCCGTATGAGGCGAGACTCTCGTTCAATGGAACTCGTTATCCAGGGAATCCAACGGTGCAGCCAGCGCGCCCATTAACTGCAAAAGCGGAAGGCAAAGTGGTTATTCCGGTAACGGAGCAGGGGAGACCTCTATTTTGATAAGGATCACGCGTCTTGCGCCACGCCGGCGGAAGCTGCCGCGGCAGACGGCGCACGCGGCGTGATATAAGATTTGCGCGCGGGAGGCGATCATGAAGCGGGAGTACAAACAGGAATTCGTTCTGTTCGGGGAAGAGGTAATCAACAAGGTCAAAGAGCTGATCCATGAAGGAAACACGACGAAGATCATCATCAAGAATGAGGCCGGGAATACCGTCATCGAAGTGCCGGTGACCATTGGGGCGGTGACGGCGATACTGGCGCCGGTCCTGGCGGCGGTGGGCGCGGCGACGGCGCTGCTGACGAAATGCACCGTGGTGGTGGTGAAGGAAAAAGAACAGTAGAAGTAAAAGCTGGTCCTCGAATCCAAGAGATTTTCCTCAGGCTAATCGGAATTTAATTCACACTGCCGCTGAACATTTCAGTGGAAAGAGACCAGAAATTTATACCGAGTGACAATTTTCCCGTCACTCCGCCTTGAACGTGGCATCATAGGCAAGCGCAATTTTGATTGGGCGCTTTAACCGGCCGGGCGCCGGACAAGTGTTCGGAGGAGACGAACATGTTGAAGTCCCGCAATGTCGCCATCTTCGTGGCGATCATTTCGCTTTGTTTGATTGCTCAAGTTTCCGCCAATGGGTCCTCGGGACCCAATCCCATTTCTGGGGCAAGCACAGCAATCCTCCGAATTGTGGCAACACCCAGCCCGAACCAGCCGCCACCCGCCAACAACTATCTGAAGTCAATCTCGGCCTCTTCCGCGACCGATATTTGGAGCGTCGGCGCGGGCGTAATTCATTTTGACGGCGCGCAATGGACCGGCTTTTCGCTTCCCGACATCAACGGAGACGGCAGCGATCTTTTGACCGGAGTCGCGGATCTTTCCCCCAACAACGTGTGGGCGGTAGGTTATATCAACTTTCAGGTCATCGGGGCTTACGAAGCTCCCATCGTTGAGCATTTTGACGGGACAAGCTGGACCATTTTTACCAGCCCTCAATTTCCCGCCCCGGATGAGGCTTTTCTAGGAGCGATCACGGCAATTTCCCCGACCGACATTTGGGCCGGAGGCGAAGTCTTTGCAGACCCGAATGCCCTCCCTCTTCTCGAGCACTTCGATGGCGCTTCCTGGACGCAATTCGATCCGCCTGTTTCCGATTGCCTTGTTTATGGCATGTCGTCGGACGCGAGCAACGATGTGTGGGCCGTGGGAATAACCCTGGGCGGGGGGACCTGCACCCTGCACTACGATGGATCCGCGTGGCAGGGGGTTCCCAGCCAAAACCCCGGTCTTGGATATAATTATCTTGCCGGGGTTGTCGCGCTGGGCCCGAACAATGTTTGGGCCTCGGGGTGGTATGTCCAGCAGCCCAATCAGGACAGGCCGCTCCTGACGTTGATTGAGCACTGGGACGGATCAAGCTGGCAGGTAGTATCCAGCCCAAACATTGGGCCGGCGGGCCAGGTAAGCAGCCAGCTTCGTGGCATTACCGCGGTGTCGGCCAATGACGTCTGGGCATTCGGCGACAGTGTTCTTATTAGCAACCAAATGGCATATACGCTGGTGCTGCATTGGGACGGCACGAGTTGGATAATCGTCCCCAGCCCCGATGTCGGGCTAAACAACTTTGTTTCTGACGATCTTAACGGTGGGACGGTGATTCCACCCGGCAATATCTGGATCGTGGGTGGCAACGGTGTCTTCGATACCCTCGTCCTGAACGCCATGCGGCAGTAGATTCCCAGGATGCCCGTAACACCCCGTATTGAAACTCGAATCTTCCCGTTCGCGGCTACGGCGCTGCTGACGAAATGCACCGTGGTAGTGGTGAAGGAAAAGGAAGAGTAGAAGCAAAAGCTGGTCCTCGAATCCAAGAGATTTTCCTCAGGCTAATCGGAATTTAATTCATACCGCTCGGAATCGCGAAATGGGCATAGACTGTGTGCCGTCCTTGGAATCGAGAGAGATATCTTGATGGGCGGGGCCAAGTCAGGAGGGTTTTTATGAGATCGGTATGGGTTCGGCTGACTCTGGTGGCTGCGGCAGGTTGCGTGGTGGCGATGCTGGGCGCACAAGTGGCGCGAGCGCAGACCTATACTGTGCTCCACAGCTTCAGCAGCACGCCGGATGGAAATGGCCCATACGCCGGAGTGATTGAGGACGCCAGCGGCAACCTTTACGGAACCACCATCTACGGCGGAACCTACGGCGGGGGAGCGGTATTTCAACTGAGTCCGGCGGGCCAGGAAACGATCCTCTACAGCTTCACGGGAGGAGGTGACGGCGGGTACCCGTTTGCGGGCGTGGTCGAGGACGCGAAAGGCAATTTTTACGGGACCACGATGTATGGCGGAATTCTGGGCACGGGAGTGGTTTTCAGGCTCAGCAGGAAGGCGAATCAGACCAGGCTGGACAGCACGAACGTGGGCGACGGGTCCGATCTGTTCGGCGGAGTGATCCTGGATTCCAAGGGCTATCTGTATGGGACTACGTTTGCCGGCGGTGCGGCCAACGCCGGGACGGCGTTCCGGCTGGACAAGAAAGGCAATGTGAGCGGCCAGTACAGCTTCACCGGCCAGCCGGATGGGTACAATCCCGTGGCGGGACTGATACGGGATGCGGGCGGGAACCTCTACGGAACCACGCTGTACGGCGGCACTTACAACGCGGGAGCAGTGTTTGAGATCAGCCGGACAGGCAAGGAGACGATTCTGTACAGCTTCACCGGCGGAGCGGACGGGGCGTTTCCTTGGGCAAGTCTGATTCAGGACGCCGATGGAAATTTTTATGGCACCACGGAATATGGCGGTGAGTACGGTGCGGGGACGGTTTTCAAAGTTAGTCCCAGCGGGCAGGAGACGGCGCTCTACAGCTTTACCGGAGGCGCAGACGGAGCGACGCCGATAGCGCCGGTGATTCGAGATGCGAGCGGCAACCTGTTCGGAACAACTTTTACCGGGGGGGCTGACAGCTATGGAAACGTGTTCGAGCTAAGCCCGTCCGGACAGGGAAACAGTTCTGTATACCTTCACCGGAGGAACCGATGGGGCAAGTCCGGGCGGCGCGCTGCTGGAAGATGGCGCGGGGAACCTGTTCGGAACCGCGACCAAAGGCGGCGCGTACAGTTACGGAGTGGTTTTCAAGCTGACGCTGCCGCAAAAGGCAAAGCGATAACAGCCCGCCGATGGCGGCGAAAGCCGCCTCAGTGGTTTACCGCGTCGTACGGACGCAGGAACGGCGTAGGTTCAAAGTCGAAAAAGGCCACCGGATAGGCGTTGTATCCGGAGCCGAGGGCGTTCGCCGCGTTGTTCAACTGCGCGGAGCTAAGTCCGTCCCACTCTCCGCTGTCCAGCCGCTTGATGAGCGCCTCGAAGGCCGCAATAGTTTCTCCGGAAGTGAACGCGCAGTGCCCGGCGCGATCCACAAAAATTTCGCGCAGATATTTGGCGTTTCCCGCGTTGGCCACCGCGACCAGGTAGGCGTTCTCGTCTTCGTTGAATACCAGTCCATCGCCCTTGGTATGCAGAGTGAGGACCGGCACGTGGATTTTGCCGTTGAAGATAATGTTCTGGCTCAAATAGTCCAATGACGCCGGATTGGCATTGATGGGGTCCGCGGAATTCAGCGCTTGCAGGTCGGCATTCAGATCGAGACCGGCCTGCTGGTACAGCGCCTGCACCTCGTTGTAGTCCACGGAAAGAGCAAGCTGTTGCGCGAAGTCAACATTGGTATCCCACGAGGGGTTGCCGGCGGCGCGCCCTTCCAGTTCGGCGCGGTAATAAAAGGTGAACGGGAGATCGGCGCCAGACAGCCAGGCATATTGGTTATCTTCCTGGTCCGTGTAATCGTACGGAGGCGGCGGTGGGGAAGAGGGGTCCACCCAACCGGGCACGTCAGCAAGCGCGGCGACCAGGGCGAGGCGCGCCTGACCCTGCAGCGTGGATTGGGCGCTGGCGATAAGAGTGTCCACGATGGCAAGGTTGGCGGCAGGGTCCGTGATATTCACCACCTGCAAACCGGAACCGGAGCCGAACAGTACGTTGAACGCCACGCCAGAATTCAGCAATTGATTCCAAAAGCCGACGGCGCCAGCGACAACTCCGCACATGGGAAGCGCGCCGTCGAAACGCGTGGGATATCGTTGCACCAGCCCGGCAGTGATGATGCCGCCCATGGAGTGCCCCCAGGCAATGGTGCGCTTCGGCTTGCGGACTAGAGTGTTGAATGTGTCGAGCACTTCGATCTGGTCCGGCAGCGCCTGTTGTACGGCCCAGCCGGTGGTGGCGTAGGACGAGCCGCCAAGAGCGTAGCCGTTCGAGAGCAGATAATCCCCGGTGAGCGCGTCCCCAACATCGTAGGCGGGATTGGCGCTGCCCGCTCCGGTATATCCGTGGCTGTAGAGCACCAGTGTTCCGTTCCAGTTGCTGGGAACCTGGATGATGTAGGTGGCCCCGTCGGAAAATGTGCCGGTGTAGGTGGTGACGCTAAGCGGATGAGCCGCGGCGGCCGCATTCCCGGGGCAGAGAAGGAATATGAGGGCGAGCGGGGCAGTCAGGATCAGGATGCGTTGCATCATCTTCAACATGATTTTCCTCCGGAGCGACGAATCCGAGGCCGCAAGATTCATTTTCATTTCAAGACGGCGCCAGTGTACACCGATTCCAGTACCACGGCCGTCCCGGTCTTGTTGGTGAATCATGCACGTCACAATTTCGATGACTGGCACGAAGGGCGGAGGTTTTACTTCAGCACATAGAACGGCAGATTGCTGGAAAGCGTGCCGCCTGGTGTTTTGACTCGAACGATTCCAGTTGTCGCGCCGGAGGGTACCTTGGCTTCAATTAAGGAACCCGAAACTACCTTGAAGGAAGCCGCTGTTCCGTTGAACGTGACGCTGGTCGCGCCGGTCAGATCAGTCCCCAGGATGTCAATGGTCGCTCCCACCTTGCCACCGTCAGGCAGCGTTTCCACAAACGGGCCCAATCCGACGGAAAGGCTGAAGACCTCGCCATCGCCGTGAGCTCCGCCTTGCTGCGTTGTCCCGTAGAAGTTCCCATCGGTGGCCTGCAGCAGCCCCGCGTAGGGAGCCGCGCCGTCCGCGCAGCCCGCCTGAGAGCAAAAATTGTAAAGTGTCGTCAGCGTGCCACCGGGAGTGACCTTGAAAACCGTGCCGTAGCCGCCGCCCTGGCCGCCGCCGGCGTTGAAGGTTGTCCCGTAGAAATTTCCATCGGTTGCCAGGACCAGCCCGCCAGTGGGGATGGCGCCGTCCGGGCAGTTCGGGAAGCCCTTGGGGCAGAAGTTATAGAGGGTCGTCAGCGCGCCCTTTGGGGTGATCTTGAAGACGGTGCCAACGCCGTAGGCGCCGCCCATGCTCGCCGTCCCGTAGAAATTTCCGTCGGTTCCCTCAACCAGACTCGAAGTGGGGGAATTGCCGTCCGTGCAATTGATTTGCGAACAGAAACTGTAAAGTGTGGTTAGTTTTCCACCAGGCGCAAGTTCAAAGATCGTTCCGCCCTCGCCGTTGGCGCCGCCTTGCGCCGTGGTTCCATAAAAGTTCCCATTGGAGGCCTGGATGAGCGCCCCACTGGGAACGGCGCCATCGGTGAAAGCGAAGCTGTGGAGCGTGGTCAGAGTGTCATGTCCGGTAAAGACCGTGCCATATCCGCCAGCGCCGCCGGCGGATGTTGTCCCGTAGAAATCGCCATCAATCGCCTGGAGCAGCGCCGCCGCGGGCGCTTCGCCGTCAGCGCAATCGCTTTTGTGGCAGAAGTTGTAAATTGTCGCCAGCGCGCCGCCTGTGGTGAGTTTGAAGATCGTGCCGCAGCCCGCTGGATTCGTGCAGTTGCCCGCGGTTCCGCCTTCCTCCGTGCTGCCATACAGGTTCCCATTGGTGGCCGGAACCAGCGCTGCCGCGGGCAAGCTGCCGTCCGTGCCAGCGAAGCTGTGCAGCGATGTCAGCGCGCCACCGGTGGTGATATTGAAGACGGTGCCGTCCAGGTGAGTCCCGCCTACATGCGTTATTCCATACAAATTCCCGTCCGTTGCCTGGACCAGCGGAGCATCCGGCTCGGCGCCGTCCGTGATGTCGAAACTATGCAGTACGGTGAGTGTTTGCGCCGGCAGAGCGACAGCCGTCGCCGCCCACAGTAGAAAGATACCGCACGCCCTTTTGCCCCAATGAAGTTTGCTCATGTTGTTTCCTGACCCCTCTGCGGATTATGGCGCGGAATTCGCCAACTTGGATTCGAAAACGTGTCAGTTTACACCGATTTTGGAGGTCTTTGGACAGTGAAGAGGCCTTCATCCCATGCTCATGGAGGCGAGGGCGGGGGCCATGGAGCGACAAAAAGGGGGAATTATATCTTTAACTCCCTAGGGGGGGGGGTATCGTTACAGAAGCACCATTTGTAGGGCATTGAATTATGTGGTACCGTCCGCAATTGTGACGGTCTGCATTGGGAAATTCGTGGTCAACAAGTGGCACCCGAATTGCACGACAATTTCGGTGAACCAATTGCAGCCCAGTCGCGTCAAATAAGCAAGGGGTACCATTGACGAGCGCGGAGGGGTGTCGTACCCTTACGCACCACTGAACGGCACTCACTTGCGGAAGTGAGGGCGGCCATGACGAGCGAAAAAAGAAATCTTCTAGTCAAGAGCAAGGGTGAAGACCCTCTGAATGTTGCTGCGCCGTGGTTCAGCAATTTTCTGGCAGTGTCACGCATGGGAACAGATGTGCAATTTGAGTTTGTCTACAACGACATCAATCGTCTTGCCCAATTGCTTGAGGAAGCGCGGGCGGGAAACGAAATGCCAGAGATAATCGAAGGAAAGACGGTCGTAAAAGTGGTAATGCCCGCATGGGCCGTCATACAGCTAAAAACGCACATGAAAACGATTTTTGATGGAATAGAACAGGAGATCACATCTGCTGCCAGCACTGCAACAGAGGAATCAGAAGAGGAACGACATGCCCGCAGTGGCACCTAACTTTAATTTTGGTGTATATGGTGGCATGAGCGTAAGGTCCGCCAATGTCGCCATAGTAGAATTTCACGCAGGTTGGTCCTGCAAGATTAAGGAAGAAGTGTGCTTTATTTCTTCCCAAGAGCTGCCCGCACGCAAGCGCACTGGAGTTGTTCTTGAACTTCGCCCTGTTGTATACGGCGAGGTAGGTAAGCATCTGCGCTCGTTTGCAAGAAGGGTTGAATGGCCACAGGATGATGACGATTAGAACATGGCTCCAGCAGACCTTTTTGCGAGTCCCGATGCGATAAGGCTGGAGCAGGGCGACGTATTCGAGGAACTTCCGTTTCCAACCATAAAGTATCCGCTTCGTTTGCACAGGCAATCGCGTGACGGTGGTTGTACGGTACACGATGCTGCGCAATTAACCGACAAAAGCAAGGGATCGCCGTCATGTGGCATTTCCCATCAGCAGGGGATACTTCTTAGCCACGGATGTGAAATTGATGGCACAGGACACCGCAACGGTCTGGAGAGGGAGTCGTGGTTGGCCGCTCCTGTAAAGCCTTTGGCGGCCTGCGGCGAAAAGAAGCAGGAGCGCGTGCGAACCGGCACGCAGCCCAATGCAATGTATTTACCACCTTCGCAGTTCAACCAAATGCAAGAATGGTACGTGGATTTTCAGGGCACTAGCCTAATCGCTTGTCGGTACTTCGACGAGGTAAAGCGCCTTTATGCGCTAACTGAAGACGGAAGGGCTGATTTATGGGGACGATTGGGAATTTTCTTTTCGGGTTTGTATTTGTATCAGCACCCAATCAATTGCCCCGGTTGCGGCGTCGAGATTGACGCGCGGAAATTCCTCGTCGAGTCTTGGACGGAATTGGAATAGGCGGCTTTCGTTTTTCCACTTTCTTCTTCGGCTTGTAGGCCATTACCTTGTCTACCAGCCTATGGGAACGATCAAACGGCTTCCTCTCGCTATCCGTTGAGGCGGGCAGGGCGCTCCATCCGGAAAGCCATGAGTGGGTCAACCTGCCGCTGCCTTTCGGCCCCAAAGCCCGGCTGATCAGATCCACTTGGACACCCAGGCGAAGCTGAAGGGAAAGCCCACATCGAGCTCGAAGGCAGCATGACCAGCTTCATCAAAAAATTGCAGGGCAGGAACCCCAATGGCCCCGAGTTGCGGAAATTCAAGGACCAGGCCGCGGCCATCGCCGGCGCCCTCTTTCGCTTCGCCGCCGTTAACGGCGAGCAGGACTTTCCAGATCGACGCCAAGATCGTCAGCGGCTTCGAGCTTTGGTACCCAAAGGATGAGCGTCAGCGCGTCCTCTTCCCCTCCTTCGTGCGCCTCAGCGACGAGTATTTCAATACCCTGCTAACCCATGCCGTGCCGCTCGATCATCGCGCCATCGCCGCCATGCAGCACAACGCCCTGATCCTCGATATCTACAAGTGGCTCGCGCAGCGCCTTTGCCGGGTCCCCGAAAAGTCGCCGGCCTTCATCGTCTGGCCACTCGTTCAGGCGCAGTTCGGGCAGGGATACACCCGCATCCGGGCTTTCCGGGCGGTCTTTCTCACGACCCTCAAGCAAGTCCTCACCCAATATCCCGGTGCCAAGGTCGAAGCCTCTGGACGCGGCTTGAAGCTCTACCGCTCACGACCGCCGATCCTGCCCAAAGAGCTGAAGGGACTGGCGGTCTAAGCCTGTGACTTATCCACAAAACTCTGTGAATTCCGAGACTTATCCACGTGCAGTTTGTGGCGCGTTTCACGTGCAGTTTGTGGCGCTCGACCCGAAAAAACCACGTGCAGTTTGTGGCGCAAGCCTTTACTTAGAATCTACCTATACTCTTACCGGTAGTAGGGGCTGCGGCGCTGTGGAAAACTCTCGTTTTCCGCAAGCCGCCAACCCCCAAAACAACAGCCAAGAAAAAACTCTTCTATGAAAAGAGAAAACCAAAACCCGGAACAGAGCACGCGGATGCCCGGCAGCGGTGATCCCGACAACCTGAACGCAGAAGACCAAGCCGCGCTTTCCGAATACGAGGCCGAAGGGCGGGGCAGAACCCCAGGAACAAAGCCCCGCCGAACGGCTAACCAAACTTTTCTATAAAACCCCCGAGATGCAAGAGTGCAGCCAGACGGCCGACGCCATCAACACCAGCCTTGACCCTGAGGATACCGTCCCCGTCCAGATCGACGTGCCCCGGCAGTTCATCCGCCTGACCGAATTTCTCGAGCAGAAACGGGCGACCACGCGGGGGTAACACCGTTACCCGCCGCCAAGGTCCTCAACCAAATCCTCCTGAACGAGCTTCACGACCAGCTTCACTGGCTGGTCGTCGAACCAGCCCGGTTTCGCTATTACCGCGAGCTTTGGAACCGGTTCTGCGACCAGCAGGACGCACCGGACCAGAAAATACCAGCACCCCCAGGCGACCGCAGGGGAGGGCGGGGAAGGCCCCTTCTAATCTATGCTCCCCCTTACCCTCATTCCGGCCTTGCTCCTGCAGGATTCCACGGGAGACGGCAATTATGGTTTCGTGGTGGTGGGTCGCCGTCGCGGGCTTTGTCGCATACCTCGTGATCGTTTGGCGCTACGGGGGAGGGAAGACACCGCCTGAACCCGGAAGACGAGCGGCCTCCGCTCTCCGATAACTTCGGCGCGGCCGATTTCGCCCCCCAGCAAACGGCGATGATCAGCGGGCTTCAACGATTTCGGCGGAGTGTTCTTCGGCAAATCCAGCTCGCCAGCTGTGCGCGGACAATCTTCAAAGACCCGGCGTGCCCGTTTGCAGCACCCCTGAAAACCATACCCTGATCGTCGCCCAGACCCGGACCGGGAAGGGAACGCGCGTGATTATCCCGACCCTGCTGAAAAACCTGAAGTCTTCATGTTCGTCATCGACCCCAAGGGCGAGAACGCGGCCATTACCGCGCGGGCCAGGTCCGCAGCCAATCATGTCCACATCGTCAATCCGTGGGGCGCCTATCGCGGCACCTGTTCCAGACAACTCGGGTTTCTCGCCGGCGACATACAACCCCCTCGACATCCTCGACGCAGACGACCCGAACGCCACGTCGATCGCCCAGGCACTCGCCGCCGCAATATGCCCGGTGCGAGGGAGGGAAGGACGATCTTCTGGAAGGGCCAGCGCGGGCGACTGCTCATGGCCGCCGTGTTTCTGTACCTTGCCTACCAGCCGGGCGAGAAAAAGACACTCGCCAGGGCGCGGCAAATCACCAGCATGAACCGCAAGCGATTTACCGAGATCCTCGACCAAGATGGTGGCCAGGAGGCCTTCGATGGGGCTATCCGGGAAATCGCGGACCAGTTCATCGACATGGCCGATGACACCTACAGCGGGATCACGTACGAACCTAAACCGGAGCATGGCGTTTCATGACCGACCCGCAGATAAAAACAGCAACCGCCAGCTCGACGTTTTCGATGAAGGATTTGACCGGCGGGGGCAATGGACAGGCCGACCTCGGTTTACATCGTTGCTCCGCCCGGGAAACTCAAAACCCAGAGAACGTGGCTCCGGCTGCTGATCATCCGCCGCTATCAACACCTTTCAAGCAAGCCCGAAGGAGCAAGGATACCGCTGCATGTTCCTGATGGACGAATTCGCCAACCTGGGATTCCTCGACGAGATGCCGACAGAAATTTCCTACGCGGCCGGACACGGGATCGATTTCACGCTCATCGTCCAGGGCCTCGAGCAGCTCAAAAAAACCTATGGCGACTCCGACGGCACCATCCTGGATAACTGCGCGTACAAGTGGTACTGCAACGTCGGCGACCTCGATACCGCCAAGTATCTGAGCAAGTACCTGGGCAAAAAAACCGTCAGGACCGTGGGCAAGGGGAAGTCGGAGGGGCACGACGGGTAGGAGCCAACGGGACGCGAACAGGAGGGGAAAAGCACCAATTACGGGGAGATGGGGAAGGACCTGCTGTCAGCCCGACGAGATCCTCAAGCTGGGGAAGAATGTGGCGATCCTGACGTATCCCGGCACATTGCCCAAGTACCTCCGCCCCGTGGATTATTGGAAGCTCCCGAGGCCTTCGCCATGTTCAAAGATTCATGCCCAAAGCTTTTCTGGGACCCCCCTTTGTTCTACGATCCAAACCCATTCAGTCAGCAGACAGCCGAGGGAGCGGTTCTGCCCCCAGCACAGCAAGGCCGGCTTACGACCAGACGCTTTATGCCCCCAAAACAAAAGGGGAACAGGTCCAGCCGCCCAAAGCATCGCGCCCTATCGACCTGAACTACTACTCCCCCCGACCCAAAGTTCTAAACCGTCACAGCCCCAGCCATCGGAAAAACCAGAAGCGAAGCCCAGCTCGAATTACGACCCGACCTACTACTCACCGGAGAAAATCGCGGAGAGGGAAGCCGCTAAGAAAGCGTCGCCCCCGAGCACCCAAAAAACGAAAGAACCCGGACGGAAATTACGATCTGGAGACCGGCACTTTCGAACCCCATGAACCGAAAAAGCCAAAATTTCACGAGGGAGATTGGGACGCGGAGACTGACAGTTTCAAACCATTCCCCCCTGACAAACCTGAAGGGGGCGGCGACACGTAGGGGAGAATCAGCTACATTGGCAGCGTCAAATTGCCCCCCCTGGCATCGGGCAAGGGGCTGAGATTGCGAGAATTAACCGGCCATTTGCGCGATCGTGATAGGCTGGCCAAATACGCGCAAAATACCACGCTGGTAAGATTGCAAGCCATGGACGTGTCCCACGTCCACGCATCCCTAGCGGGCTGCTGGCTTGCAAGAGGGAGGTTGCTTTCGCCCTCCCGTTTTGATTCCCTCCTGAAACAGGGCTTGACGCCCGTGTACCCGTCCGGGGGCTCTGCCCCTGCGACCACTGCCCAAGGGCCTTCGTGCCCCTGTGAAACCCGACGGGGGCCTCCGTGCCCCTAGCGGAACCCAGGCCAAGGGGCTATCGCGCCCCTTAAGAACCCACTCGCAGGGGCTGTTCGCCCCCACCGACGAGCCCCGCATCGTTCGGCACCGGCACGACCGGTGTTTCGGCACCGGCTTTGATTAACGCCAGCGGAAGGGAGGCCAACCATGGCGACGGAAAACGGCCCGGCAGGGGAGACGGCGAAACAAGACCAACCCCCCGGCCGCCGCGAAAAAGAGCGAGAAGCGGCAGCGCAACGGCAGATCAAAATCCGCTGCCTGCAGCAAGAGTTCGCCGCCATCACCGCCAAGGCCGACGCTGCCGGCATGACCAAGCGCCGCCTATGCCCGCGCGGCCATGCTGGGGGACGCCGGCCCCCGCTCCCAGCGCCGCCTCCCCATCGACGCCGACAAGCTCCTCCGCAGATTCGGGGCCCTGCACGCGAAGTACGGCAACAACCTGAACCAGATCGCCAACAACGGCAATTCCGGCGACCCCGTGGACCTGCCGGAGCTGCGCCTGGCCCTCAAGGAATGGGGCGAAATCCGCGACCTCATCTCAAAGCCCTTGGGCAGAATCCGGCCCCGGCCAGCCGCCCCACCGGACCGGAAGGGGCGTAGCCGGAAATGATCGCCAAGGGCAAATCCCGCGCGGCGCCAGCGCAGCTCGCCACCTACCTGATGCGGGTGGACGACGGCGAGCAGCGCTCGAGGTTGCTGGAGCTGCGATTACGGCGACCGACAGTCTGCGCGAAAGCTTTCCTCGAGTGGCAGCATCCGGCGAGCTGGACGCGCGGCGAAAAGACCCTCTACCACGCCCAGATCAGCCCCGACCCCAAATACCAGATGACCCCGGAGCAATGGAAGCGGGCGGCCGAAATCCTAGGCGAAGAACTGGGCCTGAAGGACCATCCCTGCGCCGTCGTTCTCCACGACGCGGCGAGACAAGCCCCACCTCCATGTCGTCTGGTCAGCGGGCGGACATGGAAACCATGAAGCTGTGGGACGACAGCTACAACTATCGGCAAGCACGAGCAGCGCCAGCCAGCGCATGGAGCTGGAATTCGGGCATGAGCTTGTTCCCGGCAAGCACGCGAAGCGCGACCGCGAGAAGCAGCCGGAATTCCCCCGCGCAGAAAGATGAGCCAGGACGAGGCGCAGCAGGCAAAGCGCACGGGGCATGAACGTCGACGAGCGGAAGGCCGAGATCACCGCCCTGCACGCCGCCGCCGATAACGGGCAGGCGTTCAAAGCTGCCCTGGAAGAGGCCGGATACGTCCTCGCCAAGGGCGACCGGCGCGGCTTCCTCGTTGTCGATCAGGCGGGCGAGGTATACAGCCTTTCCAAACATCGACGACCTGAAGGAAAAAGCATTCAAGGAATTCATGCGCCCGTCGAGCTGGACAAGCTCCCGACCATCGATGAGGCCAAGACCCGCAACAGGACAGCGCTTAAGCGCCCAGAAAGCGGCCCGCAGAGGCCTGGAAAAACAGCCGCCGCCCGCGCCGCTCCCCGAGGAACAGCAGCTCAAGCGCACCGGGGAGCCCTCCGCGAGCTGAAAGCCCAGCTCGCGGCCATGAAGACCGAGCCGGCAGCCCGCAGGACTTCAGCAAGCCCAGAAACAGGCCCCGGAAGCGTCCAAATTCCTGCCGCCCGAACCTGCGCAGAAGCTCGAACAGCCCGCGCCCGCCCCGGCAAAAGCCGAGGAACAGCCCAAGGCGGAAGTCAGCGTCGCCGCCGCCCCGGCACCGGAAAAACCCGCCCAGCCCCCGGAGGACCCGGAACTTCAGGCGCTCAAAAAGGCCATCGCAGAACGCCACGCAAAGGAGGTCCAGAAGTGGGCCGACTTCCACGCCCTCGAATTACGGCAACTGGAATATGACCTGACCGACATGAACGCCGGGAAGGCGGAGGATTTCGCCGCGATCCAGGCCGTGGAAATGGCCGCCCTCAAGGACCGCCAGAAACAGCACCGCACAGGCATCAAGGGTGTCCTCGACGCCATCCAGAGCAAGCTCAACCCGACGCTGGCGGCCGAGAAGGCCAAGGAGCAGCGCCGCGAGATCGCGCAGCTCAAGGCCCGGCAGGCCAAGGAGCGCAAAGACTACCTCGCACTGATCGAGCAGACCAAGCAGCTCGAAATCGAAAACCTGAAGGAACGCCACGCGCTGCAGCGCAGCGACGTGGAGCGCAAGCACGAGGAAGGGACCGGAGCAGTATATTCGCGAGCATCACGAGGCCAAACGTATCCTTGCGGAGATCGAGGCAAAACGGATCCACGAAGAGCTGGAAAAGAAAGACAATCTCAGGGATGGGCCACCGCCCCCCGAAGATGGGAAAATAACCGGCTCGCTGTTTATGCAGCACACACCGAGCCGGTTTCTGAAAGTTGCAAAACCAGCGGGCCTCCACCACGCGCATCCGGGCTTTACCCGGTTCATGCACGAGCACCCGCGGATTTCCCGCTTCATCGCAGAGCACCCCAAGGCGTCCCGCTTCGTCTTGCGCGTGGCTCACCACATCCCCGTGTTCGAGCACTACGTCCCGATCGCGCCGCACATCGCGCCAGTGTTCAGTCAGCGCGCCAGGCCCAAGCCCCGCTCGCGGTTCAGGTTTTAGAAAAGAAATGGTGCGCCGGCGATCGCCGGCGCACCATCTCCGGGAGGGCTTAGCAGCGCGGCGCCGGGATACCTCGACTTCAGCGCCCGCTTGCGGTTCAGTTCCGCCTGAACGGTTTGGAGCGAGGCCAGCGCCATCGTGCGCATGCCTTCGGCCCGCGGCAGATCGTTTCATGATCGCGCAGAATTTCGATTGCAGCGCCTCTTCGCAGAGGTCTTCGATTTCGCTTGTGGGGATGAGAGTGTGGGACATGGTTTTCTCCTTCGTCTGTGGGCCGCGACCATCGCGGCCTTGATGACGAAGACCAGCAGCGCGTTCGGCGGGGATGCCACCGAAGGCCGGAACGCTAGTGCGAAGGAGCGCCAGCTTGACGCCCCAGACGAACAGATGCAGGTTAAAGGATGAAAGGACGTGTGGACGTGGCCTGCAAGGGAAGGGGAGAAACTTGCCCCAATGCGAATACCCAGAAACAATCGAGGATCGAACGAAGGGACGCCCGAAGCTTCAGTGCGCGGTCAGGACGACCCGCCACTTTACGGACATCCGGGGCAGGCCCGCCCGGCGATACGAATGGCCCTGATGAAAGCTCCACATTCTCCACGGAAAGCAGAACGACAACGGGCTCCTTGAAATCGGATCACCCAGCCTGGGGAAAAGCTTTATCACGACGGCGAAGCGCCTGTGTCCAGGCTGATAGCTCCAACGGTTTCAAAAGCGTGGGGGCGGAACAATTTGCCGGAGATTTCCTGTCCGAGCTTGCGGGTTGTAATCTGCAATTCGCCGTTCATGGTTCGCATCGCCGTCTCCTAAAACTTGTGTACCCTGGTGTTACCGTCCCTCCGATGATTTCGCGGCACCGGCGCCGCAAACGGAACGGCGTCGTGGACGTCGACCGCCGTATCCGGCCGGTGGAATTTGCTGGCGGCAGGCTCCACGATGAGCGGCTGCCTGAAACGGCTCTGGCCGATGCCCGGCTGATAGAATTTCGACGCCAGGCGCGTCGAGGCCGTCCGGTGATGCGCCTCATCCAGCTCGATGCCGACGAAGCGGCGGCCCATGTCTCGCGCGGCGACAAGCGTGCTGCCCGACCCAGCGAAAGGATCGAGCACCACGTCGCCCGGCTTGGTGAAAGCTTCGAGCAGCGGCGTGAAAATGCCGACCGGCTTCTGTGTCGGATGCAGGCGATTTCCCGTATAGGTCCAGGGGATCACGTCCGGCGGCGGATTCGCCGGAGCCACAGGGTTTCCCTTCACCAGCAGATAAGCCTGCTCATGCTGATACTGCATGAAGCGCGCCGAGGAGCTGTATTTCTTGGTGAAAACGACGTGGCCGGCCATCCGGAAGCCAGCCTCTTTCCACGCTTCGATGAAACGATCCGCCTTGTTCCACGCGTAGAACGAGACGCAAAAACTGTTGTTTTTCAGCACCCTGTGCATTTGCGCAAACGCGGGATTGATCCAGGCGTCGTTGTCGTCGTTTTTCACGCTGCGCCCGGAGCGGTCCACGTAACGCACCAGGTACGGAGGGTCCGTTACGATGAAATCGACGGACCCGGAGGGCATCTCTTTCATCACATCGACGCAGTCGCCGCGGGTAACGCCGTTCAGCATTGGGCCGAGGGGAGCGGTCATGGTGCACGCCCCCGCGCGTTGCACAAACAAACAGGCCGGCCGGCTGGCTTCCTGACTATTCGATATCCTTCCAAAATTCCGATCGCCAAGGCGAAGTCTTGGGCGCTAATCCCGGCCTTCCGGGCGGCCCAGACGTTTTGAGGACTGACCCCCACCATCCACGAGAAGGGCATGAAGAAAATATTCTCAAAGTGCTCTGAAACTTCGTTGTGATATTCGGCGGGGTGCATGGCAGCTCCTTTTCGTTCGAGCCTCACAAACAAAAAGGCCCCCCGCATCAGCGCGGAGGGCCGTCCTCGCTTTTCGACAAGCGGGTAAAAGTTAAATCTTGAACGCCTTCGCGTTCACGTCCAGAGGTTTTCTCGCGCGGATCACAGGCTCTTTTTCGGCCGGGACGCTTGCAACGCTCACCGTCCCGAATTTGCTGCGAGGCACCAGCTTGGCAGCCCGATCCTCTCCGTCCTCTTCTGTAGGCAAAGCCCTTTCGCGCCTGGTCAGCCGGTTGAATGTATCGCGCAAAGTACCGTGCTGGTCCCGCAGGGCCATCAAAAGTCCTTTCGTTGAAAAATGGACAAGAAACCCCCTGTACTTCCAGCATGCCTGATTCTCCCGGAGGCCGATACTACGGGGTTACGTTCTATCCAAGAATCAGAAAGTGGCGTATAATCCCTTTAAAAGGGCCGTTTTTTGTGCATCGCCGCAATTCGGAAGAAGCGCCAATCCTTCACGGATTCCAGTCACATCGCCGAAGGAAACCCCGAGGCCCCCTTTCCGCCATCGCCCAGCTTATGCGGCCGTCCGCGCCGTCAAGGGTCTAGATAAACGCGAACGGCATGCGCCCTTGACCGCTGCGAACGGCCGCTCAAGAAAAAACCTATCCCGTGATCATCGGAAAGGGGGGTAACGCGAAGGCGAAAACCTAAAACCGCATCAGGCCTTCCGCTTCGTCTTCGATGGCCCGGAAACCGGCCCCGCGGCAGGCGCTGCGGGCGCTTTCGGTTTCGCCGGCGTGCCGGCTGCAGGTGTTTTGTGGTGGCTTTTTTTCTTGCCTGTGCTGTCTGGTTTCCAGCCGAGCTTCAGCAACTTTTCATCGAAGGCCTTCATAGCGTCGGCCTTCTGCCGGAGCAGATCGTCGATCAGGGCTTGCTTGCGGTCCTCGATCGACTTCAGGTCCGAGAGGACTTTCTCAACATCGTCACTTGGTTTTTCTTCTGTTGTTGGCATAAAGCTCCAAATCGATCGGCTTCCCCTGACCGCCTGGCGTGAGGGGAAGCACCCTTTCCACGCCTCGCGTCAGGTATTCGGCCAGCTTGAGCACGCCCTGCGTCAACAACCCGGCAATGAGCGCGATTGCCTTCAGCTCAACCACCAGACCAATCGACAACGCCGGCCAGCCCCCGACTACTGCAAACGCGGCCAGTCCTCCCAAGAATAGAACCCTTTCGAGGGTCCGCGCGGCGCGGCCCAGTGTAAGCTGCTTTGGCAGTAAAAAGAAATCGGCGAGGCCGGGCCAGCCTCTCCTGAAAACAAAGTTCAACGTGAAGGAATGGTCCGGCTCGTCGCACAGCCAGGCCAGCGCTTTCGACACCATCATGCTTTGCCCCTTCAGCTTGCCGTGGCGATATCATCGCCCGGCTTTTTCTTCCAGCATCGCGAAGCCCCATCTTACGTCAAGTTTGCAGAAATAAGGGAACGCGGCGCACCTTCCGCGCCCGGTTGCCGCGAAAAACCGCCGTTTTTTCCGGGCCTTGCGGACTTCCCTTTCCTGTCGTATGTTTCGGCGTTTATCGCAGACATGGAAGGGCAAGTCCAAATGAACCGTGGTTTCATCACGTCACTGATCGTGACGCTCTCACTGACCGCCTGCGGAGCTGTACAGCAGGCGCAGCTCAACGCAGCCGCCAGCAGCGCCAAACAGGAAGTCGCGAAGCAGTGTTCCATGTATCTCCACCTTCCCCCTAAGGAGGCAGAGGCGTGGACACGAGCACTTGACGAGATGAAGAAGGAGTGCAGCTCAGGTAAACAGCCGACGAAAGAGCAAGTGCCAGCCGTCCACGCGTGCGCGACCAAAATCCTCAATGAAGAAATTAAGCCGATAACCTACTCGCCGCAGAAATTTGCCAGATACATGGCCAGCAGGGCCGAAGACCATAAAAAATACGCCAACGGTGAACTGAGTCTGAGCGAGTTGCAGGATGGAATGAAGAGACGGCTCGATAAGTACGCCGAGAATGCACCCTGGAGCTATTACCGTTACGCCACCTGCCACAACGAAGTGGTTACACGGAAGGTTTTGCCGACCTACCAGTTCAAGCCGTTGTTTATGGAGTACATGAACAACCTCGCGGCGTTCGCGCGCAAGGCGGACAAGGAAAAGATGGCTAGAGAGGATTTCGACATCGGAGCACAACGGCTTTGGACGGATTTCGCCAAAAACGAGCAGAGCGCTATGGGCGAAGCGCGCACAGAGAACGCGGCCGCATGGAAGAACGCCAGCGACACCTTCCAGCAGATGCAGGCTACGCAGGCCCTACAGCGCGCCTCGATGCCGCCGCCACGTATGCCAACGACCACGGACTGCAGGGTCATAGGCGGTAACACATTGAATTGTACTTCGTACTAAACGGGGAACGGGAAAATCATGAATTCACTGTTTAAGAAAGCCGTCATCGGTCTTTCTATCTCCGCTCAACTTGGGTTGGCAAGTTGCGCTCCCTCAGCCGAGGACGTGCATCCTTCCTATGTTTCTCCGCTGCAGTATCAGGGTTACTCATGCCGCCAGATCAGAAATGAGATGCTGGTCGTCGCCCGCCACGTTTCGGAAGCCTCGGGAACGCAGGACCATCACGCCGGCAACGACGCCGCTGCCACCGCCGTGGGCGTTGTCCTGTTCTGGCCTGCTCTGTTCTTCCTCGCCAGCAAGGACGACCGCAGCGAACTCGCCGGCCTGAAGGGCGAATACGATGCGCTCGAACAAGCCGCCATTCAAAAAGATTGCAGCGTGGCCAAAGAAATCGAAGCCGCGAGGAAAATGGAAGAAGACCGTAAGGCCAAAGACAAGGCCCAGCAGCAGCAGAACCAGAAGTATAACGAGAGATAGCCTTCTCTCGCCGCAGCGCAGAAGCGCGCTGGGTGAGTGCAAGCCAAGCTACGCACCAATGATCTAAGGACGATAACTCAACACCTTCTGCCAAACGGCAACGTATCTCTCAGCACTAGCGTTGAAGAAGCAGCACGTCTGATGGTATCCGTTACCCCGGAAAATCCCCTCGCTAGCTTCATTGCCAACACGGATCGTGCATTGGACGATCCGCGCGCCGTCCCTCTTTGCCTGGTCCTCGGCCCGACGAATCAGCCGTTTTCCCAGCCCGCGACCTTCATGGGCCTTGCTCACAGACAGGTGGCGGATTTCCCACTGATACCACTGCATCTTTTTAACCTCGACGCAGCCAATGACCACATCCTTGTCAAGCTCCAGGAGATAGTTATCCGCGGCCTTGATCACTTCCTCGGCAGTGTACTTCTTCGTCAGCTCGTTACGTGTGTTCAGCAGCTCTGCAATCTGGCCGGCCTGCTCTTTGGAGATCATTCCTCACCTACTTACTTTCTCGCTCTTCTGAAAATGGGTGGGAAGGACGTTCCCCAGAACGTCTCGCCCTTCCCTGCCCCGAACTCTAAGCTAGGACCCGCGCCGCAACAAGCCGCGCGGGTTTCCCATAAAACCATTTCCTTGTGTTGCTGTTTTAGAGTGTGATAACGTCCTTTATAACACTCGAAAAGGAGAGCATATGGATTTGGAGAACCTCGATCAAGGCACGCGAAAACACATGCTGGATGAAATCGACGGAGACATCCGCGAAGGGAAACTGTATATCAGTCACAGATTGAGCCCAAAAGGTTCTGCGGACTACCCTAACCTTCTCCGCAGTGCTGCTGCCAGTGGAAACGATGGTTCGCTTGCATCTGAGCTGCGCGTAGCCGGGCGCATGAATGCTACGGAACAACGCAAGAAACCGAAGGGCGGATTTACAACCGCGCAGGTTCCGGTGACAGCCCCGGACACGCTAGCCGAAGGAGAGTTTAACCGTTTCTACATTCGCGGTCTCTGTCAACGGGCGATTGCTGAGGGCATTCCTGCGGTTGTTGTTTACCGTGCCAAACCCGCTGACAACCCGCGCCCCGAATCCCAAGCTCTCATCGGAAAGCAAATCTCTGTAGCTCAACTGCTCAGTGATGTACGCCAAAATATAGGGACTGATACAGCTTTGGGTCTGCCTGCTGGTCCGAATTCCGGCTTGAGTGTCCGGTTGCCGTGAGCAATGACATCATTCTCTCCCCTGCCCCCGAGCTTCAGCCTGCCCCGCTTTTCACGCCGACGCCGAAGGCCGCCAGGCGCGTCCTGGAATTCTTCACCGCCCAGATCAACAACGACCACACGCGCAAGGCGTACCTGAACGCAACGCGCCGCTTCGCGGAATGGTGCGACGCGCCGCGGCATCGGCCAGCTCGCCGACGTGCAGGCCTTCCACGTCGCCGCCTTCGTCAAGGACCTGCAGGGCGAGTTTTCCGCCGCCGACCGTCAAGCAGCACCTGGCCGCGCTCCGAATGCTGTTCGACTGGCTTGTGACGGGCCACGTCCTCGACGTGAACCCGGCCCACGCCGTGCGCGGCCCCAAGTACGTCGTGAAAAAAGGCAAGACGCCCGTGCTCGACGGCCGACGAGGCCCGCGAGCTGCTGGACAGCATCGAGATCGCCAGGAAGACGGACCGCGAGGGCAGCGCTGAAACTGACGAACCGGCGCTTATCGGCTTGCGCGATCGCGCCCTGATCGGCGTGATGGTCTACACCTTCGCCCGCGTCAACGCCGTGCTCCAGATGAAAGTGCGTGACTATTTCGTGCAGGGACGCCGCGGCTGGGTCCGGCTGCACGAAAAAGGTGGCAAGGAGCACGAGGTTCCTTGTCACCACAATCTGGAGCAGTACCTCGATGAATACATCGCCGCCGCCGGCATCGCCGGAGATCCGGACGCGCCTTTGTTTCAGACGGCGGCCGGCAAGACCGGCACGCTCACCGGCAAGGCCATGTGGCAGCAGGACGCCTACCGCATGATCCAGCGGCGGACGCGCGGCACCGGCATCAAGACGCAGGATCGGGAACCATACCTTCCGGGCGACCGGCATCACCGCGTACCTGAAGAACAACGGCACGCTTGAAGCCGCGCAGCACATCGCCAACCACGAGTCGCCGCGGACGACGAAGCTTTACGACCGGCGGCAGGATGAGATTTCGCTCGATGAAGTCGAGCGGATTGCCATCTGACCTTCCTCACCTTCCCGCTATCAAGATGACATGTAATCATGAACTGCTTCAGCACCAAACCACACATGCACAGTTTGCATGGCTGTGGCTGAAAGGTTTTGCGTAAACAGAAGTGCCAAGTCCCTCTTTGGCCGTGAGCAAGCAACATAAAAGAGGTTGCGGCACCGCTCGAACGCCTCCTGCTTATTGGGTTGAACGCTCTAAAATCTGGTATTTGCCGTCCCGAAGGTCGAATGCTGGCTTAGTGCCCTCCAGGACGTCGACGATGAGTTGCGTGATCGTTGGGTCTTCAAGTGCGCCGCTTGTGTAGGCAACCCGATTACCGTCGGTCTTGTCCAGATGACTGTAAATGACTTGGTCGGCATCACAGACCACGGCGATGTTAGGGTTGTGGGTAACGATGATAATTTGCCGGAGTCCCTTCGCGTACTGAATCGCTGGAACGAGCATCTTTGCAATCGTCTGGTTGTCGAGATTCTCTTCTGGCTGGTCGATGACGAGCGGGACGTTGCGCTGGTCGATGAGCAGATAGAAAACCAGCAGGAGGTTGCCTCGCTCACCCGGCGAAAGCTGATCGAGAGGCTTGCCTCGCCAGCGCAGCTCAAAACGGGGCTCCAGATAGCTGAGGCCATAAAGGAAATTGTAGACGTCTTCAGGGGATGTTCCCTTGCGTAGCTGATCGCGCAAATAAACCGGATTGTTCTTCCCTTCTCGCACGTCGTGCTCAAGGTGCTCTTGGACGCTTGCGAGAAAGGCTTCGACGCCGACCGCGGTGGAAAAGTCGCTGGTCGCCACGAGTTTGGCGAGACGTTCGCGTCCCTCCGGCTCTCCCTGAAAGCTCCCCTTTCTTCCTTGATGGATCAATCCCAGCAGACCTTCGACAATCCCATCAACGGTGATGGACGCGGAGAACTGCAAGGCGTCTTGCTGCTCGGAAACGGGATGGCGGTCGATAAAGTCTTGAACAGGCGAGTAAAGCTTTTTGTAATCAGCGAGAAGCTGCTCCTTCGTGCGAAAGATCTCCTGTACGTGAGCGGCCCGACGATCCTTAGCTGCGAGAATCAGACTCGGCACGCCACTCAAGGCCGCCAACTTCGCCTCCAATCCCTTGAAAGAAATTGCGACCTCTGCTGAGCCCTCTATCTCGTTACGCCGCTTTTGCCAGTTCGCAAGCTGATGAAGGTATTCCTGATACAGGCGGTTTGGTTGGTCTAGTTTCGAGCGAGTCACTTCAGTTTTTCCTGACACCTCCCGACGCTGGTTCGCGAGCGAACCGGCGGTCTCAACAGCCAGCAAGTCCCGTGCGGATTGGCTTCGCTCGTTCGCGTTCGTCTTCGCATCGAAAATCGGCTGTCGATTCACTGTCAGGGCGACCAGTTTCTTGATGTCAAGACTCAACACGTTACCGTCGTCGACGCTCTCGGCGTGGAAGGCGGTAACCTGTCGCTCCAAGTTGTCTATCCGAGTTAGCAGCCTGTCCGTTGCCGCTGTCCGCCGCGCGGCCTCTCGTAATTGTTCCTGCTGGGCAGTAATCTCTCCATCCATGCGCTGGGCTTGGGCAACCAGATCGGCGAGTTCTTGCTTGACGACTTCCATCGCCTGTTGTTCCTGAGGGTCCTGGCTGGGCTCCTTCACCTCAACTGGCTTAACGTCGTCATGCGCTTTCAGCTCAGCGCGCCGCTGTTCAAGTTGGCCTTCTAGGCCTCTCCGGTATTCGTCTGTCAACTGCTCTTCCAACGCACTGATGGTTGTGTGTACGTTCTTGAGGTGTGTTACTAACTGAGATATCCGATCTTTCTTCTCGTTCGTAACGTACTCGATGAGTTCATCGAGCGTCTCTTTGCCAAGCCGTTCGGCATCGCTCACGTGAGAGAAGATGACTTCCTTCAGCTCACCGTCGAACCGACCCTCTTGCGACTCCCGGAGCTCGGAGCAAATGGTTTCCAGGTAATTCTGGGGGATGTACTTGACGAGTTCAGGGCCGGTCCGGTCGACGACCTCGCTCAGCCGCCGTGACGCCTCCTGACCAGATAACCACAGGACCTTTGCCCGGAACATGTCGCCAAGTATCGTCTTGGGTGCGAGGAACCAATCCTTCGTCAGGAACGAGAAGTGCTCCGAGAGGTGTGTGTCGCCGAGGAGCGCCAGGATGTCGGCCAATGCACTCTTGCCGCTGCCCTTATTGCCGATGATCGCAATCAGCCCGTGGTTAAGGGGGAAATCGCCAGAAAACCAGTTTTCGCCTTGCCTCGCCTGCTGCGTTCGCTCGAAACTAACCGCGGTCATGTACCTCGTCGCGTTCTCGCTGACACGCGAAAGGAATCGAGGCTCAGCGCCAATATGAACCCGCCAATCCGGCTCGTACAGGAGCTGCCTAAGACCCAGAAACGTTGGGTCCGCCTTAATCCAGAGATTCCTTCCTTCGGCCGGCTCAAAGAGAGAGCCGTAGGAATGAGCGTCTGACCCGTGGATACAAGGCTTGCGGCTCTTGAACTCGGCCACAAAGTCCTCCACCGTTTTATGCTTTCTGCCAAGCCCAAACTCTCGAGTGCCAGGGTTACCCGAGAACATCATGTGAGACTTTTGGATGAAAAGCTTCCGCGTTAAGTGGGCTTGTCCATCCCAACTACATTTGGAGAGATCTTCGTCCGCCGGCACGACAATCAGAAATCGGTCCTTGAATCGCGACATCTGCCCTCTCCAGAACCTTGGTAACGTCTTCGTGCGAGACCACCGCATTCATCATTCCAACGTACAGGTCGGTTTGCGATTGAAACGTGGCGTGCTGCTCCTTCAGCTTCTTTCCAAGAGTCGCCAAGTTTTCGGAAGTCAGTGACCAACGTTCATCGGGGTTGTCCGGGCTGCCCTCCGCAGTGAACTTGAGTTCACGAAGGAAGTGTTCCTCAATCGCGTCTGGCGCGACATCGTCAGAGAAAATCACATGGAAGTTGACACGACTGGCCTTATTATTTGGCCCCGCGATGATAACAGACGTGCGCAGCTCGATATTCGGGAGCAGGAGGATATTGTTGTGCTTTGGCAGCCACTTCGGCCCCGACGAGCGCTTGAAGGCGCGCTCCCTCACTGAATAAGGTTCTAAGGTTCTTGTACCCCTCAATCGAAAAGTAGTCCGTCACGCCAATGGCGGCGATGCCTTTCTCTACTGCCTTCTCTAGGAGGAGCTTTGCGTACTTATCAAAGTCGCTACCAAACCCATTGTTCAGAGCTGAGAAAGGAGTGTGGACCTGAAGATCCCACCTCCTCCATTCGGAGCCGCGCGCGTATCTCGGATTAGCCATGACTGCAAACTCCCACTGTTACCCCTCTTAGGTCGGACCCTGTATTTCCTTGATCGTAAGCTCCGCCGCACCCAGCCTGGCGAATAGTCGCTTGCGGCACGTCAGCACGAGGATCTGAACATTCTGCCCGGCGCGCAGCAGAATATCGAACATTCGCTCGATGCGCAGGTCATCGCTGAAAGCCAGAGCGTCATCGAGGATGACGGTTGCCGGACGGCCTTGCGTAAGCAAAAGTTCCGCAAAGGCAAGACGCGTGAGCACCGCAAGCTGTTCCTGCGTTCCGTCGCTGAGGCGATCGAACGCCTCGGCGGTCCCGTTGCGCTCTATGGCGCTTATGCTCAGGTTCTCGTCGAGCACCAGACCCGTGCCTGGCAGCAACATCTTCAGGTATGGCGCGATGCGGCTCACTACTGGAGCCAGATAGAGAGCTTTGGCCTCTCGTTCGGCCTCACGCAAGGTCTGCTGGAGCAGTTGAAGAACAGCGCTCTCCTCCTCGTAGCCTTTCACCGCCGCCTCAAGCCGGGCTTGCTCGGCTCTCGCCACCTCAAGGGCTTCTTCGACGCCGGCACCCTCACTGGCCTCGATCAACGCCGTGAGCCGCGTGATCTCATTGTTCAGCCCGGCAACAGTTTCCTGATGATTTCGCCCGGCAGCCTCAAGGCGCTTGATCCGCACGTCGATAGCTTCAACCGTTTCTCCCTGGTTATTCTCGAGTGTCATGAGAGCGGTCTGTTGCGTGGTGGCCCGCAGCGTAAGTTCATCAGCATGGGTCGAGAGTTCTTCGTCGCTGGCTTGGGCCCGGCCAGCCGCAAGGGCGGCTTGCTTCGTCTCAAGAGTGCCACGCCGCCCGGCCAGGCGTTGCTCCAGTTCCTGCAACGTTGCGGTCGCTTCGGCGAGCACGCCCTTTGGTCCCTCCATCGCCGCCTCGGCCGTCCCAATGTCAGCGGCTAATTGCTCGGCCCTGTCATGAGTCTCTGCAATTTCCTTCGCTATCTCCGCAGTTGTTGGCAGCGCGGAAAGACCCAGTGCTTCCAATTCCGTTTTGAGCCGTCCCTGTAATTCCCTCACGCGAGTCTGGCGCGCGTCCAGACCTGCCGCCAGCTTCGACGCCGGGTCTCGCGGCGCAAGCCCCGCAATCTCACGGCGGACATCTGCGAGCTGCCGGTCCAACTCACGGCGCTGCGCCACCGCGTAACGGGCGGCCGTCAGGTTCACGGCGCCGGCAGCTTCAAGCGCCTCCCTGATTTCATTTTCGGCCAGACGAAGCCGTTCAAGGATCGCGTCGCGGTCGTGGATCTGCGGTTCGACAGCGATATTTCCTATGCCGTCGACGCCAACAGACGTTTTAGCGACAACCGCCAGAGACATCATCGGCGCGGAAAGAGGCACACCATCGAGGTGCACGCGGCCCAAAGCATTTGCCTCGATCGCGAGCGATATCGTGGTCGCAACCGCGTTAATCGCCGCCTTTGCGCCGGAAAGCTCTGTATCGGCACCCTCGATCCGCGACACGGCCTCGTCTGTCGCGGTGATCCGACCTATCAGCTCGGAGAGCCGGCCGACCTCAGCCTGTAGATCTACCGCTTTTGCCAGCGTCGCCTCATGATGCGCGATCTCAGTATGCAGAGCGGCGCGCACGGATGCGCTCAAGTCTCCGGCTTTGCTCACCGTTAACACGCGCCTCCTCGCGTAGTCCGGCGAGGCGTTGTTCGCACGCCTCAAGCAGAACTCTGGTCTCATTCTTGTAGGCCTCGGCCTGGCCAATATCGGTTGTAAGTCCCTTGATCTCGGCCTCGATCGGGTCGAGTTCCCGCGCCAGCTTAGAACGCTCCGTCACTGCTGCCCGTTCGCGTGCCGCTCGCTCCTCTGCGAGCTTCGCCGCATTCCGGGCCGCCTCGATCTCAGCAGCTTTAGTGGCCGCCGCCGTGCGGCGGGTCCGTGCCTCATCAAGTTCGCGCCGATGTGCCTCCTCGCTCCAATCGACCTGAAGTTCCTTCCGTTCGCGCTTTTGGCGCGCGAGTGTGTCCATGTATTCAAAGATCTCCCGCCGTTTTTCCTCAAGCTGATTGGCGCGCCCACCCACCTCTTCTAGACGATCTTTGGCATCCTTGAACTTTCCGCGTGGCCCACGCGCGCTCAGAATTTCTCCAAGCGCGTGCTCGACCGCCAACGGAATCTTCCTGCCCCTCTCCCCGCCTGTGACAACGCCAACTTGCGCCTCGATGCAACCCTGCAAGGTGCGGCGGCCGGCATCGTCAAGCTTGGGATCGCCAAACGAACTACCCTGACGCACCCAGAGCGTTCCCCAAATGCCGGGCTCGCCGCCGCCCCGGCGGCTTGCAAATTCAAGCAGTCGCTGCAGCTCCAACTCCGCCGCCTCGTCTTCGAAGCGACGGCGATCTGAACTGATCAGCACCGCTTTCCCGGATGGGCCGGCGAAGCGCTTTAGAATGGTCCAGCGCGTCCCGTCAAGATCGAAAGCCAGTTCGACCTCCGGTACTGTGCCGTTGACGAAGTGCCGGAAGCTTCTTACACGTTCGGTCTGTGACTTCGCCTTTTCGAAAATCACACCGTTGATTGCCTCCAGTAGCGTCGATTTGCCAACCTCGTTCTCGCCGACAAGAAGATTCACTCCATCGGTGATTCCATCCACGCCGACGGTGCCGACGAACTTTCGAAAATTTGTGAGCTTGATCGAGCGGATTTTCATGAGACCCCTGCCTGTCGCAGATGCTCAAGGTACAATCGCCGCAAGGCCAGAGAAGCAAGGCGCGCCCGCTCTTGATCGGAACGGTCATCAGCCATTGCCTTAAGCCGGTCTGCCGCCACGCGGACGAAGCCCGAGCGGTCGATATCGTCCATGTCTGCTTCCGTCGGCTCAAGAACCAGCCCACCATCCTGCCACCGCGTGGCGCACACGGCGGCCCCGATGCCGTGGATGATCCTCTCCTCAAATCTCTTGCGACCGGCCAGCGATAGCGTTCCCGTAACCTGGAGATCGAGCACGACTTTGCTCAAATCAGGTTCGAGCGCACGAAGTTCCGCTTCCAGGAGATCAATCTGAGAGTCTTCCGTCAGCGTCTTCATGACCTGGTGCCAGCGATACCGGCCGACCTCGACGGGTAAAATTGTGGGCGCGGCGCGCGCGCCGGCGATATCGACGACAAGCGCGCTGCCACCGTTGCAGAGCGTCCCGCTGGAACCTGGCGGGCGCTTGAACAGATCCGGCTCTGGTGTGCCGGAATACCACACGCGATCATTGATCTGTACCTGCCGGTGCCAATCGCCCATGGCCAGGTAGGCGAGCCCCGCGGTATCAGCGCGCGTCGGCGCGACGTAGTTAGAGGCCTCGCCATCTGAGCCGAAACCCTGGATCGAGCCGTGCGCCATCCCAATTCGGATGGCTCCCTCAGGCGTGGCCTCTTTATCCATGTAGCCCGTGAGATCGTCTACATTCGCGATGTGCGGAAGCGGCGCCGGCAGAAGGAAAACGGGCGTTCCGTCGTCATCCATAATCTTCACCGCGCCAGGGCTCGTATGGAGCCGCACGTTCTCCGGGAGATTCGTCCGCGCCAGACGATCCCAGAGGCCGTTCTCCCGCACGTGGTCATGATTGCCCGGCATCAGGTGCCAGATGACCTTGGGAAACTGCCGCATCCCCTCGATCGGCTTCGCGAGGGTCTGAGGGGAGAGTTGCTGCTTGTCGTAAATGTCGCCAGCCAACAACACAGTCGAGGCCCCGTGTTTCATGGCGAGATCCCCGAGCGTCCGGACGGCCGCCTGCCGTGCGTCCTGGAGCAACACCGCAACCTCAGGCTCGAAATACATGAAAACTTTGCCGATCTGGAGATCGGAGGAATGAATCAATCGCATGTTCTGAACGGTCCCTCCCGCTGACCCATTTACTCCTCCGCCAGAATGCGTTCCAGTTCGCGGATCAGTTCGGCTGCTTCCTCAGCCGGCATAGAAGCAAAGGTGGGCGTTTCTTGCATCAGCGTCTTCCGGAACGTTTCAGGCAATTCCCAGATCCTAATCCAGGCGTCGGACTCAGTCCATTCCAGCTCCACCAGCAGCGCGCGCGCGCGATTTATTTGATCGTTGTTTGCAACGTCAGCCGGCATCCCACTTATTATGTCCTCTTTCTCGCTGCCGATCTCGGGTTTGAATTGCATGTCCCTACCCCACGTTCACCGGCACGAGCGACATGGTGTCGTTGCCAAAGATGTCGATCACCTTCACCGCAACGGTGTAGCGGCCCGGCCGGTCGTAAGTGTGCTCGGCCGTTTTCAGCTCCAGGTCCCGGTTTTGGCGGGTGCGGAAGCTCTGCCATTCGTTCTCGAAGATGTAGCCGCCCGTCCAGCGTTCCTCGAAGTCCGGTATCGTCAGCTCGCCTTGTGGCGGCTCTAGGCCGGGCAATGAGGCGACCCCGCCGAGGCCTGTTCCAACGGGCACCTTGATGATCTCCTTGCGGCTCATATAGTCGAAATCCACCGCCCAGTAGTCCACCCAGTCCGTCCAGTGCTTGGTCAGGCGATCCTTTTTGACGATCCCGTCCTTGCTCTTGCTTACCTTGTAGAGCTGCCCCTGCTCGCACATGACCTCGCTCTTGCCTTCCTTCATGGCGGCGATCGCGGCCTCGGCAGCACCCTGGGTGTAATACACGGAGAAGTCCGTCAGCTCGATCCTGACCGCGAGCTTGTTCTTCTTCTCATAACGCGGCGTGGCCTCGACAAAGCTGACGTCGTGGAAGACCACCTGGCCTTTGTCCACCGCCCGCTTGTCAAAGACCTCGGCGGGAATATATTTCGGAGCAAGGTCAATGCCCTTGCCGCGCGCCTCTTCCAGCACGGCCGGGAACAGCCCCATTTCGAACTCGAAAGCCAGCACGTCCACACGGGATGCGCCGCGCTTGCGGCACTCCGTGATGACCTCCTCGACGAACAGCCGCCCTACGGGCAGGTTTATCGGCCCGATCACCACCAGCCGGCCGTTGCGCGCCCCGTGGAAGAAGCCGTCCTGCGCCGGCGCGCCTTCGCTGCCGCCAAAGCCCGTGGCCTTGTAGGCGCGCAGGATTAGCTCGCGGAACTCGTTTTCTTTCTGGGCGAGGGCTTGCGCTTTCTGCGTTCCCGTCAACCGCCCGCCCACGTTCAAATACGCCTGCCGCTCATAGCGGCCAAGGTTCAGCACTTCGAAGGCGCGGAAGTCTTGCTCGGCTGCCTTCTTCTCGCGCTGCACGCCGATCAGACGCTTGCGCGTCGTATGGATGCCGAACTTGCCGAGGTCGGTAGCGATCCACTTCCGCCCCAGCTTTTCGGCGACGGCCGCAGTCGTGCCGGAGCCGCAGAAGAAGTCCGCGACCAGATCACCTTCATTGCTGCTGGCCTTGATGATTCGTTCGAGCAAGCGCTTCTGGCTTCTGCGTGGGATAGCCGACATGCTCATGCTAGCCCCTTCGTCAAGTGGTGAGATGTCGGTCCACATGGTCGTGCACCGGCACGTCTTGCATCTCGTCGAGGTACTACTTAGACGCTATTCGCCCCTCGATGAGGTTTCAGGATATGACCATCTCGTGAATTTCGCGAATACGCTTGCGATTGATGCCTCCAGAATACTCGTCGATACCAGTTACTCTACTTGAATTGCCGTTGTCCGACTAGCGTTCATAGCACGCTTCAACTGCTAGCTGCATCTGTCGGCAGTTCATCTGTAGTAATTCGTGATTGAACTGTGCGGCTGATCCTGATCCGATTTTGTGTAAAGAGATGAATCGTGTCATGTTTTCGTCGACCAATGATCGTGATCTTCTGCGCACTTGCCGCTATGCGCAGTATAGCGCCATCGCAATATTTCGATTCGAAACGCTCTGTCGCCCAAACACCTCGTCCAGAGCTAGGCGCATGTAAGCTGTTCACTCTCCAGTCACAATGCACATAGATGCTCCCGTCGTCAGCCATCAGATCGCGCATCAGGATCAGGCGTTCGTAGATCATTGAAATGAAGCTGTCCGCTCCGCGACCCCAGGTATCGCGGTAGGCGATCTGCTCCAGCAGATTTGGCTTCCTTGTGGAAGGTCTCGCCGCCGATTTCGACGTCCATGCTGAAATCCGCGCCGACATCGAAGGGCGGATCGATATAGATCAGCTTCAGACCGCCGGCGTCCTCGATCTGCTGGCGCAGTGCGCCCGCCTTCAACGACGACAGGATCAGCTTGTTGTCGCCCCAGATCAGCTTATTCGTCCAGCCGCGCAACTGACGGCCCCGACTGTCGAACAGCTCCTCCTTGCATCTTGGTCTCGGCGCGCGGCTCATCGACGTGCTCCAGCGTTTGGAAGGGCAGCACCGTAGTGCACACGTCGCGCGTCTTGCCGTTCCAGACCAGCTCGACCTCGCGTTTGTCCTCGAACAGGATGAAGCGGTACTTTTCCGGCAAGGCTTTGCCTTGCTGGATCAGCGTAACCAGGTCGCGCTGTTCGGCTTCGCTTAGGTCATAGGATTTTTTCTCTTGGCGTGCCATCGTCAGGCCTCCTGGTATTCACGAAAAGCGCCGACCAGCCCCGCGAATGACGACGGCTTGTGCTTCTCGAAACTCTCCTGATCAACATAGACGAAACCGTAGCGTGTCCCGCCCTCTCCTTTGCTGGCCTCGGTTGCGTCAGCGCACCATTGCCGCAGCCGCGCCATCTTTTGCGGCACGTCGAGTTCCTCGCGGCCTTTGGTCTCGACGACCCACACCACGCCATCGGTCGTGCGCACGAGGAAATCCGGCGTGTA
>CAVXCI010000002.1:0-18818 GCA_963760285.1 uncultured Acidobacteriota bacterium
GCGATCATTTCCGCGCAATCGAATTGACGCCGGGCAAACTCCTTCGCACGAACTGGACATGGCCGCCGACAGCGAAGCGGCGCTGGCCATGCCCGCGGCGACAGAAGCGGAATATCGCAACCTTGTCGCGGAGACGGGCGCGCTTTTCGGTTCGCGTCACTATCGCGATTATCATTTTCTACTTACCCTCAGCGACGACGTGGCCCATTTCGGCCTCGAACACCACGAATCCAGCGACGACCGCGTCGCGGAAAAGAGCATGATCGACGACACGCTGCGGCTGCACGAACGCCGAACTGCTGCCGCACGAGTTCACGCATTCGTGGAACGGAAAATACCGGCGGCCCGGCCGATCTTGCCACGCCGGATTATCAGCAGCCGATGCACGACGATCTGCTGTGGGTTTACGAAGGCCTCACAGAATATCTGGGCAAGGTTCTCACAACGCGCAGCGGACTCTGGACCCCCGAGCAATCCCACGAATATCTCGCCTATGTGATTGCCGGACTTGAGAGCGCATACCGGCCGCACATGGAGGCCACTGCAGGATACGGCTGACGCCGCGCAGATTCTCTACGAAGCTCCGGAAGAGTGGTCTTCCTGGCGCCGCGGCGTGGACTACTACGATGAGGGCATCTGCTCTGGCTGAACGTGGACACCACGCTGCGAACCCAATACGCACGGGAAATATTCGATGAATGATTTCTGCCGCAGCTTTTACGGTGGTCCCGGCGGCGAGCCGGCGCTGAAAACCTATACGTTTGACGACATCGTCGCCGCACTCAACGCGCTTGTTCCCTACGGCTGGGCCGACATGCTGCATCAAATGCTCAATTCGCTGTCTCCCGAGCCGCCTCTCGCCGGAGTGCAAGCCGGAGGATGGAATCTCGCATGGGATGAACATCCCAACGAGATCGAAGCGGCGCGGGAATATGCCGACCATGAACTGGACCTTTACTCTTCCCTGGGCATGCTTGTGGATTCCGACGGCACGGTGCGCGACGTGGTGCTCAACGGCCTCGCCTACCAGGCGGGAATCGGACCGGACATGAGAATCGTGGCCGTCAACGGGCGGCAATTCTCGGAGGACGTGCTGCGCGGCGCGGTGCGGGATTCGCGGCAATCCACCACGCCGATTGAATTTGAAATCGCCAATGGGTCATACGTGCATAACCTGAAACTGGACTACCACGGCGGACTGCGCTATCCGCACCTGGTGCGCACCCAGGGCAGCAATATGCTGGATGAAATCCTGAAACCGCTGGCGAGTCGCTGAGGTGAAAATTCGGTATCCTGCGCTGGCGGGCGGAGTGTTGATTGTGGCGGGCTTGCTGCTCCTGGGACATCCGGAATTCCGGCGTCACGTTGAAACCAAGCAGATCGAAGTCGCCGATCAGAACACCACGCTGGAAACTTCGGAGATTTTTACTGTCCCGCGTATTGTCAGCGCGCTGATCGTTATCTTCGGCGTGGCGCTCATCGTCGCGCCAAAGCGTCCGGAAACGACACG
Source organism: uncultured Acidobacteriota bacterium (assembly GCA_963760285.1). Lineage (GTDB taxonomy): Bacteria > Acidobacteriota > Terriglobia > Acidiferrales > UBA7541 > PALSA-278. The sequence continues at coordinate 1,511 of CAVXCI010000002.1, forward strand.
GATTCGCCGCGCTCTGAAACCGCGGCGATAAAAAGAAATCCGAATAATGCGTGCGCTGTAACGCTGGCACCCTGACGGTGCACTTACGAAAACCGCCCGTCGAAGGCCGGGCCACAAGCTTTGACACGCCGTAAAAACACCCGACGCAAGCACGGCGGAAATCGCGCGTAACTTTTCTCTTCGCGCTTGAGTCCCCCCGAAAAAAGTAGCAAGATAGCGCGTTTCACGTCGCGGATGGCGATAGGAGAGAGTTCGCAATGACAGCGAGAAAATCGGTAACTGCTATTTTGACAATCCTGCTGGCCGCGATGCTTTGCAGCGGCATGGCCAGGGCGCAGGAGACTCAGAAACGCCCGATAACCTTCGATGATTTAATTTCCATGCATCGTATCAGCGATCCGCAAATCTCGCCGGATGGGAAATGGGTTACTTACACCGTTTCAACGCCCGATTTGGAAGCCAATCACTCGATGACCTATATCTGGATCGTCGGCATCGAAGGCGGTGAGTCTCGCCAATTGACCAACAGCGGAAGGGATTCGCGCGCGCGCTGGTCTCCGGATGGAAAGCGCATCGCGTTTCTTTCCTCCCGCGATGGTTCCGAACAAATCTACCTGCTTTCGATGGATGGAGGAGATGCACGGCAAGTCACCCGCCTTTTCACGGAAGCCGACAATGAGTTGTGGGCGCCGGACGGGAAAAGCATCGCCTTCATCTCGCGCGTTTATCCCGATTGCGCCGACGACGCCTGCAACAAAGCTCGGGATGATGCCGCCGCCAAAAGCAAAGTGAAGGCGCATGTCTATGACAAGCTGCTCTATCGCCATTGGACGGAATGGTGGGACGGCAAGCGCAGTCATCTTTTCATTGTTTCAGCGACGGGCGGAACGCCGCGCGACCTCACGCCCGGAGCGGATTACGATGTTCCACCGTTCAATTTGGGCGCGCCGGAGTCCATTGCGTTTTCGCCCGACAGTCGAGAGATTTGCTTCACGGCCAACACGGATAAGGACGAAGCGCTGAGCACAAATGGCGACCTCTTCACCGTTCCGGCGGCGGGCGGCGCTCCTCCCAGCCACATCACCACGAATCGCGGCAACGATTGGGGTCCGGTCTATTCGCCGGACGGAAGCGCCATTCTTTATCGTTCGCAGGCCACCTACGGCTACGAAAGCGACCTTTGGCGGCTGATGGTCTACCGCCGTGATTCCACCCGGCCGATGCAGGTGGCGCAACAATTTGACGGCAATCCGGATTCGTACGCCTGGTCGCCCGACGGCCACACAATTTATTTCACCGCTGAATACCACGCTGAGATGCCGCTCTACGCCGTTGCTCCCGAACCGGATGCTGTGCCGCGCGTCGTACTGAAGGACGGGTTCAATGACGAATTTGCCGTCAGCCCCGACGGAAAAACACTGGTCTTCGCGCGTACCAGCCTCACCATGCCGGCGGAAATCTTTACCGCTGACACCGACGGCTCCGGCGTGCGGCAAATCACGCACCAGAACGCGACGCTGCTGGCGCAGCTTGAATTGCCGGCGGCGGAGCCGTTGTGGTTTAGAGGAGGCGGCGGCGCAAAAATCGAAGGGCTGCTGCTAAAGCCTCCGCAATTCGATCCTGGGAAAAAATATCCGATGCTGCTGCTGGTGCACGGCGGACCGCAGGGCGCGTGGGACGACGCCTGGGGCTATCGTTGGAATCAGCAGGTGATGGCCGCGCCGGGGTACCTCGTGTTGATGATCAATCAACACGGCTCGACCGGCTACGGACAACAACTCACCGCGGAAATCAGCGGCGATTGGGGAGGAAAAGTTTTTCAGGATTTGATGGACGGAGTGGATTACGCCGTGGCGCAATATCCGTTCATTGACGGCTCGCGCGTCGCTGCCGCCGGCGGTTCCTACGGCGGCTACATGATGGATTGGATGGAATCGCAGTCCAAGGGCCGCTTCAAATGCATTATCAGCCACGCCGGGCCTTACGACACGTTCAGCATGTATGCCACCGACGAATTATGGTTCGAGGATTGGGAATTCAAAGGCACGCCGTGGAACAATCCGGAGTTATACGACAAGTGGAATCCCGCGAAATATGCGGCCGACTTTGGAAAATACAAAACGCCGGTGCTGATCATCGGCGGCGAAAAAGATTTTCGCATACCGTACACGCAGGAACTCGAGTTCTTCGCCGCGCTCCAGCGTCAGGGCGTCCCCTCGAAATTAATTATTTTCCCCGACGAAGGCCATTGGGTGCTGAAAGCCCAAAACAGCCAGTTCTGGTACAAGGAATTCCTCGGCTGGCTGGCCAAGTGGCTACAGTAGACTATGTGGGTTGGGAGCTCTGACACAATGACCGAGCGGGACTACTGGCTTGACCTTTTCACAGGCGCGACATGGGCAGAATTCCTAGCGGCGGGAGGTGCGGTCTCAGGGCATAGAGGTTCCCGGTGGAACGCTGTGCAAAAAATAAAGCCCGGCGACTATCTTCTTTGCTATCTCACAGGGGTGTCTCGCTTCATTGCTGTGCTCGAAGTAACCTCAAAACCCTATCAGGATTCGAGTCCGATATGGAAGGACGACGATTTCCCCTCGCGCATGAATGTGAAAAGCATTGTCTCACTCACACCCGAAACCGCAGTGCCCGTGTTTGAGCTTAGAGATCACCTCAGCATCTTCAAGGACCTGAAAAGCCCGAATGCGTGGACCGGCAGTTTCCGCAGCTCTCCTTCAAAGTGGAAGGCCGCCGATGCCGAGACTGTTCTTGCAGCGCTTTTGGATGCTGAAAAAAATCCTGTTGTGCGGCCAACCGACCCGGCAAAGCTGGCCAGAAGGCCCAAGGCCTTCAAAACTCGAATTGGCTCCGTGACGGTTCCTGAAAGTGACAGACCGCTTCTTGCCACCCCGGAAATCGAAGGAAAACCTTCCCCCGAGGCAGAAGGCATTAGGGAACCGAGCGAACATGAAGAAATGCAGTGGCTGCTCCTCAAGTTGGGAAGCGACATGGGCTTTGACGTGTGGGTCGCCCGGAACGACAAAGGCCGCCAGTTCAGGGGCCAGCGATTCGCGGAGCTGTCCAGGCTAAAGTCGGAGCTTCCCTTGCAGTTTGACGAGGGAACGAACAAGACGATCCAACTAATTGACGTCCTATGGCTCAGAAGCAATGCAATCATTGCAGCGTTTGAAATCGAAAGTACTACGTCTGTCTATTCGGGTCTGCTTCGGATGTCCGACCTCGTAGCAATGCAGCCAAATTTGAATATACCGCTTTACCTTGTTGCTCCGGATGATCGGCGACAAAAGGTAATCGATGAAATCAATCGACCGACGTTCGGTCGCCTATCACCCCCACTATCAGAAATTTGCAGGTTCATTTCATTCTCGGATCTCCGGGCACGCCTGAAGGAGGCGGAGCCTCTGGTCAAGTATTTGAAACCTGAATTCCTAGAAGAACTATCGGAGTCCTGCGAGATCGAAGAAGCGTAGCTTTCCCGGCGGACACGGTCCGGAGAGCAAACTTGAGTTGTACAGGTTAAGTTATGAGCAAGTATGAATCCGCAAAATCCATTGAGATGAAGAAGGCCCGTGTTGCTCACCAATGTGAGGCATGCGGTCGAAATATCGAAAAAGGGCAAGAATATTTCAGAGAATCGTTGGGCTTGGTGGCAAAACCGCCGGGCTTGCACCTTCGCTGCTTTTGCATCGGCTGTGGGGAGAAATATCGTGGGCAGTAGCTAACGCCGGCGAAACTTCTGATTATTGTCAGGCGTATAGGAACTGCACGCTTGGAGGATAAATGGCTGACGAATTTGGAGCGATGAATTTGCCTTTACAAAATGAGGATGCTGGGACGGACTTCGCGCCGTTGCCACCTCAGCGCTCCGGCTTCGCTAACATATTTCTCGGGCCGAACGGAATTCGTGCGGGGTGGCGGCTGCTGCTGTTCGTTATTTTTTTCGCGGCGATCGTGTTCGGAGTCCAATTCGTTCTGAAGCATATTCCCGCGCTGGTCGCCTGGCAAAAAACGCAGGACCCGCACGTGATGACCGCGCCTGGGCAAATCCTCGGCGAAGGAATTGGAATTTTTGCCCTCTTCGTATCCGCGTGGCTGATGTCGCTGATTGAGAAACGCACCTTTGCGGACTACTATCTGCCGGGCCGCGAGGCTTTCGGCAAACGCTTCTGGCAGGGCGTGCCTTACGGTTTCGTGATGCTCTCGCTGCTGCTGGGAATGATTGCCGCGTTGCACGGATTTTCGCTGGGCGGCATGGCACTGAGCGCCCACCAGGCATTGCACTACGGACTTCTCTTCGGTATCGGATTCGTCATGGTGGGAATTTTCGAGGAATTTTCCTTCCGCGGATACATGCAGTCCACGCTGGGATCGGGAATCGGCTTCTGGCCGGCGGCGATTTTGCTCTCCATTCTCTTCGGCGCGGCACACATCAGCAATATCGGCGAGGCGTGGTACGGAGCGACGATGGCCGGCTCGTTCGGGCTGCTGGCCGCTTTCAGCTTGAGCCGCACCGGAAATATCTGGTTTCCCATCGGCATGCACGCCGGATGGGACTGGGGCGAGACGTATTTCTACTCCACGCCGGATAGCGGCTTTCTAGCCAAGGGGCATCTGCTGAATTCGTCGTTCCACGGCGCCAAGTGGCTTACGGGCGGCACGGTCGGCCCGGAAGGCAGCGCGTTTGTCTTCCCCATTCTGTTGCTGGCCGCGGTTGGAATTCATTTTCTTTTCCCCGCGCGGCGCGTCGATGGGCACGGTCGTACCTTGAGTAACTAGGCGCTCGCCGCTGAATACTTTCCGGCCGGCCTCGGATTTCGCGGACATACTCGCTCGGGTTCTTAAATTGAGTTGGCTTCAGAAAGTGTCTGCGAATAGACCGCCAGCGTGGCTTCCGCCATGTGATCGGCGGTGAAGCGGGCGCGCACGGTGGCGCGCCCCGCCTCTCCCAGGATGGCGGCTTCCGACGGATTTTGAAGCAGGCGTGACACCGCGCCCGCAAACGCTTCCGGCTCACACGCCACCAGCATGCGTCCATTCTTGCCGTCTTCCAGAATTTCCGGAATGCCGCCGCTGGCGACGGCGATCACCGGGATTCCGCGGGCCATCGCGTCCAGCAAGGAAGATCCCAGCGGCTCGGCAAGCGACGGAAAGAGGAAAATATCGAGCGCGGCATAAACACGGTCCACATCCTCGACGAAGCCGGTGAAGATGACGCGATCCGAAATTCCCAGTTCGCGCACCAGTTCCTCCAAGTGAGTGCGATAGGGACCATGGCCCGCCAGCAGCAGCCGGCATTGCGGAAAACGCTCGCATAAAAGGACCAGAGTATGCAGCAGCACATCCTGTCCCTTTTCCGGCACGAGCTGTCCCACGCAGCCCAGAAGGAATTCGTTTTCCCTGACGCCCCAGCGCGCGCGCGCTGAGGCGCGTTCGTCGGGGGTGAAGGGCGGTGGAACGGGCACGCCGTCGTGTACCACGGCAATTCGGGACGGTTCCAAGCCGGAGGCTACGATGCTGGCGTCCACATAGCGCGAAACAGCGATGATGCGCCGCACGGCCAGATATCGCGCCATGGCCGCGCGACCCGGACTAAGCGCATAGGCCACGCGGCGGGAAACTATGAGGGATGCGCGGCGGCGGGCGCCCGCCAGCCATGCAGCCGTCAGCCCGTGAGGCTCGTGGGCATGGATAATGTCGAAATTATGATCGCGCAAAAGTCGTCGAAGCATTCGCGCCATGGATATGCGCCGAAAATGCGGACACACAGGATGCACACGAACGCCCGCGTCCCGAGCGCGCTTGGCCAGAGGCGTTTCCCGCACCGCGATTAATTCCGCCCCATGCCCCCGAGCGAGAAGGCCGCGCACTAGAAGGAAAACCTGCGCCTGCCCGCCACGCCAATCCGGGCCGGTATCCAAATGAAGGGTATTCATTCGACCACTTGAAATAAGTCTATCATCCTGGTGCAATTGGTCGGCAGTACCACCACGCTGCCTGTGCCTTGCGTAACACTGGAAAGACGCATGGACCGCCGAATGCCGGAGGCCAAAGAGCCAACAGACAGTATTGACGCGAAAGACAATGCGTTCTATCTTTTCTGACCGGAGTCACTCGGAGGCAACCGATGCTTCAAACGCAGCGGGCCCCTTCCTCGCTGCCGCGCATCTTGCTCGTATGCGCCGCGCTCGCCTATGTCGCGCCGGCGCGCGCGGGCACGTTGAATATCGTCTCCACTCCGCCCGGCGCTACCGTCGAAATCAACGGGGTCGCGCTTGGCAAGACTCCGTATCAGCAAGAACTGCCCGACGCATACTTCCACACTCCGCACAGCGTATTCAGCGGCCGCCTCGAGCACGCCATGACCCTGCGCCTCTCGAAGGACGGCTACAGCCCCCAGGAAATCGAACTGGCGGATGGACCCTTCCATTTCAGCACGCTGAACGGCAAGCATCACCGCGATTATTACCTGATGAAATCGGAGCATTTCGAGGTCACGCTGCAGTCACTCCCCGCGAGCGCCAGTGCTGCGCCTCCCACGGCCCACGCCGAAGTCAATTCCATGGCAGAAATTCGCGCTGCACCGATGACAACCGCGGGAACTTCATCGCCGGCTCTTGCGGACGCTCCGGTAAATGGGAATTCGCCGGATGCCGCCGTCGAGCGTGTGATCCGGGATGCAGCTCCGGCGGTCGTGCTGCTGAAGACAACGCAATCCGTGGGCTCGGGATTTTTTCTCACCTCCGACGGCCTGATTGCCACCAGTAAGCACGTGGTCGAGGGCGAGACGGCGGCGATCGCCACGAGCACAGCCGGCACTTCCCTATACGCGCGCGTCGTCTATATGGATCCGAGACTTGACCTGGCGTTCCTGCGTGTATCAGGAAGCGGCTATGCGTATCTGCGACTGGTGCCGCCCGGCGCGGTGCAGCTCGGTGAAACAGTAGTGGCGCTGGGCAATCCCGCGTCCGGTCTGCCCGGCACGGTGACGAAGGGGATTGTGAGCGCCGTGGGACGCCTGCATGATGAACCAGGCGTATGGGTGCAAACGGACGCGGCCGTCAATCCGGGAAACAGCGGCGGACCGTTGTTGACGCTGCGCGGCGACGTTGCAGGCATCAACACACTGAAAGGCCGCAACAAGGAGGGCATCGCGTTCGCATTGAGCGCGGTGGACGTGGAGGGCGTGCTCGATCAGTTGCACATCCTGACCCATGCCGACGAGCCTTTGCCGCGCGCTATCGCGGCCGCAACGCCGTCGGCGGCAATGAGTAATCAATCCGGCGCGGGATTCGTCAGCATCCGCTCGGAACCTTCGGAAGGCGAAATATACATTGACGGAAATTTCGTGGGGACAACTCCGTCTCGCCTGCGACTGGCGTCGGGCAAACACACTGTGGAAATTCGGCTGGCTGGAAAGGCATCCTGGCGGAAGGACCTGGAAGTTCTAGCGGAAAGCGACGCATCGCTGGATGCGCGGCTGGAACAACTATCCTCGAAGTAGCACCTGTAGTTCAATATTTTTCAATTCGCATTTCCGTCAATTAAGCTGGACGCGCGCCAGGCCGAATCCGGCCAGCGCAATTATCCAAAGCCGCGGCAACTCCCCGCCGCGAGCGGCTTCTCTGGCCCGATCTCCGACATACCCTCCCCCTAAACTTAGGCGCAACAATAAGTTATATTGCGAAGAGGTGCCCCGGCAATTTCGCCGTCTCCGAGCACGGAAGTATTGCTAGGCGGGGACGTGAAAATATGCTATCGTTCGGCTGCGTTTGTTGCTCTTGTAAAACCTTTGGATTTGTTCAGAAGGGCGGCAGGTACAAACTTGCGGCCGTCTTCTGTTAGGGCTGGAGGGGCCGAGTAATCGGGACGAGCAGCACCAAATAGCTTACAAGAAGTAAGAATAAGGAAACGTCAGTGAAAGAACAAGGAACAGTGAAGTGGTTTAACGCCAGCAAGGGCTTTGGATTTATCCAGCGTCAGTCTGGCGAGGACGTGTTTGTGCATTTCTCCGCCATTCAGGGAGACGGTTACAAATCCTTGAATGAAGGCCAGGCTGTTGAATTCGAAGTAACGCGCGGGCCGAAAGGCCTGCAGGCTGCGAACGTCACAGCCCTCTAGTATCATGGGGCGTGTCCGCCGCGCGGATGCGCCCCATTTCTTCCGCGCTGATCGCACAGGCGCCCCAGGGAGTCCAAATGGCCAAGCTTTATGTCGGGAACCTGTCTTTCGAGACAGCAGACGAGGACTTGCAGCAACTTTTCGTGGGCAACGGCTTCCAGGTGGAATCCGCCCGCGTGATTCGCGACATGGGCACGGGGCGCTCCCGCGGCTTCGGATTCGTGGAACTGGCATCCGCTGAAGATGCTCAGCGCGCCATCCAGCAGCTCAACGGATTCAATCTGGATGGCCGGGCACTGCAGGTGAACGAAGCTCGTCCACAAGCGGCTCGTCCCGGTGGCGGCGGTGGCAATCGTGGCGGCTTCGGCGGCGGGCGCGGTGGCGGCGGTGGACGCGGCGGCGGTGGTGGGCGTGGTGGACATGGCGGAGGCGGTGGTGGACGCGGCGGCGGTGGCGGCGGTCGCGACCGGCGTTTCTAAGACGATTACTCCAGCATCGGCATTACAGCAGGCTTTTTTCTTCCCTTATGGCAGGCCCAGGATGATCTGGGCCTTTTTCTTGTGCCGCAAATTTTGCTGCTGCCCCGCGCGGGGTAGCCGGCTGTTACTTTTCCTTGAGGCGCTGGATTGACTCTCCACGCAGCCATCTTTCTTTTCTTCGCCGGAACGCTGGGCGGTGCCCTGAATTCCGTTGCGGGCGGCGGCAGCTTTATCTCCTTCCCCGCGCTGTTATTCATGGGAGTGCCTCCCGTTCCCGCCAATGCCTCGAGCTCCTTCGCGTTGTGGTTGGGAGTTTCCGCGAGCGGCGGAGCTTACCGGAGCCGCCTGTACGTCGCGCGGCGCATGTTGATACCGCTAATTGCGGCCGGTATCCTCGGCGGAGTGGCGGGCGCGCTGCTCCTGATCCACACTCCGGCGGAAACTTTTCTCCGGGTGATACCGTGGCTGATGCTCGGCGCGACGCTTCTCTTCACTTTCGGCAAGCATCTTACCTCTCGATTTTCCTCGGGGATTTCCAGCCACGCAACAAACGCGGCGATTGCGAGGGTGGCCGGCCTGGAACTGCCCGTGGCCGTCTATGGCGGATACTTTGGCGGAGGAATCGGCATCGTGAACCTGGCGATGCTCGCCATGCTGGGAATGACGGACATTCACGCCATGAACGCGTTGAAAGTCGTGCTTTCCGTGGTCATCAACGGCGCGGCCGCCGTGATGTTCATCGCCACGCGGGCCATTTTCTGGCCGCAGGCGCTGGCAACGGCCGCAGGCGCGGTGGCTGGCGGGTATCTCGGCGCGCGCTACGCGCAAAAGTTGCCGCAGTCATTGGTGCGCGGGGTGGTAATTCTGGTGGGCGCGGGAATGACCATTTACTTCTTCATTCGCGCCTATTAGCGCATACGGTGTCCGCGCCCAGGTCCCCTTCGCCCGTCGATATGCACATCAGCACAAATGCGCCGCCATCGCGCTACACTCTTCGTGCATGGCGCGACAGCCGCTGGGACAACATTTTCTGATCAGCGAAACGTGGCGCGAGCGCATCCGCTCGGAGCTGGCTCCGCCCGCAACCGCCCCTTGGGTCGAAATCGGCGCGGGACGCGGCGAAATGACGCGCGAGCTTGCGCGGGACGGCGTGCGTGTGGTGGCCATCGAAACTGATGCGCGGCTGATTCCCTTTTTGCGCGCGCTGTCGCTTCCCGGCGTTGAAATAATTCATGGCGATGTACTCGAAGCCGACCTCGCCGCGCTGGCCGGCGGGCCGTTTCGCGTCTATGGCAACCTGCCGTACTACATCACGTCGCCCATTCTGCACCGCTTGCTGGGCGTGTTCGCGGCAAACATCCGCGACGTGCACATCGTCGTGCAGCGCGAAGTGGCCGTGCGCATCGCGGCGCACCCTGGCGGCCGAGAGTACGGCTATCTCTCCGCCTTCTGCCAATTTTATGCGCGCCCTGAAATTCTGCTTCCCATCCCGCCCGGAGCATTCGAGCCGCCGCCGAAAGTGGATTCTGCGCTGTTGCGGCTTACGCTGCCCGGCGAGGGCGCGGCCCTGGGATTGGACGCGGGAGCCGTGCCGGCGTTCCTCAACTGGCTAAAAATCTGCTTCGCGCAGAAGCGAAAAACATTGCGAAATAATCTGCGCGGCCATGCCAACGCCAAACAAATCGCGAACGCCTTTGCGGCTGCGGAAATTGATCCCGACGCCCGCGCGGAACAACTGGCGCTTTCGCAAATGGCGCGGCTATTTGAAATGCTGGGATCGCACAGTATGGAGTCACGCGCGGCACGTCCTGGGCGCGCGCCCTTCGCTTGACCTTTGATGTGACTCACGGCCCGCACCGTGATATATTCACGTCTGGCTTTGCGGGCACTTTCCGCCGACTCCCCGCCGGCGGAAACGGCTTGCTCTTTGGGGGACCATGGCTCTCTTCCCGGTTCTGATTGTGGGGATGGTGCTGGCGCAAACGTGGTGGGACTGGCGTGAGGCGCATCATCGCTTTGCGTGGCCGCGCTGGGCCGGCACTCTGGTGTTCGGCAGTTTTTTCGCTGCCGCATTTTCCGCCGCGATTCCTCTCGCGGTTTCACTCTTCGGACGGAAAAACGCGAGCGAAGGGGCAGGCTCCTTCGGCTCGGGACTTTTGTGGCTTCAGATTGCCTTCGTCCTAGCGGCCATGAGCATCGTGGTCTTCGCCGTCCGCAGGAAACGCCCGCGCATCCTGGTCGGCCTGGCGGTGCTCCTCCTGATTATTCTCTGCGTTTCGCTCGCATGGCTCATCTGATATGGGGCGCCAAAAGTTGAATTCACAGGTGGACTTCGCTTCCCGTATACCGCATCTCTCAACATTTCGGCGAATCGGTCGTTTGATGATAGGTTTTGCGCTCACATTACTGTGCGTACGAGCAAGCCAGACAGTCGGAATTCCACGGAATGCACCAGCAAGTTCTGACAATCGCGCCATTGAAGCAGCGACTGTCGTTTCCGGGAGAGTTTGCTCCAACCCGATCTTGGGAATTAGCTATGAACTACCCGGGGAGATGAATGTTAAAGGCCCTCCGGCAATGCGGGCGGCCGAAGTTAGAGGGGCAACGCATAGGATCGTAGTCGGCCCGGAAGCCAGCTACATTCTGCGGGGATATCAAGAGAGGCGAGCAATTGTGTTTGTATGCAGCGCCGTAGGAACGCAGCGACAAATCATACGGCTCATGGCCGTCCCCAAAGATGTGCTTGCGTCCCAGGGCCCCGATGCGTTCGAGAAACTCCTGACAGCGTTTGCACAGACGATAGGGCAGAAACCTGAACTATCTGAGAGCCAAAGCATCGCTGAACACAAGTTCGAGCGAGCAGACTCCCAAGGTGATATGGATATTGGCAACGGCCAGCACAGGCAGGTATTTACGTCATCATATGAGACGGAGGCGAACTCATTCGTTTTCCTATGGAATTTAGTCGCCTTCGACAAGAACCAACTGAATCTCATGGCAGCTACACTCAATTCCCTAAAGATTGAACAGGCACCTCCACCGTTGCCTTTGGTCGGGGCGCAGCCCACCAGCACAAGCTCGATTGCAAAGCCCGCGATCACGCCTGACTTCCAGCAAAGGCTCGCAGACTTTATGTCCGCATGGCTTACCGAAAGAGATCAAGAGAAAATCCTGTCTTTTATCGCTTCGCGTGCATACCACCCAGAGCCTTTCATCGGCACATACTGTGACGGATGGGTGAAGAAAGGCATGCCGGAGGGTCAAGCCAAAAAGATAATCGCTGAAAATGTTATGGGAGTTCCCAGCGAGTTTCCGAAAGGCACGCCTGCTGCACGGATGTTTAGCGCATTGGACCGTTTGCCTCCGTCCTGGCTGGACGAAGCCGCAAATGATCCCAGCAAGGATGGCTACGTGGTGGCTGCGTTGAACGACACTACGCTGGAATATCTCTTCTCCGGTGAGTTCGCGGAGTCAGACTATGGAAAGTTTCTACGCAAACAAGTGACCAATGGCGGGGCCGCTTATTGGGTAGTGTTTCCAGAGTTGATGCCGGATGGAGATGTCTTCGTCATTTTCACCCTGTGGGAACAAGTAAATGGCGCATGGACTATTACGCACCTGGACTGTGTTTGCCAGTAGCCGTATGTGCGGATGCGGAGGCAGTGTGTCCTGCAACATTTCAGAAGCGGGTAACTTCGGTGAAGTGGATATCGCGGACCTTCATCGCGGGCACAACCATGTCGAATGATTCCTCCCCGGAGGCGCGCACCGCCGCTCCTAATTCTTCCACGTTCGCCAGCATGGCAATCAGGCTTTGGTTGAAGCGAAAGTTGCGAATGCCGCAGACGACGCGCCCGTCTTCCACCAGAAACGTGCCGTCGCGGGTCATGCCGGTCATGATTTTTTCGTAGGGGTCCACTTCGCGGACGTACCAAAGGCGCGTGACCAAAATTCCGCGCTCGGTGCCGCGCACCATTTCGTCCACCGATCCGGAGCCGCCCGCGAAAACCAAATTCATCGGGGCTTCGCCAAATTCATTGGGGAGCGGCAAACCGTGTCCCGTTGGGCGTACTTTCTTTTTTCGCGCCGTGGCGCGCGCATAGACCAGATTCCGCGGGACGCCATTCTCCACCAGACAAATCCGCCGGCGCGGCATTCCTTCCCCGTCGAACGGCACGCCCGACTGAAGCGGGTGATACACGTCGTCCCATAGCGTGATGTTTTTGCCGAAGAGCGGCTTGCCCATGCGGCCTGTGAGGCAGGAGCGCCTATCCTGCACCGCCGTGGCGGCAAAATCATAGAAAAGAAATCCGGCGAGATCCAAAACGGCGGAAGGCTCCAGAATTACGGTGTAATGTCCCGGCGGCAGCTCGCGCGGGTCCCGCGACGCGGAGGCTTTTTCAGAAGCACTGTCGGCGAGCACGAGAGGATTCAGCAGCCGAGCATCGGGTGAAGTGGCCTTGGCCCAGCCGGAGGAGTCCTTCTCCATCATGGTTACGGAAAATTCAGCTTTAGTCTCTGCATGCTCGGCTCGCAATCCGCGCGAATTTGCGAAGACGGCTCGGGACCAGCCTGTGGCGTAGACTCCCGCAGCCGTCTGCTTGCGCGTCGCCGCCAATCGCACCACGCGACGTACCACGGCGGCGCGATCTTCGGGAGCAGCTTCCGCCGTAGGCTCAAAAAAACGCCGCACCGGCTGCTGCTTCTGCGGTCCCGGCATGGGCATGGCGTCTTTGTTCTTCGGTTGGAAGCGCGCGAGCGAAGTAGCCGATTCAACCAGGTTGCGGAGCGATGCGTCGTCCGTTTTGTTGGTGGTGACACGTGCCGTGCGTCCGTTGACAATCACGCGCAGGGAAATATGGCGAATTTCCTCGGCAACATTCTGATGGATGGCGTTATTGGCAAATCGCGTGAGCGCATCGGAGGCGGCGGTAATCTCCACTTCCGATTCGTGCCCCGTGCTGAACCGCAGAACGCGGTCGGCGATGAGCCGCAATTCATGAAAACTACCGGGATCTTCCACGCGCCGCGGAGCGCGATTCCGTGCCGGCGATCTTGCGCCGCGTTTTTTCATTGAGAAAACGCCACTCCTACGCGCACGTTGCGAAATCGCGCGGGAGCCGCGCCGTGGCCCGTACCCATCGTCTGCCCCGGCTGCCCCTTGCCGCAATTCGGCGTGCCCCACAGCGTCCAATAGTCGCGCGAGCAAATCGCGTCGCACGACGCCCAGAACTCAGTGGTAATGCCGCTGTAGCTGCAATTCTTCAGCATGCGTCCGAGCTTGCCGCCGCGAATTTCCCATCCGATTTCCGTGGAAAATTGAAAATGGTAGCGATGATCGTCAATGGACCAGGAATGATTGGTCTCCATGAAAATGCCGTCGTCGGTGTCGGCAATTAAATCTTCCAACCGCCATGAACCGGGTAGCAGGCTGACGTTGGTCATGCGAATCATCGGCAGGCGGTTCCAACTTTCCGCGCGCATCGTGCCGCCGGAGCGCTTCTCGCCAATGGCCGAAGCGGTTTCGCGGCTGCTGAGGTAGCCGGTGAAAAGCCCGTCGGTGATGATCGGAGTGCACTGCGCGGGCACCCCTTCATCATCGTAACCGAAAGTTCCCAGGCCGGCTCCGTGATCGAGACGCGCGTCGGCTACCACATTGACGATGTCTGAGCCGTAGCGCAGATGGCGCAACTTCTCCGTGGTGAGAAAGCTCATCCCCGCGTAGTTCGCTTCCATGCCCAGCACGCGGTCCAGCTCGATGGGATGCCCGATGGACTCGTGAATTTGCAGGCCGAGCTGGCCGCCGCCGAGAATGATCGTGCGCGATCCTTCAGGGCATTGGACGGCGCCGTGCAGCGCGACAGCTTCTTCGCCGACGCGGCGTCCATGCGCGGGCAGGTTCATCGCTTCCACCAATTCGTAGCCTTGCAGAGCAGTGCTGGCCGCCAAAACTATTGGGATAGGAACGCTTCTGGATTTCGTCTTTCTGAAAACTGGTGGCCGTGATGCCCGCGCCGGACTGCATTTTGCGCTGATGAATCACCGAACCAAGCGTGGAGACGAAGACCTGCTCGATGCGGCGAAAGGCCATGCTGCCTTCGGCGAGCGTAACGCCGGGGATGGCGCGCATCTCGCGGTCCGCGTCGAGAAGAACTTCCAATTGCTGCTCGACGGGAACACGAAAGGGATCCTTGATAAAGGGGTTCTGCCAGGTATCTACGTAAGCCTGCTCATCGGCGAGCACGACAGGCCGCCCCAGGACGCGAGCTGAAGCGCGCGCGATGGCCACGGAGCGAGCGGCGCAGGCTTGCACGCCTTCGCGCGTCAGCCGGTCGGTGGACGCAAATCCCCACGCGCCCCCGGCGAGCACGCGGACACCAATGCCGCAGGATTCACTCTCGACGAGCGTCCCTACTTGCCCATTCTTTGTGGAAAGGTCACGCTGGCGAACGTCCATGACGCGCGCATCGGCATAGGGAGCGCCGGCGCTCACGCAGATGCGCGATTTCAAATGGCCCACTCGTGCGAGCATCCTTCATGAGACGCGCGCGATAACGAGAAACTAGGTGCCTCTCATTCCAACTGGCGAGGTAATGTTCCTGATCGGGCGTCAGCTTGTCGATAGTGATGGCCATCGAGTCCAGCTTCAGCTTGGCATCTGCTTGTCAAGCACTTCGGGGAACGGGATAGACCTTGGTTTCGAGCTGGCCGGCATTCTTCACCAGATATTCGCGCCGAAAGCGCCTGGTTCGCAAAACTCATATCCATCACCGAGGCGGATGGCCTTCGGCGGCGGCCAGATTGATCAAGCGGCCCTCGCCCAGCACGAACACCTTGCGGCCGTCGCTGCAGGGAATATTCCTCGACGAAGTCGCGCGACGGGCGGCTTGCTTGTGGCGATCTTCTCAAGCGCAGGAAATCAATTTCCACGTTGAAGTGGCCGGAATTGGCGACGATCGCGCCGTCCTTCATCTTGTCGAAATGTTCCTGGCGGATGACATGAATGTTGCCGGTCACGGTGACGAAAATATCGCCGATCGTGCGCGGCTTCGCGCCATAGGCATCACGTCGAAACCGTCCATCACCGCTTCCAAGGCCTTCATGGGGTCGATTTCGGTGACGATGACGTCGGCGCCCAGGCCCTTGGCGCGCATGGCCACGCCGCGGCCGCACCAGCCGTAACCGGCGACGACCACCGCGCCCGCCACCAACACGTTGGTCGCGCGGATAATGCCGTCCATCGTGGATTGGCCGGTGCCGTAGCGGTTATCGAAGAAATGCTTGGTCTCAGGCGTCATTGACCGCGACGACGGGAAATTTAAGCATGCCGTCTTTTTCCATGCGCGCAAACGGATAACACCGGTTGTCGTTTCTTCAGTGGAGCCGATCATTCCGGAACCTGGTCCGCGCGCTCGGTGTGCAGTCGGAAACCAGGTCCGCGCCGTCATCCATGGTGATATGCGGGTGGTGGTCCAGAGCCGAGTAAATATGCTTGTAATAGGTGTTGCGGTCTTCGCCTTTGATGGCGAAAGTCGGGATGCCGTAATCCTGCACCAACGCCGCCGCCACGTCGTCCTGCGTGGAAAGGGGGTTTGAGGCGCACGCACAACATCCGCGCCGCCGGCGCTCAGGGTGATAGCCAAGTTGGCGGTTTCGGTGGTGACGTGCAGGCAGCCGAGATGCGGATGCCCTTCAGCGGCTTTTCCTTAATGAACCGCTGGTGGATCAGTTGCAAAACCGGCATGTGCGGTTGGCCCATTCAATCGCGCTTCTCCCGGCTCGGCCAGCAGCCGGTCCTTCACATCGGCGGTCAACGGCTTGCTTGCAGTCTCCAAGTGAATCTATCATTTTTCAGTTAAGTTGTCGAATCTGGTTTGGCAATTAGCGTGAGCCGCCATTGCGCCATTCATCTGCACGATATGCTGGCGAATGGCGTCGGCCTTATCGTTCTCCCACGTAAAGCCAGGCTGGCTGGTCCAAATGCCCGTACGAAGCCGTAGCCTGATAAATGCCGGCGCAATTGGAGGGCTTCGATAATTCCACGGGGCGTTAGTTTAAAGAATGCGGTATCAACTCACGGATTTGGCTGTCGGGAAGCGTTCCGGTGTCAAACGTCTGCACCATCACCGAAACCGGCTCAGCCACGCCGATGGCGTAGGCGAGCTGCACCTCTAACTTGCGCGCCAATCCCGCGCACCAGGTTCTTGGCGATGTAACGCGCCATGTAACACGCGGAACGGTCCACTTTGGTCGGATGCTTCCCGGAAAGCGCGCCGCCGCCGTGTGGGCTGTATCCGCCGATCGTGTCCACGATAATCTTGCGGCCGGTAAGCCCCGCATCGCCCATGGGGCCGCCGGTGACGAAGCGTCCTGTGGGGATGATGTGGTACTTGGTGCGGCTGTCCAGCATGTGCGCCGGAATTGGCAAAATAGCGTCGCGCATGATGGCTTCGTGCAGGATTTTTCGGGAAAGTCTTCGCTGTGCTGCTCAAAATCACCACGCAATGAATGTCGCTCGGGCCGGCCGTCCAGTATCCCGCGGTGACCTGCGATTGCCGTCGGGACGCAGAAAATCAACCAATCCTTACTTGCGGACTTCCGCCAGCCGCCGGGTGAGCCGATGCGCCAGCTCGATCGGCATGGGCATCAGGTCGTTCGTTTCGTCACACAGCACAAACTGAACCAGTAACAGGAAA
>CAVXCI010000003.1:0-962263 GCA_963760285.1 uncultured Acidobacteriota bacterium
AATTAGAGAAGCTGTTCGTAGAGTATCCGCGATCTCAACCTCAAACAGATGCCTTGGGTCGTTGTCGTAGCGCTTTAGAATTTCCCGCACCCAGTCCGGCATCTCGACTTAGATCTCCCAGCTGTAAGACTAGCAGAAGGCAGCCACGCACGTTCAAACTCCGGTTGGGGAGATCCTCTCAAACCCCGGTGGTAGCGCCACTCGGCTCACTCCGAAATGCCGCTCTAGTCCACGGGACGCAAGGGGAACGCCGTGATGTTCAGGAAGGCGCCCGTGCTCTGTGGATCGCGCGTGGTGCTGATCTCCTTCAGCGCTCCCGTTTTTGGGTCAACCCGATAGACGGCAATGTAGGTCGGTTCAGTTGCGGCAGCCGCCACCAGATCGCCGGTGCCTGAGGTGCCGATGATCTCGACGTTGTTGTACAAGTTCGCGTCCGAGTCTGCTGTTTCGCCCAGGTACTTTGTCTTTAGAAGGTACAGCACTGCGCACGGGTGCGGCAACGAAATCTTGGCGTTCTTCCCGCGCCCTTCGCACGCCGTGGGCTTCGGTCGGGTGGCGCCGGCGCAGATTTGTTGGCCCGCTGTTTTCTTTTCTGCCGGCGGCGGGCCAATCGGCTGTATATTGCTGGCAGGCGAAACGGCAGGGAACTCCCGTCGCGACCGAACTCTAAGCAGCCCGCCGCGCCGATAGATTCGGAGATCTCTTCCATCGAGAGGTGGACCAATGACTGCACGCAACATTCAGCACCGGAATCCGAAATCGCGGGCGCGAGCGGCATTCGCCGCGCTGGGATTCGCCGCAGTGGGGGGGGCTGGCGGCGCTCTCGCCTCTTTCCGCCGAGCCGCCCAGCAGCGAAACCGTTCTCTACAGTTTTGAGGCGCCCCGGACGGCCAAAACCCCACCGCCGGCCTGGCGCAGGACAAATCCGGAAATTTCTACGGCACCACGGAAGGCGGTGGCGCGAACGGGTCCGGTACGGTCTTCAAACTGGACACCAAAGGCAATGAGTCCGTGCTCTACAGCTTTACCGGCTACACGGACGGCTTGCAGCCCTACGGCGGCGTGCTGGTGATTGGAACAAAAATCGCCGGGACCACCGCCTTCGGTGGCGCCAATAATCAAGGCGCGATCTTTGTGGTGGACTCCACCACCGGCGAGGACAAGACGCTCTATAGCTTCAAGGGCGGCAAGGACGGTGCGCTTCCTTACGCCGGGCTGGTTTACGACGGCAAAACCACCGGTTATGGCACCACTCTGGAAGGCGGCGATCCCAGTTGCAACGCTCCGCAGGGCTGCGGCACGGTTTTCAAGGTCACGAAGACCGGGCAGGAAACCGTGCTCTACGCTTTCACCGGAGGCACGGCGGATGGCGAGCGTCCGCAGGATAGTTTGCTGCTCGATTCCAAGGGCAATGTCTACGGCACCGCGGAGCTGGGCGGCGCGTCCGGCGACGGAATCGTTTTCGAAATCAGCCCCGCGGGGAAGGAAACCATTCTGCACAATTTCGCCGGAGGCGCGGATGGCTCGCGGCCGGTGGCCGCACTGATTTCCGACACCGCTGGCAATCTCTACGGGACAACGTCCATGGGCGGCGCAGACAGCAGCGGCGTGGTCTTCAAGATTGATACGAAAGGGAATGAATCCGTGCTCTACACCTTCACCGGCGGCGCGGACGGGCAGTATCCCTACGCCGGTGTGTCACTCGATTCCAAAGGCAATCTCTACGGCACCACAATTTTCGGCGGAACGGCCACGCTGGGAGTTTTCTTCAAACTGGCGCCCAACGGAATGGAAACGGTGCTCCACAATTTTGGCGGACCAGACGGCGAGTATCCCGTTGCATCGCTGCTTCAGGACAAAAAGGGAAATTTCTACAGCACCACCGAACTCGGCGGCGCTGACAACGCGGGGACCGTGTTTGAAGTTGTCCCTTAGCTCAGGGAGCTACTTCTAGTTCAGCGAGCGCATTGCGCCCTATGGCGTGATCTCGAACACCGTCCCGCCGCCGTAAGCGCCTCCAGAAACCGTCGTGCCGTAGAGACCCCCTTGCCCATTCCTGATTAGCCCGCCATTGGGAGATTCCCCGTCGGTCCAATCGAAATTGTGCAGTACTGTCTCATTGTTAATCCCGCTGACCTTGAATAAAACTCCGCACCCAAGCCTGGGATTTTCGCACGCGTAATTGTATCCACCACCATATGCCGTGGCGTCGTAGAGATTTCCTTTGGCGTCGCGGATAAGGCTGCCGGAAGGGTGTGATCCATCCGCTCCTCCCGTGAATCTGTAAAGCACAGTCTCGTGGCCGGCAGAGTCCAGCTTGAACACCACGCCGCACCCCGTATAGGTGTAATAGGTGCAGTCAGGGGTGCCGCCGAATTCGGTGGTACCGTACAGATTTCCCGATCCATCGCGAATCAAACCAGAGCGGGGCGACACGCCATCCGCGCCATCAACGAAAGTATAGAGAACGGTTTCCTTGCCCGCAGGACTCACCCTGAAAATCACTCCGCAGCCAAGTGAACAGTCTTTGAGTCTGCCACCCTGAGTAGTGGTGCCGTAAAGGTTCCCTTCGGAATCCTGAATCAAGCCTGAGACCGGAAACGCCCCATCCGCAGCGCCGGTAAATGTGTGGAGAACTGTCTCATGGCCTGAAGCGTCCACCTTAAACACCACGCCGCAACCGGCGTAATACATGCCCGGGTTACAGTTGAGATCGCCGCCGTATTGCGTGGTTCCGTAAAGGTTGCCGCTGGCGTCCAGAAGCACCGGAGCCCACGGATAGCCACCGTCCGCGCCTCCAGTGAAGCCGTACAGCACGGTCTCCTGGCCCGTCGTATCCAGCTTGAATACCACTCCGTCAAAGCCGGGGCCGTCTTCAGTAGTGGTGCCGTAAAGATTGCCGGCGGCGTCGAGAACGAGCCCGGCGAGCGGATACGCGCCGTCTGCGCAGTTCTTCACGCTGCAAAAATTGTAAAGCACGGTCTCCTGGCCGGCAGAGTCGATCTTGAAAACCACACCGCTAACGTTCGTGCCTCCTCCGCCCGTAGTGCCGTATAAGTTGCCCTGAGAGTCGCGAACCACGCCGGCATCGGGATTCGCGCCATCGTGTGGCGCCTCCCCGAATGAATAGACAGTGGTGAGGTTCTGCGCCGCCGATGGACGCACGGGACACAGTACCGCCATCAGAATCAGGAGTATCGGTGCAGGAAAAGATCTCGCCCTGGGCTTCATCTTTATCTCTCCCTTACATTACCGTCTGACGTGTTTCCGGCCTGGCTATGGCGTGATCTTGAACGCCGTCCCACAGAGACAGCTGGCAGTACCGCCTTCGTAGGTTGACCCATAGAGGTTGCCCTTTCCATCATTCATCAGGTCCGTGGGCTCACCTCCGTCCGCGCCCCCTGTGAAGTCGTGCAGTACCGTTTCATGCCCCGATGTATCAACTTTGAAGACGACGCCGCATCCGACAATCGTGCCGCCGCAGACAGTGCCTATGCCGCCTGAGTTGGTAACGCCGTAGAGATTTCCGTGGGCGTCACGAATCAGGATGGCAGTAGGAGACGCCCCGCCCTGGCGCCCCTGAAAGCTATAAAGCAGTGTCTTATGGCCCGATGGATCCAGCTTGAAAATGGTGCCGCACCCCGCGGCGGTAGGATTAATTTCGCACGGCCCGGTAGCCGTTCCGCCATAGATAGTGGTGCCATAGAGGTTGCCCGCTGCATCGCGGGTCAATCCGGAGGGGGCAGTGCCGTCCGCGCCGCCTGTGAAGGTGTGCAGCAGCGTCTCCTTGCCTGCTTTGTTCAATTTAAATACCACCCCACAGCCATAGCCATAGTTGCCGCAAGGGATTTCGCCTCCAGCCCCGGTGGTGCCGTAGAGATTGCCTTCTGCGTCGCGGATCAGGTTGCCGGACGGCACGTAGCCGTCCGTGTCAATTGGAAAACTGAGCAGCACCGTTTCTTTGTTGTTCTTATCCAGCTTGAAAACGACTCCGCAGCCGTTTGCCTCGCCGCCGCAACCATCAGTGCCACCTGAAGCCGTAGTGCCATATAAATTGCCTTCAGGATCGAGCGTTAAGGCGCCATTGGGGTATGCTCCTCCCGCGCCTCCTCGGAATCTGAACAACACGGTTTCGTGCCCGGCGGCGTCCACCTTGAATACCGTTCCGACGTCAAGGCCGCCACCGTAGGTAGTGCCGTAAAAATTCCCCGCAGCGTCGCCAATCAGGCCGCCCGGGCGGGCTCCATCCGGATTACGTTTGAAGACATGCAGGACCGTCTCATGGCCGGCCGTGTCCAGCTTAAAAACCACACCGCAACCGATGTAGTTCCCATCTGAACAATGCATGTTGCCTCCGGAGTAGGTGGTGCCGTAGAGGTTGCCGTCAGCATCAAAAGCCATTCCGCCCTGGGGGCCCGCGCCGTCAGAGCCCGAAAAGGAGTAAAGCGTCGTAAACGTTTGCGGCGGCATGGGCTTGGCGGCGAACGCCGCGGCCACTAGCGCGAAAACTGATACTGCCGGGAGGGATTTCGCTGAAAATCTCATGGGACTCTCCTTGTCTTGTTGAAGTTTCATCCGGGAAATTCCACAGCCGAGAGTAAATCCGAAAACCTGCCGAACGCGATGCCTGACTAGCGAGTTACACATTAGCGGGTCGCGTCTATTCCATCGCAACCGGGGGCGGGGGACTGCCGCAGTTCCCACGGTATACCCGTTTGATTCCAAAATGCAGCGAAATTTTGCCAGTGCCCGATGCGCGGTATACAGCGGCGCACAACGGGATAGGCCACCGGAACAGAGCCACAACGCTCGCGCGAAAGTAAGCTGGGGAGTGCTGGAGAGCAATTCAAATCATCAGGAGGAAAGAGCGGAGGGCCGGCGCACCCGAAAAGTTCCCCTCTCACTCTTCGGCGGAGCGGCCCTCGCTCGGGATGGCAGGGGGCCGGTTCCTGCCCTGCGTCGGGTCGTCTGAGTTTTAACCGGGTGAAACTAGAACGTTGCAGCGGCGGCGTCAAGAGTTTTTCGCCGGATAGCGTAGAATCATGGGCGGCGCCGGGGAATATTCAAACAGTAATCGTTACGCGTGAATTGCGGGCACGGGCAAAATGCCCCCGGCAGTATTTTCGGCGATTGAATTCCGGCGAACGAAAAACGAGGTGAATCCATGAAGAAAGTATTTTTGGTTGCCGCGGTGCTGCTGGCCGCGGGAGTGATGCGCCAGGGCGAATCGTCCGCGCAAGTCCGCGCGAAAAGCCTCACCTGTCCGCTGGAGATGGAGGTGACCGAGCAGGGAAGCGCGCCGGGTCTTTCCGCGGACTGGAAAACTCCCGCGGTGAAATCCACGCACACGCTGGAAGGCATCACCATTTATAACGACGAGATGGGCGACGAATCCGCCAGCCTCGCGCCGGACGACGAATCCAGGAGCGGCGTCCACGTGAAGCAGACCTGGCAGGTGAAGGACTACCGCGATCACAACGTCTGGCTGCAGTGCCGTTATCGCAACACCAAAGCCACGCTGGCGGTGAATATCCCCGCCGCGATTCAGACCTGCCATCTTGCCTTCGACGTGGATGGCAAGGGAAACGTCACCAACAAGCCCGCGCTGGATTGCCGGTAGCGCTATCCAGGAATGTTTTGGAGTGAGCCGCGGCTACTCGGCCGCGAAAACCGCCTGAATATTTTCCTGCGTCCACAGCGGATGCTGAAACAGGATGCCATGTCCCGCCGCCCCGGGATAGGTCATACGGATGGCGGCCCCATCGCCATTCTCCCGGTTGTATTCATCCACAAAGGTCTTTCCGTAGGTGAATTGGACGAAGAGGTCTTCGCGCCCGTTGAGAACCAGTATTTTTCCGGTCATGTCGAAATGTACGCATCGCTCCGCGATCGGAAAGTTCAGCCGCGTGGTATCGGTTTTGCAGATGCCGCCGTTGGTGTCGCTCTGCAGAATGGGGCCGTAGTTGTGACAATCAATGGAGGTGAAGCCGGGTCCCGCGGACGAGCAGTAGTCAACCCCCCAGTCATTGCCCTGGGCGCGCTGTTGCAGGTAGACCTGATGGCCCACGCCCCGTGTAATGATCCATGGAAACGTCAGCCGGTTCAATAAACTGATTCTGATAAGCGGCGTGCAGTTGTTGGCGCTGGTGCAGTCCGGGACCACGCTCAGGGAGACGTTATTCCCTTTGATGGTCGCCGTGCAACCGCTGTTGGTTCCGCTATTGCGCGCCGTCTGTCCGGCATAAGGAAAAGTCAGCTTGAGGGATGCGCCGCTGAGGCGAAACTTCAGTTGGAAGTTATCAGCTGTTTTCAGCGCTTCGAAAAGGGTGTCCACACACGGCGCTTCATTCGGACTGGGTTCGCCGGTGGTGTAGCCGCCGGGATCCGTGGCGATCAGCAAAATATTGTGAATGGTGCGCGACGGGCGCGCCACGGGCGAAAGCAGGGAGTACTTCAATGCATCCGTGGTTCCCAGCGACCAGCCCACCGGGTCCACCACATCGGTGGAAATTCCGTAGCGCGTGGTGGCGTCCTGAAGAATGGCATCCGCGTCGCTGGCGATCATATCCTTGGTCACCTGCCGGCCGCGCAGCGAGTTCCTGCCGACTCCGGGATAGTCAAAAAGCACCATGCGGTAGTTGTGGCAGAGCGAAACCGGTCCGTCCTGACTGCGCTTGTAGCCAAGGGTGTGGACAATCCTGGGGCTGTAGGTGCTGTTGGTGATCATCTGCAAGGGCCAGTCCGGCAGGATCTGTCCGGTCCCGTTGAACAGCAGCAGCACTTCGCTGCTGGCGGCGCCGTCGCCGATGACCACGTAATCCACCTGATCCCCGGTGCTGGGGTTGGTGATGTAAACCAGGCTGGGCGCCAGAGCGCGCAGGTCCGCGATTTCGCTGCACGGGACGGGAGTCGCCGCCCGCGCGCTCGATGCGCCCGCCGCGATGGCCAGCACAGCCGCAAACATAAGACCGCCCAGTATTCCGCTTTTCATGATTGGTTTCCTCTCCAGATGAAATTTTCGCGCCTGAACTCCAGCTTGCCGGACAGTATACAACCATCCACAACCGCTCCCGGGTACGTTGAAATGGTAATTTGCGTTTCAGTTACCGTTTTCCGGCCCGGGGAACAAGGCTCGCGGGCGGGCGCTCGATGGCATGGCAAGTGAAACGCGGCCGGTAAACCCGTGCGGGATTGCTACTCAACCGCGTCTTCCTGCCCCGACGCTCCGCGCATGCTTGCTGTTTAATTCGCCTGGTCATTCCAAGCCATCGCCCGTTTGTGATGGGCGCTTAGACGAGGGATCTGCTTTTGCTTTTCTCCGGGCCGGGAGATCAATCCTTTGCTGAACACGCTGATATACGCGCGCAAGAAGGCAGCAGGAATACTGGACTGACCCTGCTGACCGGCCTATAATTCTCGCAGCCGCAGATTAGGAGGATATATACGCAGTCCGCGCAGGTCCTCCCGGTTACGTCCCCCGCCAGATTGAGAAGGAGAAAAAAGATGAAATCCATTTCCAGGTCCCTTCCGGCATTTCTAATTCTTGCGGTGATGACCACGATTGTTGCCGCCCGGCCAGCGCAGGCCCAAACGCTCACCACGCTGTACTCATTCGCTGGGTCGCCGGACGGTGCACATCCCTCCGATGGCGCTGACCTGTATCGTGGCGCGGCGGGAAATCTCTATGGCAGCACCATGGCTGGCGGCGTTAGCAATAATGGTGCGGTCTTCAAGGTTGATCCCAGCGGCCATGAGACCGTGCTTTATAGCTTCTGCAGCAAGGAGGACTGTGAGGATGGGGCCGCTCCCATATCCAGCGTGATCCGTCATGCCGCGGGGAATCTTTACGGCACCACCGGCGGTGGTGGCGCAAACCAGTTCGGCACAATTTTCGAGCTGGATTCCTCCGGTCACGAAACTGTGCTCTACAGTTTTACTGGCGGCGCGGATGGAGGGAGTCCGGCAGCCGGTCTGGTGAGCGATGGCTCCGGAAATCTTTACGGAACCGCGAGTGAGGGCGGCAATTTAAGCTGCGATAACGGGGCGGGCTGCGGGGCCATTTTCAAGCTGGACATGACCGGCCACGAAACCGCGCTGTACAGATTCAGCGGCCCGGATGGATCCCATCCTGCCGCAAGCCTGATTCTTGACGACTCCGGCAATTTCTATGGCACCACCAGTCTCGGCGGAAACCTGGCCTGCGGTAATGGAACGGGTTGCGGAGTTGTTTTTGAACTGAATGCAGTGGGACATGAGAGTGTGCTGTCCAAGTTTTGCAGTAGAGCTCGCTGCACGGATGGAGAGGATCCCCAGGCTGGCGTGATTCGCGATGCTGCGGGGAATCTTTATGGGACCACCCTGGGCGGCGGGGACCACTCCTGCGGCTTCGAGGGCGAGGGGTGCGGGGTCGTCTTCAAACTCGACGCGGCCGGTAATCTGACCGTGCTGCACGCCTTCACCGGACCCCGTGACGGAAGATTTCCGTATGCTGGCTTGATTCGTGATGCCAAAGGCAATCTCTACGGGACCGCCTATGGCGGCGGCTGTTCCGGTTCGGGAGTAGTGTTCAAGTTGGACACGCACAACAAGGACACCGTGCTGCACTGTTTTAGCGGGCTCGGAGACGGAGCGGGGCCCGTGTCTGGCCTGGTTTCGGATGGCGACGGCAATGGCTACGGCGCGGTGTCCTACCAAGGCGACACCAACTGCGATTCGCCGGCCGGTTGCGGCACAGTGTTCAAAATCTCGCCCAAGTGATTTTTGACGCACTGGCGCGCGCGAAGAATTCGCGCCGCGCACGAAAAACACACGGCGATCACGCAGTGATCATTGGGGTACATCCGGCGGTAAGTGAGAGAGCATCACCAGAGGAGATGAAAATGAAAGCGATTTCCAGATTCCTTCCGGCAGTTCTAATTCTCGCGTTGTTTGCCGCGGTCGCCGTCCCGCCCGCGCACGCGCAAAATTTTACGACGCTCTATCCATTTAAGAGCTTCCCCGACGGCGCATTTCCAGAAGCCGCTCTTGTTCGCGACTCTCAGGGGAATCTCTACGGCACCACGCCGTTCGGCGGCGATCCGAAGTGCAGAAGAGGGGAAGGTTGCGGAGTGGTCTTCAAAGTAGACGCGGCTGGGCGGGAGACGCTGCTGCACACTTTTTACCTGGGTGCGGACGGGGGATATCCCAAGGGCGGCCTGATTCGTGACTCGCAGGGCAATTTGTATGGCGCGGGCGCAGGATCAGGCACTTTCAAGGAGGGCACGGTGTTTAAGTTCAGTCCTTCTGGCCACGAAACCGTGCTCTACAGTTTTTGTAGCCAGAACGCCTGCGTGGATGGAAGCCGCCCTGAAGCCAGCCTGATTCGTGACGACCGGGGCAATCTCTACGGCACTACTGTTGCTGGCGGGGTCGGGGATGCTGGAGTGGTGTTCAAGCTGGATACTGCCGGCAAAGAAACCGTCTTGCACAGCTTTTGCAGTGAGCAGGACTGTTCGGACGGCGGGGACCCGATGGCCGGATTGGTCCGTGACGCCCAGGGAAATCTTTATGGCACCACTAGCGAAGGAGGAGCCGGAAAGCAGGGTGTGGTGTTCAAGCTGGATGCTGCTGGCCATGAAAGTGTATTGCACGCCTTTACCAGCGGGGAAGACGGGGCATATCCCGTGGCAGGCCTGATCTTTGACGCCCAGGGTAATCTCTATGGCACTACGCAAAATGGCGGTGGTACAGGCTGCGACGGAGAGGGGTGCGGGGTTGTCTTTAAGATAGCTGCGGCAAGCGGAAAAGAAACCATTCTCTACACGTTTACTGGCGGAGCGGACGGCGGAGCTCCCAGCGCCGGCCTGCTTCTGGATGCTCAGGGCAATCTTTACGGCACCACGTACATGGGCGGCCTTGTCAACTGCGCCGTACCAAATTTCGGCTGCGGCACCGTCTTCAAGCTGGATACCACGGACAACTTAACCGTGCTGCATAGTTTCACCGGAGAAGCAGATGGCGGAGGACCCTTGGCCGCATTGATCGGAGACGGCAAGGGCAGCATCTATGGCACCACATTATACGGCGGGGATGCGATGTGCAAATTCGACTTCGGCGGCCCCGGCTGCGGCGTGGTCTACAAGATCTCGCCGTAAGTCAGGAAAACGGCAGTAAAATAGCCAGACTAGGTTCCTTGAAGAGAAGAGACGTCCGGCAGTAAATGGCAAATTAGCCAGCGGAGGAAAAGATGAAATCCATTTCCAGATTCCTTCCGGCATTCCTAATTCTCGCGTTGTTTGCCGCGGCGCTGGCGATTGTCGGCGTCCGTCCGGCGGAGGCCCAAACGCTCACCACGCTGCACAGGTTCGCAAAATTGCCCGACGGAAAAAGGCCCACCGCCAGCCTGATTCGTGACGACGCCGGCAATCTATACGGGACTACCTACAGGGGCGGAACCGCCAATTATGGGACGGTCTTCAAGATCGACGCTTCCGGCCGCGAAACCGTGCTCTACAGCTTCGAAGGACCCGGCGAAGGAGACGGATGGAAGCCTGCGGCCAGCCTGCTTCGTGACGTGCATGGCAACCTCTACGGCACGACAACTTTTGGCGGCGTCTCGTGTGGCTATTTTGCCGATGGATGTGGCGTTGTGTTTAAGTTGGATCCTTCGGGCCACGAAACGGTGTTTCCGTTCTTCCCGGACGTCGGCCAGGGCGCAAATCCCGCAGCCGGCCTGATTCGCGATGCGCAAGGCAACCTCTATGGCACCACCAGTGCCGGCGGCGATGACCGATGCGCCGCGCCCACCGGTTGCGGCACGGTGTTTAGGATCGCGCCGTAGAGCTCGCCGTGAATTCGGGCAGGGAAGGGCGGCGCAGTCAACTACATCACGTTGGAAATATTCTTCGCCGTGGGCATGCCGTTGGCGATGGCGTGGGTACCGGAGAGGTGCGCGGCCACGTAGGCGAAGATATGGCTGATCTGCGTGGCCAGATGGTTCATGGCCGCCACGGAGGTGAGCGAAATCATCGCCAGGAACAGGACGTATTCGGTCATCACCTGACCCTCTTCTTCGCGCCACAACTTCATGCACAGGTCTTTCATGCTCTTCTCCTTCCGCCGGCGGGCGGACGCGGCTGGCTCATTCATTAACTTGCGGTAAGACTGACGGCGGCGTTCGAAAACACCTTGCTGATTTGCGTGGCCAGGCCTTTCATGGAAGTGATGGCCGCCAACGCCACGAGCACCAACAGCAGGGCGTACTCCGTCAGGTCCTGGCCCTCATCGTTGCTCAATTTATTCCAAAGGCCGTTCCAAAGATTTCTCATTGCTGATCCCCTCTCGCCATGCTCGTTTGCTAGGTTTTTTCTCTGACTACCGGCGCCCCCAGTTCTTGCGCCGGCAGCCAGAGAAACTTGGTTAAATTCCAACAAACCGCGGCAATCGGCCGGTTAGCTGGCGGACAGGCTGGCGGCGGCGTTGGAGAAAACGTTGCTGATCTGCGTGGCCAGGCTCTTCATGGCGGTGATGGCCGCCAGGGCGATCAGCACCAGGAGCAGAGCATATTCCGTGAGGTCCTGGCCTTCCTCTTCCTTCCACAAACGCATGCAAAGTGCTTTCACTGTGACTCTCCTATTGATTTAAATTGACGGGGGCGGCTGGGCCGCAACCGGAAAATATGTACTGATGGTGGACACATACTAATCGGTTAATTTGGACGGTCAAGTACCCGGAGATGTATTACGGAAGGGTATATATGTATCGCGGCGTATTGCTGATATGGTTACTGCGCGTTTGGCGACGGCGGGAGGGGAGGGGTTCTTAGCGGGCGGCGCAAAGAAAATTCGTGCCGCCGCGATATAGAAAACCGGGCGTAAAGGGCCGGAAACCAGGCCCCGGAAAATCTAGTGCGTGCCTACGGGCGTCAGCGGGCGGTTGGCCTGGTCCACCAGCACGATTTTCGGCTGGTGATGGGGAATGTCCTTTTCATCCACGGTGCAGAAAGCGGCGATGATCACCAGGTCGCCGGCCTGGACGTACCGCGCCGCCGCGCCATTCAGGCAGATTTCGCCGGAGCCGCGTTCGGCGGACAGGGCGTAGGTCATCAGGCGGGAACCATTGGTGATGTTCCACACGTGTACGGCTTCGAAGGGCACGATTTCGGATGCGTCGAGCAGATCCTGGTCAATCGAGACGCTGCCTTCGTAGTTCAGGTCGGCACGAGTGACCGTGGCCCGGTGTATCTTTGCCTTCAAAAGGTTCCGCAACATGCATTGCCTCCCAGCAATGGGGACGAACGAGTGAATATTGACCGGCGCGTGGAATCACGCGGGTATTGCACCACAGGGAGCCATTATACCAAGCGCGGCGCGCCGGCGGACAAGAAAAATGTCCGAATTTCCGCGCAGGCAAGGAGTTTTAGGATTCCGGCGGCTTTTCCTTCTGCTCCTGCAACTCCTTCTTCCAGCCGATGATACGGGCCTTGGCGGCGGCCTCTTCGGCTTCCGGGACCATCCCTTTGCGCTGAAAACTGCGGGAAATGGTGGTCCAGGCGAGGATATCGCCGGGATCCAGCTCCAGAATCTCGCGCGCGGCGGCGATGGCGGCGTCGAAGTCCTCTTTGGCGTAGTACGCCTGCGCGACCCCGTGGAGCGCGTCGGCGAAGCGCGGGTCCAGCGCCAGCGCCTTGCGGTACTCGGCGACCGCTTCGTCGTATTTCCGCTCGCCGAAGAGGTCCACCCCGGCGAAATAGTGATCGTCAGCGGTCATGTGATTTCGTGGAAATGTTGGGCGAATTCATGTCGAATGGGCGCAGGCTTGCGGACGGGCCTCGTTTTGCGTTCGCGCGGAGGAAAAATCCGCGCGGAGAAAGTAGCGTTGCGCGCGGGGGCATTCTATCATCATCGCGGGGGATGATGACGCGGCGGAGCGGGGAAGCCGCCGCGCGAAGTCCCGCATCCAGGGGAGTGAAGGCGTGTTCATCGGTCTGCGCTATTACTGGCGAACGGCGAAGGGCTACCGGCTGTGTCCGTGGCGCAGTCCTTATATCCGCTGGCGCATGGAGACTTTCTACGGTGGCGATATGCACAATCTCTCCGCTGGCGAATTTTTTCGTGCCATGTGGAAAGATCGCCAGGCCATGCGCGAATTCCTCCGCTGGGTCGCTGAACGCGAGCGCGAGCAGGCGCTCAGGCGGCATTAGCAAGTACCCGTTTCCGCAGAGTGTGGTGGCGCGGCCGGCTGAACGATAGTTTCACCATCCGTCACTTCTGATACGTCAGCAGGATATTTCCTGAGGTAAATTGCCGCGCGGCCGCTAACCGCATTTTGAACGGCTGGGGCAGCCCGGCGAAGAGCGAATTCCCTCGCCCAATCGCCACGGGGCACAGCATGATGCGCACTTCGTCCAGCAATCCCATGCCAATCAAACTGACGCACAGATTATTGCTGCCCAGAATCAGCAGATCTTTGCCGGGCTGCGCTTTCAGTTTTCGCAACTCTCCGGCAACGTCGTCGTTCACTAGGCGCGTCCCTTTCCATGTGACGTCTTGCAGCGTGCGCGAGAAAACTATTTTCGGCAGCGCGTTCATTCGCTCGGCGGTTCCCGCGAACTCCTTGCCCTGGTACGCCGGCCAGAACGCCTCCATCAACTCGTAGGTTTTGCGCCCGAAAATCAGCGTGTCCGTCGCGTGCAGCTGCTGGACGGAAAATGAGTGGAACTCTTCGTCCACGATGTGCCAGTTCATCTCATGGTCTGGCCCTTCCACGTAGCCATCCAGGCTCACCATCATGAATAAGCAAATCTTTCGCGTGTCCATATCCGGATTATATGGCACCGCGCCCCGCCCGCCATCGGTAACATTCTTCTGCACCGGTACGTATGAATAGCAGCACGGCATGCTCTCTCGCCGCGCTCAGTCCCGTCGCTTCGCCGCGCGCCAATTGCACGGCTGGGTGGAGCGGAGCGCGGAGCTCGTGCTGTCCGGCGCCGCCAAAAGAAGGGAGGAATCCACTTATGATTTCTGACCAGACCGTCGCCTCTGGAAACTCTCCGCCCGTGTCCGGCTCATTCATCGGCCGATGGTTCCTGCTTTCCGCGGCCCTGCTTGCGGCCATTCCGTTTCCGCTGTATCTGGTCGTTCAATACAAAGCGGGCGAGTGGCTGGACATAATTCTTTTGCTTCTGGTGTGGGCTGTGGCTGTGTTTTGTTATTGGCTTCCCATCGGCGTTTTCCTGTTCCGCTGGAAGGGCCACTGGGCTTCTCGTTTCATCGTCGGCTATTTCTTTTCGATCCCGTTTTATTTTCTGACCGTAGCTTTGGGACTGGCTCTCCTCACGCGCACCTTCTTGCCTGCCACTCTGGCGTTTCATCCGCGGACATTCGTCCAATGGATTAAGTATTTCTACGCCACGCCAACCTTTTATCTGATGGTTTTCGTCCTTTACCTGCTGGTGCGGCGCGGCCGCGCCCTTGCGCAGGTAACGCGTGCTCTGGCCGTGGCGGGTTTTTGCGTCTCGGTGGTTGCCACCGCCGTCACTGTCGCGAAAATTGACAAATACCTCTGGCCGCCTTCCGCGGGCAGCCGCACGGTGATTCTCAACGCCAGAATTGTGGACGCGCCAAACAACCAGATTCTTGCCGGGCAGGCCGTCGAAATCGAAAACGGAAAAATTGTTCAGGTCATTCCCGCGGCCGCAGCATCGGCGAACTGGCCGAAAATTGACGCCGCTGGCGGATACCTGCTTCCGGGGATGATGGACGTCCACGCGCACCTGGGATCGCCCATCCGTTCGATTGCCGCGGCGCAGACTGGCTTCGATTTTCCCTATTTCCTCGATTCACTGCTCGGCGACTCCGCGCCGCAGCGCCGCGAGTATCTACAGGACGGGGTCACCGCGGTGCGCGACCTGGGCGGCCCGGCGGTCCATCTATTTGCAATGCGCGATGCGGTCGCACGGCATCAGTTTCTTGGCCCGCGGATTTTCGCCGTGGGCCGGCTGGTCACTTCGCCACAGGGCCACCCGGTCAGCACCATCTGGTCAGAGGAAGTTTCACGCCAGGGCGCCATTCTGGCCACCAATCCGCAAGACCTTGTCGCCGGGCTGGAGAAAAACTACCGGGAAGGCCCGCCGGACGCGGTGAAAATCATTTACGGAACCATCGGGCAGGCGCCGGAAAAAATAAGCAGGGACTTGCTGGACCGCGCCGTCGCCTGGGCCGCCAGCAAGCAGTTGATCAGCATCGTTCATATTGAGACTGCGCAGGAAGCCACCGACGCCGTGGACGCGGGCGCCACCGGAATCGAACATGTGGCCACAATCGAGAGTTTGCCGGACAGCCTTGTTGCGGACATGCTGGCGCACCACACCTTCGCCGACCCCACCTTCGGCGAGTACCGGACGGCGCTGGTTCTGCGGCACACCAGCGAGGCCGAAATTGACAGGCTTCTGCAGCAGAAATACGGATTCATCCGGAGGCTGGACGCTGCGGGAGTGAAGCTGGCCATTGGCACGGATGCTCCGCTTGTGCCCTTTGGCGAGGGATATCAGGACGAACTCGATCAATTCGCGAAAGCCGGTTTTGCGCCAGCCCAAATCATGACATTTGCGACTGTGAACAACGCCGCCTATCTTGGCCAGCCGGATCACCTTGGCAAAATCGCGCCGGGCTATGACGCCAATATGTTTCTGGTGCGCGCCAATCCGCTGGAAAATATTGACGCGGTACGAAAGCCGTTGTGGGTGATGCTCGACGGCCAAGTAGTGGTTGGCCGCGCCAACCAGTAGGCAGCGAAATCGCCCTCGTCATTCGCGCGGCGCGATGCGCGCGTCCATCTGCTCCAGGACAACCGGCCAGGCGGCTTCGTGCCTCTTGCGCGATTTTTCATCCGGAAATCCCGCGTGTGTCAGCCGCAATTTTGTTCCCGTCCCGGCGGGTGACAGCTCCACGGTCACCACCGTTTCTTCGCCGCGCGTCGCCGCCGTCACCCACGTCAGCTCCACCAGCCGGTCGCGCTCCAGACGCAAAAACCGCCCGTAGTGCGGATGCCGCCGTCCCTGAAATTCCGTCTGGAAGAAAAACGGCGCGTTCACTTCTCCGCGCATCAGCGCCGTCCCCGGCGCGGCAAACCATGCTTCGAACCCCTCCGTCCACGCGCGGTAGAGCGCGCTGGGCGACGCCGTCATTTTGCATTTCACTTTCAGCCCGTATCGCCGCTTGGACAAATCCGGCGCCGCAAAAATTTCCGCCATGGTGGTCTCCTTCCGCTGCCTCTTCGTTTCGCCCGCGCATTGCGCGCGGCGCCGGCGAATCACGCTTTCCACTGGAAGCAGATGTTGTATCCATCCGGATCGTGAAGATAAAGCTGCTTCATTCCGTACCACGCCACTTTCGGCGGCTTCACGTCCAGACCTTTTTCGCGGAGATGGTTGTAAGCGCCATCCACGTCAGGACATCCAAAGTACAGCGCCGTGTCATCGTGCGCGGCAACGCGCGCGGAATCCGGCGCGGGCGGACGGTGCTCCGCTTCATACGCCGTGTTGAGCATCAGCTCCGCGCCCTGCATCCGCAGCAGGCACCAGCCGAAATCATCGCCCTGAGCGTCGGGCCGCGAATTGCTCACCACTTCAAATCCCAGCACGTCGCGGTAAAACCGCACCGACGCGGGCATGTCAAACACCTGCAGCAGCGGCGCCAGTCCTTTTATTTCAATCGCCATGTGACCCCCCCTGCGAATCCTGCGCGAATGGATTTTACTCCTTCACAAGCATGTATTCTTGGGGAGAAATTCCACGCGAGTCAACATTCGCCTCCATGTATCCCAAACGCTGGACTTGCCGTCACCAGCGGACTATAATCACCGCAGCATTAGATATGGAAGCTACTAGACCAATAGATGCCGAGCTTCCTGTTTATGTCCCCGCCAGAAAAGGAGTGAGAAAATGAAATCCACATCCAGATTGTTTGTCGCGTCGCTGCTATTCGCGTTCACTGGCGCGCTCTTTGTCGTTACCCCCGCGCGCGCCCAAACGCTGACAACCCTCCATGTATTCACTGGCTCGCCGAACGACGGAGCTGCTCCATACGGAGCGTTGGTTCGGGACGCCGCTGGCAGTTTCTACGGCACTACTTCCCTGGGCGGCGCTCATGTTAAGTGCGGCAAGTTTGGATGC
Source organism: uncultured Acidobacteriota bacterium (assembly GCA_963760285.1). Taxonomy (GTDB): domain Bacteria; phylum Acidobacteriota; class Terriglobia; order Acidiferrales; family UBA7541; genus PALSA-278. The sequence continues at coordinate 17,153 of CAVXCI010000003.1, forward strand.
GGGACAATCTTTAGAGTGGATTCGACGGGTAAAGAAACCATCCTGTACAATTTCTGCAGCGAAGAGAAATGCGTGGATGGCTCGGTACCCGTCGCGGGTCTGATTCGTGATGACGCCGGGAACCTATATGGCACGACTGAAGACGGCGGCAATCCGGGCTGCTCTCCAAACCACGGATGCGGAGTGGTATTCGAGTTCGACACGACGGGCAAGGAGAGAGTGCTTCACCGCTTCTGTAGTGAAGACAACTGCGCCGACGGGTCCTTGCCATACGCCTCGTTGATTTTTGACCCTGATGGCAATCTTTACGGCACTACCGCCTCCGGTGGTGCATACAATGCAGGCGCTGTCTTCCGGCTGGATCGGACAGGTCACGAAATTGTTCTCTACAGTTTCACCGGTGGAACGGATGGAGGATATCCTGAGACCGGCTTGCTTCGCGACAGCGCAGGCAGTCTATATGGCACCACGACTTTCGGTGGGATTGTCGGTTACGGAGTGGCCTTCAGGTTGGCTCCATCCGGCCAGGAAACTGTGCTTCATAGTTTCTGCAGCAGTGGCAATTGTGCGGACGGGTCGGAACCTTCCTCCAGCCTGATTCTCGATGAAAATGGCAACCTGTACGGCACCACATCCATTGGTGGCAGTTACGCGTGTAACCCCCGCCATGGATGCGGAGTTGTCTTCGAAATTGATCCGAGCGGCAACGAAACCGTGCTGCGCACCTTCGCGGATCTCGCCGCCGACGGAGCGTACCCGGCGGGGCGTCTGGTTCGAAACGTCGCAGGCACTATCTACGGTTCCACACCCACAGGCGGAAAGGGCATCATGGGAGGAGTCGTCTTCAGGCTGGATACCACTGGACGTGAGGCCGTCTTGCACAATTTCTGCAGTCTGTCAGATTGCGCGGACGGTGAGTCGCCAAATATTTTGGTTCGCGACGTCGAAGGCAACGCCTACTCGACCACGTCACAGGGTGGCGATCCTAGCTGCTACTGCGGCACGGTCTTCGAGATCAGCCCAAAGTAACCGCCACGCGCGCCGCAGTTTCTGTCGGCCCGACCCAATGCGCGCGGTCATGCGCAGCCACGTAGAGATTTGTCCCGAGCGAAGCTGCGGGCGGCTTTAGGCCGCCAGTTTTTCTCTGCTGAAACACCGCCGGCCATGCACAGTTCTTCTGCGACCAAAACTCTTCGGGTCATCCCGCCTGTCCCGAGCGAAGCCGAGGGAAGCCATCGAGCACAGTGTGTGCGAGCCTAGGCGAGGAACCTGTTGTTGAATTTGTTTTCCAACTTGTCTACCGATTTGAATCGGTCACATTCAATCGTTACAGAACCTCCTGTTGATTTTTCCTGCTGAACGGGGACAATAAGTCAGAACTATGTCCGGACGACGAAAAATGCGCCAAAACCGCGATTTCTAATCGCTACACATTTTACAGTCGCAAAACGCCAACTCGCATGGAATCAATCACATCCACTTTTCTAATCGCTACACTTTTGAGATGGTCCACATATCGCGTTTCAGCTCCCTAAAATCCCCGTTCAACCCTCCACACCGAACGCGCGTATAATCAAAATGAGGCGGCCAACGGTTCGCAGGAGCGCTGCCTTCCCGCAATCATGGCTGGCCTGAACATTTTGGACGCAACCGAAAAACTCCACGAAGCGCGCTGGTGGGAGAATGACGCCGACGGCCGCGTGCATTGCTATCTCTGTCCGCGGCATTGCCACATCGGCGAAGGACAGGCCGGCTTCTGCTACATCCGCGTGAATCATGGCGGAAAACTTTACAGTCTCGGCTATGCGCAGCCCGCCGCGCTGCAAGTTGATCCCATCGAAAAAAAGCCGTTGAACCATTTTCTTCCCGGCACGCGCGTTTTTTCCATGGGTACGGCCGGCTGCAACATGGGCTGCTTCTTCTGCCAGAACTGGGACATTTCCAAATCGCATTCCGATCAAGTCCATTCCGTGAACGTTCCGCCGGAGGACGTGCCGTCGCTGGCCGCGCGTTACGATTGCCCGTCCATTGCGTTCACCTACAACGAGCCGACCATCTGGGGCGAATACGTAATTGACATCTGCCGCGCCGCGCATGACGCGGGAATGAACACCGTGATGGTGACCAACGGCTATATCACGCGCGAAGCGTTCCATGATATTTATGACCACATTGACGCCGCCAACGTAGACTTGAAGTCCTTCACGGAAGGCTTTTACGGCAAAATCACGCTGACGCATTTGCAGCCGGTCCTGGAAACGCTGCAATGGCTCAAGAACGAAACCAACGTGTGGTTCGAAATTACCAATTTAATGATACCCGGATTGAATGACGATCCCGGCGAAACGCGCTGCCTCGCCGACTGGATTCTGGAGCATCTCGGTCCCGATGTTCCGTTGCACTTCACCGCGTTTCATCCCGACTTCAAATTGCAGGATCGTCCGCCGACGCCTCCCGAAACGCTGCATCGCGCGCGGGAAATTGCCCGCGACGCCGGGCTGCACTTTGTGTACGAAGGAAATATTTACAGCAATGGCGCGCACACCTCCTGTCCGGCGTGCGGTGCGCTGCTGATTCAGCGTTCCTGGCATGACGTGACGCAAAATCGTCTTCGTGATGGCTGCTGTCCCGATTGTGGCGCGAAAATTCCCGGAGTGTGGAAAAATTCCCGCGCATTTTCCGCGCCTCCCGCCGGCGCCGCCGCAAATCGCACTCGCCGGAAGTACCACCACCTGAATTTGTAGCTGTGCTGTTCAGCTCGCGAAGCACGGATCGCGCGCCAGTCAGTTATAGCGGTATATTGCTTTTCTCGCTGGCGCTTACAGGTGTTTTCCGTGGCTTCCCCAACAGGCGCCAGGCGTCGCGGTAATTTTGATAATCGTGCCGCATGGATTTAGTGAAGCGGTGCTTCGGACGGGTGTAATACGTGGTGAAACGCGTTCCTTTGACTCCTTCCAGCGCCCATTGCGGAAAAACATAGAACATTCCCTGCGCATGGGCGATCTGAAATTCAACGTTCAGGTCTTGCTTCGGCGCCAGGTGGCAAATTACGCCGCTGGGCGCTTCCTCTCTAACCCATAATCCGGCGAATGCGACGGAGTGCCCGTTCACCTGAATGGCCGTGCGAAGGAACCTCAGTTGGGCGCCGCGTCTTTCTAGGGGCTCGACGAGGAATCCCATTTTTCTGCATTCCCGCGCCACGGGATGGTGCCCGGTGGTGGCCAGCCATTCCTTCATCTTCGCCGCCGTCGCTGGGTAGAAGCGCCGCTCTTTTCCGCGCGGGCCGGGCGCGTCCTTGGCGACGTGTTCCACCTCCGCGCTGGTGCGGAACATGCCTTTCAGGAATTGCAGCGTGGGGTGAAATGTCTCCATCGGCTCGACCACAAATCCCAGTTCCTTGCATTTCTGGATCGCCGGATGCGTCCCCACCTTGGAGCACCACTCCTCCAATTTGGAACGAATTGCCGCTTCGTACCGCCGGTCATCTCCCGGCGGGAATCCCAGCTCTTTTGCGATTCGCCCCACATCGTCGGCGGTGATGCCCAGTTGCCGGGCCACTTATGAGTACTGAATATCCGATTGCGAAAGCAATTCGCGGATTTTTTGGCGCTGTTTGTGATTCACGGAGGTCAAGTGCCGCGATAGGCAGGCCTTCCCATTCGCGTCGGTTAACTGCAGCGCCAAACCGCATTCACAAACGTGGACTTCCGGGGCCATGGATCAGGCTCCCAAGACACCCGTGATTGTACCTCTCGCCGCGACGGTATTAGAACATCTTCATCTCTTGTCTTGCTGGCCGCGCATACTTATGGCTCAATCATTAACTATGGCGCACCCGCACGGAGCATCCCAGGCCTCCGCGAACGCCAGCCAGGTGAGGGCCAAGAACATGTTGCCTTTGGGCGCCGCCCGTTGTATCTTGCTGGCAGCCTGACTTATGTTCGTCTCCGTGTGGGAATGAATTACCAGGGAGAATAAGCCGCATGAACACAACCCCGCGTCATGTGAGAGGTTTGCTGGCCATTTTGCTTCTCGCCGCGTGCGCCTGGGCCGGCGATCCCTGGAAGAGCAAGCCATACATGCAGTGGGACGAAGCGGAGGTCAATCGCATCCTGCTGGATTCGCCGTGGAGCAAGTCCATTTCCAACGTGGGCGGCACCATGAAGCTGAACACGGAAGCGAATCTGAGCAATAGCGGAGCGGTTCTCGGCAGCAACGGCATCGGAGGCGGCGTTGGGAATCCCGGCGAGTTTGATCCGCTTGCCGATCCGCGCGCGCCCAAATCCTACGTGGTGGAATGGTTTTCTTCGCGGACGGTCCGCGAAGCCGCGGCCCGGGAATCCATGATCAAGGGAAACATCACCGCCGGCCAGGTGGAAAAACAGCTCGAAGCGGCCATCCCCGATTACCAGATCATGATTCGCGGCGCGGATATGTCCATCTTCACTTCGCGCGCCGAGGATAGTTTCATGGACAAGGCTTTCCTGCAGATCATCCCGTCCAATGGAAAAATCAGTCCTTCACGCGTGGAGTATCTCCGCAACGCCAGCGGCCATGTGTACGCTGCCATTTTCCACTTTCCCAGGACCAACGCGGCCGGCGCTCCGGCCATCTCCGCCAGTGTTAAACGAGTGGATTTTTATTGCCACATTGGCGACGGCGTGGTTCGCGCCGGTTTTGAGCCAGCGAAGATGACTGACAGCCAGGGCCTCGATCTCTAGCCGCCGCGAAAATCCTAGCTTTTGCGGCGCGACTTTGGTGGTGCATCCCCGGGTGTTCTGGGATTGTGGTGCGACGCGGGCTTGGCAGTCTTGCGGCGGCGGGTTGGAGCCGGGGAGGAAACGTCGAGCGCCGCCATCATTTTATGGCAGCGCGCCACGAGCTCGTGGGCGCGAAGTTGCAGCGGCGTAAAGTACGGAAGCACGTCAACATCGGGAAATCCCGACCGCGCGAGCACGCCGGGCATGTGCGCCATCAGCATAACTCCGTAAATCATAGGGAGATGGGCGACGACCTGATACATCAGGTAGTGGTTGGGAATCAGCCATTGAAATTCATCCAGCGCAGCGATGATTTCATTGCGCTCCGGCCCGGCGGCAAGCTGGAAGAGCGCCTGCAAAAGGTTGGCTTCGATCTGGCCAATCCTGGCGATATGGGGAGGGACGGATGCCTCGGCGGGCGGGTCGGGAGGCGTACTCTTCCGTTTCGGCACAGCGTAATTCTAACTGTATGCCCGTCGCGTGAAAAGAGGAATGTTAGTAGGTCGCGGGCAAGTTAGTTAACAGCCAATAGTTTTTCAAACGGCTGAAGCGCCACGCTGCCGGGCTGGAGGTTGTAGTAGCGGTCCACGGTGGCGGCGACGCCGAATTCGCCATTATGTCTTCCGGGCTGGGTGCGAATCACGCGGCCCACGCCCACAACGAGAAGGCGTTCGCTTTCCGGCCGGCCCAGTCCCAGATTCAACACCATGCGCAATCGCGCGCCGATATTGAGCGTGGCTCGCGTGGTGAAAAAAGCTCCGCTGACGGAGATGTTCTCCAGATCGGCGGCCAGAACGTCGTCGCCGCGCTCTACGGCTGGAATCAGCCAAAAAGGAAGAATTACTTCCACCCGGCGGGCTATCCTGCGTTCCATCACGGTCATAGGCACAGGCCTCTGAGTTTAAAGAGGCACGCGGCGTGCCATTGCGGCGCGGTGGAACTCCTGCTAAATCAATGGGAATGGTGGCGCGCGCGTGCTGGTTGAGGAAATTCTTGCCTCTTCTGGCACAGCTTCCCAGGTTGGAATTGCGCTGTTCCATGTTGCACTCGCGCGGCGATTATCGGGGCGTTGAGATCGCCGCGCGCGGCCCTCATGGCATTTCCAATTGCTGAACCTCTTCGCCTTCCTGCGCGGTCAGAATCCCGCGCTTGACAAGAATCTGCACCAGGCGGCCCATGGCAGCCTTGCCGGGATCAATAAACTGGGCTGCGGATGATTCAGGGAGTGCTGTTCCGAAGTGAGGCGGCAACTGCATTTCCCGCGCCAGCCATCCATTCAGCGTGCCACGATTCTCAGGCGATACGTGCAGGAACGAGATTCCGATACCCAGGCCGTTTTGCGCATAGACCACGGACCCGCGAGCTTCAAACGTTTTGCCTTCGCGCGCCAGGACGATGCGCACGGGCGCACCCACCTGCAACGGTGAAGGCGTGTCCAGAAAGCAGCCGCCCATGCTGACGTCATTGGTGCGTGAGGTTATCTGGGCGCCGGAGATTGCTTCGGTGACCTCCGCGGCAAAAGCGGCGGGATGGCGCGGGTGAATGCGCCGGTCCACATCCGGCGGCTTGCCTTTGGGATGCCGGCGCGTGGCTTGCGATTCACCTGTACCCATCGCGTAGCTCCCTGGAAGAGTGATTTTCCGCAACGATGGCGCGGATGAGCGGCCGTGGCCTCATGCGCGAAATCCATGCACGCAATTGGCCGTTTGCGGGGAGCAGGAAGGTGCAGTGAATGTTGCGAAATGAATTATGTCAGCGACTGTTCCAACCTGGCCCATTTGCCGCGCGCGCATATACAATGGCCCTGGGCCACTCGCGTTACATATCGCCAGGCGAGCGGATGCAGGTTGACGCTGGTGGCAGAAGAGCCTTAACATCCAGACCAAAATGAGCGGTTCGCCCATCCTCGGACAAATTCTGGGGCAGTACAAAATTATCGAAAAAATTGGCGCTGGCGGAATGGGCGAGGTGTATCGCGCCCAGGACACCCACCTGGAACGGGACGTCGCGTTGAAAGTCCTGCCTCCGTCCCTGCTGAACGACGAGTCCGCCCGCAAACGGTTTCGCAAGGAAGCGCTGGCCCTTTCCCGTCTGAGTCACCCCAATATCGCCACCATTTTCGATTTCGCCACGCAGGATCACGTGGATTTCCTGGCCATGGAATTCATCGCCGGAGAGCCGCTCAACGCCAAGGTCGCGCGAGGCCCGTTGCCCCTGCAGGAGGTACTCGAAATTGGGTTGCAGATCGCGGACGCCATGGCGGCTGCCCATGCCCGCGACGTGATTCACCGCGATTTGAAACCATCCAATGTGATGGTCACGCCGGAAGGGCGCGTCAAGATTCTGGATTTTGGCTTGGCCACGCTGCTGCGTTCCGCCGGAGGCGATTCCGACCTGACCCTGAGCCTGACGGAAGGGAACGAACCGCCCGGGCTCGCGGGTACTCTCCCGTATATGTCCCCGGAGCAGTTGCGAGGGCGCCCGGCGGACGCCAGAAGTGACATCTGGGCGTGCGGCGTGGTGCTGCACGAAATGGTCCGCGGAAAGCAGCCGTTCGAGGGGAAAACAGGGTTCGAGCTGAGTTCCGCCATCTTGCAACAGACACCTCCGCCGCTGCCCGCCGAGACGCCGCCGGGATTGGCGGATGCGGTCGCCAAATGTCTGGCCAAGGAGCCGGGCCGGCGTTATCAACGGGCCGGCGAATTGCAGGCGGCGCTTTCCGCGGTGCGCTCCGGACAAACCGGATACTCCGCGCCGCCGCCGGAAAGGCCGCGCCACATGGCGGGCATTCTAGCGGGAATCGTTCTCGCGCTAGTTGCAGGCGCGATCCTTGTCGCCTGGGTATTGCATCGCGGGAAAAATTCCGCGTCCAAAGTAGCTGGCCACGAAAAGCGCCTGGCGGTGCTTCCGGTCGCTCCGATGGCCGAGGGAGGTGTGTCCCGCGCGTTCAGCAACGGTTTGATTGAGATGCTGACCACACGGCTGACGCAGCTGGCGGAAAACCGTGAACTGCAGGTCATCCCCGCCAGTGAAATCCGTTCTTCCGGCGTCAGCAGCCTGCAGCAGGCCTATGAGCAGTTCGGCGTGAATGTGGGGCTGGAATTCACATTCCAGAGCGCGGGAGATCAGATTCGCGTGAGTTACGTGCTGATTGATCCCAAGACGCACCAGGAATTGCGCGGCGATACCATCACCGCGCCGGCGTCGGACCCGTTTACGCTGCAGGACAAAGTGGTGGAAAGCGTGGTGAGCGCGCTGCAGATTGAGTTGCGTCCGGATGAGCAGCAAAGCCTGACGGCCCACGGAACGCTGCAACCCGCGGCGTATGATTTTTATTTACAAGGGCGCGGCTATCTCCAGGATTTTGACAAGCCCGAAAAAATCGATAACGCCATAGTGGTCTTCAACCATGCCTTGGAGCGCGATCCGAATTATGCCCGGGCCTATGCAGGATTGGGCGAGGCCTATTGGCACAAATATCTTCTCAGCAAGAACAGCCAATGGGTGGATCAGGCTGAAAGCGCTTGCCAGCGGTCCGTTCACCTGCAGGATGATCAGGGTGACGGTCACGTATGCCTGGGACTGCTATTTACGGGAACTGGAAAATACCAGGACGCTGTGGCTCAATATCAAAGAGCGCTGGAGCTGGACCCCACGGACGACGACGCTTACACCGGCCTGGCGGATGCCTATCAGCATCTGGGGCGGCTGGATGAAGCCGAAAACACTTTCAAGAAGGCTATCCGCTTGCGGCCTAATGACTCGTATGGTTATGGCTGGCTCGGATCATTTTACAAAGACCAAGCTCGCTATTCCGAGGCGGCGGAAATGTTTCAGCGCGTGATTGACCTGGAGCCGGATAGCTTCGTGGGTTACAGCAACCTGGGCAGCATTTATGTTCTTGAGGGGCGTAACGCCGAGGCGTTGCCAAAACTGGAGAAGTCCATCGAGATTCGGCCCACCGATGAGGAGCTATCCAACCTTGGGACGGCCTATTTCGCTTTGCGGCGCTTTAGCGACGCCGCACATGCGTATGAAGAGGCGGTGAAACTCAGCGACCGGAATTTTACCGTATGGGGAAACCTGGGCGACGCCTATTACTGGGCGCCGGGCCTGCGCGACAAAGCCCCGGCCGCTTACCGCAAGGCAATTTCAATCGGGAAAGAAACCTTGCGCGTAAATCCGCGCGACGCGGACACTCTGGCGTATCTGGCTCAGGACTATGCCATGCTGGGCCAGCGGAAGGAGGCGCTGGCCCTGTTGCAGCGCGCCTTGGATATTTCACCCAAGAATCCGGATACGCTCCTGGTGGCCGCCACCGTGCATATCCAGCTCGGAGATACGACCCAGGCACTGCAGGCCATGCAGGACGCAATAGCCGCTGGCCTGCCCGCAAATCAATTGCGGGATGCGCCTAACTTTGATAGGCTCCGCGACGACCCACGGTTTCAGAAACTGGTAAACGGCCCCTAGGCAGCATCCAAGGAGGAAATGCTTATGAAATCGAAAGCAAACCCCCGGCATGTTTTCTTTTTGTCCGTTGTGTTTGCATGCGGTTTGGCGTTAGCGATTTTCTCGACCGCGTGCCAAAAAATAGCATCGTTCGGCGGAGCCGGAAGGGATCCCTGCGCTGGCGTCCAACCCAACCAAAATATGAACGTGTCCGTAAATCTCGTGACTGGTCCTATCCCCGAAACGGTGTGCGTTTCCGAGGGATACGCCGTCACTTGGAGGAATCCAGCGAATTTCCAGGTTCATTTCGATGCCTCGCCATTCGGAAATACCCCAGCTGCGAATCCGGCGTATCCTTTCTGTCCCTCGACATCTCCTGACCCAGCCGCAGATTTCTGCAGCAAGGAACTTTCCCTTGAATCCCCTCCCGTAGCTGGGGCTGCTGAGCGGCACCCACCCAATTGCGGGGACAAGTGTTACAAATACACCGTCACCATTATTGGAGGCCCAACATTTGACCCGCACGTGATTGTGCATCCCTGAGAGTCTGCGGCGCACAGTACGCGCGCGGTGAGCGCCTGCCTGCAAATCAATTGCGGGATGCGCCCAACTTTGATAAGCTCCGCGGCGATGCACGGTTTCAGAAATGCGTGAGTGGCCCCTAGACGAAATCGATAGGAGATGCTTATGAAATCGAAAGCAAACCCCCGGCATGTTTTCTTTTTGTCCGTCGTTTTCTCAATCGCTCTGGTGCTCACGATATTTTCAACCGGATGCAACTGGGGAGGATCAGGCGGGGGAGGAGTCCATGGGACACCACCCACTTGTCCCAGCACTGATCCTGTAAACGTGAACGTACCGGTAAGCGCGGGCGCCGCGCCTGTGGATATCTGTGTCTGGAGTGGAGACACCATCACCTGGCAGGCCAATGCGAATCCAGCTCTGAGTTTTCAGGTACACTTTGATACTGCGCCGTTTCCGCCCCCAAGTTCGAATGCATGTCCGCTAGCGGTCTCCACCGGCACGATTGCGGACCTTTGCAGCAGCAACCAGAGTGCTGTGTCTCCTGGTGTGAACACCGGCGGGAAGAGCGCCAACTGCAATATCGGGGGGACGTACCCCTGCTACTACTACATCGTCACCGTGGTTGGCGGGACGACATTTGATCCCCACGTAATCATTCATCCATAGGGAACGTGCAGAGCGGGGCGCTGGTGACGTGAAGCCAGCGCCAGCGGCGCGCTGTCACCATGAATTCGACGGCGCGCTACTGCCTGGCGGCGTACTGATTGAAGTCCAGCAGCAGGACGATGCGCACTTTGTCCGAGTTGTTCCAGACTTCGTGCTCCAGGGTGTTGTCAAAAATCAGGCATTTGCCTTCCTGCCATTCGCGGGTTTCTTTTTCCACGCGGAACTTGCATCCCGGCGGGACCACCAGTCCCAGGTGGCAGCGCAGCGTCACTTCCTTGCCGACGTGGGGCGAGATGTGCGCGCCCGGCTCCAGCCAGGAAAATCCCGCGATGGTGAGGCCGGGAATGGCTTCCACAGCTTTGGTGGTGTAGGGAACCATGGCGGCGTTGCGCTCCATTTTTTTTCCGCCGGAGTAGAGTCCGAAAACTTTCCAGCCGCCTTCGTAAAGAAATTTTTCCGGCCAGGACATGAATTCGTCCTTGTTGAGCTGCAACGCTTCGGCCTTGATGCCTTCGTAGTGGCTTTCCAGCACGGGGATGAATGCGAATTTCGATACGTCAGTGAACATCAGCTCCACTCCTCTGTTGCGGGCCTCGCCGGACGGCGTTGCGCGATGGCCGGATGATTTCACAGCACATGGGCAGGACAAATTATACGGGAATCGGGTTCGTCATGCGACGGCAATGCCCGATGTGTGCGCGGAGTGTGCAGCCCCGATCGGAATGGGCCAGCCCGGTTGAATAATGCCGGGCGCGACGAGTGATGACTGGCGGCGGGAGGTGGATCGCGGCGAGGGGTGGTCGTTGGGAGGGCGGAATGGGGGAGAATGGGCGACAGAAAATCCGGCGAATCAGAGCCAAAATGCGGGAAATTCGGGCTAAAATTCAGCGAAAATGAAAGCCCAAAAGTGTCCCTATTAGAAATGCGGATGTAATTGATTCCATGGATGTTAGCGTTTTGCGACTGTCACATGTGTCCCTATTAGAAATCGCTGTTTGAGGACCCTGGAGCCCTCGGAATTGAGGTGGGTTGGCGATTTGCCCTTTCCCAAAATGGGAAAGCGGCGGATGGCAGCAGGCGCAGTCCGTTCACCGAATTGCGGAAAAAGCAAGCGCGGCTTCTGTAACGCTCGCGGAGTAGAGCGGTCAGACTTGAGTGTGGCCTCGAAGCTTGCTTTAACGGTACGCAGTCCGGGGCCCTCTGGTACAAAAACTCAAAAGCGGAGCGTGTAATGCTCTCGTCGGGCAAATGCCGAAAATCCACCCCTCGAATATCGCTTTCCAGTCTTCCGCGGGTCAGTTAGAGTTTAGACAGTATGAAGAAAAATAGTTTTGAAGCCATTCGAGATGCTTTTAAGAGCGCCTTGACCATAATGGAGAGGTTTCAGGGCCTGCCTGGGGAACAGCGCTGGGAGTTTCATCGCCAGAGCGATGGAATGTGGGCCGGGAGTCTTGTCCTGAGGGCCAGCGTCACACAGCTACATCCTGTTCATGGGTTTGACAAGCTAGCATCCGAGATCGAATTGGCACTCAAGCAAGATTATCCAGAATACTTGCAGTTAGCTGGAACGGCTCTTTGGGCCGGCGCTCTACAACCGTTGACAATTCCTTATAGGCTGGTGTCCGAAGCCCACGAACGCTACGGGACATTCCGTCTGACGGACGAACAGATCAACCAATTAATGGTAGATGTATCTTCTTTCTTTGACCGAAATGTTGTTTCCCTCCGTTTATGTGCGCCGACGTTAAATCTTAATGGCCCGCAGAACACCCCCCAGATGATTTTTCCGGGAAGCATAATTCTCCGACCCATTACCGATGAGGAATGTACCCGCTTCTACGGTGGAAATCCCACATACCGCGTGGGCCAGATTCCGGTCGGTATTCCCGAGTTTGTCTTCGCGAAGGATGTGGAGCTTCCGAAAATCATCGGTGTCAAGGAGGAGATGAAAGGAGTTTCCGCCCTAAAGGCATTTCAGGATGGATTGGATCTTTGCATTCTCGCTCTTGCCACTTTCAAAGAGGGAGGAGCTGTGGGTTACGACGGTATTCGTGTTGCTCCGAGCGAATTTACGCTCGGAGGGGCTTTCGGCACCCAGGGCTATTTTTACAATGAGCGTGTGCCACATGGTCGCTACGAGTTAACACGTGAAGAGGTACCGAAGGTCGAGGCTCATGCGAAATTGTTCGAAGGAATTCATTCCACTCTGGAGATGGCCAGTCAACGCTTGGTAGACAGTGTACGACGAACCAAGGCGCGGGACGGAATTGTGGACGCGGTTATAGGACTGGAAAGCATCCTGCTTGCAAATATCACGGAGAAGACAGAGCTGCGGTTCCGCTTCTCGCTAAGGTATGCGTCGCTGTTTCCAAAAGAAGGGCGTGGGAATGAATTTCGCTTCGCAAGGGACCTGTACGATCTTCGGAGCAAAATTGCTCATGGGAGCCGGGCCGACGAATCCGAGAAGATCAACGGCGAACTTATGAGGCTTGATAATGTGGCAAAGTTAGCGCGCTCGGCCTTGCGGAAGACTATCGGCATGTTCATAGCCAATTCCAAACAACCCGATTTCATGCAGCAAGATTACTGGACACCAAGGGAACTTGGATTGCAGGACCCCACCGCATGACGCGGGAGAGAAAAGCTGCCGGGCGTAAAGCCCGGCGCAACAGAAAAAAGCAGCTCCCTCGACTAGGCGTCCGCCCAAGGGGGATGATGTCTCCCCTCGGCTTCGCTCGGGGCAGGCGGGACGACCCTCGACGCTCTCGAGCCCGAGGCAATGAATCGGAATAAGCGCCAGCGATTTTATTTCACACAGAGGGAGACGAAGTGGGGAGGGGCGTCGGTGATGGGATTCTCGTCATCCTTCTTGTCGGGCTGAGGCTGGGGCTTGGGATCGAATCTCATTTTAGTTCTCCTTTAGGACGGTCACTGCGCAGCGGGAATTTCCGGCGCGGGACGTTTCCATTTTTCTGGCACGGCGCGGAAGGGAAGACTGGTCTCCTGCCGCCGAACAGATTTTCTGGCGCGGTGGGGCGAAGGTCGCCGTCCCGGCTGCCGGACGGGTACACGGTACACCCAATTAGGGCGCGGAGTGAAGATGGGAAATAAAAGAAAAGCTCAACCATAGGCTGGGCTGCATTGGGGACGGTTTTAGTAGCACAGGCCCCCCGGCCTGTGCCAACTCAAAGTCCTTCCATGCCTGATGCCACGAGCGGTGGGATCCGGTAAACCTGGCGCAGTCTTATGTATTCGGACTGTCGTGTCAACGTTTTCTTCGTGGCAACGTTGGCACAGGCCGGGGCCCTGTGCTACTGGAGGCGGAAAATGAATTGGGTGGAGCTGCGGGCCTGTGATGCACAAATCGAATGACCGGCGCGGTGGATCGCTCCGTTCGGTTTTGCCCGGGGCAGGCGGGAGCGCAGTCAGCGTGCGGGCGGCGGAGAATTCGACTAAAATGCGGGGATGAAAAAAGGAGCCGAGAAGTTTTGCCGCGCCCGCGTGGAAAAGGCGCGCAGGGCCGCGCCAAGCGGCGCGTCAACCGCAAAAAATGCGAGAAGCCGCCGCGCATGAAGCCCGCCAGCAACCCGCACCTGAAAACCTATTTCCTGATATTTCTGATTGTGATTTTCGCGCCGGTGGGGAACGTCCTGCTGAGCAAAGGGATGAAGCGCGAGGGCGCGCTGCAAGATTACGCGCCGGTCGAGCTGGCGCATTTCTTCGAACACGCGATGCAATCGCCGCTGGTGTGGCTGGGGATTGCGTCACTGCTGAGTTTTTTTGTGGCTTACATGATCGTGCTTTCGTGGGCGGACTACAGCTACGTGCAGCCGGCGTCCGCGGCGGCCTACGTGGTGGTGGCGCTGCTGGGATATTTTGTGCTGGGCGAATCGGTGAGCGTCACGCGCTGGGCGGGCGTGCTGGTGATTTGCAGCGGCGTGTACGTGGTGGGACGAACTCCGCCACGCACCACGGAGCCGAATTAATGGGCGCGCACGCGGTTCTCTTTGTCCTTATTATAGTGGGCGGAACGGCGGGCGAACTGTTCATCACCCGCGCCATGAAAGTGGCGGGCGAAGTGACGGATTTCCGGCCGGCGGGGATCGTCCGCGTGATTCTGCGGGCCATGCGCGTGGGCTGGATGTGGGCCGGGCTGACGCTGATGGCGCTGGCGTTTTTCGCGCTGCTGGGAATTTTGTCCGTGGACAACGTGAGCTTCGTGGTCCCGGTGACGGCGCTGAACTACGTGGTGGGCACGCTGGGCGGACAATTGTTCCTCGGCGAAAAGGTGACGCGCCAGCGCTGGGCCGGAGTGGCGCTGGTGTGCGTGGGCGTGATGTTGGTTCTGCTGGGCAAGAATTAGCGGCGGACGGCGCGAGCCGCGGGGGAAATGCAGCAGCGTGTGCGGCATAACCGGATTCACACATAAAAACTGGAGTCCCGGCGCGGAACGCATCCGGCAGGCCACGGCCACGCTGATTCATCGCGGGCCGGACCAGCAGGGCGTGTTTCAGTCAGCCGACGTGTTCGCTGGGAGCCACGCGGCTGAAAATCATTGATCTGCCGGACGGCGACCAGCCCATTGTCGCGGATGACGGCGACACGGTCATTGTTTTCAACGGCGAAATCTACAATCACATGGAGATTGCGCGCGGAACTGGAAAAGCGCGGGCCAGCGGTTCCGGTCGCATTGCGACACGGAAACGGTGCTGCACGCGTTTCTGCGAGTGGGACACGGAGTGCTTTGCGCGACTGCGCGGCATGTTCGCGGCGGCGCATCTGGACGGAATCCACCAAACGGCTGGTGCTGGCGCGCGACCGGGTGGGAATCAAGCCGCTTTATATTGCGCGGCGCGGCGGCGACTGTTATTTCGGCTCGGAGCTGAAGGCGATTCTGATTCATCCCGAAATCGAGCGCCGGCTGAGTCTGCGCGGGGCTGGATTGTTATCTGGCGCTGAACTATGTGCCTGTCGCCGTGGACGCTGATGGAGGGCGTCGAAAAACTTGCGCCGGGACAGTTGGCTGGAATGGCGCGACGGGGAAGTCGCGCAGCGAGTCTTACTGGCGCTTGCCGGACGACGCGCCGCCAAGCCTGGACCGCTGGATGCGGCGCCAAGAGGAGCTGGACTCGCTGCTGCAGGAGTCGGTGCGCGAGCATCTGCTTTCCGACGTGCCGCTGGGCATGTGGCTCAGCGGCGGGCTGGATTCGTCCACGATCCTGCACTATGCGGCGCAGGCTTCCGCACGCGGCTGAAGACATTTTCCATCTCTTTCGAGGGCGCAGTTTCGATGAGACGGAGTACATCCGGCGCGTTGCGCGCAGCAGTACGGAACCGACCACCAGGAAATCGACCTGAGTCCGGAAGAGGATTTGCGGGGAGCAATCGAGGAGTTCGCGTATTACTCCGACGAACCGAGCGCGGATGCCGGCGCGCTGCCGGTGTGGTTTCTGTCCAAGATGAGCAGGCCGCAAGTAACGGTAGCCTCAGCGGCGAAGGCGCGGACGAATTGTTCGGCGGCTATCTTACTTATCGCGCGACCGGCTAGCCGCGCATGGCGCGGCGCCTTCCGCGCGCTGCTCGGCTGGCGCTTGGATGCCCTGCCGCCGCTGGCCGGTGTCCGACGAGAAGATCAGCTTCGAATACAAGGTGAAGCGTTTCTGCAGGCTGCCTGATGCCGCCGGAACGGCGCAGTCTACTGGAACGGAACATTCTCCGACGCGGAAAAGGCGCGCTGCTCGCGAACGCCGCTTCCCGGGCGCGCTGGACGGCGATTCTCGGCGCACTGCGCGAATTGCTCGCGGCGCGGGCGACGACTCGCGCCTACATGTGGTTCGATCAGAAATATATCTGCCGGACGACATTCTCACAAAGGTCGGACCGCATGAGCATGGCGCATTCGCTGGAAGTGCGGCCGCCGTTTCTGGACCATCGCATCGTGGAGTTTGCGGCGTCGCTTGCCGGCGCGATACAAGATTCACGGCTCGCGGCAGAAAGTCGATTCTGCAAAGAATTGATGAAGGGCAAGCTGCCGCCGGCGATTCTGCAGCGGAAAAAAAGTGGGCTTCGACATTCCGGCGCACGAATGGTTGCGCGGGCCGCTGCGCGAGTCTGCTGACGGAAACACTACGCGGGCGCGGCGGAGCACGCCGGTCTTTTTCGCTGCGATGCGATCGAGCCATCCTGCGCCTGCACATGGAACGGCGCGCCAACTTGGCTATCACCTGTGGGGGTTGATGATTCTGTTTTTGTGGATGAAGGAATGGAGAATTCAAACGGCGACAATCCGCCGGCGGAAGGCTGGGCTACGGCGAAACAGACGTCGTACCTGTATTTAGCCGTCCTGCTATTTGCCGGGGCGATTTACCTGGGCTGCATATTTCTCCGCCGTCGCTGATGGACGACGTGGACGCGGTGCAGGCGCAGATTCGCGCGCAACATGCTGGCCTCCGGCGACTGGGTGACGGCGCGGCTGGACGGCATGGCCTATCTGGAGAAAGCGCCGCTGATTTACTGGATGATCGCCGTCTCCTACAAAGTATTCGGCGTGCACGACTGGGCGGCGCGGCATTCCATTGCGCTTTCGGCCATGGGCTTTGCTGGCTGACGGCGGCGTTCGGCATGTGGGCGTTCGGAGGAGAGCCGGATTCTACGCCGGCTGTGCATGGCGACGTGCGTCGGGCTGTTTCTGTTCACGCGCATTCTGATTCCGGACGTGATGCTGATGTTCACGGTGACGCTGGCGATGTGGGCGCTGCTGCGCGCGCTCGACGAAGACGAGCCGCATCCGCGATGTGGGCGTTTCTGCTGGCGGCGAGCCTGGGGACCGGCCTGCTGCTGAAGAGCCTGATTGGCGTGTTGTTTCCCGTGGCCGCGGGACTGATTTATCTCTGCCTCACGCACAGTTATTTTCCGCGCGGACCTGGAAGCGGCTGCATCTCTTCAGCGGAGTGGTCGTCATGCTGCTGATTGCCGCGCCGTGGCATGTGCTGGCAACGCTGCGCAATCCGCCGTATTTTGCGTTCACGATGCACAGCGGGCCCGGCGAGTATCACGGCTTTCTGTGGTTCTTCTTCATCAACGAGCAGCTGCTGCGCTTCCTGAATCTGCGCTATCCGCGCGACTACAACACGGTGCCGCGGCTCTGGTTCTGGCTGTTTCATCTGGTGTGGCTGTTTCCGTGGAGCGTCTACCTCCCGGCGGTCGCCAAGCTTTCGTTCAGGCCGCTGGACCGCGCCGGGCGGACGCGCCTGCTGGCGCTTTGCTGGATCGGATTCGTGCTGGTGTTTTTCACTTTCTCGACGACGCAGGAATACTATTCCATGCCGTGCTATCCGGCGCTGGCGCTGCTGCTGGGCTCGGCGATGGCGGCGGGCGGCGCGTGGATCCGGCGCGGGACGCGCGTTGCTGTGCGTGGTGGCGTGCGCGGCGGCGCTGGCGGTGCTGCGTTCTGTTGTGCTGGTGCGCCACGTTCCCGCTCCGGGAGATATTTCTCACGCGCTGAGACATCATCCCGGCGCCTACACGCTGTCGCTGGGCCACATGGAAGACCTGACGCTGGAGTCGTTCGCCTATTTGCGGCTGCCGTTGCTGGTGGCGGCGGTCGCGTTTCTGATTGGCGCGGCGGGAACGCTGCGCGCAACGGGCACGCGCGCGTTTCTGGCGCGGCGCTGATGATGGTGATTTTCTTTCAGGCCGCGCGGCTGGCGATGGTGGTCTTCGATCCGTATTTGTCGTCGCGGCCGCTGGCGGAGGCGATGCTGGAATCGCCGGAAGGCAAGCTGATCGTCGATCACCATTATTACACGTTTTCGTCGGTCTTCTTTTACACCAATCGCACGGCGCTGCTGCTGAACGGCCGCGTGAACAACCTGGACTATGGTTCGTATGCGCCGGGCGCGCCGGACGTTTTCATCGACGATTCGCAATTCAAGGATCTGTGGCATACGCCGGAGCGCTATTACATGGTCGCCAATCAACCCGGCGCTGCCGCGTTTGCGAGAACTGGTCGGCTCCGCGCAAGCTGAATGTGGTGGCGGAAAGCGGCGGAAAGTTTTGCTGACCAATCATCCCATTGCGGTGGCGGCGGAGGAATCCGTGCCAGCACTCTCCGGCCTGCAAACCATGTCCGAAAACCGCGAAGGGCAACGTGGTGCCACGCCATATTTTCCGAAAACGCGCTTGCAATGGCCGCGCGGGACGGGTAGAAACGTGGTTCGCGCCGATTCCGCTTTTCGCGGCTCTGTCGTATCATTTCAATACCGGATCGCCGCGGGAACAATTACCGCGGAGGGGACATGAAGATTGCTGTGCTTGGGGGAGACGGTTATTGCGGCTGGGCCACCGCTCTGTATTTGTCCGCAAGAGGGCACTCCGATCGCGATTGTGGACAACTTTGTGCGCCGCCAATGGGACCACGAGCTGGGCGTGCAAACCCTGACGCCCATCCGCCCGCTGGCGAGCGCCTGCGAGCTGGCAGGAAACTCACCGGCAAGACGCATCGAAACGTTTGTCGGCGACGTGACCGACTACGATTTTCTCTCCACGACATCCAGGCCTTCGAGCCCGACGCGGTGGTGCATTTCGCCGAGCAGCGCTCCGCGCCTTATTCCATGATCGACCGCAAGCATGCGGTGTTCACGCAGGTGAACAACGTGGTGGGCACGCTGAATCTGCTTTTCGCGCTGCGCGAATTTCTGCCCGACTGCCATCTGATCAAGCTGGGCACCATGGGCGAATACGGCACGCCGAACATCGACATTGAAGAAGGCTACATCGAGATCGAGCACAACGGCCGCAAAGACGTCCTGCCGTATCCCAAGCAGCCCGGCTCGTTTTATCATCTGTCCAAGGTCCATGACAGCCACAACATCATGTTCGCCTGCAAGATTTGGGGACTGCGGGCCACGGATCTGAATCAGGGCGTGGTCTACGGCACCATGACCGATGAAGTGGCGCATGGACGAGGCCCTGATCAACCGCTTCGATTACGACGAAGTGTTTGGCACGGTGCTGAACCGCTTCTGCGTGCAGGCGGCCATCGGACATCCGCTGACGGTATACGGCAAGGGCGGGCAGACGCGCGGGCTTCTGGATATTCGCGACACGGTGCGCTGCATCGAAATCGCCTGCCTGAATCCGGCGGCGCCGGGCGAATGCCGCGTCTTCAACCAGTTCACCGAGCAGTTTTCAGTGCTGGAACTGGCGCGCATGGTGCAGGCGGCGGCGAAGAAAGCTGGGACTCAGCCGTGGAAATCGATCATCTGCCCGATCCGCGCGTCGAGGCCGAAGCGCATTATTACAACGCCAAGCACTCGAAGCTGATCGACCTGGGTTTGCAGCCGCATTTGCTTTCGGATTCGCTGCTGGATTCGCTGATGAACATCGCGCTGCGGTATCGCGATCGCATCGACTTGTCGCTGATGCTGCCGCAGGTAAACTGGCGGCGGACGCACAACGAGCGCTCGCGCCACGTAAGGCCGGCGGCCACCGAGCCGGTTTCGGAAGGGCGTTTTTGATGTCACCGGCGGCGATTTTCCAGCGGCTCGGTCCCGCGCGCGGGCGCTGCCCGGGCCGGCGCCGGGCGGCGGGTTAGAAAATTTCCGTCACGGAAACGCCATGCGCGCGAAAATTGCCGTGGCCGGAGCGGGAATCTACGGCGCCACCACCGCGATTCGCCTCGCGGAATGCGGCCACCAGGTGCAGCTGTTCGATCCGCTGGGAATCCTCCAGGCCGCTTCGGCCATAAATCAATACCGCGTGCATTCCGGTTATCACTATCCCCGCAGCGCGGAAACCATCAGCGAAATTCTGGAAGCCCGCGCGGAGTTCGTCGAGGCCTATGCCCCGGCCATGGTCCGCAATAGCCGCCATTACTATGCCATTCCGCGCGAGGGATCGCGCACCGCTCCGGATTTGTACGAAAAGATCATGGCCGCGCATGGACTGGCTCTGCGGCCCTGCCGCCCGTCCTGGCTCAATTTCAACTTCATTGAGCGGTGCTACGAGGTGGACGAAAATATCTACGATCCGGAAATTCTTCGGAGCGTGGTGGAATCCCGCGTGCAATCGCTGGGCATCCAGTTTCAAAAACGCACCTTCACTCCGGAAATGCGGGCGGACTACGATTTCGTGGTGTGGACCACGTATGGGATGGGCGAAAGCCGCGGGGTGTTCAAGGCAGCCAAAGTCCAGGTGGCGGAAAAAATATTGATTCAGCTTCCCGCGGAATTGCAAGGCGTGGCGCTGGTGATTGTGGACGGTCCTTTCACGGGTTTCGATCCCTATGGCGGGTCGCCGCGGTCGCTTTTCGGCTCTGCCAGGCACACGAATCACTGGTCCACCACGGAACCGGATGAGGCCGTTCCCGAGCCTTTCGCCGGCATTTTGTATCAGGCGGATTTTTCTCCCGTGTCCTTCACTCACTTTCAGGCCATGCGCGAGGATTGCTGTCATGCCGTTCCCGCGGCGCGGGAGGCCGTCTATATGGGATCGCGCTTCGCGCTGCGCGTGGTGGAAGACAATCCGGGCGAGGACCGCAGGATTTTGTACGTTGCGCAGTCCGCGCCGCGCGAGCTGCACATTTTTTCCGGCAAAGTGGTGAGTGCGGTGAAGGCGGCCCGGCTGGTTTGCGAGCGGGTGGCGAAAAATGGCTGAAGCTCCGGGCTACGCCATCATCGGCCGCGGACCGTGGGCGGCCAGGATGCAGCAGGTCCTCGCTGGCGAAGGACGCAGGATTATTTCAATTTCCGCCGCGCGGCAACTGGCTTCGGAAAGCAGCGCAAGCTATCGTTCGCGACTCGCGGAGTCGTTGCGAGCCAGCGGAGCGCGCATCGCGTGGCTTTGCGTGTCTCCCGGCGCGCACGTTCCGCGAATGATGGAAGCCGCGCTGGACGCCGGTCTCGACGTGGTGGCTGAAAAGCCGTGGCTATGTTCGCGGGCGGAGGGCGAATCGCTGGTGGCGCTGGCGCGGGCGCGGGGACGTCTCGTGGCCATGCACTACGAATATTGTTTTTTGGAAGGCGTCGAAAAATGGAGAAGGGAATTCGACGGCGGCGAAGGATTGCGGTTCGGAGGGCATTTCGTATCCCGCCGCCCGGGTCAGGCGGGGATTTCCGCGCTGGACAGCCTGGGATGCCATCTGCTGGCGATGCGCCGGTATGCCGTGCCGCGCGCGGCGGTGTCTGAAATTCGCTGCGCCTACGAAATGCCGGATGAGCGCAACGCGTGGGTAGAGTCACGGAACGCGCGTGTTTCGTCCATCGATTTTCTGGGCTCGGCGGAACCGATTATCCAGCGGTTCATCGGCGGATTCGAAGCCGCGCGGGAGACTGGAAAGTTTCCGCTGGACCTGGAATTTGCGCTGGGTGTGGCCGAGGACGTACGCGCAGCGGAATAAACTAGGAATCGGAGAGCAAGCCCGGAGCGGGCGCCTGTTTTGCGGCGGGGCTGGAAGTTACGGGCACGAGCATGCCGTCGCGGATATAAAATTCCACATCGCGCCAGCGCAGGCGCTTGCGTAGAAAGCTGGCCAGCCAGACGAAAAAGGCCACGGCATCCCACAGCGGAATCAGCGGAATGCGTTTCGCCACGCCGGACTGTTTCAAGCCCCAGCAGGCAATCATCCAGGTCATCGCGATTCGCAGCGCGAGATAACCGCCCAGGTAGCCGAGCGCCACGGCCAGCGTGGGATGGAAGGCAACGGCGGCCAGCGCCCACGGCAGGCCAAACGTGAAGATCAGGCCCAGATGTCCCCAGGGGCGCATGTGGCGCATGACCACCATCCAGCGCAGGCGCTTCTGAAAAAGTCCGCGCATGGATTGAAAGTCGGGAACGGTTTGCACGGCGTAGGGCAGCAGTTCCACTTTGTGGCCATGCCCGGCGATGAGGCGTCCCACGAGGAGATCGTCGGCGGGACGGTTTTCCAGCGCCTGATAGCCGCCGAATTCCGCGAGGTGGCGCGGGTGGTGGCGATGGTGGCGCCGAAGGCGAACTTCACGCCATCGAGCTGGCGCGCCACCATAATTCCGGCATAGAAATCGGAGAGCATGCCGGTGGTTTGAAGCCGTTCGGCAAATGTTTTTTCATCGGCGGGGACGTAGAGGCAGGTCACCGCGCCCACCTGGGGATCCGCCAGCGGCGCGATAATCGTAAGAAGGTAATCGGGCCCCACGCGGCCGTCGCTGTCGCTGATCACCAGGTGTTCGTAGCGCGCCTCGGCGGCGAGGCGCACGAGTTTGGCCACTTTATCGTTGGACGCGGTGCTGCCGGCGCTGAACAGCACGCGGATGCTCCGCCCGGGGAAATCGCGCGTCAGTTGCTCAATCACCCGCAGAGCGGGGTCGTTGCGGTCCCCCAGGCAAAAAACAATTTCGTATTCGGGATAGTCCTGGCGGCAGAAACTGGCGAAATTTTCGTAGGCGTCGGGATCCAGGCCGCGGACCGGTTTCAGATTGCTGACCGGCGGCGTAAAGCTGGATGGCGCGGGGCGCGCGGAGCGGGAATCACGAAAAAACCGCCAGGAACTGTACAGCGCGAGGAGGTAATAGATGAACGGAATGGCGGCCATTCCGAAAAAAACATAGCGGGCAGGTTCCAAAATTATCGCATTCCTCGCACGAAAAGAATCAGAGCACTACTCCCCGGGGGCGCCGCAAGGCTTTCCGTGGCAACCGTTTCTTCGAGAAACAGCCGGGACCGTGACTTCCAAAACTCGTCTGCTCCCGGGAAACTCTTGCCCTGGCGCCCAACTCGCCCTATGTCTCCGCAGCCTTACAGAAGCATAGCAAAAACCGCCGGTTTTAGCTGCCTCCTGAAGACATAGTTGTACATACCCGCCGCAATGGGCGGCGGAAAATAGAGTGAAGAAAATGGCCCGACGCCCTCATCATATGTAGATGCACATGATGTCCAGCCGGGGAAGCGAAGGGATGCGGACGCCGCGAAGCCTGCGCGGGCCGGGAGCGGCGGGCTCGTTCGGCACCGGCGACGACGGCGGTCCCGGCAAAACGCGCGGCGCGGCAGTGACGGAACAGGTGCGCGTGTGGGAGCAGTTGCCGGAAGTGTGGGCGCTGCTGCATCCGCGGCGGGGACTGCTGGCCGCGGGATTGTTGCTGGTGGCCGTCAACCGCGTGTGCGGGCTGGTGCTGCCGGCGTCGGCGAAATTCCTGATTGACAACGTCATCAGCAAACACCAGACGCGGCTGCTGCTGCCGCTGGTGGGCGCGGTCCTCCTGGCCACGCTGATTCAGGGCGTGACTTCCTTCGCGCTGACACAATCGCTTTCCAAGGCGGCGCAGCGCATGATCACCGAGCTGCGGCGCAAAGTGCAGGAGCACATCGGCCGGCTGCCCATCGCCTATTACGACTCCAACAAAACCGGCGCGCTGGTTTCGCGCATCATGAACGACGTGGAAGGCGTGCGCAATTTGATCGGCACCGGCCTGGTGGAGTTCATCGGCGGAATTCTGACGGCGGTGCTGGCGCTGGGTTACCTGCTGCACACCAGCGCGAAAATGACCGGCGTGGCGCTGGCGCTGATGCTGGTGAGCATGGCGGCGCTGCGGAAGGCGTTCAAGGTGATCCGTCCGATTTTCCGCGAGCGCGCGAAAATTACCGCGGAAGTCAGCGGGCGGCTGACGGAATCGCTGGCCGGCGTCCGCGTGGTGAAGGGCTATCACGCCGAAGAGCGCGAGCACGACGTATTCACCGGCGGGGTTCACCGGCTGCTGGACAATATTCTGCGCGCGCTGACGGCCACTTCCACTATGAGTTTCACCACCACGGCGCTGCTGGGCGTGGCGGGAGCGCTGGTGATGTGGATGGGCGCGCGTGAAATTCTGGCGGGCAAGCTCACCGTGGGCGGATATTTTTCGTACACCATGTTTCTGGCCTACATGGTGGCGCCAATTTTTCAGGTGGTCGGCATCGGCACGCAGTTGACGGAAGCGCTGGCCGGGCTGGAGCGCACCCGCGAAGTGCTGGACGAGCGGCCGGAGAATGAAGATCCGCGGCGCGTGGTGACGCTGGCGGACATCGAAGGCGACGTGAAATTTGAAAACGTGAGTTTTGCCTACGAGCCGGGCAAGCCGGTGCTGCACGAAGTGAGTTTTCACGCATCGCCGGGAACGGTGACGGCCATGGTGGGGCCGTCGGGAGCGGGGAAATCCACCATCATCGGATTGGTGGCGGCGTTTCACGTGCCCACCGGCGGACGCATTCTGGTGGACGGCGTTGACCTGGCCACGGTGCGGCTGGAATCCTATCGCACGCGGTTGGGCGTGGTTTTGCAGGAATCGTTCCTGTTCGACGGCACCATTCGCGAGAACGTGGCGTTTTCGCGGCCGCGCGCCAGCGAAGAGGAAATTCTCGCGGCCTGCCGCATCGCGCGCGTGGACGAGTTCGCGGAAAAGTTTCCGGAGAAATACGACACGCTGATCGGCGAGCGCGGCGTGAAATTGAGCGGCGGGCAGCGGCAGCGCGTCTCCATTGCGCGCGCCATTCTGGCGGATCCGCGGATGCTGATTCTGGACGAAGCCACGTCCAGCCTGGATTCCGAGTCCGAAGCGCTGATTCAGGAGGGTCTGGCGCAGTTGATGCGCGGACGGACCACGTTTGTGATTGCCCACCGGCTGTCCACCATTCGCCGCGCGGACCAGATTCTGGTGGTGGAAGGCGGCAGAATCGTCGAACGCGGAACGCATGAGACGCTCTTCGCCGCCGGTGGCCGCTACTATGAGCTATACACCAAGCAGCACGGCCTGGAGCGCAATTTATTTCTCGCGCCGGGCGAAGGCGACTCAGCGGAGGTTGCCCAGTTATCTTCTTCGGCCTCGCGCACATCCGGAGCGGCGGAAAATCCTGACCTGCTCGGCCTGCTGCGCGATCGCCAGTCGTAGGTTCGCGGCGCACCGCGAAGAATCAATCGTTCATGCGCGAACTTAAAATGGCCGAGGGGGCCAGGCCACGAGCGAGAACCCATCGGCGTTCGGAGTGGACAGTGTGAACGGCGAGGCGGGCGCTTCCCTGGTGCATCCTGTGGAGGGGTTGATTGCGAGGAGAGAGACTTCTTCCCCATCCACCACGTATAGCTCGCCGCCGGTTCCCGAGGGGGACATTGTGGCCAGCGACCAGGGATTGTGGCCTTGAGGCAGCTTAAGGCTCGTTGTGCAGCCGGTATAGGTGACGTTGACAGGGTCTTCAGTGAAGTTGAGAGTTATGACCTGGTTGGCATCCGCATAGCCTATACTGCCAAAGAGATATTTCCCGTTGGGGCTGAGCCATACGTTCGAAAGTGAACCTGAATTGCCCAGCGTTCCATCGTTTCCAAAGTAATAATATTCGCCCAGCGAACCGTCCGGGTTGATGGCGTATACCAGGACGGATGTATAGCAATTGAGCTCGCAGCCGGGGGCGTCGGCGAAGATGGCGTATTTACTGTCGGCAGTGATGTCCACGCCGAGCTCGTCCCTAGGGCCCACAAGGTAAGGGCCGTGCTCCGTGAGCGCTCCGCCCTTCCCTATGGAGAACGAGTCAACATAGGACGAGGCGAAAAAAGAAACGACCAGGGTTTTTCCATTGGGAGTGACGGCCATGCCATAAACCGCGTCGTCCTCTGAAATCTCATACGTCCCCAAGAGTGTCAGCGTGCAGCCAGGCTCAATCTGTCAAGTAGCCACGTAGTTTTGAGTCTGGTAGCCATTGTAGGCGGCGAAGAGATAATTGCCCTGGGCCGCGATCACGATGCCGAGTTCTGAGCTGGAGACGTTGCTATTGCTATAGCTACCCACCTCTGCCAGGCCGGGATATTTGAAAGAACTGATTTCGTTCGGGGTATCAGACTCCGGGCCGGCGGAATCGGCCATGAATAGGCAGACGCCCGTGCCATCCCGTACTACCTGCACAGTCGGCGCAAAAGGGAGCTGATGTACACTCGGCTCCTGGGAATCGAGCGGCGCGACGGCTTTCAGGAGCGGGTTCTTGGCTGTGCCCGCGAGCTTCAAGACCGTGGCGTACGTGTCGCCGCCCAAGTCGTTGTCATTCACGATGACAAAATGCGAACTGTTTGCATCCGGGCTTGACGCGCACAGAGCCACGCCTGCGGCAACCGCGGCCGTGACCAACAGGACCTTGAAGTATCGTTTCGTTTTTATGCTCCTTGCCGCTTGGGAAAATGTACTGCCGATGCGTTAAGAACTTGCCTCGTCCGCGATTCTAGATGAGTGGGCAGAACTCAACCGGCTATCTTAAGACGCTGAGAAAGAGTCCGTCTGTGCAGTATGGGACACATCCTGTTTCCGCCCACGCGGTGACCGTCCACAGGTAAAAAAGCATCCATGGCTGGGCTGTTCACGCGGATGGTCTCAGCATGCACGATACTTCGTTCGGGCGGCGCAACGGGGAAGACGGGGGAGACGTAGTACCATCGAAAGGACATGATGGCACCGGAAAATGAAATCGCGCTACGGGCAGAGCGGGTCTGCCGCCATTACCAGATGGGCGACGCGCTGATTCGCGCGGTGGACGACGTGACCCTGGACGTAGGCGCGGGAGAATTTCTGGCGCTGCTGGGAAGCTCCGGCTCGGGAAAATCCACGCTGCTGAATTTAATGGCCGGGCTGGACCGGCCGGACTCCGGCGCGATCGTGGCGCGGGGGCGGAATCTTTCGGAGATGAATTCGCTGGAGCTGGCGCGCTACCGCAGCCGCACGGTGGGGATGGTGTTCCAGTCGTTCAATTTGCTGCCGCGGATGACGCTGCAGGAAAACGTGGAGTTGCCGCTGCGGCTGGCGGAAGTGGAGCGCGGCGAGCGCGCCGGCCGCGTGCGGGATGCGCTGGGGCGCGTGGGCCTGTCCACGCGGCTGCATCACCGTCCCAGCGAACTTTCCGGCGGGGAGCAGCAACGCGCGGCGCTGGCGCGGGCGCTGGTGAACCGTCCCGCGATTCTCTTCGCCGACGAGCCCACCGGCAATCTGGACAGCGCCACGGGCGAAAGCATCATGCTGCTGTTGCGCGAAATCCAGAAATCATTGGGCATGACCATCGTGATGGTGACGCATGAGCGTCCACTGGCGGAGCGGTTCGCCGACCGCCTGGAAACATTGGCGGACGGAAAACTTGTGGACGGGGCGCGCGCATGAAGGCCGGGGACCTGGGCGAGTTGGCGCTGCGCAATCTGCGCGAGTCCAAACTGCGAAATTCGCTGACCACGCTGGGCGTGGGAGTGGGTGTGGCGTCGCTGGTGGCCATGCTGTCGCTGGGAGTGGGATTGCAGGAGCTGGCTTCGAAGCGGCTGTCGCATTCGGGACTGTTCGACACGGTGATCGTGATGTCGAAGTCCACCATGCGGGAGATGAGGCGGTCACAGTCGCCGCAGGACGCGGGGCGCGAAAGCCGTCCGCTGGATGACGCCGCGCGCGAAGAATTGGCGCGGCTGCCCAACGTGGTGGAAGTCTATCCGCAGGTGCGGTTCCCCACGGAAGTGCGCTTCGGCGGAAATCCCTACGCCACCACCGTGGCGGGAATTCCGGAATCGTCGCGGGACAACGGCTCGTTCGACGGCATGCAGGGGAAATTCTTTTCCGGGCCGTCGGCGGACGAAGCTATTTTGCAGATTGAATTCGCCAATGAACTTTCGCAGCAGCCATCCACTCTAATTGGGAAAGATATTGTGCTGCGTTATGCCGAGCGGCAGGCGCTGCCGCCGAGCGCCACTGCGGCGCCCACTGTTCCCGCCACGCATTCGTCCGGCGTGGGCGGCGAATCGGCGAAAAAGAAAGACAGCGCGGCGGAGCAGGGGTTTTCCATCGTCTCGCGCGAAAAAACTCTGCGCATCATCGGCATTATTGACACCGATCCGGCGGGAGGCTACGGCGGAATCGGCAGCGGACGCGTCCTGATTCCGCTGCAGGTGGCGGAAACGCTGCGCGCCACGCAGGTGAACGATCTGCGCGACGTGCTCAATGCCGCCAACGGCAAAGCGGCATATTCCAGTCTGACGGTGCGCGCCAAAGGGCCGTCGCAGGTGGCGGGAGTGGAAGCGGCGGTCAAGAAAATGGGCTTCTCCACGTTTTCCCTGCTGGACGCCACGCGCAACCTGCGCATGTTTTTCGCGGTGTTCGATCTGCTGCTGGGAATTTTCGGCAGCCTGGCGCTGGCGGTGGCCACGCTGGGAATTGTCAACACGCTGGTGATGGCCATTCTGGAGCGGCGGCGCGAAATCGGAGTGCTGAAAGCGCTGGGCGCGGCGGATAGCGACGTGCGGCAACTGTTTTTTGTGGAAGCGGGCGTGATGGGCGTGCTCGGCGGAATTCTGGGGGTGGGACTGGGCTGGCTGATCGGGCAGGCGGTCACCTGGGGAACGAACGTTTATTTGCGGCAGCAGAGTTTGCCGCCGGCGCACGTTTTTTCCGTGCCGTGGTGGCTGATTGTGGGAGCCATTGCGTTCGCGGTGGTGGTGAGTCTGGCGGCGGGAATTTATCCGGCGACGCGCGCGGCGCGGCTCAATCCGGTTGAGGCGCTGCGGTATGAATAGGCGCGGATGTGGCGCGACGGCGTTCGCGCGAATCACCAAGAGAACCGCCATCCTAGCTGCGTTGATGGCGGCGTTGTTAGCGGCAATGTTTTGCTCAGCGATTCCAGCGCGCGGAGCAGGGCGCGTGGAATGCCGCGTAATCCACAGCGGAATTCTGGGCCGCGAAGTGCCGTATTGCGTTCTGCTGCCGCCGAGTTATGACGCGGAAAAAACGCGCCGCTATCCGGTGGTTTATTTCCTGCACGGCTTGGGAGACAACGAGCAGATGTTCGTCCATTCCGGCGCGTGGAATATGACCGAAGACCTCTGGGAACAGAAGCGCATGGGCGAATTCGTGATCGCCACGCCCGACGGCGGAAGGAGTTTCTACATCAATTCGCGCGATGGCCGCGTGCGCTACGGAGATTTTCTGCTGCGGGAATTTCTGCCGTTCATCGAGAAGACCTATCGCATTCGCGCCGGACGCTCCACGCGCGGCATTGCCGGAATTTCCATGGGCGGTTACGGCGCGCTGCATCTGGCGTTCCAGCATCCGGAACTGTTCGCGGCGGTGAGCGTGGAATCCGCGGTGTTGATTGAGAAGTTGCCCAGGGTCACCGTCTCCGGCGGCGGGGAACCCGGCGAGGTGGACCTGCTCGGCGATGTTTTTGGTTCGCCACTGGACCGCGCCTTCTGGGACCGCAACAATCCGCTGACGCTGGCCCGCACCGCCAATTTATCCGGCCTGAAAATTTATTTTAATTGCGGCTCGTCGGACGACTACGGCTTCAACGCCGGCGCCGAAGCGCTGCACCGGGAACTGACCGCGCGGGGCATTCCTCACGAATTCCACCTCTATCCCGGCGGGCACTCGTGGAGTTATTTCGCGGACCATCTGCCGGCCACGCTGGAATTTCAGTCCCAGGCCTTCGGCCTGCAAACTTCTCCAAATTAATCGCGGCGGAAAATCTCGGTGGTGGCGGGGGGCAGAATCGGACTGCCTACGCCGGCCTTTTCAGGGCCGCGCTCTACCAATGAGCTACCCCGCCATGTGATGAAATTGTACGGGCGACGGGAGGCGGAGTCAAACAGTGGAGAAACGGGCGCATTTCAGCGCGCCGCGGCGGCGAATCCTAAGCGCGGGGACGGAAGGCGAGGTGATTTTCGCCGAGGGGTTCGGCGGAGTAGCCGTAGGGCAGCAAAAGCTCCAGCAGGGCGCGGCGATTTTCCCCGGAATGAATTTCGCAGAGAATGAACGGATGGTGGGCGGAAAGAGTCTTGTGCGCGCCGCGAAAAACTTCCACCTCCGCGCCTTCCACGTCGCACTTGATGATGTCCGGCGGCGGGGAAGTCTCCGCGAATTCGTCCAGGGTGACGCGGGGAACTTCAAATCCGCGGCGCGGATCGTCCGGCGCGGCGAGATGGCCGGTGCCGGGGCCCGGCGAGGATGCGTCCGCAGGGATAAATTTCGCCGTGCCGGACTGCGACCACACCGCCGCGCCGGAAACAGTGATCCGCGAGAATCCGTTTTTCACCACGTTGCGCCAAAGTTGCTCGGCGATTTCCACGTCCGGCTCAAAACTGAAAACGTGGCCGCTGGAGTCCAACTGGCGCGCGGCGAAAAGCGAGTAGTAGCCCATGTTAGCGCCGAGATCGTAGAAGACCATGCCGGCGCGGAGATTTTCGGCGAGAGTCTTCAATACCAGCGCTTCGTCCTTGCCCTGCCAATGCATTTGCGCCGCGCGCGGGTCCAGTTCCATCCAGATGCCCGCGGCGAGGCCGGTTTGAACCTGCGTCCACAGGCGCTGTCCCGGCGGCAGCAGCCAGTGGCTGAAGCGATGGAGGAGGCCGCCGACAATGGGGACGTTACGCGCCGACCGCAGGCGCACGCGCGAGGACCTCATCAATCTGGCGATGGATTTTCTGAGATTCAATGGTCCACTTTCGGCGTGACGGGCGAAGTGGCCGCCAACTCTCCGCCGGAGATATACCCAGCGCGCCATTATAACGTGCGCCGATGCCGCGCGATGGTGAAGAAAAATTAAGTCTCGCCGCCAATGAGATGCGGAGGGACGGACGCGGCGAACGCGGATGCGTCAGCGCGCGGCCTGGCCGCATTCGCGCGCGACAAACCGCGGCCCACAAGGCCGTATCGGAAATATTTCGAATCGTGGATTTATCCGCGTCGCTCACGCTGGCGCCTTATTCCTGTTCGTAGGCCCGCTGGAGCGCGGCGATATCTATCTTGGTCATTTGCATCATGGCCTGCATCACCCGTCCGGCTTTCCGCGCATCGCTGTCGCTAAGCAGTTTGCCCAGAATCGTCGGCACGATTTGCCAGGAGAGGCCGAATTTGTCCTTTAGCCAGCCGCACTGGCTCTTCTGCCCGCCCGCGGAGAGTTTTTCCCAAAGCTCATCCACTTCCTCCTGGGTCTCGCAATTCACAAAAAACGACACAGCCTCGGTGAATTTGAAGAGCGGTCCGCCGTTCAGGGCCATGAAGGTTTGTCCGGCGATCTCGAACGTGCCCACCAGCACGGTTGCCGAAGGCTCGCGCCCGTGATTGCGCGTGATCTTCACGATTTTGGAATCGCGGAAAATAGAGGTGTAAAAATCCATGGCCTCTTCTGCGTTGTTGTCAAACCACAGGAATGGGAGGTACTGGGTCAGTTTGAATTTCATGCTGCCTGACTCCGCGCCTGTCCGAGCAATTCCACCATCTCACGAATCTCCCAAGCGTGGTCGCTTACACCAGCGGCCATTGCTGGCGTAACCCGGAGGGACGAATGGATGCGGCAGAAGTTGTAGTACATGAAATAAATCGCCAGTGCGTGCTGGTGGTTCTCCACCTTTTTGGAATGCGCGTTCGTGAGGCGCGTAAAGCGCCGCATGGACATCCGCATCGTGAGATTCTGGCGTTCCACGATGCTGGTAGAAACGTGCCGCATATCGGGCTTTCCGATGATGGCGGTCGCTTGTGCGCCGATGCACGTCGCGGGACTGTAGCGCGTTTCCGGCGAGGATTCGTTCCCGTAAATCTTCACCAGCATGGCGTAATCCACTTCGGAGCCAAACGCGCTTTCGACTGCTTCCAGATAAACGCGATGCCCGTCGGTCGTAAGCTGAATCCGGTTCGCCAGCCGCGATGCCAAGTCATGCATGAAGATATGAGCGGAGCGAGCGCCGCGCCCGCCAACGTGCCAGCAGGGGACAATCTTGGTATCTTGGCAAACCGCCGTCCACGTCCACACATCGCCGAAGCCAAACTTGCCGCGCAATTCTTCGCGCAAATTCTTTTCCTTCGCGTAGCAGAATTGCCAAATTTCGTCGCACTGTACGCGCTTGCACGGAAGGTTGTGGAGCGCCTTGTCCTGATATTCGGCGCACGCCGTCCCCATATCCACCAGCAGTTTGGTGACGGTGTTCTTGGCAACGCCCGTCATGCGAACCGTAGAGCGAATGGAATTGCCCTCGACAAGCGCGGTTACTACCTGAATCCTCTTCTCAATTGGGAGCGTGTTCATGTCTAATATTATGCCGAACCGCTCAAGCATTGTCAAGAGAAATCGTAATCTTTTTCCTTATCCGGTCAAGCATATGGTACACTATCCCCGCGATAGGAAATCCCTGCTATATGATGGGGGGCATGAGATGACAACTTGCGTTGCTGCAATAACTTGCGACACGAGATTGCCGGGCGTTCCTCAGCGTCATCGCGTCGTGGCAGCTTCTGACCTGCGAATATCGTTCGGTTCACACTCTGCGGATAACACCGTCAAAACTGAGCCGTTTCACGAATCATGGACGGCAATGATTGCGGGCAACGATATAGCCGAATGCGTGCCCGTAATCGAACGCGCCACGAGGACGTTAAAGGGGCAGCCGGGAGATTTTAGTGGCGTTCGCAAGGCTTTTGCGCGGGCTTATCAGGAGCAGCTTCGGGAGGTGCTAGAAGACAGCATTTTAAGCCCTCTTGGAATGACTATTAGTGAATTTAAAAAGAAAGGTGCCAAACAACTTCCCCAATATGATTTTTCACTCCTAAGCCAGCAGATCAGAGAAGCAGATTTACAGTGCGAGTTTTTGGTTTATGGGTTCGATGAACACAAGCGCCCGCACTTGTTTGTTGTTGAAAATCCGGGCCGCGTCAGGGTATACGACAAGCCCGGCTTCTACGCTATCGGGTCTGGCGCGCCTAGCGCAATGGCGATGCTTTCCTACATGGGACAGGCGGCGGAAGCCAGTAGCTTTGAAGATACGCTGTACAACGTTTTGGCGGCGAAATATATTTCCGAGAGTGCCGATGGGGTCGGGAAGGAGACGTTCCTCGTTATCAGTGAACACAATTCCATCGCCTATTATGCTCCGACACGGTTTGAGGCATCGATTCGGGAAATTTGGGAAAAAGAAGGAAAGCCACGAATGCCAGCATCAATACCGGAAATGATTAAAGGAGCAGCCATTCGGGTTATTGAGCGCCCTTCCCCCAAAGAAAAGCCGAGTGATGCTATGGGGAGCAAGAAATGAACCTGATTAGGGCTGCGGGATACATCGCATTGTTTGCTTCTATGGGCGCAACAATCACGCTCGCATTCCTACTTGCGCACGGATTCGCTACGCTTACCGACATGACATTCGGATGCGTTGTCTCAGGCGTACTGGCCGTAATCGGATGGATTACAACGCTGGTGCTGTTTGGCGTTTCGCAGCCCAAAGATTAACGGGGCTTCGTTCCCCAGCGGGCTTGTGCCGCTGAGCGCGCAATCCGGCGGCGTTGTTCAGCGGTGAGCATGTTTGCGCGTGCCACGCCGCCCTTGAGTCCGCCCTTGCGCCCTAGAGCGACCGCATGGGGGTTCTTGCGGCGTTTCCGTGGTTTCGCCGCCTTCGGGTGGAGCGGTTCGCCTATGGCCGCCTCAACGACGGCAAGGGCGCTTTTCATGGGGTCTGATTTACTGCTTGAACGTTTCGGCATGGCTCCATGATGCCACAACGGGAGCGGCGGTCAAGAGGGCCGAAATTCAAACTGACCCAGTGCCGAATGGGACGATCTTTTGCGTTTGCATGAGGCCACTATAGCAAAATCGCGCGTGGGCTGAGTCTTTGCCGCCGAAACGGGCCGATAGGCCATGAGGATTTTACGGCTACGGCAATGTGGTTGTGCGCCGATGCCTAGTGGGCGGACTGGTCGTACTCGCGCATCCAGTCCTTCTTCTTCAGGACTTCGCGCGCCTTGGAGCCGTCTGGCGGGCCGACGATGCCGTCCTTTTCCATAAGGTCAATCAGACGCGCGGCGCGGCCGTAGCCCACGCGGAGACGGCGCTGCAGCGTGGAAGTGGAGGCGCGTCCCATTTCGCAGACCACGCGGACGGCGTCCTGGTACAAATCATCGTCCACTTCTTCGCCGCCTTCCACGCCGTCCTCGTCCATGGAGCGTGAATTGGCGTCCCGGGGCGGCTTGAGCAACTCTTCGTTGTAGATGGCCCGGGCCTGGGCGCGCCAGAAATCGCACAGCGCGGTGATTTCGTCCTCTCCCACCAGCGGACCGTGAATGCGGTGCAGCCGCGAAGAACCCGCGGGCAGATAGAGCATGTCGCCCTTGCCGAGCAGCGATTCAGAGCCGTTGGTGTCCAGAATGGTGCGCGAATCCACTTTGCTGGCCACGCGGAACGAAATGCGCGCGGGGAAATTGGCCTTGATGAGGCCGGTGATAACGTCCACCGAAGGGCGCTGCGTGGCCAGAATCAAGTGAATGCCCACGGCGCGCGCCATCTGCGCCAGGCGGGTGATGGACTCTTCCACGCCGTTGGTGTCCACCATCATCAGGTCGGCCAATTCGTCAATCACGATGACGATGTAAGGCAGCGGGCGATGCTCGGCGTCCTCGGCGTTTTCAAAAAGCGACAGCGACTGCTGCTTTTCGAAAGTGCGGTTGTACTGGTCAATATTGCGGACGCCGCGCTGCGCCAGAATTTTCAGGCGGCGCTCCATTTCCAGAGTGGCGTTGCGCAAGACGTTGGACGCTACCTTGGGATCGGTGACCACTGGGGTGAAAAGATGCGGAATGTCTTCGTAGAGGCCGAGTTCCAGGCGCTTGGGATCCACCAGGACGAGTTTTACTTCGTCCGGCGTGGCCTTGTACAGAATGGCGCTGATCAGCGAATTCAGGAAAACGCTTTTGCCCGTGCCGGTGGCGCCGGCAATCAGGACATGAGGCATTTGCGTGAGGTCCGCGGCGCGAATGCGGCCGATGAGGTCCTTGCCCAGCGGAACGGTGAGCTTGGACGGCGAATGCACGAATTCCGGCGATTCAATCACCTCGCGCAGGGCGATGGTTTCGCGGACGGGATTGGGAACCTCAATGCCCACGGTGGATTTTCCGGGGATGCGTTCGATGAGAATGGATTCGGCCTGCAAGGCCAGGCAGAGATCGTCGGAAAGGCCGGTGATGCGGCTGTACTTGATGCCCGCCTCCGGCTTGAACTCAAACGTGGTGACCACCGGGCCGGGATTGATCTGCGTGATGCGTCCGGCCACTTCGAATTCCTGCGCCTTCACTTCGATGGCGCGCGCGAATTCCTTCAACTGGTTCTCGTCCATCTTTTCGCGATGGACGGCGTTGTGCAGCAGCTCCGGCGAAGGCAGGCGGTAGCTGGTCTTGCCGCGCGAAATCTTCGGGTCGGGACCGGCGCGCCTGGCGGGCGCGGGTTTGCCGGTGTCCGGAAAAGTGATTACCGCTGGTTCCGGAGAGGAAACGGCGGCGGAAGAGTGGGCGATCACCGGAGACCAATGTTCGAGCGCGGCGTCGTTGTCGTCGTCCACGGCGATATCCTTGGCGGAGACGCGCTGGCGTGGCGCGGGCGGACGTCCTCCCACCTTGATTTCCTCCACGCGCTTGCGCAGCTTTTCCTCTTCGCGGCGTTCGCGGTAATCGCGCCAGCGTCCCACCCAGCGGCCCAGCATGGCCTCGGAATTGAGCGGCTTCTTCAGGAAATCGGCGGCGGAGGTGAACGAAAAAGTGGTGCAAAGAAAAAGCGCCACGAAAATGGAGGCGATGGAAAGCAGATGCGCGCCGACGGAATTAAACGCCGCGCGCAGCCCGTCGGACATCAACATGCCCACCAATCCCCCGGAGGGCAGCGAGCTGCGCACCTCCGGCGCGTGCAGCAGGCTCAGCTCCGCGGGAATGAAAAGCAGCAGCAGCACGTAGCCGATGGACTTGGCGATGGGCGAAGCCGTGGCGCGCCCTCGGAACCATCCCAGCCCGAAGAGGGCGATGGCCAGCGGAAAGAGAAACGCCGCATAGCCCACCAGCTCGAAGAGCAAGTCGGAGAGATGCGCCCCCACGGGGCCAATCCAGTTGTGCGCCGGGCCGCCGACGGTGAGCGGCGCGGCCACGTCCAGAGAGGCGTCGTTGGGCGAATAGGACAGCAGGCTCAAGGCCATTAGAACGGCCAGAGTTATGCCGATAAATCCGACCAGCTCATTGAGCCGCCGGTTCTGCGTAGGCGTAAAGAATTGCACAGATTTCTCCTGCGATGGGGGAAGGCAGGACTACAGTCATTTGCAGCCGGCGCGGGCGCTAGCGCGCGTGGCCACGATGGAGGAACACGAGAAACAGGATGAGGATACCAAAGAGCAGGCGATAGTAAACGAAAACTTTCAGCGTGCGTGTCTGAAGGTAACGCAGAAAAAGCGCGATGACCGCGTAGCCCACCACGCCGGAGATCACGATGGCGATGAGAATAGTGGAGCGGGGAATGTCCAGCCCGCCGCTGTGCTGCAATTTCAGCAGCTTGGGGACCTCCTTCACGGCCGCGCCGGCGATGATCGGAGTGGAGAGCAGGAAGGAGAAGCGCGCGGCGGTTTCGCGGGTCATGTCGCGGAACAGCCCGGCGGTGATGGTGATGCCAGAGCGGGAGACGCCGGGGAAAAGCGCCAGAGCCTGCGCGGCGCCGACGCAGAGGGAATCACTTAGGGTGACTTCCTCCAGGGGGCGAAGATGGCGGGCGTGCTGGTCTCCCCACCACATCAAAAGGCCCACGAGGATGAGGGCGAAGGCGATGGGGACGGGCTGGCGGAGAGCGGTCTCAATTTTTTCCTGGAACAGAAAGCCGAGAATCGCGGCGGGGATGGTCCCGGCGACGAGATACCAGAAGAGGCGGCGATTACGCCGCACGTCCTCGTCGCTGGCATAGGCGGGATAGTGCATGCCGACGCCGGCGAGGGTTAATTCCACCCAGTCGCGCAGGAAGTAGACCAGCACGGCGACCAGCGTGCCGACGTGCAGTGCCACGTCAAACGGCAGTCCGCCGTCGGGCCAGCCCAGCAGCCAGGGAAAAAGAACCAGATGCGCGGTGCTGCTGACGGGCAGAAATTCCGTCAGGCCCTGGATGATGGCGAGGATAACGGCCTGGTAGAGGTGCATGTCGGTTGTCTCTCCTGAGATTGGCGCAGATCACGCGTCATGGCCAGAGCGTCCAGCCGGTCGGCGTAATAATCCTTCAAAACGCCCACAGTGTTGTAACCGTGATGGCGCCAGAAGGCAATGGCCGGGGCGTTGTCCACGGCGGTTTCCAGTTCCACGTTATGCACGCCACTCGCGGCCATGGTTTCTTCCGCGGCAGCCACCAGAGCGGAACCCACGCCGCGGCGGCGAAACTCTTCAGCCACGTCGAGCGAGATGATGTGGCCTTCGCGCCCGGCGCTGTGCGTAAGAATAAATCCGGCGATGGCGCCGCCGTCGCCTTCGCTCACCAGGCATTGCGCGCCGTGCAGGCGTAGAAAACTGCGCAGCGTCCGGCGCGAATAGGCGATGTGCGGAGGGAAACAGGCGCAGTCGAGAGCGTGCAGCGCGTCAAAATCGCGCGGCTGCCATGAGCGGATGCGTGGCTCCAACCCTAGACCTCCAGAATCACGGGGAGGATGAGGGGACGTTTGGAGGTCTGCTTGCTCAAGTAGCGCTTCAAATCCGAGCGGATTTTTTCCTTGATGACGCCCCAATCGCCCTTTTCCTCGGGGTTGGATTTCTCGATGGTGTCCAACACCACGTCGCGGACGCGGCTCATCAGTTCCTGGCCGTCTTCCGAGGGCATGAAGCCGCGGGTGACGATTTCCGGCTTGGATTCCACTTTGCCGGAATGTTTATTGATGGCGATGATGGCCACCACCACCCCGTCTTCAGCCAGATGCCGGCGATCGCGTATGACCACGTCTTCCAGTTCTTCCAGCGAGCCGGAATCCACCAGGATGCGGCCGGAAACCACCGGCTCGCGGCGGAACGCGCCCTCGGCGGTGAATTCGAGAGGTTGTCCGCTTTCCAGCAGAAGAATTTCGCCGGAAACCGCGCCCACCTGTTCCGCCAGCGCGGCGTGGAGGAACAGCTGGCGATACTCACCATGAATGGGAACGAAATATTTCGGTCGGACCAGGTTCAGGAGCAGTTTCATCTCTTCCTGGCTGGCGTGGCCGGAAACGTGAATGGGAGCGGACGGGCTGCCTTCGTAATAGACCAGCACCTGGCGGCGGAAAAGATGGTCAATCATGCGGAAAATGGATTTTTCGTTGCCGGGAATCAGGCGCGCGGAAAGAATCAGCGAGTCCCGCTCGTTGATGCTCATCAGGCGGTGGTTATCCAGCGCCAGCCGTGACAGCGCGGACATAGGCTCGCCCTGGCTGCCGCTTACCAAAATGACCAGCTTTTTGGGATCGAAAGTCTTCAGGTCCTGCTGGCGGACCAGGCTGCCATCGGGAATGTGCAGGCGGTTGAGATTGTGGGCCGTCTCCACGTTGCTTTCCATGCTGCGTCCCACGATGCCGATTTTTCTGCCGGACTGGGCGGCGATGTCCATCACCTGCTGAATGCGGTGAATGGAGCTGGCGAAGCAGGTCACGAACACGCGGCGCGGCGCGGAGCGAATTAATTCCTCCAGGCGCGGCCAGACGGCGCGCTCCGATGGCGTCGAGCCGGAGCGTTCCACGTTGGTGCTGTCACTGAAAAGCGCCAGGACGCCTTCGCGGCCGTAGCGGGCCATAGCGTGGAGATCGAAGGGAGTTTCATCAATGGGCGTCTGGTCAATTTTGAAATCGCCGGTGTGAATGATCACGCCCAGAGGCGTGCGGATGGCCAGGGCCACGCAATCAATGGTGCTATGCGTGACGTGGATGAACTCCATCGAAAACGGGCCAAGCACGAGCGTGCCGCCGGCCTTGATTTCATGGAGCCGCGTTGTTTCCAGAAGAGCGTGCTCTTCCAGGCGGCGCTTCACCAGCTCCAGCGTGAACTGTGTGCCGTAGATGGGCACGTTGAGGTCGCGCAGGATGTAGGGCAGCGCGCCGATGTGATCTTCGTGGGCGTGAGTGAGGATGATGGCGCGAACCAGCTCGCGGTTCTGCTTGAGGTAGGTGATGTCCGGGATGACCACGTCCACGCCGAGGAGCTCGGCCTCGGGAAACATCATCCCCGCGTCAATGACGATGATGTCGTCGCCATAGCGCAACGCCATCATGTTCATGCCAAATTCGCCCAGTCCGCCCAGCGGAATGGCCCACAACGATTGTGTGCTCAAAGGTTCCTTCTATTCCTTCCAAATGCCTTCAAGTGGGCAATCGTATCACAAGGTTGGCGCACTGCAGTTGGCTGCTGCGATGTGGTGGCGGCTCAGTTTGAACTTTCGGTCTTGGCCACGATGGTCAAATTGCGAAGCTTGGCAAGACTCACAGATCGTTGGCCATTCTTCCCGACCTTGCCTGCACACCGCCATGCTAATGCGCCGGGGCCATCATAAACAATCTCAGCCTCCTCAGGGGAGACCACGCGCAGTACCACCAAGCGCTTGGATTCCGAATACATTGCGATGCGTTTCCCCGCCGTCATCTTGATTTGAACATCATTCCCCAAGGCGTCCTCCGCATCATGCCCGGAGTGAGACATTGGGTACAATTCGAGGCCGAGTGCCTCTGCGGCGACAACTTCCCCTATTGAGCCCATGAGATGGCCGTCCGGGGTGAATTTGCGCGGATAATATCGGGCCTCTAGGTCTTTGACAGCCTGATAAATGGCTGCCACAGGGCCTGGGAGCTTGATTGGTTGGCTCACAATGCACGTCCTCTTGCGATCTCGTGATTGTGTCGTCCGAGATGACGCAGTCCTGCAATTTCGTTTCATCCACGGGCCCGACGAGCAAACATTCCGATGACCGCGCCGATTGCCGCGCCGAGGGCCATCCACTGCGCCATGTGATGTGTTGCCGCTCCCATCGCCACGCCAACCGCCACGCCGGTCGCCACCCACACTCCCATGGATTTCATCGCATGAAGTCCTTCTGAGCGCACATTTCAGTCAGCGCATCTCTCGGGGGAATGTCCGTTTGCAGCGGTTTCAAGAATCGCGCTGCTATTCTCTGCCGGAAAGCAATTTCGCGACGCCGACCAGCAGCACCGCTCCTACCGTGGCCGCCGCGAGGCTGCCGATGAAGCCGAAGGCCATCACGCCGAGACGCGAAAAGATCCAGCCGCCGATCACCGCGCCAATCAGTCCCAGGATAA
Source organism: uncultured Acidobacteriota bacterium (assembly GCA_963760285.1). Classification (GTDB taxonomy): domain Bacteria; phylum Acidobacteriota; class Terriglobia; order Acidiferrales; family UBA7541; genus PALSA-278. Next base: position 57,611 of record CAVXCI010000003.1, read on the forward strand.
TATTGCCCAGGCAGCCGAATCCGCGGCCGCGCATCAGCGTGCCGGTGAGCCAGCCGGCAATCAGGCCAACGACAATCCAGTAAACCCATCCGGGACCGACGTAAACGCCAAACGTGTGCATGGAGTTTTCCTCCGCGGCTATTGGCCGCTGAAAATATAGCCCAGCGAGCGGTAAATCAGCTTGGCGGCCAGGAAATCGGACGCATGATCGCCGGGCTGGGGCAGAAGTTCGACCACGTCCATGGCGACGATTTTGCGCGCGGCAGCCACCGCGCGAATCAGCGCGGTCACCTGATACCAGTCCATCCCGCCCGGCTCGGGGGTGCCGGTGGCAGGCACGTAGGCGGGATCGAAGCCGTCGAGGTCAATGGTCAGGTAAACGTGCTGGCTGAGCGATTCCACCACGCGGGGAATCCACTGCTCCATCGGCGCTTTGACGATGTCCTTTGCCCAGAAAATCTTCGTCGGCAGTGATGGAATTGCCTCGGCTTCCTCCTCGCACAGCGACCGGATGCCCACCTGCACCAGAGGGGCGAATTCGCCGCTGCGCCGCATGGCCGCGGCGTGGCTGTTGGGATTGCCCTGATAGCCGTCGCGGAGGTCGGCATGGGCGTCAATCTGCAGGACGGACACGCCCGGAAACACCTTGGCTGCTGCTGCCACCAGCGGCGGAGTCAGCGAATGTTCGCCGCCCAAAACCACGGGGAACTTGCCATCGTTCAGGAGCTGGAGTTCGGCCTCGCCTAGCTCCGCCAGGACATCATCGAGCGATCCTTCGTGGGTCTCCAGCGGCGGTATCGTGCAGATGCCAATGGACTTATACGTCTCGCGCTGGAGCTCTTCGTCCCACGTTTCCATGTTGCGGCTAGCGGCAATGATGGCTCCGGGGCCATTGCGCGTGCCGTGCTCATAGGATGTGGTGCGCTCCAGTGGAACCGGGAAAATCACCGCCTTGGAATTCTTGTAGCTGGAGAACTCCTCCGGCAGTCCGCCGAAGTTTTCGGGAGCTTCTTTTCGGTAATCTCGCATAGGCTGCTTTTTTCTTTTGCCTTCCTTGGCGCTTCTCGGGACAATACTGCCTCGCTCCGGGGACTGCTCCATCCGGCCCGCCCCGTCGCGATGCCTACATTACCTGCGAGGAGACGCATGGCAAAGCAGAAAAAGACCGTGACCGGAAGAATCCTGCATGACCCGGTGGCCGACAAGCTGACCCCCATCTACCCGCTGGACCTCGCCCAGGCGCGCACCGTGGACGGCCTCGTCCGGGCCATGGGCCAGACCGCGTTTACCGGACGGCAGGTGGGCGATGCTGCGGACGTGGTGGAAGCCATGGCGCGGGATAAGGACTGCTTCAACGTGATGACCCTGGCGGGCGCTCTCACCGTGGGCAAGATGGGGCTGGTCTTCTGCGATCTGGTGGAATCGGGAGTGATCAAGGCCATCGTTTCGACCGGCGCGCTGATGGCTCATGGACTGGTGGAAGCCACCGGCCGGTCGCATTTCCGCTATGACGAAAAAATGAGCGACAACGAGCTTTTCCTCGCCGGTTACAACCGCGTCTACGATTCGCTGGAGCCCGAAGTGAATCTGGATCACGTGGAAGAAGTGGTTGACAGCATTCTGTGGGAATGGGACCCCACCGAGCCGGTATGCAGCTGGAAGCTGAACCAGCGCATCGGGCAGTTGCTGATGAAAAAAGCGCAAGGGCGGGGCATTCTGAAATCGTGCGCGGAGAAGAATGTGCCCGTGTTCGTCCCAGCGTTCACCGATTCCGAGCTGGGCATTGATTTTGCGTTGCACCAGCGGGTGCGCCGCCAAAAAGGACAGGCGCAGTTGCGCTACGATCCTTTCGTGGATTTTGAGCACTACGCCGAAACCATGATGGCCACCAAGCGAATGGGCATCCTCACCATCGGCGGCGGAGTCCCGCGCAACTGGGCGCAGCAGTTTGGCGTCTACGCGGAACTGCTCACCCGCCGCGGTTTTCCGGGCTTCGAAAATCTCCCGCTGAAACGCTATAACTACGGTGTCCGCATCTGTCCGGAGCCGGTCTATTGGGGCGGGCTTTCCGGCAGCACTTACACCGAGGCGGTTTCCTGGGGCAAGTTTGTTCCCAAAGCCGAAGGCGGAATGTTCGCCGAAGTGTTTGACGACGCCACCGTCGCCCTGCCGCTGGTCGCCGGAGCCGTCCTCGAACGCATCGGCTACTTCGGTCGCGCCGCGGCCAAGCCTGCGCGCCGCAAAAGGCGGAAGTGATGCAGCCAGCGTTCCGATGAGAGCTGGAACTCAGATGCGCTGGTGGTTGTTGGCTTCAAGAGGCTGATGCCAACGTGTTGCGGCGCGGACAACTCATCGCTGAAATTTCGCCAGCAGATATCGAGGGCCTTGTGATCGAGCGGGCACAAGAAGGAGGGACTCTCGAACTGAAGCGCGAAATATATAACGCCGCGTTGCCTTCCCAGAAAATTGAAGAGCAAATTTGCGGATGGGCGTGTGATCTTGCCGCATTGGCGAATGCCGGCGGGGGTCACATCATAATTGGTGTGGATGCTGACGTGCATGAGAGAGCTTTTGAACTTCGGCCACTATTGGGGGATCAGGCTAAACGTTTGGCTGACCGCTTACGAGATCATGCAATTGAATACGTCAGGCCGCATATCATTTCGCTAGAGATTGCCGATTTTCAAATAAGGGCGGAAGATTGGGTGGTGATAGCACAAGTGCCCGACAGCGAGGCTAAGCCTCACATGTGCATTTATGGCAGCCAGACGAGATATATGATTCGCGATGGTAATAAACGGCGCGCGATGACCCACGCTGAGGTCGAGGCGGCAATCAGGGGCCGTTCCAGCGACCAGATCTTGCATCTACTTCTTCAGGAGGTCCGCGCGCTCCATTCGCGTTTGGCCGCGATAGAGCGGTGGATCGAGGAGGATTAACATCTTGGAATATGATATTGCTGAAATCCTTGAGATTCGCGACCTAAAGTACTTCCTCAAAGTGATGCAGGAATCGTTCGAGGCAGCAATTGGTGCGCGAAGATTTTTTCGGATAACTGGGACACCCACGAATTTGGACGAGGCTTCGGCCAACCTAGGCAGCCCGGAGTTGCGTAGCCTTCTGGAGACCCCCCCAAACCCAAATAATCGAGTGGGCGGGTGGGATGTGCGCCCATTGCCTCCACTTCGGCGCGATGCGTTGGGCTTCCGGAACGAGCGAATTGATTTTCATCACATGAGATTTATCAAGAATGGGCATCTAGAGTTTTGGCAGGAAGTAGACTATTCGTTTTGCTGGCTGCAGAAAGCAGAGGAAATGGCGGAGCATCCGCGCCTTTACCCGTATCCTGTCGTCGAGCATCCTGTGTGCTTTCTACGACTCTACCGTGCTCTCATCGAGTTGCTGGGGATAAGGGGGGATGTTGTTATCCAGATGCAATATCTCAACATAAGCGGTGCACTGCTTTTCCCTCATGCTCCAGAGAGCGTCGGATGGCAGTTTCCCATGGGATCAGCGCAGCCCATGGCGCAAAATAGGCTGGTCTTTCAGGCGAAAAGACTTTCCGCAGATTTCGATCCTGATCCAGCAGCGTTGGATGTCATCAGCGATTTATATTATCAATTCGGGTATGGTTTGGGCGACATCCCGTTCTTTGATAAAGCGGGGAAGTGCAGGCTATAGGAATGGGGGAAGTTTATCGTCTTCGCCGAGAAGCCGATGACGCTACCGTCGCCCTGCCGCTCGTCGCCGGAGGCGTCCTCGAACGCATCGGCTATTTTGGTCGCGCCGCGGCCAAGCCTGCGCGCCACAAAAAACGCAAATAGCCTTTCCAAAAGTCTGTGATGCATTACGCGCAGCACGCGTTGGCATTTCTCGTCGTAGTCGTCTACCCGCTCTGGGATTTGTACGACACGCGCGAGATGAAGAGCGGAAAGAATCCCTCCGCCAAGCTCCGCTATTACAAAACCACCATGACGCTGTTGTGGCTGTTTACCGCCGCGGCGCTTTACGCCAGCGGGACGGGAATTTTCTTCCTCGGGGTGGACCTGCCGCGCTTCATTCAGTCTCATCCCACCGCTTATAAAGTATTCGCGGTGGCGCTCATCGCCGCAATTCTTTATGCCATCCTGGGGCCGCATATTAAGGCGCTGCGCAATCCCAAAGTCCGCGCGATTATTTTGCGCCAATACGCGCGGTTGGATGTCTTTCTTCCAAAGAGACAGGAGGAATTTCGCTGGTTCGCCGCCACCTGCGTCACGGCGGGAATTTGCGAGGAAATCGTCTACCGCGGCTTCCTGATCAACTATCTCGCCCGCGGTCCCTGGCATCTGGGAGTCTTCCCGGCGGTTCTTATCTCCTCGCTTTCCTTTGGGACCGCGCACCTATATCAGGGCAAGAAAGGTTTCTTCGGCACCACAATTGGGGGCATCATTTTCGCCCTGCTTTTCGTCCTGACCACCAACCTGCTGCTCGGTATCCTAGTCCACGCCGCGCTTGACTTACTGATCATTCCGACCCTCCAGCGCCCCGTCGCGGAGGACGTTGCCTCCGCCTAGCCCGCCACGCGAAGAGACGCTGATGTCACAGTCTCGGCTCGTGACAAGGATTAACCGACGCTCGTCCTCACGCGCATCTGGCTTTGGCGGAGCAGGGGACCGCCCTGCCTTGGCCGTCTGAGATATCTGCGGATTCCGTACGTGGTCACCCACACAAAGAAGGACCCCAGGCAAATCGCCACCGGAATGTACCACCATCCGAGCACTTCATGTACCGGGTCCGCGTACCGCGGCTCATGGATTCCGAAATCAAAAACACCAGGGCCTATCCATAGGCCTGTCTGGCGCGGAAAGATCGGCTTCAGGATCGCCGTGACCAGGAGCGCCCCGCCGGCGCCATAACCAAAAACCGCGCCGAAGAACAAGGCTATGCCTTCCAGGCCGCGCTTCGCCAAATGAAGCGTCGCGCGCAGAATAAGCAGGGGCGAGATGCTGCGGCTGGCGTGCCGGATTAACATGTCCTGCCCATACTGCGAAGCCAGGTTTTCCGCGGAGCCAAGGCGCATTAGAATTCCATCCATGCTGCTGCCCGGTTCCTGCGCGCACTCCCGAATATGCACGCTAATTTCACGGACAACCTCTTCCCGGTCCGCGACGGACATGTTGGGAAGGCATTCGCGGAGCTTCGCCAAGTAGTTTTCGATCCGCATTTCCTGCTCTTTCGATGGATTCATCTCATCACCTCTTCTTTCTGTGCCGCGATTGCAGGTTTGATCAGTCGCCCCAGCTCCCGCGAAAACTCAGTCCATGTCTCGGCCATTTGTTGCAGCCGGACGCGTCCGGGCGCGGTGAGCTGGTAATACTTCCGCGGATGCCCCGCTTCCGCCTCCACCCATTCCGAGGTCAGCAATCCCTCGCTCTTCAGTCGGCTAAGAATCGGATAGATCGTTCCCTCCGCGAGAGCCAGTTGCGAGCTGTCTTCGAATCGCCGGATGATTTCCAGCCCATATAGCCGGCCTGACCAGAGCGCCGCAAGGATGGCCATCTCCAGCGCCCCCTTCCGTATCTGCTGCTCCCAGCGCTCCGCAGGCTGCCTCTTCTCCGAACCGATGGCATCATTTATCATAGGTCATTGCACCATACATAGCAATGCTATGTATATGACGCCGCAATGCTTGTCAAGGACAAAAAACAAACCACAATGGGGCTATAGAAGGGTGGGGAAATTACTGGCGTGAAACGCTATTCGTCGTGTTCGCCGAGGAGAATGGCGGCGGCGAGGACCGTGGTCCAGATCCCACGCTTGTCGCCGACGGCGGACTGGGTGATGTTCATGGTGCGGACAATCTTGTTGGAAATGCGGTAGACCTCTTTCTTTTCGTCCCAACTCAGATCGGGATCGAATTCCACGTTCAGTGTGGTGGCCAGCATTTCCGCGGCCAGCTCTTCGGTGTATTCGCCGGCCACTTCCTCGGTCTCGCCGAAGGAATGATGCTCGGAAAGATAGCCGAACATGGATTTATCGCCGGGCAAAGCCAGTCCCACGCCGGCGGCGATCAGGCGGTGCGGCTCGCGCGTGGAATTTTCGCTGATGACGGTGAAGGCCACCTGGCCCGGTTTCAGCATTTTCAGGCCGTCGCTGCGGGAAATCAGTTTGCAGTGCGGCGGAAAAATCGAAGAGACGCGCACGATGTTGCACGCGGCGATACCCGCGTTGCGCAGCGCCAGCTCGAAGCTGGAAAGCCGCTCGCGGTGCTTGCCAACGCCCTTGGTGAGGAAAATTTTCGTCGCGACGAATGCCATCAGGACAGCCGGTGAGCGGCGGCTCCGCAGACGTTAATGAGCGCGTGGATCATGCGCGAAAAAATTAACAGGAAGCTTCCGCGGGTGTCAATGCCTTTCGGCGCTCCGGCGAAAATTTATTCCAGCGTAACAATCCGGCGCGTGCGTGCATTTCCCTCAAATGCTGGCGACGGAGCCGCCGTCCACGCGATAGTTGGACCCGGTGATGAAGGACGCCTGGTCCGACGCGAGGAACACCACCACGCCCGCGGTTTCGTCGGGCCGGCCGGCGCGGCCCAGAACAATATTGGGCCGAAACTCGCGCAGCATCACCTGCTCGGCTTCGTCGAGGCCGATGCCCTTGGCGCGCGCCCGGTCGCCGAGCATGCCGTCCACCAGCGGCGTGCGGATGAATGCGGGCGAAACGGTGTTCACCAGGATGCCGTCCTTGCCATAGGTTTTCGACAGGCTCTTGGTGAGGCTATTGAGCGCCGCCTTGGCGGCATTGTATTGCGGCATGATGGCGTCGGGCTGCACTCCCGATTCGGAAGAAATATTTATGACGCGGCCCCACTTTTGCTTTTGCATGTGCGGCAGCGCCGCGCGCGTGACGCGCACCGCGGAGAGAACATTCACCTCGTAGGCGTCCAGCCACTCTTCGTCGGTGAGTACATCGAACGCGGCAAAATTATTAACGCCGCCGGCGTTGTTCACGAGCACATGTATGGCGCCGAAACGCCGCACGGCTTCTTCCACCGCTTTTTTCGCGCCGTCGGCCTTGGCAACGTCGGCAACCACGGCGTGTACCACGGCCAATTCCTTGCGCATCTCTGCGGCGGCTGTGTCCAGTTCCTTGGCGCGGCGGCCGTTGATCACCACCTGGCATCCTTCGCGTGCAAACGCCGCGGCAATCGAGCGTCCGATGCCCTGGCTTGACCCGGTCACCAGCACTACTTTGCCTTTCAGTCCCAGTTCCATTGCGTTCCTCCTTCCAGCGTCTGCCGCAGGCAGGCAATCTACAGATGCGCTGGCGCATACGGCGGTTGCAAACTTGGTTTGGCATTCCATATACTGAGTTGTTCAACCTTCCGCGCTGCCGGGCGCGGGTGCGCCGGGAAAGATTTGCGAATCGGCGCAGCGGCAGAAGCGGCAAGGAGCATGCATGTCCGTCAAGGCGGCGCCGGGCGCAAGCTATATCCTCGACAAACTGCAATCTCTCAGCGGTCATGATTCCCATTGGCGCGTTTCTCATCGAGCATTTCTTTGAGAACAGCTACGCTCTGGTCAGCGAGCAGAAATACAATTTCATTTCCGGCAAGCTGCAAACCATCCCCTGGCGCGTTCCCATCGAATTGCTGTTTCATCTGGCTGCCGATTCTTTCCACGGCTGCTACGGCTGTACATCTGGTGGAAAGGGAAGTCCAATGCGCTGCGCGCATCCCTGGATGGCCAACTGGCTGTACACATTGCAGCGCTGGTCGGGGATCGTGGCTTTCCTTTTCATCGGCTGGCACTTTATACCGAGCGGTTTCTCACACAGGGCAAATCCACCTATGCGGGCGTGGCGCAATCCATGCACAATCCCTGTACGCGGCGTTTTACGTGATTGGCATGGTGGCCTCGGCTTTCCATCTCGGCAACGGCATATGGAATTTCTGCTGCAAGTGGGGCATCACCGTCACGCCGCGTGCGCAGCGCGCCGCCGGCTAGGTGGGCGCGGCGGTGGCCTCGCCTGGCGATCTCGGCGTGGCCACCGTGGCGGGGTTCGTATTCCACTGGCTTCCTTTCGAGTTCTATACCCAATGAGACATCCTAGAATAATCATGGTGGGCGGCGGACTGGCCGGGCCTGATGGCCGCCATTCGCGTGGCTGAATCCGGCGTTCCCGTTGAGCTTTTTTCCATCGTCCCGTGAAGCGCTCGCATTCGGTCTGCGCGCAGGGCGGCATCAACGCGGCGAAAAATCTGAAGGGCGAAGGCGACACCCCTGGATGCATTTTGACGACACGATTTACGGCGGCGATTTCCTCGCCAATCAGCCGCTGGTGAAGGGCATGTGCGACGCCGCCCCGGCTATCATTGATCTCCTCGACCGCATGGGCGTGATGTTCAACCGCACGCCGGAGGGTCTTCTCGATTTCCGCCGTTTCGGCGGCACGTTGCTTCACCGTACCGCGTTTGCCGGGAGCCACCACCGGCCAGCAATTGCTCTACGCGCTGGACGAGCAGGTCCGCCGCTACGAATCCGAAGGCAAGGTGAAAAAGTTCGAGGGCTGGACGTTCCTTTCCGCCGTGCTGGACGAACTCGAACATCTGCCGCGGCATTTGCGCCATGGATTTGCGCAGCATGGAAGTGAGAACTTTTCCCTGTGACGCCGCGATTTTCTGCACCGGGGGCAACGGCGCCATTTTCGGCCAATCCACAAATTCCGTGGTCTGCACCGGCTCGGCGCAATCCGCGCTTTTCCAGCAGGGCGTTTATTATGCCAACGGCGAATTCATTCAGGTGCATCCCACTGCCATTCCCGGCGAAGACAAATGCCGCTTGATGAGCGAATCGGCGCGCGGCGAAGGCGGCCGCGTCTGGGTGCCGAAAACTCCCGGCGACAAGCGCGACGCCCGCTCGATTCCCGAAAACGAGCGCTTCTATTTTCTCGAGGAGTGGTTCCCGAAATACGGCAATCTGGTTCCGCGCGACGTCGCCACCCGCGCCATCTATCGCGCTGTTTTTGAATTGAAGCTCGGCCTTGAAGGCCAGCCCGCGGTTTATCTGGACGTCACGCACATACCCCGCGAGGTGCTGGATCGCAAGCTGGAAGGCATCCTCGAAATCTACGAAAAATTCATGGGCGTGGACCCGCGCGAACATCCCATGCGCGTTTTTCCCGCTATGCACTACACCATGGGCGGACTGTGGATCGATAACGAACATCAGGCCACCAACATCGCCGGAATCTACGCCGCCGGGGAATGCGAATATCAATATCACGGCGCGAATCGCCTGGGCGCGAATTCGCTGGTCTCCTGCATTTACGGCGGGATGCTGGCCGGGCCCGCCGCGGTGCATTATTCGCGCGGACTGAAGGAGGGCTGCGAGAGCGATTCCTCGCATGTTTTCGAGCGCGAACGCACCCGCCAGCAGGATCAGAACGACGATCTACTAAACAGGCAGGGAACTGAAAATCCGCTCACCATCTGGAAGGAACTCGGCGCGATCATGACCGAGCACGTTACCGTCATTCGCGTGAACAAGACGCTCGAAGCGGTTTTGCCCAAGCTCGACGCGCTCGCCAAGCGTTGCGAGCACGTGAATTTGTCCGACCGCACGCAGTGGGCCAATCAGACGCTGCAATTTACCCGCGAACTGGCCAATATGATCATCCTGGCCAAAGTCATTACTCTGGGCGCGTTGGCGCGCAACGAATCCCGCGGCGCGCATTACAAGCCGGAATTCCCGGGGCGCGACGACGCCAAATGGCTGAAGACCACCGACGCCAGTTACAACGGCGGCAACATCAAGCTGGATTATGAAGCCGTGGATACCAGCCTGATTCCGCTGCGCGCCCGGCGTTACGACATGGCGGGCTAGTCGCGCGCAACAGGAGCATAATAGGAAGCAATGGCCTGCACATTCATCGTCAAAATTCGCCGCCAGGCGCACCCGCAGGAAAAAGCGCACTGGGAGGAATTCGAGATTCGCGACCGGCAGGGGCTGAACATCATCACCGTTCTGCGTGACATCGCCGAAAATCCCGTCACGCGCCGCCGGGGAGGGCACCACTCCCGTCGCCTACGAAGCCAATTGCCTGGAGGAAGTTTGCGGCGCATGCGCCATGTTGATCAACGGCTATCCGCGCCAGGCCTGCTCCGCGCTGGTGTCCAATCTCGAAAAGCCCATTCGCCTCGAGCCGCTGCAAAAATTTCCCGTGGTGCGCGATCTCGCCGTGGACCGCTCGTCCATGTTTGAGAGTCTGAAGCGCACCAAGTGCTGGATTCCCATTGATGGCACCTATCCGCTCGGCGAAGGCCCGCGCATGGCTCCGGAACTTCAGGAAAAAGGATATCCGCTTTCGCGCTGCATCACCTGTGGCAACTGCCTGGAGATTTGTCCCAAGCGTCAACGAGCATTCGCATTTTGTCGGCGCGGCCATTGTCAGCCAAGTGCGGTTTGTTCAACTGCACCCCACCGGCGCGATGCACGCCAGCGAACGCCTCGAAGCCCTGATGGCCGATGGCGGCATCGACGATTGCGACAACGCCCAGAATTGCGTGAAGGTCTGCCCCAAGGGAATTCCGCTCACGGAATCGCTCGCCGCAATCAATGGCCAGGTGCTCAGGCACGCCATCCGCAGTTGGCTGCAGGGTTAGAGGTAGCGCGCATGTGGAAGAGCACTCTCATGCTGGCGTGTTCACTCGCAGTGGCGGGGCTGGCGCTGTTGCCGTCCTTGTCCGGAGATGAATTGTCCAAACGCGCGCGCGATCTGCATTTCTCCACCATCGTCGTGGACACGCACGACGACACCACGCAGCGATTAATCTGGCAGAATTTGGATCTCGGCAAGCGCGACCCCGACGGCAGCATTGATATTCCCCGCATGCGCGAAGGCGGCTTGGACGCGATTTTCTTTTCCATCTGGATGTCCGGAAAAGTCACCGGACCAATCGCCGTGCAAAAGGCATTGGACCAGATCGCCGCCGTCCGCAATCAGGTGAGCACGCATCCCAAAGATCTGGCGTTGTGTACCACCGCCGAAGAAATCCGCCGCGCCCACAATGAGGGCAAAATCGCCATCCTGATGGGCATGGAAGGCGGGCACATGATTAATGACGACCTCAGCGTGCTGCGCATGTTCGCCGATTTGGGCGTCCGCTATCTCACCCTTACGCACATGGTCAACACCGACTGGGCCGATTCCAGCACGGATACGCCCGCGCACAACGGCCTCACCGATTTCGGCAAACAGGTGATTCACGAACTGAACCGCGACGGCGTGATGGTGGACATTTCGCACGTTTCGGACAAAACGTTTTACGACGCGCTGGCCGCCAGCCGCGCGCCCATCATCGCCTCGCATTCTTCCGCCCGCGCGCTCTCGCCCGCGCCGCGCAACATGACCGACGATATGATCAAGGCCCTGGCGGCCAAAGGCGGCGTGATTCAGATTAATTATCACGTGGGCTTTCTCAGCCCCGAATTTCTCGCCGCCAGCAAGAACAATCCGGAATTGCAGTCGCGCATGGACGCGGTGCAGAAAAAATGCGGCGAGGACGAAGCCTGCCAGGGAATCGAGGGCGACAAAGTGATTCGCGCCATGGTCGCCGAAGGAAAGCTGCCGCGCGTGGAATGGACGGAGATCGTGGACCACATTGACCACGCCGTGAAGCTGGTGGGCGCGGAGCACGTCGGGCTGGGTTCCGATTTCGACGGCGCGGACATGCCTTACGGGATGGAGGACGTCACCGGCCTGCCTAAAATTACGGAAGAGTTAATGCGCCGGGGTTATACGGACTCGCAAATCCGGGACATTTTGGGGGAGAATACCCTGCGGGTGATGGAGCAGGTGGAGCGCGTCAGCCGCGAAATGCAGCAGGAGCAGAGCGGTGGCACGCCAGCCCGGTAGCGGTTTTTGTAGCGCAGGCTCCCCGGTCTGTGCATGTTGAAACGAGCGCGGCGTTCGCACGCCAGTTCGATAACAATAATGCGAGGCGCGGTTTAGCAGGCGTTTCTGTTTCCAAGACCAACGCGTGAAAGATTTTTGCGTTGGCACAGGCCGGGGGCCTGTGCTACTGGACACCAACAATAAATCAAGGAGGGAAACAAACAATGAGGAGCATTCGAGGAGGGAGTTTGTTCGCGGCGCTGGCGCTGGCCACGGCCTGCGCGTTCACGGCCAGTGCGCAGACTTCTTCGGGCAGCCAGCCCGCCAGCAGTAAGCCGGCAGCCAGCCATGCCATGTCCCAAAAAGGGGGAGGAATGAGTAATTCTCAATCGCTGATGAATCCGGCGGCGCTGAATGAAAAAGCGCCCAGCCAATATCAGGTGAAATTCGTCACCACCAAGGGCGATTTCACGCTGGAAGTCTATCGCGTGTGGGCTCCCATCGGCGCAGACCGCTTTTACAATCTGGTGAAGCACGGGTTTTACAACAACTGCACGATTTTCCGCGTGGTGCCCGGTTTCGTCACCCAGTTCGGCATCAGTGGCGATCCCAAACTCGCCGCCGTCTGGGAGCACGCCAATATTAAGGATGATCCCGTCACCCAGTCCAACAAATTGGGCACCATCACTTTTGCCACCGCCGGTCCCAACACGCGTACCACGCAGGTGTTTATCAACTATAGCAACAACACCATGCTGGACAACCAGGGTTTCGCTCCCTTCGGAAAAGTTGTTTCGGGCATGAGCGTGGTGGAAGGACTCTATGGCGGCTACAAGGATCAGCCCACCGAGCATCAGGGTGAAATCTCTTCGCAGGGGAACGCCTACCTGGAAAAGAATTTTCCCAAGCTGGACGTGATCAAGTCCGCCACCATCGTCGCCAAGTAACTCTGGCGGTAGTCAGCGGCGCGGTATTCAGTTCTGCCTCGCCAATTTCGAATGAAGAAGGGCGCGGGAAAAACCCCGCGCCCTTTTTCATTTCTACCGCCCGTTCCAGTTGAGGTCATTCCGAGGGCGCAGCAGCGCCCGAGGAGTCTGCTTTTCTTTCACCCCGCAGAAATGCCACAAGGAATTTTTCGCCGCGCGGCGGCAGAACAACAGATCCCACGTCCGCCGCGGCGGGTGATGGATGACCCCGGCGACTAACGCCCGGGTCAAATCCCCATGATTCGTATCAGTTCGCGCACGTTCTCGGCGGACTTATCCAGCGCGGCCTGTTCTTCGGCGGTCAGCTTGATCTGCAGAATCTGCTCGATGCCGTTGGAACCCAGTTTCACTGGCACGCCGACGAAATGGCCGTTGATGCCGTACTCGCCTTCCAGGAACGCGCCGCACGGCAGAATCTTTTTCTTGTCCTTTAGGATGGCGTCCACCATCTCCACCACCGCCGCCGACGGCGCGTAATATGCCGAACCCGTTTTGAGCAGATTGACGATTTCGCCGCCGCCCTTGCGCGTGCGCTCCACAATCGCGGCGATGCGTTCGGCCGGAAGCAACTCCGTCAGCGGAATGCCCGCCACGGTGGAGTAGCGCGGCAGCGGAACCATGTCGTCGCCGTGGCTGCCCAGCACGAAGGAATTCACGTTCTCGACGCTGACGTCCAGCTCCATGGCGATGAACGCGCTCATGCGCGCCGAATCCAGCACGCCCGCCATGCCGATCACGCGCTTGCGGTGAAATCCGCTGACGCGAAAGCGGCCTGGGCCATGGCGTCCATGGGATTGGTCACCACGATCAGAATGCGTCGGGCGAATATTTCACCACTCCTTCCACCACGCCCTTCACCACTTCGTAATTCTTTCAGCAGATCGTCGCGGCTCATTCCCGGCTTGCGCGGGAATCCCGCGGTGATCACCACGATGTCGCTGTTGGCCGTCTGCTTGTAATCGCCGCTGGCGGTGCTGATGCCCGTGATCGCGAATTGGTTCCCAGAATCGCGCCGGATTGCAGCATGTCCAGCGCTTTTCCCGCCGGCGCGCCTTCCAGAATGTCTGTCAGCACCACGTCCGCCAGTCCGAATCGAAAATCCGCTGCGCGGTCGTCGAACCGACAAACCCGCCGCCCACCACCGTTACTTTGTTCCGCATGGTCGCCTTTGGTTCCCCTTGTGGTTTGCGCACATCCCACGATATAATATCAGGCTTCAGTCCCGAGCCATCGCCCTGAGCTTGTCGAAGGGCGCTTAGGCGAGGGATCTGCTGTTCTTTCCGCACGATCGCAAATCAGCGCGCCGACTTTCTCGTCCAACGCAGCGCCGCAAATCAAATAAACAGCCGCGAAGGCGGCGCGGCCTCTCCATGTTCTCGATAATGGCCCCGGCGAATTCCGAAGTTTTCAATTTCGTCGCGCCTGGCATCAAGCGTTCCAGATCGTACGTCACGCGCTTCTGCTGGATCGTGCGCGCGATGCCGTCCTCGATCAGCTTGGCGGCCTCGCCCCAGCCGATGAACTCGAACATCATCGCTCCGGAAAGCATCACCGAGCTGGGATTGATCACGTCCTTGCCGGCATATTTCGGCGCGGTGCCGTGCGTGGCCTCGAAAACGCCGTAACCGTCGCCGATATTCGACCCCGGCGCCATGCCCAGCCCGCCCACCTGCGCGGCGCAGGCGTCGGAAAGATAATCGCCATTCAGATTCGGCGTGGCGAAAACCTGATACTCGTCGGCGCGCAACAGCACCTGCTGAAAAACGGAATCGGCGATGCGGTCGTTGATCAGAATCTTGTTTTCCATTTTCCCTGGCCGTGGGTGTGATAAATCTCCGCGATGGTCGTCGCCACTTCCTTCACAAATCTTGCTGGCGGAACTCTTCGGGCGCGCTATCGAGGCCCGGCTCGATCATCGCGGCATTTTTCTCGGGAGCGAAGTCCGGATTGGCGTCCAGATTGCCCAGAATCCAGCTTTCGCGCTCGGTCACAATCTGCTGGCGAAATTCATCGCGCGCCAGCGCATAGCCCCAATCGCGGAACGCGCCCTCGGTGAACTTCATGATGTTGCCCTTGTGCACCAGCGTGACCGACAGTGCGCCCGTTGGCGAGGGCGTATTCGATGGCGCGGCGCACCAGGCGTTTGGTGGCTTCGGGAGAAATCGGCTTGATGCCGATTCCGGAATCCTCGCGGACGCGCTTCGTGCCGCCCTTCAGCATTTCATTGTTGAGAAAATCAATCAGCTTGTGCGCTTCCGCCGTGCCGGATTTCCACTCGATGCCCGCGTAGACGTCCTCGGTGTTCTCGCGGAAAATCACCACGTTCATTTTTTCGGGATTGCGCACGGGAGAGGGAACTCCGGGGAAGTAGCGCACCGGCCGGACGCAGGCGTAGAGATCGAGCACCTGTCGCAGCGTCACGTTCAGCGAGCGTATGCCGCCGCCCACGGGAGTGGTCAGCGGGCCTTTGATAGCCACGCGCAGGTCGCGAATCGCGTCCACGGTATCCTGCGGCAGCCATTCGCCGGACTGGTTGAACGATTTTTCCCCGGCGAACACCTCGAACCACTCGACGCGCCGCTTGCCGCCGTAGGCGCGCTCCACCGCCGCATCGAAGACGCGCCGCGCCGCCGCCCAGATGTCGCGCCCCGTTCCGTCGCCTTCAATGTAGGGAATGATGGGCCGGTCCGGGACGTTGAATTTTCCGTCGGCGAATTCAATCGCCCGCCCCTCCGCCGGAAGAGTTTTGCCGTTGTATGAGGATTTCATTTGCGCTCCATTCGGCGGGTGATTGCCGGAAGGGAATTATCTCGCAGAAACGCCGTGCCGCCAAAGCCGCGGGAAAGATTTGCACGGGCGCACGTCGCCTTTGGAACACGCGAGCTTCGCGTCTGAAAAGCTTCCAGCGGGCAGCTTACTTCGTCTGCCACAAGCCCAAAATCGCGCCGGTTGGGTCCTGAATAATACTGAACCAGCCCATCCCCGGCACCTCGGTGACGTCCTTCATAATTTTGCCGCCCAGCGATGTCGCTTTTTGCGTGGAGGCGCGAACGTCCTCCACCGAAACATACGGCAGCCACGCCAACGGGCCGTTAGGAACCTGCTGCATCATTCCGCCGCCGGTGCCTGTCCCCACTTTTATTATGGTGTAGGAATTGGACGGCACTACGGGGTTGGGCATTTCTTCCAACTCCCATTCGAACAGTTTGGAATAAAACGCCTTGGCCTTCTGCGGATCAGGTGTGTTCAGCTCCACGTGCACAAATGGGTTTCCCATGGCTGCTCCTTGGCGGAAGTCATCGTTGCTGCCGCAAATTCCGCTCTGAATATGTTTAACCATTTGCCGCGCCACGGTCAATCGGTGCGTAAGGATGATGAAAAGTCCGCAGTTCCGCGGATGGATTCAGGGCTTGTTCTTCGCCCAGTCGCTGCCGAGGAGTTCGTAAGAGCAGATAATGCGCCCGTTGGCGGGAATTGTTACGTCGCTTATGTACTTGAGCCCAAACTTCTCCAGAACCCGGCGCGTCGCTTGTGAATTTCCACGCTGGCCTCATTCTCCGGGAAAATCCCGGCCTGCAAGGTCCACAATCCCTCGTGTTCGGAGGACGCCACCAGCGCGGACAGCAATTTGGGTCCCACGCCGCGTCCGCGGGCGCGTTCAGCCACATAGACGCTGACTTCGGCGACGCCGGCATACACGCACCGGCTGGAGACGGGAAAGAGCGCCGCC
This sequence comes from uncultured Acidobacteriota bacterium, assembly GCA_963760285.1. GTDB lineage: Bacteria > Acidobacteriota > Terriglobia > Acidiferrales > UBA7541 > PALSA-278. Next base: position 74,204 of record CAVXCI010000003.1, read on the forward strand.
CAGCCGAGCACGCCGTCTTCTGCTCGCGCAACGAGCCGGCATCCGCGAAGATGGGCCGCGTCCCACTTCTCCCAATCCGGCGCGGTAGTTTCAAACGTGGCATTGCCGCTGTTGATTCCTTCGATGTAGATTTCGCGGACCGAGGGCCAGTCGGCGCCGTTCATCGGCTCAATCTCGATAGAAATATTCGGCAGGGCAGGGGATGGCAAGGCGAGTGGCCCGCTCCTATTGGGATTGATTCACAGGATCACGCGGCGGAGCGTAGCGCGACGCAATTCGGCGCGGCGGCGGGCGCAAAGCAAAAGCGCGGCCGCCGCATGCGGGCTGGGAAAAGCGATGAAAAGCTATTTGTACGTGCCGGATGAAAAGTCCAAATAGTCGCGATGCCCGGTGTAGTCCACCATGGAATCGAACGCCGGACCTCCGAGAGCGTTCATCTTAAACGCGTCCCGTACCGCGGCGTTGACCTTGTCCAGGCCGTCCGCGTTGGCGGCGACGTACACGATCCAGAAGGTTCCCGGAGCTTCCGTATGAATTGCTTCGGTGTCAACTTCGTATTCGAGAATTGTGCCGTCCGCCAGAAGTTTTTCCAACAAAGGCGCGACCAGATTCTTGCTGAGTGTGTCCACGGAATCATCCGGCGCGTCGGCCTTCAACTTGTAAGACGACACATGCGTATAGGCGCCCTTGTACGAGCCAGAATGCCAGTTGTAATACCGGGAAACGTAAATGCCGTCCCAGTGCTTGGTGGCGCTGGCCATCACCGGTGAAGTGGATGAGCCGTTGGTATAAAACTGATTCAGCACGTTCATCAATCCGGCCATGGACATCGAAGACCACCAGTCATCATGCGTCGGACCGTCGGGTTGATGCACCAGGTTCATATCAGCGCCATATCCGACGATGGTTCCATCGGCCAGGGCCTTCTCCAGAACCTTTTGATCGGCGGCGTCGGACTTCTCCATTGCCCCCCATTGCGCGCGGGGAATAGCCCAGTTGCCGACATACGTGAACATCCGCGGTTTTTCTTTTACTTCCTGCGCGCGCGCTGGCGTGGCCAGGGCGGCCATCATTGCGAGTGCGCACACACCTGCAAAAAATCCATACCATTTTCTGTTCATATCTTCCTCCCTCCGAAATTCACCGGCGCATACGGGGACGCCGGTGCCGTGCAGGTTCCCTGCCATGGGTTACGGGCTTCATGCTACTCCCACCGATGGCGAATCGCAATTATTAAAAGGGGAAGAAACGAAGTTGAGCTAGATGGCACGTGCTAGAAACATCATCAGCGGCGGATCGCTGGATTGGACGGTTCGTCTGCCGGAGAGTTCCACCTTCACCGTGCCGAAGGCAACGTTCTGCCGCGGTGAAAAGCCAGCGCGGGCAAGCAGCGCCGAGAATTCCGCTTCCGTGAAAGCGTGTTTGGAATGGTCGAGATAGGTGAACAGCCGCTTCTTTCCCAGCGGACGAGTGAGCCAGTAAAACGCGCGCAGAAAAAATCTTTGCCGGAAGGAACGCCGGGGAAGGGAAATCAAAAGAATGCCGTTTTGCTTCAGCACGCGGCGCAACTCCCGCAGCGCCTGCAACGGATCGTCAACATACTCGAGGACGCTGGAGCAAATCGCGCCGTCAAACGTGCCCGCATCAAAATCCAGCGATGGCAACGCGCCCGGCTGGTAGCGGACGTTCGCGCACGGCGCGGCGTTGGCCAGCATGGATTCGGACGCGTCCACGCCGGTAACGTGGCACTCCTTCGCCGCGGCCAGCCAGCGGCTCAGCGTTCCGGTGCCGCAACCGGCGTCCAGCCAGTGCTGCCCGCGCAGATCGAATGGCGCAAGCAACCGTTCCAGCACGCCCAGCCGCGCGGCGAAATTTTCCGATTGGTAGCCCTGTTCCCAGGAAGCGGCCAGCTGGTCGTGGAATTTTACGGCGTCGGTCACATGCGCCCCGAAGAATCTGGCGCGGCGGCAGCACGGGAACGCATCGCCATCTCCGTGTCGCCACCACGCCGCTTGATTCTACCAATTCTTCGCGGTCACGCGCCCCCGCGGCGGCGGGATGGGCCGCGCCGCCGAGGAGCGCGCGTCAATCGCGCGACCGGCGCCTATTTCTCCGACATGTTGACCACGCGCGTCAGCGAATCGCGATGCGCGGGGAAATCCACCATGGACTCAAACGCCGCGCCGCCCATGGGATTCTGCTTCAGCATGTCGCCGACGGCTTTGTTGTAGGCGTTCAATCCATCCGGTCCGGCGGCAATGAACACCGACCAGAAACTGGCGGGATTCGTCGTGTGGACGCTCTCTGTGTAGATGCCATAGCCATGAATGGCGCCGCTGGCCATCAGTTTTTCAAAGATGGGAACCATGAAATTCCTGCTGATCTGCTCCACCGCGTCGTCCGGCGCGCCGGGCTTCATCTGCCAGTAGCTGCTGCGCAGGTAGCCGTCGGTAAACGTTCCCGGATGCCAGCTGTAATCCTGGCTTTCCACCAGAATGTCGGAGTGCTTGGAAGCGGAGTAAACCTCCGGCTGCTTTGGATTGGCGATGTAACTTGCCACTATGCTGGCCAGTTTGCCCGCATCCGGCCCGCACATCCAGTCGCTGTGGGTGGATTCGCCCTGCTGATGGACCAAAGTGGCGTCATTGCCGTAGCTGGTGATGTCGCCGCTGGCCATCAGCTTGTCCATGGCGGCGCGGTCATCAGCTTGCACCTTCAGCATGTCCGCCCACTGCGGACGCGGCACGTCCCAGGAGCTCACGTAGCAATACTCCGTGGGCTTCATTTTTTCATCCGAATTTTGCGCTCGCGCCGGACTGGCCCACCCGGCCACCAGCGTGAACGCGCACACACCTGCAACAAGCCCCCAGCGATTTTTGTTCATATCTCCTCCTCGGTGATTTGCCGGCTGGTGCAGCGGTTCCCGCTCTGCGCCATGGCTGGCTTTTCGTAGTGGAACGCGGGCCACGCTACTCCCGCATGGCCGCGCATGTCAAGCGCGGGGGAACATTCTTCGCTGGGTTTTCGAGCGTTCTATTCGATCCGGTTTACAGGAATGGTGTCGTCGCTGGAATGCGGGACCATGAGCTTCAGTCGTAGTATTCCGAGCCGAGGTGAGTGATGAGTTCTTCGCCCATCAGCCAGCGCAACGTATTCTTCAGTTTCATCAACTGGATGAAGAGATCGTGTTCCGGATAAAGCTCCGGGGCGCACATGGGCGACTTGAAATAGAAGCTGAGCCATTCCTGAATGCCGCGCATGCCGGCGCGCTGCGCCAGGTCCATGAACAGAACCAGGTCCAGAACAATCGGCGCGGCCAGAATCGAATCGCGGCACAGAAAATCCACCTTGATCTGCATGGGATAGCCGAGCCAGCCAAAAATATCAATGTTGTCCCAGCCCTCTTTGTTGTCGCCGCGCGGCGGATAATAATTGATGCGGACTTTGTGGTGAATGTGGCCGTACAGCTCGGGATAAAGATGCGGCTGCAAAATATATTCCAGCACGCTGAGCTTGGATTCCTCCTTGGTCTTGAACGAGCCGGGATCATCCAGCACTTCGCCATCGCGATTGCCGAGAATGTTGGTGGAAAACCAGCCGTTCAATCCCAACATGCGCGCCTTGAATCCCGGCGCGAGGATGGTTTTCAGCAGTGTTTGCCCGGTCTTGAAATCCTTGCCCGCTAGCGGAACATTTTTCTCGCGCGCCAGCTCCACCAGCGCGGGAAGCTCGGCGGTGAGGTTGGGCGCGCCGTTGGCGAAGGGAACTCCGCTCTGAATGGCGGCATAGGCGTAGAGCATCGAAGGCGCAACGGCCTTATGATTGCTCTTCATGGCCTGCTCGAAAGTTTTCAGCGTTTTGTGTACCGCGTGCGGCTTCAGAAAAGTTTCCGTCGAGCCGCACCACACCATCACCAGCCGGTCGGTGTGATTCTGCTTGCGGAAACGCGCGATGTCGTCAATCAGCTGTCCGGCGAGATCGAATTTATTGCGAGCCTTCTTCACGTTCCTGCCGCTGAGATTTTTCACGTAGTTCTGGTCGAACGCGGCTTTCATGGGCTCGATATCGCCGAGGAACGCCTTCACTTTGTCCAGATGTTTGGCGTCCAGCACGCCGCTCTTTGACGCCGCTTCGTAGCAGTTGTCCGGGAAAATATCCCAGCCGCCGAAGACCAAATCCTGCAGGCGCGCCAGGGGGACAAAATCGGCTATGCGCGGCGTGCGATTCTCGGTGCGCTTGCCCAGACGGATGGTCCCCATCTGCGTCAGCGAGCCGACGGGCAGCGCTTCGCGGTGGCGGATGAGTTCCACTCCGGCCATGAAGGTGGTGCTGACCGCGCCCATTCCCGGCGTCAACACGCCGAGTTTGCCTTTGGCCGGAGCGATGCGCACTGGTCTCTGCATGAATCTCCCTTGGAAGCCGCGCAGAATGTGCCTATGTGAAGCGGCTTCGCGCGAAATGAATTTGTTATCATGCGCGAACCGAAAACGCTTTGCAAATCGGATGGAGTGGCTTCGGCGGGCCGGGAGTTCTTCGGGCCGAACAACATCCGGCCGCGATTCAGCGCTTGGGCTGGCCGAAGACCACGCGCGTAAGCGGCTCATCCATCTGCAAGAGCCCCGTGGCGTGCGCGTAAGTCACATACTGCGTCTGCCCGTTGCCCTGCGCGAATTCCGGATGGGCCAGCCCGGCGTAGTCAAATCCGTTGTTCCATGCCGCCTGCCCGGTGAAAAGAAGTGTTTGATCGGACCATGGGCCTTCCGGCGCGTAGGCCACGCGGAAGTAAATGTCATCACTCAGCGGCTGGCTGTAAATCGCCATGTAGTCGCCGAGATAAGCGTTGTAGAAAACAGAACTGCCCGCGTCGCCGCCCTGAAACACGGTTACCGCGTCCGCCGGATTCGCGCTCCAGTTTTCGCCGCCGGCGTAGTAAGTCCATTTGGTTTTATCCAGCGCGTCGGACAGCGGGACGCGCGCCAGCTGATAATTCATCACCACGTAATCCAGCACGCAAGCGTAGGAGTAAAGCATGTCTCCCACGATCAGCGAGCCGCAGCCATAAGCCGTTTCGTCCGCGCTCCACATCAGGTTGGGAATTTTTCCGCCGGGATTTTCGATGGGACGCACGATGCCGCCGCTCCTGGTCCCCACCGCAATCCCCGCGCCCACGTTTTTCCACGATGACTGCCCGGCGATGCGCCAGATTTCGTCGTAGAAAAGCAGCAGGCGGCCGCGCGCGGAGTCCCACACCACCGGCCCGCCCCACATGGCGAAATTCGCGCCGCAGGGTTTCTTCGTGCAGTGGTTGGAATTGTGCTCCGCGTTGTAACGCGCTTCCGCCGCCGTGTAGGGAAGGAATTCGATGGGCGCGGGCGATCCCGGTTCATAGTCCTGGTTCAAGGTGATGCCGTGCGTGGCGTCGAGATTTGTCGCCGCGGCCATGGAGTTGTCGTCCCAGTAGGAGCCGAATTTATTTTGGATGCTCATGGACGTGTCGCCGAACGTCCACACCGAGCGCCCGTCCACCAGCGTGCTGAACGTGCCGTCGCGCCCCGTCACAACGGGATTCTGTTTCACCGTGCCCATGTGAGTGATGGAAAGCACAGGTGGAATTGGCGGCACGCGGGATGATGCGCGTCGTTCGCCGCCGGAAGCGGAAGGCCGCGGCGCGCCGCAAAAAATCACCGCCAGCGCAACAAGGACGCCGCCGCGCATCCATCGGGAAGAGTTCATGAAACCCTCAAGATCAGAACTGAAGAGAATTGTCGCACCAAATGGTGCAGGCCGAACCACAAATTTCAAGCTGGGCTTGTCCTGGTGAGCAAGCCCGACAGCGCCTGGAAAAATTCAGCGCCGAGCGCGCGGAATGTTTGCGCTACTGCTTTTCGATGCGGATGGAGCCGTCGCCGGTGCGGACCATCAGCGTGGGACCGCCGCCGTTGAGTTTGGCGCTCATGTTGCTCTCACTGAGCGAGCCGGAGATGGTGATGGGGAAATTCACGGAGATGCGCCCGTCGCCGGTGTGCGCCTCCAGATTAGCCTTGAAAGAGGACGGCACGCGGACCTCGATGTTGCCGTCGCCGGACTTCAAATTCCAGCCGCTGCTGCCGGCCTGCGAATTTTCCGCCGCTTCCACGAGGATGTCGCCATCGCCGGAGCGCGCCGAAAGGCTGTCAAACCGCCCGTGCAGAGTGACCGTGCCGTCGCCGGTGTCGGCGTCGAGCGAACCATCCAGGTTGCGCGCGTCAATGTTGCCGTCGCCGGTATGAAAACGCATGTTGCCGCGCATGCCGTCCAGGCTGAGGTTGCCGTCCGCCGAGGTGAGCTGCAACTGCCCGGAAATCTGGCTGCCCTGAATATTGCCGTCGCTGGTTTCAATATTCAGATCGGATTCCGAAGGAACCGTGACCGTCACCGTCAGCTTATCCGAGCCGGACATGCCCCAGTGAAACCAGCCCATCATCCGGGGACGCACGGAAATCTCGATGTTGTTGCCGGACTGGTTTTCGCTGATGCGCGCGTCCTGCGAGACGTTCACGCGGTTGGAGGAGATGCGCACCTCCACGCTGCCGGATCCGCCGCGCTGAATCTGGACGTTCCCGTCGGACGCCGTCACATGCACGCTGGGTTTGCCGCTCACGGAGTAGGTTTTGGACCACTGGTCGGCCCGCGCCGCCGGAACCGCTATCAACAATCCAAGTGCCGCCACGACCGCCAGTGCGCCCGCCAGTACATGTTTTGTCACGCCATTGCTCCTCGTGAAGCCTGCCCTCATGGTGCGGCCTCTGCTCCTACTAAAGATAGATACGCCATCCGCCGGGCAAAAGTTCAACGGCCACGATGTGCTTAACGCCGCTTGGCAACTTTCGCGGCAGCCCGGCCGCGGGGCGCAGCCGACGCTTTGGCCGCCGTCCCAGGCTTGGGACGCAGCGACGCCAGCAGGCCCTCCAGCGGCAGGGTATTGATGACGTCCTTTTTCTCCAGCCAGCCGCGCCGCGCGGTGATGACTCCATACTTCATCATATTTTTAAGATTGCTGGTGTTGTGCGAGTCCGTGGAAATCACCACCATAACGCCGCGTTCTTTGGCCAGACGCAGATGAGAATCCTTCAGGTCCAGCCGGTCGGGATAGGCGTTGCACTCCACCACCACGCCGTGCCGCCGCGCGGCTTCCAGGACTTTTTCCATGTCGTAATCGTAGGGATCGCGCCGCAGAACCAGCCGTCCCGTGGGATGCGCCAGGATTTGCGTGTAAGGATTTTCGATGGCCGCCAGGATGCGGTCGGTCATTTCTTCGCGGCTCAGTTTCATGTGCGAATGGATGGAGCAGAGCACCACATCGAGCTGCGCCAGAACTTCGTCGTCCAGGTCCAGCGAGCCGTCTTTCAGGATGTCCACTTCGCTGCTGGCCAGCAGACGGATTTTGCTGAACTTCTTCTGCGCCTCGCGGATTTTCTTGATCTGCGCCAGCGTACGCTTTTCATCCAGTCCGTTGGCGACGGTGACCGCCTTGGAATGGTCGGTCAGCGCGATGTATTCGTAACCCAGCTCCTGCGCCGCCGCGGCCATCTCTTCGATGGAGTTTTTTCCGTCCGACGCGGTGGTGTGCATCTGCAAGTCGCCGCGCATGTCCGCGAGCTTGATCAGATGCGGCAGCTTGTGATGCTCCGCGGCTTCGATTTCGCCGGTGTTTTCGCGCAACTCCGGCTCGATGTAGTCCAGCTTCAGCTTGTTGTAGATGTCCTCTTCGGTTTTCGACGCGACGTTGCGCTCGCTTTTCAACGTGCTCAGCGAGTATTCATTCAGGGTGAGGTCCATCTTGTTGGCGCGCCCGCGCAACGCTACGTTGTGTTCCTTGGACCCGGTGAAATAGAGCAGCGCCGCGCCTTCGCTGTCCTTCTTGAGAAAGCGGACGTCCACCTGCATGTTGTCGGCGGTGCGAAAGCTGACTTTATTTTCGCCGTGCGCCAGCACCTGCTCGATGCCCTTGAATTCCAGAACGTGCTCCGCCACTTTTTCCACGTACTTCGCGGAATCGCGCCCCGGCGGGAGAATCACCACGAAGTCCAGATCGCCGATGGTTTCCTTGCCGCGCCGCAGCGATCCCGCGGGCGTCACCGATTCCACCGCGTTGCCAATGGAGCGAATGTGCGCCGCCACGCGCTGCGCCATCTCCTCCGCCACGTTGAGCAGAAAGCGGCCGCTCGACCGGCGAAACGCTTCGATGGCGGTCAGAATATTTTGCTCGCTCTTGGGCCCGAAGCCCGGCATGTCATTCAATTTTCCCGCGCGGGCAATTTTTTCCAGTTCGTCCACCGTGCCGGCCTTGAAATGGCTCCACAACAGCGCCACTTTTTTCGGCCCCAGCGATTGCAGCGTCAGCAAATCCAGAATGGTGGCGGGATATTTCTTCAGCAGCTTTTGCCGCAGCGAATAATCGCCGGTGCGGACGATTTCCTGGATGTGTTCGGCGAGGCCGTCGCCGATGCCGGGAAGTTCGGTGAGTTTCTTTTTGTCCTCGGCCCGAGTGGCGATGGGTTCGGCGGAGCCTTCCACCAGCTCGGCGGCTTTTTCGTAGCTGCGGTAACGGCCGATGATGGCGCCGTCAATTTCCAGAAGCTGCGCCGTTTCGCGCAGGATGCGCGCAATTTCCCGGTTGTCCATGGGGGAATTATATGCCAGGGACGCAATTTGCGTCAGGATCGCGTCAGCGCGGCGGCGATGGTTACGTAGAGCGGCCCTTTACGGGCCGCACGGCGGCCGCGCGAAGGGCACTTGAAAAGTGTAGCGATTAGAAATGTGGATGTGATTGATTTCGCGCGAGTTGGCGTTTTGCGACTGTAAAATGTGTAGCGATTAGAAATTGCGGTTTTACGCCCTTTTTCGCCGGCCAGATATAGTTCTGATCTATTCTCACCTTGGCGCAGGGAAAATCAACAGCAGGTTGTGTAACGATTTTGGGCCGGATTCAAATGAGCGGAAAATCTAAACAGAAATCCTGAGCCAGGAATTCTGAACCAGGAATTCAACAACAGGTCCTTCGCCTAAGCGTCCGCCTGCGGCGGACGATGGCTCAGGATGACCTTAGACTTTTCAATTGCGGAAGAATTGTACATGGTCGGCGGTGTTTCAGCGGTGAAAGGGCGGCCTATTGTCATCTTGGCGCGGAGAAAATCAACAGCGGCTTCTGTAACGCGCGGGTTGGGCGTGATGAAACATTAACTACGGCAAACACAATGCCGGAAAAGGCTGGCGCCTTTGGGGCGCCAGCCTTGCCAATGTGTCAGCTTGCGAAACGCGCGTAGTACAGAATTCCGGCGAGGGACTTGGCGTCAATGATGCGGCCGTCGCGGATCCAGCGCAGCAGTTGCGGCAGGGTGAAGCGGCGGGTGGTGATGCGCTCGTCGGCGTCGGGCGCGGCGGGATCGGGACGCAAATCCCCGGCGGCATAGATAATCATTTTTTCGGCGACAAAGCCCGGCGAGGGAAACATGGACAGCAGTTTGCGGAAGCGTCCCGCGCGGAATCCGGTTTCTTCGCGCAACTCGCGCTGCGCCGCGATGAGAAAGGTTTCGCCCGGCTCGCGGCGTCCCGCGCTCAATTCCCACAACGCTTTTCCTGCGGTGTGACGGTACTGCCGCACCAGCAGGATTCGTCCGTCGGGAAACACGGGCAGGAGGACCACGGAGCCTCCATGCGTGACCACATCGCGCACGGCGCGGACGCCGCCGGGTTCGATCACCTCATCGCGCCGCACACCGAAAACTTTTCCCTGAAACATCATGCGGCTGGAAATTGTCGTGGTCCGCTTGCCGGACTTTTTCCTGGCAACTTTCGGCTTGCTGGATTTTCTCCGTGATGTGGTCATCGTCCCGTCTCTCCGGCAACTTCCTCTTTCGCCCAGATGCGCTCCAGTTCGTAATAGTGCGGAGGATACTGCGGCGTGTAGCGCAGAAAAGATGGAATGGGATAACGAATGCCGCCCTGGTGCGTCCCCTGCAAACCTTCCACCAATTCCGCCATTTTCGAGCCGGGCAGAGAAAAGGCCATCTCCGAATCCTCCGTTTGCCCGAAGACGCGGTCTCCGTAGCACGGCAGAATCACCTGATAGTCGCCGGTCATCATGGTGCGGATGATTTCGTCGGAGCAGTCAATCCGCCCGGTGTAGGAGCTGGTGAGCGCGCCGCCGCGTTTCCACAGCGCTCCGGTGAGCAGACGCATCACCTGCGCGGGATTTCCGTAAATCACCAGCGCGTCGGGTTCAAAATCCGCGCGCGCCGCGGGAGCGAGAAGAAGATGTCCGTATTCGCCCTGCTTCAGACGGTGCGTGGCTTCTTCGGAGCGCGCTCCGGCTTCGGCGGTTTCGGTGTACATGCCGCAAGCCAGTTGCCCGGAAGTATAGTGCTCGGTCAGCGGCGCGAAGCCGAACACCGTTTTGGTCAGCACGCAGTTCAGGTCTTCAGCGCCCACGGCGATGCTCCAGCCGTAGCGGCGCGCCATGGCGATAGCCTGGCAGATGGCGATCTGGATTTTCATGTCGCGAAAGGGGCGCCTGGCTTTTTCGGGGACCGCTTCATCGGGCCGCAGCAGTTTCGCCGCCACGGGAAACGTGGCCGGGCGAATGTGCGTTTCGATTTCCCTGGCGAAAGTATTGGCGTCCATGCCCGTGCCTCCTCGGCAACCACCCATCATACCGATTGCGCGGGGGTGGGGTGTACTTTCGCGCGTCGCGGCGCTGAAAAACAAATTCGCTGTGCGCACGGCGGCCTGACAATTCCCGGAATGAACAAGTGGGACCGAGAGAATCTAGGCGCGCGTGGCGTCCGCTGAGATGCGCGGAGGGTTGAGCGCGTCGAATATTCAGATCGCGCCGTGGATGGGCATGGCGCTGCTGCTGGCGGTATACGTCTGGGACGTGGCCAGCCTGCATCCCGCCAATCTTTTCGGCGCGTACCACGACGACAGCGTTTATTTCGCATCGGCGAAAGCTCTGGCGCAGGGGCGGGGCTACATCATGCCGAATTTTCCGGGCGCGCCGCCGCAGACGAAGTATCCGGTTCTGTATCCGTGGATGCTGTCGTGGATCTGGCGGATTCATCCGGCGTTTCCGCAAAACGTGGCGGCGGGAATCGCGCTGACGGTGTTCTTCGGATGCTGGTCGCTGGTGGCCGCATTTCAGATTGTGCGGCGGCTGGGCGGAATCGGCGATTGGACGGCGCTTCTGCTGACCGCCTTCTGCGCATTGCAGCCGCTTTTTCTCGGTTATAGCGGCGCCATCTTGAGCGACCTACCGTTCATGGCGCTGGCGCTGACCGCTCTGGCGCTGGCCGATTTCTCCATTGCACCGGGCGGTTCGCTGCCGGTGGCGCTGCTGGCCGGGGCCTTGGCCGGGCTTTCCGTGGGAATGCGCACGCTCGGCATAGCCATAATTGCGGGGATATTCTTCGCCGCGTTGTACCGGCGGGCCTACAAGGAGGGATGCGCCTTCGCGCTCGCGGCGGGCGGGCTTGCTGCCGTCAGCGAGTGGCCGCGACTGGTAGCCGCTTCAGGCCATCAAAGCGTTGTGCTCGCTGCTTCGCTCCCGCCGGGATGGGCACAGAACCTGGCGTATTACCGTAGTTACGGCGCAATCTGGCGCGTGTGCGTGCCTAACTTTACAGCTTTTCTCCGCGTGCTCGAATTCACCGCGCCATTTCTTCTCTTGGCGCCTGGTCGTTATTTTGTCACACCGCTTGGGGAATCAGGCTCTAGAGCTTCGCTGTCCTTAAGCTTGATTTTAACCGTCGCCATTGTCTCGGGAATGATTCGCCAGGCGCGTTCGCATGGCTTAAAACCTATCCACTTTGCACTCCCGTTTTACAGCGCGATCCTCGTCGTATGGCCGTATCCCATGATGGGGCGTTTTCTTCTCCCATTTCTTCCGCTCTTTATGGCCGGGATTTGGATTGAACTTCAAAGATTTACGTTGGTGCTCCGCCGTTCTATGCGGGCGACTACGCCACCCGGTGAGAAGTGCGTGGCCGCAGCCCTAGCTCTTTTTCTGATGGTTATGGCGGCGATTGGGGGCTGGCGAGAACTTGTGCAGGATCACGCGAGGTTGGAACAAGACAGCTCTGTTCGCCGGGCGGCTCTTGAAGAACAGCTTCAAGCCTACCAATGGATACGGGAACATACCATGCCGGAAGATCGCATCATCGCCTATGAAGATCCCCTGCTTTATCTCTATACCGGCCGCCAGGCAGTTCGGGCTGCGGTCATCTCACCCGCGCTGCAATATATGGGTGACGACCAGGCCGCCCGCAGTTTACTCGTGCACTTTACCGACACTGCACAAATGATCAGGGCGCGATACTGGCTCACCTGCGCCGATGATTTCTCCCTCGACAGCGCATCTGATCTTATTGCGGCGCGGATGGCGGAGATCAAGTCCGTCCTGCCGCGCGTGTTTCAAAGCTCGGGGCGGACGGTGGAGATATACGATTCGTCCTGCGTGGCGGAGCCGCAAGAGGCGCAGTGCCGGAGCGCGGCGCGAATTTTATTCCCCGCGAGTCAGTGAAGCTGTTCCATGGCACGCAGCAAGGTTGCGGCGACGTTCGCCGGTTCGTATACTGGCTGTCATAGCTGGCACAAGGCTGTGCTCATGCCCATCAACGCCATCATCATTGACGACGAAAAGCCCGCTCGCGACGAGCTGGCCTTCCTGCTGAAAGGCTTTCCCGAAATCAGCGTGGTCGCGCAGGGGAAAAACGGCCTGGAGGCCGTCTCGCTGATTCGCGACCGCGAGCCGGACCTGGTTTTTCTGGACGTGCAGATGCCCGGCCTCGACGGCTTCGGGGTGATCAAGAAGTTGATGGAGCGCAAAGCGCGCATGCCGCAAATCGTCTTCGCCACGGCTTATGACCAGTACGCCGTGCAGGCCTTTGAAGTGAACGCCGTGGACTACCTGCTGAAGCCTTTTGACAAGGCCCGCCTGGCGCGGGCCATCCAGCGCGCTAAAAAGTTGGTGGAAGCGGACGCGTCTCCGGTGGAACGTCTGGAAAGCCTCGTGGGACAGCTCGGCGCTCCCCGCGCTGCCGCTCCCGCCAAACTTCTGGTGAAATGCCAGTCGCGGCTGCTTCTGGTGGATTCCGCGGATATCATTTATGCCTCCATCGAGGGGGGGACCATCACCGTTCACACCAACGATCTGGTCGGCGTGGCCAACTTCCGCTCCGTTGAGGAACTGCAGGAAGCGCTCGACGCGGATTCCTTCTGGCGTCCCCATCGTTCCCATCTGGTGAATATTCATCACATCCGCGAAGTGGTGCCGTGGTTTAAGTCCAGCTTCCTCTTGAAGATGAAGGACAAACAGGAGAGCGAAATTCCCGTCAGCCGCGGGCAGGTGAAGCGCATGCGTGAATTGCTGAAAATGTAGCCTTGGCGGCACGTCTATTGTGCTGATGCCATTGCACTTAAGGGAATCCAGAAACTTTTGGAGGCGAGGGGTGTTTAGGTGTGTGTAACCTGATGTGCTACGAGGCGCCCATCCAGCGGGCCAGCCTGGTAAAAGGAAAGAGGAGGGAGATGATGAACAACAAATGCTTTTCGAAGTTTCGACATTTTGCGAAGTTCTCGGTGGCCCCGGCTGCTCTGGCCCTGCTGTTGACCCCGGGTCTTCACGCGCAATCGGCCCCCGCCACGCCGGTGGTCCCAAACACTGGCGGCGGAATAGGCACCACCCCTGACAAGACCACTACGCCCGCGTTGCGCAACTGGAATGATTTTCTGGAGCACCATCCGGACATGCGCGAAGCGCTGGCCAAGGACCCGAGTCTGGTGGATAACCCCCAGTTCGTGAACAGCCATCCGGAACTGAAGCAGTTCCTGGCCACGCATCCCAGCGCGGCCGCGGAAGCCAGGGCCAACCCGAATTATTTCAAGGGCGCCGAAGAGAATTACATGCACGAACATAGCGGCATCGGTCCGGGCGAAGAGCACAATTGGGATAACTATCTCTCTACCCATCCGGGACAGGCCCAGGCGTTGGCCGCCAACCCCAATTTGATTGATGATCCCGCGTACGTCAACGCTCATCCGCAGTTGAAGGAATTCCTGGCCACGCATCCCGGCGCGGCAACCGTCGCCAGGGAGCATCCGGAATACTTCGCGGAACGCCAGCGCGAGTACGACAAGGAGCATCCGGAAAATAAGAACAACAACAATAACAACAAGAAGAACAACCAGAAGAACAACCAGAAGGCGCATCCCCCCACGGGCGTGAAAAAGGGCGGCGTCAGGTAAGCAAGGCTCGAAAGATTGTTGCGACGGGAGGCCCGCTTCGGCGGGCCTCTTTTTTTTGTGCGTCCGCGTCCTGCGGCATTTTCGGGGCGCGGCGCGAATGTGTTAGCATCACTCTTCGCTCTCCTATGGATTTTTCCTACACAGACCAGCAAATTCTGCTCCGCGACACCATCCGCCAGTTCATGGAAACCGAAATGCGCCCCATTCTGCGCGATTACGAGCGCGAAGGCGCGGTTCCCGTGAAACAGATTCGCCAGCTGGGCGAAATGGGCTGCTGCGGCATGCTGATCCCCGAAGAGTGGGGCGGCGCGGAAATGGACACGGTCAGCTACGCGCTGATGCTGGAGGAAGTGGCCCGCGTGTGCGCTTCCACCGCCGTGGCCCTCAGTGTCACCAATTCCGTGGTGGCGGTCCCCATTTGGAAGCACGGGACCACCGCGCAGAAGGAAAAATATCTTCGTCCGCTGGCGCGCGGACAAATGATTGGCGCATTCTGCCTCACGGAGCCGCAGGCCGGCTCAGATTCCGCCAACTTGCAGCTTCGCGCCGATCATCGCGATGGTGCGTACTATCTCACGGGCACAAAAAGCTGGGTGACCAATGGCGGCATTTGCGGAGTTTACCTGGTTTTCGCACGCACCGGCTCCGAACCCGGCGCGCGCGGCGTCAGCGCCTTTCTTGTGGAGCCTGACCAGCCCGGCTTCCGCGTCAGCCGTTACGAGGATAAAATGGGGCTGCATCTTTCGCGCTCCGCGGAAATTGTTTTTGAGGATTGCCGCGTAGCGGAGGAAAATCGCCTCGGCGGCGAAGGCCAGGGACTGAAAATCGCGCTCGAAGCGCTGGATGGCGGACGCGTGGGCATCGCCGCGCAGTCACTGGGACTGGCGCAGGGCGCGTTTGAAGCCGCGGTGAAATATGCGAAACAGCGCAAGGCTTTTGGAAAATCCATATTCGAATTTCAGGCCATTCAGTGGATGATTGCGGACATGCAAACCGAAATTGAGGCCGCGCGCGTGCTGATTAATCAGGCCGCGTGGCTGCGCGACCAGGGCGTGACGCGGCCCGGACCGCCGGCGTCGCGCGCCAAACTCTACGCCAGCGAGATGGCCAACCGCGTGGCGTACAAGGCTGTCCAGATTCACGGCAGCCTGGGCTATTCGCGCGAATCCGACGTGGAACGCTACTACCGCGACGCCCGCGTCCTCACCATTTATGAAGGCACCAGCGAAATGCAGCGCACCGTGATTGCCCGCGATCTTCTTTCGCGTGGCGGGAGCAATTAATTGGCCGTCGCGTCGAAAGCGAAGCGCAAGCGCGTGCTCAGCGGGATGCGTCCTACCGGACCGCTGCACATCGGCCATTTCTTCGGAGCGATTTCCAACTGGCTGAAGCTGCAGGAAGAGTACGACTGTTTTTTCTTCGTCGCCGACTGGCACGCGCTCACCACGCACTACGCGGACACTTCCATGGTGGCGGAAAACACCCTGCAGGTGGCCATGGACTGGCTCGCCACCGGCGTGGATCCTGCCAAGGCCACGATTTTCATTCAGTCCTCGGTGCCGGAGCACGCCGAGCTGCATCTGCTGCTTTCCATGATTACGCCGCTGGGCTGGCTGGAGCGCGTCCCCACGTATAAGGAGCAGATTGAAAATCTGCGCGACAAGGATTTGGGGACCTACGGGTTTCTCGGCTATCCGCTGCTGCAAACCGCGGACATTGTTATTTATGACGCTGATCTGGTTCCCGTCGGCGAAGATCAGGTGCCGCATGTGGAGCTTTCGCGGGAAGTCGTGCGGCGATTTAATGCTACTTTTTATGAATTTGCTGGGAAGCCCACTGCAAAACAGATGGACCAACTCGAGAGATTCTATGAGGTAAAACGCGGTGGTGCTATAACGCATATTCCAGATAGATGGGGCAGGCTTGAGGCCACAATCCGTACCTCGCCTCCCGAGTTCCGAGGCTCGGTCATGAAAGACGCGGGCATACGGCTGAAATCTGTTCTCCGTGAGCCTGACGCCATGCTCACGGAAACGCCTCGGCTGCCGGGCACGGACGGTCGTCGCATGGCGAAAAGCTACGGCAATGCCATCTGGCTGGGCGAGCCAATCGATTCCATCCGTCAGAAAGCGCGCAACATGATTACCGATCCGGCGCGCATTCGCCGCACCGACCCGGGCAATCCGGACGTCTGTCCAGTGTTCAGCTATCACAAACTTTTTTCCAGCGCGGATGACATCGCCCGCGTGAATCGCGAATGCCGCACCGCGGAAATCGGTTGCGTGGACTGCAAGAAGCTGATGGCCGACGGCCTGATTCGCTGGATTGAGCCGGTGCAGGCGCGCCGCCGCGAATATGAGGAGCATCCGCAGCGCGTATGGGACATTCTCGACGCCGGGTCGAAAGTTGCCAAGAAGAACGCGGACAAGACCATGAAGCGCGTGCGCAAAGCCGTTTTCCACTGGGACGAAGCGCGCGGAAAATCCGCCGGGCCCACATTGCAGTCCGCATCGGCATCCGCTGCGCCCGCGCCAATCACCAGCGAAGGAGAAAAGTAGCGTGGACGAACCGTATCACGTCCACATTGAGACCTACGAAGGTCCGCTGGACCTGCTGCTGGATCTAATCCGCAAGCAGGAGATGGACATCCACAATATTCCCATCGCCAAAATCACCAAGCAGTATCTGGATTATCTCCATCAGCTTGAGCAGCTGGATATTGACGTCTCCGTGGATTTTCTTTACATGGCCGCCACGCTGATTTACATCAAATCGAAAATGCTTCTGCCCGCCGATCCCATGGCCGGGCCGGAAGAGGCCATTGATCCGCGCGCCGAGCTGGTCCATCGCCTGATGGAGCACGAGAAATTCAAGAACGCCGCGCAGATGCTTCAGGAGCGCCAGCAGTTGGAGGATCACGTCTGGTCCAAGCCGGACCTCTCGCTTTACGAAGACGAGGAATCGGACGGCGAGCTGGTGGTTTCGCTGGTGGATTTGGTGCGCGTGTTTCAGCAGGTTCTGGAGCGCCGCAAGGAAGTGGCGCGCATTGATCTCCACCGCGAGACGGTCACCGTGGGGCAGATGATCCAGCAGCTTCGCGCGCGGCTGTTGCTCAGCGACGATCCCGTCTCGCTGGTTGGATTTTTTGAAGACTGCGCCTCGCGCCACGCCATGATCGTGGCCTTTCTCGCCGTTCTGGAGCTGGTGCGCATGCAAGCCGTGGCGTTGGTGCAGGAATCCGCGTTTGGCGATATTCTGGTAAGGAAGCACCGCATGTTCGACGTGATCTTCGACGAGAATGGCGCCATCCGCGAGGTGGACGAACAATATCTGTGACCGACAAACCTGTGACCGAATCCGTGACCGATACTCTGACGACGGCTGAGCAGGAATTGCAGGCCGCGCTCGAGGCCATGATTTACGCCGCCGATGAGCCGGCCACTCTGGACCAGCTCGCCACTGGAGCGGGCGCGCCGAAGGACGCCGTGCGCGCTGCGCTGGAACGCCTGATGTCCGCCGGAGGAGCGGAAGATCGCGGTGTACAAATTCGCAAAGTGGCCCACGGCTACAAGATGTACACCAAGCCGCAGCATCATGACGCGGTGCGGCGTTTCATCAAGAGCCTGCGTCCACCGCTGCGCCTCTCCATGCCCGCGCTGGAAACGCTGGCGGTGATTGCTTACAAGCAGCCCATGACCGTCCCGGAAATCAGCGAGATTCGCGGCGTGAACTGCGCCGGAGTGATCGGCACGCTGCTGGAGCGACGCCTGGTGACCACCGCCGGCCGAAAGGAAGTGGTCGGGCGTCCGATTCTTTACCGCACCTCCAAGGATTTCCTGATGCGCTTCGGACTGGCGGACGTGGATGATCTCCCCAGTCTGAAGGAGTTTGAACAACTGGCGCAGGCCGCTCTGGGCGCGGACGATGCCGCGGCCGCCGCCGCGGACACGCTCTCGGCGGATGACGCCGTGGCCATTGCTGGCAATGCCGCCGCAGCCGGAGTTGAAAACGCCGTTGGCGGCGAGGAAAGCTCGGCGCTTCCGGTGGATAATTCCGCGGCGGAAGAGCGCGCGGCAACACAGTCTGCTGCAAAGCAAGACACCGCAAAACGGGCCGGCGATGCCGGTGAAGTGGTTCCGTAAAAAAGGCCCCTGCGAATGGAAGAGCGTTTACAGAAAATAATTTCCCGCGCCGGCGTGGCTTCGCGTCGCCACGCGGAGGAATTGATTGCCTCCGGCATGGTGACCGTCAACGGCCAGATGATCACCGAGCTGGGCAGCAAGGCGGATCCCGGGCGCGACCACATCAAAGTGAACGGCAAACTGCTGCGCACGGAATCCGAGAAAGTTTATCTGGCGCTGAACAAGCCGCTTGGCGTGGTGTCCACCATGCAGGACCCGCAGGGGAGACCATCACTGGCGAATCTGTTGCAGCGCGCGCCCGCGCGCGTCTATCCCATCGGACGCCTGCCGTATCAGGGCACGGGGTTGCTGCTGCTCACCAATGACGGCGATCTGGCCGACCAGTTGATGCGTTCGCGCCGCATGACCCAGGCCTGGTGGCTGAAAATCAAGGGCGACTTGACGCGCGAACAGGAAGAGGCCGTCGGGCGCAAGACGCGCTCTGGCGCTGCGCCGCGTCCGTGCGGGCGAAAATGCCTGGTACGAAGCCGTGCTGCCCCACGCCAGCGATGATTCGCTGCGGCCGTTTCTGAATCTGCTGGGCCATCCGGTGGAGAAGATGAAGCGCATGCGCATTGGACGCATCGAACTCGGCGCGTTGCGTCCCGGTGAATTTCGCGCGCTGACCGGCGCGGAACTGGTGGAGTTGCGCCGCATGGCGCGTCCCGGCGAGCCGACCGCCGCGGAAGCGTTCGTCGCCGCAAAACAGTTCGACGCCGAGCGCCGCCGTTCCGCGCGCCGCGAATTCAAGCCCTCGAAGCCGCGCGGCTTCAAATCTTCGGCGCCGCGAGATTTCAATTCGCCGAAGCGAAGGGATTTCAAGTCCGGCAACGCTCGGGGTTTCAAGACCGGAGCGCCACGCGATTTCAGAGCAGACAAGCCGCGTGATTTCAAATCTTCGAAGCCGCGCAACTTCAAGTCGCCGCCACGGGATTCCGATTCGTCAACTCCGCGAGATTTCAGGTCCGGCAAGCCCCGCGATTTCAGACCCGGCATGCCGCGCGACTTCAAAACAAACAAGCCCCGGGATTTTAGACCAGGCGGAGGCGGACGCCGTGATTTCAAACCCGGAGCGCCGGGGGGTTTTAGATCATCGAAGCCCGGAGGTTTTAAGTCTTCAAAGCCGCGGGATTCCAAGGCCTTCAGTCCCCGCGGGCCACGAAAGGGAAGCAGGCGCGGATGAAGCGATTTCCAAAGGAAATGATTCCGGCGCACATTCGGGCCATCAGCCCGTATGTTCCGGGCAAACCGATTGAAGAAGCGGAGCGGGAGCTGGGCATGCAGGTGATCAAACTGGCATCGAACGAAAATCCGCTGGGGCCTTCGCCGCTGGCGGTGGCCGCGGCGCGCGAGGCGCTGGAAGACTCCCATCGCTATCCCGATGGCGGCGGATTTTATCTGCGCAAGGCGCTGTCCGAACGCCACAACGTGCCGGAAAATCAGATTGGCCTGGGCTGCGGCTCCAGCGATTTGATTGACCTCGCCGCGCGCACCGTTCTTCGCCCCGGCGATGAAGGCATTATTTCCCACGGGACATTTCCCCTGTATCGCATCGCCATTCACGCTGTGGGCGCCACGCTCGTCGAAGTCCCGCTGCGTGAATTTGGTTACGATCTGGACGCCATGGCCGCGGCGGTTACGCCGCGCACGCGCCTTGTCTATCTCTCCAATCCCAATAATCCCTCGGGCACCATGTTTACCGCCGATGAATTTGAGCGCTTCGTGGAGAAAATTCCGGAGCATGTCCTCATGGTGCTGGATGAAGCCTATTTCGAATACGTTCATCGCGCGGATTACTCCCGTTCACTTGACCTTGTCCGGCAGGGGCACAACCTTCTGGTCTTGCGCACTTTTTCCAAAATTTACGGTCTTGCGGGTATTCGCATGGGCTACGGATTCGGTCCCGCGGAACTGATGGAACACATCGATAAAATTCGCCTCCCCTTCAACACTTCGCATGTGGCCCAGGCCGCCGCTCTCGCCGCGCTGGACGATCACGCGCACGTGCGCCGCTCCGTGGAATCCAATCAGGCGGGCCTGGCGCGGATGGAATCCGGTCTGAAGGAAATGGGGATTGATTATGTTCCCAGCTTCGCCAATTTTATTCTCGTGAATCTGCACAGCGACCCGCGGCCCATCGTGGACGAACTGATGAAGCGCGGCGTGATTGTCCGCCCCATGGGCTGGATGGGATTTCCGGAATCCATCCGCGTCAGCGTCGGCACCCAGGAAGAAAACGAGCACTTTCTGCGCGCCTTCGAGGGATTGATGGTTGGCGCGAAACCGGCGTCGGCGAAAACGGCCTCCGGCGCAGGGGGAAGGCAGTCGCGCCCATGAAATCAGACGCCGCCGGGAAGATCGAAGCGCAGCCTGCCGAAGCGGCATCGGCGGATTCGCCGGGGCGTGGCGCGTCCACGCATGAGGCCGGAGATCCCATCACCGAAATTCTGAAATCCAGCCGCACCATTGCGGTGGTGGGACTTTCCGCGCGCCGTTTTCGTCCCAGCTATGGCGTGGCCGATTACATGCAGCGCGCCGGCTATAAAATTATTCCCGTGAATCCCAATGAAACCGCAGTGCTCGGCGTTCCCTGCGTGGCGCGCCTGGAAGACATCTCCGAAAAAGTGGACATCGTGGATATTTTTCGCCGCTCGGAGGCCGTCCCGGAAATTGTGGAGTCCGCCATCGCCATCGGCGCGCGCGCGGTGTGGATGCAGGAGGGCGTAATTCATCCCGAAGCCGCGGAACGCGCCCGCCAGGCCGGTCTGGTGGTGGTGATGGACCGCTGCATTCTGAAAGAGCACATGAAACGTTTTCGCCTGGGCGCGGATTAGCGGCGTAACGTAACCGCACTGCGCGGAATTCCGATATGACTCCTGAAGCTTTCCGCGAGTTCGGCCACCAAATTGTCGACTGGGTGGCGGATTACCGCGCGAAAATCGAATCCCGTCCGGTGATGAGCCGCGTTTCACCCGGCGAAATTCGCGCGCAGTTTCCCGTTGCTCCTCCGGAGCGCGGCGGCGGGCTGCCCGGAGTGATGGACGATCTCGAGCGCCTGATTCTTCCCGGCATCACCCACTGGAACCATCCCGGCTTCTTCGCCTACTTTCCGTCCAACATGGATCTTTCCGCGGTTCTCGCGGAGATGGTTATCGCCGGCCTCGGCGTGCAGGGCATGAGCTGGCAGACTTCTCCCGCGGCCACCGAGCTGGAAGACGTGGTGATGGACTGGCTGCGGCAGATGCTGGCGCTGCCGGCGGACTTCACAGGCGTGATTAATGACACTGCCTCCACGGCCACGCTTTGCGCGCTGCTCTGCGCCCGCGAACGATCGACGCAATACGCGCAGAACCGTTTCGGCCTGCGGGGCGAAGCGCAGCCGCTGATGGTTTACGCTTCAGCGGAGGCGCACAGCTCCGTGCAGAAAGCCGCGCTGCTGGCCGGATTCGGCCGCGAAAACCTCCGGCTGATTCCGGTGGACGATGAATTCGCGATGCGCGACCGACGAATTGCAGTCCGCCATGGAAAAAGATGTGCGCGAAGGGCACAGTCCCTGCGCCATCGTCGCCACCACGGGCACCACCGCCAGCGTCGCGCTCGATCCCATCGCGAAAATTGCGCCGCTGGCCGCGAAACACAACGCATGGCTTCATATTGACGCCGCCATGGCCGGCGCCGCCATGATACTTCCCGAATGCCGCTGGATGTGGGCTGGAGTGGAGTCCGCCGATTCCCTTGTGTTGAATCCGCACAAATGGATGGGCACGGGATGTGATTTCAGCGCGTATTACGTGCGCGATCCGCAGCATTTGATTCGGGTGATGTCCACCAATCCCAGCTATCTGCGGACGGCCCACGACGACGCCGTTCGTAATTTGCGCGATTGGGGAATTCCGCTGGGCCGCCGCTTCCGCGCGCTGAAACTCTGGTTTCTGCTGCGTGATCAGGGCGTCATCGGTTTTCAGGCGCGCCTGCGCCGCGATTTGGAAAACGCGCAATGGCTGAAATCCGCAGTGGACGCCGCGCCGGATTGGGAGCGCGTTGCGCCGATCCACCTACAGACGGTCTGTTTGCGCCATCTGCCCGCGGGAATGAAAAAGGAAGACGAACTCGCGGCGCACAATTTGCGCATCGCGGAAAATGTGAATCGCGCCGGGCGCGCTTTCGTCACGCCGTCGTTGCTGAAGGGACGCCAGATGATTCGCGTGTCCATCGGAGCGATGCCCACCGAGCGCCGCCACGTTGAACTGGTGTGGCAGGAATTGCAGCGCGCCGGGGCTGGGTAGCACAGGCCCCCGGCCTGTGCAGCTTCGGGACAAATCCGGCGAGTATACGCCAGTCCAATCTTCAAACTGCGCGATTCAAGGCCCGCACAGTCGCGGAACGAGGTCCAGAGCCCGCCTTCATTTACTCCGTGTCTTCATTCAGCTGCACCCTTCCAACTTCTGGTCATCCCGAGGCATTGCCCGCGCGAGCGGGCACGTGGCCGAGGGACCTGTTTTTGAATTTGATTTTGAGGTTGTCACTGATTTCTTTTCGCGCTGATTGAGGAGAGCAATCCAGCCTGGTCGGATTTATCGGAGACACTGTTCCGTTGGGCGGTGAAAGAAAAACAGTTCCCTCGCCTAAGCGTCCGCCTGCGGCGGACGATGGCTTCCCTCGGCTACGCTCGGGCAGGCGGGATGACCCGGTGGAGGGTGGGCGATGGACATAGTGTCAGTTAGCGGCCAGTATTGTGAGGAAAGTCTTGCGGCGGAAATGGATGTACATCACCACGGCGGGGCCGGGAGGGGAAGAATCTGAAAGCCGTGGCGGCCGGGATTGAACAGACCGAGATATTTCCCATCCGCGGAAATTTGAAAATCGCCATAGGGTAGCCCGCCAAGAGCCGGCTGCATGTCGGCGTCGGAAATGCGAATCCAGAAAACCTCGCCGGACTCCTTAGGCTCGCCGCGTTTGAGCAGGAAATCCTGCTCGTTGGGCGCCCACTCGTAATGGCCGTAAGGCGCGTGGACCAGGACGCTCTTCGCAGGCGCGTCCAATTCGCGGACTTCGATGTTGTCGCCGTCGCGAAAATAGGCGGCGCGTTTTCCCGAAGGCGAAATGCTGACTCCGCCAAAATATCCGGAAATCGCCGCCAGCGGACGGATGGTTTCATGCAACAGATCGAGCAGCTCCAGTTGAATCGGCGTTTTCGGGTCGGTGGTCTCCTCGACGGCCAACGCGGCGTTACGTTTCGCGTCCCACGCCACCCCCGCGAATGTGTGTCCCGCGAAAATCGGCTTTCCCGGCCCACCCGCGGACGGCGCGGTATTGATTTGCCACAGTTTCTTCGGCTTCACCGCCACGGTGAGATAGAAAACCGCTCCGTTCGCAAGGATCGCCGGCTGCCATGCGCCATCGAGCGCCTTGCTCTTCAGGCTCACCAGATTCACGTCGCGGTCCGCGCTGGAAAGCAGGAATACGCGCTCGGACTCATGCGGCGGAGTGCGCGCCCCGGTCACTTCCAGCGTGCTGGCTTCCACGCACAGATTGCGCCCGTCAGGCGACCACACGATTCTGCGCACCTGATAGCTCAGCGTTTCCGAGTCCTTGTTTTTCTTGTCCAGCCCCACGATGCGCGCTTTCTTTCCCTCGAAACCGGTCAGCCAGATTTCGTCGCGCTCCTGTTCGTACTTTGGCGTGGAATAAAAATGGCGGACGGCGTAGGCCACGTGGTTATCGGCGGAAATGGCGAACGCCGGCGTGTCCTCGTCAATTTGCAGGATGGGCTTGGTAACTTGCGCGCGCGCGATTCCCGCGCAGAGGCAGATGAGGACAACAATTCCACACGCGGCGGTCATGCATCGTGCCCATTTCCTGAATTGGCGCAACGTGAAGGTCACCACACTATGAAACGCAAACCGTCGAAAGGGTTGTCACGCAGTGCAATCGCGCGGCCAACGCATGTTGCGCCATTTCTCATCGTTTGTACTATGCCTTCTTCCGCAATTGCTCGCGCAGGCGCAAAATGTCCTTCATTCGTTCCGCCAGTTTGCGCTCGTAGCCTTCGTCGGTCGGGTCATAAAATTTGGTTCCCTGCAAACTCTCCGGCAGGCATTCCATTCCGGTGACTTTGTCATCATAATCGTGCGCGTACTGGTAGCCTTTGCCATAGCCGATATTTTTCATCAGCTTGGTGACGGCGTTGCGAATGTGCAGCGGCACGGGCTCCGCGGGCGAGCGTTTGAGTTCGCCAACAACGCTGCCATAGGCGGTGTAAACGGCATTCGATTTCGGCGCCAGCGAAAGATAGACGGCCAGCTCCGCCAGCGCCAGATGGCCTTCCGGCGCGCCGAGAAAATCGAACGCCTGCATCGCCGCCATCGCCAGTGGCAGCGCCTGCGGATCGGCCAGTCCAATATCTTCGCTGGCCATGCGCACCATGCGCCGCGCGAGGTATAGCGGGTCTTCGCCGGATTCAATCATGCGAATCAGCCAGTAAAGCGCCGCATCGGGATCGGAATTGCGGACCGCCTTGTGCAGCGCGGAAATCAGGTTGTAGTGTTCTTCGCCGCTCTTGTCGTAGGGCAGCAGGCGGTGCTGCAAAACCTCTTCGAGCCGCGCTTCCGATAACGCGCGCACGCCCACGGCATCAGGCGGCGTTCCCAGAACGATTGCTTCGAGCGTGTTGTACGCCGCGCGGGCGTCGCCATTGGCCATCATGGCCGTGCGCTCGAGCAATCCTTCCGCGACGGTGATCTTCTCACGCCCGTAGCCGCGCTCTTCATCCGCCAGCGCGCGCTCGAGCAGCGTGACGATTTCGTCCACGCGCAGCCCGCGCATCACGTAAACTTTCAGCCGCGAAAGCAGTGGCGAAATCACCTCGAACGAGGGGTTTTCCGTGGTCGCGCCAATCAACAGAATCGCGCCGGACTCGACGTGCGGCAGAAACGCGTCCTGCTGCGCTTTGTTGAAGCGGTGGACTTCGTCCACAAACACGATGGTGCGCTTTCCGTAGCTGCGCGTGCGGTGGGCCGCTTCCATCACCTGCTTGATTTCCTTGATGCCCGAAAGCACCGCGGAGAAGGGAACGAACTCCGCGCGGGTCCGCCGCGCAATCAGCCGCGCCAGGGTGGTTTTTCCGCAGCCCGGCGGGCCCCACAGCAGCATGGAACTCATCTCGTCGCGCTCGATTTGCGTGCGCAGCGGTTTTCCCGGAGCCAGTAATTCCTCCTGGCCCACGAATTCATCGATGGTTCGCGGACGCATGCGCTCCGCCAGCGGACGGTTCTTGTCCGGCTTTTCGTCCGATTCGATTTGGCTGAATAAACTCATGGTTGTATTTTCGATTCGTCCAGCGTATGTGGAGATTATTGCTATCCATCCCGCCGCGGCTTCATCGCTGCGACAGAATCATTGTACCCGGTTGCGCGTCCGAGCGATTGACAGGCGCGCTGGCGCGCCTTAGACTCGGACCATGGAAGTGAATTTTTCTCCTGAAAAAGAAGCTCGCCTTCGTCAGATTGCCACTCGCGCCGGCAAGGACGCCACGGAAGTAGTGGAAGAGGCTGTTAACCGCATGTTGGAATACGATGCCCAGTTCGTTGAGGCCGTGGAAACGGGACGCGCCGAGGCGCGGCGTGGCGAACTTGTTGATGATGGTGAAGTCGCGCGGCGCATTGAGCAGATGTTCCGCACGTGATGAGTGTCCGCTGGACCGCCAGCGCGGCGGACGATCTGGCGCGCATCGTGGAGCATATTCTCCCGGATAATCCGGCTGCAGCACGCCGAGTGGCGCAGCGAATAATCGAAGGCGTGCGCGATCTGCGCGACTTTCCGAACCGTGGTCGAATCGGACTGGTGGAAGATACCAGAGAACTTATATTTTCTCCGTGGCCTTACGTCGCCGTGTACGAAGTCATCGAGGATCAGATAATCGTGCTCCGTATTCGTCACACGTCACGTAACTGGCCTTAGAAGACGGGCTGCTACGCCAGGCGGCCGCGCTGGCGAGCGGCCTCGTAGAGCAGCAATCCGGCGGCCACGCCGGCGTTCAATGATTCCACAGGCGGCGCCAGAGGAATGCGCACCAGCGTATCCGCCGAGCGCAGCACGTCTTCCGGCAATCCCGCGGCTTCGTTGCCTATCAGCAGCGCCACCGGCCCGCAAAAATCAATTTGCGACGGCGCCACGCACGCGCGCCCTTCCACCGGATGCACGCATGACGCGCACAATTGCGCGCCCGAAATGCGCAGTTGCGCCAGCGCCGTTGCGGGAGGAATCCCCGCCAGCACCGGAACGCGCAGCGCCGATCCCGCCGACGCGCGCAACGCCTTCTGCGACCAGGGATACGCCGTCCCGCGCGTGGCGATCACTCCGCTGGCGCCAAATGCTTCCGCCGACCGCAGCGCCGTCCCCAGGTTCCCGGGGTCCTGCACTCCCACCATCACCACCACCAGCGAATCCGTTCCTGCAAACAGATCTTCAAACGCAAATTTGCGTAACTTCACCAGGGCGGCGATATGCTGCGGCGTTTCTGTTCCCGCCACGGAGGCGAACAACGCGTCCGTGGCGCGCAGGACGCGCGGCATCGCTCCCCGCGCCGCCTGGTGCTGCGCCAGCGCATTGCGCAGCGAGCTCAGATGGCGCTCGCCGGAATCGCTCAGCAGTATTGTTTCAACCGTGGCCGCGGATTGCAGCGCTTCCTGCAGAAGGCGCGGCCCTTCCACGCCAATCAATCCGGATTTGGTATCCGCGGAATCATTTAACGCCGCGCGGAAACGCTTCAGCCACTGGTTGTCGCGGCTGCGGATTACTTCACCGCGCGCCGGTGCTGCTGTTGTCCGATTGCGCTCCACGATTTGGTTCACTCCGTTGCCAGCCTAGCAAACGCCTTGCTGCACGGCAACGCCCGGCCGCTGCCGTGACTGTCTCCAATGGCGCCGGCCTTCCATTAATTGACGGTGCGGGCGGTAATCTCAAGAGAGACGCGCCGCAAAAAAAGTGGCGCGAGCTGTTCAGCCCGCGCCACAGTGGATGCTTCGCGCCTCCGGTATTGCCGGAGGAAGCGAGGAGCAGTTCAGTCTTTGACGAAATCTCCGGACGGCGTTTGCCGGTCCGATTTTACTTGTTCGTTCCGGGAGCCTTCGCGGCAGGCGCGGCACCGGCGGGTGGCTTGATGGAAATCAAGTCAACCTCGAAAATGAGCGTGGCATTGGGTCCGATGTCGGGACCGGCGCCGCGATCACCGTAGGCGAGGTCCGACGGAATGAAGAGCTCCCACTTCGAGCCCACCGGCATCAATTGGAGCGCCTCGGTCCATCCCTTGATCACCTGCCCCACGCCAAACGAAGCCGGCCGGCCGCGCTTGTAGGAGCTGTCAAATTCAGTTCCATTGATCAGCGTGCCCTTGTAATTGCATGTCACTGTATCCTTGGCCGTGGGTTTTGGCCCGGCGCCTGCTTTCAGAATTTTGTACTGCAATCCGCTGGGCAGCGTGACGACTCCCTCTTTGGTCTTGTTGGCGGCCAGAAATTCCTCGCCTTCCTTCTTGTTGACGGGAGCCTCCTGAGCCATCTTTTCCTCCTGCGCCTTTTGCGCCTCGGCATGCGCCTTTTGTACTTCGGCCTGGACGCCCATCAGCGCGGTCTTCATTTCATCCTCGGTCAGCAGCGTCTTGCCGCCGGCCAGCCCATCCTTGATACCCCGTGCGAGCATATCCGGGTCAACATTCACGCTATCCCGGCGCAGGCTGTCCGCGATATTCACGCCGATCGAATAACTGGCCTTGTCCTTCTCCGTTTTCAGAACGGACTGAGTCTGCGCGGCCGATGCCGAGCTTGCGCTGGCCGCTGGTGGATTTTGCGCCTTGGCCGCGGCATTCGCCTGGGAATTCGAGGCCGGCGCTTGCGCCGCCGCCCGCCGCGCGGACGCGCTGGCCAGCAGCAACACGCCGGCCGCTAAAATAATTGCTGTTCTATTGGTTGAGTTTCGCATGGCTTATATTTTCACATTCGGCCGTCATATACGCAAATCGGAGGACTCAATATCGCTCCGTTTTGACGTACCCCGGCACCTTCCTTTGAGACCTTGCGCCTGCGCACTGCGTATGATATTTTGCAGCCGTTCAAAATTCTCTGGTCTGACTCGCGAGCGAACACTTTGCCCGCCGAAATCCTCAAAATCTCCACGTCCACGCCGGAAGCTCAGCCGGTTGACTATGCCGCCAGTCTGATTCGACAGGGCCTCGTGGTGGGATGTCCGACGGACACTTTCTATGGACTGGCCGCCGACCCTTACAATCTTTCAGCCGTCGAGCGCGTTTACACCATCAAGGGGCGCCCGGACACGAAAGCTCTGCCCATCCTTGTCGGCACGGTGGAGCAGGCCCTGATCCTCGCCCGCGAAGTTCCCGATGTGTTTCTGAAACTGGCCCACCGCTTCTGGCCCGGTGCGTTGACCATCGTCGTGGAAGCCTCGAATCGTTTGCCGCTGAAAGTCACCGGCAACAGCGGGCGCGTGGCTCTGCGCTGGGCTAACTCCCCAATTACCTGGGCGCTGATTTCCGCCGTCGGCGGACCGGTCACCGGCACCAGCGCCAATCTTTCCGGGTTTCCTTCCTGCACCAATGCCGACCAGCTCTTCAAGCAGCTCGGCGACCACCTGCCGCTGATTTTGGACGCGGGCGAAACCGGCGCGCTGCTGGCCTCCACGATCGTTTCATTGCAAGGCGAAAAATGGAGCATCGCCCGCGAAGGCGCGCTCCCCGAAGCGGAAATTCGCGCCGCCCTGGAAGCCTGAGAGACTTTGTTGTGAGATTCTATTTCCCGTCGCGCTGCTCCATCCGAGGCCCTGCTTCAATCGCGTTACCTTTTTAGGCGCCGAGTTCAATCCGGTTCATCCCGAGGCATTGCGCGGTTTCTGCGCACCTCGCCGGGGGATCTGCCTTATCTTCTTGTCCTCTCTTTGCAACCTCCGTATGCCAATGCGCGCGAAGCCAGCGTGGCGGGCGGAATGACTGTGGGCTGGGGATGAATTCCCGCGATGTATCCAAACAGGATATTCAGTTCGCGGTGATGGCGGTGAGAAAATCGTAGCCGCCGTCGGGCGCGATATTCACATTCTGAATTCGCCGCCGGTGGACGCACACATTGTCCAGAAACCACAGCGTGAGGTACGGCGCGTCTTCCGCCACGGCCTTCTGCAATTCGTGCAGAATTTCCAGCCGCTTCGCCGGATCCATCTCCACGCGCTCTTCGTTCAGCAATTTATCCACCCCGGCATTGCGAAAGTGGCCGCGGTTGGCGCCATCCGGCGGGATACGCTGTGAATTGAACACATAATCGTAAATGTCCGGATCGTTGTTGGCTCCCACCCAGCGCAGATAGGCCAGCGAAAAACTGCCCCGCGTGATATCTGAATAGAAAGTGGAAAATTCCAGCGAACGCAATTCCAACGACACCCCTACCTTGCGCCATTGGTCCTGCAACGCCGCGCCCAGCAGGCGTGCAAAATCGTCGGTGGAAGTCTTCAGCGTCAGATGAAATCGAACGCCGTCCGCGCCGCGCGGAAAACCCCCCGCGTCCAGTAATTTCTCCGCCTGAGCTGGATCGTAACCGTAATGGCGGACGTCGCCTTCGTAGGCCCAGTGCCCGGGAGGCAGCAAGCTGTCCGCCGGACGCGCCTCACCGCGCAACAAATGCCGAATCAGATTCTCGCGGTCCGTGGCATACGCCAGCGCCTGGCGCACTTCGACGCGGCGCAAAATCGCGTCGTCGCAGTTGATCACCAGATACGCCAGCGATGTTCCCGGCTGATCGGTCACCGCGATGTTCGCATCTTCCTGGAACGCCACGTTCATGTCCGGCGTCAGCCCGTTGAGAATCATGTCCGCGCTGCCTTTGCGGATTTCCAGAGCGCGCGTGGTGGTATCAGGAACAATTCGGAAAGTAATGCGCTGAATCTTTGCCGGCGCGCCAAAATAATCCGGATTCTTCTCCAGCACGATGTTTTCGTCGTTCACCACGCGCACAAAACGAAATGGACCGCTGCCGATGGGATGCATCGAAACGTCCGCGCCGGAATCCGCCGAGACAATGCCAATCGCCGGGCGCGCAATGCTCCAGAGAAACGAAGCGTATGGCTCGCGCAAGTGGACAATCACCGTGGCGTCATCCGGCGCTTCCACGGAGGCCACCAGCCGCAGCGCCGCGCGCTTTGCCGTAATAATATTCCCGCTGGTGATGGAGTCCAGCGTGTATTTCACGTCCGCCGCGCGCAGCGGACGCCCATCGTGAAACCGCACGCCCGCTCGCAAATGAAAAATGTAGGTCAGCGCATCGGGAGTCTCCCAGCGCTCCGCCAGGTCCGGAGCAATCTCCATGTGATCATCCAGCGCCACCAGGCTGCTGAAGAGCAGCCCGTCCAAATGCTGCGACTGCGCGTCCGTGCCGATGCGCGGGTCCAGATTCTGCGGCATGGCTTCAATCAGGAAGGTCACGTCGCCGGGAGTGGTGTTTGTTTTGTGCCGGCCGCAGCCCGGCGAAATCATGGCTGCGACGACAGCGATCCACGGGATAAGAGCTACAGCCGCCCACTTGCCGCGCCGAAATTGAATGGTCATTGGGGGTTTCAATCTCTACCGTATCGGTGGCCGCGTGAGCTTGCCGAGAATTGCCGCGTGGCGCGCGCCGGTTGCCGAAGGCAGGCTGTTGGGACGCCCGTGATATGCCTCATGGGCCAGCAGTGCAAACGCCAGCGCTTCTTTGGCGTCCGCGAGAACTCCCAGCGCATCGGATGGCAGCACTTTCATTTCCGGGAGCAACGCAGCGAGTTGCGCCATGAGCAGCGGATTGCGCGCGCCCCCGCCGGACACAATCAATTGCCGCGGAGCGTTTCGTCCGCGAAGAAATGTTTGCAACGCCGCCGCCACCGTTACGGCCGTCAGCACCGTCGCGGTGTGAATTACGTCTTCCGCCCGCGCGCCATGTTTTTTTGCCGCGGCAATAATGTCTGCCGCAAATTTCCGCCCGAACTGCTCGCGCCCCGCCGTCTTCGGCGGACGCAGCGCGAAATATGGATGCCGCAGCAGCGAATCGAGCAGGCCGGGAATCAATCCGCCGCGCATCGCCATGCGCGCGCCGCGATCATGCGACAGTTTCCCGCGCGTATAATGCGTGGCCAGCGCGTCAATCACCATATTGGCCGGGCCGGTATCGAACGCCGTCACGTCACCGGGCCGTGCCCGCGCGGGAATGATGGTGACGTTGGCAATCCCGCCGAGATTCAGCGCCACGCGTCCGATTTTGTCGTCGCGCAGCAGCAGATAATCCGCAAACGGAACCAGCGGCGCGCCCTGTCCTCCCGCGGCGATATCGCCGGGACGAAAATCGGCGATCACAGGAATTCCCGTGCGCTCCGCAATGATGGCCGCTTCGCCGATCTGCATCGTGGAGGCGATCATCCGGCCGCCAGCAGCTTTCGCAGGGACGCCCTGATGAAAAATAGTCTGTCCATGCGAGCCGATCAAGTCCACCAACCGCGCCACCACGCGAAACTTCCGCAACGCTGCCAGCGCCGCTTCCGCGAAGATTTCGCCTAGCAAGAAATTAAGGTGGCTGATTTCACCGGGCGTGGTTGCCGCGCCTTCTGCCACGCGCAGAATCTCCACGCGCACCGCGCGCGGGAAGGGAATGGTGACGAATTTCTCCAGCCGCGCGTCCAGCTTCGGCGGCGCGCCGGAAATGCGCGCCAGCGCCACGTCCACGCCATCCGCGGACGTCCCGGACATCAATCCCAGTATTCGAAGAGCGCGTGTGGATTTCATTTCAATAGCTGCTTTTTCAGCGCGGCAAGCAGATTCAGCGCGTCCAGCGGGCGCAGATTGTCCAGATCCGATTGACGCAAGGCTTCCAGCACTTCGCGGTCCAGCGCGCTGAAAAGAATTTCCTGCGGCGGAGAAACATTCGCTCCCGGCGTCAACTCTTCACTCAATTCATGCTCCGTGGATTCGTGGCGCAGCAGAATCTCCCGCGCGCGCTGGATGACTTCCGCGGGAAGTCCCGCCAGCCGCGCCACTTCGATTCCATAACTGCGATCCGCGCGGCCCGGCTCCACGCGCCGGAGAAAAACAATATCCTGCCCCTGCTCGCGCACGGAAACGTGAACGTTCTTCACGCCCGGCAGCAATTCTTCCAGTTCGGTCAGCTCATGATAGTGCGTGGCGAACAGCGTGCGCGGCCGCGCGTGCTGGCACAGCGATTCCACCACCGCCCAGGCGATGGACAGGCCGTCAAACGTCGCCGTGCCGCGCCCCACTTCATCCAGCAAAACAAAACTCGCGCTCGTGGCCGTGTTGACGATCACCGCCACTTCGCTCATCTCCGTCAAAAAAGTTGACCGCCCGCGCGCCAAACTGTCCGACGCGCCGATCCGCGTGTAAATCCTGTCCACCAGCGGCAACCGCGCCTGGGTGGCGGGCACAAAACTTCCCATCTGCGCCATCAGCAGAATCAGCGCCGCCTGCCGCAGATAAGTGGACTTGCCGCCCATGTTCGGCCCGGTAATCAATAGCAGCGCCGGTGTGGGGTCCTGAAAGTAGAGATCGTTGGGGACAAAGCGGTCGCCGGCTTGCGCCAGAAGTTTTTCCATCACCGCGTGCCGCCCGCCGCCAATCAGCAGTTCGCCACGCCCGGACGCTCCCGAGCGCGCCACGCCGGGCCGTTCCTCGGTGAATTCCGGCCGCGCATACTTTCGCGAAGACGCCAGCCGCGCAAAATTCACCAGCACGTCAAGTTGCGCCACCGCAGCGGCGGTGCGCCGAAGTCGCGCCGCCTGCGTGGCCACAAATTCGCGCAACTCCAAGTACAGCCGCCGCTCGATGGACATGATGCGCTCGTCGGCGTCCAGCACCTTGCGCTCGTATTCCTTCAACTCCGGCGCGGTGAAGCGCTCGGCGTTCACCAGCGTCTGCTTGCGCTCATAATCTGGGGGCACCAGGTGCAAGTTCGCTTTGGAAATCTCGATGTAGTAACCGAATATCTGGTTGAAGCGGATTTTCAGCGACGCGATTTTGGTTCGCTGGCGCTCGCGTTCCTCCATCGCCGCAATCACCTGCTTGGCGTTGCGGCTGAGATCGCGCAGCTCGTCGAGTTCCGCATCGTAACCGGCGCGAATTATGCCGGGATCGGCGATGGTCGCCGGAGGGTCGTCGGCAATGGCCGCGGCGATGCGCTCGCGGACATCCGCGAGTTCGTCCAGCGCGTCGTGCAGCGATTTCAAGCGCGCGGTCGCGCTTAATTCGCGCGAAACGAGATGCGCGCGCAGTCTTGGAATTTGCTCCAGCGATTGCCGCAACGCCAGCAAGTCGCGCGGCACGGCGACGCCCAGCGTCACGCGGCTGGTGAGCCGTTCCAGGTCCAGTATTTTGCCCAGTTCGTGATGCAACTCTTCGCGTCGCACCGTGGAGCGAAAAGTGCCGCTACGCCATCCAGCCGCGCTTCAATTTCCGCGCGCTCAACAGACGGGCGGAGAATCCATCCGCGCAGCAGCCGCGCGCCCATTCCCGTGGCGGTTTCATCCAGAGCGCCCACCAATGTGGACGAGGCATCCTCCCCGGGAAGCGGATCCGTCAACTCCAGATTGCGGACCGTCGCGCCGTCCAGCAGCAGCGCCTCCTGCTGCTCGTAAAATCGTATGCCATCGAGATGTTCCAGCCGGAGCCCCGCGGGACGCAGCGCGGCCACCAGCGGCGTCGCGTCCGCCATACCCGCGTTGGCGCGGTCTCCCAGCAGCGCCGTCTCGCGCAGATAATGGACAATCGCTCCCGCCGCGGCCACGGCCTGCTCGCGGCCGTCGAGTCCGAAGCCGTCGAGATGCAGCACGTGAAACTGTTCTTTCGAAGATCGCGCGCCGGAATCGGCGTCGAAAATCCATTCATCCAGCAGCGTGCGCGTGCGCTGCCAGTCCGTCGTAGAATTGTCTGCCGCCTGCGAAAAAAGATTCGCCGCGCGCGGCAGCAGGATTTCCCGCGGACGCAGCACCTGCAATTCATCGCGCAGCCGCGTTTCCGCGCTCGTCTCCTGAAAATTCCGTGGCGCGAAATTCTCCCGTGGACAAATCCGCGTAGGCCAGCCCGATGCGTTGCCTGTGAATCGCCGAGCTTCCCGCGCCGCTGCCGCGCCACCGCCGCCAGAAAATTATTTTCTCGCGGGGCCAGCGTTTGCGTGTCCATCGCCGTCCCCGGCGTCACCACGCGCACCACTTCGCGCTGCACCAGCTTTTTCCCGGCCCCGGCTCTTCCATCTGCTCGCAGATGGCCACGCGATGTCCGGCGCGAATCAGCCGCGCGATGTAGCCTTCCGCGGCGTGATAGGGGACGCCGCACATCGGGAATGGCCTGGCCTTTTTCCTTGTTGCGGGAAGTCAGCGTGATTTGCAGCAGGCGCGAGGCTTTCACCGCGTCTTCGTAGAACAGCTCATAGAAGTCGCCTAGCCGGAAGAGCAGCAGCGCGTCGGGATGCTGCTTCTTGGCGTTCTGATATTGCCGCATCAGCGGCGTGGACGCTTCGCTCATTCGTGGCCGTCGGCGCCGCCATTTCGTTTCGCGCGCGAATTCAGCCCAATCCCGCGCCAGCGCCGTGCGCTGATTATGGGCAGTGCCGCTCCAATTCGCAACTTCGTTTTAGCCGGTGCCGGGCTTCCGCCTCGGCCGTAATGCAGGCCGAAGAAACAGGGTATACTGGGTAACCATGTCCGCACAACGGGCCGCAACACAAGGAAATCGAAGTCAAACTCCGCGTGGAGGACGCCGCCGGCTGCGGCGCCGATTGAAGAGTTGCGAGCGCGCGGTCCAGCGCGTTTTTGAACACAACGTCCTTTTCGATCTTCCCGGCCGGCAGCTATGAAGGCGGAGCGCTGCTGCGCCTTCGCTGGGAGATTCCCTCGCCGCGGAGAGCGGCCCGACAAAATGCGTCCCGGGGCGGGAAAGGACGATTGCCGGCAAGGCCTGGCTCACCTATAAGGGCCGCGGCAAGCCCGCCGGCACGATAAAGTGCGCGAGGAAATGGAGATGGCCGTCGGCCGATCCCGGCCATTTCCTCCATTCTGGAGGCCTCGGTTTTCAGCCCGCTTTCCTTATGAAAAGTTCCGCACCGCAATTCCGTTTGCCGGGCATGCCGCGCTTGCCGTGGAGTTGGACGAAACTCCCATCGGCACTTATCTGGAGTTGGAGGGCGGCCGCGAGGACATCGACCGCGCCGCCCGCGCCCTGGGACGCGTTCGCGCGATTATATTACCGGCCAGTTACTGGGTCCTCTATCGCGATTTTTGCCGCCGTCACGGACGTCCGCTCCGCAATATGGTCTTTTTCCCGCGCGAAAGTAAGTCTTTCGTCCTTTTCTTCGCTTTTTTGCCACTATTTCCTTGACAAGTTCCGCGTCTGCATTTATTTACAAAGCTGAGAGATATTTGCGCGGAATGGAGCTTTCTTCAAACTCCGAACCGGGCAGTCAAAGCCGGGCAGCAGGGGCCATGCGGTGCGAACCGACCTAGGGTAAAGCCGGAGGGGAAACTCCTCTTTCACCCATGGCCGGAAGCGATTCCTTCCACGGGTTTTTCGTTTCCGTGGGATGAGCGGCCGCAGTCCGTCCCGCTGCCGCGCGGAGGAGACGGCCATGCTGCATGCCACGGAAATGCTGGGCGCGGAAGCCTACGACGCCCAGGGAAACTTCGTCGGGCGCGTAAAAGAACTGTTTATCGAGCCGGCTGACCAGCCCAATCGCATCGCGCGAGTGCTGCTGAGCCGCGGGAAGTTCCGTCCGCTGGTAGCTCGTTACAATCAGGTCGGCGCGGTCGCTCCCGGCTCCATCCGCCTCACCACCGACGAAACGCACCTCGAACCCTACCATCCCAACGAAGCGTGGCTGGCGGTGGGCAAGGATTTCCTCGACCAGCAGATTATTGACACCAACGGCCGCAAAGTCGTGCGCGTCAATGATATTGATCTCAGCGATACCCGCACCAACGGCAACACCGAATTGCGCGTCACCCAGGTGGACGTGGGCCTTCCCGGCGCGCTCCGCCGCCTGCTGAAAGGCATCCTTCCGCCCGGCGTGATTCGCCAGTTTCAAACCAAGCTGCCGCAGCGCTCCATTCCCTGGGAATTCGTCAACCTGATTGAGTCCAATCCGCTGCGCCGCGTCAAGCTGCGCCTGACGCATCACCTGCTGACCAAGCTCCACCCCGCGGACCTGGCCGACATCATCGAAGAGCTTTCTCCCGCGGAGCGCGATTCGATTTTCTCTTCACTGGACGAGGAATCCGCCGCCGGCGCTCTCGCCGAGGTGGACGACCGCGTGAAGGCGCAAATCATCGAAAAACTTCCGCCGGATCGCGCCGCCGACATCTGGAAGAGATGCCGCCGGACGAAGCCGCCGACCTGGTCGCCGATCTTTCGCCGGAAACCTCCGAGCTGGTGCTG
This sequence comes from uncultured Acidobacteriota bacterium, assembly GCA_963760285.1. Taxonomy (GTDB): domain Bacteria; phylum Acidobacteriota; class Terriglobia; order Acidiferrales; family UBA7541; genus PALSA-278. The sequence continues at coordinate 111,125 of CAVXCI010000003.1, forward strand.
GGCGAAATGAAGCAGAAGGACGCGCACGACGTCCGCGAGCTGCTGCGCTTCGACGAAAACACCGCCGGCGGAATGATGAACACCGACACCGTGGTCGTCGGCGAGGACGCCACGCGCGCCGAAGTCCTGGATCACGTCCGCTATCAGGAGATTCCCGTGGATCAGCTCGACGGCGTAATCCTGATTGACCGCGAGGCGCGTTTTACCGGCGTGGTCCCCGTCGCCCGCCTGCTTCTGGCCGATCCGCAGCAGCCCATGAAGGAACTGAGGCTGGAGCCGTCCGCCTCGGTCCACGCGGACGCCGAGGAGAAGGAAGTGTTCGAAATTTTCGACCGCTACAATCTGCGCAGTCTCACGGTGGTGGACCAGGACAATCGCCCCATCGGCGCCATCACCGTGGACGACGTGGTGAATCGTTTGCGCGAGAAACTCTGAAGCGTATGGTCAAGCGGATCATCGGCGAAGCATGGCACGCCCGGTTGAAAGACTGGGGACACCGCACCCGTGTCACCCGCCGCCGTCTGGCCATTTTCCTGGCGGTGATTGGGCCGGGCATTATCACCTCCAATGTGGATAACGACGCCGGCGGAATCACCACCTATTCCGTCGTCGGCGCGCAACTCGGCTATGCGCTTCTCTGGTCGCTGATTCCCATGACCATCGCGCTATACGTCAGCGAGGAAATGTGCGCGCGCATGGGCGTGGCCACCGGCAAGGGCCTTTCCGACCTGATCCGCGAGGAGTTCGGTTTCCGCTCCACATTTTTCGTCATGCTGGCCGCGCTGCTGGTGGATTTGGGCAACACCGTCGCCGAGTTTGCAGGGGTTGCCGCCTCCATGGAGATTTTCGGCGTGTCCAAATATTTATCCGTTCCCCTGGCTGGCATGATTGTCTGGTTTCTGGTCTTGCGCGGAACCTACCGGCAGGTGGAAAAAATATTCCTGGTGGCTTGCGTTTTCTACCTGGCCTATTTCTTTTCCGCCATTTTTGCTCATCCCGACTGGATCGGCGCCCTGCACGCCACCGTGGCGCCCACCATGCACTGGAATCAGGACTACTTCCTTCTGCTGGTTGGTTTGGTGGGCACCACCATCGCGCCGTGGCAATTTTTCTATTTGCAGGCCGGCTTCGTGGAAAAGCGCGTGGGCCCCAAGGAATACAAACACGCCCGCATGGATGTGCTGGTGGGGAGCATTACCTGCATGCTCATCGTGTTCTTCATTATTGTGTGCACCGCGTCCACGCTGCACCGCAACGGCCTGACGCATATCACCGACGCCGCGCAGGCCGCGCAGGCGCTGATACCCCTGGCTGGAAAGTACGCCGCCTATCTTTTTGCCTTCGGCCTGCTCAACGCTTCGCTTTTCGCCGCGTCCATTCTGCCGCTTTCCACCGCCCATGTGATTTGCGAAGGTCTGGGCTTTGAAGCCGGTATTGACCGGAAATTTCGCGACGCGCCCATTTTCTACGGCCTCTATACCGCGCTCATCGTGGTCGGCGGCGGAATCATTTTGATTCCCCGCGCGCCGTTGCTGAAAATTCTGCTGCTCTCGCAGGTGGCTAACGGCGTCTGGCTTCCCATCGTGCTGGTTTTCATCATGCTGCTCATCAACCGCAAGGACCTGATGGGCAACATGACCAACACGCCCGTCTTTAACGTCGTCGCCTGGAGCGTCAGCGTGGCCATGATCGTCCTCACCCTGGTCCTGGCGTACGTTTCCATCGTCAACCCCTCCGCCGCCGGCCTGGGCAACCTGTTTCCGTAGTTCGCGCGCGGGCGCGCCTGCTTCTTAACCTGAAATTGAAATCAATGGCACGCTATTTCTTAGGTGGCGCGGACTGTTGTCCCGCTGCGGGCGGGGACGATGGGGTTGTGGTTGTTTTAGGCAGCACGATGGAGCCAGACACGCTGATGGTGTTGTCTTTGTCCGTGGGAGTCTTCGCCGAATCAGTGGCTTCGGTCACGGTGAACGATCCTTCGAACACGCCGCCCGCCACTGCGTTGCAAGTGCTGGGTGCGTTGGACGTTCCCAAGGCCTGATATTGCCAATGCGTGTGCTTATAGGTCTTTGTTTTGACAGTCACGGTGACGACTGGGGGCGGGTTGACGGGGAAAGCTCCCTTCACGCCCAGCGTGGCAACGGTACTTGCGCTGCTCACCAGAGACGAAATTGTGGAGGCGATCGTCGCCAGCGTTTGGTCCTGGACTTGTGCGGATGCTTCCGTGAGGGTTCCGTCCGCCGCAAGCTTGGCATCCACCTGCGTCGTTCCGGCCAGTGGCCGCCCGGAATTGAGATAAAAGACATTCGTGTAGTCAACCACCGCCTCAACAGCGCCCGTATTGGATACGCGCACCCAGTTCCCCTGCTTTACTTTATCCTCGATGTTCTCCTCGCCAGGGTCCGGGGCGGGCATCATTAAAATGGTTCGCCAAACGGCCGGATTCGCCGGCGAGTTGATAAATGAGACTACCGGCTCGTGGATGAATTCTTGGCGGGTCAATACTTTTTCCGCGGGTCCATCGGAACATTTGCCCGGCTTCATCTCACAGGTGAGGGTGTACTGCGGCTTCAGCCAGTCCGTCTCCTGCTTGCAGACCCCGGTCTTGGCGTAAAAAGGTATGCCTTTGGGATTCGGGTCACTGAGGGTCGTCGTTCTGGAAACGCGGACGCTGCTCATGCATCCGGCGAGAGTCACGCAGAAACAAAAAATAACGGCCGTTGCCAGCCGGTTGGTCATATTCACTCCTGTCAGCCAAGAGCCACCCGTGTTCCTGCCAGGTCACGGAGCTTGATTTCATGGAGCCGCGGTACGGTAGCAGAATGGCTCGCCGTTAAGCAATATAGTAATTACCGCCAGGGCGATGGCCGGCTGATATTCCGCGCTAATGGCGCTACACGTTTTATCGTCAACCCCTACCTGTTTCCCGGTATGGCGTCTCAACCACGGAACATGTTTATCTAACCTGTGGGATTTGGCTGTCGCGGAAGGCGCTCGCGTTCGAGCTTGCCTTGATATTGTGGCCGCCAATACCCAACGTGCTTCCCGGCCGCATTCAACAGGTGCAGGCCGGGGTATCAACTACCCTTAGGAGGGAAAATGCGCCACACACGTCTTAGCCTTGGATTGCTTCTCCTTGGCGCCCTTGCGTTTTTGCCGCCGGCATTCGCGGGCCAGCCGCAATCCGACCAGGCAGCCAAACCAGCACACTCCCAAAAGCCGGGCGCCAGGCCCGCTCAGAAGGACCCCGACCCGCACGCCTACAAGAACTGGAACGCCGACGACCACAACGCCTACAAGCACTACTACAACGATCAGCACCGGGGCTACAAGGCCTACAACAAGTTGACGCCCGACGAGCAGACCAAGTACTGGAATTGGCGCCAAAATCATCCGGAATATCTCGGCCATCCAAATTCCCTGGTCGGCCACGAGAATCCAAACAAGAGACCGCCGCAGCCGGATCCTCCGGTACCGCCGCCTCCACCGCCGCCGCAGCACAATTAGCCTTGGCGAGGCGGAGGGCGGACCGGAAGTAATCCGTACGAGGATGACGCAGTGTTTCGCTGATGTCCCTGGAAGCGCTACGCGGAGCAGCCGGTGAAGGCTGCTCCGCGCATGAGATTCACCGCCGGAGCTAGCGCGCCGGCTGCGGTCTCAGCTTTTGATGCGCAGTCTTCCGGTGACCCGGCAGCGTGCAATAGTCGCCGGAGAGAGTGTCAAAGGCCACATTCTCGAATTTGTTCGAACTCACCGTGTTTCCCGTCCCGCTTCCGAGCAGAATACCGGCACAGGATTCATAGATGGTGTTATTCGTGGCGATGTTGTTATTGCCGCTGCCTGGAGGATTACATTCGTCGTCGAGGTGTACCGCGGATTCGCCGGAGTTGAAGATGCGGTTGCTTTCGATGGTGTTGTTGTTGCTGCACGCATCTATGGCGTCATAAATCTGCGTGCCAATCAGCACGTTGCTGGTGATAATTCCGTTGTCGGCTACTCCGTAGGTGGGATCACTGTCAAAGGAGATGCCCAGCTGGGAACTGCCGACGTCGTTCTTGGTGACGGTGATGCCCGCGGAGGCATACACCAGAATTCCGGAGCCCGCATAGTTGCCCGGAATGTAGATGTTATCGAAGGCCACGTTGCTGGTGGCGGATCCTTGCGCCCCGAAGGCTATCTGGATTCCGTTTTGCGCCGCGCCGTTCCACGGTCCCTGGCCTTCCACCTTGTTGGACGTCAGCGTGATGTAGGTGCCCGCGTCATTGGCAGTGATGCCGTTTTTCTGAAAGTTATGAATGCTGCTGGTTTCAATAGTCAGGTTGGAACTGCCTCCATTGCTCTGCACGTACATGCCAAAACCGTTTTGGCATCCCCAGTCATCGGGATTCGCCAGGATTTGATTTCGCGCCGCCACCGTGTTGATCGTGCCGGAGGCATTCTGATAGAAGATTCCCACCAGGTCCGGCGCGCCGCAGCCGCTCAGCCCGTTGCCGTCTCCATCCACGGTGAGATAACTGATATCCACTCCCGTGGCATTTTGCACCAGGATCTGCGCGGCCACCGGGGTTCCGCTGTCTAAATCGGTGGCATTCACAACCACGCCGCCCGATGGAGAGGCAATCACCGCGAAGGAACTGCCTCCCGCCGTCACGCCTTTCAGTATGAGTGTCTTGTTAATGATGGGTTGTTCCTGATAAGTTCCCGGGCAAATCAGTATGGTTGTTCCAGCGGGGCTGGAGTTGATGGCATTTTGAATGGTGGGAAAGGTGACGTAACCGTTGAGGCAGGTGCCCACTTCCACCGTGTTAGCGGCCATGGCATGGCCAGCCGCCAGGGTGGTGAGCAGGAGCAACGGCAGCGCAAAACGCAATGCTTGATTTCTCAGGTTTGTCATCGGAAGGTCCTCTCTTTTTAATTTGTGATTTGCTTAGTGGTTGGCGGAAAGAGCAAAAGACCGTGAGGTCATTCTCCGGCTTGCACTCCTGTGGATACCTCCTGGCGGACACCAGCAATTTATAACCGGGGAATAGAATGGGGCCTTGCTGCCTAACGCGTTGCCATCTTCGATTAACACGCCGGTGAAGTCAAGAAAGAAACGTGGGCATGCGGGGTTACTCCGGCCATTTGTGTGAATGCGCTGGCGTAGTAGTTAATATGTAACGTCAGTAATAGGCGAGTCTTGTTCATCTAAGGCCGCGGAACGAAGAGCGGTTTTGGTGGATCGCTCTTGGACCGTGGACGCTGCATATTCAGGATCTTCCAGTATATAAATCTCATGCCGCCGGTGCCGTTTTGCCCCGCGGACGGCATGTTCCCGCGCGGGGAGATTGTCCTCGCGCGAAACAGGAGGAGCGCCTCCAAGTCGCGCGCCAGGACGAAGGTCGCGCCTGCATCGCGCCGTGGTCCGTCCCGTTGCAGAAGGGCCCGCGCCACGCAATTGCCCGCCACAAATCCTTGCCAAAACGCGCCCTCTGGGACTATATTCCGCCTGCAATTCCATTTCCCGGTCACATAAATTCAAAGAGGGGAGAGAAAACGATGAGAAAGCTAATGTTCCTTGCAATTCCGCTGCTGGTATTGGGGTCTTCGGCGATGGCGCAGGACAAGCCTTCCGCGATGGCTCCAGCCAAGCCAATGGCCGCGGGCGGCATGGGCCACATGATTAAAACCACCTGGCACTGCGCGAAACCCTCGGCGCAGCAGTCGCTCGACATTGGCGACATGCCGGACCACAGCTATGGAATCATGCAGGGCACTTGCGACGCCACCGCTACCGCCAAGGGCTTCCCGGAGAAATCCGGCCAGTATACGGAGACCGGAGAGACCACCAAGGCCACCTTGGTCTCCCATGGCCGCTACAATGTGACCATGGACAACGGCGACAAGGTTTTCTACACCTACACGGACATCGGATCCACGGATCCCAGCAAGCCCATGTCCAATAAGTGGAAGATTATCGGCGGCACCGGAAAGTACAAGGGCATTAACGGTTCCGGCTCCTGCACCGGCAAAAATAATGCCGACAGCTCCAGCGATTTGACCTGCACCGGCTCCTACATGATGGGCGGAGGCATGGCCAAAAGCATGGATATGGGCAAGTAACACTGGCGGTTCAGCCTGAATCTGAACGCTTACCTAGGCTTGGTTTTGAGGCTGGGCCTGAAGTTGCGGCAGAAGTTGAATCAGAAGTAGAGCTCGACCTACGGGCTGCGGGAAATCCGCAGCCGTGGCGAGTGTGCGTACCTCCCCACGTCTCTTCGGCAATATTGCCCGAATTCCAAGGCATGTTCGCACATTGTGGCCCGATTCGAAGCAGGCGATTGGGAACGGTCGGCGTCATGCGAGAGCATTGGGGGAGATGGGAAAGCGGTTCGCTAGGGAGGCGTGTTTGAGAGCCTTAGGCGTTCATAATACTGTCTAATTGCATTTTGGATGTCGCAGTTTTCTCCTTCTCCAACGAAGCCGCCGCCAGCGCCCCATATGTGGTACTTGCCGTTGATGTTGTACCGCGGGAGGTAGAAGAAACAGAATCTCTGGGCCGGCATTTTTTCGCCGAAACCATTTTCATATGTGAAATGACCGCTCACGACCCATGTTTCTTTTCCGGGCCAGCCAACTTTGTTTGCAAATATGGGTTGCTTCCAATAGAAGGGCGTCGTCCTTCTAAAGGAACCTTTGCCTTTCAGAATGAAGTCCTGCACGTTCACGTCAGTTGGTTTGCCGATGAAAACTTCGCCGGGCAGCGACTCCTTCTGAATGTGATAAGTAAGGTTCACGTGCCTTGCATCAACCACTCCGTCGTTTTGCAGGGAAACGTTGAGAGTATCGAGTGTTGGGTCGATCACAACTTCCGTGATAGCAATGGAGGCGGCTTGTGTGCCGACCAATTGCTGGCGCATCAGCGCGGTTTGACCTTGAACTTCGGCCAGAGTTGATCCAGCGGTTTTTGCAGCACTCAGGGCGGCATCGGCCGCTTCCCTATTGGCACGCCATTGGTAGATACCGACCACGATATACCCGATCGAAGACATGGCAATCACAATGGTGAAGACGGCAATAATCCCGTTTGAATGTTCCGGGCGGGCAACGAAGTGCCATATGCGATGGACAATACGTCGCATTTAGGGTGTCTTCTTAGGCTTTTTCGCCAATTTCCTTATTGGAATAGTGACGTGGTGGCCTCTTTCTACTACGTATTTCCTGCCATGCGTGGGGCAGATCACCATGAAATTCCGCCCCACGTCTCCGAATGGAGGTTTTCGTTTGAGATCTTCTAGGCGCATACCGAACGGAACGATAATCTCTTCCCCGGCAAAGCGAACAAGGGTAGCTGGAAGCCCGCACCCGTGGACAGGGCATTTGAACTTTTTTCTAGTCATGAGCCATTCTAGCCCACGGGCTACCCGGCAATGGCATCAAACTGCGAGTTCGCCGGGCGATATGCCTTCTTGTTGGCCACGGAGGCCGTTGCGCGGACGCTGAAACCCGGACGGCACGCCCTCGTCCTAATTTTGCAACTACGTTCACAGGCGCGGGCTGGCGCAGAACCCTCCTCCCCCTCTGTTGCGCCGGTCCGCGCGGCTGTGTTAGGTTTTCCGCGAGGAATTTTCCGGTCGATCCGCGTGAAAGCCAGCGAACTGCTGAAACCCGCCAGCCCTGAAGAAGCGGTTCTCCTTAACAAGCTGAACACCCGCCTTCTGCCTCATCACGTGGCCATCATCATGGACGGCAACGGCCGCTGGGCGGAGCGCCGCCACCTCCCGCGCATCGCCGGACACCGCGCCGGAGTCCGCACCGCGCGCGAAACCATCGAAACCTGCGCCAAGCTGAAAATTCCCGCGCTCACGCTCTACGCTTTTTCCCTGGAAAACTGGCGCCGTCCGCAGACCGAAACTGATTTCCTGATGCGCCTGCTCCGCGAATACCTGAAAAGGGAAATGCCGCGCATTCATCGCAACAACATCCGTTTCCTCATCATCGGCCGCGCGGAGCTGCTGCCCGACGCCGTCCGCAAGGACGTGAACGCCGCCATGCAGCTCACCGCCAAAAACACCGGAATGAAACTGGTGGTCGCGCTGAATTATGGCGGACGCGCCGAGCTGGTGGACGCGTTCAACTCCATCCTGGAGCGCGTCCAGCGCACCGGCCAGACCGCCTTCACCGCCGACGAAAAAACCATCTCCGATCATCTATATACCGCCGGGCTGCCGGACCCCGACCTGCTCATCCGCACCAGCGGCGAAATGCGCCTCAGCAATTTTCTTCTCTGGCAGGTGGCCTACGCGGAGCTGTATATAACGGATATACTCTGGCCGGACTTCGTGCGCATGCGCCTTCTCGAATCTCTCGTGGAATTCCAGCAGCGCGAGCGCCGCTACGGCGGCCTGGCCGCGCAGCGCGGACGCACCCGCTCGTCGGACGACTGATGCTCCGCCGCATCCTCACCGCGCTGGTTCTGATTCCGATTGTTATTGCACTGGTGTGGTTTGCGCCGTCGGGATTGCTGGCCGTCGTACTGGGACTGGTCCTTTTATTGGCGCTGCGCGAGTTTTTCCGCCTCGGCGAACGCATGACCCTTCACGGCTTTCCCGTCTGGACCGGCCTCACCACCGTGCTGCTGATTTTTTCGCAGTGGTCCGCCGGCCAGTTGGAGCTGCGCCCGCTGCACACCGGCGTGGAACTGATTCGCAACCGCCTCTTCTGGTCGCTTCCGCTGGACTGGGTTCTCACCATTTTCGTTTTCGGCTGCATGGTTATCGCACTCTGCTCGCGCATGGCGCTGCCGGACATTCTTCCCGGCGCCGGACTCAGCGCCGCGGGGCTGCTGCTGGTGGTTTTTCCCGCCAGCTTTCTGATTCGCCTGGACCAGGTGCCCATCACCGGCCCGCGCTGGGTGCTGTTCGTTCTGGTTCTTGTGTGGGCCGGAGACGTGGTCGCCTACTTCACGGGAACTTTGGTCGGACACACGCCGCTCGCGCCGCTGCTCAGTCCTAAAAAGACCTGGGAAGGCGCCGCCGGAAACGTTGTGGCCGCGCTGCTGGTGGCGTACTGCTTCGCCGGATGGCTCACTGTGGACGCCGCTCCGCTGATGCTCGTCGCCGGCATCGCCAGCATCGCCGGGCAGTGCGGCGACCTGCTGGAATCGGCCTACAAACGCGGCGCAAAAGTGAAAGATTCCGGCGTACTCCTCCCCGGCCACGGCGGCATGTTGGACCGCATAGACAGCCTCATCTTCGCCGTGCCCATCGTCTGGTACTATGTAGATTGGTTGATCCGCAACCGCTATTGATACTGATACTGACGGTTCGGCGCGCTCAACAACCACGCAATCCCTATTTATTGATGAAATCGCTCGCCATTCTGGGTTCCACCGGCTCCATCGGGCGTCAATGCCTGAGCGTGGTGGACTCTCTCCCGGGCCGCTTCCGCATCGTGGCCATGGCCGCTGGCGGCAATATTGCCCTCGCCGCAGAACAGGCCGCCATCCACCGCCCGGAACTGGTCTCCGTGGCCACCGAATCCGGCGCGCGCGAATTAAAGGAACTCCTCGCCGCCGCTGGTGTTGACCCTCTTCCCGAAATTTCATTTGGCGATGCCGGCATGCTCGCCGTGGCAACTCATCCCGCCGCCGAAATCGTTGTTTCCGCCGCTGTTGGCGTCGTCGGACTGCCCGCCACCTACGCCGCCATCGAACTAGGCAAGACCATCGCTCTGGCCAACAAGGAAGTTCTCGTCGCCGCCGGTGAACTGGTGATGGCCTCCGTCCAGCGCCACGGCGTCACCCTGTTGCCCGTGGATAGCGAGCACAATGCCATCCACCAATGCCTGCGGGGAGGGGAACACCGCGAAGTTCGCCGTCTGGTGCTCACCGCTTCCGGCGGCCCGTTTCGCAAAACGCCGCTGAATAAGCTAGCCACCGTCACGCCCGAGCAGGCTTTGGCCCATCCCAACTGGCGCATGGGACAGCGCATCACCATAGATTCCGCCACGCTGATGAACAAAGGCTTCGAAGTGATCGAAGCCCGCTGGCTGTTTGACGTGCCCCTGGGAAAAATTGACGTGGTCATCCATCCGCAATCCACCATTCACTCCATGGTGGAATTCGTGGACGGTTCCGTTCTCGCGCAACTCGGCCCCACGGACATGCGCATGCCCATCCAATATGCGCTAACCTATCCGGAGCGGATTGCGTCCAATGGTCATGCCCTGGATTGGGCCCGCCTGCGCAGGCTGGACTTTGCGCGTGTCCCGTCACGGAAATTCCCATGCTTGAAGCTGGCGCGGGAGGCTTTGCGCGCCGGCGGCAGCTCGCCCTGCGCCTTGAACGCCGCGGACGAGGAAGCCGTGGCGGCGTTTCTGGCCGGGCGCATCCCGTTTACCGCCATCGCCGCCGTAATTGCCGCGGTTTTGGAGCACATGCCCGGCGGTTCATGGCAAACTATGGAGGATGTGCTGATCGCCGACCGGGAAGCCCGCCGGCTGGCGGGAGAAGAAATTAAGCGGCGCGCGCTTTAGCAACAGCCGGAGAATATTTCGAATATGTCCAACGTGTTTCTCAATATCGTCCCCGTCACCATCGTTCTTGGTTTCATGATCCTGATTCATGAATGGGGACATTTCATCGCCGCGCGCCTTTTGGGCGTTCGCGTGGACGTTTTCGCCATCGGTTTCGGCCCGCGCATCTTCGGCTTCCGCCGCGGCGACACGGACTACCGCCTGTGCATCCTTCCTTTCGGCGGCTATGTGAAAATGGCCGGCGACAATCCTTCCGAGGAGAACACTGGCGCGCCCGACGAATTCCTCTCCAAGCCCCGCTGGCAGCGCGTGGTGATCGCCGTGGCCGGCCCGGCCATGAACATCATTTTCGCTCTGGTGGTCACCCTGGGACTATTCATGGTGGGCTCGCCGGAGCCGGCCTTCATGAACCAGTCCGTGCGCGTGGCCGGCATTCTGCCGGATTCCGCCGCGGCCAAGGCCGGCTTGCAGCCCGGCGACGTCATCCTGAAGGTGAACGGCCACGCGACACCTAACTGGGAGGATGCGCTTTTTGAAGCCAGCGTTCTTCCCGGCGGCGCCACGATCACTCTTCTTGTGGACCACGATGGCTCGCGGCAGACCATCGAGTTGCCTGGCATTCCTCCACCGGATTCGCGCGACGAAGCCGAACTCCTCGGCTATCCCCGCGAAGCGGTCATCGTTGGCGCGATCACGCCCGGCCATCCCGCCGATAAGGCCGGCCTCCAGCCGGGTGACGTGGTTACTTCCGTCAACGGCCAGCCCATGCTCAATCGCGTGCTCTTCACCACCATCGTGAAGGAGTCCGCCGGCAAATCCATGAGTCTGGTTGTGGACCGCAGCGGCCAGCCCGTCAATATCACTCTCACGCCCAGCTACGACGATCCCGGCGACGGCGTAAAGCGCTGGTCCATTGGCATCACCTTCGGCGCGCAGAACGCCTACGTCGCCCATTCCTTCGTGGATTCCGCCCGCCGTTCCGTGTGGATCAATTACCGCATGACGCGCCAGATCATGGAAGTTCTCGCCGGACTCTTTGAAGGCAAAGTTTCACTCAAGCAGCTTGCCGGGCCGGTGGGCATCGCTCCGCAGCTGGGTCAGGCCGCCAAGCGCGGTTTTGCGGATCTTCTGGACCTCACCGCGCTCATCAGCCTGAACCTCGGCATCCTGAATTTGCTGCCCATTCCCATTCTCGACGGCGGCCACGTTCTGCTTCTGGTTATCGAAGGCATCCGCCGCCGCGACCTCAGCCTGGTGTTCAAGGAACGCTTTGTCCAGGTGGGCCTGGTTTTTCTTCTCGGCATAATCGTTTTCATTACGTACAATGACATCCTGAAACTGCTCCCCGGTCACTAGGGCGGGGCGACTCCATGCAAAGCGGCCAGCACACCAGCGCGTCTCACGCGGCGCTACTTCCGGCGCATCGTGTTTCCACCGGCGAGCGCATCAACATTCAGCGCAAACCCGGACGGCTGCAAAAACAGCTTTCCCTGCGCGGCGTCCGCCTCACTCGCCAGCGCCGCATTCTTTTGTCGGTGATGGAAACCGCGCGCCGCCACCTGGACGCCGGGGGACTTCTCCGCCGCGCCCGCAAGATCCATCCCGGCATCACCCGCGTCACCGTTTATCGCACTCTGGACCTTCTCAAGCGCCACGGCCTGGTGGATGAACTCGACCTCCTCCATCTTCGCGGTGGCGCGCACTTCTATGAAAGCCACGGCCCCCGCGATCATATCCACGTGGCCTGCTTCCGCTGCGGACGCGTCCGCGAATTCGAAAGCCGTCTTTACGAGAAGCTCAAGGCCCAGATCGAAAAGGACTGCGGCATCAGCATCTCCATCGCCCGCACCGAAGTTGGCGGCGTCTGCTCCGCCTGCCGGCAGGATTAACCGCGCGAAAAAGAATTCGACATTCCTTTCCGTGGCGCGGGCCGGGTTTTGTAGCACAAGCCCGTGCATGTGTCAGTACCACCGCCGCGCTCGCACGTCAGTCTGACTACTCCACGCGCAAGCTGTTACAGGCGAGTATTTTCCCTTCCGCGGATTTAACTCAAATAGAGGCTGTGTATTCCGGAGAAACAACCGAAATCGGCTGGAATCGCTAGTTGTTGCGGCTGGCGCTTTTTCTCGTCGCGTGCCGGGTGGCATAAAGCCCCGAGAGCCGTATCACCGCAACAGCGATAGCCAGCGTGAGTGCCAGTATTTTCCACCAGTTCATGAGATTTCCTTGCGTCGCGCGCCGGCGGGACAGACAGGCTTGCGTGGCGGCCGAATAGCCTTCATGGACGCATTTTACCACATGAATTCACACCATAGCGCAGCTTGGCTCGTGACGGTGAGCGCCACCTAAGTTGCACAGAAGCTAATGCCCCCAATATCTGCGCGCAGGGCCATCACACTGGAAGGGAATTGGCCCGCCTTCGCCGCGCGGTGAGCAGCCGGAAAAACTGCTGCGCGCAGGACGTCCACCGCGCAAGACATCTCTTTTGCCCAGATATTACAATCGTACCGATTGTTGAAGTTGAAGATTGACCGCGCTCCCACATGGTGCTAGGTTGCTCACAGGGGACGGCCCTCCGGTCGTACACTTTCTTTGAGGCTCACCGTGAAAAAGATTCAGCGAGTCCCGGCGAACGCCCCGCGAACTCCCCATGCAGTGGATTATTTGCTCGAGCGCCGCCTGGTGTTATACGCCCTCGCGGCTGGAGCAGTGCTCTCTTCAGCGCCGGCGTCGCAAGCCAAGGTTGTCTTCACTCCCAGTCATGCGGTTGTTGGAGCTGGACACCTGAAGTCATTGAACATCGACTTGGCTCATGATGGAACCACCGGTTTCATAATTGAGATTTTCCAGCAAGTTGGATGTTCCACTTGCAAGTCGTCGTCCAGTGCCCTGACTGCCCGGGGACAACTCGCGTCGAGCGTAATGTTGGGCTCATTCAGCTTTCCGTATGCACTTCGCGCTGGAGCGAAGATTGGAAGCAGCGCCAAGTTCTCCCTGCCGGGTCGGGCAGGGCGGCTCGCTTCGTGGGATGCTTTCCAGTCTGGAGGCAATTCTGTAGGAAACTTTCTGGATGTGTCCAAGCGCGCTCTGGGCGTCCGGTTCATGATTAACGGGCAGCCCCATTATGGATGGATCGGGTTTCGAAGCGTTACGGGCGGCTTCCACGACAAACATTCGCCGAACATTATCGCTACCCTGGTCGGTTGGGCGTATGAGACGGAGCCGAACGTGCCCATTCGCGCCGGCGAAGGTTTCCGGGAACCGGAGAGCGTAGGCACGCTTGAGCCAACCTCGCTTGAACTATTAGCGCGCGGCCATGACGCAGTAGCTGTCTGGCGCCGCCGCCATTTCGCGTGGGAGCAAACATAGAGCGTAGATGGTTCCGTTACGCCGGCAGGGAATTGGGCCGCCGTCGCCGCGCAGTGAGCAGCCGGAAAAACTGCTGCGCGCAGGAAGCGTCGCGCTGAATCTGCGCCCTTAATTCTTCCGGTCCGGAAAACTTACGCTCGTCGCGCAGACGCGCCCAAAATCGCACGTCCATGGACCCTTCCACCGCGCGCCCGTCGAAATCAAACAGGAAACTCTCCACGCTTACGCTGCCGTCGGTCTCGAATGTTGGCCGCCGCCCCACGTTGGTCACCGAGCGGTACCACCATCCGCTCGCGCTCGTTTCCGTCACGTAGACGCCAATTTTCGGCAGAATTTCCGCGTCGGTAGACAAATTCAGCGTGGGCACCACCAGTTTTCCGCCGATCCCCGCGCCGTGTTGCACCGTTCCCTGCAAATTGTAGGGACGCCCCAGCAGCCGCCCCGCGCGGCTGGCGCGCCCTTCGCGCAGCGCCTCGCGCACCGCCGTGCTGGAAACAATCTCGCCGCGAAATGTCACCGGAGGCATAATCACCACTTCAAAATCGAGCGCGCGACCCATGTCTTTGAGCAAACGCACATCGCCCGCGTGCCTGTGTCCAAAACGGAAATTCTCGCCCAGCAGAATGGCCTTTGCGTGCAGCGTCTCCGCCAGGATGCCGCGCACAAAATCTTCCGGCGAAATCTGCGAGAACGCCTGGTCGAATTTCAGCACCAGCGCCGCATCCAATCCCATTTCCGCGAACATTTGCAGCCTCTGCTCCAGCGACATCAGCATCAGCGGCGCTTTTTCCGGGCGCAGCACGCGCAGCGGATGCGGATCGAAGGTCACCACCGTGGCCAGGCCGCCGTTCTGCCGCGCCCGAGCGATGACTCCGCGCAGAATTTCCTGATGCCCGCGGTGCACGCCGTCAAAATTTCCGATGGTGACCACGGAGCGCCGCGTTTCCACGCCCGCGCCGAACCGTGCCTTCCATTCCTCCACCGAGCGCGCAATCACCATGGTCATCACAGCTTCGCTTCCAGCACCAGGCCGTCGTAGGCCAGGCGCACGTTTTCCGGCACACGCGCGTTAGTTTCCACGTGGCCCAGATCGTGGCAGATATGCGTGAACCACGCCTGCCGCGGCCGCAGCTCGCGCACCAGCGCCAGTGAACTTTCCACGTTGGAGTGCATCGGGTGCGGCGTGTCACGCAGGGCGTCCAGCACAAAATGGTCCAGCCCGCGCAGCAGCGCCTTCGACGATTCCGGCACCAAGCTGAAATCCGTCAGGTAGGCGAACGTGCCCAGCCGGAAGCCCAGCACGGTCATCGGCCCATGTTCCGCGGGAATCGGCTGCACGCGCGCGCCGAACAAATCGAACGGCCCGTCAATCGTGTGCATCTCCACCAGCGGAATGCTGCTTTGCGGCAGCGGCTCGCTGCAGAAAATATAGTGGAATGTTCGCCGGATCACCGCCTGCGTCTCCGCGGTTGCATAAACCGGCAGCGCGCCGCGCTGCTTCAAATTGAACGGACGAATGTCGTCCAGCCCCATGATGTGATCGGCGTGCGCGTGGGTGAAAAGAATTGCGTCCAGGCGGTCCACCCCGGCGCGCAGCGCCTGAAAACGAAAATCCGGCGAGGTATCAATCACCACGTTGCGCCCGGAATAGGACAGCAACACCGACGGCCGCGTCCTCTTGTCGCGCGAATCGTCGGACCGGCACACCGCGCATCCGCACCCGATGGTCGGCACGCCCATGGATGTTCCCGAGCCGAGAATGGTTACACGGAGCAGGGAGGGGGAAGCGCTGTCGCGGTTGCCGGAAGAGGATTCGTTACTGCGGATGGCGGCGCGTCCGCCGCGTTCGTTCACGGCTTGTCCTTGGCCTTGGCGCGCATGGCGTCCGCGGCGGCTTTGGAAAGCTGCGTAAACGCCAGCTTCAGGCTGCCGGCCACTTCGCGCAGCAGAGTTTCGTCTTCCGTGGCCAGATTGCCGCGCGTTTTTTCCTGCAGCGCGTCCAGCATGTCAATCATTTCGCGCGCGCCTTCCAGGTCCACGTACGCCTGCCCTGTGCGCGGATCCGGCATTCCGCCCATCATCATTTCCGCGTTGCGCGCCAGCACGTCCACAATCAACTGGAAGCTGCGCGACGGCGCAATTTTTGCCACTTCCGGCGCGGGAACTCCTTCCAACACCGTGCCCGGCGCGCTTGCGGGAGCCGCGGCTTTGGCCGCCTGCGCTTTGGCCGCTTCCTTGGCCTGTTCCCGGGCCTGCTCGCGCTCGTGTTCCGCGGCCATGTCCGGCCGAAGTTCGCCTTCCGCCGTGAACATCCGCCGGTCCACTACGCGAAAGGATTCGTCCTGTTTTTCGTCCGGTTTTTCGTTGGCCACGGAGAAGGTCACCTCAGGGAATTTCCCGCCAAAAGGACGCGGCTAGCGTCCCTAGGCAATTTAGCACTCCCCGGAGGTGGGGGCAAACCGGCAGCTTTTTGGTGGCCCCCTTAGTCCTGGTTTTCCAGGCAGATGAAGTTCCGGCCGGTGACAAGCTTATTCCCCTTGGGTGTGACTCCAATTTCCGTTCGTTTCTGGCGGAGGCGGGCGCCATTGCCGCCCGTTAACCAGGCGACGATAAGGCCCGCGACACCTCCCTATATCACTTCCATTAAGTGCTCGCAACCTCACCCCCGCCTGGTGCATCATACTTAAGCCAGCCCAAATCCAGTTAAGGAGATGAATTGATGAACAAACGTTTCCTCGTTTTTGCAGCAGCGGCTCTTTTGGCCGCATCCGTATCCGCGGTGCAGGCCCGTGCGCAGGATGCACCGGCCGCCCCAGCTGGTTCAGCCGCTTCCAGTCCGGCCCGTTCGCACTCCGGTCCTGGCGATGCCATGAGTCCAGACCGTCAGGTTGAGCGCCTCAGCAGACAATTGACGCTAACCGAAGCTCAGAAGACCAAGATTACCCCCATATTTGCTGATCGCCAGAAGCAGATGGAAGCCATACGTGCAGACAGCTCGCTCACGCCGGAGCAGCGCCACAGCAAGATGCGCGCCGCATTCGATGACAGCAACGCGAAAATCCGCGCGGAGCTGACCGACGAGCAGAAAACCAAGTTCGACGAGATGCAGCATGGCGGCATGATGCACAAGGGCGGCATGGCGCCTGGCGGCGGAATGGCCCCCAACAGCAGCGCGCCTCCACCGAACAACCGCTAGCGCGATTCTTCACCTAACCGAATAAACGGGCCCGGCGATCATACGAAGCCGGGCCTTTTCCTTTCTTGACTCTTCGCCCCAGCCCGCTAGCATGGAACGTCATGCCGAAGTGGAACCCGGATCAGTATCTGAAATTCGCCGGCGAGCGCACGCAGCCCTGCCGCGACCTCGTCGCGCGCATCGCCCTCCATCCGGTTCGCACCATAATTGACATCGGCTGCGGTCCCGGCAACAGCACCGCTGTCCTCGCCGAGCGCTGGCCGCGCGCCACGCTGACCGGTCTCGATAATTCCGCGGACATGATTTCCGCCGCGCGCGAAACTCTCTCTGCCCATCGCTGGATTGCCGCCGACGCCGCCGCATGGGCCGCGTCCGGCGAGCAGAACGAAGGCCAGGTCGATCTGGTTTTTTCCAATGCCGCGCTGCAATGGCTTCCCGGTCACGCCGCAATTTTCCCGCTGCTGCTTGCGCGTGTCGCGCCCGGCGGAGTGTTCGCTTTTCAAATGCCGGGAAACTGGGATGCGCCTGCGCATCAGGCCATGCGAAACCTCGCCGCGTCGCCTTCCTTTGCGCGTTATTTTCCAGGTGGGCACGTCCGCGAATGGCACGTCCACGATCTTGAGTATTACTACGACCTGCTTGCGCCGCTCAGCGCGCGCGTGGATTTCTGGGCCACGGAATATATTCACGTCATGCCCGATGCCGAGGCCATCGTCGAATGGTACAAGGGCAGCGGCCTGCGCCCTTTTCTCGAAGCCATTGACGGCGAAAGCGAGCGGCGGAGGTTTCTGACGGAGTATCTCGCAGTCCTGGCTCCTCTTTATCCGCCGCGCCCGGATGGCCGCATACTGTTTCCCTTCCGCCGCATTTTCGGTGTGGCCTATCGCCCCGTGCTCTGATACCGCGCCGCGATTAATTCGTAGCATAAACTGGCGCGTGCCGTTCTGTTAGAATTGGCGATTCACTCCATGCCGCGCAAAAGACCAATTCGCCATCCGCGCAATAAGGCGAGGCCACGCAAGGCCAGCCGCAATTCCGCGCACACGCGGCGTCGCGGCAGCCGGTCCGCCGATGGGCGTCGCACCGCGGGCGCGCTCTTTGAAAAACTGGTCGCCTTGCAGGCGCGCCTCCGCGCGCCGGACGGCTGTCCCTGGGACCGCGAGCAGACTCCCCAGAGCCTGCGTCCTTTCCTCATTGAAGAAACTTACGAAGTCCTCGACGCCATGGAAAATGGCGACGCCCATGAATTATCTGGCGAGCTGGGCGATCTGCTGCTGCAAATTATTTTCCACTCGCTGATGGCGCAGGAAAAAGGCGCGTTTGACATTCGCGACGTCATCGAGCACGTCCACGACAAAATGGTCCGCCGCCATCCTCACGTTTTCGGCGACGCCAGTGCCCGCTCCGCCGCGGACGTTCTCCGCAACTGGGAGCAGTTGAAATCCGAAGAGCGTCAAATTGGCGCTCGCGCGGCGAGTGCAAGCGCCACGCCGAAGAAGTCCGCGGGAGAATCTCTTCTCGACGGAATTCCGCGCAGCCTCCCCGGCGTCCTCGAAGCTGCCAAACTTACGCGCCGCGCCGCGCATATCGGATTCGATTGGGAAGATCTCGCCGGCATTCTCGACAAAATTCGCGAAGAGGGCGAGGAGTTGCAATCCGCTCTCGAGGGCAACAGGAAAGACAGCAATCGTTCCCCTGAGCTCGCCACGAAACTCGAAGAAGAAGCCGGCGATCTTCTATTCGCCGCCGTGAATGCCGCGCGCTTTCTTGGACTGGATCCGGAAATCGCCCTGAAAAAGGCCAATCGCAAATTTTCGCGGCGTTTCCGCTGGATGGAAACCGAAGCCCTGCACCGCGGCAGAAAATTGGCGGAAACGCCCCGCGCGGAAATGGAGCAGCTCTGGAACCTGTCCAAGACGGTGTCGCCGCAGGAAACGCCATGACCGGGAACGAAATCGCCGTCCGCCACTGCTCCACGCTGGAGGAATTCGAGCGCTGCGTGGAATTACAGCGTGCCACCTGGCAGGAATCCATCATCGTGCCTTCGGCCATGTTCGTGGTAGCCAAGGAAACCGGCGGTCAGGTGCTGGGCGCCTTTTCCGGCGATCACATGGTTGGCTTTCTGATGTCGCTGGTGGGCGCGCACGGCAACACGCGAGGTGGCGGAGTCTTCCTGCATTCGCACATGACCGCTGTTCTTCCCGAGTGGCAGAATCGCGGCGTGGGTCGCCGTTTGAAGCTGGCGCAGCGCGACGACGCTCTGCAGCGCGGCACCCGCCTCGTCGAGTGGACCTTCGATCCGCTGGAACTGCGCAACGCGCATTTTAATTTGCGCCGTCTGGGAGCCATTGTCTGCCGCTTCATTCCCAATTGTTACGGCATCACCGACAGCCCCTTGCACGCAGGTCTGCCGACGGATCGTCTGGTGGCCGAATGGCATCTCGATTCGCCTCGCGTGGAAAACATTCTGGCCGGCAAGCTGCCGGAGATTCCCGACAAGGCCGCGCGCATCGCCGTTCCCGCGGGCGTCAGCGCGTTGAGACAGACCAGCCGCGCCGCCGCGGAGCGCGAGCAGTCGCGCATTCGCGAGGAATTTCAGCACTGGTTCGGCGAAGGCTACGCCGCCATAGATTTGGAACCGGCGGAAGACGGCGCCGTGCATTATGTTCTCGCGCCGCAGCCTGAAACGCGCGAGATCGGTGATTAGCGCCATGAAAGCCGCGGGAATTCACCGCCCATCGTCGCGGAAAGGGTTCTGAATCCAGCATATGCGCCTGCAAAAAATCACTCTGCGCGAAATTCACATGCGGCTGCTCTCGCCGTTTCAAACCAGCTTCGGCACCAGCAGCGAGCGCCGCATTCTTCTCGTCGAAGCCGAAGCCGATGGCGTCACGGGCTGGGCGGAAGTCACCGCCGGCGAAAATCCGTTTTACTCTTCCGAGACGGTGGAAACCGCCTGGCACATTCTCCGCGATTTCCTGTGGCCGCTGGTGCGCGGCAGGGAATTCGATTCTTCCAGCGGGCTGGCATCCATCATGTCTCCTGTGCGCGGCCATTGGATGGCCAAGTCCGGCATCGAAAACGCCGCGTGGGACGCGGAAGCCCGCGCCAAGGGCCAGCCGCTGTGGAAACTGCTGGGCGGCACGCGCACGGAAATTCCCTGTGGCGTTTCCATCGGCATTCAGCCTTCGATGGATGACCTGCTGAAGAAAGTTGAAACGGAACTCACCGCCGGTTATCAGCGCATCAAAATCAAAATTAAGCCGGGCAACGATATCGAGCCGGTCCGCGCCCTGCGCGACCGTTTTCCGCGCATCCGCCTGATGGTGGACGCCAATTCCGCCTACTGTTTATCCGACGCGCCGCTTTTGAAGGAGCTCGACCAGTTTTATCTCATCATGATCGAGCAGCCGCTGGGCCCCGGCGATATTTGCGGCCACGCCATGCTGCAACGCGAACTGCAAACGCCCATCTGCCTCGACGAATCCATCGAAACGGTGGCCAACCTCGACGCCGCCATCGCTTTGCGCGCCTGCCAGATTGTGAACATCAAGCTCGGCCGCGTCGGCGGGCATTCCACTGCGCGACGCATTCACGATATTTGCCGTGACAGCGGCATCCCCGTCTGGTGCGGCGGCATGTTGGAATCCGGCATCGGCCGCGCGCACAACATCGCCATGTCTACGCTGGAGAATTTCACGCTGCCCGGCGACGTTTCCGCCAGCCGCCGCTACTGGGCCGAGGACATTATTGAACCCGAAGTGGAAGTCACCCCTCGCGGAACTATCGTCGTCCCGGATCGCCCCGGCATCGGCTACCAGCCGCGCCTCGACCGCATCGAATCCCTCACCGTCCGCACAGAAATCTTGTCCTGATGCCTTCATCCGCGCGCACGTCTGACGCCGGCCATCGCCCGCGCCCGCTGCTGCTGAATTCCGCCGCCTGCACCATCATTCTTATTTGGGCGTTCAACTACATCTTTGGAAAAATGGCCCTGCGCGAAATAGACGGCTTCACGCTGGCCTCGTTTCGCCTGGTGCTCGCCGGATTTCTGATCGTTCCGATTTTCTTCGCCGTTTCGCGCGGCGTTCGTTTCGCGCGCCGCGACTGGCCTCTGCTGCTTGCGCTTTCGATTTTCGGCGTGGTCATCAACCAGGGCTGCTTCACCCTCGGACTCAGCTTCACCTCCGTGGGCCACGCCTCCATCGTTGTCGGGACCGTCCCAGTGATGGTTCTGCTGCTGGCCTGCTGGCGGGGACAGGAATCTCTCAGCCCCGCACGTCTCAGTGGCATGGCCATTTCGTTTTGCGGCGTTTTGATTCTTGCGCTGGAAAACGGCCCGCATCTGGAGAAAACTTCCTGGATCGGCGACCTCATCACCCTGTGCGGAGTGATGGGCTTCGCGGTGTTCACCACGTGGGGGAAGGGCATCACCACGCGTTACAATCCCGTGGCCATCAACACCTTCAACCAGTTTGTGGCCGCGGTCATTCTTCTTCCGCTGGCCATTCATCAGGGACTGCGGCTGCACTGGAGGGCGATTTCCTGGCACGCCTGGTTCGGCGTGTTTTACATGGCGGTGATGAGCTCCATCGTCGGCTATCTGCTTTTTTACTGGGCGCTGCGCTACATGCCTTCGTCGCGCCTGGCCGCGTTCAGTTATTTGCAGCCGGTGATGGCCATCACTCTCGGCGCGCTTCTGCTGGGAGAGAAAATCACACCGCATCTGATTTTCGGCGGCGCGCTGGTTCTGGTGGGAGTTTACATCACCGAGCGCGGCCTCGGCGACCGCACCCCGCCTGCCGACCCAGTGTAACCGGAGTGGTCTCCCGCGAAAACCTCGCCACAGGCGGGGGCTGTCCCCGCGATCCAACCATTGCCCATCTGGGTCTTGCGTACTGCAACAATGCAATCTCTTGTACCGGAACTCATATGTAAACTCCCTCCCGAAAGCAGTTGACGCAACCTCTGGCCCCATATCAATATAGACCTTCCGTTGCAGCGTCCTTGCAGTTCGGTCAGGCGGGGCAATCAGGGGGAGTCATCGTCCGGGTTGCAGTGCGCCCGGGCTTGAAGCGCAGGGACGGAAGCAGTCCCGGTTAATTTCACTGGGTGGTCATGGGGGGATCAATATGAACCAGGCATTGCGGGGATCTGTTTTGGGCGCGTCGGGGAGCAACAGGCCAGCCACAGGGAAGCGCGAAGCGAACCTCCGCATTTCGGTGTGCGCCATGGTGTTCCTGTCCGTTCTGGTATTTTCCGCGGCCGCGCGCGCGCAGGGACCTGTTCCGCTGGTCGGCGACCCGCTTATCCCGCCTTCGGCTGCACCGGGCACTCCCGGCCTTACGCTCACCGTCAACGGCGTGAATTTCACCTCAAATTCCATCGTGAATTGGAACGGTTCTCCTCTGGCCACCACGGTGATTAGCGGCAACCAGTTGACCGCCGTCGTTCCCGCCAGTTCTCTTGCCAAGCCCAGTACGGCGGCTGTCACCGTGACCAATCCTGGCGTGGCGGCGTCCAACATCGCCTTTTTCCCGGTGAACAGCGCGGAAAACGTCAGCGGTACGATTCGTTCAGACATGAATGCCGGCTCGAATCCCACTGGCGTGGCCATCGCGGATTTTAACGGCGACGGCATCCTGGACATGGCCATCTCCAATGACAACGACAGCACCGTGGCCGTCTATTTCGGCAATGGCGACGGCACCTTCCAGACGCCCACCATCTATCCCGTGGGCGATTACCCCTATAACGTCGTCGTTGGCGACGTCAATAACGACGGCATACCCGATCTCATCACGGACAATCTCTATACCCAGGATATTTCCGTCCTGCTCGGCAATGGCGACGGCACCTTCCAGCCCGCCGTGGACTATCCCACCGGCGACAATCCGCAATCCATCGTCCTGGGTGATTTCAATGGCGACGGCAAGCTCGACGTGGCCACGCCCAACTATTTGCAGGGCTCGGTGGCCGTGCTGCTCGGCAATGGCGACGGCACCTTCCGGCCCTATGTGAACTACCCCGTGGGCCACAAGCCCATTGACGTGAAGACCGCCGACGTCAATGGCGACGGCCATCTCGACCTGATCGTGGCCAACAATGCCGACGACACCGTCTCCGTCCTCTTTGGCAACGGCGACGGCACCTTCCAGAAACAGCACGTTTACCGCACCGGCGCGCGTCCCAACGCCATCGGCGTGGGAGACCTCAACGGCGATGGCTTCCCGGATCTGGTTACCTCCAATGGCGGGGCCACGCTTTCCGTGTTGCTCAACGCCGGCGATGGCACCTACCTGCCGCAGAAGCAGTACCGTTCCGGCAGTTATCCTTCCTATGTGGTTCAGATTGTGGACATGAACGACGACAACCACGTGGACGTGGTGGTCCCTAATTTCAATTGCTTCCAGGTGGACATTTATTACGGCAATGGTGACGGCACGCTGAATCCCAAGCCTTCCATCCACACCGTGGACGCGCAGGTGGACGCCATGGGCATCGCCGACTTCAACAACGACGGCCGTCTGGACATCATCGCTCTCAACGAATTTGCCAATGAAGCCACCATTCTCCTGCAGTCCACCACCCCGCCGCCTTCGCTTTCCACTTCCGTGGTCTTGTTTGGGAATGTTGACGTGGGGAAGAAGAGCGGGGCGCAAACCGTCACCCTCGTTAACACCACCGGCTCGGCCCTCTCTGTCAGCGGCCTGAAGCTGGCCGGCGCCGAATCCCAAGGATTTCACCGGCTCCTCCAACTGCCCGCTCTCCCTGAAGCCCGGCGGGGAATGCACCCTGACCGTCTATTTCGCTCCCAAGTCCGCGGGAAGGTTCGACGCCAATCTGGACATCAACGATTCCCTCGGCACCCAGGCCGTCTATCTGGGCGGCACAGGCGTCAAGTAGCCCGCGCGGGGTAAATTTCCCTCCCGCGCCGTTGAAATATCCGCAGGACAAAGGGACGCTCCGCGCGTCGCTTTTTTATTGCGCAATATTTATTTGCCCCGCGTTCAATACGTGAACGACTGAAGTTCCGTCACCCCGCTATCCGGACCATCCACATATCCCGCGCGCGCGCTGGGGTGCAGTGCAATGTACACGGGGATCACGTTGCTGGCGTTTGAAAAGCTCAGCCCGTTGATGGACTCCACAAAATTTCCGCTGGTGTCGTACACCTGAATACTGCTCCCGCTAGGCGACGTGCTGGAAACCGGCTGGGCCACCAGGAAAAGTTTGTGAATGGCGTCATACTCCACGTCCGCGCCGCTGTAAATCTGCTGGGTGGCGCCGGGCAGAACTTCCGAAAACCCCGTCTGCGTGGCCAGATCGTAAAATTGCACGCTGAAGTCAATCTCCGTCGAGGTGCAGGCAATCCCGTCCGCCGAATCCACCGCGATGCCGTTCACGTCTCCCGTGCCCACTCCCGTGAACGCGCTGAACGTGCCCTTGGTCAGGTTCGCCAGCCCGATCATCGGCGGGGCGAACGGATTTCCCAGCGTGGCGTGGCCCAGCACGGCTACGTTGTTCGTGGTGTTCAACGCAATCGCCGGAAACGCGCCGGAATTGAAATTGTCATTGGTCAGCGTGATGAGCGGCCCGAAGGTGTTCCTGGCCACATTGGACCCGAACACGTACGGCATGAATTGCCCGGAGACGTCCAATGCAAATACCGCGCTGTTCGGCGTTCCCTGGTTGTGGCTCACTTCCTCCACGATATGCTTCGTCCCAATCGGCGGCTTCCACAGGCCCGTGAATTTGTTGGATTGCAGCGGATTCAGAATCGGGAAATGACGCTTCACGTCGAGAAATCCCGCCACGTGCTCGTACTCAATCAGCCCCACGCTGTCGCCCACGATTCCCTGGGTGACGAAGTTGTCCATCGTTTGCGTCTCCGCCACCACTTTCAGAATCTTCCCCGTCCGCTGATCGAACGTCTCCACCGCCGCCAGGACGTTGCCATTAGCCAGCGTCAGGTCCTCGCTCAGCAGCCCCTCCGTTCCCGTCTGGTCAATGTCAAACCCGAAAATCTGCCCTCCAAACATGCTATGCACGATGATCGTATTCGCCGGCCGCTCCGCTTGCGCCGCTCCGCCGCCCGGAACTCCGGTGGCAAATGCTTTTATCGCCGCGCCGTGAAACGCCGCCAGCATGCCCAGCAGCACCAACGCCGCCGCGCCGTACGGCAGGGAAGCCCCCGAGACCATCTTTCGGCGGGTTCTATTTTGTTCGTGAATCGCCGCGTTGCCGCGCCTTACGAATGAGTCATTCATTTTCCTTGCTCCTCCGCGCCGGTCGTTGCCGGTCACGTCCGCTGCCCGCGCGCAAAGCCATCAACCAGGTACAATTGTGCGCCCCTTCCATGTCAACGCCTTGTCTCTAAAATGTAAATTCTCGCTGCGCGACACATTGCTCCCATGCCGGCCGCAACCGGCGAAATATCCCCGCGGGAGAAAAACCGCGGCGCAATGAAAACTTCCGTTGGAATTCCGCGCGCACTGTGATATTCACAGGACGTGCCAATCAACGCTCCATCGCATCTGCCTCCCATACGCATCTCCCCGCGCGTTTCGTTCCGCCTTCTCAGCTACACCGCCAGCTACTTCTAGCGGCCGGAGAAATCCGCTTCCGTTTTCGCAAGCCCAATCGGGATATCTCTATTTCCAGGAGGATTCATGATGAATACATCCGTGGCAACCCGGCGTGACGGCGCCATCTCTTCGTTCATGAAGCACCACTATCGGCATTTCAATGCCGCCGTGGTGATGGACGCCTCCGAAGCCTACATTCGCCATCTGTCCACTGGCGGCAGGATGTTCGTGACCCTGGGCGGCGCCATGAGCACCGCCGAACTGGGGTTGTCCCTTGCGGAGATGATCCGCCAGGACAAAGTCCATGGCATCTGCTGCACCGGGGCGAATCTGGAGGAGGACCTGTACAACCTCGTGGCTCACGATCATTATGAGCGCGTCCCGCATTACCGCCAGCTCACTCCACAGCAGGAAGTGGAACTCCTCGATCGCCACTTGAACCGCGTCACCGATACCTGCATCCCGGAAGAAGAAGCCATGCGCCGCATTGAACGCATCGTGATGGAAGAGTGGTTTGCGGCGGATCGCGGCGGCGCGCGGTTTTTCCCGCATGAGTTTCTCTACAAAATCCTGCTGGCCGGCAAATTGAAGCAGCATTATCAGATTGACCCCAGGGACAGCTGGATGCTGGCCGCCGCCGGGAAGAATCTGCCCCTGTTTGTCCCCGGCTGGGAGGATTCCACGCTGGGAAACATGTTTGCCGCCCAGGTGATCGGCGGGAAGATTAGCAATGTAACCACCATGCGCAGTGGCGTAGAGTACATGATTGAGCTGGCCCGCTGGTATACGGAGACCGCGCCCGGAATTCGCTGGGTTTCTTCCAGATCGGCGGCGGCATTGCGGGAGATTTTCCCATCTGCGTGGTGCCCATGCTCCATCAGGACCTGCGCCGCGAAGGAGTGCCGCTCTGGGGATATTTCTGCCAGATCAGCGATTCCACCACCAGCTATGGCTCGTATTCCGGCGCGGTGCCCAACGAGAAAATCGCCTGGGGGAAACTGGGAGTGGATACCCCGCGCTTCGTGATTGAATCGGACGCCACCATCGTGGCTCCGCTGATCTTCGCCTATGTCCTCGGATGGTAGCTCCATTCCGGTGTGGCCGCGCAGCCGCGTCCTGGTGACCGGCGGCGCCGGTTTCATCGGCAGCGCGCTCGTCTGGGCGCTGAACCGCGAAGGATGCTCCAGCATCGTGATCGCGGATTATCCGCCGGATGAATCGAAGCGGCGCAACCTCGCGCCCTTGCGGTTCACCGATTATATTGAACCGGCCGAACTGCGTGGCCGCCTCGCCGCCGGTTCGCTGGGAAAATTTGATTTTGCGTTCCATCTGGGCGCCTGCTCCTCCACCACGGAGACGGACGAAAATTATCTGCGCCACAACAATTTCGAATATTCCCGCGACCTGGCCGCCTGGGCGCTGCAAGCCGGAGTCCGTTTCGTCTACGCCTCCTCCGCGGCCACGTATGGCGACGGCAGCGCCGGCATGGACGACGCCGACGAAAGCCTTATCGAACGTCTCCGCCCGCTCAATCTTTACGGCCAGTCCAAACAATGGATGGACCTGCACGCGCATCAAAACGGCTGGTTCTCGCGCATCGCCGCGCTGAAATATTTCAACGTCTTCGGCCCCAACGAAGCCCACAAGGGAGACATGCGCTCTGTGGTGCAGAAAAGTTTCGCGCAGGTCCGGGAAACCGGCGTAATTCGCCTGTTCAAGAGCTATCGCGCCGAATTTCGCGATGGCGAGCAGCAGCGCGATTTCCTGTACGTGAAAGACGCCGTTGACATGACCCTCCACGTGGCCGCCAATCCCCGCGCCAACGGCATTTTTAACATTGGCTCCGGCGTGACTCACACCTGGAACGATCTGGCCCGCGCCGTTTTCGCCGCTCTCGGCAAAACTCCCCGCATCGAGTACGTGGACATGCCCGAAGCCATTCGCGGAAAATACCAGTACTTCACCCGCGCGGAAATTGGAAAACTGCTGGCCAGCGGCTATGCCAGGGCCGTCACGCCGCTGGACGCCGCCGTGCGGGATTACGTTTCCAACTACCTCGCGCCAAATAAAATGCTGGGCGAATAAATTCCGGGGCAGAATAGCAGGACGTGATGACCACGGAATTATCTTTCCGGGATGGCGTGTGCCTTCCGCTGCTTCGTAGCGCGCGGAATTCCGGCGGCGGATGGGGTTCGCATGCCGGCGCGGAATCCGCCACGGAGCCAACCTGTCTGGCGCTCCTCGCCCTTTCATCAGGTGCGCCCGATACCGCTGCGCCCGGTGCCGCCGGCGATTCCGAATACATCCGCCGGGGAATTGAATCGCTTCGCAACGCGCAGTTGGCGGACGGTTCATTTCCCGCCTTCGCTGGCCAGGACCGCGGCTGCTGGGTCACTTCGCTGGCCTGCATCGCGCTTCGCGCGCACAATGACGCCACCGGCTCCGCCGCGCGCGGAATTGCCTGGCTCTGCAATGAATGGCCCGCCGACGGCAGCCTGTGGTGGCGTCTGCGCACCATGCTAAGTCCCACCAACACCGTCGTCCGTCAGGATTCCACTCTGCGCGGATGGAACTGGATCCCCGGCACCGCCAGTTGGGCGGAGCCAACCGCCATCGCTCTGCTCGCCCTCAACGCTTTGCCGTCGAATCAACTTCCCAAAATCGCCGCCACGCGCCGCGACCTGGGCGCGCGTATGTTATATGACCGCATGTGTCCCGGCGGCGGCTGGAACAGCGGCAATCCTCTCATCTACGGAGTGGCCGGCATCCCCCGCATTGGACCTACCTGCTGGGCGCTGCTGGCTTTGCGCGAAAATATTCAGCGCCCGGAAAACCAGCAAAGCCTGCGATGGCTGCGCGGCGAATACGAAAACATTCGCGGACCAATTTCTCTCGCTCTGGCGCACATCTGCCTCCGCGCGTATGGACAACCCCTGCCTCCGCTGGAGCCGGCCTTGCGTTCGCTCTATGCCGCCAATAATTTCCTGCACAGTGTCCACGCCCTTGCCTGGACGGCCATCGCCCTTCGTGGCGCGAACGGCTGGCTCGGCCCCGCCGGAGAAGGGAACTAGCGCCCATGGCCCTCGTCACCGGACCGCTGCGGCCATCGTTTGAGCGTCCGCCCTCGCGTGTAGCCATTCGCCGCGCCGCTTCCTATTCCATTGACCTCGCCGCTTTGGTCTATGAGACGCTGCGCGAATTTGACCTGCCTGTTCGCGGCAAGATCGTCCTGCTCAAGCCCAATTTCGTCGAGCCGGATCCCGACGGCGTTATCAACACGCATCCGGCGCTGGTCGCTGCCACGCGCGACAGTTTTTTGCGGCTGGGCGCGCAGACCGTGCTCCTCGGCGAAGGTCCGGGACACGAGCGCGACACCGAAGGCATCCTGGAAACCAACCGCCTGCGTGAATTCACCGGGCCTCTTGAAAACATCTTTGTGGACCTGAACCTCGACGACGTTTCGCGGATTCCCACCCGCACCCGCGCGTCAAAGTTGAAGTTCCTCTATCTCCCCAACACCGTTCTTCGCGCCGACTTTGTCGTCTCCATGCCCAAGATGAAGACTCATCACTGGGCCGGAGTAACTCTCTCCCTGAAAAATATGTTCGGCATTATTCCCGGCAACTGCTACGGCTGGCCGAAAAATCCCCTGCATTGGGCGGGACTTACCCGCTCCATTCTGGACATCAACGCCACCGTGCGCCCCGATTTCGCCATTGTGGACGGCATCATCGCCATGGAAGGCAACGGCCCCATTCAGGGCGCGCCCAAACTCGCCCAGGCTCTGGTGATGGGCGACGATCCCGTCGCCGTGGACGCCACCTGCGCCCGCCTGATGGGCTTGCTCCCGGAGCGCATTGACTATCTCCGGCGCGCCGGCCTCCTCATTGGCCACCTGAATCCTGAAAAAATTCTCCAGCTTGGCGACTCCCTCGAATCCGCCCGCTCTCCCTTCGCCATGCTCCCCGCCTTCCACCATCTCCGCGCCTGATCGAAATATTGACCTCAGCGCGCTGCGCTTCCTATAGATTCAGCCGCTTCCTGGGTGTATTCTTTTTTCACGTCGCCCGCGACCTCAAGGAGATTGCCATGAAATCCATCTTTCGATTTGCTGGGACAGCCCTAATTCTTGCCTCTGGCGTCATACTGTTTGCCCTTCGCCCGGACGCCTCTACACAGCACTATGTTTTGACCAACAACAATATCGTGAACGACGCGAACACCGGGACAATCCTGCGCTTGGGCGGTACGCAGGCAAATCCAACTCTCACACCCACCCAGACGCTGCAAACCGGCCAAGTCACGGATGCCGGAACCGTTACCTCACCGACCATAAAACTCACTCGCAACGGACCTGACTACTGCGTCTATATCGCGAATGGAGAAAAGAGCGGAAATTCCATTAGCGCCTTCAAATATCCCGGCTTGCAACTCGTGGGAAATTACTCCAATTCGAATATTGCAAGTTCAGCGGGAGGCATTGGAATCGCCACAAACGGCGACCAACTCTTCGCCGACTACGCCGGCTACGACATGAGCCACTACGTCGCCTCTTGGAGAATTGGCGCCGGATGCGCACTTTCGCTCTTGGATACGGCGCAAACGGCAGTGGATCTACCGGCTTCCCTGGCTGTGACGCCCGACGGAAAAACTCTCATCCTGGGATACCTCAGCGACGGAGGCAATGCCGATTCATTCTCGATCTCCGCAAATGGAAAGCTCACCGAATTGGGGCCTTTTGGTAACTATCTCGCTACCACCATGCTGGGGATGGACCTGACCGCCGACGGCAAGTACGCTTTTTTCTCGCTGCAGGCGGACGGCAGCAACGGCGACAACAACACCGAGATGGAATCCTTCGCCGTGAACCCCGGCGGCGCTCTGACAGACCAGACCATTTGGGGCGGTGACGGCAGCCTCGGGTTCGGACCCCCCAATGAGGGTTATTTGTGGTTCAGCCCGAACGAGAGATTTCTGTTTGTTTCGGGGAGCTCTTCAGTTTCGCAAATCACCACGCTGAACTTCACCGAGAGTCCCAAGTTAGACATCTACTACGGTGGTTGCCTCACCACACTGCGCGTCCCCAATGGCGAGCCAGCTCTGGCAGTTGCTGGCATGGCCACTGTTACGCCGACCGGAGCAGGTGGCGATCTCTACGTAGCCGAGGGATACGATTTCAATACTGTAGGGCTTCTCGCAATCAATCCCTCGACTGGATGTACAACCGAATTCCCGGAGTCACCCTATTCCATCGGCGGCAATTCACCTATCACCTCCCTCGCTGCGTGGCCCCCCGGCCGTTCTGAAAATCACCTTCCATCACGCGCGACGCTAGCAGCTATCTATGGCCTTCTTTGTTACTCGACACACTTATAATTATTATGTTTACGTCTGCATCGCATCAGTTACGGCAGGGCTCGCAGCAGCAGGGGACGCTGCCTGCGATGCCCGGTGTGGTTGTTGTGTCCCTTCTCTGTATATATCCCTTGCATTTGCCGTGCGGCCCCTAAAGGGCCGCGCTACATAACCACGGTAGTATCCCAGCACCCGTTCCAAAATGTGCGCCGCGACAGATGCATCCCCGAGCGACGAACCGGCACCCTGTAGCGCCGCCCCTTGCGGGCGGCAGTCTTTTCTTGTTGCCGTCCCACTCGTTTCGGCGGGACGCGGCTTTTCGCCGCGAAACACGCCTCGATCAAATCTCTCTTTCGAGCGCGGGCTCGCGCCCGGCGTGCGGCCCCTGAAGGGCCGCGCTACATAACCACGGTGGTATCCCAGCACCCGTTCCAAAATGTGCGCCGCGACAAATGCATCCCCGGGCGACGATCCAGCACCCTGTAGCGCCGCCCCTTGCGGGCGGCAGCCTTTTCTTGTTGCCGTCCCACTCGTTTCGGCGGGACGCGGCTTTTCGCCGCGAAACACGCCGCGATCAAATCTGTCCTTCGAGCGCGGGCTCGCGCCCGCCGTGCGGCCCGTAAAGGGCCGCGCTACATAACCACGGTAGCAGCTGAAACACCGCCAACCATCCACAATTCTTCCGCGCCCAAGCCCCTTGGGGTCATCCCGAGCCATGCTCGCGAAGCGAGCCGTAAGGCGAGGGATCTGTTGTTGAATTTGGCCAGTATTATCGGCACCAGTCTTTAGGCTGGCACCGCCATGTAGCGGCGCCTTTAGGGCCCCAGTCTTTTCTCTTCTATCAAACGCCGCAGACCAACTGTTACAGAAGCTGCTGTTGATTTTTTCCGCGGAATTCCGACAATAGGTCAGAACTATGCCCAGACGACGGAAACAGGCGCAAAACGGCGAATTCTAATAGGGACACATGTGACAGTCGTAAAATCGCAACTCTCACGTAATCAATGGCATCCACTTTTCTAATAGGGACACTTTTTGACTTCTCATTTTTGCCGCATTTCACCCCCCGATTTTCCCCCTTCTCCCCCGCAGCAACACCTGATCGCCCTCCGATCTGCCCAATTTCCCGCCAGCATTGCCGCCGGACCGTCCTCGGATTACAATCGCACCCGGCACCGCGCATCATGGAGGAAATAAATTGACCGTCAGGAACACCGCCCGCATCGCCGTCATTCCCGGTGACGGCATCGGACAGGAAGTGATCCCCGAAGCCTGCAAAGTTTTTCAGGCCGCCGCGAGAAATTTCGGCCACGCCGTGGAGTTTGAAAATTTCGACTGGGGCGCGGAACGCTATCTGCGCGACGCCACCACGCTTCCCGACGGCGCGCCGGAAATGTTTCAGTCAAAGTTCGACGCCATTCTTCTTGGCGCCATGGGCGACCCTCGCGTGCCGTCCAACGTTCATGCCGCGGATATTCTGCTGGGCCTGCGAAAAAAACTGGACCTCTTCGTCAATCTGCGCCCCTGCTTCTTGTACGACCGCCGCCTCACTCCGCTCCGCGACCGCATGGAAGACGACATTCGCATCACCGTGGTCCGCGAGAACACCGAAGGCCTCTACGTTGGCATGGGTGGAATTTTCAAGAAGGGAACGCCGGACGAAATCGCCATTCAGGAGGACGTCAACACCCGCAAGGGCGTGGAGCGCATCATCCGCTTCGCCTTTGAATACGCCCGCTCCCACAGCCTGAAACGCCTGTGCATGGCGGATAAATCCAACGCCATTAATTTTGGACACGATCTCTGGCAGCGCGTGTTCCGCGAAGTCCGCAAGGAATATTCCGATATTGATTCGTCGCATCAGTACATTGACAACCTGCTGATGCAGATGGTCCGCGACCCGCGGCAGTTTCAGGTGATCGTCACCTGCAATTTATTTGGAGACATCGCCAGCGACCTCGCCGCGCAGCTCGCCGGCGGACTGGGACTCGCCGCATCGGGAAATATTCATCCCGGCCGCGTTTCCATGTTCGAGCCGGTGCATGGCTCCGCCCCGGACATCGCCGGGAAAAATACCGCCAACCCGCTGGGCTCGGTTCTCACCGCCGCGATGATGGCCGCGCACCTCGGCTGGAATCACGAGGCCGGGCGCCTGGACGCCGCCGTTCGCGCCGCGCTCGCCGCGGGCGCCACCACGCCGGACCTCGGCGGTAAAATGAGCACCCGCGAATGCGGCAATTGGCTCGCCGCCTGGGTCGCCAAGTCCCAATGAATTCCAGTGGCGATGGGCAAAGCGAAAACCTGGTGGCGACGCGGCCCATGTGTTGTCCGAGGTGTCAGGCCGCATTGTCTCGCAGCGACGTGCGGGGACGTTGGTTCCGTTGTCCTTGATGCAAACTTCCGTTGTATGTTTCGGCCGCTTATATGAAAACGCCTACGATCCTCGGCATTCTTTGTAGCGTCGGCGTGGCGCTGTCTGTGAGGCTGAGCTTTACTGCGCGGGTTGTTCTCGGCTCCATTCTTTGGTTTCCCATCGGCATGATCATTTTCGCGCTGATGGTGCGGATTGCCCCTCCCTTTCTCAAGCATTACGTGGACAACGACTCCCTCGGCATCATTGGTCCGAACGAATAAAATAATTACTTCAACCGTAGTAATAATTGGGCGTGCGGGTTTTCTTCCACTGAAACGCCAGCAGAATGCCCATGGCGAATCCGCCCACGTGCGCCCACCAGGCTATGGTCTGCGCTCCGTGCTGCGTGACGTTGCCCAGACCCCCGAATAGTTGCAGGGCAAACCAAATGGCGATGAAAATGATCGCGGGAATTTCAAAGATTAGCGGAATGATGATGATGGGAACCAGCGTCAGAATCCGCGACACCGGAAAGAGAATCAGGAACGCGCCCACCACTCCGGAGATTGCGCCGCTCGCTCCGATGGTGGGAACGCTGGAGCCCCAGTTGAAAAAAACGTGGGTGAGGCCGGCCACGATCCCGCAGACAAAATAAAAGACCAGAAATGGAATGTGGCCCAGGCGGTCTTCCACGTTGGCGCCGAAAATCCACAGAAACCACATATTGCCGATGATGTGCAGCCAGTCGGCATGAAGGAACAGGCTGGAAATCAGCGGCAGAACGGCGTCCACAAAAGTGACTGAGCCGCCATTGGCCAGGCTGGCGAAGCGCTCCGGCACCAGTCCGTAGGCGCCGAGCAAATGATTCAGCGCCACGTGCGAGAAGGTAAGCTCTTCCACGAACACGTAAACGTTCAGAGCGATCAATCCCAGCGTGACGATGGGAAAGGCGCGGCGCGGTATCAGCGATTTCAGCGGAAGCATGGGTTCAGCGGGCTTTCATCGTTCCGCGAAGGCGATTTCCTCGGGATCAAACGCCGGCTCGTTGCGTGTTCCAGTCATCATCAGATTTTCAATCTCTTCGATGGTGGCGATGTGTCCGCGCGCGCCGGGAGCGATGCAGTTGAGGGCGGCCGCGGCGCAACTGAAATCCATGGTGCGCGGCAGCGGCCAGCCCTGGACCACTCCGTAAAGAAAAGCGCCGTGGAAGACGTCACCCGCGCCGGTGGTGTCCACCGCGGAGACCCGGAACGCGGGAGCGTAGAGGAATCGTCCGCGATGCCAGACAATCGCGCCTTCCGATCCCAGCGTGGCGCCGACGGCAGGACATTGTGTTTCCGTGGCGATGCGGCGCAGGGCGGCGAGAATATTTTCATCGCCGGTTAACCGAGTGGGGAATTGGCGCGAGCCGATGAGGTAATCCACGGCTTCAAGTAAAACTTCAAGTCCTGAATAAATGTTGTCCACGTCGGCAATTACGGGAATTTTTTCAGCGCGCGCGAATTTTGCGGCGGTTGCGGCCGCGGCAGTATCATGGCCGTCCACTAACAGCCCACGCGCGGAGGTGATCCACTCGCGCTGAATTTCCGAGGGCTGAAGAGCGAGCCGCGCGTCGCGTCCCCAGAGAATGGTTCGCTCGCCGGAAGTTTCATCAACAAGAATATATGCGGACTGGCTGGGGCAATTGGGGACGGGGATCACGCGCGCGTCCACGGCGGTCCGCTGAAATTCCTCGATGTGCTTCCGCGCAGCGGCGTCGTCTCCGGCCTTGCCGATATAGCGCGCGCGCAGTCCCCATTTGCTGCAGGCCACCATGGCGCTGGCGACTTGTCCGCCGAGCTGCGTCTGCGCGGAAATGAATTCCATCTTGGAGTCGGCAAGAGGGAAGGCCGGCAGGCGGATGATGCAGTCGGTGGCGTTCAGGCCCACGCCGGCGACGTCCACAGCGGGAACATGCGCGGAGGAATTATCCATGAATTGACCACTCTAGCGGACACAGATTGATTTGCAAGCGTGAAATCTTTTTGAAGTTGCGATTCAGCCGAAAATCTGTCGCGAAGCAGCGCTTCCACGTTGCACGTGCGAAACTGCTATGATAAGTAAATCTGTTGCGCTTGGCCCGTTTTTTGCGCTGAGCGGATTCGTCGGCGCGCCGACATACGCATGCCACTTCGAGATTCCGAAGCCATAATTTTGCGGACTTATCCGCTGGGAGAGGCGGACCGGCTGGTAAGTTTTCTCAGCCGCTCCTATGGCCGCG
Organism: uncultured Acidobacteriota bacterium; assembly: GCA_963760285.1. GTDB lineage: Bacteria > Acidobacteriota > Terriglobia > Acidiferrales > UBA7541 > PALSA-278. The sequence goes on from CAVXCI010000003.1 coordinate 146,761, forward strand.
TGCGTGGCGTGGCCAAAGCGGCGCGGCGTCCCAAGAGCCGCTTCGGGTCCACGCTGGAGAGTTGCTCCTACATTCGCATCTGGTATTTCGAGCGCGAAACGCGCGACCTGGTGCGCGTAACCCAGTGCGAATTGCTGGAATCGTTTATGGGTTCGTACAGCGATTATGAATCCGGAAATTCGCTTACGCTGCTGGCGGAAATTTCCGAAGCGGTGCTGCCGGAACGCGAGCCGCTGGACGCGTCGTTCAGCCTGCTGTTACTGGCGGCGCGGACGATTAACGAGACGCGCGCGCCCGCTTTGCCCGTGGCATATTTCTCGTTGTGGACCATGCGCCTGGCGGGCTGGCTTCCGGCTCTGGATCGTTGTGCGCGATGCGGCAAGGAATTGGCAAGGACCAGCAGGTATGGCGCGCCGGGGCGGACGGGTTGTGGTGCCAGAAATGCCGGCTGCCGGGAACGAATGTGATTTCCCGGGCACGCATTGAATGCCGCGCGAATCCTGCGATCGGAAAAGCTTAGCGCTCTGGCAACCAGAGAAAAGCCGCTTCCCGCAGCCGCGCTGAATGAGTTGACGGCTTTCTGCTCAATGGAATCGAGCACCAGATTGAACGCAAACTTGCGACGAGGGAATTCATGGAGATGACGGCATGATGGCGCGCCAAAAAGGCGAATGGCAAAAGGCGATCAGTGGCGAAGGCGGTTCGGGCGTGCTAGGCGCGCCGGAGGCGCTGCGAGAGCAGCGTCCCGTGGATTGACGTTTCAATCTCTTCTGCGGCGGCTGGAAGATTTCTGGGCCGCGCAGGGCTGCGTCCTGCAACAGCCGTATGACATGGAAGTGGGCGCGGGTACCATGCATCCGGAAACATTCCTTCGCGTGCTGGGGCCAGACCCTTATCGCGTGGCGTATATCCAGCCCAGCCGCCGTCCCGCGGACGGCCGCTACGGCGAAAATCCCAACCGGCTTTATAAGCACACGCAATGTCAGGTGATACTTAAGCCCGCCCAGCGACGTGCAGGATATTTATTTGCGAAGTTTCGCGCGCTGGGGATTAATTTGCGCGAGCACGACATTCGATTTGAGGAGGACAACTGGGAGTCTCCCACGCTGGGCGCATGGGGCATCGGTTGGCAGGTGCTGCTGGACGGGCTGGAGATTTCGCAGTTCACATATTTCCAGCAGTGCGGCGGCCTGAACCTGGATCCGATATCCGTGGAAATCACTTACGGACTGGACCGAATCGCCGCCTATCTGCAGGGAGTGGACAACGTCTTCGACATTCGCTGGACGGAGAAAATGACCTACGGCGAGGTGCGGCTGGCGGAGGAGGAGCAGTTTTCCTCTTACAATTTCGACTATGCCGACCCGGAAGACACGCGGAAAATGTTTGACCTGAACGAATCGGAAGCGGCGCGGCATCCTGACGCTCTATCGCGAAAATCGCGACCGGAAGAGAAAAAGCGGTATCCGTTGCTGGCGGTGTACGACTTGTGCCTGAAGTGCTCGCATCTGTTCAACGTGCTGGATGCGCGCGGAGTGATTTCCGTCACGGAGCGTGCGGCGTTGATTGGCCGGGTACGAAATCTTACCTGTCGCGTGGCGCAAAGTTATATGGACCAGCGCGGAGCAAGCGCGGAGACGGCGGAGGTGAGCGCATGAAAGCGAAATCCGCAAAGGGGGCCAATAAGGGGGCCATAAGGCGTCACGAAGGGCGTGGCCGATTTTCTGTTGGAAGTGGGTTGCGAGGAAGTTCCCGCGGGAATGATTCCGCGTGCGTGCGCGGAGTTGCAGCGCAGTCTCGAAAAATATTTATCCGCGGCGAATTTGCTGGAAGGCAAAGTGAGCGTAATGGGCGGGCCGCGGCGTTTGGCGGCGATGGCGACTTTGCGATACGCCAGCCCGATGAAATCAGGGAAGTAACCGGTCCGCCGAAGTCAGTAGCATTCGACAATGTCGGCGCGCCGACACGCGCGGCCACCAGTTTCGCGGAAAAACAGGGAGTGAAACTGCGGATCTCACCTGGCGCAAAACCGCGCGCGGAGAATATCTCGTCGCGCGGCAAATTATTCCGGGAAAAGCGGCGCAGGAAATTCTGGCCGAAATGATTCCCCAGTCCGTTCTGCAAATTGTTTTTCCGCGCAGCATGACCTGGACAGGCGCGCACGGCCCGCGATTTATCCGTCCCATTCGCTGGGTGGTGGCGCTGCTGGGCGGAAAAGTTTTGCCCGTGGAAATCGCCGGCGTGAAAGCGGGGAACTGGTCGGTGGGCCACCGCTTCCTGGGAGCGCCGAGAATTCCGCTCACCGGACCGAAGGATTACGTGGCCCGGCTGCGAAAGAATTTCGTTCTGGCGGATCCCGCGGAGCGCCGCCTCAAAATCGAAAGCGAAATCAGGAAGGTGATGGCCCAGCATCGCGGCTGGCGGATACACGCCGACGATTCGCTGATGGAGCAGGTGAGCTATCTCAACGAATACCCGGCGGTTCTGCTGGGGAGTTTCGATGAAGCCTATCTGGAATTGCCGGAAGAGATTCTGGTCACCGTGATGCGCGACCATCAGAAGTATTTCGCGGTCGAAGACGTCCACGGAGGGCTGCTCCCGCATTTTCTGGCGGTGATGAATACCGACCGCGACCGGGAAGGGCACATTCGCGCGGGTCATGAGCGCGTTCTGCGGGCGCGGTTCGCGGATGCGCGCTTCTTCTGGGACACCGACCAGAAAACGCAGTTGGGAGATCATTTGCCGCGCCTCTCCAAGGTGACGTATGAATCGCGGCTGGGCAGTTATGGCGACAAAGTGCAGCGGCTGACGTATCTGGCCCGTTGGGTGGCGGAGCAGTGGTTCAACTCCGGCATCGCCCAGGCCAGCGTTACGGCCACGGTCCGCGCCGCGGAGCTTTGCAAGTGCGACCTGGTGACGGAAATGGTGCGGGAGTTCACCGAGTTGCAGGGAATTGTGGGCGGTCTTTATGCCCGCGCGCAGGGCGAAGACGACGACGTGGCGTGGGCCATCTATGATCACTATCAGCCCGCGGGTCCCGACGAGCCGCTGCCCAGAAATTTGATTGGCTGCGCGGTAGCCGTAGCCGACAAGTTGGACTCGCTGGCGGCATGTTTCGCGGTGGGCGCGATTCCGTCAGGTTCAAGTGATCCTTTCGCTTTGCGGCGCGCGGCGCTGGGCATCGTGCGCATCATTCTGGAAAAGAAGCTGCCGTTTTCCGTCGGTGAAGCCATATCGGCGGCGGGCAAGGCGCTGGGGCAGTTTCCTCCGAAACGCGCCTTGAATACCGAGACGCAGGGGCAATTGCGGGAATTCCTGCTGGAACGCGCAAGGTTCATTCTCCGCGAGCGGCAGGGATTCTCCTACGACGAGATCAACGCCGCGTTTGTGGCCGGAGCGGACGATCTGGTGGACGCCGCGCGGCGCGTTGCCGCGCTCCATGCCATCAGGACTACGCGAAACTTCATGCCGCTGGCGGTGGCGTTCAAGCGCATACGCAAGATTCTGGAGAAGGCCGGGGATGAAGGCAAGGAGACGCGCGTTCAGCCCGAACTCTTCGAGAGCGACGCGGAACGTAACCTGCACGCGGCGGCGGGAGAAGTGGCCATGCGGGTGGCGGGACATCGCCGGGCGGCAAAGTATCAGGAAGCGCTGGCGGCGATTGCGGAGCTGCGCCCGCCAGTGGACAAGTTTTTCGACGACGTGATGGTGATGGCGGAAAAGCCGGAAGTGCGGCAGAACCGGCTGGCGTTGTTGCGGTCGCTGCTGCGCGAATTCTCGGCCATCGCCGATTTCTCCGAGATGGTGGCTGAGGATTCCAACCGCTGAAGATTCAAGCGGAACTTTAAGAGAGGAACGCCCCGCTGCTCCCCGCAGCCGCAAGGCCAGGTGATCGTCATGCTGACGCAAGCCGAAAAGGGTAAGGCATTCCGGGCGCTACACGAGCGCAAGACCGCCTTCATAATTCCCAATCCCTGGGATACCGGCACGGCGCGGCTGTTGGCGCATCTGGGTTTTGAAGCGCTGGCTACCACCAGCATGGGGTATGCGTTTTCCGCCGGGCTGCCCGATGGCAAGGTTGACCGCGACCACATGCTGAAACACATCGCCGAAATTGCCGCCGCGACGGATTTGCCGGTGAGCGCGGACCTCGAAAATGGCTACGGGGACGCGCCGGAATTTGCCGCGGAGACCATTCGGCTGGCGGCGCAGGCGGGAGTTGTCGGCGGCTCGATTGAAGATTTCACCGGGCGGCAGGATGGGCCCATTTACTGCCTGGAACACGCGGTGGCGCGAGTTCGCGCCGCAGCGGAGGCGGCGCACGCGCTCCCGTTTCCGTTCGTCCTGACGGGACGCGCGGAGAATTACCTGCATGGGCGTCCGGATGTCAAAGACACCATTGCGCGTTTGCAGGCCTATCAGGAAGCGGGCGCGGACGTGCTTTACGCGCCGGGACTGGCGACGAAGGAAGACATCGCCGCGGTCATCAGCTCCGTGGACCGCCCTGTAAACGTGGTGATGGGGCTGCGTGGCGTGCAGCTTAGCGTGGCGGATTTGTCCGCTATGGGAGTGCGGCGCATCAGCGTGGGCAGCACATTGAATCGTGTCGCGCTGGGAGCGTTTCTTCGCGCGGCTCGCGAGATGAAGGAAAGCGGCACGTTCACTTTCGCCAAGGACGCCGCGAACCCGGCGGAAATCTCCGCGATATTCAAAGCGTGATGGCGGACAGAACGGAAGATGAAGTGATGCATGAAGTTTTACGGATGAACGAATCCATACCTTCGGAATTGAGGTCACTGTGAAGAAATACGTTTACTACTTCGGCGGCGGCAAGACGGACGGCAAAGGGGACATGAAGGACATCCTCGGCGGAAAGGGCGCCGGCCTGTCGGAAATGACGCGCATCGGCCTGCCCGTCCCGGCGGGATTCACCATCACCACGGAAGCCTGCAACTACTACATGGAGCATGGCAAGAAAATGCCGCCGGAGCTGGCTAAGCAGGTGGACGAGCGGCTCCGCTGGCTGGAAAAGATAACCGGCAAGAAACTGGGCGACGCCAAAGATCCGCTGCTGGTCAGCGTGCGGTCCGGAGCGGCGCGGTCCATGCCGGGGATGATGGAGACGATTCTCAATCTTGGATTGAATTCCAAATCCGTGGAGGCGCTGGTCCAGCGAAGCAAGGATGCGCGCTTTGCCTATGACGCCTACCGGCGGTTCGTGCAGATGTATTCCTCCGTGGTGATTGGCCTGCCCAAGGAAGAATTGGAAGATCGCCTGGTGGCCATGAAGAAGCGTCTGGGTGCAAAGGACGATACCTCCGTTCCCGCCGAGGGCTGGAAGAGCTTGGTGGCGGAGTACAAGGATTACTTTAAGAAAAAAACCGGCAAGGATTTTCCCGAAGACCCGCAGGAGCAGCTCTGGGGGGCGATTGGCGCGGTGTTCAATTCGTGGATGGCGGACAAAGCCGTTACCTACCGCCGCGTGGAGCACATCACCGGCCTGCTGGGGACGGCGGTGAACGTGGTCCAAATGGTGTTTGGCAACCTGGGCGAAAATTCCGGCACGGGAGTCTGTTTTACGCGCGATCCCAGCACCGGCGAGAAGATTTTCTACGGCGATTTTCTGATCAACGCCCAGGGCGAGGACGTGGTCGCCGGCATCCGCACGCCCATGCACCTCTCCGAAATGAAGAAGCGCATGCCCACGGTTTATAAGCAATTGGAGCGCGTTCGCGGCATCCTCGAAAAGCACTACCGCGACATGCAGGATTTGGAGTTCACCGTCGAGGACGGAACGCTGTACATGCTGCAAACGCGGTCAGGAAAGCGGTCGCCGGCGGCCACTTTCCAGATGGCCGTGGACATGGCCGGCGAGGGGCTGATTTCCAAGGCCGACGCGGTGGGGCGCATCAAGTCCGAGGATATCGAACGGCTTTTTTATCCCGTGCTGGATCCCGGCGTGCCTGCGGCGGAGTTGAAGAGCAAAAAGTTGGCCGAGGGCATCAATGCCGTTCCCGGGGCGGCAGTCGGACGCGCGGTTTTCTTCGCGCATGACGCGGAATCGCAGGCGGCGCTGGGCGAAAAAGTAATCCTGGTGCGGCGGGAGACCAGTCCCGAAGACGTCGGCGGCATGTTCGTGGCCCAGGGAATTCTGACGGCCACGGGAGGGAAGACCAGCCACGCCGCCGTGGTGGCGCGCGGCTGGGGAAAGTGCTGCATCGTGGGCTGCGAAGCGCTGGATATCAGCGCCACGAAAAAGGAAATCAGCGTTGGAGGGAAAACGATTCGCGAAGGTGACTGGCTGACATTGGACGGCGGCGACGGGTCCGTCTATCTAGGGCAGATGCCGCTGGTTCTGCCGCAGCCCACGAAAGCCTATGCCACGCTGATGAAATGGGCGGACAGTTTTCGTCGCCTCGGCGTCCGCACCAACGCGGACACTCCGCAGGATGCGCGCAAAGCCCGCGAAATGGGCGCGGAAGGCATCGGGCTGTGCCGCACCGAGCACATGTTCTTCAAGGATTTCGAGCATCCCGAGCAGAGCGAAGCGCGCCAGCAGGCCATCCAGGAAATGATTCTGGCCAATGACCGCGAAACCCGCGTAAAGGCGCTGGAGCGTCTGCTGCCTTACCAGCGCCGCGATTTCATCGGAATTTTCGAGGCCATGGATGGGCTGCCGGTTACCATTCGGCTGATTGATCCGCCGCTGCACGAATTTGTCCCCCACGATGCCGAGCGCCAGCAGGCTCTGGCGAAGCATCTGGGCATCTCCGCGGAAGCCGTGGCGCAGCGCGTGGAACAGCTTAAGGAAGCCAACCCCATGCTGGGGCATCGTGGCTGCCGTCTGTGCATCACCTATCCGGAAATTTTGGACATGCAGGTGCGTGCCATCATCGAAGCGGCCATTGATTGCAAGAAGCGCGGAGTTAAAGTATTACCTGAAATCATGATTCCGCTGGTCCTTGATAAGAAAGAGCTGCAAATTCTGGAACAGGCCACGCGGCGCGTGGCCGACGAGATTATCCGCCAGTCGAAAGTGAAACTGGAATACCTGGTGGGCACGATGATCGAACTGCCGCGAGCGGCGCTGCTGGCCGGAGAAATCGCGGAAGTGGCGGAATTCTTCTCCTTCGGCACCAATGACCTGACGCAGACCACCATGGGCCTCTCCCGCGACGACGCCGGCCGTTTTCTCCCCGATTACGTGGACGAAACCAAGGCGGGAATCTTCACCGCCGACCCTTTCCAGACGCTGGACCAGAAGGGCGTCGGAATGCTGATCGAGTGGGCCATCAAGGGCGGGCGCAAAACGCGTCCCAAACTGAAGATCGGCATCTGCGGCGAGCATGGCGGCGACAGCGAATCAGTGAAATTCTGCCATCGCGTGGGAATGAACTACGTCAGCGCCTCGCCCTTCCGCGTGCCCATCGCCCGCCTTGCCGCCGCCCAGGCCGTGCTGGAAGAAAAGCGCTAAACAGTCACGGTGTGTTGCGCGCCGACGGGGTGAAATCGCGCTTCTCGAAGGCGGTGATGCGGGCTTCGCGCTCCGCCGACGGCAGCTTATCCAACGCGCGCAGACGGTTAAACTGGCGTGCAAATGAGGGTGGAAGCGAACCGTACATGAGGCGATGGTTTTAGTAGCACAGGCCCCCGGCCTGTGCCAACGTCAAATTCTTATCGCAGTAAATACGGAACAGTGACCGGGAAAGACCGGCGTAGTCATGAAAGACCAGACGCAGCTACGTCGGCATGCGGAGGAAGAAGTAAGCGCCGAGAAAGGCGAAGATGGCGTCGGGCGCCCAGCCGGCGAGGAGCGGCGGCAGCTGGCCGACGGAGCCCATGGCTTCAAAGAGCGCGGCCATGGCCCAGTAAAGAATGCTGATGCCGATGGCCAGAGCGAGTCCGCCGAGAGCGCCGCGCGTCCCCACCAAAAACGCGAACGGCGCGCTGAGAAAAACAATAATGGCGGCGATCAGCGGAAAGGCGAATTTTCGTTGCCATTCGACGGAGAGGCGCGCGGTGTCGAAACCGGCCTGGCGAAGGCCGTCAATGTAGCGGGCCAACTGGCTCCAGTTCATCTGTGAAGAGGGGAGCACTTCGCGCTTGAAGTAACTGGGCTGCTCGGCCAGTTCATTGAATGTGGATACCTTGAACGTCCGGAAACTGGTGACGTTCCCCGCGGCAAAGTCCCGCACCCAGCCATTTTCCAGAACCCAGCCTTCCAAAGGCGGTTCCCAGTGCGCCTGCGATGCGTAAATGCGGCGGCGCATCTGGAAAGTTTGCGGGTCGAGCTCAAATACGTTCAATCCCGCGAAGAGATTCTGGTCGGAGTCGAAGAACTCGTAATTGTAGATGTGGTCCAGCGAACCGAAAATCCAGCGGTGGGTGGGCTGGTAAAAAGTCTGCGCGGGCTTGCCCTTGATTTGATTGCGGATCGCATCCTGGCGCTGGTTGGCGTAGGGAAGATAGGTGTCGTCCAGAACAAACATGCCCAGCGAGAGAAGCAGGCCGGCCACCAACAGCGGGAAGGTGACGCGATAGAGGCTGATGCCGCTGGCCTTGAAGGCGGTGACTTCGTTGTTTTTGGCAAGAATGGCGAGAGTAATCAGCGTGGCCACCAGCGCGGCCAGCGGCGTGAGTTGATAGACCATCAAGGGAACCAGATGGCGGAAATAGTCCAGCACAAGGTACACGGACGCGTGATTGCGGGTGATGTCATTCAGCAGATCGAAGAGCGTGAAGGCGTCGAAGATGGCCAGGAAACCGGCGAGCAGCAGCAGATAGTAGGAGAAAAAAGCGCCCAGGATGTGCAGGTCAATCATGGTAGGGAAACCTGCGGCGTCTCCCGGGAGGTCGGAAACCGAACGCGGAGAGATGGGCGCGCTGATGGGAGTTACGATGGCGGCGCCTATGCCTGGCGCGGATGGAGCGCGCGGAGACCGCCGGGATGCGATGGAAAAGCTCTGCCAGCGCTGCTGCAAATGAAACAGAAGATGGCCGATCCAGCCTTCACCGCGCACCTGTTCTATGCGCACGATCAATCCGAGAGCCACCAGCGTGGCGATGATGTTCGCCAGCCAAACGCCAAGGAACGGGCTCAGTCTTCCTTCCTGCGCCAGGTGGACGCCGGCGACGAAAGCCATGTAGTAAGCGGACACGAGCACCAGAGCAAGGATAAATCCGGCGGAACGTCCGCCGCGGCGCGGGCGCACGCCGACGGGAACTCCCAGCAATGCAAAGACAATGCAGGCCGCGGGAAAGGCAATCCGGCGCTGAAATTCCACACGGGCCAGCCGCCAATCGGGGCCGCTGTCGGAACGAAGTTCGTGCGCTGATTTTTCCGCGTCCGGAATGCGGGGGATGGCGACACTCGCCGGGCCGGTAAGTTCCACGGCCAGATCGCTGGCGCCGAAAGTGGTGAACCCGTAATGCTGCGGATCTTTGGGGTCGTAGTCGTGGGTGCTTCCGGGACCGAGATGAAGCTGTAACTTGTCTTCGCTCTTGTCGGCTACTACAATGGCGTTCTCCGCCAGCGTGATGCGCGACTCCGGTCCCTGGCCTGTGTCCGCCAGAAGAACGCCGCGCCAGCGCGACGCGGAAGCGTCCACATCCTGCACGTACAAGACGAAGTGGGGGAAGCGTTCATCGAAGACGCGGGGCTCAAGCGCCGAAGAAGCCTGCGAGGCGCGGAGCTGGTCTTCGAGGGAATGCAAGGCGCGCAGGGACAGGGGACTCAACCAGAAAGTGTCCGCCAGCGTAAGCATGCCCATCAGCATGGCCAGCAGGCCAATTGGCACCAGCAACCGGCGCAAGCCGATGCCGGAAGCGTTCATGCCCACAATTTCGCCGTCAGCGGAAAGGCGGCCCAGTCCGATGAGCACTCCGACCAGCGCGGACATGGGCAACGTAAACACCAGGATGCCGGGAAACGCGCAGGCGAAAAGCATCGCCACACTGGCGGCGCCGCCGGTATGGCGCACCACCAGGTCCATCAGGCGGACCAGCTGGGGAATGAAAAATACGAAGGTGAAGACCGCCAGTCCGAGAAGGGCGTGCGAAAAGACTTCGCGGCAAATATATTTGTCGAGGATGCGCATGGCGGCGCTGTCAAATTCTAACACCGGGGCGGCCATTCCGCGCGAACGGGAAGAGCGGGCGGGATGAAGAACGTCAACGTGGTCATCCTCTGGCACATGCATCAGCCGCAGTACCGCGATCCCGCCGACGGAAAATACATCCTGCCGTGGACCCGCCTGCACGCGCTGAAGGATTACTGGGGCATGGTCCACCTGCTGGAGGAATTTCCCGCCGTGAAGGCCACGTTCAACATGGTCCCCGGGCTGGCGATGCAACTGGAAGAGTACGCCAGCGGAAAATTCGCGGAATCGTGGTTTGAAACGGCGTTTACTCCCGCCGACAGCCTGACGCAGCCGCAAAAAGAAGAAATCCTGCTGCGCGGATTTCAGGCCAACTACGACAATTTAATCAGCCGCTGGCCGCGGTTTCGGGCGCTGTTCACGGACGCGCAGCGCATGGGCAAGGAAACGCTGGAGGGATTTTCTCTGCGTGACTGGCGTGACTTGCAGGCGCTCTCGCAACTGGCGTGGATGGACGAGGATTTTCTGGCCATTGATCCCGTGGTTTCGGAGCTGTCGCGCAAAGGCGAAGGTTTCACCGAGGAGGAAAAAGCGGCGCTGCGCGAACGGCAGCTGTTCCTGCTGGCGGAAGTGCTGCCGGAATACCGCCGCGCGCAGGATCGCGGACAGATCGAAATCTCCACCACGCCTTTTTACCATCCTATTCTGCCGCTGTTGTGCGACACGGAAATTGCCCGCGAAGCCAATCCGTGGACGCCGCTTCCCAAGCCGCCATTTTCCTATCCTGAGGACGCCCGCGCGCAGCTGGAACTGGCGCGCGCGTTTCACACGCGGCTTTTTGGCCGGCCGCCGCTTGGGTTGTGGCCGTCGGAGGGTTCGGTTTCCAATCAGACGCTGGAAATTGCCATGGACCTGGGGTTTTCGTGGTTCGCCACGGACGAAGGCGTTCTGGGGCGCACGCGTAACGAAGGATTCGCGCGCGACGCGGCGGGCGTGCCGGAAAATGCCGCCGACTTATATGCGCCGTGGATTTTGGAGCGCCACGGCCGGAAGATTTGCGGGCTGTTCCGCGATCACTATCTTTCCGACCTCGTCGGCTTCGTCTATAGCCGCATGTCGCCGGAGTCCGCCGCGGCGGACCTGCACCATCGCATCCGCGCCATCGGCGACAGTTGGAGCGGCGACGGCGAGCCAACCATCTGTTTGATTCTCGACGGAGAAAATGCCTGGGAATATTATCCCGGCAATGGGCGCGAATTTCTTCGCCAGTTCTATGGACGCCTGCAGGGCGATGGCTCCATCTGCACGCTGACCGGCTCGCAAGCCGCGGCCACGGCCACGGATGCGCGGAAGATGGAGTCCATTTTCCCCGCGTCGTGGATCAACGCCAATTTCGATATCTGGATCGGCAGCCACGAGGATGTGAAAGCCTGGGAGCTGCTGGGCGACGCGCGGCGGGCGTATGGCGAAGCGGCCAGGCGCCACGATGCGGGCGAGCAGGGCGGTCCATCCGCCGAAAAATTGGCGGAGGCGTACGAATCCATTCTGGCGGCGGAGGGCAGCGACTGGTGCTGGTGGTACGGCCCGGAAAACAGTTCCGCGAACGATGCGGATTTTGACGCCATCTACCGAAAATACCTGACCGCCGTGTACCTCGCGCTGGAGATGGCTCCGCCCGATGCGCTGGGGCGCCCATCGCCGGCGCTTCGGCGTCGGCAAATATTGTCCCGCCGGACGGTTTCCTCAACGTGACTATAGATGGCCGCGAGACGAATTATTTTGAGTGGCTTGGCGCGGGGATGTATACGCCGGAGGTCCGCGGCGGCGCGATGCACGGCCGCACCTGGCTTTTGCGCGGGCTCCGTTTCGGATTCAGCCAGGACGCGTTTTTCTTGCGCGTGGATCCCGCGCAGTCCAATTTCGCGGAGCTGCGCGACGCGGAGTTTCGCGTTCTAATTCGCGCGAAGGAGGAAGTGCGCGCGGTGGTTGAAATCCGCGAAGGGCGAGTGGCCGGGTGTTATGCGGGCGCGGCGTCGGGCGAGACGGCGCAACGCGAGCCTTCACTTATTTCCGCGGCGATCGGCAAAATTCTGGAAATCCGGCTGGAGAAGGCGCTGTTCGATTTGCAGGACTGCGCGCGTCTTCATCTGGCGATTTCCATCTGGCAGGGCGGCCTGCCGATGGACTTTCTCCCCGTGGAAGGGCCGCTGCAAATTGCATTGGGCGAAGAAAACTTCGCCTGGGGCGTATAAGTCCCGCGTTAACGGCGGTTTCGTGCCAACAATCTCACACGGCGGCGGATCGCCGCGCGGGATCGTTCCTGAGGATTTTCTGGCGGGATCCTTCTAGTGCCGCTTGACGCAATCGTTGTAGCCGTCAACGGTCAGTTCGGTTATGGCGCAGACATAGTACGCCCAATGCTCCTCCATGGCTTTGCGCTCAGGCGTCGCTCCGGAGGCGTAGTTGTAGCGGTACTTCTTGCTGGCGTCGCTGTCGTAGGACCGCAAAGCGCCAGCCAATGATTGCAGCGTTTCGGTGTCAAACTCCGAATAGCCGTAGTCGCTGGTAAATCTGTACAGTAACTCCCAGCTGGGCTGCTTGTCCGCGGCCGCGTCCGTCTGCTGCTGTGCCAGATTGAGGTAGAAGGCGGCATAGTCCACCAGCGCGCCGCTGGCCTTGTCATACCACCCGATCTCGAAGGCGGGATTGTTGTCATAGATCGGGCTGATGGCCGGTATCAAATGGACGGGGCAAATCGCTTTGTGATTGGCGTCAAACAGGATGCGAAAATCATCGCGATGAATATGCGCGGCATCAATGTCCACAACCACATCGCTGTAGCGCGACAAGATGTCTATGAATTCCGCCTGGCATGCCGGCTTCCATAATGGCGTGGTTTGCGGAGCAATGGCGCTGGCTGCGGGGCGCTCTTCCTCGTCCGGCAATGAATTTGCCGAGGACGGATTGAGCGTGGCATAGACATCAATTCCCGGCGGAATGTGCATCACCAGAGTGGCGGTGTGGCCGTCGCCGCGCATTGCGGCCAGCGTTTCACCGAGCCATTTCAGTTCGCGTGTTCCTTCGTCGCCGGCATCGTCCGGCGAGCAGGTTGCCGAGGTCTTGTTGGACCAGATGTTGGTATTCAGCGCGACAATTTCATTTTTTCGCGGCGCTGCGCCCGGCGCAACAGCCGCGCGGTAATATCCCTGAAACGGTTTGGCGAATGAAGCGAATTGATTCCGGGAAACCAGATAATTCCTGACGTCATTCAAATACGGTTCACTGGGTATTTTGTAGTTGCCGGTGTCCGAATCGTTGTTTCCCAGCGCTCCGAAGGCGGGCACGCCCGGGAAAAAATACCGAAGCATTCCGCTGATGGACTCCACGATGCCCAGAGAATGCGGCGAACTGTCGGCGTAATCGCCGCTGCTCTGCCGGTGATAGGTGTAGTCGCCGGTGACAGTTCCGTAGTCGTAGTTGATGTTGCAGGTCTGCGAAATATCCGCCGCGGCCTGAAGCGCGGATTTCAGCAGAGGATATTTCGTATCCTGGCCGTAAGGGGTGGCCACGTTGTCGTCGGCAAAAGGATCGAGATGCACGTCAGAGAGCATCAAAAACGCGCCGGTGTTGCCGGCTGGCGGAGCGAGTTTACTGCAATCCGTTTCCGGTGGCCGGGGAACGGCAGTGGATGATCCGATGGCGGCGACAAATCCCAGCAGCAGAACAGGTATCCAGATTCTATTCATCCGACCCTCGTGATCGAGCCGCTCTATTTCTCCGCGCTTCCCGAAAAAAGAACGCCGTCCGGCGGCGGTTTCCGTCCGCAGTTGGCGGACAGTCTAGCATGATCCCCGGACAGCATCCAGATGGCCCCCCGGTGTGATTCGAGCGGCGGGGAAGCGCCGGAGCAATTGCTTCCGCCGCAGCGGATTCAACGGGGATTCAACTGACCGGGCCGTGCCGATTGTGATAAATTGTGGGTGAGGATGACATTATTCATTGTCATAAATTCTTGCCATGGGAACTGGTCTTCATCAACTGATTGGTTCGGAAGTGCTGGTGAAATTTTCTTTTCTGCCGCAGCCGGTGGCGTCAAAAATCGCCGAACTTGAAGCCGGAGGAATCTGGTTCGAGGGCGGCGGCATTTTGGAAGTGGTTGGAAGAATGGCTCCTGCAAACGACTCCGCTCCAAATCCCCGCACCGATCTTAGCCGCCATTCCTGGGTGTTTGTCCCGCTGCAAAATATAGAGTGGCTGGCTTCGTAGCCGCCTTGTGACAGAGAGGGCCGAGGAAAGAGCCGCTGCAAATTGCCCACCGTGAAGCGAATTTAGCCTGGAATGGGACCCAGGCGAAGAGGAAGGAAATGAAAAACGCGTGTTTTGCGAGGACGTGTTTTTTGTCCCTATTAGAAAAAGTGATGTTATTGATTCCAGGTAACTTACCGCGATTTCTATTCGCCGGGCGTCCCTATTAGGAATCGCTCCCGCCGCCCATTTTGGAGATTATTGGCTAGTTGCGCCGCTTCGTGCCGTCGTCCGGGCATAGTTCCGATCTATTTTTGCAGGCGGAGTGGGAATGTCAAACGTTAGTGCTTGTAACGCTGCGCTAGCGGGATGGCGGGGCGGACGTCGCAAAGGACAACGCCCATGAGTAGCCCCGGTGTGCGCCTGTTTGCGATCCCACCTAATCCAGGTATGAGCACAAATGGCGCCGCACTAATTAAGATTCTTGCGCGCGATTCTTTCGACGGTCATAAAGGGCGGCTCCTCCGTGTGGTCGAACGTAACGCGAAAACTGTCGAAGAATCCGTTACGCCCCAATATTGCCGCGACGGAAAACTCTCTGCTGAATCCGGCGCGGATGGAGAGGGTCCAATCTACGCCGATCAGGAGTCTGATGTCGTGATAGTAAACGGAAATGGACGTTTGTTTTCCAATCCCGCCAATATCAGCGCGGATGCCGCTTTCCAGCGCGATATTAAAGGGCGCGAGCAGATTTGCATGGAAAAGGCAGTTGTCCGATCCGGTATCCACCACGGCCCAGACGGACTTGGTTCTAACCTGCATCCGGCTGTCCACGATGCGCACGGGAATAATCGGCGTCCATCGGACCGTTAAGCCGGGAAATGCCGGTGATTCGTTTAGCGGTATGGCTTTGTAGGGGATGCGCAATTTCTACGCCGCCGACAACACCATGGGAGTCCATTTTTTCGGAGTGATCGTCAATACCGGGTCTTCGACGCCCATCTCCGCGGCTTTCAGTACGGCTTCTTCCATGGTGCGCCCCACGCCGACAATGCGGGATTCATCCTCGGACAGGGCAACCCAACTATCCGGAGGGGCTTGCGCCAGTATTTGGGCCATTTCCTGAATGTTTTTCACTGTTGTTCTCCAACGTTATCTCGGCGCATTTTTCAAAAACCCAGGAGCGAAATCCAGCGTTCGGCCGCGCTGTTGTCAGCCGCAAATGCTCATAGCATAAATGTATCATAGGGCGCAGTCCGTTAATGGAATCGAAGACGGTTAATTTGCGGGGGCATGGGCACCATCATTCAACCTTCGGTATCCCCGAATTTCTATTGACAGGCGGAGGGCATCGGCGAGATAGTGGCCGCGCCCTTTAGCGAGGGCGGCAAATCCGGCGGGCGAAACGGCATAGCCCTTCTTATTCGCACTCATATGCCGAGTAACCGCAAGTGGCGCCGCCGGGTGGCGTTGTATAGTGGCCTGGCCTTAGTGGCCGGGTGGATGTGCGCGGGCGAGAAGTTGCCGCAGCCCACGCGAGCGCGGTCGCATGTTCCATTCCACGGACTTTCCGCGCGGACGAGCGATTCTCCCAACGTAGATTCCCGATCCGGGCTGGCATTGCCGCGTTCGCGGGCCGTAAATCCGACACCTGTTTCCGCGGGCCTTAGTGGGCGGACTGTCAATCTTCCGCTGGTGTTCCAGCAATTCCCGATAAAGCCTGGCAGTGTCCATGCGGACAGCGCGGCGCAATTCATCGCGCGGGCAGCGGGCTTTTCCGCGTTTATGGATGCGGAGGGGATTGAGATTGTCCCACGCGGCGGGCGAGCGGCGGGGAATGCGGCGACGCGAAATGCACTGTCAACGGTGCGCGAGAAGAAGTCCTCTTCACCGGGCCTGCGCGTGAGTTTTTCCGGCGGGCGGCGCCATATCTACTGGCGCGGCGAAGGTCTGCTGCGCGGGCGCGCGAACTATCTGCTGGGCAACGACCGGCGCAAGTGGGTGACGGACGTCCCGCTTTACGAGAGCGTTCATGCGGCGGAGGTCTATCCAGGCATCGCAGCGGTTCTTCGCGCCGATGGGGCGGGTCTGGAAAATGAGTTCCTGGTGTCGCCGGGAGCGCGGGCGGATGCGCTGGGGATGGAGATTCGCAACGCCGACGCGACCTGGCTGTCGTCGAATGGCGATTTGCATTCCGCAGTGGGCGGCAGGGAGGTAATCTTCCACGCGCCGCTGGTGTATCAGGAAACGCCGTCGGGGCGCCAAATTGTTTCGTCGCGATTCGTGACGCGCGGAAGGAATGCAAAGGCGCGAGCGGAGCGAATCGGTTTCGCGCTCGGCCGGTACGACCACCAACTGCCGCTGGTGATTGATCCCACCATCAGCGTTTCGTACACCACGTTTCTCGGCGGGACCGGAGCGGACTCCGGGAACGGCATCGCGGTGGATTCGGCGGGCAACGCATACATCGGCGGCACCACCACGGCGCTGAATTTTCCGGAGACGGCCACGGCGCAGCTTGGTCCCGGCGGCGGCACGGACCTTTTCTTTGCCAAGATTGACCCGTCGCAGTCCGGCGCGGCGTCTCTGCTCTATCTGACCTACGTGGGCGGGTCGAGCGATGATACCGGCGGCTGGGTGGGAGTGGACCCGTCGGGCAAACTGGCGTTTCTGGGTGTGACCACTTCCGTGGATTTTCCGGTGACCAACGGCAGCATGCGCCATCAGGGCGCGAACGACATGGTGGTGGGAAAACTGAACGCCGCAGGGAGCGCGTTTGCCTACTCCACCTATTTTGGAGGGAACGGCGGCGAGGACAATCAGCAGGCCGCGGGCATTTCCGTGGACGGCGTCGGCAACGTGTGGATTACGTCGGACACCACTTCGACGGATTTGCCGGTGACGTCCGGTGCGTTCCAGACGGCGAATGGGGGAGGAATCAGCGATGGATTCTTCGTGGAGTTTTCGGCGAGCGCGCCAACGGTCACTTATTGCAGTTACCTGGGAATTGAGGCGCAGGTAGGCTCCGCGGGAATCGCCACGGACGGCGAGGGCGATGTTTTTCTGGCGGGATTCACCAGCGTCCCCACGGGGAGCACGTTTCCGGCGAAGAATGCGTTTCAGGCGGGCTATCCGGGCGGCACATTCGACGGCTACGTGATGGAGTTCACGCCGCTTGGTGGCGGCGCCAACGACCTGGACTACGCGACGTATCTGGGCGGCAGCACGCTGGATAAAGCTCTGGCTGTCGCGGTGGATACCGCCAGTCCCCCGGACGCGTATATCACCGGGACAACCTCTTCGGTGAACTTTCCGACCAACGGCAGCGTGGGCGCGTATCAGACATTGTTGACGGGAGAGAGCAATGCGTTTGTGACGGTGTTTTCGCAGCAGCCGGCGGAAGACGTCGCGCTGATTTATTCGTCCTATTTTGGCGGATCGGTGATGGATTCGGGGCTGGGTATCACGGCCGCCGAACGCAACGCGATTTTCCTGACGGGCACGACGAGTTCGTATGATTTTCCCGCGCTGGCGGCGCTGCAATCGTTTACCGGGTCGTCGGATGGGTTCCTGGCAAAATTCGATTCCACGCAAGCGGGAGCGGCATCGCTGGCGTATTCCACGTTTCTGGGCGGGAATTCCGCCACGGCGACGAATGCCCTTGCCGCCACGGCACCCGGAAATATTTTCGCGACGGGGAATACGCTGTCGCCGGATTATCCGTCCAACAATCAGACGCAGAATGGCGCGCAGCCGTCTTGCAGCAGCTGCAATCTCACGCCTCCGGAAACCGACGCGATTCTGACCGCGCTTCTGGAGAGCGACACGCCGTCGCCCGAAGTGCAGTTCCAGCCTTCGGGGCTGAATTTTGGGCAGCAGTCCAGCAACGTCTCGCAAACCACTCTGGACGTGGCGCTCTATAACCAGGGCGCGCTGCCGCTGATTATCAACAGCTCCAGCGTGGAAGGGGCGAATGGCGGCGATTTCTCGCAAACCAATAACTGTCCGTCGCAGCTTACCACCGGACAGTTCTGCTATTACACGCTGACCTTTGCGCCCACCGCGGAAGGGCCCGAAACCGCGGAGCTGGTTATTTCCGATAATTCGCCGGGAAATTTTCACAGCGCGGCGCTGCTGGGAACGGGCGTGGAGCCGATTGCGCAATTCAATCCCACGTCGCTGAATTTTGGGAGCGTGCCGATAGGCGAGACGTCCGATCCGCTGTCCATTGAAATCACCAATGCGGGGAACGCCAATCTGAATTTCGGGAGCATCACCATTTCGCAGCAGAGTCCGCCGGCGTTTGCGTTTGGCGGGAACGATACATGCCAGGGCACGCTGCAGGGCGGTCAATCGTGCATCCTGAGCGTGGTGTTCACGCCGCAGAGCGTCGGGAACGCCAGCGGTAATGTGGTGATTCAGGACAACAGCAACAACAATCCGGCGAACGAGCAGATGGTGGCGCTCTCGGGGATGGGGATTGCCGCGCAGCCGCTGGTGACGCTGTCTCCCACGATGATTAATTTCGGTTCCGAAGCGGTGGGCAACACCACGGCTCCGCAGATTATCGGCCTGAAAAATACCGGCAGCCTGCCGCTGGACATCAGCAGCATCAGCATGACCGGGCAGAATCCGCTGGAATTTAATTTTGTGGCGGCGGACACCACCTGTCCGCTGGCGGGCGGGACGGTGAATCCCGGGCAGGTCTGCAATATCGGCGTAAATTTTGGGCCGCTGTCGGTGGGGTCGAAGAGCGCAGCGGTAAGCGTTACCGATAACGCCGTGGGAAGCCCGCAGCAGGTGGCGCTCAGCGGGACGGGGGTGGCGCCCGCGCCGGTGATCACGCCGTCGAAACTTACTTTCGGCAATCAGGATGTGGGGAGCAGCAGCGCGCCGCAGACGGTGACGCTGGAAAACGAAGGCAATGTGCCGCTGGCGATTTACAACATTCTGACCGGCGGCGCGAATGGCGCGGATTTTTCGATTCAGCAGAACAGCTGTCCGGGAAATCTGAATCCGGGAATCAGCTGCCAGGTTTCCGTGGCGTTTTCACCGCAGGCTGCGGGAGCGCGGTCCGGTTCGCTGGATTTCACGGACAATGCGCAAGGCAGCCCGCAGACGGTTCCGCTCACGGGAACGGGAATTTCGCCTGGGTTGACGCTCAGTCCGCCGACGCTGAGCTTCGGCGCGCAACTGGTGGGGACGACGTCCGCCGCGATTGCGATCCAGGCGACCAACAATGAGACGTCGGCGCTGAATATCACGCAGGTCGCGTTCAGCGGGACAAATGCCGGCGATTTTTCGGAGACGGACAACTGCGTGGGAACTCTTCAAGCGGGGCGCCAGCTGCAAGGTGAATGCTATTTTCACCCCGGGGGCGGATGGTTCGCGCAGCGCCACGCTGGGATTCAGTTATGGCTCGCCGGGCGGACCGCAGACCATGCCGGTGAGCGGCACCGGATCCGACTTCATGGTGGCCTCGGCGAATGGAACCACGACGCAGACGGTGAGCGGGGGCCAAACGGCAAACTTCTCCCTGCAAGTGAATCCGATTGATGGGTTCACCGGCGCGATTAATCTTTCGTGCGCGGCATCGCCGGCGGGGCCGGCTTGCTCCGCGTCGCCGGGTTCGGTAACTGTCACCAGCAACGTCGCGGTGCCGTTCACGGTGATGGCCACGGCAGGCTCATCGCTCTGGCGCGTGGGAGGTATTCGAGGCGCGCGTAAATCGCCCGGCGCGTTGATGGGTATTCTCCTGGCGGAACTGCTCCTGATGTGGATGGCCGTCGAATTGAGTGTCCGAAGAAAAATGCTGAGGCGAAGATTGCGCGCGGCGCTGGCGTTCGGCTTGCTGGCGGCGTTGGCAGCGTGCGGCGGCGGAGGCGGTGGCGGGGCGGCAAATTCGGATACCAGTTACGTCATCACGGTAACGGGCACGAATCAGAATGCTTCGCGGACTTTTACCGTTACGTTGAATGTGGAGTGAAATTTACAGGCATACCGCCGCGAAGGACCGTTGAACGGAAATCCGGCCGATCAGAAAAGAAGGACGGCGATGCTGTCCGGATCGCGGCCCGTGGGGATCAGGGTGATCATTTTCAGATCCACGGTGCGCAGGACGGCGATGTCCCGGGAATCCTTGTTGACCACCAGAAGGATTTCACCGCCGGGCGTGAAGCCCGCGGCCACCGGGCCTTCTCCCACCAGCGCGGAGGGCTGCGCCAGGCGGTCGTCCGCCACGACAGGAATGATTCGTCCCGCGGCGGCATCGGTGACAATCAGCCGGCCATCGGGAATCGGCGTGGCGGACTGAGGGCCCAGGCCCAGCACCATGAAATCCGAAACCTCATTTGTGGTGGTGTTGACGAACACCAGCCCATGCGCGCCCGGCGAGGGAAGATAAAGCTCGCCGCCATCGGGCTTGAGGATCAAATCGGTGGCGCGGCCTCCGAGAGAGAGATCGGCGACCAGAGATTCCGAATTCAAATTAACCACGGATAGCAGCGGGTCGGAGTCCGAGAGGACAAACGCCTTGGAATCGTCGGGCAGCACGGCGATTTTTTGTGGATGGGGCACCACCGGGATGGTGGCGCGGGTGGCCAGCGTGCGGGCATCGAGAACGGAAAGAGTGGCGTCGCCGCCATTGGCAACGAGCAGAAGTTTTCCGTCGCGTGTGGCGGAGACGTCGGTGGGCAGCCGGCCAACGGCGATGCGCTGTGTGATCGTACGGGTGGCCGCGTCAATTTTAGCGAGCTGGTTCGCGCCGGAAACAGCGACGTAGGCCGCGAGGCCGTCGGCGGAAAATTCCAGTGATGATGGCTGCGGGCCGGTCTGGATTTTCGCGATGGTTCGTCCCGTCACGCCGTCCACCGCCCAGACAAATCCGCCAGGCCCGCTTACACCCCAGATTTCCCTGGTTCCGGGCCGCACCTTCATGGACGAGGGCTCCGGGCCCACTGCAATGGTGGCGATGGCGCGCCAGGCGAACCAGGTCCAGAACAGAAAGCGTGCCATCGGCGCGATTGGCGACGTAGGCGTACATGTGCTGCCCGGGACGCAGCCAGGAGGAGTGATGCTCGGCGATAAGTTCGCGCGCCCCCAAGGCGCCCAGGAGGACCAGAATAAAAATCAGGCGGAGGTAGCCGCGGCGCGTCATGGCAGTGAAGCGGAAGATGAGAAGCGAATTTTTGCGAGGCGAATGGACATCAGTTTATGGCGCGGCCCAGGATGCCCGCGAGCAGCCGGGCTTCGGTAATGAGCGCGTCGAAATCCTCCGGGAGGATAGCCTGCCGTCCATCGGAAAGGGCGGCTTCCGGCGCGTGGTGAACCTCGATGAGCAGCCCGTCCGCGCCCACGGCCACGGCGGCGCGCGCCATCGGGGCAACGTCCAGACGGCGTCCGGTGCCATGGCTGGGATCCACCACGATGGGCAAATGGCTGCGGCGATGGACCGCGGGAACAATGCCGAGGTCCAGAGTATTGCGGGTGTGATCGTTGAAAGTGCGCACGCCGCGTTCGCAGAGGATCACCTGGGTATTGCCCTCGGCCATGATGTATTCCGCAGCCATCAGAAATTCGTCGAGCGTGGCGGACATGCCGCGTTTCAGCAGGATGGGCTTGCGCGCCTGCCCGGCGCGTTTCAGCAGGGAGAAATTCTGCATGTTGCGGCTGCCGATCTGGATGACGTCGGCGAACGGCTCGATGAGGTCGGTGGTGCCGCCGTCCACGGCTTCGGTGACGATGCCCAGGCCGAACTGGTCGCGCACCTGGCGGAGAATTTCCAGTCCCGGCTCGCCCAGGCCCTGAAAACTGTATGGCGAGGTGCGCGGCTTGTAAGCGCCGCCGCGAAAAAGCCGCGCGCCGGCGGATTTCACCCGGCCAGCGATGGTGAAGGTCTGCTCGCGGCTCTCGATAGCGCAGGGTCCACCGATCACGGCAATGGAGCTACCGCCTATGCTCACATCGCCGAGGGGCGTGGCGATGTGGAGAGTGGTGCCGTCAGCATGGCCGTTGCGGCTGGCCAGCTTGTAGGGCTTGCTGACCAGAATGCATTCCAGCACGCCAGGCATGCCTTCCAGAGCGCCGGCGTCCATTGAACCATCATGGCCGGCGACGGCGATGGCCACGCGATGCATTCCGGGGATGGCAATCGCGCGCAGACCGCGAGACTCGATCCGCTGGCAAACCGCCCGGACCTGCTCTTCGGTGGCGCGCGCGTCCATTACAACAAGCATGTTTCGATGGCCTCGTGCGCGTGACTCCCGCGCCGGCAATGGATTCGCAAAATGTCGTGAGAGTTCGCCAAAAGGCTGACGGAATGAAGTTTACTGCAACGATTGTGCGGGTGCAAACGGCGCGCGGCGGGCGGATGAAAGGGCTAACAAATGACGCTCCGCGCAACGGGCCCGTTGTTTGACAGCCCGGAGAGCGTCTCCTATGATGCAGCAGAGAAGCGAAATAGACGCGCCATGCTGAGCTTGCCGCACCTCA
Organism: uncultured Acidobacteriota bacterium; assembly: GCA_963760285.1. Taxonomy (GTDB): domain Bacteria; phylum Acidobacteriota; class Terriglobia; order Acidiferrales; family UBA7541; genus PALSA-278. The sequence goes on from CAVXCI010000003.1 coordinate 169,593, forward strand.
TTATCATTTTTATCGTCGCGCTGATTGTCTTCGGGCCGGAGAAGCTGCCGGAGCTGGCGCGGACCCTTGGGAAATTGACGGCGGAATTTCGCCGTGTGACGGGAGATTTGCGCTACTCGTTCGAGGAGCAGATGCGCACGCTGGAACGCGAGGCCGCAGAAATTGAAAAAAAGAAGAAGGACTTGGCCGCGCAACAGGCAGCGGCGGCGGCTCCCAAAACACTCGCGGAAGTTCCCGCGCTGGAAGCCACTGTGGGGAACGGAGCAGGCGCTGACGGCGAAAAGGGAACTGCGCTGGAAGCGAACGACGGCACCGGGACGGCGGCGCGCTCGTCTGATGCACCATCTCCGGTAATGCCGGAAAAGGCAGCGAATGGCGACGCCTAACGACCCCGAAATTCTGCAGTTAGCCGCATCCGAAGGTGAGGAAGGCGGGCGGATGTCCTTCTTCGAGCACCTCAACGAACTGCGCAAGCGGCTGGTCTATTCCGCCATCGCCATGCTGCTGGGAACGTTCGTGGCCTTCACCGTTTCGCAGCGCGTTTTCGGTTACATCGCGCGCCCCATGCAGCAGGCGCTGCGCCACGCGGGTCTGGAAGACAAGCTGGTCTACACCAGCCCCACTGGCGTGGTGAATCTGCTGATTACGCTGAGCCTGTATCTTGGCCTGGTGCTGGCGCTGCCGGTGGTTTTTTACCAGCTATGGCAATTCATCGCGCCGGGCCTGTATCGCCACGAGCGGCGCGGCGTGCTGGGATTTGTTCTGGCGTCCACCGGACTGTTCCTTTGCGGAGTGGCGTTCGGTTATTTCATCCTGCTGCCCTACGTGCTGAAATTTCTGATTGGATTTCAGGGGCCGTTCAAGCCGCTGATCAGCATCAATGAATATTTCGACCTGATCCTGATGATTTTGCTGGGACTGGGCGTGGTGTTCGAAATGCCCATCCTGGTTTTCTTTCTGACGCTCTTTGGAATCGTGACGCCGCAGTTTCTGTGGAAGAATTTTCGTTATGCCATGCTGATTATCACGGTTATCGCGGCCATCGTCACGCCGACGCCCGATGCCCTGACCATGCTGGTGTTTATGAGCCCCATGGTGCTGCTATATTTTGTGAGCATCGGAGTGTCTTATCTGGTGGTGAGGAAAAAGCGCGTGCGGGAGGCTGCTCGTGGCTGAGCGTGAAAATGTGGCGCTGAAATGTGCCGCGCTGACCGTGGCGCTGCTTCTCGTGGGGCTGCTGACGGCGTGCAAGGAGAATCAGACATCGTCGGCGCAGAATCCGCAGGCTGGATCGAACGCCGCCGCGGCAAGCTCGCCGTATTCTGCGCCCGCCGTTGCAGCGGCTGATGCCGCTCCGCCGGCATCGCAGACCGGCGGGTTCGATGGCCAGAAGGCCTACGAATTTACCGCCAGGCTGGTGAGCTTCGGACCGCGTCCTGCCGGATTCCCCGGGCATTCATCAGGCGCAGGCATATATCCTTTCGGAGCTTAGAAGTTTCGGCTGCACGGTGAAGGAGGATGATTTTCACGCCGAAACGCCGGTGGGTTCCGTGGCCATGAAAAATATTATCGCGCAGATTCCCGGCGAAAAGCCCGCGATCATTCTGCTGCTCACTCATTACGACACCGACCAGCTCGATCAGCAGGGCCAGCGCATGGATAATTTCGTCGGCGCGAACGACTCCGGGTCGTCCAGCGGTTTGATGCTGGAGATGGCGCGAAATCTCTGCGGGAAAAAAGGAACCGATACCATCTGGATCGCCTTCCTCGATGGAGAAGAAGCTTTTCAGAAGTGGAGCGACACCGACAGCATCTACGGCAGCCGCGAGCTGGCGGCGCGCATGGCGCTCTCCGGAGATTTGCCGCGAGTGAAGGCCGTGTTGCTGGCGGATATGGTGGGCGCGAAGAACAATCTGCATTTTGCGCGCGATCCCACCACTCCCTGGCTCACGGATCTGGTGTGGTCCACCGCGGCGCGACTGGGTTACTCCAGTGTTTTTGTCGAAAAATCCATTCCCATGGAGGACGACCACCTGGCCTTTGCGCGCCGCAAAGTGCCGGTGGTAGACGTAATTGACTACATGGACTATCCGTCCGATACCGTATGGCCTTACTGGCATACGCCGCAGGACACCATGGATAAAATCAGCCCGCGCAGCCTGGCGATTGCTGGACACGTGTTTATTGAAAGTGTGAGCGAGATTGAAAAGAGGAAGTAGCCTGCCGGCCCAAGTAACTGCGCGGAAAGAAATTCTGCAGCGCGTTTTGCCATGAAGATCATCCCGGTCCGCGCATCATCGGCCACATATCCCTATGTATTCGGATGCGGCATCTTGTCGCAGGCGGGAAAATTGCTGCGGAAATACGCGGGCGGCGGACCGGCGTTCATAATTTCATCGCCGCGCGTTTGGAATGCGTGGGGAAGGCAGATGGCCCGCAACCTGGGCGCGCGCCATTCCGCGCGCACAATCCTCTTCGATGACCGGGAATCGGCGAAGTCGCTGAAGACGGTGGAAACACTTTACCGCGAACTGATTCGGGCGGGCGCGCAGCGCGACGGCGTGATTGTTGCCATCGGCGGCGGGGTGGTGGGCGACGTGGCGGGATTCGCCGCGGCCACGTATCTGCGCGGGATGGGGATTGTCCATATTCCCACCACGCTGGTGGCGCAGGTGGATTCGTCCATCGGCGGAAAAACGGGCGTGAACCTCGTGGATGGAAAAAATCTGGTGGGCATGTTCCACCAGCCGCGACTGGTGATATGCGATCCCGTCCTGTTGCGAACATTGCCGGCGCGCGAATTCCGGTCTGGGGTATTCGAGATTGTAAAGTACGGAATTCTCGGCGATGCGCGGCTGTTTGAGTTTGTGGAGAAGCATTTGGATGCGCTGCTGCGCGGGGACGTGAAGACGCTGGCGAGAGTAATTCCGATCTGCGCGAAGAAAAAGGCGGATATCGTGAGCGCAGACGAGCGGGAATCCGGCGTGCGCGAGTTGTTGAATCTGGGACACACGACGGGGCACGCGCTGGAAGCGGCCACGGACTACCGCGTCTATTTGCACGGCGAGGCGGTGGGCTGGGGCTTGCTGGCCGCGACGCTGGCGGCGGTGGCGCTGGACAAGCTCTCCATGAGGGATGCGGAGCGCATCGTGAAACTTGCGGCGCGCATCCGTCCAATTCCGCCGCTGGCGAAAGTGCCCGCCGCGCGCATGTGGGAAATTATTCAGCGCGACAAAAAATCGCGCGGGGGCGAAGTCCGCTGGGTGCTCCCGACGAAAATTGGGCGGGCGATTCGCGGCGTGGTGGTTCCCGAGCGGGTATTCAACGAAGTGTGGCAGGCGCTACCGTCGTTTCACTCCGCCGGATTGCAGAGATGAATCCGGAGAAACAGGCGCCGCTTCCCGGGACGCGGCCAGCCGGCGCGCGGACGGAGGCAGAAGCCGGGCATCACGTGCAGGAGATGTTCAGCCAGATCGCGCCGCGCTACGATTTCCTGAATCACGCTTTGTCGCTTTCCACGGACCGCCTGTGGCGAAGGCGCGTGTCGCGGCGGTTTGCGGATATCCTCGGCGGGCCGGACGTAATCGCGTTGGATATTTGTTGCGGCACAGGCGATCTCACGCTGTCGCTGAATCGAGTGGCGCGACGCGGCACCAATGGCGCGACAGTCTTCGGCAGCGATTTTGCGTTGCCCATGCTGGAACTGGCGCGCAGGAAAAATGGCGGGAAGCAGAACAGTCCGGAATATTTCGCCTCGGATTCGCTGGCGCTGCCGCTTGACGATTCATCAGCGGACTTGGTCACCGCGGCGTTTGGATTTCGGAATTTGTCCAATTACCGCCGCGGCCTGGCGGAGATACTTCGTGTTTTGCGGCCCGGCGGCGAAGTGGGAATTCTGGAGTTCAGCGAGCCGCGGTCCGGCGTTCTCGCCGCGCTGTATCGCGTCTACTTCAAAAACATTTTGCCGCGCATCGGCGGCGCGATTTCCGGGAACGCGGAGGCTTACGCGTACTTGCCGGCGTCGGTGGCGCGGTTTCCGTCTCCGGAAGAACTGGCGGCGTGGATGCGCGAGGCCGGATTTGCGGACGTGCAATTTGAACTGTGGATGGCGGGCGCCGTGGCGTTTCACCGCGGACGAAAAGCGGCGGGATAGAAATATCGCAGGCGCAGCTTCGTCTTATTCGCGCGCCCAGCCGGGGTCGCCGCCGGCCTGGCGCAGCTGGTCTTCCAGATCGGAAAGCTGCTGCTGTAAATCGGCGATGTCTTTTTTCTTGGCGTCAATGGCGTCCGTTTTGTGGTTGATGTCCGAACGGGTATATCCCTGCACCAAGGCCTCCATGGGACTGGAATAATACTGAAGGTCCAACTCCCCCAGTTCGCGCTGCATGATTTCCAGTTCACTTTGAGACTGGCGCAGTTTGGTGCGCAGTTGAGAGAATCGTCCGCGCCAGTATTTTTCGTCCTGCTGAATTCCGGCCTGAGCCTTGGTTGACGCAGCGGCGTCCTCCTGGTCCGCGGCGGCGTTCTCACCCACGACGGAGATTCCCCCAGCGGAGGGCAGATTGTCGTTGGTGAAAACCATCGCCGCTTTGGGTACGAGTTTGTGTTCCGCGCGCGCCTTGCGTGCGGCGGCGGCAAGAGAGAGCGGCGCTGGCGGCGTGATTGATGCGTTTGTGGCCGGAGCGCCCGAGGGAGCGCCTCCAGATTGCAAATTTTGCGAGGTGTTACTCCCCAGGGCGAAAGAATTAGAAAACGGCAATGCGGCCGTGGCCAGTAACGCGAGAAGTTTCATGCGTGCGAATGTGCCCATGCGCACCTCAAAGCCGGGAAGGGAAGGCTGGAGCCAGTATAGATTTCGAGAACGCGGAGTTCAACGCGCGCGATGCATTTACTGGCGGGAGAGTAACGGCGGCAGTCAGACAGGCGCGTTCAGAAAAGCGACAGATACCAGGTAAGAACCGGCTGTCCCCAAAAAACGATAGCGATGGCGGAAACGCCGATGAATGCGCCGAAGGGCCATTCGTAGTCGCGTCCGCTGCGGCGCAAGGCCAGGAGAAAATCAGTCCCACGACGCTGCCGATTACGGAGGCCAGAAGGATGGTCAGCACGGCGTCCTGCCAGCCGAGAAAACTGCCGGCCATCAGCAGCATTTTCACGTCGCCCATGCCCATGCCTTCGCGATGGCGCAAACGAAAATATCCTTCGGCGAAAAGCCAGAGGATGCCGCCGCCGCAAGCCGCTCCCACGAGCGCCTCGATAAAGGAGAGCACCGGCGCGGGAAGCGGATGCGCGGGGAAATAGCCGGAAATCCATAGCGCCGCTCCGCCGGGAACGGGAACGAAGAGGCTGGCGAGCAGTCCCACGAGCCAGGCCTGTAAAGTTCACGGAGTCGGGAAGAATGCGTTCGCGGATGTCGGTGAAGATCAGCACCACGTTCAACGCGCAAAAAGCGAACCATTTCACGAAAGCGGGCGAGAAGCCGAACGCCAGAAAACAGGTAAGCGCCAGCAGCGCGGTAATCAATTCCACGATGGTGTACTGTGGCGAAATACGCGCGCGGCATTTCGCGCATTTGCCGCGCAGAAGCAGATAACTCAAGGACCGGAATGTTTTGCCACGGGCGAATGGGCGCGCCACAAGCGGGGCAGTGCGACGCCGGCGCGATAATGGATTCTCCGCGCGGAATTCGCCAAATACAGACGTTCAAAAAACTGCCCAAGACCAGGCCGAAAAGAAAAACAATCAGCGCCGCCACGCCGCCACTCTGCCACACAAGGCGAAAGGCTACAAGCGGAGCGCGAAGGCGATGCTGCGAGTGGAACGAAGGCGGCCCGCAGCGCGTTGCGCTTCATGCCCCCGCACGCTTTGGAGATTCCCACATCGCGCAGAAGTAAAACAGATCCCTCGCCTAAACGCCCGCCCAGGGCGGGCGATGGCTCGGGATGACCAGGGCCGTCTATCGCGTGCCAAGTTATGTGGAAGATTCCTTCGCTGCCGGAGCCGCGTTGCGCGAACCCGCGGCGGGGGCGATTTGAACATGGCGCGCATCAGGTTATCTTCGCAAGATTGCCGCCATGTCTTTACTGGAACAGTACATTCGCCGCTATGAGCACCGCCGCTGGTCCAAGGAGCCGGACCGGAAATCGCTTCCGTTCGGCTGGGGGCTGGAATATATCGGCGGAGCCGCCAACGAGCCGGACCCGCGCCGTTTTCTGGAAGAATTCGTCGAGCGCACCACCGCGGATAGCGATGAATGGTTTAACGGTTCGGCGGCGCCTGATTACCGCCTGGACGACGAGAGCGCCACGCGCGGCGAGCGCGGCGTTCTGACGTTCACCAGCGCGGTGCATTCGCCGTGGCCGGAAAACAACATCGTGAGCGGAAGATTTTTCCCGGCGAAGAATTCCGGGCCGGCCGTTATCGTGCTGGGGCAGTGGAACGCGCGCTGGGAGCAGTACGCCGACATCTGCCGCTGGTTGAATCGCTGGGGCATCAGCGCGCTGAAATTGAGCCTGCCGTATCACGACCGCCGCGCCGTCCCCGGACACCCGCGCGCGGATTATCTTGTCGGTCCAAATATCGGCCTGACCATGCAAGCCAATCGCCAGGCGGTTTCGGACGTCCGCCGGGCGGCGCGCTGGCTGGAGTCGCGAGGTTACGGAAAAATCGGCGTGCTGGGCGCAAGCATCGGCTCGTCCGTGGGATTCATCGCCATGTGCCACGATGCCGGCATTCGCGCCGGCGCGTTTTTGCACGCGTCCACGTATTTTGGCGACGTGGTTTCCACGGGAATGACGACGATGCACGTGTGGGAATCGCTGCGGACCAAAGTTTCCGCGGATGAGCTGCGCCGGTTTTGGACGCCCATCAGTCCGCGGCCTTATTTTGACAAGCTGCGGGGTAGCGGAAAGAAAAGCCTGGCGATCATCGGGAAATACGATCCAACTTTCTGGTTTGAATATTCCGAGCAGTTTCTGGAAGCGCTGCGGCGGGAAGAGATTCAGTCGGAAGCGCTGATCCTGCCGTGCGGACATTATTCGCTCGGCGAGATGCCGTTTCGCTGGATCGCCGGCTTGCGTTTCGCGTCCTTCCTGTTTACAGCGCTCGCCTGATTGATTTTCCAAGCGGGACATTTTCTACTTGCAGCGAAGGCTTGACCCGGCGAGGGTGAGAGAGTATACAGCTTACGACATGGATGAACACGAGGACGCGCGCGGCGCCAGGGCGACGAGAGATGCTGTGCTGGCGGGAGCTTTGGCCATCCTCTTGGTGGTTGTGCTGACCCTGCTGCGGGCGCTGGGATTTCTCCGGCCGATCACCGTACCGCTGATGCGGCCGGGATTCCGGCTGGCAGGGATGATGGGGCTGAGCCTGCATGACGCGGGCGCGGTGGTCATCATCCTGAGCGATATTCTTATTTATGCTGTGGTGATTTTTGTGCTGCTGCGAATCGTGAAGGTTTTCCGCAAGAGAGCCTAGCCGGATTTGGCCGGAATTTCCCTGGCAAATCCGCGAATAATTTCCTGAAAGCTTCCCTGTTCAACGAGCGCGGCCACGGCGGCGATATCCGGCGCGAGGGCGCGGTCGGCGACGACACGGCGCGACACGCCACGAACCAGACTCTGAGCTTTGGTGGCTTCGATGCCAGTTTTGAGCGGAGCGTGGAAATCTATCCCCTGGCAGGCGGCGAGAAGTTCAATCGCCAGGACATTACGCACGTCGCGCAGCATGGGCGCGAGACGCCGCGCGGCGGACATGCCCATGGAAACGTAATCCTCCTGATTGCCGGATGTAGAAATGGAATCCACGGAATGCGGGGCGGCCTGCGCCTTCAGTTCGCTGGCGAGCGCGGCGGCGGTGACGTGAGCAATCATGAAGCCGGAATTCAGCCCCGCGTCGGCGGTAAGGAACGCGGGCAAGCCGCTGGTGTGCGGATTGGTCATGTGCTCGGTGCGGCGCTCGGAAATTCCTGCGAGTGACGCCAGCGCAATGGCCAGATGGTCAGCGGCAATCGCCACCGGCTGGCCGTGAAAATTTCCGCCACTGAGAATTTCGCCCGCGCCGGCGAAGACCAGCGGATTGTCCGTGGCGCTGTTGATTTCAATTTCCAGCACGGCGCGAACCTGCGCCAGCGTGTCGCGCATGGCGCCATGAACCTGCGGCGCGCAGCGGATGCTGTAGGCGTCCTGCACGCGGGAATCGCTGGCGGGATCACGATGCGATTCGCGAATCTCGCTTCCGTCAAGCAGCCGCCGGACATTACGCGCGCTGGCGGCCTGACCGGGATGGGCGCGAACAGCCTGAATGCGTTCGTCGAATGCCGTGGGCGTGCCGCGCAGTGCATCGAGCGAAAGCGCCACGGCAACGTCGGCGGTGTCCGCCAAATTCTCCGCTTCGCGGACGGCCAGCGCGAGGAGCGCGGACATTCCCTGCGTTCCATTCAACAGAGCGAGGCCTTCCTTGGCTTCGAGCTGGAGCGGCGCAATGCCGGCGCGCTTCATGGCGTCGCCGCCGGGCAAAGTTTTGCCTTCGTAAACCGCTTCGCCCTCGCCGATGGCAACGAGCGCAAGATGCGCCAGCGGCGCGAGATCGCCCGATGCGCCCACGGAGCCTTGCGCGGGAATTACGGGATGCACTCCGCGATTGAGCATGTCACACAGCGTTTCGACCACCAGCGGACGCGGTCCGCTGAATCCCTTGGCCAGCGTGTTGGCGCGAAGCAGCATCATGGCGCGCGTTTCGGGAATGGAGAGCGCGTCGCCCACGCCGCAGGCATGGCTGCGAACCAGATTGAGTTGCAGCTCGCGAATTTGGTGCGACGAAATGCGCACGCGCGCCATGGCGCCAAAGCCGGTGTTGATGCCATAGGCGGTGACGTCGGACGCCACCAGCTTTCGGACCACGGCGCAGGAGGCTTCCATCCGCGCGCGCGCGTCGGGCGCAAGCTGGACGGGACGGTTTTCCAGCGCCACTTCGTAGAGTTGCTGCAGCGTGAGATCGTTTCCGTTCAGAGGCAGAGGCGTCATTTCACAAGCCTCTCGCGCAGGGGCACGGCGAATTTATCCGGAAGCGGCTTCACTTTCATCTGGCGGTCGCAAACCAGATGGGTGGTTTCGCCGTCGGCGACAGCCTCGCCATTATCGGCGCGAACAATTTCGTAAGCAAAGCGCAGGATGGGCCCTTTGAAATGTTTCAGCCGCGTGCGGATGAAGAGTTCGTCGTCATAGCGCGCGGGCGCGCGATAGCGGCAAATCGCTTCGACCACCACGATGTAGCAGTTGTCCACCTCTTCCACTTCGGCGTAGCGGAAGCCGAGTTCGCGGAGAAATTCCACGCGGCCCAGCTCGAACCAGGTGAGAAAATTGCCGTAGTAGACCACGCCCATCTTGTCGGTTTCGGCGTAACGCACGCGAATGGCGGTCTGGTTAAATTCGTTCATGTGACGATCCTGTTGGGAGGTTAAACGCGGCGGAAATCCAAATCGGATTTCGCCCGTGAAATAAATTGCGCATCGGTCTCAATTCCCCGACCACTTCGGCGCGCGCTTTTCGAGAAACGCGGCCAAACCCTCGCGAAAATCCGGCGTGAGGCGGATGGCGGCGCTTTCGCGAACGGCAATGTCGATATCGCGCAGAATGTCCGCCTCCTCGGCCTGCACCAGGAGGCGCTTGGTGTGGCGCAGGCTGCCGGGACTCCAGGCGAGAAGCGAAGCGGCCAGCTTGTGAGCCTCCGCGAGCAGATCCTCCAGCGGCACGATGCGCGTGACCAGTCCCATGGCGTGCGCTTCCGCGGCTTCGAAAAGCCGCGCGGAGAGCAGCAGTTCGCGCGCGCGCTTGTCGCCCACCTGGCGCCGCAGAAACACGGACACGATCGCGGGCAGAAAACCGATGCGCACTTCGGTGTAGCCGAATTTCGCTTCAGGAACCGCAAGAGTGAAATCGGCGAGAGTGGCGATACCGGTGCCCCCGGCGATGGCCGGCCCGTTTACGGCGGTGATCAGCGGAAGCGGATAGGAATGGATGCCGTAGAAGAAATCGGCCATGTGACGCGCGTCGTCGAGATGCTGCTCCGGGGAATGACCGGCGAGAGAGCGCAGGTCCTCGAGGTCCATGCCCGCGCAGAATGCCTTGCCTTCGCCGGTGAGAATCACCACGCGCGCGTTGGATTCTCGCGCGGCGGCGAGCGCCTTTGTGATTTCGTCCATCATGGCGCGCGAGATGGCGTTGCGCCGCTCGGGACGATTCAGCGTGATGGTGGCAATGTGGTCACGGTGTTCCAGCCTGAGAGTGGAATAGGCCATGAGCTCCTCAATTCGGCCGCGGCGCGTTGGAAGCTGGCGGATCCGCCGGTGGAGGCGCGGAATAATTCTCGCCGATGCGCGCGCTCATGGCGCTGGCCATGGTGAGGGCGCGGCTGTCAATGCCGGTTTGCACGCCGCGCGTGGAAAGCGCCGCGAGAATTGTTTCCGTGGGGATGTTGCCCACCAGTTGGTCTCCGGCGAAGGGACAGCCGCCCAACCCGGCGAGCGCTCCGTCAAAACGGCGGCAGCCGGCCTCGTATGCGGCCAGAATTTTTTCCACGGCGCCCTCCGCGCGGCTGTGCAGGTGAACTCCAATTTCGATTCCGGCCACGCAATCCTTCACGGCACGCAAGAGATTCGCGACGTCCGCCGGCGTGGCTTTGCCGACGGTATCGGCGAGCGAAACGGTGCGCACGCCGGCGTCTTTCAGCCAGATAAGCGCGTCTTCCACGATTTCCGGGCCCCAGGGCTCGTCATAAGGATTTCCGAAGGCCATGGAAATATACACCACGAACTTGCGGCCGGAGGAGCTGGCCGCTTCGCGGAGCTTATTGACCATGGCCCGGGATTCGTCGCGCGACATATTGGCGTTGGCGCGGCGGAAATATGCGGAGATGGAATAAGGATAGCCAAGCGTGGTGACGCCAGCGGTAGCCAGCGCGCGCTCCAGGCCTTTTTCATTCACCACGATGCCGATGATTTCCGGCGCTTCTCCTGAAGGAAGGCGGGCTTCCGCGATGCCGCGCATCACCGCTTCGCTGTCCTCCATCTGCGGAACGTACTTGGGCGAGACAAAACTGACGGCGTCAATATGCCTGAAGCCGGCGCGGATCAGGGTCTTCAGGTATTCGATTTTTTCCGTGGTGGGAATAATCTTCGCCAGTCCCTGCCAGGCGTCACGCGGACATTCAACGACCGTCACTTCATCCATTCAGAAAACCCTTTCTTGTAAACTTCGCCGCCACGGCATTGCCGCGCGGATATTTCCAGCATGGGGGTCAGGTCTGCAGCACTCCGGTGCGAAATTCGGGCATGTCCGGATTGTGCGATGCGGCTTCCAGAGCCTGGGTGATGGCGTCGCGCGTTTGCGCGGGATCAATGATGGCGTCCACCCAGAGGCGCGCGGCGGCGTAGCGCGGATCGGTCTGATGCAGATAGGTGGCGGCGATGGAATCGCGCAGTTCCTTCAATTCCGCATCGGACAATTTCTTGCCCTGGCGCTCCAACTGCTTCACTTTGATTTCCACCAGTGTTCCCGCGGCGGAATCGCCGCTCATTACGGCGTAGCGCGCCGTGGGCCACGCGAAAACAAACCGTGGATCGTACGCTTTGCCGCACATGGCGTAATGTCCCGCGCCAAAACTTCCGCCGCAGATGACGGTGATCTTGGGGACCACGCTATTGGCCACGGCGTTCACCATTTTCGCGCCGGCGCGGATGATGCCGCTCCACTCAGCTTCCTTGCCCACCATGAATCCGTTCACATCGTGGAGGAAAACCAGGGGGATGCGGTGCTGGTTGCAGTCCATGATGAAGCGTGCGGCTTTGTCGGCGGATTCAGTGTAGATCACCCCGCCGAATTCGATGCGCTTGTCGCCGGTTCCGGGCGCGGTGGTCTGGACGTTCATTTTTTGATTGGCGACGATGCCCACGGCCCAGCCGCCAATGCGTCCATAGCCGCAGAGAATTGTTTTTCCAAACTCCGCGCGGTACTCGTCGAAACGGCTGCCATCGAGAATGCGCGCCAGGATTTCGTGCATGTCATATTGACGGGAGGTATCGGAAGGATAAATTCCATAGATTTCCTCGGCAGGGTAGAGCGGCGCGACGGCGGGCTTGTGGCTGAACTGAGCTCGCGGACTTTGACCCATCACTTCCACCAGCGAGCGGATGCGTCGCAGGCAGGCGTCGTCGTTCTCTTCGCGGAAATCCACCGTACCGCTGACTTGCGAGTGCATTTTTGCCCCGCCCAAATCCTCGGCCGAGGTCTTCTGTCCTATGGCCGCCTGCACCAGCGCGGGCCCGGCGAGGAATAGCCCGGAGCCCTCGGTCATCAGGATGTGGTCGCACATCACCGGAAGATACGCGCCGCCGGCCACGCACATGCCCATGATGGCGGTGATCTGCGGAATGCCCATGGCGGACATCACCGCATTGTTGCGAAACACGCGGCCAAAGTCGTCGGTGTCCGGAAACACGTCCTCCTGCAGGGGCAGAAAAACTCCGGCGGAATCCACCAGATAGATTGTGGGCAGGCGGTTTTCGATGGCGATGTTTTGCGCGCGGATGACCTTCTTGGCGGTCATGGGAAAAAATGCGCCGGCTTTCACCGTGGCGTCGTTGGCGATAATCATCATCTGGCGGCCGCCGACGCGCCCCAGGCCGGTGATGGTTCCCGCCGCGGGGCGCCGCCCCACTCCTCATACATTTCATAGGCGGCGTAGATTCCGAGTTCGAAGAAGGGGGAATTGTGGTCAATGAGTTTTTCGATGCGCTCGCGCGCGGTCAGCCGCTGCTTTTTGTGCTGCGATTCAACGGCCTTGGGACCGCCGCCACCCCGCAGAGTTTCCTCTTCGTTCTTGATGGCGGTGAGACGGTCCACGTAGTCGCGGGAGTTCTTCTCAAAATCGCGCAATTCCGCGGGCGGGTGCGCTTGAATGATGGAATCCGCGAGATCGGTCGTTTTGCTCATTTCTGTTCTGGTCGTCCGCCGGATAAGAGAGGCCGCTCACCGGCGATTTGTCAGTATACGTGGTTTCCTGTTTGCCGCGCGAGGCCGCGTGCCTTGAGAGCGAGAGAAGATCGGGGATTCACCGCACCTTGCGGAAGTTACCTCCAGGCCTCAGAGACCCGCGGTTGTGTTGAAAAGGACCACGGCGGGCGGTAGGTTGAGATTACCCTTCCGAATCAAGCGCTGGCCCGTACCTCTCCACGGCTGGCGGATGAATCATTCAGAAATCACAGGCGGCGGTATGCGGCGAACTCTGCATGCACATGGAAAGCGTGTCCCTCTAATGGTTGATTGGCGCGCTTGCGGCCGGAGGCAGCGAATGGATGGGCGGGCGCGGGATTGCTCCGGGACGTATCCCACGGAGTTTGCGTGAGCGAGGAATGAACAAAGAGAGCGTAATCGGGGAACTGCTCGTCCGATCCAAAGTGGTGGACGCAAGCGGTATTGGCCGCGCCACGCTGGCGCAGGCGGGGACGTCCATGTCTCTGGCGCAGGCGCTGGTTTCGCTGGGACTGGCAACGGAAGAGGACATCTCCGCGGCCATCGCCAAGGGTTTGAACCTGGAGTATATGGGAAGCAGCCTCCCCGAAGTAGCGCCGGAGACCGCTCGCATACTGCCGGCGGATTTCTGCCGCCAGCGCATGGTGGCGCCGCTTAGCGTGGCCGGGCGGGTGCTGCGGCTGGCGATCGCCGATCCGCTCGATTACTACACAATACAGGACGTGGAATTCCGGTCGCGAAAACAGGTGGCCGCGGTGGTTACGGAGCCCTCGCGGGTCGAGGCCCTGCTGGAAATGATGTATGGCGCGCGGGAGCGTTCGGAATTCCCCTCGGAATTGGGCGACAACGAATTGAATGCCATGGAGGCCGAAGGCAAATATCCGGAGACGGATCTCTCCGACAAAGCGGCCGTTGCGGAGAATGCGAGTCTGCCGCCCATCGTGCGCCTGGTGACGCAGATGATGGGCCGGGCCATGAAATCGGGAGCCAGCGACATTCACGTGGAGCCGCAGCAGAATTATCTGCTGGTGCGTGATCGCGTGGATGGAAATCTGCACGAGCTGATGCGCATACCCAAGGGGATGCAGGACGCGGTCATTTCGAGACTGAAAATCATGGCGGGAATGGACATTGCCGACCGCCGCCGTCCGCAGGACGGGCGCAGCCGCCTGCGCTACGAGGGAAAGCAGATTGATTTGCGCGTCTCCACGCTGCCCACGCAATACGGCGAAAAAGTGGTGATGCGAATTCTGGACAGCAGCAAGTCGCAGATCCCCATGGAGGAATTAGGGCTGACTCCGGAAAATCTGCGTATCCTGCAATCGCTGGTTTCTCTTCCGCAGGGCATGATTCTGGTGACCGGACCGACAGGCAGTGGAAAGACGTCCACTCTCTATACCGCGTTGAACTGGGTGAAATCCACGGCCAACAACGTGATTACCGTGGAGGATCCCATCGAATACCGGCTTCCCGGAATCAACCAGGTCCAAATCAACACCAAAGCGGGCGTTACCTTCGCGGCCGGTCTCCGTTCCATCCTGCGCCAGGACCCCAACATCATCATGGTGGGAGAAATCCGCGACCAGGAAACGGCGAACATCGCGGTGGAGGCCTCGCAGACGGGGCATCTGCTGCTCAGCACGCTGCACACCAACAACGCGCCGGCGACCATCACGCGTCTGATTGACCTGGGGATTGAACCGTACATGGTGGCCTCATCGGTGGTGGGAATATTGGCGCAGCGGCTGGTTCGGCGCACCTGCTTAAAGTGCGCTCAGCCCACCGAACCATCTCCGGAAATCATCAAGCGGCTCGGCGGCGCGAGCCGCCTTCCCGCCAGCGGCCGATGGCTGGAAGGGAAGGGCTGCGAGCAATGCGGGGAATCGGGCTACAAGGGCCGTCTAGCCATTCACGAACTGCTGGCCATGGACGACGAACTGCGGGACCTCATCACGCGCAAAGCTCCGGAACACCGCATTCGGGAGACGGCGCGGCGGAATGGGATGCGCACGTTGTTGGAGGACGGAATCGGCAAAGCCGCTCAGGGGTTGACCACGCTGGAGGAAGTTCTCCAGGCGGTCTCCGCCGAGGAGGGCGGATCTTCGGATTTTTCTCCGGCAGGCGGCGCGGGAATGGCGTCTCCGAGGCAGCCAATTTCGCCGGCGGAGCCAGCCGATGCAGGCGGAGAACCAGCCGGGGTGGCGGAATCCAGATGTGTGCTGGTTGTGGAGGACAGCCCCACGATTCAGGCGGTGGTCAAATATTTTCTGGAGCTGGAAGGATACCGGGTGCTGGTGGCGTCCGATGGCGAGGAGGGGCTGGCCGTTGCGTTGCGTGAAAAACCGGATGTGGTCGTCAGCGATGTTCACATGACGGGGATGGACGGCCCAACACTCATCCGGGAACTGCGCGGGCGCCCGGAAACTCAGAACATGCCGATTCTGGTATTGACGTCAGAAGACGATGTGGACACCGAGGAACGCTGCCTGGCGCTGGGCGCGAATGACTATATCGTGAAACCCGTTGAACCGCGGCGTCTGGTGGCGCGGGTGAAGGCGCTGCTGGCCCGGACAAAAAATAATCCAGTGATTCATCTGGCTCTTTGAATTCACTTCCCCAGGGTTTCACCAGTGCGCGACCTAAATCTTGGCCACAGGTTATCGGACCAGTTGAATTGCGCCGGGGAGCAGATCCCCGGCTGAATAAACGCCGCAAATCAGCCCACAGTCGAGAGCTTCTTTGGCGGAAACCATGCGGCCAGTTAGAAAAAGATCCGTCGCGCGGGCCGCGCCGGGATGCGCAAAGCGCGCATCGGGCGTGGCAATGCGCGCGCGGCAGGCCAGCGCGAGGTCCAACGCTCCTCCAAGACAGTAACCCTGAATCGCGGCAACGGTGGGTTTGGACATTTTCTCAATGCGCCGCATCACGGACTGTCCGAGGCGGGAAAATTCCAGCGCGGTGATGCCACTCAGCTGCGCAACTTCGTCGAGAGCCGCTCCGGCGGCGAAAGCCTGCGGCGTGCCAGTGATTACGATTCCGGAGACGGCATCATCGCGCTGCGCCTGGTCCAAAGCGCCGCTGAGTTCCCGAAGCAAATCTCGTGACAGGCGCGGCAGGCCGGAAGGATCATCGAGCTGAATGAGGAGAATTTTGCCTTCGCGCGAAATGCGGAGGGACGTCTGGCTGGCGCGGACTTCAGGATTTTGCGGTGGTGGCAACGCGCTGCCGTATGAAGTCCACGATGTTCTGCGTGGTGGTTCCGGGTACAAACACGGCGGCAATGCCCGCCTGCTTCAGCGCGGGGACATCCGCGTCCGGGATGATGCCGCCAATCAGCACGGCCACGTCGGTCATGCCCTTTTCGCGGAGGAGCTCCATCAGCCGTGGCGCAAGCGTATTGTGCGCGCCGGAAAGAATGGAAAGGCCGATCACGTCCACATCTTCCTGCACGGCGGCGGAGGCGATCATCTCCGGCGTCTGGCGCAAGCCGGTGTAAATCACCTCCATGCCGGCGTCGCGCAGGGCGCGGGCAATCACCTTGGCGCCGCGGTCATGGCCGTCCAGGCCGGGTTTGGCAATCAATACCCGTATTTTTTCGTGGGGCATACCGGGAATACGATACCACGCCCGCTCAGTTGGCGGCAGGCGGGAGTTGCTGGATGAAGTCCAGAACCAACGCGTTGAAGCGCGCGGCGTCGTCCACGAAGAGAGCGTGGCCGGCGTCGTCAAAAACTTCCAGGCGCGCGCCCTTGATCTGCTGCTGCATGTCCTGCAGCAATCGAAGGAACGGCGATTTCGACGCCACAATCAAAGTGGGCCGGTCAATTTCGCCCAGCGCGGGGCGGTAGTCCATGCCAAAGGCGCTGACAATCAGCGCGATGGCCGACGCCGTGGGCGTCTTCATGGAATCGGCGGTGACCTGAATGATGTAGTCCACGCTTTGCGGCTTCAGGTACATGGATTTCACGAACTCGGCGGCTTCCGTGCGGCGGTTCAGGTTCATGCGCGTGGCCATCTGCATGATTGTCTTCGCAAAATCGGGGTCCATCCCGCCAGCGATGCCGTCCACCATCACAAAACCGGCAATGCCCGTGGTGCCGAACTGCGTGACGTAAGCGATGGATTCTTCCACGCCCATGGACCAGCCAATCAGCACCACCGGCTTGAGATGAAGCTGTTCAATGACCGCGTGAATATCGCGGGCGCGGCCAGCGGGGTAGAGCCCTTCCTGCACTTTCGTGGAATCGCCCTGGCCGCGGGGATCCATGGCCACCACGCGGTAATTTTTGGCGAAGAATTCGATTTGCGCGCGCCAGATGTCGGCGGTCATGGTCCAGCCGGGAATGAAAAGCAGAGTCACCGGCTCGCGTCCGGGAGGCGTATAGGGAACGGCTTTGTCGGTGGACGCAGTCCTCGTTGCGCCAGCGGCGGGCGCGGCGCCGCCGGAAGGCGCGGAACTGGCGGCGGAAGATTTCCCCGCTTCGAGATAATGAATTTGAACGCCGTCGGCCACGGTGACAAAACCGCTGGTGATGGCGGGCGCGTCCTGCGCGAACGCGGAACATGCGCACAGAACGAATGCCGCTGGAAGAAGAATCGCTGTTCTGAAAAGCGCGGGCAGTTTTTTTGCGCGAATTGCGCGGGGGGAAATGAGGACCGTCATTCTCCCGGTTTTCATGGCGAGCGAGAGTATAACCCGCCGGGAAGGGAACTAGGTAATGGCCACTTCTTCGTAGACGCCGAAGACATCGCGCAGGGCGTCGCAAATCTCGCCCAGCGTGGCGTAAGCCTTCACCGCGGAGAAAATATGCGGCATCAGGTTTTCCGTGCCTTGCGCTGCCGTGCGAAGAGCCTGCAATTGCCGGGCGACCTCATCCTGAGAACGCTCGGCGCGCAGTTTCTTCAGGCGCGCGGTCTGGCGGACGGCGACGTTCTCGTCAATCTGCAAGATATCCAGCGGCTTTTCCTCGGAAACAAAATCATTCACGCCGACGATGATTTTTTCCTTGCGGTCCACGGACATCTGGTAAAGGTAGGACGCCTCGGCGATTTCGCGCTGCGGATAGGAGCGCTCGATGGCCGCCACCATGCCGCCCAGGTCGTCAATTCTGTGGATGTAGTCCCACGCGCCCTGCTCCACTTCGTCGGTGAGCGCCTCCACAAAGTACGAGCCGCCGAGCGGATCGGCGGTGTTGGTGACGCCGCTTTCGTGAGCAATGATCTGCTGGGTGCGCAACGCCAGCGTGGCGGCAAATTCCGTGGGCAGCGCCCAGGCTTCGTCCAGCGAGTTCGTGTGCAGCGACTGCGTGCCGCCCATCACCGCGGCGAGCGCCTGCACGGCGGTGCGGACCACGTTGTTATAAGGCTGCTGCGCGGTGAGCGAACAGCCGGCGGTCTGCGTGTGGAAACGCAGCGCCCAGGAGCGCTCGCTCTTGGCGCCGAAACGCTCGCGCATGGTTTTGTACCAGATGCGCCGCGCGGCGCGGTACTTGGCGATCTCCTCGAAGAAATCGTTGTGCGCGTTGAAGAAGAAGGAAAGGCGCGGGACAAAATCGTCCACGTCCATGCCGCGGCGAATGCCCCAGTCCACGTATTCGATGCCGTCGCGCAGCGTGAAGGCCAGCTCCTGAATGGCCGTGGAGCCGGCTTCGCGGATGTGATAGCCGCTGATGGAAATGGGATTGAACTTGGGAGTGTGCCTGGCGCCGAATTCAAACGTGTCAATCACCAGGCGCATGGAAGGTTCCGGCGGATAGATATATTCCTTCTGCGCGATGTATTCCTTGAGGATGTCGTTCTGCAGAGTGCCGCCGAGCGTCTTCCAGTCCGCGCCCTGCTTTTCCGCCACCGCCAGGTACATGGCCCAGACCACCGCGGCGGGAGAATTGATGGTCATCGAAGTGGTGACGCCGCCGAGCGGAATCTGGTCGAAGAGCTCCTCCATGTCCGCGAGGGAACTGATGGCCACGCCGCATTTGCCGACTTCGCCTTCCGAAAGCGGATGGTCGGCGTCATAGCCCATCAGCGTGGGCAGATCGAAAGCCACGGAAAGTCCCGTCTGTCCCTGCGAGAGGAGATAACGAAAGCGCTGGTTGGTATCCGTGGCGGTGCCAAAGCCGGCGAACTGGCGCATGGTCCACAGACGTCCGCGATACATGCTGGCGTGAATGCCGCGCGTATAAGGAGGCTGGCCCGGCAGGCCGAGGTCGCGGTCCGCGTCCCAATGGGAGAGATCGCTCGGCGTATAGAGGCGGCGAATCGGATATCCGGAGACGGTGGTGAACTCCGCCATGCGCTCCGGCGACCGTTTCAGCGTGGGCGCAAGAATTTTTTCTTCCCACTCGCGCTCCGCCGCGCTCATCGGGCGGGATTCTTCCGCCACCGCTGTGTTGGAAGAACTTGCCGGTTTGCTCTTCGCGTCGCGATCCATGTGGTCTCCCTTGGCGTGTCCGGTGCCGCATCACCCGCGCATCCCAACCGCAATTCGATTTTAGGCCAATGCCGCGGCGCGGACAAGTGAGCGGTTGGCGGGCGATGGCGTGCGAGGCAGCGGGAGGATGAGCGCATCGGGCGGCGTTTTGGGCGCGACGGCGGGATTTTCGGGAGTTGAAAAGCGGTGAAAATGAGAAGGCAAAAAGTGTAGCGATTAGAAATGCGGATGTAATTGATTCCACGCGAGCTAGCGATTTGCGACTGTAAGAAGTGTAGCGATTAGAAATTGCCGTTTTGCGCGCAACTGCCCCGTTTGGGCATAGTTCTGAACTATTGTCACTGCCACGCCGAAAGAATCAACAGCAGGTTGTGTAAGGCACTGTTTCGGTTCGCCTCCGGAGGCTGAGGTGAGCGACGTATCAGAATTTCGCATCGCGGGAGATCCGGAGGCGAGCGGCTTCTGCGTGATGGGCGGGCGGTGTTGCTTGCTATGTTGTTAATGAATTTCGTTGTGCTTGGGGCACTGCGGATAGGCTCCAGTACGGAGCCGGGACAGACAACTATCCGTCCAGTAGTGATTTCCAAACTTATCGTAATACTCCATCCTCATAACGAACGCGACGTGCCAGCTGTTGTTTTGGATGTCTTCAAAGTCTCCCTCGGACAATACGTCGGGCGATTCCATAGTTGTAAATCCAGCAAGAGCTTTATCAGCGTCAGAGGGTACTCCCGGCGGCCATATAATGTGAAGAGGGTCAGTTTGGCCAGTCGAACCGTAGGGCAGCGCCCAAAACCAATCCTCGGCTTGTTGCAATGCATTTGGTCCATGAAATACGCAATCAACAGAAGTGCCATCTATAGCGGGGGATTTGCCAAAATTAACAGCTATGACATCCATGGATATCCGTTCGTTTGGAGCAATGTGCGGAGGACTTTTGGGATTATATTCAAGCTGCCACATATAGGGGCGCTGGTCACTTTGCATGGATTCGTGCATCAGATAGGCTTGCCACGCAGGGATTCCAGCAACTACGAAAAGAATCGCTACGGTGGCTTTTTCTACGCGATATCTCTTCTGGTCGAGAGCGTATTTTTTCTAGCTATCGGCGGGCGACGCATTATAGCCGGAACGATTATCGCGTTGATCTTCGTCGGTCATTTAGGCTCCTGATGACGTTTCTTGGCTCTGCGTTTCTTGGCCCGGTAATAGGAAAGCGATTTGTGATGATACCCGCACAAGGGCAGCAATAGAAGTAGTGTTGTTCATCCCGGCAGACGGTGAGTCGCCCTCGAACAATACCGTTGGCAGCGCAATGGAAGCGCGAGGAAAGCCGGAGAAAGCTGGCGCCGTAAAGGCGCCGCTACATGTCGGTGCCTCGGATTACGCCGTGGCGTCCGTGCTGTTGCGGGGAGGTCTCTTCCATGGAGGAACAAAGTTGCCGCCGGGCCGAGTGAAATGCTTCCAATCCATCATCCAGGAACCCGACCAGGGCCAATCGCGCGCGCTTTGCACCAGCCCCTTGCGCACAGGATTCTGCGCGATGTACCACGCCACCGAATCAGGATCGTCCCCGCTGCGAAGGATGTGGTCGTAGAAACTTCTTTGCCAGAGACGAGGGTGGCCAAGGCGAGCAGCCGGCACGCACGTTATGCCTTTGAGATTGTGAACGAACATGGAGAGATTCGAGCGATCGGCGAGGCCGAATAGCTCAAGGTGCAGATGGTCAGGCATCACGCAATACGCATAGACACCGAACTCGTGGCGACGCGATTGCTCGCGGAGGTTCGCGAGAAGCAGTTCAGTCATATCAGCGCTCGCAAGTATGGGTTGCCGGCGGTAAGCACACATCGTGACAAAGTACCAACGCTTACCAAGATAGTCCCCGCGCAGCAGCCGGTTGGTCTTGCGGCGGAAGGTTTTCATCCCGCAAATTGTAATTCAGGCACAGCCATGTAGCGGCGCCTTTACGGCGCCAGAATTTCTTTCTGGGATGTTCGGAGCGGAGGGTATACCCGTGCAATCTCGGCTATACCGGAAACACGCGGTGCTATGCCCAAAAATACCGAACTTAAGAACGCTACTGGCCGCCGCCGGGGAGGCGATTGCTGGGCGTGCCGGGGATATTCGGCGGGTTGTAAATGTGGCCGGCCTTGGCGTCGCCGACGGAGATGTTGTTGACCGCCAGGGTGGCGCCTTCGGCCTGATCGTAATTGACCTGCGCTTCGATGAGGTCGGCGCGGGCGCGAATTTCCGTGCCCTGCGCGGAGGTTAGGTCGCGCTGGTCCTGAATCACCTGAAAAGTGGTGGTGGCGCCGAGCTGGTATTTCTTCTGGTCGGCGTCCAAAGTTTCCGCCGCCAGAACGCGAGCCTTGCTGGCCGCGTCCACGCGGGCGCGATCCTGCTGCAGAGCGATCATGGCGTTGCGGACGTTCACAATGATGGTGTTCTGCGTCTGGCGGTACTGCGTTTCCGCCTGGCGCTCCTGGAGCAAAGCGCGCGCGGAATCGGCCTGCGCGGAGCGGTTGCGGATGGGAATGCTGATGTTCAGGCCCACGGCGTAGGTGGGGAAGTTGTTGTCCCAGACCTGCTGCAGGGCGTCGCCCAGGCCACCGGGCTTCGTCGAGGTGGAGTAGGAAAGCGGCTCGCTGACGTAGACGTTGCCGCCGTTGACCGTTATGGGGACGCCGTTGGCGTCCACGATGGGCGAGGTCAAGTCCGGCCCGTAGGTGCTGGCCTGCAGGCTGATCAAATTGCCGCCGAGGCCGGCCTGCTGGTATTGCCCGAAGAGATTGACGACCGGCAGCAGGGAATTGCGCGTGGCCTTCACTTCAATGGCATCGCTCTTCAGGTTGAGTTGCGCCTGGAGGATTTCCGGACGGTTGGCCCAGGCGGCGTTGACGGCTTCCTGCAGCGACAAATTGTCCGGCGGCCGCGGCGCGGGGATCTCGTCCGTGGGAACCACATCCACGCCCTGCAAATAGGGAACCATGGGGTTCTTGGTGATGGCGTTGAGCAGGATGGTCTGCTGCTGCAAAGCGGTGGTTTGCGCGACGATCAGGTTCTGCTGGTCGGAAGCCAGCTGGGAATTGGCGCGAGTGACTTCCAGGGGGGCCAGGGTTCCAATGTTGACCTGCTTGGTGTTGTCGTCGTACAGCTTTTGCGAGGTACGAACGGCCGCCTCCTGCACGTTGACGCTTTCGCGGGCGTACACCAGTTCCCAATAATCCGTTTCCACGGCGGCGACGGTGGTCATCACCTGCATGGAGAGTTGCGAATCGGCCACCAGCTTGGTGTTTTTCGCTTCCAGGATGAACCGCGTATTGGGGAGCAGCCCAAATCCGTTCAGCAGCGGCTGCTGCACGGTATAAATGGTGGTGGATTGAATGAACGGGTTGAACAACGTGCCGGGAGAAGTGGTGGATTCGCGGTTGTTGTCGAAGGCAATGGAGAACGACGTCCCGGTATGAAATGCCTGGGAATAACTGAAATTGGCCTGGGCGACGTTGTTGGTGATGGCCGTGAGCGCGGTGGTGTTTCCCACGCCGGAAAGAAAGGGGTTGCTGACGGGAATGGAAGTGCGTTCCCAGGACAGAGTAGAGGTGAGAACCGGGTCGAATGTCCCCGCCGTGGGAGCGCCCAATGTGGAAGCCGTGCCCGTGCCGGAAAGGCCGCGAGCTTCACCGCCGGAAAGAGTACGAAGAACGTCCGTTTCGGCAATCCAGGGGACGAAGCGCTCCACGTTGATGTCTATGTTGTTTTCCAGCGCCAGGGAGATGGCATCCTGGAGGCTGAGATACATCTTCCCATCCTTAATCAACTGCTCGACATGCGGTGAATTGATGAATTGGGCATGTTCGAGGTGCAATGGCGCGTAAGGCCCGATGATGTTCGGAAAAGCTGACTTTCCGTGCGAATAATCCGGCCCGAGGCTGAGCTTAAATGGATTGCTCCCCAACGGCGGCTGCACCGGAACCTGGCCCTGTTGCGGCTGGGCTTCGGCCGGCTGAGATGGGCTTTGCTGCGCCTGATCGCCGGAGGACTGAGACGAACTCTGCTGCGCCTGCTGGCCCTGCGATTGGCCGTAGACGGGCGCTCCCGCGATCATTGAGGCGGATAGCGCAATGGCAAGCGCGGCGCGGATAAGACGAGCAATCATTGTTTTCATTCCTCTTCCCTCTCCCCACCCTGAAGGGGGCCAGCAAAAGCTAACCTATGTCCAACGTTTGAACGGGACGATTTGTTTCATCCACGGAACGTCTGCACGAAACATGCCACGTTCATTCTAAAGGCATTCGACGCAAATCCGAAGAAAATGGCTCACTTGGCGTGCGGATTCGAACAAGCATTTGTCCGTAAGCGGACAGAGGATGCGGGAAACGGGGGCGGTGGAAGGTGGCAAGCTAATAGCAGTTGAATGATTAGAGTCTTCGAGGCAGGCTATCCATTTGGCATGCGTCGTGCTGATAAACGCCGAAGGGGGCAAGAAACATGTCATTTTTCCGCGATATAAAAGTTGCGGTCCACTCGCTGATGCGCTCGAGAGGGCTGGCGGCCATCGTGATCCTCACACTGGCGCTCGGCATTGGCGCGAACGCCGCCATCTTCACGCTCGTACGCGGAGTGCTGCTCAAGCCCCTTGTCAACCGCGACGAGAACCGGCTCATCTACATCCGCCAGAGCGCTCCGAGCCTCGGCGACGACAACACCACATTCTCTGTCCCCGAACTTAAGGATCTCGAAGCCAACATCCACTCCGTCAGCGAGTTCGGCGATTTCTCCACGATGAGCTTCACGATGATCGGTCTCGGTGAACCTCGCGGAGTTCAAGGTGGCGTCGTCGGCGGCACCTACTTCGAAGTAATGGGTCTGCGCCCCGTTCTCGGCCGCCTCATCGGACCTCAAGACGACGGTCCCAACGCTGCTGGCGTCATCGTGCTCACGTATCGTTTCTGGTCCACCGTCTACAAAAAAGATCCGAATGTGATCGGCAAAACAGTTCGCCTCAGCAGCATTGGCGATCGTTCGGCCACGGTCATCGGCGTTCTTGAACCCTGTGTGCCGTATCCCGCGGACACAGAAATCATCGGCAACATCGTCACCAGCCCCCACCACCTCTCCGCCACCATGGTCACGGGCCGCGTCCATCGCATGACCGAACTCTTCGGTAAGCTTGCTCCCGGCGCCACTCTCGACCAGGCTCGCGCCGAGTTGCGCACGGCCTACGCCTCCATGCAGAAGGACCACCCCGAAGCGTATCCCGACAACGGCGGCTACCGCATTGATGCCAGGATGCTCCGCGACGAGATCACTTCCGGCGCGCGAACTGTTCTCCTTGTCCTTCTCGCAGCCTCGGGCCTCGTCTTCATCATCGCTTGCTCCAACGTTGCCAACCTGATTCTCGCGCGGACGGTTCGCCGCGAGGGCGAACTCTCCATCCGCGCCGCGCTCGGCGCAAGCACTTGGGCGCTGCGCCGGATGTTGTTGGCTGAAAGCCTTTTGCTCTGCTGCGCTGGAGCCGCACTCGGCGTGATGAGCGCGCAGCCGTTGGTCACTATCCTGGCTCGATATGCCTCGCGTTTTTCTGTCCGCGCACTGGATTTGACGGTCGATTCCAGCTTGCTTTGGGTGGGAGTGGCGCTGGCAGTCGTCGCCGCGGTGATTTTGGCACTTGTGCCGCGTCTGCCCTCGGCCAACGCGTCGAATGGCATGAACCTCGCGAGTGGCAGCGTCCGCATCACCAGCAGCACCAGCCGCCAGCGCGCGTTCGCGGTCACACAAATCGCCGCGTCCTTCATTCTGCTGGCGGGCGCAAGCATGATCGTCACTACGCTCATCGCGCTTCAACAGAAGCAACCGGGCGTCGACACGCGCCGCGTCCTCGTGGTGGATGTTCCGGCGCTATCCTACGGGAAGACGCCACAGCAAGTGGTGGATTTCTACAAGGAATCGATCCGTCGTATCGAGGCTCTGCCCGGCGTCACTGGAACCGCTTTCAGTGACGTTGCGCCGTGGCGCGATGCCGACATCTACGGCATAGGTATGCAATTCTCAGGCGACGGTCACGTCCACGGCAAAGACGATCCTCGTGCGATGGGGCGAACGATCTCTCCGGGGTTTTTCTCCGCGCTCGGCCTTCCCCTTCTTGAGGGACGCGATTTCAACGACCTGGACGTAAGAGATAGCGAGCCCGTCGTCATCGTCAGCGAGACGCTCGCGCAGCGCATGTTCCCGGGCCAGGATCCGCTCAACCGGCATGTTTATTGGACCGATCCGGTGCTCGAGTTCCTTCCCGGCACCGAAGCCGAAAAGGCGAGATTCATGTCGCCGCACCGCATTATCGGCGTAGTGGCAGACATGGATGATTTGCACATCGCCCCCGAACCCAACTCCACGATTTACGGCACCTTTGCAGATTCTCTCTTGTTTGGCGGTCACCTCTTCATCCACACCACCGCAAATCCCTATTCGCTCGTAACGCCGGTGACGAAAATCATTCGCGATATGTCCGCGGATGAACCTGTGGAGCACGCCGCTACTCTTGAAGACATCCGTGCGAAAGTGCTCGCGCCAGACCGCTTGAACTCGCTCGTCTTTGGCGTGTTCGCGGGGGTCGCGTTGCTGATTGCCGTCGTTGGCGTCGCGGGCGTGCTGGCGTTTTCTGTCAGCGCGCGGACACGCGAATTCGGCATCCGCTTGGCGCTTGGGTCACAGCCGAAAAATCTCCTCAGAGGTGTTGTCGCGGAAGGCGCGGTGATGGCTGCCGTTGGCGTTCTGGCGGGCGCGGCATTCGGGTTCGCCGCGGCGCGACTGGCGGGCAGTTATTTCGGCGACTTAAAGATGCCGGGCGCATTGCCGGTGATCGTTTCTGCGTTTGTGCTGTTAGGGGCGGCGGTAGTCGCTTCGATGCTGCCGGCGGCCCGCGCCGCCCGCGTGGACGTCATACAGGCGCTTCGCTCGGAATGATTTTTTCGGCGCGCCCAAGTTTCTCGTAAGCCGGCCAATCGTGGAAGTGGAACGACTCCCGGGGCCCCCGTCAAGATTTTCTCGGACCGTTAAGCTGCTCAAGCTCAAGAGCTAGCGAGGGAAGTGTCTCGATAAGCTGCACGGATCGTGCATTGTTTTAGAGAGCGCCGCATCGTAGCACGATCTGCCGACTGCCGCCCCGATGGAGACGAACGCCTGGTCCCCGATGCGTGAACAAGTTTCATCCGATAAGTTGCCATCCGTCAGTCTCTTGCACGTTAAGTTCATGGACGATGCGTCCCAAAACCGTTGTATAGCACGTGTTAAGTATCATCGCGTATTGTCAGCGCCGGGCGGGACCCGGTTGACATGGAAGCCAAGTGGCCCTAGGCTACCGCGTGCGGCGCAAGTATTGGCGGTGATTGCGGGTTAGGTCCAGGCCGATGGCAGCCGACAAGGTGGCACCAGGGAATGCTGGAACAGGACATTCTGAATATTCTGGAAGAAACCAGCGCCATTCGGCACGGGCACTTCGAACTTTCCAGCGGGCTGCACAGCGATACGTACATTCAGTGCGCGTCCATTCTGCAATTTCCCAATCACGCCGAAGCGCTGGGCCAGGCGCTGGCGGACAAGTTCAGAGACCTGCAAGTGGCCGTGGTGGCTTCTCCGGCCATCGGGGGAATTTTGATCGGGCAAGAAGTGGGACGCGCGCTGGAAACACGGGCCATTTTCGCGGAGCGCGACGCTTCCGGCTGTCTCACGCTGCGGCGGAATTTCCGGCTGGAGCCGGGCGAGCGCGTTGTGGTGATTGAAGACGTGTGGACCACGGGCGGCTCCACGCGCGAGACCATGGCGGTGATGGAAGGAGCCGGCGGCATTGTGGTGGCCGCGGGCGCCATCATTGACCGCAGCGGCGGGGAACTGGAGCTTCCGGTACGCACGGAAGCGCTGCTGCGGCTGAAGGTGCGGAGTTATGACCCCGAGGACTGTCCGCAATGCCGCGCGGGCGATGCCGCGGTGCGTCCCGGAAGCCATTTCGTCCGCTCTTAGTCTCAAATTCCTTAAGTTATTCTCCCTATTATTCTCCGTAGCCAGTGGCGCGAGCCGCTGTGCGATAATTCGTTACGGATATGCGCACCATCAAAATCACCGTGGCCTACGATGGCCGGAATTTTCACGGCTGGCAGATACAGCCGGGCGCGGCAACGATACAGGGGGCGCTGGTGGACATTCTGGGGACCATCACGCAGGAGAAAATTTTCCTGCATGGCGCCAGCCGCACGGATACCGGAGTCCACGCACTGGGGCAGGTGGCCGCGTTTCGCACGCAGTCCGCGCTGTCGGCGATGGAATTTCAGCGGGCGTTGAACGCCATGCTTCCTCCGGCGATCCGCATCGTCAAGGCGGAAGAGTGCGGACCGGATTTCCATCCGCGATGGATCGCCGAATCAAAAACGTATCACTACCGGATTTTTCGCGGCCGGGTGCTTTCGCCGTTTGAGTACGGCCGCGTGCTGCACTATCCCTGGCCGCTGGACGAGGAAGCGATGATGAAAGCGGCGCGATATTTTGAAGGCGAGCAGGATTTTTCGTCCTTCGCGGCCGCGGCGGACAAAGAGGACGAGCGCAATCCCATTCGCACCATCCTTCGTTCGGAGATTTTGCGGCGTCCTGTTCCGCCAGCGGGCGGAATCGAGCCACAAACGCGCGGCGACGTTGCCATCCAGCCGGATGAAGACCACGAATTGCTCTACGTGGTGCATGGAAAATCGTTTCTGCGCTACATGGTGCGCAAAATCGTGGGCACGCTTCTGGACGTGGGACGCGGACGCATTGAGGCGGAAAAGATTCCGGAGATTTTCGCCAGGAAGGACCGCACGTTTTCCGGTCCAACGTCGGCGCCGGAAGGTTTGTACCTGATATCCATCGAGTATCCCGAGGTTTGGACGGGCGACGTCTGGCGCGAGGGCTCGCGTCGGGAGAACGCCGCGGCTTCCGTATCTCCCGTCAGCATGGGCAACATGGAAAAGAATCGCATATGACCAGAAATCCCAAGGCGCAGGAAAAACTGGCATTTTCCGGCGAGGGATTCGTGGAGTCGCTGAATCCGGCCACCGGCGAAGTGATGGCGCGGTTCACGGCCACGCTCCCGGAGGAAGTTCCACAGGCGATGGAGCGCGCTCACGCGGCGCAGCAGGAATGGGCGGCGCGTCCGTTGCGGGACCGCTGCGCGCTGGCGAGGCGGCTGGGCGAGGTGATCTACCAGCGGCGCGACGAAATTGCGGAAGTGGTGTCCACGGAGACGGGCAAGCCGCGCGTGGAAGCAATTTTCGCGGAAATTGCCGTGGTCCTGGAATTGATCCGCATGTATGCCAAACATGGCCCGCGCTGGCTGCGCTCCGAAAAAATTCCGCATAGCAATCCGGCGATGAAAACAAAGAAGGGCTGGATTCAGTACGAACCATGGGGCGTGGTTGGCGTGATCGCACCGTGGAATTATCCGTTTTGCATCCCCATGGGGGAGATTGTCCCGGCATTGATTGCTGGTAATGCGGTGGTGATCAAGCCGTCTGAACTGACGGCCTGGGTGGGATCGCTGCTGGCGGATTTAATCAATTGCGCTGGATTTCCGGAAGGACTGGTCCAGGTAATTCAGGGGGACGGAAATGTTGGCGCGGCGCTGGTGGAAGCGCGTCCGGACAAGTTGTTTTTCACCGGCAGCTACGCCACCGGACTGATGATTGCGCAGGCATGCGCGCGGCTGATGATTCCTTCCGTGCTGGAGTTGGGCGGCAAGGGCGCGATGATTATTCTGGCCGGCGCGAATCTGGAACAGGCCGCCAACGGCGCCGTCTGGGGCAGCCTGATGAATTGCGGGCAGGCCTGCGTTTCGCCCGAGCGCATTTACGTGCAGGAATCCATCGCTGATGAATTCACGCGGCTGTGCGTGGAGAAAGTGGGGAAGTTAAGAATTGGACCCCCGACGGATGCTGACGCGGAAATCGGGCCGATGATTCGTCCACGGCAGATCGAGCGCGTGGAAGCGCAGTTGGAAGCGGCGGTGGCGCAAGGAGCCACAATTCTTGCGGGTGGGAAGCGTTACCCGGACGCCGGGCCGTGGTTTTTTGAGCCCACGGTAATCACCGGGCTGGACGCCTCCATGAAAATCGTGCGCGAGGAAACTTTCGGACCCGTGGTGGCGATTTCCAGAGTGGCGGACGCGGAAGAGGCCATACGGCTGGCCAATGATTCGCCCTTCGCGCTGGCCGCGAGCGTTTGGACTGGCGACGCACGCCAGGGGCGGGAAATTGCCACGCGGCTGCACGCCGGCTCCGTGATGATCAACGATGTGGCCAGCTATTACGCCATCAGCGCCGCGCCACACGGCGGGCGAAACGCCAGCGGCTGGGGACGCACCCACTCGCGGCTTGGACTGATGGAAATGGTTCACGTAAAATATGTGGATGTGGAGCGCCTGCCGGGCATTCCCAAGTCGTGGTGGTTTGGATATGATGGCGCGCTGGCTTCCGCGGCGGATGAATTCGTTCAGGCCCTATATGCGCCACGGTGGGGAGAGCGGTTGCGGGCCATGCGCGTGGCGGCGCCGAAATTCCTGGCGCGCATGCGCGGAAAATAGAATGCGACGAAGCAGGAGCGAACAGAAATCATGAGCGATCCGGTCACGCCAGAAAAAGCCACGGCGGCAAGTCCAGAGGCAGCCGCTCCCGCTGCGCCTAACGCGCCTGCCGCGCCCAAGGGGGCGCCGGCTGCCGCTCCAGCGCCAAAAGAGGCCCCAGCCGCTGCCGCGCCTGCTGCAACTGCGCCCGCCGCGCCGCCTGCTGCTCCTGAGGATAAGTCTCACAAAGTGAAAATGAAGCGGCCGACGCAACGGGCCTGCGACGAGAAGGATGAGAAGAACAAGGTCTGCTGCGGGCATTTGAAGCGCTGGTACGACTATCCGGCGGACATAGAAGCGTTGATCGGAAAGAAAGCGGAGATTTACCGCTGCGAATTTTGCCAGACGCTTTACAAGCCGGACCTGGCGGAAATGCCGCACAGCTACACGCTGCGTTATTGAAGTCTGGCGGCGCGGACCGCCGAATCCAGGCGGCCGGGCGGCACATGGAATGATTTCGCGGTGCGGAGCGTTCGCACGCGCCGAAGGATTCATAAATGTCTCACCCTCAACTTCACGAAGATTTGATTCACGACTGGAATGTGTATGCCGGCCCGGAGATCCCCGCCGGGCGCGTGGTAATGCTGGATGACGAGACACTGCGCGACGGCCTGCAGAATCCCTCGGTTCACGATCCCACCATCGAGGAAAAAATTCGCGTCCTGCACTTGATGGAGGATTTAGGGATTGAATCCGTGAACATTGGACTTCCCGGCGCGGGTCCGCGCGCTTACGCCGACGTGGAGGCCCTGGCGCGGGAGATTATCAGCGCGCGTATGAAGATTCGTCCCAACTGCGCCGCGCGCACGCACATCAACGACATTCGTCCCATCGCGGAAATTTCGCAGAAGGTGGGAATCAAGATTGAGACGGCTACGTTCCTCGGCTCCAGTCCCATTCGCCGGCTGGTGGAGGACTGGTCCGTGGAACATTTGTTGCGCACCACGGAAGAGGCTGTGGAGTTCACCGTGCGGGAGGGTTTGCCTTCGATGTACGTCACCGAAGACACCATGCGCACCGATGCCGCCACAGTGAAGGCGCTTTACACCGCGGCGATACGCTGCGGCGCGCGCGCCATCGTCCTGTGCGATACCGTTGGCCACGCCACGCCGCGCGGAGCATACAATCTGGTGAAATTCGCGATTGAAGAAATCGTGAAGCCCTTAGGCGAAAAAATTCGCGTGGACTGGCACGGACACAACGACCGCGGCCTGGCCATCGCCAATTCGCTGGCGGCCGTCGCCGCGGGAGCGGATCAGGTTCACGCCGCCGCAAATGCGCTGGGCGAACGCGTGGGCAATACTCCCATGGAGTTGATGCTGGTGAATCTGCGCCTGATGGGGCTGATTGACCGCGACCTTTCCAAATTGAAGGAGTATTCGGAAACCGTCGCTCGCGTGACGCATACCACTGTCCCGCCGAATTATCCGGTGGTGGGGCGCGACGCGTTCCGCACCGCCACGGGCGTCCACGCCGCGGCCATCATCAAGGCCTATCGCAAGGGAATTCCCACGCTGGCCGACGAAGTCTATAGCGGCGTTCCCGCGCATCTCTTTGGGCTGGAGCAGGTGGTGGAAATCGGACCGATGAGCGGGCGCTCCAACGTGATTTTCTGGCTGGAGAAGCACGGCATACCCGCGACGGATGAACTCATCGACAGAATTTTTGACGCCGCCAAGCACTCATCGCGCATTCTTACAGATGAAGAAATTCGCGCCATCTGGCATGACGCGCCCGCGAAAGCCGGTCCCGCCCGGAAGGTGGAATGATTTGCCAGCACGCGCAGACGGCGAGGCAGTTATCCGGGAGAGGTGGCCTGGCAAAAGGGAGTTGGCCGCACGAATTTCCCGGGGAATGCCGCGTCGTCTGGTGTTTTCCGGCGGAGTGGCTCTGCTGCTGATTTCCATGAACCCGCTTCTTGCCCGCGTTCGTCCGCCCACCGTTGGCCCGCTGATGCAGAACCCGCGCGTGTTGCGCGCGCTGGATTGGATTGACAAAAACGGCGCGTGGATTACCCAACAGCAGATCAGGATCACCGAAATTCCCGCGCCCGAATTTCATGAAGAGCGCCGCGCCGAAGCCGTGCGCAAATTGCTGGAATCGTGCGGCCTGAAGACGCATATCGATTCCATCGGCAACGTGGTGGCCGAGAGCCCCGGGGAGTCCGATGCCGTGGTCCTGGTGGCGGCGCATCTGGACACCGTTTTTCCCGTCAATACGGACATTCACGTCCGGCGGGAGGATACGCGTTTGTATGCGCCGGGAATTGCCGACAACGGCGCCGGCCTGGCGGCCATGCTGGCCATCGCGCGCGCCATGCACGAGGCAAGATTGAAAACGCAGAGGTCCGTTATTTTTTCGGCGGACGTGGGCGAAGAAGGGGAAGGAAATCTGCGCGGCATCCGGCAACTGGTGGAGACCTACCGCACGCGGCTGAGCGGCGTGATTGTGGTGGACGGTTTTTCCACGGACTATGTGGCCACGCGGGCGCTGGCGTCCAAGCGTCTGGAAGTTACCGTGACCGGGCCGGGTGGGCATAGCTGGTCCGACTTTGGACTTCCCAATCCCATCACCGCGCTTTCGCGGGGCATCGTGCGATTTTCCGCGTCGCGCATTCCCATCCATCCGCGCACCACGTTCAATTTCGGCGTGATCGAAGGCGGCACTTCCATCAATTCCATTCCGCAGAGCGCGTCCGTGCGGCTGGACATCCGCTCCGAAGACGACGCGGAGATCAAACGCCTGGAAGCCGCGGTGCACAAAGCGTTTCAGAAGGGCATGGAAGAGGAAATGGACGCGAACGGGCACTCCGCGGTTTTGAACGTGAAATACCAGGTGCTGGGAGTGCGCCCTTCGGGTGAACTTCCCGGCGATTCGCCATTGCTGAACGCGCTGCGCCGCGCGGATGATATTTTGCACAACGATTCGCGGCTGGAAATTTCCTCCACCGACGCGAATATTCCGCTCTCCCTGGGTATTCCGGCGATTGCCGTGGGCGGCGGCGGCAATGGCGGCGGAGCGCACACGCTGCAGGAGTGGTACGACACATCAGGCAGGGAAATGGGCGTGAAGAGAATTCTGCTCACCCTGCTGGGCGTGGCCGGAGTGGCGTCGTGAAAATCGCACGCGTGATTTTCATGAACATAATTCTGGTGGCCGCTGCCGGCGCGGGAATTTCGGTCCATGGCGCGGGGCAGGGAGCGCAAGCACCGGGTCAATCCGCGGCGGCGGCTCCCGCGGCGCAGTTTGCGATGGCGCCGGATTCCCACGCGCCCGCCGATATCATTTTCACCCATGGAAATATTTACACCGGCGACGCGAAGAAGCCGCGCGCAACGGCGTTGGCGATTCGGGGGGAGTGGATTATCGCCGTGGGCAGCGCCAGCGAGATGAAGAAGTTTTCCGGCGCGGGCACGCGGATCATCAATCTGCACGGCCAGTTCGTGATACCGGGATTTAATGATGCGCATGTTCACGTAGGCGAGGCCGGCCGGGCCAAGCTGGCCGTGAACCTCATGGGGGCCAAATCGCTGGGGGAATTTCAGCAGCGCATACGAGACAGTCTGCCGTCGCACAAGCCGGGCGCGTGGATTACCGGCTTCGGCTGGGACCACACCATGTGGCCGGACAGGAAGTTTCCCACGAGGCAGGACTTGGACGGGGTGGCTACAGACCGTCCGATGATTTTCGAGCGCGTGGACGGCCACGTGGCGGTGGCCAATTCCGCCGCGCTGGCCGCGGGGGGAATTACGCGCGCCACGCCGAATCCGCCGGGTGGAAAAATTCTGCGCGATCCGGCAACGGGCGAGCCAACGGGGATGCTGGAAGAAGATGCGGCTATGGATTTGGTGAGGAAACGCGTTCCGCCTCCTTCGCCGGAGGAGCGCCGGCGGGAATTGGAACTGGCTTTGGCGGATGCGCTTCAAAACGGAGTTACTTCCATTCAGGATTTTTCGGCGTGGGACGACTTCCTCGTCTATCAGCAATTGCAGCGCGAAGGAAAACTGCCGGTGCGCATCACGGAGTGGCTGCCGTTTCAATTGCCCATCGCCAAGCTGAAACAGATGCGCGCCGAGGGCGGAACAACGGATCCGTGGCTGAAGACGGGAATGCTGAAGGCGTTTTTGGATGGCTCGCTGGGTTCGCGGACCGCGGCGCTGCTGGCGCCGTATTCGGACGATCCCGCGAACCGGGGCATACTGCTGGTGGACTATGTGGACCTGACCAAGATGGCCGTGGACCGCGACAGCGAGGGTTTTCAACTGGGCTTTCACGCCATCGGCGACCGGGCCAACAAGGTGGCGCTGGATACCTACGCGGCGATCATCCGCGTGAATGGTCAGCGCGACCGCCGCGACCGCATCGAGCACGCGCAGGTGGTGGCGCCGTCGGATTTTCCGCGGTTCGCGCAGGAGCACATCATCGCGTCCATGCAGCCCAGCCATGAAACCACGGACATGCGCTGGGCGGAGTCGCGCATCGGCCCGGAGCGCGCCAAAGGCGCCTACGCGTGGAACACGCTGGAAAGCGAAGGCGTGATGCTGGCCTTCGGCACGGATTATCCCGTGGAGCCCATCAATCCCATGCGCGGACTTTATGCCTGCACCACGCGCGAGCTTCCCGAAGGCGGTCCGCCGGGAGGCTGGCAGCCGCGGGAAAAACTTCCCATCGAAGATTGCATCCGCGCCTACACCTACGGATCGTCCTACGCGCAGTTTGAAGAGACGCGCAAGGGAATCCTGGCCGCCGGGCAACTGGCGGACATGGTGGCGTTGTCCAGCGACCTCACCCGCATCCCGCCGAAGAGTCTCTTGAAAACGCAGGTGCAGTGGACCCTGGTGGGCGGGAAATTCCAGTTCCAGCAACCGAAATAACGGAGAGTGGATGAGCCGCAGATTTCAGGCTGATCTCGCGCTGCTGGTGTGCGCGCTCATCTGGGGCGGGTCGTTCATCGTGATAAAGAACGGCCTGGCGGACGCCTCGGTATTCGTGTTCGTCGCGCTGCGATTCGCTCTGGCCACGCTGGCCATGGGAATGATTTCGCTGGTCGCGCTGCGGCGGCGGGCGCCGGGAATGCTGCGCGCGGGAATGCTGCTGGGCGGAATCATGTTCGCGGGTTACGCACTGGAAACCGCGGGGTTGCAGATGACCAGCGCGTCGAAGGCGGCGTTCATCACCGGCTCCAGCGTGGTGTGGGTGCCGCTGCTGAGCGCGGCGTTCGGCTTGCGGCGCATCAACCGCTGGATTTGGGCGGGCGCGCTGGCGGCGTTTGGCGGACTGTACTTTCTGGCGGTGCCGCCGGAAGGATTGGGCGGCCTGAATCGCGGCGACGTGCTGGTGGCGCTGTGCGCGGTAGCCTTCGCCACGCAAATCATTGCCGTGGGGAAGTACACGCGAAAATATTCGGTGCGCGCGCTGAATACCGTGCAGTCCGGCATGACGGCGGCGCTGGCTGGCGCGGCCATTCCTTTGTTGGGGCGGCTGCATTGGGAAACTCCGCGCGTGGCATGGAACGCGGGGCTGGCGGGCGCGCTGTTTTACACGGCGATTTTGTCCACGGCGCTGGCGTTCGTGTTGCAGTTCTGGGCGCAGCGTTACACCACGCCGTCGCACACCGCGATTGTGTTCAGTTTACAGCCGGTGTTCGCCGCGCTGTGCGGCTGGATGGTGGCCGGCGAAAAATTAACCGGCCGCGAATTTCTTGGCGCGGGAATGATTTTCGGCGGCATCCTGCTGGCGGAATTGAAAGCGTCGCCGCATGAAGGCGAGTACGCCGCCACGCTGGGCGAGACGCAGAAGGAAGCGGAGTGACGGCAACCACTGCGGCCGATGAAGGACCGCGTAGCAAAATATTCTGGCGATCGCATCCGCATTCCTGAGTGTACGCAATAATTTCCCGCAAGCACATTTCCATCGAAGCCAACCCGCGGCGCACGCAAACGCATCGAATCCTCATTCGCGGGAGGAGCATCTGGAGGACTGAGGACGTAAAACCGTAATTAACGCCGCCGAACGGCGCCCACCCTCCTTGTTCAGCGGCACACGGCGCAAATTCCCCAGCCGCGCCCAGTCAGCCAGGAGAAACAGAGAAATCTCGGCTGCAAACTACCCATGAAAAAATCGCAGATGTGGAACGCCTGGGGAACCATCCTCCAGGGAAGCAGGGATGTCTGGCGCAACGCCCATTTCGGTCACCTCAACTGTATGAGAGATGACCGCCATCTTATAATAGGCTTTATTTCTGTCGGGCTACGCTAGCCCACATTCCCATATTCCAGGCACAATTGTCTGCTCGTATATCGATGATCACACGGGACGAGTTGTTGGATCAGACCGCCGATGAGACTACCGAGGCGCATCATCGTCCGAATGCCCACGCCACCATCAGCGGGAACTCTTCTCGCCAGAATGCGCCACCGTGCGACCCAGCTCGCTCATTGATGACAACATCCGCACCTGCATTGCGCAGCGCGTCTGCCCACCTCCTCGCGTTCTCGAGGAAGAACGGCTCCTGAGTGCCAGCGGCAAGGTATGTGCGCGGAAGCGGACTCGGCATGACGCAAGGCGGCTTGTAACCGCCGCCAGGCGAGGCGCAGAAGACCGCACCGTAGACATGTGGATGCCGAAGCCCAAGAGCGAGGGCCAACTCTCCACCCGCCGAGACACCAAACACTGCGGTACGTTCAGTGGGCAGCGCCACGCACAACCGCGACTCCGTCCATCGGCGAACGTCCTCGACGAAGAACTTCTCGTGCGCCGCGAACCGCACCGGGTCAAAGCCCGGCGAGTACTCATGGAGCCGCAGCGTCTCATCGGTCAGCCCATGTACACCGACGATCATTGTGGGCGGTACGTCGGCCTTCTCGAGCAATCGGCCCCACTTCGAGATTCGCTGACCGTCACCGGAGAAGACGATTGCCTCCGGCGGGACCGGTGGAACGTATACGGTGACCTGCCGTCCACCGTCGTACTCGAACGTCTCGGTGACAAACTCTCCCGAGACTGCGCCGGTGGGCGTGGCGGGCGTTTCGCCGGATTCGCTTAGCTTGCGGTTGACGTGATTGCGTGCTTGCTCTTTCATGGCCTTGCCTTCATTTTATGGGACTATGCTCGTCCGTTCCGCCGTCCCGTCTGTAGGAAGTCTAAAACATCCTGGGAAACATCACCTGCGCTCGGGCAGCTCTGCTTAAAGGACCTAATTAATGGCGGACTGAACTAGCTGGGCGGCTCGTAATGCTTCACGTCGACGGGGTCGTGCATGACGGGGCGAAGGCGATGGGGATGGCCGACGGGCGGCACGGAGTGCCTTTTCTCGTAGGCGGCGATGTCCGCGCCATTTTCGAGAGTGAGGCCGATGTCGTCCAGACCATTCCACAGACAATGCTTGCGGAAGGGATCAATCTCAAAATGGTATTCCAGGCCGGTGTCGTCGGAGATGGTCTGCGCCTGCAAGTCGGCGGTCAGGGCGTAATTTTCGCGGGACTCGGCGCGGTTGAAAAGTTCATTCATCTGCTCGTCAGTGAGCGTGGCGGGCAGGATGGCGTTCTTGAAACAGTTGTTGTAGAAAATATCGGCGAAGCTGGGAGCCAGCACCACATGAAAGCCGTAATCCAGAATGGCCCAGGGAGCGTGTTCGCGGCTGGAGCCGCATCCGAAATTGGCGCGAGCCAGCAAAACGGACGCGCCCTGATAGCGCGGATAGTTCAGCACGAATTCGGGATTGGGCTTTTCGTGGGGCAGATAGCGCCAGTCATAGAAAAGGACGCGGCCAAAGCCTTCGCGAGTTAGAAGTTTGCAGAACTGCTTGGGCACCATCTGGTCGGTGTCCACGTTGACGCGATCCAGCGGCGCGACAAGCCCGGTATGCTTGTGAAAAGGTTCCAATCTTATCCTTTCGCCGCAA
The DNA here is from genome assembly GCA_963760285.1 of uncultured Acidobacteriota bacterium. Lineage (GTDB taxonomy): Bacteria > Acidobacteriota > Terriglobia > Acidiferrales > UBA7541 > PALSA-278. The sequence goes on from CAVXCI010000003.1 coordinate 207,602, forward strand.
GCGATTTCCAGGCTAGGTAACTGCGCCCGGCCTCGAGTCTTAAGGTTTTTTCCTCCGCCTCGGCCTCAGGATCGATTTCTCCAAATTTCCTGCGCCGGTCGTTGAATCGCCTCAACGTCCGACACTCCAAGGTCTTGGCGATTACCTCCAGCACTTCTGGAGGACGCTTGCCATAACCGTGGTACGCGAAGTATGCATCCTGGTCCAGCAGCCTCTCGGCAGCGTCATACGCGCGGTACACTTCTTCTAGGTTTTCCATGTTTGCTATCCTAGCACGGTCAAACCGCTTCCATTCCTAAATTGTCCCGTCCACGCCCCACTTGCGGACGTCCACAAAATGGCCTTCGATGGCGGCAGCAGCGGCCATCAATGGGCTGACGAGATGGGTGCGACCGCCTTTGCCCTGGCGTCCTTCAAAATTGCGATTGGAAGTGCTGGCGCAGCGCTCGCCGCTGGGAAGAATGTCGTCATTCATGCCGATGCACATGCTGCAACCGGCGTCACGCCATTCAAATCCGGCGTCGCGAAACACTTTATCCAGCCCTTCCTTTTCAGCTTCGTCTTTCACGCGGCGCGAACCGGGGACCACCAGAGCTTCTTTCACGGACTTGGAAACGTGCTTGCCGGCCACGGCTTTGGCGGCGATTTCCAGATCCTCGAGGCGCGAATTGGTGCAGGAGCCGATGAAAACGCGGTCCACGGAAATATCAGTGATGGCCGTGCCGGGACGTAGCGCCATGTACTCCAGCGCGCGGACGGCGGCTTTGCGGTCCACGTCATCGGAAAAGGACGCGGGATCGGGCACGCGGCTGTTGACGTCGGTGACCATGCCGGGATTGGTGCCCCAGGTGACCATGGGCGCGAGGTCCGCGCCGCGCAATTCGATAACGGTGTCGTACTTTGCGCCAGGATCGCTGGCCAGAGTTTTCCAGTGCTCCACGGCGGTCTGAAAATCCTTGCCGCGCGGAACAAACGGCCGGCCTTCCAGCCAGGAAAAAGTATTTTCGTCGGGCGCCATCATTCCGGCGCGCGCTCCGCCTTCGATGGTCATGTTGCACATGGTCATGCGGGCGGACATGGAGAGATCGCGAATCACGTCTCCGGCATATTCGAAAACGTAGCCGGTGCCTCCGGCCACGCCGATTTTTCCAATGATGGCGAGAATGATGTCCTTGGAGAAAACTCCGGCGGGGCGCTGGCCGGTGACTTTAATGAGCATGGTCCTGGACTTGAACTGCTGCAGGCATTGCGTGGCCAGGACGTGCTCGATTTCGCTGGTGCCGATGCCGAAAGCCAGAGCGCCGAGCGCACCGTGCGTGGAAGTGTGGCTGTCACCGCAGACAATTGTCAGCCCCGGCTGGGTGATGCCCAGCTCCGGGCCAATTACATGGACGATGCCCTGATTGCGCGAATGCATGTCAAAAAGACGCACGCCGAATTCGGCGCAGTTGCGGGCCAGGGCGTCAAATTGTCCAGCGGCGTCGGCATCCACCACGGGCAGCAGGCGGTCGCGGGTGGAGACGGAGTGGTCCATCACCGCGAAAGTGAGATCAGGACGGCGGACGGTGCGGCCGCTGGATTTCAGTCCGGCGAAAGCCTGCGGGGAAGTGCCTTCGTGAATCAGATGGCGGTCCACATAGATCAGCGAAGGTTTGCCGGGTTCGTCGCGAACGATGTGGGCGTTCCAGATTTTTTCGTAGAGAGTTTGTGGGGTCATGGTTGGCCTATTCCGCCTGATGGAGAGCGGAAAAAATGGAAAGGGAAGCGGGGCCCAGGCGAATCAGTTTTCTTATGACGGGATGCTGTGCTGGCAAGGTGGAGATTCGGCGATCAAGAAGGCGCGGAAGCAAGGAAGACGGAGCCAGGGATATTATTCCGGGCCCGCTGCGCGGCGCTTTGCAGGAATCACTCGCAAAGCGGCAGCCGACCCGCGTCCTGTATGTCAGGATTCTCACTTTCGCGCCGAATTCCTTTGTTTGGACTTTCGCTGGCCTTCCCTTTGTTCATCAAGGAGCGCAAACAACGCGCCGCCAAGGGCCAGTCCCCATACATGCCATTAGATGCGAGAACGAAGCGCCCGGGTACAGCAAACTGCGAGCGCTTCTGGAGAAGAATACGCCGACGAATGCGGAAGTCAAATGCTGGGGGCAGGCCAACTGCAGGGATGTCTGACGCGCGTCAGACTGCATCAAACTTGCCAGGGGTCATGGGAAGCTGGCGCATGCCCCCGTGACGTGTCATTGTGTGATTTTGAACACTGTTCCGCAGTAGCAGTTGGGATCGCCGGCAAACGATGTCGTCCCGTATCCGTTCCCTTTTCCATCCGAGATGAGGCCCGCCAGAGGACTGGACCCGTCTGTGCAGTTCACCTCGCTGCAAAACGCATGAAGGACTGTTTCGTTGCCGCTTGAATCAAGTTTGAACACAACGCCGCATCCGCCTTCACAGCTATTGGAGTTGCCACCATACTGCGTGGTGCCATACAAGCTGCCTTCTGCATCGCGAATCAAGCCAGCCCGCGGATTGGATCCGTCCGTTCCCCCCGTGAAGGCATATAGGACGGTCTCGTTTCCTATTGTATCCAGCTCAAATACGACGCCGCATCCCTCTCCGGCACAACCGCTGAGATTGCCGCCATACTGCGTGGTGCCGTAGAAATTGCCCTGGGAATCGCGAATCAGGTTGGAATAGGGATTGGCTCCATCGGCGCCTCCGGTGAATGTGTGCAGCACGGTTTCTTTACCAGAGGGATCCAATTTGAACACCACGCCATAGTTAGCGCCCCCGACTGTGGTGCCGTAGAGGTTCCCCCGAGTATCGCGAATCAAAGCCGCTTCCGGATATTCGCCGTCCGCGCAGTTTTGTTCGCTGCAGAATCTATACAGGATGGTCTCCTTGTTGTTGTGGACATCGAGCTTGAAAACCACTCCATAACCAAATTCCCCGGAGCCGCCAAACTCGGTGGTCCCGTATATGTCACCGTTGGAATCGGCAATCAGTCCGGCAGCGGGCAACTTTCCGTCCGCCTCACCGACAAAAGAGTGCAGCACGGTTTCTTTGCCGGCCGCAGTTACTTCGAAGATGGTCCCGCATCCATAGCCTTGATAACACTCGGAACTACCGCCGAATTGTGTCGTGCCATAGAGATCTCCATGGGCGTCTCGAATCAAGGTAGCTTGAGGGTCCGCTCCTTGTGAGAAGTTCGGGAAGGCGTACAGGATGCTTTCCTTGTCGTGCGAGTCCAGTTTGAAAACTGTCCCACACCCAGGGCCAAAGGCGCAATCGGCTAGGCCGCCTTCGTATGAGGTCCCGTAGAGAGCGCCCTGGGCATCCCGGAGCAGGCCGGCCTGGGGGAATGACCCATCGGGCGGCCCGGCGAATGCGTGAAGGGTCACGAATTGCAGCGGTTGGTTCCTGGCCGAGGCAAAGATGGCAGGTAGCAGCACGAAGAGCAGCAATACGAAAGGGATTTTCAACGCGGATTTCATCAGACTCTCCAGTGCCCGGAAAAACCTCCGTATCAGAACTCGACAACCTTGTCCTGGGCAGCCGACCGCGAAATTATAGTCCACAGATAGCGCCAAATCCAGACCAGTTACTGGGAGGGTAGTGGGCTCCTTTCGATTTTCAATCTTTATTGAACAGGATCAGTTTTGTGCAGTCCGTTTTGAGACTTAGCTTGTGGGTGGAGCAAAAGGCATGCCTTTGCGGAGCGTGTCGGCGAGCCAACCTGCGTCCGGGGACTGCCTCTCGAAAAGGGTCGTCACTTCGCGCTCAACATCGTATTCCACGCGCCGGATCGTGACCTGCTCGTCGTCGAGGAGCAGGTATGCGGCGCGACGGTCTCCGTCAAATGAGAGGCTCACGCTACCTGAATTGGCGATAGTCAACGAAGGAAGTCGCCGAACATAAGGGCAATGGATGTGTCCATAAACCACACGTCCAGTTCCGAGCGGCCCGTAGATACTCGTCAGTTCCTCGTCGGTTGCATCGGCCCCTGGTGAGCGCCAGAAGTCGTCAGGGCCGGCATGAACGACTGTCAGATCGTTTCCGGACCAGCGTCCTGGGAGCGTGCGTAGCCAATGCAGACGCTCGTCACCAATCGCATCGATGGTCGCAACAATGGTTCGAGACACGATCTCACGCCAAGGTTGCAATGCGGGCGGGGCGAAATACTCCCCGACACGCTCTGCATTCCACAACATTTCCTCGCCATTTCCCTGGACTCCCGGCCACGCGAGGTCACGGATGCGGTCGACGACTTCAGCCGGACGAGCACCGCTGCCAACGAGGTCGCCGCCATGCACGATCAGATCAGGGCTGACCTGTTTCAAGTCCGCGAGCACTGCCTCCAGTGCTCTGAGGTTTCCGTGGACATCCGATACCACAGCCACTCGCATTTTCTGCCAACGCTTTCTCGGCCATGTGCTGACCGCTAATCTTGCATCATCTACGCGCCTTCAAAGTAGCCCTCTACCCACAACCGGCAAGGTGTGTGCGGGCTGCCGGGATCAAACGGGAGTCTTCCGGTGGAGCGAGAGATGGGCCGCATGGCGGTGGCGTCGTGGTGCGGCCCCTTGGGAGCTACTTCGGACTGATTTCGAAGACTGTGCCGCAGCTGCCGGTGACGCAATTGGTATTGCCGCCCGCGAAGGTGGTGCCGTAGCCATTGCCGTGGCCGTCGCCAATCACGCCGCCGAAGGGATTCGCGCCGTCCGCGCCGCCGGTGAAAGCGTAAAGCGGAGTTTCCTTGCCGGACTTAGTGACCTTGAAAATCACGCCATAGCCCGTGCCGCCTCCGTACGTGATGCCATAGAGATTGCCGGACTTATCGCGAACGAGATTGCCCGCCGGATTGGCTCCATCGGCTCCGCCGGTGAAGGTGTAGAGGATGGTCTGGTAGCCAGCAGGTGTCATCTTATAGACCACGCCGTAGCCGTTGCCGCCGCCAGCGGCTGTGCTGTAAAGATTGCCCTCGGAATCCTGGATGAAGCCAGCGTCGGGGAAGGAGCCATCCGTTTTATCTTCGAAAGTGTGAAGAACGGTCTCGTTGCCGGAGGCGTCAATTTTGTAGACCACGCCGAACGCGACGCCGCCGGTATGCGTGGTGCCATAGAGATTGCCCTTGGAATCCAGCAGCAGATTGGTGATGGGCACCGCGCCGTCCGCTCCAGCGAAAGAGTGCAGAATGGTTTCGTGGCCGGTGGTATCCAGCTTGAAGACGATGCCGAGTCCGTCCGTGCCGCCAGCGGAAGTGGTCCCGTAGAGATTGCCCTTGGAATCTCGAATCACGCCACCGATCGGATACGAGCCGTCCGGCGTGTCCGTAAAGGCGTAAAGAAGGGTGAACTTGCCCGCGGGCGTGAGCCTGAAGACCACGCCGCAGCCATGATTCTCGTCGCAGCCGCTGGCGCCGCCGCCCGCGGTTCCGTAGAGATTGCCCTGGGAATCGATAGCCAGCGTGTCTGACGGGCTCGCGCCGTCCGCGCCGCCGGTGAAGGTGTAAAAGATGGATTCATTGCCACTAGCATCAATCTTGAAGACCGTGCCGCAGCCGCCCGGGACCCAGCAGTTGGCTCCGCCGTACTCGCTGGTGCCGTAAAAATTTCCCTTGGAATCGCGCACCAGGCCAGCCTGCGGATTGGCGCCGTCGGGAGAGCCGGTGAAGCTGTGGACAGTGGTAAGCGTCTGCGCGTGCGCCGGCTGAATAGCGAAGGCCACAGTGAAAAACGCGAAAATCAGAAATGCCGGGAGGAATCTGAGTTTCATTATTTCGCTCCCTCGAATTGGTGCGCGCGACGAATCTTTTTGGTCGCGGAATTTGGATATCCGGCGGAAGTCTACACCTCAAGAACCCGACAGCGCCAACGGAATTTTTACCAAATGACAATTTGGAGGCAATTCATGAAATGCTCCGCGGGGCAAGCATAAATCGTGAATTCAGTAACAGACAATTGCGCTTGCGACGCTGGCATCGTGATTCTACAGGGAGTCTGAAATTAAGTCTCGTGGCACAGGGTCGGCGGGTCCGCTGGAGGCATCCTTGCTAGCGAAGGCGGTTCTTAAGACCACGGCGCGAAGGCCCCGTCGGTGGTGGAGAAGAGGCGCTCGCGCCGCGGCATGAGTTGATTAAGGAGAACCCAAGACAACACGAATACGTTTCAGGCGTTTTCCGTCGCGCGGAAGACGCCATCGCTTTGGTGGACAATCATCTCGCGCGTCTGCAGGTGCATGGCGAAGAGCTGGTTCCTGGTGCTGCGCGCCAGGCGCGCCAGTTGCGCTACGGCGGCCGCCGCACCCTGGGCAAAGCCTTTCCAGATAACGGAACCATCGGGGTTTCGTTCAAAGAGATCGTATTCGGTTTCCATCTTGACCTCCCATCGCTAAAGCCAGAATTGGCAACGCATGAAATGAGGCACGCGGCGTGCCACGGCAAAGCATTTAGAATCAGCGCGCCGGTTGACGACGGGAGGTACTTTCTTTCGGAGTAACGGGCAAAAATTTCCCAGACGCCAGCCTTACTAATGGAAAGGGCAGAAGCCTTATTCAAGGGAGACACCCGCCGTGGATTTGTGGACGAAACCGTTTCCCGAGGAATTCGAATCTTGCGCGGCGGTTGCCGGGAAGGAATCCGCGGTCCGATTTGGTGGCAAAAGAATAAAGGGCGAAAGTGGTATAGTGCTAACATCCGCAATTCAGGGGAACAACGGGAGTCCGGCGATGGGCGTGGAATTCAAAGAGTTGTTGGATTGGGTGCGGCGGCGGAAAGTGTTTGCGCTGCTGCTGGTGATCATAACGCTGAGCGCCGGAATCATGATCGGAACGGTGGTTTCCGGGCGCGTGCAGGCCACCCATGGGCAGGGCCCCAATGGCGTGGCGCTGCTGGCGATACCGGATCCCGTGCAGCTTTCGGGAACGTTTTCAGGCATCGCCACCAAGATAGGACCTGCGGTAGTGAACATTAACACCACGTCCGTGGTGGAAGCACCCAAGCCCCGAAAGCGCGGCGGCGGCGGAAAAGACAACGGCGGCGACGACGACAATTTCGACGATTTCTTCCACCACTTTTTTGAAGGGCAGCCTGACGGCGGCGCGCCTTCCGGTCCGGAAACCGAGCGCAGCCTGGGATCGGGAGTGCTGGTGGATGCCAAGGGCTATATCCTCACCAACAACCACGTGATTGACGGCGCCACGAAGATCCAGGTGGCCATTGATGGCGACCAGAATTCCTACAACGCCAAAGTGATTGGAATCGACAAGGAAACCGATCTGGCGGTAATTAAAATTGACACCGGCCGCGCCATGCCCATCGCCAAGCTGGGAAATTCAGACGCGGTGCAGGTGGGCGACTGGGTGCTGGCGTTTGGCAGTCCGTTTGGACTGAACGCCACGGTGACCGCGGGAATTATCAGCGCGAAGAACCGCAACAACATCAGCAACCAGCAGTTTGAGCCGTTCATTCAGACCGACGCGGCGATTAATCCCGGAAATTCCGGCGGGCCGCTGGTGAATATGGCCGGAGAAATCATCGGCATCAATACCGCGATTTATACCGGCAGCCGGGGATTTGAAGGCGTGGGATTCGCGCTGCCGTCGAATACGGCGATTGCGGTTTACAACCAGCTGGTGACCAACGGCAAGGTTACGCGCGGGTCCATCGGGATTACTTTCCAGGAAGATCACGGCAACAACGCCATCATGCTGAAGGAACTGGGCGCGCCGTACGGAATTCAGGTGGAAGCGGTGGAGTCGGGAAGTCCCGCCGAAAAAGCGGGCATACAGGCCGGCGACGTAATTTCCGACGTCAACGGCAAACCGATTCACACCGGGACGGATCTTGTGAATCCGGTCTCCACTACACCCATTGGGCAGAACGTTCATCTGCGGTATTACCGCAACGGCAAGCCGATGGAAGTTGACGTGGCCGTGGCCGACCGCGCCAAGCTTTTCCCCAAGCAGGCCGGACAGGGCGAAGAGGAAACGCCGTCAGAAGATATGGCGCCGATTCGCTTTGGATTGCACACGCAGGACCTGACGGCGGAGTTGGAACGCCGGCTGGGTCTGGCGAAAATTCAAGGCGTCCTGATTACCGACGTGGAAGCGGGCAGCTTCGGCGAGGACATCGGATTCGTCCGCGGCGACGTGATCACCGAAGTGAACCACGTGGCAGTGAACAGCTCGGCCGACTACCGAAAAGAAATTGCTAAACTAAAAGTGGGACAAGATGTACTATTCCGCGTGGTGCGGCGGTCTGATACGGACACGACACTGACGGTCTATCTTGCGGGGGCGGTGCCGAGCGAACAATGAATGCAACTCATAGCGATTTTGCGGACGCGGGCGGGACAGCGGGCAGTGGCGTTTGTGACATGGCTGCTGATTTTCATGGTGGCCATGCCGGCGCTGGCGGCGAGCAGGAGAGCGGCGAAACACGTCTCCCCCTCGCATCCCAAACCATCTCATGCGGGCAATGAACATGTGACCGGCGGACATCCCCGGGCGCATACCGCTCGGCACACCAGGCGCTCCGCGCATTCGGCGCACTCCGGACATGCCACCAAGCGCTCCAGGCATCATTCGGCGCGGGCGGTGTTGCCCAGCGGTCCGCAGATGGATCGCGTCCAGCAGATTCAAAGCGCGCTGGCGCAGCAGGGAGTTTATCAAGGCTCGCCGAGCGGAAAATGGGACGACTCCACGTCCGATGCCATGCGGAGATTTCAGGACCGCAACGGCCTTTCTCCCACTGGTAAACTCGATGCGCCCAGCCTGCAACGCCTTGGCCTGGGTTCCGACGTGGCGGGACTGAATCCGCCGCGGCCGGCGATGCCGCCTGCATCCCGTGACGCGTCCCTTTCCGGTAACGATCTGCCCAAGCCTCCCGGCGACTAGATTAGATATCCCGCCGCGCGATTCTCATCCCGCAGCGCATCGGGGCAGTAACCTCACCCACGCGGTAAATTTCAGTGCACGTTGCTCGCGACAGGGCAGCCGGGGCCTTTGGGTGGGGGAAAATCCTCCGAAAATGAGAAGTCAAAAAGTGTCCCTATTAGAAAAGTGGATGTGATTGATTACCTGAGAGTTGCGGTTTTGCGACTGTCACATGTGTCCCTATTAGAAATCGCCATTTTGCGCTTGTTTCCGTCGTCTGGGCATAGTTCTGACCTATTGTCAGAATTCCGCGGGAAAAATCAACAACAGCTTCTGTAACGCCCGGTCTCCGGCGTGTGACAGAAGAGAAAAGACTGGCGCCCTAAAGGCGCCGCTACATGGCCGTGCCAAACTCCACACGCTGCCCTGAAGGTAAAAAGCATGGAGGAAAATCAACAGCAGGTTCTGTAACGATTTGGAGTTCGATTTCAATCGTCGAAATGCTGGAAGAAAAATTCAACAACAGATCCCTCGCCTAAGCGTCCGCCCAAGGCGAACGATGGCTCAGGATGACCTTAGGCTTTTCAATCGCAGAAGAATTGTAGAAGGAACAAAGCGCGGCGCGACGGTTTAATGTCGGGGCTGAAGCCCCGACCCCCTGAGCAATCAGAAGCTGCGGCACATTCGGTGGCACAAATAACAGCGGCGCGGGCAGATAGCGCTGCGCTAAAATGGCCGCGGGGGCCAGGCGACTAGAGACGTTGCTCCCGCGTTGTTATCTGCAAGTGAAAATGGGCTGCTGGGCGCTTCGGTTGTGCATCCCGTGGCGGCATTGATTGTGAGTAGCCCCACGGACCCTTGCCCATCGAACGTATTTCCCTCCGCCACATAAAGTCCACCCCCGGCGCCGGTTGTCTCTGCGGTGGCCAGGGTCCATGCGATGGGACCGGAAACTGTACGCAGATTTGTCGTGCAGCCGGTATAGGTGATGTTGAGCGGATTTTCGGTGAAGTTGAAGGTGATGATTTGATTCGTGTTGCCGGTCCCGCCACTGGAATAGAGGAATTTCTCATTCGGACTGAGGCGAACGAACCCGACACCTTCGGTGTTCCCCAGGCTGCCATCGCCGCCGAAATCCTGCTCCTTCCCGAGCGATCCGTCGGGATTGATGGTGATGACCTCGACGAATGTAGTGCATTGGTTGGGGAGGCAGAGCGGAAAGGCGGCAAAGATGGCATATTGGCTATCCGCAGTGATATCCAACCCGAGCGCGCGACCGTTCGTGTCATAAGGCCCACGCTCTGTCAGCGTACCATTCGGGCCAATCGCGTAGGAATCCACAGAGCCATCGTTCGACCCAACGAGAGTTTTCCCGTCCGGCGTAGCTGCCAGATTAATGGAACCGGTCACAACCGGAGTCGTCTGCAACAGTGACAGGGTGCATCCTGATTCGATGGCCCAGCTCGAAATGTATTTGCCGACGACCACGAAGAGGTAATCGCCCGACGCCACGATGGCGTAGGGGTAGTACGAATTGGGAACGTTGCTGTCCGTGTAGTTCGCCACCAGCACCAAGCCGGGATACTTATAGGCGCTGACTTCATTCGCGCCGCTGCTGTCAATTTCATCTTTCAGGAAAATACAGATGTCTGACCCATGCCTCGCAACCTGCACTTGGGGGTCATTGCCAGCGTCGCCGGTTCCTCCACCGGGCTCATTGGGATCCAGTGTGGCCGCAATGTTCAGTGTAGGATTTTTCGTAGTGCCGCCAGCTTCATTACCGTGCCATAGTTGTTGCCGCTGATGTCGCTGTTGTTGATGATGACGTAGTGCGCGTTACTGGCGTCCGGGCTGGGGGCGCACAGTGCCACGCCCACAGAAATCGCCGCGATCATTAACCGAACCTTGAAAAACCCTCTCATCTATTACTCCTGGCCTCGATGGCGAAGCGAGTGTGCCGCGACGGAAACCCGCCTGGTCAGTGACCGTCCGCAGACGGATAAACCGCAACCCGGCATATTAAGGGGCCGGGGAGAATGTGTCTGTGCAGTATTAAACACATTTCACCGGTCCACCAATTGCGGGCAAGGGATGGAGCGATAGTGACGCACGGAAGAGCGAATGATACGATTAGTGTTCGAAATTCATGGCGGGAGAGTGTGGAATGGGGAGTCCGGTGTCGCCAACGCTGTTCAAAAACTATATCAACGGGGAGTGGGTTCCGGCGCGGAGCGGGAAGGCCATGGAAGACCGCAATCCGGCGAACACGGACGAACTGGTGGGAATTTTTCCGGCGTCCGCGGAAGAGGACGTGAATGACGCGGTAGAGGCGGCGAAGAGCGCCTACGAAACGTGGCGGCTGGTGCCCGCTCCCAAGCGCGGCGAGATCCTCTATCGCGCGGCGGAAATCATGGTGCGGCGCAAGGAAGACCTGGCGCGGGACATGACGCGGGAGATGGGAAAAATCCTGGCGGAAACGCGGGGAGACGTCCAGGAAGCCATTGACATGACGTATTACATGGCGGGAGAAGGGCGGCGGCAGTTCGGGATGACCACGCCGTCGGAGCTGCCGTCGAAATTCGCGATGGCGGTGCGGTCGCCGATCGGAGTGGCGGGGCTGGTGACGCCGTGGAATTTTCCGATGGCCATTCCGTCCTGGAAGATGATGCCCGCGCTGGTCTGCGGCAACACCGTGGTGATCAAGCCGGCGGAGGACACGCCGCTGTCCACTTATAACCTGGTGCAAATTTTGAATGAAGCGGGCCTGCCGCGCGGCGTGGTGAACGTGGTTTATGGAGACGGGCCGGAGGCCGGGTCGCCGCTGGTGCATCATCCGGACGTGAAACTGGTGAGTTTTACCGGGTCAACCGAAGTGGGGCGGATTGTGAGCAGCGCGTGCGCGCCGACGTTCAAAAAATGCCATCTGGAGATGGGCGGCAAAAACATCATCATCGTGATGGAGGACGCGAATCTGGACCTGGCCGTGGATGGCGCGGTATGGGGCGCGTTTGGAACCACCGGGCAGCGGTGTACTGCGGCGAGCCGCGTGGCGGTTCACAAGGATTTGTACAAGGAATTCGTGGAGCGGCTGGCGGAACGCGCGCGGGAGTTGCACGTGGGCGATGGGCTGAGCCCGTCGACGGAAATGGGGCCGTGCATCAACGAGCAGCAGTTGCGCACGGTGATGAAGTACGTGGACGTGGGCGAAAAGGAAGGCGCCAGGCTGGCGGCGGGCGGACACCGGTTGCAAGACGGCGCGCTTGGCAAGGGCTGGTTCCACGAGCCGACGATATTTCAGGACTGCGATCCGAAGATGCGCATCGTGCAGGAAGAGATTTTCGGTCCGGTGGTGGCGGTGATGCCGTTCGATAATTTGGCGGACGCCATCGAGATCGCCAACGGCGTGAAATATGGATTGTCCGCGGCGATTTATACGCGCAACGTGAATAACGCGTTCCGCGCGATGCGGGATATCGAGACGGGGATCGTCTACGTGAACGCGCCCACGATTGGGGCGGAGACGCATCTGCCGTTCGGCGGAATCAAGAACACCGGGAACGGTCATCGCGAAGCCAGCGTGGCGGCGCTGGATTTTTACTCGGAGTGGAAGACGCTGTATATAGACTATTCGGACCGGTTGCAGCGCGCGCAGATTGATAACGCATGAGGCCGGGCGGAACGCAGACGCGGGGATGCGAAGCGGGATGGGGTTGGCAAGCAGCAAGAATTCAAAAAGAACGGAGCGAGGGATATGAAACTTAGAAAGATGTGGTGGCTGTGCGCCCTGCTGGCAGTTACCGGCGTTATGGCGCAAGTAACAACTGCGCAGCAGGCGAAAGATTCCGCGGGAACAGCGGCGACGTCCACGGTGGCGGAGACGGTCAGCGGCGGTTGCACTGGCGCGCCGATGATGTTTGGATTGGCGCCGGACACGGAGACGAGCAAGCTGCTGGCCAACATGGATTCCTCCGCGAATCCCTGCCAGGATTTCTACGAGTATGCGGACGGCGGTTGGATCAAGAACAATCCCATTCCCGCGGCGTATCCGCGGTGGGGCACGTTCAATTTATTGCAGGACCACAATCAGGAAGTGCTGCGCGGCATCCTGGAAGCGGCAGCCAAGGCGGACGCGGCGAAGGGGTCCAACGCAGCAAAAAATCGGCGACCTCTACGCGGTGTGCATGAACACCGACGTGATAGACAAGCAGGGCGCCGAGCCGCTGAACGAAGAGTTCGCGCACATCGAAGGCATCAAGAACCTGAAGGACCTGCAACGCGAAACGGCGTGGCTGCAGAGCGGGGAACCAGCGTGCTCTTCCGCTTCGAGTCCGACCAGGATTTCAAAGACAGCACGCAGATGATTGGCGACCTGACGCAGGGCGGACTGGGGTTGCCGGACCGCGATTACTACACCAAGACGGACGACAAATCCAAGACCATTCGCGACCAATACGTGGCGCATGTGACGAAGATGTTCACGCTGCTTGGCGACGCGCCGGATAAGGCGGCGTCGGAGGCGCAGACGGTGCTGGCCGTGGAGACCAAGATGGCCGAGGCGTCCATGAGCCGCGTGGACCGGCGCGATCCGGACAAGACCTATCACCCCATGGACCGCGGGCAGCTGGACGGACTGATGAGGAATTTCGCGTGGAATTCGTATCTCGACGAGGTCGGCGTGCCTAAAGTTCAGAAAGTGAACGTGGGCCAGCCGGATTTCTTCAAGGCGCTGGACGGGCAACTGGCAGCCACGCCGATTGACGACTGGAAGATCTACATGCGCTGGCATCTGATTCATGCCACCGCGCCGCTGCTCTCGCAAGCCGTTCGTGGATGAAAATTTCAATTTCTACAACAGGACGCTGACCGGCACGAAGGAAATTCTGCCGCGCTGGAAGCGTTGCGTGAACACCGTGGACGATGAACTGGGCGAAGCGCTGGGCCAGGAGTATGTCCGCGATGGCGTTTCCGCCGTCGGCCAAAGCCAGCGCGCTGGACATGGTGCACAACCTGATTGCCGCGCTCCGCGAAGACATCACCACGCTGGACTGGATGGGGCCGGAAACCAAAAAGCAAGCGCTGGCGAAGCTGGACGCAATCATGTTGAAAATCGGCTATCCCGACAAATGGCGCGATTATTCCAAGTACGACGTGGATCGCGGGTCGCTGGTGCTCAACGTCCGGCGCGGCGACGGCATTCGAGTTCCACCGCGACCTCAACAAAATCGGCAAGCCCGTGGACCGCACGGAGTGGGGCATGACGCCGCCGACAGTGAACGCCTACTACAATCCGCAGTTCAACGAAATTGTTTTCCCGGCGGGAATTTTGCAGCCGCCGTTCTTCGATCCCAAGGCGGACGACGCGCTGAATTACGGCGGCATGGGCGCGGTGATCGGGCATGAACTATCGCACGGCTTCGACGACGAAGGCGCGAAGTTCGACGCGCAGGGAAATCTGAAGAACTGGTGGACGGCGCAGGACCTGAAGAATTTTCAGGCGCGCTCGGAATGCATCGTGAAGCAGTTCGACGGCTACGAAGTGGAACCCGGCCTGCACGAGAATGGCAAGCTGGTGGTCGGCGAAAGCATCGGCGACCTGGGCGGCCTGACCATTTCCTACATGCCGCTGATGGCAAATCGCACTGAGCGCAAAAATCCGGCGCCGAACAAGATTGACGGCTTCACGCAGCAGCAGCGGTTCTTCATTGCCTGGGCGCAGATGTGGGCCAGCAACACGCGTCCGGAATTCGCGCGGCTGATGACCAACACCAATCCGCATCCGCTGGAAAAATTCCGGGCGAACGGTCCGCTGACCAACATGCCGGAATTTATAAAGGCGTTTAACTGCAAGAAAGGCGATGCGATGGTGAGGCCCGCGGCGGACCGCTGCCAGATCTGGTAGTCCGGCGCGTGTAACGGAACTCGCGGCGGGCGGAAGGGAGCTCAGCTTCCGCCCGCGCGAAACTCGTTTCTGCATTCGCCGCCTGTGCATCTCTTGGAACTTACTTCATGCTCCGCGTCTAATCGTAGCCAGGCACGGGCCGGGGGCCTGTGCTACTTGAGCGCGGTAGTGGTGAATTGCGGAGTGAAGTGCGGCGGAACAAGAGCAGATCGTTCGCCTAAGCTCGCGCAAACCGCTCGGTGGCCTGGGATGACCCGCATATGAGATTGGGAGGACGCAAATTTAATTGAGCGGAGAGGTCAAGACGTCGCGAGCATCTGTTCCATTTGCGGATCTCTTCGGCAAGACAATGCCGCGAAGCGCCGCGTGCCGCTGGTGACAGGCTCCAGACGAAGCGCAAGCGTCCCGATGCCCGCCACGGCAAAGTTTTCTACCGGGCGTGCGCCGCAGCCTCTTCGATCAGAGCGGCAACCTCTTTCGGCCTGGAGACGTAGACCGAGTGGCTGGCGCCCGGGACTTCGACCTTGTGGCTTTTGGCCCGCGCGGCATACCAGCGCTCCAGATCGGGGTTGATGGTTCTGTCTTTTTCCGCCACCAACATCCAGCTGGGCTTGCTTCTCCACGCAGGCGTGGTGATAGCTGCATGGAAATTGGCGTCGTTGATCAATACCTGCGAACGCGCCATGAAGGCGGCTTGCTCAGGCGGCAGGTCGGCTGCGAAGTACTCACGAAACTGCGCGGGGTCGAGATAGTCGAAGCCGTCCGCGGTCTTCTTGATCGCGGTGGACTTGCTGAGGTCGCTTGGAAAGCGCTTCCCGTCGGCAGCTTCGTTTTCTCCAGCGTCTGGCATGTGGGCCGCGATGTACACCAGCCCCACGACAGACGGATCCGTCCCCGCTTCGGTGATGACGGATCCCCCATAGCTGTGAGCGACAAGAATGCACGGTCCATCCTGCAGAGCCAGGACGCGCTTCACAGCGGCCACATCTTCCTGGAAGGACGTCTCCGGCTCCTGGACGATGCTGACGTTGAATCCATCCTTGACAAGAATGCCGTAAACGCCTCTCCAGCCGGAACCGTCCGCCCAGGCGCCATGCACCAGAACAATATTCCGAACGCGATGCGCCTGGTTCTGCGCGGAGAGCGCGCGGCAGGCCAGGACCAATAATACGATGCAGAGCGACCGGGATATTCCCCTCACTACGAGCATGATTGCCTCCTATGGCTCAGGATGCGGGTTGATTCGGCATTTGGACTGTTGCCTTGAAAGCTCTCAACGGAATCCGCCAGAAATTGAATCGGATCTCCCGGCGCATCTTAGCATTGGCCAGCACGATTCCCACCGAACGTGTACGAATGGAGCGCACTGGTCATTTAATCATGCTGGGTTTGCCGATGAGGCGGCGAAGAAGGGAGATCTGGCCGACGTGATAGCCTTCGTGCATGCGCAAGGACACCAGACGCTCGCGGACGGTGGCTTCCTTCAGGGGCACGGCAAGTTCCCCGTCAGTGATGACCTTGTAGCGGCCGCTGAGCAGCGCATGAGAGCGGTCCAGGTCCAGGATTAAGCCGGCGAAAGGAATCACGCCCGGCGCATCTTTTTTGATTCCTTCCGAGCCGCGCAAATAGGGCGCAGACTTTTCCGGAGTCCAAAACGGTTCCGCGCCAAGATTCTTGAGTTCCGCGCTGCGCGTGGCGATGATGTGGCCCAGCACCCAATTGAGGCAGTTGCCGGCGGGCTGGGGCTGAATCAGGCTCTCTTCATGGGAGACATCGTCCACGTGCATATGCGCCAGACGCTGGCTGAATTCCAGCATTTCGTTCAATGAATGGGACGGCACGGCATTGCCTCCACGCGTTAGCAATCACTCCGGAGCAGAAGCTCCGGGCGGCGCTGGGCATTGGGATGCCGCGCCGCGACTGGCGGATTCAGAAAAGACTTCAGGCCTGTGCCGGATCAGGCGGCGTATAATCCGGCGTTGCGCGGCCCGCATAAACGCCGACGAGCGGTTCGTCCTCGACGGGAGCGGGAGCCAGCGCAGCCTGATAGCGCTGATACCAGACGGTTTCGCTGGCGCGCTGCCACAGGCGCATGGCGATCCAGAAAACAATCAGAATCTGGCTGACGATGAACGAGCTGACAATCGCCGTGTGGGGCACAACGCGCGCCCAGAAAATAATTCCCAGACACATTCCCGCGAGGGCCAGAAAGCTGATGCGGAAGTAGAGCCAGAACAGCGAGCCGAAGTTCCGCCACAGCAGGCGCCCGGCAGCGCCCGCGGCGCGGCGCGATTTCGGTTCGTTTTCGTTGACGACGATGATTTCGGCGAGGTCGAACCACAGGCGCACAATTTCCGCCAGCAGCAGCATCACCACCAGGCCCGCGCCGTAAACAATCAGGCCGGGCAGATCGTTCAGCCCCTTGGAGTAGATCTTCGAGCCGACAACTCCGAAGAGCACCGCCACAATGGCGACGGGAATCAGGCACAGAATGAACAGAAGCATCAGGCGGAAAAAACGCCAGAAGCAGCGGCTGGAGGCGGTGAAGAATTCGCCGGTGGCGAGAGTTTCGTCGCGGCGGTAGACCTCCAGAATTCCTCCGGTGGCAAAGAGAAGAAAGATCATGAAAATATACCCCACGCCATGCGTGGAGGAAGCGTCCAGCGGATTCTGCGGCAGGCTGGAAAGTTCGTTGTATGCGCCGATGCTGTATCCGTCCACCAGCCGCGAAGCGGAGAGGCTGTGATTCAAAATATCTCCGGCGCGTCCGGCGATGGGCGCCACACCGAACACGGCCAGCACGAAGCCGACCACGAAAATCCACCACAACACGCGCTGGCGCCGCCAGACAAGTCCCGCTCCGGGGCCGAATGCTCTTCTATTGTGCGTATTCATATTCATGCTCCCGGGCTAGGTGAGCCAGCCAAACAACTGTGAGACGTATTCGGTGACGAATAAAAAGAGCGTGGCGACTTTGTGCGCCGCGCGGTGGTCCGCCTTCACCACGTAGCTGTTGTTGTAAAAATTGCGGTCCAGCAGCACCTGATGGGTGGGGTCAATTTCCGCGGAGACGATTTGCGCGGTTTCTCGTAGGTATAACGAATCCAGCGGTCGCGGCCATCCCATTTTTCGTGGACCACTTCGCCATTGTCGAATTTCACGTCCAGATCCACGGGGAAAGCAAAATCGCCGATGCGATGGACCACGACGCAGGAGCGGTACTGCGTGCCTTGTCCTTAGGCAGTTCGCGGTAATACCATTTCACCGGCGATGGAATCCACGAACTCCACGGCATAATCCAGGATGTCAGTGCCGGAGACGGCCTGGTCGAAATACCACTGCAAATCCTTGCCGGAAACATCCTCGATGGTCTTCAGGAACTCCGTGCCCGTGGGATGGGTGAAGCGGTAGCGCATGGAACCAGGTGTGGATGGCCGGCGCATCGTGTCCTCGCCCACAATCTTTTCCAGCGTGAGCAGGGCTGTGGCCGTTTTGCCGTAGGTGATGCCGGCGTAGGAGGCGCCGTTGATGAATTTCCAGGCGAAACGGGTGAGCGGGATCGTAATCCGGAATGCCGAGATAGTTCGTCGCGCTGGGCTTCGTCTTCGCTAAGAGTGCCGAAGGGAAATTTGAGAAAGGAAGTGTTGCGGCCGTAGAGCGCGTCCATCACTTTGACTTCGGTATAGCTGTTGATGCCTTCGTCCAGCCAGGCTTCCTCGAATTCGTTGGTGGCCACCATGCCGTACCAATACTGATGGCCAAATTCATGCTCGACGACGACTTCCGGAACCAGCAGGCCTCCGGGAACCAGGCGATCGGTGTCGGCGGTGATGAGCGTGGGATATTCCATGCCGCCGGCCTGAAGGCCAGCATGCGGAGGATCCACCACGGTGATGCGGTCATAGGGATACGGGCCGTACCATTTGTCGAACATCTCCAGCGTGCCTTTCAGCGCCTTCAGGTAGCGGCTGGATCGGAAGATGCATGCCCGGGCGACATCAGCAGGCGGATATTCACCGGTCTGGCCGCTGCCCTGCCAGGTGTCCTCGTGGTCAGGCGGAAGCTGGATGAAGCCGTCCAGGAAAAATCATGGATGTCGGCGGCGGTGAAAGCGCAGCGTTTTGGTGCCGTTGGTGTTTTGATTTTCCAGGGAGAGATCGCCGCCCGCGCCCACCAGATAATTTTGGGCACGGTGACGCGCACGTCCCAGGTTCCGAAGTCCGCGAAAAATTCCGTGTTGTCGTGAAATTGGTGGCAGTTCCATGCGCCTTCCACCACACGCCGATTTTGGGAAACCACTGGCCCACCATGTAGAAATCGCGCAGATAGCCGGTGCGGGCGACGACTCGCGGCATCTTGTCGGTGAAGCGAATGTGGAACTCGGCCTGTCCGTTGGGCGGAACGGGCGGGGAAGGTGGATCTGCATCACCGTGTGGTCGTCGCGATTGTTGTCGTCCGGCTGGATGAAGTGCATCGGTGGGCTTCAAGTCGCCCATGCCGGCGGCGTCAATGGAAGTGATCTTCGATGCTGCCGTAATTCCTCCGGCTTCCACTCGAACATCGGGATTGCTGCAGGCGCGCTTCGGTAATCCAGGTGGAGGTGGGCTGGAAGGCGTTCAGATACAGGTGGAACGGCAAATCCTGCTGCGGTTGGCCGGTGAGATTTTTCCAGACAAGCGTTTCGCGGCCTTCAATGGTGTGCGTGGAGGGATTGAGCTGCGCGTCAATTTGATACGCCACGGTGTGCATGGAGAGCGGCTGCCCCGGCGCGGGATTTTCAGGGGGAGCAGCCAACTCGACGGGAAGTCCCGCCGGCGTGAACGAACCGGCGGCTGGAGCGGCGTTGCCCGCAGCCGGAGAGCCGGCGAGAGAGCGGCTCTTATCCATCTGCGTGGTGGCGGGCTTGGAAGCGGGAGGAGCGGTTTGCGTCCTGGCAACAGCCCCGCCGACCAGAATCGCGGTAAGAATCGCCGCGAGCGCGAATATCATCCAATCTTTGCGCATGCGTTTACGCATGAAACCTCCCGCAGGACATCCAGCAACACATTCTCCGCAACCCCTGGAATATGACGGCGGGTAGCATAGTGCAGGCGGCGCGGGCAAGCAAGCTTGGCGTGGCGGTCCGGGGCCGAAAATCGCCGCGCCTGTGGGGCGATTGAGGTGGACGGGGCGGCAGGAGCGCGTAAAATTGCTCGCGGGGGGAGGCCGGGCCGATGGACATGATACTCGTGCTGGAAGAACATCCGCTTGTGCTGTTCTTTTTGCTGGTGCTCGTACTGGCGGCATTTGAATCCATTGGATTCCAGGTGGCGGCGCGCCAGAGGATGAACAGCGACGAAGACCAGCACGAACAGATCGTGCGCGTGCGGGACACGCTCTCCATTCTTTTGAGCCTGTTGCTGGGGTTCACGCTGGCCATGGCGCTTCCGCGCTACGACACGCGCCGCCAGCTGGTGATTGACGAGGCCAATGCCATCGGAACCACGGCGCTGCGTTCAGAAATGCTGCCGGAGCCGCAACGAAGCGCCATGAGCGTGCTGATTGTGCAGTACATAGACCAGCGGCTGGGATTCGCCACGGCCAGCGAGCGAAGCCGGCATGTGGATGAGTTCCAGAACGAATCGGAGCGGTTGCAAAAGCAGATGTGGAGCCAGGCGGTGGCGGTGGCGCAGACCAACCCCAACCCGATCACGGCCACTTTTATCCAGTCTCTGAACGACATGATTGACGTAAGCGAGAAGCGGCTGGCCGCGCTGGAGAACCACATCCCGTATTCCGTCTGGGTGATGCTGGTGCTGATTGCCATGCTGACATCGCTGGCCCATGGGGCCACGGCAAGGAAGCGGTTCCGCGCGGCGACCATTCTGACGCCGCTGATGATCGCCATCGTGATGGGATTGATCGCCGACCTGGACAGCCCGCGCGCCGGATTCATTCAGACCGACGTGCGCAGCCTGGTGCGGATTGAGCAGGATTTGAAGAGCCAGCCGGCGC
Source organism: uncultured Acidobacteriota bacterium (assembly GCA_963760285.1). Lineage (GTDB taxonomy): Bacteria > Acidobacteriota > Terriglobia > Acidiferrales > UBA7541 > PALSA-278. Next base: position 228,363 of record CAVXCI010000003.1, read on the forward strand.
GAGGCGCGGGTCTGGCCGTTCCGCCGGCCGCGCTCCAGGGAAACGGCCGTCACTTGCAGCCGCAGGTGCGGTTGACGGTGTGTGCGGCACTGATTAAACTGAAGCAGGAGCAGCCCCAGGGCACAATGGGAATGGTGTGAGAATCAATCCGGCGAAGGAACGCGGAGAGGTTGCCCGATGAAAGTCCCCGCGCTCGAATCCAAACGCACGCAGCAGATTCTGGCGGATATTGTCCGCACATATATCGAGACGGGTGAACCTGTGTCGTCGCGCAGCATTGCGCGGCTTTTTCCGGAGACGCTGAGTCCGGCGACGGTGCGGAACGTGATGGCGGACCTGGAAGAGGAGGGATTTCTCTTTCAGCCGCATACTTCCGCGGGGCGCGTGCCCACGGCGTCGGCCTACCGTTTTTTCGTGGAGGAAGTGGCGGCGCAGGGAACGGCGTCACACGAAGACCGCGAATGGATTCGCACGGAACTGCGGACGGCGCAGACTCCGGACGCGCTGCTGGAGCGGGCCAGCCACGTGCTGGCGTCCATTTCGAGGGGACTGGGCATCATCATATCGCCACCGCTGGCGAAAACCACGGTGGAGCATCTGCGATTCCTGCTGCTGCCGGACGGGCGCGTGCTGGTGGTGCTGGTGGCCAAAGGCGGGATGACGCGGGATAAAGTGATCCGGACGGAGCGGACCTTTGCGCAGGAAGAGCTCGACCGCATCTCGGACTATCTGAACCAGACATTATCCGCAATGGACGCTGGAAGCCATTCGCGCGGACCTGCGCGCCAAGATGGAGCAGGACCAGGAACGGTATGGGAAAATGGCCAGCGGCGCGCTGCTGCTGTGCGATCCCAGCCTGCTGGCAGAGGACGCCAGCCGGCGGGTGTACGTGGAAGGCGCGGCGCAGATTGCCACGGCGGCAGGTTTCGCGGATCAGGAAGCACTGCACGAACTGCTGGCGGCGATTGAAGAGCGCGGACGTCTGGTGGCGCTGCTTTCGAGTTTTCTGGAATCGCCGGAGCCGGTTCACGTGGAATTGGGGTTAAAGAGATGAGCGCGGCGGGAAAACATCTGGCGCTGGTGAGCGCGCCGTTTTCCGCGCAGGAACATGTCCAGGGAACGGTGGGAATTCTGGGACCGATGCGTATGCAGTATGAGCGAGTGGTGACGGCGGTGGCGTTTCTGGCGCAGTACTTGAGCGAGAATTCTCGCGGGAGCCAATAAGAGTGGAGATACGGCGCAAGAAAAATGCGGACACGATGCAGGCGATGAAGGAGTCGCGCGGGGGAGAGGATGCGGCGAGCGCGTCCGGTCAGGCTGATCCCGCGACGGGCGAAGGGCAGCCAACCGGGGCGACAGGCCCGGTGGGCGCGCTGGAAGCACAGTTGGCGGATGAAGTCGCGCGGCTGCAAGCGGAGAAGCAGGAACTGAAGGAAACGCTGGTCCGGCGCCAGGCGGATTTCGAGAATTACAAGAAACGCATGGAAAAGGAACGCCACGATGACCGCCATCGCGGCGCGGCCAGCGTGGTGGAGCACCTCCTGCCGGCGCTGGATGCGTTTGACCGCGCGCTGGCTCCGGACAGCGATCCGGCGCACGCGGAATATCAAAAGGGATTCGAAGGCATACGCAAACTGGTATGGGATGCGCTGGCGAAACAGGGACTGGAACGCATCGCGGCGGCGGGAAAGCTATTTGATCCCCACGTCCATCACGCCATTGACCGCGTGGTTACGGACGAGTATCCGGAAGACACCGTGATGGAGGAATTGCAGGCCGGGATATACGTTTCACGGGCGCGTGCTGAGACCGGCGATGGTGCGCGTGGCCGCGCCGCGCGATAGAAGCGCAAACTAAGCCGCCAGACAGAGGATCAGGGGACAAAAGAGAGCATGGCCAAGGCACAAGGACACAAACGGGATTACTACGAAATTCTTAGCGTGACGCGAGAAGCCAGCGCGGAAGAGATTAAGAGTTCGTACCGCAAGGCGGCAATGCAGTGGCATCCGGACCGCAATCCACACAATAAGCACGAAGCGGAAGAAAAGTTCCGCGAGGCCAGCGAAGCCTATAGCGTCCTTTCGGACGAACAAAAGCGCGCGGTCTACGATCAATATGGGCATGAGGGGATCTCCAACAGCGGCATGGGGCGGCGGATTCAATAGCTCGGTGTTCGTGGATTTTCACGACATCCTGGGAGACCTGTTCGGCTTCGAGGACCTGCTGGGCGGCGGGCGTCGCAAGGGCGGACGGGCGCGCGCACAGCGCGGCACGGATTTGCGGTTCGATCTGTCGCTGACGTTTGAAGATGCCGCGACCGGCGTGACTACCCGGGTGCGAATTCCACGCCACGAGTCCTGCGCGGCGTGCAAAGGAACGGGAGCGAAGGCGGGAACAGGTCCCACCACGTGCGAGGCCTGCCGCGGGCGCGGGCAACTGGTCTATCAGCAGGGATTTTTCTCGGTGACGCGGACCTGCCCGAATTGCCGCGGAGAAGGCCGCTTCATTCGCGAGCACTGCGCGGATTGCCGCGGGGAAGGGCGCATTTTGCGGGAGCGGTCCATGGAAGTGCGCATTCCCGCGGGCGTGGATTCGCAGACGCGGCTGCGCATCGAGGGCGAAGGCGAGCCGGGCGTCAATGGCGGGCCGCCGGGAGATTTGTACGTCTTCCTGGAAGTGAAGGAGCATCCGTTCTTTGAGCGGCGCGGGTCGGACCTTTACTGCACCATCCCCATCACCATGGCGCAGGCGGCGCTGGGCGCGGAAATTGAAGTCCCCACACTGCAAGGCGATTACAAATTGAAGATTACCGAGGGCGCGCAGTCGGGAAGCATTTTCCGGTTGAAGGGGCGGGGATTGCCGAACCCGCACGGCGGAAAAGGCGATCTCTATGTCAACGTTCGCGTGCTGACTCCGGCCAAGCTGACGCGCGAGCAGCGGAAAATTTTTGAGCAATTGAGCGCGGTGCTGAAAGCGGAAAACCACCCGGCGACGCGGGGGACAAGTTTCTTCGATAAAGTAAAGGATATTTTCGGCTAGCCGGAGAGGGGCGGAGGGATGCGGCGCCGTTTCTTCGTCGAAAGGTTTGAGGGCGCGAAGGCCGTGGTGTCCGGCGAGACCGGCGAGCATCTCTCGCGGGTGCTGCGCGCGGCTCCGGGACAGCTTTACGAACTAAGCGACGGCGAGCGCGTCTGGCTGGGGCGCGTGGAATCGGCGAAACGCGGCGCGGTGGAATTTGCGCTGATTGAACCGCTGCCGGCTGTTGAACCGGCGCTGGAAATTTCCCTCCTGCTGGCCATCGTAAAATTCGACCGCATGGAATGGTGTCTGGAAAAGGCCACGGAACTGGGCGTGTCTGAAGTTGTGCCGCTGGCTGCGGCGCGAAGCGAGAAGGCATTGATCGTGGCGTCGGCAAGACGCTCGGCGCGCTGGGAAAGAATTCTTCGCGAGTCGGCGCAACAGGCGCGGAGATTGCGTCCACCTGCGCTGCGCGAAGCGATGAAGCCGGAAGCTGCATTCACGGCGGCGGACGCGGATCTGCGGCTGCTGTGTTCCGAAGAGCGCGACGCTCCACCGATGAAGCGCGTGATTGAATCGCGTACTGGCGCGGAAAAGATGCGGCGCGTGGCTTTAGCTGTCGGCCCCGAAGGGGGTTGGACCGAAGAGGAATTGCAATCGGCGAAGGCCGCGGAGTTCGCCGCCGTCAGCCTGGGCGAAAATATTTTGCGGACGGAGACGGCGGTGATTGCCGCGCTGGCGATGATTCACTATGGAACGGGATAAACAGAAAACGCCAAATACGTCTGAGGGCGGTGGCGCGAGGGGCGCGGCGTGATGTAAAATGCTGCGAACGCGATGAGGGAAGGGCAACAGCCGCGCGCAGGCGAAACCACGGGGTCGTCCATTTTTAATTTCCGGCGCCAGTTCAGCAGCTGGATTCAGGACCTCGCCGTGGCGGTGGGCCTGGCGCTGATTATCATCCTGTTTGTTTACCAGCCGGTGAAAGTGGAAGGCACCAGCATGGCTCCGCTGCTGAGAGATCAGGAGCGGATTTTCATCAACAAATTTGTGTATCATTTCGAGCCGGTGGAGCGCGGCGAAGTGGTGGTGTTCTGGTATCCGCTGGACCGGACCAAATCGTTCATCAAGCGGATTGTAGGGCTGCCGGGCGAGACGCTGGAAATCCGGCGCGGGCTGTTGTTCGTCAACGGGCGGCTGCTGAATGAGCCGTATGTTCCGGCGAGCTATTTTGACGGCTCGAGCTACGGGCCGGTGCAGATTCCCGCCACGGAATATTTCGTGATGGGCGATCACCGCGACAGTTCCAACGATTCGCGCATGTTTGGGCCGGTGCCGCGCGAGTGCATCTACGGAAAAGCCGTTTTCGCCTACTGGCCGGCGGACCGCTTCGGAGCGCTGGCCGTGGAAGCGGGAGGAAAAGAATGAAAAGGGAGGGGAACCCTGACAGACGCAACGACGCCTCGCGCAATCCTCGCACTAGAAGACGGTAGAATTTTCGAAGGACGTCCCGCCGGAGCCCGGACGCGGCGGGGCGGGGAAGTTGTTTTCAATACCAGCCTCACGGGCTACCAGGAAGTTTTCACCGACCCCAGTTATTCCGGCCAGATTGTCTGCCTCACTTATCCGCACATCGGCAACGTGGGAACAAATTTGGAGGACGAAGAGTCGTCGCGGCCGTACATCGAATCGCTGGTGGTGCGCGAGTTCACGCAACTGGCGTCCAACTGGCGGTCCAGCGAAACGGCGCAGGAGTATCTGGAGCGGCACAACGTTCCGGTGATTTGGGATATTGACACGCGCGCGCTGGTGCTGCACATCCGCAAAGTCGGCGCGCTGCGGGGAATTGTTTCCACCGACGGCACGGCGGCGGAGAAATTGGTCGCCGAAGCGCGTGCGCTGCCCACCATGGCGGGACAGGAACTGGCCTCGCGCGTTACCACGGCGAAGAGCTACCCGTGGAGCAAGCCGTCCATCAATCTTGACGCGCCGGAATTGCCAGCTTCGGAAGGTAAAGACGCGCGGCGGTATCGCGTGGTGGCGTACGACTACGGCATCAAGCAGAATATTTTGCGTCTGCTGGTGGACCATCACTGCGATGTGACTGTGGTCCCGGCGCAAACTCCGGCGGAAGATGTTCTCGCCATGAAGCCGGACGGAATTTTTCTCAGCAACGGCCCGGGTGATCCGGAACCGATTCACTACGCGATTGAAAATATTCGCAAGCTGGTGGGCCGCGTCCCCATATTCGGAATCTGCCTGGGGCATCAATTGTGCGGTCTGGCGCTGGGCGGGCGGACGTACAAATTGAAGTTCGGGCATCACGGGTCCAATCATCCGGTGAAGAATCTGCAGACGCAGAAAGTGGAAATCACCGCGCAGAATCATGGTTTCGTGGTGGACCCGGAATCGCTGCCGTCGAGTGACGTGGAAATTACCCACGTCAACCTGAACGATTTCACCAATGAAGGCATGCGGCACAAATCACTGCCGCTTTTCAGCGTGCAATACCATCCGGAGGCGTCGCCGGGACCGCACGACGCGCGGTATTTGTTCGGCCAGTTCGTCAACATGATGCGCGAGGCGCGATGAGGGTGTCTGAGGGCGTTGTCGCCGTGTCGGCTGAAAAGAGAAAAGCAGATCCCTCGCCTAACCATGCACAAATCGCATGATGGCTCGGGATGAATGAAATGGAATTGGGGTGAATGAACTGGAGTGCGGGGTAGACTGGAAGTCGGGCCTTCGTAAATGCAATTCAGGCGCGTGCTGTTTGAACAAGGGCCGGAATGGCGGAGATGAGATTTCCGTGCGTAAATTGGGATGGGCGGCGGTATGGCGGGCGGGGCGAGAATGGCGAATCATGATGCTGGCGCTCCAATTTTGTGAGCGCAGCCGCCATTTAAGGTCATCCCGAACGGAGTGAGGGATCTGCTTTGTGGGTGGAGCGGACGTATCACGTGTACGTGCTGGCTAGCCGTTCGCGGAATCTATATGTGGGTATGACCAACGATTTAGAACGACGGCTCGCTCAACATCGATCTGGAAAGGGAAGTGTCTTTGCGCAAAAGTATAGGCTTCGGCGGCTAGTACACTGTGAGCCGTTTTCGACGGCCCGCGAAGCCATCGCGCGGGAGAAGCAGATTAAGGCGTGGCGGCGGTCGAAGAAAGTCGCGCTGATTGAGGAGAGCAATCCAACTTGGTCGGATTTGGCGGGGACGCTGTTTGGTTGGGCGGTGAAGGAACAACAGCTCCCTCGCCTAGGCGTCCGCCGAGGGCGGACGATGGCTCGGGATGACTGAATTTGGTTTTGGGTGCATGTAAGTAAAGTGCGGGGCGAGAACCGACAATATTGTGGAAGGAACGAATGCTGCGGGCCAGTAGGCCGGTTGCACAGTTGCTCGTTGAAATAATGCGCGAGGCGCGATAGAAATGCCGAAACGGACGGACATACACCGGATCATGATTATCGGCTCGGGGCCGATTGTGATCGGACAGGCGTGCGAGTTCGACTACTCCGGCACGCAGGCGTGCAAGGCGCTGCGCGACGAGGGCTACGAAGTGGTGCTGGTGAATTCCAATCCGGCGACGATCATGACGGATCCCGGCGTGGCCAACCAAACTTACGTGGAGCCGCTGTCTCTGCCGTACCTCGAAGCGATCATTGCGAAGGAGCGGCCGGACGCGCTGCTGCCCACGGTGGGCGGACAGACGGGGCTGAATCTTTCGCTCGATCTCGCCAATGCCGGCATCCTGGAAAAATACGGCGTGAAATTAATCGGCGCGCAGCCGCAGGCCATCCGCATCGGCGAAGATCGCCTGCTTTTCAAGGACGCCTGCCGCAGCGTGGGCATTGAGGTTCCCGCGTCGGAATTGATTCGCAGCGTGCCGGACGGGCTGCGGCTGGCGGAACAGCTGGGATATCCGGTGGTGATTCGCCCGTCATTCACGCTGGGCGGAACGGGCGGCTCCATCGCATACAACCACGAGGAGTTCTCGGAAGCGCTGGCGCAGGCGCTGGATTCCAGTCCCGTTCACGAAGCGCTGGTGGAAGAGTCCGTCCTGGGATGGAAAGAATTCGAACTGGAAGTGATGCGCGACTGGCGCGACAACTTCGTGGTGATCTGCTCCATCGAAAATTTCGATCCCATGGGGATTCACACGGGAGATTCCATCACCGTGGCTCCGGTGCAGACGCTGACCGACAAGGAATACCAGCGCATGCGGGATGCCGCGGCGGCCATCATCCGCGCGGTGGGCGTGGAGACCGGCGGGTCCAACATTCAATTCGCGATTGATCCGGAAACCGGGCGCATGGTGGCGATTGAGATGAATCCGCGGGTTTCGCGGAGTTCGGCGCTGGCCAGCAAGGCCACGGGATTTCCGATTGCGAAAATCGCGGCGAAGCTGGCGGTGGGATTCACGCTGGACGAAATTCCCAACGACATCACCAAAAAAACGCCGTGCTCGTTTGAGCCGACGATTGATTACGTGGTGGTGAAAATTCCCAAGTGGCAGTTTGAGAAATTTCCGGGGTCGGACAGCACGCTGACCACGCAAATGAAATCCGTGGGCGAAGTGATGGCCATCGGGCGGACGTTCCGCGAGGCGCTGCAGAAGGGAATACGGTCGCTGGAGCCGAGCACGCCGTGGTCGGCTCCGGCGGAAATCAGCCAGGCCAATCTGAATGAAAAACTGGCGATACCCGGACCGGACCGCATTCACTGGATTTTCACCGCGCTGCGCCGCGGCGTCACCGTGGAAGAAATTGTGGCGCTGACGAAGATTGACCCGTGGTTCCTGCGGCAGATTCAGGAAATCACCGACCTGGAACGGAAGCTGGAAGAAGTCACGCTGGAGACGGTGCCCTCCGAGCTGCTGTACGAAGCGAAACGCGCGGGCGAGAGCGATGAGCGGCTGGCGCAGCTTTGGAACACCACGGCGGCCACGGTCCGGCAGGCGCGCGCGAGGCACGGAATTCGGCCGGTGTTTAAGCGCGTGGATACCTGCGCGGCGGAGTTTGAATCCTTCACGCCGTATTTGTATTCGACGTACGAAACAGAAGACGAAGCGGAGGCGGTGGACCGTCCGAAGATCATGATTCTGGGCAGCGGGCCAAACCGCATCGGGCAGGGAATTGAGTTCGATTACTGCTGCTGCCACGCGGCATTCGCGTTGAAGGAAGACGGCTACGAAACCATCATGGTGAATTGCAACCCGGAGACGGTCTCGACGGATTACGACACGTCCGACCGGCTGTACTTTGAGCCGCTGACTCTGGAAGACGTGCTGGCGGTGATTGAGCGCGAAAAACCGCAGGGCGTGATCGTGCAGTTTGGCGGACAGACGCCGCTGAATCTGGCGATGGGGCTGAAACGCAACGGCGCCAACATCATCGGGACGACGCCGGAGTCCATTGACCTGGCGGAGGACCGCAAGTGGTTCGGAAAATTGCTGGACGAATTGACAATTCCGCAGCCGCAGAACGGGACGGCGCTGACGCCGGAAGAAGCGGCGCGCGTGGCCACGGAAATTGGATTGCCGGTGCTGGTGCGGCCGAGCTACGTGCTGGGCGGACGCGCGATGGTGATCGCCTACGACGTGCGCACGGTGGAAGATTACGTGGCGCAGGCGCGCGCGGATGACGCCGGCGGGAACAGTGCAGAAGCCGGTCCTGATTGATCATTTTCTGGAAGACGCCACTGAAGTGGACGTGGACGCGCTGGCGGACGGAACCGACGTGGTGATCGCCGGCATCATGGAGCACATCGAAGAGGCGGGAATTCATTCCGGCGATTCGTCCTGCGTGCTGCCGGCGGTGACGCTGAAGCCCAGCGTGCTGGAGCGAATTCGCGAATACACCCATGCGGCTGGCGCGGGCGCTGAAGGTGATCGGGACTGATGAACGTGCAGTATGCGGTGCAGCGCGACACAGTGTACGTGCTGGAAGTGAATCCGCGCGCGTCGCGCACGGTGCCGTACGTCAGCAAGGCCATCGGCGTGCCGCTGGCGAAAGTGGCGGCGAGGCTGATGGCCGGTAAGAAATTGCGGGACATGAATCTGCCGGTGACGGAACATGATGGCGTGGCGGAAATCGCCGTGCGGGATTACTTCGCGGTGAAGTCGCCGGTGTTTCCGTTCAACAAATTCCGCGGCGTGGACACGATTCTGGGGCCGGAGATGCGGTCGACGGGCGAAGTGATGGGCGTGGCGTACAGTTTCGGGCAGGCGTTTGCCAAGGCGCAGATTGCCGCGGGGCAAAGATTGCCCTGCGAAGGAACGGTTTTTATCAGCGTGAACGACCGCGACAAGCGCCACGTGGGCGCGCTGGCCAGGGAACTTTCCACGGCGGGATTGAAGCTCATCGCCACGCGCGGAACCGCGGCGGCGATCGCGGCGGCGGGGCTCCCGGTGGAATCGGTTTACAAGATGAATGAAGGCCGGCCCAACATCGTGGACCTGGTGAAAACCGGCAAAGTGGATTTGATTATCAATACGCCGCTGGGCTCGGCGGCGTTTTTTGACGAGAAGGCCATCCGGCGCGCGGCGATTCGTTACAACATTCCGTGCATCACCACGCTTTCGGCGGCGTTCGCGGCGGCCACGGGAATTCGCGCGCTGTCCAAGGACGCGCTGGAAGTGGCCTCTCTGCAATCGCTGCACGCGCGAAAACTGCCCGCGGACACTCCGCAAAACCCCGCTTGAAATGCCAGACAACAGCAGCCCCCAACGAGAATCGGTAGCCGCGCAGTTGCGTGGAGTGTTTTCGCCTTTGACGGCGCCTTTGACGCGGATGGCGTGCTCACGCCGGAACAGTTGCGCGAGAATATTGCGCGGTACAACGAAACGCGGCTGTCGGGATACGTGGTGAATGGTTCAACGGGAGAATCTGTTCTGCTGCGCTGGGCGGAAGTGGAGAAATTGTGGGAAGCGGCGCGGGAATCCGCGGCGCTGGGAAAAGTTCTGATTGCCGGAACGGGCGCAGAGTCCACGGCGGAGACCATCGAGATGACGCGGCGGGCGGCGGCGATTGGCTTCGATGCCGCGCTGGTGCGGACGCCGAGTTTCTACAAGCCATATCTGACGGATGAATTGCAGGTGGAACATTATGTGCGAGTGGCGGATGCGTCACCGATTCCCGTGCTGATTTATTCCGTTCCCAATTTTACCGGCTATACGGCGGAAGCTACTCTGGCGGCGCGGTTGGCCACGCATCCCAATATTGTGGGAATGAAGGACAGCTCCGGCGACGCGACGCGGGCGTCGCAAATTGTGGAAGCCACGCCGAAGGAGTTTCGCCTGCTGGTGGGCTCCGCGGCGCTGCTGGCCGCGGCGACGCAGTCCGGCGCGGCGGGCGGAATTCTGGCCATGGCCTGTGTTTTTCCCGAGCTGTGCGTGGAGATTTACGAAGCCGCGTCAGCTGGCGACGCCCAAAAAGCCAGCGCATTGCAGAAGCGCCTCAGCAGCGCGTCCGCGGTGATCATGCGCCACGGTATTCCAGCCATCAAGCATGCCATGGATTTGCGCGGATATTATGGCGGCGAGGCGCGGCGTCCGCTGCTGCCGCTGACGCAGGAGCAACGAGCTGAAGTGAAGGCGGTGGTGTCCGCCACGCTGGCGGATGCGTCCGCGCCGGCGCGGATAATTGCGGCGCGGTTTGTCCTCTTCGCTTGGCTCCATGTATGATAGCGAAGAAATGGAGTGCTCCTGTCTCCGCCTAAGCGGCCTTCCAAAGACCACCCGCCTATTCGTAGATTTCCTGGACAATTTTCCGAAGGTTTCCGCGTTCTACGCGCATCCGCCGGACGAAGCGGGACTGCTGGCGTCCGCGCGGGCGGCGCGGGAGGACGGCCCGTCAGCGGAAATTCGCAAGACGGTGGTGAAGATTCTCGCGGAAGAAAATCGCGCGTTTGGCTCGGATGAATCTGTCGCGAGGAATCTGGAGCGGCTGGCCAATGGCGCGGTGGCCGTGGTCACCGGACAGCAGACCGCGCTTTTCGGCGGCCCCGCGTACACAATTTACAAGGCGCTGACGGCGATTCACTGGGCGGACTGGCTCACGCGGCAGGGAATTGACGCCGTTCCCGGTGTTTTGGCTGGCGTCGGAAGACCACGATTTCGCGGAAGTGAATCACGTGGAGTGGATGGGGCGCGATGTCGCGATGCGGCTGGAGTATTCGCCGCGGGGCGCGGGGCGCGGTGAACCCGTTGGCGGAATTCCGCTCGGTGAAGAAATTCGCGGCGTGACGGAGCAGGCCATAGCGCTGCTGGAAGGGCCTCACGCGGAAGATGTGGCTGTGGCGCTGCGGGAATCGTATGCGCCGGGCCAGACGTATGGCTCCGCGTTTGGAAAGCTGCTGGCGCGAGTCTTCAAAGGGCGCGGACTGATTTTGCTGGATCCGCAAAATGCGGGTTTGCACCGGCTGGCTGGGCCGGTTTTGCGCGCGGCGATAGAAAAATCCGATGCCCTTACTGAAGGATTACTGGCGCGGCGCAAGGCGCTGGAGAAAGAGGATTATCACGCGCAGGTGAAGGTTACGCCGCAGTCCACGCTGCTGTTTCGCCTGGTGGACGGAAAGCGCGAAGCGGTGCGCAAGCGCGGCGAAGGGTTTGTCGCCGGAGCGAAGACATTTTCGCGGGAAGAGGCGCTGGAGGCTATTGCGCGAGCGCCGGAAGAGTTTTCGGCGAACGTCCTGCTTCGCCCGGTGATGCAGGATTTTCTGCTGCCCACCGCGGCGTACATCGGCGGCGCGGCGGAGATCGCCTATTTCGCGCAGGCGCAGACGGTCTATCGCGCGCTGGGCGTGAGGATGCCGGTGGTCCTTCCGCGCGCCGGGTTCACGCTGGTGGATTTGAAAACCGCGCGGCTGCTGAAGAAATACAAGCTGCGGGTGACGGATTTATTCGCCGGGCGGCAACGGCTGCGGTCAAAAATGGAGCAGGAGATTTTGCCCAAGGATTTGGCGCGGCGGTTTCGCATTGGAGAAAAAGCATTGCGAAGGTTGCTGAAGAATTTCCGCGGGCCGTTGCGGCGTCTGGATGCGACGCTGGTGGGGTCGCTGGAAACGGCGGAGAAGAAAATGCTGTATCAGTATTTGAAGCTGCACGGAAAGGCCGGCCGCGCGGTGAATTTCCGCACCGGAGCTCTGGACAAGGACGAGCGCCGTTTAGTTGACGGGCTCTATCCGGCGCGCGCGCTGCAGGAACGCAGTTTGAGCGCGCTGCCGTTTTTGGCGGCGACTTCAGGCGATTTGCTGGAAGAGTTGCTGAACTGCATTCGCCAGCCGGGATCTGCGCTTCAGCACCACGTCCTGCGCCTGCGCTGAACGGGGACGATGTTCTCGAAGCTGCGGCGTCTTGGTTCACTTCGCGCTGATTTTGAACACCGTGCCGCAGCCATACCCACTGTTACAATTGGGATCGCCTCCCCAGCCAGTGGTGCCGTAGACGTTTCCTTTGCCGTCCGTCGTTAGCCCTGCAGAGGGCTCCCGGCCGCCAATACCCTCGGAAAAATTGTGAAGAACGGTTTCCTTGCCAGATGCGCTAAGGAGGAAGACTGTCCCCCAGGTCTACGTCCCGCCTTGATAAGTGGTGCCATAAAGATTTCCCTTGGCATCGCGAAGGAGGCTGGTCTCGGGCTGCATGCCATCAGCGCAATTTGCAAGTGAGCAGAAACTGTAGAGCACGGTTTCCTTGCCGGATGCCAGTCTGTACACGGTTCCCATACCATTTGCGCCGCCGTAATACGTGGTGCCATAAAGTGTCCCCGCAGCGTCGCGGAGCAGATTTGCCCGGGGTTCGTCGCCGTCGGCGTATCCCGTAAAGCTGTAGAGCACTTTCTCGATTCCGGAACTATTGATCTCAAAGACTGTACCGGCGTCGTACGCGCCGCCCGCCTCGGTGGTCCCGTAAAAATGTCTCTGGGCATCCTGAATCAAACCGGCAACGGGATTTCCGCCGTCATTGCCGCATGTGAAGTTGTGCAACACTGTCTCGATTCCCGAAGAATCGAGCTTGAAAACCGTCCCGCAGCCTCCCTGCGCCGGGTTTCCGTTGCCCCCGGAATAAGTTGTGCCGTAGAGGTCGCCATTTCGCTCCCAGATTAAACTGGAGGTGGGCGTGGCCCCGTCTGGCTGTCCTTGAAAGTTGTAGAGCACGGTTTCCACTCCGGATGCGCTAATTTTGAAGACAGTTCCAAGGAGATAAGCTCCGCCTTCCGTCGTCGTGCCATAAAGATTTGCGCTCGCGTCCTGAATCAAGGCGGCAGCTGGACTGAACCCGTCCGGAGGCCCTATAAAGCTGTAGAGTATGGACTCGGCTCCAGAGGGAGTAATCCTGCAGACCGCCCCGTCATCGTATGAGCCCCCGTAAACGGTTGTTCCATAAAGATTCCCTTGCGCGTCGCGAATCAATCCGGCAACAGCCGAATCACCGTCCGAATCTACGTCCGACCCGGAAAAGCGGTGCACTGTGCTGAATGTGATTTGCGGGATGGGCTGCGATGCAATGCGCGAAGCGCCAGCAGGATCCCGGCCCGCCAGACCACTCGCAGAGACCGTGAAGAATCCGACAAGGCTGGCAAGAATTAGCAATACGAGCATCGCGCAGCCCATGACCCATGGCCGAAGCGGGAAGTGTATTTCGTGCCTAATGAATCGCATACCGAGATCCTCCTTCAGACTAGATCAACATTCCGGCCTGTCAGCGTGTGCGAGTAACTCAGGATAGCCAGGGCATATTGGGACATCTTATTCATGCTTTAGACGATTGTATTCCGCCCGTCGCGGAGTGTCCAGTGTCTGATGCCACGGAAGCCGTCTGCTAGAGACACCCCCCGCCTGCTAGAACGCGCGTTGCGCTCTGAGCACGCCGTTGCCCGAGATGCGGCTCGCATCACTTCCAATCACTGCCTACGCATACAACAGGCGTCCGCGTGCTAAAATATGCGGCGCTTCGGGGCGTGCCCCGAAGGGAATGGGGAGAGAAAAATGAAAATCACACCGGGGAAGCAGAAGGGAATGAAGGCGGTTTCGAACGAGCGCGGGGTGATTGCCGCGGCGGCCATGGACCAGCGCGGCTCGTTGCGCAGCGCCATATCGAAGGACAAGGGCATTGACAAGAAAGCGGTCACGCCGGAAATGATGGCGGAGTTCAAGGAAGCGGTGACGCGCGTGCTGACGCCACATGCCAGCGCGATTCTGCTGGACCCGGAATATGGCCTCACCGCCGCGAAGCAGCGCGCCAAGAATGCGGGGCTGCTGCTGGCGTACGAAAACAGCGGCTATGACAACACCCGGCCCGGGCGGCTGCCGGATTTGCTGGACAACTGGTCGGCGCGGAGGCTGGTGGAAGCGGGCGCGGATTGCGTCAAAATTCTTCTTTACTACACGCCATTCGACACGACGGACATCAACGAAACCAAGCACGCCTGGGTGGAACGCATCGGCGGGGAATGCACGGCCATGGACGTGCCGTTTTTCCTGGAATTCGTGGGCTACGAAGAAGGCGGCGACGAAAAGGGGATTGAGTTCGCGCGCAAAAAGCCGGAAGTGGTGGCCAAGAGCATGGCGGAATTTTCCAAGGACCGCTACGGCGTGGACGTCCTGAAAGTGGAAGTGCCGGTGAACATGGCGTTCGTGGGCGGAACGAGGGCGTGCAAGGGCGAATCGGCCTACACGCGCGACGAAGCCAAGGAACATTTCCGGCGCGCGGCGGCGGCGGCGAAAAAACCGTTCATTTATCTTTCCGCGGGCGTCAGCAATGAGACTTTTTCGGAAACGCTGGAGCTGGCCGCGGAATCCGGCGTGAATTTTTCCGGCGTCCTTTGCGGACGCGCCACGTGGAAGGACGGCATGCCCATCTATGCCAAACAGGGCCTGAAGGCGCTGGAAGACTGGTTGCAGGACCAAGGCGTGAAAAATATCGAGAATGTGAACGCGCGGCTGGCAGCGGCCAAGCCGTGGTTCGCGTTTTACGGAGCGGCATCGCCCGAGGCGTTGAGTTAAAACTGCGAACGGAGATGGCAACGGGGCGGAAGGCTGAAAGGCTTTCCGCCTCGCTGCATTTTGGGATAATGAAGCGGGGAATTTTGGACGGAGATCGGCGATGAAAGCGTATCGCGTGGAAATTAAAGTTCGGACGCAGAGGCGGACGCAGATGGTGGACATCACCAGCGAAGTGGAAAAGGCGCTGGCGGCGTCCGAGTGCAGAGATGGCGTGTGCTATTTGTATTCGCCGCACACCACGGCGGGAATTCTGATCAACGAAGGTGATGACCCGGCGGTGGCGCGCGATATCGAAGCCGCGTTGGATAAATTAATCCCGCGCGATGGCGGCTATCAGCACGCGGAGGGTAATTCGGATTCGCACATCAAGACGGCGCTGTGTGGAACGTCGGCGGTGGTGATGGTGGAAGGCGGACGGCTAACGCTGGGGCGATGGCAGGCAATATTTTTCGCGGAATTCGACGGCCCGCGGCAGCGAGAAGTCCGCGTGAAAATCGTGCCGGATGGCGGCGAATGAGGCCGAGGCGCGCGCGGATGTGCGACAATTGACGGGAAGCTGACGAGCCACATGCCTCTGGGAATTTACATTCAGGTGCCGTTCTGCGGCGCGAAATGCACGTACTGCAACTTTGCGACGTCCGTGTTTCCCTCAACGATTTTCGTTCCTTATGTAGATGCAGTGTGCCGCGAGACGGAGATGCGGCGGCGAATGCTGGCGCCCAGCGTAGCGAACGAAGTTGTGGACACGGTTTACGTGGGCGGCGGAACTCCGAGCCTGCTGGGGCCGCGAGACCTGGCGCGGATGATGGACGCGCTGCACGGCAATTTCGATTGCCAGTTTCGCGAAGTTACGCTGGAAGCGGACCCGGAAACGATCACGCGCGAAAAAGCGGTCCAATGGCGAGAGGCGGGATTTGACCGCGTGAGCATGGGGGCGCAGTCGTTTTCGGACGCGGAATTGCGGGCCACGGGGAGAAAACACCGGCGCGAACAGATTTATGAGGCGTTCGAGCGTTTGCGCGGCGCGGGGTTTGAAAACCTGAGCCTCGATTTGATCGCCGGATTGCCGTATCAGACGGAAGAGAGTTGGAATGAATCACTGAACGAACTATTGGCGATGGGGCCGGAACATATTTCGATTTACATTCTGGAAACCGACGAAGGCAGCCGTCTGGGGCGCGAAGCGATTCACGGCGGCGCGCGGTACAGCGCGCGGGAGATTCCGTCGGACGACGCCATGGCGGCGAACTATGAGACTGCCTGCGCGCGGCTGGAGCAGGCTGGTTACGAGCATTACGAAATTTCCAATTGGGCAAAGCGGGTGACGCAGGTCGCCACGCGAGAAGGCGGGGGCGCTGCGGAAGCGCGCGATTTGCGGTCGCACCACAATTTGAAATATTGGCGGCGCGCTCCGTACCTGGGATTCGGAGCCGGCGCGCATTCGTTCGATGGCGCGATGCGATGGTCGAACGACGAATCGCCGGAGAAATATATTGCCGCGATTCAAAAGGGCGAATTGCCAGTGACGCAAAACGAAATGGTGGAAACGCGGCAGGCGCTAGAAGAGGAACTGTTTCTCGGACTGCGGCAGCTTGCGGGAATTGATTTTGGCCGGATCGAAAGAACGTACGGCGTGGACTTGCACTCGAAGATGGTGGACCTGGCGGAGCGTGGTCTGCTGGAAATGGATGGTTCGTGGGCGCGGCTGGCTCCGTCGCGATTGACGGTGTCGAATGAAGTGTTTGTCGCGTTGCTGGATTGAAGGGGACGAGATTTGCCGGACGCCGATTCCATTGTTGATCTGCGCAGCGATACGGTGACCAAGCCGACGGCGGCGATGCGCCGCGCCATGGCAGACGCCGAAGTGGGCGACGACGTCTACGGCGAGGATCCCACGGTGAACCGGTTGCAGGAACGCGCCGCGGAGATTTTTGGCCGCGAAGCCGCGCTGTTCGTGCCCACCGGCTCGATGGGCAATCTCGCGGCCATTAAATCGTGGACGCATCACGGCGACGAAGTCATTTGCGAAGAGCGCGGCCACAGCAATCTCTACGAGCTGTCTTCGATGACGGCGATTGCCGGCGTCCTGCCGCGCACGGTGACCGCTCCAGACGGATTGATGACCTGGGAGCTGATTGAGCCGCTGATTGGCCCGAAGATTTATTACCGCGCGCAGACGGCGCTGATTGTACTGGAAAATTCGCACAACATGGCCGGCGGCACGGTGATGCGCGCGGAGACAGTGCAGGATATTTGCACGCGGGCGCGCGCGGCTGGGTTGCCCGTACATCTCGACGGCGCGCGAATTTTCAACGCGGCGGTCGCGTTGAATGCCACTGTCGCGGAACTGACGCGCGGATGCGATTCGGTGATGTTCTGCCTTTCCAAAGGCCTGGGCGCGCCGGTGGGGTCCATGCTGGTGGGGACGCGCGAATTCATCGAGCGGGCGCGCATTTACAGAAAAATGTTTGGCGGCGGAATGCGGCAGGCGGGAGTTCTGGCGGCCGCGGGGCTGATTGCACTGGAAGAATCGCCGAAGATTCTGCATCGCGACCATGAAAGCGCGCGGCGTCTGGCGGAAGGCCTGGCGGCGATGCGGGGAATTTCAGTTGACCCGCGCAAAGTGCAAACCAATATCGTGATTTTTGGAGTGGAAGGAACGGGACGGGCGGCCGCGGAAGTTTGCGCGGTCTTGCGCGAGCGTAAAGTTCTGGCCAGTCCTACGGGGAAACACGCCATCCGCATGGTGACGCATTATGACGTGGACCGCGCGGGTATTGACCGGGCAGTGGACGCGATGGCGGGAATTGTGGCCGGCAAGGCGGCCTAGAAAGTTCATGGAGGGTCCATGAAGCGGCACACAAAGGCGAAGCGCTGGATAATCTGGGGGAGCACAATTCTGGCGGCAGCGGTGGCCGTCTTCGGAGCGGTGGGAATGAATGCAAAGCCGGATGCAGCGCCAAGAGTGACGGGAAACGCGGGGAAGTCCGCGCCGACGGTGGAAGAGGCGCGCGCGTTCACAGACGCCGCGGAGCAGAGACTGCTGAAGCTGTGGATTGACGCATCGCGGGCGTCGTGGGTGCAGCAGACCTACATCACCGACGACACGGAAATACTTTCCGCAGAGGCGGACCAGGCGGTGAAAGCCGCAACCGCCGAACTGGCCGCTCAGGCCAGGCGCTTCGACGGAATGCAGTTGCCTCCGGACGTGGCGAGAAAGCTGATGCTGCTGAAACTCTCCGTGGATATTCCCGCGCCGCGCGATCCCAAAGAGGCGGCGGAATTGTCGCGAATCAACGCATCGCTGCAGAGCGATTATGGAAAAGGGAAGTGGTGTCCGCCGGACGATAACGGGAAATGCCTGGAGCTTTCGGAAATCGAAAAGATCATTGACAACAGCCACGACCCCAAGGAACTGCAAGCGGCGTGGATTGGCTGGCACGCGGTGGGCGCGCCGATGCGCGGACGTTACACGCAGATGGTGGGGCTGGCCAACGAAGGCGCGCGCGAAGTGGGTTTCGCTGATGTGGGCGCGATGTGGCGGTCCAATTACGACATGCCGCCGGAACAGTTCCGCGCGGAAGTGGAAAGATTGTGGGAACAGGTGCGGCCGTTGTACGTTTCGTTGCACACCTATGTGCGGTGGCGTTTGCGGGAGAAGTATGGCGCGGATGTGGTCCCGGAGGATGGGCCGATTCCCGCGGACCTGCTGGGAAATATGTGGGCGCAGGACTGGTCAAATATTTATCCGCTGGTGGCGCCGCCCAACGCCGATCCCGGTTACGACCTGACGAAGATTCTGAAGGATCGCGGGACCAAGCCGTTGGACATGGTCCACACTGGAGAGAATTTCTTCAAGTCGCTGGGTTTTGCGCCGCTGCCCGATACGTTCTGGGAGCGGTCCATGTTCGTGAAGCCCGCGGATCGCGAAGTGGTCTGCCACGCCAGCGCGTGGGACGTGGATTACAAGGACGATTTGCGGATCAAGATGTGCATTGAGCGTGACCGCGGAAGATTTCGCGGTGATCCATCACGAGCTGGGGCACAACTTCTACCAGCGCGCCTACAACACGCTGCCGCCGCTTTTTGAGAACGGCGCCAACGACGGATTTCACGAAGCCATCGGCGACACCATCGCGCTTTCCATCACGCCGGAATATTTGAAGAAACTGGGACTGATGGAGACGGTTCCGCCGACGTCGAGCGATATCGGCCTGCTGATGCAGCGGGCGCTGGCGAAGGTGGCGTTTCTGCCGTTTGGACTGATGGTGGACCAGTGGCGCTGGCGCGTTTTCTCCGGCGAGATCAAGCCGGATGAGTACAACAAATCCTGGTGGGAGATGCGGCTGAAATATCAGGGCATCGCGCCGCCGGTGTCGCGCTCGGAGGCGGATTTCGACCCCGGCGCGAAATATCACGTGGCGGCGAACGTGCCGTACATGCGTTATTTCCTGGCGGATATTTTGCAGTTTCAGTTTCACCGCGCGTTGTGCAAGACGGCGGGCTATACCGGGCCGCTGAACCGCTGCTCGATATACGGGAATAAGGCCGCGGGCGAGCGGCTGGCGAAAATGCTGGCGATGGGCCAGAGCCGTCCCTGGCCGGACGCGCTGGAAGTGGTCACCGGGCAGCGGCAGATGGACGCAACGGCGATCATGGAATACTTCGCGCCGCTGAAACAGTGGCTGGACGAGCAGAACAAGGGGCATCAGGAGGGCTGGCAGTAGCGCGGCGCGGGTTCGCACGCAGCATCCGGCAGATCTGGGAGCGCAAAGAATCGCGCGGAAGAGCTGTGATATAAGAATTCGTTTGCAAAGCAGCGCAAGGAATTGAGGAGCACGTGGATTTTCAGCTGACCGACGAGCAGGAACAGCTTCGCAAGCAGCGTGCGGCAGTTTGCCGAGGCCGAAATCGCGCCGCACGTGATGGAGTGGGACGAGGCCTCTCATTTCCCGCAGGAAATCATTCCGCAACTGGGCGAGATGGGCCTGATGGGAGTTATCTTCCCGGAAAAATACGGCGGCGCGGGGCTGGGATACATCGAATACGTCATCGCGGTGGAAGAACTATCGCGCGTGGATGGCTCGGTGGGAATTATCGTGGCGGCGCACAATTCGCTGTGCTCCAATCACATTTACAAATTCGGAACGGAAGCGCAGAAACAGAAGTATCTGGTCCCGCTGGCGCAGGGGAAGAAGCTGGGCGCGTGGTCGTTGACGGAGCCGGAGGCGGGATCGGATGCCGGCGGAACGCGATCCACGGCAGTAAGGAAAGATGGCGGCTGGGTGCTGAATGGCGCAAAGACGTTCACCACCAACGGGCATTACGCGGATGTGTGCGTCGCCATGGCGGTGACGGACAAGTCCAAAAAGAGCCACGGCATCTCCGCATTTATCATTGAGAAGGGAACGCCAGGGTTTCGTCCCGGCAAAAAGGAAAACAAGCTGGGATTGCGCGCCAGCGACACTTCCGAAGTGATTTTCAGCGACTGCTATGTTCCCGGAGAAAATCTGCTGGGCGCGGAAGGCGAAGGATTCGTCAACAGCCTGCAGATTCTGGATGGCGGACGGATTTCCATCGGCGCGCTGGCCCTGGGGATGGCGCAGGGAGCGTTTGAAGCGGCGGCGAAATACGCCAAGCAGCGCAAGCAGTTTGGAAAGGCCATCGCCGAATTTCAGGCCATTCAGTTCAAGCTGGCGGACATGGCCACGCAGATCGAGGCGGCGCGAAGCCTGCTGTATCGCGCGGCGTGGATGGCGGACCGCGCCATGCAGCCGGGCGGCGCGGGAATGTCGTACACGCGGGAATCCAGCATGGCGAAATTATTCGCCAGCGAAGTGGCCGTGCGCGTGGCCAATGAAGCGGTGCAGGTTTTCGGCGGTTACGGATTCGTCAAGGACTATCCGGCGGAAAAATATTACCGCGACGTGAAACTTTGCACCATCGGCGAGGGAACCAGCGAAATTCAGCGTCTGGTGATCGCGCGGCAGTTGCTGGGGAAGTAGCGGCGCGGCTGGCCGAAGATTCGCAATTATGGCGCGCGAAGAGACAGGCCCGATTCAGCCGATGGTGTGGCCATGGAATCCAGGACAAACACGCAACAATGGGCGGCGCAGATTCTTGCCGGCGACGTGCGCGCGATTTCGCGCGCGTTAACCGCCATTGAAAACCGTGCGGGCGAAGCGGAAACGCTGTTGCGCGAAATCTTTCCGCACACCGGGCACGCCTATCGCGTGGGCGTGACGGGCGCGCCGGGAACGGGGAAGAGCACGCTGGTGGACCGCCTGGCGGTTCATTATCGCCATGCAAGGAAAAAAGTGGGCGTGCTGGCGGTGGATCCGTCGTCGCCGTTTACGGGCGGGGCGATTCTGGGCGACCGCGTGCGGATGCAAGGTCACGCCACGGATGAAGGCGTGTTCATCCGCTCGATGGCCACGCGCGGATATTTGGGCGGGCTGGCGCAGGCGGCCGCCGATGCGGCGCTGCTGCTGGACGCGGCGGGCCGCGACATCGTCCTGGTGGAAACGGTGGGCGTGGGACAGGGTGAAGTTGACATTATGCGACTGGCGGACTGCACGCTGGTGGTATTGATTCCCGGGATGGGCGACGACGTGCAGAATTTGAAAGCCGGCGTGATGGAAATTGGTGACATGTTTGTCCTCAATAAAGCTGACCGCGATGGAGCGGAACGGTTCGAGCAGCAGCTGCGCGCCATTCTGTCGCTGGTGCCGGAGCGCGAAGGATGGCGGCCTCCGGTGGTGCGCACGGTGGCGACGGAAAGCCGCGGCATTTCCGAGCTGGCCGAAGCGATTGAAGAATTTCGCAAGCATCACGCGGGACGCGCGGCCAGCGTGGAACGCGAGACTCGTTTATGGAAAGAGCGGCTGGTTCAACTGTTGGGCCAGCGTCTCCTGGAAAGGGCGATGAGTCGTCCCGACGCGGAGATGGCGCTGGAAGATTTCGCGCGACAGGTGGCCGCGCGGCGGATGGATCCGTACACGGCGGTGGAGCGGCTGGCGAAGGATGCGGCCTCGGCGGGCAAATCGCCAGCCATGAAAGGGACAGGCTGAAACGTGCGACTGGGCGAATTGGAATTTTACATTTTGACGGACGGGTCGTTGCGATTGGATGGCGGCGCGATGTTCGGAGTGGTGCCGCGTCCGTTGTGGGAGAAGAAATTGCCGGCGGACGAGCGGAATCGCGTGAGTCTGGCGATGAATTGCCTGCTGATTAAGTCCGCGGGGAAGTGGATTTTGGTGGAGACCGGAGCGGGAGATAAATGGGACGAAAAGCACGCGGATATTTACGGCATCGGGCAGGGAACGCGTTTGCCGGACCAATTGACGGCCCATGGACTACGGCCCGAAGATATATCGCTGGTGATCAACACGCATCTGCATTTTGATCATTGCGGATGGAACACGGTGACGCGCGGCGGGAAAATTGTCCCCTTTTTCCCGAACGCGCGATACGCGGTGCAGCGCGGCGACCTGGAGCACGCCAAACATCCGACGGAGCGTGATGCCGCCAGTTACGTGGCGGAGAATTTTATCCCGCTGGAAGAGGACGGGCGGTGGTGGCTGCTGGAGAGCGATGCGGAATTGGCGCCGGGCGTGGAAGTGGTGCGCGCGCCGGGACACACGGCGGACATGCAGTGCGTGCGCCTGACGGGCGGCGGGCAGACGGCGTTCTTCTTCGCGGACCTGGTCCCCACCACGGCGCATTTCGGCTCGGCGTGGATCATGGCGTTCGACCTCTATCCGTTGACCACGCTGGAAAACAAGAAGAAATGGATCGCGCGGGCAGTGCGCGAAGAATGGCTGGCGCTGTTCGCGCATGACGTGAACACGCCGGCGGCGCGGTTACGGGAAGAGAAGGGACAAATCGTGGCGCAGCCAGTTCAGGTAAACGAGCAATGAAGAAAACAACAAAGACCAGGGCAGCAACGAGCCGCGCTACCAAGCGCGCCGAGCCAGTTCGGATTGGAATTATCGGCGGAAGCGGCCTCTACAAAATGGCGGGGCTGACGGAGACGCACGAGATGGAGGTGCGCACGCCGTTCGGCGAGCCGTCGGATGCCCTGGTGATTGGCCGGCTGGAGGGGCGGCACGTGGCGTTCCTGTCGCGACATGGACGCGGCCACCGTCTGATGCCCGGCGAAATTAATTACCGCGCGAATATTTGCGCGTTGAAAATGGCGGGTGTGGAGCGGATTTTGAGCGTGAGCGCGGTGGGCTCGCTGCGCGAGGATTTGCATCCGTTGGAATTTCTGGTGGTGGACCAGTTCTTCGATCGCACGCGCGGCCGCAAGGCCACATTCTTCGGCGATGGAGTGGTGGCGCACGTCGCATTTGACCATCCCACCTGTCCGCACATCAGCGGGCTGGTGGGCGCGGCGTGCGAGCGCGCGGGAGTAAAGGTTCACCGGCAGGGGACGTACGTTTGCATGGAGGGCCCGCAATTTTCCACCATGGCGGAATCGCACGTCTACCGGCAGCTGCGGTTTGACGTGATCGGCATGACCAACCTGACGGAAGCCAAGCTGGCGCGGGAAGCGGAGCTTTGCTACTCCACGATTGCCATGATTACGGATTACGACTGCTGGCATCCGGGACACGATTCCGTTTCCATTTCCGAGATCATCGCCAACATGAACCGCAACACGGAGAATGCGGAGCGCGTGCTGCGCGAGGCGGTGAAGAGTTTGCCGGACACGCGGGACTGCAAGTGCGGATCCGCGCTGGCGCACGCCATTTTGACGGACAGGAAGGCGATTTCCGCGGCGGCGCGGCGGCGTCTGGCGCCGATTGCGGGAAAATATCTGGACGAAAAATAGAAACGGAGAAACGATGGCACTTCTCGTTGTCGGCTCGATTGCATTTGATTCGCTGGAGACGCCGTTTGGAAAAGTGGACCGCACGCTGGGCGGCGCGGCCACGTATTTTGCGCTGGCGGCCAGCCTGTTCACGGACGTGCGCGTGGTGGGCGTCGTGGGCGAGGATTTTACATCAAAGGAAGAGAAAATATTTCATGGGCGGCGGATTGATACGGACGGCATCGAGCACGCCGCGGGAAAAACGTTCTTCTGGGCGGGACGCTATAACCTGAACATGAACGAGCGCACCACGCTGGCCACGGAGTTGAATGTGTTCGCAAACTTCCGCCCGCGGCTGCCGGAGCATTACACCGATTCGCCGTTTATTTTCCTGGCGAATATTGACCCCAGCCTGCAGCATTCGGTGCTGAAGCAGGTGAAGCGGCGGCCCAAGCTGGCCGCGCTGGACACCATGAATTTCTGGATTGAGCGCACCCCGAAAGAGTTGCGCGAGGCGCTGCGCCACGTGGACATTCTGATGATCAATGACGACGAAACGCGGCAACTGACCGGCGAGCATAATTTGCTGCGCGCCGCCAAGCGCGTCTTCAAGATGGGGCCCAAGGCGCTGGTGATCAAGCGCGGCGAACATGGCGCGCTGATGGTCCATTCGGAGTTTACTTTTTCCGTGCCGGCGTTCCCGCTGGAGGAGGTAATCGACCCCACGGGCGCGGGCGATACGTTTGCGGGCGGTTTCATGGGTTATCTGACGCGCGCGGGAAACATTCGCCCGGCGACGCTGCGGCGCGCCATGGTGTACGGATCAGTGCTGGGCAGTTTTGCCGTGGAACAATTCGGAATCAAGCGCCTGCGGACGCTGCGCATCGCGGAAGTGCAGCAACGCGCGCGGCGATTCGGGCGGCTGACGCAATTTGAGTTGTGACGCCACCGCTCAAGCCACGCAAACCGCGCCCGCTCCGTTCCGGAGATTCCGTGCGCGCGATTGCGCCTTCCAGTCCGTTCGAGCGCGAAGTGTTCGAGCGTGGTGTCACGGAAATTGAACGCCTCGGTTTCCGCGCGCGCTATTCCAAGCGCACTTTCAGCCGCGAAGGATATTTCGCGGGCAGCGTGGAATCACGCGCCCAGGAATTTCGCGACGCGCTGGAAGATACGGAGAGCCGCGCCATCTTCTGCGCGCGCGGGGGATTCGGCGCGGCGGAAATCATTCCCGCCGTGCTGGAAATGCCGCTGGACAGGCCGAAGATCTTCATGGGATTCAGCGATGCGACTGTGTTGCAGACTGCGCTCTGGCAGCGCGCGGGCTGGGTGAGCCTGTACGGTCCCATGGTGGCGGCAGGACTTTCCGCCGGCGCGGATGCGGCGGACGGCTACGACGCGGCCTCGTTGCTGCACGGTTTGCAGGAAACGCGCACAGGCTGGACGATTGCTTTGCAGGGAGAAACGCTCACGCCGGGGACTGCGGAAGGAATTGTTCTGGGCGGGTGCATGACCATGGTGAAAACAACGCTGGGAACGCCGTGGGAGTTGGACACCGCAGGATCAATTCTTCTGCTGGAAGACCGCGCCATGAAACCGTATCAGGTGGACCGCAGCCTCTTACATCTTCAGCAGGCGGGGAAATTCAACGGGGTTCGCGGAGTGATTCTGGGCGAATTCCCGGAATGCGAGCCGCCCAATCAAGGAGGCGTGAGTTTGCGTGATGTCTTCCTGAGGCGCCTGGGCGGATTGGGAATTCCGATTGTGAGCAACGCGCCCATCGGACATGCCAGGCGTCCCATGCTGACTGTTCCGCTGGGCGTGCAGGCGCGTATTCATGCAGATGCGGATTCGTGGCTGGAAATTCTGGAACCGGCGTGCAGCGAAGAAGGGGGCTGAATATTCTCAGAAAGACCGCAGCGGAAGTGCGGCGGATTCACCTGCTGGGAATCGGCGGGGCGGCCATGGCGCCGGTGGCGGGCATGTTGAAGGAGAGCGGATTCGCGGTCAGCGGCTCGGATGCGGGAGTGTATCCACCCGCGTCCACGCTGCTTTCCTCGCTGAATATTCCATGGAGCGAAGGCTTCAACGCGGAGAATCTGCGGCCGGCGCCGGATCTGGTGGTGGTGGGAAACGTCATCGCGCGCGGAAATGCGGAGCTGGAAGAAGTTCTCGAAAAGAAAATCCCGTATACATCAATGGCCGCGTTGCTGGAGGAATTCTTTCTCACGGGACGCCGCAACATCGTGGTCGCCGGAACGCACGGAAAAACCACAACCACGGCCATGCTGGCGTGGATATTTCACGTGGCCAAAAGGAAAGCAGGTTTTCTGGCGGGAGGGGTGCTGCCGAACTTCGGCGGCAGCAGCTACGGATTGGGAAGCGGCGAAGAATTCATCATCGAAGGCGATGAGTACGAGACGGCGTTTTTCGATCGCGGTCCGAAGTTCATGCACTACCACCCGGATGAGCTGGTGCTGACTTCCTGCGAATTTGACCACGGCGATATTTACGCGGACCTGGCGGCCATCGAACTTCAGTTCCAGCGGCTGGTGAATCTGGTCCCGCGGAACGGCAAAATTGTGGCGTGGGGCGAAAGCGAATCGGTGAAACGCTGCGTCAGCAACGCATTTTGTCGCGTTGAAACCTACGCCGTCGGTGGTGATGCGGATTGGAAGGCGGAAAACATTCGCTGGCAGGATGGGCAGACGCATTTCAAGGTGGTGTTTCGCGGCAACGAGATGGCGCATGTGAGCATGACGCTGGCGGGAAATCACAATGTGGCCAATGCGCTGGCGGCGACGGCCATCGCGATTGGCCGCGGAGTCGCGGCGGAGGAAGTGGAGCGCGCGCTGGCGACGTTTGAAGGCGTGTTGCGGCGCATGGAAATCAAAGGGACGGCCTCCGGTGTGATAGTGGTGGAGGATTTTGCGCACCATCCCACGGCTATTCGCATGACGCTGGAAGCGGCGCGGACGCGCTGGCCGGGCGCTCGCATCTGGGCGGCCGTGGAGCCACGGTCAAATACCATGCGGCGCAATGTTTTTCAGGACGAGCTGCCGATCGCGCTGGCGGACGCGGATGGCGTGGTGTTCGGTCCGGTAAATCGCGCGCAACTTCTGCAAGACGGAGAAAGAATGGATCCGCGCGCCGTTGCGCAGGCGATTCGCGCGTCCGGAAAGGCGGCGTGGGCGAAGAATTCCGGGGAGGAGATTGCGGAGTTGCTGAGCGAAGAGGCCCGAGAAGGAGATGTGGTGATGGTCATGTCCAATGGAAGTTTCGATGGACTGTGCGGACGGCTGCTGCGCGCGCTGGAATCGCGCCCTGCCCGCGAGGAGGCGCGGCGATGAAGCGCGCGGGAGGACTGCTGGCATTCATTTTGTTCGTAGTGGCGGCGCCAGCGGGGGCAACGATTCGCTATCAGGTTTCACTGGCGCATCCCGACGAGCATTGGCTGCGCATTACCATGACGATTCCACACGCGCAATCGGGGATGATAGTCGCCATGCCGGCGTGGAACGCGCTGTATCAGATTCGCGATTTTTCCTATCGCGTGGAAGATGTGCACGCCAGTCTGATTTCCGAAAACGACGGCGGCGCAGCGCCGTTGAAAGTAACCAAGCTGACCAAGGACACCTGGTCGCTGGCGCCTCCCGGAAAAGCGGATGGCGCTGATCTCCCGGGAGAGGCGCGGGTGGAATACCGCATCTACTGGGACGATGCCGGTCCGTTCAACACGCAACTGAATACGCATCACGCGTTTGTAAACTTCGCGGAGATTCTTTTTTATATTCCTGACCGGCGCGGAGAAGATACGCAGGCGGCATTCGCGGATGTCCCGGACGGATGGAAGGCTGTGGCGGAATTGCCGGCCGGCGACCAGCGGGAATCATTCTCCGCGGCGAGCTACGACGCGCTGGTGGATGCGCCCGTTGAACTGGGAAACTACGATGAAGCGAAATTCGACGAAAACGGCGCGCACTTTCGCGTGGTGATTGACGGCGGCATGGAAGGCAAGGCCGCGCTGCTGGACGGCCTGCACAAAATCACGCGCTACGAAACAACGATGATGGGCGGGGCTCCGTTCAACGAATACACTTTCTTCTTCCACATAGGTCCCTACGCGCAAGCCGGAAGCGGCGGAATGGAGCACATGAACAGCACGGCCATCAGCGCGGGAAGCGTCAATGGCGCGCTGCGCACCGCCGCGCACGAGTTCTTTCATTTGTGGAACGTGAAACGCATCCGTCCCCAGAGCCTGCAGCCGGTGGATTATTCGCGGGAGCAGTGGACGCGGGCGCTGTGGTTCGCGGAAGGCGTAACCAGCACGTATGAGTCGCTGGTGATGGAGCGCACGGGACTGTGGACGCGCGAGGAGTTTTACAACGATCTGGCGTCGCAAATCTCGGAACTGGATTCGCGTCCGGCGCGCTTGTGGAAGAGCGTGGAGGAGTCCAGCCTGGACGCGTGGCTGGAGAAGTACGATTTTTACTGGCGGCCGGACGCCAGCATTTCGTATTACAACAAGGGGCAGATTCTGGGCGACATGCTGGACCTGACGATTCGCGATGCGCGGGACGATGCCGCATCGCTGGACGACGTGATGCGCAGCATGAACGCGGAATACGCGCAGCGCGGCAGGTTTTATGACGACAGCGACGGCGTGCGCGAAGTGGCGGAGGAAGTGGCGGGACGCAGCCTGGCGGATTTCTTTGAGCGCTACGTGGCGGGGACGGCGGAAATTCCCTACAACGATTTCCTGGGACTGGCGGGTTTGCAGTTGCGCGCCACGGGAGAAGACGCCGCGGATATCGGATTCACAACCGGGCGCAGTATTGACGGCCACGCGGTGGTGGAGGAAATGGAACCGGGCGGACCGGCGGAGGGCGCGGGAGTGGAGGAAGGCGACGCGCTGCTGACCATCAACGGCGAATCGTTTCCGCAGTTTCCGTTGCGTTGGATGCGCGATCACGTGAGGCCGGGGCAGAAAATCAAGCTGACCATCGAGCGTGGGGGAGCGCAGAAGCAGGTGGAATTCACCGCGGCCACGCAGATGGGAAAGCATTATGAGATTGTGGAAATTCCCAATGCGACAGAAAAGCAGGCGCGCATCCGGGAAGGATGGCTGAAAGGGACCTCGAACTGAAGGCGTGCGTGCTAGAATCCGGGCCGCCGACACCCGATGATTCGCTCGCTGATTACCGCGCTGGTTTTTATCGTTTACATCCTGCTCGTGGGCGTTCCGCTGGTTCTGTGGAGCATCATGGTGGGAAATGTGAAGCTGCTGTATCCCGCCACCATGGTTGGATTCCGCATGGTTTTCAGGCTGGCGGGCATTCGGCTGCGCGTGGAAGGGCTGGAAAACGTTCCGCCGGAGGTTTGCATCTTCGCCTCCAATCACGTGAGCAATCTGGATCCCATGGCTATCGCCGCGCTGGCGCCGCGCCGAATCTCCGTTCTGGCGAAGAAAGAACTGTTCAAGGTGCCGGTGGTGTCCAAGGCGCTGCTGCTGGGGAAAGTGATTCCCGTGGACCGGTCCAGCCGCGAATCGGCGGTGAGCAGCGTGGAGAAGGCGATTGCGTATCTGCGCGGCGGATTGTCATTCCTGGTATTTCCCGAAGGGACACGCAGCACGGACGGCCGGCTGCGGGAATTCCGCAAGGGAACGTTCCTGATGGCCATCCGCGCGGGAGTGCATATTGTTCCTGTTTCGGTGGCGGGATCGCAGCATTCGCAGAAGAAAGGCGAGTGGCAATTGCATCCGGGAGAAATTACGGTGCGCTTCGGTCCGGCGATCGGCGCGCGCGGATGTCATCTGGATGCGAAGGACGCGCTGATCCAGGAAGTTCATGCGCGCGTGGCAGCGGGCTTGCCGGAGGATCAGCGGCCGCTGGCGGAAGAATGACGAACCGCGATGGCGCGCGAAATGCGCGGCGCGACTAGCGGCCTCGTTCGTTGCGCAGCGCGGTGACCTCGGACTGCAAGCGGCGAACGGTCTTCAGAAGCTCGGGCAGATAATTCATGGCGGCGATATTTTTGTGCCACTGGCGGTCGCTGATGGCGGGCGAGCCGGAGAGGAACGAGCCTGGAGGCGCGTCGCCATGAAAGCCGGACTGCGCGGTGAGCGTGGAGCCGTCGCCGATGTTGGCGTGATCGGCTACTCCCACCTGGCCGGCCAGAACCGCGTTCCTGCCGATGTTGATGGAGCCTGCCAGTCCCACCTGCGCGCACAGGACGGTGTTCTCGCCAATGTTGCAGGAATGTCCCACCTGGACAAAACTGTCAATCTTGCATCCGTTCTTGATGATCGTTTCGCCGGCGGTGGGGCTGTCCGCGGCGCTCTGCGCCTGAATTTCCACGTCGTCGCCGATAACCACCAAACCGGTGGGGCGGATTTTTTCGTAGACGCCGTCTTCGCGGCGCGCGAAGGCGAAGCCATCCGCGCCGAGGACCACGCCATTTTGCAAAATCACGCGATGTCCGATGCGGCAGTTTCCGCGGATGGCCGTGTGGGAGTGGGCGAAGAAGTCGTCACCAATCTGCGCGCCTGAATAAATGGAAACAAAGCTGTGCAGGAAGGCGTTACGGCCGATGCGCACTCCTTCGTCCACAAAACAGTAGGGGCCAATATGCGAGCCGGAGCCGATTTCCGCGGACGGCGCGACGACCGCGGTGGGATGGATGCCGGGCTGATATTTCGCCGGGGGATACAGAATTTCAATGGCGCGCGCGAAATGGACGTAGGGGCTCTTGGAGCGCAACGCGGGGATATGCGGCGCTTCCTGTCCCGGCGGAAGAATGACGGCGGAGGCGCGCGTCTGGCGGAGGGCCTGGCGATAGCGCGGATGGGTGAAAAATGTAATTTCGCCGGGCTGGGCTTCCTCGATCCCCGCAACGGAAGTGATTTCGACGTTGGGATCGCCCTCCAGAGGACAATCGAGCCGGGCCGCCAGTTCGCCTAGTTTCATGAGCAAGCTCCTATCGTGAATTCGCGCGCCGGGGCGCATGCCGCGGCGCATTGGAAATGTAACGCAATGGGGATGAAAGATGCGCGGGGAAACGGGATGGATGTACGGAAGTCAACGGGTATCGAAGAATTCGCCCTGCGCGACCATGGCGGGCGCCGCGTGTTTGGCGCCGCGGCGGATGGCTCCCACCACGCCGAGAACGGTCACGCCGGCCAGCGCGGAACGCGGCGCAAAGACGCGCTGGCAATTGCCGAACAAATCCGGCGGCGTGATTTGGATGCCGTTTTCGAGGAGATCGAGCATGTCATTGGGGCAGATGCCTTCCAGCTCTTCGCCATCGCGAAAGGCCAGGAGCAGCCAAAGACCCTTGAGTTTGGGCCGGCTGAGAAATACTTTGCGGGCCGGTTCGGCGGGCTGGTCGAAGTCCGCGACAAAATAGACGCAGCGGACGCTGCTAAGAGGAATGGCCTGGTGCTCACCGTCGGGCGTGAGCAGGTCGAGAGAGTCGCTTCGGCCGAGGCCTGCAGCAAAGGCATAGCCGGGGGCGGTGCGTCCATTGGCCATCTGGACGAGGACCTTCTTTCGCGCCGCGACCGATTGTGGCGATTTGGGCAATGGGTTTCTCTTTCGCCTTAATGTATGCGGTTTGTGCAACGCGCGCAACGCAGATGAGTTTTCGAAGTTCGTTCCGGGACTTATGCTATGAACTTGCCGCATCCGGGAATTGCCGGCCGATCCCGCGGACATTGAAGGATGTGGTGTCCCAGACGCGATCCGGCCTTAGCGCAGCACGAAAGAGACGAGCTTGTGCCCGTCAGGGCCGCAGCCGAAACTGCACTTGGACGTTCACAACGACCATTGCGGGCTTGCCGTCTGGCCCCTCGGCTGGAATGAGCTTCCAAGTCTGAACCGTGTCCACCGCGTTCTCGTCCAGTTTTCGTGACAGGCCCTTTAGAATCTTTATGTGAGTAATTCTGCCTTCGGCGCTCACCAGGCACTGCAAAAGCACAAAGCCCTGGGTCTCTCTGCGCGCCTCATTGATCGGGTAAATGGGGTCTGGACAATACGTGCAGGTGACGTCACCATAGCCACCCGCTCCGGCTCGCGGCGCCGTTATCATTCCGATGGCGCTTGCATCGAATGCAACCAGCGCCTCTTGCTCCACGGCGTTGCCCCGGCACACCGCTGGCTCGTATTTTGCCGCAGTGAGATATTTTTCCATGGCCGATTCGCGTGCGGGATCCACAGCATGCCGAACCTTAACGTCCCGCATTTTCCCGTCCGTCCCAATAACTCCCGCCGCTATGAAATATTCCGCGGCATTCCCAACACCTCCGATACCGGACGCCAATCCCGGCCCGGCTGCGTTAGTGAAGGGGAGGCAGGAGGGTTTAGCGGTGATGCCTTCCAGCGGAGCAAAAGCGTTGTTGTGGTCCACGTCCTCCGGCGCAACCGCGTCAAGTTTGGTCACGGTAAGGCGAATCACCGTCGCACCCCCCAGGCCGTATTCGATGGAGCGCGGAATCTGGCGCCCTTTACCAAAGGGAGCGTATCCGCTAAAAACCACCCGCGCCTTGGGCGTATCTTCCAGTGGCACGCTCTCTATGTAAACCGGTTCGGCCGTTTTTTCGTCGGCGCAGAACGTATTCAGTAGGCCGCCGAAGTCGCCAGTGATACACAGCGTGGTTTCGGAAGTCAGCGGCGTATTTAGTTCCCGCATTTCCGTCACTATTTTTAAACCAATCTGGCCGAAATGCGGCGAATTCGGCACCAGGTTGGCCAGCTCCGCAACGCGCAACGGTGCGTAGTCCTGATTGCGCTTCAGCCATTCGTTGCCGCCGGCTACCACGCGGGTCTGCTGAAAATCGCCCAGCGTGATTTCTTCGCGGAAGCGATCCGGCGCCGCCCAATCAACTTTGTACGTACCGTCGAGCTGTTTTTGGTTTTCGTCCACCACGTGGAGGGAGATTTCCATGCGGTAGGGGCCTTGATCCTGCAGATTGACCACGGCGCGGGACGCCTCCAGCAGTTTCTGTGCGTCTTTAATGCTGGGCGGTTTTTTCGCCAGCGCCCCCGCTGCGAGGCACAGCAAGATCCCCGTCAGAATTATCGTTCTTCGCATTCGACCTTTCGGAATCCTCCCGCGCACCTAAGGCACGATCCTGTAAGCTGCCCCGCAGCCATAGGGTCCCTCGCGCGTGGAGTTGCAGCGTGACATGTTCTCCTATACCGCGGGGACATAGCCGGGAAGACTGGAGGTTACAGCGTTGCTATCTTCCTGTTCGGCGGCTGTCGCAGATTATAGGGCTGGCGCGCGGCAAACTCAATGCCGGCCTCTGCCGCACGTTGGACTGGCAGGCATGATCTTGTAACGTCCGCACAGGCGAGGCCCCGGATCATTCATGGCGCCCCGCTTGACTTCACCCCTCCAGCTTTTATACAGTCCGCGCAACTTCGAGGCAGCGGGCGTTCACGCGCCGCGAAGCCAACCACGGGAAGACAGTCTCGAACGCTGGGCAAATTTTCGTTCCATGAGGGAGGAGATCACCACGATGAGAAAAATCACAGTGAGTTGGCTGGGTCTGGCAACAATTCTGACAATGACTTTGGGATTCGCGGCAGCGGCGCGCGCGCAAAACGGCAAGATGAGCGCTCCGCCGAAAATTTTGCAGATCACCCGCGAGTACACCAAGCCGGGCAAGGGCGGCGCCATGCATGACAAGACCGAAAGCGCCTTCGTCGAAGCCATGGCCAGGGCGAAATGGCCCACGCACTACATCGGCATGACGTCCCTGAGCGGCAAATCGCGGGCGCTGTTTTTCACCGGCTACGATTCCTTCGCCGCGTGGGAAAAGGACACCAACAACGCCATGGGCAACGCGTCGCTTTCCGCAGCGCTGGAACGCGCCTCCGTCGCCGATGGCGAACTGCTCACCGACCTTGACCAGAACGTCTTCATCTATCGCGAGGACCAGAGCTTGAATCCTGACGTGGACCTCTCGCAGGTCCGCTACTTTGACATCTCCGTGTTTCACGTCAAGGAGGGACGCGAGCATGACTGGGACCAGGCCACGCAATTGGTGAAGGCCGCCTACGAGAAATCCAATCCCGAAGTGCACTGGGCCGTTTTCCAAGCGGCGTATGGTCCCCCCGACGGGACCTATCTGGTGATTACTCCGCGGAAATCGCTGGCCGAAGTGGACTCGGAATTTTCCATGATGAACAAGTTCATGTCCGCGCTGGGCGAGGACGGCATTAAGAAACTGGACGACCTGTCCGCGGAAGGCATCTCCGACGACATGTCCAATCTCTTCGCCGTCAATCCGCGCATGAGCTACGTCGGCGACGACATCGCCAGCGGCGCTCCCAGTTTCTGGCGGCCGAAACCCATGGGTGCGATGCCCATGGCCGGGAAGCCGAAGCCCTCGGGAAAGCCGGCGTTTCCTCCACCTCCGCCGCCGAACCAGTAGCTCCGCGGGCTGCGGGGAGCAAATTGGCGGGAGCCTGGATTCGGGCCGCGTGGATGTTGTCGTTGCCCGGATCCAGAATCCCCGCGGGAATGCCGCATACTGCCCCTGCTTGCATTGCTTTTCCAAGCCGTGCCACGAATCGAATTCGTGTTTCTCCCATCGGCTGTTGAGGGTCGTCATTTTTCATGGAAGTTGAGCCGTTGCGGAGGGTTGCAAATTGTGATATCATATGCTTCACCATATCGCATAACTTACTGTAAACATTGGGGTTAGACTAAGAACGGGGTTTCTTTGACCGAAAAAAGGCAGATCCTGAGGTCCGCTTGGGTCATCGGTCTTTTCACCTTAGCCAGCCGTATCCTCGGCTACTGGCGCGACCAACGCATCACGTTGCTGCTGGGCACCTCCGGCCTGGCGGACTCTTTCATCCTCGCCTTCCGCATTCCCAACTTAATCCGCAGGCTGATTGGCGAAGGCTCGCTGACGGCCAGTTTTGTGCCGATCTTCACGGAGTACCTTCACAAGCGCACGCAGGAAGAGACCTGGGAGTTTGGACAGCGAGTCTTCTGGACCACGGCGGTGCTGCTGAGCGTCGTGGCGGTTTTGGGTTCGGTTTTTTCCGGGACCATGATTCACATGTTCACGCTCTTCGGAAAGACCAACACACAGTGGGACGAGGCGGTTTTTCTGAACCGCATCATGTTCCCTTACGCGCTGTTGATCGGGATGTCCGCGGTGGCCATGGCGATCTTGAACTCGCTGAATATTTTCGGCTTGCCGGCTTCGACCTCGGCGCTGTTCAATCTTTCGGTCATTCTGTTTTCGTTTGGCGTGGTGTACCGGCCGGTGATGAAATGGGCGCCACATGGCTACCGCAATCCGGCGGTGGCTCTGGCCGTGGGTGTTCTGGTGGGGGGAGCGCTGCAGTTCCTGGTGCAGGTGCCGGAACTGATGAAGCGCGGGATGAAGTTCCATTTCAGCGTGTCGTTCACCGACCCGGGAGTGCGGCGCGTGGCGGCGCTGATGGGGCCGGGGCTGGTGGGCATCGGGATTTTCCAGATCAATTTTTTCGTGGACACGATATTCGCCACCTCGGCGCGGATGCCCGGAGGCAGCGTGATGGCGCTGTATGTGGCGGACCGCATCATGGAGCTGGTACTGGGGACCTATGCCATAGCGGTGGCCACGGCGGTGCTGCCTTTGATGTCGCGGCAGGCGGCGTTGCGCGATTTTCCGGCGCTGAAGCGGACGCTGGCGTTTTCGGTGCGCATTGTGTCGTTCATCACCATTCCGGCGTCATTGGGCTTGATGGTGTTGCGCAAGCCCATCGTTTCCGTGCTGTTTGAGCACGGGCACTTCGGCGCGGAATCCACTATGCTGACGGCGCGCGCGCTGCTCTACTACGCGGTGGGATTGCCGGCGTTTGCGGGAGTGAAACTGATCGTGCCGGCGTTTTATTCGCAGCAGGATACACGCACGCCGGTGGCCGCGGCGGCCGCGGCGCTGGCGCTGAATATTGTTCTGAACGTGATGTTTCTTTGGCTGTTTTTCGTCAAGCTGGGGAACGGAACGCCGGCGCTGGCCACGTCATTGGCGGCCTATCTGAATTTCTTTCTGCTGTTCTACATTCTGCGAGGGCGGGTAGGGCGGCTGGGCGGGCGCCGCGTGGCTGTTTCACTGGGTAAGGTAGCCCTCGGGTCGGCGGCGATGGCGCTGGTTTGCCATGCTTTGCTGCATGGCATGGCCGCCGCCTGGGGCGGAACACTGATTCACAGGACGCTGGCTCTCTCCGTGACCATGGGTGCTGGCGTGGCGGTGTTCATGGGGATTAGCTGGCTTTTGCGATGCGAGGAGATCCATGAGTTGCTGGATATGTTGCGGCAGCGAGGCCCGGAACCCGAGACCGGAATGGCCGTTGGCGGCTGAGCGGGAGTGATAACGCCATGGAAAATTTAGTCACATCGTTTCTGCGCTATGTGCTGGTGGAGAAAGGGCTGGCCACCACCACGATTCAATCCTATCGCAGCGATTTGCGGAAATTTTCGAGCTTTCTCAAGAGAAACAAGCTGCAGCTGGAGGATGTGCGCACGCGTCATATTGTGGATTATCTGGCGGAGCTGTATCGCATGAACCTCGACAGCCGCACCGTGGCGCGCCACCTGGTGAGCTTGCGGCATTTGTTGCGGTTTGCCGTTTCGGAAGGATTGCTGAAGACGGACCCGGCGGAGAACCTGGAATCGCCGCGGTTTCATCCCAAACTGCCGACTCATTTGAACAGCGTGGACGTGCAAAAGCTTCTTCAGGCGCCGGACAGGCGCACCGCCGCTGGTCTGCGGGACCTGGCGATGATGGAGGTAATTTATTCAGCGGGACTGCGCGTGTCCGAACTGGTGACCTTGAAGTTGCAGGACATGAATCTGGAATCGGGATTCCTGCGGTGCATCGGGAAAGGCGACAAGGAACGGCTGGTCCCGCTGGGACGGCCGGCCGTCGCCGCGGTGTGCGAGTATTTGCGGAATGGCCGGGGCAAAATTCTTCGCGGGCGAAGTTCGCCGCATCTTTTTGTCACGCGCCTGGGCAAGAGGATGTCGCGCGTGATGTACGGGAAGCGCCTGAAGGAATATGGCCGGAAGGCTGGCCTGCGCGGCAATTTAAGCCCGCACAAATTGCGCCACACCTTCGCAACGCACCTGCTGGAAGGCGGCGCGGATTTGCGGTCCCTGCAGATGATGCTGGGACACGCGGATATTTCCACCACGCAGATTTATACCCACGTGGCGCAGGAACGGATGAAAGCGGTTTATAAAGCGCATCACCCTCGCGCCTAAACAGGGAAAAGCGGGCCGTGGACGGAACTCACGGCGCGCGGGATCAGGAGGCGGTTCGATATGCCGGATTACATGTTCCTGCTGGAAAGCAGGCTTTCACCCGAGCAGCGCGCGTTGGTGCTGCGGGTGCAGGAGCTGGCCCAGGAGTTGGAACTGAACATCTATTTGACGGGCGGGGCGGTGCGCGACCTGATTTCCGGCATGCCCATCCGCGATTTGGATTTCACCGTGGAGGGGAATCCAACGCGCATGACGCGGGAACTGGAAAAAGGCGGGGCGCGGGTGGTGGAAGAGGATGAAAAGTACCGGCACATGGAGTTTATCTTTGCCGGCGACGTGGAGGCGTCGCTGGAAGGCGCGCGGGACGACCACTACGCCAGCCCGGGAAGCAAGGCGGAAGTCCGCTGGGCGACGGTGGCTGATGATCTGCGGCGCCGGGATTTTTCGGTGAACGCCATCGCCCTGTCGCTGAACGCGGCGTCGCGCGGACTGGTGCTGGATCCCATGAACGGGCTGGCGGACCTGGAACGGCGCGAGATCCGCGCACTATCCATGCATTCGTTCACCAACCAGCCGGTCAGGCTTCTGCGCGCGCTGCTCTATTGCGCCCGGCTGGGATTCAAGCTGGAGCAAAGGACCGAGGAATGGTTTGACCTGGCGCTCTCGCGGGACATGCAGGACAACATGGACGCGGCAAAAGTGGGAGAGGTGGTGCGCCAGTTCACGCGCGAGGCCAATCCCGTGGCCATCCTGAAGTTCTGGGAGGTGCGGGACCTGCTGGCGTCGGTCTTTCCTGCGATAGACAAGCACAAGCCCAGGCTGGATGATTTGGCGCGCCTGATGCGCGCACGCGAGGGCATGTGGGCGGCGGGCATTCGCCCGCGGCAGTTTGCGCCCACGATGCACTATCTGCTTAAGCGGCTTTCCAACCGCGAACGGCTGGCGGCCATGCGCTACTGGGGATTTTCGGCGGAGGAAGTCGCAGGCGGTGGACGAACTCCCGGAGGCGGCCAACAAGTTGCAGAAGCTCCTCAAGGGACGCAAGACCCGGAAACCGGAAGAGGCCTACGCGGTGCTGGCGCAAACGCCGCCGCATTTGTTGGCCTTTGTGCAGAGCGAGTATTCGGTGTCGCGAGCCAGCAGCCAGATTCGGAATTATCTGGCCAAGTGGCGCCCCTTGCGTCTGAGTCCGCCGATCGCTGAATTGGCGGCGCTGGGCGTTCCGCGCGGCGCGAAGTTTGACGAAGTGGTGGAAAAATTCTTTGTGGCGCAACTGCGCGGCAAAGGGCGGGATCCGGAGGAGCGCGCCCGGCTGCTGAAAAAACTGGCGGGAATCAAGGATCCGCTGCCCAAGAAAGTTGAGAAGGGCAAGGCGGAAAAGGTTCGCGGCAGGGGAAAGGCCCATGGCAAGGCGGCCGAGGCGCAGGAAGCGCCGAAACCGCCCATGCCGCCGAGAGGGGTGTGGGAAAGAAGTTCACGTTTTGCGGCCGCGAAGAAATGGAAGCGGCGAATGCCGCGAAAGCGAAGGCGCTCGATCCCGCTGAAGAAAGCCAAAGAAAACGCGGCTCGCCAAGCCGACGTGGGCCAAGAAGAGCTCGAAAAAGAAGAAACGGCGGAAATGCGGCGCTGGCGGGCGTTGATGAGATTTCCTCAGACGCCGGTGAAGGCGCGGCGCCGAAGCCCTCAAACTGGATTAGAATAAAGGCGGCATGACGTCCCTCGAATTTCGTTCATCTGCATTTGCACACGGATTACTCCCTGCTGGACGGCGCCTGCGACATCAGCGAAGTGCTGGATGAAGCCGCGCGGCGCGGCATGCCCGCGGTGGCGGTGACGGACCACGGCAATCTCTTTGCGGCGGCGAATTTCCACGACGAGGCGACCAAACGCGGCGTGAAGCCCATCATCGGGTGCGAAATGTACGTCGCGCCGGACGGCCACAAGGCCAAGGGCGGCGACGTGGAGCGGTCAAATCATCTGGTGCTGCTGTGCGAAAACGAGGAAGGCTACCGCAACCTGATCAAGCTGGTGTCCACGGGATTTCTGGAAGGTTTTTATTACAAGCCGCGCGTTGACCACGATCTGCTGGCCAAGCACAG
This sequence comes from uncultured Acidobacteriota bacterium, assembly GCA_963760285.1. Taxonomy (GTDB): domain Bacteria; phylum Acidobacteriota; class Terriglobia; order Acidiferrales; family UBA7541; genus PALSA-278. Next base: position 267,560 of record CAVXCI010000003.1, read on the forward strand.
CGGCGGACTGATCGCGCTTTCCGCGTGCCTGCGCGGAGAAGTGACCGACCATGTGATGGGCGAACGCTACGCGGACAGGCGAAGAATTCGGCGGGGCGGCTGCAGGAGATTTTCGGCAAGGGCAATTTCTTCCTGGAAGTGCAGGACCAGGGAATGGACATTGAAAAGCGAGTGAACCCGGAACTGGTGAAGCTCTCCCGCGAAACGGGAATTCCGCTGGTGGCGACCAATGATTGCCACTATCTGACCCATGTCGGATGCGCACGCGCAGGAAGTTCTGTTGTGCATCCAGACCGGGAAGACGATGGGCGATCCGAACGCGAATGCGGTTCGCCACCGACCAGTTTTATTTCAAGACCGCCGAGGAGATGGGCCAGGTGTTTCGGCGAAATTCCGGAAGCGCTGGAGCGCACCGTGGCGATCGCCGAGCGCTGCAACCTGAAGATTGGAGCGGGTCAAGAATCCGTTTCCCGGAATTTCACGTGCCGGAAGGGCATACCGCGGAAAGTTATTTCGAGCAGGTGGCGCGCGAGGGATTTGCCGGGCGAGTGCCGAAACTTGGAGGCAATGCAGACAGCGAAGGGCGGCTGCGGAAGCCGCTGGCGGCGTACGAGCAACGGCTGTCCGACGAAATCGCAATGATCAAGCAGATGCGCTATGCGGGCTACTTCCTGATCGTGTGGGATTTCATCCGCTACGCGCGGGCGCAAGGGGTGCCGGTGGGGCCGGGGCGCGGATCGGCGGCGGGGAGCCTGGTGAGCTATTCGCTGCGGATCACGGACGTGGACCCGCTGCAGTACGATCTGCATCTTCGAGCGCTTCCTGAATCCCGAACGCGTCTCCATGCCGGATATTGACATTGATTTCTGCATGCGGCGGCGCGGCGAGGTGATCGAGTACGTGCGCGGGAAATACGGCAGCACGAACGTGGCGCAGATCATCACTTTCGGAACCATGGCGGCGAAAGCGGCGCTGAAAGACGTGGGCCGCGCGCTGGATATGCCCTACGGCGAAGTGGACCGGCTGGCCAAGCTGATCCCCAACAAGTTGAACATCACCCTGGACGAGGCGCTGAAGGAAGTCGCCGCAACTGGAGGCCGCGCGGCAAAAAGACGAGAAGGTGAAGGAGCTGATCGAAGTGGCCATGCGACTGGAAGGGCCTGGCGCGCCACGCCTCCACGCACGCGGCCGGCGTGGTGATTTCGCCGCAGCCGCTGACGGAGCTCGTCCCGCTTTACAAGTCGAATCGCGACGAAATCATGACGCAGTACGACATGAACGCGCTTGCGCGGCTGGGCCTGCTGAAGATGGATTTCCTCGGGCTGACGACGCTGACCATTTTGCACGACGCGGTGCAGATGATTCGGCAGAACCGCAACATAGAACTGGATCTTGCGCAATTACCGCTGGACGACGAGCCGACGTACGCGCTTTTCAGCACGCGGCGATACCAGCGGAATTTTCCAGTTTGAATCGCAGGGCATGCGCGACATTTTGCAGCGCTATCAGCCCCACGCGCATCGAAGATTTGACCGCGCTGAACGCGCTCTACCGCCCCGGGCCGATTCAGGGCGGGATGATTGACGAATTCATCGCCCGCAAGCATGGGCAAGAAGCGCGTCGCCTACGAGCTGCCGGAGCTGAAGGAAATCCTCGAGGAAACCTACGGCGTGATCGTCTATCAGGAACAGGTGATGCAGATCGCCAACCGCATGGCGGGATTCACGCTGGGCGAAGCGGACATCCTGCGCTGCGCCATGGGCAAGAAGAAAGTGCGAGGAGATGGCCGCGCAGCGCGACGAAATTCCTGACGGGATGCGCGGCGCGGAAAGTTCCCGCAAAGAAAGCCGAGCACATTTTCGATCTGATGGAGGAGTTCGCCAAGTACGGATTTCCCAAGGCGCATGCCTGCGCTTATGCGCTGCTGGCGTACCAGACGGCGTATTTGAAGGTGCATTATCCCGTCGAATTCATGGCCGCGCTGCTGACCGCGGAAACGGGCAAGACGGAAAAGGTGGTGAAGTACATCCACGAAGCGCGCGGCATGGGATCACAGTGCTTCCGCCGGACGTGCATGAAAGCGGCCTGTATTTCACTCCGGTGGGAGAGAACATCCGTTTTGGCATCGCCGCCATCAAGAACGTGGGCGAAAACACGGCCAAGGCCATTTTCGAGGCGCGCGAAAAGCATGGGAATTTCGTCAACATTTTCGACTTCTGCGAGAAAATCGAAACCACCACGCTGAACAAGCGCGTGCTGGAAAGCCTGGTGAAAGCGGGCGCCCTGGATTCGTTGCGCGCCAGCCGCGCATGCCTGTGGGCGGAGCTGGACGAAGCGCTGAAGAACGGCCAGCGGCGGCAGCAGGCCAAACGCAGCGGCCAGCAGGGAATTTTTGGCGCCAGCGCTACTTCCGAGGTGGCGGAGCAGTATCGTCCCGAGCACACCAACGTCGCCGAATGGTCCGAGGACGAATTGCTCGGCGGCGAACATTCCGTCCTGGGATTTTATGTTTCCGGGCATCCCATGGATAAATACGCGGGGCGGCTGGAGGATTTGAAGATCACCGAGTTGAGCGCGCTGGAAGGGAAGAGCGACGGTACTCCGGTGATCATCGCCGGCGTGATCGTGCAGGGAAAGGCGTTGCGCACGCGCAAAGGCAAGCGCATGGGCGCGTTCACGCTGCAGGACCGCACCGGGTTGATGGAGCTGGTGGTTTATTCGGAGCCGTTCGCGCGCCTGGAAGCCGTGCTGGAGCAGAAAATTCCGCTGGTGGTGAAAGGGCGCGTCAGCATTGACGACCGCGAAGGCCAGGATGCCAGCCGGGCGTTGCGCGTCAGCGTGGAAGACGCCAAGCCTCTGGAGAAAATGCTGGCGTCCGCGCCGGTGCGGCTGCGCATTCGCGTGCGGCTGGCGGATGTGCAGGGCGATGAGATGGAGCGCCTGCAAACGTTGCTTTCAGAACGTCCGGGACGGAGCCGCGTGGTGTTTGACCTGGAACGCGCGGAAGGCGACACGGCCACTCTCGAAGCCTCCAGCGCCGTCGCCGTGGACGAAAAGCTGCTGGCCGCGGTGCGCGGGCTTTGCGGCGAAGAATCCGTGACCGTGGAATAATGTATTTCCCGATTTAGCCGGAGACCATGAGCCCGAAAAAAATGAAGGACAAAAAAGATCTGGCGTCGCTGGACCGCGACGTGGCCGATCTGGACCGCCTGGCCACAAAGGATAAGAATGCCAACGCGGAGCTGGCGCGTCTGCGCCGCGAAGTTTCGCAACTGAAAAAGGACTTCTACGACCAGATGGGTCCCTGGCAGCGAACGCAACTGGCGCGGCATCCGCAGCGGCCGTACATGCTGGACTACGCCCGCCTGCTGTTCACGGAATTTTCGCAGATTCATGGCGACCGCGAATTCGCCGACGATGCCGCCATGGTGTGCGGCATGGCGCGGTTCCATGGACGTCCCGCGATGGTGATTGGCCATCAGAAGGGGCGCGACACCAAGGCGCGGCTGGTCCGCAATTTTGGACAGGCCAAGCCGGAAGGGTACCGCAAGGCGCTGCGGGTAATGGAGCTGGCGGCGAAGTTCAGCCGTCCGGTTTTCTGTTTTATTGACACGCCCGGCGCGTATCCCGGCATTGACGCCGAAGAGCGCGGCCAGGGCGAAGCTATTGCGTACAATTTGCGTGAAATGGCGCGGCTGCCCGTGCCCATCATCGTCACCATCACCGGCGAAGGCGGATCCGGCGGAGCGCTGGCCATTGCCGTCGGCGACCGCGTGTTCATGATGGAGAACACCATCTACTCCGTGATTTCGCCGGAAGGCTGCGCGTCCATCATGTGGCGCGACGCGCACAAGGCGGAAACCGCCGCGGAAGCCATGAAGATTACCGCGCAGGATTTGCTGTCCATGAAGCTGATTGACGCCATCATTCCCGAGCCCGAAGGCGGCGCGCACACCGACTACGACGCCACGGTTAAATTGATGGACCCCGTCCTGACGCAGGCGCTCGACGAAACCAGCCGCCTGCCGCTTCAGACCCTCCTCGACGAGCGTTACAAGAAGTTCCGCGACATGGGCATGTTCTTCGCCAGCCCGTCCTCTTAACTTGTCTTATGTAGCGCGGCCCTTTACGGGCCGCACGCCGGACGTAAAATACGGGGCCAGAGGCAGCACGACGCAACGCGATCCGCTGCGATGTAGCGCCGTCTTATGCGGGTGGCGGTCTTTCATCCATTAACAAGCAACGATGCAGGCCGGGTCCTAGTTTTCCTTCTCCGCCACATACAAATATCTTCGCAGGCGTTTTTCCGACGACACGGTGTAAACGCACCGCAGAAACTTCTGCAGGCCTTCAAAATTGGTTTCACTCTCCAGCGCGACGATCGCATCGCGCCGCCTGGCGCGGGCGTCATGCCAGCGTTTGGCGATGAGCGCGGCGTTTTCGGTGGCGTCTTTCGTTTCCACCACGCGCAACCCCGCCTCACGGAGCAGCCGCTCATTCTCTCCCGGCGGACCGAAACTGTAATACCCAATCGAACTGCGCGTGGCGATCTCCGCATGCGACACAATTCCGCCAATCACCAGCGCGTCGCTGAAGAGCAGCCTCCCGCCGGGCTTCATCACCCGCGCGATGGACTGGAACAGCTCTAGCCGTCCGGGGACGTGGCACAGCACGTCGTTGGAGAAAACCGCGTCGAATGTGGCGGCGTCAAATGGCAGCCCCTGCGAAACGTCGCAGCGTTCAAACCGCACGCGGTCGCCCAGTCCCGCCGCCGCGGCCAGTTGATTCGCGTTGCGCAGACCGGCGTCGTTGATGTCCACTCCGGTCACGCGGCATCCGGTGGTCTCCGCCACTTTCAACGCATAGCGTCCGGAGCCGCAGCCAATTTCCAGCGCAATGGCGTCGGCGGTCAGCCGCAGCAGGCGGGGAATTGCGGCGGATTCCTCCGTCGTCACCCAGCTCGTCTGCCCCAGATCTTCGCCGTAGGTTTCTTCGCGCACCTGCCGGCAAACTTCCGCGCCGTAGTTCGCATACGCGCTGTCGTACAAATCGGTTTTGCCCGCCATTGCTCCTCCCACCCCGCCCGTGGCGCGATTCGCGCAAGACGAAAGCCGCCACGAAAATCATCGCCCAGACTCCTCTCGATCAACGCTACCAGAAATTCCGCAACATGGCGCTCTTCTTCACCTCCGCGCAGTGAGGCCTTAGTGCCGCACCGCCTCCATATGCGGATTTAAGACTGAGCGCCGTAGTCCTCCCAGGATGTGAATCGCTCGACACGCCGATTTCGCCTACGGGCTTTGGTAATTGCCCCGGCCCCTTTCAACGAAGCTATAAACAGCATATGCTCATCTATATTGCGTAGTTCTTAGGGGGCGGGATTGCCTGATAACAGGAAAACCTACGAAGGATTCTGGCCGAGATTTCTTCAGACGGCCGAGAAACACAAGAAGCGAATTTTCCGCATACTTCTTGCGGGCCTGATCATTGATGCCATAAAAGACCATGTAAGAACCGCTCTCATGGACTGGACGTTGTCGAATTTCGGTTGGCTCGGGCGGTGGCTATACGAGAATCCGCTATCAGTTCTGACCATATGCACTGTCAGCGTCATTCTTTGGATGATTTTCGCCGCCCTCGAAATGCTGAAACCGACTGAATCCGGAGTCATGGGTCCGAGCGGCGAACCCCTTTATCGAACTCGGATCAATCCTGCGTTCGTCTACCAGTTGTCGGTAGCGGCCGTCGCCGTGTCTGCCTTCATTGTGTACGGGCATTATCACTACATAAAATCGCCGCAAGTTTACATAGCGCCAAGAGATGCTTATTTCGATTTGAATTATATGAATACTGACCTCCATCCTGTGGTAAATATGAAAAACTATGGCACTGCCCCTGCTCAAGTCAGTGTGAGCTACTCAATGTATTGCTTGGGCGAGTCGTGCTCTGGACAAGGTGTGGATACCGTGTGGCACACAAGTGTTGGACCGTTGGGCGTCTTTTCAGTATCCGAGAGAATGCAAATCATGAATCTGGATGACCCGACGGACACACAATTCCTTTATCTTTACAGCCTCTTTAAGAGAGGTGAAATAATGTTTTCGGTTGTGCTTCAGTACAACGATGGAAAACGCGACGTTACCTACAAATGGGAGGGTACCCCTGTGGAAAGATCCATCGATTTGCCGAGTTGCCCCCCTCCTCGTGGTTGCAAGGGCGTCATGGGAACGGTCCTAGATGAGCGGAACTGAGGGCTCCGCATAGGCAGCGTGCGGTCGGTTTTCCAGCCCCTTACTGCGTGTGGAAACCAGTTCAGGTGGTCAGCTTGATGGAGGTACAGATGAAAACTGACGCTAGCAGCAATCCCTACATTGATGTTCGCGGTGTTCGCCTCACATATGTGAAGGTGGAGAACAGAGCGCACGAAAAGAATTGGCCCGGCTGTGACGTCTTGCGAATAAACGCCTACAAAGAGGATCCAGCAGTCTCGCAGTCACTCATGCCAGGGCCGGAAATCCCGCTCGGCAACGAAGGCGAGGAGTTCGGGAAGCTAATTATTGGGCTGCACCACCTTTTCGCGGAAGTCAGAAGCGGAAACGCTTGATGGAAGTTCTTACAGCAGCTGCTGTTGATTTTTCCTGTTGAACGGGGACAATAAGTCAGAAGTGTGCCCGGACGGCGAAAAAAGGGCAAAATCGGCGGCCAAAGGCAATTTCTAATCGCTACACTTTTTACAGTCGCAAAACGCCAACTCGTGTGGAATCAATCATATCCACTTTTCTAATCGCTACACTTTTGACATGTGCTTCGCGCGGCCTTCAAGTCCCACTTGAACCCTGAAAATCCCGCCCCCGCACCCAAATCCCCATCCCATGCTCAAGCCGGACGGTGTGCTAGGCTGCTGTCCTGGCGTCAGAGACGAAACTCCGGCTGAGGAGCGACTCGAGCGGGTCAGGAGAAATTGTTCGTGAGCATGAAACAAAAAATCGTCGCCCTCCTTGCAATATGCGCTGTCGCGCTCTTGGCCAATACGCTCTGGGTTGATTCGCGGACGCGAGCCGCGGACCTGCGCGACGGAGGCCACATCATTGACACGAATGTGGTGCAGGCCAACGTCAGAGTCGAGGGAGCGGCGGGCTCAACGATTGTTCTCCTCCACGGGTTCGGCGCGGCGATGGATTGGTGGGACGATATTGCTCCGCCGCTCGCCGTTGATCATCGCGTGATTCGCATCGACCTGATCGGCCACGGCGGCACAGCCGCGCCAAGCTCCGGCTATTCGATTGAGCGGCAAGCTGCGCTGGTTTCCGCGGTTCTTGACCAGCTCGGCGTCGGCCGCTTCACCGTGATTGGTCATTCTATGGGCGGCGAAGTAGCCACGGCGCTCGCCGAGGTCAAGCCTGACCGGATCGAGCGCATGATCCTCATTGATAGCCCGCCGATTGCCGGAGGCAGCTTTACGATTATGACCGGCCTCTATTTCGATCCGGTTGTGGGGGAAATTCTCTCGCATTTCGAAAGCGATCAGGCGATTCGGCGCGGCCTGGCGCAGGGTTTTGCTCCGGGCTTCACCGTGCCGGAGAAGTTCGTCGCTGACTTCAAGCAGCTTACCTATATCGCCTCCCGGACGGCGCACGACGAAAGTATTGCCTATCGCAAGGCCACGCCGCCGTATGAGCGGATTGCGGCGCTGAAACCGTTGCCGCCGCTTCTGGTTATTTTCGGCGCTCGTGATGCCATTATCCCGGCGGAAAAAGCGCAGCTCTTCGCCCAGGTGCCTGGCGCACAAATTGTGGTGATTGATGGTGTTGGTCACTCGCCGATGGTCGAATCGCCAGCGAAAACGCTGGAAACGATTCGGAGTTTTCTGCGCTAGCCACTTCGCAATATCCCGGAAATCTCCGTCATCCCGCCAATGCAGGCCCGGCCAGCCGCTCCACTGGAATAAAGCTGCGGCCTGCGCCATGGGCAGAACACAAGAGGCGCGATCGGCAGGCTCCAAAAACTTGAAGGGGGGTATACTGGCGCGACTCCGGGAAGCCAAAGGAAAAATCCCGGCGCAAATCTTTCATGCCCTGCATGGAGGTATGACCAATGCTCAAATCCATCGCCGTCGTCGTTGGCAGCTACCTGCTCTCGATTGTTCTTGTCGTGGCCACGGACCCGTTGCTCTCGCGCATATTCCCGGGCGATTACGTCCGGGGCCGCGTTCCCTCGAACACCGCTCTCGCCGCCAGCACGGCGTTCTTCGTCGTCATCTCCATCTTTTGCGCCTGGCTCTGCGCCCGCTTCGCTCCGGTCCGCGCCGCGCGGCATGTGCTCTGGTTCTTCATCATCGGGGAAGTGATGGGCATCTGCACGATCATTCCCAACTGGAGCAAGGGCTGGCCGCACTGGTACTGGTTGTCCTGGCTGCTCACCTGGCCGGTGAGTTGCTGGATCGGCCTGCTGCTTTCCGGGCGCAACGCTGAATCGCCCTCGGCCTGAGTTTCCGCTCAGCGGAAACATCCGGCATCGCGTTGCTTCGTTACGTTTTCGAATTCCGCGCGCAGTTTGCCAGCGTTACACAAGCTGCTGTTGATTTTTCTTGCCGTGAGCGGACAATAAGTCAGAAGTGTGCCCGGACGACGAAGACAGGGGCAAGATCGCGATTTCTAATAGGGACACAAGTGACAGTCGTAAAACCGCAACTCTTGCATAATCAATAACATACACTTTTCTAGCAGGGACACTTTTGACCTCTCGTCCTCGACACGTTTCGGCCCCCCAAATTCCACATGCAATGCCCAAAAACCTGCCGTTTAATGCACCCACCAGCGTGCGCACACCGACATAGTGCGCGCATTTGTTGCCGGGGTTGGCGATTCGACACCGCAAAATTCGCCGCCGTTGCGGAGCGCCGGACCCCGGCCTATTCTGTTATCAGGCGAACTAAGGATACGGGGTAAGCAGATGAACGGAACCTTCCGACCGTTTGAACGACTGGTTGAAATCACCATCCTGGGACGCCCCTTCCTGGTTCCGGAAAGAAGCACGCTGCTGAGATGTTTTCAATTCATTAGTCCCGACACAATTCCTTACGCGCGGTTCTGCTGGAATCAGGAATGCGATTACTGCGCTGTGAAACTCCAGCTTCCCGATGACGACGCCGAGCGGCAAGTGGCCAGCTGCCAGTTCATGGTGAGCGCGGGAATCAACATCACCGCGCTGGCGCCGGAACTGCAAAACTGCCTCCACGCCAAACTCGGCGAACCCGCGCCTGCGTCCGTCTCCGCGCCGGCTTGTTCCCAGCCCGCGCAAGTGTCATCCTGACGGAGTGAATTCTCCGCAAAGAATTTTGCACTGCGATTCGTGCGGCATCGCCGCCACGGGAGAGCATCTTCATCGCCGCACGCAGCGGCTGGAACTCGCCACGCGGTTTCGTCCCATACACATTCAGGTTTTGCTGCTGGCGCTCGCTCCGCCGCTGGCGATGGACGATTTTTTCTACAACGACAATCCCGGCCCAGCGGGACGCAGCGCGGAGGCGAAGCCGTTTACCGAAGCCGTGCTGGCCGCCGCTGGAGTGCCGCAGGATGTAAAGCGAGGAAAAGACGCGCTGGCGGCATTGCAGCGCGCCGGATGGTTCGTCGGCTATGCCGTGGAATGTCCGGCGGAAGAATGGCGTGGCGATTCCGCCGCGAGCGATGCCGGCATTCCCGCGCGGTTTGCGCCGTCGCTGATTTTGCGCGTCACGCGGTCGTACAAGCCGCGATGGATTGTGCCGATCGGTGGCGAAATGAATGTGTTTGTTCCCGCGCTGTCCGCATCCTGCGGCGCGAGTCTTCGATTGGATGACAGCCACGCTTTTGAACCGGCGCGCCTGGCGGCTGCGGGTTTAGCTCTGCAGTAAGGGTGGCGCGCCAAATGCGCCCGCGGCGCTGTGATAAGATGCGGGGTTAAGTTTGGGCGGAGATTCGGGGAGCGGTTTGATGAGCACACGCGGCAAATTTGCGCTGGGCGTGGTGATTATTCTGGGGACGCTGGGATGGCTGGGATGGGTGGGCGTCAGCCAGAGCAAAACCTATTACCACACCATTTCCGAACTGCAAACATTGCACGGCTCCGCGCGGCAGCAGCGGATGCGCGTGAGCGGCAACGTGAAAGCCGGCTCGATCCAGCACCGGGAAGGACAAATAAACTTTGCGCTGGAAGAGCAGGGCAAAGTACTGAACGTGAGCTACGTGGGGCGCGATCCGCTGCCGGACACCTTCAAGGACGGCGCGCAGGCGCTGGTGGAAGGCCGGGACATGCCCGACGGGCATTTTCAGGCCGAGCAGGTGCAGGCCAAGTGCGCGTCCAAATACGCCGCCGCGCCGGGACAGACTTCCACGCAAAACCCCTCCCCGATGGAAGCGCCACCGGCTGAATCCGCGCCGGCTGCCGGCGCTCCCCGGAGTTAAAGACTCGTGGATCTTTTTGGCTCCTTTGCGCTGCTGCTCGCGCTGGTGGCCGCGTTCTATGCCGCCGCGGCGGGCACGGCCGGCATCCTCACCCGCAAACCTCTCCTGATTCGCAGCGCGCGCAACGCCGGAATGGCTGTGTTCGGGCTGGTGACGCTGGCGGTAGGCGCGCTGGAATACCTCTTCTTCACCAACAATTTCTCGATGGCCTACGTGGCGGAGCACAGCAGCCGCGACCTGCCCGCGTTTTACAAGTTCGCGTCGCTATGGGCCGGGCAGGAAGGCTCGCTGCTGTTCTGGAGCTGGCTGCTTTCGATTTATGCCTTTTCCGCGCTGTTCGCCAACCGCCGCAAGCATCCCGAACTGATGCCCTACGTGGGCGTGGTGCTGGCGTGCATCCAGATATTTTTTCTGACGCTGAATAATTTCGTGGCCAGCCCGTTTGGCGTGATCGCCTCGGCCGATTCCAGCGGGGTGATGCACACGGTGGCGCGCGCGGACGGCTCCGGGCTGAATCCGCTGCTGCAGTACTGGGAAATGGTGATTCATCCGCCGATCCTTTATCTGGGCTACACGGGATTTTCCGTGCCGTTTGCGTTTGCCATGGCGGCGCTGCTGGGGCGCTATCCCGGTGAAAAATGGATTCACATCACGCGGCGCTGGACGATGATTGCCTGGGGATTTCTGGGCGCGGGAGTCCTGCTGGGCGCGCACTGGGCCTATTCCGTGCTGGGCTGGGGCGGATACTGGGGCTGGGACCCGGTGGAAAATGCGGCGCTGCTGCCGTGGATTACCGGCACGGCGTTTTTGCACTCGGTGATGATGCAGGAAAAGCGCGGGATGATGCGGGTGTGGAATATCTGGCTGATTTTCGTCACCTTCCTGCTGAGCATCCTGGGGACCATGCTGACGCGCTCCGGCGTGGTCAGTTCGGTGCACGCTTTCGCGCAGTCGTCCATCGGGTCATGGTTCGTGGGGTTTCTGATTGTGGCGCTGCTGTTCTGCATCGGCGCGTACTGGAAAAACCGCGACTATCTGCGCAGCGATAACCAGCTCGATTCCATCGTTTCGCGCGAGTCCAGTTTTCTCTTCAACAATCTGATTCTGCTGGCGGCGTGCTTCGCGGTGCTGTGGGGGACGCTTTTCCCGGTGATTTCCGAATGGGCCACGGGAAATAAAATCAGCGTGGGACCGCCGTTCTTCAACCGCGTGAACGTTCCCATCGGGCTGTTCCTGCTGTTGCTGACCGGCGTGGGGCCGCTGCTGGCGTGGCGGAAAACGTCACTGGACAGCTTGCGGCGGAATTTTACCTGGCCGGCGCTGGGCGGACTGGCGGCCGGCGCGATTGCTGCGATATTTGGCTTCCGGAATATTTACTCGGGAATGTGCCTGGTGCTGGGCGTGTTCGTGGCGCTGACGGTGATTTCGGAGTTTTATCGTGGCGCGCGCGTGATCCGCGAAAAGTCCGGGATGAATCTGCTGACGGCGGCGGGGCAGTTGACCATGCGCAACACGCGGCGCTACGGCGGATACATTATCCACTTCGGGATGGTGATGATTTTCATCGGCGTGGCCGGACAGCCGTTCAATCGCGACGTGCAAAAGGACATGCCGCCGGGAACGCAGATGACCATCGGGCCGTACACGCTGATCTGCCAGAATTTCGATTCGGTGAAAGGGTCAACCTACCAGGCTGACCGCGCGACGATTGAAGTGATGCGCGACGGGCGGCAGCAGATGATTCTCTACCCGGAGCGGCGGTTTTATACCGCCAGCCAGGTGACCGGAACGATTGTGGCCATCAACAGCACGCCGTTGCGGGACCTCTACGTTGTTTTCGCCGGGCGCAGTCCGGAAACCAACCAGCCGGTGATTCACGCCTACCTGAATCCGTTGGTGAAGTGGATATGGTTCGGAGGAATTGTGGTGGCGCTAGGGACGCTGCTGTCGCTGTTTTCGAACCGGCAACCGGCGCTGGCCATGCGCGCCGTTCCTGTCAAAGTGGGATTTTCGCCGCAAGGAGCAGAGGCGCATGACTGATCCCATGCGCAACGGGCAACAGGACAGCGTGAGCCGGCGCAAGGTGCGGCACAGCGCAGCGGTTCTGTTTGCGGCGCTGGCGCTGTGCGCGGTGATGAACGCGCAGCAGACCGATCGCGCCAAACAGATCGGGAAGCGGCTGATGTGCGTCTGCGGATGCAATCAGGTGCTGACGGAGTGCAACCACATAGGATGCACATACTCGCACGGCATGCTGCAGGAAGTGGACGAGCGCGTGGCCAAAGGCGAATCGGACGACCTGACGCTGCAATCGTTCGTGCAGGAGTACGGGGCGACGGTGTTGCTGCTGCCCGCGGCGAAGGGATTCAACCGCTGGATGTGGATTATGCCCATCGTTCTGCCGCTGCTGGGATTGATTCTGGCGTGGCAGGCCATTGCGCGCTGGCGGCGCCGCGGGGCAGTGTCGGCGGGAACGCCCATTTCCCCGGAGATGCTGGCGCGGGCGGAACGCGAATCGCATGCCGGCGGGGACATCTGACGGCCATGTGGCCGGGAATCGCCTGCGCGCTGCTGGTTTTCGGCACGCTGTTTTTCATTTTTCACGTTTCGGCGGACGCATCCGACGACGCGCCGCACCGCTCCAAGCTGGATGAATTGCTGGACCGCCGCGACGCGGTGTACGAGAATCTCCGCGATTTGCGATTTGAATACCGTGCCGAAAAATTTTCGGAGAAGGATTTCGAAGAGATGAAGCATTCGCTGGAAACCGAAGCGGCAAGGCTGCTGGGGGAAATGGATTCGCTCACCGGCGGCACGCCAACGCCGGCCACGCGGCAAGCCGCGGCGGAAAGGACAGCGCGTTGATGGCCGGTTATTTTTCAGGTTATTTGCGTGACAGAATTGCGCCCGCGCTCAGGCTTTGCGCGGCGATTGTGATTGGGTGCGCGCTATTGCTGGCCGCTGGACCGCAAGCGCTGGCGGGGTCGGTGGACGGCACGGTGACCAACGGCACCACCGGAAAAATCGCGGCGGGCGTGGACGTAATTCTGATTGCCCTGCAGGGCGGAATGCAGCCGGTAGCCAATACCAAGACCGACGCGCAGGGCCGCTTTCACTTTGACAATCCGCAACTGGGCACGGCGCCCATGCTGATTCGCGTGGCGTATAAGGGCGTGAACTATCATCAGCCCGCGGCTCCGGGGATGAATACCGTCCACGTGGATATTTACGAGCCGACGAACGATCCCAAGGCGTTTTCCGTGGCGTCGCGCTTCATCGTTTTCCAGCCCAAGGATTCGTCGCTGCTGGTGGGCGAAGAGTACAACATCGAAAACAAGACGCAGCCGCCGGTGGCCTATTCCAATCAGGGCGGGACGTTTCAGTTCACGCTGCCGCAGGGAGCCGATTTGCAGCAGGTGTCCGCGGTGGGACCGGGTGGAATGCCCGTGGAGCAGGGAACCATTGACCGCGGCAAAGGCGTGGAGGCGATAGATTTTCCGTTTCGTCCCGGAGAAAACGGCGTGAGGATTTCCTATCAGCTGGCATATCCGGGAAATCAGACCGTGGTGCATACGGTGTCGCCTTATCCGGCGCAGCGCGTGTTGATTGTGGTCCCGCCAACGATGCAGGTGATCAGCGCGGGATTCAACCCGTCCGGCACGGAGCAGGGTTTCAACGTCTATTCCCGCGACGACGTAGCGGCCAATACGCCGTTGCAAATTTCCGTGTCCGGAACAGCGCCGCCACCGACGGCGGATACTGGACAGCAGTCCGGCGGGGATGCTCCCGCCCAGCCCGCCGCGGACCAGACATCCACAATTATTCCCAGCCGCATGGATAACGTGAAATGGATCGCGGTGGTGGGACTGGTGGCCATATTTGCGGTGGGCGGAGCGCTGCTGTGGCGGCGTCCGCAGACCACGATTGCGGGAGCGGAGGCGCAGCCTGCCGCCAGTATTCCGTCGCGCGCGACATCAGCCGCGCCAGCGAGGGCTTACGCGAGCGCCGTGACGAGTTCAGCCGACGCCGGAGTTGCGGGCATCATGCAACAAGCGGAGCGCGCCGCGCAGGGAAGCCTGGATGAAATTCGCGACCGCCTGTTCCGGCTGGAACTGCGTCATCAGGCGGGAACAATTTCGGACGAAGAGTATTCCCGCCAGCGCGCCGAGACGGAAGAGTCGCTGCAAGACCTGCTGCGAGGCTGAGCGCGCCATTGCCTCCCGCCGGCGCGCATGTTCCGCTTGGAATTGTTTTTGACCGCGCCGATAAGCGCTATGGGAATCTGTTCGCGCTGAGGCAGTTTTCCGCGGAGATAGCTCCCGGCGAATTTGTGGCTCTGCTGGGTCCCAACGGCGCGGGAAAAACCACGCTGCTGCGGATGGCGGCGCTGCTCTCCAAACCATCCTCGGGCGAGATGCGATTTACGGGCGCTGGGGGCAGCACTGAAGAGATCAAGCAACGCATCGGCATGGTGGCGCACAGCACGTTCCTCTACGACGACCTCACCGCGCGGGAAAATCTGGAATTCTTCGGCAGACTCTATTCCGTGAAAGGACTGGCCGCGCGGGTTTCCTCCTCGCTGGAATCGGCGGGACTGGCGGAGCGGTCGTCGAGCCTGGTGCGGACTTTTTCGCGGGGAATGAAGCAGCGGCTGAGCATTGCGCGGGCGCTGCTGGCGTCGCCGTCGCTGTTGCTGCTGGACGAACCGTCCACGGGACTGGATCGCGCGGGAGTGGCGTGGCTGGCGGAAACTTTGTCCAGACTGAAAACCGATGGCTGCACGGCGCTGATGAGCACGCACGTGCGTGGAGAATTTCTTGGGTTGGTGACACGGGCGCTCAGCCTGGCGAAGGGACGGCTGGAGGAAGATTCGGGGCCGAACGGAAATCCGGCGGCATTGCTGGCGGCGCGGACGGCGGAGAATTAGATGAGCGCCGCACGCAATACCGCGACGGTCCTGGCCAAGGAATTGCGGACGGAATTCCGCACTCGCGAATTGCTGGCCACCACGGTGGTTTTCGCGCTAATCATTATTGTGCTGTTCAGTTTTGCGTTCGAGCCCACGGCGGAGGAGTCGCGGCGCTACGGACCGGGGCTGCTGTGGATCGCGTTCCTGTTTGCCGGGTCGCTGATGCTGCATCCTTCGTTTGCGCGGGAGCAGGCCAACGAGACGCTGGACGCCATGCGCGCCGCGCCCATCAGCGGTTTCTCCATCGTGCTGGGGAAAATGCTGGCGAATTTTATTTTCCTGGCGCTGGCGGAATGCATCCTGGTTCCGGTATTCGCGGTGCTGTACAACATTTCTCTGGCGGGAATAGTGGGACGGCTGGCGGTGGTGCTGGCGCTGGGGACGCTGGGAATTGTGGTGACGGGGACAATGTTTTCGGCAATTTGCGCGCACGCGCGAATGCGCGAGCTGCTTCTGCCGCTGCTGCTTCTTCCAATTCTGGTGCCGGTGCTGATTGCCGCGGTGGAGGCGACGTCGGCGCTGCTGGCGGACCAGCCCATGCTGGATCGCACCTGGACCACCTTTCTGGCTGGTTTTGACGTGGTGTTTCTGACGGCGTCGTGGCTTCTATGCGATTATTTGATGGAGGATTGAGGCGGAGAATGAGGCGCATTAAGGCATGGACTCAATGAAAGCACGCATCGCCAGCACCATCGTGGCCGCCGGGCTGATTTTTTACGCCGGCTACGCGGCGCTATTCATTGCGCCGGACGAAGCGACGATGCACTCCATCCAGCGAATTTTTTATATGCACGTGCCCAGCTGGGTGGCCATGTTCATCGCGCTGGGGGTGGTGTTTTGCTCCAACGTGGCTTATCTGTTGACGCGCAAGGCAAAGTGGGATTGCCTGGGCGTGGCGGGCGCGGAAGTGGGAGTGATTTGCTGCACCATCGGTCTGGTCACCGGTCCGCTGTGGGCCAAGCCGGTGTGGGGCATCTGGTGGACGTGGGATGCGCGGCTGACGACCACATTCATTTTGTGGCTGCTGTATATCGGATATTTGCTGTTGCGCGGATTGCTGGAGGAGCCGTCGCGCAAGGCCATGCTTTCGGCAATCTTCGGAATTTTCGCGTTCCTGGATGTGCCGCTGGTGTATCTCTCCAACCGGCTGTGGCGGACGCAACATCCCCAGCCGGTGATTTTTGGCGGACCGAATTCGGGAATGGATCCGGTGATGGGCAAGGTGCTGTTTCTGTGCATGGTGGCGATTTCCTGGGTGATGGTGATGGCGCTGGTGGACCGTTACCGTCTGGAAATGCTGCGAAATGAGTTTGACGAATTGCGCATGGAAGCGGAAGCGCGCGGGCTGGAAGCAGAGGAAATTCGCGGGAGCCGTACGTAAAGGAGTCCATGGTGAACGATTTTCGCAATCTATTTATCGCCTGGATGGCTGTGTGGGCTATATTTTTCCTGTATGAAGTGAGTATCGCGCGGCGCGTCTCGCGGTTGAAGGGCGACATCGCGGAGTTGCGCCAGCAGTTGAGCCGCAAGTAGGGCTGCGTTCACATCGCGCCAGCGGTCCGGCAGGGAGATCGCGGGCGCGGTTAACGCCGGGCGGAGAATCGTTTTGCGAAAAAGAATCGGGGTGGTTCTCTTTCAACTCGGCGGGCCGGAAAGCCAGGAAGACGTTCGGCCATTCCTCTACCAACTGTTTTGCGATCCGGACATCATCAATTTTCCCCTCGCGTTTTTGGCGCGCAAACCGCTAGCCAGGTTGATTTCGTCATCGCGCGGACGCGTGGTGGCGGAGCACTACGCGCAGATTGGCGGCGGCTCGCCCATCCGGCGGCTGACGGAGCAGCAGGCCGAAGCTCTTTCCGCCGCGCTGGCGCCGCATGTGGATGCGAAGGTGGTGGTGGCCATGCGCTACTGGCGGCCGTTCACGGAAGACGCCGTGGCCATGCTGGCGCGCGAAAAGGTGGACGAGCTGGTTCTGCTGCCGCTGTACCCGCAATATTCGCTGGCCACCACGCAGAGCAGCCTGAAGGAATGGAGCCGGCTGTACGCGTCTAACGGGATGCCGGTTCACGTGGTCGAGAAATTCTACGACCATCCGGATTACATTGCGGCGATGGTGGAGCGCATCGAATCGGCGTTGCGCGGCGCGCAATCGCCCGAAGAAATTCAATTCGTCTATAGCGCGCATGGATTGCCGGTGAATCTGATTGCCCGGGGCGACCCCTACCAGCGGCACATCGAGGAGACGGTGCGTCTGATTCAGGAACGCGGCGGCTGGCAAAACGCGCGCGTGCTCTGCTATCAGAGCCGCGTGGGTCCGCAGAAATGGCTGGCGCCGTCGCTGACGGAGACCATCGAAAAGCTGGCGGCGGAAAACGTGAAGCACATGCTGGTGATTCCGCTGTCGTTCGTCACCGAACACATCGAGACGCTGCACGAAATCAACATCGAAGCGCGGGAGGCGGCGGACCGGCTGGGCGTGACGGAATTTCTGATGATGCCGGCGCTGAACGATTCGCCGCTGTTCATCGGCGCGCTGGCGGATTTGGTGCTGCGCGCCGCGGGCGTTCCATCCTGAACGATTGCGCGACAGGCCCTCGGCGCCCTTTGTAGCGGCACGTGAGCTAACTGCATGGCGGCTGAATTGACTCGACAATGGCAGCCGCCGATACTGCAAGCAGGCGGGCAGGGGACACGGAGAGCTGATGCGGATGGCGATGAATATGTGTTTGTGCGCGAAGGTATCTTCCAAATTTAGCGCCCTCTCTTTGGCGGCTTTCAGCGCGCTGCTTCTGATTTCGCTGGCGTTTGCGCGCCCGTGCGCCGCGCAAACGCCAGCCCAAACGCCGGCGCAGAGTTCGAGTTCCTCCACAAGCGCAGCCGGACAGCAGCCGACTCCATCCACTGCTTCCCCCAACGCAACGCCCGCGGCGGGTGAAGCGCAGCAAGCGGGCAATCCGGCGGCGCAGAACAGTCCTGAAATGAGCACCAAGGACGAAGCGCCCACGTTGCGCGTGCGCAGCAATCTGGTGCTGGTTCGCGTGGTGGTTCGCGACGCAAACGGCCGCGCGGTGGGCGGACTGACCAAGGACGATTTCAAGCTTTTCGACGAAAAGCAGGAGCGTTTTATATCGGAGTTCACGGCGGAAGCCGCGGGGCCGGCAGCGCCCGCCAGTCCCGCGCCTCCGGCAAATACCCCGGCCGGTGAAAACGCGGCGGAGGGCGATGTCAGCGGGCTCCCGCAGCGGTATGTGGGCTTGTATTTCGACGATATCCACATCACCATGCAGGATTTGCAGCCGGTGCGCGTGGCGGCGCTGCGTTACGTGCGGAACGGTCTGCGGCCATCGGATCGCGCCGGCCTGTTCACTTCCTCGGGACAGTTCCAGGTGGATTTCACGGCGGACCATGCAAAAATTATCGACGCGATTGACAGGCTGATTCCCCGCTCGCTGTACACCCGGAGCACCTACCTGTGCCCGGACATCGAACCGTACCAGGCGTGGCTGATCACCACGATGGGGGATCCTGCGGCGCTGGATGTCGCCGCGCGCGAAGTGCTCCATTGCGACTACAACGACAACTCCTCGGGAATGACGCGGGCGGAAGCGCAGGCGAGCGAGAGCGCCGTGGCGGAACTGGAGCAATCCAACAACGAGGAGACGTACGCCATGCGCGGCCTTGATGGGCTGGTGCGGCGGATGCAGGTGCTTCCCGGGGTGCGCACGATAGTTCTGATCTCCCCGGGGTTTTTGAACCGTGATGACTTGCAGCTGACCGGCGACTTGATTGACCGCGCTCTTCGCGGGCAGGTGGTGATCAATTCGCTGGACGCCCGCGGACTGTACACTCCG
The DNA here is from genome assembly GCA_963760285.1 of uncultured Acidobacteriota bacterium. Lineage (GTDB taxonomy): Bacteria > Acidobacteriota > Terriglobia > Acidiferrales > UBA7541 > PALSA-278. Next base: position 286,822 of record CAVXCI010000003.1, read on the forward strand.
GCATCGATGAGCGGCGACATTAGCCAGGATTCGGTGGTGAGCGGGGCAAGTGAAGGGCCGCGCGCCATCATGGAGGACACCGCGTCCATGGTCTACAGCGAGCCGCTGGAAGAGATCGCCCACGGCACCGGCGGAGTTCTCTTCCAGAACAGCAACGACATGGACGCCGGATTTCGCATGACCGGAGGAATGCCGGAAGCGGCTTATCTGCTGGGGTTTGTGCCGTACAACACCAAGGCGGACGGAAGTTTCCGCCATTTGACGGTGAAGCTGGCGAATCCGGCGTTCAAGAGTTACAAAATCCAGACGCGGCCGGGATATTTCGCGCCCAAGGCGGCGACGGATCCGCAGGCGGCAGCCAACGACGAAATTTCAGAGGCGATTTTTTCGCAGCAGCCGCTGGACGAACTGCCACTGCAGGTTCACACCAGCTTCTATGGAGGGAATGGGGGGAAGTCCGTGCTCACGGCGGTAACGCATCTGGACGTGAAAACCATTCATTTTGTGAGGGCCAGCGGGCGGAACAACGATCAGCTGACGCTGGTGACCGCGGTATTCGATTCCAACGGGAATTATGTGAATGGCCAGCAAAAGAAGATAGACTTCAAATTATTGGACCCGACACTGGCGCGGCTTCGCGGGACGGGGATAACGCTGCGGGCCAGTTTCGACAATATCGCGCCGGGCCGTTACGTGGTTCGGGCCGTGGCGCGCGAAAATAACGGCCCTTTGCTGGGCGCCGCCAGCCGCACCGTGGATGTACCGTAGGACAGGGGAGCCATGCAAGGATTCCGAGCAGGGAATATTGGAAAGGTCTTTGTTCTGGTGGTGTTGGCGGCCAGCGGCGTGGCGATGCTGGGATATGCGCGCCGCGCGCAGGCGCGGCAGCAGCCCCCCCCGTCCGCGCAACAACAACCCGCGCAGGGGCAGGCGGCCGGCTCCCGCCCAGCAGCAGATGCAGGCGGGAAAACCATCCTCCACGGAGGCCCAGAATCCGGCCACGGGAACCGTCCAGCAGACGATTCATGCCACCAGCAAGACGGTTCGTGTGGACGTGGTGGTGACCGACAAAAGCGGAAAATATGTTCACGATCTGAATCCGGCGGATTTCAAAGTGTTCGAGGACAAGAAGCAGCAGGAAATCACAACGTTCACGAAAGGCAATTCTCCCGCCGGGCCGAACCAGCCGCTGCCACAACATTACGTGATTCTGTTTTTCGATGATTCCAGCATGTCCCAGGCGGAGCAACTGCGCGCCCGCAAGGCGGCGCAGGATTTCATATCCCAGGCCGCGTCGCCCCAAAGGCTGATGGCCGTGGCGGAATTTACCGGGGCGCTGAAGCTGACGCAGAATTTCACCGCCAGCGTGCCGCGGCTGCAGGCGGCGGTCGGCGGCGTGAAGAATGGCAGCGTGCGTGCCAACGGGCCGGCTCCGGACGATTCCAACGCCGGCGCGCCGGTGATCTCGCTCGGCAACATTGGGAATACGGGAGCGTCAGAGTCGGATTTCGCCGCGCACAGCCTGCTTCTGGCGCTCAGCGATTTCTCCCGCGCGTTGACGCCCATTCCGGGCCGAAAGACCCTGATTCTCTTTACTTCAGGCTTCCCGATGACGCCGGATCGCATGTCCGATATGAGCACCACGATTGCCGCCGCCAATAAGGCGGATGTGGCCATATACCCCTTGGATGTGCGCGGACTGGCGGCTCCGGGCGCGCGGATGCGGCCGTTTTGGCCGGCGCCTGATTCCGCCGCGCGGGTGGTTTTGGCGTCGTACATTCCGCCTTCGCCGGAATGGCAGCGCGGAGGCGGTGGCAGCGGTGGACATGGTGGTGGTGGAGGCGGTGGTACCGGAGGTGGAGGAGGGCACGGTGGAGGAGGCGGTACGGGAGGCGGAGGAGGGCACGGTGGTGGCGGCGGCACGGGAAGAGTGGGGAATGGCACAAACTACAACTCAACGCCGGCGCTTCCCGCGATGCTGGTGCCTCCGTTCCAGTCCAACGCGACCGCGAACCAGCAGGTGATGTACCTGCTGGCTTCCGGCACAGGCGGGTTTCCGATTGTGGATACGAATGACCTGGTTGCCGGAATGGATCGGATCGCCAACGAGCTGGATGAATATTACGTCATTGGTTATGCGCAGCCGCTTGAAACCGTTGCGTCCGCCTGCCACACCATCACGGTGAAGGTGGACCGTCCGAAAACCAACGTGCGTTCGCGCACCGGCTATTGCGACGTGAAGTCCAAGGACGCGCTGGCCAACGAGCCGGAAAGCGCGGCGCTGGAAGCCCGCGCGCTTTCCAACACGGCGAAATCGAGCGACTTGCCGGCCGTGGCGCAAGCGCCATTTTTCTACTCCAGCGCGAATTCCGCGCGCGTGGATTTTGTGGCGCAACTGCCTCCCGGCGCGCTGAAATCGCTTCCGATGGAGAAGGGAAAGCCCGCGCCGGTGGACGTCCTGGGCATCGTGACCCGGGCGGACGGCAGCGCGGCGGCGCGGTTCAGCGACAGCGTAAACCTCGAAAAGGATGCGTGGAAGGAACTGGAGAAACAGCCGTTCGACTATCAAAACAGCTTCGACGTGGCGCCAGGAAACTACACGCTTAGAGTTGTAATTGGCGCCGGCGAGGGAAAATTCGCCACCTGGGAACAGCCGCTGGCGATTCCGGCGTATGACGGCAAGAGCATGGCGCTGAGCGCCATCGCCATGAGCAGTGAAGTGCATCCCATTTCCGGGGAAGCGGCCACAATTGACAGCGAGTTGTTGGAAGACCGGAAGACGCTGGTGGCGCAGGGCATGGAGTTCACCCCGTCGGCGACGCTCACGTTTGACCGCAAGAAGATGATGGGATACTACGCGGAAATCTACGATCCGCTGCTGACGGCGAACCCGCCGCCCAAGGTGGCCATCATCTATGTGGTGATTGATGAAGCCACTGGAAAGCAGGCGTACAACTCCAAGGGACTGTCGGTGGCGCAGTTTATGAATGCGGGAAATCCGGTGATTCCCGTGGCGTTCCGCATTCCCATGGATACCTTGCCGGCGGGAAAGTACCGCTTGGACGTGCAGTCAGCGGACGACAAGGGGAATCATACCTCGGTGCGCAGTGTCCATTTCGTGACGCAGTAGCGAAGCGCGGCAAGTGGCGCGGCGAATTCTTATCAGGAGCGTATACGTGAACCGCAATCGTGACAATCGAATCGTCCGGTGGGCGCTGCCGCTGCTGGCGTTGCTGATCTTTACAGCGGCGTGCGACAACACGCCCATCGGGCAGATGGCCAGCAATCCGGGAAGATTTCAGGGGAAGTCCGTCACCGTGGCGGGTGAAGTGACCAATTCATTTGGGCTGCTGGGGCAGGGCGCTTACGAAGTGAACGACGGCACAGGCAGCGTCTGGGTGGTCAGCGGCGGATTCGGCATTCCGGGGAAGGGAATTCGCGTGCAGGTCAGCGGCACGTTTGAGTCCGGCGTCACATTTTCAGGAAAGACTCTGGGCAACGCCATCGAACAGACCAGGCGCTACAAGACACTTCAATAAAGAATTTCCGTGCCATCCGGAACGGGACAAGGTATTCGACGCATAGCCATCGCACGGGCGAAGTGTGGCCACGCACCCGGGCGGACATTAGCGTGTCCAGGTGATTCCGCGGCCGAGCACAAAAATGAAAAGCAGGCTGGCGACCGCGCCCGCAACAATCCATGGAATGCTGCGTTCCATCGGCGCGACGCGGTCTTCCGCGCGCTGCCACCTGCGCATGATGCCCGGCAGGCTGAGCAGGCCGGCATTGGCGCCCAGGGTAGAGGGGAGCGCGGAGGCCAGGATGTAAAACAGGCCCGCGGGATTCAACAGGCCGGCAACGCCCGCGAGAATTCCGTCGGTGAAATACGGCGTCCAGCATAGCCAGCGCAGCCTAGGCACACTTTCGTCCGGGCCGCGAAATTGTTTCAGCTGCGCGCCCACCAGCAGCATGGATGCATAGTAGGAAATCGCTCCGACTGCCACCAATCCAAGCCGCCACAGCCAGTAAGGGTGCAGGCCGTGAATCACCGCGGCCCAGTCGCCGAAATTGGCGACGCCAGAGAAAAAGAAGTAGCCCGTGCCGGTAAAGAGATTGCCCGCCATGGCCATCAGCAGGAAATAAAAAGTTGCCGGACGATAGCGTTTTGAATTCGTGAGCAGCAGCCAGAAAACTCCCGCGGAAGCGAGATTCACCAGCGTGCCGTTCGCGGAGATCCATCGTGTTTCAATGTCGCTTTGCATCGCCACGGTGCTCATGGTGATGCGGTGGGCGCCGCTGAGCCATGCGGTCACGCCGTGGCCCAGACCTTCATGCAGAATGTCCTGGAGGATGCAGGCCAGGGCGGAAATGGCGATGAGAGTGAGCCGGTCGTCCGTCTCAGATGGCGCGCTGGCGGACATGGAGCAGTTTGCGGCAACCTTGCTGGCGTGGCTTTGCGTTCACAAACATGTTCCGGTCAGTGAATCCGCGCATCTCGCAAGCAGCATGCCACGCCTGGCTACGGTGTGTTCGCGAAGCGGACCACTTCATCCTCGGTGGGAATCTCCATTTCGTATTTCACCGGCGCGTTGCGCGCATCCGAGGATTTCCACGTCCATCCCTTGCCCTGCACTTCAAAGGACGCCAAGGCATAAGGCAGCCCCACGGAGCCCAGTTCCGAGTTGGCGTTACAAATCTGGAAGTGCAAGTGCGGCTCGCTGGAATTGCCAGTATTGCCCAGAAGGCCGAGCACCTGGCCCCGGCGCACTTTGTCTCCCACTTTTACGCGCAGAGAACCGGGTTGCAGGTGGGCATAGAAGGCGAAAAGGCCATCGCCAATCTGCATGAGGACGTGATTTCCGCCGATGGTATCGAGGGTGATGGGCACAGCCAGCGGCCCGTTGGGCACATTTTCCGGAATGCCGTCCTTGATCTCCGTGACCACTCCATCGGCGACGGCGTGGATTTCCGTTCCAAACGCGCGATAGCTTTTATTGTCCCTGGGATCGCCGTTGTAGGTTTTTCCGTCGGGATACAGGCGCACCCAATCAATGGCATAGCGCTGAGAAATGTAGGCGTGGCCGTCAATGGGAATCAGCGCGCGGCGATGGACGGAAGTGTTGGACGGGCCATTGCCGGCGAGCCAATTATCGCCCTCCAGAGCTGAAGCGATGACCACGACAGGCTGGCGCAGGACCGGCGTGGGGGGAATTTCCACGGTGATGGTATCGGCATAATCGGCCTGTTTGGTGGTGATTTTGTGGCTGATGGACGAAGGCACGTCTTCGCGCTTGTCAAAAGTGACCCACATGAAAACCACGGAGGTGCTTCCCGGGGACATCAGCGATTTACTGGCGGTGGGCTGGCCGGGGCGGTACAGCAAGCCGTCCAAATCCTTGCCGGAAAAAGTAGCCAGCGATCTCGCGGAGGAATCTCCAGAGACAACTTCGATGGCAGTGATGGAGCAATCTGCCTTGCCGTAGTTGGAGACGTGGAGTTCATAGACCAGATGATATTTGCCGTCCGCCTTAAACAGCGTGGGAGGCTCGGGGACCACCACATTGAGGGGCGACGTCAGTGGCCGGCCTGGCTGCTCGGCAGGCTTGGCGGAAGGCGCTGGTTGCGCAGGGGCGGCGGACGGCGCCGCGGCTTCGCCACGCTGAAATGAGAGAGGCTGCGGCGGAACTCCGGTCTGCGTCCAGTTGCCGGAAATCATAGTCCGGCTGGCGTTAAGCGTGCCGTCGTAGACACCGCCGACGCGCCCCACTTCGAAATGAAAAGAATCGCCGCTGATCTTTATGTTATCGAGAGGAAGCGTCGCGCCCTGGTCCACGCTATCGAGCGTGCCGGAGTACGTGCCGTCGGCCGCCCTGGAGATGGTGACAATCAGATGAAGTTGCCGCGCGCCACCGCCGAGGATTCCGCTCCAGGTTCCTTCGCCCCCGGCGGTGGAAGGGGACTGCGCCCGAGCGGATTGGGCGGAAATTCCCGCCAGCACGGCGACGAATAGCGTGATGATAAAGGCGCGCCAAGTCCAAATGGAACATGAGCGTGCGAATTGTACTCTTGCCACGATGACCCCCTGCCGCGCTGGTGGTTAAAAGTTGGCCTGACAGCCTCTACGCGCGGCCGTCAATTCCGCGGAGGGGAAAATTGTACACCCATAGCCGGATGCGCGCCCGCTGGCGCATATAAAACCGGGGGAATGCGCTGGCGCACGACATGGTCATCGCCTGGCAGCTTCACGCTTTCTAAGAGTACGGCGCGGGAAGGTGGCAGGCGATACGATGGCGGCGCATGTCGTCTTCCACGTGGGTGCGTATGCGCAGGGCGCTGAGAGCGTGCGCAGTGCATAGCAGTATGAAACCGGCGGCATAGTCCTGAGGGAAATACTGATCGGAATCGTTCTGTTCAAATTGACCGGGGCCGATGACCCGTCCAGCGCAGCTCAAGCAGCGGCCATGGTGGCAGATTGACGGCAGGAGAATTCCGGCGGCGGCCGCGGCGTCCCAGATGTGCTCGTCGGGGCGCACAAAAATTGCGCGTGGCCCATCCGGCAATTCCAGCACAACATGGAAAGCATCGGGCACGAATTCCAGTTTGGACATCGGCGAAAGGAAAGAGTTGGAGCGTCCCGCCGGCGGGACGCTCCACCACATGATAAGGCAACGCCTATGGATTGTAGAAGCGGCGATTTTTTGAGTAAGGCGCTTCGCCCGGCTCGCCGCGGCGGAAATGGCCCGAGGGAATGGATTTTCCATCGCGCTCGTGGGCCAGCAATTCAATGAACCATGCCTCGTGCTCCACTTCCTCGTTGAGGATGCGCGCGGCCATGTCGTAGGTGCGGGGATCCTTGCCGAAGGTCACATCGCAGACGGCGGACCAGCTGCGGATGGCGCAGCGCTCGGATTCCAGCAATAGCGTGAGAATATTGACCACCGTTGGCGGATCCGGCAGCTTGGCCGCCGGGCAGCCGGCCAAATCGTGGAATTCCGGCAGGCTGTTGGGAAGGTTGCCGCCCAACTCATAAATCCGGGGGACAATCAGCTCCCAGTGCGCGCGGTCTTCCAGACGGGCGTCCTCGCAAATTTCCTTGTAGTCTTCGTAACCCGCAAGATGCATGCGGAGGATGGTGTAGTAGTAGTAGGTGCTGGCGAATTCCGCGGCGGCGTTGGCCACCAGCATCTTGATCAGTTTTTCCACGTCCACGCCGCGCGCGCGAATCACTTCCACGCCCACGCGCCCGCTGACGTCTCCATACTTCACGGTTTCATGTGCAGCCATGGTTGTACTCCTTTCAGGGAAACTGTAGCCTCTCCAGTGCCATAGGTCTAAGATATAGTTCCTATCGCAGGCATAGGCAGTGACTATGGTGATATCCGTCCATAATTCCCGGCGGTGGAAGGAACAAAATGGAATTGCATCAATTGCGGTATTTTATGGCGGTGGCGCGGAGCGGAAATTTTACCCGCGCGGCGGCCAACGCACACATCGCACAGCCCTCGCTCTCGCAGCAGATTTTGAAGCTGGAAGACGAACTGGGCGCGCGCCTGTTTGACCGGCTGGGACGCACCGCGCGCCTAACCCCGTTTGGCCGCGCCTTCCTGCCGCGCGCGGAGACCATCCTCCGTGAAGTGGGCGACGCCAAAGTGCAGATACAGGACATGGCGGCAACGGAACGCGGCCGCGTGGTTCTGGGCGTGATTCCCACCATCGCGCCGTATTTTCTTCCGCCGCTGCTGGCTTTGTTCAGCCGGCGGCATCCGCAAATTGCAGTCAGCGTGGTGGAAGAGACCACGCCGTCACTGGTGGAGCAGTTGCGCGCGGGCGGACCAGGTTTGGCGCTGCTGGCGCTGCCCATCGGCGGGCGCGAATTTATTTCCAAAGAACTATTTCGTGAGCCGCTTTACGCGGCGGTGCCCGATTCGCATCCGCTATCGAAACGGGGGAAGGTGGGATTGCGGCAGATCGAAGGCGAATCGTTCATGCTGCTGAAGGAAGGGCACTGCTTCCGCGAAAGCGCGCTCTCCGCCTGCCGCCGGGTGCGCATCAACCCGCGCGTGGTATTTGAGAGCGGACAATTCAGCTCGGTGCTGGCGATGGTGGCGGCGGGCGCGGGAATTTCGCTGGTTCCGCGGATGGCGGCGGAAAAGCGGCGCGGCGTTCGCTACATTCCGCTTTCCGATGAGGGCGCGTTTCGGACCGTGGGGATCGTGCGCCTGCGGCAGCATTCACCGTCGCGGGCGGAGCAGGCGCTCACGGATCATTTGCGCGCGGGGTGCTGACTCAGTCTTATTTTCCCGCCAGGCGCCTCTTTCCACCAAGACGATCACCGCCGGCGGGGAAGCGGCTGTGTTAAATTACTGGTCGCGAAGTTTTTCCACTAGGGGGCAGCATGGATTTGAGGAAGACCGTCCGGGCGTTGATTTTTGTGTTGTGCGCGGTTGTTTTGTGGAGTGGCGCGCGGGTGTTCGACGCCATACCGGTCGCGGCGTTCGGCGCCACCACACAGCAAACCGCGCCTGGCCCATCGCAGGCGCCCGCAACTCAAGGTGGCGCGGCCAAATCGCAGAATGCCGCGCCAAAGCAGGAATACAACCCTTTCGCGCCCACTCCCGAGGAAAGCAAACCCGCCAACAAAGAAAGGAAACCTCCTCCTGCGCTGCGCAAGGGTCCGTTTCCCGATCCTGATCCCAAATTGATCGCGCAGGCGCTGGATGAACTTTCCTTCCGCCTGATTGGCCCGGCGAATCCATCGGGACGCGCATGGCAGGTGCTGGGCGTTCCGCCGAAAGACGGGAAGGGAATCACAACAACTTTCTACGTGTGTACGGCGGGCGGCGGCGTGTGGAAGAGCACGGATGCGGGGACGACGATTGTTCCGGTGTTCAATAACCAGGCGGCGTCCTCCTGCGGAGCGATTGCCGTGGCGCCATCGGACGCGCAGCAGGTGTGGGTGGGGACGGGCGAGCCGGCGTCCATTCGGTCGAATTCAATTGGGGGAGGAGTTTTTCATTCCGCGAATGGGGGGAGCACGTGGGAATTCGCTGGCCTTGGAGACACCGAGGAAATCAGCGCGATCATCGTGGATCCGCGCGACGCGAATACCGTCTACGTGGCGGCGCTGGGACATCTCTGGGGACGCAACGCGGAACGCGGAATCTTCAAGACCAGCGACGGCGGAAAATCGTGGAATAAAGTTCTGTTCGTGGACGACATCACCGGTTTCAGCGATCTGGTGATGGACCCGCACAATCCGGACACGCTCTACGCCGCCGCATGGCAGCGTATTCGCTGGGGCGGAGGCGATTTGGTGGAATCGGGTCCCGGGAGCGGAATTTACAAGACGACCGACGCGGGGAAAACGTGGACCAAGCTGACGCAAGGCCTGCCGGAGAAATGCACGTACGCGGAAATGCTCCCTCTGGGTGATGAAGATAGCGAGGAACAAACGTCCAAAACGCCTGAAAGCGAGATGACCAGCGAGCAGCGCGAAGAAAAGGAGCGGCAGGAGACCGCGGAAAAGCGCGAAGAAAAACTCGAGCGCCAGAACACGCGCGTGGACCGCGAATCCATCGAGATACGCGAGCAGCAATTTCAAGGCGGCCAGCGCGCCGCGGAAGCGACGGGGAAAGTTCCCGAGGGGCAGAGCTGCATGGGGAAAATCACCCTGGCCATCGGGCAGAACGATTCCAGTATCATTTACGCGGCGATTCTTACGGGGCAGGAGCGGCCCATCCCGGAGTGGGTGTCCAACCACAACAGCACGCAGCGGACCAGTATGGGTGGCGGCGTGTTCCGGTCAGACGACGGCGGCGCGCATTGGAAGCGCGTCACCAGCAGCCAGACCAACTATTACTACGACCGCATCACCGTGGATCCCACGGATGACAAAACCGTGTGGATGCCGGTGTTTGATCTGCTGCGGTCGCGGAACGGGGGCGAGACTTTTTCGGGCGAAAACATGGCCAACGTCCACAACGATCTGCACAGCGTGTGGATTGATCCTCTTGATCCGCGGCACATGATTCTCGGCGGCGATGGCGGCGTCTATTCCACATTCGACGGCAGCCAATCGTGGATGCAGCACGTGCTGCCGGTGGCGCAGTTTTACAAAGTGGCCGTGGATAATCAGGAGCCCTATTGGGTTTACGGCGGGATGCAGGACACCGGACACTGGGCCGGCCCTTCGCGCACCTATGACAACGAAGGCATCACGAATCACGACTGGTTCAAGCTGCGCTACAACGGTGACGGCATGTCCATTTCGCCGGATCCGAGCAATCCCAATATCCTTTACATGGTGCAAGAATTCGGCAACACGTCCCGCTTGGATTTGCGCACCTGGACGCGCCAGGAATTACAGCCGCCGCCTTCCATGGCCAAAAAATTTGGATTGCACGGATTGCGCTGGGATTGGACGCCGCCGCTGCTGATTGTTTCCCCAACATCGCCGGGCGATGGAGGCAACAACGGCGCGGCCGGCGCAGAAGCGGCGGCGAAAAAGGAAAGCGGAAGCACAACATTTCTGCTGGGCGCGAATTACGTCTTCCGGTGCACCGTCCCGCTGGAGATGCCATATTACCCCGATTCATGGGGCGACAAATTTTGCCAGGTGATCAGTCCGGACCTGACGGCGCAGCAGGATAAGGAAGTGCTTGGCGTGCGCGACGGATACCACAGCTATGGCGCGCTTTTTTCGCTGGCGCAATCGCCGGTGAATCCGCGAGTGCTGTGGGCGGGAGCGGATGATGGTCCCATATGGGTGACGCGCGACAACGGCGCGCACTGGCAGAAAGCATCCAGCACGGTGTCCAATGCAGCCGGAACGGGCCTCAAGGCAGGCGCGATGCCGACGGACGGCGTCGTGTCTCACATCGAAGCCTCCAAGGCCGGTCCGGGCGCGGCGTATGCGGTGATTGACCGGCACACGCGCGATGATCTGCATCCATATATCTACTTCACGCGGGATTATGGCGCGTCGTGGAAAAGCGTGGCGGGCGATTTGCCACAGACCGGCCAGGTATATGTAGTACTCGAGGATCCCGCCAATGAGAAAGTCCTCTTTGCCGGGACGGAATTCGGGCTCTACGTGACGCTGGACGCGGGAACGCACTGGGTACGCTGGAACGCGGATTTGCCCACGGCGCCGGTGCGTACCATGGCCATTCAGCCGCGCGACGGTGAGATTGTGGTGGGCACTTTCGGCCGCGGAATTTATGTGGGCGATATCCGTCCCCTGGCGCAGATGGCCGAGGCATTCGCCAACGACAATTTTCTGTTCGATGCCGGGACCGCCGTGGCGTTTCACACACGTTACACCTACGGGACTTCTGTCGAGCAATTGAACGGCGACATGTTTTTCCGCGCGCGCAATCCTAGATATGGAATGCCGCTGTACTACTACCTTGGCCAGCCGGTTCGCGCGGGTGTTCGCCTGGTGGTGACGGATCCCAAGGGCGCGCTGGTCCGGTCGCTGCTGGGCCCGAGCACGGCGGGATTCCACGTTTTCTACTGGGACCTCGATTGGCAGTTGCAAATTCTGATGGAGCGCCTGAAGTACCGCTCCATTCAGGAGCGCGTGGAGCACCCCGAAATACAGGATGACGAACAGGCGTTCACATTCTCCGAACGCCTGGCGCGGCGGCTGGTCCCTCCGGGGACTTATAACGTCACCATGTATCCCAACGGCGGAACTGAGCCGAACGAACTGCCCGCGCCGCTGGCCGTTCCGCGGAAAGTGCACGTGAAAAACGAGAGCGCGACGATTGTGACCGGGCCGGTCCGAAAATAGGGAAGGGGTGCAGGACAGACACGCTGCTTTCCGGTGGGGCCAGGGCGTGTAGAACCAGGCCAGGAATTTTTTACAGTCTATTCATAGGGACGATTCCGCGAAGGGGATGGCGGAAAATGTCCGAAAGGACGGCAGCAGGAGCAGTTCCAAAATGAAACTGGACCAGGTTGATATTTCCTTACGCAAGCCCATGGAAGGCAGGGTGTTACACAGTTGGAGTCCCGCCATTAAAAGGCGTTACTTTCCGTTGACACCGATTCAAATTGGAACTAGTGTCAGAAGTGTCTGAGGGTCGCGGGCTATTCGCCCGCTGAGCGTGGAGCGTTCTTGGGAAACGGTCCAGGGTCATATCCAAATTTCTCGGAGGCAAAATGAAGCGTGCATTCTTTCCGCTCGCTATGATTGTGTTCGCCGCGGCAGGATTTCTAATGATTCATTTCGGCCAGCCTGATTCATTTTCTTTGGCTGCGTCCCCCAGGGTAAAGAACGCCATACCGGCGATGCGGCCGGATAGCGCGACCACCGCGGCCCAGCAGCGTATTGCAGCCGGAATTGCCAGGCAGCCGCTGCGATTTGAGCCGAATTCCGGGCAGACCGATTCGCGCGTGAAATATGTGGCGCGCGGCGACGGCTATACGCTTTTCCTGACGGGCAACCAAGCGGTTATGAAGCTGCGCCAGGGCCCCCCTCCCGCGAATCCCCGGCTGGCGGAGTCTCGTCTCGACAAATCCACGGGTGTCCCCGCACGCGCGCAGGCGCAAACGGCATCGGTGCTGAGCTTCCAGTTGGAAGGCGCCAATGTGAATGCCGTGGCCGTCGGGGAAGAGCCTCTGGCGGGAACCAGCAATTATTTCCTTGGGAATGATCCCTCCCAGTGGCGCGCGGGTGTGACCGATTACGGCCGCGTGCATTACAGCAGCGTTTATCCCGGTGTGGATCTGGTCTATTACGGAAACCAGGACGCGCTGGAATACGATTTTGACGTGGCGCCGGGCGCGAATCCCGAGGCCATCCGGCTGAAGCTCAATGGCGCGGAGCGGGCGGAAGTCGCCGCAAACGGTGATCTGATGATCCACGCTGGCGGCGGGGATGTGCGGCTCCATGCTCCAGTGATTTATCAGACGGAAAACGGAAAGCAGACGACGGTAAGCGGCGGCTTCGCGCTGCTCTCCAAGAACGAAGCGGGTTTTCGCCTGGGCGCGTACGATCACAGCCGCGCGCTGGTGATTGACCCGGTGGTGCAGTGGTCCACATATCTGGGCGGTTCGGACCGCGACCTGCTGTATGGACTGGCGGTGGATGCCGCCGGCGATGTTTATGTCACCGGCACAACATATTCTACGGACTATCCGATTACCAAGGGGTCGTTTCAGACCAAGCTGGCGGGGAATTTGGATTCTTACGTCAGCAAGATCAGCAGCGATGGCAGCACACTGCTTTATTCCACGTTCATCGGCGGAAAAGGTTCCGACATGGGCACCATGGTTGCCGTGGACGCCAGCGGTGACGCCTATCTTACCGGGCAGACTGCTTCCAAGGATTTCCCCGTGACCAAGGGCGCGTTTCAGACGAGGCTGGCCGGGGCCACCAACGCCTACATCGCGGAGCTAAATCCCTCCGGCAGCGCACTGCTCTATTCCACGTTTATTGGCGGCAGGTACGGAACATACGGTTACTACATCGCGCTCGATTCCAAGAACGACGCTTTCATTACCGGCATCACTTCCTCCTATGATTTTCCGGTGACCAAGAATGCCTACCAGAAGACCTACGAGGGCGGGCAGGACACGTTTGTGACGGGAGTCAATCCCACGGGCACGGCGCTGGTCTATTCCAGCCTGCTGGGAAAGACCATGCAGCAATGGGGATTCGCGATCGCCGTGGCTTCGGATGGCGGAATCGTGATTGGCGGGGCGACGAACTCCTCGGCGTTCCCGGTCACGTCCAACGCGTTTCAGGGAACGCAGAAGGGCCTGTACTTCAACGGCTTCATTACCAGGTTTGCGCCCAATGGCCGGAGCCTGGATTTCTCCACCTACTTTGGCGGAAGCCTGAGCGATGGAATTCAGGGACTGGCATTGGATTCCAAGGACAACATCTACGTGACCGGGTTCTCCAAGTCCAAGGATTTCCCGCTGAAGAATGCCTTTGACGGGACCCACAAGGGCGCGACGGATGCGTTTATTTCCGCGATGGCCGCGGATGGACAGAGCCTGATTTACTCTTCGTGGATTGGCGGATCGAATCGCGACTGCGGCTGGGGCATCGCGGTGGACTCCAACTTCAACGCCTACCTCGGCGGCTACACGCTGTCATCGGATTTTCCACTGAAGAATCCGATTCAGAGCACTTTCGGCGGCGGATTGATTTATGGCGATGCGTTCATGGCCAAGATTGATCCCGCCGGCAATTTGCTGGTGTCAACATACTGGGGCGGCAGCAGCGATGACGGGGTGTGGACTTTGGGCCTGGACTCCTCGGCCAACGTTTACGCTGCCGGAAGAACGTACTCCACCGATTTCCCCACCGCGAGCCCGCTGCAAGGGACGTACGCGGGCGCGGGCGATGGATGGGTTGGAAAATTCAGCATGGGCAGCGGAGACGCGAACGCGCCGAAGAAATAAGGCGGCAAGCGCAACCGCGATTCGGAAAATCTGCCGCGGGCGGGGCGTACGATGCGGACGCCGCACTGGGGTCATCGGCATTATCCACTTTGAGGCGGGCGCTGGCGCGCCGTCGTGTCGCCGCCAGAATTAAAAGTGGGGTATTGGGCGCATGCCGAACGGTCAATAGCGATGCAGCACTGAGCGTGCTGGCATCCTTCAAGCCGTGAGCGTGCCGTGAGTCATTGGGGGAGGGGGGATGAGATTCATTCTTGCCGGCGCGCTGTTAGCCGCATTCCTGCTGGCGCGTCCGGCGTTTGCGCAAGGCTATCAAGTCTACGTGGCGCCGCCACCGCTGGGCAACGACAGCAATAATGGGCGGTCGCCAACCACTCCCTTTGCCACGCCCGCCAGGGCCTCGGCCGCCATCCGAACCATTGCCAAAGGCGTTTGCGCGAAGCGGAACGGGAACGTAACCGTTTCGTTCATGAACGGAAGCGGGCTCAACTACGGATTCTATCCGCTGACGGGAACATGGACGCTGACTTCCGCGGACTCAGGGTGTCCTGCCAGCACGGTAACTTACACGAACTATCAGGGCAGCGCGCCAGTCATTTCTGGCGGCATCCGGATCAGTCTGAATCGTGTGGGGGCGGGCGGCAACCTGTACGCGGCAACTCTCCCCGCTACTCTTTCGGGGTATAGCCCCGAGGCTCTTTTCTACAATCAGGGCCGGCGGTTTAGGGCCCGACTGAGCGCCAGTTCCGGATACGGCCTTCAGGGCTTAGCCGGAGGATATTTCAGAATTGCGGGAAATGGCACTTTTGGCACAGCGTCATTGAAGGATTGTGGGAGTCATGGCGGCGACCCTTGCTACGACCGCTTTCTATATGATCCCAACGATCCGAACGGCGACCCGTTTGACGGTTACGCGGCGTGGGGCAACTATTCGGCCTCAAATGATTCGCTTGGTGAAATGCCTTGCACTGGCGAGCAACCCACCAATGGTCCGGCGGGTGACATTGAGGTCCTCGTATTTGAGTATTGGACCGTGAGCCGCATGAGAATTGCCTGCGTGGACAAGCCCTCGCATACCGTTTACCTTACCGGGAACACCGCCACGAATTCCACGCATGGTTTCAAGATCGGGCACCGCTACGTGATCGAAAACGTTAACACGGGAACTCAATCGTCGCCTGCCTTGTTGCCGGGACAATTTTTTATTGATCGATCGGCCACGCCATACATCCTTTACTATGAAGCCCAGGAGGGCGAAAACCCGGCAACCGCGACGGTAGTGCTTCCCGTTCTGGCGCCAGATAATGGAAGCGGCGCGGTTTTGAGCGCCACCGACATACAGTACGTGACCTTTTCCGGCCTGCAATTCAGCCACGACAACACCGTCCCGGGGCCCCGTGGCTATGCTTCGTTGCAATCTGATTACCTGCTTACCGCCATGGTCAGTTGCGTGGGCTGTGCCAATACCACCTGGAATGGAGACACATTTACGCAGACCACGGGGCACGGCCTTTGGTTTCACACCGACAAATCGTCCACGCCAACATCCAATGTCGTAGAAAACAGCAATTTTTACGACTTGGGAGCCGGCGGCCTGGGGTATGGCGACCTTCCCAAGATGGGCGATACCGAGAACAGTACTCTGTCGAACGGGACAATTTCCAACAATCTGGTGGAGAGCTACGGCAGGATGTATCCGGGCTCGTCGGGGATAGAATCCGCTTTAAGCCACAACACTTCGATCGAAAATAACGACGTGACCGACGGATACAACACGGGCATCGGGATCTGTATTCCCGCCGGAATTACCTCCAGCTACGCGAACTGCGGCGGCCCAAAGTCCGGGGGGACTTCCGCGCACGACATTCTGGGCGTGCAAAACCATGTCTGGAATATCGGCAAGGGCGTAACCGACGACATGGGAGCCTTCTACATTGCCACGTATTCGGCGGAACACAATGAGATCAGGAATAACAAGCTGCACGACGTGGTGGACGCCCAGGTGTTCGACAGCGACGGTTACGGCGGCAATGGGATCTATATTGATAATGTGACCGGCCGTGTAACCGTGGATCAAAATCTTGTCTATCGTGTTTCCTACTCCACAGCCCGGAATACGGATGGCCCTGATCCGACGTTCTGCAAATCAGGCCAAAAACCCGAGCCCAACATATTTTATGACAACATTCTGTCGTACGCCCGCGTCACGATGTTCAACGAGGGTGGCGTGCCGCGGCAGATCCAGCCGGAGTCATGTCTGACAGAGAAATTCATGAACAGTATTTTTTACTTCGACCGGGACTCCTCCGCGGGCTGCGGAGGCGGCCAAAATCCCGAGATGTGCAGTTTCTATATGCAGTCGGGATTTACAGTTTTGAACTCGGCTCCGCTGGTGGCGCAGGAGTGGGGACCAAATCTTTACTACAACACCGCTGGCTCCTATGATTGCCCCTTCTATACGAATTTGCGCGGTAACACAACCGGCGGATGCAGGCAGACGCCATACGACAAGCCGTATTCCCTGTCCGGCTGGCAGGGCCTGGGCCAGGATACCGGCAGCACGGCGAATACCAACAATCCGGAATTTAGCGATCCCACCTGCCAGTATCCCACGGCCCCGCAGTGCGCGGCGGACCCAACGCAGGACGATTTCAGCATTCCGGGATATCCCGAGGGATCGTCTTATCCCATTTCCGACGGATACAACTTTCCCGTGTTCGGCCTGACCTTTGGGCGTCAATGCGGGACAACATGCTTCACTCCACCGGCCTACGCGACTCAGGACACATTCCCAACCAACGTGTACCCAACCCCGTGGGCGACCGCGCCGATATTCAGCACCGAGTCCGGTGACCCCAACAATAATTACGCATTCTGACACACCCATTCTGAGATAGAAGGAGCACGTGGCGACCGGTTTCTCCCGGCGGTCTTTTGTCTTCGGGACGCCGCGCGAGGCTAGAACGGCCGCGCGGGCCACGCGGCAAGAGAGAAGAAATCGCCGTTCTGGCCGGTGGGGAATGGAGATTGCTTTATCTCGGTGGTGCAACCAGTCGTGGAGTTTATGGTAAGCATGGCCACGTCGTCATCGGGGTTTCCCCACTCTGGAATATAGAGTGCTCCCCCAGTACCCGTTGGCAGCGCGGTGGCGATGGCTCCAGAGTAAAAACCGGAGCCGGTCGTCGAACGGAGCGTGGTGGCGCAGCCGCTGTAAGTGATATCCAATGTGGGGGTTTCGGTGATATTCAGTGTGTTCACATAGTCTTGAGAAACGGAATATAGGAACTTACCGTTGGGACTCAGCCAAAACCAGCCCGCCGCGGGCGCGAGCCCGAGGCTTTCGTCTCCGCCAAACATGGATTGCGTGCCTAGTGATCCATCGGAATTGATCGGGAAGGCGTTGACCTGCGTATAGGCATTGCCATTCGGCGGACTGCCATACCCCAGGGCATCGAAGAGCGCGTACTTGCTGTCCGCTGTGATGTCCACGTACCCTGCGAGGACAGCGTTGTAGAGACCGTATATTCCATGTTCTGTGAGGGCTCCGTCACTACCGATGGAGAATGAATCGACCGAGGAGTCTGAAAAATATGAAACCACGATGGTGTTCCCATTGGGCGTCGCTGCCATGCCCTGAATCAGGTAGGGCACGTCAAAAGTGTTTACGAGGGTCATTGTGCAACCGTCTCCAATCTGCCAGACCCCAATCGCTCCTGTCAGGTTATTGTCGTCATCATAGCCAGCAAAAAGATAGTTGCCGTTCGACGCGAGAGAAGTGCCCCATCCGGAATCCTGCGCCGCTGCGTCCGTATAGTTGCTGACCAATGTGAGGCCCGGATAGAGGAACGAGGTGATCGAGTTGCTTGTCCTCTGTGCATTCGAAAGAAATACACACAAATCTGACCCATGCCGAACCATCCGGACCATGGGAGATGCGACACTATATCCATCGACTTGTTCATTTGTCGCCAAGGTGGCCATAACCTTCAAGGTTGGGTTAAGAGAAGTGCCTCCGGCTTTCAGGATCGTCCCACTGTTTATCGCCTTCAGGTTGTTGTCATTGGTGACGACGTAATGTTCGGAGGAGGCATCGGGGGCGGGCGCGCAGAGCGCCACAGCGATGGCAATCAATTCAAAGGCTAAGAGCATTTTGAGGGAGGGTTTCATTTTGGTTTTTCCTAAGTGTGGAGAAACGGGAAGGGCGGCAGCGCGTCCTGATTCCTTGACGCTAGCACGGAAGAGGGCCAAAGGATACGAGAAATGAAAACGGGAAAAACGGCGCGCAACGAAGGGCGACGGGAATTACAATACTTTTCCTCTGGCGCTAGTCTCCGATTCCATCCAGCGCTGCATCGTCCGGGCTTCCGGGATCGGAATCGGTGATCTGGAGCGTGGCACCGCGCATGCCAAGGCCCTGAGGAGTGAAGGTAATGGAAAACTGGCAACTCTTGCCCGCCTTGACGACCCGGCCGCAATTGTTTTCCTGGGAAAAGTCCGCGGCGTCAGTACCCGTGACCATGACACTATAAATGGAGAGATCGCCGCCATTATTGAACAGTGTGATTATTTGCGGAGGGCTCTTCTTTCCAACCTTCTGAGGATAGAAGAGGAGAGGGTTCGGCTGCAGGACTACATTTCCGTTGGCCCCGGTTCCGCTGACCTTCACGATTTGGCCGCCGTTCTGGGCGTTGTCCGCGATTTGCAGGCGGGCGTCAAGGTTTCCAACCTGCAGGGGCGTGAAAGTCACCTGGATGGTACAGCTCTGGCCGGAGGGAAGCGCCGTGGGACAGTTGTTGCTCTGCGCAAAATCCTGCGGATCGTCGCCGCCGAAGTTGATGGCGGAAAAATCCACGTCGCTCTCGCCGGTGTTGGTTACAGTAACCGTCTGCGGAGGGCTGGTGGTCTGAATCTGCTGAGTGCCAAAAGCCAGGGAGGTAGGGGAAACATTGACCTGGGCCGGGCCGGCTCCAGTGCCGGTGAGCGCGACGGTTTCCGGACTGGTGGGGTCGCTATCGCTGAATCCCAACAGGGCTTTGTAGGAAATCGCGTGGACGGGAGTAAAGGTTACGGCCACGGTGCAGAAATGGCCGGCGGGAAGGGAGGACGGACAGTTGTTGGTCTGCTGAAACGAGGCACTGTTGGTGGCAATCTTGTAAATCTGAATGGCGGCGCCGCCGAAATTGGTGAAAGTGACATACTGAGGAGGGCTGGTGGTATGGACGGCTTGATTCCCGAAGGCCAGGTTGTCCGTTGAAAGCCTCACGGAGGTCTGCGGGACCACCAGCGAAAAAGTGGAGGCTCGCGTGAGGCTTCCACTGTTGGCGATCACGGTGATGGGATAAGTGCCGGGGGCAATCTGCGTGGTGGCGCTAAGAGTGAGGGTGAAAGTGCCGGAACTGTTCAGGGAGGTGGTGGAAAGCGTTCCGGAAAGGCCCGGGACTTCGCTGATTCCGTCCAAGGTCAGATTAATTTGGCCGGAGAAATCGAGCGAGAGAACATCCAGCGTGTATTGTGCCTGGCCAGAATCGTCCAGCAACGCCGCGGTTTCATTCACTACCAGCCAATAGTCGGGGGCGTCCGGCATAACGCTGCATTTGGCGGACAAATTTGCGGAGGGCTGGGCAAATTGCGAGTCAAGATCCTGCTGGGTGTCTTTCTGCCAGCCGTCAAAATCTGTAAGCGTTCCGGCATGGGGAATGGGCACGTCAAAGGGAGTGGCGGAGTTTTGTGGATTCCACCAATCATTCTGATCCGACGTGAGCGTGGTTTGGAATAGCGTCCAGTCAGAGTCGTTCAGGTAGGGATCGGAAAACACCCTGTCGGTGGGGTTCAACGCCATGATGGTGTTTCCAGTGTTGGTGAAGTCCTCGGTGATGGCCGTGTAGGTGCTTCCGGTTTCCCAGTTCTGAACCTGGATTCCGCCATGCTGTCCCTCGATCATGATCCCCGCGTTAAGATTCCCGTAAAGAATTGCATTTTCGAGCGTGGCCTGCTCGGTATTGCGGAGCTCGAGTCCGCCCAGATAGTTGTAGAACGGGGTGGGATTATTGGAGCAAACCAGGGCGCCATTGATGGCCGTGGGGCCGTCGTTCACTTCAAGAAAAAGACCGTTGCCGAGGTTGTTGCGAGAAGTGACGTTGGAGGCGGCGATGTTTTCATTGTTCGTATCCCAATGCACGCCGTTGGTTTCGTTGAAATCGGTGGTGATATTGCTGAAGGCGCCGATATGTTCAGCCAGAATATAAAGACCACTGGCCCCCCACCAGTAAAAGGAACCCAGCCCGCCGCGCCAGTTGTTGTATGACGCTTCCACATTCTGCCACAGGCCGGCTTTGGTCTTGAATGCTTCGACGCCTTTTTCTCCGTTGTGGTTGGCGGTCACATTGGAAAGAGTGAAATCGGAGAGGGGATTGAACAGTTCGAGTCCCTCGGCATTGTTCCAGATGAAAGAATCCGTATCGAAAAGGATGTTTTGCGTGCCGGAGTCATCGGCGGCGACAGCGCCATTGCTGCGGCAATCCGGCGAGTACTCAAAGGTCAACCCGCGCAAAACCACGCCGTTCTTGCGGCGAAGAGTCCACAGAGCCGGGCGGTCGGCCAATTCGATATCGGAATTGTTCACGTCCGTGCCGGCGGGCGGCCAGATGTAGAACAGCCCCGCGGTCTCATCCTCGAAAAAAGTGCCTTCCTGCATGGCATTCAGCGATAGTATCTGCGTCAGGGGAGTACCGTTCACGAAAGCCATTTCCTGCAGCAGGACGATTTTCTGCTGCGCGGGAGCGCCGCCTCCCAATGCCGGACACACACCAAATTTGTAGGGCCACGGAGTGGAGTAGATCTTGGGATTACCTGAATATTCGGTCCATTCGGTGTATTGATCCGCCCCAGTGATGAAAACCGTGCCGGCGGTGGCGGCTTCGTAGGTTTCCGGAAGGAGCGAGTCCTTGGTTGTTCCGCCCAGAACAATGTTTTCGCGATAGGTGCCCGGATTGATGGTGACTCGGGTGCCGAGGCCCTGGCGGTCTTTCTGCTCCGCCACGGTAACGCTTTTTTGAATGGTCTTGAACGGCAGTTGCTGTGTGCCGGGATTGCTGTCGCTGCCGTTCTGAACGTCCACCCAAAGAAAGACCGTCTCCTGGGATTCGTCAATTACCGCCTGCGCGCGCGCCAGACTTGTCCAAAGCAAAAGGCCCGCCGCGAGGCCCATAAACATCTTCCATGCGTGCAAATTTGTCCCCCAGCCCATCCTTAACAAGGAGTGCGCAAAATAATGAAATCAGCTTCCTGTGGGCGGATATGGAGCAGCATTTCCAGACCTACGGAACCGCGGACTGGGGTCGCGGCGAGCCTGAAAATTCGTTGCGGATCAAATTTGGCGAGCGCGACGGCCACCCATCCGGCGCGTGCCTGAAATACCCAATGCTACGTTAAAGGAACTGGCCTCGCGACCAGCGGCATGTTTATACAGGACGAAGCAGTTCCTGTCCAGCGTTCCTTCTGTGACGTTACAACGGCGCACACGTATCCACGGAGTAATCGTACAGAAGGGTTTGTTTACCTTGAAGCCAATGCGGGCGCGAGAAGTGCGCCAGAAAGGCTGGAGATGCCCCGAAAAAATGACCTTCCAGCGGCATGGGTCAGAAGCCGGGATTTGGACTCTTTCGGTGGGCGAGGAGGGTGTACACCTCGAGCGAGTATTGCGAGGGTGCGAGCTGGCGATGCGTCCGCGGAAATTCTCTTCGCTGTGGGAGGGAAGGGAGGTCCCTCCCACAGCGAAGCGGTCAAGGAGTGGCTTTTTTAGTCCCCGGTTCCGGAGAGGGTGATGACCTGCGGACTGGTGGGATCCGGGTCTGTGATTGAAATATTGGCGGTACGCTTTCCCACCGCCTGGGGCGCGAAGATGACCGTGATCGTGCAGCTCTGGCCCGCCGGCAAGTCGGTTCCGCAAGTGTTGGTCTGCGTGAAGTCGCCCGGATCCGCGCCGCCGATATTGATGGCGATGGACAGATCGTTTCCAGCATTCTTCACCGTCACGGCCTGGGAGGCGCTCTTCTTTCCCACCTTCACGTCCCCCCACGCAATGCTCTTGCGGCTCAGGTCCACGGAAGTGAGACCGGTGCCCGCCAGAGTGACCTGGGTGAGCAGGTGCAGCGAGTTGTCGGTGATGGACAAATCCGCCCGGCGTGTCTTCAGCGCCGTGGGCGTAAAGGTGACGCTGAACTGGCAGGACTGTCCCACCGGCAGCGGGACCGGGCAATTATTGGTCTGCGCAAAATCCTGCGGGTCCGTTCCGGTGAAATTGACGCCGCTGATGATATAGGGGATAGTCCCGGTGTTTTCCAGCGTCAACTGCTTCGCCGCGCTGGTGGTCTCCCAGACCTGCGTCGCGAAGCTAATAGAGTGCGCGGAAAGCGTCACTTTGGCCGCCGCGGTGGCCGTCCCGGTCAGCAACACCAGTTGCGGGCTGCCCGGATCCGAATCCTTGATGGTCATGTCCTTGGAGTAATTGCCTGGCGATCCGGGCTCAAAAATCACGTTGAAGGTGCACTGGCCATTGGGAGGCAAAGAATTGCCGCAATTGTTGGACTGCGCGAAACCCTTGGGCATGGTGATGACAAAGTTGGTGACGGGGGTCTGCCCAAAATTAGTCATGGTGAAGGATTGCGGCTGGCTCTTCTGCAATTCCTGGATGGAGCCGAATTGCAATGAGGCGGTGGAAAGGCGTACAAAGGTCTTCGCGATGGTCAGAAAAACCGTGGAAGTCCGCGTGGTGTCACCGTCATTGGCAATCACGGTGAGCTGGTAGGTGCCCGGCACCGTGCCTTCGGCAGCCTGAATTTGGAATGCCGCGGGAGATTGCATGTTCACCGTGGCGGGCGTCAGGGTGGCGGAGAGTCCGGGAACTTCCGAGACTCCGTCATAGGTAAGATTCACAGGCCCTTGAAAGCCGCCGATTTGCCAGGGCATGAGCGTATAGGAGGCCTGGCCGGCGGAGTTCAGATTCGCGGACGAGGGACTTGCCAGCATCCAGTAGTCGGGCATGTCTGGAATCATGGAGCAGTCGGCCTGCGGGTTGCCCGAGGGCTGCTGCCAAAGGGAGTTCTGATCCTGCTGCGAAGTTTTTTGCCACCCGGTAAAGTTTGTCCTGGTCCCCAGGTACGGCGTGGGCACGGTGTATGGAGTGGTGGAGTTCTGGGAATTCCACCAGGTATTATCGTTGGAATTCAAAGATTGCTGGAAAACGGTCCAATCCGCGCCGCCCAGGTAGTCGTCATAGAGGCTGCTCTGGGTCTGGTCCATTCCCACGAAGGTATTTCCCGTGTTGGTGAAGTGCTCATTCTGAACGGTGAAATTTTGCCCGGTGGCCCAGTCGAGGATGGAGATCCCGCCGGATAGACCCTGAACGTTGATCTGCCCGATAGCGTTGCCGTAGAAGAGGGAGTTCGTCAAGGTTACATGTTCGCTGTCGCGGAGTTCAAAACCACCCATGCCATAAGCAGCGGAGAGCGGTGAGCCCGGGCTGTTGTTGTAACAGGACACGGTATTGTCAATATCCATCGGGCCATCATCTTTCTCCACAAAAACACCGTTGGCCAGGTTATTTGTGGAAGTGACGGACTCGGCGGAAATGTTTTCGTTGTTGGTATCCCAATGGATTCCGTTGGACTGGTTGAAATTCACGTTGATGTTGCTGTACGAGCCGTTATGCTCGCCGTAGGGGTAAATGCCGCTGGCGCTCCAAAAATAGAATGCACCCTGTGAACCGCGCCAGTTATTGTAGGAAGCCTCCACGTTTCCCCACAGGCCGTTCTGGGCGTCGATGAGGCCGATCCCTTTCTGGCCGTTGTGGTCGGCAATCACGTTGGTGATGGTGTAGTTGGAAACTGGAGTTTTATGGTAGGTGGTCAGCGTGAATATTTCCAGGCCGATGGAGTTGTTCCAGACGAAGGAATCGGTATCGAACAGCACGTTCTGCGAGGGCTGATTGGTTACGCTGACAGCCCCGTTGTCCCGGCAGTCCGATGAATATTCGACGGTCAACCCGCGGAGGACCACCGCATCCTTTTCGGATATGAGAAACAGCCCGTCGCGATCGGCCACCTCCACATCAGAGCCGTTGAGATCCACGCCCGCCGGTGGGTAAAGGTAGATGAGCGCATTGGTCTCATCCACGGCGAAGGTGCCCGGCTGCATCTGGTTGATGGAGAGGACTTGCATCATTTGCGTGCCGTTCACGAAGGCCATCTCGCGCCGCAGGACGATATCCGGTGTCGGGGGAGCGCCTCCCTGTATGGGTGGGCACAGTCCAAAGGTGTACGGCCACGCGGTCTGGTAAATACTGGGGTTGTTCGAATTGGGGACCCAGTTCGTATAAGGGTCGGCTCCGGAGATGAAAACCGTGCCGGGTGTAACGGCCTGATAGGTCTCAGGAAGGGAAGTATCTTTGGACGTTCCAGTCAGCCAGACATGCTCCCGGTAGATGCCCGGATTGATCAGGACCAGCGTCCCGATTCCATTTTGGTTATTCGTTTCAGCCACCTGCTTGCCCTTGGTGATGGTTTGAAACGGCTCCTGCTGCGTGCCAGGATTGTTGTCGTTGCCGTTGACCGCGTCCACGTAGAGGGTGGCCGTTTCCAGGTTTTCGTTGATGTTTGCCTGGGCGTGGGCGAGGCTCGCAAAGGTGCAGACTGCCGCGAGAAAAAAGAGAACTCTCTTCAGAAACTCGTAAGGACCCATTTCATCCCCCCCAAGGGAAGCCTTCAATCGTTTCACTTTGGGTCAGGTTTTCCGGGGCAGGAGCCAGCGCAATGCCGACTATGGCATTCTTCCCCCGAGAAAGCCGGTGCTAGTCCGGTGTGATCCAGCAGGCCCTGGCGAAACACCGGAGGAACAGATAAAGATGACCCGCGCGGAATGTATCAGAATGGGGCAGCCAGTGCAATGACCAAAGAGTTATTACCATCGGATTAGTCCCTAAGAGTAACGATGTACTCATAAGTACACAGCCCTGTCGGTGCCCCCCTTGCGACGCACGTCCTGGCATGGTGGGGACCGGTTTTCAGATGGCTCGCGGGATTTACGCCGTCCGATAGGGCGGCAACATCCGTGGTACTGTAAGGCCCTGGACCAACATGAATTGTCGCCTTCTCAATTTGCTGATCGTTGGCTCAATGGCCGCCCTGGCGGTTGTCCCCGTGACGGTGGGAGGCCGGGGACAAGCCTCGACCGGGCCCCGGGATTCCGTACGACACGGTATCAGCAATACGGGCCGCCATTTGGGACGCGAGATTTTGAAGACAGTTTACGAGAGCGTGGAGAGGAACTACTACGACCCGCAATTCCGCGGAGTGGATTTGGCGGCTCGATATACGCAGATGACCTCTATGGCGGACCGGGCCTCTTCGGTGACGGAGATCATGACCGTCGCTGCTGGAATGCTGGCGCCTTTGGACGACTCCCACCTTCTGGTGCTGCCACCTTCCTTTCCTCAGGCTGTAAATTATGGATTTAACATCGCCATGATTGGGGACAAGTGCTATGTGGTGGCCACGCAGCCGGGCAGCGACGCGGCCACGAGGCTCCACGTGGGAGACAAGGTGAATTACCTTGAGGGAACGGCGCCGTCACGGAGCGATTTGTGGAAACTGAAGTACAACTTGGAAATCCTGGCACCGCGCCTGGGGGTTCGCATCCATGTTGCCAAAGCGGCGGACGCGGAGGAGCAGGCTTTGCACGCAAATGCGGCGGCAAAGCCAATCAGCCATGACGATCCCAATGAATTTGCAGTTCGCGCGGAACTGGCGCCGGTCAGCAAGACCGGATCCGCCCTCGCAATCGAGCAGCAATTGGTTGCGCTGGGGACGCTTTCGCCCGCAGTTGGAGACGTGGAGCCGAATCAGAGCGGCCGGCTCATTCCTCTGAGCGGCTCCCGCGCGGTTTTGTGGACTGCCGCGACTTTTCCAGAGCGCGCTGAAGAAATTGACACGGCGTGGGACAACGTTAAAGGATATGACGCGGTGATTCTGGATTTGCGCGGCAATCGCGGCGGAAGCAGCGCGGTTCTCAAAAGAATGGCAGGGAATATTTTCGATGGAAATATCACCATTGCGCAGCGCGTGGGGAGAAGCAAAGCGCCGCCCATCGTCGCCGCGTCGCGCCAGAAGCCTTATGGCGGCAAGATATTGGTCCTGGTGGACAGCGAGACGGCGGGCGGGGCGGAACTTTTTGCGCGGCTGCTGCAGATTCAGAAACGCGGCACGGTGATAGGAGGCCGCACGGCGGGTTCCGTAATGGAAGCGCGCCGCTACAATTTCACGGCAGGCGATGGCAGCGTGAAGTTCGGCGCGATGATCACGGAATTCGATTTGCGCATGTCCGACGGAAAAAGCCTGGAACACATTGGCGTAACCCCCGACGAAGTTATTCTGCCGACACAGGAGGATCTAGCGAAAGGGCGCGATCCCCAACTGGCGCGCGCGGCCGCGCTGGCCGGCGCGGAAATGGATTCCGCCGCTGCTGGAAAACTTGCTTCTCCCGCGGGGCCTCAATATTAATGTTATGGAGCACACCATGAATCGTTCCAACGAAATTGCCGGAAGCCATCCGTGGCCGAAGCTGCCATACGCGGAGTGGAAAGACACCTGCACCACGCTGCACATGTGGTCACAGATGGTGGGAAAGGTGGCGCTGGCGTTTTCGCCGCCGATTAATCATTGGTGGGGAATTGCAATGCACGTCACCAGCCGCGGTCTGACCACCGGGCCGCTGGCTTCGCCCGCGGGCAGCTTCGAAATCCAGTTTGATTTCATTTCGCACATGCTGGAAATCCGCACCTGCGGCGGAGAGAGCGAGAACGTGCCGCTGGAGCCGCGGTCGGTGGCGGATTTCTACCGCGAGTTTATGGGCGCGCTGGACTCTCTGAACATTCCAGTGAAGATTTGGACCATGCCGGTGGAGATCGCCAATCCCATTCGCTTCACCGAGGATCACGGCCATTGCTCATACAACCGGGAGTATGCTTTTCGCTTCTGGCGCGTGCTGGTGGAACTGGACGACATTTTCAAGGAGTTTCGCTCGCGCTTCATCGGCAAGGCCAGCCCGGCGCATTTTTTCTGGGGCAGCTTCGATTTTTGCGCGACGCGCTTTTCGGGACGGCGCGCGCCGGAACGTCCGCAGGCCGACGCGGTGACACGCGAGGCCTATTCCCACGAAGTGATCAGCGCGGGTTTCTGGCCGGGGTCGCCGGAAATGGACGCGGCATTTTACGCCTACGCCGCGCCGGAGCCGACGGGATTTCGTGACGCGAAAATTCTTCCCGCCAGCGCCGTTTACAACACGAAGATGGGGGAATACCTGCTTCCATACGAAGATGTGCGCGCCAGCGCGTCTCCCAAGGCCGCGTTGATGGAATTCCTGGAGAGTACCTACGACGCGGGAGCAACGGCAGGGAAGTGGGACCGCGCAAATTTGGAGCGGTGAGACTGCGCCGCCTCAGTGAGAAGCGAGTTCGTCGCGGTGCTCGCCGAGGCATTTAATACAGCGTGGGCCGTCCGGGGACGGCCCGGACATTCTGAAACATTTGTCTAGTTACCTTCCGGTTTGCCGTTGGCGTCGGTGACGATCACCTTGCCGTATTTATCCAGCGCGCTTTTCACCTGCTTGGCGTCGCCCACGGCGACTATTTGCAGGTGGTCCAACTGGATGTACTTTTTCCCGGCCTGTTCGACGGCCGCAGCGTCTATTTTGCCGACGGCGTCGGGATAGTTGTCCCAGTAATCTTCGCCCAGTCCGAAATAATTGGACGTCAGCCACGCGGAGAGCACCTGCTGCGGAGATTCCAGGGAAAGCGCAAAGCTGGCGATGATGGAGCGCTCCGCCTCGCCGAGTTCATCGGCGGGAACCGGCTCGGTCTGGATGCGCTTCATTTCATATAGCAGCTCGTGCATGGAGCCATCGGTGACGGCGTTGCGGACTTCCGTGGAAGCGCGCCATACGCCGGGATAGATATCCGCGCTGAAGGAACTGTACGCGCCGTAGGTATAGCCCTTGTCCTCGCGCAGATTCATGAACAGGCGGGCGCTGGCGCTGCCGCCGAGGACGCGGTTCATCACCGAGAGCGCGGGATATTCGGGATCGGTGCGCGTGAGGGAATAATCGGCGGCGATCAGGTTGGTCTGCACGGAGCCGGGGCGGTCCACCAGGTAGATAGTGGTCGGACCGAGCGGCGGGACGGTGCCCAGCGCGTCCGAGGTGGCCGCGCCCTTCCAGTCGCCAAAATATTTGTTCACTAGTCCGAGGATTTGATCGGTCTGAACGTCGCCGGCAATCCCCAGGATGGAATTTCCGGGGACGTAATAGCGGTCATGAAAAGCTTTCAAGTTCGCGGAGGTGGCGTTCTTAATGGAGCTTTCAGTGGGAGAAACAATGGCGGCGGGGAAGCTCTTGTAAATCACGCTGGCCAGTTTTTCGTCCGCGAGGAAATCCGGGGTGGCGCGTTCCTGTTGCAGGTCGGCCAGCTGGCGCTGCTTGTATTTTTCCAGTTGCGCGTCCGGGAAGGAAGGATGCAGGACGATGTCGCTCATCAAGTCCATCAACTGCTCAGTGGCGTTGGTGAGGCCGGAGGCGCTGACGGTGGTGTGGCTGGATTGAGCCTGCACGCCCGCGGAAAGATTGGCGCCGAGGCTGTCCACTTCCTGCGAAATCTGCGCGCTGGTACGGGCGGCGGTGCCTTCGCGAAGCATGTCCGCGACAAAGCCGCTGAGGCCGGGCTGGTCGTTCGGATCGGCCAATGCCCCAGGACGAATCCACAGGGAGTAGCTGATGGTGGGCAGTTCGTGGCGCTCCAGTATCAGCACAGTGAGGCCGTTGGGCAGATGGTGGACCGACGGACGGTCCAGATGGACGCGGAGAATATCCTTATTCACCGGAGCACGATTCAGGCGCTTGACGGCCTTGGGCGATTCGGTGTGTTTCTCGCCTTCCTGCGCGCGTGCCGGATTGGAAAATCCCGCCAGCAGGAGAGCAACGCCAGCCAGCGCCGCCAGAAAAGTCTTATGTGATTTTGTAAGCATGATTTTCCGCCTCGTCTCCTAATTCCCCGCCGGCGCGGAATCGCCGCCGGAAGCCGCTGTGGGCAAAGTGATGACCACGGTGCGCTGGTCACGCTGGAAAATGGTTTTTGCCGCTTGTGATATGTCCGCCACGGTCACGGCCTGGTATTTTTCCGGCGCGGTGTTGATCAGATTGGGGTCGTTGAAGTAGACGGCGTAGCGACCCATGTAAATCGCGGTAGCCAGACTGGAGGCGCGCTGACGAACCAGCGTTTGCAATTCCTGCGCCTGGGCCTTGTCCAGCTGCGCCTGAGTGACGCCGTTTCTCACCACGGCGTCAATTTCCCCGTCCAGCGCTTTTTGCAGGTCTTCAATTTTAACGCCCGCGCGGGGAATGGCGTCAATGTAGAACTGCCCGGTGCCGATGCGCATGTCAACGCTCACGTCAACTTCCGTGGCCAGCTGCTTGTCATCCACCAGATGCTGGTAGAGCAGGGAGCTGCGCCCGGTTCCGAGGACATCGCCCAAAAGCTGGGCGGCGAAGTTTCCCGGCGTGTCGCCAGGAGGAACGTGATAGGCGATGTAAAGCAGCGGCAGGCGCGCCAGCGGATCATAAATGGTGTCCGTGCGCTCTCCATAGTGGGGCGGTTCGGTCAAATCGGGCTTGGGCGGAATAGGCTGTTCGGGAATCGAGGCGAAGTATTTTTTCACGCTTTCCAGTGTGGCGTCCGGATCGAGATCGCCCACGATGGAAAGCACGGCATTGTTGGGCGCGTAATAGGTGCGGAAGAAATCCTGAAAATCTCCCAGCGCGGCGTGATTCAAGTCGTCCATGGAGCCGATGGTGGAGTGCTTGTAGGCGAAATTGTCGTAAGCGAGGTTGTCCACGTCCAGTTCGGTGTGGCCATAGGGCTGGTTGTCAATACGCAGGCGGCGCTCTTCCTGAACGGCGTTACGCTGGTTGTCTAGATTGGCCTGGGTCACGTCCAGCGCGCGCATGCGGTCGGATTCCAGGAAAAGGGCGAGGTCCAGCTGATTCTTGGGCAGGCGCTCGAAATAGAAAGTGCTGTCTTCGTTGGTGCTGGCGTTGTCCTGGCCGCCATTGCGCTCAATCAGAATGTCGTGCTCGCCCTTGCCCACGTTGGCCGAGCCTTCAAACATCATGTGTTCAAAGAGGTGGGCAAAGCCGGTGCGGCCGGGACGCTCGTTGCGGCTGCCTACGTTGTAGGTGACACAAATTCCGAAAACGGGGGCGCGGTGATCGGCGGCAATCAAAACGCGCAGGCCGTTGGGCAGCTTTACGTCCATGATGGCCAGCGGCGGAATTTTCACCGCGCCGGGCGCGCCGGGGGCGGGAATATCGGCTGGACCGGCTTTGGCCCCGCGCGGCATGACGCCCGCTGCCATCGCTGCTATTCCCAGCAACGCCGCCAGCGCCACGGCTGGTTTCCACGCCCATCCATGCACAATGCTCTTCATGAATTCACCTCGTATATCGTTCCAGCCGCCCGGCGCATTTTGTTGCGATTTCGGACGGCCCCGCGCCGGATGTATAGGCTCCCGCAGACCGCGGGGAATTGCAAGCGCATGCACGGCGTGGAACGGGCAAACGGGTGTACAATTCGTGCCGTTTTCGACCCACTATGGAAATTCCAATTTACATGCGGGAGGACGACTCCATGGAATCTAACCGTTTCACGCGCAGAGGATTTTCCGTGCAGCTGGCGGCATTCTTGTCCGGACTGGGCGTCGCCGGAACGGCGTTCGGCGCAAGGTTCAAATCGGGCGGCAGTCCGCAATCGTCGGCTTCTGCCGGGAACGGGGATATTTCCCATGCCTGCGAATCCATTCATCAGGAAGTGGTGTTCAAAGCCACGCGAAAACGCGTCTATGACGCGCTCACCGACGCCAAACAGTTCAACAAAGTAGTGCAGTTGAGCGACGCCATGCGGTCCGGCGCCATCGGTACGGCGCCCGCGGAGATCAGCAGGGAAGCCGGCGGGGCGTTTTCACTCTTCGGCGGGTACATCTCCGGGAGAAACATCGAGCTTGTGCCGGTGGCGCAAATTGTCCAGGCCTGGCGGGTGGGCAGTTGGAAGCCGGGCGTCTATTCGATTGTAAAATTTGAGTTGGCGGAGCAAGGCGCAGGAACCGGACTGGTCCTTGACCACAGAGGCTTCCCGGATGGCATGGGGCAACACCTTGCCGAAGGCTGGTATGCAAATTATTGGCAGCCGCTGGCAAAATATCTGGCATAGATGTAGCAGATGAACATGGAGAAATCATGCCCCGCCGGGGCGAGGGCGGGCTTGCTCTGCGGAGCCGGCGGAGTAGAATCAGGTGGGCCAATTGCCCGCAGATGAGCGCATTTCTTCGTCAGGAGGAAGGAAGACCATGAAGCCGGGGAGTGGGGGGAGATTTTCCACGCTGTTGCTGGCGAGTTTTGCCGCGCTGCTAGTTCTTGCGCTGGCGATTTTCAAACTGCCGCAAGCCGCGGCGCGGCAATCCCAGCCGACGGCCACGCAAAGCCGGCAATCTCCACAGGCGCAGGCGGCGCGGGGGCCGGAAGGCGCCACCGGCGGAGCAAAGGAGAAAACCGCCGCCGAGGTATTCAAGAATATCCAGGTGCTGAAGGACGTCCCGGCCAGCCAGTGGCGCGACACCATGCAGGTGGTCGCCATGTCCCTCGGAGTAGGATGCGATTTCTGTCACAACACTCAAGATTTGGCCAGCGATGAAAAGGACCAAAAGAAGACCGCGCGCAAAATGATGGTGATGATGCTGGACATTAACAAGACGAGCTTCGCGGGTCATCCGGCGATTTCCTGTTATTCCTGCCACCAGGGCTTTCAAAAGCCAGTCGGCATGATTCGCTCCGGTGACGCCGCGCTTACTTATGAAGATGTCGCCACACCCGTGGAAGTGAAGAAGGAAAGAGATCTTCCCACTCTGGACGAGGTGATTGCCAAGTATGAGAAGGCCATGGGCGGCGCGGAGGCGCTGGCCAGGGTGACTTCGCGCGTGAGCACGGGCAAGCGCTCCAGCAAGGAAGGCGCGTCCATCCCCGAGACCATTGACCAAAAATCCCCGGACATGGTCCTCCTGAATCTGGTTACTCCCCGCGGCGAGGTCTTCAATGGTTTCGACGGAAAGTCAGGATGGGCCGCCTCGCCATTAGGCATAAACACGCCTGAGGGGTTTCCGCAAGTGATACTGACACGCGAGACGCAAATAGACCCCGTGGCGGCGCTGGTGAAGTTTTCAGACAAACAGATTCTGGGGACCACGTTTCTCGACGGGAAGGATGGCCGCGAAGTCTTTCTGGTGACGGGAGTGGCGCCGGATGGCATCCACGAGCGGTTCTATTTCGACGTCACCACCGGGCTGCTGATTCGCCGCCTGGTGCAATTCCCGACCGCCGTCGGAATTTTGCCTCTGCAGGTTGATTACGACGATTTCCGCAGCGTGGATGGAGTGCAGGTTCCGTTTACCACCATGTGGTGGATGGCCGACGAGGCGTGGACAAACAAGCTGACGGAAGTGAAGGACAATGTGCCCTTGGAGGATTCGCTGTTCGCGCGGCCGGCCCATGCGCCCGCGCCGACAGCGCCGGCGGTTCCGCAGGCCCCGCCGCCCGGCCAATAAGCGGGCGCGGATTTCGGATTTCATGGCCCGGATTTCACAACCAGGACAGGGGAGCCAAATGTTGAATTGCTGGAAGCGGTGCGCGGCGGCTACGGTGATTTTCCTGTTGGGCGGAGGTTTCGGCACGGCACGAGCCGCCCATGCGTCCGGCCAGATGGCGGCGGAAAGGAAAGAAATTCGCGATTTCGTTCTCACCACCGAGAAGCTGGACAAGTACGAAGCCTCGGCCAACGCGGAGAGCAAATTGATGAAGAGCGACCCGGGCCTGAAGAAACAGCTGGACGAAGAGTCCATGGACACCGAGGGCAGCACCGTCGCGGGAAGCGTGAAGAACATCCAGAAGCACCCCACGCTGGTTTCCGCCATTCAGAGTTCCGGCCTTTCCATTCACGACTACGTGGTAATGACCTACACGCTGATCAATTCCTCCTCCGCCGTGGCCATGAAAAAGAGCGGCGCCATCAAGGAATACCCGGCCAACGTATCGCCGGGGAATGCGGCGTTCACGGAGCAGAATTTCGACCGCATCAAGAAGATGCTAAATAGCATGTCCGGCGACAGTGACGGCGACGACCAGTAGAGACGGATGAGCGCACCAGCGCCAATGACAAGGTAACTTCCATGACTGAAACCACAAAAGCAGACGAAAAATTGCTCGCCACCGGCGACGGGCAGTCCGCGGAGGCGGATGAACTTGTGGCTGAAGGCATTCGTCTGGGCGACGCCGGAAAGTACGACGAGGCCATTGAAAAATACAAGAAGGCCCTCGACCTGCAGGCGGACGCCTGGCTGGCGCATATCAACTGGGGCGTGTGCCTCAACAATCTGCAGAAGCACGAGCAGGCAATTCCCCACTACGAAGAATGCATCGCCCATAACTTCAAGGTGTCCGATGCCTATCGCCTCTGGGGCGAAGCGCTGGCGGGGTTGGGGGATTACAAGGGCGCGCGGGAAAAGTTTGATAAGGCGCTGGAAGGCAACCGGGATTCGGCGCAAATCCACTTTGATCTCGGTTTTTCCTTTGGGAATCTCAAACAGTACGACGATGCCATCGCGGAATACAAAAAAGCCACGGAGTTGCAACCTGATTTCGGGCTGGCCTACATCAACTGGGGAGTATGCCTTTCCAATTTGAAGAGGTATTTGGAGGCTATTCCCCAGTTCGAAAAATGCATCGCGCTGAATTTTAGCGTGGCGGAGGCCTATCGTCTCTGGGGCGAAGCCCTCACGGGATTGCAGGATTATGATGGCGCGCTGGTGAAGCTTCAAAAGTCACTGGAAATCCGCCCCGATTTCGCCCAGACCTATTTTGATATCGGATTTGCCCTAGGGACACTCAAACGGTACGAGATGGCTGTCGAACAATACAAAAAAGCAGCCGAGTTGGACCCGGCCATGGACCTGGCCTATGTAAATTGGGGAATCAACCTCGCCAATCTGGGCAAATTCGACGAGGCCATTAAACAGTACAAGAAGGCCACCGACAGCCAACCGAACCTGGCCATGGCATGGCTGAACTGGGGCATCAGTCTGGCCAACCTCGGTCAGTTCGAGGAGGCAATCAAGAAGTATGCGCGAACCATGGAGCTGGACTCCGCCAACACCCCCGATTCCGATGACGAGTTGCGGCAATATCTCGCCAACACGTATCTGTATTGGGGCATCGCGCTCGTTAATTTGAAGCGGTATGGCGACGCGATAGAGAAATACGCCCAGGCCGGGCGTTTGCGCGTGGACCCGCAGCTCACCAACTTCAATTGGGGCGTGGCCCTGGGCGAACTGCGCCGTTACGACGACGCCATTGAAAAATATCGCGCCGCCACCGATGCGCGTCCAGAAACTCCGTACCCCTATGGCCTGCACAACATCGGATTCCTGTATTGGAAGAAAGGGCAGTTTAGTATCGCGCGCCAGGAATGGGGGAATGCTCGCGCGATCTATGAGCAGGGGCGGGAATCCGCGGCCAAGGCGCGCAACGCGGACTATTTTCAGTATTTCGGCGAAATGCTCAGGGCCATGTCCACGGAGCCGCTGGAAATTCAGTCTGTCCTGGACGAGGGACTTTCCTTCCAGCCCGATCACCCCGGTATTCTCTCCGCCCAGGTCGCCGTATATCTGGACAAATGGCAGGACAATAATGAGATCACCGACTACTGGAAAGCCCGCCAGTCCTATAAGAAAGCCGAAGCCTCCCTGAAAGAGATGATCAAGAACCGGCAAGACGCCAACCTCCTTTTGCGGCTGGGGCGCCTGCATCTGGCCGTGGACGAGTGCGATGACGCTGAGAAAATCCTGAAGCAGGCCTTGAAGGCGGACGGCGAGATTGCTGAAATCCACGCTGATCTTGGGCTTATTCGCCTGCGCCAGAATGATCCTCAGGGCGGACTGCGTCATCTGGAGGCGGCGCTCCGCCGGGATCCTGACAACCTCACCATTCGCGGCAATTTTGCCGACGCCTGCGTGAAGGCCAAGCGCCTGGACCAGGCGGAAACGGAGTACAAGAAAGTTCTCCGTCTGGCGAAAAACCACCTGGAATCGCTGATTGGACTGGGCGAATGTTATACGGCCATGGCGGAGCTTGGGAATGACGAAGAGCTGTTTCAGGAGGCGGAGCGCCAGTTCCTCGCCGCCATCAACATCAACGAGTCCAGCTCCAACGACGCCTCCAAGCAATTGAAGAAGAAGGACCTGACCGCTATTTACTATTCCATCGGCTACGCGCGCGTGAAGCGCTACGAAGCCGTGAAGGTGGGCGGGGATGAGAGCCTTCTGCGCGACGCGGAAAAATATTTCAAGATGTCCTATGCCGCGGACAACGACCATGAACGCGCCAATCGCGCCGCCAAGGCCATCAAAGACCGCTTGCGCCGCATACGGACGGAATGGTTCGCCAAACAGATGGGCGCTTACTTCATATTCGGATTGTCGCTGCTGATATTCCTGGGATCTTCCACCAGTTTCTTCTGGAGCTGGCCACGGCCTCTGAATGAAGGTTACTACGCGCTGCTGGGTTTCGGCTCAGTACTGTTTATGATCGCGGGACTTTCTCTGCCGCAACTGTTGAAACTGAAAGTGGGCAGCATTGAACTCGAAAAAGGCCCCGGCGATCAAAGCATAATAGCGGGCCCCCTGGGCATCAAGCGGGACCAGGCGGGATCTCTTTCCCTTCCTGCTAAGTAACGCGCGCGGCAGGGCGGAAACCGCGGGCGTTGAAAATGAAAGGGCCCTTGCTCCAGGAAATGAAGCAAGGGCCAAGAACTCCTGAATTGCTTGTATGGCAGCCCGGATCTTCCGGGCCGGAGAAAGCGCTACTTAGCGGCGGCTACTTTGGGCTCGGCCGTCTTTTTCGCGCGGCGAACGGCACGGCGCCGCCGCGGCTTCAAGGGTGGCTCGCCGACGACCTCCGCCATCCATAGGCTGGTCACAAATTTTCTGGTACCGTGGTCGTCAAAATCCACTGTTGTGCGGTCGTTGTCGGACTCCACGATCACGCCCGCTCCATAAAGTTCATGGCGAATCGGCTGGCCTTCGGAAAGAACCTGCATCCTGGATTCTCCTTGGAATGATGTATTTACACGGCTCTCAAAAGCGACTGACTGCCCCGGCGATAAAAACCCCCTCCGGTTCATGTCTGCAAGCGCTGGGCCCGTGGGAAGGGCGCTTTAAGCGTTGCCCTGCTTTGCTACTGCAAAAACCTATTGAAGTGTTTCGAGCGGGGCCAGCCAAAGGCCAGCCCCGCTCATTCAGATTAGAGGCCGCTTACATTCGCGGCTTGGAGCCCTTTGGGGCCCTGAGTAACCTCGAATTCCACTGCCTGGCCTTCATTCAGAGTGCGAAAGCCCTCATTCTGGATCGCGCTGTAATGCACGAAAACGTCTTCACCGGAGCCACGGCTGATAAAGCCATAGCCTTTGCCGGCGTTAAACCACTTCACTGTTCCTTGTTCTTTACTCACTGCAACTTCTCCTATTTGTCTTAAAATGTTGCGTTTAGCCGGTTAAACCAGCTCCACGGCAAGCGTTCGTACCTTCGATTTCCCAGCCTGGAAACAAAAAAAGCTGTCTGGGCGTGTGCCCCGACAGCCTGATTGACCACGGCAAAAACATCCTAAGAGCAACAAACGCAGAGGCAGTGTATCACGGGAGCGAACGGAATTCAATGGGCGCTCGGCTGTTTATTGCCGCGTACTACAATTCTCGTTTTATGCGCTCGGTAGGATCGTCTGGCAGGTCCACGACGGCTTTTGGGCGGACGAGGTCATTGCGCAGCAGGAACTGGCCGTCGAAGAGCATGGGAAGCCCCTTGCCGTC
This sequence comes from uncultured Acidobacteriota bacterium, assembly GCA_963760285.1. Classification (GTDB taxonomy): domain Bacteria; phylum Acidobacteriota; class Terriglobia; order Acidiferrales; family UBA7541; genus PALSA-278. The sequence goes on from CAVXCI010000003.1 coordinate 324,242, forward strand.
CAGAAGCAAGTCCGGGTCGCCGCCTTTCTTGGCCTGAATGTGGAGGTGCGGCTCGGTGCTGTTACCGGAATTGCCGGCGCGGGCGATGGTTCGTCCAGCGGAGACTTGATCGCCGACTCTAACGGCGATACTGCCGTGCTGGAGATGCGCGAGGCCCACGTAAATTGCCGCGTTTCCAACCTGGATAATGACGTGATTGCCGAGAGGGTTGGCACGGTCGGCGAGGGGAGGGACCAGGTCAGGGAAAATGTCGGTCACATGCGTCACCACACCGTCGCAGGGGCTGGAGACGGCCGCCCCGTAGGTGTAGTAGTCGCCGAGATTCGGCGAATAGAGTCTCGACGCCCTCGTGAGCAGAAATCCTTTCAAGCGGAGAATGTCCAGAGCATATTTTTGCGAAGGCACGGTGTTATGTCGGTTCATAAAGCTGGCCTGGCCGCCGTGAGCCACATAGAAAATTCCATTGCGTAGGGGAAAGGTGAGATCCACGGCGCCAGTCCGCGGAGAAGTCACGCGGTAATAAGCGGCGGGGAGGGCGGTGAGCACGCCGAAAGTAACCGCGCTGAGCAGTAGGCCGCGTGGTCCCGCGGAATTGTACGCGGCATAAAGAACCAGGAGAGGGAATTCCCAGCGCAGCGGATAGCCCACCCAGGACCAGTTTCCAGCCACGAAGAGATATCCCACCACCACGTGCGCGATGACGAAGTACGTGAACCATGCCGCGCCCCACGGAGGCGTGGATCCCCAGAGATATCCGGCCATGCAAAAGGGGACGGCGAGAAACGCCGTGAGGGCAACGATCCTGAACTTCAGCCGGGTTTTGAATTCCGCGTTCACCTGTGTTCCCGATTCCAGAGGGCGGGCGGGTGGGAATGGTGAGCCGGACGCCGAGTCAGGGCTTCGGCGGAGTTCCTTGCGGCTCTTCGGCGCGGACGGCAGCGTCGGCGGCCTGGAAGCCAACTTTGCTGTGCGTGCCGTCGCAGAAAGGTTTGTTCACGCTGGCGCCGCAGCGGCAGAGCGAATAGGCCGGCTTGCCGGTGAGGTCGTATTTGTTTCCCTGCGCGTCCACCAGCTCGATGGCGCCTTCGGGATCTTCCACGCGGTAAGGCCCATTGGGCCGGATAGTGATTTTCACTTGTGCCATTTTCCCTCCCTCGGCATTAGAACTCACTGAGGCTGCGAAATGCAATCGGGTAAGATACTCAATAGTCGCGTGCCGGCGCGGCAAATCTGGCAATGCGGTGCGGGCACGGACATTGCCGTCGGCGGGAACAGCGCGGCCGCAGTGGTGTCCAATCACCCTGGGTGAGTTGACCTATGACAAACAAACCAGCGATCCCGCTCGAATCGGTTTTCTCTCCGAGGGACAACCGACGCGGGTTGGCGGGACTTTTGACCGGCCCGATCATATGCGCGCTGGCATGTACGCTGTTAGCCGCGCCGGCGTGTTTCGCCGGGAATGCAGCGGCCGCATATCCGGCAGTCTCCCATTCAGCAGCAAATGACAAGAAGTCCGCGACGCGTTGGGACCCTCCTAATGTGGACGCGCCGGTGAATGGTCTTTCCAGCACGCCGCCGTGCCCGCTGGCGGACGTTCTCCAACATGCTGGTGAGCGCGCCACGGAACTGGCCAGCAATCTGCAGCAGTTCACCGCGCGTGAAAAAATGCATGCCGAGATGCTCGGGCAGGTTTCCAATACGCTCGCCTCGGAGGACCGGGATTTTGATTATCTGGTGTTCATCACGCGAGAAGCCAACGGTTTGCTTTCCGTCCGCGAGAGCCACAAAGTTACCTATGGCACTGGTGGTTTTGACCAGGCCATGACCGATTCGGGACTCGCCGTGCTGGCGCTGATTTTCTATCCAGTCTATGCGGCGGATTACAACATGCGTTGCGAAGGCCAGACGGATTATCAGGGGCAGAAAGCCTGGGTGATCCACTTCGACCAGCGCAAGGACAAACCCGCGGTGACGCGCGAATTTTCAACGGAGACCAGGCACTATCCCGCGAAGCTGAAGGGCCGTGCCTGGATTGCGGCGGACAGTTATCAGGTGTTGCATCTGGAAACAAACCTTGCGGAGTGGATTCCCGGGGTGCGCTTGAAGAGCGAAGCCATCTCCATTGATTACGGCCCGGTTCAGTTTCACATCCGTCCCGTCACTCTCTGGCTGCCGCAAAGCGCCGAGGTGTTCTCCGAGTTCACCGGCGAACAATTGGGCGCGGCGCTCTCGCGAGCGCAGGGTTCGGACCTGCGCCGCTACCACGCGCAATATTCGTTCACGGACTTTCAGCTTTTTTCCGTGGGACTTGAGACCCAGTAAGCAGCCGGCTTTCTCGCTCGCTTGAGGCGAACCAGTTCGAATCCGGTTCGGCTGGCGCCGCCGAACTCGCGGCTTTCCAAAATCCACACGACGGCCCGGGGCATAGCTCAACTTTGGTACTGGCGGGAAGTTCTATTGCTCCGCGCGCCCGACGCGGCTATATTGGGTCATTCGTCCACGCGATGCGGCTGTTTTTTTCAGGACGGGATTTCGCGCACCGTTCATACACGTTTATACGGCTCCACGTTTCGCGGGGGTTGGAAGGAACGGAAAACGTTTTTGCTGGTTGGATATTTGTCCTGGCCCTGGACAATCTGTTTTCGGATGAAGGGGATTCCATGAAACGCTTTTTGTTTGCATTGCCGGTCGTGATCGCTGCTGTTGTTGGGGCGTCAGTTTCGCCAGCACCCTGGCGCAAAGAGTTTCATTTCGGGCGATGCCAGTGCTTTCATCAATGCCGGGCGCCGATAAGCGGACTCCTGTTTCCGGGCAAAACCTTTTTTTCCAGACAACGTCTTATTCCGCCGGGAGCCAGGCCAATTGGGTGGCCGTTGCCGACCTCAATAAGGATGGTATTCCCGATTTGGTGGTGACCAACCCGGATAGCACCTCGGTCAGCGTTCTGCTGGGCAATGGCGATGGCACTTTCAAGAAGGAAGTGCAATACCCCACGGGCGAATGGCCCGTTGGCGTGGTGATCGCGGACTTCAACGGCGACGGAAATCTGGACCTCGCCGTGACGGCCTACAAGAGCGGTGCTGTGGACGTCCTGCTGGGAAACGGCGACGGCACTTTTCAGCACTACATCATTTCGACGGTCAGCTTCAATCCGTTCAGCCCGGTCACCGGCGACTTCAATGGCGACGGGATTCCCGATATCGCCGTTCTGGTTTGCGCCAACGTGGGATGCGGGGGAACTTCAATGTGGCGGTGATGCTGGGCAACGGCGACGGAAGCTTTGGCCCGCAGACAAATTACGCCGCGGGACAATACGCCACGGCGCTGGCCACCGCCGATTTCAACCGCGATGGTCTGCCTGACCTGGCCGCGGTGAACGAGTGCGGTGCGGGAGGCTGCAATGCGCGCGGCTCCGTGGGGATTTACCTGGGAAAGGGCAACGGAACATTTAAGAACGCCATGAACAACGCTGCGGGATATGCGGCAACGTCCGTGGCCGTGGCGGATTTCAACCACGACGGCAAGCTGGACCTGGCGGTTGCCGATAGCTGCTCTGTTCCCTTGAACAACGGGTGTTCCACGAGCACCGGCGTCTATTCCATTCTGCTGGGCAACGGCGATGGCACTTTTCAAGCGCATCAGGACTACACTACCGGGAAGGGGAATCTCGGCGTGGTTACCGCGGCGGACTTCAGCGGCGATGGCCATCCGGACCTGGCGTTCACTGCCGGCAAATCCGTGAAGGTGGTTCTTGGTAACGGAGACGGCACGTTTCAGGCGCCTCTCCAATACAGCGTCACCAACCCCTATTGGATTCTGGCGGCGGATTTGAACGGCGGCGGCCGCCGCTCCTATGACCTGGCGGTTCCCAATTTCACCAGCAACACCGTGTCCGTGCTGCTGAATGAATCCAGCGTTCACATAACTCTGGGCAGTTCTCCCAACCCGTCGCAGGAAGGGCAGTCGGTGACGTTTACCGCCAACGTTTCCGCCGCGGTGCAGGGACTGGGCGTCCCCACGGGCGCGGTCACCTTCGCCAGCGGCAACAACTTTAGCAACGCGAATGTAGTCAATGGCGTGGCTACTCTAACGATGCCCATCAACCAGCCCGGGACCTACAGCGTCACCGCCACCTACACCGGCGATGTGCATTTCAATCCCCGTCGCAGCACGCCGATCATCCAGACTGTGAATCAGTAGTCCCCAGACCTAGGCCCCCCAAACCGTCATTTCTAATAGGGACACATGTAACAGTCATAAAACTGCAACTCCAATACAATCAATAACATACACCTTTCTAACCGGGACACTTTTAAGCATCTGTTTTCATCCCATTTCAACCACGGCAAATGAACTCAATTGGCGTCATCTCTGTTGTAGTGGCGGGCGATCATGCGCTTGGTCAGCAGGACCAGGCCGAACGTCTGCGTCCATTCGGAAACGATGTTGCCTACCACCTGGCCCCATTTTCCTTCGGAGTCCATTTTGATGTAGAGCACCGTCCAGAAAATTCCGGTGACCAGCAGAAAAATGGTGAGGGAGTGGTCGCGCATCCACTCGAACGGTTCCGGCAATGGTTCAGGTGGCACTTTGCGGCTTTGCGTGGAATTTTTCTCGTAGAGATGCTTGGTGGCGAAGACAGTAACCACTACGCCGGACCAGTCGGCGATAGCGTTGCCGAAGAACGATCCCCAGTGCGTAGCGGGATCGGACACAATATAAAGCACGATCCATACCGTCAGGAGCAGGGAGGAGCCCAAGCTCAGGGGATGCTCCAAGATAAAATTCCACGCGCGGTTCTTCCGTTTGGCCATCGGCGGTCTCCACTTTTGTGCTCGCGGCAGAATGATTCCAGAAACGGGTTGCTTACCGCGGGCGCAGCATGATTACATTCCTTGCCGCCTGGGACAATCCCTCGCGGCCAGCCAGCAAGTCTTCGGAGACCAGCCATGCGCGCCACGGATTTTGAGTTCAAATACCGCTTCTGGATTATCACAGCAATATTCTTTGGCGCCTTCTGGTTCGATCGCGTTGACCACGTGGGAATCTCCGACTGGCTGGCTCACCACATGATGGGACTCCCGATGAATGTGGATTCACCAGCCGTCGGACGCGGCGTTCTAATCGTTTTCTGGACGGCGGTGCTAATCGCTGGCGTGGCGTCCATGATTCGCACCTGGGCCGGAGCTTACCTGCACAGCTCGGTGGTGCATGACGTCGAGTTTCACAGCGACCGGCTGGTGGCGGACGGCCCGTACCGGCATATGCGCAATCCACTGTATCTGGGAACGGTCTTGCTGGCGGTGGCGATCGGCCTGCTGGCGTCGCGCGTAGGATTTCTTTTTCTGGTGGCGGGAATGATGGTGTTCACGCTGCGGCTGATTCTGCGGGAAGAGCGCAATCTGTCCGCGTCGCAAGGGGAAAGTTACCAGGAATTTTTGCGGCGCGTGCCGCGGCTGGTGCCATCGTTGCGCGCGCGTGTTCCGCCGGGCGGAGCCAAACCGAATTGGGCGGACGGATTCACCGGCGAAACTTTCATGTGGGGCTGCACGGCGGCGCTGGCCGCGCTGGCGATCACGCTGCGCTCGCGTCCATTCTGGATTGTGCTGTGCGCCGGATTCGCGATTTATTTTGCGCAGACTTTTTACCGCAAACGGCATCCAGCGGAATAGGGCTGGCGTCCGGGTCGCAGGACAGGTATCTTAGATAGCCGCTCCAGACGGATGATCATTGCGAGAGGAGACACATGTTCATACTTCTAGTGCTGGCCATATTCGTGGTGATCGCCATGATTGGGACGCTGCCGATCTGGCCGCACAGCAAGCAGTGGGGCCACGGGCCGTCGGGATTCGCGGCGGTGGTGATCCTGATTATCCTCGCGGTTCTGCTTTATATTTCGCGATAAGCGCCGCGGCGGAATTCCATCCGTATCGTTCCCAACGGAAACTCTCGCCTTTGGCCGCGGACCGTGGGAACATATTGCTGTTCAGTCCGGTTGAAATTCGGCGGCACTGAATCGGAGGCATCATGCTGCAATGGGCAGTGATCTTCTTCATCGTGGCTGTCATCGCGGGCGTCCTGGGGTTTGCTGGAATCATGGTGGCCGCCGCGGGAATCGCCAAAATATTCTTCTATATTTTCCTCATTCTGTTTCTCATCTCGCTGATTGGCCATCTGACCAAGAAGAAAGCCTGACGCGCGAACGGAAGTTCACCAAAACGCATGGCCGCGCGGGCGGCGTCCAGCGCCAAGGGCCGCGGATACTTCCGCGCGAAATTCGCGCTTTCCGGCGCTAGTTCGCCTGGACGAATTCCTCCATGTTGCGGGCGAGCCCGGCGGTGAACGGACAGGCGGTGATCCCGATGGAAGTACACATGAACTGCAGCGTGTTCTGATGTTGGTAAAAAGTTGAGGAGACATAGGCCTTTTTGACGTTGGGACCGACGGCGACCCAGGCGACCTGACCCCCGCCGAAGCGGTTGTCGTTGCCGGATTCGTCAAAGGTAATGATGAGCAGGCCATTGCCGGGAGTGTTGAAGTTGGCGTTCTGGACCAGCGGGTCAATGTTGGCTTGCAACCACATGTCGATGTCGGAGAGAAGCGTGGAGTTGGGGCAATTGGGATCGCCGTTGGGACAATCGTGGCCGTCATCAATGAGATTGGGAACGATGAAAGAGTAATTCGGAAGGGAGTTGCCGGCCAAGTCGGCGGCAAATTGCGTGAAGGGAACCAGATTCTGCAGCTGGGCGGGACTGTTGCGCACATCAGAAAAATAAGAAAGCGGATTGTGGCGCTGCGCGTATTCGCCGGAATCGCCTCCGTCATATCCCTGATGCGGAATGCTTTCGGAATATTCCTTCCAGGTGAGGCCGGCGGCGAGAATGTGGCGGACAATATTGTCCTGATAAACGGTGCCGCCGAAGCTGTCGTTATTGGTGATGATCTGGCCAGTGGTAATCATGAAATAATTGCCGATGGAAGGATGAGTGTTGGCATAGTAGCCATTGGAATAGGCATATGCGGTGGCCAGGCCGTTCAGATAAGGCATGCTGGCGCTGCCGATGACGCTGCTGTAGTTCTGGTTTTCTTCCATGACGATAAATACGTGCTGGAAGGGAATGACGCCGGGGCCAGCCACGGTGTTTTGATTGCCGTCGGGATGCGCCAATCCTTTTGATGTGACGAGGGCGGAAAAGAAAAGGGCGATGATGATGGTACCGAATGCAGTGGCGGAGCGACGAGAAATGCGCATTGGATTCTCCTTGTCCTGAAAGCCTAGTGGTAGAGACGCGAACAGGATGATACAACTTTGCGGGGCGGATATTTAATCTCCGTGAAACTTTGCGCCGGTGAATTGCAGGCCCAGGTTGAAGGCCGAGGCCCGCGGGGTTAAGATGTAAGCAGGCGGCATGAGCAGAGCGGCGACAATACGGTCGAAATTTGTAACCGCGGAAGAGACGGCGCGGATTCTGGGAGTGCCAGCATCGCGGGCGCAGGAAATTATCGCGCTGGTGAGTAGCAACGGCCATACAAGGGCGCATTCCGGCGGCCGTGCCGACCGCACGGTGAGAATTGTGCTGAAAGCGCGGCATTCCTCCACCGCCGCGCCAAGAAAGAAGTCCGCCCGTGGCCGAACCTCCGCAAAAGCGCGCTAGCGTTTTTCTCAATATTCCCTATGACAGAGATTTTCGGGAGTTGTACCTCGCCTACATTTGCGGGATCAGCGCGTTCGGACTGGCGCCGCGGGCCTCGCTGGAAATTCCCGGCGGCGGGCGACGGCTGGATAGGATTTTCGCGTTGATCCAGGAGTGCCCGTATTCCGTTCATGATCTTTCGCGTGTGGAGCTTTCGAGGACCCTCCCGCAGACGCCGCGATTCAACATGCCGTTCGAACTGGGACTGGCGGTAGCATGGGAACGGATGCGCGAACACAAGCATGTATGGTTCGCGTTTGAGACGCACAAGCACCGGCTGAGCAAATCGTTGAGCGATCTGGACGGGACGGACGTTTACGCCCACGGCGGAAAAGCGGGCGGCGTGTTTCGCGAGCTGGGCAACGCGCTGTTGCGAGAAGGGCGTCAACCCACGGTGCAGCAGATGCGCGCAATTCATCGCGAAGTGAAGGCGAATCTTCCGGCCATCGTGAGAGCAGCGGGGACGAAATCAGTGTTCGCGGCGCGGGCTTTCAAGGAGATTTGCGTACTGGCCAGCGCGGCGGCGGAGAAAATTGTGAGGGCGAAATGAAAGCATGGCGAGTGAAGAAACCGGGGCCAGTGGAATCCGGTCCGATGGAGTTTGGCGAGGTGGACAGGCCGAAACCGGAACGCGGAGAAGTTTTGGTGCGCGTGCGGGCGTGCGGCGTGTGCCGCACGGACCTGCACGTGACGGAAGGCGACCTGGCGGTTCGCAAAGAACACGTGATTCCCGGGCATCAGATTGTGGGAATCGTGGAGGAAATGGGCCCGGAGAAAGTTGAAGAGGGCGCGCCTGGAACGAGGAAAACTGCTGGCGCCAAACGGCGATTGAAAATCGGCGAGCGCGTGGGCATCGCGTGGCTGCACTCCACGGATGGGACCTGCGAATACTGCCGCAGCGGGCGGGAAAATCTGTGCGACCACGCAGAGTTCACGGGCTGGACTGTGGACGGCGGGTATGCGGAGTACGCGCTGGCGGATGAGGGGTTTGCGTATACGATTCCCGAGGGATTCGCGGACGAGCACGCCGCACCGCTGCTCTGCGCGGGGATTATCGGATTTCGCTGCCTGCGCGTTTCAGGAATTGAGCGCGGAGGGCGTCTGGGATTTTACGGGTTTGGCGCGGCGGCGCACGTGGCTATTCAAGTGGCGCGGCACTGGGGAGTGGAAGTTTACGCGTCTACGCGCGACGTGCGGCATCAAAAGCTGGCGATGGAACTGGGAGCAAAGTGGGCCGGAGGAACGGTGGCGGAGCCGCCCGAAAAATTGGATGCCGCGATTATTTTTGCGCCGGCAGGAGAGATTGTGCCGCCGGCGCTGGCGGCGTTAAAAAAAGGCGGGACCCTGGTGCTGGGCGGGATTCACATGAGCGAGATTCCGGCGATGGACTACGATTTGCTTTACGGCGAGAGGGTGATCCGCAGCGTGGCCAACAATACGCGGCAGGACGGGGAAGATTTTCTCCGCGTGGCGGCGGAGATTCCCATCCACACAGAAGTGGAGAGTTTTTCGCTGAGCGACGCGGACAAGGCGTTGGTAAGATTGAAAAAGGATGCGATAACAGGGGCCGCGGTAATTCGCGTGGCGGAGAAGTAAGGAGCGGCCGGGATATCCGGCGTGAAAGAACGAGGAGAAAGATGGCCAATATCAGCATGAGCGTGGATGGAAAAAGCGTCCCAGTGCCTCCCACATGCGTGGCGGACCTGGGAAAAACGGCGGATGATCTCAATTTTATTTTCGACGGTAGTCTGAAGGGTTTCCTCGCCGGACCGCTTTCGGCGGTGCCGAAGAACACTTCGGGAAGCGTGGCGCTGGATGCGGGGAACCCCTGCTGGAAGTTGGACGGGAGCCCGGCGACATTTTCGCTGAAAGCAAAAACGCAGGGAAGCGTGAGCATTGTGGCGCCGGGGCAGAGTCTGTTTCAATACTCGCCGGACGTGGAGAATTCAGGCGGCGATCCAGTGAAGGTGCAGGGAAGACCGGATGCGTGCTACGTGGTGATGGCGCTGCAATTCAACATCAGCGGCGACCTTTCGGCCAAAGTGCCGGTGGGTGCGGTGGGGGTAACGACGGATGCGGGCGGGTCGGTGGCGTACACAGTGAAGAATTACAAGCCGTTTGATCCGCAAACGACAGTGCAAGACGCGCTCCTGGCGGCCATCGGCGGATTTACTCTGCCGCTGCATCAGAACACGCTGGCGAATCTGCAAGATGAAGAGTGCATTTACTACGAATTTGACGGCGCGATGAACGTGGGATTCGGCGCGACGGTCGGATTGAGCGGGCAGGTGGGCGGCTCGGCGCTGGCGCAGATGGGCGACGCATTGAGCAAGGGGGGCGGACTGGTGAGCACGCCGGGACTGAAGCCGATGAACGCGTCACTAAACGCGTCGTTATCGGCAAAGTTCAACTGGACGCGCAATTTTCAATGTTTTCTGGAGCGGAAGAAACCGAATGCCGCGAAGATGGGCGGAGCGGTGCTGCACATTTGCGCCGGCCGGGATTCGCAGCGGGCCATTCAACTCCAAATTGACGCGGGAATTTCGCCGCTGGGAGATCCCAAACTCTGCGTGGATTCAAAGCAGATGACGCAGTGGGTGTCGCAAACAGTACAAAGCTCAACAGGCGTGCCAATACCGGCGCCGTTGCTATCGGCGGCCAGCGGAGAAATGCAGAAGTACGTGGGCGACTCGAACAAGTGGCTGGCGGGACTGTTCCAGAAAGTTACCGACGCGGGCATCACGCTGGCGCTCTATTACCAATCAGAATCGAAATTCACCAGCGCGTTCACGTGGAACTTTGATTTTGAGAATGCTCAGGCTCAAATGGCGTGGGATGCGGCGATGGCGGGAGACTTCCTGAAGGCACTAGCCACGGGCGCGGTGACGCTGGATCCGGGATCGGGCTACGAGCAGATGCACTTCCGCGAGACGGGCGTGAAGCTGACGATCTTCGGATTGTGGAAGGAAGCCAGTCTGGAGAAATATTTTGACTCCGCCAGCGTGAGCTATCAATCGGACGGGCATTTCCATTTGCAGGGCCAGGCGGGGCAGGTCGTCACCACCGCGAACAATGCAAAGACCACGAGCACGACGGTCTATCTGAGCGCGACGGGAACAGGCGCGAGCAATGATGCGGGCACACAGATCAACGCCACGGGAATGCAGATCCAACTGCACGGAATTCTGGATAGCACTGGCGAAAGCAAACAGGCGACGCGGCTTACGAAATTGCTGCAGGCGCTGGGAGGGGAAGTGCCCGCGGCAACGGGGCAGGCGCTGGTTTCGATGGGAAAACTGTTCCAGAAGCTGGGAACGAAGCCGTCGCTGGACGTGCATTTGATTTACGAGATGAGCGCGCTGAGCCGGCTGTTGTCCGATGAATACGTAAACGGGAAACAGGCCGCGCCGCCGCACATCGAGGACGAAGACAATTGGATCGCCTACTCGCAGGCGTCGGATGCGGTGGACAGCGATCCAGTGGATTTTCTGTCGCGGCAGATGACGCTGGCCGAAGACATTTATTCGACGTATGACGACTGGCGGAAGTTCAACTGTCTGCTGAATCAGTTCACTGACGGGGAGCCGAATCCCACGCCGCTGTTGGACAAGGCGGACCGCACGAGTTGGGCGCCGTACAGTCCAGCGATTATCCGGCAGGGGTTTGGCGAGATGCTGACGGACGAACAGGCCAACATGATGAAGGTTTACTTCGCCGCGGGACAGCAGTATATGAATCTATGCGGCGACATTCAGGAAACGATTCAGGAATTGACGCCGGTGGCGAGCGTAGAGTGGGGAGTATTTTTTGCAAAGCTGCAGGCCATCGCCGCGGCGGATATTGACGCCTGGTTTGGACCGGTGGTGATGCTGGCGATGGCAGCGTCATGCCGGTGCGAAGCGGCGACGGTGACGGGAATGAAAATTATTCCCGCAAGCGCAGGAGGAAGCACGACGATTAGTTTGAAGTGAAGAAAGGCGCGGGGATCAGAACGGCCGTGGGGGCCATGCAGCGAGGTAGTAAAATTGACCATTTCGTAGGAAAAGGCGACCTGATCGTTTCTGTTGTGCATCCGGTGGCGGAATTGATGGAAAGGACGGCAATGGCGTCAACAGGGCCCGGTTGCGCCACGTAGAGATAAACGCCGCTTCCGGCGGGCAAAGCCGTGGTTATCCCCACACTGAGAAGACCATATTGTGAATTATGTACCTGCAAGGTGGTGATGCAGCCGTTATAGGTGAATTCGACAGTCGATCTGGATGCTCGGAGTTGCAGCGCCATGGGCAGAGACCAGTGTATTGGTATTCAAACTTCCAACGATTCCCAGCAGCGGGTTGTTTTCGCTGCCACCCAGCTTGAGTACGGTACCAGTGTTTATCGCTTTCAGGTTGTTGTCATTGGTGACGACGTAATGCTCGGAGGAAGCATCCGGGCCGGGCGCGCAAAGCGCAACGCCTGCGGCGACCACGGCCATAACCAACAGAACCTTAAAATATCGTTTCATTTTCATGCTCCTTGCCTGTCCAGAGAAACGACTACGGGCGCGCGGGAAACTCCCGTGCCCGGCGAATCCAATTCCAGCAGACGGAGTCCGAAGGCGACGTTAACCCGTCGGCAAGAGGACTGTCTGTCCACTATTGCACATCGCGGAGCGGCGGATATGCTGTGGTCACGACAGAAAAAGGCAAATACCTTACTTCGACGCAGGAAAGGCGTGCTTCGTTCGGGATAACCAGTGTGGCCAGTGGGCGACATAAATCGCAGTGGGAGGAAGGCTACACGGTCACAGGAAGGATGCCCTGCTGTGGCGGATTCGATATGACCGGGAATGAAATTGGCGCACGTCGCCTTGGCGTAGCAGTGATCCACCACATTGGATAGCCGGCCTGCGTTAACAGAGACGGGACGGAGCGGTTAACCGTTCTCGCGGTAGTTGCGGTATTCGGGGGGAACGTCGTCTTCGGGGACTTCGTGGGTTTTCACTTCGCCCTGATCGGGTTCGGGGGCGTTTTCCACGCCGTCCACGACCATGGCCTCGAAATCCTGGCCTTCCTCGGCGAGTTCGCGGACACTTTCAGAATCCACGGAGGCGACATCAGAGATTCCTTCGGTGTCACCCGACTGGCCAGCTTCGCGGGTTTCGGCGGATTCGCGTTCGGCCTGGCCGTGCGCAGGGAGTTCGGGTTTCTTGAGCGGATGCTTTTTGTCCGAGGACATGATGAAGGATCTCCTGTAAACGAAGGTAGCACAGCGCGAGGGCGGGGGCAACGAGCGGAGGGTTGCGACCCGGGGAGAAGAGCATTGAGTACGCGTTCAAAATGAAACGCGGGGGGCCGTTGCGGAGAAATTGCAGTGCGGGGTGAAAGCACGACAGACCCCTGCCTAAGCGTCCGCCCAAGGCGGACGATGGCTCGGGATGACCAGGCTGGCGGTGGGGCGGCATGAATAAAGCGGAGCAGGGCCGCACGTGAGAAGGCTGGAGCGCGACAGTGGTTGAGCAAGGCTGCACGTGAGAAGACCGGGGGCACCACATTGGTGAACAGGGCCACGTGCGAGGAGGCCGTGGACTCGCCATGGCGGACTGGGGATGACCAAATGTAAAGTGGGCGAAAATATCCGCACAAAACTCCCTCGTCCCGGTGTGGCAGTGGACGAGGGAGTCTTGTGGAAGGCAAAAAATATGCTGCTACTTCTGGACGGCCATGAATCCGTGCTCAACGCCAGACGAATCCAGAAAGTGGCCCACCAGCACCGGGGTGTTATTGATGCCGCGAACCACGGTGGTGGAGCCGCCGGGAACGTCAATAGTGAGGAACTTATTCTGGGCTGGAACGGCGCCGAAACCATGAAGGTTGCCATTCGAATCGGTATAGACGCCGACAACCTGGCCCTTGTCATTCAGCTTTTCCACCTCGGTGCTGGCTGCGCCGGGATAGTCAACGTCGGCGTAGGTTCCATTGCTGGCTTTGGTGAGCGTGAAACCATGGTCCACGCCGTTGGAATCGATCCAAAAGCCAGCGATATTCCCGAGGTTGTTTACGCCGGACGCCAGGGTGGTACTCGCGCTGGGATACTCGAGGTCTGTATAGGAGCCGCCGGTCTCCGAAAAACCATCCTGGGTTGAAACGACAAAGCTGCCGACCACCTGAGCGCTGTTGTTGATAGCGTAGGCCACCGTGTAGGAGGAGCCGGGATAGTCCAGCTGAGTGGTGTGGTTCGGCAGTACGAGGGTGAAGCCGTGGTAGTCACCGGAGCTGTCAACGAAGTAGCCGGTGGCTTCGTTGGAGTCGTTGATGTCCCAAATGGAGGTGGTGGTGGCGCTGGGATAGTCGTAGTCCTTATACGTGCCATTGGGCAGGCGGCCATAGCCGTGCATGACGCCGCCAGAATCCGTCCAGTCGCCAACGATGATACCGGCCTTGTTGATGCCGGAAGCAGTGGTGGCAGTAGCGCCGGGATAATCCAGCTGGGTGAATGTGAAGGAAATGCCAGGCACGTTGGCGCTGGCGTGGCCGATGTTGGTGACCAGCAGAACGGTGACGGCCAGAGCGCAGAGAACCGCAATGGCTGCTTTGATTGAAAAATTGGGCAATTTCACAGAGGGTCTCCTTTTATACCACGTTGAATTTGACTACCTGCATCGAGCGCGGGCGAAGGCCCGCGCCGAAACAGCTACTTCCAGAAAACCGAAAAACCGTGCTTCTTCACATGTCTTATAGCGCAACGCGGGCGACATGAAAAGGGTATTCCAACCTTTCAGGACCCCGGTTTGGCAGGGTCCAGCCGAAAATCCTCGGCCGGGATCTCGGGAGGGCGATGGGCGGCCGTGTTCAACTTGAAATGCGGGGCGGCTGAGATGAAATTGCGCTGCGGGACAAGAGCACAACGGATGCCTCTCGCAAGAGCCGGCTTGAGCCAGCCGGTGCCTTCCTACGGCAGGATCCCTTCGACAAGCTCAGGACGCCGGGGCAGGCGACGGCCAAATATAAAATGGGGAGGAAAAAACTCCCTCGTCCCGAATACCCGAGGGACGAGGGAGCCGTGCCGGCGAAGTGCAAAGGCTGGGCCTAATTCGCAGTCGCCATGAAGCCGTGCTCGTTGCCGGAGCCATCGAGGAAGTGGCCCACCAGCACCGGGGTGTTGTTCATGCCGCGAATCACGGTGGAGGAGCCGCCGGGAACGTCAATGGTCAGAAACTCATTCCTGGCCGGGACGGCGCCGAAACCATGGAGGTTGCCGTTTGAATCGGTGTAGACGCCGACGACCTGGCCTTTGTCATTATTTCTTTCGATCGAAGTGCCCACGGCGCCCGGATAGTCAACGTCGGCCCAGGTCCCATTGACCGCCTTGGTGAGCGTGAAGCCATGCTCGTTGCCGCTGGAATCAAACCATTCGCCAACGATATTGCCGCTGGTGTTGACGCCTGATGCCAGAGCGTAGGAGCCACCGGGATACAGGAGATCCGTGTAGTTGCCGCCGGTTTCCGAGAAACCATCCTGATTCGAGCCATTGGACCACGTGCCCACAACCTGGCCGCTGTTGTTGAGGCCATAAGCGACGGTGTAGGTACCCGTGGGGTAGTCCAGCTGGGTGGTGTGGTTCGGCAGCACGAGGGTGAAGCCGTGGTAGTTCCCAGAGCTGTCAATGAAGTAGCCGGTGGCTTTATTGGAATCGTTGATGTCCCAAATGGAGGTGGTGGTGGCGCTGGGATAGTCGTAGTCCTTATACGTGCCATTGGGCAGGCGGCCATAGCCATGCACGACGCCGCTAGAATCCGTCCAGTCACCAACGATGATGCCGGCCTTGTTGATCCCCGATGCGGTGGTGGCAGTAGCTCCGGGATAATCCAGCTGGGTGAAGGTGAATGAAATGGGCGCCTTGGCGCTGGCGCGGCCGAAGCTGGTGGCCAGCAGGACGGTGACGGCCAGAGCGCAGAGAACGACAACGGCCGCTTTTATCGAGAAGTTGGGCAATTTCACGAAGAATCTCCTTTTGTACCATATTGAATTTGACTACCTGCATCGAATGCGGGCGAACGCCCGCGCTGAGGCAGCTACCGCCAGAAAACCGGAAAACTGCGCGCCCTCAGGCTGCTGTCATCGCGACGCGAGCAACATGAGGAGTGCGCTTCAGCCCTCCAAGATCTGGGGGCGGTCCTGATCCGCCCAGAATCCTCGCTTGCAGCACTTCCGTGATAGGATGAGCGCACGCAATCCCGCACCGGGAGGACTGGTCTCCCAGGTGTTATACGGTAAACGGAGCCAGTCGGTCTTTTAGAATAGTTTAAGAATTCCTAAAGACTGCGTTGGTATGCCCAGAGCCCCCAAAGAGTTTCTACACCTTGGTCCCTTCCAACTGGTTGTGGCGGACAGGGTTCTGGTCCGCGACGGCCGGCCAGTGCTGCTAGCACCCCGCGCGGTGGAAGTGCTGGTGGCGCTGGCTACACATGCCAATGAGGTGGTCAGCAAAGATGACCTGATGAAGGCCGTCTGGCCGGATACGTTCGTGGAGGAAGTGAATCTGGCGGTCTACATCTCCGCCCTGCGGAAACTGCTGGCCAGCGCGGGCAGCCCGCTGCAGATTGAAACGCTGGCGAAGCGCGGCTACCGGCTAGTGGGCGAAGTTTGCGCGGTGGACCATAGGACCACACAACAGGCCGAGGAAGATGTTGCCTCCACGGGCGCACTAGCGCCCGGCAGCAAGCTCTCAGAGGGAGCGAGTTCGCTGCCCGGGGTGCGGGCTACCAGCGAGTCTGACAATACTGACCTAAAGACGGGCTACTTCCCGCACCAGCGGGGACTGATCGGGATATCAATCACCGTGGTACTGCTTCTGGCGACCGGTTTCTGGCTGGAATACGGAGCCAATCGCGATAAGACCGGGGTGGAAGCCGCCGGGGCGCGAATCCATTCGCTGGCGGTCCTGCCGCTGCAGAATCTTTCAGGGGATCCGGAGCAGGATTACTTTGCGGCGGGAATCACCGACCAGTTGATTACCGAGCTGGCGCACGTTCACGGATTGCGGGTGGTTTCGCGGACGTCGTCGTCACAATTCCAGGGGCGAAATGCTTCGCTGCCGGAGATCGCGAGCGAACTGCGCGTGGACGGAGTGATCGAAGGATCCGTGGCGCGGGCGGGGAACCGCGTGCGCATTACCGCGCAGCTGATTGAAGCGGCCAACGACCGCCATCTCTGGGCTGGAAGCTATGAGGACTCGCTGGACGAAGTAATCGCGGTGCAGGATCGCGTGGCGCGGGACGTGGCGCGCGAAGTGAGCGCGGCGGTGAATCCAGAGAGTTCGCTTCCGGCGGCGGCCGCGCGATCAACGCGGACGGCCGTCAATCAGCAGGCATACGACGATTACCTTCGCGGGCTTTACCTGTGGAACCGGCGTGGCGACCGGACATATGAGAAAGCCGCGGAATATTTTTCGCGAGCCACGCGCGAGGACCCGCGATTTGCTCCCGCGTTTGCAGGTCTCGCGGATACCTATGTTTTGGAATCGTTGAGCAGCGGCCAGGGGCCGGAATTCGGGACGAAAGCGCGCCAGGCGGCGTTGCAAGCGCTGGCGCTGGACGGCGATTCCGCGGAGGCGCATGCCGCGCTCGGAGCCGTGAGCGCCGTCTTCGAATGGGATTGGGCCACCGCGGGGCGGGAATTTCAACGGTCCATTGTATTGGATCCCAACTACGCCACGGCTCACCAGTGGTACGCCGTTTTCTATCTTGTTCCCATGCAGCGATACGAGGAAGCAGCCATGGAAGCGAAAGTGGCGCAGGATTTGGATCCGCTCTCGCCCATCATGGCGGTGGATAACGCGTGGATTGAATATCTGCGGGGGAATTATGCCCAGGCGGAACAGAGACTCGACCGCGTCCTAGCGATGGATCCGGACTTCACTCCGGCGCTTTTTCGCTTGCAGAACCTGTACCTGATGGAGGGAAAGAACGCCGAGAGTATTCAGGCCGCGACCCGTATTCTGCGGCTGGAGGGTAACGAGAGCCGCGCCCGCTCCAAGGAGGAAGGCTTCGCCCAAGGCGGGATGCGAGGAGCCGCGCGCGCGGACCTCGACATGGCCGTCCACGCGAACTGGCCGCATCCGCTGCGGTGGGGGGTGACCTATGCGCAATTATATGCAGGCCTGGGCGATTCTGCCCGCGCATGCAAAATGCTTCGCGGCAGCATTGATGTTCGGGAACCGGCGCTGCTCTATTTGACTGTCGATCCAGTCAACAGGCCTGTGCATGCGCTTGCATGCTACCGGGACGTTGCCGCGCAGATCGGCCTGCCGATTGGCGCGTCGGCACAAGGGGCCTCGCCCGCGAGGGAAACTGCGGGTGGACGATAAGCATCCAAACAGTTGCGGGGAAGAGTATACTGGGGGCAGTGAACCTCAGGCTGAATGCCATGGCGAAGCGCAACATCCAATTCGCTTTGATTGCCGCTGCAACGCTGCTGGCAGCTTTCTGCGTGCTCCCGGCTTATGCGCAACGTGGTGGAGGCGGAAGCCGTGGCGGAGGCTTCAGCGGTGGACACTTTGGAGGCAGCCCCAGCGGACATTCTTCAGGGATGAGCGGAACGCAAAGCGCAAGCGGACATTCGTTCGGATCGTGGTTTGGGCATCACGCCGCAACCAAGACCACTGCAACAACCGCGCCAGCATTGCCGCAGCGGGGCGGAACGGCTCCGGGGGCCGGCGCCGCTGGGCACTCTTATATGCCGCTGCCGCCGGCGATTACCGCGCATACTGCCGAACCCGAATACATATTCATACCGCCTCCGGAAGCATCACCCGCACGAAAAGGAAGGGTGGGTAGCTCGCCGACGTCCGCACATGCTCCCGCTCCGGCTGTAGGGAAGACAATGTTGCCCGTGAGTTCTCCCAAGCCGGGAGCGCCTCAGAGTTTCCCATCACCAGGCGGAAAGAACCCGCCGCCCACGCTGCAACCGACGCTGATCAACCCGTGGCAGCGGTTCCCATACCCGCCGCGCGGACCGGCGCTCTATGGTCCAAATTATTATTATTACAATCCGTGGTATTACAGCCCGTGGCTGTTCAATTCCGGATTTGGGGGAGGGTGTTTCCCTGGCAGTGGGTTCGGTTTTGGCGGCGGATGGGGATTCGGCGGATGGGGCTCGCCATTTAATTCGTACAACCAATGCGGAGGTTTTGGACTGGGCTATCGCGGCTGGGGCAACTCCGGTTACGGCGGCTCCGGTTCTGGTTATGGCGGATATGGCCTGGCAGTAGGAGCGGCTGGCGGTTATGGAAATGCGCCGGGAACGGATTCGAATTCTGAGAACAGCTCGCCAAATGATGCTTCGATGTACGGCCCGTATGCAGAGACGGAGGATCAGGCCGGCGCGAATTCAAACAGTGTGGCGGCGGAGACCGTCCTGCCGAACGCCGATGGCGAGCCATCCGCCAACAGCAATGTGGCCGCGCCGCCAAAGACGGTGCTCTATTTCAAGGACAAAACCAGCGTGGACGTCTCGCAATATTGGCTGGAAGGCGGGGACATACACTACATCACTACCTATAATGCTTCGGGGATCGTTTCGTTCTCCAACCTGGACATGCAGAAAACCGTGGACCAGAATTATGCTCACGGTGCGCCGTTCCAATTGACTCCCCCCGGCTAACACAGAGCCCCCAGACACACTGTCCGCTCCTCGGCAGTAAATTAATTTCACTATTGGCAGTGACCGGACGCGGGAGAACTATTTCCGCGCGGATGGAAAATCACAGGGAAGACGATGGCCGTGCTAAATTAAAATCGGCGGGATGCTGCCACGAAAGAACTGTGGCGCAGAAAAAACGGCAGGACACTCGCTCAAGCGTGCGTAGAGCGCACGATGCCTCGGGATGTCTCACAACAGAATGGGAAGCAAGAAAGTCTAGCGGAGGAGGAGAAGCTTTTCGCGGGGGCAGATGAAGGCGAAGTTTTTTGCGACGCCGAGCGAGTTTCGCAACTGGATGGAAGAGAACCACGCCAGCATGGCGGAGCTTTGGGTGGGATTCCACAAGAAAGATTCGGGAAAGGCAAGCATCACCTGGCCGGAAAGCGTGGATGCGGCGCTGTGTTTTGGCTGGATTGACGGCATCAGAAAAAGCATCAATACCACCAGTTACATGATTCGATTTACGCCGCGCAGGACCCGCAGCATCTGGAGCGCGGTGAACATTAAGCGCGCGGAGGAACTGCACAAGTTGGGATTGATGCATTCTGCGGGGCACAAGGTGTTTCAGGCGCGGACGGAACAGCGGTCCGCGATTTACGCGTACGAGCAGCGGAAAAACGCGGCGCTGGGCGCACAGTATGAGAGGAAGTTCCGGTCCAACAAAGCGGCGTGGAAGTTTTACCGCGCGCAAACGCCGGGATACCGAAAACTCACTGCGTGGTGGGTGATTAGCGCCAAGAGAGAAGAAACACGGCAGGCACGTCTGGCTAGGTTGATCGCTGATTCGGAAAAGCAAAAAAGCGTCGGACCAATGAAGCGCCCGGGGAGGAAGTAGCCGCCGCAAAATTGCTTCCCGCCTGAAAAACAGTTCCAACGAATATCTTATTTGTTGTAGGTCGAACTCTGGTGGCGAGTTCGCGGGCAGTTCATTCCCATCGACCGCGGGGGAGCAATTGAAGGCGTGGCGTGAGGGTGCTATGATGCGCGCGAAACGCGCCCGGAATGCGTCGCAGGACCCTCGTGCCGGGCCGGAGGCGGCAAAATGAAACGATTCCTGCTTTGGTTTTCGCTGGCGGTGGTGGTGCTGGTGATCGCGGCGGTGGCAGCAGTGATGTTTGTGGACGCGGACACCTTCCGGCCACAGATTGAAGCCCAGCTGACGGCATCATTGGGGCGAAAAGTGACGCTGGGAAAACTGCATCTATCGCTGCTGAATGGGGCGTTGAGCGCGACAGACATCGTCATCGCGGACGATCCGGCGTTCAACACGGGGAATTTCCTGACGGCAAAGTCTTTCAGCACGGGCGTGGAGATGAAGCCGCTGATTTTCAACCGCATACTGCACGTGACGTCGGTGCAGTTGAATGAGCCGCAGGTGTCGCTAATCCGAAATGCCAAGGGAGTGTGGAATTTCTCTTCACTGGGTGGATTTAGCAGCGTCCCGGCGGCGCAAACCAGCAGAGGAGGGTCGAGCGGGTTGGAAAGTTTTTCTGTGGACAAGCTGGAAATTTCCAACGGACAGTTGACCTTGGCGAAGGCGGGCGGCGGAGCACAGCAGGTATGGAGCAAGGTTCATTTGACGGCGGAAAACATCGAGTACGGTAAGCAGATTCCGCTGACACTGACAGCCCAGACGCCGGGGAAGGGCACGATTGATTTGTCTGGAACGGCCGGACCGCTAGACGCGATGGCGGGGGGATCAGTGGGCAGCGCCCTGATGCACATGAAATTTACGGTGAAGAACCTGCCGGCGGAGGATGTGCAGGGATTGATGGCCGTGCTGGGCGGGTCGCTGCCGACGGGCGACACGATGCAGGGAGGAGTAATCAATTCGGACCTGCAACTGGAAGGACCTTTCGACAAGCTAACCACGAGCGGACCAGTCTCGGTGAGCAATGTGAAGCTGGTGGGGAACATCGCGCAGAAACTTTCCACGTTGGGAAAGCTGACGGGAACAACAACCGGAAACGTGACGAACATCAAGAACATGAGCGCGCAACTGCGCATGACTCCGCAGACGACGCGCGCAGACAACATCAACGTCCTGATTCCTGCTCTGGGAACTTTGACGGGCGCGGGAACCATCGATGCGGCAAACCGCATGTCGTTCAACATGCTGGCGAAGCTGAACGCCAACGCGGGCGGAAGTTCACAGATATCGCAACTGGGAGGGCAGGCGGCGCAGATTTCGCAGGCCATGGGGTCGGCGGCGAGCACGAATGGCGTGCAGTTTACGATTACAGGAACGACGTCAAACCCGATCGTGACGGTGAACACGAAGGCGGCGGCAACGTCCGTGCTGGGCGCGCTGGCGCAACAGCAACTGAAGAAGCAGGGCCAGCAGCAAAGCGGTGGCCTGGCCGGCACACTGGGAAAGCTTCTGGGGAAGAAACCGTAGAGGTCACCTAAGTTAGGCGGCGAGGCGCATAGACTTCCGGTTTTGAGGTTGGCGAAACGGGATGGAGCGGTTTGTCACGGTCCCTGCTGGCGGGTAAATTCCTTCAATAGGATACGTTCAACGAAGTAGTGGGCGAATTGTTTTCGAGTAACCGAGATGGCATCACAAGTAAACACGGGATGGGCGGCGAGCGCGGCGCGGAGTCGCGTGGTGTGGATTGGCGTGGCCACATGGGTGGCGTGCGGCGTGGGAATGCCGTTGCTGACCCATGGCATTAAGCCGTTCGACCGGCCCAACGTTGCGGCCATGAGTTGGCGGGCGGAATACACGACCCAGATGGCGCTGCCGGCGATTGCGCTGGTGTTTCTGCTGGTGACATGGGTGCTCACGCGGCGGCGGAACGTGGATGTGGCGGCCCGCGCGCCAGAGCGGCAGGTGGCGTTGCGCGAGACGCTGTGGCTGCTGGCGTACGGCGCGGTGGTGCTTCTGGCGGGTGAATTCGTTGGACATGCGGTGGGAACGCACGCCATCGGGATGCATCTGGCGGGCAGCATGTTTGGGCTGGCGGATCGCGTGACGCCCGCGGAGGCATGGTGGTGGGCGGGATACAATTTCGTTTTTTATGCGGCGATTCCGTATGTGGTTTTCCGGCGTCGCGGGTACTCCAATGAACAGCTATGCTTGAAATCGTCGAATTTGGCGAATGACACGCTGGTGATCGTGGTGATCCTGGCGATGACCGTCCTGTCGGACCTTCCGCTGACCCGGCTGCGGCAATTGACAGGACATCAACTGGGTGAAGGGGCGGCGCTGGCGTTTGTTATTTCCCTCCTGGGAACGGGACTGCCCATTCTTGTATTCCTGTGCGCGATATTGGCGCCGCGGTATCGAAGGCTTACGGGTTCAGCGGCCGCAACTTGCGTGCTGAGCGGATTCACCTACGCGGCATTACACTTTACAGAATACTGGACACGGTACAACACGCCGTCGCACGCGGCGCTTTCCGTGATGTACATCCTGACGCTGTATGGCGGCCCGGGCATGGTGAAAGGGTACCTGACGCAGCGGACGGGAAACGCGTGGGTCCATCTGTGGGCTTATCACGCCATCGCACCGCACGTGACGGGTGACACACCGGTGTTCGTGAAGATTTTTGGGCTCAAGTAACCCGAAAAGCAAACGCAATGCGTGGAGGACAATTCGTTCACGCGCGCAAAGAGGCGGAGCGGGGTAAGCCGGTCCGCCTGCAATGCGCTGCCGCGGGGAGCTAGCTGGGAAGAAGAACAGAATCCACGACCTGAATCACGCCGTTGGACTGGAACACGTTGCTGATAGTGATGTCCGCGGTGCCGCCCTTTTCGTCCGTCAAAATAATTTTGCTGCCCTGCAGAGTTGCGGTGATCGTGCCACCGCTGACGGTCTTAAGCTGCGCGGAACCGTGACCCTCGCGAATCATTTTCTTGATTTCGGCGGTGGAAAGGCGGCCAGCCACAACGTGGTACGTCAGGATCTTCGTGAGCATTTCCTTGTTTTCCGGCTTCAGCAGGTTGTCCACCGTGCCGGCGGGAAGCTTGGCGAAAGCTTCATTGGTCGGCGCAAAAACAGTGAACGGGCCGGGGCCCTCGAGCGTATTGACCAGGCCGGCGGCTTTCACTGCGGCAACCAGCGTGGTGTGGTCAGAGGAATTCACGGCGTTTTCAACGATGTTCTTGGTGGGATACATGGTAGCCCCACCGACCATGGGATCCTTCTGTGAAGCGACAACGGACCCAGTGAGCAACAGCAAAGCACACAGCGCAAACAGAATTCGTGACTTCATTTTAGGCATCTCCGTTTTGTAAGTTTGTACAACCACCACAAGTACGCGGTGGCGGGGAGTGTGGATTGCCGCTGACTAAAAATGTGCGCGACCATTCAGGCTGCGTAGGGCGACAAAGAGATTGTAGTAACGTCACGAAGGGGTAATATTGGCGCGCGGGAAATCAGGCTGTCCGAAGCAGCGGGCACACGAATCGAGGAGGCAGATAAATATATGCCACAAGTAGACGAATGGATGGCGACAACGTCCAATGAACTGGCGGGATACCGCGTGGTGCGGTCACTGGGAACAGTGCGGGGAATCGTGGTGCGTTCGAGGAGCATTATCGGGAATCTCGGCGCGGCGGTGCAGACGGTTTTTGGCGGCAATATTTCCATCTACACCGAAATGTGCGAGAAGGCGCGGCACGAAGCGCTGGATATCATGCTGGAACACGCTGGGACACTACAGGCCAACGCGGTGATCGCAATGCGTTATGACGCCAACGAGATTATGCAGGGCGTGACGGAAGTGCTGGCGTACGGAACGGCGGTGGTGGTGGAAAAAGCGCCGAAGGATTAAGCCCCGGCAATTGGCAAGGAACGCTCCGCGAATCGCGCAGTACGAGCGGGAGCATTGGGTGGCGAGCGCGCGTACCTGCGTGAGGCAGCGCGGTATTTGCGCAATGGCCATTTAGGAGGGACGAATGGGATTTAGCGGGCCCGCAGGAGATTTGCCAACGGAGGCACAAGGTCCGATGACGGAGCCGGAGTCATCGGCGCTGCAGAAGATTTTCCTCGGCCCGGACGGACTGCGTGCGGGATGGCGGTTGGCCATTTTTGTCTTCATGTACTTGGTCTTCAGCGGCGTGACATTCACGGTGATGTTTCATTTTCAAGGGCGTCGCGGTCCGGCGAAGGTGACAGAACTGACACCGACACTCCTGCTGATTTCCGAGGGAATTGGGTTTGGCGCGGTGCTGCTGGGCAGTTTCGTGATGTCGCGTATCGAGCGGCGAAAGATGGGCGTCTACGGACTGCCATTGCGAAAGGCACTGGGAAGAAACTTCTGGGTGGGATGCCTTTGGGGATTTGGCGCACTGACTGCGCTACTGCTGGTGTTTCACGCGGCAGGCGATTACGAGTATGGGACTCCGATGCTGCATGGCGGCGCGGCGGTGACTCGCGGGATCGTATGGGCGATAACGTTTTTGATGGTAGGACTTTCCGAGGAATACACATTCCGGGGATACACGCAGTACACGCTGACAACGGGGATGGGCTTCTGGCCTTCCGCGTTGGCGCTTTCACTGCTTTTCGGATTGGCACACAAGAGCAATTCCGGAGAACAGTGGCTGGGACTGGCGCAGGTGGTGATCATCGCACTGTTCTTTGCGTTCACGCTATGGAAGACCGGCAATCTGTGGTTCGCGGTGGGATATCACGCCGCATGGGACTGGGGCCAAACATTTTTCTATGGGACGGCGGATAGCGGTTTGCTGGGGCGCGGGCACCTGCTGAGCCCGTCAGCTCACGGGCCGGCATGGTTTACGGGAGGCACAGTGGGACCGGAAGGCAGCGTGCTGAACGTTCCGCTGGTGCTCCTGGTGGCGCTGCTGTTTCATTTTGCGTACCGGCAACGCGCTGAATATCCGCAATCGGGCCGCAAGTAGCGCGTATAACGCGCGCGACTAATTGGCGGCAGGGAACATCTAAGCGGGTGGAGGCAATTCCTTCGTGAAGACCCGTTTTGCGGTGTTTGCCGTGGTGGTGCAATCCATACTTCTAGTGGCACACGCGTTTGTCTATGAGACGTGGAGATCGCTGCACGGCGCAGAGGCTAGTTCGCCCCTGGTGTGGGTGACGCTGGCGCTGGCGATGAGTTTTGTGGGCACATCCCTACTGGCGTTCCGATATTCGAATGCCGTGGTGCGTCTCTTTTATACGCTAGCGGCGGCGTGGCTGGGAATTTTCTCGTACCTATTTCTTGCAGCAATGGCCTGCTGGGTGATTTATGCCGCAGGCGCGCTGTTCAGCTGGCATATCAACGGACGACTTCTGACGGACACAGTGTTCACAATGGGCGCGGCGGTAGGATTGTATGGAATCGTCAATGCGGCAGGTACGCGCGTGAAACGGATTACGGTGCGGATTCCGAACTTGCCGGAATCGTGGCGAGGGCGCGCGGCGGCGCTGGTGAGCGACATGCACCTGGGACACGTTCGGCACTACGGATTTGCGCGGCGCATCGCGCGAATGGTGTCGGCGCTGAAACCGGACGCGGTGTTCATCGCGGGAGATTTGTATGACGGAACGGCGGCGGACTTTGCGCGGCTGGCGCAGCCGTGGAAGGATGTGTCGGCGCCGCTGGGCGCATATTTCGTCACTGGAAATCACGAGGGAATTCGCCCACGAGCGCATTATCTGGATGCGGTGCGGGATGCGGGAGTGCGCGTCCTGCAGAATGAAAAAGTGACGCTGGATGGATTGCAGCTGGTGGGCGTGAACTATGTGGATTCGACGCAGGAGGAGCATTTCCGGTCCGTGCTGCGCGGCATGGACATTGATCGCGACAAGGCCAGCGTGCTGCTAACGCACGTTCCGGGCAAACTAAACGTGGCGGAAGAAGCGGGAATCGGGTTGCAGCTTTCGGGCCACACGCATGGCGGGCAGTTTTTCCCGTATACCTGGCTGACCTCGCGGATCTGGGGGCCGTTCACCTACGGGCTGAAGCGATTCGGGAAGATGCTGGTGTATACGTCGTGCGGCGCAGGAACATGGGGGCCTCCGCTGCGTGTGGGAACGAATCCGGAAATTGTGCTGATTGAGTTTGCGTAAATCCCGATTACTATCCTCTATTTCCTCCGCAATTCGTCCCTGTAGAAAAACGGCTTCGACGGGCGCGGGCGGCCTGTGCTAAGTTTGCGGGCGAACAATGGGCGTCGAGACGAGCGTACTGATTGAATTCGCGCTACTGGCGCTGACGTCTATTTTCGTCCTGGTGGATCCCATCGCGGTAATTCCCGTATTTCTGTTGATGACGGCAGGCGCGGATACAGCGCGGCGCAAAATGATGGCCAAGCGCGCCAGCATTACGGTGGTGGCCGTGCTGGTCGGGTTCGGTATTGCAGGCTCGCTGCTGTTCAAGGTGATGGGATTGACGCTGCCGGCGTTTAAGATTGCCGGCGGATTGGTACTGCTGCAGATAGGGCATGACATGCTGCAGGCCAAACACCTTTCGACGAAAACCACGCCGGAAGAAACCAGCGAAAACGCGGTTAAGGCGGATACCAGCGTGGTGCCTCTGGGGATTCCGCTGCTGGCGGGGCCAGGGGCGATCTCCACAGTGATGGTGATGCTGGGGGATTCGACGTTCATATGGTGGAAGCACCTGATTGTGTACAGCGCGATTGTGATTATCGCGGTGGTTTCCTACTACACGCTGATTGGGGCAGCGCGGGTGCAGGGTTTTCTTGGCGAAACGGGGATGAACATCCTGTCGCGACTGATGGGGTTGCTGCTGATGGCGCTGGCGGTGCAGTTCTTTGTGAACGGGTTGACGGATTTGGGAGTGATTCATCACATTTCCAAGATTCCGTAAGCGGAAGTGTCGCTTGATGCGACGCATTTCCGCGCCATGAGACTGCTTTTGCGAGAGGACAGAAATTCGCGGCGCGAGCGAAATCCGCCTTGGACAAAAAAACGTTACAGACACTATCGTTTGACACAATGAGGCGTTTAGCGTAAAAAGTTTTTTGTAAGCTCGAAACGTGTACGCAGAAAGAGCAGGCGGCGGACACGAACCCACCTGAAATTCCGCGAAAGCGGCAAGTAAACAACCGGTACTTTTGAGGAGGCTGCGATGCCGAACTATAACGCGCAGAATCCGCCCTATGCTGTGTTTCCGGGCGATCTGGTGACACCATTCAACGACGAAACACCCACAGCGGGACAGGCGGGACAACAGTTTGCACTGGCCGATTATTCCGGAGATCCGGACCAGGGGCGCACCGTCCGCTGGCAGACGCTATTTGCGACATCGCCAACGGCGGTGAGCATAGCGTTGCAGGGCGCGCTGCAAGACGTGGACGCGGAATACTTCACGCTGGACACGTCAACGAACGTGGCGGGGGAGTCGCGGTCGGTTTCGTCCGTGCGGGCAAAATTCCTGCGGGCCAAACTGACCAGCATTACGGGCGGAAGCGGGTTGACCGTCCTACTGACCACTTAAACCAGGGGCAAATCCAGACGACGAAAACGGGAATGGCGGGAATGGCACGCCGAACGACGGAAGTGTCCGCGGCGAGAGAACAGAGCGCCGAAATGAAGCAGCCGGCAAAGATCCGCAGGATTCGGGAAAAGAGGCGGGAGCGGACACCTGCTGGCTCAAAGCGATCGTGCGCGCGCCAGCAAACAATGGCCGAGGCTTTTCGCGCGGCGGGACTGGGCGAAAGGGAACTGGCGAGACATTATCGTCGCCTGATTGACGGGCTGGATCCTAAGAATGACAAACAACTGATGTTTGACGCGTTGCGAGAGGTAGGAATGATGTTGAATCCACGCGCGCCGCGCGAAAAAGTGGCGCGCTTCGTACCCACTGACGTGCGGCTGAAGCATTCGGTGGCGCGGCCGCGGAATGCGGCAGGAGCAGCGGCAGCGGTGGCTGGCGGGACAAATCCAAAATTACCGGGAGGGAAGAATGACTGACCTGAAAACGAATGTGGGATATGGCGTACAGCTTGGTGGAATTGTGGCACTTGCGATTGGCGCGGTGCTGAGCGTGCATCACCTGGCGGTGGGAGCAACGTTGCTGGGTGGAGCGGCGGCGCTTTACATCGGACAGAAGATTCGCTCGGTCACGCTGTAAGGGTGCACACGCTTTGCCCGCCACGGCTCGCAGGCCTCTCGTTACCGAAGCGCACAGCGGGGTGGAACGCTGGGAAGAGGAACAGGCGAAACAAGCTGGCGGAGCGGATGTGAAAGCAGGCCCCGTGCTGCCATACAAACCGTTTCCAAAACAGCAGGAATTCCATGGCTGCGAAGCGAAGTATAGATTGTTCGGCGGTGCTGCCGGGCCCGGGAAGACCACGGCGTTGCTGATGGAAGCGACGCTACAGGCGTATGAACATCCGGGCGCGGACACGCTGCTGCTGCGGCGGACGTTTCCGGAACTGGAAAGCTCGCTGCTGCTGCAATTCCGGCGAGACATACCACGAGAGTTGTATGAATCGTTCAACGACTCGAAGCATGTGGTGACGTGGCGGAATGGGTCCACGACGCGATTCGGATATTGCCGCGCGGAGACGGATGTCTACCAGTACCAAGGTGCGGAATTCCTGTTCATCGGAATCGACGAGTTGACACTGTTCACGCTGAAACAGTGGCAATTCTTAACCAGCCGAAACCGGTCGCCAGTTGCGGGCGCGTTTCCGTGCATGGCCGGAGCGACCAATCCGGGGAACATCGGGCATGCGTGGGTGAAGGCGCTGTGGATTGACCGGCGTCCAGCGCCGGGGATGGAACACGCTGAGGAATACAATGCCGCGGACTACGCGTTCATTCCGGCGCGCGTGGAAGATAACCCCATTTACGCCGCTGATGAGAATTACCTGCGAACGTTACGGGCGCTGCCGACACATTTGCGGCGGGCATTTCTGGACGGCGACTGGAGCATTTTTGCCGGGCAATACTTCGACAACTTTGATTTTGCGCGGCACGTAGGGCGGGTGGAAGAGGTGGGATTGGAAAATTACTGGCCACGGCACATTTCGGTGGATTGGGGTTTCGAACATCCGGCGGCGGTTTACTGGCACGCCAGCGACGGGCGGCGGCAGATAACCTACCGCGAGTTTGTCCGCAACCGGCTTACGCCGCGGGACCTGGCCAAGGAGATCGCGCGGAGGTCTAGCGCAGCGGATGGAAGCGACGAACAGATCGAGGTGATTTACCTGTCGCCGGATGCCTTCGCGCGGAGGACGGGGGAATCGAGCATCGCCGAACAGATGGGCGACGTGCTGATGGCTGAGGGGTTGCCGCGGCCGCAGCCAGCGGACGATGAACGCGTGGGCGGCTGGATGCTGATGTATCAAATGCTGGCGGCGAATGAATGGCTGATCACGGACAATTGCACGGAGCTGATTCGCACGCTGCCGGCATTGACACGCGATGCGATCCGCATTGAAGACGTGCAGAAATGCGATGGAGACGACGCGGCGGACGCGGCGCGGTATGGAGTGAAGTCGAGGAGGACGCCGGCGCGGATGCCGTTGGAGATTCGGATGGCGGAACGGATGACATCCGCGGATCCGACGGTCCGGGCATTGCAGGCGCGGAAAGCATTGGCGGAAGAGAACAAGATGCGAAAACCAGTCCATTTTGCGCCGGGACGGCGGCACCGTTAGGGGAACGAAAGGCGGAAACGCATGGCGAAGGAACCGCGGAGCGGATTCACGGAAGTGTGGCGCTGGCTGACCAGGGGCAAATACACGCGAGCGCTGGAAGAAGAGGTGGAACGGCTGCGCGAGGACAATCGCGCACTGGTGAATTCGTTGCTGGGGACGGGAGGCGTGTCACCGTTGCGAACTGGGGACGCGGCAATGGCACGCCGCCCCGGAATAAGGGGCGGAAAGAAGTTCGCGGCAGCGAGTGCGGGCACGGCGGAGCCGGCGCGGAGACGGTCCTGGCCGCAGATTGGGCGAATGCTCGAAATTGAAGAGGCGCGGATGATGGCACAGAAACGCGGAGGTGCAGGCGTGGTCGCCGCGCAGGCCGCGTTTGCTGAAAGCGGCGAGGCGGAGAGCAGCGCGGGCGCGAATGGAAATTCGGGCGGACCAACAAGGAGATAAACCATGCCAATGGTAAATGGGCGTTTCTATATGAATCCGGCGCTGGGAGCGGGAATGGAAGAGGCGCGATCTCAAACGGGAGGCGGCGATCTGAGGGAAGGCAGCGGAGAAATTGAATTCGGAAATGCGCCCGGCGTTGGAACAGGAGCGGGGCCGCAAGGCGCAAATGGTCCGGTGCATCGCGTGGAAATTGAAGCGGCGAACGGCGGATTCATGGCGCGGCTGTTACGGCATCCGGCGGGCGTGCAGACTGCGGATGGGTTTGCGCCGCGCGGCGGGGCCATGGCACTGCGTGCAGATGGAAATGGCGACGATGTTCCGGCAACGCGGGGAGGGGGAGCGGCGGTGGTCACGCGGCAAGCGGGCAATGGCGCTCCGCGTGGGGAGTTGCACGTGTTCACTCATCACCAGGACTTGATCGATTTTCTGAAGCGGGAACTAACGCGGCAGGCGTAATTGCAAAGGACACAGTGAATACGCAGGGCCAGACATGGAGCGACGATGAGTAACGTGGCTGACAATCCGGCGGGGATGAGCGGCGAGGCGACGGAAGCGCTGATGTCCCCGGCGAATAGCGGGCGAGGTGCGATTGTCCCGGTGGAAAAGGGAAACGGGCCAGCGACGGGAGTGGGCTCGCCATGGGGTCCGAATAACGAATTGCTGCCGGAGCGTTGGCAGGAGGCCCTGCGGAGGCTGGTGCTGCAATTCGGGACGGAATCGGAGAGCACGCGGCGCGAAGAAATACGGCGGATCAAGCAGGCACACCAGTTCTGGCGCGGGCTGCAGTACCTGTGGTGGAGCGAGCAGGATCAGAACTGGCATCTGCCGTTCGAGCAGAAGCTGACGGACCAAAGCTCGCTGGAGGACTTGCCGCGTTACGAATACGTGACGAATATTTACCAAGCGTTTGGGCTGTCCATTATTGCGGTGCTGAGCCAGGACATACCGCACGTTAGATTTTTCCCCCAGTCAGCGCAGGCGGAGCAGGACATTGCAGCGGCGAAGGCGTCCACCGAGGCTGCGCAGCTGATCGAGCGAAATAATCGGATGGGTGGACGGCTGGTGGACGAAGCGTTTCAACTGTGGACCAGCGGAAAAGTGGGAGCGTATGTGCGGTTCGTGGTGGACGGCCAACGTTTTGGATTTCATCCGGAAGTTGAGCTGACGGCACGGACGGTGAGGATCGGCGACGAGGCGTATTGCTGTGGGAATTGCGGAGAGAAGATCGCCGTGGGAGATATTCGCAGCGCAGGAAAAGGCAGCGACGATGAAAGTGCCGGGGCGGGCGACGAAGGAAATGCGCGAGCGGGTATTGCGGTGGGCACAGCGAGTTTTTCCGATGGGCTGGTCCGAGCGATTTGCCCGAAGTGCGGAGTGGAACTGGACGAAGGGTTCTTCGTGCCAGCGGAGACGGTGACAGCGCCGTGCCTATCGAAGCGGCTGCGCGTGCCAAACGGGCAGGAAGTGATCAGCATCGTTGGAGGGCTGGAGCTGAAAACTCCGCCGTGGGCCAACGAGATGGACGAGTATCCCTACCTGCAGTGGAACATGGAAGTGCATCTTTCGCGGCTGCGCGCGGCGTATCCACACGCCGCGGAGAGAATCGGAGCGCCGGTGGCGCCGGCGATGAACGAATACGAAAGGCTGGCGCGGCTATCGCAGTCGCAAGGCGGTCCGCTAACGGAAGGCGGAGACATCAACATCAATCTGATCACATTCCAGCGGACGTGGCTGCGGCCGTGGGCGTTCTATGCGCTGGACGATGCGAAGTTGCGCGACGAACTGCTGGCAATCTTCCCGGATGGGGCGTACACGGCGTTTGCGGGCGACACGTACTGCGAATCGCGGAATGAATCAATGGATGAGCACTGGCGCGTAATGCACGCGATGCCGGGAGACGGCAGCAGCGGGCGTCCAGCACTGGGCGACGCATTGATCAGCGTGCAGGAGCGGTTCAACACACTTTCCAATTTGCAGATTGAGACGTATGAGTACGGGATTCCACCGATTTATGCGGATTCGGAAGTGCTGGATTTCGACGCGCTGCAATCGCAAACCGCCGAGCCTGGAGCGCATTATCCGGCGCGAGCAAAGGCGGGATTACCGCTGGCGGCGGGGTTTTTCCAGCCGGCGCCGGCGCAGGTGCCTCCAGACCTGGCGGCGCATGCCGCGGATCTGATGGGGCCGGTGGCGCAATTTCTAACTGGCGCGTTCCCCGCGCTATTCGGCGGGGTGATGTCCGCGAACGACACCGCGGCGGGGTACGCCATGGCCCGCGACCAGGCGATGGGGCGCATCGGGCTGGTGTGGCGAAAGATGAAATATTTTCACGCCGACGTGATGCTGCTGGCAGTGAACTGTTTTCGGAAGAACCGTCCCAATGACGTGGAGGTGACGCTACTGGGAGCGGGCGCGGCGTTTGAGTCGAAATGGATACGGCTGGAAGAACTGCAAGGAAATTTGTTTGCATATCCGGAATCCGATGAACAGTTCCCGACGATGTGGGCGCAGCAGCGCAGCGTGCTGATGCAACTGATGGGCAGTCCGGATCCGCAGATACAACAGATGCTGAGCCATCCGGACAATCTGGATTTGGTGAAGCGGTTGATCGGATTGGAAGAGCTGGTGATTCCAGATGAAGAGTCGTGGACGAAGCAATACCGCGAAATTGCGCAGTTGCTGGGGGAGCAACCCCTGGTGATGCGGTCGCCCGCGCCGGCGGCGGCAGCGGGCGGGACCACGGACAATGAGGATGGCGCAGAGGGAAGCGAGGTCATTGTCCCCAGCGTTCTGCCGGACGAGTTTACCGACAATCACCAGGTGGAGCTGGCCACATGCAGGCGATGGTTCGCTTCGGATTCGGGCCAAGTGGCAAAAATTGAGAATCCTGCGGGGTATGCGAATGTGCGGGCGCATGCGTTGCTACACCAGACATTCCTAAGCCAGCAGATGGCACGGGCAGCAGCTATGACGGCGGCATTAAAGCCGACAAAAAAATAGGGAGTGCAGGAGGGTCAAAGATGGGCGGAACAGGCGCAGGCGACACCGGAGCACGAAACAGACAATTGCGACTTCCGTTTCCGGGCGCGGGAACAAGCGCGATGACGGACGATGAAATTCTGGGGCTGACGGGGACAAATGACACTCCGGCGGATGCAGATCGCGCGCGGAGGCGAAAAGCAAAACACGCGGGGACTCGGAGCGTGGACGATGAACAAAGCGGCAATTCGCGAGCGGGCGCGGAGAGCGAGAGCTTAGTTGGAAGAGGCGGGGCGGCTGACTCGGACGCGGATGATTTCTGGGATACGAGTTCGGCGAGAGATATTCACGGAGATGAGACAGACGGAGGACCGGCGGCCCAAATGGAAGCGGATCCCAGTTCCGAGTCTATTCCCGTGGAATTGCAACCGTTGCTGGAGGCGCATCCAAAGCTGAAGAAGGCATGGGAACACGAGCGGGCGTACCGTGAGCTGTTTGCATCGCCGGAAGCGGCCGGCGAAATCCACCGGCTGTTCCCGACGCTGGAGGACGCGAAGGCCGCGGGGGCGCAGCTGGGAGAATTGCAGCGGCTGGATTCACTTTTCTATTCCAACCAACCGGAGGCACATGCGGCACTGGCGGCGCAAGTTTACCGGCTGAATCCGCAGGCGTTTCGGAGCCTGGTGCGAATGATGAATGCCGTCCTCGAGCCGACGGAAGCCAGCGGGAGACAGAATCGGCAAGGCGCAGGCCGCGAAGAACAGAGCAATTCCGCGGCGACGGACATAGCGCAGGCGAATGCGGGGGATCCGGCAACGCAAACAGGCCAGGACGCAATGGCACCAGCGCAATTGGGAGCGGTGCTCCAGGAAGCGAACTCCGCAGCGGTGCAAACGATTGTAGACGACATCAAGGAGCAGACAGAAAAGTTGCTGCCGGCGGAAATCTCGCAGGGAGCACGAAACCGGGTAATCGGAGAAATCTACCGCGAGGTGGAAGCCAGCCTGCGGTCCAATTATGCGCTGGCGCAACAAATGCGGCAGGCGCTGCACGGCGGAAACGCGGGGGCGGAGCAGTTGAAGGCGCTGGTGAAGCTGGTGGTGGGACGTGCGCGGCAGGCTTTGCCTGGCGCGGCTCGAAAAGTGGTGAGCGAATGGACTACCAGCGTGTTGAACGCGCAGCAACAGAGGCAGTGGCGGCAACGGGCTGCGGAAAATCGCGTGGACCTGATGGGCGCGGGACGAGCGGAGAAATCACGGAAGCGGCCACTGGGTCCAAAGGATATTGATTATTCGCGGATGAGCGACGGCGAGATTCTGAACCTGTAGCGAGGGGAAAAACTGGCGCTGCAAGAGTTGTGAGCAGGTCAACGGAGGAAATGGGAAATAAGGACGGCGTCCGAAGAACCATGGCCTCGGGAAATAGCCAGGCGCTTTCCGTCGGGTGAAGTCGCGAAGCTGAAGATGGAACCACTGATGTAATGAGTGATTTGACGGAGGGGCGCCACCGCAGTGGGATGCGCGAGATCCACGGGCTGGAGCCACAAATTGGTTACATCCTGTTGATCGCGGAGGAAAAGGACACCCTTTCCATCCGGAGACCAACCGACGATACGGCCGCCCTCGGTGCTGTCGACGGCATCCTTGGGCGTGAGATATTGCGCACGAACGGATCCGTCACGAACGTCGAGGATAACGATGGAATTCTGCGGCTGGCCGTTGACCAAGGCATCTCCCAATGCCGCCACCCATTTGCCGTCCGGCGAGAAGGTCGCCAGAGCCGTGGCAAACCGGCCGCTACCTTGCGGGCCGAAGGGAACGGGCTGGCCATTGCCGTCAAGGTCCAGCTTCATCAAGTGGGCATTGTTGGCGGCAAGATCGGCATTGTAGATGAGGGTTTTGCCATCTGGCGAGCAAGCGGGAAAGGAGTCCTGCGGGCCGGGAGTGATTGTGTGCTGCTGGCCATGTTCGTCGAGAAGGGAAATAGCTCCGCCGTGCAAAAAAGAACTCGCCAACACGGTGCCACGCAGGGCGCAAGGGGCGGGTGAGACCAAGTCCCGCAAATTGGCGAGGCGCTCGGACGACCCACCGTGCTCGTCCATATGAAACACACCGGTCTGGCCGTTTCCGTAGAAGGCTTCCGTTATGTGGCCGTCCAAGGTCCACGAAATGCCAAAGTATCCGTCAGCAGTCTGAAGGTTGGTGGTGATTTGCTGACCCGCGCCGGGACCGATGGAATCGGACCAGGGAAGAACCCAGATGTCCGCGACGAGGGAAGATTGGATGGTAAGCAGGGAATTCCCGTCCGCGGTAATACTGGCGCCGTGATACAGATTCAAATCGTTGGTTATACGCAACTCCTGCGCCCTCGGGTAACCAAGTAGCCAAAGCTGCGCGTTCATGGTCTGCTTGCCGGAAGGCGCGCCAAAAACGATGCCATCGCCATCCGGAAGCCACGCAATCTTGCGTATGTCGTCCAATTTCTGGCACCAAGGCGATGCTCCTTGCCGGTACTCACGTCGAGCATCGTGGGATAGAAGACCGGCGGAGTGCTGAGATCAATGGCTTGCACGGCAATATGTTTGCCATCCGGGGACCAGGCGGGGCCAGTTGTTTCGTACTGCTGCGATCCGGTGCGAGTGGCCAGTGGATGGATGCCAGAGCCATCGACGTTGGCGATCATAACGGCGAAGTCGAACCCATTGTTCCGAGGAATCCCGCGGATAAAGGCGAAGTGCTTGCCGTCAGGAGCGAAGGTGATGGGCGTATCAATATCGCTGAGCAGGGATTGCGTGCTTCCCCAAGGGAAGGAACGGAATAAAGAGAGCGAGTTTTTTCGCCTTGCTGGGCGAAGGTGTAGTAGAGGTAGTTGCCGTCCGGCGAAAACGTGAGGCCCGTGGCGTCTCCCGCGGTGGGGGGAAGGGCTTGCACTTCACTACCAGTCGCGAGCTGGCGGATGCGGATGGAAGTTTGTCCGCGGGCGGAGGAGGCGTAGGCGACAAAATTTCCGTCGGGTGAAATGGCGGCAACGGAGACATCGCCGGAGGAAGTGATCGGGGAGATGGTCATGTCCGGATTGAGACTTAGGGTGGCTGCGTGGCGGCTGTGAAGCAGCCACAACGCGGCCACGAAAGCAATTACCAGGAAGCCCATAAGCCCCGCGGCAAACAAAATCTTGCGAGAGCCGGAGCGGGGCGCAGCAGCAGAATATTGAGAATCAGATTGCGCTGGCGCACCCGCAGCAGGGAATTGCGTCGAGCCCGGTGGATACGAGCCGCTCCCCGAGCC
This sequence comes from uncultured Acidobacteriota bacterium, assembly GCA_963760285.1. Taxonomy (GTDB): domain Bacteria; phylum Acidobacteriota; class Terriglobia; order Acidiferrales; family UBA7541; genus PALSA-278. Next base: position 360,923 of record CAVXCI010000003.1, read on the forward strand.
CCCACCAGGCGCTGCCGTTGACCACCCCGAGGGGGGAGACTGCGCATGCGACCAACCGGTTTGCGGAGTGGGTGATGGCGACGCGGAAGGCCAGTTGGGATGTGAACCGAGAGCAACAGGAGTCCCGCCACTTGGAGAAACGCCTGAGCCGGGAGGTGAAGCCGGCGCGTTAGACCAGGAAGTACTGCTGGAAGAAACACGGCTGGATTCCAGATCACGCTTGAGGCGCTTCAGGTCGGCGCGCATTTCGGCGGCCGTCTGGTACCGAAGGTCGCGATCCTTTTCCAGTGATTTGGCGAGAATTTCTTCAAGCTTGATGGGAAGGCCAGGATTGATCTGGTTGGGGGGCGCGGGAGCGCGGTTCAATATGGCATCAAAAATCACGGCGCTGGTGGCGCCGGAGAATGCCGCGCGGCCGGTGGCCATCTCATAAAGGACCACGCCGAGGGAAAAGAGATCGCTGCGAGCGTCGAGAGCATTGCCTCGGGCCTGTTCGGGAGACATGTAAGCGATGGTGCCGAGAGTGGAGCCTGGGCTGGTAAGGTCGGCGGTGGTGGAGGCGTTGACGTCGCGAGTGGCGTCGAAATTATCTGAGCCGCGCTTTTCTGCATGCTTGGCGAGGCCAAAATCGAGAAGCTTGGCCTGTCCTCGGACGGTGACAAAAATGTTCGCGGGCTTAATGTCGCGATGGATGATACCGAGTGAATGCGCAGCATCGAGAGCGTCAGCTACCTGAATGGCCAGGTCCAGAAACTGACCGGCATCAAGGGGGTGACCAGAGATGCGGTCACGAAGGGTTTGGCCCTCGAGCATTTCCATGACGAGATAGGGACGCGGCCCATGAGAGGTTTGCTCCTCGCCGATATCGTAGAGGGTACAGATGCCGGGATGATTGAGCGCGGAAACGGCGCGGGCTTCGCGTTCAAAACGGTCGCGTGCGGCGGGGTCGCGTTCGAGATCGTCGGAAAGAAACTTCAGGGCCACGCGGCGGCCGAGGCGGGTGTCTTCGGCTTCAAAAATCTCACCCATGCCGCCAGCGCCAAGTGGTCCGATGATGCGGTAATGCGAAAAAGTTTCGCCAATCATGAGTTTGAGTGCAAGCAGCGCCCGGGATGCGCAACAAGCGCGCGTTGATTAGAGCATTCGTTCGCGCCGGGTACATATACCGTTCCCGAGCCAGCGGCTGCAACGAGCCATCCTATGTTAGCAGGATGCGTGGCGCAAGATGGAGACACGATCCGGGCGGCGAGGGGAAATAGCAGGCCCTCTGGAAGAACCAGCGGACGCAATGAGGAAGATCTGGGGAAAAGGCATGTAGTTCATGGCAATGCTTTACCGGAAGCATGGGGCGGCTGAACGGTGGCGACGGCGAGGACGAGGGATTTCCCATCCGGGGAAACGGCGAACGATTCGATTAGCAGATGTTGAAAATTAGTGAGCTGTACCGCTGGGGCTGTTGCCACGGTCTTCCCGCGCGGGACTGGTTGCCGCCAAAGATTTTCGCCGTCAGCGGAGCGAACAATATAGAGGATGGAAGCGCCATCGGGCGTCCACGCCAATGTTGAGTTGCGAAAACGGGCAGTGATAACCCCTGGCGGCGGGGCGGGAGCAGCGGTGGCGGCACCCTTGTTCACATTGCCGATAAATAATTTTGCAGGCTGATCCCCGGCGACGAAAAAGTATGCGATGCGTTCGCCGTCAGAGCAGAGGGCCGCGCGCGTTTGCCGGGGCGGGCCAGCGGGCGCACTTGCAGGGGCAATGGCCACGACAAGCTCGAGGTTGAGAGCGTAGAGCGCGGGGACTCCATCCGGGGCACAGGGGGGCGTGGAGGATCCGAGGTCGCGCAGGGCAAGCTGGGAAATTCCCTTGTTGCGCCCCTTCCAATCGAATGTCACCCCGTGGCCGGAAACGGCGAATGCGGTAGCGTCTTCCGTGCAGACCCAGGGGACAACTTCTGGAGCAGACCGGTTCGCCGAGTGCGCGGCTGGAATCAAGACACGTTGAACGGGGCCGCCCTTGGCATCCGAATAGGCCACGGCAATAGAAGTACCCGTCCAGGAGATCCCCCCATAACCGAAAGCGTGAGTGGAGTCTTCCGCGACCATGCGCGCGGATGCGGGGTTCTTCGCGTCGGCCATCGGCAGGACGAGAACCTCGGAAAAATAGCCGGTGGGCAGAGCAGCAGCGCGCCTCGTCGCGGGCGCGCCAGAGGTTTGCTGTCCTCGAGAGAGTGACGGGGTGGCGCAAAGAATAGAGAGAGCCACCACAAAAGTTATGATTCGGACAAACCAAGGAATCAGATTGATGGACACCGCCCGCAAGTTGGGAATCATGTGCGGGAGAATCCTAACTCGACTGGGACCTTGGTTCAAGTGGTTCCCGAAAGTTGTTATGAGCGGTTAATAAGTGACCCCGTCAGGGACGCGCGACGGGCGAGGACGAATCATCCAAAAAAGCAAGGGAAATCACATTAAGGAGGCAGTAAGGATATGACACAGATGCAGAATGCACAGTCGGTTGCGCTGCAACTGGAGAAGGTCCGCGACAAACTTCCGCTGCTGTACGAGCGGGACGATATGTTGCTGACCATGATCCAGCAGCGAGGCGACGCGGAGCGGGTCAGTTCGCGAAACCTGAGACTGCCGCTTCAAATCCGGCCGGGAGGCAAGGCAGGCCTGGCCAACATGGACGGAGGCGACCTGGGGCGCGGGTCCGGGACGACCTACGACGTGGCCCAGGTGACTCCAATTTTCTTCCGCCATGCGGTTGAAATCACAAAGTTGATCGAGTACGCGACGAACGCGCCGGACAAGGCCATCGAAAATGCAGCCAAGTTGGAAGTGAAGAACGCGATGGCGCAGTTCCGGTCGTTCCTGGACAAAGTGCTGCAGACGGCAGGGAATGGAGTGCTAGGCACGATAGCGTCCCTCTCATCGAGCACCGCAGGGCAACCGAGCACGTTCACGATGGCCAAGCCGCCGGGCGCGCAACTGGTCTACTACAACCAGACGATCGAAGTGTACGACCCGACGCTTACAACCAACCGTGGCTCGTGCAACATCACGCTGGTGGATCCCTTCAACAGTCTCATTTCGATTGATGCGCTGCCGACGGGAACCAGTCCGAACGACGTGATTGTCCACGACGGACTGACCGGGGCACAGCCGACGTCACTTTTCGGCGTGCCGTACCACCAATCGAACGCGACGACCGGGACCTGGCTGAACCTGAACCGGGCGACGTATCCGGTGGAACTGGCAACGCCGTCGGTGAACGCCAATAACTCCACGATTACGCCAGGTTCGGTGCGGCTGGCCATCAACAAAGTGCGGAAAGCGCTGGGCGTGAGCCAGGTGGGCAAGCTGATTGCGTACACCGCTCTGGAACAGGAGCACGCGTGGGAGCAGCTGGGCGTAACCATCAGCCAGGTGATCAAGGAAGGCGGAGCGGGACGGGCACAAGACCTGGACCTGTTGTTTACCGGGCAGAAGACCATGGCGGGCGTGCCGATCAAGGCGAGCATCAACGCCAACCAGACGCGCGTGGATTTCCTGGATCTTTCCCACTGGGGACGCGCGGTGATGCAGGACATCGACTTCTATGAAGTCGGGGGGCAAACAGTGTTTCCGATTTACGGAACCAGCGGGGGAATCTCGGCAGCCTACATTTTCTACTTCATCGTGGGATTGCAGGTTTGGTCGGATTCTCCGCGCGCGGGAGCGTACATCTACAACCTGGCGCTGCCGTCGGGATATTAGAGGCGATGCGGAAATGGGAGAGGGCCGGTCCGGCTTGGCAGTCGGCGGCCCTCTCGGTAAGGAACCTGATGATCTTGTAATATCCATGTACCACCGGATAACCGCAGTGTCAATACCTATCGCAATATTAAAGACAATGGTTAGGGCGGCGGGGAACGTTGATGATCGAGGTGGTGAGAGAAGCGAAATGCGCGCCGGATAGCGTGCAATCCATGGTGACTCGCGCGGGAGGGTTGAACCGCTACGGCGAGCCAAATTATCGCGTGGTGTGGGGATGGTCGCGACTGGCATGGATAGGCGGGAAATGGGTTGATTACGATGAGCATGGGAATGCAGTGCGGGAAGTGGTGGAGTTGCGGCAGGAGCCAAAATACGTCCCGCATGATCGCTGGCACGTGGAGCGATGGACGCCGCCGGAGGCGTATGGATCTCCGGAGGCGTGGTATGAAGAAACCACGGAGCGCGAGGACGGAATCCTGATTCCCGCCCTGGGTCCATATCCAACGCGGGGAGATTATGAGCACTCATTTACGCTGGAGGGCGAGCAGGGAGAGTTTCTGCCGTTGACGCCAAGTGTCTGCTTGGCGGTGGTGCGCGCGGTGGAGTGGTGCCGAGGGACAACGGCGGGGGCGCGGCGAGCTGCGCTGGCGTCGAGGGAAGAACGAATCGAGAAGGAATGGGAAATGGCGGCGAATACGGCCCTGGGGATTTGAGTTCCGGCGAGTGTAGACGGAGGAGGAAGCGTGGAGAAAACAACGACAGGCAAACAGCGAGGCGGGACAGCAGCGGAAACAAAGGCGCCACTTGGATCCCGGGCGGTGCGGTATATAAATGACGCGGGGCCAGTTCCGCAAGGGACGGCGGTGATTGCGTCCGTGAGCGATCAGGAGTGGGTGATTCCGCGGACGTACGGAATCTTCCGCATACCGGCGTGTGAAAAGGGACAGCCTTTCACAGTGCTGGAAGTGGGCGCGCGCACGGATGCCATTGACCTGGGCGACAACCGCAAACTGCCGTTCGCTATCGGCGCGCGGGACATCGCGGAAGACCTGGTGCAGGAATTGGAACGGCACGGAGTGTTTGTGTGCGCAAGTGGCGTGCCGACCGAAGAGGAACTGCACGACGCACGGACGAAACGTGAAGCATGGCTCCGCGAATTGATTCAGGAAGCGGACATGATGTGGGCGCGCGGGCATACGTACCGCGAAATTTCAGACATGCATCGGCGCGCGACAATGGCACTGGGCGTGGAACGGGAATGGGCGTATGTTCCGGGTCAACACATGGATTGCCCAGTGTGCGGCGAGAAGATTAAGGCCAACGTTGCGGTGTGCAAGCATTGCCGCGCGGTGCTGGATGCCGAACGCGCGGCGAAGCACGGAATTGCCGCGCATGGAGTGGCAGTGAGAATGCCGGCGCAAACGGTAGGAAAATCTTAGCCGGCGGGAAGATCAAGCGCGGGGGGAGCGAGGGAAACCGATGAGAGCCATGCGAGGACTTATCAACAAAGCAGCTTGCATAGCCGTGCTGACTGGATGCGCGGCGGCAATGGCGTTCGCACAGGGGTCGCGTAAAGACGATATTGTGCTGAACGCGGCGGGGAAGCCCGTGGCTGGCGCGACGATAACCGTCTGCGTGGGCGACTCTAACGTGGTGCCATGCACGCCGCTGGCGACGCTATATACAGACGCGACCCTGACGGTGCAATCGCCAAATCCGTTTCAGGCGGACGGCCTGGGGAATTATCATTTCTACGCCGCTCCCGGACGCTACACGATTCAGATCGGGGGGTCCGGAATTTCTCCGCAAACATACGAGGATACAATCCTGCCGAATGATCCGACGGAGCCGTCGTTTTCGAGCGTGACGGCGACCGGGAGCATTTCGGCTTCCACGCTGTCCCTGGGAGGAAATCTCTCGGTGGCGGGATCGGCGACGATCAACGGCTCGGAGAACGTTGTGGGAACTCTGACGGCGGGATCATTCAGTCTGACGAATTTTATGCCGTCATCGCTGACGGTGACGGGGAATGAAACGATCCAAGGGCCAAAGCCTCGAGTGGACGTGACCGCCTACGGCGCGAAGGGCGACGGAGTGACGGATGACACCAGCGCAATACAGGCGGCCATCAATGCGGCCTGCCAAGACACATCGGGCGGAGGGGGAGTGATTTTCTTTCCCCCGACAAATCAGGCGTATGCGTTGTCACAACCGCAGAATCCTTCCACCGCGCCGGTTCTGAGTATCAGCTCCTGCACAAGCACTGGTGTGACATTTGAGGGAGGCGGCTCTCCTGCTGGAGCGCAGCAGCAATTTGCGCGCAGCCCGATGACGCGAATCGGAGTTTTGAAATTGGGTTCCAGTCCGAATCTTGCGCCGGTCTTTTTGGTGGGGACGGGGAACGTTGATGTGACATTCCGGAATCTTTCGATTTTTGGCTACAATCAGGCGATCCAGGCCTATAACACAGTCGGACTAGTGTTGGACAACATGGGGCTGGCGGTGGGAAATGCGCAGGGCGGCGCGACGAACTGCACAACGGTGGACTGCACGTCAGACAACACCCCGCTGGCAATTTACAGTTCATTCTGGATTTGGGTGAACCAGACAGCGCTGCAGGCGGGGCCGACGGGAGGATATGCAACGGTCTTCGCAAATTCCAATTCAGCGAATACCACAGGATTGGTACGGCTCGATAAAGTGACCACGGCGGGAGGGGGATTTCTGTTTGACCAGAGAGACACGTCCTCAATGGCAACCGGGAATTATGAGTTTCACACGGTGGCCATGGAAGGCGCGAGCGCGGAACCATTCTTTACGATCCTGAACAGCAACGGTGGATCGGCGACGCGAAATATTGGTCCGTTTATTTTTGAAGACAGCGCGGCCTATGATTGCACCAACGGCACGCCTTTCTTGCGCATGAACGCGGCGCACACGAACCTGGCCACGCTTCTGGTGAAAAACTCCGACGGCTGCAATGCATCCGCGCCGCTGCAGGTGCAGGCCGGGAACGCGTACAACGTGGTGGTGGAAGGCAATTCGTTCCAGTCACGAATTCCGGTGGACGGAAGCGGCAACCCGCTGGGACCGGCGGAGACGGACAACCAGAACGGCAGGGATTACATAACGCCGACGCTAGATACCAACAGGCTGCGCACGGATTACACCAACTGCTGCGGCGTGGGGACGGGGTCGGACGGATCGCCGATCCGCATGGCGCCATCGGGCGGCGTACAGTCGACCGTGGCATTGGATCCCGGACAGGCGGCGGGGCAGGGCGGCCTGCTCTTTGGGGATGGGGTGAATGCGGGGTATAACGCAAACCTGCTGGAGCAAACCAGCGGAGGAGACGACACGCTGGATGTGGCGTTTGCACAGGCCACACCGCCGACGGGACTTTCTGCGACGGCGGGAAGCTCCGGCTCATGCACTGCAGGGACGTACTATTATGTTGTGACGGCGTATTCGGGCAGCGCAGCAACGACTTCAACAGCATCGAACGAAGCGAATGCAACAGTGGGCGCGAGCGGATCGGTGGCACTTAGCTGGACTCCCGCGATAGGTCCAAATATCACGGGATATCAAATCACGCGGAGTACGATTTCGGAAGGAGAGTTCTTCGGGGGAAAGCAGTATGAGGTGACGGGCGCGGGAGCGAATTCGTTCACTGACACGTGCGCCAGCACCAGCAGCGGCTCAGTAACTTTCTGGAATCAAACCTTCGCGGCGTTTCACCGATTCTCGCAGCGGAAGCTTGGAGTTGACAACGTGTCACCTGCGGCGCAACTGGACGTGGTGGCGCAGGACGCGAGCACGGTGGGGTTCAGCGTGAAGGCCGCAGCGTCGCCTTCTACGAACATCTGGCAGGTGCTGAATTCCGGCGGGACGGCGCAGGCCTACATCGACGGCGGGTTCAATGTCGTGGCCGGCGGGCATGAAAATCGCACCGCGGCTAATTCGGACACAGCGGGAACGCTGACAATCACCAGTTCGTCCAGCGGGACGAAAACTTTCGCGCCGGCATACAGCAACGCGCCAGCGTGCGTAGCGAGCCCGCAGTCAAATCTGGGAACAACCACATGGTGGGTGACGACGACGGCAAGCGCGATGACCATCAATCTAAGCGTGTCCTCCACGGCATCTTTCTTCTACAGTTGCACGGGAAATCCGAATTAGTCCCCCTGCGCACACAACAACCAGGGAAGGGAATCCATGCGCAATCTGGACGTGTGGCTAAAGGGAGTGCTGGCCGCAGGAATTTCCGGCGGAGCGAATGGCGTGGTGACAGGCTTCGCGGCGATCGGCATTGACCCCAATCATTTCAACCTCGCCGCGGGGTTCAATCACACGCTGCAAATCGCGGGGGTCAGCGCGGCCATGTCCGCCATGCTGGGCGTGGCGCTTTTTCTGCGGCAATCTCCGCTGCCGGCTAACGGGAACTCCATCGAACGCTGAGCCGTTCTCCCACTGAAAAGGAGAAAACAAATGCCAGTTGTGGAATCTTCGGCGTATGCGCAGGCGGAAGACGCGCTCACCCTGGCACGCTCGCTGATGAACGATGCGGCGGGCGTGGTGTTCACGGATGCAGTTCTGATTCCGTTCCTCAATTCGGCGTATGACGCGCTGCAGCGGGAGCTGGCGGAAGCGGGCGCGTCCGTGCTGACGGACCAGATGGACCTGGACCTCCCGCTGGAATCGAATGGCGTTACGCCCACACAACTCAACGATACAAGCACGCCGCAGCTGCCGACGGACTTGCTGGTCCCGCATCAACTATGGGAGATGGTCACTGGATCGTGCGACGTATTCGTTCCCATGGAAAAGATTACAGGAGGGCTGCCGAATTTGAACCCGTCGAGCTATCTGCGATTTTGGGAATGGATCGCGGACAACATCAACCTGGTGGGCGCGACGCAGGCGATCACAGTACGCATACGGTATGAAAAGGCGCTGCCGGAGGTGGTTTACAACACGGATCCGATTCTGATTCGCGCGGCGACGGATCCAGTGGCCTATGCCACGGCGGCGATGGCGGCGCGATCACGAGGAGCGCAGGCGCTGGCTGCGGACCTAGCAGAAGCCGCCGAAGAAGCGGCAGAGCAGGTGATCCAGCGATACGTGCGTGGCGAGCAGTTCAAAGGACGGCGGCGAAAGCCCTACGGCTACCGAAGACGGATTGTTTACCTGTGACAATTGTGGACCGGATGTTGTCCAGTTTAACGAGGTCGGCTGCGGAAAAAAGTACAGGAGGAAATATGGCGCTGATATTTACGCTGGTGGACACGTGGGATGACGGAAAGCGGATACATGTGTGCGGGACGGTGAGCGCAACGGGCAATTACACAACGGGTGGGGATACGCTGGACCTATCTCAATTTCCGATTGTGGCTTCCACGCGGCCGCCGTTGGCGGGGACAAGCTGGATGGACGGCCTAGCGGGCTACGACTACGTTTTTTCTCCGGGAACGGCTTTGAACGCCAACAAGGTGAAAATGTTTCAGCAGGCGGCATCGGCGGGGCCATTTGCGGAACTGGCGACGGGCGCTTATCCTACGGCGATTCAAAACGACACGATCACGTTCTACGGAATCTTCAAGAAGCTGCAATAGAATCGTTCACTTCATTCCGACTAATTTTCATCCTTGAAAGAGAGATTTCCGAAATGATGAGTGAGCCGCAATGAGTGTGGAATCGTTCGATCCGCTGCCGCTGGAAATCTTCGGCGGATGGGTGACGCTGTTGGATCCTTCCAGCGTGCCTCCGGGACTTTCGCCGAGTCTGCAGGACGTGGAATTCATTCCTGGCGGAGTGCGCATGCGCGCGGGACTGCTGCCGGCGTTCGCGGCGCTGTCCAATCTGGCAAATGTTAACGGGTTGAAGACCTTCACTACCACGAATGGCGTGGAACGACTGATGGTCTTCGACGCGCTGGGGAACCTTTACAAGGAAAATCCGCCGGGAGTGCTTTCACTTGTGCATGCGGGGGGCACCGCGGGATTGTTCATGGATTCCATCACGTTATTTGGCCGCGAATACATGGGGTTCGGCGATGGCGAAATGGGGCAGGATATCCCGCGACAATTTGACGATACATTCTTCGATCGCGTGAGCCAGGTGGGCCCGGGCGAGGGTCCCAGCGTGGCGGACGCAACGGCGGCGGGAAGTATTTCGCCGGGTATCCATCAGTGCGTGGTGATTTTTCAGACGCGACAGGGCTATTGGACGGCTCCGTCGCCACCGGTGAGCTGGACGGCGGCAGGCGGAAAACAGGCGCAGCTGACGAATATCCCGATCGGGCCGGCGAATGTGACGGCGCGGCTGCTGGCGTTCACCGCGGCGGGCGGTGCGAATTTCTACCAGGTGCCGGCCACAATGTTGATCAACGACAACACGACGACTTCGCTGCAGATTGATTTCGACGACACCATTCTGTTGGCGGGTCTGAGCATGGATGAGAATTTTAATTTCATCGAACTGCCGTGCCAGGCGGGCGTGATGGGATACGTGGAGAGGCTCTTCTGGTGGGGGGAGCGCGCCAATATGTCCAACTGGCGCAACCTCACCTTTGATGGAGGCTTCGACCTCTCCGGCAATGGACGTCCGTTGGGATGGACGCTGGACGCGACTAACGGAGCGGGAGCCGGCCAGACCGTCAACAGCGTGTGGGGCAGCGCATATCAGATCACGGCGGATGGGACCACGCCGGAGCGCGGACTGATTTATCAGGGAGCGATCACGGACGCGGAGGGAAACCCGCTGCTGCAAAACAATACGGATTATTCAGTACGCGCGACAGTGATGCGCAGCGCCAATCTTTCCAGCGGCACACTGCATGTTGTCGCGTACAGCCCTTCGATGGGACTGATCGGAAGCGGACTGGCGTTGACGGCACTGCAAGTGACAGGTTCCTACGCGGAATACACCGCAGATTTATTCCCGCCACAAACATTGCTTCCAGCTGACTTGCAGTTGCGCGTATATGCCGATGGGACGCCCGGGCCGAATGGCGAATCGTTCGTGGTGGACAATATCGAAATATTTCCGACGCAAGCGGCGCAGAACGGGTCGCTGGTGCGCGCGTCGCAAACGGAAAGTCCAGAAAGCTACGACGGCGTGACGGGATTCCTGTTGGTATCGCCGAATAACGGGCAGGCGATTCGCGCGGCGTTCACTTTGCGCAATCTGCTCTATTTCGTGAAAGAACGGAGCCTGTACGTAACTTCCGATGATGGCGTGGACGAACCCAGCCTGTGGGATATCGAGGAAGTGTCGAACACGGTAGGAACGCCATCGGCGCACGGAGTTGGCTACGGCGAGGAATGGGTGGTGATTGCCGGGCGGTCCGGAGTGTATTACTTCGACGGCGGCGAGCCGGTAAAGCTTTCGCAGGAAATTCAGCCCACGTGGGATCAGATCAACTGGCAGTACGGCGAGAATCTGTGGGTGCAAGCAGACACGCAGCATAAGCGGATTTACATTGGTGTTCCGATGGTTACGGCGACGCAGCCCAACCTGGTCCTGGTACTGGATTTCACGGAAGGATTTGAAGCGCCTCTGGGTGGAGCGGGCACATCGGGGCGGGGGAGAAAATGGGTTCCGTGGAGCGTGGGAGCGAATTCGTGCGGATTGATTGAACGCCCCGGCGGTACGGCGGAGATTTTCTTCGGGAACAATGCGGGCGACGGAAATATCTACACGCCCACGGAAGGGCAATATTCCGACAACGGAGCAGCAATTAATGCCTTCTACACCACGGCATTTCTGAGCCGCACGGGGCCGACGGGGAGAAATTTGTTCGGGTATCTTACGGCCTATGCGCAGGGCGCAGGAATGCTGGAGCTGAGCGCGATCACCCCCGGCGATGTGGCTATGGTCACGCTGGGCGCGTGGAATTTGGCAAGCCCGTCCGGCATGGATATGGAGCTGATGACCAACGTTCTTGCGGAGCGGGTGAGCTATCAGTTCGGGACGAGCGCCGCGAGGTCGTGGTTCGCGGTGACGAAATTCTGTCCGTGGGCAAAACCGGATCCGTTTGCGCTTGTCCGCGGACACAACTAGCACCGTGCGAAGGTCACCTCATTAGGGCAATCCAGCGGGACGCGCTGAAATTCGGCCGCCAGACATCGAGGTAATAAAATGCTGCCCATTCCCCAGATTGAAGCGTTGCGGCGAATGAATCCGCATCTCTACGAAGCGCTGAAACGGATTTCCGCGGCGTTGGAGCCGCCGGGAACGATCGCGGAGACGAATCCGTCGCAATCGCAATTCCTGGCGAAGGGATCTGTGCCGCCAACATGGAACGGCGGATTTTCGTACGTGACGACGCCGACGACAGTGGCATGGTCGTGGACGGGAATGGAGCTCATGCGCGCGGACGGAACAGCGACTTCGATTCCGGATGGAACGGTGAGCATCGGCGGCCTCACAGGGAGTACAACCTATTATTTTTATCCTTATTGGGACGAGACGGCACAGGCGCTGCTGTGGGCGGGCGGTGGCGAGGGAAGTCCAACCTACGCGCAAACGGCGCGGACCAATGCGGCTGCCCAGCAACAAGGATTACAAGGGCGCGTGCCGCTGAGTGCGGGAGCGATGATGGCGGCTACTCCCGCATCGGGGACATCTGGTGGGACGGGAGGTGGGAGTGGAAGCTGTTTGCGCGCGGGGATGATGGTGCAATCACAGCAGAAGGGAATAGTCACCGTGGAACGGTGCAAAGTGGGGGACAAACTACTGGGGCGAGACGGGTGGACGCGCATCACGCGGATTGAAATCGCGCCGGCAACAGTTTTTCTGAGGCTGTATTTCTCCAATGACGACCTTCTGGAAGTGACGCCGCAGCACATGTTCACGCTGGCAGACGGATCGCCGATTCGCGCGGAGCGGCTGTGCCTGGCGGATCTTTTCGTGGGGAAATTTGGGTGGCTGACGCTGCGACGAATGGAAGTGGTGCGCGAGAAGTCCAAAAAGGTGCTGGTGAGCTGCTCACCGCGCCAGGAATTCTATGCCGGGAAGCTAGCGCCGACCGTGCTGACGCATAACTACACGTTTACGTCGTAAAGTTGGCGCTGCAATCCCGCCCCGGACGCTTTCCAGCAATTCAGACCTTTCACGAAGGACTCTCCTCCGAGGGACACACGGAACAATGACAGGACGGACATATTACTTGACCACGCTGGGCGCGTGGAGGCGGAACGCCTGCCGGTATGCGAACTCGCATTGGGTGCCCGCTGACCCCTCGATGAACACGGCAGAAATCAACGCGGCGACAACCGTGCTGGCTCTGGTGGAGGCGGATGAAGGCGCGCATTTAGCCCTGGAGCAGGATGCGAAGTTCGAGGCGCTCCCGCCGGTGCTGGCGGCTGGGCCGGTTTCGACAGAAGTGGCAATGGCGCTGTCAAAGTATGGATTAGCGGCGGGCGCAACCACATTGGATGTCGCAGAAGCGGTGGGTCGCGTTCATCCGTTGATGCGTTATCGAGTGTTCTGAAGGTGCGAATCCGCGAATATGCGCCGGCGGATGTGGACGCGCTGCAGCGGATGCACGCGAAGCAAGGCTTCGCATATCCGTCCCCAAATCCTGGCGACCCGGAATTTGTTTCGAAGATTGTGCTGGAAGATGACGGCGGCGCGCCGGTGATGGCCACGCTGGCGCGGCTGACGTGCGAAATGTATTTGCTCGCGGATCCCGCGGCAGGAACCCCGTGCGAACGGTACGCGCGAATTCTGGCATTGCATGGAGCGGTGTCGACCGATCTTTACAAGCGGGGACTGAGCGACGCACATGCGTGGCTGCCCCCGCAAATTGCAGCGCGATTCGGCCGGCGCCTGGAAACGATGGGCTGGACGCGCGACGACCAATGGACGCCGTATTCGATCCGCTTCGGCCTGCTGAAGAAACTTTAATGCGAGGAGCAGTCAAATGGGAAGAGGAGCACAACAACAGACGCAGTCACTGACGGACCAGCAGCTGGCGCAACAGAATCAGTATCTATCACAGGCGCAGAGTGACACTTCGGCGGATCGGCAACTCCTGATGCCGGCGATCACGTCGCTCCTCAATAGTCCAGGGTACACACCGGCGCAGCAGTCCGCGATTGTGCAGGAGGGCATGGGCGCGGCGCGGACAGCGTACGACGCGTTGCGCGAGAGCGCGGCGAATCGCGTGGCGGCGACCAATAATGCCGCAGGGTACGGATCCCTTGTTGGACAACTTGGCAGGGACGAAGCGCAGACGATGGCGCAGCAAGCGTCGCAGGACCAAATTGACTTCGCCAACGCGCAGTATCAGCGCAATCTCGCGGGGCTTTCGGCGCTGGGACAGACCTACGGAATTGATACGGATTTGTTCAGCCGGGCGATGGGAGTGCCGGGACAGTTGCTGGGAGTTCGCGCGGCGGTCTCGAACGGATCGTCTCTTTCAGGATTGGGCGGACTGGGAGGATTGATCAGCGGCGCAGGTTTCGGGCTGGGGTCGCTCTTCGGATAAGCCGCGCAACTGCCTGTCGAGATGTCCCGAAACCTGCGCCGCGACGCGTGCCGAAGGAAGGCACCGCAAACCGAGAGAGCAACAATGGCGATTCCGTTCGAAACGTATTCGGCGCCGCTGGGGATAGCGCTGGCGGTGCAGTTCGTGCTGTTTGTGCGCTGGGTTTACCGGCGCATACGCAACGACGAACTGCTGCGCATCTTCGTCCGCGACATGGCCACGAATCATCTGCCGCACGTTTATCACGCGTTGCGCGAACTTTGTCAGAAACAGGGCATCGATCTCGCCGATCCACCGCCCATTCGGTGGATTGACATGAACGGCAAAAATGGGAACTCATAAACGGCAGCGGCATAAGTGAATGAAAGGTGGGCTATCCATTCGATGAGGAAAGACGAAATGATCTCGATCGCGCGCGCTGCGGCGGAAGCATACCGTCTGGACGCAGCGCTGGTGTGCGCGGTGTGCGAGCAGGAGTCCGCTTGGAACCCATGGGCCATCCGCTATGAGCCGGCGTTTCGAGCGCGCTATGTGGCGCCGCTGGGCCTGCCGTCGACAGAAGAAGTGGCGCGATCAATTTCGTGGGGCGTGATGCAGGTGATGGGCCAGGTAGCGCGGGAGGCAGGATACTGCGGCCCCTTGGCAGGACTGTGCGATCCATCCGCGGGGATTCAGTGGGGCTGTGCGGTTTTGGCTAAAAAGCTTGCCGAGGCCGGCAGGGACGAATCCAAGGGTCTGCAGTTGTGGAACGGGGGCGGAGATCCCCAGTATGCGGCGCAGGTTCAGGCGCGCGCGAGCCACTATACATCAGTGTAGCATGACGCTCATTCCCCCAATCAAATCCTTCGGTTATCTGGCGAACAAGGGCGCTTGAAGCTCTTCTTCGGAGTAATCCCATGAAAATATCGCATGTTGTGGCCGTTGTCGCACTTCTAGTGGCATCTGGCGCGGGCGTGGCGCTATATTTCGGCTGGCAGGAATGGCGCGCGGATCGCGCGAATTTGCAGGCGGCGCTGGCCACACAGCAGCACGCAGTCTCAGCAGCGCAGCAGCGCGAAGACACTCGGCAGCAATTACTTACGCAAACGCTCTCCGCCATCGCCCAACTGAAGAAAACCACGCAGACTGCGCCACAGATTCTTCGCGAGCTGCCCCAATACCTCCCTCTTCCACAACCTTTGCAACCGTTGCCCGATAATTCAGCTTCCAATGCCAATCAGACGACAGCAGAAGGGCGGGGAATCGACGCCCGGGGGAATTCGCTCTGCGCAATCTCCAATGCAGACGCGATACCAGCTTCTGGCCCGCTGGGCAATGCGCAAGGTGGCGGAGTGCTGCTGCCGTCCGAGGATCTGAAACCGTTGTTCGATTATGTCCAGGATTGCCGGGCTTGCGATGCACGCACGGCCAGCGCGCAGCAGGATCTCTCCGACGAGCGTACCAAAGAGCAAGCTTTAACGCGCGAACGTGATACAGCGGTTGCTGCCGCAAAAGGCGGAGGCTTTTGGCCCCGCTTAAAACGCGGTGCAAAATGGTTCGGATTGGGCGCGCTCACCGGCGCGGCCGCGGCCGCAATAGCTGTCCACTAAAGAGTGCCCTGAACTTCCCTCCTCCACTCTTTAGAGCCACTGAAGGAATTCGCGTCCAATTTGCTGCTCGCACACTCATCATTCCGTCCCTCCTTCACAACCGCGGATTCTTCCGCATTGCTCCTCACTCCCCGTCCTGATTTTCCGACAACGTTCTTGGAAGCGCCATGCGAAGCACTCCAAACGCCGGGATCCGTGTCGAATTTCGTGCTCGGAGAGAATCTACCTGGTCACAACCTGGCTGGAGAATTGCCATTGGATGACGCCGCGCCGGCGTACCGAAATTGGTTCTTATCGTTTGCGTGGCCCCGTGCTGCAGGCCCACTCTTTGTGTGCAACGAAAATGCCGGCCGCCTCCGTCGCACAGGCCATCTGCTCTGACCCTTCGCATGCCCACGTTTCAGGATACTCAGGACGGAGCCATGCTGGCACCGCCCGGGCGCTCCACGAGCGCAGAAAAGAAAGCATCAGGACACATTGTAAGCTCCGCCGCATGCACCACCATCATGCAGCACCATCCGAACTTTCCTTGACAAGCAAGCTGCTTCTCTGTACACTCCCTAATGAATATTATGATAACTACAAATTGGAGGAAATTGTGCATCTTTGATTCCTCCGGCCAATATGACGGAAGCGGAACGGTTAGTGGACGACGCAGGTTGGGCGTTTGAGGAAGGTCTCTTCCAGTTATCAGCGGGTCGCCAAGAGGAATTAGTGCGAGGCGGGTGGCGAGGCTGGGGACGGCGCCGTCCTGGGTGCCGTCTTTTCGAGCTCATAATCAATGAACTGGCCCATGACTTGCGGATCACCGCCGGGAAGAGGATGTCCGTTCACGAAAAGGGTGGGGGTGCTGCCCACTCCCAGCGATTGCCCCTCGCTCGCATCCTTCTCAACGGCCGCTTTGGTGGCGGGGTCAGCGATGCAGGCATCGTAGGCCGCCGCCGGGACGCCCGCAGCAGTGGCATACTCCTTAAAATGTTGCGCGGCATCCTTCGCATCAAGCGTCGTCTGATTCTGGAAGATCGCGGCGCTGACCTTCCAAAAATCGTCGTTGGAAGTCTTAAACGCACATCGCGCCGCAATAGCCGCATTCAGAGACCACGGATGGATCTGCTCCAACGGGAAATTCTTGTAAATGAACCGCACCTGCGGATACTTCACTGTGGCTTCCTTCAGCGCGTCCGCAAAGACCTTACAATGCGGGCACTGGAAGTCGCTGAACTCGAACACAGTCACAGCCGCATTGGCTGGACCAATTGACGGGCTGTCGTTCGCATCCAAGAGCTTGCGATTATCCGCGAAGGGGTCCAGGGAAACCTCGTCGAGCCTTCCCTGAATAATGTACTTCCCGTCCCTCGTCAGATAAATTATGCCGCCCTGCGTACGCCCCTGGAAAGTCACCTGCACGGGCACTTCCAGCAATCCGGAAATCTGTGAATCTTTCGCCGGCCCGAGGCTGACCTCGACTTCCTTGCCCCACCCATACGATTCGCGCAGATATGCCTCGGTCTTCCGCGCCATCTCCGCTGTAAATCCGCTAGCGGAGACGGCTGCCGCCCGGGTACCCACGGCGGCAGCCGCGGAACCAACGGGCGCGGCCGGCTTGACCGGCTTGGCGGACGGAGTTTGCGCGCCCGCCGACAACGCAAGGAATAAAACCAAAAGTAGTGTGCGCAAATGCATTCTAAACTCCTCGTATGATTATCCCGGTGAACTGCTCTTCAGCAGCCCCGCGGCAGCGTGTTGCACGCGGCAACAAACCAGTTATGTTACCTCAACTGCTGGAAAACTTCTGAGCAATTGGCAACCGGCGTCCCAGTCCGAACGCCTTCGATGTGACCTTTAATCCCGGCGGCGCCTGTTTCCGTTTGTACTCGTTGCGGTCCACCATCTGGGTGATATTTTTCACCAGCTCCAGCGGGAACTCGTAGTGCTCCGCAATCTCGCGCGGGCTGTGCAGGTCTTCCACATACGCTTTGAGTATGGCGTCCAGCACATCGTATGGCGGCAGCGAATCCTGGTCGGTTTGTTCGGGCCTCAGCTCGGCGGACGGCGGCTTGGTCAGCGTTGATTCTGGAATCACTTCCCTGCCGCGGTTTACCAGCGCGGACAATTCATACACCATGGTCTTCGGCACGTCGGAGATCACCGCCAGGCCGCCGGCCATGTCGCCGTAAATGGTGCAATAGCCCACCGCCATTTCCGACTTGTTCCCGGTGCTCAGCACCAGCGAAGAAAATTTATTGGCGATGGCCATCAGCAGATTTCCGCGGATGCGCGCTTGCAGGTTTTCCTCCGTGCAATCTTCGACGCGCCCCGCGAACGTTCCCGCGAGCGTCTGCCGGTATGCGCTGAAGGTATCCGCAATTGGCAGCGTCAACACGCGTATGCCCAGGTTCTGCCCCAGCTGCCGGGCGTCGCGAACACTTCCCTCGCTGGAATATGGTCCCGGCATGGCCACGCCGAGCACGTTCTCCGCGCCCAACGCTTCCGTGGCGATGGCCGCAACCAGAGCGGAATCCACTCCCCCGCTCAGCCCCACCACCGCGCTCCTGAATCCGCACTTGCGGACATAATCCCGCGTGCCGCAGACCAGCGCGTGGTAGGCCGCGTCCAATTCGTCCAGCGGCTGCGGGCGGACGTCTCCCTCGCCCGTCTGCACGTCAAAAATAACCAAATCTTCCGCGAAGGAATGCGCCATCGCGCCCACGCGCCCATCGGCGGTAATGGCCATGCTGGAGCCATCGAACACCAGACTGTCGTCGCCGCCCACCTGGTTCACGTAAACCACCGGCAGGCGATACCGCCGCGCAATAGCCTGTAGCATCTCCAGCCGCAGCGCGCGCTTGTCCAGCGTGTAGGGCGACCCGGAAATATTCAGCAACACGCTGGTTCCCTTCTCCGCCAGTTCCGCCACGGGATCGCGCTGATAGAGCCGCTGCGTCCAGAAATTTTTGTCATTCCAGCAATCCTCGCAGATGGTGATGCCCAGTTGTTCGCTGGAAAACGGGAACACGAATTGCGAATGCGCGGGCTGAAAATAACGGGACTCGTCGAAGACATCGTAGGTGGGCAGCAGCATCTTGCGCTGCTCGAAGAGGATTTTCCCGCTGGCAATCAGCGCCGCGCAGTTGGCGACCGGCTTCCCGGTATCGTCCTGCGCCTTGCCCACGTAGCCCACCAGCGCCGGCAATGCAACGCGCCCCGCGAGACAGGCGAGCTCCGTTTGATTGCGTTCCACGAAGGCGGGACGCTCCACCAAATCCTGCGGGGGGTATCCGCACAGGCACAGTTCCGAAAAGACGGCCAGGTCCGCGCCACGCTCGCGCGCCTGTCGCGTCATCTCGACGATTCGCGCGCTATTGCCCGCGAAGTCGCCGACTGTGGGATTAAACTGCCCTAATGCAATTTTCATGCGGTATCAACAGAATACGAGGGGCGCGCGCGAAATGCAATTCATCCGCCGTGCGCGTTGCGGACCTTCGCGCCTCGCCCGAAGGCCTCCAAAATAAAAAACGAGCTCCAGAGAAACTTCCCCCGGAGCCCGCCACAAAATTCTCTTCGCCAGCCTACCGCGCTTTCGCGCCCGCCAGCCTAAATCCCAATTAAACGCTGAACGAGCTGCCGCAGCCGCAGGTGCTTTTCACATTGGGGTTATTGAATTTGAACCCCGCGCCTTCCAGCGATTCGACGTAATCAATCTCCACGCCTTCGAGGTACATCTCGCTCATCTGGTCCACCATCACCTTCAAGCCATTGAATTCATAGACATTGTCCACGGCTTCGTTGGACTGGTTCTCAAAAGCCATGTGATAGCTGAATCCGGAGCAGCCGCCGCCCACCACGGCCACCCGCAAGCCCTCGGGCTTCGGAGTCTGCTGCGTCAGAATCTCCTTCACTTTTTCCACGGCAACGGGTGTCAATGCAATCATTTCGGTCTCCTCACAACGATTAGATGCGCCTTCGGGGGTCTCGGTTCCCCCGCAACCCATTATAACAGACCTCTTCCCTGCCCGCGCCTGCGTATTCCAGACATGCCGCGAAAGGAGCGAACTCTACTTCAGCACATAGAACGGGACATTGCGGGCAATCTTTATGGCACTACCGTCAACGGCGGCTCAGGAAATTGCTATCCCTCGCGAAATGGATGCGGGACCGTGTACAAGATTGACAAGTATGGTAGCGAAACCATCCTTTACCGGTTCACCGGCAGGCCGATGGCGCAGCTCCCCGTGAATGGTTCGAGCCTGACCGAACGGCCCACATCTTCTGCACCACCTCGGAGGGCGGCGATGGCAATTGCGAGGACCAGGGTATGGCAATAGGCTGCGGGAAGGTGTTCGAAATCCATACCTTAGGCGTAAAGGCGGCGTGAGAATTGCGCGGGATCAGGATTCGACGAGCGAGCTTCCGTGGGGCCACTGCAAGAAACATCTGTTTTTGAGGCGGCCCGACCACGCATAAATCGCTGTGCGTCTTCATAGAGATCACGCCGCAGGAACGAACGACTGGCGCACTGAGGCCGGGCGGCATCTCACCGCCCGGCCTCAGTGCTGACATCGCTATGGCTTGATGCCAAGAACCGTGCCGCCCTGGTTGCCCTGGCTGCCGCCGCCATTAGCCGTCGTGGCGAAGACGTTTCCGGCGGAATCGAGCGTTGGCGGAGCAATCGGGTTCGCGCCGTACTGGCCATTTTGCGGATAACCGAAAAGGATGTTTTCGGTCCAGTTGCCATTGCCGGCCGGGGAAAACTCGACGACGGTACCAATAGGATAGCCGAAGTATCCGCTTTCGGTGGTGACGTAGAGGTTTCCGGCGCTGTCCAGCACTCCGGCGTCATAGGGATCGCCGCCATCGGCCTGTCCCTCCACCAACCCCCAGACGTGGATGGTGGTCTCCGCATACCCCGAGCTTTTCACCAGCTCAAATACGGCATTGTTTGCCGTGCCGTAAAGATTGCCGGAGCCATCCACGACGACGCCGCCGAGGGGCTGGTTGCCGCCGTTGCCGCCAGGAAATTGGAGGACAATTTGATAATTCCAATTGCCGTTCCCCGCAGGCGACAGCTCCCATACATTTCCAAAATCATCGGTATTGCCGGCTTCCGCAGTGCCGAACAGATTTCCGTTGGCATCAAAGGCGGGCGTGCAGTAATACGGATTCTGCCCGTCATCATTCGGCTGGCCCAGGAAAGTATGGAGAATGGTTTCCGTCCACTCGCCGGATTTGGTGGGCGAAAGCTCATACACCACTCCGCAGTTGCAGACGGCATCGCCGCCGGCGTTAGTGGTGCCGTAGAGATTGCCGTGATTGTCCGTCGCTACACCGCCGTACGGCGCTCCGCCGTCCGCATGTCCGGTGAAGTTGTAAAGCAATGTTTCGGTCCACTGTCCGCTTTTTGCGGGTGTGAGACGAAAGACCGTGCCATAACCCCCGCTGCCGCCCGCAGTCGTTGTTCCGTAGAGATTGCCCTTGGAGTCGAAAATCGGGTGTGGAGTTGTGGGGCCTGCGCCGTCGGTCCCGTTAAACCAAAAAAGGACGGAGGGTGTCCAGGTGGTCCCGCCTTTGTAGGTAAGTTTGTATACCCCGCCGGCGCCGCGCCCTCCAGCGAGCACCGTTCCGTATATATTGTGACTCGAATCCAGAGTCACGCCGCCATACAGCCCACCGGCGATATTGGCGGGGACGGTGGCGATCACCTTTTCGGTGGCTGCCTTGGCGCTCAGCCCAACCATCAGAGCCAGCGCTGCCAAAGGCCACAATTTCGCCAACCTCACGCGGTTCCGGCTGCCTCGATTATGCATGGAAGTCTTCCTCCTCTCCTTTGCGCCGCTCGATTGCCAGAACGACGCATGGAATAGTATAAAAGGGTCTGCCCATAGTTCAAGCGACAGGAAGCGACACGAAGCGACATAAGGCGACATATCTTTGGGAACTAAGAGTCTGAAACCCCGTGCCAAGGCCGATTTACAATTCGCCGTGGGCCCTCCAGCACAGGACGTGGCACGACATTCGAGTCGCCCAGAGCCTGTTTTCCGCACGCGCTGTAACTGTTTGATTCCACAAGGCAGTTCTCAGCAAATCCAGCCGCCTCTTTGGGGGCGGGTTGACAGTGCTCTAGTGCGGGCTGGTGCGTCAATTAGGCCATCTGACCGAATATCGCGCCACGTGCGCGACCGCTGGCCAGCCCGCGGCACGCGAAATCTACTTCAGCACATAGAACGCAACATTGCTCGACAGCGTCCCGCCCGGCAATTTCACCTTCACGGTGCCGGTCGTCGCTCCGTTGAGCACTTCGGCCACAATCAACGTCTTCGCGATCACTTTGAATTCGGCAGTTGTTCCATTGAACGTCACGCTGGTCGCGCCAGTTAGATCCGTCCCCAGTATCCCGACATCCGCTCCGGCTTTCGCCGCGCCCGGATTGGTTTTCACAAATGGCCCCAAGCCCATAGACAGGCTGAATGCTGTGCCAGCGCCGTTGGCTCCGCCATACGGCGTCGTAGCGTAGAACGTGCCATTCGTATCCTGGAGCAGAGAATTTGCTTCCTCGCCATCCGCGCAGTTGGGTTGAGAGCAGAAGTTGTAGAGCGTGGTCAGGGCGCCATCAGGGGTCATCGAGAAGATCGTCCCGCCGCCATTCGCGCCGCCGTAGGCCGTTGTTCCATAGTAGTTTCCATCGCTCCCCTGAATCAGAGCATTTGCCGGCGTGCTTCCATCTGTGTAATCAAAGGCATGCAGCGTTGTCAGCGCGCCCCCCGGCGTAATCTTGAAAATCGTGCCGCAGGTGCCAGATGGGCAATTCTGATTGGCTTGGCCGCCTATTAGAGTAACGCCATAGAAATTTCCATCGGATCCCAGCAGAAGATTTCCCGCCGGGGCAGCGCCGTCCTGGCAGTTCACGTGGGAGCAAAATTTATAGAGCGCAGTAAATGGCTCGTTCAGCGAAAGCTTGTAAACTATGCCGCATCCTTCATATCCTCCACATCGGTATTGGCTATTTCCGCCCGCTGACGTGGTTCCGTATAGATTTCCGTCTGGGCCCTGAATGACTCCTCCTTCGGGCTCTGCGCCGTTGGTCAAATCAAAAACATGCACGGTGGTGACGTGGCCAGCCGGTGTGAATTGGAAGATGGTGCCGCAATACGCGCCTCCGCAATTGTCGCTGCCCCCT
The DNA here is from genome assembly GCA_963760285.1 of uncultured Acidobacteriota bacterium. GTDB lineage: Bacteria > Acidobacteriota > Terriglobia > Acidiferrales > UBA7541 > PALSA-278. Next base: position 383,936 of record CAVXCI010000003.1, read on the forward strand.
GCAAGCGTCGTTCCGTATAGATTTCCGTCCGTGGCCTGAATCATTCCGGTCTTTGGCCAGAATGGACAATCAATTTGCGTGCACAACTGGTACGCGGTGTATTTCCCTTGCAGCGTCAGACTGAAGAGGTAGCTGTCTCCCGTAATTATCTCGCCCCATTCTGTCCCGTAAATGCTCCCGTCGGTGGCTTGAACCAGCGGTCCGGTCGGATTAGCGCCCTCGGGGCAATTGCCTTTATAGCAGTGGATAGAAAAGATCGTCGTAAGCTGGCCCTCCGGAGTCATCGTGAAGATCGTGCCTGCACCCACCCCGGAAAGCCCGCCACCTCCCTCGGTCGTCCCATAAAGCTTTCCATTGGCAGCCTGATAAAGTGGCGCAACCGGTTCGGAGCCGTCGGCGCAAGCGGGGCCGCCTTGCGAGCAGAAGTTGTGGAGAACAGTAAATGTTTGCGCGGGCAGGGCAATCGCCGCCGCAGCCCAAGCCAGGCAAATAACGCCCGCTCTGGTTATCCAGTTGTATCGGCTCATGGAGAAGTCTCCCTTGAAAATCCGCGATTTCCGTTCTAATTACTTCAGCACATAGAACGGCACATTGCTGGAGAGCGTCCCGCCGGGCAACTGCACTTGGACTGTGCCCATCGTCGCGCCGCTGGGAACTTCGGCCACAATCAAGGTTTTTGTAATCACTTCGAAGTCGGCCGTCAATCCGCTAAATGTGACGCCCGTCGCGCCAGTCAGATCTGTCCCCAGTATTCCAATCTTCGCTCCCACTTCTCCCGCGCCGGGGTTTGTTGCCACAAATGGCGCCAGCCCAACAGACACAGCAAACACCGTGCCGCAGTTGACGCCTGAGCCGCAGTAATACTCTCCGCCATCGGAAGTGGTTCCGTAGAAAATCCCATTGGTGTCCTGGACCAGCCCTGCGAGGGGCAGTGCCCCATCGCTGTAATCGAAACTATGCAGCGTTGTCAGCGTGCCGCCGGGAGTCAGTTGAAAAACCGTACCGTCGCTGTCGCCAGAACCACCGACTTCCGTTGTCCCATAAAAATTGCCGTCGCTGCCCTCCACAAGTGGCGCCCGCGGAAATTGCCCGTCCAGACACTCGCCATTTTGATAGTCTGAACAGAACCGGTACAGCGTCGTCAGCGTTCCACTCGCTGTGATTTTGAATGCCGTCCCGCATCCATTTTGGTAGCAGCCACCGGTTCCTCCAAACTCCGTTGTCCCATAGAAATTTCCATCGGTGCCCAGAATCAGCCCAGCCTCGGGTTCGGAGCCATCCACAAAGTCGAAGAGGTGAATGGTGGTCAGTTTGCCGCCAGGAGTGATCTTGAAAACCGTGCCACAGCCAAATCCGGAACAACCACTTCCCCCGCCCAACTCCGTCGTCCCGTAAAAATTTCCATCCGTGCCCTCCACTAGCGCCCCCAAAAGATGTCTGCCGTCCGTTGCCTCGACAAACTTGTACAGCGTGGTCAGCTGGCCGGCTGCGGTGATTTCGAAAACCGTGCCGCCGCCGTTGCCCCCGCCCGCATAAGTCGTCCCGTAAAACTTCCCATCCGTCCCCTGCACTAACGCCCCCATAGGTAGCGCGCCATCCTTCCCGCCGAAAATAAACAGCGTCGTCAGTGCGCCACTCGCTGTCATTTTGAATACCGTGCCCGACCCGGACGGGCCGCCCGTGTACGTGGTTCCGTAAAATTCCCCGCTGGTGGCCTGAATCAGCCCGGCCTGGGGTTGCTCACCTTCGCCGGTGCCAAAGCTTTGCAAGGTCGTCAATGTGCCGCTGGCCGTGGTTTTGAAAACCGTGCCCCCACCGCCTGCGCCGTCAGCGGACGTTGTCCCGTACAGACTGCCGTTTGCGGCTTGCACCAGCCCTCCCAGCGGAGTGGCGCCGTCGGATGATCCAGTGAAGTTGTACACCGTCGCGAATTTCGGCGCGGGTGGGACAACGGGCGGTCTGTGCGCAGAAGGGACCGCCGCCGGCGACTGCGCGGGCAACGCAACCGCCGTAGTGGCCCACATCACACAAATAATGCACCCTCGTGTCATCCAGCTATATCGGCTCATGGTGATGTCTCCTCTTGCGAATCCGCGATTTCCCTTATGATTATTTCAGGACATAAAACGGCACATTGCTCGACAGCGTTCCGCCGGACAATTTCACTTGTACTGTGCCGGTCGTCGCACCGTTGGGCACTTCCGCCACGATCAACGTTTTCGCGACCACTTTGAACGCAGCAACTGTTCCATTGAATGTCACGTTTGTTGCGCCCCTCAGATCCGTTCCCAGTATTCCGACATCCGCTCCCACCCTGGCTGCGGCCGGATTGGTCTCCACAAACTGTCCCAGTCCCATGTCCAGGCTGAACACCGTGCCGCAACCGACTTCAAAGCAGGGCCCTTCGCCGCCAGCCCCGCCATACGCCGACACTCCGTAAAAAATTCCATTGGTATGCTGTGTCAGCTGCGCTGTAGGCTGTTTGCCATCAGGGCCACGGAAGGTGTGCAACGTGGACAGCTTGCCCTCTGATGTGAAGCTGAATACGGTGCCGCACCCTTCCCTGTTAAAGGTAAAACACTCGTTGGCTCCACCGGAATAAGTGGTCCCAAAAAGTTTTCCGTTACTTCCCTGAAGCACGCCGTTGGGGCCGGCACCGTCTGCGCCATCGAAGTTGTGCAGCGTCGTCAACCCGCCACTCACCGTGAAGCTGAAAATTGTGCCATCGTCTCCAGCTCCTCCCGATGCGGTGGTCCCGTAGAAAATCCCATCCATCACTTGGATCAGCCCGCTGGGATTCTCGCCATCCGTTCCGTCAAAGTCGTGCAGCGAAGAGAACATCCCGCCGGGCGTGATCTTAAAAAGCGTTCCGCACCCGTATTGACACGACCCTCCGGTCCCGCCATTCACCGTCGTTCCGTAGAATGATCCGTCAGTTCCCTGGACCATTGCCGCCGCGGGGACATAGCCGTCTGTCCCGTCAAAGCTGTGCAGCGTTGTCAGTATTCCGCCCGGAGTAAGCCTAAAGACCGTCCCGCAGGCATAATGGTTATCGTAGCCGCAAGCGACGTTGGCTCCGCCGGATTCCGTTACTCCATAAAAATTGCCATCAATTCCCCGCACCAGCCCCGCAGGAGATTCACCGTCCGCGCAGCCGCTCTCCGGGCAAAATGAATACACCGTCGTCAGATTCCCTTCCCCTGTCACGCGGAAGACCGTGCCGCACCCGCCGCCATCGCAATTGTTGTTGGCGCCTCCAAACAACGCTGTCCCATAAAATTTGCCGTCGGTATTCAGGACGAGCGACGCGAGCGGATAAACACCATCCTGTCCATTGAAATTGTCAATCGTAGCCAGGCTGCCTGCCGGCTTGATGCTGAAAATCGTCCCGAAACCTTGGCTCCCTCCGCCGTACGCTGGCGCGTAAAGTTTCCCGTCGGCTCCTTGGGCCAGCCCCACGTAGGGCTGCCGGCCGTCCGAGTACCGGAAAAAGTGCAGAATTTTGAAGATCGCTCCCGGCGGCGCTGCCCCCATGGCCTGGCGCGGACGCAATCCCACCGCCGCCATCGCGCACAGCAACACCATCGCGCATGCTTTTTTCCAAGCGGCTGTCCCGCTCATTTTCATTCTGGAATTTTCTTTGCCTGGTTGCATGGCGTGTCCTCCGTTCGGCACTTCCGGAATTACTGCCTGGCTGTTCCCTGTCCCAGATTCTATATCCATCTAACCACGCGGAAATATAGACAACTCGCGTGGAAAGAAACACGGACTTTACTTCAGCACATAGAACGGCACATTGCTGGAAAGCGTCACGCCCGGCAATTTCACTTTGACTTCCCCGCTGGATGCGCCTTTGGGCACTGTAGCTATGATCAGAGTCCTGGATTTCACCGTGAAACCCGCCGCTGTTCCATTAAACGTCACGCTCGTCGCGCCATTAAGATCCGTTCCAAGAATTCCAACCTTCGCTCCCACTTTGCCAAAGCCGGGATTGGTCTTCACGAACGGACCCAGGCCAACGGACACGCGGAAGACGGTGCCACATGTGGTTGCGATCTCGCCTCTGTTTTCGTCGTAGCAGCGGTCGTCGCCGCCACCGCTCGTTGTCCCGTAAAAGTCTCCATCGGTGGCTTGCAGCAGCCTCGCGTAGGGAGCCGCGCCGTCCGGGCAGTCTATACGGCCGTGCGCGCAAAAATCATAAAGGGTTGTCAACGTGCCGCCCGGCGTGATCTCGAACACCGTGCCGCAGCCTATGTTGCCAAGGCAGGACCCGCCGGCGCCGCCCTCCGCCGTTGTTCCGTAGAAGTTTCCATCGGCGCCCTGGACCAGCCCCGCTTCGGGATATGCGCCCTGCGCGCAGCCGTCTTGCGAGCAGAAGGTGTAGAGCGTGGTCAGCGCGCCGCTCGGGGTGATCTTGAACACTGTTCCGTAGCCGTTAGCCCCGCCTTCCAGCGTTGTCCCGTAAAAGTTCCCGTCGGCGCCCAGGATCAGCCCCGCAACGGGTTCAGTGCCGTCCGCGCAGCCGTCTTGCGAGCAGAAGGTGTAGAGCGTGGTCAGTGCGCCATTCGGGCTGACCTTGAAAACTGTGCCGCAGCCAAAGCGACAGCTAACGCTGGCCCCGCCTTCGAATGTTGTCCCGTAGAAGTTCCCATCGGCACCCTGAAGCACGCCCGCTTCGGGGCTGGCGCCGTCCGCGCAGCCGCTCTGCGGACAAAAGCTGTAAAGCGTGGTCAGCGCGCCTTTCGGGGTGATCTTGAAGACCGTGCCCTCGTTATTGGTCCCGCCGAGCGTGGTTGTCCCGTAGAAGTTTCCATCAATGCCCTGGACCAGCTCCGACTGGGGCCGAAAGCCGTCCGACCCGCCCGCGCCGAAACTGTGCAGCATTGTCAACGTGCCATTCGGGGTAATCTTAAAGACCGTGCCACCGTTCTCGTGGGTCCCGCCAGAGTATGTGGTTCCGTAGAAGTTTCCATCGATGCCCTGAACCAGCCCGGCTTGGGGACCGCTTGGGCACGCCGCTTGGCTGGGGCAGAAGCTATATAGCCCCGCCACCCGGCCTTCTCTGGTGATACTGAAGACCGTCCCAACCTGGAATTCCGTGGTCCCGCCATCGAATGCTGTTCCAAACAAATTCCCATCCGCACCCTGTATCAGCCCCGAATGGGGGTTGCCGCCGTTCGCAAAGTTGAACCTGAGCAGAGTGGTGAATGTCTGCGCCGGCAATGCAACCGCTGCCGCTGCCAGCAATAGAAAGACGACGCACGCCTTGGTTGCCCAGTTCAATTTTCCCATGTTAATCTTCCCCGCCGGTCGGCCCGGTATTTCCGGCGCTTAATCACAATACATAGCTTCAATGCAGCAAAATGAATGGCACGTTGCTGGACAGCGTCCCGCCGGGCAATTTCACTTTCACCGTGCCCGTCGTCGCTCCGTTGGGCACTTCGGCCACAATCAACGTCTTCGCGATCACTTTGAATTCGGCAGTTGTCCCATTGAACGTCACGCTGGTCGCGCTAGTTAAATCCGTTCCGAGAATTCCAACCTTTGCTCCCACCCCACCGGCCCCGGGATTTGTTTCCACAAACGGACCCAGGCCAACGGACAGGCGGAAGATCGTGCCACAGGTGATTGAGCCGCCACCTGGATAGTCGCCGTCGGAACAGACGTTCTTACCTCCAGTGTAAGTTGTTCCATAGAAGTTTCCATCGGTGGCCTGAATCAATCCCGCATAGGGCACCGAGCCGTCCGTGCAATCCTCGCCGCCCTTTGAGCATAGGGTGTAAAGCATCGTGAACTTTCCGCTCGGCGTGATTTCGAAGATCGTGCCACAGCCGGCTCCGGCGTAGCAGCCGGGATGTCCACCATAGGCCGCAGTCCCATAGAAATTCCCATCGGTGCCCTGAGCCAGCCCCGCGTAGGGAGTGGCCCCGTCCGCGCCGTCGAAGTTATGCAGTGTGGTCAGTGCGCCACCCGGGGTGATTTTGAAGACTGTGCCCTCGCCGCCAAGCGTTGTTCCGAGAAGTTCCCATCGCCGCCCTGGACAAGTTGCCCGTATGGCTCCTGCCCGTCTTCGGCATCAAAGCTGTGCAGGGTCGTGAAAATTCCACTCGGGGTGATTTTGAAGATCGTCCCACATCCTGTCCCGTATTCGCCGCAGCCAACGGTCCCGCCGAATGCCGTTGTTCCATAGAAGTTGCCGTCGTCGGCCTGAATGATGCCCCCGCGCGGCTCTTCCCCGTCCGTGCAGCCGCTTTGTGAGCAAAAGTTGTAGAGCGTTGTCAGCTTGCTGCGTGGAGTGATCTTAAAGACTGTTCCCCCAAAGTCCCCGCCGGACCCGCCGGCCTCTGTGATTCCGTAGAAGTTCCCGTCAATACCCTGGACGAGACCTGCATACGGGTCGTAACCGTCCGGGCAGCCGTCTTCGGCCGTGCAAAAACTATGAATCCTTGTCAGCGTTCCCTTTGGAGTGATTTTGAAGACCGTCCCGGCGTTGTTGCTGGCGCCGCCAGTGAGCGTCGTGCTGTAGAAGTTCCCATCGGTGGCCTGGATCAGCGCGCCTTGCGGGTTTGCACCGTCCGCGCCATCGAAGTTATGCAGCGTGGTCACTGCGCCGCTCGGCGTGAGCTTGAAGATCACGCCGCAGCCTACGCCGTAATCGGAACAGCTGCTCACGCCGCCGTAGATCGTTGATCCGTACAAACTGCCATCCGCACCCTGCAACAGCCCGGCGTAGGGCGCCTGGCCGTCCGTGTAATCGAAACGGTGTAGCGTGGTGAATGTCACCGCGGGCGGCGGGACGCTCGCTGTTTGCACAGGCGGGGCGACATTTGTTGTCTGCGCAGGCAGAGCCACCGCCGCCGCGAACCACACGAGAAGAATAGCACACGCTCGGTTTGCCCAGGTAAGTTTCCTCATGTTCGCTCCTTGCCACGGAAGTGGCTCACGGTATTGTCTGCGGAATGTGCCCGCAATGTAGCCCTCGATTTCAGCCTTGTCAGTTTGAATGTTCAAGAGAACACGTGCACAAATTGACGTGGCGATCCGCGCCCGCCGATTGAAAACGACGCGCTACTTAAGCACATAGAATGGCGCGTTGCTTGAAAGAGTGCCGCCGGGCAGTTTCACTTTCACCGTGCCGGTCGTCGCGCCATTCGGCACTGTGGCAATGATGAGCGTCGGGGACTTCACCGTGAACTTCGCTGCCGTCCCATTGAATGTCACGCTGGTCGCACCGGTGAGATCAGTCCCCAGAATTCCAACCTTCCTTCCCACTCTTGCCCCAGCGGGATTTGTTTCCACAAACGGTCCCAGGCCCATGGACAGGCTGAAGACAGTACCTTCGTGGTAAGACCCACCTGCGGCCGTTGTCCCGTAGAACGAACCGTCAGTAGCCTGGATCAGCGCCGCCCAAGGCTGCGAGCCATCCGTCCCGTCGAAGGCATGCACCGTTGTGAACGTACCGCTCGGCGTGATTTGGAAGATCGTGCCGTTGTAGTAGGTCCTGCTGCCGTAGGTGGACCCGTAGAAGTTCCCGTCGGTGCCCTGGACCAGGGCCGCTATAGGCTCTGAACCATCCGTGCCATTGAATTCATGCAATGTCGTCTCCTGGCCGCTCGGGGTGATTTTGAAGACCGTGCCACCACTCCCGCCCTCGCTGGCGGTCCCGTAGAAGTTTCCATCGGCTCCCTGGACCAGGCCCGCAGTAGGGCGGGCGCCATCCGATCCGTCTGTAAAGATGTAGAGCGTGGTCAACGTGCCGCCTGTTGTGATTTTGAAGATCGTGCCGCAGCCGCGTCCACCACAGCCGGTGGTCCCCCCATCGAACGTCGTTCCGTACAAGTTCCCATCGGTGCCCTCGACCAACGCGCCTTGGGGATATAGGCCGTCGGTCCCGTCGAAGTTGTGCAATATCGTCAGCGTGCCGTTCGGTGTGACTCGGAAAATCGTGCCGTCGCCGTAGGTTCCGCCGGATGCGGCGATCCCGTAGTAATTCCCGTTGGTGTGCCGAACGATCCCATAGGGGGCATAGCCTTCCGCATTGTCGAGGGTGTACAACGTCGTCAAAGTCCCGTTCGAGGTGATTCGGAAAATCGTGCCGGCCACCGTCGTCCCGTAGAATTTCCCCTGGTGGGCTTGAATCAGGGCCGCGGCAGGGCCGGAGCCGTCCGATCCGCCTGTGAAAAGGTAGAGCGTGGTCAGCGCGCCGCTTGGAGTCATGCTAAAAATCGTGCCGCAGCCGGTCTCCGGACAGCCCATCCCGCCTTGCGTTGCCGACCCGTAAAAGTTTCCGTCTGCTGCCTGGAGCAGCGGCGCTTGCGGGACGGCACCATCCGCTCCGGTGAAGTTATGCAGCAGGGTGAACGTCTGCGCCGGCAAAACAACCGCCGTCGCCGCCCACAGGAGAAAAATGGCACAGGCTTTGGCTGTCCAGTCGTACTTGGTCATATTCTCTCCCTGTGGGTGCAAAGCGAATGAAAAATTCCGCGGTCGCAAATAATTACGATTGCCGCGCCAACGTCCAGGTTTCTCGGCGGCGCCGTTCGGCAACCGCCGCATGTCCGGCAGCCAAGAGTCGCAGCGAAGTCGGTTCCGCGAAGCTCAACGCATCTGATTCCTTGGCTCCCTGCCCTGCAAGAATCGGGGTATTGGCCACCGTCTCGTAGGCCCAGCCCACCAGCGTGGCGGAAAAATTGCCGACTTTGCGGAAACCAATCCATCCGTAATGCACCTTGCCGCTGATCAGAAAACGCACGCCTAGAGCTCGCAATGTCGTATTGGCAAACGGCCCGCGGCATCTGTCCATGGAACAATTCATCATGATTCCGGTTTGTTCAAATTTTGCGCCAGGTCCAATCTTGTCGCCCTCTGACAGCGCTGCAGCGTGGCCATCGCTGCCCTCTATCCCGTTTCGACCGTATCCCCTGGCGGACATGGTAGTGCCCAGGCTGCAGGAGGTCGGGGAATCACAGGATCCGCGTAAGTCGAAATCAATCGTTCCGTCGTGAGTCATATCAATCTGCAAATTTCCAGGCGTGTACAAGACAGAATTGTTTGGCGTGAAAACCACTTTGGCCTGCGCTGAGGACCCACATGCGAGCGTGGCTCCCGCGGCCAGCGCATATAGCAGCATGCGCCGCTCCAATACTTCGTCCAGCAAACTCGGATTTTTCCGCTTGCTCTGTCCTTCCTTTCCGTTTTTTGTTGTCATCGCGTCCTCCGGGACGTTTGTGGGAGTGACCTGCGGACCACCAGATGCTGCAAATGGTAGTCCCGCGCGCGGACGTAATCAAGCATGCATTGCGGGCGGTTCGATGCCTATGGCTATGAATGGAAAGCCGTTTTGCCCGCGCTAAATCCGCTTCATTTTGAAGATATGTTGGCCTTCGCCACGCCGGACGCCTTACACGAGGTGCGCTTGACTTTCCCGCGGTACCGGTAAAAATAGATCGGAACTATGCGCGGACAACGTATCGGCGGCGATCCCGCGCCCAATTGTCTCCAGACTGGGCGCTCCGTGACGATTTCTAATCGCTACACATTTGAGTACTCATTTTCGCCGCATTTCGATTCCCGATTCTCGCCAGTTTCCCATTCTCCCGAAAGGCAAAAACCAGGTCCTCCATGTCCACGGCGCATAAAGTGACTCTGATTCCCGGCGACGGCATCGGCCACGAAATTTCCGCCGCTGCCCAGCGCGTCTTCGCCGCCTCCGGCGTCAAGATTGACTGGGAAGAAATGCCCGCGCGCGACGAAGTGGAATCCAGAGGCGGCGATTACCTCAAAGATTTTCTGCTGCCCTCCATCGAAAAAACTCGCGTGGCGCTGAAAGGGCCGCTGGCCACCGCCGTCGCCAAGGGCGCGCCCAGTTTGAACGTGGCCATTCGCCAGGCGCTGGAACTCTTCGCCAACGTGCGCCCGGTCCGCACCATCCCCGGCGTGAAATCCCTTTTTCAGAATGTTGACGTGGTCATTGTCCGCGAAAATACCGAGGACCTCTACTCCGGCCTGGAGCACACCGTGGTTCCCGGCGTGGTGGAAAGCCTGAAAATCATCACTGAAAAAGCCTCCACTCGCGTGGGCCGCTTCGCATTCGAATATGCGGTGAAGCACAATCGCAGGAAGATTCACGCCATCCACAAAGCCAACATCATGAAGCTTTCCGACGGGCTGTTCCTCACCTCCGTCCGAAAAGTTTCCGCCGCCTTTCCCGCCATCGAGTACAAGGAGCTGATCGTGGACAATGCCTGCATGCAAATGGTCCTGAATCCCCACCAGTTTGACGTGCTGCTGCTCACCAATCTTTATGGCGACATCATGAGCGACCTCGCCGCGGGACTCGTCGGCGGGCTGGGCGTGGTGCCCAGCGGAAACATCGGAGAATCCGCCGCGGTCTTCGAAGCCGTACACGGGACCGCGCCGGATATCGCCGGCAAAGGCATCGCCAATCCCACCGCGCTGCTGATGAGCGGCGTGATGATGCTGGACTATCTCGGCGAGGAATCCGCCGCGGCGAATCTGAACAGCGCATTGGAAGCCGTCTACGGCGAAGGAAAGCATTTGACGCGCGATGCCGGTGGAACGGCTTCCACTGCGGAGTTTGTTGACGCCGTGATTGAGGCCATGAAGGCGTCATAGGCCATCACGCGGGCATTGACAGCGCTGCCTCCAGCAACGAAAATGATGCTGCGGGAAGCACAACCTCGGAGGATTGGGAATGGCGTCGTTGCCGGTTGAACTCGAAGCGCACATCAAGGGCGAAGTGGAAAAGGCCTTCCCCATGTCGAAGGGCACCAACAACAAGCGCAAGCGCAAGCCGCACATCATCGCCGTCATCAACGATACCTGCACAGGTTGCGCCGGATCGCCCGCCTGCGTGGAATATTGTCCCGTCGCCGAATGCATGTACTGGGTGCGCGACACGAACATCCTCCCTTCGGGCGCATCATGGTGGACTCCATGCTCTGCATCGGCTGCAAACTGTGCACCAGCAAGGGTCCCGATGGCGCATTCCTCGAAGGCTGTCCCTGGGACGCCATTGATCTCATCCCACTGGCGGAATTTGAGGCCCTGGGGCGCGCTTCCCTACTGAAGCGGCCACGACGGCTCTGTGGAATCGATGGCGCTGCAAATTTTCCGGTGTGAACTTTCCCAAGCAAAATCAGGGGTCCGCTGCGCGGCGCTGGATGGATTCGGCGGTCAGTATGGCCTGCTGTTGAATTCTTGCGGTGCATTCCTTCCGTTGGGCGCGTGTAGCTTTTCCACGTCCGGCAGATCGCCGGGCGTGTTGCCCATGAAGTAAAGCGCCCGCAGCGCCTCCCACACCATGTCTTCGCGGGGTCAATCAGCGCGACGATTTGCCTCTGCTTCACCTGAGCTTTTGTCCGCAACATCCAGGCCGCCAGCGTGCCCGGAACGAAGTTCGCGAACTTCCTGCGCGCCGTTCGACGTCTCGAATGTTGCCGCGATGAGTTCCCGGATTCACCGGGTCGCCGATTTTCAGCCGCGTCTCCAATTCGCCCGTGCGGGCGCCGTCGGCGCGTAGGACCGCAACATGCCCACAATTTGCGCGTGGCCAGTGTCGTCGCGAAACGAACAAGGAAAGCGCCGCGTTGCGCGCCACCATGGGATCGGGATCGCCGAGCATCCGCAGCAGAGCGCGATGGAAATCCGCGGCTTGTTGTCCTGTCCCATCACCCAGGCGTCGTCAGCCGAATCTGTTCACCGGGACTTGGCCGCCAACTGCACAATCGCCGGATACCACTGGCGTGCGGCGGGATTTCCCGCGCGGATCTCGCCTTCCAGTTGCGAGAGCGCGTGCTGCGTGGCGCGGGGATATTTCGAATCCGGAGAGACGCGGCTGGATTTCGCGGTCCGTCAGCGGCGCTGCCAAACCACGTGGCCCGCCAAAATAAAAACGGCATCAGCACGAACAGAAATGCCAGGATGAGAACGTAATACGTCCAGCGCTTCGGCGGTGGCGGCTGGGGCGCGGGCGCGGCGAGGCGTCGTCGGAGTGCCGCGGATTCGTCAGATGCCCTGGAAAACGATGCGTGATCAGGAAGCATAGGCATGGTAGAGCAGCCAGTAGACAATCACGCCGGTGACGGTAACGTAGACCCAGATCGGCCAGGTCCAGCGGGCGATGCGGCGATGGCGGTCAAAACGGCCGCGCAGCGCCAGGTGAGAGTGATGATCACCATCGGCAGGACCACGATGGCCAGAATGGTGTGCGTGGTCAGAAGCGTGAGATATGCGGGACGAATCCATCCCGTCCGTGAAAACAATTGATGCCGGCATGAAATGATAATAGAATATAGCAAACCAGAAACAACGCGGAGGACACGCAGGCCGACAGCATGCAGCCGCGATGAGGAATATTCGTCCGCGGCGAATGGCGCGGTAACCAAACAGAGAAAGACCGCGCTGCACGCATTCAGCGCCGCATTGACCGTGGGCAAATCGGAGAGTTTGAGCGGGCCCATGCGTCGAAGTTAGCGATTGCCGGATGTTCCGCCGGGTCGGCCGTCGCGGGCGTTTATGGTACCGTCGGCGGCGCAGCGGTGGCGAACTCCAGGCGCTATGGGCGGTTTTCGGAGCAGGGGAGCGCAGCGTTGAGCAGCGGCGTTGAAGCTGATGCACCAACTGCGCAGCGGGAGCGCGGTTTCGCGGAAACCTTCGCGGGAGGCGGAGTGCTTCTCCGCTTTCTCAAATGGCGCCGAAGGCCGGAACCCAGCCGGCGCGCGTCCCACCAGATAAAGTTCCAGCGTGAACACTCCGCCCATCATCAGGCAGATGATCAACAGCAGGATGCCATCTATGCCGTTAAAGAGCAGGCGGCTGGCCAGATCCCACACAATCCCCACCAGCGAGAAGCACCACCATGAGCACGGAAATTGCAGCTAATTCCATCATGTCGCGTTATCAGTCATCCTTTCCGAGAAATGTTAACGGCGTCCATTCCCTATTTTAAATTTTGTTCAGCATCAGCAATCCCAGAAAACAGGGATATGGACAACCGTGGCGTGCATCAGCCATTTCGCGCGCGCGTTGGTTTTCTCCCGCGCCGCCCACACACACGCCTGGACCAGCGCCATGCCGATCAGCAGCGCGCCAAAGAAATACGGAATGCCAGCCATCCCGGTAATTGTTGGCAGCAGGCTCACGGGGATCAGGATCGCCGCGGTCAGGACGAATCTGTCGCGAAAGTGGCGCGCCCCTGCCGGATCCACCACCGGCAACATGCGAATTCCCGCGCGCGCGTAATCCTCGCGATAAATCCAGGCGATGGCCAGAAAATGCGGGAACTGCCAGAAAAACAGAATCCCGAAAAGAATCCACGCGCCGGTACCCAGGCTGCCCCGCGCCGCCGCCCAGCCAATCAGCGGAGGCAGCGCGCCGGGAAACGCGCCGACGCCGTGGCCAGATGGTGTGTTTTTTCAGCGGAGTATAGATTCCCAGGTAGGACACGCTGGTGATCAGCGCCAGCACGCGGCCAGCGCATTCGTTTTCCATTCCAGCCACGCCGCGCCGCGAGACCAGCAGAACGCCAAAAACCGCCGCTTCCGCCGGCTGCAGCAACCCAAGGGCAACGGGCGGCGGGCCGTGCGGCGCATCACCGCGTCTTCGCGGCGTTCGATGTAATGGTTCAGCGCGGCGGTTCCCGCGGCGACCAGCGTGGTGCCGAAGAGAGCCTGCAGCAGGCGCATCCAGTCCACGCGCCCCGGCGACGCCATATAAAAACCGGCGATGGTGGTGAGAACACCAGAAAGGTAACATCCGGTTTGGTGAGCGAGCGTAGGCGCGCGGCCGGACAAATACCGGCGCCGGCAAAGTCTGCGCCGTGCTGATTTGCGGCGTTCCCATAAATTCAGATCGCGCTCCCGCTGTCGCGCGATCTTTGCGCCAGACTGTGCGCGCCCGGAATCAGGCGATAGCAGCGCAGTGTCAATACCACGCTGGCGGCCAGCAGGAGCGCCCCGCCAAGAATATGCGCCACGGTAATGCTGACGAGCAACGGCAGGGGTTGCGCCGCATGTTGCTGGGCCTGCACCGCCCACAACGCCGCGCCACCCAGCAGGATCTGCAATCCGAAGAAGGCATGCAGAAAGATGACCGGCTGGCGAAGCGGCTTCACATCGTGAAAGCGGATTCGCACGGTCCGCCCCAAAAAATCACCGCGGCCGTCACCACCACCGCGCCCGCCAAATGCGGCGCAATGCCGAAGGCGCCATGACGGTATCCCGCGCCGAGAATCATCTGCACAAAAATAATCACGGTGGTCCAAACGGCAATCGTCGCCGTGCGACGGCGAACCAGAATCGCGCAACTCCGCCTGCGGACTTTGCCACCATTCGCCGGTGACCACCGCCAAACTGACCACGGCGATGAAAAATATCTGCGCCAGAATTGCATGGCTGGTGGCGACAATCGCCGGATGCCCTTCCAGAACGCGCAACGCGCCCAGGAGCGCCTGCGCAATCACCAGCGCCAGCGCCGTCCATCCCAGGCGGCGAACGGCGCGGCGTTTCTCGGCGCGCCAAATCCAAATCGCCAGAACCAGCGTGAGGATGGCGACGATGCCAGCCACCACGCGATGTGCAAATTCAAAACGAATGCCGCCAATCAGCGGAGGAATCACGCGGCCGTAGGCCAGCGGCCAGTCGGGAACGGAATCCGCGGCGTCGTTGCCGGTCACCAGCGCGCCGGCCATCAGTAACAGGAACGTGCAGCCGGCGGTGAACGTCGCAAAGCGGTTCAATGCGCGATTCATGCAGGTTATTCTACCCAAATTCAACGCCGGTTGCGCGTGGAAAGCCGCCTCCCAACAAAAAACGGGCAGGGCCGGCCCCCAATGTCCAGCGACCCTGCCCGCGCCCAAACTGACAGGTGTAAATTGGCGACTAATCGCCCGAAGCCGCCGAGCGCCTTGAAAGTCGAAGTTAACGGTCTTCGATTCCTTCGGGCCGACGGTCACTTGCTGATCCATGGTGCCGTACTTTTCCTGCCACGCTTCCATCGTATAGGTGCCCGGAGGAAGATCCTTCAGATCGAAGGAGCCATCCGGTCCGGTCACGATGAAATATGGCTGCTTGAAAACCGCGATGTAGCTCTTCATCCACGGGTGGACGTTGCACTTCACCGGGATGCACACTTCTCCCCGGGCAAAGCTCTCTATAATGGGCGGCGCGCCGGGCGGCTGTGACTTGTTCCATTCGCGATTGTCTTTGGGGATGGGATGGATATTGTGGGTGGTCTGATCGTCGTTGACCACTTCCAGATTCTGTCCGGCCATCAGGGCCACAACGTGCGGCTCGATACATGCAGCCATTTTGATGAGAGCTGCACGGAATCCTTGGGAACATCAAACGTGCGATCACCCAGCCCGTCCTTGACGTAAACAACCACATTGGCCAGCGTGCCGCCGGGCCCGACCACCACATCCTGCGGCGTAACAGGAGTGGGGTTGGCCTTGGTGCAATACGGTTCCGCGCTCATGTTGATGGGCTTATAACTGGCGGCGTGCCATCCAGCGTGATTTTGCCGCTGACGCTGCCCACCGTGGACTGATCAACGGCGTGGCCGGGGCGGACGACGGGGCGCTTTGCTCCCCGCCGCCGGCATTCTCTCCGTTATCGCTCTTCTTGCTGCACCCCGCCCAGAGTGAGCAAAAAGGCCATGCCTAAAACCAACATCGGCTTAGCTGCGATTCATTCCTGTTGAACCCTCCTCTTAGTTAAATTCGCCAGTTCCCTATTGCCCGCCGGCGGCCAGCGCCCCAAAGCCATTTTGCGCGAATATTACTGCCGTACCGCCGGATCCGCCCTTCGGTGGCGCGGGCGTCTTTCCCACCAGCGCCGCCTGCTCCTGGGGGGTCAGGTTGAACATATAGCGTACCAGCAGGTTGGCCTGGTCGCCTTCATAATTTTTCAGATCGGGAGGCAGCGGGCCGTTGAATACCCAGTGGTTGTCCACTTGCTTGAACAAGCCCGAGGGCATGGCCGTGCCGGGAATAATTTTGGCCGGATCGGTGATCCAGCGTTCCGTCCACGGCGCGCGCAAGCGTTCCTGGGCCAGCAGGAAGTTCGGCGCGGAGGCGTTCAGGTCGTGCGCCGCGTTGCCGTCCATGTGGCATTTCAAGCAAGGCGCCGCCGGATTGGTGAACAGGCTGCGAGCCATGGTGCGTTCCTGGTCAGTGATAAGTTCCGGCTTGGGGGGAATAAACGGCTGCGCCTGCGAGGAGGCCGCTTCAAAGAAAATGACAATCTTGCGGATTTCGTCGTCGGACAGATAGAACGTGGGCATGCGCACCTGCAAATATGTCCGCACGCCGTTGCGGTGAACGTCCGTGGTGCTCAGCGAGGGGTTGGCAAGGAAGCCCTTCAGCCATTCGGGGTTCACGCGCGCACCTTCACTGGTGAGCACCGGCGGCAGATTGGCCTTGGCGTCGCCCTGATACATCGGCAAAGTCATCATCACCGACTTCTGGCCAATATCAATCTGGTGGCAGCCGATGCAGTTATATTTGGTGATAATCCACCAGCCTTCCTGGATGGCCCTCCTTTGGCCGGCGGGCAGATACATATACTGCGGCGGCAAAGTGGGATCGACGCTTCCCAGCAGGAAGGTAACCAGCGCGTCGCGCTCCGCCTTGGACTGCAAATTCGGCTTGGGCATGCGCGCAGCTTCCAGCGGATCGGCATGGAATTTTCCCTGGTCGTAAATCGCCGGGTTGGCGAGCTTTTCTTCAAAAAATCCCTTGGAGTCGTACCACGGCCCGCGCGGCGAATCCTTGCCGTCTGGCAGGATGCCCCGTTTGGCGTCCGTGGTGTAGAGCGCGAAATCGAGACGCTCGATGGGCTTGCTGCCTTCGTTGGTCAGCTCCGTTCCGACGCGGCCTTCGTCCTCCAGGCCGGAAATTTCGTGGCAGCTTGCGCAGCCGAAATGCTTGACCAGGTTCTGGCCTTCGGCCTTCAGCGCCGGGTCGTCCATGAACCTCGCCGCGGCGTACGTGGTATTGGCATGTTTCTGGGTCATCAAGTAGCTGGCGATGTCGCGCGCGTCATCCACGCTTAACCGCAGGCTGGGCATCACCGTGGGCTGCTGGACCACCAGTTCATGGCCGTCATTCGGGCAGCGGGAATGATCCAGATCGAAGACATAGGGCAAGCCGTGCCTGGCGTAATCTTCCGGGCCGAGATCGCGTTTCTCATAGGGGCAATAGGGCCGGGTACGCTGGCGGGGATTCAAAATCCACCGCACCATGTAATCGTAGTTTTCTTTTTCGCCCACGCGGCTCAGATTTGCCGCAAAATTTCCTCCCACCAGTTGCGGGCCTTCACCGATAGAATGGCAGGCCAGACAGCCGCGGGATTCAAAGAGAACCTTGCCATGCGACGCGTCGCCGGGTGACTGCGAATCCAGGGCCGGGCCGGTGAGCCCTGACTGCCAGATGAACGCGGAGATTGCCTCGAATCTGGTCTTGCGTCAAGCGGAACTGCGGCATCTTGGTGGTGGGACGAAATTCGTGGGTATGCCCCAGCCAGTAGGGAATCCACTCCTTATTTATTTTCATCCGGACTTCTTTCAGGTCCGGACCGAGCTTCTTTACTTCCTGCTGAAGGTCGTGGCTGCGATCGTCGAGCTGCAGAATCTGCCCATCCAGGCGGCTGTCTTCCACGGTGAGGTTGGTCGCCTGGGCGTAGAGACGGTTGGCCGAGGCATTGTCCGGCGCGGAATCGCCACGCTGCTGGAGCCGGGGAATCTCCAGTTCATTGGCGGCCTTCTGGGTCTCCAGGGCGTGAATTTGCTGGCGGGCCGCGGTGAGCTGCTCGTCTTGATTGTCAAAACCCTGATAGCGATGGCAACCAATGCATCCGCGCAGGCGATACAACTGCCGGCCTTCGTTTAACACGTCGGCATGTTCAGTGACCATGTCCGACGAATGGCATTGCTGGCATCCGGCATCGTAGTTCTCCGGGTAGAACAGCGGCCATAGCCAGTGCTCATAGCGGCCGTGCGCGCGCGTGACGGAATCCAGCGCGCGGCCATTGCCCCCGTGGCACGGTGAACAGCCAAACTTCTCCAGGGGGTGGTCTTCCAGAAGTTCCGGCGTGGGATGACTGGTGAATGGGGCGTCGTGGCTCCTGGCCAGTCCCAAATCAGCCTTGGTCACGACCAATTGCGGCGGCACAAATTTTGGATCTGTCCCCAGGTGGCAGGACTGGCAGCGGTCCACCAACCCCGCGCCGCCAACCCAGTTAATCTGCGCGCCGGCGGGATTCACGTTGATCTGCACCAGCTTGACGTCCGTGTCCTCCACGTTATGCAACAGCCCTTCCAGCGTCGCGGAGCTCAGGCCCGGAAGGTGGTTGGTTACATAGTCACCCAGAGCGGCTTGCGCGTCGTGCAAAGGTTTATCCGCCTCGCCGCGCTGGGCCACAAGCAGGGCGCGCTGCGCAATTAGCCCGGTGAACGCGGCATTCAGCGTGTCGAAATTGAATTCCTTGTTCCTCTCAATCTTCCCGCCCTCGACGGGCCAGTCCACGGTGTAGACGGTCTTGCGCGCGCGCGCCACTTTTTGCAGGCGCGATGCTTTTTCGGACTTATCGCTCGCCGGGACGATTTCGTACTGGTAAATCAGCGAGCCCACTTTTCCGCGGGCGTCGCGGAAGGCGTCGCCGATGGCGGCGCGCTGCGCGTCCGCCAATTCAATCTGCTTCCCGATGGCTTGCTCCTGCGGAGCCGCGGCCTTCTGCGCGGCATCCACGGTGGCCTTCAACTGTTTGTATTGCGGTGTGGAGTAAACCTGGTCCTCCAGCTTCTTCTGGCGGGAAATTTCCTTCTTGAGATAGGCGCCGTAGTCCTCGCTGAATTCACGCTGGTAGGAGCGCCAAGGACGCAGTCCATAAAATTCATCATAAAGAGACCACGCCACCGTCAGCAGCAGCAGAAAACTGGCGATCAGAAGCCACGGCGCCAGCGAAGTTCTTATGATGGGATCGTCAGGCGGACGCTCAGGCATCCCTTCCCTCCGCGAAAAAAGACAGGGTTGTACCCCGGGCGTTTACACGCTGAACCATGGAGTGACCCAGATATATTTAATGTTGAACAAGAGGCGCAGCAGAATTTTCACCGGCAAGGACATCATCAGGATAAGGAACGTATACATGGTCACCAGCTGCACCAAGCTCATGCGCTTGTACATCTTGCGGCTGAACTCCGAACTGATGCAGATGCGATACACCACCCATCCGGCGACGATGAAGAACAGCACCACCGGGAAAATGCCGAAAATCATGCGCGCCAGAATCGGCGCATAGGCCGCGGACACTCCCGGCAGATGCGCCAGCCAGGATCCGTTGATCCCAAAAACCTGGTCGAGGTTGCGGTTCACGGTGTATTCCACGCGCTCCGCGTCCCAGGTCTGGGTGGGCCAGAACCACATCCAGCCAGGGCCGCGGATGAAGGTGCCAATGGTAATCATTGCCACCCAGAGACCGATAAAACCGAAGAGGAAGGTCCAAATGGAATAGCGGCGTTGCTTGTACGTGTAGTAGCCGTTGCCCAGAGGATTGACGTCAATATATGGGATCACCATTAAACCCACGATGATAAATGTGGGCATCAGCACTCCGGCGATCCACGGGTCAAAATAGACCAGCATTTCCTGCAATCCCAGGAAATACCATGGCGCTTTGGCCGGGTTCATGGTCACATTGGGATTGGACGGCTCCTCCAGCGGCGCATTCAGCGTGAGCGACCATACCATCAGCAACACGGTGATAATAATGGCCACCAGAAATTCGATGCGCATCAGGTAGGGCCAGGTGTGGACTTCACGGTCCCACTTGGGATGCCACGGAGTCGTCTTGCGGTATTTGGACTTTGCCCCCTGAGGATCCGCTTCGAGCGATGCAATCAGGCGGTCATTGGCGGCCGCCTGGCGAAATGCGTACCAGGTATAAAACGGCACAAGGAACAGCAATGCGACAATGGGAACGTTGTCCGGCGTGGAAATCACTTCCCAGAGCTGGTGCCAGTCGCCAAACATGCGCTATCTCACTTGCTCCACTGGTCCATTCCGCTCGGTTTCAAAATCACCGGCCGCGGGCCCTTCTCTTCCTTAATCTCCGACTCCAGCATCACCGGTGCGGGACCGGAAATTCCGCCGTCCTTGCGCACTCTCCAGAAATGCACGCCCATAAAAACCGCGGCGATTAACGGGATGGCGATGCAGTGCCAGATGTACGCGCGCAGCAATGCGTTGGCGTCCACAATCGAACCGCCGAGCAATGCAAACCGGACATCGTTGTACGGCGTCATGCCCATCATTGCGCCGAACGGTCCTTCGTTTCCTAAAAGGGGTGTGGCCCGGGCCATGTTGGTTCCCACGGTCACAGCCCAAAAACCCAACTGGTCATCCGGCAGCAGGTACCCGGTGAAGGAAAGCAAAAGGGTGAGAACCATCAGCAGGACGCCCACGCACCAGTTGAATTCGCGCGGGCGCTTGTATGAACCCGTCAGAAAAACACGGAACATGTGCAGCCACACGGCGATGACCATCAAGTGGGCCGCCCAGCGGTGCATGTTGCGCAGCAACTTGCCGAAGGGAACGTCGTTTTCCAGATACAGAATGTCGCGGAACGCCTGAATCTTGGTGGGGTGGTAATAGAACATCAGCAGTATGCCGGTAAAAGTGAGGACAATGAACAGGTAAAAAGTGATGCCGCCCATGCCCCAGGTGAAACTGTACCGCGTGGCGTCGCGGTTGACCTTGGCCGGATGCAGGTGAAAAAAAACGTTGGAAAGAACGCTGAGTGAGCGGCTGCGCGGCTCATCCTCGTGTTTCACGCGGAAGATGGAGCGGAATAGCTGGGTTTTTTCCGGCTGCTTCAGCTCTTCGAGCTGCTGCTTGGCCTTGTCCTGAACGGCATCCCTCAGGACCCTGGCCTTTTCCTGGGCCGCGTCCAGCAGCGCCGTCTTCCGACCGTTACCGCCGTTTTCATCCGGCATCAGAACAACCCCTCGTTACCACTCGCTGGGATCAATGCATCACATCAAACGCTCAAAAACGCTCCCGGATCATTGAAATGGTTTACACCGGCTCGCGGGTCGTCAATAAAAAGGCGGCTGGTATCGGCGACCATCTTCCCCGTGGGATCCAGCGACAAAAATGCGCGGTCCATGGGCCGCGGCGCCGGGCCTTCAAAATTGATGCCCTCGCTGTCGTACCCGCTGCCGTGGCACGGACACTTGAACTTGTTTTCGGTGGGCTTCCATTCCGGCGTGCAGCCCAAATGCGTACATCGCGCGAAAATCACGAAAATACGGTCCGGCTCGCGGATTACCCAGGCGCGATTGGTCATCAAAAAACGCTGGTCAATGCCCAGCGCGAAATCAGACGGAAAACCGACGGTGAAAAGAGTGTTGGGTTCATAAAGCGCGCGAGGAAAGAAAAAACGCAGGAACATCAGGAAATTGATGCCGAGATAACCCCAGATGCAGGCCCAGATAAGGCCGCGACGGGATTTATTGACCGTCTCGGTCTGTTCTTTCGCGGGCGGTTCTTTTTGGCTGGCCGCTGGTGCGCTGCCCGCATCCGGTGTTGCAGCGGCCTTCGTCTCGGTTTGTTCCGCCATGACTCTGCTGGGGACGCGCCCTCCCATTCAGGAATTTGGCGCGTCCAAAACCATTTCTTATATTCTGCGGGGGCGAATCTGTCAAGCACGCATGCAACAAATTTTTTGCGCCGGTGCGCGAACCCTGGGGCAAGCCGGCATATTCCCTGAAGAAGAGTCCCCCAATTCCCCTGGACAACGCGCTTCTCAGCGCCGCCTTAGTGGCACCCAAACGCCGGCATGCCTTCCAGCATGTCGCTGGCGGCGTTGTTTCCGTGCTCCGCGGCCGCTTTCAACAGCACGCGCGCCTGATCGCAACTCTTCCGCACGCCGTTACCGGAGAGATAGAGACCAGCCAGCGCAACTTCCGCGGCCACGCTCTTCTGGCCCACCGCGACCCAAAAATGTTTCGCGGCCTGCGCGGAATTTGCCGGTCCCTCCGTACCGTTCAAAGCGCTCAACCCCGCCAAATATTCCGCGTCGCCGGGATCTTCGGCGCTCGGCGCGCTTGCGGCCTGAGGAATTGCGAGATTGCTTGCTGGGTTGCCGAAATTCGGCCGCGGGCTCAGCGCTTCGCTCGGGCGTGGCGCGGGAGTCCACGGTTTGGCTGTCGGCGCGGCATTACCATTTGCAACAAAAGAGGAATTAGGCGGAAGTTGCCGAGCCGGCGAATTCGCCGTGGAACCTGCTGCATCCGCCGGATTGGGCGCGCTGCCGGAAACATTGTTGGGCGAATGGACGAGAAGATATATGCCCAAAAGTATGAGAACAGCCACGGAGCCACAAACGGCTCCGAAAGCAAATTGGTTCCTGGGAACTTGAAATGGCAGCGTCGCCATTTCCGCCTCCGTTTTTGTATGCGCGGACTGGCCCTCAAGGCCCAATTCGCGAAGCTGGTCCACTTCTACCGGAGGGGGCTCCGCGGCTCTGGCCCGATGGCCCATGGAGGGCGCAATTTGATCCAGGGACGCGTAGGGCGGATGGAGGAGTCTGCCTTTTTCGGGCAATACAACAGAGGCAGCTCCCGGCGCTTTTGGATTTCCCGCGCTCTCACTCGGAGGGGCTGGCGTATTCGGGCGCCATTCGGCGGCTGCGGATGGAACATTGTGTCCGGCCGCTGTTGCGGCGTCTGTCACTCGCCAGCCGACGCCGGGCTGGCTTTCATTCTTCGAGAGCCACGCGCGAATTTGCTGTCGCGACCCGCCGGCCAGATCAAGAAAGGAAACGCCCAGAGCCTTGCCGCCCTTGTCCCGCCAGACAATTTTTCCCTCCACCTCCACGCGGCTGTCCACGCCGAGGGAAAAGGACATGGCGATGAGTTCATCGGACGGCGAGGGATGAGCCATCTGGAGCGCCGCCCCCCCTTCGGAAAGGTCAAGGAGGAAGCCCCCGTTATCGGGACCGACCTCCACATATTCCATATTGCGGAATTTCTGACGGGCAAAGCGGCGGCGTTCGGTGTTCACCGAGCAATCCTCCGTTCTTAAATTCACTTTCGCCTAGTCCTACGAGGGTTGAGAGGAATCAGTATAACCTGAGCCGCACGCCAGCGGAAACATCGCGGCAGTCCGTGCTTAACGGTAAACGAGGGAATCGGCGCGCCGGTGGTGCAAAAACATGCAAAAAACTCAAGAATCGCCCCGATGATGGGGGTCACGGGGGCGCTTCTACCGAGAAACCAGTTCCGAATTGGAACTGTTCCATCCTGCTACATTGCAGCGCTCTGGTTGTGGAGGAACGTGGTCAACTGCGCCTGCTGCCCCTGGCGCATTTCAATACATATATCCGTGCGCTCCTTGCCCTGCGAAAGCTGCCGTCCCTTGTCCGGAATATTCTGGGCGGAGAAGAACGTCTGGGCGTCATCGCGCAGCTTGGGATCGCAGAACGACCCAGACACGCCGGAGGCAATTCCGCCGGCAGCCATCTCGGAGCCCAGTTTCTTGATGATGTCCGCGTAATGCGTCTTCAAGAAGTCATAGGCAATTTCTTCCGTACCCGGATTCCCGAAGAACCCGAAAGCGAAGAAGAGATCCTGTCCCTTCACCTCCGGGGACAAGATCATATCCAGAGTTTTCTTCTCCAGATCTGGCTGGGGGAAACCGCTGAGCGCGCCAAGATAGTTGTAATACTGTTCGGGTGACTTGGAAGTCTTCAATTTCTCCACCATCTGGTCATACAGGGCGACATCGCCGTTCCTTGCGGCAATCTGCAGTGCACTGCCCGCCAGGTTGGCGTCCACCGAAGAGGGATCCTTCATGTATGCCTGGGTCATCTGGCGCGCCATGGCAATCACCTTGGGATCTGCACCGGCCACACCCAGCGTGTAAATGACCGTCCCGCGAGTTTGGCGCAGATCGTCCGAATCGCCGGGCTTCGCCGTCCAGCCGATCTCGTCCATGATGGGGTCGAGCAAATTACGCACCCAGGCTTCGAATGCCGGCCGGTCCTCGGAAGTAACCAGCCGGTCGTGGATGAATTGGAAGTTGCCAATCATATTGCCCAGCAAAACACTGCTGCGTTCATTTTTCATGGAGGCAACCAGGCTCAAGTAATCACCCATGGTTGCGCGGCCGACGTGCATGGCCACCCAGGTGTCTCCCAGGAAGCGAATGCGCTCTTCGGTGGTAAGGGACGTCTCCACGACGTTGGTGAGTTCGTGCTGCGTCTTGGCGTCATAGGAGGTGCGGTAGTAGCCGCGGCCTCCGGCATTGGCGAACACCCACGCCGAACAGGTTCCGTCGAGCGGGAAGGTCTGTTCTTTTTCCGTCAGCAACACGCTCTGCGTGGCGCCATCCGCGGTCTTCAGCAGAATGGGTATCTGCCAGAGCTCCGGTGAACCGGCATCGAACTTCTCGCGTTCCGAATAATAGCGCCGCTGCGAAATGGTCACCTGCGGGTGCCCATCCGCGCACTGGTTCTGCACCGAGATCAGCGGCGCGCCGGGTTGATTAATGAACGTGGGAAGAATTTTGTCCACTGGTTTGCCGGATGCCTGGGCAATGGCGTTCCAGAAATCCGCGGAGGTGGCATTGGCATATTGGTGCGCCTGGAGGTAATTGTTCACGCCCTGGCGGAAAACTTCCGGGCCAACGTAGGCTTCCGTCATGCGCAGCACGGAACCCGCCTTGGCATAAGCCACGCCGTCAAACAACGCATTGATTTCCGCCGGGGTATTGGCTACATCGGCGTGAATGGGGCGAACGGCGGAAACCGCGTCCACGCCCAACGCATTGTCCGTGGCGGAAATCTCGGTGAGTTCCCAGTGCCAGTCGGGATTGTTGGCCTGCACCGGCTTGTCTTCCATCCAGGTGGCGAAACCTTCGTTCAGCCAGATATCATCCCACCACTGCGTGGTGACCAGATCGCCGAACCACTGGTGAGCCATTTCATGCGCCATGCCCGCGGCCACGTTCTGTTTTGCGCCCACGGACGCGGACTTGGGATCAATCAGCAGGAAAGATTCGCGGTAGGTAATGGCCGCCACATTTTCCATTGCGCCGGCGGCAAAATCCGGGAAGGCGATGTTGTCCAGCTTTCCGTAGGGATACTTGATGGTGTAGTAGTTGTTGTAATACGTCAGATTGTCTTCCGCAGTCTGCAACGCATAGGCCAACATACCCTTACTCTCTGGCACGGCGCAGACACGAATCGGCGTCTGGCCGGATGCGCCGGAGATGCACTGGAAGTCCCCCACCATGAAGGCCACCAGATAGCTGGACATCTTCGGTGACTGCGAGAAAACCAGCGTGTGCTTCCCTTCTCCCGGACCGGGCGTATCAGACACGATATGCCCATTGGAAATGGCGGTATCGTCCTTATCTATTGTCATGGTGATGTTAAACGTGGCCTTGTAGGCGGGCTCGTCGAACGACGGAAAGGCGCGGCGCGCATCCGTGGGTTCAAACTGCGTCACGGCATAGCGGCGGCGTGGCGTCTTGCTGAGATAAAACCCCCGCAGTTCGCTATTCAGGATTCCGTCAAAGACCATGTGAATTTCGGCAGGGCCGGCGGCGATGGAGCTGGGAACCGTGAGGGTAGCCTGCTCCTTGCCGGGGTCATAGGAGACCGTGGCCGTTTGTGTTTGGCCGCCCGCAGTCACGTGCGCCTGATTGATTTTCAGCTCCGCGGAATTCAGCGTGATCTTATCCGACGCCTGCTTCAGATTCACCTGGATGGTCGCTTCGCCCGCAAACGTGGCCTTGGCCAGGTCGGGCGTGAATTTCAAATCGTAAGTTACCGGCGTCACCGTATTTGGCAGCCGTTGTGCTTCCGCTCCACCGGCCATGAGCCCCATCGCCGCCAATAGCAGCGCGGACAGAATCATGCCGCTCCATTTCATTCGCTTCATTTCACTCCTCCGTTATTTGAATAAACTGGAATTTTAGACGGGTGAACACTCAAACCCTAACTGGGCCTGCTCCACGTACCATCACCCGACACTGCTCTGCGGCAATTCATGGACCAGTCCGCGACCGCATATCAATTACGCAAATCCGGGTGGTATAGTTTCTCCAAGGGCCCCGCTTACACGGAATGCTCTTTCTTTTGACGCAGCTACAGAGCTTTCGTCCCCGGGACGGCCATTCGGCACATTCCCTTCGCAGGAATTGATGTTTCGACAGAATTTCATAGGCAAATCATTTGTCCATTATCGAACACTTGGGATGCGAAAGTGAACGCAAAAGGCGTGTCCGCACCGTTCATGCCTCGCCAGATGGAAACGACGCATAATGATAGCCTAAAATGGGGCTTACACTCGGAGGACCCACGACTTTCCCATGAGCCACCCACGTCCTGCAACAGTCGCGCCGAACAACGGCACACCGCATTTCCGCGGTGCGCGCGCATATCTGGCCGGCTTTCTAGCCGTCTTCTTCGCCGCCTCGCTCGCCCAATGCCCGTCCCGTGCCGCGCAGACAGCTCCCCCTGTGGGGTCGCAATCTGGCACCGTCATTCAATACCTTGACCAGGTCATTGACTGGTATGGGGAAATTCCTCTCCAGCAGGAAATTGCCACTGACCCCAACAGCATGATGGTGGCGATCGACAACCGGCAAATCGCCGAGGAGGTCGTCCGCCTGGCTTTTGAATTTGCCCGCGCGCAGGCGCAGCCAAGTTCCAAGGCCGCCGCGCCTAACGCGTCGACGAGCTCGTCCCCCGGCGCCACGGAATACGAGGGTCTGCTTCGCTGGTCGGCAACGGTAGACCAGCAGATCAAAGACACGCAAACCAGTTTGGATTCTCTCAAGCGGAAGATTGATACCTCAGCGGGGGCGAAGCGGCGAGCCCTGCTTTCGCAGGAGTCCGAACTGGAAAGCGAACTACAGCTCGCCAATGCGCGGCATGACGCTGTTCAAGCGATGCTGGACTTCGTCACCAGCACCGCCAACGGCGGTCCGGGCGCCACTGGTTTGCGCGCGGAGATCGAAGCACTGGCGCGGACTCTCCCCGCCGGCCTTACCAAGTCCGCGCCCGGGGGCGTGAACAACGCCCAGAAGGACGCCCCGTTCACCGCGAGTCTTTCGGCGGGCGCAACGAACAGTTCGCCCACGGGCCTCTGGGGACTATCCGCGGACCTCTATAAGCTCTATGGAAGCATCGGCACGTTGAATTCCAGCATTCGTAAAACGGACAATTTATCCAACGCCACTGAAAAGTTGCGCGCTCCGCTGGTCAACGATCTGCGCACCTTTGCGCAGCAGGGTGACACGCTGGCGAAGCAGGCGGACGCCGCCTCGCCTTCCGAGCTCGCGCAGGAGAAAAAGCAGCTGGATGATTTGACGGCGCAGTTTAAGAAATCCACCGCCAGCGTCCTTCCCTTGAGCAAGCAGGCCGTACTCCTCGATTTTTACAAGCGAAACCTGCTGAACTGGCAAGCCGCGGTGCGCCTGAAGGCCAAAGCCGAATGGAAGCGCCTGCTCATCCATGTGATTTTCCTGGCGATCCTTGTTGGAGTGGTGATTGCTCTCGCGGAAGTGGCGCGGCGCAGCATACAGCGCTATGTGCAGGACGCTCACCGGCGGCACCAGTTCATGGCCATTCGCCGGGTCCTTCTTTGGTTCCTCGTCTGCATCGTCGTGGCCATCTCCTTCGCCAGCGACCTTGGCTCCGTGGCCACCTTTGCCGGATTGCTCACCGCGGGCGTCGCCGTGGCCCTGCAAAGCGTGATCCTCTCGATTGCCGGTTATTTCTTTCTGATCGGAAGATATGGCGTCCGCGTGGGCGATCGCGTGGAGATTGCCGGAGTCCCGGGCAAAGTGGTGGATATCGGCCTGGTGCGCCTGCATCTGATGGAACTCACCAGCAACGGAGCGGAAACTCCCACGGGCCGCGTGGTGGCATTCGCCAATTCGATTGTCTTTCAGGCCAGCGCCGGCGTTTTCAAGCAAATTCCCGGCACAAACTTTATCTGGCGCGAAGCCATCGTCACGCTTCGCCCCGGAAGCAACTACGCCGCCGCCGAGGAACGGCTTCAGAAGGCGGTGGAGGGGGTGTTTGCCAATTACACCAAAGAACTGGATATCCAATTCCGCCAGATGGAAAAATCCATTGCCTCGCCTTCGGTGAGCTCACTCCGGCCGCGTGTCCATCTGCGCCTCGCGCCAAATGGCCTGGAGGCATCCGTCCGTTTCCCCGTAACGCTGCAGAAGGCAGCCGAAATGGAAGAGCGCGTCACGCGTGAATTGCTGCAGGCCATCGACGCCGACCCCAAATTGTGGCCGTCCGGTTCGAACACCCCGACGGTGCAGATCAAGCCTGATGTAGCTCCGCCATCCGAGCCCAAAAAATAGATTGGTCCATTCGGCTTCAGCGCGCCACGCCACGGTGCACGAACGGAAATAAATTCTTCCGCGATGTTCAGTTCCGGGGGAATTCCGCACCCCACGCCGGGATTCTACTGCGTGGCGTGCGCGCTTCCCAGCTTTTCCCGGCGCTCCTGCAGTTTTCGCCGCAGGTCGGCGGGCGTATTGGGATTGAACGCCACCAGGTACCACAGTGGCTGGCTGCGATCCCGGCTGAGTGTCAGAAGAGTTGGTCCATCGGCGTTGGGATGCCGGGCAATGTTTTCGCGAATAGCCGGATACGGATGACGCGCCAGACGCCGCAATGTTCGCGAGGCGGCCCGCGGATGCTCACTGATCAGGCGCAGAAGATAATAATCCTCGCGCGGGGCCTGTTTGGAGAGCTGCTCGAGGACCTCCGGATTCACTTCGGCGTTCAGTACCGTGCCTACTTTCTCGTCCCAGGAAGTATTGATGTGGTTCAACTCCTGCGTGCGTTCGTGGATAAGCTGTTCCACCATGCGCCGCTCCTGCATCAGGCGCCCGTGAGACATGGCGCTTTTTTCGATCGATTCCAGCACGCGCAGGAGGTGCTGCCGCTCGCCGAACACAATCTGGGAAGTTCGCACCGCCTTGCCTTTCATGCTCTGGCGGACCAGGTCAGAACGCCTCATGACGCCACCGCTCCTTTTCACCCCCGGTACCACACCCCTTCACACCATGGCACCTTATCTATAAGGAGGACATCCGTGGGTTCAGTATTCATGGAGATTATGGGTGCGCGTGGGACTGGAGTAAAGTTGCACCGGATGGCGGTGTGCCTTGCTCTGCAATATCAGCTCCGCCGCCAATTCACCGGGGGACTTCCGTGTCTGTCTTCGACGAATTTAACACTGAGATTCAGCATTACGAAACCTTGCTGGGGCGGCGCCGCGGCCGGCTGGCCGTGGCATTGGACCGGCTGACCACGGCGCAACTCGAGGTGGGCCAGCACGCCGTATATTGCCGCAGGACGGCCGATCCAGAAGAACCCTCCCTGGATATTCAGGAAATTACCCGCGAGCTAAGGTATGCCAAGGAGTTAATTCAGAATGTAATGGAGGAACTCCGCGAAGCAAGCAGCGCTTCAGGCAACGCGGCTCCGCGGCTGCCGTTGCTTTAAGCTCCGGGAACCGAACGCTCAGTGCTCCTGCAGAAATGGATTAGTTTCTCTCTCCGCGCCGATGGTGGTTTCTTCACCGTGCCCGGTAAAAACAAGCGTCTCATCGGGCAGGGCCATCAACTTCTGCTGCAGCGACCGCATAATTTTCTCGCGCGATCCGCCCCAGAGATCCGTCCTGCCGATGCTTCCGGCAAACAGCGTGTCGCCGGAAAAGAGTATGGGAGGACCGCCAGCGGCATCGCTGCTTGTTTCAGCCTGGATTCCCCGCGCGCGATTCTCCGGGACATAAAGGCTAATGCTTCCCTCCGTGTGCCCGGGTGTTTCCATCACCTCCAGCTTCCACGCGCCGCAGTCCAGCACATCCCCTTCTTTTAGAAATTTCTCCACGTTGGTCACCGGCGGCGGAGCCACACCCAGCCAGCGCGCCTGCACATCAATGTTCTTGTAAAGCTCCAGGTCGGCGCGATGGAAGTAAACCGGGGCTCCCGTCAAACCATGCAGCCGCGCCAGCCCGCCGACATGGTCAATGTGCGTGTGCGTGCTGACGATGGCATCCACTCGCAGGTTGTGGCGATTCAAAATTTCCTGGATGCGCGACACATCGTCGCCGGGATCAATTACGATCGCGCCGCCGGTGGCAGCGTCGCCCAGAATCGAGCAGTTACACGCCAGCATGCCCACTGGCAGAACTTCGTGGATGCGCGTGTCCTTCATCGCCTCCCAGTATAGCAACTGCACGATGCGCTCCCGTCCTTCCAGTTACCTCCGGCCCATCTGCTAAGATGGAGCCGATGGGCACGTGCGAAACACCGTTGCGAGCAGTGGAAGAGGCGCAGGGGGCCAAATTTGGAGAGTGGTTCGGCTGCCAGTTGCCTTCCGAGTTCTCGGGATTTGAGGCGGAATACCGCGCGTTGCGCGAATCCATCGGCGTGGTGGATGAAAATTACCGCGCCTGGTTTTCCTTTACCGGGCCCGACCGTGGGCGCTACCTCAACGCGATTCTCACCAACAACATCCGCGATCTTGGCCCCGGCCAAGCCGTTCCGGCCCTGTTTCTCAACGCTCAGGGGCACATCATCGCGGAGATGGAGATTCTTGCGCTGCCGGACCGATTTCTCGCCGCCTCCTATTCGATGATTCGCGAGGCGCTGGCTGCGGCGCTCGACAGGTACATCATCATGGATGATGTGACTATGACCGACGAGACCGAACAATTCGGCGTGGTATCCATCGAAGGGCCCGCGGCGCCAGCCGCCGTGCAGGAAATTTGCGGACTGGCGCTCGATTCCCTGCCGGAGTTCGTCCACGTCGAGGCGCTAGTGGCGGGAATTCCCTGCCACGTCCAACGCCGCTCGCCCGGCGGAATTCCTGGCGCTGAATTTCTATCCTCCCGCGCCGCTATTGCAACTGTTTGGAACGGACTTTGCGAAACCGCTTCTCGCCACGGAGGCCGTCCCGCGGGATATTCAGCGCTTTCCGCTGTCCGTCTCGAGGCGGGAATTCCCTGGTATGGATACGAATTCGACGAGAGCGTTCTGCCCCACGAAGCAGGGCTGGAGAACACGCACATCAGTTTTTCCAAAGGCTGCTATGTGGGACAGGAAATTGTGGAGCGCGTCCGCTCCCGCGGGCATTTGAACCGCCATTTGGCCCTGGTGCAATTTTCGGGCGAGAAGACTCCCGCGCGCGGGACGCAGCTCCTTGAATCCGGCAAGACCGCCGGCCACGTTACGCGCGCGGCGTGGTCTCCCTCGCACCGTGCTCCCATTGGATTCGCGCTGCTGCGCCGCGAATTCCTTCAGCCCGGGAGCGTCTTGCAACTCGATCACTCGACTGCCGCCGTCCTTCCATTTCCCCGGCGTTGATTCCGCCTGCCACGCCTGAAAACAAAAAGCCCGCCAAAGATTCAGGCGGGCTGCAATCTCTTATGAATTTTTCAACAGGCTGGCCTGACGCCCCCTCCTGGCAATCCCGGCATCCTCCTGAGCGGCGGCTAAGAGAGATTCAGCGACTGCACGAAACTTCCACGCTGGGCGTCAATCTTCCTCTGCAACTTGCATTATGGAATAGATGAGCGCCTCCGGCCGCGGCGGGCATCCCGGCACGTAAACGTCCACGGGAATCACCTGCCCCACACTCTGCACGACCGCGTAATTATTGAAAACCCCGCCAGAAGTGGCGCACGCGCCCATGGAAATCACCCACTTCGGCTCGGGCATCTGCTCGTAAAGCTGCTTGATAATCGGCGCCATTTTCTGAGAAACGCGTCCGGCGATGATCATCAGGTCGGATTGCCGCGGGGACCCGCGAAACACTTCGGCGCCGAAGCGAGCTATGTCGAAGCGTGAAGCGGCCATGGACATCATCTCAATCGCGCAACACGCCAAGCCAAAGGACATCGGCCAGATGGAACTCCGCCGTGCCCAGTTCACCAGCTTGTCAAGCTGTCCAAAGAGCACGCCCTGGTCCCGCAGGAATTCGCCCTGCTCGCCGGGCCGCTGTAGTGTTACGGAGCTGCTCAGTTCAATGGCCATGTTTTCGGATACCTGATTCCTTCGCCACCATCTTCCCACTGCGGCATCGGATTGGCAACCCGAGCCGGGAAAACCAGCATCGGGACTCCGATTCTCGCGCCAAATATACTGCGGGTAATGTCTTGTAATATGTGATACTCTGGTTGTGTTGTAATCGTATTACACCTCATAGACATTAATCAATGGAGCGTATTATGAATAACACAGGACTAACAGACACACTCAACAAACTTAAGGAACAGCGTCATCGCGCGGCGAGCGAGGTCGCAGGTCTGGATAAGGCGATTGCCGCTCTCCAGGGCTTGACTGGATCCAACGGTTCCTTCAGATGGGCCGGGGTAAAGCGGGTTCTGTCCGTCGCCGCTCGCAGGAAGATATCCATGGCCCAAAAAGCCCGCTGGGCCAAGTACCGGCAGCAAAAGACTTCGAAGTCCTAAGCCAGAAGGGCGCGGCACCGGCGCGCTCCTGGACGGACTGGTTCTCTATATTCTTCTTGTAAGCAGATCGGCAGATATTCCCGGCCGCCGAACCGCCTCATATTTGTGTCCCCGCTCGCCGCCGGATAGCTGCCCGTGAATCACCCCGTATAGAGCCCCTTGAGCAATGCAACTTGCACTCCCCCACCACTGGCGCGAGAATGTAGGGTCAGAGGCGCGGGGCGAATCATCGGCGAATCCCCCCCGGGCTGCCTCGGATTTCGAACATGGACATCTTCGAGGAAATCGTTCGCTTACGCCGCGCGGGAGAGCGAGGAGCTCTGGCCACCATTGTGTATGTGAATGGGTCCATCCCCAGCTTTGAAAGCTCGCGCATGCTGGTCCGCGAGGATGGCACCATGGTGGGCACCATCGGCGGCGGGTGCGTGGAAGCGGAAGTGTGGGCCGCGGCCAAAGACGTGATCCGCAACGAGCAATCCCGCAAGATGACCTTCAACCTCAATCAGGAAGCCGGCTACGATGCCGGGCTAATTTGCGGCGGCACGCTGGAAATTTTCGTAGAGCCCATCGTGCCCCAGCCGCGGTTGTACTTATTCGGAGGCGGGCACGTTTCGCTGGCCCTCGCCCGTATGGCGTATCAGGCTGGATTTGCCGTAAGTGTGGCGGACGACCGCGAAGCCTTCTCCAATGCCAGCCGCTTTCCCATGGCGCTGGAGACCTTCACCAGCTACGAGGATGCCTTTGAGCGCATTCATCCCGGGCCTGCCAGCTACATTGTAATCGTCACGCGCGGCCACAAGGACGACATGCGCGTTCTCGAATGGGCGGTCGGCACGCCAGCGCGTTACGTCGGCATGATCGGCAGCCGCCGCAAGGTGATTGAAGTTTACAAGGCGCTGGAAAAGCAGGGCGTGCCGATGGACAAATTCGAATCAGTCCATGCGCCCGTGGGGTTGGAAATCGGAGCGCTGACGCCGGAAGAAATTGCCGTCAGCATCATCGCCGAATTGATTGCCGTGCGCCGCAACGCCACTGGCCTGCCGCACAAAACTGTACGCCTGCGTGAACTTTCCCCGCTCGCCCGCGAGTAGACCCCGCCATGCTCGCCGCCATAATTCTTGCTGGCGGTGAATCCCGGCGCATGGGCCAGCCCAAAGCTCTGCTGGAATTCCGCGGCCGCGCGCTTCTGCGGCATTTATTGGATGTGACCATACACCCTCGCATCGGCTGCCAACGCGTGGTCCTGGGCGCGAACGTGGAGGAAATTCTCGCTCGCGTCCCGCTGCCCCGCGATTCCGTGGTGGTGAATTCCAACTGGCGTGATGGCCAGTTGTCTTCGTTGCAGGCAGGTCTGCGCGCTCTGCCCCCGAACACGGAAGGAATATTGCTTTGCCCGGTGGATCATGCATTGGTGTCCGTGGACTTGATTGCGGCGCTAATCGCCGCCTTCGATTCCTCGAAAAAAGATATCGCCATTCCTGTTTTCCAGCGCCGCCCCGGGCATCCGGTGATTTTCCGCAACACGCTGTATGGCGAACTTCTTTCCGCTCCAGCAGAAGTAGGCGCGCGCGCCGTGGTCCACGCACATCAGAACGGCATTTGCGAAGTTCCCACGGAAGAGGAGGGTGCGATCCTTAATTTGAATGATCCAGAAACTTTCCGGAAGGCTGTCGAACGGATTCGCTGAAAGCATGACCCCCGGAGAAACACCGCGCAGGATGATCTAGCTGTTCGCCAACCGCGCCAGCAGCGCCTGCAACGCTTCGGCGGCCAGCTGGCTGCCGTGCATGGTCGCCGGAGGCAGCCCACCAAGCGCCGCGGAGATTGTTTCGCTGGTAATTCCGCGGACATCTTGCACTGTGTTCCCGCAAATCATCTCGGTCAGCATGGAACTGGAGGCGATGGCCGTTACACAGCCGCGCGTTTTGAATCGCGCGTCCACGATGCGCCCCGCTTCGACGCGCGCCGCCAGGCGCAGGATATCGCCGCAGACCGGGTTGGTTACTTCCACGACGGCGCTTGCGCCGGGCAGATCTCCGGCGTTGCGCGGATTCTGAAAATGATCCAGCACGGCCTCGCTGAACATTTGCCAATTATACGCGGCCGCGACATGCCGTGCGGGATTCCGCGCGCGATTCCGCGAAAAGACTTGTCTTTGGGGAAAGTCCAATTATTTCTTCTGATTCCGTCTGGGCTGTGGCGGCTGGCCCGGAAGAAGTCCATAAACGTCCAGCGCCTCCTCCGTTCCAAAGTAAACCTTGCCGTTGGCGATCGTGGGCACGGTGAACTTGACGGCGTCTTCCGCCCGGTCGCGGTTGTTGGCCGCCTGTGAGCTGTTGTAGAGCTCGTTCGCCAGGTTCGTCGCATCGTAGGCGTGCAAGACCGATGGGGACGGCTGCTGGCCCTGGGCGCCGAACCCACTGTTATCCAGCATCCACAGAATCGCGTTGGGGTCAGTGGCAGAAATGGCGGAAATGGATCCCGTGGTTCCCGGGAAGCCAATCTGCGTGGGAGACTGCGACGTCCACGTGGACGGCAGCAATCCATTGCTCATCTGGAAGGCTTTCACATAATCGCCCTCGCCACAGAAATAGACACTTTCGTTCCAGTAGGTGGGCGTGCTGAAATTCAAGGGAAGAAGTCCCGGCAGCTCCTGAACAATCTGGGTGTCGCCATTGGGATTGTATTGTCCCAGATTGTCGCGGTCCAAAACGTAAATGGTTCCCTGTTTTCCGGCGCCCACGATAAGGTGGGGATAATTCCCAGGCTGGTCCGGCAACTGCAGTGGCGCGAACATGGAAAGGTCGAGATTCTTACTTTCCAGCGTGGCTTGATTGTAGGGCGTAAAGTAATCCAGCAATTGCAGTGACCCGCCGCTCAGCGCGAATTTCAGCACGGAATCGCCGTAATCCAGACCGGACAAGTTGCCGTCGAAAGTGCCATTCGCCGTGGGAACGTAGCCGTAACCATTTTCGTCGAAAGTCATCCCGCCGCCGGTCATCCAGATGCCGCCGCCGGAACCATTGGCCGTGGTGCAATAGGCCGCCAGTTGCGTGAACTGGAATTCGTCATAGGCAAAGACCCAGCCGTGGAATGGCTCCACGTCACAATCGGAGCCGAATGCGAAATAAAGAACTCCGTTCACCAACTCCAAGGCGGTGCGCGATTTTTGCATTTGTGGGTTAAAGGACACCATGCCGTCCTGCGAACCTGCTCCGGTTCCGGGCACCGTCGCCGCTATCACCACCGGGCTCCCCGCCTGCTCTTGTCCCGTCGTCATGCTGAGCGCGTGCAGACGGTGAACGTAGGATGACTCGACACCAGCAGGCCCTTCTAATGTTGCAGCTATCAAAAACAGCGTATTGTTGGCCAAGTCGAGCACTGGCGTTCCCGTGATTCCCACCTGCGGAACAATTTCAGTGCAGCCGCCGTCGCCCAGCACTGCATCCGGGATTGGCGTTCCTCCATTGGTAAGCAGACTCACCTGCCACAGCACTTCGCACGAAGGATTGTCGGCGTCGAAAGCGTATACGCTGTCATTTTCCGTGGTGACGAACACCACGTTATGCACGGCGCCGGCGATGTTGAAATTGGCGACATAGAGTGGCTGTCCATAAAGGAAGCCGTCAACGGGGCAGGCGAACAATTTCCCGAAGGCGGCGGAAGTAACATTCTGGGCGGTCAGCGCCGGCTCGTCCAGATTTTGCCCCGTTGATTGCTGATCGTTGCGGTAGTTGAACATGCCCGCGTAGTCGGTCACCCACAGATTGGCGACGCCGCTGTAGGTGGGATCCGCTCCACTTGTAGCCGTGATCACGTGCGTGCCGGCCACCGAAGGAGGAGTGTAAAGGCCTGAGGATGAGATTGTTCCTACCGTGGAATTGCCGCCCGGGTTGCCGTCAACCGACCAGGTGACATTCTGGTTCGTGGTGCCCTGCACATAAGCTTGATACTGCTGCGGCTCGGTAAGCGTCAGGCTGACTTGCTGTGGAATGACGGTAACCGTCAGCGCTGCGCCGGTCTGGACTCCCAGCTGCGCCGTGCCGCTGACGGATCCAGACATGGCCTGCACCGTCGCGCTGCCCACGCCTTCGCCCGTCGCAAGTCCCGCGCTGTTCGGAGCATTCCCCAGGTTGGCGATATCCGTGTCCAGCGAGCTCCAGATCGCTGTTTGCGTCACGTCGGACTGGGAATTATCCGAATACGTCCCCGTGGCGGTGAACTGCTGCGTGCTGCCCAGCGCTATTGTCGCGCTGGGTGGATTCACGGCGATGGAAACCAGAGTCGCCTGCGTTACCAACAGCGAACTCGTCCCCGCAATACTCCCCGAGGAGGCAGTGATCGTTGCGGTTCCCTGGGCTACGCCGGTAGCCAGACCTCCGCTCACAATCGTCGCGACAGTTTGGTTCGAAGAACTCCAGGACGCGACGCTGCTCAAATCCTGCTGCGAATTGTCCGTGAACGTTCCTATCGCGCTGTACTGCTGGGTTTGTCCCGTTCCCACCTGCGCGCCGCCGGGGAACACAGCAATGGAAACCAGTTGCGGCGGACCCACGGTGAGCGAGGCTGTTCCGGTCACGCTATTGAATACCGCCGAAATTGTGGCGCCGCCCTGTCCCACACCGGCGGCCAGTCCGCCCGTCCCAACAGTGGACACCATATTGTTGGAGGAAATCCACATCGCCGCGGAGGTCAGGTCGTGTTGGGAACCATCCGTGAATGTACCCATGGCCGTGAATTGCTGCGTTAACCCCTTCGCGATGCTTGCCGAGGATGGCGAAACAGCGATGGAGATCAGCGCTGGCGGATTCACCTTCAGCGCGGAACTCCCGGATATCGTGTTATACGTCGCTGTAATGTTGGTGCTGCCCTGCCCCACGCCGGTGGCCAGCCCGCCTTGCGTAATGGTTGCCACAATCTTGCTGGAAGAACTCCACGTCACCTGGTTTGTAGCGTTCACTTGTGACCCATCCGTGAAGATAGCTGTCGCGGTGAATTGCTGGGTCAGTCCTACAGGTATGCTCGCCGGATTCGGCGTCACCACGATGGAAACAAGTTTTGCCGGGCCCACGGTGAGCGTGGCGGTTCCCGTAATGCTTTGGTAAGACGCCGAAATCGTCGCCGCGCCCTGGGCCAATCCGGAAGCCAGTCCGCTGGCGTTTACCGTAGCGATGGTCTGGTCAGAGGAACTCCACGCGGCCACGGTCGTCAGATTCTGCCGGGAATTGTCCGTGTAGGTGCCCGTGGCTTTGAATTGCTGGGTCAGGCCCTTGGCAATCTTCGGCGCCGCAGGCGTCACAGCGATGGATACAAGTTGCGCCGGGCCGACGGTCAGTGCCGCGGTGCCCTGTATCGTCCCCGCATAGGCGGTGATGGTGGCGCTGCCCGCGCTTACGCTGGTTGCCAGGCCGCGCAAAACGGTGGCCACCAGTGTGTTCGAGGAACTCCAACCCACTCCGGTGGTCACATTTTCCGTTGTGCCGTTCGTGTAGGTAGCCGTGGCGATGAACTGCTGCGTCAGACCCAGCGCGACCGATGCCGTGGCGGGCGACACACTGAGCGAAACAATCACCGGCGGCGTTACCGCCGTCACCGCCGTCGCATGAATGTTTCCCAGACTCCCCGTGATGTTGGCCTTTCCCTGGTTTACAGCTTTGCCCAGTCCCCCTCTGGCGATGCTCATCACCGCGGCGTTCGACGAGCGCCAGGTCACTTCCTGGGTCAAATCGCGCGTGGAATTGTCGGAGTACTTTCCCGTAGCGGTGAATTGCTGTGTCAATCCCTGTGGCAGACGGACCAAACTGGGAGAAATCGTCAGTGACACAAGCACGGGAGAGGAGGCCACGTTCGTTTGACCCGAGGAACTTCCTGCCGCAAGGCTGTTCGCTCCCGAGGCCGCAAAC
Organism: uncultured Acidobacteriota bacterium; assembly: GCA_963760285.1. Classification (GTDB taxonomy): domain Bacteria; phylum Acidobacteriota; class Terriglobia; order Acidiferrales; family UBA7541; genus PALSA-278. Next base: position 422,371 of record CAVXCI010000003.1, read on the forward strand.
ACACTTAGCATAACGGCGACAGACACGGCCACGCAGATGCACATCTTCAGTTTTGGAAACAAAGCCGCGCTACTCCCTGAGAAAGTCACCGGGATAATAGCAGACCCCATGCACTCTTGTATCCATACGAATAGGCCATGACCGGAAATCGCCGGGCCTAGTACTGGGTTACTTCGCACCTCGCCATTAGCAACAGTACTATTTACTATTCATTGACTGGCGTCCTTCCCGTTGCAGGCCGGTGCGGTTACAATTGGCCCGTCAAATCACCATACGCGAGGCGGGAGAATGCACGCTCGAATTGTCTCCCTCGCGCCCAACGCCACTTCAATCCTGGTGGGATTGGGCGCGCGGAAAAATCTTGCCGGAGTCAGCCGCTGGTGCGCCGACGTGGCCTATGTGGGGCGCCTGCCGCGCCTCGGCGATTGCTGGGCCATGGACGTTGAACCACTCGCCAAATTGAGGCCCGATTTTGTAATTGGCTCGGTGCCATTTCGTCCCGAGGTTGTGGAGGAAATCCTAAAATTGCCGTCTACTTTCATCGCCCTTAATCCACGGACACTTGAAGACATTTTCCGCGATATCGAATTCCTTGGACGCATCGCGGATCGCGTGAAGCCTGCCGCCGGCCTGACCAGGTCCATGAAAGCGGCCTTTTCGGAAATCCGCGCGCGCTCCTCACGCTTCTCGGCGCGTCCGCGTGTTTACTGCGAGGCGTGGCCCAAGCCACGCATCAGTTCGCCGCCGTGGGTGGCGGAACTCGTGGAAATCGCAGGGGGAAGGATGGCCGTTTCCGCCGGGACCACTGTCACCGATGATTCAGTTGCGCGGAGCGCGCCGGAAGTCATTGTTCTCGCGTGGACAGCCACCGGCGACCGCGCCAAACCGGAATCCGCTTTGGACAACCCTCACTGGCGGGATGTTCCCGCGGTTCGCAATGGGCGCGTGGTGGTGATTCGCGACGAGTGGCTCAACACTCCCGGTCCCCCGTTGATAAATGGAGTGCGGGCCCTCTTCGCCGCGCTGCACCCTTCCCCCAAATCCATTCGTACCAGGAAACAGTTGCGCAAAAAGAAATTCCACACCCGCTCCATTTAGTGTTTCATTCTGGACGCATGCTTACTGTCGTTGCTGGTTTAATCGAATCCAATGGACGCGTCCTGATTTGCCAGCGCCGCAAGGGGGGCGGCTTCGGACTGAAATGGGAATTTCCTGGTGGCAAAGTGAAACCGGGAGAAGAATTGAAACCCGCGCTCGAGCGGGAGCTCCGCGAGGAATTGGGCGCCAATTGCAGCATTGGGCAGGAAATTTATCGGACACGGTTCCGCTATCCCGAAATGCGCGGGGAAATCGAATTGGTTTTCTTTTTTGCCAGCGGGCCGCCCGACAGTTTTCAAAATCTCATCTTTGAACAAATCCGTTGGGCTGCAATACCCACCCTCGCGGACGTTGATTTTCTTCCCGCAGACCGGGAGTTGATCGAAAAACTCGCCAGCGGCGAATTGCCGCTGCCTCCGATCGCCGCGGCCGGCAGCAGCTAGGCCCCTTGGCGGTGACATCACGCCTGAATTCTTTTGCTCTGACCCCCTTCTCATTACTCTGGCAGTGCGGTCCGCCGAAAAACAATTCGGCGTTTCCTGGAACCCGGTCCTGGCCTGCTTTCCTGTTCACTCCCGGAAAATGTTATAATTGGTGTTGAACACTTATTCCCCAAAGAAGATCAGAGGAGACAGGATGTCTAATAAGCAGAACCGCGCCGTCCTGGAGGACGATGCGGCAGTGAACGAGTACCCCCGCGAACTGCTGCTGAATCTTTACCGTATGCTGGTGAAGTGCCGCATGTCCGACGAAAAGGCACGGATTCTCTTCCGCCAGAGCAAATTTGCAGGGAATTTCTTTTCCGGAGTGGGCCAGGAAGCCACCGAAGTAGGCTCGGCATTCACGCTGCGCGAAGACGACTGGATTGCGCCCTCCCATCGCGACTGGACTTCCAACATCATTAAAGGCGTCCCGCTGAAATTCTGCTTTGCGCAGCTATTTGCCAAGACCACCAGCCCGGATCGCGGACGTTCCGCGCCCGCGCACATGGGCTATGGCCCGCTGCACATCATCACTCCCGCCAGCAGCATTGCCGGGCAGCTGAACGTTGGCACCGGCGTGGCGCTGGGCTTGAAAAAGCTCGGCAAGGACACCGTGGTCATTTCTTTCTTTGGGGACGGTGCCACCAGCCTTTGGCGGTACTCATGAGGCCTTGAATTTCGCCGGCGTCCATCGCCTGCCCATCATTTATGTTTGCCAGAACAACCTTTGGGCCGAATCGGTGCCTCTGCGCTTGCAGACCGCGCTCATCAGATCTTTCCGACCGCGCCAAGGCTTACGGCTTTCCCGGCGTGTCCGTGGACGGCAACGACGTTCTCGCCGTTTACGATGCCGCCACCAAGGCCATTGCCCGTGCCCGCGAAGGCGAGGGGCCCACATTCATCGAATGCAAGACTTATCGCTGGTATGGCCATTCCGAAATTGATCCGGCGAAGTACCGCACGCAAGGATGAACTCGCTGCGTGGAAGAAAACGAGATCCTGTCGCCGCATTTGAAAAGCGTCTGATGGCGGACGGTATTCTGACCGAGGAAACCCGCAAGCAGATCGCCGCGGGAATCACTCAGGAAATTGACGAGGCTGTGGAGTTTGCCGACCAGAGCCCTTATCCGGATCCGTCCGAGCTGACGGATTTCGTGTGGGCGTGAGGTCCCGACCATGGCGCGCATAATCAACTACATTGACGCAATCAACGAAGCGCTTTACCAGGAAATGGAGCGCGACAAGCGCGTGTTTCTGCTCGGCGAGGACATCGGCCTTTCGGGCGGCGTCTTCAAGGCCACGGCGGGCTTGCTTGACAAATTCGGCGAAGAGCGCGTGATTGACTCGCCTCTCGCCGAAGGCATCATCATCGGCGCTTCCATCGGAGCCTCCATGGTGGGCTGGCACCCGGTCCCGGAAATTCAGTTCGCGGACTTCATCACTCCGGCCATGGAGCAGCTCATCCAACAGGCCGCGAAAATTCGCTATCGCAGCGCTGGCGCATTCGACTGCCCCATCACTGTCCGTGTGTGCTGCGGCGGAGGCATGGGCAGCGGGCTTTACCACTCGCAGGAAAATGCCACGTGGTTCGTTCACGAGCCGGGATTGAAAGTGGTTCTGCCCGCCACCGCGTATGACGCCAAGGGTTTGCTGCTGGCCGCCATTCGCGATCCCAATCCTGTTCTCTTTTTCGAGCACAAGAAGCTTTATCGCAGCGTGAAGGACGACGTTCCCGTGGGCGATTACACCGTGGAAATCGGCAAAGCTGCCGTGCGGCGGGAGGGCACGGACCTTACCGTGCTCACCTACGGCTCCATGGTTCACACCGCGCTCGCCGCCGCGGAAGAGATGGCGCGCCAGGGAACCGAATGCGAGGTCGTTGACCTGCGCACTCTTTCACCGCTCGATAAGGACGCGATTCTCACTTCCGTCCGCAAGACCAACAAGTGCATGATTGTCCACGAGGACAAACGGACCATGGGCCTGGGCGCGGAACTTTCCGCCATCATCGGCGAAGAGGCCTTCGAAGATCTCGACGGACCCATCGTTCGCGTCGCCGCTCCGGACGTTCCCGCGATTCCTTTCAGCCCGCAGCTTGAAAAAGCCTGGCTGGTGGATCAGGCCAAAGTCGTCGCCGCCATGGAGCAGCTCGCAGCGTATTGACCTGCGATCTCGCGCGATTCGGCGCGAGCCACAATTAAAAACGAAGCGGCCGTCCGGTGAGTCAACCCGGGCGGCCGCTTTGTTTCCCGCATGCAAAAGTGATTAGACCAGCGTTCGCCCGCCGTCCACGGGAATGATTTGCCCGGTGATGAATTTGGACTGCGCGAGGAAAGAAACGGTCTCAGCGATATCATCGCCGGTACCGGTTTTGTGGAGCGGGACTCTGCGGATGAAATCCTGATCCGGCTCGTCACCGGGAAACTCAATCGTACCCGGCGCGATGCTGTTCACCAGAATTTCCGGCCCCAGGCCGCGCGCCAGGCAACGCGTCAGCATGATCACGCCCGCTTTGGAAACGCAATACTGCGTGAATGCCGGCCACGGCAGCAGTCCGCCGAGTGACGAAATATTTATAATGTGGCCGCTTCCCTGCCGCTTCATCAGCCGCGCCGCAGCCTGCGCGCAGAAAAACTGCGATTTCAGGTTGGCGTTCATGAAGTGGTCCCATTGCTCTTCCGTTATTTCGTCAAACTTGATGGCTTCGAAAATCCCCGCGTTGTTCACCATAATGTCCAGACGGCCGAATTCGTTTTCGACGGCGGCAAACAGGCGGTCCACGTCGGCTTTTTTGGAAACATCCGCGGGAATGGCCACGGCCCTGCGGCCTTTGCTGGAAATTTCGGCCACCACTTCCGCCGCTTCTTCCCTGGACGTCATGTAATTCACCAGTACGTCAGCGCCATCGGACGCCAACCGCAGTGCAATGCTGCGTCCCATGCGCTTTGCCGCACCGGTCACCAGCGCCACTTGTTTTGCCAGAGGCTGCTCCATAAAACCTCCCACGGCCAAGGTAGCACGGCGTGCCGCCACATCAAACCGCGCTGCGTCCTTTGACCGCCGGCGCGGCCTGCACCTACAATTCTTCATGCCGATTAGGAGGCCCGCATGACATTGGATCTTCTGGCCATCGCCGCGCATCCCGACGACGTGGAGCTTACCTGCGGCGGCACCATGATTCGCATGGCCCGCATGGGATATTCCACTGGCGTTCTGGACCTGACTCGCGGCGAAATGGGCACGCGCGGGACGCCAGAAACCCGCGCCCGCGAAGCCGGGGCCGCCGCGAAAATCATGGGGCTGCGCGTGCGCGAAAACCTGGGCCTGCCGGATTCGCGCCTGGAAATGAAGGAAGCGTACAAAGAAGCCGTCGCCGCCAGAATTCGCGAACTCCGCCCGCGGACGGTCATCCTTCCCTACTGGGAGGGCCGCCATCCTGACCACTACATGGCTTCACGCCTGGGTTACGAGGGATGTTTTATCGCTGGACTGAAACAGTATCCACTTCGCGGCGAGGCTTTTCGTCCGTTCAAAATAATTTACACCGCGGTTTATGCGGACGTTCGCCCCCATTTCGTGGTGGACATCACCGAACAGTACGACCGCCGGCGCAAAGCCATCCTGGCCTATCGTTCGCAATTCCTTCCCAGCGCCCGCACCCGGAAAACTGAAAAGGTGCATCTGCCATTGGACCAGCTCGAACACGAAATGAGCCTGATGGCCGGGCACTATGGACGCATGATTGGCGTCCGATATGGTGAGGGATATGTGGTGCGCGAATCCCTCCAGGTGGACGACGTGGTGAAAATGCAAGTCCGTTCCTTTTAGGCTTTCCCCGGGATTGGCCATGAAACCAATTTCGACCAATCGTCATCCGACTAATCGTGGCCCCACACGGGTGTATACTGATGTTGTCTCCTTTGGAGGTGGCAGTATGAAGAACGCAGCCGCCCATATTCTCTGCGCGATCCTTGCGATTGGCTTGTTGATTTCGCCGGGGTTCGGCCAACAAAATCCAGCGCCGAACCAGAATCCCAGCCAGAGCCCGGCGCAAGCCCAACCGCAACCCCCGGCCCAGGACCAGCCGACGAATCCCAGCACTACGCAAACTCCTAAACAGGGGTCGGAGGCGGACGTTAACGCCATCGGCAATCGCAACGTCGGCAAGGGCCTGAATTTTTATTCCCTGCAGAAGGAAATTGCGCTGGGCAAGCAGCTTTCGCAGCAGGTTGACCAGACCGCCAAATTCGTCACCGATCCGCAGGTGGATGAATACGTCAACCGCGTGGGGCAGAATCTGGTCCGCAACTCCGACGCGCAGGTTCCCTTCACCATCAAGGTCATTGACTCCGATGAGATCAATGCTTTCGCGCTTCCCGGCGGCTTCTTCTATGTGAACAGCGGTCTTATCCTCCACGCCGACGAGGAATCTGAGCTGGCCGGCGTGATGGCCCACGAAATCGCCCATGTCTGTGCCCGCCATGGAACGCGCAATGCCACCAAGGGGGAGATTGCCCAGATGGCTACGGTTCCGCTCATTATTTTTGGCCCCGTCGGCTGGGCTGGTTATGGCATTTACGAAGGACTAAATTTGGCACTGCCCATAACGTTCCTTAAATTCTCCCGCTCCGCGGAAGCCGAAGCCGACTACCTTGGCCTGCAATACATGTACAAGGCCGGCTACGATCCCAATTCGTTCGTCACCTTCTTTGAAAAAATCGAAGCCCAGGAACGCAAGCAGCCCGGCACCATTCCCAAAATTTTCGATTCGCATCCGCCGACTCCGGATCGCATCGCCGCCGCGCAAAAAGAAATCGCCACGATTCTTCCGCCGCGGCCGGAATACATTGTCACCACTTCTGATTTTGACCAGATGAAAAAGCGGCTGCAGAATCTCCAATATTCCGCCAAGGCCCAGGCGCCAGCCAGTTCCAATAAGCCCACGCTCCGCAAGCGCACCGAGCCGAGTTCCACCACGACGACGACCGGAACCAACGGAACCGGCACGGACACCAGCAGCGATCCGGATCGTCCGGTGTTGAAGCGCCGCACGGATGATGACGGCAGCGGTGGCGGCGGTGGAAATCTTTAATTAGGACAGCCTTTACAAACTACTCAAAGGCCATCTTCAACCTGGGTACGCTCGGGCGGAACGACACTTCCACCGCCCCGATGCCGGACCTGTTCAGGGTCGGAATCCCTTAGGACTTCGCTTTCTTCGAAGGCTTCGACTTGCCAGAACTGTTGAGGGCGGCCGCCTGGCGAACGAGCGCCTTGAAGGCGGACTCGTCAACTTCTTCTCCTTCGTGGATGTCGATCGCGCGGCGTACGTTTCCGTCGAGGCTCGAGTTGAAGAGACGGGCCGGATCCTTCAGAGACGCGCCCTTCGCGAAGGTAAGCTTCACGACATTCTTGTAGGACTCGCCCGTGCAGATGATGCCGTCGTGCGACCAAACCGGAGTGCCCATCCACTTCCACTCCTCGACGACCTCCGGGTCCGCTTCCTTGATGAGCTTGCGCATTCTGGCGAGGGTTTTCCCGCGCCAGTCCCCGAGTTCGGCGATTCTTTTCGAGATGAACTCCGATGCCCGCTGGCCCTGGTTCGCGCCCGGCTTTTTCATGTTCTCATCCTTGAAGTTCGAGATATATTTCATTCCCAAGACAAAAGCCTTGGTTTTCCGCCGCTCTGCGCGCTGCCTCTTGCCCGAGCTCGGACGCTTTGCGGTTGCGATCCCTGGAACCTGGCCGGGACGGCAGAAGCCCCCAACAGGCGAGCCGAAATCGGACCGGCTACCAGAGGGTCACGGTTGCCAACACCGCTATGATGGCTTCCGGGATCATAAGCCTATTCTATCGCGCGACGGATCTTAAGGTGTAAGGTTTGCTTCGGCGACGCGCTGCAGCGCGGAGGGCCCGCGCCAGGAATTCGACATGGACTTACAGCAGCGTCAGGCGCGTTCGGCGGAAGTTTCGGCGATGCCGAGCCGCTTCATGCCCTCTGAATAGTATCGGCGGAAGAGAATGTCCCATTCCTCGCTGCCTTCCAGAATCTCCTTTTTCTGGGAGGAGATTTTCTGGCGCACTTCGTTGTCCAACTGCTCTTCATGGCGCAGGATTTCCTGCATCACCTGGATCACTTCCTGCCGGATGGTATCGCGGTCCTCGATGAATTCCACGTCCTCGGCGGCCACCAGCACGTCCAGGACGCGGTGAGAGATGCGGTTCACTTTTTCGCGGCTCAGTCGCATGTCAGCGGAGAATTAATTTCCTTTCGCGGGCGAGCTGGCCCTTCACTTTTTTGTACATTTCCTGATACGAAGCGCCGGTCCGCCGCATGTCGTCCGCGTAGCGGTTCAGGATCTCGCGGACTTCGTCATTCAAGCGGTCTTCAATGCTGATCTCATCGGACATCACCTGGCGGACCTTCTGCGTGGTCTGCTCAATGGCCTTGGTTTCAATCATTTCCGCATCCACCAGCCGCCGCACAATTTCGCGGGCCATGTAGGCCACATAATCGCGTGCAAGAAGCATTCAGCCTGCTCTCCCGTCGCATTCAGTTTAACGGCGGTGTCCAAGGAGGTCAAGGCAGCCTGCGCGAGCGCATCTTGCGCGATTTCGCATTCGTTTCTGTGCTGGTGGTGAATTCACCGCGGTTGATGGCCGCGAGTTGTACGATTTTTCGCGCGGTCGCCCGTTCAACGCCCTTTCCGCGCACGAATTGACGGAAACTCGCCCTTCCGTTACGATGATGAAGGTAAGGGGCGGTTAGCTCAGCGGTTAGAGCATCCCGCTTACACCGGGAAGGTCGTCCGTTCAATCCGGACACCGCCCACCATCGTTCCGCCCGCGGGGCCGTAGTTCAGTTGGTTAGAACGCCTGCCTGTCACGCAGGAGGTCGCGGGTTCGAGTCCCGTCGGCCCCGCCATTGTTTTCAAGCCGCACCGCGAGTCCGCGTCTCTGGTGTTTCCGTTATTGTGGCGAGTTGTGCGGCGCCCTGCTTCCTCGTTCTCCGCCATTCTGGAAATGCTTCCGCGATTGTTCGCCTCCCGTATTTCCGCAGCCTCGCGCTGGTGCGGCCTCCCGGATACACATGCCAGATGGCGTATGCGATTTCCTGCGCCCAAACCGCGAAGCCAGCTTCCGAACGCCGGCGCAGCCCAGGGACCGTCCGCCTCGCATACGTTTGACGCAGATCGTGGAGCCGGAAATGCTCCCAATCTTCGCGCGCCGGATGACTGCGCCGCGGACGTGGCGCACGCTTTGGAGGCGAAGCTTGCAATAAACCATCGCGTGCGGGCGCCGCGCACGCGAAATATTGCCAAGCCGAAGCGCGGACTCTACTTCAGGACGATAAATTTCACGTTGCTGGAAAGCGTGCCACCCGGTAATTTCACTTTCACTGTGCCGGTCGTCGCACCGCCGGGCACCTGGGCCACGATTAAAGTTTTCGAATACACTTCGAAGGCCGCCACCGTGCCGTTGAACGTCACGCTGCTCGCGCCGGTAAGGTCCGTTCCGAGAATTCCAACCTTCGCTCCCACCTTGCTCGCGCCAGGATTGGTTTTTACGAAGGGATTCAGTCCAACGGACAAGCCAAAAACGGTCCCGCACGTGAATCCGAAAACGCCGGGCGTGTCAATGTAACAGTCTTTCAAGCCTCCAGAATTCGTCACGCCGTAGAAATTTCCGTCCGTGGACTGGAGCAGTCCCCCGCCTGGCATCGCGCCGTCTGCGCAATCGCTTCCGCCCTTGGTGCAGAACGCATAAAGCGTCGTCAAGGCGCCAATCGGGGATATTTCAAAGATCGTGCCACAGCCCTCGCCGGAACAATTGGAATTTCCACCATAGAGGGTGGTTCCGTAGAAATTACCGTCGGTAGCTTGAATCAGTCCGGCATCGGGGTAGGAGCCGTCGGAGCAGCCGCTTTGCGCGCAGAAACTGTATAGAGTCGTCAGTTTGCCAGCCGGAGTCAGTTTGAAGATGGTGCCATACCCGGTGGCCCCGCCATAGTACGTTGTCCCGTAAAAATTTCCGTCGGCGGCTTGCATGAGTCCTCCCGCCATGGGTGCCGCCCCATCGCTGAAGCTATGCAGTGTAGTCAGGACGCCGCCTGGAGTAATCTCAAATACCGTGCCTTCGCCATAGGCGCCGCCACCGGATGTGGTCCCATAGAAATTGCCATTGGTCGCCTGGATTAACGCCGCCATGGGCCGATCCCCGTCGGGACAGCCGGTTTGCAAGCAGAATGAATATAGTGTCGTCAGCGTGCCGGCGGGACTGATCTCAAACACGGTCCCGGCGGCTTGCGGCATTCCGTTCTCCGTGGTTGTCCCATAGAGGTTTCCATTCGCGCCCTGAACCAGCGCCGCCTCGGGAAATCGGCCGTCTGGACACCCGCTCTTGGTGCAAAACGCATACAGCAATTTGGACGTGCCGTTCGATTCAACCCGGAATACCGTTCCGCCATTTGTCCGGCCGCCCTGGGGTGATGTTCCATAGAACAAACCATTTGTCGCCTGTACTAGACCCGCAAACGGTTCATAAGGGCCCTGGAGCGTGCGCGAAACCAGGTAGCCGGTTCGGGTTATTTCAAAGTCAGAACCCTGGAAATCGTTCCCTTGATCCGCGGTAAGCCCGTAGAAGTTCCCATCGCCACCCTGTACCAGCGTCCCCACCGGCCCGAAGCCGTCGCCTCCGTCAAACTGGTGCAGCGTAACGAATGTCTGAGCAGACATCCCGGCTGCCGCGGCTAAACAAAACAGAATCACAATCACCGTTTTCGGAAGCCAGTTGATTTTGCTCATCTCAAATCTCCCTGTACCTCTGATGATTTCTCGCGCGTCGAGCCTATTTCAGCACAATGAATGGCACATTGCTGGAAAGAGTGCCGCCGGGCAGTTTCACTTCCACTTCCCCGGTGGTCGCGCCTTTGGGTACCGTTGCTATAATCAGGGTCTTGGATTTCACCGTGAAGATCGCCGTCTTGCCATTAAACGTCACGCTTTTCACGCTGCTGAAATCCGTCCCCAGAATTCCCACCTTTGTTCCCACCGCACTCGCTCCGGGAATCGTCCGGACGAACGGCCCCAGCCCGACGTCAATACTGAACGCCGTTCCCGCGTTGTATTCTCCGCACGCGGGCGCCGTTCCATAGAAGCCTCCGTCTGTGCCCTGGTACAACCCTCCCGTGGGAAAGCCCCCATCCGTGCAAATCTGCACGCAAAAGTCGTGGAGCGTGGTCAGCGTTCCGGTGGGAGTAATGCTGAAGATCGTCCCGTATCCACTGGTCCCGCCCTCAAACGTCGTTCCATAGAAATTCCCATCCGTGCCACGCGTCACTCCGGCTACCGGAAGACCGCCGTCGGTCGTGTAGCTGAACGTGTGCAACGTGGTCAGCGCGCCAGACGGTGTGATCATGAAAACCGTGCCGCAGCCTCCCGCGCACTCGGCGCTGCCGCCGCCCTCATACGTCGTGCCGTAGAGACTGCCATCCGGCCCCTGGATCAGCTGCGCAGTAGGCTGCGCGCCATCCGTGCAATTGGTCTGGGTGCAGAAACTGTAAAGAGTTGTCAGCTTGCCGCCCGGCGTGATGGCAAACACCGTTCCGTAGCCATTCGCGCCGCCATACTGTGTTGTGCCGTAGAAATTTCCACTTGTTGCCTGCACCAGGCCCGCGTAGGGACTGGAACCGTCCGCCTTGGTAAAACTGTGCAGCGTGGTCAGCGCGCCGGAGAGTGTGATCCTGAATACCGTTCCATCGCCGTTTGTTCCACCCTGCTGCGTTGTCCCGTAGAGATTTCCATCGCTTCCCTGGATCAACGCTCCCAGCGGCACCGAGCCGTCTGGACATCCGGATTGCAGGCAAAAAGCGTACAAAGTGCTCACCGCCCCGGCCGGAGTGATCTTGAAGATCGTGTCGCCAAATGTTGTCCCGTAGAGATTTCCATCCGTGGCCTGAATCACGCCCGCGACCGGCTCCGCGCCATCCGCCCCATCGAAGCTGTAATCGAAGGTCAGGTTTCCGCCCGGAGTGAGCGCAAAGATCGAGCCCTCTTCGCTGGGGCCGCCTTGCAGCGTGGTTCCATAAAGCTGCCCATTCGCCGCCTGAAAGATGGGCGATTCCGGCTCGTAACCATCCGCGAAGTCGAAGCTATACAGCGAAGTAAAGGTCACCGCAGGCGGCGCTGCACTTTTTGTCTGTGCAGGCAAGGCCACGGGGGCTGCCGCCCAAACCAATGAAATGAGGCAGGCTCTTGCAATCCAGGTATTAGCGTTCATCTTGGTCTCCTGTGCGCAAATTCATAACTCTCACCACTGATTATTTCAGAACATAAAATGGCACGTTGCTGGAAAGCGTGCCGCCGGGCAGTTTCACTTCCACTTCCCCGGTGGTCGCGCCTTTGGGCACTGTGGCGATAATCAGCGTTTTCGATTTCGCTGTAAAACTCGCCGTCTTGCCATTAAACGTCACGCTCTTCGCGCCCGTAAAATCGCTCCCTAAGATCCCCACCTTCGCCCCCACCTTTCCCGCGCCGGGAAGAGTCCTGACAAACGGGCCGAGGCCCACGGAAAGGCTGAAGACCGTACCGCAGCCCAGAGAGCACGTGTTGTTGGCCCCGCCGAATGTTGTCCCGTAGAAGTTCCCATTTGTGTCCTGGGCCACGGCCGCGTAAGGAAAGGCGCCGTCCGTGTTGTCGAAGCTATGCAGCGTGGTCAGCGTGCCGCCGGCGGTTATGGCGAAGACCGTGCCATAGCCGGTGGTCCCGCCATAGTAAGTCGTCCCGTAAAAATTCCCATCCGTGCCCTGGACCAGCGCCGCCACGGGCGTGGCGCCATCGGTGTCGCCGAAGCTGTGCAGCGTGGTCAGCGTGCCACCGGTGGTGATGGTGAAGATCGTGCCGTAGCCGATGCTTCCGCCCTCCTCCGTTGCCCCGTAGAGAAGCCCGCTGGTGGACTGCATCAGCCCCGCATAGGGTAACGAGCCGTCTGGCCCCGCGAAGGTATGCAGCGTGGTCAGCGTCCCGCCTGGTGTGATGGTGAAGACCGTGCCATCGCTGTTGGCCCCGCCATCGTACGCAGTCCCGTAGAAGTTTCCGTTGGTGGCCTGGACCAGCCCCGCCACCGGGCCTCCGCCCTCCGTGTAAAAGTCGAAGCTGTGCAAGGTGGTCAGCGTGCCGCCCGGCGTAATTCGGAACACGGTACCGAATCCGTTGGCTCCGCCACCGCTCGTCGTGCCGTAAAAATTCCCATCGATGCCCTGGATCAGCGCCCCCTGGGAGTTGGAGCCGTCCGTCCCGTCGAAGCTGTGCAGCACCGTCAGCGCGCCATTCGATGTGATCTTGAAGATCGTCCCGCAGCCGCCGCGGCAGTTTGCGCTGGCCCCGCCTTCGAATGTTGTTCCGTAGAAGTCCGCATCGGTGGCCTGGATGAGTCCCGCAACAACAAGGGCGCCGTCCGCGCCCTCAAAACTGTGCAGCATGGTCAGCGTGCCGGTTGTGGTGATTGCGAAGACCGTGCCATCGCTGCTGGCTCCGCCCTCGAATGTGGTTCCGTAGATCTTCCCATTGGCGCCCTGCACCAGCGGCGCTTCGGGATATTGGCCGTCCGTCCCGTCGAAGCTGTGCAGACTGGTGAATGTCTGCGCAGGCAAGGCCACCACCGCCGTTGCCCACAATAGAAAAACACCGCACGCCCTCTTGCCCCATTTGAGTTTGTTCATGTTGTCTCCTCGCTGCTCTTCGCGGCACGCATCTGAAATTGTAGAACCCTGAGGGAAATAGTACATCTGTTCGGCGCCGGCCAGACCGAGTTTTGTGCCAGGGCGGGCGAGAGAGTCCTTTTGCCTCTGCTTAGGATTTTGAATTCAGACGGGGTGAAAGCCGGGGCCGCGGGCAGGTGGTGGTCGCCATTGATGGCCACGTCCACGCGGAATTCCTTGCGAACGTGGGCGCAGCATGGCCGACCTCGCGGCAGGGACTATTTTTCGCGAAGCGAGGAGCGATACGGAAGGCTGAAATGCGGGGAAAATGAGAAGTCAAAAGTGTCCCCATTGGAAAAGTGTATGTTATTGATTATGCGAGAGTTGCGGTTTTACGACTGTCACATGTGTCCCTATTAGAAATCGCCGTTTGGCGCTTATTTCCGTCGTCCGGGCATAGTTCTGATCTGTTGTCAGAATTCCGCAGGAAAAATCAACAGCAGGTTGTGTAACGCCCGGTCTCCGGCGTGTGACAGAAGAGATAAAGACTGGCGCCCTGAAGGCGCCGCTACATGGCGGTGCCAGCCTAAAAACTGGTGGCGGTAATGCTGGCCGAATTCAACAACAGATCCCTCGCCTTACGGCTCGCTTCGCGAGCATGGCTCGGGATGACCCCAACGGGCTTGGGCGCGGAAGAATTGTGAATGCTTGGCGGTGTTTCAGCGGTTAAGGACTGGCGCCCTAAAGGCGCCGCTCGGCTTCGCTCCTCTCGACTGCGCTCGGGACCCGAAAGATGGGCGGGACAAGCCGCTACATGGTTGGTGCATGACAGTGCGCTACTTCCAAGGCGATGTTGCGGCGGAGAGGCTGCCGCCCGCAAGGGGCGGCGCTACAGGTTGCTGGTTCGTCGCCCGGGGATGCATCTGTCGCGGCGCACATTTTGGAACGGGTGCTGGGATACTACCGTGGTTATGTAGCGCGGCCCTTTAGGGGCCGCACGGCAAATGCAAGGGATACATACAGAGAAGGGATACAACAACCACACCGAGCATTGCAGGCAGCGTCCCCTGCTGCTGCGAGCCCTGCTCTAACTGGTGCGATGTGGAAGCTAACATATAGTTATAAGTGTGTCGAGTAACAAAGAAGGCCATAGATAGCTGCTCGCGTCGCGCGTGATGAAAGGTGATTTTCAGAACGGCCGTGGGGGCCACGCAGCTACGGAGGTCAGCTCTCCAACTTGGCCAGTTTGAAACGGCGAGGCGGGCGATTCCGTCAGGCAGCCTGTCGAGGAACTGATGCTAAACAAACCCAGCGCTGCTCCGGACGGGGTAATCTCCGCAAGGTAGAGTCCGCCGCCGGAACCCGATGGGAGGGCGGTGGCGAACCCGCCAATGAGGATCTCCTGACCCAGCCGCCTTGGGCTGATAATGCAGCTGTAGCCGACCTTGATAGGATTCTCGCTGAAAAAAAGGGAAGTGACCTGCTGCGAACCGTTGTCAATGTCGCTGGCAAAGAGAAATGTTTCATTGGGGCTGAGCCAGATGGGACCGGAGCCGTAGCCATCACCGAGTTCGCCGTCTCCCCCGAACACATAGCCTTTCCCCAGCGATCCGTCGGAGTTGATGGGGAACACATCAATCTGCGTGTAATCGTCGTAGTTGGGTGGTTGGCCGATGCTCTCGATGGCAAACACGGCATACTTGCCATCCGAAGTGACATCCACGCCCCCCTCGCCATTGCCTCCATCGCCCGAATACGGGCCGTGTTCGGTGAGCGAGCCGTCGGCAGCAATCGAGAACGAGCCGACTTCGCCATAACTGTCATAATTGACCAGCAGAGTTTTGCCGTTCGGCGCCACGGACATGGCGCCAATTCCCGGCGCGGAACTCAGGCTCTGTGTCAGACGGAGGGCGCAGCCTTCGCCAATCTGCCAGGTATCGAGGTAGGGGGCATCTCCGGTGTACGCTGCAAAGAGATATTTCCCGCGCGCGGCGATGCTCAAGGTGGTGGCATATTGGATTTGAGGGTCGGAATAGTTTCCCACCACTGTCAGGCCCGGATATTTGAATGCCGTGATGTGATTTTGCTGGTTATCCGGATCAGCCAGAAATGCGCAGACCTCCGAACCCTCACGTAAGATCTGGACGTTGGGAAATCCTATGCCATATCCGTTGTTATCCACACCGGTTTGCAGCGTGTAGACGGACTTCAAGAGGGGATTCTTGGCTGTGCCGTCCAGCTTAAGGACTGTGCCCGTATTGTCGGAGACATCGCTGCTGTTGTTGGTCACCACGTAGTGCTGCGACGACCCTTCGGCTACGCTCAGGGCAGGCGCGCCGGGACCGGGGGCGCAAAGCGCCACAGCGGCGGCGAGGATTGTGGCAGCTGCGCCAAACCTGAAGATGGAGTTCATGGCGATCTCCTTGGGGTCGCGGGCGACGTGAAAAAAGAATACACCCAGGGAGCGGCTGAATCTAAAGGAAGCGCAGCGCGCCGCAGTCAGTATTTCGGTCAGGCGCGGAGATGGTGGAAGGCGGGGAGCATGGCGAAGTGAGAGCGGACGGATTCGACGGAGTCGCCAAGCTGGAGAATTTTCTCAGGATGCAGGTGGCCAATGAGGAGGCCGGCGCGCCGGAGATAGTCAATGCGCCCGGGAGCAGGCCCACAGGCGGGCGCAATCCTCCCGGGACGACCTGAAATGGAAAATGGGCGCAGTGCCCTCTACATTCGGCCTGTGTTGGTGATTGATCATCGTCCTGCGCAAAACGTTCGAGCAGAAGAATCCAGTGCTTTTTTCAAAGGGAGATGAACTGGCGAAAAAGAAGCGGGGCGAGGGGTTCCTAATGCCGGGGCAACGCGGATAGCACGGTTCCGATGCTGCTCCAGCCTTTGTAAAACAGTTCAGCTCCCAGGTAGACCAGCCAGGCAGCCAGGCCGTAACGCAGCCAGCGCGAGGGCATGCGGGTGGCGGCAAACGCGCCCACGACCGCGCCGACCACGCCGCCGATCACCAGACGAACAATCGTCCCGGAATCGAATTGGCCCGTGGCGAGGTGAACGCCGCCGCCAACAAACGACAAAACCAGGCCGAAGAAAAGGTCGGTGCCCACAACCTCGGCCGCGGAAAGGGGCGTGAGGTTCATCAGCGCCGTTGTGCCCAATGCCCCCGCGCCCGCGGATGAAAAGCCTACTTCCAAACCAATGGGCGCGGCGATTAACGCCAGCCAGCGGGAACGGTCTTTTGGAGCGCCGTCGTGCTTGCGGCTCTCCGGGAAAAAAGTGCGGCCGGCGGCAATCACAATCGTGAGGCCCAGAATCAAGTACACCACTCCCTCATATTTCTCCACCGCGGCGCGGGACAGAAGCAGCGAACCAGCAATCACGCCCGGCAGGCCGCCCAGAACCAAATAACCGAGCGTGCGAAAATTCACCTGCCGCCGGTACCAGTAAACCGGCGCGGCGATAATCTTCACCACAAAACCAAACACCAGAGCCGTGCCCACCGCCGGGCCAAGTGGCATATGCAGAAGAAGAATCAGAGTCGGCGCGGTCACCGTGCCCGCGCCCACACCGCTCATGGCGATGGCCAAAGCAATCAGGAATCCAGCAATAATCTCCATTCGGCCTCCGGCCGAAATCAATCAATTCTGGAACGCATTCTCCAGGAACCCATCCTAATCGAGGCTAAGACCGCGCAGCGTCCCGCCAGGCTCTCCACAGCAATTCTCCGGCGCCGGGATTGGCGCTGGTGACGCTGGATGCACCCGCACAAGGCGACATCCCCTGCTCCCCACCGGGAACCCAACCCTTCGACAAGCGTGCTTTCAGTTTTCGATGGCCGGAACGATCTTCCAGCGGATGGTCGGAAGTACCGGACATTCATGCCCCATCACAGCATCGCCCGTGACGGGGTTCGGGAAGTCAGCCCCTCAGCCCCCTCGGGCCGCCCGTAAGTTTATCACGCGCGGCGCGTTGCTTTCAGACAAACGAAGCCGGCATGTGCGCACAATACTTGACCCCGCGCCCCGGATGTCATACAAGTGGCATTAGGAGCGTCTGTTCCAGCGCTCCGGAAAGGACCACAATGTTTGAAATTTTATGGTGGGTTATCGTGGGACTCATAGCGGGCTGGGCGACGGGAAAACTCATGCGCGGCGAAGGCTATGGGGTGTTGATGGACATCGTGATTGGAATCGTCGGCGCGGTCATCGGCGGCTTCATCATGGAGCATCTGGGATTTTCCGGCCGGGGCGGCATGATTTATACCATCCTGGTGGCCATCGGAGGCGCCGTTATCCTGACGGCCATCCTAAGGATGGCCAAGAGGGCGGCGTAAAATCCGCCCCCTCGGTTCTTTTTTCGCCGTGCGAGGTTCTCGAAACTCGCGGAAGGAAGGGACAACTTTCAGTCCAGTTTCGGTTTATATCTAAGAAGGCCCAAAAGGGACCAAGGAGAATATGAATGCGATCTAATTTCCTGCTCAGAAAAGTTGCCTTGCTGGCGGGCGCCCTCGCCCTGGCGTCAGTCCTTGCGGTTTCATCGCCGGTGATGGCCGGCCAGGGATCTTCCCAGTCAGCGTCTTCCAGCGCGACGGCGCATTCGAGCCACACTCTGGTGGACTTGAATTCCGCGACGGTGGAGCAGCTCAAAGCATTGCCCGGCATCGGAGACACCTACGCGCAGAAGATCGTTGACGGCCGGCCGTACCACAGCAAGCTTGATTTGGTGAACAAGAAGATCATTCCGGCTTCCACGTACAAAAAAATGTCTGGGATGGTGATTGCCAGGCAAAGTGGCGGCAAATAGAGATAAGCAGCCCGGAGAATTATCTCCAGGGAGGGTGGCCGGGCGCATTTCCAGGACGCAGCATTATCTTGCAGCACGCCTGACATGCGCCCCAGCGGCTCCAGTTTGCCCCCGGGCATCCGTCGTCGCGATATCCCGCATCCCGGTGCAGCTTGGGAAGGCAAACGAAACTACATGCGTGTTCCAGTTGTATGTGCCGTTCCTGGGAAGGTATTGAGCCGTGTACCAGAAGGTGCAATCGTCCACGGGATCAATCAACATACTGGTGTAATCCCCCCAGCGGTAGGAATTCGTTTCCGACCCTGCTCCCTTCAGGATGATATCTTCCGCCTCCATTTGGTTTAATGGGTCGGTCACCAATCTCCCCGAAATGCGGATCGATGGGTGGCTATTCTTGCTGGAAGTGGAATAGCCGAGGGCCATGTCGCCCTTCTGGTCCATGGCGATACTGGCCATCCACCGGTAGGCATCTCCACCCGCCGAGGTCTGTTGCTGATAGACCGTGGGGTTCTGTCCCGGGCTACGAATCTCATACCAGCGAATCCCCACCAGGCCAGCGGAGTTCACCGCATGGTTCGCCACCAGCGACTCGTGGTCCCCAAAATTGCGGTAGGCCAGCCGGTACATCATGCGGTCGCCCAGAGAATCCAGCGTCTCGGTAACTCCTTCCTGCGGGATGCATTGCTTGCCATTCCCACAGGCCATGGTGAATGCCGCCACGGGAATTGACGTGGGCCCCTTCAAAGTCGTGTTGGCGGGGTTTGCAAAATCCACGTGGAACTGCCACATATTCAGGGCGTTTGTCCCCAGGCACAGATAATAATTTGGTGAACCCTGCGGCGGAGGCGTGGCGCCATCCCAATCCGATGGCAGCAGGCTCAAATATGAGGCGCCCAGCTGGAAACACTGCGACGTGGCGGTGAACCCCTGCAACATGGAATTGCGGTCCAACGCGCAGACGTACGGCCCGATCATTTTGGTCAGGTTGTTCTGGTCGAATTCGTCCATGGTGAGGTAGTAAGCGTCCGGCCAGACGGAGATTTTGGGATAATCGGGAAATTCCTTCGCCGGCAACGGAAAGGCGTAGCGATAAAAAGATCCGGTGGCGTCCGATGTTTCCGAGACGGCCACACATTGCAGCATCGGCTGTCCAAAGGGAGCTATGGCGTGCTGCGTGAACACCCACCGGCCCGCGGCCTTGTCGTACTCCACGATGGGATCACCGTTGTTGTTGGTCTCGCAAAGGCCGCCGAAACCTTGCCACAACAATTTCGCCTTTTCGCCAAGCAACATGTTGCCGGTGGTCTTGTCGTAGACCGCGAAAATCTCATTCAGGAATTCGGCATATTGCGTCGCCCCAGCGGCTCCGTTGGTATCCGGCACCACCCATCCACTGTACTTCTCATCCAGGCCGTCGAACTGCTCGCCGATAATTCCCGCGAACGGAGGGCCAATGATTTTTTGAAGCACCGGGTCGGGAATTCCGATATTCCCTCCCGCAATTCTCCCGTTATGAAAATCCCGGTCGTCCCCTCCTCCCTCTTCAGTGTCCTGATCGAGGACTTCGATGGCCGCCGTCCATGGCGGCGATTTCATCTCCCGAACAGGACGCGACACATCGTGATGCACCGCGAGGGCAACTTGCACCTGCCCAGGAATCGGCTGCGAGGAATGGACATCCCGTGTCTCCACAAACGCAGCCGCCAGGACAATGGAAACGCCAAATAGCGCAAGTCGCTTGTAGAAAGCCATACTGCCGGTTTTCCCTGGGAGAGTGGCCATGCCTTGAATTAGCACGTGAAGGGTAACCCTACTCCACCTGCATGGAACTTAACACATCTGGCGCACACATTTCCACATCCGTCGGAGTGCATGGGGCTGCCAGTATACCTGAGAGTCAACTCGCCAGATGCTCGTGCCTCCGATGCCGCTGATTCAGGCGGGAACTCACAGCCTTACCATGGACCGGCCATCTGTCCTTCGGGACAGGATTCCTCACAGCACATACGGCTGTCCCAATTTGGCCGGGATGACCAGTCGTTTGCCCTCCTCCAACCCGCTAGTCTTGTTCCCGTGAGAGAAAAACCAAGCGGCGAGCCCAATCGTCCCGCCGCGCTGAGGAGCAAAATGAAAATCACGCATAAGCTGGCTTATCTGGTAATTCTGGCGGCACTGGCCCTGGCTCCCATAGCCCTGGGGCAGGCCACTGTTAACGAGAGCCTGGAAACGGCATCGGTCTATGTAGACGCCGTGAACGGCTCGGACTCCAACCCCGGCACACAGGAGCTGCCGCTGAAAACCATCGGGGCCGGCGTTACCATGGCCGTCAATAACAACCATAAGAACATAGGAAGCAAGATCATCGTCAATCCCGGAACATACCGTGAAAGCGTGAGCATCAATTCAAACCCGAAAGACACCGCCATGCCCATCACTCTTCAGGCGGCCCAGAATGGCACAGCCATAATGTCCGGCGCGGACGTCTGGACCGGCTGGGAAGCTTCTGCAATCAATGGCAACCTCTATTACAACACTTGGCCCTATCATTGGGGTCCGTGCTCGGCGCAGGCACTCGGCAACGGACCGGCGCCTTCTGAAATCATCCTGCGCAGGGAAATGATCTTCGTGGACAGTCAGCCTCTCACGCAGGTTCTGGCGATCTCCGAGATGGTCTACCCCGGCACATTTTACGTGGACCAGGAAGGCGGAGCGGTTTACGTCTATCCTCCCCAGGGCGTGGACATGAGCACCGCGACAGTGGAAGTTTCCACTCGCGGCGAGCTTTTCGCCTCCAACAACAAATCCAACTGGGTTCTCCGCGGAATGACTTTTCAATATGCCACCGGATGCCATGCAGACCATACCGTGGCCTTCACCGGCAAGGGCAGCAACATCCTGGTGGACAGCTGCTTGTTCACCTGGAACAACTCCGACGGCCTTCGTCTCGCAAACCCCATGACCTATTACACAGTGCAGAATAGCGCGGCACTCCATAACGGCGGCATGGGCTTTGACGATTATGAAATGAAATATGGCCTGTGGAGCAGCGACCAAACGTCCTATAACAACTGGCGCGGCGCTCAAGGCGCCTCCTATGACTGGGATGGCGGAGGGGCTTATTTCTTCAACCAGCACCAGGTGCAGCTTGAAAACTTCGTCGCCTCTTACAACGAGACCAATGGAATCCACTGGGACACGGATCAGCAGAACGTGATCGCCTCGGGACTCTTCGTGGCCAACAATCTAGGGACTGGCGCCTTCGTCGAGAAAACCGAGGGGCCGATCACCGTGCAGAACAGCAACTTCTGCTACAACGGGAACCCCGGCGAGCAAACCACCGGAGTACATGACGGTTTCCTGATTCGAAACTCCACAAACGTGAGTCTCTTGAGCGATGTCATTTACAGCACGGGAACGGCGCAGCTCGGAATCCTTGGCACTCCGGGAGGGATCGTGGTCCAGAACTGGGAGACCGGAAAGTCGTATAACCTGGTCACCCAGAATCTCACCCTGAGCCAGGACACGTTTGAAAGCACCGCCCCCGTCCTGCAGGTCTTCCGCGACGAATCCACACTTGGCGGGGCCGACTGGACGGCTTTCCAGACCACGCTTTCCTCTGATAACAACACGTGGTGGAGCGTGGATAGCGTAGGCGTCTTCGACTTGCCGACTAAATTCAACCAGAAATTCGCCTACTGGCAATCCGTCACCGGGCAGGATGCGCATTCGGTGTTCGCCGCTCCCCAGGTAGACCCGGCGGTGGCCTGCGCCACTTCCCCGGACCAGCCGGATTTCTGGGTGGTCACTGACAATGCATCTCCGCTTCTTGGAAAGGGTCAGGTCACCGTTCACATCTCGATCATATCGCTGGGCTTCGCGGGGAATGTCCAACTGCAAGCCGTGGCGGGAACAGACCTTCCGGGACTCGCATTTTCCCTTTCGCAGGGATCCGTGGAGACCTCCGGCACGGTGACGTTGACCATCACGGGCCAGAGCAACGCGTCGGCCGGTGTTTACGCCATCACCGTGCTCGCCAACAGCGGGGACATCACCCACTCCGTCACCCTGGGCCTCAGCGTTCCGGGCACGGCGGTTCTGCCACCGACGAATCTATCCGCAACGTTGCAATAAGCACGCCGCGGACGCCGGAAAAGCAAAGCGAATGCACGGGGTTAAACCCGCGCATCCGCCTTGGTGTTTGGAACCAGTTTAGTTGTAGGCGCTGCCGGTGAGCGCGATGGCCCTGCGCGGCGTGGAGCCGTTCGAGAGCACCACCACCGTCGCGAACAAATTCCCGGCCATCTGGGGCGTTTCCTCCACGGTGATCGTACACTGCTGCCCCGGTCCAAGGCCTGACGGACTCACGGGACAATTGTTAGTCTGGGAAAAATCCGCCGGATCAGCGCCTTGCATGGTAATACTGCTGAAAACCAGCAACAGGCCGCTCTCGTTGGTGATCACCGCGGTCTGTGGAGCGCTGTCCTGGCCGACCTGAGTGCGAGGAAAGGTCATCGCATCGGGAACCATGGAGAAACTAAGACGTCCGCTTCCGGCAAACGCAGCCACCTGAATGCCCACTGGATCCACCACGGCCAGGTTTGCATAGAAGTTTTCCGCCGCCAGGGGGGCAAAGACCACCGTCGCTGTGCAGCTGGCGCCAGACCCCAGGCTTGAAGGGCAATTATTTGATTCCGTGAACTGCGCGGGATTGGCTCCCGCTAAAACAACTTTACTGAGCGCCAACGCCGAACCCGTCGTGTTGGTGATGGTAACCGTCTGAGGAGCACTCTTGAATCCACCCTGGATCGGCCCAAAATTTATCCCGTTAGGTGAAAGCGAGGGTTGCGCGAGGCCGGACTGCATCAGGATCGAAGCCGTGTGGGCCTTCTCATTCAAGACAACCATGTCCAGATTGCCGTCCTTATTGAAGTCTGCAATGGCCAGCGCATCCGGGTTCAAACCCACGGTGAAATACGTGGGCGCCGTCTGGAACGTGCCATCTCCATTTCCCCATGACGATGAAATCAGGCTGCACGAATAGTTGGTCACGGTCATGTCCACCTGGCCATTGTTTTGCAGATCCGCCAGACCAACTGCGTAGGCCGGGTATGGACAGGCTGGGTATTTTGTGTAGGTCGGGAAGGTCCCGGTCCCGGAATTCAAGAGCACTGAAAAAGCATGGACGGCATTCGAAACCAGAATGTCCGGGTGCCCATCGCCGTTCACGTCCGCGACCCCCGCGGCATTGGGGCTGGGCCAGGTAGAATAAGCCGTCTGCGTCTGAAAAGTACCGTTGCCGTTGCCGAACAGGACGGATATGGTGTAATCCGTGTTGTTCACCGAAACCAGATCCAGGAATCCGTCGCCATTGAAATCGGCGGTCTTTACGTCAACCGGACCCATCCCCACGGGATAATCGGTCTTCGGCGACAGCGTTCCGTCGCCATTGCCCAGAAGCACGGAAACCGTATTATCCGAAAAGTTGGCGGTAGCCACGTCCAGCTTGCCGTCCCGGTTGAAATCGCCAAGTTCCAGAGACTGTGGATTGCCGCCGGTCACGAATCCCTTGCCGGGTTTGAAGGTTCCGTCCCCATTGCCCAAAAGGATGGTGACGTGGCTGGAGGAACTGCTCACCGCGACGATGTCCAGAATTCCATCGTTGTTCATGTCGCCCACCACCACGTTAATCGGGTTGGTGGCCACGGGGTAGCTCGTAGGCAGCGAGAATGTCCCATTTCCCTTGCCCAGGTAGACATTCACGGTGTTGCTGCCGGCCGTGGCGATGGCCAAATCCTGAATTCCATCTCTGTTAAAGTCCCCAACAGCCACGCCAACAGGGTTTGTCCCCGTGGCGATGTCCGTCCGGAAATAGCCCACGGTGCTGTGCGGGGCGCCCACCGAAAAGAACACCAGGTTGGAAGCAGCTGCATTGGCATTGGTGACGGTAATCACCGCCGTGGTTGCCGCGGTTAAATCCGCGGATGGGACCGCCGCCTTCACTTGCGATTGACTCACAAAAGTCGTTGCCAGCGGCGTGCCGTTCCAGTTCACCACGGAAGTTGAAATGAAACCCGAGCCGTTCACGGTAAGCGTCAATCCGTTTGTCCCCGGCGCCGCGGTATCGGGAATCAGCGGGTTGGCGACGAAGGGCGCCGGATTTTGCGCCTGCGCAACGGCGCAGGCCAGGAATGCCGGCGTAACTGCCAGCATGATGATGCCAAACAGCCGGATGGCCGTATTAAAAACCCGCTTCGCGGATTTGCCATTCTCCGACGTATTGCTGGGGATAAAATGATTTACCTGAGTCATACCGGCTCTCCTTTGCGATGGGTTGCCACCCATCTTAGCACTTCAGAATTATCGTTCTCGCTCCCGGCCCGCGCACGCCCGGCAGGAAATCCGTTCCGGGCGGAATTTGCCGAGTCGTTGTCCTGCTAACACGATCTGCCCCGCCCAAAACGGCGGCGAGAAATGGCCAAACATCGCGCAGGTAAAACAAAAGATCAAAAAAGTTATGAGGAAATGCCGGGGCCCTGAATCCGGCGATTCGAGGGCCCCGGCGCAACCGTGTCAAGTCTTAGCCATCCATGGGTGGAGCGGCCCCAGGCCGGTGAGCCGCCTGGAGCCATTCCGCGCCGGCTACCGTTGCCTGCTATCGTTTGACGTACCCGTTCCGGTCAGTTGAATCTGCTGTGGGCTGGTGGGATCCGCGTCCACCACAGAGAAAACCGCGGTAAAAGTTCCCTCTGTCTGCGGTGTAAACGTGATGCTCACCGTGCAGGAACTTTCGGCCGGAATTTCATTGTTCGCGCAAGTATTCGTCTGCGTGTACGTTCCCGCGGGGTTTTGCCCCTGGAACGTGGCGCCCGTGATTTTCAGTGGCAGTGATCCGCCATTATTGAAGGTAGCCACCATGGTGCTGCTCTGCCCCACCACCACGTTTAAAAAATTCATGCTGGTGGGCGAGTAGGTGATTTCATACGCCACTCCCGCGAGGGCAATGGCTCTCTTCGGAGTGGAGGCATCGGTAAGCACAATTACGGTCCCGAATATCTTTCCGTAAGTATTCGGACATTCCTCTACAGTAATCGTACAGCTCGCACCTCCTGCCAGGGTCTGCGGATTTATGGGACAGGTATTTGTCTGGGAGAAATCCGTCGGGTTATACCCCTGCATCGTTATGCTGTCGATGGTCAGCGGAATGCCGCTGATGTTGGTTAGAATCGCATTTTTGCCCGTGCTGCACTGTCCCGCCAGCGTAGCTTTGAAGAGCATGCTGTCCGGAATCATCGAGAAGCTCAGACGCCCGCTGCCACTCAATTCCATGGCCTGAACGCCCACATTGTCGTTGATGGCCAGGAGGGCGTTTTCCGCGCCCGCCGCCTGTGGCGTAAAGGCCACGGCTACGGTGCACTTGGCGTTTACCGCAAGGCTTGCCGGGCAGTTGTTGGATTCGATGCTGAAATCGCCGGGTTGGCCGCCGGCGAGGGCGATGCTGTTGATGGTCAACGCCGCGCCGGTGGTATTGGTAATGGTGACATCCTTATTCGCGCTCTTTCCGCCGCCCTGCACCGCTCCGAAAGCAAGCGCATCGGGAGTAACGCCGGGCTGAGCCAGCCCGGACTGCGTGAGCACCGTCGCCATGTTGGCAAACTCATCCAGCACGACGATGTCCAGATTCCCGTCCTTATTCAAATCAGCAATCGCCAAACCATCCGGATTGGAGTTAACGGGATAATATGCCGGACCCTTCAAGAACGTGCCGTCACCCTTGCCCCATGATGCCGTAATTTGGCCGCAGGCAAAATTGGGGACAATCATGTCCAGAATCCCGTTGTTTTTTAGGTCCGCCAGGCCCACCGCATAGGAGGGGTAAATGCAGGAAGCATAAGCAGCCCGCACGGGAAAGGTTCCTGTTCCGGAATTCAACAGGACCGAAACCGTGTGATTGGCGTCGGAAGTCAGGATGTCAGGGAAACCGTCGCCATTTACGTCTGCTACTCCGATTCCATTCGGTCCCGCGCCCGTCATATACGTTTGCTCCGGCTGAAATGTACCGTCGCCATTGCCGAACAAGACCGAAATCGTGGAGTCAGCATTGTTGGCCACAACCAGATCCAGGATTCCATCCCCATTGAAATCCGCCGTCTTCACATCCAAAGGATTCGCTCCCACCGTATAGTTGACCGGGGGTTGCAGTGTGCCATCGCCGTTCCCGAGCAGGACAGAAACGCTGTTATCGCCTGAGTTCGGCGTGGCCACATCCAGCTTTCCGTCGCCGTTAAAATCGCCTACCACCAGCGATTGCGGACTTCCGCCAGTCGAAAACGCCTTGCCTGTCGGGAAGGTTCCATCACCCTTGCCCAGCAGAATGGTCACTTTGCTGGCTCCGCTGCTGGAGGTGATGATGTCCAGAATGCCGTCGTTGTTCATGTCGCCCAATACCACGTTGATTGGGTTCGTAGCCACCTTATAGTTTGTCGGCGATCCGAATGTCCCGCCGCCGGCGCCCAAATAGACGGATACGGTGCTGTCCTTAAAATTCGCGATGACCATGTCCGGAATCCCATCGCCATTCAAATCTCCAATCGCCACGCCCACCGGGTTGTTTCCAGTGGCCATATCCGCGCGGAAGTAGCCAACCGTGCTGTGCGAATTGCCCACGGCAAAAGAAACAAGGTTGGAGCTCGATGCTCCCGTATTCGTGACGGTGATAATCCCCGTGGTCGCCGTCGCCAAATCAGACGCCGGAATCACCGCGGTCAGTTGCGTCCCCTTCACATAGGTGGTCGCCAGCGCCGTACCGTTCCAGTTGGCCACGGAAGCGGCTGTGAAGCCCACTCCGTTGATCGTTACCGTCAGATCATTCGACCCCGGAACGGCTGTATCCGGCACCAGGGGGTTGGCAACGAAGGGCGCCGGCGTCTGCGCATAAGCGCCCGCGCAGAGAAAGAGGGCCGCCACCAGAGCCAGGACAAACACGCTTGAATTTCGAATTCCTGCCGTTCCAGGCCCCACAGGAGGCTTTCTCACGGCTGAACTCCCAAAGGGAGCTATACGACTTAACAGCATCATTCCATTTCTCCTTGGGGATAAGCTATCCCGCATTCCCTGCCATTCAGAACCATCGATCCTGCCCGCGCCAACAAAAATCCGGCGCCGTTTGCCTAAAAACCCACTCCATTTTCCGCCGCGCGGCCGTTTCCACTGGAGCATATGCCAAAGGCCGCCGAACGCGCATTCCAGCCGTCAAACTCGGGGTCACCTCCCCCATCTCGGGGAGTCCTTCCGGAAAGTGACATACACTGTGGAGTCGGAACTACGCCGCCAATAGCCTCACGTTCTGTGCAACAGGAAGCGAAACGAGGGGCAAGGCGCACAGTCCAACTGCTTTAGTCTACCACGGAAGCCTAACTGCCTGGAGCAAAATGCTTCCCGTCCGCTTCGCACCAAACCTCCCCGGCTAGTCCCCCGGCGTTTTTTGCTCCAGCCGGGCCCGCCGCAGTTTCCGATCCCTGTAGTTTTGTAACAAACCAATCGGCGCGAAGCTATAGAGGATGAGTACCATCTCGTCAAACCCTCGTAAGAGGCCGTATAGTACTCGGTCAGAACACCGCTCCACGATTCCGGGCATGCCGGCGTCCCGCGTGGAGTTGGACGAATACCGCGGCCATGCGCCTCCCGTCTGCTTCTTCCAGAGATTTACATAGCGTCTGGTTTTGGCTTCCAACTCCGCAGGCAGCGTTTCGGGACGCTTTTCACCGGCCACAATGGATTCGCTCATCACCAGCGCATGGTGTTTGCCGTCAGGAACGGCGGAACGGTCCGCATCGGCCAGGGCCGTCATTTTGGGATCGAACGGGATGCGCAGAAAATCGCATATACCGCGCATCACCGGAACGGGATCTTTCGTCAGTTCCTCGTAGTCAATTTCATGTACGGGAACGCCCCGGCGGACCAATTCGTCCACTTGCCGCTTCATTTCCCTGTATCCCAGCAGGGCCCGCAATCGCATGCCCCGCTTCCGGAACCACAACGACCGCTCCGCGGCCCGGCACATGCTGTCCAGAATCCCGGCAGGACTTCGCCAGATCACCAGAAAACGCGCATCCGGGAACTGCTTCGCCAATCGCAGAAGTTGGGCGTAATATGTGGGCGACTTATCGCCCCAAATGGACGCGCCTTTCCGCCGCGCATACGCCTGATAAATCGCGCGCGTTGCCGCCTTCTGGTCGTGAAGCCCACTGGGAAAGCCCGCGGCGTCGAGCTGGTGGCGGTGCAGCGCTCCGTTCCAAAATTCCCACCGGCGCGGCCAGCCCTTGCGACCCTGGGGCACGCGGAAGAACGGCCCCAGCAGCGGCAGGTCCCCCTCGTAGAGCAAGCCGATCTGAGGATGCTGGTTCAGCAGGGCGTAGAGCAGCGATGTTCCGGACCGCCAAATCCCCACGGCAAACAACGGCCCGCCAGCAGGCTCACCCGGCATTAGATTGCAGCCCTCCCGGCGCTCCTGCGAAGTGGGGATACCCCGGGGGAACGTTTGGTATCGGAGCCGGCCTGATTCGTGTATTTCAAGTGGCGCAGCAGAAGAGCATGGTCTGGGATGAGAATTATCGAGAGGGTTTTTCCACCAGGAATTGGTCCATCACCAGGACGTCCATTTCACTCTTTGAAAATGTATTGTAAGCGTTGGCCGGGGTATTCACAATCGGCTCGCCCTTCAAATTGAATGACGTATTCAGAACCACGGGCACGCCGGTGGCCTTTCCGAAACGCTCAATCAGGTTGTAGTAGAGCGGGCTCTGGTCGCGGAATACGGTCTGCAGGCGTCCCGTGCCATCCACATGGGTAATCGCCGGCAAAGTGGCGTAGTGCTCCGGCTTCACCGGGACCACGTAAAGCATGAAGCGCGGCGGATAGTGGCGTTCGGCATTCGGCAAGTCAAAATATGTGGAGGCCGATTCCGCCAGCACGGACGGCGCAAACGGCCGGTAGGGCTCCCGGAATTTAATTTTGGCGTTCACGATGTCCTTCATCTCCGGATTGCGCGCATCCGCCAGAATGCTGCGGTTGCCCAGCGCCCGCGGTCCCCATTCAAACCGACCCTGCGCCCAGCCGATCACTTTGGCGTCGGTCAGATGCCGCACCACGGTGTCCAGCATCTCATCCTCGCTCCTGCACTCGCGGAAAGGGATATTGCTGCTCTTGAGGAATGAGGTGATTTCGTCCGCGGTATTCGCGCGGCCCCAGCTGGCATTCTTCATCACGAAATTCCGGGGATGCCCCAGCAAGGTGTGATAGGCCCACAGCGCGGCGCCCAGTGAGCCGCCTCCGTCGCCCGCGGCCGGCTGAATATAAATCTCCTCGAACGGCGTTTCATTGAGGATGCGCGTGTTGGCCACGCTGTTCAGCCCCACTCCGCCCGCGATGCAAAGTTTTTTCAGTCCGGTTTGCTGTTGAATGGCCCGGGCCATGTTCACCAGCAACTCTTCGGTCACCTTCTGGATGCTCGAGGCGATGTCCGCATAGTGCTGGTTCTCCTTGCACTGCTCCAGGTAATCAGAGGGTGGCGCGCCAAAATACCTGGGAAATCCGGTCTCTTCGGTGAAGAAGTTCAGCTTGGGAGCGCGCGGCTCGCCGAAGAGCGACACGAATTTTCCGCTGAAAGTCTTGTGCGTGGAGTGCTGGAATGAAAAATAATCCATGTCCAGGGCGAACGAGCCGTCCGAATTCTGGTGGACCACTTTCCAGACCTTGTCCACGTATCGAGGCTGGCCATAAGGCGCCATGCCCATCACTTTGTATTCGCCTTCGTTCACTTCGAAGCCCAGAAAGGCGGTGAAGGCGCTGTAGAGAAGCCCGATGGAATGCGGAAATTCCACCTGCTTCTTCAGGCGGACGTCGGTGCCCTTGCCAATTCCCCAGGTGGCCGTTACCCACTCGCCCACGCCGTCCACGGTCATCAATGCCGCTTCTTCAAATGGCGAACACAGGAACGCGCTGGCGGCGTGCGAGAGGTGATGGTCGGAAAAAAGAATGCGATCCTTGGGAATGCCCAGCTCGTCCTGAATCTTTTCCGCAATCCAAAGCTTGTCCAGCACCCAGCTGATCATCGACTCGCGGAAAACTTTCCAGGATTGCGGGTAGGTCTGCAGAACGGTGGCGAGAATCCGGTCCAATTTCCGGAAGGGCTTCTCGAAGAAAACCACGTAGTCCAGGTCTTTCCCCGTGATGCCTTCCGTTTCCAGGCAGAACTGGATGGCGCGCTGCGGAAACCCGTAATCGTGCTTGATGCGCGAAAAACGTTCCTCTTCGGCGGCCGCCACCAGCTGGCCGTCTCTCAGCAGCGATGCCGCAGCGTCATGGTAATAGCAGGAAATTCCCAGGATGTACACGGTCTATTGCCTTTTCGCCCACTGCATGTCGTTAGGGTCTTCGGGATGATCCAGCCACGCCGTCGGCGGGTGCTTGATTCTAAGCGAATCGGAAAACAACCGGGAAAGCAATCCAAACGGCATAACAATCACGGCATAGAGCAGCGTGAGCACCACACGCGCTTCAAAGTTTCCGATCACGTGCAGCAGGCGGTTCCACGCGTCCCAGATGGCGGCCATCGGCCTGGATATCTTCGCCAGCTGCTGGACGATCAACATCAGACATACAAAGCCAACCAGAATTCCCAGGAACAGCGGGTGGCGCAGGTGCGGATGAAAAAACACAACCCCGGCGTGCTCAATGGGCCGCCGTGCAGCCCACATTTCCCCTACAGGCGCCCCCATCAGGGCGGCAATGGCGGTGGTTTTCATTGTTTCGTTAGAACAACGTGTAAATGAAAGGAGCGATTGCGGAACTCTGTGCAAGAACCAGCAGCACGCCCAGGAGCAATACCACAATTACCGTGGGCAGAATCCACCACCGCTTATTGCGGACGAAAAAGGACAGCAACTCTCCCGCGATTCCCACCCGGCGTGTGGCCGCCTCGACAAACTTCATTTGATCCTCCCGCTCGTGCCGTCCAAGATTTCACTCCGATGAATTAGCCCTGCTGAAAGGCGGGCCTCATCCGTGGATCTGACCGCCGCACCGCCAAGGCCTGCATGAGACCCAAATATGCACCCCATTATAATCGTCCTACGCGTGGCGCCGCAATGGGTTTCCAGAGCGCCAACAGGCTCAACAGCCAATTCTGGCGCCGCTCCCGCGCAAGCCTACTTCGCCGCCGGCGGTACGGCGGTTCCCGAATCTGGCGGCGGCAACAGGTTGTGCTCCAGCAGCTTCTGGTAAATCGCCTCCGCCTCCACCTCATTCCCCAGCGCTGAATAGTGCGTTTCGCAGGTGAACGAAAAATACGGGTGCTGGAGGTTATGGCTCTCGCGGTAGGCGCGCATGTACGGACCCAAAAAGTCCACGGGAATATTTTCCCGCTGGCCGACCTCCTTCAATCGCGCTTCCAGCGAAAAGACATTCATGTTCGGGGGTATGTTCCCCACTTCTTTCTTAAAGCGCTCCTGCCAATCGGGAGAAATGTCATAAAAACCAGGGATTTTCAGGACGATGAATTTAGAGCCGTCCGCTTCCACGGCCTGCTGCAACATTTTCAAGGTTTTCCCGGTTACGGTCCAGGCGTCGCTCCACTCCTTATCCGGCGGATCGCCATACTCCCCCCATTCCAAGGGCAGGTTTTCCCATTTTCCGTCGCCGATATCCACGCGTTGCCAGGCATGCTCGATGTAGTAAGTCAGCAGCGAATGACGCTCCAAAAATGCCTGTAATCCGTTGAACAGGCGGCCTTCCACCGGCTGGAATACGAGCTTCCCGTCCGGCCCCAGGTTGTAATACGGCGCATACCAGGTGTGAATTCCGTAAATGCGCGGTTGCAGCGTGGACGAATTGTTCATGAGGTCGTTGTCTACAAAACTCAGGACAACCAGATCAGGATGAAACTGCCGCACCTTGGTTTGATACAACAACAATTCCTGCGTCGTGCCGATTCCTGCAATACCAAACGCCGGGACCTCGGTGTTCTTCCGCCCGCCGTCGGCCAGCAGTTTTTCAAGCCGAATGTTCACCACCTCATCGGGCTGAACCTGCGCCGCTTCCACGATGGAATCGCCCAACAACGCGATTCGGTATTCTCCCGGCGGTTTTTCCAGATTGCGGTCCCGGTCGCGCATGCCCCAGCGGTTAGTGACCACCGTTCCGCTAAAGCATCCCCGCGAATGGATCACGTGGATATTGGGAATCAGCGATTCGCCGAGCACGGGGTCATACTGGCGGAACGGCGAGCTGCGGAATGACGGCACGAAGACCACGACCACGCGCAGCGCCAGCTCGCCAAGAATCGCCAGGAAGAACAGCACGATCACCGTGGAAATCAGCCCATAGATGAGCTTCTTCCACAGCGGGAGATTAAGTTCTGGAGATCCGGGGCCGGCTTTTTCCATTAGAAGGGCCTACCTCTCCGTCGCAACGGCCGCACCATCGTCCCGCAAACCGCCCTTCCTGAATTTTACGGCGCTCTTGTCAACGTGCCCCTGAATGTTCTCCAGCGGGCCACTGCCGAGGACGTCCATCATCCCCAGGCGCGGTCCACGAGCCAGCAGCTTGCCCGCCATTCCCGGACCGATGAAGGACGCGCCACCGGTGGCCAAACCCTTCTGATTCTCCCCATTCATTCTGTTCTCTCCGTCCATTTGCGGTTTCTGTTCATTCAGACTGCCGCACCGGCGCCATTCGCGCGGAAACCATCCCGCCGCCCCGCTGTAAACCGCCGGGGATTATGGCGCAGCCGCAGCCAGCGCGTAGCCGGATCGTTCCGCCGCGAGCTTCTTTTTTCGTTTTCGTCTCAGGTATTCGGCGTAACCAACCACGGGGAAGAAAAGCGTCGGGGCGTGCCAGACAAGCTCCACGTTGACGAAGGAACGCACGGTGATCTGCGCCAGCACCGCCAGCATCTCCAGTCCCAACTGGCGTTCCGCCAGCGGAGACTCGCGGTCAAACACGCACCGCACCAAAAACCACCAGGCCCCGATCACCAGAAACAAGATGGGAATCAACCCCCACACGCTCGTTCCCACGAAAATCTCCACCCAATCGCTGTGCAGATTGGGGGTCTGCCCCTGCGGAGTCTTGATAAGGACGGCGTATTTTCCCGCGGCGTACATGCCATATCCGGTCAGAGGATGATTCTTCCACACCTCAAATCCGTAGCCCCACCAATCGGTCCTTCCGCTCAGGCTTTCGAATTGCTCCATGTTCTGTGACCGCATGAAGTAGTCGTAGGCCACCGGCCCCAGAGGCGTAAGAAACAGCAGCGCCAGCGAGCCAAAACCCAAACTCATCAGCAGCCAAAAATGCCCGGTCAGCAGGAAAATAATCACCGCCGCGAAGGCAAATCCGCCCATCGCAGAGCGGGTTTGCGCAAAGAACAGCGTTAAAATACCGAACACCAGAATGCACCCGTACCAGCAGTTGTGCCGCTTCCGCGTTTTGTCGAGAGGCAGCAGCCGCGCCAGCGATATCAGCCCCAGAACTCCTCCCATGGCCGCCACCGCGTTGAAACCAACCACGGGAAATACTCCCTGCAGGCGCGCAACCT
Source organism: uncultured Acidobacteriota bacterium (assembly GCA_963760285.1). Lineage (GTDB taxonomy): Bacteria > Acidobacteriota > Terriglobia > Acidiferrales > UBA7541 > PALSA-278. The sequence goes on from CAVXCI010000003.1 coordinate 456,050, forward strand.
GTTCCTCGCTGCCTTCGGGGATGGCAAACGCGTCGGCGGGCCACAGAATCATCCCCATCCATACCCACGCCAGCGAAAGCCCTTGCAGCGTCCAGTTGAAGTTGGCAAAGTTGGAGTAATCCTCCACGCTTTTGACGCAATATAAAATCGTCACCAGGACGGCAACGTCCATTTCAAATTCCAGACATTTGTATGCCGTCACCGGGCGGTAAACAGACCAAATCGTGGACAGCATCCCGATGGCGCAGAAAATCGTAATCAGCCCGGGCAGGCCGGTAAATATTCCCGCCGGCCAGTCCACATGTTTCTTCACCAATCCAAACAGCAGAGTGAAACCGATTATCAGTTCCGCCCCCATGCGCGGCCACGCCGACGGATCGAGCGGGTTGGTCTGGGTTTCCTGCGCCGTGCGGAACATCCACACCATGTCGCTGCTAAACAACAGAAACCATATGAAGTCATACCAGCGCAGCGTTGGAATCATCTCCCGGGCCAACCCCAGCGCCTGCCTCCCGGCGATTACCAGGATCACCGCCAAAAGAGGAGCGGCCACCACGATTCCCAGCGCAATCCAGAAATCGTCGAACGTGGGCTCCGAAATAACGATCCCCAGGCCATAGCTGATGGCCAACCCCAGCGCCAGGAACCCGACGGTCTTGGTAACACCGTCCAGACTCGACAGTGTTCGCCTGAAACTCTCTTGTCCGTTGCCGGAAGCAGTAAATATGCTCATTTTGTCTTAGCGCAACGGCGCCGTGCCACAGCCACGGGCCATCCCACTGGAATGGGAGCCGTCAAAAGCTCGCTAACGCCCCTCCTTGAGAGCCTGCAGAACACCATAATAAGCGGGCTTCTTTTGATAATTCTCGTCAAAAAGAAGCGGCGCTGCGTCCGCGTGTCCCAGCGGGCCCGGGCGGTTCCTTACAAAAGTCAATTTGTCGGTAATCCCCAAAATCACAATCCCGATGCAATTCGAATTCTTCAGGCAGGTGCGAGTGATGTTGTAATACACCGTCTTCAGATTCTGCTGCGGATCCGGAATGGCGCTGGTCACCGGTCCCTGATAAATATCCATTTCCGTAATCATCACCTTCATGTCCAGTTGCGCCGCCTTCTTCAGGAAGCCGTCGAACTCCTGAAGATAAGTCGGGCGCAGAAGCGGAACCTGAAGGTGCATTTCCGTCCCGATAATGTCGATCGGCGTCTTGCGCGCCTTCAACTGCTTGATGTTGTCGAAAAACTCCTGCTCTTTGCCGGGATCGATGCCACTGGGCCCAAATGTCTCATTGAAGAGCAGCTTGGTGTTGGGGTTGCCTTCCCTGGCGTCCTGATACGCCGTCACGATGTAATCAATGTTTCCCAACACCTTGCCGAAACACCCGTTATGGCCGTTCAAGTCCTCATTCACTACTTCCCAGATGGCGTAAGTCTCTCCGCCATGCCGCACCATGGTCTGGATCCAGGTCTTCATACCGTCCTGGAGCGACGTCTTGGAAGGGCAGCTGCCCCTGGTTTCCAGCCACGGCGCCATGGAATCGGCCCGGTAAATCAGCGCGTTGCCGAAGAGCTTCAGGTTGTGCGCTCTGGCCCACTGGATGTCCTTATCCATAATCTCGAAACTGAACTTGCCCGGTTCTGGCTCCATGAACTTCTGGAACAGCCAGGAAATGGCCAGGTTAAATTCCCGCGACAATATCTGCCCGTAGGCCGGGTCCTGTCTGATCAATTTTCTCGCGCCCTCGCTGCCGATCCAGAAATTCATCTTGTCGGCATACCCGCGAAGGGTTTCGTCATCCGACGGCGTCGTTGTCCTGGCGCTCGTCCAAAACGCCGCCACTACAAAAATCGCTCCCAAGACCAATCCCGCATTAAAAATGCGCGAAAACATGTATCCACCTCTTCGCGGACCGGGAACACTCTTCAAATCAGGACCAGGCTGGGATGAAAAATCCTGAGAACCTTCTGCGCCGGGGCGGCGGTTACCGAGAGTCATTGTTGAACTTGCTCTTGCGACATTTTAATCGTCCGTCCCCTCAACCGCCCGGAACGCGCCGTCCACAGCGTTGCCGCGCCACTCCCGCTCTGCATCCGGCTCATTACCCATAATTCCATATCTGCCAGTTTATCATGCCAGCGATTCCTCTTCCACGCGAACGCGCCGGCATTTTCCAGGATAGCCGGGCCATTTGCGACAGATGAATCCGGACTTTACAAGCCCACGCCCATCGCCGCCATGGGCAGTCCGTACTGGTAAGCCGGTTAAACCCCGGACATCCCTGCTTCCAAACTCCAATCGCTGACCTGGACCGCCCGGTGATTCCCGCGAATCGCCACCGCACCTGCATGGTACGGTCCAACGTCCACGTCCTGAATCCACACGGGACCGTCCTCTGTCCCCCGTGCCGGTTCTCGCAGGCTAGCCCCTTCAATGAGCGGCTGCCCCAGCCGGACATCCAGCCCGCCTACGCTATCGAGGCCCCATCCGAGGGCCTTTATCCACGCCTCTTTCCGCACCCAGGCAGCAAAGAAGACCCCTCGCTGCTCATCTTCAGGAAGTGCCTGAAGGGCCGCGTTCTCGTCCGCCGAAAAATGGCTGCCCGCGATTTCCCTAAACGGGAAGTCCGTGTTCATGAACTCAACGTCCACGCCGATAGATTCGGCCTCGGAAATGCACACGAGCCCCATGCCCTTAGTGTGAGACAGACTGAAATGCGGGCTGCGACTTTCTGAGCCAGCAACAAACGGCTTGCCGTTCTTTCCGGATTCGACCCGAATCGCAGCCGGCTTTTCACCGGTAATCCCGGCCAGCAGCGCCCGCAGCGCCCCGTGCAAGACCGTAAATTGGTCGGCATCCGCCGCCGAAACAAACTTCCCTGCCCGGGCGGTTTCTGCTTCCGAAAGATTGGCCTTCATGCCCGCGATCACGTCACGCGGCTGCGGAAACCCGATCCTCCACACATGAATAATTTTCGCGCCTGTCAATTCACATTCGAGCGCCACATCGCTTCCGCGCGTCTTCGTCTGGTTGAGCTGCATTGAATTTCGGGGATGTGTGCGCGAACCCGGCTCATCGCCGCGAACAGCCACTATTCCTTGCCATTGGGAAATGCCCGCGCCAGGCATTCCTTGAGGTGTTGCGCGAGGATGCGCACGTTGGGCTGCCGCATCATGGAGATATGTCCTCCGGAAATATCAATAATCTGCACGCCCCCGCGAGCCCATGCTCCCCATCCTGCTGTTTCGTCGTCCACGCTGCGCAGCGACCGTTCCGTTGGCCGGAACAACGTCATTTTCCCGTCATACACGGGCGGCACGTAGATGTGCGACGCCTCCTGACACCCCTGCTGGACAGCCTTGATGGCCGCGGGCATGAAAAACCTGTACAGCCGCCGGCCAAACGATGTCCAGATTCTGTAAAGCCGGCGCGCCACGTATTGCGCGCGCTCGCGCCGCGGCATTCTGGCCAGCTTGGCCAGCAGTTCGGTCCGCGTCTGCTCACGGCCCGGAAAAGTATCCAGCAAAACCAGCAGCGAAACCTTTTCTCCCTGTTGCTTCAACTGGTGCGCCATCTCCAGCGCCACCATGCCGCCGAAGGAAAGGCCGCCCAACGCGTATGGACCGGACGGCTGCACCGTGCGAATTTCGCGGATATAGTGCGCCGCCATCTCTTCCACGCGCCTCAGGACCGGCCGCTTGCCGTCCAGTCCCTGCGCCTGCAGGGCATACAAAGGCTGCCCCGGCGGAAGGCACTGCCCCAGTTCGCGGTAAGTCATCACCGCCCCGCCGATGCCATGCACGCAGAAAAGCGGGGTCTTGGTTCCTCGCGGCTGGATGGGCACCAGGGACGACCATCCCGCGGAAGAATCACTCTGCTGTAAGATCCTGGCCAGCGTTTCAATCGTCGGCGCTTGCAGCAGCGCGGCGATGGGCAGCCGCCTTCCAAGTTCCTTCTCTATCCGGTGCATCAACCGCACCGCAAGCAGTGAATACCCTCCCAAGTCGAAGAAGCTCTGCTTCACGCCAATAGGCTTGGCGGCGAATACGCTTTCCCAGATGTGCGCCAACCGCATTTCCATCTCGGTCCGTGGCGCCACGTATCCTTCCTCCGCCACCACTTCAGCCCATTCCACGGCCGGAAGGCCTCGCCGGTCCACCTTGCCGTTGGGCGTCAATGGCATGGCTTCCAGCCGCACGAAGCCAGCGGGGAGCATATACTCCGGCAGGCGTTCCTTGAGAAAGTCCCGCAGATTGACCGGCGAAAGTCCGGAGGTTTCAGTCGGGACATAATACGCTACCAGGCGGTTGTCGCCCGAAGCCACTTCCCGCGCCACCACCGCGGCGCTTCGCAACCCGGGATGCTGAACCAGCGCCGCTTCCACCTCACCCGGCTCCACGCGGAATCCCTGGATCTTCACCTGGTCGTCGCTGCGGCCGCGGAATTCCACGTTGCCATCCGGGAGCCACCGCGCCAGGTCTCCCGTGCGGTACATTCGCGCGCCGGGATCACTCGCGAACGAGTCCGCAATAAACCGTTCCGCCGTCACTTCCGGAGCGTTCAAATATCCGCGCGCCACGCCAATTCCGCCAATGTACAACTCCCCGAATACACCCACCGGCGCGCATTGCAAATTCTCATCCAGAACATATAGCCGGTAATTTTGCAGCGGACGGCCGATGGGCAGTTCAGCGGCCGTGTCCTCCATGCCTGACGGGTCATAGGACGAGGCCACAATGCTGGCCTCTGTCGGCCCATAGGTATTCAGCCACTGAATCTTTTCGCCTGCGCAACGCCGCCACTCTCCGTATGCGCGCGCCAGCGCCTTTTCGCCGCCCACAATCACCAGCCGCAGCGAATCCGGCAGCTTCGGCCTGGTCTCCGCCAGCTCATTCACCAATTCGTGCCACAGCGCCGTGGGGAGGTTCCATACGGTCACGCCGAGCTGATTCGACCACTCCACCAGACTCTTCAGGTCGAGCGACAAATCCTCCGTCCGCAGGACCACCGCTCCGCCGGAGGCCAGGGTGGGGAAAATTTCCTCCACGGAAATATCAAAACTGATGGAGGAAAGCTGAGGGACGCGGTCTTTGGCCGTCAATCCATATATTTTCACGGCTGCCAGGTGATGATTCACATATCCACGATGCGTCAGCAGCACACCCTTGGGGCGCCCGTGGAGCCGGACGTGTAGATAATATAGACGATGTTGGCGGGATTAACCGTCGTGGATGGATTCGCGCGGCTCTCCTTTTCCACGCCTTCCCAGAACGCCGCTGTCATGCAAATCACTTCAGCCCCGGTATCCGGGAGCCCCGCGGAGGTTTCCTTCCGCGTCAGCAGCAGCCGTGCGCCGGAATCCTGCAGCATGTGCGCCAGCCGCGAGTCCGGATACTTGGGGTCCAGCGGGACACATGCCCCGCCTGCCTTCATAATCGCCAGCAGAGCGACAATCAAATCCGGCGATCCTTCCAGGCAGACAGCCACCGGCGAATCCGGGCCCACGCCGCGGCGCATCAGAAAGTGCGCCAGTTGGTTGGCGCGCTCGTTCAAATCGCGGTAGGAAAGCCGCTTCGCGCCGTACAACAGCGCCAGAGCATCGGGCGTGCGCGCCGCCTGCGCTTCGATCAGGTTCTGCACGCACAGCCCCTCGGGGATCTTAACTGCTGTGTCGTTCCACCGCGCCAAGTCGGCGCGTTCCGCGTCGCCCACCAACGCCAGCCGCGCGATAGCCCCTTCGGGATTACTCGTAAACGCCGCTAACAAAGTGCTGTAGTGTCCCGCCAGACGCTCCATTGAAGGCTGGCTCCACAACCGGCTGTCGTAGACAATTGTTGCCGCCATTCCTCCAGCTGGCGCGGGGCGGATCTGCAATTCCAGCTCAGTACCAGCAATCCTGGAAGAAGCGTGGCCGTTTGATGCCGGCAAACCGTCCGCATCAAACGCAAAACCCACGGAAAACAGCGGCTCCCGCTGAAAATTCCGTCCCGGAAACAGTTCGGAGAGCCATTGTTGCACCGGGAGGTGCGCATGCAACCGGGTTTCATTTATTTCCGCAGCCAGGCGTTGCGCCAGGTTCTCGAGTGTTACTTTGCCATCCAGACTGAGACGCAGAGCCAGAATATCTGAAGTCCCCCGCGATGCGCCGTTGCCGGAAGAACCTGCCGGCATCACACATGCCAGGGGCATATCGGACTGGCCCGTGTAACGGAAAAGAAGTGTGGCGAACGCCGCCAGCCAGGCCTTGGCCGGGGCGATGCCCTTTGCCCCGCAGAGCGCGGCCACGCGCTCCACCACTTCGCGCGAAACACTCCATTGGAAAGCAGACGGGCGCGCGCCCACACCATCATGCCGCGGACGGTCGGTGGGCAATTCCAGCCGCCCCGGCAGATCGCCAAACAGCGCCCGCCAATAGGCCATGCTTTTATCCGCCGAAGGGCCGCCAACGCGCGGTGCGTGCTCATCCTCTTGCGCGGCCGCGGAAGTGGAACCGCTTACATGCTCTTTCCGCGCGAGGTCAGCCACATGAGTCTGCGATTGCGCACCCGCCCGGACTGCGGCCTCCGCACCGGAGATTTTCAGCCACGTGGGATCAATGGCCTGGGCCCGCTCCAGGCAGCCTCGCAACTCCTCCGCCAACAAGCGCACGTGCGGATCGGCAACAATACTGACGTGCGTCCCGGCCACGGTGTGAACTTCCACGCCGCCACCGGCCCATTCAGACCATCCCGCCTGCGGATCGTCCACGCCGCGCAGCGCCCGTTCACTCGCGCGGAACAGCGTCACGCATCCTGGATACGGCTTCGGTTCATAGCGCACGGACGCACGACGGCAGGCGTTCTTCACTTCCTTCAAAGGCCGTGGCAAAGTCAGCCGGTAAGGCAGCCGCCCCATGTATCCCGCAAATCCCGGGGTCTTCCGCACCAAATACTGCATCTTCTGGTCCATCGGCAGGTCAATGAATTTCCTGAGCAATTCGCCACGCGGGATAACCTTTCCTGGGTAGGTATCGAACAGCGCCAGCAGCCCCACTTTCTGCCCCGCGGCGATCAACTGTTGCGCCATTTCGAATGCCACCACACCGCCGAAGGAGAGCCCGCTCAGGTAATAGGGACCCTCGGGCTGGAGGCTGCGAATCTCGCGTATGTATAGAGCCGCCATCTCTTCGACGGTATCCAGCGGCTGCTGCTTCCCGTCCAGACCGCGCGCTTCCAGGCCGTACACCGGCTGATCCCCTCCCAGGCGTCGCGCGAGTTCACGAAATCGCAGCAGCGTGCCGCCAATTCCGTGAATACAGAAAAACGGCGGGCGTGTGCCGCGCGGTTCGATGGGCACCAGACATTCCCACGAATACGCCGGGCCTTCCTTCTTCAGCAGCGCCGCCATGCGCTCCACGGTCGGCGCCAGGAACAGCGTGGAAAGCGGCAGTCGCCTGCCGAATTCGCGCTCAATCCGGTGCATTAGCCGGACAGCCAGGAGCGAATGGCCGCCCAGGTCGAAGAAGTCGTCGTCAACGCTGACGCGGTGCCGCCCCAGGACCTCTTCCCAGATGCGCAGCAGCCGCGATTCCGATTCGTCCTTGGGCCGCCGGAACCCATGCACCGCCGTCTGTTCGTACTCGTTTGGCGCGGGCAGGCGGCGCTTGTCCACTTTCCCGTTGGCCGTCAGCGGGATATTTTCCAGCTTCACGAACGCCGCCGGCACCATGTATTCCGGCAAAGTACGCCGCAGCGCCGTCCGCAGATCGCCCGCCTCTTCCCGCGCGCCCGCCGAGGGAACCCAGTAGGCCACCAGTCTCTTTTCGCCGGGACTTTCCTCGCGCACTATCACCGCGGCGTTCTTCACCGGCAGAAGCTGCTTCAGAGCCGCTTCCACCTCGCCCGGCTCAATGCGGTGTCCGCGGATTTTTACCTGGTCGTCGGTGCGCCCGCAGAATTCGATGTTGCCGTCGGGACGGTAACGCGCCAGGTCGCCGGTGCGGTACATCTTCGCGTTGGGATCGGGGTCAAACGGATTCGGAAGAAACCGCTCGGCGGTCAATTCACGGCGATTGAAATATCCCTGGGCCACGCCGTCGCCACCGATATATAACTCGCCCGCAATTCCCACCGGCGTGGGATGGCCATGGGGATCGAGCAGATAAACCTGGGTGTTGCCAATCGGACGTCCGATGGGCACCGACGAGGTAATTCCCTGCGCCTGCGGAGGAATCGGATAGCAGCAGGTAAACGTTGTCCCCTCGGTGGGGCCATAGCCATTGATGATCCGTGTGTTCGGCAGGATCTGCAGTGCCCGCTGCACGTGCGCCAGCGACAGCGCTTCTCCGCCAATCAACAGCTGCCGCACGTTGTGCAGCACGCGCGGGTTCTGGTCAATCACCGTGTTGAACAGTGACGACGTCAGCCACAACGTGCTGACGTGCTCCTTCTCCAGCACTTCACCCAGATCTTCAATCGCGGGCACCCGTCCGGGGAAAAGCACGCAACGCCCGCCGTGCAGCAGCGGTCCCCACAGTTCCAGCGTGGATGCGTCAAATGACAGCGGCGCCAGTTGCAGAAAAGTTTCCTTGGGACCGAACTCCGCGTAGTCCACGCCGAAAACCAGCCGCACAATGCTGCGATGGCGAACCGCCACGCCCTTGGGCATTCCCGTCGATCCCGAGGTGTGCATGATGTACGCCAGGTCGTCCGGGCGAGTGGGGACGTGCGGCGCCTGCCTGGAACTGCGGGACAATTCGGCGTTGTCTCCGTCTACGCGCAGCAGTTTCACGGTTCGCGGCAAACGCGTTTCCAGGGAGCGCTGGGTGATCACGATTTTCGTTTCGCCGTCCCGCAACAGCAGCGCCAGCCGGTCCGCGGGAAGCTCCGGATCCAGAGGCAAATAAGCCGCGCCCGCTTTCAAGATTCCCAACAACGCGGCAATCATCTCCGGCGAGCGGTCCAGGCAAATACCTACGATTCCCCCGTGCGGGACGCCCATGGCGGTCAACTGATTCGCAAATTGATTGGCGCGCTGGTCCAGCTGGCGATAGGTCAAATTCGCCCTGCCGAAAACCACCGCCACGGCGTCGGGACTTTCCCCCACGCGCGCTTCAAACAGCTCATGGATGCACTGGCCCGACGGATATTCCGTCCTTGTGTTGTTCCATTCCACCAGAATCTGGCGCTTTTCAGCGTCGTTCAAAAGCGGCAGATCCGAGATGCGCGCGTCGGGATCTTCCACGATGCTGGTGAGCAGCGTCTCCAGGTGGCCGGACATCCGCGCAATGGTCGCCGCGTCGAAGAGGTCCGTGCTATACATAAAGCGCCCGCCGATGCCTGAGGGCTGCTCGTCCAATTCCAGGTAGATATCGAATTTTGACGCGCCGGTCTCCACGTCAAGCTGCGTGATGCGCCATTCGGTATCCTCCTCTGGCAGCGCGGGCACCACGGTGAACAGCACCTGGAACAACGGATTGCGGCTGGGGTCGTGGGGAACGCGCAGCTCCCTCACCAGAATTTCAAACGGGACATCGCCATTTGACAGCGCTTCCAGCGTGGCTGCGCGATTGCGGCGCAACAGCTCGCGAAAAGTGGGATTGCCGCCCAGTTCGGCGCGCAACATTAACGGATTCTGGAAGCAGCCCAGTATGTTTTCAAATTCCGAGCGGTTCCGTCCGGAATTCACCGTGCCCACGGCAAATTCATCCTGCATGGTGTAGCGCTGCAGCAAAATCTCAAACGCTGTCAGCAGCGTCATGAAGGTTGTGGCGCCTTCCCGCTTGCTGAGCGCGATGATTTCCTGGGAAAGCCCGCGGGAAAGATGAACCCGGTGCAGGCCACCGTGGAAGGATTGCACCGCCGGACGCGGGCGGTCCGTGGGCAGCGCCAGCGGGCTCACTTCCTTTTCCGCCTGCCGTTTCCAATATTCAATCTGCCCGGTGATTCCGCCGCCAGCAATCCATTGCCGCTGCCACGCTGAAAAATCCGGATACTGCAGTTCCACTTCCGGCAGCGGCGAGGGCTGCCCCGCGGCGAACGCGGCGTATAGCTGCTGCAATTCGCGCCAGAAAATCCGGTAGCCGGAAATGCCATCAAAAATGATGTGGTGGAACGTCATGAACATCCGGTAATCATCCGGCGCAAGACGGCAAAGCGTGGCGCGGAAGAGCGGGCCCTTGGAAAGATCGAACAACCGCTGGGCTTCCCGCGAACCCAGGCGCGCCGCTTCCGCTTCGCGCTGTTCCCTGGGCAGATGCGAAAGATCGACGACGGGAATATCAATGGTCATCCGCGGATGGATCACCTGCAGAGGCTCGCCATCCACCACTTCGATGGTGGTGCGCCAGGCGTCATGACGCCGCATGACCTCATTCACGGCGCGGATCATCGCGGCCATATCCATGTGGCCGCGGCGGTAGACGGTCATCACCTCGTGATAGACGGGGACATCAGGCGCCAGCTGCGAATGCACCCAAACCTGCTCCTGCGCATAGGAGAGCGGCATCGGCGCGGTCACCGGCTGATGCGGGACGGGCGAGGCCTGCGGTTTATCCCTGGACAGCTGACGGAGGTATTGATCCAGCCGGGCGCGCTGGTCCGAAGTCAGCGGCGTCGCGGCGGATTTGGTGTCCGTGGGGTTCATGGATTGGCGTTCGGGAGCGCTGCGGGCTTTTTCGAGTCGCTGCCGGGCGAGGACTTCCCCTTTACCGGATCAAACTTCACCGGCAGGGAGATTAGCCCGCGCAGCCCCAGGTTGGTGCGCCACGTCAGCGGGCCGGGTTCGAGCTGCAGATTCAGCAGGCGACGGCTGATGGCTTCAAACGCCGCCTGTCCTTCAATCCTCGCCAGCGGCGCGCCAAAACAGAAATGCGCCGCCCATCCGAATGCCAGATGCCGGTTATCCTGCCGGGTGATGTCAAAGCGATCGGGGTCTGGAAATCTTTCCGGGTCGCGATTGCCCAGCAGCCATCACCGCCATCACGGCCTGGCGTTTCTTAATCAGCTTGCCGTGCATTTCCACGTCGTACGGAGCCAGCCGCGCCGTGTGCTGGCTGGGAGGCTCAAACCGCAGCATCTCTTCCACCGCCGAGGGAATCAACGACAGGTCATTCCGCAGCCGCGCAAACTCCTCCGGATGCCGCAGCAGCGTCAAAACGCCGTTGCCAATCAGATTGGTGGTGGTTTCCTGCCCGCCGACCATGGTCACAATCGTGTTGGCCACGATTTCTTCATCGGTCAGCCGGTCGCCATCCACTTCCGCGGTCATCAACGAATCAATCAGGCCCTCCCCGGGTGCTCCCGAAATTCCGCCATCGCGCTCACGGAAATAAGCGGTCATATCCTGTACGGTTTTCAGCACGCGCGGGATGTGGTCCGGATTATGCTGAAAATTTCCCAGCATCTCCGCGAAGTCCGACGACCATCCCTTGAGCATTGATGATCGGACACCGGAACGCCCAGCATTTCCGCCGTGACGATGGCCGGCAGCGGCTCCGCCAAATCGCTAATCACGTCCATGTGCCCGCGCGGCTCCGCCTCGGAAATCAATCGGTCGGTAATTTCGCGGATGTGCTCGCGCAGAATCTCCACACGCCGCGGCGTGAAAGCATAGGACGCCAGGCCGCGCAGCCGGGTGTGCATCGGGTGGGTCCAGGAACAGCATCTGCTTCACCATCACCTTGGCGATGGGGCCCAGCTGTTCCAGGCCCATCTGGCCAAGCTGTTCCGGGGAAGGCGTGCGGTCCGCGGAAAAATTGTAGAGGACGTTTACCACGTCCTCATAGCGCGTCACTACCCAGGCGTGCAGAAAAGGGGTCCCAGTGCAGCGGGATCTTCGGTGCGCAGGCGTGCAAACAGCGGGTAGGGATTGGCGAGCACTTCCGGGTCAAGCAGGCGAACCAGACTCAGGACTCGAATCTGTGCTGGCCGAGGAGGAGGACATCCGGATTTCAAGTCGCCATAAGTGGCTTCAGCCCGATTGTAACGCTAATTTTGCTGGGACTGCCCGCCTGACCGGACTCCAGTTTCGCCAAAATCAGCCGTTCGATTTCGGAGGAGAGGTCCGCCACCGTTGGAGCGTCAAATAGACTGCGCAGCGGCATTTCAATGCCAAAGCTGTCGCGAATCCGCGCAATTACCTGCGTGCCCAGCAGGGAATGTCCGCCGAGCAAAAAGAAATTCTCGTGGACGCTCACGCGCTCCAGGCCCATCAGCGACGCCAGAATCTCCGAGAGCCGTTCCTCCACTGGCGTGCGCGGCGCGATGTATTCCGATCCTCGCGTTCACGCTCCGCGCGCGGCGCATCGGGGCAGCCAGCGCCCGCGGTCAATTTTCCCGTGAGGAGTCATCGGCAATGCCGGCAGCGAAACAAACGCCGTGGGAACCATATACTCCGGCAGAAGGCCGCGCAGATACTCCATGACTCGGCCTGGGCGCGATTTCCGGCGAGCAAACAAAATAGCCGCTAGGCGTTGCCGCCGCGAAGTAAGCCACCGCCGGCGCTCGCCGCGGGTGGCCTCTTCCCGCCCCGGCAATCACCAGCGCTGTCGCGCACCCCCGCGTGGCGGTTCAGCGCCAAAACAATTCACCGGCTCAATACGGAGTCCACGAATTTTGATCTGACTCGTCCGCGCGCCCCAGGAACGCAATTTGCCCATCCGGCAGAAACGCGCCAGATCACCGGTACGATAAATACTCTGATTCTTCGCTACCTCCCAGCACGTCGCCCGGCGTATGCGGTCAGAAAGCGCTCCGCGGTAAGGTCCGGCCTGATTCCTGATATCCCCGCGCCAGACCCGCGCCAGAAATGAAAAGCTCGCCCGGCTCGCCGATAGGGGTGAGCTGCAAACTGCTCGTCCAGAATCCACGCTTCGGTATTGAAATTGGCCGGCCGATGGAGGGAAGTCCTCCGCTTCGCTCCGGGCGAGACTTCACCGGCACAGTCGCCACCACGGTGCATTCCGTCGGTCCATAATTATTGATGAATTGAAACGGGAGGCCGCCGTGCGGACGGCGGTACAGAACGTATCCCCGCCGGTAAGCAAATAGCGCAAGTGACGCTTCGGATTTCCGGCCAGGCGAGCCGCAACAGATGTTCGGCCACGGCGGTGGGCGACAAACTAATGTAATGATCTTTTCCTGCAGCCAGTCGCGCAATACCTCGGGAGAAAGCCTCGCGTTTCTTCCGGCAAATGAAGCTCGGCGCCGCTGGTCAGATACGGCCAACTCTCCCACACCAAGCGTCAAACCCGGGACTGGTAAACAGCGTGGCCCGGTCGTCGGCAAACACTTCGAAGGTTTCCAGGTGCCAGAAAACCAGATTCATCAGGCTGGCGTGGGTGATTTCCACGCCCTTCGGCTGGCCCGTGGACCCGGAGGTATAAATAACGTACGCCAAATTGTGTCGGCTTGACCCCGCTCTTGGGCGCTTCAGAAGAGAATGCCGCAGAGGTCCCCCGCCCAGGCATCGATAATCACCGGCTGCCAGCTTCCCGACGGAAGCATTCGCGGCTGTTTCCGGCTGCGCCAGCACCACGCCAACATGGGCATCATCAAAAGAAAGGAGATTCGCTCCGCGGATACGTAGGGTCAATGGGGACATACGCGCCGCCAGCTTTCAGAATCCCCAACGCTCCCACCACCATGTCCGGGGACCGGCCAGTAAACAGCCCAACACATACATCAGGACCTACTCCGCGCTGTCGCAAAAGATGGGCCAGGCGGTTGGACCGCAACTCCAAGTCCTCATAGCGCAGTACCCGTTCGGACCGGCCACGGCGATGGCCTGCGGGAAGCAGCGGCCTTCTCGCTGGTGATTTCTTGCACGCAGCGATTTAACGGAACGGGCGCTCCATGGCATTCCAGCTTCTTCAGAAGCCTCCCTCCTGGGAGCGGCCACGGTGCCGGGGACGGCGCCCCTGCAAGCTTGGGTAGGGTTCACAGCATGGATCCGGACATCGCTCTTCACCCGGCATTACTCTCGAATACCCCATTATGACGAAAGCCAAAATCTGGAATAAAAATATGATGCTTAAGATTTGGCCAGGACGCTGATCGCTTCGCGGACCGGCTCCCCCAGATACTCACGCATTGGGCCATAGAGCCGTGGGCCACTGGCCACCAGTCCTGAAAAAAGCGTCGTCTTGCGGTTGAAAATCCCGGGCCCATCCTCCAGTGTGCGCGCCACGCCGCCGGCCGCCTCAATCAGCGCCACGCCCGCGGCAATATCCCATTCATTCTTTGGCGACAGCGTCCAGGTGGCGTCCGCCAGCCCCGCCGCGACTCTGGCCAATTTATATGCCACCGAACCCATGGGGACAATCCTCAACCCGTCCCCTTCAAACCGTTTCCACTCGCCCCGCCCGGTTTCCGTGCGGCTGGCGAGAACAGTGGCGCCGCAAAGCTCGCCTTTTTCGGACACCTTCACGGCCTTGCCGTTTAGCGTAACACCACCAGCCTGCGCCCCCAGGAAAAGCTCCCCCGTGGCGGGGTTACAGATACCCCCGGCCGCCGCGCGGCCATCCACAACGTAGCCCACCGAAATACACCATTCCGGTATGCCATCCACGAATTCGCGGGTCCCGTCCAGCGGATCAACCACCCAAACCCGCCTGCAATTCAGCCGCGACAAATCGTCCGCGCTCTCTTCCGACAGCCAGCCTTCTCCCTCCCGCAGCAGTTTCTCACGGAGAATCCGGTCCGCGATGCGGTCTGCTTCCGTCACCGGCCCGCGTCCTTTGGATTTTTCCGCCGATGCAACCGCCCCGGAAACAAACGGGCGAATTGCCTCCACGGCGCATTCCAACGCAGTGCGAATGCGTTCTACTATTTCATCCATGGAATCCTGCGTCATCTGCTCCGGTGGCCTTTCGGTGCAAGTTTCAGCCCGTTTACTTCGCGCCGTTCTCGGAGCCGCCCGATGTATCCCTGCTTTTCGAGATGCAGGAAAATCTGCTGCGCGGCTTCTTCCGGCGTCACTTCGCTGGTGTCAATCAGCACTTCTGAATCCGCGGGAATTTCGTAGGGATCGGAAATGCCCGTGAATTGCGTCACCAGTCCGGCGCGCGCCTTGGCATACAGGCCCTTGCGGTCGCGGCCTTCGCAAATATCCAGCGGGGTGGCCAGATACACCAGAATGAATCCGCCCAGCGGCTGAATCATTCCGCGCACCTCTTTGCGGATGGCGTCAAACGGAGCGATGGGCGCGCAAATGGCGATCCCGCCGTTCTTGGTGATTTCCGACGCCACATAGCCGATGCGCCGGATATTCAGATCCCGGTGTTCGCGCGAAAAGCCCAGCTCGGACGACAGGTTCTTGCGGACGATGTCCCCGTCCAGCAACGTTACCGGACGGCCGCCCATCTCCAGGAATTTGGTCCGCAGAACATTGGCGATGGTGGACTTCCCCGCTCCGGATAGCCCACTGAAAAAAACCGTGAAGCCTTGCTTGTGACGGGGGGGATAGCTGCGCCGCAACTCTTCGGCCACGTCCGGGAACGTGAACCATGAAGGAATCTCGCGGCCTTCGGTCAGCCTCTGCCGCAATTCCGTCCCGGAAATGTTCAGCACCTTCTGGCCATTTTTCACTTCGTTGTCCGGAACGTAGCGTTGCTCATCCTGCAGATACACCATCATGTTGAATGGCACCATGGTGATGCCCATCTCATCCTGGTTCTTGCGGAAGAGCTCCTGCGCGTCATATGGCCCGTAGAACGGTTTCCCGTCGGCGTCATTACCCGGGCCGGCATGGTCGCGCCCCACCACGATGTGCGTGGCGCCATGGTTCTTGCGGATGATGGCATGCCAGATGGCCTCGCGCGGACCGCCCATGCGCATGGCCAGCGGCAATAGCGAGAGCTTGGCGGTGTCCTTGGGATACTTCGAAAGCAGTTCCTGGTAGCAGCGCACTCGGACGTAGTATTCCACGTCCCCCGGCTTGGTCATGCCCACCGAAGGATGCAGCAGCAGGTTCGCTTCCACCTGCTTGGCCGCCCGCAACGTCAGTTCCTGGTGCGCGCGGTGCATGGGATTGCGCGTCTGAAAGGCCACCACGCGCCGCCAGCCCAGCCGCAGGAACTCGGCGCGGAGTTCCGCCGGCGTCAGCCGGATGGAACGGAAATCGTAATGCGCAGGAGGATGAACCCCGTCCAGACGTCCGCCCACATACCACGGATTGGTCTTCTGCAGGACGTAGCTCGCGCCCGGATGGTGGAGACTCCTGGTGCCGTAAACGCTCTGCGCTTCGGCCTGCCGGTCCGGCTGCCACAACTCCTCCACATGCAGCGCCGCCAGCATGACCCCTTCGGGATCCCGCAGCGCAATGGAGCGCCCCGGTCCGATTTTCTTCGCGAAATCTTCGGTCACGTCCAGCACAATGGGAATCGGCCACAGTACGCCGTTGGCCAGGCGCATCTTGGAGCACACGCCTTCATAATCCGCGCGGGTCATAAACCCGCGCAGCGGCGAAAACCCGCCGGAAAGCAGCAACTCCAGGTCGCAACTCTGCCGTTCGGTTAAATCCCACGAAGGCCAGTCGCGCGATTCTGCTTTTATCTCGGCGGCACGTCCCGAATTCACATATAAGTTGATGAGTTCCCCGCCGTGAGGCGGAATCAAGTGGTCAGCCATTCGTTTCACCTTCCCGTCATTTCAGATTTTAATCTCAATCACCACCCAGCGGTTCCTTGAAAGCCGAAGGGCAATTCTGCTTCGCGCGCAAATCCACGCAAGGGTGAAGCCTCAACCGCCCTGCATGAACGGCTGCTGATCTGCCAGGACAAAGCGGGCCACGAGCGCGGCATCCTGCTGGAAACTTGATCCGGCCTGGGGGTCCAGAGAGTCCAAACGCACCATGTGCCGGCCAGGAGCAACCTGGTTCCAGGCTTCCGCGAGGAAAGCCTGCGCCCGGCGGAACAATCTACAGGCGATCGTAGAGTTTTTGCGGAATCGGATACGTCCGCTGGTTCAGGACAGCGCCCAGAACACGCGACCCGGCCGCCTGAATGCTCTCGGACGCCTTTCGGGCCGATTCGCGGTGCGTTACTTCCGCCTGGAGGACCAGCACGACCCCGTCTACCGTGTGGCTCAACGTGAGCGCATCGGCGTACAGGTTGACCGGTGGTGAATCCACCAGAACATAATCAAACTCCGCGCGCAATTCCGCCATTCGAGCGCGCAATGCATCGGAACTCAAAAGATTGTAGGAATCCCTTCCCAACGTACCCGCAGTCAGGATGAAAAGACGGCTCCCGCCCATCTGCTGCGTGAAACTGCGCGCAGGACCGGCCTGAGTCAACGCTTCCACCAAACCCCGCCGCGAGTCCAGCCCATATACGCCGGCCAGGGACGGGCCGTGCAGGTTCGCGTCTACCACACAAATGGTGCCGTTCACCTGCGTCTGCAGGGCGTCCGCCGCGCAGGCACAAACCGTGCTACAGCCGTTGCCATGGTTCACGCCAGTAAAGAGCACCGCCCGCGGAGCATCCTCGCCCGGGAGGACGAACAGCCGCTGCGCCAGGCGCATGGCCTCTTCCAGTGTTCGGGCTTCCAATTTCAGCCGGTGCGGCGCCTCGTCCGCTGGCGCCACGGTTCCGGC
Source organism: uncultured Acidobacteriota bacterium (assembly GCA_963760285.1). GTDB lineage: Bacteria > Acidobacteriota > Terriglobia > Acidiferrales > UBA7541 > PALSA-278. The sequence goes on from CAVXCI010000003.1 coordinate 473,619, forward strand.
AGGTCTATGAACCGGCTGTGCCGGCCGGTAAACTTCCTGGTCCTTTTCGGCCTGCTGGAGAAGTTCGAAATTTTTACTCAACGGACATTACCTCCGGGGTTGATCCCCTACAGATGGATTTGCCTGGCCTGACCCGTGTGGTGCGCCCACAATGTCTTTCGTGGGAACAGGCAACACCAACCGCTGGCCTACTTCAATGTGATTCGGATTTGTTAAATTGTTCATCCTCGAAATCTGACCAAAATCGCCGCCCGGTGAGTTCCCCAAATACTTCTGGCTCAACCCCCACAGCGTGTCGTTGGGCTGGACCACGATGGTGCGTACATTCCCCGCAGCGGTATTACTTATCCCCGGAACGGCCGCGCTTGCCGCCTGCGTCTGAGGCACGGACGAACTGGGAACCTGCATCCGTCTCACGGCGCCTGCCGGATTCGCCCGTGCTGGCTGCGCATCCATCGCCTGAGCCGTGGAAGAAGTCACCGCCGTTGCCGTCGGAGACGCGGCGTGAACGGGAACCGCTTCTGGCGGCACTTCCGGGCGATGCACGTTTTGCCAGCCATAGCCGGCCACGAACGCCAGCACCGCTACGCCAGCCGCAATTCCAATATTTCGCCACGAGCGCTTGGCAGGCGCCGATGCCGCTGGCGCCATAACCGCCGGCGCAGGAACAGTCCATGCAGCCGGTGCAGCCCGCGGCGCGGGTTGCGGCTGAACTCGTTCAGGCTCGCGCACCGACACCGGCGGGGGAGCAGCTTCTTGCGCCGCCTGGGCTACGGGTTCGTCCGCGCAGCGAATCACTTCCAGCTCCGCCGCCACCTCGCGGATAATATCCGCGTCAACCTGTTCCTTCTTTACCGCGTATCCCCAGGAGAGGGCGTTGAAGCACAGGTTGTTGATGTTGCGCGGAATCCCCTGGCTATACTGCCCGATTAATTCCACCGCCCCCGTTGTGAAGAGCGGATCGCCTGAATGTCCCGCCACGCTAAGCCGGTGTCCAATATACGCGCTGGTCTCCGCAACCGAAAATGGCTTCAATCGGCTCAGGATTGAAATCCGCTGGCTCAACTGCACCAGCGACGGCGCCGCCAGTTTTTCCGCCAGTTGCGGCTGGCCGGCCAGAATGATCTGCATCAGTTTGTTGCGCGTGGTTTCAAAATCCGAAAGCAGGCGCACGGTTTCCAGCACTGACGGATCCAGATTCTGGGCCTCGTCAACAATCACCACAAATTGCTTTCCGGTCTTGGTGTTCTCCGCCAGGGCGTCGTTCAGAAGCGAGTGCATCTTCACGAGGTCCATGCTGTCGGTATGAATACCCATATCCGCCAGCAGGTACTTCAGAAACTCCCGCGAATCACACTGCGTTTGAAACAAAAAAACAGTTCGTGCGGTGCCCTCCAGATTCTGCATCAGCCGAAACAGGATGCTGGTCTTCCCCATTCCCGGCTTGGCCACCAGAGCCATGAAGCCCCGGCCGCTTTTGATGCCGTAGAAGAGGGAAGCCAGCGCCTCCCGGTGCGTCTCGCTCATGTAGAGGAAACGCGGATCGGGCGTTACTCCAAACGGCTGCTCGCGCAGTCTGTAGAAGTCGAGAAACATTCCCGCTTTTTATCGTTTCCTTCAGTTTCCGTTCTTGGGAATGGACGCGAATACTGGAATGTCCAGCTGTTCGCTGACCTGTTCCGGAATACGGAATGACGGATCATAATAATCGGCCACATAAGCGAAAATCACGCTCAACAGGGCCGCGCAAATCGCTCCGAGCAACGCAAACATGAACGGAGGAAAGAACGGCAGTCGCGGGATGATCGGCTCCTCGGCGATGGACACGTTCATGATTCGCCGGCTATCCATCTGATCGTTCACCCGCGCTTCTTCCATCTTTTTCAGATAGAGGAGGTAGTTGTCCGAATCGGCCTTCTGCTGCCGTTCCAGATCCGCCTCCTGCAGCGCGGTTTCGCTCAGCTTGACGGCCTCGCTGCGGTACTGGTTGGTCACCGCTGCGGCCGCGGCGGCCTGGCCTTCGTACCCCGCCATATCAGCCTTGGCCTTCACCAGATCCTGCTGTAGCGAAAGGACCGTGGGGTCGATGTCCGTGGTGGTCATCTTGGTGGGAGTCGCCATGGTTGACCTGATTTCCGCGTTGGCCTGCGCAATCTCCTCGTCCATCTGCTTCACCAGCGGATAATCCGGCGCGTATTTCGTGAGCATTTCCGTGCGTTCCACTTCCAGGTCCAGCAGTTTGCTGCGCAGGTTGCTCAGCGTGGACCATGGGTCCTGTGTGCTTTCCGAAGTCACCACGCGCACCGGGAGCTTGGACAATTGGCGCTCGATGTCCGTGATGCGGTCCTGCGTTTGCTTCACTTCCATCTGCGCGGTGTGGTACGTAGCGTCGAAATCCGCCTGCTTCTGCACAGCGATATCCCGCGCCAGCGTCGGCGAAGCCGTGGCCGTATCCTGATTGAACTTGGTCAGCTTGGCTTCCGTCTCCTGCAGGTCCTTGGAGGTGCGCTGCGTCTGTTGGGCGAAGAAATCAAACGTCCCCTCCGGACGGTGCATCTCCAGATGCTTGGCCAGATACACTTTGCCCACCGCTTCCATAATCCTCTGGCCCTCTTCCGGATGCGATGTGCCCAGGGTCAGCTTGATCATATGAGACTTCTTGATGTACTCCGGCTTCAGCGAACCCGCCAAACCCTCCGCGATGCGCGCCACGTGCGTGGCGTAATCCTTTCGCGTCCACGGGAAGTATTCCGAGAGCGGCTTCTTGGTCTTGTCCATGCCGGACTCGATCACCACCTCCTGAAGGAACGGCTTGGACTTCAGCAATTCCACTTCGGAGTTCAAATCGCTTTCCGTGGAGGTGTCGCCCAGCTGAATGGTCGCCAATTGACTGTCCGACGGGCTCGCGCTCACGTATGGATCGGCGCGGTGATCATTCAGGAGGAGTTCCATCTCCACGTTGTAGTGCCGCCGCACGTAGAAAATCGTGAATAGCAGGACGCCGGCGAACATCCACAGGAACGAGCGCTTGATCAGGCCCTTGCGGCGATAAAGCACGCCGACCAGGTCGCGCGCCGTTAGCGAACGGTTCTTCTCGCTCCGCATTAGCACGGGATAGCTGTTTCCATTCCCGTTCCCGTTGCCGTTCCCATTGCCGTTTCCGTGACCGTTGCCATTCCCGTGGCCGTTTCCGCTCTGAAGAATATTTTCATCCATGGCATTTTCTCCTTTCAATCATCCGGTCTGACCGGCCTTAAAACGATGCCCCTTGCACTGCAAATCCATAATTGGGCAAAAAGGGTTGAACTTTATGAACGAGCTTGCTGTTGAAGCTGGTGGGGACCCAGATAATATCGCCGGGCTGCAAATGAATATCTTCGGTCATGCTCTCCTTACCGCTCAGCATATGTTTGGCGTCCACTTTGTGAACTTCCATTCCTGAATCAGTATGGTGAAATAAGAAAACGGTGGAATGCTTGGCGTTGTCCGTCAGCCCTCCGCCAACAGCCAGGGCTTCCACCACCGTGATGTCTTCACGCAACTCGTATTTCCCGGGCTTCTGTACTTCTCCATCTATGGTGAAATATGGCCGCTGGAAATCGGACAGGTTGATGGAAACGATCGGGTCGTGCAGCACTTTGGAATAGGCCTTGCGAATCGTATCCGTAACTTCTGGAACCGTTTGGCCCATCACGTATACCGGCCCCACGCCCTGCAGGAAGACGTATCCATCGGGCTGTACCGTCACAGTCTGGTTGTATTCCGGCACGATGGGAAACTGCACGCCAAACGTGTCGCTGCGCGAAATTTGATAACGATAACGCGTCTGCAATTGCGGCCGGCTACCGGTCTGGCTCATAGAAGCATCCGTGGACGATGCGGTCGCATTTCCGGAAGACGACGCAGTGCTTTGCCCGTATGCTCCCAGCCCCGCCATCAGAACCATCCCTGCGCACAAACCCAGTTTTCTAATCATTGATATATTTCCTGCCCTCCCGTGGCATCCCACGGCTCCCAATTCCTTGGGTCTGTTGGTCGCAAACCAAAATTCTCGATTTTCGCCCCAGCCCGCGTCCCAGCATGGCACGCCTTGATTCTAGAAGGTGGGGGCTTGCAAAATCAATCCAGCAATCCTCACATATTCAACTAGGACAATAGTTTGGTACTATCTTTCAAAGCCGCTGTTCTCGTTCCGGGCCTCCACCTGCCTTTCCGCCAATTTCCACACAGCAACACCAACAAGCCGATTCCCGGACGTCTGCGACAGAATACAGGATGAGTCTATGCGGGGGCAAGGGTTTCGTTTGCAGGATTGTTCCACTGCTGCTAGGGGAGCCAACTCGCCATTATCGCCCGTCATAACCGCATAAGGCCGGGTTTATGCACACATTTGGCCGCGAATTGCAGGCTCCCGGCAACGATGCACACGGGTATCGCCGGGCAAACAAGAAAATCTTGGCCCGTTCTGGATTCGCTGTTAGTGTCATTCCGGGAACCAAAGCGGGGAGGCACCAGGAAAACCATGACGCGCCGAATTCTATTGCTCTTTTTACTGGCTGCATTTTGTCCGCTCATTGCCTTTGCCCAAAACGGTAAGGCCCTGGAATACCTCCACGCCGGGAAGTTGCTTGACGTCCGCTCCGGCAAGGTCCTCTCAGACCAGGTTATAACCATTCAAGACGGCCGCATTTCCAGCGTTGCGCCCTTCTCCAGCACCCAGATCCCCGTCGGCGGCAAGGTGATTGACCTCACCCGCGAATTTGTCCTTCCCGGCCTGATTGATGCCCATACCCACATCTTTCTCACTGGTGAATCTGGCGGTCGCTACGATGAACAACTCCTCAAGGAATCCTGGCAGTACCGCACCATCGAAGCTGTGGTCAATGCACGCAAGGATTTGCTGGCCGGGTTTACCTCCATGCGCGATGTGGAGACCGAAGGAGCCATGTACAGCGATGTGGACGTGCGCAACGCCATTAATAATGGACTGGTGCCCGGCCCGCGGCTGGAAGTCGCCACGCGCGCGCTTTCCACCACCGGCGGCTATCCGCTTGAAGGTTACTCTCCCGAAGTCACCGTTCCTTCCGGTGTGCAAATTGTGGACTCGCCGGATGCCGCGCGCCTCGCTGTCCGCGAGCAGATTAAGTACGGCGCGGATCTAATAAAGGTCTACGGCACGCACCACTATCGGTTCACCCTCAACGGCGGCATGTGGAATCAGCCCACCTTCACGCTTGCCGAGTTGGAAGCCATTGTCAACGAGGCCCACCGCCAGGGAGTGAAGGTGGCCTGCCACGCCTATGGCGGCGAAGGGCTCCACAACTGCATTGATGCCGGCGTGGATTCCATTGAGCACGGCATCCTGCTCGACGATGCCGCCATTCAGAAAATGGTCGAGAAGGGAATCTTTCTCGTTCCCACGCTCTACGTCTACGAAACCATTGCCGCGGAAGATCTCGCCGCCTCCGGCGGCGTCACCACACGCGCCCGCCTTCACGAAGCCAGCTTTCGCAAAGCTCTCGATCACGGTGTGAAGATCGCCTTCGGCACCGATGTCGGTCCCTTCCCCCACGGAACGCAGGCCCGCGAATTTGAATACCTGGTCGGTTTCGGCATGACGCCGCTCACCGCCATCGATTCCGCCACGCTGGAAGCCGCCGCTCTCATGGGCTGGTCCGACCGTGTGGGTTCGCTCGAAACCGGAAAATTTGCGGACATTATTGCCGTGCAGGGAAATCCGCTGACGGACATCACCCAGCTGGAGCGCGTGAAATTCGTGATGAAAGGCGGCGAGGTGGTGAAAAACGAACTGGCTCAGTAACCGGCGGAAATCACTCGGGCGTTTTATCGCGCATGGACTGTAGCAGGCGCGCGCAGGCTTTCGCGGCAGGCTTCGATGGTTCGTTTGATATCCGCATCGGTGTGCGCGGCGGAAACAAACAGCGCTTCAAACTGCGATGGCGGCAGCAAAATTCCACGTTGCAGCATCTGGCGGAAAAACGCCGCATACTTTTTCGTGTCTGATTTCCTCGCGTCTGCGTAATTCCGCACCGGCGACTCCGCAAAGAACAATGTAAGAAGCGATCCTTCGCAATTCACTTCTCCGTCCACACCCGATTCTTTCATCGCTTCCCGGAATCCCGTCGCCAGGCTTTGGGCTTTGCGGTTCAGCTCATCGTAAAATGCCGGCTTCTGAATTTCGCGCAGCACGGCAATCCCCGCGCGCATCGCCAGCGGATTTCCCGAAAGCGTCCCCGCCTGATAGACCGGCCCCAGCGGCGCCACCATCTCCATAATCTCGCCGCGGCCGCCGTAAGCCGCCACCGGCAATCCGCCGCCGATAATTTTCCCCAGCGTGGTCAGATCGGGCTCGAATGCCATAAAGCGTCTGCGCGCCGCCATACGCCAGGCGAAATCCGGTGATCACTTCGTCGAAAATCAGCAGCGCGCCATCGCGCTGCGTCGATCTCGCGCAGACCTTCCAGAAATCCCGGCGCCGGCGGCACCACGCCCATGTTCGCGGCCACCGGCTCGACGATCACCGCCGCAATCGCGCCGCGATGCTGCGCAAACAGTCTGTTCCACCGCGCCAGGTCGTTGTACGGCGCGTTCAGCGTCAGCGCGCGCAACGCCTCGCGGCACGCCCGGGCTGGACGCAATGCCCAACGTCGCCAGTCCCGAACCCGCCTGCGACAAAAAACTGTCCGCATGCCCGTGGTAGCAGCCCTCGAATTTCAGAATCGGATCGCGCGGGTGACCGCCCGCGCCAGGCGCACCGCGCTCATGGTCGCTTCCGTGCCCGAACTGACAAAGCGCACCTTCTCCACCGACGGCAGCGCGCGGGCAATATCTTCGGCCAGCTCAACTTCCAGCGGCGTGGTCATGCCGTAGCTCGTGCCGCGCCGCGCCTGATCCCGACTGCGCTCGGTGACTGCCGGATGCGCGTGCCCCAAAATCAGCGCGCCCCACGAGCAGACGTAATCCAGATATTCGCTGCCGTCGGCATCCCAGAGCCGCGCGCCCTCCGCCCGCTCGATCAACAGCGGCTCGCCGCCCACGGCGCCAAACGCGCGCACGGGACTATCCACGCCGCCCACCAGCACGCGCTCCGCTCGCGCTCCCATGTCGGCCGATCGCAGATTCCCGTCAGTGAGTTCGTCACCTGTCATTCGACACCTCGGCACATGCGGATTTCCGCACGCCGATTTCATTTCCGATCTTCGCGAGCTCAACGCCGGCGACTACTCTTTCAGCCAGCGCGCCGCATCCTTGGCGTGATAGGTCAGAATGATGTCGGCGCCGGCGCGCTGAATTCCCGTCAGAATCTCCATCACCACGCGCTGCTCGTCAATCCAGCCGTTGCGCGCCGCCGCTTTCACCATGGAATATTCGCCGCTGACGTTGTACGCCGCCACCGGCACGTCAAACCGGTCGCGCACTCGATGAATGATGTCGAGATACGGCAGCGCCGGCTTCACCATCACCATGTCCGCGCCTTCTTCCAGGTCCAGCGCCACTTCGCGCAGCGCTTCCCGCGCGTTCGCCGGGTCCATCTGATAGCTGCGCCGGTCGCCGAATTGCGGCGCCGATTCCGCCGCCTCGCGGAACGGCCCGTAAAACGCCGGAACAATATTTCGCCGCGTAGCTCAGAATCGGCCACGTCCGCGAAGCCGTTGTCATCCAGCTCGCGCCGGATCGCGCCCACGCGCCCGTCCATCATGTCCGACGGCGCCACAATGTCCGCGCCGGCCCGCGCATGGGAAAGCGCCTCCTCGGCCAGCAGCTCCAGCGTCGGATCGTTCAGACATTCCTCGCCGCTCGACCACGCCGCAATGCCCGTGGCTGGTGTATTCGCACAGACACACGTCGGTGATCACCAGCAATTCCAGTTTGGCCTTGCGAATCGCTTCGATCGCGCGCTGCACCGCGCCCTGCGGCGACGACGCCTCCGACCCGCGCTCGTCCTTCTTCTCCGGGAGCCCGAACAGAATCACCGCCGGAATTCCCAGCGCCTCCACTTCGCGGCACTCCTCCACAATCTTGTCCACCGACTGCTGGTAAACTCCCGGCATCGAGCTCGACTTCCTTGCGCACGCTCCGCTCCCCGGGCACGACGAACATGGGATAAACCAGCCCGCGCGTGCTCAGCTCGCGTTTCGCGCACCATGCCGCGAATCGCCTCGGTGCGCCGCAACCGCCGCGGCCGGTGAATCGGAAACGTCATGCGACGCTCCCTTTGCCTGCTGCTGCTGCTCGCATAGATGCCGCTATAGCGCCTCCGCCAGATCCCGCCGCTTGTGCTCCTTCGCTTCCACGCCACCGTACAGTCCGGCTGCGCGAATCGCCGCGGCAGTCGTCGGCCCCATCGCCGCCAGGGCGGTCTGCTCGCGAAATGCCGCGCAACATCTCCGCGCCCAACAAATCGCCCAGCGCGTGAAACGCCGACGGGCTGGCCAGCGTCATCGCGTCCACTTCTCCCTGCCGCAATGCGCGCACGCCAACATCCGCCGCGCTCCGCCGATTCTGTGCGATACGCCACAACTTCTGTCACTTCCGCGCCCGCTCGCTCGCAACGCGGTCGGCAGTATCGCTGTCCGCGCGGTCGCTGCGTGGGTAGCAGGACCCGCGTGCCTTTCATCCGAGACTCCAATTCCGCCGCCAGTTCTCTCCCACTGATGCCGTGTCGCGACGAAACTCAGCTGTAAAGCCCGCGTCTGCCGCGGCCGCCGCCGTCGCTGGCCCCACTGCCGCAATTTCCAGCTTCTCCGATCTGTGCAATTGGCCAGCACGCCTAACTCCCGGTCCGCGCTCCGAGAACAAATTGCGCGGCATTGGCGCTGGTGAAAATCAGCCAGTCGAATTTCGCAAGATCCGCAGCGCACCATCCAATCCGATGCGAAATCCGTGCACTTCCATGAACGAATCAGCGGCAATAGCAGCACTTCCGCGCCCATCTCTTCCAACGCGCGCTGCAATCCGCCGGATTGCTCTGCTGCCCGCGTCACGACGATTCGCCTGCCGCGCCAGGTCGCTGTTTCAACCGTTGCCCGTCTCTTTTCAACCAACGTTTCTGCCCGCCAAGCGCAGCAATCGTCCCGCTCCCGCCTTCAGAAGCGCCTGCGCCAGATCGCGCGCCCAACGTCTTCAGGTTCGCTCGTGCGGTCCCCGCGCCGATTCTCGCACCGATTCGCTCGCCATCCGCCGCCAGGACACACGCTTCAAGCACGATTTCTCCGCTATCCAGTTGCGCCCACGCGCCCAATCGGTACCTGGCAACCGCCCTCCAGCCGCGCCAGCAGCGCGCGCTCCGCGGTCACGCACGCGCTGGTCTCCGTGATCATCCAGCTCTGCCAACGCCGTCGTCAGTTCCACATCGCTCAGCGCGAGCTTCGACGCACAAGGGCGCCCTGTCCCGCCGCCGGTAGCATCACATCCGTGTCCAGATACTTCTGTGATGCGCTCCGTCAAGCCCAGGCGCTGCAATCCCGCGCACGCCAGCACAATCGCGTCAAACTGCCCTGCGCTCCAATTTTCGCAGCCGCGTATCCACGTTTCCGCGCAACTCGCGCATTTCCGAGTATTTGCCGCGCACGCGATTCCGCAATTGCGCCTGCCGCCGCAGACTGCTTGTCCCCACGCGCATCGCGCACGCATCAGCGCAACGCCGTCGCAGACTTCGCCATCGCGCGAAAAACGCCATCGCGCGCAATCAGACAGTCCCGCGCGTCGCCGCGCCGCGTAATCGCCGCGAAGCATCAGGCCCCGGGGCAATCTCCGTGGGCACATCTTTCATGCTGTGCACAGCCAGATCCACTCTCCCGCCAGCAGCGCATCCTCGATCTCCTTGATGAAAACGCCCTTCCCGCCCATTGCAGAAATCGGCCTGCTCAGTTGCGCGGTCCCCTGCCGTGCGGATGGGAACAATTTCGGCTTCCACGCCGCATTCTGTCCGCAATCGCTCGTGAATGTGATCGCCTGCCACATGCGCCAGCGCGCTCCCTCGCGAGCCGATTCGCAGCGCATTCAATTCTGTCCTCGTCCGCCGCGAAAAGGTCGCGCAGAATTTCCGCTTCCTCGATGCGCTCTCGCAGGCTCCGTGAGCGTGCCGCAGCCGCTGCGCTGGTCCCTTTAATAAATGATCCACCAAATTTTCCGTGAGCAGCTCCATCTCCTGACGCTCCGCTGGCGCGAAATGGGCCAGCGCGCTCTGCTGCTCGCTGCAAGAAAGCGCGGCGCTCCTCGTGCAGTCGCCGTCGCAAATCCTCGATCAGCGTCAGGCCTCCACACTGTTGCGCCAGGCATCGAACTTCCCTATCTGCTCCTCCACCAGCGCTTCGGCGCGCGGAATTTCCGCCTCGCGCGCGTGACGATTGCGCTCCACGATTTCGCCCAGGTCGTCCACATTATAGAGATAGGCGTTATACACATTCGCTCGCTTCGCATCCACGTTTCGCGGCACGCCCAGGTCCATCACGAACACCGCGCGCCCTTCGCGCGCCGCCATCGACTCCTTCCAGCAGTCGCGCGGTCCACCACCGTCGCTCCGCCGCTCACCGAGGTCACAATCACGTCCGCCCAGCTCATCAACGATTCAAGAAATCCCACCCCGCAGCCTCCGCGGCATAGCGCCGCGCCAGCTCTTCCGCGCGTTCCGGTGACCGGTTCACAATCCGCAGCTCGCCGATTCCGCGCTGTCGCAAGTGCACAATCACCTGCTTCGCCACTGCGCCTGCTCCCACAATCAACGCGCGAGTGTCCTTTCAATTCGCCAAAAACGCTTTCCGCCAGCTTCACTCCCGCGATACGCCACGGACACCGGCCGCGTTCCCAACTCCGTTTCCGAGCGCACCCGCTTGCCCACTTCCAGCGCGCTCTGAAACAGCCGATTCAGCACCGGCCCGGTAGTCCCGTGTTCCAGCGCCTTTCCGTAGGCTTCCCGCACCTGGCCCAGAATCTCCGCTTCGCCCAGCAGCATCGAATCGAGTCCCGCCGCCACGCGAAACAGATGCTGCGCCGCGTCCGCGCCGCTATGCCGATAAATTCGCCCGTTGATCTCGTCCGGCCGCAAACCGTGGAAAGCCGTCAGAAACTCCGCCAGCGCTTCATGCGCCTCCGCTGAACTGCCGTTGGCCACGCCATACACTTCGCTGCGGTTGCACGTGGAGAGAATCACCGCTTCCTCCACAATTCCCTTCAGGCACAATTCGTCCGCCGCGTGCAGCGCCTGCTCCGGCGTGAACGACCATCCGCTCGCGCATTTCCACCGTTGCGCTGCGGTGATTGCAACCCACCAGCGCCAGACGAAAACCACCGGCTTCGTGTCTGTGCTCCCATCAGAAGTACTTGTGAAATCCCGTCAGGTAGAGATTCACCAACGTGTAGCTGAACAGCACCAGCAGGAAACACAGCGCGCAGAACCGCGCTACGCGCGGCCCGCGCCACGCCGCTCTTCCGCCCAGCCATAGATAAATTCCGTAAAGCACCAGAATCGCAAAAGTGAATAAAACTTTGGGATCGCTGCCAGGACAAGAATCCGTTTACACGCTTATCCCACACAAACCCCAACACCAGACTCAGGCTGGACGCCGCCAGCCCCACCCACACGCTGCTGCGGCTCATGCGGTTCAGCACGTCCAGTGGCGGAAACCGCCAGAAGGTCCGCCCCGGGCGCCGCTCCCGCAGGATACGGCTCTGCAATATAAAGATGATGCTCAAAATAAAGGACAGCGCAAACGCCGCATATCCCAGTATCCCCATGGTGATGTGCAGCGCCAGCATCGCGCCACGGCCCGGCGAAACCGGCGGAGGCGCGCTGGGCACGAAGATCGCCAGCGAAATCTGCCAAATCAGGAGGAACGGCAGCACCACCGCTCCCACCGACGGCTGCCGGTGCCAGCATTCCAGCGACAAAATAAATCACCGCCAGCAACCACGCAAACAGCGACATCGAGCCCCACAGATCGTCGTAGGGAATCGAATGCGTCCACCGCGACCGTTCCATCAGCGCCAGGTAGTGCGCCAGGATGGCTGTCGCCCAGCAGCAAGGACGCCAGCCCGCCCATCCAGCGTTTTCTTCATAAAGAAAGCCGATATATCCCGCCAAGCTAGCCGCGTAAAGGCCCAGGCTTATATCGAAAAGTGGCCGATGCATCGCGATTGCCGCCGGTAGGAGGTGAGGCTGCGCTATTATAGCCAATCAAGCTCGGCGCAGGCAGAAACCATGTGTCCCGCCGATTCCGGAGCCGGAATCAATAGCCGTCGTCAATATATAGAATAAGGATGTCCCTGCACCAATGATGCCTTCCGCAACCATTTCCCGAAAAGAACTGTTCCTGCGCGCCTGCCGTTGTCAACCGGTGGAACGCGTCCCGGTATGGATCATGCGCCAGGCGGACGCTATCTGCCAGAATATCAGGCTCTGCGCCGAAGTCATTCATTTCTGGAAGTCTGCAAAACGCCGGAATTCGCTGCGGAAGTTTCCTTGCAGCCTTTCATCGTCTCGGCGTGGACGCCATCATCGTGTTCAGCGATATTCTGATCGTCGCTGAAGCCATGGGCCTGGAGCTTCGCATTCCCGATAGCGGACCGGTTCTTCCTTCGCCCGTTCGCGACGAATCCGCCGTTCGTGCTCTCCGGGAATTTGACCCGCTCGCCGCCACCGGTTTCGTCCCGCTGCCATTTCCCGGATTTGCCGGACAGTGGGCGATGGCGTCCCCGTCATCGGTTTTGCCGCCGCTCCCTGGACGCTGGCCTGCTACATGGCCGAAGGCTCGGTGCATGGCGAACTGAAACACATCAAGCGCATGCTCTATTCCGCGCCCGCGCTCCTTCATTCCCTGCTGGACCGCATCGCCATCGCCACGGCCAAGTATCTTCGCGCGCAAATTGACGCCGGCGCTTCCGCCGTCCAGCTTTTCGATACCTGGGCCGGTGAACTCACCGCCGGGCAGTACGAGACCTTTGCGCTTCCCTCCACGCAGAAACTTATCGAAGAGCTTAACGCTGGAAAAACGCCCGTAATTCTTTATGCCCGCGGCGCATCCCACCTGCTCCGCGCCATGGTCCGCTCCCGCGCCACGGTCCTCAGCGTGGATTGGCGCACAAGTCTTTGCGACGTTCGCCGCATCGCCGGCGCTCGCATCGCTCTGCAGGGCAATGTTGATCCCGCCGCGCTTCTCGCCTCGCCGGAGATTGCCGCCGAAGCCGCGCGCCGCGCCGTCGAGCAGACCGGAGGCGTGGGACACATCCTCAATCTTGGTCACGGCATCCTTCCGGACACTCCCGTGGAAAACGCCCAGGCTTTCGTCCGCGCCGGCCAATCCATTGCGCTGCCTCTGGTCCTCGCCGCGGAAGTGCAAGGATAACGGCGCGACGTGAGCGAATCCTTCCCCACTCTGCGCGCTTCCGACCTCGAAGTTTCCGAGGAATTCCTCGCGAAATACAATCGGCCCGGTCCGCGTTACACCAGCTATCCCACTGCTCCCGTCTGGCAGGACGATTTCGGTCCTCCCGATTTCCTGACCTCTGCCGCCGAGGCCAATTCGCGCGGCACGCCGGTCTCGCTTTACATGCACATTCCTTTTTGCGAGAGCTTGTGCCTTTTCTGCGCCTGCAACGTCTCCATCCAGCGCGACAAGAATGTCGCCATTCCTTATCTCGCCGCCCTGAAGCAGGAAATTGACCAGGCCAGCCGCCATGTTTCGCGCGACCGCGGGATCATCCAGTTCCATTGGGGCGGCGGAACGCCCACCTATCTCACACCCGCGCAGATGGAAGACCTTTTCGAATTTACGCGCGCGCGCTTCACCTTCTCTCCTGGCGCTGAAATTGGAATCGAGGTGGATCCGCGGGTAACTTCCCGCGCCCATCTGGAATCCCTCCGCCGCCTGGGATTCAACCGCCTCAGCCTCGGTATTCAGGATTTCAATCCCCTGGTGCAGGAAACCATTCACCGCGTTCAGCCCTATGAATTGACGCGCGATCTCATGCTCGCCGCCCGCGAACTTGGCTTTCAGAGCCTAAACGTTGATTTGATTTATGGTCTTCCCCACCAGACTGCCGCGGGCTTCGCGGATACTGTCGCCAAAGTTCTCACTCTCTCGCCTGACCGCGTGGCCATGTTCAGCTATGCCCATGTCCCCTGGCTGAAAAAGCAGCAGGGCAGCTTCGCCGCGCATCTCCCCGAAGGCATGGAAAAATTCCGCATTTTTCGCGCGGGACTGGAAGCCTTCCTCAATGCCGGCTTCCTTTATATCGGCATGGACCACTTCGCCCGCCCCAGCGACGAGCTGGCCGTCGCCCAGCGCAATGGCACTCTGCATCGTAATTTCCAGGGCTACACCACCAAGGCCGGCGCTGATCTCTACGGGATGGGCGTTAGCGCCATCAGCAGCGTCGGGTCCGTCTACGCGCAGAATGCACGCGAAGTCCCCGCTTACCAGGACGCCATCGCTTCCAGCGGCCTCGCCACTCGCCGCGGTTTCCATCTCACGCCCGACGATCTCCTCCGCCGCGACGTAATCAGCCGATTGCTCTGCCACGCCCTCCTGCGTAAGCGGGATATCGAACAGAAATACGCGCTCAGTTTTGACGACTACTTCGCGCCGGAGCTCGCCGCCGTGAAACCTTTGCAGGATGACGGCCTCGTGGTCCACTCCGCCGGCGAAATCCGCGCCACTCCGCTGGGCCATGTTTTCATCCGCAATCTGGCCATGCTCTTTGACCGCTATCTCCGCGAACAGCAAATGGACCAGCGCCCGCTTTTCTCCCGCACTCTCTGAGGCCGCCATTGAAAAGAGCCTGCGTCATCGGCGGCGGGATTTCCGGATTGGCGTGCCTCCATCGCCTGCGCCAGTCGGGCGTGGACGCCTGCCTGCTTGAAAGCTCTTCCGGCCCCGGCGGGGTGATCACCACAGTCGCTCAGAACGGTTTCCTCTTCGAAGCCGGCCCGCAAAGTTTTCTCCTCACTGATGCCTTGCGGACCCTAGTCCGCGAATTGAATCTCGAGAATGAGATCGTCACCGCCGACCCAAAGGCGCCGCGTTTCGTCCTCCGCAAAGGACGCCTCCACGAAATTCCCATGGCCCCCGGCGCGATTCTCCGCACTTCGTTGCTCGGTCTGGGAACGAAAGCACGGCTCATCGCTGAACCTCTTCGCCGTTCGCGCCCACCCTCGCGCGAAGAAACTGTCGCCGATTTTGTCCGCCGCAAATTCGGCAGCGAAATTCTCGATTATCTGGTCGCTCCATTTATTTCCGGCGTCTACGCTGGCGACCCGGAAAAGCTCAGCCTGGCAAGTTCATTCCCTTCGGCCGCGGAATGGGAGCGTGACTATGGCAGTGTGATTCGCGGCGCAATGAAGTCCGCCAAATCTTCCGGTCCCCGCCCCCCGCTGGCATCCTTTCGCGGCGGCATGGGTACCCTCCCCGCGCGGCTGGCCCAATCGCTGCACGGGTCAATCCAATTCGGCGTCGCTGCCTCTTCGCTGTCATTCGAGCGCGGCCAATTCCACGTCGCCACGGAAAACGCCGCCGTGCCCCTCCCGAATTCCTTCGACGCCGTTGTCCTCGCCACTCCCGCTTATGTCTCCGCGCGCCGGCTGCCCAATGCAGCTTCCGCTCTCCGCGACCTGCTCCTGGGGATCTCCTATGCGCCTGTCGCTGTCGTCGCTGCGGGATATTCCGATAAACAAATCGGCAGCCCGGTTCGTGGATTCGGTTTTCTCGTTCCCCGCAAAGAGGGCTGCACCATACTCGGCACCGTCTGGAACTCCTCGCTCTTTCCCGGTCGCGCGCCCGAGGGAATGTCTGTGCTCACCAGTTTTGCCGGCGGCGCCACGGACTTGAAAATCACGCAGGCGAGCGACGCGGATATTTTGGATAAAGTGGCCAGCGAGAACGCCAGAATCATGCGGATCAGCGGGCCGCCCATTGAGCACGCCATCTTCCGTTACCCGCGCGCGCTCCCGCAGTACACACTTGGCCACGCGCAACGGATTGGCGCCATTCAGGAAGGTCTGAACAATCTGCCGGGACTTTTCCTCACCGGCAATTACCTCGCTGGTCCGTCCATCGGGAATTGCGTGGAACACGCCACTCGCACCGCCGAAGCTGTCCGCGCATTTCTCCCGTCCGGTGCAGGCGCCAGCCCGTAAATTGCTTGCAGTTTAGTTTTTGGAATTTCTCACGCGCCGGTTGCGGTGCGCCAGGCGGATTTTTCTCCGTCCGCCCGCGTCACGGAATCTTCGCCGGTCTTCGGCGGTTTCCAAAATCAGCGGCGGTACAGTGTGGGGTTCGTAGTGCTGGTCCAGCGCCACAAAAGTGAGATACGCGCTGCTGGTGTGGCGCCGTTCGCCGGTCAGCACGTTTTCGGAAAACACTTTTACGCCCACTTCCATGGAAGATTGAAACACCCGGTTCACGCTGCTCTTCAAAACCACGAAATCGCCCACTTTGATCGGGTTGCGGAATTCCAGGTAGTCCACCGAGGCGGTCACCACGTTGCTGTTGGAATGCCGGTGCGCCGCCATCGCCGCCGCGATGTCCATCAAGTGCATCAACCGCCCGCCGAGCATGTACCCCAGCACGTTGGCGTCGTTCGGCAGCACCACTTCCGTCATCTCCGAGCGCGAGGCCCTCACCGGCTTGCCCACCCGCCCGCGTCCTCGATTGTCGTGTTTTTCAACCTTCTTCAATGTCGCCAATCCGCCTCTCCCATTTGGCAGTTCACGCTTCGGCGTTATAATACCTGCTTTCCCGCCATGAGCCCAACTACCAGTTCTCGCCGCGAAAAACTCGAAGCCTTTTTGGCCGCCAAGCCCGCTGATCCCTTCACTCGCTACGGTCTTGCCCTGGAATGCGCGCGTCTGGGCGATCACGAGGATGCCCTCGCCCATTTCCGCCAATTGCTGCAGGATCATCCCACCTATGTCGCCGGATATTTCCAGTGCGGCAATCTCCTGGGCCAGCTCGGCCGCGTGGACGAAGCCAGGCGCATTCTCTCTGATGGCGTCATTGCCGCGCAAAGAGCAGGCGATGCCCACGCCCGCGACGAAATGCAGGCGGCTCTCTCCGCTCTCGCCGGCTAGCTCCGCAATCTCTCCGCGCGCTTTTCCTCTGCTATCCTATAAGCGAATGTACAGACCGGAACGCATTGCGCTGTTTCCGCTGAACCTGGTTCTTTTCCCCGGAGCGATTCTTCCACTTCACATCTTTGAGCCTCGCTACAAATTAATGATCGGCGAATGCGCCGAGTCCCGCAGTGAATTTGGCATCTCTCTGGTTCGAACCCAGGGACTCTCCACTATCGGCTGCACCGCCTCCATTCTTGATATCGTCCGCCGCTATCCTGACGGCCGCATGGATATCCTCACCCGCGGCCAGTCTCGTTACCAGATCCGCGAAGTCATTGACGAGAAGCCTTTCCTCGAATCCGATGTGGAATATCTTGTCGATGCGCCTTCCTCTGTACCGCCCGATTCCGAGCTCCGCCTTCTTGATATCTATGACCGCTGCCATCGCGTTATCTATGGCCGTCCCGCGGATTCGCTCGATCGCTCGGACAGCAACTCCCTGGCCTATCCCATCGCCGCGGATCTCCCGCTCGATCTCGACGCCAAACAGACCATTCTTGAATTAGCCGATGAAGCCGCACGCCAGAAACTCCTTCTGGATTTTCTCTATGAACTGCTGCCGCGCATCCAGCAACTCGACCCGGCCCGCCGATCCGTCCGCGGCAATGATCACGGCCCCAACTGACGGCCCGCCAGCATCGCCGCCGTTCTTCGTCTATAATTGATTGTTGTCGTGCCGCGCCGTGTATTTTACCGCGCGCGAATCGGGGCCTTCATGAATCGTCTGCCGCACAATCTGGGAGAACTTCGCAAAAGCCAGTGGTCTGAGCAGCGCATCGGCTCCCGCAGCGTCCGTCAGGAAATTCGCGAAAATCTTCTCGCTCGGATCGAACGCGGCGAGAATCTCTTTTTCGGCATCCACGGTTACCAGGACACCGTGATTCCGCAGCTGGTCAACGCCCTGCTTTCGCGCCACCATTTCATTCTTCTCGGTCTTCGCGGACAGGCCAAAACGCGCCTTCTCCGCGACCTCACGGGATTTCTCGATGACCAGATTCCCGTCATCGAGGGCTGCGAAATAAATGACAATCCCTATCGCCCGCTCTGCCGCTTCTGCCGCGACCTGATTGCCAAAGAGGGCGACGCTACGCCCATCGCCTGGCTGGAACGCGAGAAACGCTACGTGGAAAAACTCGCCACGCCCGACGTTACCGTCGCCGATATCGTCGGCGACGTGGACCCCATTCGCGCCGCGCGCGCCGGCCACGATCTTTCCGACGAGTTGACCATTCATTACGGTCTTCTCCCGCGCGCCAATCGCGGAATTTTCGCCATCAATGAGCTGCCGGACCTCGCCGGGAAAATTCAGGTCAGCCTGTTTAATATCATGCAGGAGGGCGACGTTCAGATTAAGGGTTATCCGATTCGCCTTCCGCTGGACGTTCTTCTGGTTTTCACCGCCAATCCCGAGGATTACACCGCGCGCGGAAAAATCATCACCCCGCTCAAGGACCGCATCGGCTCGCGAAATTCGCACTCATTATCCCGCGGTGCTCGACGAGGCTTTAGCCATCACCGCGCAGGAATCCTGGATTGAGCGCGGTGCTGCCCGTCCGCTGGAAGTTCCGGAATTATCCGCCAGGTGATTGAGGAAATCGCGTTCCTTGCCCGCGAGGATAAGCGCGTGGACCGCCGTTCCGGCGTCAGCCAGCGGCTGCCGATTTCTGCCTGGAGGTCGTCGCCAGCAGCGCTGAACAGCGCGCTGCCGCTCAAGGCGATCCTATGGCCATCGCTCGCGTCATGGATATTTACGCCGCGCTTCCAGCCATCACCGGCAAGATCGAACTGGAATACGAAGGCGAAATGCGCGGTGCGGATGCCATCGGCCGCGAACTGATTCGCTCGGCCATCGGACGCACCTTTACCCGCTGGATGCGCGACGAAAATCTCCAGCCGATCATCCAATGGTTCGAAAGGGCGGCGAACTAAAAATGAACGCCGGGGCTTCCCTCTCCGAATCCATTGACCGCATCGAACATATTGAGGGCCTGCTGGACGCCACGCCGCGCCTGATGCCCGATGGCAAGGCAGTTCCGCAACCGCCGCCACGCGCCAGCTTGCCGCCGCCGAATTTATTCTCGAGGGGCTTTACTCCCACAAGCGCATCAGCCGCAGCGAGGAACGGGGATTCTTTGCCGAGCCGCGCAAAACCGAACCGCGCGAGCCTGCCTCCCATGCCCCGCGCCGCCAGTACAACTGATTCGCCGGAATCCGCATGAAAATCATTCGCTATTCCCGCTACACCGGGCAGGAAGCTGGCGACGTGGATTTACAGGAACTCATGAATCGCCTTTCCGATTTCCTGATCCAGTCGGGCTTCGCTTCCGATCAGTATGGCATCTATGAAATGGACCCCCAGCAGTCCATGGACGATCTTCGCCAGGCCATTCTTCGCGCGCTGGAGGAAGGCGATTTCCTTCCGCCGGACCTGACCGAAGAATTGCTCCAGAATTCCGATCCTGCTCAGAACCAGCGTCTCAGCGAGTTGATTGACCAGCTCATTGAGCGCCTCGCGCAGGAGGGCTACGTCAACACCAATTCGCCCACCATTACGGATGCCCCGCAAAATACTCCCGGTGGCCGCATCGGCCAGGGTTCGCCGGACATGCGCGCCCGCTTTGAGATTACGGACAAGGCCATCGATTTTCTCGGCTTCCGCACGCTGCGCGACCTCCTCGGCTCGTTGGGCAAGAGCAGTTTTGGACGTCACGACACGCGCGATCTCGCCACTGGCGTCGAGTCCGGCGGCGCGGCCAAACCTTACGAATTTGGCGACACGCTTAACCTGGATGTCAGCGAAACTCTCTTCAACGCCGTTCGCCGTTCCGGAGCGCGTTTTCCTATCGAAGTGGATTATCCGGATTTAATGGTCCATCAGGCGGAGTATCAGAGTTCCTGCGCCACGGTTCTGATGCTCGATTGCAGCCACAGCATGATTCTCTACGGCGAAGACCGTTTCACGCCCGCCAAGCGGGTCGCTCTGGCTCTTTCCCATCTCATCCGCACGCAGTATCCCGGCGATTCCTTGCACGTAGTTCTCTTCCACGATAGCGCCGAGGAAATTCCGGTCAGCCAGCTGGCTCGCGTGCAGGTCGGGCCGTATTACACCAACACCCGCGAAGGCCTGCGCTATGCGCAGCGCATCCTCAGCCGCCAGCGCAAGGACATGCGCCAGATCGTCATGATCACCGACGGCAAACCCTCGGCGCTCACTCTTCCCGACGGCCGCATCTATAAAAACGCGTTCGGCCTCGATCCGCTGGTCATCACCGAAACTCTTGAGGAAGTTTCCAAATGCCGCCGCGCTGGCATCCTTATCAACACCTTCATGCTGGCCAGCGATTACAGTCTGGTGAATTTTGTGCAGAAGGTTACGCGGATGTGCCGCGGCAAAGCCTATTTCACCACGCCCGATAATTTGGGCCAGTATCTGCTTCTCGACTATCTCAACAAGAAATCCAAACACATTCACTAAGAGGAACCGATTGAGTAAAATCACTGCTGGCTACGCGGCGCCGCTTTTTGAACTCCCCGGAATTGACGGCGAAACCTACTCTCTGGCGGACGCTCTCGTTACTGGCCCGGTCCTGGCCGTATTTTTCAAGGTGAGTTGCCCCACCAGTCAGTTCACATTCCCGTTTCTCCAACGTCTCTACGAAACCTACGGCGGCGGAAAAATGCGCTTCTGGGCCATTTCACAGGACGACGCCCGCGACACCCGCGATTTCTGCGCTGAATTCGAAATTGAATTCCCCGCCCTCATGGACGCCGCTGGCTATCCCGTCTCCAACGCTTACGGCCTGACCAACGTTCCCTCTACTTTTCTGATTGGGCAGGACGGGAAAGTGCAGATCGCCAGCATCGGTTTTTCCCGCGCTGACCTGGAGGAAATTGCCACGAAGGCCGCCGCCTTCGCCGCGCGCCCTCCGCAACCTCTTTTCGCAGCCGGTGAAATCGTGCCGGACCTCAAGCACGGTTGAGGGTCTAAAAACTAGGTTCCGTCGGAACCTTCCCGCGAAAATAAAATAGCCGTCAACGCCGCCTTCGGGCGTGGCTGCGCCTCAAAACTTCACGTCGTGCGTGTGCGTGGCGATGTACCACAAGTTTCCCTGTGAATCCCTCACTCCGCCGTTCCGCTCGCCGTACGGCTGATCTTTCAGCGGCGCGTGCTCTTTGGCGCCAGCGCGCACCGCCCGCGCAAACGCCGCGTCGGCATCCGGCACGTACAGGTGCAGCGTGGTCGGCATGGGCTGGTACTGGTCTTTGGCTTCGCCCATCTCCAGAATGGAATCGCCGATGCGAATCTTGGCGTGGACAATCACTCCATCCGGCTGTTTCACTGCTTCCACTTCTTCCCCGCCGAATGCATTCTTCAGGAACTCAATGAACCCTCCCGTTCCTCTGGTGTGCAGATAGACGTTCACGCTGTGCATTCTTTCGGGAACGTAATGCGCGCCAAACGCGCGGGCGATGTACCACCACGTGCCCGAGGCATCGGTCACTCCGCCGCCTCGTTCGCCATACGGCTGGTCCGCCACCTCGTGAATTTCTTTGGCGCCGGCATCCATCGCGCGCCGGAACGCCTCATCTACATCAGGCACATAGACGTGCAACGCCGCGGGCATGGGCGGATGCTCTGCGTTGGCATCCGCCAATTCAATGATCGAATCGCCGATTTTCACCTCCGCATGCATCACCGCCGATTTGTCCGGCGTTGGCACGCGCAGAATCTCCGCCGCTCCGAAGACGCGCTTCGTGAAATCAATCAGTTGGCCCGCGCCGCTTATCACCAGGTAGGGCGTCAACGAACGAAACCCCTTGGGTATGAAATGCACGCCGCCTGTTGCACTTTGTCCTGCGCCAGCACTGGTCATGATTTTCTCCTCCTCGCTGATTTCAGATCTCCTGCTCTGTCACGCTCTTCTTATGTCTTGGCGGCTTTTTCCGTTTGTCAGGAATCACCCGCGCCGGCTGCGGCGAACCAATCCCTTCACGCGCCAGCCGCCGCGTTTCCTTCCCCGCCGTGAACACTCTCTTTTTCCGCTTCCGCGCCATTTTCACTGCCGCCCCGATTATACCCGGCTCTCCCTGCCGCAATTTGACACTTTTGTGACAATCCCCCAGCCTCCGCAGGTGCATAATAGACGCCTGCGCCGCTTGCCGCGCGCGGGATGCGCCAGGTACCAATCAAGAGCGCAGCGCCACCAAAGGCGCCGAAAGGTTCACCATGACTAGCGCAAAAATTGTTTCGCTTCGCTCGCTGCTTTCCATTCTGATTCTTTCCGCGGCGGTTGCCGGCGGCTGGCAGCTCACTCGCGGCGCGGATGATCCGCCGCCCGTCGGCAGTGCCGCTCCCAACTTCACTTTGAATTCGCAGGAGGGCAAGCCGGTCAGCTTGCAGGATTTTCGCGGCAAATGGGTGGTCCTCTATTTCTATCCCAAGGATTTCACCAGCGGCTGCACCTTGGAAGCGCACAATTTCCAGCGTGACCTCGCGCAATATCAGCAGAAGAACGCGGTCATCCTCGGCGTCAGCGTGGATTCCGCCGATTCCCACCAGAAGTTCTGCACCAAGGAAGGCTTGAATTTCAAGCTCCTCGCCGATACGGACCACGCTGTTTCCAGGCAGTACGCCTCGCTGAAGGACTACGTCGGCATGAAATTCGCCGCGCGCCACACCTTCCTGATTAATCCCGAGGGTGTCATCGTCAAGGAATATATGGACGTTAACCCCGCCAATCATAGCCAGCAGGTCCTTGCTGATCTTACGCAATTGCAGCAGGCGCCGGCGGCAAAATAGTCTGGCGCCGCGGCTATCCCATTTTCAATTTTTCTGGAATCCGGCCCGTTGCCGGGGGAATCTCAACTATCGTGGAATCGCCGCAAGCCCATCGGTCTCTCCCGCATCGAATCTTTTGCCTTCGGAGGCGCTCTCATGAAAATCCCCACTCGTCCGCTTGGTTCCACCGGCATGCACATCACCACTGTAGGCTTCGGCTCCTGGGCCATCGGCGGCGGCGGTTGGTCCTTTGGCTGGGGGCCGCAGGAGGACGATGCATCTCTTGCCACTCTTCGCCATGCCCTGGAACTCGGCGTCAACTGGATTGATACTGCCGCGGTTTACGGACTTGGCCATTCCGAGGAAATCGTTGGCCGCCTGCTGCGCGACCTGCCGCAAAGTCAGCGCCCCTTCGTCTTCACCAAGTGCGGCCTCATCTGGGACCGCGACAATTCCATGGCTGAGGCGCGCCGCGTCCTCCAGCCCGACTCCATCCGCCGCGAATGCGAGGACTCGCTCCGCCGCCTCGGCGTGGAACGCATTGACCTTTACCAATTTCACTGGCCCGACGAATCCGGAGCTGCCGTCGAGGATTCCTGGGCCGCCATGGCAAAACTTGTCGAGCAGGGCAAAGTTCGCGCCGCCGGAGTCTCCAATTTCGACGTTGGTCTGCTGGAACGCTGCGAGAAAATCCGTCACGTGGATTCTCTGCAGCCGCCCTTTTCGCTCATCCATCGCGCCGCGGGCAAGGACGAAATTCCCTGGTGCGCGCGGCGCAACACCGGAGTGATCTGTTATAGCCCCATGCAATCCGGCATCCTCACGGAATCTTTCGGAGAGCAGCGCGTGCGAAATCTGTCCGCGGACGACTGGCGCCGCCGCGATGTGGAATTTAATCCGCCAAATCTCGCCCGCAATATCGCCTTGCGCGACGCCCTTGGTCCCATCGCCCGGCGACACGGCGCGTCGGTCTCTTCCGTCGCCGTCGCCTGGGTTTTGGCATGGCCCGGCGTCACCGCCGCCATCGTCGGCGCGCGCGCGCCACAGCAGGTGGACGGATGGATCAATGCTGCGTCGCTCCATCTCACGCAGCAGGACTTGGACGAAATCACCCGCGCCGTCGAGCACACCAAAGCCGGCACGGGTCCTTCGCGCCCGGCAACTGCGCCTCGCTCCGAACCCGCGCCTCCATCGCGCTGATTCGCGGCGCGGCATTTTCACCGCAATCGTTCTGTAAGAAGTGAAAACTCTGGCGGAAGCGTGTGGGAGTCGAACCCACCATCCGGCTCGCGAAGAGTCGGATCGCCGGCTTTGAAGGCCGGGAAGGTCACCGGACCTCCTTCGCCTCCGTTCCGATGCAACGGCAGGATAGCACATGGTTTATTACACGCTTGGCCGGGACGCTTCGGACGGGCGATTGTGCTGCTGGATATGGCGCCAGTTGGTTGCGCCGAGTGGCGCTGGACCGCGTCGTAGAGGCGCTCGCCGGAAAGTGTCGGGTAACGCATCGCCAGGTTCCTCGAACGCCTCTCTCGGCGAGAGGCTGCGAAGCCTGCCGCCGAACAGGAGACTCCGTACTGGAATCCACCGTCAGCCGAACGGGTGGCGGCGATCCTCTGAGAGTGGTTGGCGATCCTGCGGAGCTAAACGATTGAAATCGCCTCTATGTTGCTGGCGGCTCTGGATCAAGACGAGCCATTGTGGATCGAAAAACTCTCAAGGCATCTGGACTTGCGCCTGCGCTCGTGCTACGTTGTGCCGTTAGCGTCACACACATAACAATGGAGAAATTTGTGACCCTCTTGAAAAACGTTGCGCTTTCCACGGTACTCTTCGCGGCCTTTGCCTCCACCACTTTCGCCATGTCTCCCCAATCGGACACTGGTGCGAAGCAAGATATGAAGGACGCCGGCCACGACACTAAAGCCGCCGCCAAATCCACCGGTCACGCCACTAAGAAAGCTGCCACCAAAACCGGTCACGCCACCAAGAAGGCCACCAAGGAAACCGGTCACGCCACCAAAAAAGCCACCAAGGAAACCGGTCACGCCACCAAAAAAGCCACCGAGGAAACCGGCCACGCCGTCAAGAAGGGCGCCGACAAGACCGCCGATGCAACCAAAAAGACTGCCGATAAGATCGCGGGCAAGCCCGCTCCGCCTAACTGATTACTGCTGCGCGCGACGCGACGCCCGCGCGGGCGGGCGTTATCGCGGGAACCCATATAAGCATTGGCTGTATTCGCCATCTGGCGCCGGTGTGCTTTTCTGTGCGTTTCGCCTAAAACGGCTTTGCAGGCCGGGAAGGTCGCCCCACTCCTTTCGCCTCCGCCGCGATTAGAATTTCGCGTCCTCCTCCCGTCCATAAGCCACCGGACGCGTCTGGCAATTTCATGACAGATGCATCTCCCGCGCTATTTTCGTTTTTTTTGGACGAGCCTGCCAAAACCGGCGGATGTATACTCTCATTCGCTGAAAGCATGAGAATTGAATTTCCGAATACGGGGGCAAAATGAAACTCTCGGTTAAATTACTGTTGATCTTTTCATTAGTTGGATCCACGTCCGCTGTTTTTCCGGCGATATCGCGCGCGCAGCAGTACGTGTATGCCAACAACGACGACGATTCCGGCGGCGACCACAACATCGTGACCGCCTTCAGCGTCAACGATAAGGGCCAAATGACGGTGATTAATACCTACCAGACGGGCGGCCTGGGTACCGGCGGTTTCAATGCGCTGAATTCGATAACCACCGCCAAAGCCGGCTCCAGCTATTGCCTTTTTGTTTCCAACGGCGGAAGCAACAACATCTCGGCTTTCAAAATCAAGCCTTCGGACGGAACGCTCACCTCCGTCAGCGGCTCTCCCTTCAATTCCGGCGGGGCCGGCGACAATTATGGGATTGGGCTGGCGGTAGGCGACAATAAACTGCTGTTTGCCGGCAATACGGTCTCGAGCAACATATCTGTATTGGGAATTAAATCGGATTGCTCGCTGAAGCTCGGTCAGACGTATACCACCGTTGGCCCGCCGGATGGCATGAAGGTCACGCCCAACGGGAAATTCCTCCTCGAGGCCAACCTCGGCTCGCCGGATTCCTGGCAAATTAACTACACCAATGGAAACCTGACGGAACTCGGCCCCTTCCCTGCCCAGGGCACATCAGCAGGTGTGGACATCAGTTGCGACGGAACCACGGCATATTTCGGAGATGCGGGGACAAACACGCAAATCGAGGTATATACCATTGGATCGGACGGCAAGCTAACCGAAATCAACAACTACACCAATACCAACGGCCAAAATTCCAACAACGTTCTCCTCAGCGCTGATGGGGAGCTGCTCTACGTCAGTGAAACCGCGGGGAACCAGGTAGAAACCCTGTCGGTTGGCTCGGGCGGCGCGCTTACTTTTGACAGCGTGACGTCGCTCAACGTCAGTCAGTTCAATTCGACTCTCGGCATGGCCACGGTGAAGAGCGGAAAAGGTATCTTCGTCGCGGAGACCGGCCCGGCGCAGATTGCCGTTCTGGCGTCAAAAGGGACCACACTGAAGGAAGTCCCCAACTCTCCCTTCTCGCTGAATGACGATTTCGCTTTCATTATGGGCTTGACGGCGATTCCCACCAAGACCTGTCCATAGGGTGCATTCGCTTCGCGTTCCATCCGCGGTGGATCCGGCCGCCAGGGTTCACCGCGATGCTTATCCAAATTCATTTGCGCGCCCCGAGCCCGCAGTCTGTTAGAGCAGCACACCATGAGGCAAGAGGATGTATGCTCCCATTTGCCGGTAAGCACAACAAATGGAAATACCGGTTCAAGATTCATTCGGCTGTGGCCGATTCGAGGACCAATCGCTCCAACGAGAATACGCGACAACCGTTGCATTGCTGTGTTCCTTTGGCCCGAAGCGTCATACGCCGCCAATTCAATAAGCGAGGTTCCCGTATGCTTCGAATCGAAGAGCGCCTGAAAGCACTCGGGCTCTCCCTGCCTCCGCCGGCCACACCGCCGCAAGGTGTTGCTCTCCCGTTTCAGTTCGTCCGAGTTGTTGGCCGCCGGGCCCTCATTTCAGGTCACGGCCCACAAGCTCCTGACGGTTCATTCGCCGGACCGCTGGGAAAATTGGGGCGGGAGGTCAGCATTGAGCAGGGCTACATCGCGGCTCGCCTCACCGGTTTGTCTATCCTGGGCAGCCTCAAACGCGCAATCGGCGACCTCGACCGCATCACCGCCTGGGGACGGGTCTTTGGAATGGTCAACTCAGCTCCCGGGTTCAATATGCAACCGAGCGTCATCAATGGTTTCTCGGATCTCATTCTTGAACTATTCGGACCTGAAATCGGCGCTCATTGCCGCAGCGCCGTCGGCATGGCAGAGCTTCCCTTCAATATCCCGGTCGAGATCGAAGGTGAAGTCGAGCTTGTCGAAGGATGACGTCACCCAATCGCCCGGCAGCTTCATGGCGCGGACGAACGCCGCGAGGCCGGGCACCGTGAGGCATGTGAAGCGGCGGTTGATTTCAGTGCCACGCTGTTGCTGGCCTGCGACTGCACAGAGTTCCTCACCGCATTCCTTAGTGAGCTTCTAATTGAATTTGCGGGATGGGCGGCGGCGAGCACGGCGGAACTGATTCGAGCGCTTCAAGCCATCGGCCTATCTCAATTCGCAGCGGCGCGACGGCGATGCCCTCAAACGAATCCGGGTATTTGTCTAATCGCTGCAAAGCCGAACGCAACAACAATCTGGTTCCTGTGAAGTTGCCACGCTGAAAATGGTGGAAGGACGCAGCCACCTGAATCAATCCCTGCAGGAAGGTCTTTTCTGGCTCTTGCGCCGCCAGCCACACCGCCTCCCAATGCTCGTGCGCCTCGAAAAACGCGCCGGAATGGTAGCAGCGCAGACCTTCGCGCAAATCTCCATGGGTCCAATCGAATGCCATGCTGCGGCGAAAACGCGATTCCCTTTCAGCCACGCGCAATCTTATCAGCACGCGTTACGCATTGGACAAATTCAGGAAAGCGCCACAGCCCGCGCAGCTAAAATTGCAGCACGTCCCCGCGCCTCAACTCCACGTCACGTCAATTTCCATGGGCTGCGAATAATCCACGCCGTCCACTTCAAATCCGAACAGGTTGCGGAACTCTTTTTGGAAGCCGGCATAGTCCGTTTCCGCGAAGAGATTCTCCGTGGTCACGCCCGGCCACACTTCTTTCACGCCCGACTGCACATCCGCACGCATTTCGCGGTCGTCCATGCGGATGCGCCCGTCCGCGTCTACCGCCGCTTTCCTGCCGTCCGCCAGATAATCGAAAAACAGCCGCCGCATCTGCTCAATCGCGCCTTCTTCGAGTCTCTTCTCCGTCATAACTTTTCGCAAAATACTGATGTACAGTGGCACCACCGGTATGGCTGCGGACGCCTGCGTCACAATCGCCTTATTCACAGCCACCCACGCGCTCCCTCCCAATCTCGCTTGCAGCATGGCGCTCAGTTCCCGCGCCGTCTTTTCCAAATCTTTCTTCGCCTGCCCGATTGTCCCGCCGCGATAGACCGGCCACGTCAGCTCCGGCCCGATATAGGAATACGACAGCGTGCGGGCCCCTTCGGCCAGCAGATTTTCTGCCAACAGCATTTCCATCCACGCCTGCCAGTCCTCGCCGCCCATCACCGCAACCGTGTCCGCGATTTCCTGTTCCGTCGCCGGCTGGATCGTCACGTCCGTTACGCGCGCCGAATCCAGATCAATCGTCCGGCTGCTGTACGGCTGCCCGATCGGTTTCAACACCGACGAATACGTCTGGCCGGTGCGTGCATCCGTCCGTTTCGGAGCCGCCACGCTATAAATCACGAGGTCCGCTTTCCCCATTTCCCGTCGCACCATTTCCGCCGCGCTGCGTTTGGCCTCGTCGGAAAACGCGTCCGCATTCAGACTGGCGGCAAACAAACCGTCGGCCTTCGCCAGTTCGTGAAACGCCGCCGTGTTGTAGTACCCCGCCGTCGCCGTCCGCCCGCGTTCCGGCGCGCGTTCCAGGCATATTCCCAGCGTCTTTGCGCCGAATCCCCACGCCGCGGAAATTCGCGACGCCAGCCCGTATCCCGTGGACGCGCCCACCACCACCACATTCTTCGCGCCACTTATCCCAGCAGTACGCCCGCCGCGCACCATCCCCGCCTGTCGCGCCACGTTTTCCCGGCAGCCACCCGGATGCGCGTTCACGCAGATGAATCCGCGCGACTTCTGTTTTACAATTTCAGCAGACATCGTTCCGTCTCACCGCCTCTCGATTTCTTTCCCCGCCGCGTTTGCCTCCGCCAGAACTCCCGCCGGATCGGAAATTTCTATTTTTCGGCTCTCTTCATCCACATGCGTCAACCGCACGCGAATTTCCGGCCAGTCCGTTCGCAGCGTTAATTTTTCCGGCCATTCAATAATCACCACGGCGTCTTCCGTCAGCACGTCTTCCAGCCCCAGTGACTCGAGATCGCTGAATCCCGTGATGCGGTACAAATCCACGTGATAGACCCTGGTGTGATTGTGAAACACATGCACCAGCGTAAACGTCGGGCTGGTGACATCCTCTTCTCCCGCCGCGCCCAGTCCGCTGATGATTCCTTTGGTCAGCGTGGTTTTTCCCGCGCCCAGTTCGCCCGCCAGCATCACCAGCACCGGCGCGCGCAACCTCCTTCCCAGTTCGCGTCCGCGCTCGATGGTTTCTTCCGCCGAACGCGTCAGCATCGCCTGCTCAGTCACGCTCCAGCTCCGCGCGCATTCTTCCCCACGCCGCCGGGATTGACCGGATGAGGTCTGTGGCCGTCAACGATTCTTCGCCCAGTTTTTCCGCGGCAATGTCGCCCGCCAGCCCGTGCATGTAAACGCCAAACGTCAGCGCCGTCACCCATCGTTCCACGCCGAACTCCGCCACGAATCCCGCCAGCATTCCGGTCAGAACATCTCCCGTCCCCGCCGTGGCCATCCCTGGATTTCCCGTGGAGTTAATCCACGCTCTTCCGTCCGGCGCGGCGATCACGGTCTGGAAACCTTTCAGGACCACCCACGCATTCCATTCCGCCGCATGACGCAGCGCCATCTCAATTCGGCTGGCCTGCACTTCCGGGATGCTGCATCCCACCAGCCGCGCCATTTCTCCCGGATGCGGCGTCAACACCAGATGCGCCGTCGTGTGCTCGCGCAAATCCTTGCCGCGTCCCGCGAATGCGTTCAATCCATCCGCATCCAGGACCAGCGGCAGTGGGCATTCCTTCACCACGCGGCGCACAAATTCCTGCGTTTCCGCCTGCGTAGTCAGCCCCGGCCCCATCGCCAGCACCGTTTTTCCTTTCAACAATTTCGCGAACTCGCCGCCCTCCCAATTTCGCAACGCGACGCTGCCCGCTTCCGTGCTGCTCAGCGGCGCGGTCATCAACTCCGGCACCGGCGCAGCTACGCTTGCCATCGCGGGTTCTGGCGTTCCAACGGTCACCAATCCCGCGCCCGTCCGCAGCGCCGCCCACCCGGAGAGCACCGCGGCCCCGGATTTCCCCTTCGATCCCGCCACCACCAGCGCGTGGCCGTAGTTTCCTTTGTTGCTCGCCGGATCGCGCCGCAGTGGAACAGCCGAAAATTCGTCGCGCGCCAGCCATCGCAGTGAACTCTTTGAAATTGCGTTGATCATTTCCGCCGGGCTGCCAATTTCCTGCACGCGCAGCAGCCCCACATTCTCCGACGCCGGCGCGAACAGCTCGCCTCGCTTCGGCGCCGTGAACGTCACAGTATAATCGGCGCGAACCGCGGGACCGCTAACCTCTGCGCTATCCGACGAAAGCCCCGACGGAATATCCACCGCCACAATCAATACTGCCGGCCGCAGCGCGTTCACATCCTGAATAACTTCCGCCAGCCATCCTTCCACTGGCCCGTGCAATCCCGTTCCCAGCAGTGCATCAATCACGATCCGCGCGCCGCGCAGCTTTTCTTTCTTCTCCCGCCACTGAACAGCGTCGCTCACCGTCGTCAATTCCCCGCCCCGCTCTTTCCAGCGCGCCAGATTCGCCGCCGCGTCGCCACGCGTATCCTCCGCTTTCCCCGCCAGCCAGACTTCCACTCCCGCGCCCATCTGCTTCAAATGACGCGCCGCCACGAACCCGTCGCCGCCGTTGTTCCCCTTTCCGCACAGCACTACAATCTGCTTCGCCAGCAATGCCGGAAATGTTTTCGCGCAAAATCCCGCCACTCCCGCGCCGGCATTTTCCATCAGTGTTGACGAGGGAATGCCCAGCCGCTCCGTGGTCATGCGGTCCACTTCGCGCATTTCCGCTGCCGTCAGAATTTTCATCTTCCGCCTTTCATCGCCAGTATATCCAACCGCGCCGTTCTGCCGCTGCGCCCGCACCCGTGGGGGCGCACCGCGCGATTACTTCCAGTGCACCACCACCACGGTCATATCATCCGCCTGCTCTTGCGAGCCCGCCCAACCTTCCACCGCCGCCAGCACGCTCTCCGCCAGATTCGACGGCTTTTCCCTGCGAAACCGCAGAATCTCATCCGTCAACCGCTGCATTCCGAAATCCTCGCCGTAAACGTTTTCCGGCTCCACCAGTCCGTCGCTGAACGCCACCATCAAACTTCCCGGCTCCACGCGAATCGTTTCCTCCGCGTAGGTACAGTCATCGAACAGGCCGATCACCGTCCCGCCCGCTTCCAGCCGCTGCACTCGATCCCCGCAAATGAAAAGCGGCGGCAGATGCCCCGCCGTGGTGTACGTCAGCTGCCGCGTGGTCCCATCGTAGACCGCGTAAAAAAACGTGGCGTAACGCTCATCCGAGGTGTTCAGAAATAAGTGCCGGTTCAGGCCGGTGACCAGCGCCGCCGTGCCTCCCGAGGCGTTCTGCTGCGCCTGTGTGCGCAAGCCGCCCTGCAGGCTGGCCATCAACAGCGCGGCGGAAATTCCCTTTCCGCTGATATCCGCCAGCGCGATCCCCACGCGCGAAGGACCCAGCGACAGAAAATCGTAATAGTCGCCGCTCACCGTTCGCGCCGCGCGGCACACCGCCGCCATCTCCACCCCCGCAACTTCCGGCAACTGCTGCGGAAACAGTTGCGCCTGCACTTCCCGCGCGATGGAAATCTCGCTTTCCAGACGCTGCTTGGCCCGCTGCTCTTCGATCAGCAACGCGATGGAGGAGGTCATCGAATTGAACGACTCGCCCAGGGCGCCCAGCTGATCGCGTTGCTGGATTCGCACGCGGTGCGCGAAATCCCCGTGCCGCACGTGCTGCGTAGCATCATAGAGTTCCGCCACCGTCTGCGTGATGGTGCGCGTCAGAACTACCCCGGTGGCCAATGCCGCTGCTTCCAGCAAAAGGAAAATAATCCCGATAACCGTGAGGGCCAGCACCAGCGGATCGCCCAGCGCGCCCAGCGAGGCGAACAACCGGTGGTTAATCTGCGAGGGCCGCACCGAAAACAGCACCAGTACCGGGGCCGACCCCACCTGGCGCGTTCTGGGATCAATAAACATCGCCTCGAAAACCGACGTTCCGTTCACGCGCACGTCCAGCCAGCTCGCCGCCGGATGCAGGCGCCTTTTCTGGCTGCTGATCTGCCCCTCGGGGACGAATTTCCGGTCTTCCAGTTGAATCACAATGTTGTTTTTCTCTGACCCGCCCATCGGACGCATGGTCGTTAATTGAATCGGCCCGAGTTCCGGCGTCAATTCGTCCAGCATCTCCGGTGAAAGCGGCGCGCTCACATTCACCGTCTCGTCGCCGGATGGCGTGGGACCCGAGGCAATCGCCCGGAGATACAGCCGTCCCTCCGATTCGAAAACACCGGCCACCGGGCCTTCCTCCGTCTGGCTCGCTCGGCGCGAAACGTCCTTACCGCGCCGGATCTCAATCCGCATCCCCGGAACGCGCTCACGCGACGCCCGTAGCAGCGCCGCTACCGTGGGCCTCGCCTCCAAATCCTCTTCCGTGGAAATTGGCTTGCCGGTATCTCGCTGCAACTCGCCCAGCGCGGCGTCGCTTACGCTTCTAATGATGGTGATGCGCTGCTGCAATTCGTCGTCAATCAAGTGTGCGCCGAATTGCAGATACAACAGGTAGGTGGAAAGCGCCGCCATGATCAGCAGCAGGGCGATGGGAACCACGGCGATGAACAGATAGGCGACGATTAACCGGTTTCGCAGGCTCCACAGCAGTTGTCTCCGCAGCCACGGCAGCAGCCGCGCGATTGCATACACCGCCGACGCCAGCGCCAGCGCATTCAGCCAGCCGCTTGCCGGAAGGCTTCCCCGCACGGCGACAACGATGCGCGAAAGCAGCCAGAGAACCAGCACTCCTCCGGCCACGCGGTCCAGTACGGAAGTCCGCCGCCAGAACAATCTCCATCTTGCCGCCAGTATGGACACTATTTCACATCCGCGAGAATTCCCGTGCTGGCGCGCCCTTGCGATTCCACCGTTGCGGGCCGCGATTTATCCGGCGAGATTCTCCGCGCCCCGGCTGCGCATCCGCCAGAGCGCGTACACCGGCAGGCCCAGCAGCACAATGATCAGCCCCGGCCAGGTATACTGCGGCTTGTAGCGCAGCAGTTGCACTTCGATGAACACCGCCATCACCAGGTACAGTCCCGGCAAAACCGGATATCCCAGGGCGCGGTAGGGGCGCACCGCATCCGGCCGCTTGAATCGCAGCACGAACAATCCCGTCAACGTCAGAATATAGAAAATGAGCACCGCGAAAATTAGAAAATTGAGCAGTTGGCTGTAGGTTCCCGAAAGACATAGCACGCTGGCCCATATACATTGTACCCATAGCCCCGCAGCCGGCGCACGGCGCCGGTTCAACCCGCCAACGAAACGGAAGAACAACCCGTCCTTGGCCATCGCGTAATAAATTCTCGCGCCCGCCAGGATCAGTCCATTGTTGCAACCAAATGTTGAAATGATAATCGCCACGGCCACTACGATCGCTCCCGCCGGACCGAAAATCACCTCCGCCGCCGCCGTGCCCACGCGCCCGTCCGTGGCGTATTCCATGCCGCGCGCCAGCGCCGTGGCTCCATGCGGGCCGCCCGCCAGAGGCAACACCCGCAAATAGGCGAAATTCGCAAGCAGGTACAGGATCATCACTGTCGTCGTGCCCAACGCCAGCGCCAGCGGCAGATCGCGCGAGGGCCTGCGCACTTCCGCCGCCGTGAAGGTAATGTTGTTCCATGCGTCCGACGAAAACAGCGCGCCCACCATGGCCACGCCCACCAGCGTCACCGTGGAAATCATCCATGTGGGATGGTCCGGGGGATAGGAATGCAGCGCCCATGCCGAAGAATTGCGCCAAAATGACGTGAAATTCGCCGCGCGCGCCACAGCCGTCGAAAACCAGAATCCCAGCAGCACCATAATCGCCAGCGCGCCAGTCTTCGTCAGCGTGAAAATATTTTGGACGGTCGCGCCCATGCGCAGCCCGCGCGTATTGATCAAGGTAATCAGCACAATCGAAACGATGGCCAGCAGGTTCTGCGTATTCAGCCCCATGGTGTATGGCCCCAGTTCGCCGAACCACGGATGCCATGGGCCTTCCGTCCCCAGTTTCAAAATCCAGGACGACGCCGAAAACCACGGGAAAATCACGCCCGCGAATTTCGCGAAGGCGATGGCCACGGCGGCAATGGTGGCCGTCTGAATCACCAGCAGCATGGTCCAGCCGTAGAGAAATCCCCACAGCGGGCCCAGCGATTCGCGCAAATAGACGTACTGCCCGCCGGCGTGCGGCATCATTGCCGCCAGTTCGCCGTAACTCAGCGCGCCAATCAGCGTCATTATGCCCGTGGCCAGCCACACGACCATCAGCAGCCCGGGACTCTGCACCTGCTGGGCAATGTCGGCGGACACGATAAAAATCCCCGAGCCGATCATGGACCCCACCACAATCATCGTGGAATCCAGCAGCCCGAGCCCTTTCACCATCTCCCTGGCTGGCGCTCCGCCCGCTGTCTTTGCTTGCGCTGTCTTTGGTCCTTCGGGCATGGTCTTCATTCCGCGCCGTTAACTCCTGCGCGCCGATGCCGCAATCAGCAGGAGTTCCTGCGCGCGCAATTCCGGGTTGGAAGCCGCCAGCAGGCCCCGCGCCACCGCGACGCAATCCGCTCCCGCGCCAAAAACTTCCGCGGCATTCTCCGCGGTGATGCCGCCAATCGCCACCAGCGGTTTCTCCGTCAGCGCTCGCGCTTCGCGCAGCATATTAACTCCCACGGTGGCTTCGGGATTTTCCTTGGTCTGCGTGGTGAAAATCGGTCCCAACGCGATGTAGTCCGTGGTGGTCGCATTCGCCGCGCGCAATTGTTCCAGATTGTGCGTCGAGACGCCCACCCACATCGGCGCCGGACACAACATCCGCGCCGCATCAGGGCTGAGATCCTCCTGTCCCACGTGAGTTCCGCCAGCGCCAGCCAGCGCGGCAATGTCCGCCCGGTCATTCACGATGAGGCGCGCCCCGCGTCCTTGCAGTCTATGCACGATTTTCAAAGCGGTGTCGAACACCGCCCGCGAGCTCCCGCGTTTATCGCGGTATTGCAACAGCTTCACGCCCGCGTCCGCCAGCCGCACGGCCATCTCTTCCGGAGGAATTGTCAGGAGACTCGCATCGAGAATGGCGTACACCCGCGGGAAACGCTCCCGCACGGCTATTTCCTTGCCAGCGGAGCGAAACGCTCCAGGAATCCGGTGTCGAACCGCCCCGCGATGAAATCGGGATCCGCCAGAATTTTCCGGTGTACAGGAATGGTGGTGCGGATGCCTTCAATCACGAATCCGTCCAGCGCCCCTTGCATGCGCGCGATGGCCTCCGCGCGGTCGCGTCCGTGGGCAATCAACTTCGCCACCAGTGAGTCGTAATACGGCGGAATCACCGCGTCGGCATACGCCGCCGTGTCCACGCGAATCCCCGGCCCGCCGGGCACGCGAAACGCGGTAATCCTTCCCGGCGACGGCGCAAATGTTTCCGGATCCTCCGCGTTGATGCGGCACTCAATGGCGTGACCGCGCATTTCCGGCTTGGGGAGAATATCCGGCAGTCGTTCTCCGGCCGCTACGCGAATCTGCGCCTTCACCAGGTCCGCTCCCGTCACCATTTCCGTCACCGGATGCTCCACCTGGATGCGCGTGTTCATTTCGATGAAATAGAGGCTGCCGTCTTCGTTCCGCAGGAACTCCACCGTCCCCGCGCTGGAGTAACCCACTTTCTTCAGCGCGTCCACCACCACCCGGCCCATCCGTTCGCGCGTGGCTTCATCAATCACCGGCGACGGCGATTCTTCCAGCAGCTTCTGGTGACGCCGCTGGATGGTGCATTCCCGTTCGCCGAAATGCCAGACGTTTCCGTGGTTGTCGCCCAGCACCTGGAATTCAATGTGCCGCGGACGCTGGATCAGTTTCTCCACGTACACGGCGGGATTTCCAAACGCCTGCTGCGCCTCCGCGCGCGCCGTCTGAAACGCCTGCGCGAACTCTTCCGCCTTCATCACCATGCGCATGCCGCGACCGCCGCCGCCCGCCGCGGCTTTGATCATCACCGGATAACCGATCTGCCCCGCAATTTTTTTCGCGCTCTCTTCGTCATCCACCGAACCCGGGCTTCCGGGAACCACCGGAATGCCCACGCGGGCCACTTCCTGCCGCGCGCAGTCCTTTTCTCCCATGATGCGAATGACGCCCGGCGAGGGGCCAATGAAAGTGACGTGCGACGCGTCGCACACCTCCGCAAAGTTCGCGTTCTCCGAGAGGAATCCATACCCCGGATGAATGGCATCCACGTTGGTGATTTCCGCGGCGCTGATCACGTGAGGAATATTCAGGTAGCTGTCCGCGCTGCGTGGCGGCCCGATGCACACCGCTTCGTCGGCGAACCGCACATGCAGCGCGTTGCGGTCCGCTTCCGAATACACCGCCACCGTCTGCACGCCCAGTTCCCGGCAGGCGCCCAGCACGCGCAGCGCGATTTCTCCCCGGTTGGCGATTAGAATTTTCCGAAACATCCGTTACCTGGCTGAAACCTGTTTTTGCCGCCGTCTATCTTATGCCACTTCGAAAAATTACGCAGCCATCGCTCCGCCCAAGGGGAGATATCCATGGCATCCCGAGATCAAACGAAAAAAGGCCGCTGCTGAATGTCGCGGCCTTTGGAGAGACATCGCGTTATCGATGGTTCCGTCATCCTGCCCTATTGGCGGAGAGGACTAAGAGAGTCTCGCGCAATGCAGCCTCAACGCTATCCGCTCTCTTCGACCAGTCTGAAGGGCAGGCAACCCATCCCCTCTTTCCCCCGGCGATTTCATCCTCCGCCCAGCAGAAAGTCTGGAAGAACATCTCGGTGCCGCTGTACATCTGGTAAACCTCAACCCGGTATCTTATCTTCTCGTGTTCGGCAACCACCACGGCTTTGACGATTTCAAACATTTCCAAAGGCGCTTTTTTGTCCTCCATGCGTTTTTTCTCCTAAATGTCTATGGCTTTCCAGGCTGGATACAAAATGACTGGCAACGTTCCGATTCCGATAAATACAAGCGCGCCTTCGGGAGACGCTACCCGCCCTCAAATGTTTCAGATGCAAATACAAGCAGGAAAGCAATCAGAATTATTGCAGCGGCAGCACACTACGCATTTCCTCTTGAGTGGAACTTTGGGCGCGGGAAATAGAGGCTTAACATCCGGTCGTCCGTGAAAAGACGCGGTGGGTCAGGGCTAACCGTCCGGTTGAATGGCAAATAGCGGCTGCCCATATTCCACCGGCTGGCCGTTCTGAAGATATGCCCGTGTCAATTTTCCACCCATGTCCGCTTCAATTTCGTTCATAAGTTTCATGGCTTCAACGATGCACAGCACCTGCCCCGCTCTCACGCGATCGCCCACCTGCACAAACGGCGCCGCCTCCGGACTGGGCGCTTCAAAATAAGTCCCCACAATCGGCGACTTCACGATGTGTGAGTTCCCCACTGCCCCCGCCTCTTCGCCCGTCGCGGATTCTTCCCGTCCGGACTCCGTCCGCTGGCCTTCCTCGGACGCCCCGCCTCCGGCAGCCCTGCCGGGAGCCGCCGATGGGGAGGGATTCGCGCCGGGCGCCGGCCCGGCCTGCAGCACGAACGGTGCTGCTCCCGGCTTCCGCAAACGAATTCTCAAGTCGCCTCGGGCGTACTCGCACTCCTCCAGCCCGTGCTGCTCCATCAGCTTCAGCAGGCGTTCCAGTTCCTTCCAATCCACGGACTCTTCGGTTTTCTTCCCGTTTTTCATTCAGATTTCCAGCAGTTCGTGGCTGAACTGCGTAAGGGACTCCGTCCCCGCCGCCCCTATGGCCACATCATCCTCGATTCGAATCCCGCCAACACCTTCCACGTAAACTCCTGGCTCCAAGGTTACAACTTGCCCCGCCCGCAGGACCGCGCCGCTGTTCCGCCCCAGCCGGGGCATCTCATGGACTTCCCGCCCCAGGCCGTGTCCCGTGCCATGTACAAAATACCGCGCCAACCCACTGCGCCGCAATACGTTGCGCGCCGCGGCATCCACATCTGCCGCCTTTGCCCCAGGATGTATCGCCCCCCGCGCCGCTTCTTGTGCGTCGCGCACGGCGTTGTACCACTTCCGAACTCTCGCCGACGCGCGCCCCACATGCACGGTGCGCGTCAGATCGCTGCAATAGCCGCGCAGTATAGCACCCAGGTCGAACACGACCAACTCGTTTCTCCCCACGCGCTTCTCCGACGGTCTGGCATGGGGCAGCGCGCTCCGTGGCCCCGAAGCCACAATCGTCTCAAATGACGCTCCCGCCGCGCCCTTCTTCCTCATTCGGAATTCGATTTCCGCCGCCAGGTCATTTTCGCGCACGCCCGGCCGAACCAGCTTCAAAACCTCCGCCAGCGACCCCTCCGCCAGCCGCGCCGCCTCCCGCATCGTGGCGACCTCATCCTCATCCTTAACAGACCGCAGTTCCTCCACCAGGCCTTCCCGCGGTACCCAGCGCACCCGGCTGCCCGCCGCTTTCGCCAGTTCCCTCTGCTGCGCCACGCTCATCCGCGATGGCGCATACGCCGCGCGCATCCGGCTCCTCCCGCTCCGCCTCAGCAACGCTCCCGCCACCGCAGCCAGCGCGCCGCTTTCAATCCGCACCTTCGCACCGTGGACCTCCGCTGGCGCCTGAATCGCGTACCGGCTGTCCGTCAAAAGGAACGTCTCGCGCGGCGTCAGCACGAACATCCCGGAGCTGCCCGTAAATCCCGTCAGGTAGCCGATATTCGGCAAATGGACATCCACGTAAGCGTCCGCCGCGGCGGTCTCAAGCTGCTCGCGCAGCGCGTGGATTCTGCGAACGAATGGATGGGAATCGGGTTTTGCCGGCATGCCCGCGGCTTTCCAGGCCGCAACTCCCGCCGGCGGGATTCCGCCGGCTAACCCGGCAGGATACGTGGTGTGAGGAAGAACAGCAACTCTTGCGAAGAAGTCTGCACCAGTTGATGCTTGAAGAGGTTTCCCAGGAATGGAATGTCGCCCAGCAGCGGCACCTGATCAATGCTGGTTTCTTCGGACGAAATGATGATGCCCCCAATCACCACCGTCCCGCCATCATTTATCAGGATGCGCGTGTCCGCGGACTCGGTATCCAGCGCGGGGATGCCCTCCACGCGCGGAATCGACGTGTCAATCTGCGTGTTCTCCACGTGGACGTCCAGAAATACCGTGCCTTCCGCCGTGATCTGCGGGGTCACTTCCATTTCCAGCACCGCATCCACGTACTGCACGGATATCGTATTGTTCACGATGGTTTGAATGGGGATTTCCACGCCCTGCTTCACCGTGGCTTTCACGTTGTTCTGCGTGGCCACGCGCGGCTTGGACAGCAGTTTCCCGATGCCCTTCGATTCCGCCGCGGAAATAATATAGTCCAGCGAAAGATTGTGTGACGAAAAGATGTAGCTGATTCCGCTGGTGGGCGTTGCCGCTCCCAGGTTGGTGTTCAGCGGCAGATTCGCTCCCGTGGAAGCAGTGCCGCCCGAGGGCACCAGCGGCGGCGGCACGTTGGTGTGAGTGATGGGGCTGCTCCCCACCGCGGAATTGCCGCCTCCCACGCTGTTTCCCGCGGCGAAGGCAAATGCCAACTGGCTTCCCAGGTCCCGCGAAAACGACCGGTTGGCCGCCACCACCCGCGCTTCAATCTCCACCTGCTGCGATTTCTTGTCCAGTTGTTTCAGCAGCGCGTCCATCACCGGCAAGACTCCCGGAACGTCCCGGATAATCAGCGTGTTCAACCGCGGATCGGAGAGCACGCTTCCCCTCGCCGTCAGGAATTTCTTCATCGTCGTCGCCATGTCGTCGGACTTCGCGTAACTTAATTTCCGCGTCGTGGTCACCAGTTCCGCCGCGTCCGTCTGCGCCTTGGCCAGCGCGTTATCCTGTTCCGCCTCGTTCCGCAGTGTTTCCTTGGTGGCAATCCGCAGGACGTTTCCCTGCAGCTGCTTATCCAGCCCGTTGTTGCGCAGAACAATATCCAGCGCCTGATCCCACGGCACGTCATCCAGGACAATTGTCAGCGTCCCCTTCACGTTGGGATCCACCACAATGTTCAACCCGCTGATTTCATGAATCAGCCTGAAAAAATCAATCAAGTCCACCTGCCGCAGATTTACGGAAATCGGTTCGCCGGAATACTGCGGCGCGCTGGTCTGTCTTGCCCCGGGATAGTAATTTGCCGTCCACGCGGCATCCGCCGCGGCCTCGCTCCCCGCCGGTGGCGCCGTCGCCGCGCCTGGCCCCGGAGGATTGGCACCTCCAGCCGCGGTTGCGCCATTGGCCGACGGCAACGTCATCACCCACGCTGACCCGTTCGTCGAAGAAATCGGCACCTCTTGTCCCGGCGAGGGTTGCGCCTCCGCGCCCGGCTTCGCCGCTGCCTGCTGCGCGGAGTTTTCGTTCTGCCCCGCGTCCGCCGCGATCAGGCGGGCTTCCGCGGCCCACGATTCCATTCGCGCCAATCCCGCGCGCGCCGTTGCCGCCCATTGTCCGCCCATCCCCAGCAATCCCGCCAGCGCCACGGCTGCCACGGGCTTCCGCATCCTTCCTGTCATCGGTTCACTCCTGTCATGGGACTCAGCGGCACGGTCACAATCCGCTGCATTGGATGTCCGAATGCATCATGCGAGTTTTCGTCAAACACAATTCCGTCCAGCCGGATTTCCTTCACTTTCCCGTCATAGATTTTGTCTCCCGGATGCAGGAAATAGACGTGCTGCTGCGGGTTGGCCACCACTGCTATCATTCCTCCCGGCGTTTGCAATACTCCCTGCAATTGCACGGTGTTCGCCATCAAGCCCGCCTTTCCCGGCGGCAGCATCAGCGGTGTTCCGTCTTCTCCCGCTCCCTTCCGCGTCAGCAGCGGCCGGAACGGATCGCGTCGCGGCTCCGTCGTCTTGGTTTGCGCGCTCCCGCCGTTTGTATCCTGCTTCACCGCGGGCGCGACGGCTCTCGCCGCGGGCGCGTTTCCCGTCGCGGCGTGAACCGCTCCATTGACGACCGGCAAACTGGCCGCTCCACTGGCCTCTCCGCCCGTCGCCGTTTCAGTGCCGTGCGATTTAGAGTTCCTCGCGTCCCCGCCTGCCATTGCGCTCGCCGCCAGCAGGAAAACCGCCGCGCTCGCCCCCCATCGCCAGCCATGTCTCTTCGCCAACATGCCACGTTCATTCATATGCTTATTTCTTTTGTGCTCCGGATGGCTCCGCGTCTTCGCCTCCCGCAAAATA
Source organism: uncultured Acidobacteriota bacterium (assembly GCA_963760285.1). Classification (GTDB taxonomy): domain Bacteria; phylum Acidobacteriota; class Terriglobia; order Acidiferrales; family UBA7541; genus PALSA-278. The sequence continues at coordinate 515,312 of CAVXCI010000003.1, forward strand.
AGTTGTCACCGTAAACGTGGCGTTCACGGTCGCTCCCGCCGGCGTGTTCTTGGGACGCGCTCCGCCGCCTCCCAGCGCCGCCAGCGTCAAATCTCCCACGCTGGTAATCCGTTCCAGGTGGCTGAGCGCGCCAAAGAAATCCTGCAAGCCGAAAAATGTCCCTTCCACCTCCACCTCGAATGGCATTTCGTAGTGATATTCCTTTGCCACCACCGGCTTGCTGGTGATCCTCCGTATCCGCATGTTTGACTGGGACGCCGCCTGTTGCAGCAGCCGGATAAACTCATCCGCCTCCTTGCCCGTCGGCATCATGGCTTCCAGCGACGCCAGCTCCGCGCTGGTTATGCCCAGCTTCCGCTCCAGCGTCGCCAGCCGCGCTTCATTGGCCTGCAACGTCGCCACTTCCGCGGATAGGCTGGCCGTCTCCAGCTGCGCGCTCTCCATTTCCACGCGCTGCTTCCGCATGGGCGACCCCGGCGTATACAGCATCGCCGGCGCCAGCATCAGCCCCAGCACTCCCACCAGCGCCGCCCGCGTTCCCACCGAAATATTCCCGGTTAAATCGGCCAAGTTTTCTCCTAACTCTTCCCCGCGGCGGCCGCCGCGTTGCCTGCTCCGCTCGCCTGCGCCGTCATCCCGAACGTGTAGGTCACCGCTTCCGGATTGTTGTCATCCTCTTTTGCTTCGGTGATGTCCACTTTCGTGAAGTAGCCGGACCGCTGCAGCGCGGCAATCAAATTCGCCACGGCGTTAATCGAGCCTGCCTCTCCTTCCAGGTCCACTCCGTCACCCTTGCGCTTCAGACTGGTCAGCCACAATTCATCCGTCCGCGCCACCGAATTTTCCACCGCCGCCAGCATCTCCTCGCCTCCGCGCCGGCTGTTCGCCAGTTGCCGGACCACCTCCAGGTGGTGCTCCAGTTCCGACTCCTGCCCCTGCAACAGCCTCACCTGCGCGGCCACTTGCTGCAGACGCGTCCGCTCTTGCTTCTGCGCGACAATCTTCGCCTCCATCCGCACCAGTTCCTGCTGGCTTTTCGCGTAGACCATCCACAGATAAGTCCCCGCCACGAGCAGCCCCGCCGCCAGCGCGCCCGCCAGAATCAGAATCTGTCTGGACCGCTCGGCTTGCCCGCCCTTCGGCCTCGTCTGCCCCAGCAGATTGACGCGTATCAAGACTTCACCATTTCGCGCATCCCCAGCCCCACCGCCACCGCGAACTGCGCGGCGTTGTCGCGCAGTTGTGTTTCATTTATTTGCCCGGCGGGAATGGCGACCTTCCGAAACGGATTCAGCTCCTCCACTGGCAATCCCAGCTCGCCGCGGATCATTTGCAGCAGCCCCGCCAGCTTCGCCGTTCCCCCGGCCACGTAAAGACACGTAATCTCCTCGCCACTCGTGGTCGCCCGGAAAAAATCAAACGTTTTTTTGATTTCCAGCACCAGCCCTTCCGAAACCGGACGCAACACCGCGTCACGCTGCTCGTCCGAGATTCCCGGATAGCTGCTGCCGGTCTTCAGCCGTTCCGCTTCCTCGAAGCTCAGTTCCAGTTCCCCCTGCAATGCTTCCGTGAACTGCTTTCCGCCCATGGCCACGTCGCGCGTGAAAAGCGGCGCGCCTCCTCGCGTGATATTGATGTTCATCACGCTCGCTCCCAGATTCACCAGCGCGATCAGGTCGCTGGCTTTCGGCTCGTAGTTCGCCTCGAAGCAGTTTTCCAGCGCGAACGCGTCCACGTCCATCACCCGTCCCTCCATTCCCGCCAGCGTGATGGCGCCGGTGTAGTTCTGGATCTTGTCCTTCCTTGCCGCCACCAACAGCACGTCCAGGTCATTCTCCGTTTTCCCAAGCAGTTGATAGCTCAATGAAACGTCCGCCACCTCGAACGGAATCTGCTGCGCCGCTTCCGCGGGAATCCGGTCGTACAGCTCTTCCTCGCTCATCAGCGGCATGGTCAGCCGTTTCACAATCACCGAATGCCCGCTCAGCGACCCGGCCACATCCCGCAAGGTCATGTGCTGCGCTTCAAACACCGTGTTGATGGTTTCCGCCACTGCCGGCGCATCCGCAATCGTTCCGTCCTTCACCGCCTCCCGCGGAAGAACCTCCATTCCCGCGCACACCACTTCGTATCCTTCCTTGGTGTGCTTCAGCTGCACGACTTTCACCGAGCTGGATCCGATATCCAGCCCCGTCAGCGTTTTTGGCTTTCCGTTTCCGAACATGCCTCTCCGTCTTGTCGTCGCGCAGGCGCAAGAATTTGCCGCCACGCCGCGCGCGCCTTTTTTCCTGCCTGTCTTTTCGGAGAGTTCGCCGGAAATTCCCGGCAACTACAAGAGGATGACCCTGTGTTGCTTATGACACTTATTGGCGCGGCGCGTCAAGCCGCCGTATGAGCATGTTGCGCTGATGGTTACGTGAGCTTACTCGCGCCTCTGTCGTCTCGCCGCTGTCAATTACTCGCTCATGTGCCGCGACGCTTCTTCCCATTCTGCTTTCCGGCGGGATTTGTCGTGCCTTCGCGCCATACATTCACCTTTTCAATCCCAGCTTGCCCCACATTGCGTCCACGCGCGCTTTCGTCGCCGCGTCCATCTTGATTTCATCCGGCCAGCGCCCCTGATATCCCTCGCTCCGCCATTTTCGCGTGGCGTCAATGCCCATCTTCGACCCGTAGTCCTGCATCCGCGCCGCGTGATCCAGCGTGTCCACCGGTCCCATCACGAATTGAATATCCCGCTCCGGATCAATCGCGCACAGCGCCTTCCACACCACTTCCCCGCCGTCCTGGACGTTCACGTCGTCGTCCACCACCACGATCACCTTCGTGAACATCGCCTGTCCCAGCGACCAGATCGCGCTCATCACTTTCCGCGCTTGCCCCGGATACGATTTGCGAATGGACACGATCATCAAATTCTGAAAAATTCCTTCCGCCGGCATGGCCACGTCCACGATTTCGGGATGCTGCATCTTCATCACCGGCAGAAAAACCCGCTCAATCGCGTGCCCGATGAAATAATCCTCCTGCGGCGGACGCCCCACGATGGTCGTCAAATACGTCGGCTCCTTGCGGTGCGTCACGCATGTGACATGGAAAACCGGATACTCGCCTTCCAGCGAATAAAATCCCGTGTGATCGCCGAACGGTCCTTCCGTCCGCATCTCGTTCAAATTCACATAGCCTTCCAGCACAATCTCCGCATTCGCCGGAACTTCCAGATCGCACGTCTCGCACGCCACCATTTCCACCGGCTCTTTCCGCAGAAATCCACTGAACATGAACTCATCCATGTCCGGCGGGACCGGCAGAATTCCCGCCAGCGCCGTCGCCGGCTCCGCTCCGATGGCCACCACCACCGGCATGCGCCCATCGGGATTGGCCGCGCGCGCGCTGCGAAAATGTTCCGCGCCGTGCTTTTGCGTCTGCCAGTGCATTCCCGTGGTCGTGTCGTCGAAAATCTGCATCCGGTAGGTCCCCACGTTCCGCTTCCCCGTCTCCGGATTTTTCGTAATCACCAGCGGCCAGGTGATGTAGCGCCCGCCGTCCTGCGGCCAGCATTGCAACGCGGGCAGATAGCTCAGCTTGAAATGCCCTTCGTGCCTCACCACCTCTTTCACCGGCCCGCTCTTCACCGTCTTTGGAAAAAATGATCCCAGCTCCGCCAGCTTCGGCAGCATTTTCAATTTGTCGAAAAATCCCTGCGGCGATTTCACGTCCAGGAACGCGCTGATCCGTCCCGCCACTTCCTCCAGTGACGCCGCCTCCAGCGCCAGATTCATCCGCCGCTCCGACCCCAGCAGATTCGTCACCACCGGCCAGTCCGCGCCCTTCGGCTTTTCAAACACCAGCGCCGGACCGCCGGACTTGGTCGTCCGGTCGGTGATCTCCGTGATTTCCAGCACCGGATCCACTTCCTCGCGGATCCGCGCCACTTCGCCTTCCTTCTCCAGCCGCTTCAGAAATTCGCCCAGGTCGCGATACGCCATTTCCCCTCCGCCTCCTCGCCTCTCTCGGAATCCGCCCACCCTGGCAGGCATCAGCCCCCGCCAAATCTCCGGCGACTATTCTTCCTTCGCCGGCAACGGCGCAATCGCGGGAATATCCTTCTTCCTTATTTCCACGTTCAGCGCCGCCAGTTCCTTGGACTTTACCTCGTTCCACTTCGCCGCCAGCTCGTCCGCCTGCCTGGCCAGCACTTCATAGAGCTGCCCCGATTGCTCCGTCGGAGCCGTATCCGCGCTCTCCACCAGTTCTCCCAGGACGCTCAACTTGTTGTTCAGCCGCACCGGATAATTCAGCGAATCCTCCGTGGACTGAATATTCTTGTTGTACAGCGCGTCCTGAATCGGCGTGATGGTGTCTTCCAGCGCCTTGGCCTGCTCCACAATGGATTTTGCCGCCGCATCCTTCGCCAGCCTCGCCTGCAACGCATCCAGTTGTGAACGCACGTCCAAAATTTCGCGTATCGCGTCATGCGTTTGGTTCAGTGACGTCCGCAGCTTCAGCGCCAGCTCCAGTTGCTTCTGCAAATCTCCCTGCGAAGTTTTGAGCCGCGGATCCAGCGTCACATCCACGGATTGCGTCAGCGACTTTCCCAACGCCGTCAATCGCACTTGATACGTCCCTGGCACAACCCACGGTCCTTCCGGTTCATCTCCGCCGTCCAGCACCACGCCGGGAACTTTGTGCGGCGCTTCATATTTCAGGTCCCAGGTGAACCGGTTCATCCCGACTTCCACCGGCAGCGGCTCGGACTCATCCGGCGCGTCCCATTCCTGTTGCTTTTCCTTTGGCTCTTCCTTCTTGCTGGAATATTTCCGGATCACTTCTCCCTTGCTGTCCAGAATCTCCAGCTTCACTTCTCTTTCTTCTCCTTGTCCGGCGCTTTGGACAGGAAATAATCCACCGTCACTCCGCCCGCCGCGTTTTGGCCCACCAGCATCGCGTATCGCTTGGGCACCGTCCCGCCCGTGCGATAGCGCACCGCCGGAACCGGCTTGTAGAGATACGCATCCTCCCCGCTGATTTTCGCGCTCGCCGCGCGCAGCGGCTCGATATTGTCCAGAATCCAGAACGACCGTCCGTGCGTCGCCGCCACGACATCGCCATTCTTCACCGCCAAATCGTGAACCGGCGACGGCGGCAAATTCAGTTGCACCGCCTCCCAGTTCGCGCCGTCGTCGAACGACGCATACACTCCCGTTTCCGTTCCCGCAAACAGCAGTCCCTTCCGCGCCGTGTCCGACCGCACCGCGTGGACATAACTTCCATCCGGAATTCCGCTGTTCATCCGGCTCCAGCTTTTCCCCGCGTCATGCGTCACGTAAATGTACGGCGCAAAATCGTCCAGTTTGTGCCGGTCAATCGCCGCATACGCCGTCCCCGCATCGAACGGCGACGCCTCGATCAGGCTCACCATGCTCCAATCCGGCAGATCCTTCGGCGTCACGTTGTTCCAGTGCGCTCCGCCGTCTTCCGTCAACTGAATCAGTCCGTCGTCCGTTCCCGCCCAGATCATTCCCTTCTTCAGCGGCGATTCCGCGATGGTGAACACCACGTCGTAATACTCCACGCTGGTGTTGTCCTTGGTGATGGGACCGCCCGCGGCCACCTGCTTGGACTTGTCGTTGCGCGTCAGGTCCGGACTGATGGCCGTCCAGCTGTTCCCGCCATTGGTGGTTTTGAAAACCGCCTCGCCGCCGATATACAGCGTGTCCGGATCGTTCGGCGAGATGATAATCGGCGCGGTCCACTGAAAGCGGTGCTTCAAATCTGCCGCGCCGATGCCGCTGTAGTAATCCGGCCACACGGTGATGTCCTGCGTCTGGCGCGTGCGCATGTCGCGCCGCGTGATGAACCCGCCGTTGTCGCCCGCGTACACAATATCCGGATCGCGCGGGTCCACGGCGATGTATCCGCTCTCTCCGCCGCCCACTTCGTCCCAATCGCGCACGTCAATTCCGCCGGTGTCCGTCCGGCTGGCGATGCCCACCGTCGAATTGTCCTGCTGCGCTCCGTAGACGTGATACAGGAACCGCATGTCCGTGGTCACGTGATAAAACTGCGCGGTCGGCTGATTGTCCTCCGTGCTCCAGCGATCTCCGCCGTCCGTGGAGATGGTCGCCCCGCCGTCGTTTCCGTTGATCATCCGCTTCGGATTTTTCGGATCTATCCACAATCCGTGGTTGTCGCCATGCGGCGTGGGCACGCGGTCAAATTTTTCGCCTCCATCGGTGGACCGGAAAGTCCCGGTATTCAATATGTACACCGTGTCGGTATTCAACGGGTCGCTGAAAATATGCGTGAAATACCACGCCCGCTGCCGGAACTTGTGGTCCGCGTTCACCAATGACCAGTTTTCGCCGTAGTCATCCGACCGGTACAATCCGCCCTCTTTCGCTTCAATCAGCGCATAGACCCGGCTGCCGTCGCCCGCTCCCACTGCCACGCCGATTTTCCCCAACACCCCATCCGGCAGGCCATTCCCTTTCAATTGCTTCCACGTTTCCCCGCCGTCCGAAGATTTGTACAATCCGCTCCCCGGGCCGCCGCTGATGAAATTCCACGGCAGCCGCCGCGCCTGGTACATCGCCGCGTACACAATGTGCGCATTCGATGGATCGAAGGTCAGGTCCGTCGCGCCCGTGTTCTCATCCTTGTACAGAACTTTCCGCCACGTTTTCCCGCCATCCGTGGTTTTGTAAACGCCGCGCTCGCTGTTTGGCCCATAGGCATGTCCCATGGCGGCAATCAGCACGGTGTTTTCGTCGTGCGGGTCCACGATTACCCGGGCGATGTGCCGCGTGTCGTCCAATCCCAGGTGTTCCACGTTTTCCCCGCGTCCACCGACTTGTACACCCCGTTGCCGTAGGAGATATCTCCCCGCCAGCATGCTTCTCCCGTCCCCACGTAAATCACGTTCGGGTCCGACGGCGCCACGGCAATCGCCCCCACTGACGCAAACGGCTGCTTGTCCGTCAACGGCTCCCACGTCAGTCCGCCATTCGTCGTCTTCCACACACCGCCCGAAACCGCTCCAAAATAATAAACATTCGGCTGGCTCGACACGCCCGTCACCGCCAGCACGCGCCCTCCGCGGAATGGCCCAATCTGCCGCCACTTCATCCCCTCCCACAATTTGTTGTCCAACTGCTGCGCCCGCGCCGGCATGGCCGCAAATCCCGCCAGCCACAACCCCGCCAGCAACGCCGCCACCATCATCGCTATTGCCCTGCTTCTCATGCCGCGCTCCTTTTACTGGACCATTTCCGCCGCGCCATCGTAATCCCGGGCCCCTTCCCCGGAAAGCCATTTCTGCCCCGCCCGGTCAAATTGCACGCGCCCGGCGCGCGGTCCTGTGGAAAACACCATTACTAAAATGCCCCTTAGCCGCAGTTACAACACCTCTCCCCCGGAAATCGCGCAGGTCCTTATTCCCCCCACCCACACCCGCGCCTTGGAGGCAGAAATCACGCACTTTCTAACCGATTTCCAGCCATGTTTCACAATTTGGTAAACATTCGGTTGCAACCCGCAACTCCGAATGTTATTTTGGGTTGGGTTACACGCGGGAGTAGTTTAGTGGCAGAACGTGAGCTTCCCAAGCTCGAGGTGAGGGTTCGATTCCCTTCTCCCGCTCCAGACGTTCCACCCCCGCCCGTCGCTGAATCCACCCGGAGAAGTCTCCCCCCACCTCGCGCCATCGTCTGTTTTTATTTCGCGCCGCACCCATCCGTTACCGTGGCCAGTTCATTGTTGGCCGCGGTAATCAGCCGGTCGTAGCACCGCGGAAGCAGTCCGGCGTTTTGTTCCGTGTAATGCTGCGAACTGGCCTGGCCGGAATTGCCGATGATCTGCCCGGAGGCAGTCAGCTTCAGCATGTCCGTGGTCGTCACCGTGTTGTTGGCCTGGCTCTCGCCCAGACGGACTTTGTCGCGCATGCCGGTCACAAACGTCGCATACGTTTGCTGGATGTTGGTGGTCTGAATTAATGTTCCGTTTGATTGATACGCAATGTTGATGTCCACCGTGGCGGGGAAATCGAACTCCTGCGTCTCCACGCTGTGGAAATTTCCGCCCTCGCGTATCGTTTCGGACTTCACCGTGGTCCCTTGCGTGATGTCCTGGTCATATGTGGTGTTGGGCACGATGTCGAACGTTTGAACGTTGCTGAACTTCTCGTCCTGCTCCACCGTGGTCTTCACCTGCCCGTGCGACGTCACCGCATACCCGGAAATCACGAACTTGTGCTCGTTGGTCGTGGTCACCGTGCCGGTTATCGTTCCGTTGTTGTTGGTCAGGTCTTCCAATACGTTGGGATTTGGCGCCGCCAGTGTGTTCTTGGTCACCGCTCCGGTCACCTGTTGCGAGCCGTGGTCCAGATAAACCAGCAGATTCGCCGTCGCCGAGAAATACTGGTCCGCGTTGTAGACGCTCAGCGCCACGGTGTGCGCCTGCCCATTGCTCAGCACCCCCGCGAATGGCGTCAGGTCCGCCCGATAGGCCACAAAATTCAGCGTCTGCACTCCCGGCGTCGGTATCCATAGATATGGGTCAATCCCTCCCGTGAAAATCCACGGATAAATCGGCGCTACCCCTGCCGGCGTGCCATCAATGGTGATGTCCGCTTCGCGGAACGCCGTGTTTCCGCAGCTTTGCAATTCACCGGACACATCATTGGGCACGCACGTGTACCAGAATTCATCGTCCTGTTGCCCCTGCGCAAACACGTCCAGATATGCGCGCTCCACATTCGTCGGCAGCGTAAACGTTTCCGAAAGCATGTCCGTGCCGCTGTTCAGCGCCACCGTCCCTCCGCCATCGCCCGCGGAAAGCGCCAGCACCTGGTCCGCCGTCACCGGCGCGGGCTGGCCCGGCTCCAGCGGATAGAATTGCAGCCACGCCGTTCCATAAATAATTCCGTTGTACTGCCCGTTCACGGTGTTGCCCAGAATCACTTCGCCGGTGGTCGGCGCCGTGAACAGCGAACTGTAGTCGGTGATGTCCGTCTCCACATGCCAATTTGGTCCCAGCGTCCCGGAGGGTTCCGCCGTGGTCCCAAAATAAATCGCCGCGTTGTTCACCCAGATGTTTCCCGTGCGGTCGTACTGCACTCCCTTGGTCACATTAAAATTCGCGTTGAACACCACCTTGGCCCACGGCCCGGGACAATTCGCCGGCGGCGTGAAGTTAAACGGCATGGCGTTGTAATTATCGAATTCGTCCTTCAAAAACAGCTCCACTTCGCACGGCGTGGTCTTCGGACGCACCACCCACGGATCCGCCGTCGCCGTATTGCCGGACCCGATTTTGTATCGCGAACCTCCGGGATCTTGCCGCTGGTCCTGCACTCCCCCAAGCGACGCATTTCCCGGCGCGGCCAGCAGGCTCGCGCCCGCCATCACCGCCAGAATCGCCTTACTGAATCTCATTCCCAATCGTCCCTGCATGGTTGCTCTCCCTGCGGGCTTTTCCCCGCATAGTTTCACCGCGTGCGCGCCAGATTGCCTCGCAGTATATTCCGCCCCACGCCCCCATTCAACCGCATTGCATCCAGTCCACCAAACGCGGGACTTTCAATATTCCCCGCGCTTCGCTTCGCGGGCGGCATTCACGGCTGCCGCCGGACAAGCACAGCCAACTCCTCGGGATTCACAACTTAAGAGACACTGCGCGAACGCCCGTCTTAGAGACGGATGACCGCCTTGCCGCGGAGGCCGCCGTTGCGAAGCTTTTCGAGTATTTGCCCCGCGCCGTCCAGTTCAACCGTGGACTGGATGCGCGCGGTGATCGTCCCGTCCGCGAGCATCCGCGCAATCTCATTCAGGCCTCGCGGCGATGCCGAGGGATTCGCGTTCCCCGCAATGTTGTGCGCTGTGATTTGGCGCTCGGCGAACCACTTTTCGTCGGCCACGTGGATCGTGGAGACCAGGCTGCCTCCGGATTTGAGAATCTCGGCGTCGCGGCGGATTGCGTCCGCGCCGTTGACGAGATCAAGGACTGCGTCGACGCCGTCCGGGTGAACCGCGTGCAGCGCGCCGATTACCTCAACAGTCCTGGTGTCGTAGACTTCTTCGGCGCCGAGGCGGCGAGCTTCGTCGGCATCGCCGCGAACCGTTGCGATGACGTGCGCGCCGCGCGAGCGCGCCATCTGCACCGCGTAGCCGCCGACTCCACCGGTCGCGCCCATCACCACGAGACGTTGGCCAGCGCCGGTGCCCAGCAACTCGAGCGACCCAAGGGCGGTTGCTGCCGCGATAGGCAGCGCGGCCGCCTGTTCGTCGGTGACGCCGTCCGGGATATGGGCCAGCGGTTCCGTCTGCGCGCCCGGTGCGACCGCGGTGTATTCGGCGTACGCGCCGTGCGTCCGAGCCATGCCGAAGATACGGTCGCCGGCGCGGAAATCGCGTTCTCCCGCCGGAACGCGTTCGATCACGCCCGCGAAGTCCGCGCCCATTACGAAAGGGTATGTTGAAGCGGCGGTCAGCCGTTCGAGGAGTTTGTAGTCAATCGGATTGACGCCCGCATATTTCACGCGGATCAGGAACGTGCCGTCCGCGGCGGGAATCGGCAGGTCGTGGATCGCCGGAGCCTCGCCAAAACTCCGGACCGCGAATGCGCGCATGTCTGTCTCCTTACGCCAGCTCTCCCGGAAGCTCACCGAAGAGCGACACGCGTACTATACGGTCCCGGTAATATTGCCGCAATGACATTCGGCCACTGCAACCGTAAGGTGTTGCGATTCGGCGAATCAGGAAGGACCCAGATAGGACGGTCTTACGCCTGCGCTTTTGGCACTGCCTCTTTCCACTTTCCCTGCGCCTTCAAAATCAGTTCCACCACTTCGCGCACCGCACCTTTGCCGCCGTCTCTTGACGTCACGTAATGCGCCGCTCCTTTCACTTCCGGGACGGCGTTCCCCACCGCCACCGCCAGTCCCGCCCGCCGCTACGGATTCACAACTTGGGTGATTACACCCGACTTCTGCCGCGCAAATTGCTTGTCCCCGCTATAAATTGCGATGACTTTGTGTTTCCCCTCGCCCAGCTTGGACGTCGCAAATGTCGCCACTCCATTCACTAGGTCCACAACCTGCTCTTTGCTATTCGTCCTGAATATCACCTGGCCCGCCGGCATCCCCACTCCCTTCACCGACGCCGCCACCGTCGCTGTAAATGTCACAGCCTCCCCCTGCTGTGAAGGATTCGGCGCACTGGCCAGCGTCACGCTCGTCCCCGTCGCGTTCAGCAGCACAGTTACGTCATTGTTGTAAAAATTGGTGACCGCCAAATCCGTGGCCTTGTCGCCGTTAAAATCGTAAGCCGCAATGGATTGTGGTATGCCGCTCACGGCAAAACTGGAGCGGGACACGAATGAGCCGTCGCCCTTGCCGTAGAGCACGAATCCATTAATCACCACGGCATCAAGATGGCCATCCCCATTTAGGTCGGTTAGCACAACACCGCCCGGACCATAACCCGCCGCGTAGGAACCCCCGGGCCGGAACGTTCCGTCCCCATTCCCGAGCAGAACGGCTACGCATGAAGACGAGTAAACGCTCACCGCGAGGTCTGCGAATCCGTCTTCATTGAGATCGCCCACCGCCAAGCCCTCCGGATTTTGCCCCACGGAATAGTTTTTCGCCGGCTGCAGAGTTCCGTCTCCATTTCCGATCAGTATGCTGACGGTATTGTCTCCGTAATTTTCGACTGCTAGGTCCACTTTCCCGTCTCCGTTGAAATCGTCGGCAACAAGAAAAGTCGGATATGTGCCTACGGCATAGTCAACATGCGTCTGAAATGTTCCATCCCCGTTGCCCAGCAGGATGCTCACGGAATTACCGTGATTATTTGCAATGGCTAGATCGGCTCTCCCATCGCCATTGAAGTCCGCCACCACGACATCTGCTGGCCAAGCTCCCGTGCTATATTGAGTCGCCGGTTGAAAAGTCCCGTCGCCAGTCCCCAACAAAACGCTGGCTGTATTCTCCTCCACATTGGTGACCACCATATCCGGGTTGCCATCTCCGTTGAAATCTCCGGCCGTACCCCACTCGGGATTGGTGCCCGTTTGGCTTAGCAGTGGCCGCTGAAACGTGCCATCTCCATTGCCGAGAAAAACCCCCACCCCTGAGCCATTGACCACTCCCAAATCGGCAATCCCGTCGTGGTTGAAATCCGCTACGGAGGCCGTATAGGAATAGTCCCCCGCCATCATCCAGTAATTCGCGAAATCCCGAAACGTCCCGTCACCGTTCCCGGCCAGCACACTGACTGTGGCGTCGTTGAAGTTGGCAACAGCCAGATCCGGCCTTTTGTCCCCGTTAAAATCACCCACGATTCCGGAAATTGGATAATTGCCCGTGGCGTAGCCGGCGGAGGGCGCGAAGGTTCCATCACCCTTCCCCAGGAGAACGCTCACAGTTCCAGAAGCGTAATCTGTCGCGACAAGGTCCTCCTTTCCGTCGCCGCGCAAATCCGCCACCGCAACCGAGCTGGGCGAATTGCCTGCACCATAATCCACGTGTGACTGAAACGTGCCGTCTCCGTTCCCCAATAAAACACTCACGCTGAGTCCCCCTCCATTCGCCGTAACCAGGTCCAACTTGCCGTCGCCGTTGAGGTCGCCCACGGCGACAGAATCGGGACCCGATCCGGTACCAAAATTATTGTGCGCCCCGAAAGTGCCGTTACCGTTTCCTAGGAGGATGGCGACGCTGGCCGCATACTCGTCGGCCACGGCTAGGTCCTCTTTGCCGTCTCCGTTGAAATCTCCCACCGCAACATAGAACGCCTGCCCTCCCGTGGCGTACTCCACGTGCGGCTGAAAGGTTCCATCACCATTGCCGAGGAGTACGCTCACCGTGCCTGGAGAGGGGCTGTTCGCTGTCACCACGTCCAGATTGCCATCCCTATTGAAATCTCCCACAGCCACCGACTCAGGAGCCGCCGCCGTGGCGAAGTCGACGTGCTGCTGAAATGTCCCGTCGCCGTTGCCCAGCAGCACGCTTATTGTGTAGCTCTCATTGTTCGCCGTTACCAGGTCCGCTATGCCATCGTTGTTGAAATCGCCCACGGCAACAGAGACTGGTGCCTTCCCCGTGGCATAGGCCACTGCGGATCCAAATCCTCCCTTGCCGTTTCCCAGCTGCACCTCGACCACATCCTTCTCACAACCCGCGGTCGCCAAATCGAGCTTTCCGTCCCCATTGAAATCGCTGGTAGTGGCGGAACAGGGTTTGCTGCGCGTGCGAAAAGTCGCGGACTCGACAAACAGATGCTCTGGTATCCCTAACAGGTCCCTTTCACTGTGCGGCACATGATCAGCAGGGCTAAAACTCACACCGGGTAAGGCGAGAGAGGACGGACCGGCGGGAGCAGCCACGGGAATGTGTGGCGGATTTTGTTGCTGCAGGGGCGCCATGGCGAACGTACCCGCGACCGCCAGAACAATGGTGCTGAGCAATGCGAGTACGGTGTATTTCATAATCCCTCCGGCCTGCGGCGGCGAGCAGGAATTTTACAGGATGCAAAAGCCAAGCGGGAGCTCACCGAAGAGCGCCACGCGTACTATACGGTCCCGGCAATATTGCCGCAATGACATTCGGCCACTGCAACCATAAGGTGTTGCGATTCGGCAAATCAGGAAGGACCCAGATAGGACGGTCTTACGCTTGCGCTTTCGGCATTGCTTCTTTCCACTTTCCCTGGGCTTTCAAAATCAGTTCCACCACTTCGCGCACCGCACCTTTGCCGCCGTCTCGACGTCACGTAATGCGCCGCTCCTTTCACTTCGGGACGGCGTTGCCCACCGCCACCGCGAGTCCCGCGCCGCCGCATCACCGGCAAATCCGGCAGATCATCGCCCACGTACGCCGACTTCTTCGTCCTTCGCGCCCGCCTGCTTCAGAATCTCCTCGAACGCGCCGATTTTTTTCGGCTGACCCTGAAACACATAATCGAGTTTTTGCTCCCGTGCTCTCCGCTCCATCGCCGCTGACTCTCGCCCGGTAATCAGGCCCGGCTCAATCCCACGATATGCGCCAGCATCAGCCCCGCGCCGTCATGCGCGTTAAAAATTTTCAACTCTTCCGCCGAGCCGTCCGGCATCGAAAGCAGGCACACGTCTCCATCCGTCAGCACTCCGTCCACGTCCATCAGCAGCACGCGAATCTTCTTCGCCCGCCGCCTCACTCCCGCCGTAACTTTCGTTGCTTTCTCATTTGCGGCTATTCCGATTCACGATGTCAGTTCTCCACCTTGACGCGGAGACCTGTCGTCGTAATGCTCACGATCCATCCTCCAAAACAATTGCAACGTCCACAAATCGTGCAAGTGCACCGCGCCTTCCAATTTTCCCGCTCTCGTCCATCACCAATACCGACGTAATCCGCCGCTCCTGCATCATCCGCAACGCCACGGAGCCAGTTCCCGCGCCGAATCGGTCGCAGGATTCTTCGTCATGCACTCCGCCGCCGTCAAATCCAGCGCTTCCTTTTTCCGCTGCTGCATCAGCCGCCGCAAATCCCCATCCGTAATAATCCCCTGCACCACGCCTGCCCCGTCCACCACCGCCGCCATCCCCAGCCCCTTGCGGCTCATCTCGTAAATAATCTCAGGCATTCGATCCTGCAACCCACGCGAGGAACGTCATCTCCAGCGTGCATCAGCGACTCGATTCGCCGCAGTTTTTTCCCAGATGCCCCGCCGGATGCAGCGCCGCGAAATTCTCTTCGCTGAACCCGCGTCGCTCGAATAAAGCCATCGCCAGCGCGTCGCCCATGGCCAGCGCCGCCGTGGTGCTCGCTGTCGGCGCCAAATTCAGCGAGCACGCTTCTTCCTTCACCCTGACGTCCAGCACAACATCGCTGGCCTCCGCTAGCGTTGATTTGTCGCCGCCGACAGCGAAATCAGCGCCACTCCCAGCCTCTTCAACATCTCCAGCAGTCCGGCAATTTCTTCAGTTTCCCCGCTGTAGGACACGCCACCACGATGTCTTCCGGCGCCACCATCCCCAGATCGCCATGCAGCGCCTCGGCCGCGATGCAGGAACATTGCCGGCGATCCCGTGCTCGCAAACGTCGCCGCGATTTTTCGCGCCGATCAGCCCGGACTTGCCCATCCCTGTCACCACAATCCGCCCCTTGCACGCCGCCAGCATCTCCACTGCGCGCTCGAATCGCTCGTCCAGGCGCGCCGCCAGCCCCGCAATCGCCTCGGCTTCAATCCGCAGGACGCGCCTGGCGCTTTCAATCGCCGTGCTTTCGCCGGTTTTTCCGCGCCGCTCATTTCGCGTCCCACTCCCGCGCCACGTTCGCCCAGTGTTTCAATTTCTCTCAGCAGCGGCTCGAAATTTTCCAGCGGCAGCGCGTTCGCGCCGTCGGACAGCGCCTTCGCCGGATTGTCATGCACTTCCATGAAAATACCGTCCACTCCCGCGGCCACGCCCGCGCGCGCCAGCGGCTCGATGAACTCCGGCTGCCCTCCGCTGGCCTTTCCCGCTCCGCCCGGCAACTGCACCGCGTGCGTCACGTCAAACACCACCGGATATCCCAGCTTGCGCATCATCGCGAACGACCGCATGTCCACCACCAGATTCTGATACCCGAACGAGTTTCCGCGTTCCGTCAAAATAATTTTCCGGTTGCCGGTGCTCTCCACTTTTTCGACTGCGTTGGACATTTCCTGCGGCGCAAGAAATTGTCCCTTTTTGATGTTCACTGCCGCGCCGCTTCGCCCTGCCGCCAGCAGCAAATCCGTCTGCCGGCACAAAAACGCCGGAATCTGCAGCACGTCGCAAACTTCCGCCGCCGCTTTCGCCTGCGCCACTTCATGGATATCCGTCAGCACCGGCACGCCGACTTTTTCTTTCACCGCGCGCAACACCCGCAAGCCTTCGTCCAATCCCCGGCCCTCGATACGATTCCACCGACGACCGGTTGGCCTTGTCGAACGACGCCTTAAAAATCAGCGGCATCGCCACTCGCGCGCAAATTTCCGCCAGCCGCTCCGCCATCATCGTCGCGTGCGCCGCGCTTTCAATCACACACGGCCCGGCAATCACAAATAGCGCCGCGCCCGCCCCCATGCGCACGTTTCCCACTGTGAATGGTGAATTCTTCTCCATGGAATCAATCGGGCTATGCACCCCCGCGCCGGATTGCAAGTCCCTAAGCCGGAACGAAGCGATGGACTTCGCTATGCGAGGCGTGTTCCAATTTTGGCGGTCATATTCGATGGCTTAGCGCTAGTTTGCTAACCACGCGGGGAGGATCAAATCATGAAGATCAACTACAAACTCGCACTGGCTGTGTTGTTTGGCGTCCTAATTGGTGTTGCCGGCGCAAAGGCAATTCGCGCCCAACAAACCAAAACGCCGCCTGCCTACTTCATCGCGGAAGTCGAAGTAACGGACCCCAGCGGCATGCAGAAATATGGGGAGAAGATTCCTGAAACGCTGGCGCCTTTCAATCACCACTATGTGATTCGTGCTGGCAAAACCCAGCCTCTCGAGGGCGATCCGCCGAAGCATATCATTGTGATCGCTTTTGACAACATGGACAAAGCGCTTGCCTGGTACAATTCGCCGGCCTATCAGGCCATCATACCAATTCGGCAAAAGGCGTCGAAGGCCCGCATATTTCTCGCCGAAGGCATCGCCCCCGAATAACCGGGCCGGACGAACAGAGCTCCGCTAGTCCGCCGCGCCGGCGGTGTGCAAATTCCCGACGCCCGCGCTGCGCGCGCCGCGCCCTTCGCCGTTATCCCGCGCCGCTTTCACGAACGCCACAAACAGCGGATGCGGCGCCAGCGGCTTGGACTTGAACTCCGGATGGAACTGGCACGCCAGGAACCACGGATGCTCCGGCGCTTCCACGATTTCAACGTACACTCCGTCCGGCGTCTTCCCGGTAATCCGCAGCCCCGCGGCCACCAGTTGCGCCTCGTAATCCTTGTTGAATTCGTAACGGTGCCGATGACGTTCGGAAATTTCCGTCGCGCCATACGCCCGCGCCGCCACCGATCCCGGCTCCAGCACGCACTTCCACGCGCCCAGCCGCATCGTTCCGCCCATTTCGTCCACGCCCAGCAGCTCACGCAATTTGTAAATCACGCGGTCGGTCGCGTTGGGATCGAACTCCGTGCTGTCCGCGTGCGGCAATCCCGCCGCGTTGCGCGCGTATTCAATCGTCGCGCACTGCATTCCCAGGCAAATTCCGAAAAACGGCACGCCCGCCGTGCGCGCATACGTAATCGCGTGAACCATTCCCTGTATCCCGCGCTTGCCGAATCCTCCAGGGACCAGAATCCCGTCCACGTGCCGCAACCGCCGCGCCGCGGTTTCCGGCGAATCAATTTCCTCCGCCTCGAACCACTCAATCACCGTTTTCCGTCCGCACGCCAGCCCGCCGTGCATCAGCGCCTCGCGCAGGCTCTTGTACGCGTCTTCCAGCGAAACGTATTTCCCCACCACGCCAATCCGCACTTCGCCTTCCGGGATTGTCCAGCCGCTTCACCAGATTCTGCCACTGGCTCAGATCGCGCGGACCCGCGTTCATGTGCAGCAGGTGCAGGATGCGCTCGTCCAGACCGTCCGACGCCAGCGACAGCGGCACTTCGTAAATATTCCCCACGTCCGGCGCGGAAATCACGCTGGCTTCCGGGACGTTGCAGAACAGCGCGATTTTCGCCTTCAGCTCCAGCGGCAACCGCCGGTCGCTGCGGCAAATCAAGATATCCGGCTGAATTCCAATGCTCAGCATTTCCTTCACGCTGTGCTGCGTCGGCTTGGTTTTCAGCTCGCCCGCCGACGCGATGAACGGCACCAGCGTCAGGTGGACAAAAATCACGTTCTCCGCGCCCAGTTGCAGCCGCATCTGCCGTATCGCTTCCATGAACGGCAGCGACTCGATGTCTCCCACCGTCCCGCCGATTTCCACGATCACCACGTCCACGTCGTCCGCCACTTTCTGGATCGCCGCTTTGATTTCGTCGGTCACGTGCGGAATCACCTGGACGGTTTTTCCCAGATAATCCCCGCGCCGCTCCTTGGTGATGATGGACTCGTAAATCCGCCCGCTGGTCCAGTTGTGGTCGCGCGTCAGCCGCGCATTGGTGAACCGCTCGTAGTGCCCCAGGTCCAGGTCCGTCTCCGCTCCGTCGTCCGTCACGTACACTTCGCCGTGCTGGTAGGGAGACATCGTTCCCGGGATCAACGTTCAGGTAGGGATCGCACTTCTGGAGGGTGACTTTCAGGCCGCGGCTTTCCAGCAGGCATCCGATCGATGCCGCCGCCACGCCCTTGCCAAGAGAAGAAACCACGCCGCCCGTCACAAATATATATTTCGGGCGAGTGTTCAAATTCGGTTGCCTGCCTCCCGGCGCATTTCCGTACGCCGCATTATCTCCATCTCCCGCCGTTCTGTCAATTCACCGAAGTCGGCACTAGCCTTTGCCCACAATGAGGCTCGAAGGAACTCCGTGCCAAGGCACGTGGACCTCAACCTTCGGCGGCAGGAGATATTTTGTGGCGGACAACTCGACACACACCATCAGCAGGAAAGTCCAGGTGAGAATAATCGGATTGCGCACGCCGAGGAACCATAGGGCATAAAATGCGCCAATGCCGAACAGCAGGTTAAACCCGTACGTGTCCCTATGGACAAGCCAAATCGAATTCTTGCAGGATTTGCAGTTGAACGGAACTTCCATCCCGGGAATATCGCTAGTTTCAATCAGGGTGCCGCAGCTTGGGCATTTGTGACGCACCATCCAGAAGAGGCTCAACGGATCAAGCCCTAACGACGCCGCGGGCGCCAAGACCGCGTCGGACGTCCCAGTTTGCCCTTCCGACGCCGCGATCGCCTTTGGCGCACGACGCTTCCTCATATAAATTTCAGGCCGCGACCGCAGAACCAGCCACAGAACACCTATGTACCCCCACATGGCAAGCTCGCCGACGGCCCAGGACAGCTTGAATGTGGTGTAGTCCGCCCTCATGGGAGACTGTTGCGATGGCCATTCACGCGAAAACAGCGGCCACAGGACCCCCACTTGCAGAAAAACGAGACAGGCAGACCATGTCAACCAGAACGGCAGATGTTTGAGTCTTCTACTGAAAATGCATATGAGAGTCCCAAACATCAGCACTGTGTAAAAGATAAACTCGACACTTGCAGGCAGCCACTGCCCAAAGGCGTATATACCCCTCAACGCAATTGGGAATCCAAAGAAGACATAAAACGGCCACCTCTGGGGGTGCGTCCCAGCACTTGGCCCCAACTCGGATGTAACTCCGCTGCTCACTTCTTAATCCATCTTACCGCTGCTTGCGCCTTGCGCGCATGTAGGCCTTGTACTCCCGCATGGCTGCGGAGAGGCGCGGCCTTCTCGCCGCCTTGGGCAGCGCGTCCAACTGCTTCACCAGCGAATGCGCCAGTTGCTTTAGCGATTTCTCCGACAGACTTCTTTCACTTCCCGGTGTCTCCGGCTTCATCGGCCGTGTTCTCCAGTTCTCCCCTGCCATTCGCCCTGCCTCAATACCGGTTCGCAGGCACGACCGCGGCCCCTCGCGCGAAAGTCTACACATCCCATATTTAATTTTCATTAACTAACACCGGATTGTTTCCGCTGTTTCTCGCCTGTGCACTTCACCACTATGCAACGCCACTTAGTCAGGGACAGGTTCGGTCGCCCGGAGTGCCGCCTGTTGCAGTCCTCGCCTTGTCCTTCGCAAAACAGACCGTTACAGAAGCTGCTGCTGATTTCCCCGCTGCAAATCGGCGTCCCTCTTTAGGCTGGCACGGCCATGTAGCGGCACCTTTAAGGCGCCAGCTTTTTCCGGCCTTGCGTTTGTCGTAGTTCAGTTTTCCTCGCGCCTGCGCGAAGCGTTACAGAAGCCGCTGTTGATTTTTTCCGGGGAATTCTGACAATAGATCAGAATTATGTCCAAGCGACGGGAACAGGCGCAAAACCGCGATTTCTAATCGCTACACATTTTACAGTCGCAAAACGCTAACTCGTGTGAAATCAATCACATCCACATTTCTAATCGCTACACTTTTTGACTTCTCATTTTCGCCGCATTTCAGCCCCAAAAATCCGCCAGATTCCCTCAGCGTAAACACTAATTCATCCCTTCCTCTTCAATTCCTCCTCCGCCGCCTCAAAAAACTGCTGCACAATTTTTCGCGCCGTCGCTTCAATCAACCGCTGCCCCACTGCCGCGATCACTCCGCCCACCTGCGCTTCGCCCGCGTAGAAAATTTCCGTCGCGCCATTTTTCTCGCGCAGTTCCAATCTCCCGCCGCCCTTCACAAATCCCGGCGCGCCCTTCCCTTCCATCTCCATGCGCAGTGATTCCGGCGGTTTTTTTTCTGACAGTTGAATCCAGCCGGAGTAGTTTCCGGAAATCGCCGCGATTCCGAATTTCACCGCCACGCGAAATCGGTCCGGCCCATCCGGTTCCAGCCGCTCGCAGCCCGGCAGAATTTTCGCCAGCCGCGCGGGATCGTTCAGCAGTTCCCAGACTTTTTCGCGTGACGCCGGCAGCGTCGCCGCGCCTTCCAGCTTCACGCCCGCCGCGCCGCCGCGCTGTTTTTCGCCGCGCCGCTTTTCGCCGCTGCTATGGCTGCTTCCAGCGCCCTCCGCGCGAACACCGCCGCCATTTCGCGCCGGTATTCCGCCGACGCATGAATGTCCGCCAGCGCGTCCACGCCTTCCGCCACCAGCCGCGCCGCTTGCGTCAGGTTTTCCGCCGTCGGTTTTTTCCCGCGCAGCGATTCTTCCGCCGCCGTGGCGCGAAACGCCTTCACCGCCAGTCCGGTGACGCCAATCTTCGCGTTGTCAATCGCGCCATCGCCCGCCAATCGCACCACCGCCGCCACGCCCACCACCGCGTATCCCGACGCCGGCTGCCGCAGTTTGCGGTACGCCGCTCCCGTGTCCGCGGACTGCGCTGGCACCCGAATCGCCACAATCACTTCCCCGGGACGAAGCTGCGTGGCCATCAAGTCCACGAAAAAATCGCGCGCCGCAAAACTGCGCTGCCCGCTGCTGGAGACCGCCACAATTTCCGCGTTCAGCGCCAGCACCGCCGCCGGATAATCCGCCGCGGGATCCGCGTGCGCCAGGCTGCCGCCGATGGTTCCCCGGTTGCGCACCTGCATGTCTCCGATTTCCACCGCCGTTTCCGGCAGCAGCGGACATTCCGCGCGCAACAGCGGCGACGCCCCCACCTCCGCGTGCGTCACCAGCGCGCCGATGCTGATGCGTCCATTTTCCTCGCGAATGTTCCGCAGATCGTTCAGCCGTCCGATGTCCACCACGTAACGCGGCTGCGCCAGACGCAATTTCATTAGTGGCAACAGGCTGTGTCCTCCGGCCAGAATTTTCACTTCGTCGCCATGCCGTTCCAGCATGCGGATGGCTTCATCCAGGCTCTTCGGCGCCAGATATTCAAATTCCGCGGGAATCATTTGGCCCTCGCGATGCGCGCTAGCGGCGCACGCTCCACCGGAGTAGGCCGCGCGGCGCGTTCCTGGAATGGCGCGCTGGCACGCGAACGTTTTCGCGCATCGCGAATCGCCTGCCACACGCGCTCCCGCCGCAGCGGCATGTCCAGATGACGCACGCCGAACGGCTCCAGCGCGTCCACCACCGCGCCCACCAGCGCGGGAGTCGCGCCAATGGTGCCGGCTTCACCCACGCCTTTCACTCCCATGGGATTCACCGGCGACGGCGTCACCGTGCGCGCCGTTTCGATTCGGCAAATATCCATCGCGCGCGGAATCGCGTAGTCGCCCAACTCCCCGCTCAACAACTGCCCCTGCTCGTCGTATACCGCCTCTTCCATGAACGCCTGTCCCAGCGATTGCACAATTCCGCCATGCACTTGGCCATCCACCAGCAATGGATTAATCACGTTTCCGCAATCGTCCACCGCCACATAGCGCAGTAGTTTCACGTCGCCGGTCTCCGCGTCCACTTCCACCACGCAGATATGCGTCCCATAGGGATACGTAAAATTGCTGGGCTCGAAAAATGACGTGGCCTCCAGCCCCGGCTCCATTCCGGCGGGCAGTGTCTTGGCCACGTACGCCGCGGACACCACTTCGCCGAAGGTCAGCGATTTTTTCGCATTGGACTTGACGAAAATCCGCCGGCCGCGAAAACTCCAGCTTCGCCGGGCCACGCCCAGAATGTGCCCGGCGATCAGCTCAGTTTTTCGCGCAACTTCACCAGCGCCTGTAAACCGCCGTCCCGCCCACCGCGGTGGCCCGGCTGCCGAACGTCCCGATTCCGTACGGAACGATGGCCGTGTCGCCGTGTGTCACGCTGACGTCTTCCGTCTTCATGCCCAGCAGCTCCGCGCCAATCTGCGCGAACGTAGTCTCCTGTCCCTGCCCGTGCGGCGACGATCCCGTCATAATAGTTACTTGCCGCTGGGCTCGATGCGCACCGTCGCGGACTCCCATCCGCCCGCCGGCATCGCGCTCGACGGCCCCATGCCGCAAATTTCCACGTAAGTGGACACGCCGATGCCCATGTACCTTCCCTTCTTTCGCAACTGCGCCTGCTCATGCCGCAATTTGGCGTAGTTGGCTTTCTTCATGGCCACGCGCAATGTCGTTTCATAGTCCGCGCTGTCGTAGATCAGTCCCGTGGGCGTGGCATACGGAAAATCCGTGGGCTTGGGAAAATTCCTGCGCCGGACCTCGATGGGATCTTTTTTCAACTCCAGGGCCACCAGATCGATCCCGCTCCACAGGTACGTCGCCTCCGGACGTCCCGCGCCGCGGTAGGCGTCCGTGGCCATCTTGTTGGTGAAGCACGCCGATGATCTCCATGCGCACGGCGGGAATCTTGTAACAGCCGCCAGCCATCAGGCCGGTCAGCGTGGGAATCAACGGCGTAAGCAATTGGTAGTAGCGCCCGAGGTCGGCGATGACGCGGCAGCGCAAGCCGAGAATCGTCCCATCGCGTTTGACGGCGACCTCGACGTAGTCAATCTGGTCGCGGCCGTGGATGGTCGCCTGGAAATTTTCGCGGCGCGATTCGGACCATTTCACCGGCTTGCCCAATCGCTTTGCGGCCCACGGCACCAGCGCCTCTTCGGGATAAACGTTGAGCTTGCTCCCGAACCCGCCGCCGACGTCGGGCGCGATCACGCGCACCAGCGTCTCCGGCACGGCCAGCATGGCCGCAATTTGCGTGCGCAGCAGGTGCGGAATCTGCGTCGAGCTCCACACCGTGAACTGCCCGTCGCCGGCGAAATACTCGGCAGCACGCAGCGCGGCTCCATGGCCACGGGGATCACCCGCTGATTGACCATGCGCTGGCGAATCACTCTGTCCGGCGGCGTTGAACGCCGCCTTCAGATTGCCGCCTTCGAACTCCCAGCGGTAGGCGACGTTATCCTTGATAGGCCTGTGCAGCACCGGCGAACCTTCGCCAATGGCTTTCTCCGGATCTCACCACCGGCGTGAGCGGTTCGTACTCCACGTCGATCAGGTCCAGCGCATCGCGCGCCGCATAGCGGATCGCCGGCCACAACCATCGCCACGGCCTCGCCACGAAGCGGACGCGGTCGTCGCCAGCACCGGGCGGAACGCCGCCTTCATGTCCGGAATCTGCGCTGCGCATGGCACCGGACCGATCGCGCCCATCAAATCGGTAG
Organism: uncultured Acidobacteriota bacterium; assembly: GCA_963760285.1. Lineage (GTDB taxonomy): Bacteria > Acidobacteriota > Terriglobia > Acidiferrales > UBA7541 > PALSA-278. The sequence goes on from CAVXCI010000003.1 coordinate 538,991, forward strand.
CCGCGACAGCCCGCAGCACTCCCGGAGCGGTACGCGCCCGGGAAAAGTCCACGAGACGAATCTTCGCGTGCGCGTGCGGGCTACGCAAAAACGCCGCAAACAGCATCCCCGCAAGATGAAATCGTCCACATAGTGCGGCCATGCCCTGGACGAGGCGCGGATCTTCCTTGCGCTTCATCGGCCCGTCCCATGAACTGCAAAGGGGTGGCCATCGGCGTTCCTTGCTACCGCGCGCCGGGCGACAGCGCTTTTTGCCCCAACGGCGACGGGCCGTTTATGACTTTCGCTTTCCGCGCGCCATTGCCATTGCGCCCCGCGTATTGTATCGGCGTCCACGATATTCTGATATCCGGTGCAGCGGCAGAAATTGCCTCAGATCGCGCGGCGGATTTCGTCTTCGCCGGGGTTCGATTTTCCCGCAGCAGCGCCACGATGTCATAATCATTCCCGGCGTGCAGTATCCGCACTGCAAGCCATGCTTCTCCCAGAAAGCTTCCTGCACCGGATGCAACCCGCCGTTCGGGGCCCGGCAGCGACGAATCCTTCAATGGTGGTGATATCGCTCCGTCCGCCTGCACCGCCAGCACCGTGCATGACTTCACCGCTTTGCCGTCAGCAGCACCGTACACGCGCCGCAGACGACGTCTCGCAGCCGATGTGCGTGCCCGTCAGCCAGGCAGTCCCGCAAATAGTGGACCAGCAGCAGGCGCGGCTCCACGCTGCCGCGATGTTCCCTGCCGTTCACTCGAACATTGATTTCGGCTTCCATCGTGCTCTCCCGCTGCCCGCTTCGCCGCCAATTGTTGTGGGAGTTGCACCTTACTCCCGCGCTCCCCGAATTTCAAGAGTGCTCGCCGCCCGCGCACCATCGCCTTTAGGTCGCGGATAGATTGCCAATCTTCATCGCCTGACCTCCCGCCCGGGTGTATCCTGTTTTCACGTCGCCCGCGGTCCCAAGGAGATCGCCATGAAATCCATCGCCACGCTTGTAGCCACACTCAGTCTTATTGTCGCCGCTGTCGCCTTGTGCGCGCCGGGACCAAATGCATCGAGCGAGCATTTCGTGGTGACCAATAACAACTCCCCTCAGGACAACAGCGGAACGATTTTCAGGCTGGCCGGCACGCGCTCGAATCCTGTGCTGCATGTTGTGAAGACGCTGGACACGGGAGAACCGACGCCCTACGGCGGACTTTCCACGCCCAACGTGCAGGTGGTTCGGAGCGGCGCGGATATTTGTGTTTTCCTTACCGAGCCGCTCAAGAACGGCAACGAACTGACCTCATTCAAATATCCGGGCCTCGCGCTCGTGGGCAACTACACGTTGAGCCAGGTGACGAACTCGGAATACGGAATCGGCATCGCAGCTCACGGCGGCTATCTTTTTGCCGCATACGGAGACAACATCTCCTACACGGCGACGATTGCGACCTGGCAGATCGGCTCTGGCTGCGCCCTCACGCTGGCGAGCACCTATATAGCCAGTAACCCCATAAACAGCTTGGCGGTGACACCCAACGGCGAGACGCTGGTGGTTGCGTACGCCGCGCGATCTGATGTGGATTCCTTTTCAATCGGGACCGCCGGCGCATTAACCGAGCATGGCCCGTATTATGAGGACGCTCTTTCTGACGCTGAAGGCCTGGATATCACCCGGGATAGTGAATACGCGATCTTCGACGGACAATGCAGCACCTGCTATCCCAACTACCCCGCCTTCTTGGCAACCCGCGTGATTAATTCCGATGGTTCGCTCGGCGCCGAGGACGACTGGGGGGGAGATGAAGGGGGCTTGGGGCCGGGAGGGGAAGACGGCTGGGTCCGGCTTAGCCCCAACGAAAAGTTTCTGTTCGTAAATAACGGCGGAGGAGGTCTTACAACTTTGAATTTTTCCGAAACTCCACGTCTGACGATTGGTTATAGCGGTTGCTACACAACACTGAAAAACAATGGTGTTCCTACAGTAATCACCGGGGCAATGGGGACGGCCCTGAACAGCGGTTCCGGCGCGGGGCTTTACGTTTCTGAAATGAACGACCCGGACTCAGGTGTTGCTCTGCTGAGTGTCAACCCCTCAACGGGGTGCACTACCGAAGTTCCCGGGTCCCCGTTTCCCACGGGCCAAAACGGGGGCTTGAATTCCCTTGTATCCTGGCCGCCGCGGCCGTTCTGAAAATCACCTTCCACCACGCGCGATGCTAGCAGCTATCTATGGCCTTCTTTGTTACTCGACACACTTATAATTATTATGTTTACGTCTGCATCGCATCAGTTACGGCAGGGCTCGCAGCAGCACGGGACGCTGCCTGCGATGCCCGGTTCAGGCGCTGCGTCCCTCCTCTGTATATATCCCTTGCATTTGCCGTGCGGCCCCTAAAGGGCCGCGCTACATAACCACGGTAGTATCCCAGCACCCCTTCCAAATGTGCGCCGCGACAAATGCATCCCCGGGCGACGATCCAGCACCCTGTAGCGCCGCCCCTTGCGGGCGGCAGCCTTTTCTTGTTGCCGTCCCGGTCGTTTCGGCGGGACGCGGCTTTTCGCCGCGCAGCACGCCACGATCAAATCTCTCTTTCGAGCGCGGGCTCGCGCCCGCCGTGCGGCCCGTAAAGGGCCGCGCTACATAACCACGGTAGCCGCTGAAACACCGCCAACCATTCACAATTCTTCCACGCCCAAGCCCCTTGGGGTCATCCCGAGCCATGCTCGCGAAGCGAGCCGTAAGGCGAGGGATCTGTTGTTGAATTTGGCCAGCATTATCGGCACCATTTTTTAGGCTGGCACCGCCATGTAGCGGCGCCTTCAGGGCGCCAGTCTTTTCTCTTCTATCAAACGCCGCAGACCAACTGTTACAGAAGCTGCTGTTGATTTTTCCTGCAGAATTCTGACAATAGGTCAGAACTATGCCCAGACGACGGAAACAGGCGCAAAACGGCGAATTCTAATAGGGACACATGTGACAGTCGTAAAATCGCAACTCTCACGTAATCAATGGCATCCACTTTTCTAATAGGGACACTTTTTGACTTCTCATTTTCAACGCATTTCACCCCCATGAACCCGTTTTTCCCGCCCGGCGCTAGGAAATTCTCCTGGGTTTGACGACGGCGGCGATGGCCAGTCCCGCGAGCGCCCACATGATCGTAAAGTCCACCAGACTAACCAGCGTGTACGACCGCGAAAATCCCCACCACGCGTAGTTGGGAATATCCACAATCACGCTGGCGGCCAGCCCGGCAACGGCCACGAACAGGACGCGGCGCGGATAGGAAAGTCCGGCGGTCTGCATCAGCAGCCACGTCAGCAGGAACGCGCCGATCAATTCCGACCCGAACTGCTTGATCAGCGCCTTGGGGTAGGAACCAAATCCGTCGCGCTTGACGGCCGCAAATACGAACGGACCCTGTTTTATTTTCACGCCATAGGCGTCCATGGCCGCCTTGTCGTTTTTGTTCACCGGCGCCGCGGGAAACAGGTACATGCCGTTCAGAGTGGTGTTGGCGGTGATGACCGCCAGCACCGCATCGTCGCTTTGCGCGCGATGGAATGGCTTTTCGTGCCAGCCGATCAGCTCCCAGGAAATGAAACTCCAGACGAAGGCGATGACGCCCCCCAGCAGTGCTCCCAGAATCAGCTTTTTCATCGTGCCTCCTTGCGCCGCGGCGCGAATTGTGGATTGCAGTTGGGATAACCGTCTAACGCGGGCACTCTACTCTTTTTTCGGTGAAATTTCACGAAAACTTGACGCGGAAAATGCCCGGCCATAATGACCAGCACGGGAGGTGAAAAGCGGCGGCAAAAAAAAGGCGCGACCCGAAGGCCGCGCCCGTCGAAAACATCAACCGGATCAATGCAAAACTAATTGGTCGGCGAACCCGGATAAGTAGCCAGCGACTCCAGGTACGGGCTGCTGTCCGGAATTTGCTGGCCCTTGGTCAAGCAGCCGTTGCTGTCCGCGTTGGTGGATTCAATATACGAATGCGCGCTGGTAAAAGTCCCTTCGGCAACCACCAGGCCACCGCCCGTACCTGCGTTGGTGATCAGGCCGGAGGTGCCGGGGTAGAGCCATTCGGTGCCGAAGCCGGTGAGGCTGTAATCCGGGCAACTGGTGTTGGTCACGCTCAATCCGGAGATGCCGTTGGTCGTGACGGTCCCGCTGAACGAGCCGACGGTGTAGATGTGCTGGCCGTCGGGGCTGATGCTGAAAGAGTTGGAGCCGAACGCCGAGCCGCTGAGCGGCCCGGAAAACGTGTTGTCGTTAAGCGTGCAGCCGGAACCAATGGACCAGGCGTCGTACGTGGGGCCGTATCCGCCGGAGTCGTCGGCGAACACGTTGCCATTGCTGATGTGGATCGCCGTGGGAGTGCTTTCGTAGTATTCAAAGCCGGTGGCCGTGTACTGGCCGGCCAGGCTGAACGGCGAAACGGTGTAGCTGCCCACCGACCCGTCGTCGTAGGACGCGATCAGGCAATCGCTGGTGGCCGCCATGTTGTCCACGACGCCGCCGTAGCCGCCGAAGGCCGTCGCGGTTTGGCCGGTTTCGGCGAGCGTGCAGCCGCTGCCGATGGTCCATTGTTCTATGACGCCGGAGGCGGTGTAGCCGGCATAGAGTGTAGTGCCGTTCACGGCGAGGCTAAGGCCGGCCACGTTGCCGGAATAGCCGGCGGCGGAGATGTAATCGCCAACGGTGACAATATCCCCCGCATGAATGTAAGAAAACGAGGTGATGGACGAAGGACCCTCTCCCGCGCCGGTGGCATAGACATTGCCGACAAAGAGGCACTTGCCGTTGGCTCCGGTGTAGATGGCGTCCGTGGCCATGGTGGCGTAACCGCCGTCCCAGCCCCACCCGCCGGTGGAAAGATGGGTTCCGTGGGAAAGAAAATTGGCGCCATTCATCAAAATGATCGTGGCGGTGTTGCCGTTGGGGTTGTTGTCATTGGTGGCCGTCACGCTGGTCATGCCGGCCGGCTTCTCCGGATTCACCGCCACGGCACAATCCGGCGGGCAGGCGGCCCTGGCGCGCGGCGCATAAACGCCAAACACGATGGCAGCCGCGGCGGCCGCCATACCCATCTTCACAATTTTATTCACGAGTGTATTCACGATCCTGGGTTCTCCCTTTGGCGCTGGTCTTTAAGTTTTGTTTTTCGAGTATCAACGCTTATACACCAGACCCCCTTCCAAGTGAACTGATTTTTTCCCTTTTGGCGGTCCGCCGCGCAAAACCAGCATCAGCGCAGCATCTTCCAGTCGGGACCCGCATGGCGGCAACCTCGGCGCCTCTGGAACATCAAATAGCATGGCCATCGAGAATCCGGCCCTCTGGAAGGGCAATCCAAAGGCCATGGAATGCGCGTAATATGGTACAGATGAAGAATGGGGTTCCAGCATGAGCAACGAGAAAAACGGCAATAACAATCCGCAGGCTGAAAACAACGCCGCGCCAGATTCAGGGCGCGAACCGCGCGCGCCGAAGTTTGAGTTGCAGCCGTCCCGCCGCGACTTTTTCGGAATGGCCAAGGGCGGCGTGGCCGCAGCCATCGGTGCCGCGATTGTGGCTTCAGGATTTCACTATCACGGGCGCATCGAGGACTCCGCCGACGCCGCGCCCAAAGGCCCGCCGGGCACGGTCACCATCGTGGAGTTCAGCGACGCCGGCCAGCAAGATCGGCCCCGTGAAGCGCACCAAAGTAGTGAAGACCTGACGCCGAATGGCGGGCGCAGCTTACGCCGGAGCAGTATGACGTGACCCGCAAAGAGGGCACGGAGCCCGCCTTCCACGGCCAGTACTGACGAACTTTTTGCCGCGGGCATCTTACCGCTGCGTCTGCTGCGCCAACGCGCTCTATAGCTCCAAAACCAAATTCGACTCCGGCACCGGCTGGCCCAGCTTCTGGCAGCCCATCGCCAAGGAAAACGTAAGCGAGCGGTCGGACGTACGCTGGGCATGACGCGCACCGAAGTGAGTGCTGCGAATGTGCGAGGCGCACCTCGGCCACGTCTTCGACGACGGCCCCGCGCCCACCGGCCTGCGCTACTGCATGAACTCCGCCGCCCTGAAATTCATCGCCGCAAAACAAGTGTAGCGGTCGCTACGCGCTCGTCCTCATCGTCGCGCGCCGGCCCGGAGCTTACATATTTCGCTGTATGGTGTTTAGCGGTACACAAAGCTATGTTGCAGCGAGGGCCGTGGTGTTGTCATACTGCACGCGCTCGAGGCCAGAAGCATTCGCAGGGAGGAATAATGCCGCTCGATGATTCCAACGCCGCGCCGCGCGACCACCGCCGCATTCTTGCCACTTGTTGGATTATTTATGGAATTATTCGTCTGGCGATTGCAGTCTGGCTGATTGGATTCAGCGGCCGGGCAGCCCTCATGTTCGGAACGCTGGTCGGCCGCGTGGCCGATCCCTACACGCTGATGAGCATGTTCCATTTCGCCTATGCGGCGAACATTATTCTTTCCGCTTTGTGCGGGTTGTGCGGGCTGCTCGGCGGTTTCCTGCTGCCGGCGGGAAAACAAACGGGACGCACGCTGGTCCTCATCGCCGCGTTTCTGGCGCTCTCCAACATTCCCGTGGGAACCACGCTGGGAATTTACACGCTGGTGATTTTCTTCGCCGCCGCGCCGAATCGTTCGTCCTCCGCCCGCGCGAATCCGTGACCACCCCCGCGCCGCACGCGCACCCGAAAGTAGCGGCACCTCACGTTGCGGCGAACAAATCTTCCGCTAGCGGATGCCCACCTGGCCGCGCACGGACGCGATCAATTTCGCGGAATCGTAGCCCACGCCGGCTTTGAACACCGTCTCCACGTTTTCGATGTCCGCAATATTTTTTGACGGGTCGCCTTTAATCAAAACAATATCCGCCTGTTTGCCCGCCGCGAGCGTGCCGATGCGCTCCTGCTGTCCGAGATACGCCGCACCGTTGGCGGTGGCAATCTGAATCGCCTGGATAGGCGTGAACCCCGCTTCCACCAGCAGTTCAATCTCGCGCTGATCCGCGAACCCCGGAAGCGCTCCGCCATTTCCGGTGGGATCGGGACCGGCGAGAAGCAGCCCGCCCGCTTTCACGAAGGCCACTTCGAAATCCATCTCTTTGCGAAACAGCGGAACCATTGGCGAATCCATGGCGACGCGGGCGCGCGATATGAGGTAGCTCCGCTCCGCTTCCGGCGACATGGCGTCCAGCGTGCGCTGCTGCAATTTCGGCCGCCCCGGCAGAGAGGGCTCCAAGCACCGCCAGCGTGGACGTGACCGCCACGTGGTGCGCAACCAGATTCTGGATCAACTGCTGCACCTGCGGCCCGTTCACATCAATACTGGCCCAGCTACTCCCGCCCCGCGTGCACACGTCCGGCTTCTTGTCAGCCACAAACTCCGTGTCCGTAAACACCGGCCCATGCTCGAAATCGTCAATGCCCATGGCGATGGCTTCCGGCCAAGTGACGGAGCAAAGGTGCCCAGTCAGCTTGGAACTGGTGCGCGTGGGCCTGCTGGATGGCCGCGGCCAGTTCGTCGCGCGTGATGTTCATGTACGCCTTGAACGACGTCATGCCTTCCGCGGCCCAGTAATCCACCAGACGTCTGGCGTCGTCCGGGCCGGTGAGTTCGTGCATCTGCGCGAAGGGCGTCGGCGCGCCTTCCAGGTACGGCGCGGTGAGGTCCATGCTGGGGCCGGGCATCTGGTTGGAATCAATGCGCTGCTTGATTTTGATGTCGGTATAAGGTTCCAGACTGCCGGTGGTGCGCATGGTGGTGACGCCCGCGGCGAGATAAAGCCGCGGCCCGGTGTACGGCACCTCCACGATGACCAGCCCCGGCTGCTCAATTCCCGCGGGCCCCACCTGGTCGGCGTACGAATCCGTATAGTAAAGATGGTTGTGCATTCCCACGATGCCGGGAATCACCGTGTAGCCGGTGCGGTCCAGCACCTGCGCGCCCGCCGGCGTTTGCACCGACGCCGCCGGACCGATGGCCTGAATCTTGCCGTTGGCGATGACCACGCTCTGGTCGTCCTTCGCCGCCGCGCCCGTTCCGTCCACCACGCGGACGTGCGCCAGCACGAACACTGGAGCGTTCACGCTCACGAACGGCGTCACTTCGCTGGCGTTTTGCGCGCGCGCCGCGGTGGCGGCGATGAACATCGCCGCAAACATTCCCGCGGCAGCAACGCACGCGGCCACACGCGCGGAAGACACGCCCGCGAAAATCACGCGCACAGAGTCGGTCCATCGCCGCATTTCTTCGTCTCGAACTCGCCGCATCACGCTACCTCGAATTGGGCGCATCTCTTCACCTCGCATTCGCCGCATCATGCCACCTCGCAATTTGTCTGGATTGCGCCCGCAATTCTACAACGGAAGTTTCATTCGCAGCGTGTCGTTGAGGAATTCAGGATTGCAAGCGCGATCATGCAATCCACTGAACTAGCGTCCGCGCAGTGATTGCCGGACATTGCATGCTTCGGCGGAAACCCGCAGAATTCGTTTGTACTTGCGTACGACGAATTTCCGCAGGATAATTGCAGCCTGTAGTGCAGCAACTTACGTTAGGAGTTTCCGCTCTTCGAAATCACCGGCACCTTCGCTGACAGTACTAAAACCCACGCAAGACACAATTCACCACTGCGCCATTATATTCTTGCGCGCTTTGCGCCCAACGCGCCTTTAGCCTGGGTCCCAAGACTTCGCGCGCATTACGCGAAAGACGAGGTCAAGTATCGGGATATTGTCCGCGATGGCGTTCCACTTATTAGTGACGCTGACCTACTACAGGCAGTCGAGAGAGGAGTTGATCAAGCAACAATTTTTGTGCTCGACACCGAGGCATATGCTTTTGGAGTGATGCATCGTCTTGAGGAACGAGGCGCAGAGTATGATGTCGACTACGACTTTACGGAATTGCTTGAACTGTCCAAATTGGCAATTATCAGTGATGCGCCACCGTTTCGACTCCCCTCTGATATTTTGAACTTTCCACCCACGTCTGGCCCTTCCGTCCCGTTTGGTGTTCCTTCGTACGACAACACGGCCTATGGTACTCGTGCGGCCATGCGGAACAGATTGAACCTCGCTCTCTTCGGAGAGCAACCGCACTCTGCGCAATCCTGTCTGGACTCTCTGGGAGGGAAGTTTTCCGACGCGGCCACGTTTGCTGTTCGGGCGAATTCGGTTATCGACATGTGCGAAGCACAGCCTGAAGGCGCCCTACCTGAATACCCTCCCATAAGGCAGTTTTTCTTCCACCGCATGTTGGCAACACCCCGTACTTTCGACGCTGAACATCCGAAAAGCGTTGCCGTGTTGAACGGGATCCTCGACCAGATGGTCTCGACCGGCCTCCTTTATAATTTTCGCTGTTTTGACGCTGGCCGTGGTGTTGTTAAAGAGCAGGATTCACGACGGGCGGACGCCCTGCAGGCTGCCGATATCGCCGCAGGGGTTGCCCGGGACGTTATCGAGCGTCAAGGAATGCGCGCCCTGGCTGGTCGGTTTAGGAGAGTCGTGGTCAACGGTATGGAGATTGCTGATTGGCTAAGCTAGGCAGTCACGACGCTCCCACCGCTTGAGATAGGGACCAGATGGCCAAGACATACGTCCGCTGCGTCAATCTGCAGAGGTGGTTTCCGCCGAATAATCCGCTCGCAGTACAGATAGCCCGACTCTGTATTCTCCGTGAGGACTTGATGCTCGAGATGCGGGGCATGCATGCAGATTCGATAAATTCCCTCGACCAACATTCCGAGGCCTGGAGAAGGCTCTATTTCTTTCGAAGCGCCGTCAGAACCCTGTGGGAGATAAAGGGGGCGAACACCAAGATTCGCATGGATCCGGAATTCAAGAACATGCTCGCATCGCAACCACTGAGTGAGCAGACAATGCTGCGGGAGATCACCAAAAAGCTTGACGAGAGCGCTCCCATACTTCGGAAAATTCGAGATCGCCTTGGGGGCCACGTTCTGGAAGGCGGCCTACGAGATGCGCTCGATAACATGTCGAGGGAGCGACTCGCCTTGTTTGAGGTCGGAGCCAAAATTGGCACCACCCACTTCAAGATGGCAGGCGAACTGGTTGCCGAGGTGCTTGGTGCCGGTGCTCCGCAGGATGACTGCGCGGCCATGATTGAGCACGACATGCTGGCGATAGCTGAACTGTTGCCGATCATTGATCGCATGGAGCGAATCATCTTCATTTACGCGGTGGCGCGTGGTCTCGTCTAACGCGCGCGGCGCCTACATCTGAATGTGAGGTGGAATGTCAGGCGCAAAATAGCAATTTCTAATCGCTACACATTTTACAGTCGCAAAACTGCAACTCTCAGGTAATCAATAACATACACTTTTCTAATAGGGACACTTTTGAGACATGCTACATAACGCGCTTCGGACGCAAAATTCCCCCGCTCCCGTGCGGAATGGAATCGACGACGGCGGAAAACGCTACGCGTGCGACAGCGCGGCGTGGGAAACGGGAAGCTGGATGGTGACGGTGGCGCCGTAGGGCTGGCGGTTGGAGAGGGTGATATCGCCGGCGCATTCCTGGACGATGCCATAGCAGATGGAAAGCCCCAGGCCGGTTCCCTTCCCGACGGGCTTAGTGGTGTAGAACGGGTCCATGGCGCGGTTGATGTCCGCGAAGCCAGGACCGGAATCCTCGACGCGAATTTCCACGCGGTCTCCGTGACATTCGGCGTGGATGCGGATCACTTTTTCCTTGCTGTCCTCGATGGCGTCCACGGAATTATTCAGAAGATTCAGGAGCACCTGCTTCAATTCGTCCTCGCCGATCGCCAGGCTGGGAAAGTCCGGCTGGATATCCGTGAAAACCTGGATGCCGCGAGTGCGCAGGTGGTATTCGCGCAGCAGGATGGCGTCGCGCACAGCCACTTCAAAATTGGTGGACTGCTCCTCGGGATTGCGTTGCCGCGCGAAGCGCAGCAGGCCTTCCACGATGCGCTTCATGCGCCGCGCTTCCTGCCCCAGTTTGGTGAGGCGCGAGACAGTTTTTTCCTCGCGGGCCTCCTCGGCGAGCAAATCGCCGTAGCCAATTACCGCCGCCAGAGGATTGTTGAGTTCATGGGCCACGCCGGCCACCAGTTGCCCCAGCGCGGCGAGTTTCTCGGAGCGCACCAGCTGGCGGTGAAGCCGCGTGTTTTCCAGCGTCACCGCCAAATCCGCCGCCAGCATTTCAATTTTCACAATTTGATCGTGATTGGCGGCAAATACTTCCTCCGGAGCGCACAGCCAGATCCAGCCAATGGGACGCCCGCGGCCGGGAATCAGCGGGACGATAACTTCCGCCATGGGCGTGGTTCCGGTGGCGTCCGGATGAACCAGAAAAAAAGTGGCGCGCGCGGGAAGCAGGCCGGTGCGGCCCACGCGGAAGGAGTTCTCCGCCAGCGGCTCGCGCTCCCTGCACAATTCCTCGATCTTCGCCGGCGGCCATTTTTCCACGTGCGCGCCGATGGCCACGGCTTCCGCGGGGGTCAGGCCGCCCCATCCAGCGAGGGTCAACTGGCCGTCTTTGTTGGCCAGCAAAATCCCGGCGATGCGGAAACTGGAGGTGGTGGTGATGGCGCTGGCCATGTCGCCGCACAGCGCCGCGGGATCCGGGCCGCCAGCAAGCCGGAAGTGACCCGCGAAAATTGCTCCAGCATGGCGTTCTCGGCGTGCTCGCGCGCGCTGCTCTGCTCCACCAGGCCGGCCTTCTCTTCCAGCAGCGAAAGAATCATCCCGAAGGCCACGAAGAATTTGGGGACGTTCCATATCTCGGAATTCAACGGCAAGTGCGGCAGGTAGCGGTCCACGATCAAGCCCGCGGGAAACACCGCTCCCCAGCAGAGAAATCCGCCCACCACGGTGAAAGTGCCGGTGGAAAGGCGCGTGGCGCGGCGCCAGTAGTAAACGCCGGCCAGCCCGTAGCCCAGCGTGAGGATGCAGGTGACGGCGGGATCCGAATCCCCATGGAGCTGCGCCCACACGGACCATTCGCCAGCCACGATAATCACCAGCGAAACGCACATGTGAAACAGCGTCAGCCTTCTATACGCGAACAAAGGGTAGACCACATACGCCGCCACGGGCACGGCCAACGCCAGCGCCAGCGCCCAGTTGGCATGCCAGCCAAACGTGGAGCCCACGGCGTGAAAAGTGATGGGAATCACCAGCGCCCAGAGCAGGCGTCGCCGCCAGACGCGGTCCTCCACGGTGGCCTGCATGGAAACCGCGAAAATCACGCCGCCGATTTCCAGCGCGGCCAGGTCAATGGATTCGTAGACATTTTCGATTACGCCGCCGCCGCGGCCTTCAAAACCCTGAATCAGGAAGTGCAGAAATACCAGCGCCCAGGCAAATACCCACAGGCGCATTCGCGGCGAAGGCGAATAGCGGCGCAGGGACAGGAAGGTCCCCGCGAGGATTCCGAGGACAAGAATAGACGGAAGCTTATCGAGTAAGCCGGACACCCCAATCCCCCCAACTCGGCTGAGACTATCAGGCGGAGGAAGAAGGCGGCAAGAGTACGGGCCGCGTCCTTATCCAAGTAGTAACGGCTTGGGGAAAAAACCGACTGCATTCCTTGAAAGCCGCGATTGCCGGAGCGGTGCCGCTTCGCAGGCTACCGGCTGACTTCAAAGACGGTGCCGAAGCCGTGCGCTACGCCGTGATCGCCGGAGGTAGAACCGTATACGATTCCGCCGCCACCCTTCACCAGCCCACTCGACGGAAACGCACCGTCCGACGCACCCTGGAATGAATAGAGAACCTTCTCCGCTCCGGACTGCGTGACGCGGTAAATGGTGCCACAGCCAATCAACTGGCCGGAACTGGAGCAATCCCCTTTGCCGCCCTGGACGGTCACACCGTAGAGGTTGCCACTCGCATCCCTAAGGAGAGTTCCGCCGGGAATGGCGCCGTCCGATGCACCGCTTGGGGCGATTCCGTTGAATGAATACAGGAGATCAAATGTCAGTCCGCTCAGCTTGAAGACGATGCCGCATCCCCGCCCAAGGCATCCGTTGTCATTGCCGCCTGATGGAGTAGTCCCATAGAAATCGCCCTGCGCATCCATCGTAAGACCCGAATTGGGATAGCCCTCCGAGAAACTATAAAGCAGTGATTCCTGCCCGGCAGGAGTCAGCTTGAAAACGACACCATCGCCTTCGCCTTGGTTGTAGTCGGCATAGCCGCCTTCCGACGTCGTCCCGTAGAGATTACCCTGCGAATCCCGGATAAGACCGGCTTCGGGAAGTGCCCCGTCGGAACAGAAAAAGCCCTCGTTATTCTGCGAACAGAAGTTGTAGAGCACGGTTTCGTTTCCGGCAGTGTCCACCTTGAACACCACGCCGCTCTGCCACATGCCCGTGCCGCCGAACATGGTGGTCCCATAGAAATTGCCCTTGCCGTCGGCGACCAGTCCAGCGAGCGGAACTTCCCCGTCATCACCGCCAGTGAAAGCATGCAGCACAGTTTCTGTCCAGGGCATGCCCTGCACCTGCGCAGGCGAAAGTTCAAAGACCACTCCGCAGCCTTTATCACCGTAGTAGCAATTGTCGGATTGCGTTCCTCCTTGCTCCGTCGTTCCGTAGAGATTGCCCTTGGCGCCCAGGATCAAGCCGCCGTTGGGAACAGCTCCATCGGCACCGCCGCTGAAAGTGTAGAGGACAGTCTGCTGGCCGGTGTTCGCATCCAGTTTGAAGACCACTCCGTAGCCATTCCAATCCTGACCAGCGCCGCCAACGGCGGTGGTGCCATAAATGTTTCCCGGCGAATCTATGGTGAGTCCGCCGGATGGGAAGGAGCCATCCGCGCCACCGGTAAAGGTGTAGAGCGTCTTGAAATGCACTGGGGCCGGCGCGGTGTTCCTCGCGGCGGATGAAGCCGCGGCGCTGCCCGCGCGGGGCGCGGCGAGGGAGTGCGCGGCGAAGGCCGCAACGAAAATAATTGCCGCGAGCGCCACTCCGGCGGTTGCCACTCGAATGGAAATCCGGGAAACGTGACGTTGCACTGAATTCAGCATGGCATCCTCCGATCCAAACGATCCGAACGAAAGGTCGGCCAGGCCGTCCAGCCGGTGCGCAGAGGCGGGGAAAGCTGCGCGGCGGAGTTGCTCCGCCCGATAGCCGTCTGCCATGGAAGATACACCGGCCCGCCGAATGAGGCAATGATTTAGTTAGAAGATTTGGTACCGGGAACCACCTAGCCATTTAGTACCAGACAGAAGTCTTCTTCGTCCATGGGCTGGCGGGATAGCGCTGGTGCAAAAGATCGAAGGCCTGCCGCGAAACTTGCGAAAGGCTTTTGTCCGTATCCGACGATTCGCAACCCAGATGAGTGGCCTGGACCACGCGATGCAGCGCTTCGGGAACCAGCGGATCGTCCGCGTGAGAATTGGCCCAATCCAGGACGCCGCGCGCGAGAAACGTGGTGCCGCCGGGCGATGCGTCCAACTGGGCCGATTGCGCCTGGGCCTGTTCCTTTTCGGCGGCGGACAAAAAATTCGTGGCCGCTTCGGTTTGCGCGTCCAGTAGCGACGCGGGCGCGCGCGAATCAGCGGAACGTCCCGAACGGTAATTCCATTCTCCGCTTTGCGGGCCGGCGGCCAGCGCGCACCACCAGTTGTCGCGATAGTCGTCCATCTTGCCGACAGGCTCCTGGCGCTCCACGCCCGCACGGACATAAGGCCGCAAACCGGGAAAGCGCAGGATGGTGAGCGTGGCGCGGAAGCGGCGGTCTTCCGGAGTGGCGCCGGCATTCACCATCTCCAGCGAGTCCTTTAGTTCCGGCGAGAGCTGCTCCACGGCGGGCAGCAAGTCGCGCAAAGTCTGGTCGTCGTTCAACACCACCGCGCGAACCCACGCCGCTTGCGCCACCTGCCGCCGCAATGCCTCCGGCAATTTGTCGTTGCGCGACACGTCCGCGAGCAAACTCAGCGGCAGCGCGCGAGTGAACATCCATGCGCCGTCCACATCCAGCATGTTTTTGGAAAAATCCCTGGCGGGCGCGCCGGCGTCGGCCAGCGGATCGCCGTAGGTGACGACCGCGGGCGCGCGCAGCGCGCTAAAGAGAGCGCCGTCCAGATTTCCCGCCAGCCTCATGCGAAACGCCAGCAGCGCATTGCGCGCCGAAAAATTGGCCTGCACCTCCGGCTTTGCCAGCAGCGCGGCCAGTTCGTCTTCCACCGCGTCGCGGTCGCCGCGCTCGTCCTGCAGGCGCAGGCGATGGAACGTGGCCGTGAGATACGCCGGAGAATTCGCGGGAAGGTCCAGCGCGGCGGACATCAGCGCGGCCGCCGATGCGTCCTTGCCATCGGCTTTGGAAATTGATGCGATCAGCCACGCGGCGGATTGCTTCTGCTGCCACTGCTCCAGCGCATGAGCTTTGGCGTCCGGCGACGGCGACTGAAACGTCACCAGCCAGTCGGACAAATCCGCGCCGTTGGCGGTGGCCAGCTGCTTCTTGTAATTTTCCGCGCGGAATTTTGAAAGCGAGGCGACGTTCATTTCCTCGTTGAGATCGCCGGTGGTGCGATCCATCAGCCAGGTGTAGTCATGCAACGCCTGCTTGAAATCGGCGGGAGGCGTGGCCACGGAGAGCTGTCCCGCCAACTGGCTTTCGCGGACGTCCGGCTCCAGGCGCGCGTCCACAAATCCAAGGAGGCCTTCGGCGTCGTCATGCAGACTGGCGAGCTGCGGATTGTCCACAATGGCGCGCAGGCGTTTGGAGGCCTCCGCCAGCGGCTCCTTGTTGAGAGGCTTGGATTGGTCCGACGGGATGGATTCGCGGATGCAGACGCGCGCGGCGACGAGATTGGCGATTTTCTGCCAGGGCGAATTCGCATCGCGGGCGATGGCGTCGAACTGCTTCAACGCGCCGGCATAATTGCCGGCATAGAAATTCGCGGCGGCGATCTGGTAGGCGCGGTCGGATTGCAGCAGCGCGGGAGCATTCCGCGGAGCGGCAGCGGGAAGCGGCGGCGCGGTTTTTGGCGGCGTCACCCAGGCCTCCATGGAGCGGCAGTTGCCGAAGACGGCATCCTGCCCGGCCAGCCAGTTCTTCGTGCTGGCATCCGTCGCGCCCCAGGCTTTCGCGCGCGCGGTCAGAGTTTCCGACGCGGTGCGAAACGCATCGGCCATGCAGTTGGTGTAATCAAAATAGCGCCACGGACTGTCCTTGCCCCACCACTGATCGTGCGCGGCTTCGACGAGATACGCCGGAGCGGCATCGCCGGCGAATGGCGCGCGCGTGGCCAGCCAGTTTTTCGCGGGGGTGCTGGCCGCGGCGGAAGCGGCGTCATAATCTTCGGGGGTCACATTGCGATTCCAGATGGCCAGCGTCTGCTCCCGCGCGGCGGCCGGCATTCCCACGGCGGAAATGTAACGATAGGCGATCACCAGGTAAGTCCGCGCGAAGGTGGGCTGCAAAATTCCCATCTGGCCGCCGGCGAAATGGCCGAACGGCAAATCGGGATTCCAGGCGTTGGTGAAAATGGCCTGCGGAAAAAACGGGCCGCACCCCGGCGTGGGACTGGCGAAATAGAGCAGCGCCGCCATGGCCGCGAGTATTCCCGCTCTCACGAATTTGCCGGTTCGATTGGCCATATCGCCCTCGCTTTTTCTTCCTGACCGCCGCGCGATATAAATAATCCGCGCGCTTGCTGGCCGCCACTCGCGCCGCTAGTTCCCGCGCATTTCCCTGGCAACCTGCTGAAATTCCTGGTCGGTCCACGGCGCGGAATGGAAAACGTAAACCTTGCGCCCGGACGGCCAGTTGACCGGCGGCTCGTCCGTGGAAATTCCCACGCTCTGGCGGCAAACCGCGGGACCGAAATCTCCGCCGCGAGCCAGCGCCGCGCGCACCGCCGCGTTCGACGGGCCCATGCGGAACAGCATGGGGACGGCTTCATCCACCGGCGCGGCGTCCAGCCAGGAATCGCCCATGCACCACGATGCCAGCGCGGTGATGGAAAGCGGCGTGCCCGCGGGCAGTCGCGCGCGCACGCCACGCAGCAGCGACAAATAAAACGCGCGCTGAGAAGCCGTGGCGTCAAAATCAATCTGCACTGCGGCCACTTGCGGCAGACGCGCCATTTCCGAAATGGCCGCGGCGGTTTCCGTCAACTGACGCTGCGAAAGTTTCGTGGGCGTGGTGCTGGAAACTTCCAGACGCGCCACGGCGATCAATCGCGCATCGCGCGAAACCTGCAACGGCTGGAGGCGCGGCTTCACTTCGATGCCGCCGCCATTCAGAAAGATTGTTCGCGCCAGGAAGGCTATTTGCGCGGACGCGCCGTCGGGAACGGCGCCTGGCGCATTGGCGGTCGCGTGGCCGTTCGCATCGCCACTCGCTTCGGCGTTCGCGTCCCCGCTGTTCAGGAAGCGGAGATCTTCGCGCTGCTCCCAGGCCCACAGGACAATACCGCTCGCATGGCTCGCCAACGGCCGTGCTACGGACGCGCCCGCCGGCGCTGGCGCGCTTGATGCGCGTGCGGCTGACTTCCGTTCGGCTGGCGCACGTGCTGTTGTCGCCGAGGCACGCGGCGCGGCAGACACAGTGTCGCTCCCGAGCCACATTCGCCCGGCGAATCCACCGCGGCTCCGCGAGCACACAATGCCCCATCCGCCCGCACCCAGAACCGCAACCGCCAGCAGCGCGCTAACCATATATAGGACCCGCTTCACCACCGCGATTCCCTCCCGCACTTCATTCCCGGCAATGCTTCACCACTATGTTCCCGCAAGCCTGACGCCCAATTCACACCGCGTCGCCGAGCCTTCTGTCTAGCATGACGACATCCATTCGGCAAGATGGCCGCAACAGCTTATACATATATAATGTCGCGCGTAATCCGCGAGCAGCGGTCCCATGAAGACTTCCTACAACCGCATTGCCGGGCACAGCGTGGAGCGCATCGCGGCGCTCAGCGACGGCATTTTCGCCGTGGCCATGACGCTGCTGGTGCTGGACCTGCGCGTGCCGGTGGCGGAGGCCATCCACAGCGAGCGCGATTTGTGGCGCGCGCTGGCCCCGCTCTTCCCGCGGCTGGTGATGTACATGATGAGTTTTCTGACGCTGGGAATTTTCTGGATCGGCCAGCAGACGCAGCTTAATTTCCTGACGCGCTCCGACCGCGACCTATCCTGGATTCATCTGGCGTTTCTTTTTGCCGTGGGCATCACGCCGTTTTCCACGTCGTTTCTGGCGGAATTCCCTACATACCGGACGGCGCTGCTGGCCTACTGGGGAAATCTGGCGCTATTGGGAGGCACGCTCTACGGCAGCTGGGGCTACGCCACGCGCAACCATCTGGTGAAGGATGAACTGACCGGCGAGGAGACCGGCGCCATCTGCCACCGCATTCTGACGGCGCAGGCGCTCTACGCGCTGGGCGCGCTGCTCTGCATTCTCAACACCTACTGGAGCATCGCATTTATCGCCGTGGCGCAGATCAACTACGCGATTGCTTTGCGCATTCCCAAACGCCCGCGGAAAATATGAACCACCGGAGCGAGGATTCACTCCTCGTCGGGACCAATCCACAGAGACCCCAGATCATGCGGGGCCGGCTCTTTCCGCTGCGCGGGGTCTTGCAGGGCTTTCTGGATGACCGCCAAAAGCTGGGCATTATCCACGGGTTTTTGGAGGAAGGCCTTGGCGCCGGCCTTAATGGCGCGGTCCCGGTTTGCGCGAACATCGCGGCCGGAAACGACGACTATGGGAATCTCGGAGAGAGAGGGGATTTCCTTCAGCCTTTCCATCACCACGAAACCGTCGCCGGCAGGCAGACCGAGGTCGAGGATAATCAAATCCAGCTTGTGCTTCTGGGCTTCGGACATGCAGGAGACCGCGTCGGCCGCAAAGAAAGTATCGTAGCTGTTCGCCTTGAGGCGCACGTGCATGCCGTGACGGACATCCGGATCGTCCTCCACGATGAGAATTCTCTTATTGTCCATTTTCCACCATCCTCAAGGAAATCTCTCCGTTAATGAGTTCTTGAATGCTGGCGGCCACCTGCGTCAGAGGGTCTTGCGGCGTTTCACCCGCGTTTCTTTGTGCCGCTTCCAGCGAATGGTAGGAAGTCGAAAGGGTCAGGCCCGGATGCTGGACGCGTCCGCGACCCTCCCACTCTTCCCGAATACGATTGGTAATCGCCTCGCCGCCGATGCCGTCCGTAACAGCCACCGCGAAAAAGAGTTCCGTCGCTCCCGCGGCGCACATCTTGGGCAAGAGAACATCCAGATTGGAGTACAAACACCGTTGCAGCAGTTCGCGGATTCCGCGCGAGTGGTCCGCGCGCACCTCGTCGGAAAGCCAGCCGGTCTGCGACCCTATCTCCGTGACCACCAGCGTGACCGGCCCTTCCGGGCCTCCATCCCTTTGGAGGGTTGGGGCGAGGAGGTCACGCAGGGAAAAGATGGGCAAGGAAACGGAAAAGACGGAACCTTGCCCCGGCTCGCTTTTTGCCCAAATCTGTCCGCCCTGCCGCGTAACCAGCGCCTTGCAAATGTACAGCCCCAGTCCAAGACCTTTGCGGCCCGCCAACGCCGGATCCGATGCCTGGAAGTGGCGCTCAAAAATCCGGCCGGTCATGTCCGGACTGATCCCGCATCCTGAATCCGAGACCTCCAGGAGCAGCAGACGCGGATTTTCATCGAGGACGCGGGCCTGGACCTTCACCGTGCCGTTTGCCGGTGTGAACTTAATGGCGTTATGGATCAGGATGATGAGGATTTGCCGAAGGCGCATGGGGTCAGCGGAGAGGAATGGCAACCCGCCTTCCATATCGGAGGACAGATTGACTCCCTTGGCTGTAGCATCTCCCTGGAGCGTGTTGACGGCGTAAACTATGGCGTCGCCCAGCGAAGCGCATTGCAGTTCAACCACCAGCTTGCCGGCCTGCACTCCGCTGGCTTCGAACAAGTCATTGATCATCGCCTGAAGCTGCCGGCAATTCCGCAGAATGCTTTCCAGGTACTCGTGCTGTTTTAGATTCACTTCGCCAGCCAGCCCGTCCAGGAGGATGGTGATAAACAGATAGATGGCGGTCAGCGGGGAACGAAGCTCGTGCGATACGTGCGAGAGGAACTCATCCTTAAACTCCATCTGCTGCGTCCGGATGAGGTCGGCTTCCATTTGCATGCGGTGGCGCTCAATGGCGTGGCGAAGAGCCCGCGGAAGAGCCCGATTCTCAATCTGGCCCTTGATCAGATAGTCCTGCGCGCCTTCCTTCATGGCTTCGGCGGCCAGCGCTTCGTCGTCCAAACCGGTTAGCACGATGAGGGGAACGCCAGGAGCCGCCGCGCGCGCCCGCCGCACGCTGTCAATGCCATGCTCATCCGGCAATCCCATGTCCAACAGCACCACGTCCACTCCGCCTTTCGCAAGAACGGCCAGGGCCTGGCTCATGCGCACGACGTGGGTCACTTCAAAAGTGCCTGGCCTTTCCCTGCTGAACATCTCGCGGAGCAGGCGGGCATCTCCGGCGTTATCCTCGACCAGAAGAACCTGGAGCACCTTTTCTTTCATTGGAGCACTTCCCGTGGCAGTCTGACGACCGACAGCCAGAAATTGTCAATGCTCTTGACGACGGTAAGGAACCCATCGAGGTCCACGGGCTTGACGATGTAACAGTTCGCATGGCGCAGATAACTTTGCAGGACATCCGCCTCGGATCCGGAGGTCGTCAAAATAACAACGGGGATGCTTCTCAGCGTCGGGCTCTCCTTGATTTCGCCCAGAACCTCGCGGCCGCCTTTCTTGGGGAGATTCAGATCGAGCAGGATCAGGTCCGGGCGGGGAGCATTGGCGTGCGCCCTCTCTTGCTGCAGGAAAGCCATGGCTTCCGCTCCGTCCGACACAACGTGCAGGTTGATATGCACTTTGGCGTCTTTAAGCGCTTCCCGCGTGAGGCGCACATCCCCGGGACTGTCTTCCACCAGGAGAACTTCGATAGGCGTGGCATCCGTTCCAATTGATTGCATCATTTTCACTCTCACTCCGGCAGGGCAAAGTAGAACGTGGAGCCCGTTCCCGGTTGCGATTCGACCCAGATTCTCCCGCCCAGCCGCTCCAGCATCTTCTTGCAAATGGCCAATCCGATTCCGGTGCCCTTGAACTCCTCGCGCCCGTGCAACCGCTGGAAGAGGACGAAAATTCTATCGAAGTACTGCGGGTCAATCCCCAGTCCATTGTCCCGCACGGAAAAAATCCATTCGTTGCCGCCGTTCTTCGTGGCGGAGACATGTACCCGGGGGGCATCGGCACCGCGGTATTTGATGGCGTTCCCGACGAGGTTCTGAAGCACCAGGGTCAGCTGCGTGTCGTCCGAGGTGATGGCCGGCAGCGAATCGTGAGTCACCACTGCGCCACTTTCCTCGATGGTGGCCCGCAGGTTTGTAAGCGCTTCCTTTAATGCCTCTTCACTGGAAATCCTGTGGAGGTCCTTTCCACCTGTGCCGGCGCGCGAATAGGCCAGCAGATCCTGAATCAACCCCTGCATGCGGTTGGCTCCATCCACGGCGTAAGCGATGAACTCATCGGCGTCGGAATCCAGCCGCCCTTTGTAGCGCTTCGCCAGGAGCTGCGTATAACTGGCCACCATGCGCAACGGCTCCTGGAGATCGTGTGACGCGACATAGGCAAATTGCTGCAGTTCGTCATTGGAACGTTTCAGCTCCCCCACCATCTTCACCAGTTGCTCCTCGGATCTCTTCCGTTCGGTAATGTCCCGTATGGCCGCCGTCACCAGGACTCCTTCGGCGCTTTGCAGCGGGCTCAGCATGATCTCAATCGGAAACTCACTGCCATCCTTTCGGCGGCCGGTGAGTTCAATCCCCGTGTCGATCTGCTGCGCCAGCGCGTCTGCCGTGGATCGAAGAGCGTCGGCGATGAGCCGTTCCGCGAAACCCTCTGGAATAATGCGCTTCACCTTCTGTCCCAGGAGTTCATCGCGGTGGTATCCGAACTGTTTCTCCGCCTGAAGATTCAGCAGCACGATCTCCCCGCCCTGATTCACCACCACCATCGCGTCGGGAGCCGCTTCCAGGAGCCCCCGGTACTTCGCTCCAGACTCTTTGCTCTCAGTGAGATCATGGCTAAGCTCGGAAAATCCTCGCAGATTTCCGCCCGCGTCGCGCAACGCCGTGAAGGTAGTGCTCGCCAAAAACCGGGAGCCGTCCTTCCGCACGCGCATACCTTGTTCTTCGTGCCGGCCGCTGGCGGCCGTCATCCGCAGTACCTCCTCCGGCCGGCCCCGCTTGATGTCTTCCGGAGGAAAGAAACGGGAAAAGTTTTGGCCGATAATCTCGCTGGGCCGGTAACCCTTGATTCGCCCGGCGCCGGCATTCCAACTGGTCACCCGGCCATGCGGGTCCAGCATGAAGATCGCGTAATCCTGCACCCCGTCGAGCAGCATCCGGTATTGCTCGTCGCTGCTCCGAAAAGCCTCCTCTGCAAGCCCGCGTCTGGCGTTGTCGCGCTGGACGATCCAGCCCGCGGCAATAGTGACCAGCAAACCCAGGATGGTTCCGGACACCAGGGCAACCCTGGCCTGGGTTATGCGCCGCCGGGCGTCCGCCTCGCGCAGCAGCAACAATCGCAGCTCTTCGCTCTGCATCCCGCGAATTGCGCCCTGGTATTGATCCATGATCTGCTGTCCCGACCCGCCCTGAACGGCATCGGCGGCCGCGTTCAGCCCCCCTGCCTGTCGCAGGGCAATGATGGTCTCGGCGTATTGGATTTTCTGAGCGGACAGGCGTTCCAGGGCCGCCAGCCGGGGCTGCTGATTGGGGTTGTCCTCCGTCAACTTGCGAACGGCGGCCTCGCGCTGCTCCGCGCTTACTATGGCGGCGCGGTATGACGCAATGTAAGATTCCTCGCCAGTCAATATGAATCCGCGGTAGCTTGATTCAGCGCCCTGCATCGAGGAGAGCAGGTCCTGCAGTTGTTCCAGAACATCGTGGGTGTGCCGTACCCATAGATCGCTCTCAGCGGACATAACCATGACGCGATAGGAGATGACGCCCACCAGAAGCAACGCCAGAATGGCGGACCCAAATGCGATTTGCACCGTTCGATTCAAGAAAGGCCTGGTCTTCATTTCACGCTAAATTTAGAAAGGAAATTTTATTCCGGACACGGCCACGAGGGCTGAAAGAGGGCAGCCATTAGCCACGCCGGTTTTCTGGAAGGGAATATGATTTTATACCGGTTTCAGGTAACGTCAGGCTGCGTTTGGGGGAAGGTGTCGAATAGACCACGGGCGGAGAGCATCAATGATCGCAGGCAAGCCATGCCGGCCGTTTAGCCGGGCGGACCAACGGGCATGAAAGTCGCGTCCGAAAAAATACTGACCGTCGCGGATCTGGCGGGAACTTTTCTCTTCGCCATTGAAGGCGCGTTGGCGGCGGTTCGCGGCAACCTGGATATACTGGGCCTGATGGTGCTGGCGTTTTCCACCGCGCTGGCGGGCGGCATCACGCGCGACGTGCTGATGGGTGCGATTCCGCCGCAATCGTTGAAGGACTGGCGCTATCCGGCCATTGCCTTCAGCGGCGCCGCGGTGGTTTTTTTCCTGCACCGCTTCGTGCTGCGCATTCCACCACCGCTGCTCATCGGCATGGACGCCGCCGCGCTGGCCCTCTTCGCCGTGGCCGGCACGCAAAAAGCCATCATCTATAAAATGCATCCGTTCATCGCCATGCTGCTGGGGACCATCACCGCAGTGGGCGGCGGCGTGATTCGCGACATTTTTCTTTCGCAGGTTCCCGCCGTCCTGCGCACTGACGTTTACGCCACGGCCGCGCTGGCCGGCTCCGCCGCGCTGCTCATCGCGCGGAGACTGGGTTGCCCGCCCACGGTTGCCGCGCTGGTTGGCGGAGTGGTCTGCTTCGCGCTGCGGGTGGTCGCCGTGACGCTGCACTGGAATCTGCCGAAGGTGATCACCAGCTAGCCGCACATATCCCTTCCCGGCAGCACTTGGCAATGACGCCCCAGCGCGGGCGCACGCACGCTCAGCGCGGCCGGGACGGCGGGCTGGGATTCAGCGCGCCGGGGCGGCCCCACAGAATGTAGTGCAAGTTGATACTGCAGCCTACCAGCGCGCAACTCTTCCCAGTGGTCGCCGTTTTCACCGCGTAACCCAGTGTGGAATATCCCGCGCCACTTCCATTGGCCGTGGCCGGGCCGGTGGAATTTCGCGCGTCGAAATAGTCTCCGTAGCGGGTGTTGTAAGTGGGATTGCCGTTGCTGTCCTTAATAATGTTGCCGTTCTTGTCGACATTGTAGGAGGCCTGTGTGGTATCGCTGTCCGTGGTGATGTACACCACGAAATCATTCAGGAAGCCGACGGCGTTGTTGGCATAATTGCCGCCGCCTCCCGTGGCCAGGGACAGGGAAATTTCATCGCTGCCGGGATTGAGCGGCGAACCCAGCGCCGCAGTGGCGAAGGCATAACCGGAATTCCAGATGTCCCACTCGCTCACCAGGCTGAAATCCGTGGAGCTGATTTTTTCGATGCGCACATACGGATAGGCGCGATTGTTAGTGGTATCGCGTCCCGCGCTGAAGGCGAAATAGAGAAAGTCATCGGGCGTGTTGGCGGGACATCCGCCCGGAGGACAGAACAGACTGATATGGGTTCGCGCCGCGCCCAGCGCCGCCTGTGGCGCGGTGTCCCAATTGGGACCGTCGGGAGCGGTCACCGTGTAGTCGGTGTTGGTGTAGCTGCTGATCTTGACGTCGTGCGGAGTGGCCGTGTTGGAAGAATCCGGCCAGGTGTAAACCGTCAGCGTGCTGGTATCCGGCAGCGCGCTCCAGTACAAACCGTCGTGGCTGTTCTGCACCAGATGATTCTGCGCCAGCCCGTTGTACGTGGGATCCATGTAGGAAAGATTGATGGTTGAGCCGCCGCCGGTCATGTCGCTCAGCGACACGCGGACAATCACATGGCGGTTGGAATAGAGGCTGCCCGTGCCCTGGATGGCGTGATCCACGCCGACATACAGGAACGTGTCGGAAAAGGAAAGGTCGGGATAGTCCATCCAGTCGTTGCCCAGGCCGAGCAGGCTGGAGGTGAGGTCTATGTAGGTCCATGCGTGGATGAAGTCGGACTTGATCGCCGCGGGCGTGGCCCACGCAACGCGCAGACGGTCCGGGCCGGTGGTGGCCTTGCCGTTGAGGGTGATGGGCGCCGCCCAATATTGCAGCAGCCAGACAAAAATATTCTGCTGGGGAACGTAGGTCACCACCTGATCGCAGCACAGTCCGCCATCGCTCTGCGGGAAGAAGGTGGTCCGCTTGGGATTGGACGGATCGTTCAGAGCGGTGAGGCTGACGTTGGTGAACGTGCTGCCGCCATCGGTGGAATAGCTGATGCCGGTGTTCGCCGTGTAAATCACCACTTGCGTGGAGTCCGCGCCGGCCGCGTCCGGATCCGGCGGGTTCCCTCCATACAGCCCGCCGCCGGTATTCTTCGCGATTTCGACCGTGCTCGCGGAAGGCGCTTCGGGCGGCAACGGCTGCGGCTGGCCCAGGCTGCCGGCTTTGATGAGTTGGATGCCGGTGGATACGGGCGGCTTGGGAAACAGGATGCGCGGCTGGCCTTGCGGCGCGCGAGTGGTTCTGGCGTTGAACTCACGCTCGCCGGGAGGCGTGGGCGGCGCCGGCGGATAGGTGGCCGTGCTGGGATTCTGTTTCTGAACAGTCGCTGATTTTGCCGGCACCGGATTCATGTCATGCGCCTGCGGCGTGAACGAGCCATCCACCTCGAACTTGCAGGAGCGGCTTCCGGCCATATATGTGCCCGCTAGTTTCACAGCGTACGAAACGCCAAGCTTCGGAAATGTGTAGTGCGCGTCGAGCGCGCGCACCGCTTCGGGAACGAAATCGCCCAGTCCGAGCGGCAGAGATGCGGGAAGCAGGCGTGAGCCGCCGGGAATATCCAGGTTGGTGACATTCACATTGTTCGCGGCGTTCTCGCCCTGATTCTGGAGCGGAATGGTCATGGCCACGGAGCCGTCATCCCAAACCGTGCTTTGTATGCCGGGTGCGAACAGGCCCAGCGTTGCATCGCCGCACTCCTCATGGCCGTGATTGCATCGCGAGCAGGAAGTGCTGAAGACGGTCAGAAAGAGGATCACGCCAAAAACTGTTCCCGCAGCCTTGCCACGGCTCATAAAACCTCCCAGTGTCCCACGAGTGCCGCGATAGTACCTCAGGTGGCACGTACGTCCTAGTTCTAATATCCAAATTGGAATATGGGCGGGGACGCGAGGGGAATCCGCGAGTTGACCGTAACGGAAAGCCCGGCGAGCGGCCGCGCACACGTTCGTCCAACACGCCCGAACGCAGTTAGAGCGGCTCCGCGTCCACGCCGGCTCTCGCCCTGCATCCATTCGTCTACTGGTGAAAATTCCGCCATGCGCCGCGGGAACGTCGTAGAATAATCCTGTCGAATTGAAAACCAACCGCAGGAGGACCCATGGCCGAGAAAATCCCCGAAGCATTCAAAGACTTGCTGGAAAAACCGGCGTTCTGCCAGCTGGCCACGCTGATGCCCGACGGCAGTCCGCAGGTAACGCCGGTGTGGTGCGATCGCGAGGGCGATCTGGTGCGCGTGAACACCGCGCGCGGCCGCGCCAAGGACCGCAACATGACTCGCGACCCGCGCGTGGCTTTGGCGATTTCCGATCCCGCCAATCCCTATCGCTATCTGGAAATTCGCGGACGCGTGGTGGAAATCACCGAAGAGGGCGCGGACGCGCACATTGACAAGCTCACGAAAAAATATATGAACCAGGACACCTATCCCTATCGCAGCGCGTCCGAAAAACGGGTGATTTACAAAATCAAGCCGGAGCATTTTCACACCATGGGCTAACGCCAAGGGCGCCTGCGCGCGGCGGGACGACAATTAATGTCTGCCCATCGCGCGCGCCGGGCGTAAACCCGCACGATATTCAGCGAATTCTTCCCCGGAAAACACCTGTGTTTTGCGACCGAATTTGCGACAGAAAATACAATCAAAAGACAATTTTGGTGTGAAAGCCGCCTGAAAAAAGCGTATACTCGCAAGCGAACTGAATGGACGAGGCCCGTTGAGTTCCTGGAGGGCCCGTGCTCACGCCGCGGCGATTCTTAACGCTCAAGGCAAAATCAGGCTGCCACCTTCTGTTACGTTGCGGAGCTCTTTTTGGCGGCGAGCGCTTCGCGGGCGACGAACGTCCCTTTGAAATCGTGAATAGCGTCCCTAGAGAAGGAGTTGCGAAAAAATGAGAATTACACCCGTCTCGAATTCACCACTGGATTCCAAGGCTCTTCCCGTTTCCGCGCGCCGCGCCGGAGCATGGCCGGCCCTCTGGGCGCTGCTGGCGGCTGCGTTGCTGGCGGGCGCGGCCCATGCGCAAGCGCCGCAGCAGCAGGCCCAGGCGCGTTGCCCGGATCGCCCCGCTCCCGGCAGCGTGGTGATCAACGAGCCGACTCTGGAGAGCAAGAACGGAGTTCTCTCCGCGGACTTCACCATGCGGGATTCGTATGACCAGAACGGATACATCCACTATTGTTATGACTATGGCGATTCCAAGAAGGAAGTGGAATCCCCCACGCTGCGATTGAACCCCGGCGACCAGCTGGATTTGAGCCTCACCAATCGCGTGGCCAACATCATCACTCCGCCCCCGGCCATGGACGGGATGCACATGATGATGCCTCCCGGCGAGGGCGACTGCACGGGCGGCAAGGTTATCAACACCACCACCAATATCCATTTTCACGGCCTGAACGTTCCGCCCATCTGCCATCAGGACGACGTCCTCACCACTCTGATTCAGGCCACCGATCCGCCCTTCCAGTATAAGATCACCATCCCTCCCAACGATCCTCCGGGCCTGTACTGGTATCACCCGCATCCGCATGGATATGCCACTCTGCAGGTGAACGGCGGCGCCGCCGGCGCGTTGATTATCAACGGGATGGAGAAAATCCGGCCGGAAGTAGCCGGACTGCCGGAGCGCGTCTTCGTGATTCGCCAGCAGTTCCTCAACATCGTTTCCTGGCTGCCCGGCCCCAATCAATTGACGGTGAATTTCCAGGTGGCCGCTTCTCCGCAGCTGCCGGCCCCGATTATTGAAATGAAGCCCAACGCCAAGGAATTTTGGCGCGTGGCCAACGCCTCCACGCAGGCCTTTCTGGCCCTGCAGATTTGGTTCGTCACCGAGCCGCAGGAAATGGAAATCATCGCCATTGACGGCGTGCCCGTTAAGACGCCCATGAAGGTCAAGACCATCACCATTCCACCGGCGGGGCGCGCGGAATTCATCATGCAGGGGCCACCCCTCGGGACGGAAGCCTATTGGCAGACCATCGGCTATGACACCGGACCGGCGGGCAATCCCAACGCGCCGCAGAACCTGGCCAAAATCACCGTCAGCAACAACACGGTCGAGCCGGCGGCCATGCCGATGGCAAACGGCACCACCGGACCGCAGCGTTTCGCGGACCTTGCCGACGCCGCGGTGACGGCTCAGCGCAAGCTCTTCTTCTCCGAAGCCACCGGTGGAATCAACGGCCCCACGAAGTACTACATAACGGTGGACGGCCAAAAACCCGAAGTTTTTAACGTGAATGGGCCGCCTAAGATCACCACGAAGGTGGGCGCGGTGGAAGACTGGACGATTGAAAACCGCGCGGAGGAAACTCACGATTTCCATATTCACCAGGTCCATTTCCTGTTGATGGAGATTAACGGCAAGCCCGTGCCGGAACCGTATCTCGCCGACAGCGTCGCCATTCCCTACTGGTCCGGAACAGGCCCTTATCCCAGCATCAAAGTACGGATAGATTTCCGGGACCCCAATATCGCGGGAACCTTCGTGTACCACTGCCATATCCTGGATCACGAGGACGGCGGCATGATGGCGAAGATTCTGGTGCAGCCCAACTGAATCGGGCGAAGTGGCCAACGCCCATAATCACGCTGGAAGTTTCCCGGGGGAGAAAAGTATGCGCTTGAAAATGGGAATGCTCATCGCGGGTGCGGTGGCGCTGTGTTTGGCCACAACGGCGCTTGGGCAGGGGTTGACACCGGGTTGCCCAGCGCGGCCCATGCCCGGCACGGTGGTGCAGGACGAGCCGTCGCTGTTCAGCCAGAACGGCGTGCTCACCGTGGATCTCTCGTTGCGCACGTCCGTGGACCCGGAGGGCTATGCGCACTATTGCTACGATTACATCGGCAACCAAATCGTAGGCCCGCAGATTGTCGAAGCCCCCACGCTGCGCCTCAACCCCGGCGATACGCTGGTGATGAATCTGAAGAATGACCTGCCCTCGGCCCCCGGCGAGCCCATGGCGGACAGCATGAACGTTATCCCGCCACCGGGGTATGACAGCGACTGCCATGGCGGCATGATCACCGTGTCCACCACCAACGTTCATTTCCATGGACTGAACGTCCCGCCCATTTGCCATCAGGACGACGTGATCAATACCTTGATCCAGCCGGGCGACCCGCCGTTTCAGTATCGCATCCAGATTCCGCCAAATGATCCGCCAGGACTTTACTGGTATCATCCGCATCCCCACGGCTATGCCACTGTCCAGGTGAATGGGGGCGCTGCCGGAGCCTTGATTATCGAGGGCATGGAAAAACTCCGTCCCGAAGTGGCCGGCCTCAAGGAACGCGTGTTTGTGATCCGCGAGCAGGTGCTCAATCCCACTTCGTGGATTCCCGGCCCTTATCAAATGACCATCAATTTCCAGCAGGCCATCACCCCCGCCAAAAAGGCTCCCATCATCCAGATCAAGCCCCAGGAAAAGCAGTTCTGGAGAGTGGTGAATGCTTCCACGCAGCTTTTTCTGGCTTTGCAGCTATCGTATGGCGGCGAGGCGCAGACCGTGGAGCTGATTGCCATGGACGGCGTGCCGCTGAAGACACCGCTTTACGTCAAGACCATCCCGCTTACGCCGGCGGGCCGCGCTGAATTTGTGATACAGGGACCGACGTCCGATCAATCCGCAGTCTTCCAGACGCTGGCTCAGGATACCGGGCCGGCTGGAAATCCCAACGTCTTTCAGGTGATCGCCAATATCTTCACCACCGACACGCCCGACGAGACGCCGCACGCCATGCCGGCCGTCATCGGGACCAGCGGCCCGCAGCGCTTCAGCGACTTGCTGGAGCAGAAACCCACCACGGAGCGCCATCTTTATTTCTCCGAGGCCACTGGCGGAATTAATGGGCCGACCAAGTATTACCTCACCATCGAGGGCCAGCGCCCCGAGGTCTTTATGACCAACGAGAAACCCAAGATCGTCACCCATATCGGCGCCGTGGAGGATTGGACGATCGAAAATCACGCCCAGGAAAACCATGACTTCCACATTCACCAGATTCATTTCCTGGTGATGGAAATCAACGGCAAGCCGGTGAAGGAACCCTATCTGGGCGATAGCATCACCGTTCCCTACTGGCCGGGCGTGGGTCCTTTTCCTCGCGTGAAATTGCGCATGGATTTCCGCGATCCGGAAATCGCGGGCACGTTTGTGTATCACTGCCACATCCTGGACCACGAGGACGGCGGGATGATGGCCAAGATTCAGGTGGATCCGAAATAGTGAACAGCGGGTTGCCTACCGCAGCCGAGGAGAAATGACATGAGGAATGCTTGCAAGACGGTTCTGATCATCGCCGTGGCCATTCTGATCGCCGCGCTTTGCGCGAGTTCCGGATTTGCCGCCACGAAATACTATGTCGTCACCAACGACGACAACCCCACCCCCAATGGCAACACCGCCTCGGTCTTTGAAGTCAACACCACGAACGGTTCCCTGACGCTGGTGAAGACCCTGCAAACTAATGGCGAAGGGCTGGGGGGCGGCTACTTCGGTTCCACCGAGGTGGCCATTAATTCCAATTGCATTTTCGTGTCCGATCCCGGCACGGTCCTCGGCAATACGCCCGTCGGCGACATTGCCGCGTTCTCCGCCACCACGCTCACTCTTACGGGAAATTACAGCGATACCCGTTTGAACGGCGCGGCCAATGGCATCGGCCTGACTATCAATCCCAACGGCCAATATCTCTACGCCGGCTACACTCTTTCCAAGGGCATCGCCGTCTGGCAAATTAATTCGGATTGCTCGCTGAAGCTGGTGGGTGGCGTGTCTGTCCCCTATTCGCCGTCGGGCATCGCGGTGGCCACGCAGGGCAGTTCGCAATTCCTGGTGGCCGCCTACCCCATTTATCCGTTTAACAGCTATGTGGAGCTTTTCTCCATCAGTGACGGCGGCGCGACGCTCACCAAGAGCCCCGCCGGCCCGCAGGTTTCCAAGGGCGTCTCCAACAGCGTGGACATCACCCAGGACGGCAACGTGGCCGTATTCGGCGACATCAACGATTATGCCGAGCTCGAAACCTGGTGGATTGGCGGCACCTCCGCGCAGTGTGCGCCAGCAAGCGCGCCGTGCCTCACGGGACACCAGAATTTCAACAACCTGGGCACCGCGAACAACTCCAGCAACATCCTGCTGAGTCCCGCGGCATGGTCAGATCCCGTCAACGGCGGCTGTATTTACATCTCCAACAACAGCGCCCTGAAAGTGACCACCGCCAGGTTTGTGGAAGGCTCCGGGCCAGGCCAGGTCAGCATGACGGTTACGCATGGTTCGCCCTACGCCATTCCTCTGGGCTCCGGCGCGAACTATACCGCCTCCATGCAGACCGTCTATTCCACCGGAACAGGCGCGGGCCTCAACATCGCGGAGTTCCCCAACTTTATCGCCACGGTTAAGGTCAATGACGATTGCAGCCTCGGCAGGGGCACCGTGGTGACGGACAACTCGGCCGCCAGCCTGATCGCCACCACCGCCTGGCCGCCGCGCTAAACATCCTTCGCGAGTCCTGGTGAAAGCTTCCGCCGCGCGATTCACCAGGACTCGCCGCAAACTACTTGCGATCTCCCCACTCATTTCTACACGCTGCTAAATTCATGCCACCCGGTGGCTGCTCCCGTTAAAAGCCTCTCTCATCCCCAATCCGCACTTACTTCATTTCCTAAGACTGGTTTTGGCCTTATAATCGCCGCAGTCCCGCAACGCGAAAGGAGCATAGGAACGATGTCCCATTTCACGCTTGCCTCTCCGGACGGCCCGGAGCCGCCATTTCCGCCGCCCTCCGAGCCTGAGTCGGCGTGGCGCAAAATCTTCATGGGCCCGCTGGGTCTGCGCGCCGGATGGCGGCTGCTGATTTTCTTCGCGGTGATCTTCGCCATCGGCGGCGGGACGCGGGTGGTTGTCCGCTATATCGCGCATCGCGCTCATGTTTCCGCCGGCCCCATGGGCATGGCCACCGCCACCGGGGCCATTCTCGGTGAAGCCACTTTGTTCGCCGTGTTTCTTCTGGCCAGCTATTTCATGTCCCGCGTGGAGGGGCGCAAGGTGGCCGACTATGGATTGCCCGCCCGCCGGATTTTCTGCGGACAATTCTGGCAGGGCGCGCTGATCGGATTTCTGGCCATTTCCTTTCTGCTTGCCATGCTGCATTTTGCGGGGGCGTTTTCCTTTGGACCCATGGCCATTCATGGCCGCGAAGCGCTGAAGTTCGCCGGCCTATGGGGCGTGGCGTTTCTATTCGTGGGATTTTTCGAGGAATTTTCCTTCCGCGGTTACGCGCTCTTCACCCTCACCACGGGCATCGGTTTCTGGCCCGCGGCCTTTATCCTGTCCGCGCTATTCGGCTACGTACATCACGCCAATCCCGGCGAGACCTGGCTGGGCGCGTTCTCCGCCGGCGCTTTCGGTTTTCTTTTTTGCCTGGTGCTGCGCCGCACCGGCGACCTGTGGATGCCCATCGGACTTCATTTGGGCTGGGATTGGGGAGAAACTTATTTTTATGGCGTTCCCGATAGCGGCCTGGCCGCTCCCGGCCACCTTCTGAGTCCGGCTTTCCATGGACCGGCATGGCTCACCGGCGGAAGCGTCGGTCCCGAAGCCAGCTGGGTGTGCATCGCTGTACTGGTGCTTTTGTGGCTGCTGTTCGTGGTCTGGTTCCCGGACGTGAAATATCCCGGCCCTGCTGCGTATCCGGAACCACAGTGAACGGGCCGCGGCATCACGGAATTCCGCGCAATTGACCGCGGGTTTTGGTAGAATCGGCGCGAGAGTTTCCAGAACGAAAAAGGGGCTAAATCCCTCTCGAGATTCAGCCCCCATCCGCTGGTGCACGGGAGGAAGCCCGCACACCTGGTCCACTAGGAGTGAGGCCAGTATACACTAATCTGAAAATTACATGAAAATATTTTACGGGCACGGCCCCCGCCGCAGAGCTGCCTCGCCGCCGCGATTCGTGGAGCGCGATCCCCGGACCAGGGATTGCCCCGCCTTCCCGTTCCAGTTTTCATGTAATTTTCATGTTTAACCCTTGATTTTCTCCGGCGGGGGCCCGATACTCAATCGGTGTGTCGGCATTGCGATTTTTTCGCCTTGCTGAGGAGCCTCGCTTCGGGTGGCAGCCTGGGCGAGGCTTTATTTACTTAGGGCGCTTTTTTCCGCGGTCGCCGCCCACCCTGCAACCTCCCCGCGCGAAGGCAATCCTTTGCAAAATGGGCGATTCCCGGGAGAATGGTGGGCATGAAGATAGTGACGGGAACTTGCATGCGCGCGGTTCATCTCTCGCTTGCGGTGCTTTTGCTGGCTGCGCTGATTGGCGCGGCGGTGCTGGCTGGAGCGCCACTCAACGTTTACGACGGCTTTGAAACTTCCACGCTCGGCAATCTCTGGATGACCATCCGTTTCGCTCCCGGCGCCGTGGTGATGCAGTCGAAAATCGTGCGCGCGGGGAAGAGCGCGGCGGAGATCACCCTGCACACCGGCGAAGTGACGGAAGACAACGGCAAGGACCAGCCCACCGAACGCGCGGAATTAATGGAAGCGCCGGACATCTGGTCGGGTGAAGACTCCACCTACGTTTATTCCTTCAGCGAATTCCTGCCCCGGGATTTTCCCATCGTGCCCACGCGGCTGGTCCTGGCGCAGTGGCGCGAATTCTGTTCCACGGATTCCTGCGAGCCAGACCGTCCCATCATCGCGATCCGCTACGTGGGCGGCGAACTCACCGTTACGCATCAGATTGGCGCGGAGAAGACCGTTCTTTACAGTTCGCGCGAGGAAATTCGCGACCGCTGGCTGGATTTCAAGTTTCAGGTGCGCTTCTCGCGGCAGAAAACCGGACAGATCAAAGCGTGGTTGAACGGCATGCAAATCGTGGACTACGCCGGCCCCAACGCCTTCCCGCTTTCCGGCGGCTATCCCACCGACGCTCATTTCTATTTCAAGATGGGGCTTTACCGCGACAAGATGTCCGCGCCCATGACCATGTACGTGGACGAATTCCGCAAGCAGCAACTGCCGTAGCTTGATTCTGCGCCCAACTGTATTTTTGGTCATCCCGAGCCATCGTCCGTCCTGAGCGGACGCCTAGGCGAGGGATCTGTTTTTCTTTCATGTTTATGCACATTACGAAGGAGTACTTCCTTGCGTCCCTCGCGCGGGGTGAAAGTACAACAGATTCCTCGTCGCGGGGGAACACCGCTCCTCGGAATGACCAGGATTGGGATAGGCAGGCAAAAATCGGCGGAGGTTGCTGTCCCTGGCATCACCGTGAAGTGAAATTCCAAGTTGCCAATATTGCCGCGGCAGTTCTCACTGCGTGTGGAATTTGTGCAGCAGGCGAATAAAATCACCGCGCGCGGCGGGAGCGAAGCCGGCGTAGCCAACGTTCACCAGTGAATTATCCGCGCGCGAAGGATCGCTTACGAAGGGAAACGGTGACGGCGCGCCGATGGCCCACAGAAAATCCGGCTGCGCGCCCTGCAGATCATACGGCAGGTGGAAATAGGCGGTTTCATCCGCGGTGATGCCCTGCCCGGCCAGCGCCTCAAAAACAAAAAACGTCATTCCATTAATCTCATCCCGCTGCATGGGCGCGACGTAAAAATCGCTGTAGACGCCAAACGCCCGCCCGCCGGTGGTTCCGTAACGGAAATCCAGGCCCGCGCTCACCTGCGAGGCATAAAAATCATACAGCGTGGGCGAAAACTCGCAGCTGTAGAACACCTGCATGTCCCCGGCGGAGACATTCCCGTTCTGCGGAACGCGGCTGGCCGCCGTGTGTGTGTCAATTGCATTCTTCATGCAGGCCCTGGATGGCGGCAGGAAAAGGAAGAAAAGAAAGTCCGCCATGCTCGTGCCCGAGCCACTGGGCGTGTGCAACTGCGCGTCCAGCCAATAGGAGTCGCGGCCAATCAGCGGATTGTTCGACGTGGCGATCTGCAGGATGGCGTGCTTGCCGGCGTTGGAAAACAACAGCATGTGCGAAAAATGGAACGGAGGCGCGTAAGCGGCGATGGCGTCCGGAGGCGGGACTTCCTTGCGCGAAACCGGCTGCCATTTCGTTCCCAGTTGCACGGAAACGCTGTTGGTAAGCGGATAAGACGTGTTCCCCGACTTCGACGGTTGCCGGGCCGGCTGCTGCGCGGCCTGTTGCGCCTGCTGAGCGTCTTGCGGTTGCCGCGCTTGCTGCGCGCGCCGCGCCGCGGGCGCCACGGCCGCGGTCAGCAGCAGGCCTGCGGCAAACAACATCCGCACCGCGCGATGGGCTTCGCGCTTTCGATCTTCTTCAGGCCGGCAGCTTTGGTTCATTTTCCCGGGCACGCCCACATTCAACCTTTCTTTCTCAGTCTAACACTTCGCTCGCGGACGGCCCCCCTCTATCCAGCGCGAATGGCCGGATTCACGCAGCCCCAACAGCAGCCGCCTCGACGTTCACGGCAAACTGCCTTCACTTCGCGCGGCCCCACGCCCGCTGGCAACGCACATTTCAAATTCAGTCACAGCCGATTTCGACGCACTCACTAAATTCATAATCACGGTTTAACTCCACGCGCGGCGGCAGTATCGTTGACCTGTCGTTGACCCGCCTTCCCGCCGCGGCGTATATTGCCGTCCTAAATGAGCGACGAGCGACCCGAGCAGCGTGTGCCTCCCCAGCTGCATGCGGATGGTCCCGCGGGAACTCTCGCGCCGCTGCTCCGATCG
Source organism: uncultured Acidobacteriota bacterium (assembly GCA_963760285.1). Classification (GTDB taxonomy): domain Bacteria; phylum Acidobacteriota; class Terriglobia; order Acidiferrales; family UBA7541; genus PALSA-278. Next base: position 575,080 of record CAVXCI010000003.1, read on the forward strand.
CGGACACTCTTCGTAGCCGTAGTCATTCTGGGGGTGGCGCTGCGCTTATTTACGCTGGCCCTCGCTGGCGATCATCTGATGACCGCCTGGAGCGGAGGAGGAGACCAGCAGGATTACATCACCCTGGCGTCCAATATCCTTGCCGGAGACGGATTCACCTACCATCATCAAGCGACCGCGTTTCGACCGCCGCTCTTCCCCTTATTGCTGGCGGGGTTCATGTGGCTCTTTGGAGTGCATTGGATCATTGCCGTTCGCGTCTTCCAGTTCGTCGCTGGCCTGCTGACGGCGGTCATCTGTGCGCGGCTCTCCGCGCGGTTATTTGATCCCCCGGCGGCCAGAGTTGCGCTGGTGGCGGCGCTGTTCATGCCCATGTCCATTTACTTTCAAAATGAAATTCTTACCGAATGCGCTACGTCACTCTTTGTGGCGTTGTCCCTGCTGTATCTGGCGCGCTCCATTTCTGAAAACAGGACATCCGATTACGTTCTGCTGGGATTCTTTTCCAGTCTGGCGGCGCTGATAAGATTCAACGCCGCTGCGCTGGTGATGGTCGCCTGCGGGGTCACTCTGGTGTGCGGGGGCGCACGGAAACGGATGCGGCGATTCGTGATTGTCACCGGGGCGTGCCTTGTAACCCTGGCGCCGTGGCTTATTCGCACGGGAGTCGCGTTTCACGGCCACGCTATCTATTCCACATACAGCGGCTTCGCGGCGGTGGAGGGCGTGGTGATGCCGCTGGGGCGAACGCAACCGGGCGAAACCGACGCGACCGAGTCCGCTCTGCACTGGGGAAACTGGAGTGTAGAGACCAACGGCCCGGCGCGCCTGCTGCTGCCCGCGGAGCCTGAATTGAACCGTGAAGCATGGAGCGTTGCCGGCCGCCTTTGGAAGGAGCAGGGTTGGCGGATGGCGCCGCTCACGCTAAAAAAGATTTCGGCATTCTGGCTGGGCACGGATCAGGTGTTTTGGACGCAAAGTTTTTCCTGGCGCAACCGGTTGCTGCGCTGGGCGGGAGTGGGATTCTACTGGCTGATCCTCGTGCTGGCGATTCGCGGGTGGTTTCGCCTGCTCCGCAGGAATCCCACAATCGCGCAGGTGCTGCTGTTCTATGCCATCTTCGTGACCGTCCTGCACATTCCGTTGGTGATGAACACCCGGCTTCGGTCGCCATTGCTGGACCCACTCCTTGTGGCGCTGGCCGGCGGCGCCTGGCTATCGAAACGCAGGGAGTCACCGGCCACGCCGTAGACTACGAGCGGGACAATTCCATTCATCTAAGCCGCCATTTATGCCTCCGGGGAGCGGTAGCCTGTTTATGCATCCGCTGGCGCGGCTTGCAACCTTTCGTCCGGCGCGGCATCTGAAAATTTGAGAGCGGAAGGTCTAACATGACGTGCACAACGACAAAAATTGCATCCGCAATGATCTTCCTGGCGCTGGCCGGGGCGGGGTTTTCCGCGCCGCGCGCCGCGCGGCAACCGGCGCCTGCTGAAAAAGGACGCCGCGCCGTGGTGGTGGAATTGTTCACCTCCGAAGGATGCTCTTCGTGTCCGCCGGCCGATGCCCTGCTGATGCGCCTGCAGGACCAGCAGCCCGTGGCCAACGCCGAAGTGATCGCCCTGGAAGAGCACGTGGATTACTGGAATGGCGACGGCTGGTTCGATCCCTTCTCCGCCGCCGAAAGCACCGGACGCCAGCAAACCTACGTGAACCGCTTCAAGGAAAGCAGTCTGTTCACGCCGGAAATGGTGATTGACGGCCAGAAGACCACCATCAGCGACGAAGCGCGCATGAAGCAAATTATTGCCACGGCGGCCAGCGCTCCGGCCACGGACGTTTCCATCAGCGCAGCGAAAGCGGCCAGCGGCGACGGGCGCCAGTTTGACGTGCGCATTGGGCCGCTCGTCGCGCCCACTCCTGGCGATATCGCGGAAGTCTGGCTGGCGGTGAGCGAAACCGGCCTGCAATCCGCCGTGAAGGCCGGAGAAAATCGCGGCAGAGATCTGCATCATGCCGCCGTGCTGCGGTCGCTGCGGAAAATTGGCGTGGCTGCGCGGAGCGGCGGCGGGGATAGTTTCACCGCCAGCCCGCAGGTGAAATTCAAGTCCAATTGGAAGCAGGAGAATCTTCAAGTGGTGGTCTTCGTGCAGGAAAGGAAAAGCCTGCGCATCCTCGGCGCGGCGAATTTGGCCGGCATGAGTAGTGGCGATTAGCGTTTCACTGCTGTCGCGGACGCGAAAATCGTGACGTTCCATCCGCCCGCGGACATTCCTGCCGAATTGGCTGGCGTTGTTTTTAGCGTCCATGCATAATTTCGCGGAGAAATAGATATCGGTGGGAACAGACCAAAGGAGCAAGAGATGGCGAAATGCCCTTATTGCCAGCAGGGAGTTGTTCTGGAAAAAACCAGGCGGGAAACCGCGGAAGCCAGAGACGCCGTCCAAAAGGACGTGACCGGCGTGGTGAAAAAGGAAATCATGTACTCCTGCCCGCACTGTGACTCCGTGCTGGGCTTTGGATTTTTCCTGGGCGGCGTCTTTACCGACCGTCCCTGACCCGCGTTGTCGTTCGGTGGACGCGCGCTGGCGCACGCGCACTTTTGACATTCGCGCGCCTCACGGCGTATAAATCCAGCCTTATGGCACACCCCTACATTTACAAGCTGGAAAAAGCGGCGGCGCATAAATATTCCGGCGGCGAATTGCGCGGCGCGTCGCAAAATGAACTTCCCATTCTCGCGGGGCAGAACGCGTCGCTCTACTCCGTGCGCCTGCTGCCCGGCGGAGTCCGCGAGCCGCACTGGCATCCCGCGGCGTGGGAATTTGACTATTGCGTGGCCGGACGCGCGCGCATGACCGTCCTCGACCCGCGCGGAAATTCCGATTCCTTTGAAGTGGAGCCGGGCGACGTGGTGTTCGTCCCGCAGGGATTTTTTCACTATTTCGAGAATACCGGCGACGGCGAACTCCACTTTCTGATTCTGTTCAACACCAGCCTGGCCGAAACGGAAGACGACATCGGCATCGCCAGATCCGTTGGCGTGATGCCGGACGACGTGATGGCCGCGGTCTTCGGCGTTCCTATCGAGGTATTCCAGCGCCTGCCCAAGCCCACCGAGCCACTGGTGATGGTTAAGAAGCCGAAAGCCTGAGCCGCATTGCAGCGCCAATTTTTCCCCTGGCTCCGTCGCGGAGTTCGCCCCGCGCGAATGGCCTTCGGGTGGCGTTCGATCTTGACATCGCAGGTCCTCCGCGAGATATTCTCGCCATGACCTCCACCATAGTTTTGCTTCTCGCCGTGGCTCTTGGCATCGTTGCCGGTCTTCGCGCCTTGACGCCTCTCGCCGTTTCCTGCTGGGGCGCGCATCTTGGCTGGATTAATCTCCACGGATCGCATCTATCCTGGATGGGATCGGTCATCGCCGTGGGAATTTTCACGCTGGCCGCGCTCGGTGAACTGGTGACCGACAAATTGCCGTCAACGCCAGCTCGCACCGCGCCGCCTTCGCTGATCATTCGCATGTTGTCCGGCGGAATTTGCGGCGCGGTTATCGGTATCGCGGGAAGCACCATCATTGCGGCCGGCATGGGGCCCAATATCATTGTCGCGGTAATTGCAGGCGTTGTGGGAGCTCTAATCGGCACGTTCGGCGGCTATCAAGTCCGCCACATGCTCACCCACGGCAGCGTCCACGCGCCCGACCTTCCCGTCGCCCTCGTCGAAGACCTCATCGCCATTGGCCTCGGCTTGTTCGTCGTCACCCGCTTCCGGTAAGAATACATTTCGCCCCGCACCGCGCAATCATCATCGTCCCTTAAAATACCTTCCCGGTGGAAACACTCCCCTGCGGGCGAATTCCCTTCCCACGGCCTTCTTGATCTCCCAGCACCACCAATCGAACGTGCTCACGGGGACGCCGACCAGCGCGATGGCGTGTTTATATTCCGTGCCGTCCAGAAAATAGATCTCAAAAAGCCGCATCCGCTTCTTCCACGTGGGACGCGCCAGCGCGCGCCGCGCCGCCAGTTCAAAATCCGCAGCATACTCTTCCGCGCCAACCCGATCCGGCTTCCAGCGATAGCCGCCCGAAGGCGTGTCGCGGCCGGCGCTGGCCGGGATGCGTCCTGACAGCCAATCGCGCAACTGGCAATACCGCGCATGACAGACATCGAACATTTCCAGGTCTCGCATAGTTTCGAGTGGCGCAGACCTCTAGCCTGCGCTTCATCCTTCGCGGAGTTCCTTCAACAGCTTTCGCTGCGCGCACGCCCCGCGCATGCCGCGCTTTCTACTGGCTCCAGGGCTCGCCGGACTCTTCCTCGTCTTCGAATATTTCCGCGCAGGACTCAAAACACTCCCGCCAGCCTTCCAGGTACCCCCGCGCATATTCGTCGGCCAGTTTCATTCGCTCGCCGTATTGCTTCTGCGCGGCGAGAATTCGTTCCGTGTCCATTCCCGGCGATTTCACCGCCAGCTGCACGCGCCACTTCACTTCCCGCGCGGCGCGCGCCAGCCAGTGCAATGGCGCTGGAAAATAGATCGCCACGTGCCGCATGGGGTCGAACCACCCCATCCGCCAACCCACCGGCGCGGCCACACCCGGCGCCAGTTCCCGCATCAGAATTCCCTTTCTCATTGCATGCCTCCTTCCGCGTTCATTTCCGTCCCGTCGGTCCCGCTCCCACGGCCAATTCACGCCGCAGTTCCGCCTCGCGCTGGCTGTGCCAATCAAACGGCCGCGCCCGCGGCCTTTGCGCCCCGGTGCATTCGTGCATTTTTCTGTTGGTCGCCCCCTCCCGGGAAGACGAATAAACTGGAGGCTGCGGTTGTTTATAAGTATGACTAGAAGTATTTCTATTTATCCACGCGATAGACCCCTCATTTTTCAGTTCGTTGGCGCTGATTCTCGCGCAATTTTGAGGTGCCCTATCCTCAACTTTGAGAACCGGTCCCCTCAAAAATGCGCCGCCTCCGGCTGTGGAATTCACAGCACCTGTGGAAATCTGTCCCATCCCTTCGGATGTCCCCGCCCCACGCGCATTCCCCCGCCGTGCCTGGCTGAATTTTTTCTCCTTCAAAATGTGGATAACTAGGCCCAGCGGGGCCGGCTTGGTCTCGATGTATCCTGCCACGCGCAGCAACCGCAGCCAGCGCTCAATGGTTTTCCTGGGAAAGTTTGTTTCCTCTTCAATCTCCCGGTAACTAATCGGCCTGCCACCCAGGACCAGCCCAAGGCCGCCCCGCTTCCCTGTCTGTCGCAGGACCAGCCATCCAAAAAGCCACACTGCCGCGCCCATGCGCTGGTAGTGCGTGGCCTCGAACAGAGTTCCTCGTAAGCCGCTGTTGTAGTTTTTTTCGCGCATCGTTAGCCGCCGTAAGCGTCTCCTTCCGTTGCCCTGCATCCCTCGCCAGCGATCAACACACTCCGCAATACGGAACCGCTATTTCCACAAACTCTTCCGGCGCGCCGCGTCCATCGCAGCGATCAACAGGCTCCAGCCGCATCACTGTGACCTTGGCCCGCCGCGAGTTACAGAACGCGCATCGCCGCGGCTCCGGCTTCGAGGCCTCGGCGATCTTTCGCGTCATTGCCTTCTCGCACGCCCTCGCGTGCTCCTTCTTTCGGTTGCGCGGACAGGCTCTCCAGCGCCTCATGTACTCGCGCCGGCAATCGCGCTCGCGATCTTTACGTTCCCCCCGACAACCAGCCCCCTTCGCAGCCCTCTTCACCCGTTGCTCAGTCATCCTCACCGTGTTCCCGCCGGCACATGTTATAGGCCATGGTCGCTAGTACCTAAGTGTATGCAATCCAGTACATATTCTTGACAATACTATTTCTCTGATATCTACTCCGCTCTTCTATGGTGGCTACATACCTATCTATTAACCGTGAGGAGGAGCAGTTCTCATCTCTTTCTGTCTAGAGGAACCCATGGAGACTCTGTCCAGCTTCTCATCAGCGCTTGCGGATTGTTCTGCGACCATGCTCGAGTCTATCGAGATGGCGCGAATGAACCAGGCAGTTACTCTGCTCAAGGAGGTCAATCACCTTCTCGAGGAATGGATCTCTGTCCAGGCGGAAGCCCGCTTGGCGCGCTGGCTCATTGAACATCCCCCTTCCTCTGCCTCTGCCGCTCCTATGGTCATGACACTGGCCGTGAAAACTCCTTCTTTGCTTCCCGAAGCTTTTCGAGGTGAACCTCATGTCCCCGGTTTCAAGCCCGCCTTTGTCCCAACTTCGCACATGTGCGGGCGTTCCAGGGCTTCGTGACAGGCGCGCTTGAGGTGTGGCAAATCTTCTCTTTTAAACCTTGAAAGGCTGGCAGCGTCAGCATCTTGCCCACAATCACCCGCCCGCTGTCCCAGCGAGCCGAGAATCCTTGCATCTGCAATGTGCAACCGCGGCAATTGAAATCGCTCACAAGCCTCGCCTACGTATTGAAACCACGACTCCGCCTCTTCCATTCCCGACACTTTCACATCCCGCTGTCCCACGACCCTTTCCGGGCAGCCGTAGCTGAGCATTTGCATGTTCCCCATGGCACGCACCTCCCTCGTCTATCCCACTTCCTCGGTCAACCTCGTCCATGGCCCAAATGTTTATCGAGACTTACATCCCGCGCCATTCACACCCCCCCCCAACGACCTTCTCGGAAGCATCTCTCTTCTTGGCTGCCTGACATTGCCACTTAATGTCCCCTGGGCCGACCCTCTGTATTATCGTCCTTCACCGTATTGCGTCTCTTTACTCCTGAGTTGATACACACTTTAGAGCGCGCGTCCGTAACACCCTATCCACTGGCACTGATTACAGCACCTCCGCGTTTCTTTTGACGGTCCCTACTACTTATAAAGTCGTCGGAGAACCGCTGCTGGTCGCCTGGACACTAGCATGCCATCTCACATGCAACGCATCGCTGCGCCCTTACTTACCTACTTACTTACTACTGATGCTATACATGTTCGTCTCATCTACTGTGTTCTTATGCCATCGCTCGCCGCGCCGAGTTATATTCCAATGGCGCGCAATGCATCGGCGCTGTTTCCCTCGGCCATCGCCTCGTCTCCCATTCATTCTTCGCGCCCATCTCGGCCAATTGCTTTTGGTCGGTGCTTACGCCTGCCACCATCGCGGTCGTTGTATTGTGCGTTGCATTTTGCGACAGTCTCCGGACCCTTCGACGACTCCTGCTTGTCGACCCTCCGAGCCCTGCCTGCCGGCTTGCTCCCTTCCTTGCTCGCCTGATCTTTGAATATTTGCACGTACCCTTGCATCAGGCCTCTCACTTTCATTTGTTCGCCGCCAGCAGGGCCCATCTGCGTCTCTGCCATTTGTACATTTGCCCCATGCCCTCAGATCAGGCTTTGCCGACCCGCCACACCGGCAAAGGTCCGCCTCCTTCCTTTGCCCCTGCCGCGCTTTGTGAACCCCTTACCGCCGCGCACTCCCTGTTATATTCATTAGGGACCGTGCGCGGTATTTAGATACACATAGCACTATTGCATGACCATGTTAGTACTACATGTTGTTGTGGTGTAGGCAGGCCGTTATACAGCGGTCTTATAATAGTGAGGGCTATGTAATGCACCCCATTACACTAGACAGTTATGGTCTCCGAATTTAGTACCGCTGCAAAGCTCAAGAAAGCCTCGTGGGGAGTACGGCTTCCGACTCCGCGATGAGGCCGGCCGAGATGGTACTCCTGTATTCAGCGGGTGATCGCGGCTCGCGCTTCCTGCACACTGCGATATTGCGCCGTCCAGACTTCCTCCTCTTTCAAGCTGCGATGGAACCGTTCGATGTAGCTGTTGCCTTGCGGGTGATGACCCGCCGTCCGCCGATGGATGATGCCCCGCCGCCCCAACGTTTCCAGGAAACGCGAGGAGGTGAACTGTGTGCCACCGTCCGTCGTGGGTGTCACGATGTTTTTTAGGATCTTGATCTCCGGCGACTTCCGCCCCAGCGTTCGCTCCAACTGCCGGATGCGATGGGCCTTCGGCGAGGCCAACAACCACCCCGCCGACTTCCCCGCGCGCCGCCCTGGTGGATGGCGAAGCACGCTAATTTCTGCTATAAACTCCAACCATGGCGGACAAATGGGGAAGGCGTCTATTCAGGGCGGGAGCAATCGTTTTGATTGTGCTGGGGCTGGTACACTCGCTGTCCCTGATTCGAAAGGTGACTCCGGCGGATGAAACCGAGCAGCAATTGCTCGATTTGATGTCCAACTACCGTTTCACCATCATGGGCTCGATGCGCAGCATGCAGGACCTGATGCAGGGGCGCTTCTGCTTTGCGCGCTGCTGATCACCGCCGGCTGCGCTTCGAAAACCACGGTGACCAATGTTCCCACAGGCGTCAGCACCACCGCCGTCCAGAACTGGTATGCCATGACCGGGCTTTCGCAGAGCATCGCCTCGGTCACCAACCAGACCACCGCGGCGATCGCCAGCCTGAACTCTTCCGCTCCCGGCGTGATTCCGTCCAATATTTACGCCACGGTGATCACCGGCCTGGGCAAGGCGGCGCAGGCGGATGAATCCCTGAACACCTATCTGGCGGCCGTCCCGAATAACGCTTTCACCAGCTCGGACGCCAGCAACGTGCAGGGCTACGTCTCCGACATTCAGGCGGGAATCACCGCGGCAAATAATTCCGGCCTCACGGGAATCAAAAACCAGTCCAGCCTGAGCACCATCAACGGCTGGATCGCCACGCTCACCACCGACGCGCTGACGATTGTGAACCTGATCGTTTCGCTCGGCGCCACCATCAGTTCAAGCAACCGTCCGCCGGGCTTCGTCTTTCCCGCGCTGGCTTTCCGGGAGGCGGCATGAGCAACGGCACGGGCTCGAAAATCCTTTCGGTCATTGGAGAGATTGTGCAGGTGGCCGTCCCGGCCGCCAGCGGGCTTGTGCCCGTGGTGATGGCGGCCATCGCCGATATCAAGGCGTCCGAGGATGGACAAACCCTCACCTACACTTTGGCGGTGCAGCAGGGAGAGGCGGCGCTGACGACGGCGGATTCGCTCGATGAGCAAACGCTTTCGGAAGTGAATGCCGAACTCGCCAAGCTGGGATTGCCGCCGCTGCAATCCGCCGCGCCGGCCGCTCCGCAGACGGCCGACGAAGCGACGGAAGCGCAGCCAGCGGAAGCGCAGCCAACCTAGAAATTCTCGCGCGCCGACCATACACGGCCGTGGGATGTCGCCGGGGTTCCCGCAAGGGGGCCCCGGCGTTTTTTATTTCTTCTGAGGCGTGGGAACCTGCTGGACCACGATAGTTTCACGCGCCGGAGCAGGTCTGGCGATCGCCCTGAACCTGCTGGCGTCGAGCGGGAAGTCCCCTTCGATGAACGTTGGGACTTCCGTTCCCTTTGGAATGCTGAAATCTTTTCCGTGCATGAAAAGGAAAAACGGAGCCGCCGGCCAGACAATCAGGCCGGTGGCGACAATTCCCGCCGTCATCGCGCCGGTATGGCCGCCGCCGCTGCCGCCCTCGCTCGCGCGCAGCGCCGCCTTCTCTCCGTCCGCCAGCCGCACATAATCCAGGCTAATCTCCAGCTTGCCGCCGCGAGCCATGCGCCGCTTTGCCTGCGCTTCGGTCACTGTCCCCAAGGCCAGCGCCCCTTTGGGAATCACCAGCAGATTTCCGACGGTCACTTCTTCGAGAACCTCAAATTCTACGCGGTCGTTTATGTGGGCATCGGAGGATGAAACCGTCTGAGCAAAACGCAAACGGATGGGAGTCCCTTCCTGCAGCACGGGTCCCCGACCCGGATCGTTGTTTGCCAGGTTCCAGGAATCCAGCCCTTGCGCGCCGGCGGACGTGGCTGCGACCAGCAGCAGCGCGACCGCAACAATCGTTCTCATGGGGGAATCCTCCGGCATTCTGTTAGCACGGCGCGGCCCAAAGCCGAACCATTGGAGTTAGCTGGAAGGTCCGTCACCTCTGAGATACTTTCCCGCGGAACGGGTGTAACCGGAAAATGACGGTTAGGCTGCCATGTAAAGCAGCCAGCGCCGCGGGCTGCGCCGCGCAGGGATAGAGAAAAGAGATTCGGCGCGGCGATGTGGCTGGCGGAAAAGATCGTCGCTGTAATTGGCTCTGGTGCTAGTTTTGGTGCTAGTTGATTCCGCGGCTTCCGCCCCATGCCGCGACTCGCGATGATGAGTCCAGGGGATTTACTAGCTACCAGTCCTCGCCGCGACATGGCCTATGCGGATTATGGCCGGCGGTAGTGATGGCGACGACCAGCGGCTGCGTGCGAGCGCCGGTCGCGGTGTCCAGCACGGATGGCGCCCTGCGGCGAAATAGGAGATCCCGAAAACTCCGGCCACCCATGTGGCGACATACGGCGTGCGAAAGCGTTTGTGGTTTACGGAACCACTGAATCAGGAGGCCCCGGGAAAAATGGAACGGTATATATGGTGGATAAGACGGGCAAAGAGACCGTTCTGTACAGTTTCACTGGAGGAGCCGATGGGGCATATCCCGTCGCCGGTTTGCTTCTGGATGCGAAGGGCGACCTCTACGGCACCACCACCGGCGGCAGTCAGGGCTACGGAACGGTGTTTGAGATTAGTCCGTAATTCTTTCCGTGCATTTCGTTTTACGATTTTCTCCGCTGGCATTCCCTTCCACTCTCTCGCTCGCTGGGCAAAGAAAATATTGCAGAACCGGAAATTCCACACGCTGATTGTTTCGGACACAATTGAAGAGAAATGCGCTATCGAGCCGTGGAGAAGCGCGGCAGGAGTCGCATTCATCCAATAGAATGGAGTCCGCGCTGCGGCCGAGGGCGAAACACGGATATGTTATTCTGCCGGACGAAAAGCAAAAAGAGAGAGGAGTGTTTTAGATGAAGACGCGCATGGAAAAGGACTCGCTGGGCGAAAGGCCGGTGCCGGCGGAGGCCTACTACGGCATTCAAACGCAGCGCGCGCTGGAGAATTATCCCATCAGCGGATTGCGGGCGCATGAGCGGCTGATCCGGGCGATGGGGTACATCAAGAAGGCCGCGGCGCTGGCCAATCGCGAGTTGAAACTGCTGGACAACAGGCGCGCGGCGGCCATCATCCGCGCAGCGGACGAAGTGATTGACGGCAAGCTGGACGATCATTTTCCCGTGGACATTTATCAGGCGGGTGCCGGCGTTTCCTTCCACATGAACACCAATGAAGTGATCGCCAACCGCGCCATTGAATTCCTGGGCGGAGCGCGCGGCGATTATTCCGTGGTGAATCCCAACGACCACGTGAACTTCGGCCAGTCCACCAACGATGTTTTCCCCACGGCCATGCGGCTGGCGCGCGATTCTTCTATTCGACGAAGTGCTGGCTCCGACGGCGATTTTGGAGAAATCGTTTGCGCGCAAGGCGAAAGAGTTCGATCACATTCTGAAATCCGGCCGCACGCACATGATGGACGCGGTGCCCATACGACTGGGGCAGGAGTTCGCGGCCTATGCCACCGCGATGCGTCGCGCCAGCAGTGGTCATCCGGCAAGCGCAGGACCTGCTGCGTGAACTGGGGCTGGGCGGTTCCGCCGTGGGAACGGGCGTGAACACGCATCCTCGCTACCAGAAGCTGGCGGTGAAATATCTGTCGAAAGTTTCCGGCCAGCGGCTGATTCCCACCGACGACATGCGCTACGCGATGCAATCGAATCTGGCGATGTCCGTGGCGTCATCGTCGCTGCGCAATCTGGCGCTCGAACTGATTCGCATCAGCAACGACTTGCGGCTGCTTTCCAGCGGTCCCAACACAGGCTTGCAGGAAATTTTCCTGCCCGCGTTGCAGCCGGGTTCGTCCATCATGCCGGGAAAAGTGAATCCGGTGATGGCGGAACTGACCGCCATGGTGGGATTTCAGGTGGTGGGAGCGGACGTATCAACAGCAATGGCGGTGCAGGCGGGCCAACTCGAATTGAACGTGATGATGCCGGCGATGGCGTGGAACGTCCTGCACTCGGCGGAAATATTGAAGAACACCATGCGCGTGCTGGCGAAAAAATGCGTGGACGGAATCAAGGCCAACGAAGAGCGCTGCCGCTATTACGGCGAAGCCACGCTTTCGATTGCCGCGGCACTGAACCCATACATCGGCTACGCGGCCGCGGCGGAAATCGCCAAGGAAAGCGTCAAGACCGGGCGCACGGTGACGGAAATCGCTCTGGAACGAAAGCTGCTGGATGAAAAGCTGCTGCGGGAAATTCTGGACCCCTATCGCATGACCGAACCTTCCGCGCCAATCAAGAATGCGCGAGCGAAAGTCGCGGGCGCGAAGCGAAAATAAACTACCAGCAGGACTGGAAGAAATCTAAACTTTCGTCAGCTCGCGGGGATGCGCGGGCATCTGTTCGAGAAGCTGTTCCTTGCGGTAGATGAGTTCGTTCAGATTGTAGGGCGCCAGTTCGAAGCCGTGGCCGTGGGTGATGGCGTCGGTCGGACAGGCCTCCACGCAGTAGCCGCAGAAAATGCAGCGCGAATAATCAATATTGTAAACGCTGGCGTAGCGGTCGCCCGCGGAGATGCGCTTTGCGGCGGTGTTTTCGGCGGCTTCGATATAAATGCAATTCGCGGGACAGGCGGCGGAGCACAGAAAACAGCCCACGCATTTTTCCAGGCCGTCCTCATCGCGCTGGAGAACGTGAATTCCACGATAGCGCGCCTCAAAGCGAACCGGGCCGGAAGGATACGGCTCCGTGGTGGGCTTGCTGAACATGGTCCGCAACGTGACGCCAAAGCCCTGGGCCAGCGCTACGAATATCTCGCTGACTTCGCCGATGATCGAAGACATGCATTCAATTTAACAGACTGTTAGAGGCGCGGCAAACGTGCCGCGCAAACACTTAGCGCGAACTATTCTCCCGGCGGGGCGACGGGCGCGGGGCCGAGGGGTCCGCCAGCGCCGGTGAGCGCGCCAATCAGCTGCTTGCCGTGGAAGCGGCCGTTTTCGATGAAAATTTCGCCGGTGAACATGCCGCCGAGAAGAACTCCCGCCAAATAAATACCGGGGACATTGCTTTCGGCGAGACGGGATTGATGTCCGGCTTGCGCGTGACGGGATCGAGCCGGACTCCCAGACTTTCCAGCAGCGAAAAATCGGGATGGTAGCCGGTCATGGCAAAAACCCGGGATGCGGCGGGCGCAGGCGTCCTTCGCGTTCCCCGGTACTTTCATCCACAGCGACCTGGCTCGATGCGCGTGACGCGGGTATTGAACAGCGCGCGAATTTCGCCGGCGGCGATGCGGTTTTCAATGTCCGGACGAACCCAGTATTTCAGGCTCGCGCCGAGAGCGGCGTCGCGGTGAATCAAGGTGACGCGCGCGCCGCGCGCGGAAGAGGTCCAGCGCGGTTTCGGCCGCGGAATTTTTCGCGCCGATGACCGCGACTTCCTGCGCCCAGTAGGGATGCGGCTCGGTGAAATAGTGCGAGACGTGCGGCAGATCTTCGCCGGGAATATTCAATTTGTTTGGGCGGTCGTAATAGCCGGTGGCGAGAATGATTCGCGCGGCGTGGTGCTCGTGCTGATGCGCCATGCTGATCGCGGGTACGCAGGCGGAACGCAGCCAAGATTTCCGTCGAGATGCTCCAGGGTTTCGTAGAGACGGACTTCGAGGCCGTAATGTTCGGCGGCGCGGCGGTAATATTTCAGCGCCTCGACGCGCGAGGGCTTGCGCGCCGCTGATGGTCATGGGCAGATCGCCAATTTCCATGCGCTCAGCGGTGGTGAAAAACATCATGTTCACCGGATAGTGAAAGATCGAATTGCACAGGCAGCCCTTGTCAATCACCAGCGGGCGCATTCCCGCGCGTTTGGCTTCGATGGCGCAGGCCAGGCCCGTGGGTCCGGCGCCGACACAGATGACGTCATAGGTTAGGGACATTCCATTAGTGTGCATTGCGCGCGCGGTGGAATTCAACTCGCACTGCGCAGGCAACAGAATTCGCTTCTAATTCACCGGCTTACGCGGCTGGCGTTGTAATATTGCAGCATGAACGAGACGATTCAGACGCGGTGCTGCATTACCGGAGGCGGGCCGGCGGGGATGGTGCTGGGATTTCTTCTGGCGCGGATGGGCGTGGACGTGCTGGTGCTGGAAAAGCACGCGGACTTTCTGCGCGATTTTCGCGGCGACACGATTCATCCCTCCACGCTGGAAATCATGCATGAGCTGGGCATCCTTGAAGACTTTTTGAAGCGGCCGCACCAGGAACTTACAAAACTGTCCGCGCAGGTGGGCGACGAAACGCTGATGCTGGCGGATTTCAGCCATCTCCCCACGCACTGCAAATTTCTGGCGTTCATGCCGCAGTGGGATTTTCTGGACTTCATCGCCGCGCAGGGCAAACGCTATCCCACGTTTCACGTCAGGATGCAGGCGGAGGTCACCGAGCTGATCGAAAAGGATGGCGCCGTGGTGGGAGCGCGCGCGAAAACGCCGCAAGGCGAGTTGGACGTCCACGCGCCGCTAACCATTGGCGCGGACGGGCGGCGCTCGGTGGTGCGAGAGCGTGCAGGCTTCAGAGTGATGGACCTGGGCGCTCCCATGGACGTGTTGTGGATGCGCATCAGCCGCCTGCCCAGTGACCCCGGACAGTCCTTTGGCCACGTAGACAAAGGGAGGTTTCTGATTCTGCTGAATCGGGACGAATACTGGCAATGCGCGTTTGTGATTCCCAAAGGCAGCGCCGACGCCATCCGCGAGCGGGGACTGCCGGCCTTCCGCCAGGAAATTGTTGAGCTCGCGCCGTATCTGCGCGACCGCGTCGCGGAGTTGCGCGATTGGAAGGACGTGAGCCTCCTGACCGTGGAGGTTGACCGTCTGGAACGCTGGCACCGTCCGGGGCTGCTGTGCATCGGCGACGCGGCGCACGCCATGTCGCCCGTGGGAGGCGTGGGAATCAATCTGGCGATTCAGGATGCGGTGGCCACGGCGAATATTGTCGGCGAAAAGCTTCTGCGGGGAGATTGTCCCGAAAGCGCGCTTCAGGCGGTTCAGCAGCGCAGAACTTTTCCCACGCGCGCCACGCAGCGCCTGCAAATCGCTATACAGAACAAGGTGATCCGCCGCGTGCTGGCCAGCGACGAACCTTTCGCTCCGCCATGGCCGCTGAAACTGCTGCGCTATTTCCCCATTCTGCGGAGAATTCCCGCGCGCGTGATTGGCATGGGTTTCCGTCCCGAACACGTGCGGACGAAGGCGGCGAGCTTCGCAAGCAACAGCGTATAGCTCGCGCGGCTACAGTTAAGAACAATACTGGGCTATTCATCCGCAGACGCGGAGCCGTCCAGGCACTTGCGCAGTTCATCCGCAAACGCGGTCAGCGCCGCCAAGCGCTCGGGCGTGGCTTCCACGGACTGCTTCTTCCACACAAACCAATCTTTGCCGGCGCGTGTGACGCGCACGGTGATTTGATTGTCAATCAGCCAGCCGGGATCGCCGAAGAGCCGAAACGCGCCGGATTCCAGCGGAGCGAGAAGCGCGGCGCAATCCCCTTTGCGGACGCCGATGTAATTGGCATACATGGGAAATGCGACGAAGACGAAGCCGGCGGCGCGGAGGCGCTCGAGGATGGCAACGTGCGCGGGAGTGAGTTCAGGCATGGCGGCTCGTTCATGTTATCGCAGGCAGGGAAAGAAGGAGAGATCGCTCACTGCATTCGGGATGACGCGAGAAGATCGGTCGGGCCGCAGAAAACAAAAAGCAGATCCCTCGCCTAAGCGTCCGCCTGGGGCGGACGATGGCTCGGGATGACCTGAATAAAAAGCGCCGGCGAATGAATTACGCCGCGGAAGAGACGGCGGCTTCGATTTCGGCGATGGCGGCGCGGAGCGCGGCCAGCAATTCCTCGCGGGCGACCTTGCTCTTGCGGAACTGAATGCGCAGATGAAAGGAATCGCCGGGAGGGCGATAGTCGAATAGATACGGCCGGGGGCGCGGCTCGGCAGCGGTGGAGTCCTGGCGGGCGCGGCGGGCTTCGTCACGGGTTAAACCGCCGCGGACGATTTCCTCAATCATTTCGCGCATCTGCTTTTCGCCGGGCTGGCGAGCCACCTGCAGGAGCAGCGAACGGGCCACAATTCCCTTCTCCGCGCAAATTCCGCGAATGGCGTCGGGAATCGCGCGCAGAGAAAGCGTTTCGGTGACGGACGAGCGGGCCTTGCCGATTTTGCGGGCGATGTCGTCATGGGTGTATTCAAACTGCTGCGCCAGCCGGAACAGTCCGTCGGCTTCCTCGAAAGGAGTGAGGTCCTTGCGCTGGAGATTTTCAATCAGCGCGAGTTCCAGCGTTTCAGCGTCATCGGCGACGCGCTCAATGCACGGAACTTCGTTCAAACCCGCGGCCTGGGAAGCGTGATAGCGGCGCTCGCCGGAGATGATGTAGTAAATATCCTCGCGGGGCATGTAACGAACCACCAGCGGCTGTAAGACGCCTTTCTCGCGGATGGAATCGGTAAGCTCGCGCAGATCGCCGAGAGTCTTGCGCGGCTGGTCCGGATTGGGGCGCACCTTTTCGAGGGGAATCATGCGCCCCACGGAAGCGCCGCTGTAACTGGTCAGCGACTCGATGTAGTGGGCGTCATGCCGCATCTTCAGAGTGATGGGCAACCCGATCCGCTTGGACACGTTGGACTACCTCCTGGGCCAGCTTCCTGTATTCCTCCGCGCCGGGTGATTTTGGCGCGTAGGCGAAAATCGTTTTTTTGTACGCGGGACTTTCCTCAAGGCGCACGTTCTTGCTGATGCGCGTGCGGAACAGCGAATGGCCGAACACGGAGCGAATCTGCTCGTGCGTGTCGCGCGAAATGTTGGTGCGCTTGTCAAACAAGGTGATGACCACGCCGAGAACCTTGAGATTGGGATTGGGACGGGAGCGGATGCGCGCGTAGGTATCGAGTAGATCGTCGGTGCCTTCGATGGCGAAATAGGCCGCCTGAATGGGAATCAAAAGATGCGTGGCGGCGACCAGAGCATTGACGGTGAGAATGCCCAGCGCCGGAGGCGTATCCAGAACCACGTAATCGAAATCCTTGAGAACCGGGGCCAGCGCATCCTTCAATTTGAAAGGCGCGTCGAACTGCGCGGCCAGTTGCTGCTCCAGCTTGGCCAGCGCCAGGCGCGCGGGAGCCAGCGAAAGATTCGGCTCCTTGGTGGCCAGGATGACTTTGGACATGCCCTCGGCCGTGCCGTTGAGCACGTCAAACATGCTGAACTGAAAATCGCCGGGATTGACGAAGGCGATGGTGGCGTTGGATTGCGCGTCAAGATCAACGAGAAGAGTGCGGTTCTTGCGAAGAGCGAGAGCGGCGGCGAGATTGAGGGCAGTGGTGGTTTTGCCCACGCCGCCTTTTTGGTTGGCCACTGCGAGAATGCAGGTCAAGCGGCTCTGGTTCTCCTTGCCACGGTGCTCCTGGAACCGCGGCCCAATATACAAGGCCTGCAAGCTCCATCCCCACTACAGGTAGACATTAATCTATGCGCGAGCGGCCCTTCTCTGCAAGCGGAAAATGCAGGCCTGTGGAAGATTCCGCCGGCGGGCCGTTATGGGACGGATGCGGCCTGGCGCCAGAGGGGCGCGCCAAAATAAGAAGCCCGTCCCGGTGAATCGGAACGGGCTTTTGGCAGCGGAAAGAGTGACCGCCAGGCAGCCACACCTCCCGGGCAAGCGCAAATCAGGGGCGCACGCTGAAAACCACGCCGTCAACGCTGTCCTGGCCGGCGGTTAACACCGTGCCGATGAAAATTCCGTTACCGTAGGGAGTGAGACCCGCGCAGGGACGCCCGCCATCGTGGCCATTGAAGAGGAATAGCAAGGACTCCTGCCATGAGCCGTTCGATGGAGACAGCTCGAAAACCGTGCCATCACCGCCGTACACCGCGCCGATACGGACGGTGTTCTGTCCCCCGCCGCGGGTGGTCCCCAGGAGATCGCCGGCGGGATCAAAAATGAGCGGAGCGATCGGTTCGGCGCCGTCCTCGTTATTGGCCGGATCAAAGGAGTGGATGATTGTCTCCTTCCAACCGCCATCCGCGGGAGAAAGCTCGAACACAATCCCGCAGCCGGAACCAACCCCCTGGACCAGGCAGGTACCGGGGCCGCCGAATTGCGTGGTGCCATAGAGGTTTCCGGCGGAATCGAACAGAAGCGCCGCGACGGGATTGATGCCGTCGCCATTTGTTCCCGTAAAAGTGTAGAGAACGGATTCCAGCCAATTGCCGTTCGGGTGTGAAAGCTCGAAAACGGCGCCGCAGCCAGCGCCCACGCCTTTCACATCACAGGCGTCGTTGCCACCGGAAGCAGTGGTCCCATAGAGATTGCCGGAAGCATCGGCGATCACATTGGCGCGGGGATCGCCGCCGTCACTGCCGCCGGTAAAGCTATAGAGCACGGCTTCGTGCCACTTGCCGCCCGCGGGCGTGAGCATGAACACGGTTCCATGGCCGCTCGCGCCGCCAGCGGATGTGGTTCCCACCAGCTTGCCTTCGGGAGTGAGGAGCAGGCTGGCATAGGGCGAGCCGCCATCCACTCCGTTCGTGAAGGTGTAGAGAACAGTTTCCGTCCAATCTTTGCCATTCGGCGTCAACTCGAACACCGTGCCGGCCGCGGCGGCGCCGCCATTCAATGTGGTGCCGTAAAGATTGCCGGCAGCGTCCAAAACCAGTCCGGCGTGGGGATGGCCTCCATCAGAACCGCCGGCGAAACTGTGGAGCACAGTCTCTTTGGCGCCGTGGGTGGCGCGGGAAAGCTCGAAGACCGTCCCGAGATTATATTTTCCGCCGAGAGTTGTGGTGCCATAGGCATTTCCCGCGGGATCAAAGATCACCGCGTCGGTGGGAGCGTTTCCGTCCGTTCCGTTGAAAATGAAGACACTCTTTTCCTTTACCGGGCCTTGCGCGGAGGATGTGGTCTGAAAACAAACAGTCAAAATGGGAAGAACAAGCAGAGACAGGATGGATACTTTACGATACAACATGGGCAAAACTCCTTTGGGTTGACGTCCACTTCTGATTCATTTTACCACGCCGGGGGCAGTTGCCAGACGATGGACCCGCCGAGGGCGCCTTGTGCGCTCGGACGTCAATGGATTCCGCCATCCGCGCGCTCCTTCACGCCACGATGAATCCCTTCAGAACGACGTGAAATAAAAAGAAGCCCGTCCCGACGAATCGGAACGGGCTTCGCACAGCCGGATTGAAACTATCTCGTGCTACTGACCTCGGTTGCAA
The DNA here is from genome assembly GCA_963760285.1 of uncultured Acidobacteriota bacterium. Lineage (GTDB taxonomy): Bacteria > Acidobacteriota > Terriglobia > Acidiferrales > UBA7541 > PALSA-278. The sequence continues at coordinate 594,321 of CAVXCI010000003.1, forward strand.
ACACCCGTGATCCAGTTGCTCGAGTTCTGGAATGTATACCACCCATTCACAGCCTTCGATGGCGTCTGCCAGAAGTAGGAGAAGAACACCAGGTCCTGGATGTGATAGGTGTACCCGCCCAGCGGAATGGTGTAAAGCCCATACGCGGGATTGGGGTCGGTCTCCAGCGGGTCGCCCACTTCAAGAAGTCCGCCACAGGCACGGTTGTCAACGAACGGATCCGCGTAGAATTCGCCGAGTTCATGTGAAAGGGCGCCGTCGTCCTCAGAGAATACGACCGTGTTGTTGCCGGAACTCATGTAGGTGGTAACGCTGTAGGCCTGTCCTGCGCCAATGCGGGAGTGATAACCGCCGATGCAGCACTGGCCGCCCGAGGTCATGTAAATATTGTAAAGGAAACCTATGGGGATGCTCGCGGGGGTAATGGCGGAGTTCCCTTGAACAGCCGAAGTGATGGTGGCATCAACCAGGTTGATGTCCACGAAGCCGATCGTATAGCCGCCGCCGAAGGGGTTGGAGCCGGTGCTGCACTCGTTGCCACCGCAGGAGATGGAAACCGAACTGGTCACCGTCGGCTGTCCGAACAGGAGATGATACTTGCTCAGGGGCTTGGCCTGCCAATAACTGCCCTTGATATAAGCGTCGTGGTACTGGGTGTTTCCGAGATTTGTGCCGCCCTGGGTCCACTGCGATTTCTGGAAGATGGGCCCCGCGATGGTCTGGTTGATGGCCGACTTGCCACCGCCAATGGCCGCGGTGGGATCGAAGGTATCGCTGCCGATGGTCACGACGATGGGAATAATGAACGACGGAATCGTCGTGGTGACGTTGTCGCCCTTTGGATCTGAGCGCCGGGGGTCAGTCCCCACAAAAACGGCGGGGACGGAAGGATACTTTCCGGGATAAGTAACGCTGAAGGTTTGCAGGGTTACAGTGGGAACCTCGTTTGACAGCTCATGGGCCGGAACGGTGACGAACATCGGCTTAACATTGGCCCGGTTGTAATCCTGCGCCATCGTGGTTGTGGCAAAACAGCCCGCAACCAGAGCGACCAGCGCAACTGCGAGAATCACGTGCTTGATCTTCATTTGTGGTGTTGCTCCTTTTGGATTGTACGTACCAAATATCATTGTAGTGAACCTGTGTGACGGCCACCCAGCCCGGAAAGCATTGCCCCAAGGCCATGGTGGATCACTGTGCAGGTGGTATATTCTCACCCGCTCCCCCACCCGATGTCAATGGCAGGAATGTTACCAAACTGTCTTTGGCGGGCATCTTGAAATTGCCCCTTGCCCCGCAAGAAAAGAACCGCCTATGACGCGCAGGGAAAGGGGCGGGCGAACGGATGAGGCGCCAGTTACATCTTGTAGCGGCCCATGTCTTCGTCGTTGAGATTCTCCAGCCACTTGCGCAGCTCCTCGTTGGAGGCGCGCTCGGCGGCGGCGCTGGCGACGCGGGAGTTTCTGAGGACTTCTTCCTCGACAAAAATGGGGCAGTCCAGGCGCAGCGCCAGGGCCAGGGCGTCACTGGGACGCGAATCCACCTGCATGAGCTGGCTGTCGCGCTCCATCCAGATGCGTGCGAAGAAGGTGTCCTCGCGGAGATCCGTGACCACCACTTTGCGGACGTGAACCTGCATGCCGACGAGGACGTTGCGGAGCAGGTCGTGGGTCATGGGGCGCACCGTCTGGATTTTTTCGATCTCCAGGGCGATGGCATTGGCTTCGTAGACGCCCACCCAGATGGGAAGAATGCCGCCGCCCTGCATTTCCTTCAGGACCACCACGGGCATGTTGGTGACGGGGTCCATCATCAGGCCGCGGATCTTGACTTCGCGTTCCATGGAGGCCTCCTCGGTGATACTCAGACGGCAACGACATGCTCGCCCAGCAGGCTGTTGGGGCCGCCGCGCGTGACGCGCGCGTGTACGTAGCTGCCCAGCAGATTCTCCCGGGGCGAGGTGAAATTCAAAATGCGATTGCAGGAAGTGCGGCCGGCCCACTGCCCGCGCGATTCGTGACGGCCGTCCACCAGAACCTCAAACGTCTGACCGGCCAGCGATTCGTGGCGGGCGATCTGCGCCTCGCGCTGCTTTTCCTGCAGGATGGCCAGGCGGCGGCTTTGCTCCTCGTCGGAGATGGCGCCGGGCATGAGCCGCGCGTCGGTGTTGGGACGCGGCGAATATTTGAAGGCAAACGCGCCATCGAAGCGGACGGCTTCCATCAGGGAAAGCGTCTCGGCGAAATCTTCTTCGGATTCGCCGGGAAAGCCGACGATGATGTCCGTGGTGATGCTGATGGGACGGCGGGCGGCGCGAATCCACTCAATTTTTTCGAGATACTCCTCGCGCGTATAGGTGCGGCGCATGGCGCGCAGCATGCGCGTGGAGCCGGATTGCACTGGGAGATGGATGTGGTCGCAAAGCGCCGGTGTGGAATCAATGGCGGCGATGATCTCCCGCGTGAAATCCATGGGATGCGACGTGGTGAATCGCACGCGGCGAATGCCGGCGACTTCGGCGACGGCCAAAAGAAGCCCGGTGAAATTCATGCCGCGCGGCGAAGGATCACGGTAGGAGTTCACCGTCTGGCCGAGAAGCTGGATTTCGGTATAGCCAAGATCGGCGAGAGCGCGCACTTCCGCCAGCACCGAGGCGCCGGTGCGGCTGCGTTCCGGGCCCCGCGTGTGAGGCACCACGCAATAAGTGCAGGACTTGTCGCAGCCCTCGATGATGGTGAGATAGGCGCGAAAAGGATTGTCGCGCCGGGTGATTTCCGTTTCGAAGGTTTCTTCCGTGTCCAGCGAAAGGCCGCTGACGCGGCGGCCCCCGGATTCGACTTCGGCGAGAAGTTCCGGCAGGCGGCGGTAGCTGGCCGAGCCGCAGACCAGGCTGACCCAGGGCGCGCGCTCAAAAATCTCCTCGCCTTCCTGCTGGGCCACGCAGCCAAGCACGCCGATAATTTTTCCGCCGCCGTTTTCGGGGCGCAACACGCCCAGGCGGGAGAAAACTTTCTGCGCCGCTTTTTCGCGTATGCTGCACGTGTTGAAGAACACCACGTCGGCATCTTCGGGGCGCGGCACGGAACGGTAGCCGCGTCCCATCAGAACGCCCGCCACTTTTTCGGTGTCGTGGACGTTCATCTGGCAGCCGAACGTCTCAATGAAAAAGGATTTGCCGTCGCCGGGCCGCGACGCGGCGGCCGTCGTTTGCACACCAGGATGGGGAACGCGCGGGGCAGCGAGCGATTCCAGGCGAACGTCAATGGCATTCGGAGCGCTGCTCATGGCTAATTCGCGATTCTAGCACATACGCGGGCGGGCCTTGCGCCGCACCGGCAGCGCGGGAGAATATGTCCCGGAAATATTTTGACCGCGCGTGGCGCGTATGCTACGGTAAATTTTAAGCTGCAAAATCCAAGCGATGGAGGTTCCACAATTTCCAGCCTCGCGTTTCTCCTGCTGAGCGGACAACTGGGAACACTGCTTGAACAAACAGGCTGGGTTGCGCGGGTTGTCCTGCTGCTGCTGCTGGCGTTTTCGCTGTTTTCCTGGGCCATTATCTTTCAGAAGTGGAGCTACTTCGCGCGGGCGGACGCGCAAACCAGGAAGTTCCTGCAAATTTTCCGCGCCGCGCGGGAGCTGCCCGATCCGGCCCAATTGAAAATGGCGGCCAATGATACGCCGCTGAATGCCGTCTATGAAGCGGGTTTCCGCGAATTGAAGGCGCAGTTGACGGCGGGAAACGCGCATCCCAGCGGGAAACCGAAAAACATGCAGGGCATCGGCGTGGCCATGCAACTGGCGTCGTCGGAAGAGGTGCAGCAACTGGAGCGGCGCATGCCGTTCCTGGCGACCACCGGCGCGGTGACGCCCTTCATCGGCCTCTTCGGAACCGTGTGGGGCGTGATGGACGCGTTTTCCGGGCTGGGCGAAGCCGGGTCCGCCAGCCTGCGCGCCGTGGCGCCGGGCATCGCCGAAGCGCTGGTGACCACGGCGGCGGGACTCTTCACCGCCATTCCCGCGGTGATTTTTTACAACCAGTTCATCAGCCAGATTCGCCGGACGGCCACGCGGCTGGATAACTTCACCATGGAATTTCTTTCCATGATTGAATCCATGTACGACTGAACGCGAGCTCGCCATGCCACAGTTAAGAAGACAGACGGATACCTCGCTGGCGGAAATCAATATCGTTCCGCTGGTGGACGTGGTCCTCGTGCTGCTGATCATTTTCATGATTACCGCGCCGGTGTTGCAGTCCGGCATCGAAGTGGACCTGCCGAAAACGAAAACGGTGAAGGAAATCAGCGTGGCGCGGCTGGTGGTGACCATTGACCGCGCGCAGCGGATTTATCTGGGCGACAAGCCGGTGAATATCCACGACCTGGGCAATTTGATTCGCGCGCAGTCCAGCGACGCGGCGCATCAGGCGGTTTACCTGAGGGCGGACGAAACCGTGCCGTTCGGAAGTTTTACCACGGTGATTGACGCGCTGCGCCAGGCGGGGATCGAAAACGTAAGCATCGTGACGCGGCCGCTGAGCGAACGGCCGCAGATCCGTTGAAATGGCAGCCAGCGCCATGCAAGCGGAAACTGATGGCCTGAAAATTCCGCTGGCCTGTTCCGTTGGGTTCCACCTGCTGCTGGCGGCGTCGCTGGTGATGTCCACGCTGCTCTCGCATACCGGAGAAAATTGGGGCGGCGCGGGCGGGGGGGCCGTCACCGTGGGACTGGTGGGCAGCGTGCCGGGAATTACGCTGCCGCGTCCGGATACGGTGACGCAGAACCGCGTGGTGGACCAGACCCAAGGGCTTTACCAGTCCGAACCGCAGAAGCAGACCCCGCCGCAGGACGCCACCGAACTTCCCGAATTCAGCAAGGAGAAACCGCCGAAGTACATTACGAAGAAATCGCGCCTGCTGGAAAACAACGCCGTGCCTCCGCCGAATGCCGTTCCCTACGGACAGGGCGGAACGCCGGCGGTTCCCTACTCTTCGTTTTCAATGGGCTCGGGGACGCAGGGGGGCCTGGGCGCGACAGGCGCGGGCGGCGGAAATTTCGGCGCGCGGTTTCCGTGGTATGTGGAGGCGGTGCAGAGAAAAATCAGCAGCAACTGGCTGCAGTCGTCGGTGGATCCCAGTCTGCGCTGGGCGCCGCGAGTGGTGGCGTCATTCCAGGTGCTGCGCGACGGCACGGTGGCGAACATTCAGATATTGCGGTCCAGCGGCAATTCGTCCGTGGACACGTCGGCAGTACGCGCCATTTCCAATGCCAGCCCCATGTCGCCGCTGCCGCCGGAGTATAGGGGCTCCAATGTGAACGTGGAATTCTGGTTTGATTTCCGGCGCTGAAACGGAGTTCGGGCTTCTTATGAAGATTCGGAGCGCACAAATGACGAGGACGGGATATCGAAGCGCAATTCTAATGCTGGCGCTCGGCGCGGCGCTATTTTGCGCGCGGCCAGCGGCGGCGCAGGATTGGTTCAAAACGGGTACGGGGCTGGGCGTGGAGAAGGCGCGCGTGGCCGTCCCGGAATTTGGCGCGCGCGGCGGACAAGCGCAGCCGCTGGAAGTGGTGTTTCACACCACGCTGACCAATGATCTGGACTATTGCGGAATTCTGGAACTGGTCAGCCCCAGTTTCTATCCCACCAAGACGCCCACGGCGCTTTCGGAACTGAAGCCGCTGGACTGGAGCGCGCCGCCGGCGAATGCCTACATGGTGGCGTATGGAAACCTGGCGGTGGAGGACGGCGGCCTGGCCGTGTCGGCGTGGCTGAACGATGTGCGCAACCCTTCCCTGCCGCCGGCGCTGGCGAAAATCTACCGGGGAGAGGCCACGGAGAACGATGCGCGCGCGCTGGCGCATCAGTTCGCAGACGATATTGTGAAATTGCTGAGCGGCGGCACAACGGGCATCGCATCCACGAAAATCGCCTATGTGAGCACCCGCAGCGGACACAAGGAGATCTGGGTGATGGATTATGACGGCCAGAACCAGCACCAGGTGTCGCACATGGCGTCAACGTCGCTGACCCCGCGGTGGTCGCCGGATGCGTCGAAGATTGCGTTCACCTCCTACGTGAAGTATCACGGATTTGAAGCCGTGGAAATTTGCATGCTTTCCATGGACACCGGCGGCCTGCTGGCGTTCCAGCGCTTTCACGGGACCAACAGCTCCCCGGCATGGTCGCCGGATGGCGCCAGGCTGGCGTTTATGTCCAGCCAGTATGGAAATCCTGAAATTGTGACCACGGACCCCACCGGCGGAAATCTGAAACGCCTGACGTATTCCACGGGGGTGAACACGTCGCCGGCGTGGAATCCGAAAACCGGGCTGCAAATTGTATTTGTCAGCGACCGCGGCGGATTGCCGGCGCTGTACATCATGAATTCGGACGGGTCGGACACACGGAAAATTGACGCGGCGGACAAAGGATACGTGATTGACCCGGCATGGTCGCCCAACGGGCAAATTTTGGCGTTTTCGTGGCGGCGGCCGGACGGGAATTATGACATCTACGCCATGGACATGGGCGGCCAGGCGCTGGTGCAGTTGACGCGTGATTCGGGACGCAACGAACGGCCTAGCTGGGCTCCGGACGGACGCGCATCTGGTGTTTGAATCCACGCGCACCGGCACGCGCCAGATTTGGACCATGCTGGCTGACGGCAGTAATCCGCGGCAACTGACCACCGGCGGCGAAAATGAAGGGCCGAACTGGTCCTCGCGGTAGCATGCGGCGCGCGGGGGACCGCCGTTCGCAAGTATTTCCTGCGGAGCGGAATGCGGCGACTGGGACTTGGGGTTCTGATTTTCCTGCTGGCGCTGGCGACGGCGTGGGCTTGCGCGGCGCTATATTTCGACCTTCCCTCGCCGCATTTCCATGTTGCCGCGGCGGTCGCCTACCTGACTGTCATCCTGGCGATCATTTTTGGAGTTAGGAAGACCTGGCTGCGAGGGGTGCTGTGCGCGGCGTGCTTTGCCATCGTGCTGATTTGGTGGCTGTCATTGAAGCCGTTCAACGCGCGGCCGTGGCAGGCGGACGTAAGCCGGACGGCGTGGGCGGAAATGAATGGCGACCGGGTGACCATTCACAACTTTCGCGACTGCGACTACCGGACGGAAATGGATTACACCTGCCAGTGGGAAACCCGCACCGTCAACCTGGCGGACCTTCGCGGCGTGGATTTATTTATCATTCGTTGGGGGGCGCCCTGTATCGCTCACCCGATTTTGAGTTTTTGGTTCGGCGATGACAATTATGTGGCGTTTTCGATTGAGCAGCGCAGGCAGATTGGCCAGGAATATTCCCCAACACGCAGTTTCTTCCGGCAGTTTGAACTGATTTACCTGGCAGGGGACGAACGCGACTTTATCCGCCGCCGGGCGAATTACAGCGGGACGGAAGACGTCTATCTTTATCACACGCGGGCGGGGCCGGCGTTCAGCCGCTCTCTGTTCCTGCGGTATATCGCGCGAATGAACAGTCTGCGCGTTCATCCGGAGTGGTACAACGCGCTGACCAACAACTGCACCACGAACATTTTTACGCACCGGCTGGCCGGGAACGGCGCCGCTTCATTCATGGAAAGATGGGACTGGAGAATCCTGCTGAACGGGCGTACCGACAAGATGGAATACCAGCGGGGGGACCTGGCGGGAAGGCTGCCCTTCGCGCGCCTGAAACAGGATGCGCTGATTAATTCCGCCGCGCACGCCGCCAACAAGGACAGCGATTTTTCGCGCCGCATCCGCGAAGGCCGGCCCGGCTTTGTGGGCGGGCAGGGGGAAGCGCCGCACACGGCGCAAGCAAGAAATTGAAATAGAGCGCCAACGCGGAAGCGCCGGCGACGAAACAGCGGCGGCGATGATGCCGGATTACTGCGTGACGGTTTTCACCGCGTCGCCGACCTTGAAATCCGTGCCGGAGACCGGAATTCCTACAGCGGAAATGTCGTCCACGTCAGTGAGACGAATGGTGCCCACCGGGGAAGTCATGCGGCGAATCACCTGCCCGGTGGCGGGGTCCTTTATTTCCCTGGTGACGCGCGAAACGGTGAGTTGATCGCCGACTTTCAGGCCGGCTTTGCCGCCGACATTCAATACAATCTGGCCGTTGTCCACCGCGGCCACCAGTCCTTCGACGGTGACGGTGCGGGTCTGCAGCTTGGAATTGTCCGCCACCAGGCCGGCGCTCAACTGGGTGACCGCCTGGTTGATGGCTTCGCCAATGATGGTCTGCTGGAAATCGCTGCTGCCAAAATCCACGTTGCCGCCGCCAAAACCGTGCCAGTTTCCGCCGCCGCCGAGCATCGAAGTGCTCTCGCGCGAGGACTCGCCCTTGCCATCCGCCACGCCAAGAATTTCGGCGGTATCAATATCCACCAGGCGCGCATCCACCACTACTTCGGCCTTGCTCTTCTTGTGTCCGAATCCGCCGACACCGAATCCGCCCCAGTTGCCCCCACCGCCTCCGACGTTGGTGTTCTTGGTCTCATTGCCAAACTGGGTCACGCTGCCCACGATGATCGCGTCCACGCCGAGAATTTTGCCGATCTTCGCCGCGGAGTTGGCGTTGGCCCGGTCGCTATTCGAAAAATTCTGCTCGCCCAGAATCTTGTCCAGTTGTTTGCGTTCGATCACCGAGTACGTTCCATCCTCCACCAGATGCCGCACCAGCAAATCAGCAATACCCTTGCCGACGTCCACATTGCTGCCGAAGACCGCGGCCGAACTGGTCTGCACGGTGGCAAAGTCAAAATCGAAGACGGCAACGCGCTTCTTGCGTCCCGTGGGAGGCGCCGGGGCCGTCGCAGGAGCCGCACTGGCGGCGGGAGCTGGCGCGGCGGATTGCGATTGCGCCTGAACATTCGCGTCTGCGGCAAAGAAAGCCACTAGAATGAATGCGGTCCACAGAATTCTTTTCATAACGATTCTCCCGCGCGCGGTTCCCCAGAAATGACCGCACGGTTGCAACTTTCGCGGCCATCATACTGACGCGCCGGATTGGATGTCAATAATGATGAGAATCCGTGCCGTGAACTCGCCGACGCGTGACCGGGGACGTGCCAGATTCACCCTGTTGCGAAACGAGACAGAATTTTTGGTGCAACGGCAGGCCGATTTCGTGGAGAATAAGGCAGCCAAAGCCAGACGCATAAGGCAACGCGGGACAATGAGTTATGGATTTTCACCTGAAGTCCCGTGTTCTTGGTGATAGGATAATTCCGAGGTTCGTCCGCACATTGGCGCGGCATCGGACCCAAAGAGGAGGAAGTAAATGCAGAGCCAGTCCCTGCGTAAAATTCTAGTCATATCCGCCACGTGCGGATTGCTGTTGCTTGCCGCGGCTTGCGGCAAGAAGGCCGTGGCGCCAACGCCGCAGCCTCCGTCACCGCCCCCTCCGGCGCCTTCCATGCCAACGGTGACGTTAAATGCTTCTTCAACATTCGTTCACAGTGGCGACACCGTGACGCTGAACTGGTCGTCCACGAACGCGACCAGCGTGGAACTATCCCCGGGCGTGGGCCAGGTGGCTCCGGAAGGCTCAACGGAAGTGAAGCCGGTGGATTCCACCACGTATAGCATTGCGGCCACGGGACCGGGCGGCACGGCCAACGCCAGCGTGCGCATCACGGTTTCGCCCAACGCGCCACCGCAGGCGCCGGCGCCGTCTGAATCGCTGGAAGAGCTGTTCCGCGCGAACGTTTTCGACGCCTTCTACGATTTCAATAAGTCGGACATTCGTCCCGACGCGCGCGATGCGCTGTCCAAGACCGCGGAGTTCCTGCGCACCCATCAGGAAATTCGCGTGACCATCGAAGGACATTGCGACGATCGCGGCTCGACGGAATACAACCTCGGGCTGGGCGACCGGCGCGCCACGGCGGCGAAGAATTTCCTCGTCTCGCTGGGGGTTTCCGCGGACCGCATGGAAACCATCAGCTATGGCAAGGAGCGTCCTTTCTGCACCCAGCAGGACGAAGCATGCTGGCAGCAGAACCGGCGCGCGCATTTCGTGATGGCTCACTAAGCGAGCGCAATCCGGCGGGGCATCCGGCCACGCAGCCGCTTGCCCCGCCGTTATTTTAAGGAGGCCCCTGTGCGTCTACGTGTATGGATTTCCGTGTGTGCGGCCCTGCTCATCGGAGTGATTGGCGGCAGCCTGATGGCGCCGCCGCCGGCGGGCGGAGTGTCCAAGGAGATGGTGCAGTTGCAGCAGCAGGTGGCCACGCTGCTGCAAAACCAGCAGAGCATGCAAAGCTCGCTGGACCAGCAGAACGGCCAGATGAAAGTGTTGATGGAGCAGTCGCTGGATTCGGTGAACAAGCTGAGCGGGACGATGCAGCAGCTACAGAATTCGGTGCAGGAAGTGCAGGCCACGTCGGGATCGCGCATTGATTCGCTCTCCACGCAGACCCAGGCCATTTCGGACAATATGCAGGTGGTCCAGGCCCGCGTGGGGAAACTTTCCGACCAGTTGACCGACGTTCGCAACCTGCTGCAAAACATGGACGCGAAGATTTCCGGCGAAGCGCCTCCCCCGGCGGTCGCCAGCGACAACGGCAATGGCGGCGGACAGCCGGCGGCGAATCCCCCGGCGGACAACCAATCGCAGGCGCCCGGAGATAATGACCAGCAGGATGCCGCTCCGGCGGCCGCGGCGGTGGCGCCTTCCGCGCAAGTGCTCTACAGCACCGCGCTGCGCGATTTTTCCAGCGGACAGTACGATATTTCCAAGCAGGAGTTCACCGACTACCTGAAGAATTTCCCCAAAGCCATGCTGGCGGGAAACGCGCGGTTTTATCTCGGCGAAATCGCCTTTCAGAAGGGCGACTACCACGGCGCCATCGCGCAGTATAACGACGTCATCACCCGCTATCCGAAGAGTTTCAAGATTGCCGCGTCACATTTGAAGAAGGGCGAAGCCTACATGGCGCTGAAACTGAACACGCAGGCGGCGCGCGAATTCAGGCTGGTGGTGCAGAACTATCCCGGCTCGGATGAAGCCCGCCGCGCCCAGGACCGCCTCACCCAGCTCGGCGCCCGCTAACTTCCCGCAGTTACACGGTGGTGCTATAGACCTCTATACCACCCGGTTCTTAGCGACGATATTATGAGTCAGGCCGGGGCGGCGCAGCTTTTGCCACGGCGAATGAATTCACTGGTACTCGCGATCCGGGGACCAGTGGAAGATGGCGATTTTTCCATCGGCGCCCAGGCCGAACACGAGCAGCTTGGCATCGCCGCCTTTGCTCAGGCGGTAGGTGGAGACCCATTGCGGCTCGGCCTCGGTTCCCTTATCGCGCTTCACGAGTGTGATGGTTCCTCCGGGCCAGAGTTTCCCGAGGCTCCGCTGCATGTCCTTCGCCACGTCCGGCGTAATGACAGCCGCCCGTTGCGGGGTTATTTCGGGACGGATGTCCGTGCCCGCGACAATTTCGTCCAGAAGCTTCTTGAGACGCCCGGCCACCTCCGGCTGGTCGTCAGCAATCGCCTCCAGCTTGGGTACGGTGAGCGCGGGATTGACCAGGCCAGCGACCACATGCGCGATTACGCCCGGATTGGAGTAGCCGGCTTCGAGGTTAGTAAGCACCACAACGGTGAGGCTATCGTCGGGATAACGCGAGATTCTGCAGGTGAATCCCTGCCAGGCGCCGCCATGCTCGATGCGCTTGTGACCGTCCTGCGCACCGATGAGCCAGCCGAAGCCGTAACCCGCCGGATTGGGCTTTCCGTTGTTGAGCGGATACACGGTCCAGATCCGGTCGAGGCTCGATTGCTTCAGCAGCTTCGTCCCGTATAACGCCTCGTCCCACTTGGCCAAGTCGAGCACGTTGAAGTAGAGCGTGCCGTCGGCGGTGGAGTTGAAGGTTGGCGAGACCCATTCCTGGTTCTTGAGTTCGCCATTGCCGTCGATCTCGTAGCCGGCGGCGCGGTTGGGGATGATGTCGCGGTCGCTGATGAGCCGGGTTGAGGTCATGCCCAGCGGCTTGAAGATGCGCTCGCTGAGAAACTCCGCATACGGCATGCCTGTGATCTTGTGAATGATGATGCCGAGCAGCGCGTAGTTGGTATTGCGATAGTCCCATTTCTCGCCCGGTGCCCACTCGATGGGGAGGGCCTCGATCTTCTTTGCCAACTCATCTTCAGTGAAATCGAGGCGGAAATAGAATGGGCCGTTCGGACCAGTGCGGTCAGGGCTCTCGTACTCCGACAGACCCGACGTGTGCGACAGCAGGTTTTTGATCAGAATCGGCTTCCAGGCGGCGGGCGCATCGGGGAAGTATTTCGTGATGCTGTCATCGAGAGAGATTTTGCCCTCTTCGACGAGCATCATGATGGCGGCAGAGACGAACTGTTTGCCGACGGAGCCGGATTGCATGATGGTCTCAGGTTTGACCGGCACATTGAGCTCCACGTTGGCCAGGCCGTATCCCTTGGCGAGCAGGATGCGGCCGCGACTGTAGATGCCGAGTTCGAGACCGGGAATACGCTGGCGGGCCATCTCGTGATTGACGAAATCGTCAATGGAGGCGAGTTGTTTGGCGTCGAGCGGCGCGAGAGGAACCTGCGCGGGCAAAGTCGCGGCGCAGAGAAAAAGCGCTCCGAACAACAGCATCTTCAGACAAGTATTCATCACCATTCTCCGATTGGCCGGGCTAGCTCGAACATTATAGTAAGCCCTCCCCAACCGGCTTTGCGCCAGGATTCGGCATTCCGGTCAGACGACGAGCAGTCCAGAAGCTGTGATGCAGGTTATTGTTCCCGCGTACCAGGCCTGGTTCTCCAGCTTCGAGGACTGCACTTGAGGACGTCGTGGAGCAGGCGGTCGGGCATAGCGCTGACGGCGCCCGCTAGCTTCGCGCACCTGCCGTTTGGCGTCTGTCCCGCGCGTTCGGCCATCTTCATGCATCGTTCACGATCGCCGCCGAGGCGTGCGGTCTTTGCGTCCCGACGAATTTGGCGGAGGCGCGCAGCTGGGAAGCGCGACCCTGCGGACTAACCCGCTTGTACTATCCACCCTTGTAACCAGTATCGGCGGAGGTGTACGCCCACTTTTCGCCAGCCCGGAACGTAGTCATCCTTAGCTCCGTGAAGGTTTATTTATGAGTTGCCCCATGTTGTCAGCAGCGGTGGGAACGGCCTTGATTTTCGCGGTCGTCGCGTGTGCTCTTTCCGCAGCCGCCGCGGCCCCCATGGCCCGGGCCCAATCTACATCCGTTGCGCCCTCTCCAATTTTGCAGGTTCGCCGGTTTTGCATTCCCCAGTCCTGCGGCTCCTCCACTCTCGAAATTTTCACCCGAAGATTGCTGTCACAATGCTTGCGGCTTCGACATCGCGCTGCACTTTTCCCGCCAGCGAGGATGCCTCACCCCACAACCACGCTCGATGCTCCCGGTCATCGTCAACATTCGTCATCGTAACTCCCGTCTGGGTGTATACTAATCCTACGCGCCGCATAACAGGGAGAAGGCCATGAGTTTCCGCTCCGGGTTTACCAGTTCCATTATTCTTCTCATCGCTGCTCTCGGACTATGCGCTCCGGGACAGAACGCCGGCAACGAACACTTTGTCGCCATCAACAACAACGATTCCTATGGAGATTCTCAGGGAAATGACTACGCCACGCTCCTCCGTCTGGATGGCACGAAACAAAATCCGATCCTAAAACAAGCGGCGCTGCTGAATAGCGGAGTGTCAAGTGTTGAAACAGGAGCCTACGTGCCGACCGTCCAAATTGTCCGAACTGGCTTGCGCACGTGCCTATACCTGGCGGATTCAAATGGGCCGGAATCCAAGGACCCAAACGAGATCACTGCCTTCGAGTATCCTTCAATGAAACCGACCGGAAGCTTTAGCGACAGCGCCGTGCCCAGCCCGGAACTTGGCATCGCCATCGTGGCCCACGGCAACTATTTATTTGCTGCCTACAACGGCTACCAGATCCCCAGCTACATCGGAACCTGGCAAATTGAACCGAATTGCACGCTGACCCTCCTGCAGAACTTTGAGTTGCCTTACGAGCCGAATACCTTTGATCTGGCCGTAACGCCCAATGGGAACACGCTGATCGTTTCCACGTTTCATACAGAGTCCTGTTGCGTGGATTCGTTTTCGATTGGCGCAGGCGGTGTGCTCACCGAGCACGGGCCATATGGTGTCGGCAATGCGGACAGTCCCGTCGGCGTGGACATCACGCAGGACAGCAAATTTGCCCTGTTTAACGTGGTGAGCTTCAGCGGAGAGATGCAGGTGAATGTGTTTGCCATCAATTCCGATGGCTCGCTTGGGACGCAGTACGCGTTTGGCGGCGACGGCACGCTGGGAAAAACCCCTGCTGGCTATTATCTTTGGCTCAGCCCAGACGAGAGGTTTCTGTACACCGACGGCGGCAACGGAAAGGTAGCCCAGGTCACCACACTCAATTTCACCGAGAGCCCCCTCAACGTGACTTATACAGGCTGCACCACGAACCTGAAAGTTCCGAAGGGACAGAGAATTTCCTACCCGAGCTCCATGGCGACAGTTGGCACGGTGGGGACTGGCAGCGCGCTCTATGTCTCCGAAGTGTACGACGTCTCCAGCGTGGCGCTGCTGGCAATTAACTCGACGACAGGCTGCACCACCGAAGTCAAGAGCTCCCCCACACTCCTCTCTGATAAGAATGCCTACATTTACTCCCTGGTCGGCTGGCCTCCGCGGCTGTTTTGACCATCTACTGTAGAATTCTGTGGTTATATTATAAATAATGCTTGACTATATACACCATTTGTGATAGTGGTATGCTTCCTCAGCTATTGTGAGGATGTGTAGCATGGCTTACTCCACGAGCAACCGCAAACACCGCCGCTGCTCTCAAAAAACGCGCGGCAAAATCCTCTATCCCGGTCCCAATGGCCGGCTTCCGCAATCAGGAGAACATCAATGAAAAAGATTGGGATTTATATACATGACTCCCTTACCTCATCAGGTCTGAGAGCGCTGCTGAGAAGTTCTTTTGTTACCTTTTCGTGCCCCTCATCCCATGCCTCCGCGAACTCAACTCCCGCCTCAGTGCATGACCATCCTTCGTTGCATAGCACCCGGCAGAGCCGTAAAACCTCGACGCCGGACATCTTCACAGCATCCCAGCACCAGTTGCCGTACCAAGACTTGTAGGGAGCGCATCGGAACTTGAACCTAGCCACTTTGAATCCAGCCGTCTCGCGGGAGTCATGCGGTTTAGGCGGATCGTCCAACCATGCGAACTTAGGCGCGGGATAGGTGCGCGGCTCAAGTGTTATGCCGCACCCTTCTATGCCATGAATCTCGATCGATTGCACATGGCCGTCAAAGTTTCCGTTGTCGGGATCATTGCAGCAAAAACTCACGGCAATCATTCAACCTCCAAGGGACTCAAGTATGTAATTCCCAAAAGATTAGGTCAGAACTATATCCCGGCGGCGGAAGGAACTCCGCAAATCGCCGCCCCTCCTCATTTCTGAGGATACCCCCGCCCTGAAACCGCGATTTCTAATCGCTACACTTCTTACAGTCGCAAAACGATAACTCGCGCAAAATCAATCACATCCGCATTTCTAATCGCTACACTTTTGGGCTTTCATTTTTGCCGCTTTTCAACCCCCAAAGATCCCGCCGCCGCGCCCAAAGCAGCCGGCCAATCCACTCGAATATGCCCGGACCCGAACTTCCGGCGTCCGCCGCCAACCTGTTTCATGCAATTCGCCGCGATTCCGGTATACTCTGCATCTTTGTGGAGGAGGACGCATGTCCGTTAATAAAGCAATCTTGGTGGGACGTCTGGGGCGGGATCCGGAAACGAGATTCACTTCCGGCGGCCAGGCGGTGTGCAATTTCACCATGGCCACCGACGAAACCTACAAGGACCGCAATGGTGAGCGGCAAAAACGGACGGAATGGCACCGCATCGTGATGTGGGGCAA
Organism: uncultured Acidobacteriota bacterium; assembly: GCA_963760285.1. Classification (GTDB taxonomy): domain Bacteria; phylum Acidobacteriota; class Terriglobia; order Acidiferrales; family UBA7541; genus PALSA-278. The sequence continues at coordinate 610,271 of CAVXCI010000003.1, forward strand.
GCTGGCGGAACTGGCGCAGCAGTATTTGAAAAAAGGGTCGCTGGTATTCATCGAAGGGCGCATTCAAACGCGCCAGTGGGACGATCGCGAAGGGCAGAAGCGAACCACCACGGAAATTGTGGGCACGGGAATGCGTTTCCTGGGAAGCCGCGGCGATTCCGGCGGCGGTGGTGGCAGCGCTGCCAGCGCGGGAGCTGGCGGTGGCGGGTTCGACGCCGAATCCCAAGCGGGACCGTCGGAAGAACCAACGCCAGCGGGGGAAATTACGGACGAGGATATTCCCTTCTAAAACAGGCCGGAAGGCTTCACGGGGCTACGGACTTCAGCGCGGTTCGCAGCCAGCCGGCCGCGAGTCGTGCGGCCACGGCGAAATTAAATCGCGCGCCGCGCGAAAGCAATGGCGTCGATTGCGTGAGTGACCATCAGTTCGCTCGGTACTTCTTCTTTCCAGCCCGGCAAATATTCCCCTACTGTTGCATCTGTTTCTTCCGGTCATTGTCCCACTGGCGGGTGAGCTCCTCGAACCGCGAAGTCTGTTGCGGGGTGAGGATGGCGCGGATCTGGTTGCGGGCATCCTGGCGGATGGAGTCGTACTGCGGCTCCACCTGCTGGTCCAGCGAATGGAAGCGCTCGTGAGCGCTGTCCAGAATTTTGTCTACTTGAGCCTTCTGATCGCCCGAAAGGCTGAGGTACTGATTCAACTGGTTCTCCGCCTCGGCGCGAGTGTGGCGTCCATGGAGACCGTCGCCAGCGGCGACAGCGGCGCGCCGGCCCAGGACGAGGTACGTGCTGGAAGCACCCAGGGCGATGCCGAGAATGAACAGGGTGACGACCAGGGCCAGCACCCGCCTGCGCGGAGAATTACTTTCCATGGTTCTCCGCAATAGCGGCCATCAGCGCGTCATTGGTGACCACGGATTCCGGCGCGGTATCCGGCAGGATGCGCTCCACGGCGGCCGTCTGGGCCACGGTGGCGCGCGGCTGGGTATGCAAAGGCCAGACGGCCAGAGAGATAACGATGCCCACCGCCAGAGCGGCGCTGACCGCCAGGCGCATGAACATGGCTTCCAGCGGCTGCCAGGACAGGCGCTCCTGCTGCTTCCTGCTTTCCTCCTGGCGCACAAGCGACATCACATTGTGGGTAAAGCGTTCGCCGGGATCCGGAGCGGGCGCGGCTATCTTTTGCAACAGCAGAGTTCCCTGCCGGGCGCGGTCCAGCGCGCCACGGCAGGATCCGCAATGCGAGAGATGGGCATCCAGCCGCCAGCGTTCGCCGGATTCCAACTCGCCCTCGATATGGTCTTCCAGAAACGCCTCGTTGCGCGGACAGGCCCCGGAGCGGGGCCGCGATTTCCAAATCATCATCTTGCTCCCCTGGCGCGAGCCGTCCCGGAACGCCGGGAGCGGTCACGAAACTCCAGCAACCGGGCGCGGGCGCGGAATAGCCGCACTTTGACGGTATTCACGTTCAGATTGAGAATTTTTCCAACTTCCTTTACCGAAAAACCTTCCACTTCCTTGAGCATCAAAATTCGGCGGTCCTCTTCGGCGAGCAACGAAAGAAGGCCCTCCACAAGGTCCCTCTGGATGGCGCGCTCGGCGGGGTCCACAAAACCGCCATCGCCGGAAAGGCTGTCCAGCTTGCGGACCTGCTCCTCGCTCAAATCCGCCTCCAGCACCTGGGGGCGGGCCTTGCGGCGGCGCAGATTGTCCCAGCATTCATTGACGGTGATCTTATAAAGCCAGGTGGAAAAGGCGGAACGCAGATCGAAGCGGGGCAAGGATGTATAGGCCTTCAAGAACACCTGCTGGGATACGTCTTCCGCTTCCTCGCGGCGGCGGAGGATGCCGGAAGCCACGGCAAAGACGCGGCGCTGATGACGGCGAACCAGCTCCTCATAAGCGCCCGCGTCCCCGCGCTGGGCGCGGCGGACGATCTGCGATTCATCCCCTGCCTGGGCGGTTTGCGAGGGCACATTGGCCAGAGTAGCAGTGGCGGCAGTGGCGGTCACACTTTTTGTGACGTTGATCATGGCGCGATGGTTACAGTACTGGAACTGTTGATGACCTTAAAATGGTCCTTGCCTCGCTATATAGACATATGCAATATTACTCTCATGATAATCGGAGAGCGGTTGCGCTTATTGCGCGAAACGAAAAAACTGTCACAGGGCGATATTGAGAAGCGGACCGGACTTCTTCGCTGCTACATATCGCGGGTAGAGAACGGCCACACCGTTCCCTCCATTGAGACGCTGGAAAAGCTGGCGCGGGCCATGGAAATCCCCCTCTATCAGCTTTTCTACGACGGCGACGAGCCACCTGAGTTACCCAACCTTCCGAAGCGGAAAACCGCCGACGAAATTGCGTGGGGCAGCCAGGGCAAAGAGGCGCGGTTCCTTGGGAACCTCCGCCGCACGCTCGGCCAACTCGAGGAAGAGGATCGCCGGTTGCTGCTCTATATGGCGCAAAAGATGGCAAGCCGCTAGTGTGACGTGAAGCGGGAAATTCCCGCTTCGTGGGGGATTCAGTCATTCCCATTCGATAGTGCTCGGTGGTTTGGAACTGATGTCATAAACCACTCGGTTCACTCCGGGCACTTCATTCACCACACGCACCGAAATTGCCTCGAGCACCGGCGCGGGCAGCCGCACCCAATCCGCGGTCATCGCGTCTTCGGACTCGACCACCCGGACGGCCAGCGTGTACCCATACGTCCGGCAATCCCCCATTACGCCGACGCTGCGCACCGGCAGCAGGACGCCAAACGCCTGCCAGACCTGTTCGTAGAGGCCGGCTTTGCGAATTTCTTCCGCACGATGGCATCCGCCCGGCGCAGTGTGTCCAATCTTTCTGGTGTGATTTCGCCGACCACGCGTACGGCCAGCCCCGGTCCGGGAAACGGATGCTTCACCAGAATTTCCCGTGGCAAACCCAGTTCTCTCCCAATGCGGCGGACCTCGTCCTTAAATAGATCGCGCAGCGGTTCAATCAGCTTGAATTTCATGTCCTTGGGCAGTCCGCCGACGTTGTGATGCGTTTTGATGGTGGAGGACGGGCCTTTCACGGAGACGGATTCGATGACGTCCGGATAAAGCGTGCCCTGCACGAGGAACTGGCTCCCTTGGCGCTCGGAAGTCTTCGGCCAGAAACCGGGTAGCCTCTTCGTCAAATACAGCCATGAATTCCCCGCCGATTTTTTTGCGTTTCTCTTCGGGGTCGGTGACGCCCTTCAATTTCGCCAGAAACGCACCGAGGCGTCCACGCCGCGAACATTGAGCCAAGCCGGCTGCGCAGCAATTCCAGGGTATCGGCGAACTCGTTCATGCGCAGCAGGCCGGTATCCACGAAGACATTGACCAGCCGCTCGCCAATGGCGCGGTGAACCAACACGGCGGCTACCGCTGAATCCACCCCTCCGCTGAGGGCGCAGATGGCATGGCCCGTCCCCATGCGCTGGCGAATGGATTCCACCGCCTGAGCGATAAAGCTGGAGCTGTCCCAATTGGGTTTCGCGCCGCAGATCTCGCGAACAAAATTGCGGAGAATGCCCTCGCCCTCCTCGGTGTGGCGGACTTCAGGATGAAATTCCACGCCGTAAAAACCGCGCGCGGCGTCTTCAATGGCCCCGATGGCGTTGCCCGTGCGCGCGGTGAGCACAAAACCCTTCGCCAGGCCGGCGACGTGGTCGCCGTGGCTGTTCCACACTTTCAGTTGCCAGGGCAGGCCGCGAAACAACCGGGATTCGCGCTCCACGTCGAGCCGTCCGGGACCGTATTCGTGACGCTCGGCGCGCTCCACCTGTCCGCCGAGTTGGCGAGTCATCCATTGCATCCCATAGCAAATCCCCAGGACGGGAATGCCGAGTTCGAGAATGCGCGGGTCGGCGGCGGGCGCGTCGGCGTCATAGACCGAACAGGGTCCGCCGGAAAGGATTATGCCCGCGGGATTGAGGCTCCGGATTTCATCGAGCGGCGCGGAGCAAGGCAGAATGGCGGAGAACACTTCCTGCTCGCGGATCCGCCGCGCAATCAACTGCGTATATTGCCCGCCAAAATCCAGAACGACAATTCCACCCGGCACGCTCAATGAATTCTTCCTGTGCGGAAAAACAAACCGCAGCGGCCTACTCCGCGAGCTTTTCGCGCAGCCTGCTGAATCACGATATTCACCAGTTTTTTCGGCACCACAACGACGCGAACCACGCGCTGGCCTGCGAGCGCGGTCACCACGCGCGGCTCCGCCAGGGCGCGGTCTTTCACTTCCGATTCGGAAAAGCCATCATTCACCAGCAGCCTTCCGCGCAGCTTTCCGTTCACCTGAACGATCAATTCGAATTCCTCCGCGCGCGCCAGATCTTTCGCGCCACGCCGGCCACGCCTGAAGGCCGATGCCATCTTCATGGCCAATCATCCGCCACAACTCCTCGGCGAGGTGCGGCGTGATGGGCGCCATCATCAGAAGAAGTATCTCCACGCGGCCTTCACCACTTCCGGGCGCGCGCCGTCTTCCAGCGGTTCCTGCTCATGCAGCGTGTTGACCAATTCCATCATCAGCGCGATGGCGCTGTTGAAGTGCCAGCGCACTTCAAAATCCTGCGTCACGCGGCGAAGGCCTGATGCGCCTTCTGCAGGATGGCCTTTTCCTTCGCGGACAGATTGCCAGGTTCCAGCGCACCCCCCGCGGCGGCGCGAACTCCGTTCCATACGCGCGGCGTGGCGATCAACCAGCCGGAAAACGCGGTGGAGAAACCGCGAGCAGCCGTCAATCGCGGACTCGCTCCACTCCAAATCCTTTTCCGGCGGCGCGGCAAAAAGCGTATAGAGCCGCCCCGTATCGCAGCCGTATTTTTCCGCCATCTCCGCCGCGCCCACCACGTTGCCGCGCGATTTGGACATGGCCACTCCGCCCTTCTGCACCATCCCCTGCGTGAAGAGCGGCTGATGGGCTCGTCATGCTGCACCAGTCCCATATCTTTCATCACTTTGCAGAAGAATCGCGTGTAGAGCAGATGCAGAATCGCGTGCGTGATTCCGCCGACGTACTGGTCCACCGGCAACCAGTACGCCGCGATTTTCTGATCGAACGGCGCTTTCTCGTTGTGCGGATCAGTATAGCGATAGAAATACCAGGATGAATCCATGAACGTGTCCATGGTGTCCGTTTCGCGCCGCGCGTCGCCGCCGCATTTCGGGCACCTCACGTTCGACGAATTCCGGCACCTGCGCCAGCGGCGATTCGCCCATGCCCGTCAATTTCACATTCGCGGGCAGCACAACGGGCAATTGATTGTCCGGCACCGGAACCATTCCGCACGCTCCGCAGTAAATGATGGGAATTGGCGTGCCCCAATAACGCTGCCGCGAAATGCCCCAGTCGCGCAGGCGGAACGTTGTCTGCGGCTCGCCGAACCCGCGCGCTTTCGCGTCGGCGGTCATTTTCTTCAATGCTTCTTCGGACGTCAGCCCGGTATACGGCCCCGAATTCACAGACATGCCAAATTCCGTCTGCGCCGCCTCCAGTTTTGCCGAATCCGGCTCCGGACCGTCCGCCGGCTTCACCACAATACGAATCGGCAGCTTGTATTTTCTTGCGAATTCAAAGTCGCGCTGGTCGTGCCCCGGCACGGACATCACCGCTCCCGTTCCATATTCCGCCAGCACGAAATTTCCCACCCAGATCGGAATTTCTTCACCTGAAAACGGATTCACGGCATAGCGCCCGGTGAAGAATCCAACCTTCTCCGCTGTTTCCAGATCTTCAGCGCGCACCGACTGTCCCCGCAGGCGGTTCCATTCGGCAATGGCGGCCTGGTCAGCGTTTTGCAGCAGCGTGGGCAGCAGCGGATGTCGCGGAGACAGAATCACCGCCGTGGCGCCATAAATGGTGTCAATGCGCGTGGTAAAAATTTCCACGGACTGCCCGCCCCCATCCTTCACCGCGAATCGCACGCGCGCGCCTTGCGACCGCCCAATCCAGTTGCGCTGCATCAGCAGAACGCGCTCCGGCCAGCCTTCCACGAGTTGCGCATGGCCGTCCAGCAGCGCATCCGCGTACGCCGTCGTCTTCAGGAACCACTGCTCAATTTCACGTGTTTCCACCAGCGTGGTCTCATGACGCCAGCAGCAGCCGTCCTCCACCTGCTCGTTGGCCAGCACCGTGGCGCACTTGGGACACCAGTTCACCCGGCTTTTTTTGCGGTAGGCCAGGCCGCGCTCCAACATGCGCAGGAAGAACCACTGGTTCCAGCGGTAATATTCGGGATCGCATGTTGCGATTTCGCGGCGCCAGTCATAGCTGAATCCGAACCGCTTCAACACGCTCTTGAATTCGGCGATGTTTCCGCGCGTCCATTCCCCGGGTCCAGTTTGTGATTGATGGCCGCGTTTTCCGCGGGCAGACCGAACGCGTCCCAGCCCATGGGATGGAGCACGTTGAATCCGCACATGCGCTTGTAACGCGCCACCGCGTCGCCAATGGTGTAATTGCGCATGTGGCCCATGTGCATCGTGCCGGAAGGATACGGGAGCATTTCCAGCATGTAGAATTTGGGACGCGCGGAATCCACGTCCGCGTGGAATTCCCCGCGCTCTTCCCAGATGCGCTGCCATTTCGCTTCTATCTGTTGTGGATCGTATTCAGCCACGGGCGGACTTCCTCGCTGTTTTATGCCCCGTCTTCTTCCGCGCGGCGGGAGTTTTCTTCGGCGCTTTGCGCGCGCCGCGGAACATGGTGAATCCGCGCTCCTGCGCGGGGATTTCCACGCCGTCCCGCGCCACCAGCTTCCAGAGCGCTTCGACGTTGCTGCGGTCGTCGCCGGCGGCGTCAATGGGCGTCTCCAGTATGAACGCACGTCCCGCCAGAAGCGGATGCCGGAGGATTCTGCCAAACGCTTCCAGGCCGATGTGGCCTTCGCCGATATTTTGGTGGCGGTCCACGTGCGAGCCCAGCGGCGTTTTCGAATCATTCATGTGGACCACGCGAACACTTTGCAGCCCCACGGTGCGCTCAATTTCGAAGAGCGTCTGCTCCAGACCTTCCGGCGTGCGAATCTCGAACCCCGCGGCGAGCAGATGCGCGGTGTCCAGGCAAATTCCCAATGGCAGATCCGGACAGCCATCACGGATGGCGGCCAGTTCTTCAAATCGCGCGCCGAGACAAGTTCCCTGTCCCGCGGTATTTTCCAGCAGAACCTGAAGGCCTTCCATCTTCAGCCCGCGCATGGACTGCTTCAGGCCGTCGGCAACGGCGGCGAGCGCCGGCTCGAGCGGGCCGCCCGACGCGGCTTCCGGGATGCAGCACCAGAAAATCGGCGCCCAGATCGAGTGCGCGCTGCAAGTCTCCGCGAAAACCCTGCACCGAGCGGACGCGCAGCATGGAATTGGGCGTGGCCAGATTGATCAGGTAGTTGGCATGAATCACCACCGGCCCCAGGCCGAGTTCGGCGCGGCGTTCGCGGAATCGCGTGCCATCGGCTTCCGCGATGCGCGGGCTGTGTCCCCACATGCGCGGACTGGCGGAAAAAATCTGCAGGCAGTTGGCGCCGAGCTTTCTGGCGCTGTCCAGAGCTTCAACGCGGTCGCCGGCGGTGGAGGTGTGTATGCCGATGCGCGGCAGGTTGGACGCAGGCGCGATCGGAGACGCGGGCGCGGTGCGCGCGTCCGGGGCGGTGTCGGGATAGACTTCGATTTCGCGCGTTGACGTCATTTTCTGAAATGTGCCGGAGCCGGCCCTGCTGATTGCTGCCGCCCTTTGGCGGCCAGGACAGGAGATGAAGCGAAGAACCCTCGCCCGCGGGCCGGAGTCACTCTTCATTTTAACGGAACCCTGCCGCGCACCGCAAACTTGGGACAACGGCAATGGCCTGCACAAACTGCGTCGGATGGCGTGTGCTATACTTTTGAACAGGGAGCCAAAACCGGAATGCATTCTTCCCGCCGAGCCACTGTAGTCACCATCATGATTTTGGGACTGTGCGCCTTGATTGGAGGCCTCTATGGGCCGTCCGTGAAGGCCACGGCGGCGGGGGCCGGCGACCTGCAATCCTCGGTGCGGACGTTTTCGCGCGTGCTCTCCATCGTGCAGCAGAACTACGCCGAGCCGGTGGACACGGAAAAGATTGTCTACGACGGCGCGATTCCCGGCATGTTGCACGTGCTGGATCCCCACTCCAATTTCTTCGACCCCAAGGAATACGCGCAGCTCCGCGAGGAGCAGCACGGCCACTACTACGGCGTGGGCATGACCGTCGCGCCGCAGGGCGACCAGACAGTGGTGGTGGCGCCGTTCGTCGGCTCGCCGGCCTACAAAGCGGGCATTCGGCCGGGCGACTTGATTGATTCCGTGGACGGAAAAACGTGCCACGGGCTCACCACCACGGAAGTGGCGGACATGCTGAAGGGGCCCAAGGGGACGGACGTCCACATCGCGCTGACCCGCGAAGGCTGGGCGCAGCCGATTGAAGTGAAAGTGACGCGCGATGAAATTCCGCGTCCCGGCGTGGATTTCTACACGCATGGTCAAACCGGGAATCGGTTACGTGCGCGTTCTGACATTCAACGAAACCACGGACAGCGAACTGGCGGAGGCGCTGCAGAAGCTGGACTATCCGCATCTCGACGGGCTGATCCTCGATCTGCGGAACAACACCGGCGGACTGCTGCCGGAAGCGGTGGGCATCGGCGACATGTTCCTGGAAAAGAATGAGCTGATTGTTTCCCACCGCGGACGGTCTTCACCGGAGCGGTCCTACTACGCGCTGCGCGGAAACAACGGCGCGGAAGTTCCCCTCGTGGTGCTGATCAACGGCCAGAGCGCCTCGGCTTCGGAAATTGTGGCCGGAGCGATGCAGGATCACGACCGCGCGCTGGTGGTGGGGGAGACCAGCTTCGGCAAGGGGCTGGTGCAGACGCAGTTTCCGCTGAGCGAAGATACCGCGTTGCTGCTGACCACGGCGAAATACTACACGCCCAGCGGACGGCTGGTGCAGCGCGATTACAAGCACGTCTCGCTGTACGACTACCATTACAATCCGCAGAAACCCAAGCAGCCGGAAGTGAAGCTCACCGACAGCGGACGGCAGGTTTTTGGCGGCGGCGGAATCACGCCGGATATCGTCGTCCAGCCGCTGAAGGCCGACTCCTTCCAGGAAACGCTGGTTCGCCACGGAGTGTTTTATCCCTTCGAAGGCGGCGTGGGCGACTTCACCCGCTATTTCATGGGCACGCGGCCGGACATCCAGCACGGCTGGAAACCGGATGCGGCCACCATGAAAGTCTTCCAGCAATATCTGGACAAGGAAAAAATCCCCTACACCGCGGACGACATCCAGAAAAACCTCGACTGGATCAAATGGAAGATTCAGGTGGAAGTGGATACCTCGGCTTTCGGCCTCACCGACGGCTACAAGGTGGAACTCGAACAGGATCCCCAGCTCGAAAGAGCCATCGAGGCCATCCCCCAGGCCAAGGCGCTCTACGAAAACGCCCGCAAAATTCTGGCCGAACGCCAGAACACCCAGGCCGTACATCCTTAGAGAACTGTCTGGCAGAAAATTTGGTGGACCACGGGGGGCTCGAACCCCCGACCTCCTCGTTGCGAACGAGGCGCTCTCCCAGCTGAGCTAGTGGCCCACGAGAACTAGCAGCCGCGCAAATCGTTTGTGCGATCCAGCCGCCGCGTCTATTGTAACAAAGCACTCCCACCGCGCCAATCCGCCCGGAAAACTGAAGAAATTCATTCCCTGCCGGACTCCTCGGCCCGTACTGTAGCGGGCCAAAGGACGGTACCCATGAGCGAACAAACCGATGCCGAACGCGACGTTGAACTAAAACATATTGCCGGCGAATTGCGCCAGCTCAACAAAACCATGGCTGAAATTCTCAAGGCCCTCACTCCCAAAGCCGAATCGCCCACTCCCGGCAGAAAATAGCTCTCGCTAACGCTGCCGCCCGATCAGGACAGCTGCCATACCGGCCTTACGTCTGCGACCCAAAATGTTCAACATGTTGCCCGCTGGAAGCCGACTACTGACGCGGAAAAAACGTGACGGCCCATCACGCGCCGTAAACGAATATGCGAGTTTTGTTTTGGCAGCCGCTGCAATGTAAAATCTCGCGCATGAATCCTCTCCTCGCTTCGGTATTAACTTCCGCAATGACTGCAGCCTTGGTGGCAAGCATCTTCAATTTGCTCGCACAGGCTCTCGAGCGGAAGGCCAGACGCCATGACCTCATTTTTACGAAGTCCGTCGAACTCGCGAAAATGAAGACAGATTTTCTCGTTACCTTCGCACGGGACACCGGAGCGGTGCCGGGCATTCACGACTATGTTGCTTACGCGGAACAATACTACTGGCTACTTAGCCGACTACACGACGAGGGACGCCTACCGCGAAATTGGCGAGACGAGATTGCCGAGAAATTTCCAATGGAGGCCAATCCGAAGCGTCGACTGTAGTTCCCGCGCGGAATGTTTAAGTCTTCCCATCAAACGCCTGAGGTCCGGGCGCGAGAACTAGTTGAGACAGTTGGCTCGCCGGCAGCGGTACCGGACTGATGCTTTTGTCAGCAGAGGTTTCACTCCCCAGCTGGCCGTTCCGAGATCCAGGGTACCCGAAATATCACCTTCCAATCATATTGAAAACAGGGCGTTGCGCTGATGAGATCGGCCGCGCGGAATAACAGTATGTAACGCCTCAACATCGCTTCCAGATGATCAAGGGCGTCGTCAATATCACCAAACGTCAGGATCTCCTTAAATTCCCTCCTGTCATAGTGAGCAACCCGCTTATCCACATACCTATTCAGGCCAACCGTAGCATCCCGCAAATCCTTGATCTCTTTCGTAATTGCTTCTTGGCTAACATGGTCTTCGCCCAGGCCAACGTGACGGTCAAAATCATTATCTGCTGAAGATACCGGCAATTTCCCCCGTGCACCAAACACCGACCGGTATCGCACACGCGATAAGATGCTCGGGTGCCGTTGAATTTCCTTCAGGAGCCGCACGAACGAGATGCTTTTGTTCTTTCGGTCGCCGTCAACCAGGCGTCGTATTCCTACTGACATGCTGTTTGCATAAACTGCTCCCATCCATTCGTGAAACGCGTTTTCGACATTGACCTTTGGATTTCCAGACACGATCTTCTGGACTTCCCAAAAGATGTATTGACTGGCCCTTAATTGGACAATGTCGTTCTCAATGACTGTCAGCCACTGATCTAATCTCTGAAAGGATTCATCGTCAGTCATTCTATCACCCTCGCTCGCGAATCCATGCAGCACGAATCTATACATGGAGCATAGTTCGACTAAGGTGCTGCAATCCCAGTAGAACAGAGCACCTATTCTGGAATCATCCCAATTGTCCCCAGCCACGTCTCCACCAACTGCGGCCATTCCGTAATCGGAAACCTCGTGCGCCGCAGACCAAACGCGTGCCCGCCATGCGCGTAGAGATGAATCTCCACCGGAACCCCGGCGTTCTTCAGCGCGATGTAGTAAGCCAGCGAGTCGTCTACGTCGTCCACGTGGTCATCCTCCGCCTGCAGCAAAAACGTGGGCGGCGTCTGGCTGGTGACAGGAATCTCGGGATTCAACCCAAGCTCTTTATCGGCATTCGCCGCATGACGGACCACAAATTTTTTGGCGCCCTGATCAGCATCCCATTCCGCCGCGGAAAGCGACAGATGACCCGGATAAATCGCCGCGGCAAAATCCGGGCGGCAGCTTTCTTTGTCGGCGGCATCCACAGGCGGATACAAACGCTTCTCAAAATGCGTGCTGATCGCTGCGGAGAGATGCCCGCCGGCCGAAAACCCCAGCACTCCAATCTTGTGCGGATCGATGTGCCACTCCGCCGCGTGAAGGCGCACCAGCCCCATCGTCCTCTGCGCATCTTCCAGCGCCATCGGTGATTCCGGATACGGCCCTGATTTCGGATACGGAGCCGTCTTCGGATAATATTCCCCGCCCGGCACGCGGTACTTCAGCAGCACGCACGTGATCCCTTTGGACGTCAGCCAGTCGCAGACCTCGGTGCCTTCCAGATCAATGGCCAGAATCTGATAGCCCCCGCCAGGAAACACCACCACCGCCGCTCCGGTATTCTTTCCCTTCGGCGAATAGACCGTCATGGTGGGTCGCGTGACCCGGCCCACATAAACCCACGGCCTGCCGGCGACCAGTTTGTCGGTGACTGTTGCTACATCCTCCGGCCCCGTCACGGGCTGCGCGTCCGGCGCCGCCCCCGGCCATATCGGCACTTGCGTATGCCCCGGCGATGGCTGCCAGACAGGCGTCTGCGCGCTCACACCGCCGAACGCAAACACAATACACAGAGCCACAACACACAGAGCAAAAATCAAAGGCTTCATCGCCATCCCCACACTTTCGAATTTCTCGCGTCAACTTCTATCGTCATCCTACGCGTTCCGGCTGGATTCTCCGCTCATTCATTCAAACCCAGCGCAAAATCGTTACAGCACCCGCTGTTGATTTTTTCCTTCATGCTTTCAATTCGATGGCAGCGTGCGAAGTCTGGCACCGCCATGTAGCGGCGCCTTTAGGGCGCCAGCTTTTTCCGGCATTGCGTTTGCCGCGATTGATGTTTCGCCGCGCTCCAGCCGTGCATTACAGCACCCGCTGTTGATTTTTTCCGCTGAACGGAGACAATACGTCAGAAGTGTGCCCTTCGCGCGGCCTTCAAGTCCCACTTGAACCCTCAAAAACCGGCCCCGCTCTCCACAATATCCGGAAAATAAGCGCCGCCCAGACCCCTCAGACGGCGCCTCTGCCGCTCCGGGGCGCGATTCACTCCGGCTGGTAGAGACTCTCCGGCTTCTCCTCCTGCTCATCCTCGTCCTTTTCCGCATGGAAGAAAGATTCCAGCACGGGAACCAGAAACAGAATGGCGAAGGGCGAAGTGACCATGCCGCCAACCACCACGCGCGCCAGCGGCTGCTGCGCCTGCACGCCGACTCCCGTGGCCAGCGCGGCGGGAAGCAGACCCAGTCCCGCCGCGGCGCAGGCCATGGCCACGGGACGCATCTCCTCCAGCGCGCCTTTGCGCAGCGCCAGCGCCGCGGACGAATGATGCGCGCGCGCCCGGCGGATTCCGGAAACCAGCACGACGCTGCCCAGCGTGCACACTCCAATCACCGACGCGAATCCCACCGCCGCGGAAATGCTGAACGGCGTGCGCGAAATAATCAGCGAAAGCAGTCCGCCCAACAGTCCGAAGGGCAGCACGGCGAGGCACAGCGCCGTGTCCCGCCAGGAATTGAAAGCGATGAAAAGCAGCACGGCAATGGCCAGCAGGCTGACGGGCACCACGATGGCCAGGCGGCGCTCTTCCTTTTGCAGACTGTCATACTCTCCCGCCCATTCGTAGGTGTATCCCTGCGGCAGGTGAACTTTCTGTGACAGGCGCTGCTCCACGTCACCAATCGTGCCGGCCAGATCGCGTCCGCGGACGCTGAACTTCACCGGAATGTAGCGGCGGCCATTTTCGCGGTAAATCATAAACGCGCCTTCGTGCAGGCCGACGTCGGACACCTGGTCCATGGGAACGCGGCCGCCGTCAGGCGTGGGCAGCAGAATGTTGCGGATGGCTTCTGGCGTCTGGCGGAACGCGGGCAGATAGCGAACCACAAAATCGAAGCGGCGGTCGCCTTCCAGAATCTGCGTGGCGGCGATCCCGCCAACGGCGCCCTGCACGGCGGCGTTCACGTCCGCGGCCATCAGGCCGTAGCGCGCGCTGGCGTCGCGGTTGATGGAGACCACCAGCTCGGGCTGGCCGGTCTCCTGAAACACGGCCAGGTCCGCGATTCCCGGAACCTGCGCCATCAAATCGCGGATCTCGCCGGCTTTTTTCACCAGCACGTCAATGTCGTCGCCGAATAATTTAAGCGAATTCTCGCCCTTCACGCCGGACATGGCCTCTTCCACGTTGTCCTCGATGTTCTGCGAGAAATTGAAATCAATGCCGGGATACTTTTCCAGGCGCGCGTCCATCTGGTCAATCAGCTGCAATTTGTGGACGCCGGCGGGCCATTCGCTTTCCGGCTTGAGAGAGACCATAAACTCGATGTTGTTGAAGGTAGTGACGTCCGTGCCGTCGTCGGGACGGCCGTCCTGCGAAACCACCTGGGTGACTTCGGGAAAGCCGCCCAGCACAGCGCGGAACTCGCCGGCTAGTTGTGAGGACATTTCGTAGGAGATGTCCTGCGGCAAAGTGGCGCGCACCCACAGGTTTCCTTCCTCCAGCTTGGGCATGAACTCGCCGCCCAAAAACGGCAGCAGCGCGAGAGTGATGCACAGCGCCACTCCGGCAGTGGCCAGCACGGCGACGCGATGGCCCAGCGCCCATTCCAGCGAGCGCGCATACCATTTTTTCAGCAGCGCGACGAGGCGGGTATCGGTTTGATCGCCGCCGGCGGGATAGTGGCGGAAAGAAGAAAGCACCGGAGCAAGAAAAAGCGAGAAGAGCAGCGCGCCAGTGAGCGCAAATCCGTAGGTGACGGACATGGGCGCGAAAATTCGTCCGGGGACGCCCTCCATGGTGAACAACGGAATGAGCGCCACGATAATCACCAGCACGGAAAAGAAGACTGGGCGCGCGGCTTCGGCGGCGCCGTCGGCGATGGCCTCTTCCGCGCTGGTTTCCATGGAACGGCCACGCACCTGGCGATAGACGCTTTCCAAAACGATGACCGCGGCGTCCACCAGAATTCCGAAGTCAATCGCGCCGATGGAAATGAGGTTGGCGGAACGGCCGGTGAGCACCATCAGCGCAAACGCAAATAGCAGCGCGCAGGGAATGGTGAGCGCGGCGATGAGCGAGATGGTCACGTCGCCGAGGAAAATTATCAACAGCAGCGTCACCAGCAGAATTCCGGTGAGCACCAAATGGCGAACCGTGCCGGTGGTGTTGTGGATTAAATCGGTGCGGTCGTAGAGAGTTTTCACCTGCATGCCGGGCGGCAGCAAGCCGTGATTCAGCGCCTTGATTTTTTGGCGCAGAGCGGCCAGCGCGGGCAGCGACTCCTCGCCGCGATTCAGCAGGACAATTCCTTCCACGGTGTCGTTATTCTGGTCCACGCCCACCTGGCCGAGGCGTGGCTGAAATCCTTCGCGCACGTCGGCCACGTCGTGAAGGAATATCGGCGCGCCGTTGTGCTCGGCGACGACGACGTTTTGCATGTCGTGAATATCATGCAGGAGTCCGATGCCGCGCACGTTCACGCTTTGCGCGCCCATGGTGAGGTAGTTGCCGCCAACGTTGGCGTTGCTGTTGCCGACGGCGGCGACCACCTGCGGCAAAGTGACGCCGAATTGCAGCAACTTTCCGGGATCCACTTCGGCCTGATACTGCTTGGTGGTTCCGCCAAATGTGGTGACGTCAATGATGCCGGGAACCTGCTTGATTTCGCGGGTGACCACCCAGTTCTGCTCGGACGCCAGATCGTTCAGCGAATAATTTTCGCCGGTCAATTGATAACGGTAGATTTCACCCACGGGCGACCAAGGCGACCACTGCGGCTGCAAATTCTCCGGGAGGGTGAGCTGCTGGAGACGGTTGAGAGCTTCCTGGCGATCCTTGAAATAATCGGACCCGTACTCAAAATAAAGCTTCACATCACTCAAGCCGAAAATGCTTATGGAACGGACATAGGAAAGTTTGGGAATGCCGAAAAGCGCCGTTTCCACCGGGACGGTAACCTGGCGCTCCATTTCCTCGGCGGACCAGGAGGGATTCTGGGTGATGAACTCTACCAAAGGCGGAGAGGGGTCGGGATAGGCTTCGATGTCCAGTTGGAGAAAAATAAAGAACCCGCCCGCCAGCCAAATGATTAGCACCATCACCACCAGCGGGCGATAGCGGAGAAGAAGGTGAGTGAGGCGGCGCATGGAGGCTCAGGACGCGGCGCGAAGAAGCAGCGCTCCTTCGCTAACCACGGACTCGCCGGGCTGCAAGCCGCTCTTGATTTCGATTTCGCCGCCGAAGGTGCGTCCGGCTTCCACGTCACGGCGCTCGAAGCGGTTTTCACCCTTCTGGATGAAGATGTAGGCGGCTGCGCCCTCCCGCAGCACGGCGGCAACGGGCACAACCAGCGCGGGCTCGGTGGAACGCACCACGCTGAGTGAGCCGTACATTTCCGGCTTTAACTCCAGGCCGGGATTGGGCAGCACGGCGCGCGCTTTTAACGTGTGAGTCAGGGGGTCAACAGCGTCAGAGACTGCACTGATGGTGCTTTTCCAGGTTTTTCCGGGATAGGCGTTGATGGAAATATCGGCTGCCGCGCCCGGGCGAACCGCGCCTGCGTCACTTTCCAGAACGTCGCCGACAATCCATACGGAATCGATATCGGCGATGGTGCATAGCGGATCGGATGCGTCCAATGATTTGGAGAACTGGCCGGGCGCGGCGTTGACGTCCAGCACCACGCCCGCGCGGGGCGCAAGAACGCGGACGACGCTGGAAAACCCCGGACTGGCGGGATCGGAGCCGAGAATGCGCAACTGGTCGCGCGCCTGCGAAAGCGCCGCCTGCGCCGCGGCATCGTCCGCCTGCGCCTGTTCGAAATCCTTCTGAGCAATGACGCCTTTCTGATAAAGGATGGTGGCGCGGTCCAACGCTTTGCGTTTCAGATCGGCATTGGCTTTGGCGGAATCGTAGGCGCCACGGCCTGCAGCCACGTCGCCGCTATCCAGCTCGGCAATCATCTGGCCTTTGGCCACGCGGTCACTGGGGCGGACGTTGACGGCAATGAGACGCCCGGAGACGGGCGGAAAAACGCGCAACACGCGCGTGGGGTCAGCCTCCACGCGAGCGGGAACTTGCAGCATGTCCGGAACAGATTTCTTTTCCGCGGCCACCACGCGAATGCCGCGAGGATCCTGCGCGGTGTAAACTTCGCCAGCATTCGCCGCCGGGGCCGCCGGCGTTTCTTCCGGCGCGCGGCCGCAAGCAGCCAGCAAAGCCGCCGCGGCGAACAGGGTGGTTGAAAACCAACCGTGACGCGATCGCATAGTCTCCATCTCTCTTGGCAAACTGCGCGGTCAAAGGCCGCCAGTTTGCAGATTCCGAACGGGAACGGAAAATCTCCGCAATGCGCGGAGCGTTTGGACTGGATCCTTAAATGGAAAGTTGAGGAGGTGACCGGCCGGAAATGACGCCGGAGGTTCGTGAAGCGGGAATGATGAAACTCGCCGCGACGATGGGCGCCGAGGGCTGCGCGGAATCCAGCACACAAGCAGCGCACGCAGCCAGCGCCGGATGATGCACGAAATGCGCCGGCGACGGCGGCGGATGGGGCATGGCGACGCGCGCAATCTGCCGCCGCGTGAGCGTGGAATCTTCCGAAAGCGTGGCTTCCTGATGCAGATCGTCCGTCATGGAAATGACGAAGAACAGCAGCACCAGGACACAAAGCAATGCCACACCCTCGCGCAACAGCTCCGCGCGGCTGTGATCACGGTTGCGGATGCGCCAGGCAGCCAGCGCACTGACGGCTACGGCCAGCCAGATAAGGTTGAGCAGAAGCTCCATTGAATAGAAGAACTGTACTACACGGGGGTTTCGCCCTCAACCCCGCAATGGCGCCTGTTCACGTTCTGCAACAGTAAGTTGCTATCTGGCGCCGAAATTACTTGTCACTTGCTATTCCGTCCGTGGCTTGATGGATGCGCGCTTCCACTTTCGCGATGTCGGCGGGCACATCCACGCTGACCGGGTCGTATTCGCACTCCACCACGCGCATGCGGAAGCCATTTTCCAGCCAGCGCAGCTGTTCGAGCTGCTCGATGCGCTCCAGTTCACCGGGAGGGAGCGCGGGAAACTCCAGGAGGGCGTCGCGGCGGAAAGCGTAAACGCCGATGTGTTTCAGATGGCGGACTTCAATTTCCGGCTGGCGATCGCGCACCCAGGGGACCGGCGCGCGGGAAAAATAGAGCGCGTCGCCATCGAAATCGCGGACCACTTTCACGATGTTGGGGTCCATGATTTCATCGCTGCGGCCAATCACGGAGCAGAGCGTGCCCAATTGAACGGATTCCTCGGACACCATTTCGCCGGCGAGCGCGTCCAAAACGGCGAAGTCAATCAGCGGCTCGTCGCCCTGTACATCTAGATATATGTCAGCGGAAAGCAACGCGGCCACTTCGGCCACGCGGTCCGTGCCGGTGCGGTGCTCGCCGCGGGTCATCACCGCGTCGCCGCCGAATGCGATGACGGCGTCGCGAATACGCGTGTCGTCCGTGGCTACCAGCACGCCGGTGATTGATTTGGCCTGGCGCACGCGCTCCCACACGTGCTGAATCATCGGTTTCCCGGCAATGGGAGCCAAAGGCTTCCCCGGAAACCGCTGCGCTCCGTAACGCGCCGGAATCACCGCAACTATTTCGTTTGCGCCCATTTTACTTTTCCACTTCCAGCCCAATTCCCTCTTCCGCGCCATCTTAACACGGGGTCGCCGTCACGATCGCCGCTGAACCGGCTTTGCGCCGCGGTATGTGCGCGGATAGAATGCCAAGGTTGCGCCGCATCGTGATACCGGCGCGCAAACTACAATGCTGCGCTTTGCCACTGCCGGAGAATCGCACGGACAAGCATTGGTAGCCTGGATTTCAGGGCTGCCTGCCGGTCTTCCGGTGAATTTTGAGTTCATAAATCATGAATTGCACCGGCGTCAATTGGGTTATGGCCGCGGGGCGCGCCAGCGCATTGAGCATGACCAGGCGGAATTTCTGGCCGGCGTGCGGCACGGGCAAACCATTGGCGCGCCCGTGGCCATCCGCATCGAAAACCGCGACTGGGCCAACTGGCAGGAGGCGCTGCCGGTGGGGGCGTCATCCGAAAGCAATACCAAACAGCGGCCGCTGACTGCGCCGCGTCCGGGACACGCCGATCTTGCCGGGGCGCTGAAATTCGGATTTCATGATGCGCGTTATATTCTGGAGCGCGCATCGGCGCGGGAAACCGCGGCGCGCACGGCGGCCGGCGCGATGGCGAAACTGCTGCTGAAGGAATTCGGAACCGAAGTGCTGAGCCATGTGACGCAGGTGGGTCCGGTACGGCTGGAGCGGGAGGCAAGTTGGAACGAGATTCAGGCGGTATGCGCAAATCTGGATTCACCGCTGCGCTGCGTGGACGCAAAAACCGAGGAGCGCATGAAGGCGGAGGTAGACCGCGTGTTGCGCGCGGGCGATTCCGTCGGCGGCATTTTTGAAGTAGTCGCCCGCAACGTGCCGCCGGGGCTGGGCAGCCACGCGCAGTGGGACGAAAAACTGGATGGGCGGCTGGCGCAGGCGGTGATGTCCGTGCAGGCGGTGAAAGGCGTGGAAATCGGCGCGGGCGTGACGGCGGCGGGAAAAAACGGGTCCGCCGTGCAGGACGAAATCCGTTACGATGCGGCGCGACGGCGGTTCGCGCACAAATCGAACCGCGCGGGCGGACTGGAAGGCGGCATCACCAACGGCGAAGACGTGGTGGTGCGAGGTTACATGAAGCCCATCTCCACGCTGCGCCAGCCGCTGGAAAGCGCTAATCTGCGCAGCAAGGAAACCGTGCGCGCGGCATATGAACGGTCGGATGTGTGCGTCGTGCCCGCGGGAGGCGTGGCGGGCGAGGCGATGGTGGCCATAGTGCTGGCCAGCGCATTTCTTGTAAAATTTGGCGGCGATTCCCTGACGGAAATGCGGAGGAATTTTGAAGGATATCAGCGGCAACTCGACGAGTTCTGAGGCGCGCGGGCAATGATTTATCCCATCGTCAAATACGGCAAGGCGGTGCTGGAGAATCCGGCGAAACGCGTGGAAGTGTTTGACGCGGAACTGGAAACGCTGGCGCAGGATATGTTTGAGTCCATGTACGCGGCGCAGGGCGTGGGGCTGGCCGCTCCGCAGATCGGATTGGGCAAGCGCCTGGCGGTGGTGGATGTGAGCGTGGGGAAAAACCCCGAGGCGCGCATCGTGCTGGCCAATCCGGAAATCATTTATATAGAAGGTGAACAGCGCGAAGAAGAGGGCTGTCTTTCGGTCCCCGGATTTCGAGGATACGTCCTGCGGCCGCAGTACGTCACCATCCGCGCGCAGGATGTGACCGGAAAGGAATTCGAAATGAAAGGCGAGGGATTGCTGGCGCGCGCCTTCTGCCACGAGACCGATCACTTAAATGGAATTTTATTTATCAGCCACCTAAGCCTGCTGAAACGCGATCTGATCCGGCGAAAAATCCGGAAACTGCAAAAGGCGGGCGAATGGTAGGGCGCCCGCGCTGACCTGATGCGCATCATTTTCTGCGGCACTCCGGCGTTTGCCGTGCCGTCGCTCCGGCGATTGCTGGCGGAGCCGGGCATAGAGGTCTGTGCGGTGGTCACCCAGCCGGACCGGCCGCGGGGCCGCGGCCAGCAGTTTTCTCCCTCGCCGGTAAAAGAAGCGGCGGCATCAGCGGGCATATCCACTTTTCAACCGGACAAACTGAGGACTGAAGAGGTGCGCGATTTCTTCATGGGCCGCGCGCCGGACGCGGTGGTGATTATTGCCTACGGCAGAATCGTGCCGGGGGGATTGTTGACGCTGCCGCGGTTGGGCTGGATTAATCTGCACGCTTCGCTTCTGCCCCGCTATCGTGGCGCGGCGCCGATTCAATGGGCGGTATCGAACGGCGAGACACATACCGGGCTGACCACCATGCGGATCAACGCGGGATTGGACACCGGCCCAATACTCGATCGCGTGGAAATGGAAATCGGAAGGGACGAAACGTCCACGGAGCTTTCCGCGAGGATGGCGGAGGCCGGCGCGCCGCTGATCGTAAGCACGCTACAGAAACTGGAGCGTGGAGAAATTGTATCCCGGCCGCAGGACAATTCCGCTGCCACGGTGGCTCCGCCACTCAAAAAAGAGGACGGACGTATCAACTGGGCGCTTCCCGCCGCGCAAATCTACAATCGCATTCGCGGAATGCAACCCTGGCCGGGCGCCTACTCCACATTTCGCGGAGAGATTTGCCATATCTGGGGCCGTCCAGCAGATTTGACTCCGCCGTCCATCGCGGCCGCTGGCGCATTGGAGCAAGTGTCGGGCGAATGGCTGGCGGCGTGCGGAGGCGGCAGCAGACTACGGCTGGAATTTGTGCAGATGCAGGGACGCAAGCGCGTGACGGCTAAGGAATTTGCGAATGGCGCGCGGCTGCAGGGCGGCGAACTGTTTGAATAGCCGGCCACAACAAAGACAACCGCGCCGAGCGGCCAGCGCTCCGCCGAAGGCGGTGAGTCCGGCGCGAGACATTGCGTTCGACGTCCTGCTGCGCGTGGAAAAGGACCGCGCCTACGCCTCGGAATTGCTGCGCGCGCGGCGCGACGCCTCCGTTCGTGCGGAGGACGCAGGGCTGGCAACGGAACTGGTATTTGGGGTGCTCCGGTGGCAACGCCTTCTGGACGCGCTGCTGGCGCGCCACGTCCGCGACTCGATGGATTCGCTGGACGTGGAAGTACGGCTGGCGCTGCGGCTGGGAATTTATCAACTGCGCTTTTTGGAGCGCGTGCCGGCCCACTCCGCCGTTGACGAAAGCGTGGAGTTGGCAAAACACGCGGGAAAAGCTTCCGCTGCGGGACTGGTGAATGCCGTCCTGCGGCGGGCGGCAGGCGAAACGCTTTCCTCTCCGGAACAGCTGCTCTCCGCCAAATTATCCGCCACGGAGCGGCTGGCTGTTCTGCATTCCCATCCCACGTGGCTGGTGGAGCGCTGGCTGGCGCGTTATGGCGCGGAGCAAATCGCCGCGCTTCTGGCCGCCAATAATCGCATACCGCGATCCGCGCTGGCGCTGCCGAGCGGTGATTGGGCTGCCGCTGGTACAGGCCTAAAAGCAGAAGGAATCGAATTGCAGCCGGGCGCGCTGCTGCGCGATGCGGCGCGCGTGGCGCACGGGAACGTTGAAAAGTCAGCGCTATTTCGCGCTGGAAAAGTTTCTTTTCAGGACGAAGCGTCGCAGGCCATTCCCCTTTTGCTGGACGTGCAGTCCGGCGATGCCGTCCTGGATTTGTGCGCCGCGCCGGGCGGAAAAACGGCAATTTTGGCAAGACGCAGCGCGCCGGGAGGCGAAGTGATTGCGGCGGATATTCATGCGCATCGCTTGCGCGCCATGCAGGAGAACCTCTCGCGCGTGGGCGCGGAAAATGTTTTTCCCGTCGTGCTGGACGGGCAACGGCCGCTTCCTTTCTCCCGGCAATTTGACCGCATTCTCGTGGACGCATCCTGTTCGGGCACGGGAACGCTGGCGCGTAATCCGGAAATTCGCTGGCGGCTTCATGCCGGAAGAGCTGGGCGCGCTGGCGACTCAGCAGAAGGAATTGTTGCTGCGCGCGTTGCGCCAGCTGAAGCCGGGTGGCCGGCTGGTTTACTCCACCTGCTCGCTGGAGCCGGAAGAAAACGAACAGGTAGTGAGAGCGGCTCTTCAGAAGGCGAAGGGCTTTCGCCAGGTGGGTGCGGCGGAGCTTCGCCGGATTCTTCAACCGTATCTTGCCGAAGGGGTGGATGCCGCGGGTCTGGTGGACAAGGACGGAGTCTTCCGCGCCATGCCGCAGAAGCATCAGACCGACGGCTTCTTCGCCGTGGCGCTGGAACACGAGAAAACCTGACAAGGCCTGAAACGATGCTGGCTGGCACGAGGGAATTGAAGCGACGCGGGCCGCGTGTTAGTCTGCGGCGAAGAAGATAATGGCGTTCCTCCAAAAACTTCGCGCTTTCGGGCAAGGCCTGCTGGTTGTTTTCATTCTTGCGTCGGCGGCATTTCTCAAGCGCGGTCACGGCGATCCGTTTTGCCATCGAAGGGCGGCAGGTGCAGATGCCTACCCTGGTAGGGCAGAAGCAGCCGGACGCTGAAAAATTACTCCTGGCGCAGGGACTCGGACTGCGCATTGAAGACCGCGTTTACAGCGCCTATCCCGAAGACGTGATTGTGCGGCAAAGCCCATCCGCCGGATTGCGCGTAAAAGTGGGCGAGCGGGCGCATGTGGTGCTCAGCCTGGGACCGCAGCGCGTGCTAATTCCGGATCTGCGCGAAGCCAGCCTGCGCGCCGCGCGAATTCAGCTGATGCGCGACGGATTGCAGATTGGGGAAACATCCAGCCTGTACCTTCAGGGTCTTCCGGGAGACACGGTGGTGGAGCAGGACCCGCCTGCGGGAGCACTGGACGTGACCAGCCCACATGTGGATCTATTGGTTTCCCAGGGTGATGAGCCGGGGGCGTGGGTGATGCCCAGCTTGACGGGAATTTCGCAGTCCGAGGCGGCGCGGGTACTGGAGGCCGCAGGCCTGAAAAACGTGAAAATTGTAAGTGCCGGTGTTCCACCGGCTGCCGCGCCGGCAATCAATCCGCAGGCGCCGGGAACAGCTCCGGCCGATGCGGCCGTAAGCAGCCGAATCGCTGCCAAACCGCCGCCTGCGAATCCTCCGTCTGCGCAGCAAACGCCCGGCGCGCCGGTTGCAATGCCATTGGTTGCTTCGGGGACAGTCCTGGGGCAGACGCCGGCGGAGGGCGCGCGTGTGACCCAGGACACCGCGATTGAGCTTCGCGTGGCGCAGTAGGGGCGGCTTGATGTGCTAGAATTCCGGATTCCGCATGAAGTCGCACCCCATCGAAATCGCTCCGTCCATTCTGGCTGCCGATTTCTCCCGTTTAGGGGAAGAAATTCTCGCCGTGGAACGCGGCGGGGCGGCGGTTCTCCACGTGGACGTGATGGACGGCCACTTTGTCCCCAATATTTCCATCGGTGTGCCGGTGGTTGCGTCACTGAGTAAGGCAACCTCGCTCCCGCTGGACGTGCATCTGATGATTGAGGCGCCGGAACGCTACATTGAAGCCTTTGCGGCGGCAGGAGCGGCACGAATTCTGGTGCATGAGGAAGCCACGCCGCATCTGGACCGCGCGTTGAGCCTTATTCGAGAACGCGGAGCGGAGGCAGGCGTGGTGATTAATCCCGCGACGCCCGTGAGCATGTTGAGCGAAGTTCTGGATTGCGTGGATACCGTGTTGGTGATGTCCGTAAACCCCGGTTTCGGGGGGCAGAAGTTCATACCCGGGGCGTACGGGAAAATCCGTGAGCTGCGGGAACTGCGGTCGCGGTACAATCATAGTTACCGGATTGAAGTGGACGGCGGCGTCGGGCTGGACAATGCCGCCGAGCTGGTGGCCGCCGGGGCGGAAACACTGGTGGCGGGCACTTCGGTATTTCAAACCGCCGACCCCGCCGCGGCGGTAAGGAACCTTTACAAACTAGCCTTGGAGAGCCTGGCACAGAGGTTGAAATGAAGCTGAATTCGCGCCGACAAACCGCATTCCTGATGGCTGCGCTGGGATTGGCGCTGCTGGGTAGCGGCTGTTTCTCTGGCAAGAAGAAAACGCAGCCGGACCTGAGCGCCTCCGCGCAACCGGACAAAATTCTCTATGATCGCGCCACGGACGACTTCAAGCATAGCCGCTACACGGTAGCGCGCCTGAACCTGCAAACGCTGATCAATACCTATCCGGACAGCGAATACCTGGCCAAAGCCAAACTGGCCATTGCGGACTCCTATTACAAGGAAGGCGGCACGGAAGGCCTGCTGCAATCCATCGCGGAGTATAAGGATTACATCACTTTTTTCCCCTTCCTGGACGAAGCCTCCTACGCTCAAATGCAGGTCGCCATGGCGCATTACCGGTTGATGGAGAAATCGGACCGGGACCACGCCGAGGCCCTGGCGGCCGAGCAGGAGTTCCAGACATTCCTGCTGAAATATCCGCAGAGCACCATGGTCCCGCAGGCCGAGCAGCACCTACGCGAGGTGCAGGAAGACCTGGCCGACGGAGATTTCAAGACCGCGCAGTTCTATTACATTCGCGGAGCCAATCGCGCCGCGGCAGCCCGGCTGATAGAAGTAACCAGCCGCTATCCGCTTTACAGCCAAGCCGACCGGGCCAACTGGATGCTGGGGAGCATCTACGACCGATCGGAGAAGAAAGACGTTGCCGAACGCTATTATGCGCGCATCGTGCAGGATTATCCCCTTTCGAAATATGCCCCGCTGGCGAAACAAAAATTAGTCGCGGCCGGAGTTCCCGTTCCTCCCGCCGATCCTGATGCAACCAAGCGCATGCAGGATGAACAGCTCTACGCCAGGAATCATAGGAGCATGATGCAGCGCCTGCCTGTGGGCGTGCTGCGTTCCGCGCCGGATTTGAAGGCCGCCGCGCATGAAGGCGCGCCCAACCTGCAACCGGAAGGCGAACCCGTTTCGGCCACAAAAGTTCTGCACCCCGGCGTGCCGGAACCCACGCTGGACGTTGCTCCCACAACAGAGTCGGCGGCGGAAGCCGCCGGCGGGGCTGCAACGGGTGACACTGGCGGGGCCGAGTCCGGAGGCGGCGGTGTAGGCGGAACTGCCGGTATGTCCGTGGAGACCGTGCCCAACAACTCTTCTTCTGATGTTCCCCAATCCGTGGAATCCAGTTCGAGCCCTGCTCCGGCGACGCCCGCGAATCCGGGAACGGAAAACGCGCCCGCACAGAATCAAACCGCCGGCGCGGAGACACGTTCCGCCAATGGCTCCGCCGCGGATGGCTCCGTGGCTCCCAATTCACAAACCGGGAACAGCGCGCAGCAGCCTGCAGCACAGAATAAGAATGCCAGCGCCGGCCAGAAAGCGGACAAGATGGATCCCAAGACGGAATCCACCAGCAAGAAGAAAAAGGGCTGGCACAAACTGATTCCCTGGTAGGGATCGGCGCAATCTCCTGCTATTTGCCCGCGTCCGCACGCCGGAATTGACCTGCCATTCGGGCGCATCCTATATTGATAGTTTCAGCTGCCGCTGTTTTGTGCGCTATATGTGCGACTGTGGCGCAAAGCAATGGAGCGCCAGAGTGATTTGAAGCGCGCCGCGCCAAATGTAAAATGACACTCGAACTTCCCAAGACTTACGAACCGCAGGAGATTGAACAGCGCTGGGCCCGCGCCTGGTTTGAAGAAGGGCTATTCCATGCGGATCCCGCCCAGCCGGGACCGGTTTTCTCCATCGTAATTCCTCCGCCCAACGTGACCGGCTCCCTGCACATCGGCCACATGCTGAACCACACGGAGATTGACATCCTGACGCGCTGGCACCGCATGCGCGGGTTCAACACGCTTTATTTGCCCGGCACGGACCATGCGGGCATCGGCACGCAGGTGGTGGTGGAGCGGCAACTGGCCGCAGAAAACCTGACGCGCAAGAAGGTGGGCCGCGCTGCATTTGAAGAGCGCATCTGGCTATGGAAACAGAAGAGCGGCGACACCATCAAGGAGCAGATGATCCAGCTCGGCGAGAGCTGTGACTGGAGCCGCGAGCGGTTCACTCTGGATGCCGGGCTGTCGCGAGCGGTACGCGAAGTTTTTGTCCGCCTGTACGAGGAAGGGTTGATCTACCGCGGCCACTACATGGTGAACTGGTGCCCGCGCTGCCAGACAGCCATCAGCGATCTGGAGACCATCCACGTCGAACGGCAGGGAAAGCTGTGGCACATTCGCTATCCGCTGGCCAGCGGCGAAGGATACATCGTTGTGGCCACCACGCGGCCCGAAACCATGCTGGGCGATACGGCCGTAGCTGTCCACCCGGGTGATGAACGCTACCAAAAACTGGTGGGCCAAAAAGTAATTCTCCCGCTGATGAATCGTGAAATCCCCATCATCGCGGACGCATACGTTGACACTACATTCGGCACCGGCGCGGTGAAAATCACTCCGGCCCACGATCCCAATGATTTTGAAATGGGCAAGCGCCACAAATTGCCGGAATTGAGCGTGATGACGGAAGACGCGCACATGAACGATGCCGCCGGACCATACGCGGGGCTGGACCGCTATGAGGCGCGCAAGAAAATTCTCGCCGATCTGGAAGCGCTGGGCCTGCTGGACCGCGTGGAAGAACACAAGCTGACCATCGGCGTTTGCGACCGCTGCAAATCCGAAATCGAGCCGCGCGCGTCCACCCAGTGGTTCGTGAAGATGAAGCCGCTGGCGGAACCTGCCATCACCGTGGTGGAAAGCGGCGAAGTCCGGATCATTCCGGAATTTCAGAAGGCCACCTACTTCGAGTGGATGCGCAACATCCGCGACTGGTGCATTTCGCGCCAGCTCTGGTGGGGCCATCGCATTCCCGCGTGGCATTGCCGCGAGTGCGGCGAAATCGTTGTGGCGCTTGAAACACCCACGCAATGTCCGCGTGGCCATGCCGGCAAACTGGAGCAGGATCCTGACGTGCTGGACACCTGGTTTTCTTCCTCGCTTTGGCCATTTTCAACCATGGGCTGGCCGGAGGACACTCCGGACCTGCGCCGCTATTACCCCACCAGCCTGCTGCTCACCGGCTACGACATCCTGTTTTTCTGGGTGGCGCGGATGATCATGATGGGGCTGAAATTCACGGGGAAAGCGCCCTTCCGTCACGTCTATCTGCATTCGCTGGTGCGCACGCCGGAAGGCGCGAAGATGTCCAAGTCCAAAGGGACGGGCATCGATCCGCTGAAAATCAACGCGCAGTACGGAACGGACGCCATCCGTTTTGCGCTGGCCAGCATGGCCGCTCCGGGAACGGACATTGTCCTCAGCGAAGACCGCATGCTGGGCGGCCGCGCCTTTGCCAACAAAATATGGAACGCCATGCGGTTTGTGTTTTTCAACCTGGAGAAGAGCCAGGCGGCAGGATTGACGCTGGAAGCGTTGGCTGCGCCTGAAGTTCGCGCGGGCGCGCCGTATGCCGCCGGCGGACAAATGGCGCTGGAAGACGCCTGGATTTTTTCGCGCCTCGCCACGGTCATCGCGGAAATGAACGAAGCGCTGGAGAACTATCTCTTTCACGAAGCGGCGCATGTTATTTACCAGTTTTTCTGGGGCGAAATCTGCGACTGGTATATCGAGTGGATTAAGCCGCGCCTTGCCGACGCGGATAACGCGCGCGCCGCTGTGGCCTGGAAGAATCTGTTTGCTGTCCTGGAAGCGGCGCTGCGCCTGCTGCATCCCGTTATGCCGTTCCTCACGGAAGAGCTGTGGCGCAAATTGCCGCAACCGCCCGGAGCGCGATCCATCGCTCTGGAGAAGTTTCCCGTTGCGCGAGAGGCGTGGGCCGACAAGACGGCGGAATCGCAGATGGCAATTTTGCAGGACATTATCAGCGCGGCGCGCAATATTCGCGCGGAATTGAAAGTGGACGCCAGGCTGAAACTGCCCGCTGAATTTTATTCCGCGGATGCTGATATTCGCCGGCTTGCGGAAGAAAACCGTGACGCCATTCAACGCCTGGCCACACTCTCCCCCTTCCAACTTGCATCCGGGCCACTTGCTTCCACCTCGGGCGCGGTACGCTCCACAGCGCAGTTCGATTTGCGCATTACGCACATGGTGGAAACGGACCCGGAAGCCGAACGCGCCCGCCTGCTGAAAGAGAAGGATCGGCTGGAAAAGGATTTGCATTCCAAGCGGGCTCGTCTGGCGGACGAAAAGTTTCGCAGCCGTGCTCCCACTGACGTGGTCCGCAATCTGGAAGACACCCTGGCCACGCGGCAGGTGGAGTTCGAAAAACTGGTCGAGCGTCTGGCGCAACTAGGCGCCAGTTAACGCGCTGAATTTTCCGAATTGGCAATTCCTTGTTTCGCGCGGCGATTCCTCCGGACATGCGTTCGGAATGGTCCTCGGCGCACCGGACGAATTTCGCCGGGCACAGACAGGTTGCAGGAGCTTTCATTTTTGCCGAAACCCCGCGGGATTACCGACAAACGAATTGACGCACTGCTGACGTTGCTGGCGGAGAACGCCACAATTGTGGTGAATGGCGCGAAAATCGCCCGGGAGATCGGCGTCTCGCGGCATACGGTGTGGCGCTGGGTGGAAAAGCTGCGCGCGCTGGGCGTAAATGTGAAGGGCCACCCGCGCACGGGTTACCACATTGAGCGCGTGCCGGACATCCTGGCGCCACGGCTTCTGTCCCGCGCGCTTTCCGGCAGCATATTTGGCCGCCGCATTTTTCATTTCTTCAAGGTGGATTCCACCAATAACGTGGCCATGCGCCTGGGCGAGGAAGGCGAACCGCAGGGCGCGGTGGTGATTGCCGAAGAACAAACCGCGGGACGAGGCCGCGCCGGACGCGCGTGGATTTCGGAGCGGTCCGCCGGGATTCACGTAAGCGTTTTGCTGCGCCCCACGCTGCCCACGGCCCACGCTCCCACTCTTACCCTGGCCGCGGGGCTGGCGGCTCGCGAAGTCATCGCCCAGCAGACCGGCCTGGCGCCCGACATTCGCTGGCCCAATGACGTTCTCGTCGGCGGACTGAAAGTTTGCGGTATTCTCACGGAGATGCGCGCCGAGCCGGACCGCGTCCATTTCGCCGTGATTGGCATTGGCATAAACGTGAATCAATCCCGCATGCCCGCGGAGCTGGTGGACATCGCTTCGTCCCTGCGAATAGTGACCGGGAGGACGCATTCGCGCGCGGAGGTGCTGATTCAATTGCTGCGGGAACTGGAACGCTACTACAATCTTCTTGTCGCCGAAGGGCCCGGGCCAATTGTGAAACGATTCGCGGAGGTTTCCAGTTATTGCCGTGGAAAACGCGTCCTGATCCGCACCGCTGCGGAAACTTTTGAAGGCACCACGGCCGGTTTGGAGTCCAACGGCGTGCTGCGCGTGAAACGGAAAGACGGGCGCATTGAGCCGGTGCTGGCCGGCGATGTCGCCGAGGCTCCCTGATGCTGCTCACTATTGACATAGGCAACACGAACACCGTGCTGGGCGTCTTTCGCGGCGATTCCCTGGCGGCCAACTGGCGGCTGACCACTTCCCGCAGCCAAACGGTGGACGAGTACGGCATCCTGGCGCTGAATCTTTTCACATTGTGGAAACTGGATCCCCAGGAAGTGGATGGGATCATCATCAGTTCTGTCGTCCCGCCGCTGAATCCCACACTGGGGGAAATGTCCCGCCGTTATTTTCACCTGAAGCCAATATTCGTTGAACCGGGCATTCGCACCGGAATGGCCATTCAGTATGATAATCCGCAGGAAGTGGGCGCGGACCGCATCGTGAACGGCGTGGCGGCGCTCCAAAAATATGGCGGCCCATGCATCGTGGTGGATTTTGGAACGGCCATCACCTTTGACGCCATCTCCGCGCGCGGCGAGTATTTGGCGGTGTAATTGCGCCTGGACTGGGCATTTCCGCTGAGGCGCTGTTCACGCGGGCGGCGCGGCTGCCCCGCGTGGAAATCCGCGATCCCGGTAAAATCATCGGCACGAATACTGTCGGTTCCATGCAGGCGGGGCTTTTTTACGGCTCCGTTGACATGGTGGACGGAATTCTGGCGCGAATGAAGCGTGAACTGGGTCCGAAAACTCGCGTCATCGCCACTGGCGGAGAGGCCAGCCTCATTTCCAGCGCCTCGCAGCTACATCGAAATCAGCCGATGAATTCCTGACCCTGGAAGGACTGCGAATCTTATGGGAACGCAATGTGGATGATTCCCGGCAACCTGCGCGAGGCAGGCGGGATGCCGCTGCAAGTGCCGGGCCGGAAGACTCACCGGGTCTCAATGGGGCACGCCGCGCAACATTCGCCAACCCGGCGATCGTCGCGCCGCGTCGACCGCCGTTGACGATTGGCGCGCCCATGGCAGAATTCAACTACTTCAATTTTTTCACGGAAATTGAAGAATATTTCTGGCGCAAACGCGGCGCGCATCTGCTGGTGTCGCCGATGGATTGGGCGATCATGGAGACGTGGCAGAAAGCCGGCATTCCGCTGGCGGCAGTCAAAAGGCATTGATCGCGCATTTGAAAGCTATGGACGCTCGCGGCGCGGCGCGACGGGGCGCCGTTGAAAAGCTTGGCGTACTGTGTGGATGCCGTGCTGGAAGCCAGCGCGGAAGCAAGGGAGGCCGCCGCCGGGCAAGGCCCGCAAGCGGGATGCGCGCGCCAGCCGCGAGCCGTTTCACGTGCCGAATTGCGCCAATATTTCGAGCGCAATGCGGAACGGCTGCGCGCGGCTGCCGTTGCGGACGGCAGTCCGGAGACGGAGGGTGCCGCACTCAGAAAACACTTCAGGAAACGGCGATGCGGCTGGACGGAACTTTGCCGCTGCTGAATGCACCGCGCCGCTCGATCTGGAAGATTTGGAGCGCCGGCTGACGGTGCTGGAAGAAAAACTTTCCGCGTCGCTGGCGGCAAATGCCGGCGAAGCCGTGCTGCTGCGCCATTCGCGAAGAGATGGACCGCGCACTAACACCCTACCGGCGAAAAATGGATGCCGCGTCAGATTGCGCACTCGAACGCCAATATCAGCAGAAAAAGCTCTACGAAGAATTTCAAGTTCCGCGCCTCAGCCTTTTTTACCTCACGTAAATGAACGGATTCACGGACAGTGCCCGATAATGTGCGCAAAATTGAAAAGATCGTTTATGGCGGGGACGGCCTGGCGCGTCACCACGGCGCGGCCGATTTTTATCCCGTTCGTGTTGCCCGGCGAAGAAGCCGAGGTGCGCATCACCGAATGCCGGAAGAGATTCCGGCGTGGCGAAGAGGCGTTGTATCACGCGCTTCAGCGGACCGCGCGGCAGCTCCGCCTGTCCCCACTTCACCGAACTGCGGCGGATGCCAGTACCAGCACGCCGCATTACGAGGCGCAGTTAGATACAAGGAGCAAATCCTCCGCGAAACACTCCGCCGCGTGGGCCGAATCGAATGGGAAGGCCCGGTGACGGTGCATGCTCGCCTCCGTGGCATTATCGCAATCGCGCGCAATGGAAAATGCGTCGCGATGGAGGACGGCATCGGGCGGAGATCGGTTACATGCGCGCGGCGTCACGATTCGCTCTGCGCCGTGAGACGATGCCCCATCATTTCGCCGCTTCTGGAGCAACGCTGGCCGCGTTGCGCGAATTGCTGCGCGAGGATGCACGAGTTCAGGGTTTGCGCGAAGTGGAAGCTTTGCGGACAGCGAGGATCGAGCGCATGACGCTCTTACCGCTGAATTTGCCGGCTGGCCTCGCGGCGTTCGCCCAGCTCGCGGCCGATTCTCCAGGAACGCTTCCTGATTGCAAAGCATGTTGTGCGGCGACGCCCACCGGCAGAAAGGAGACGGTACCGGGGCGACGGATTTCTGTCTATCAAGCCGCGGGAAACGAATATCGCGTGAGTCACGGATCGTTTTTTCAGGTAAATCGGTTCATGATGGACAAGCTGACGGAACGCGTTCGGATCGCGGCGGGAGAAGGCGCCGTCGCGATGGATTTATTTTCCGGCGTGGGATTATTCAGTCTGCCCCTGGCGAAGAATTTCGAACACGTGTTTGCCGTGGAGTCCAACTTGGCTCGGCACGCGATTTGGACGCCAACTCGCAACCAGCTGCGGATGCATCGAAGCCTGGCACGCCGACGTGGCGCAATTTCTTCGTAAGACCGCGAACGACCGGGCCGACGTTGTCGTGCTGGACCCACCCCGCGCCGGCCTTTCCCCGGACGCGCTGCATCGCTTTGCAAGCTCCGGCCCTCCCGCATCGTTTATGTTTCCTGCGAGCCTTCCACGCTGGCGCGCGACCTGCGCCGATATTCCGCGAAAAAGGCTATGCCTCGCGGGCATTGAATTGTTTGACCTATTTCCCCAGACCTTTCACATCGAAACTTTGGCGTTATTGGAGTCGCGAAAAAATGAAACGTCCCGCATTGTGGCTGGTGGCCATGTTCGTGGCGGGGAACTGCGCTCGGGAGATTTTCCCTGCGTGCATGCGGGATGGTGTTTTCTTTTTGCCGCGGCGGGCATCGCGGCCGGATTGGTTTTTGCGTGGCGAAAGCGCCTTTTTCCCCGCGCTGGCGTTAGGATTTTTGAGCATGGTTGGCGCTGGGCGCCGCCGCAGTCCAGGTGGAAAAAGCCTGCCGTCCCCGCGAAAGCCGTGGCCAAACTCAGCAGAAGAAGACGACTGGATCTTTCATCTCCGCACCATTGGACTGGCCGGCTGCGAGCCGACCCCCTCCGACTTCCATGGGGCGAACGGCTGGAAATTGAACTGGAATCGGTGGAATCGGAAGGTAGTTCTCTTCCCGTGCGCGGCGGATTGCAGATCAGCTTTTTCCATCGACAGATAGTACTGCTGCTCCGGCTCTGGCGACGGTACGCGCGGGAGATCGCCTTGAGGTTCTCGCTTCCGCGCGCCAGCCGCGCAATTTCCTCGATCCCGGCGCTTTTGATTTCCGCGGATATCTGTCGAGCCAGGGAACTGATCTGATGGGAACGTTGCGCGCGGCGGGACTCCTTCAGCCTCTCGGCACGCCGCGGCTTACGCTCTCTGATCGCATCGCCCGCCTGCGCGGCGACCTGCTCCGGCGGACGGGCGAGCTTTTCTCCGGACAGCCGCAAGTGGACGCCGTACGTCCGGGCCATGCTGCTCGGCGACCGCAGTTTCGTGGATTCCGAACTGGCCACGGAATTTCAAGAGACTGGCGCTTACCACGTTCTCGTGATCGCTGGTCTTCACGTGGGGGTTTTCCTCGCATTCATTTACTGGTTGGCAAAATTCACGCGATTGGGCCTCTGGGGACGCACGTTTCTGTCATTGGCCGCGTTGGCAGCCTATACCGCCGATGGTGCAGGACCGCCCTCCCATATTCCGCGCCGCGCTGGTGGCGGCAATTTTTCTGCTGGCGCGCCTGCTCTTTCGCCGCGTGGATCTGCTCCAAACCTATCGCTCGCGGCGTTGTTGCTGCTCTTCGAGAAACCATCCTATCTTCGCGACGCCAGCTTCCAGTTACGTTCCTCGCAGCCGCCATCGTCGCCGCCGTCGCCGTCCCCTGGATCGAACAGACCACGGAGCCATGGACGCGCGGCCTGCGCCACCTGCAGGATTTCACGCGCGACGGGGAATTTCCTCCACGCGTCGTTCAATTTCGAATTGACTTGCGCGCCGCGGCAAATTGGCTGGCGGCAAAAATGCCTGCGCGCTTCGAAAACGCCGCTTCATCCGCGGTCGCGCTTCCCCTTCGAGGCGCGCTGCGTCTGTGGGAGATTTTCGTCATTTCCATTGCTCTCCAGGCGGGCATGATTGCCCTGATGGCCTCGTATTTCCATCGCGTCACCCTCGCCGGGCCGTTCAGCAACATTCCCGCTGTGCTCCTTACCGCCGCGATTGTTCCGGCCTTGGATTTCCTCACTCTGGCGCTTCCACTTTCAGCATGCGTGTCGCGGCAGTAGGCGCAAAGCTGGTGTCCGTTTTCACACTGTGGCTTCTGGATTGCGTGCGTTACTTCGCGCATTTTCCCCACGCCAGCTATCGATTCCCGACCCACCCGCGTGGCTGATTGCGGTTTTCATTGCTGGCTTTGGCGGCGCTAGCCGTGGCGCTCGCATTCCGGGCGGAACACAAGGGCGCAGGCGCGCGATATTCGTTTATGTCGGCAATTGCCGTTGTCGAACTCTCGCTGCGGCCATTGCGGCGGCCCCATTCGCGCCAGTCCTCCACGCGGGACAAATGGAAGTGACGGCGCTCGATGTTGGCCAGGGCGATTCCATATTCGTCGCCTTTCCCGCGGGACGAACCATGCTGGTGGATGGTGGCGGATTGAGGGCGAAGAACACGTGGGCGGATACAGCACAGGGATGGACGTGGGCGAGGAAGTGGTCTCTCCGTATTTATGGCGGAGGCGCGTGAAACGGCTCGACGCCATCGTGCTCACGCACGCGCATCACGATCATCTGGGTGGACTTTATGCCGTCATCGGGAATTTCTCCGTCAAGGAATTGTGGGTGGGCCGTGATATCGAAATTCCGGCGTATGAAGATTTCATCGCGCAGGCGCGCGCGTCGGGTGTTCGCGTGGTGCACCGCCTGCGGGGAGATTCCTTCCAGTGGGGAGGCGTGCATGGTCAATTCCTCTGGCCCGCCGACGCGGGTCCCGCGGAAAAGCCGACCAATGATGATTCGATCGTGCTGCGCCTCGACGATGGCGATTCCGGCTTTCTGCTTTCCGGCGACATCGAACATCAGGTGGAGAAGCAGATTCTTGAGCGATGGCGCATTGCCTCGGGCCAGTTCTTGAAGGTGCCGCACCACGGAAGCAAAACTTCATCCACGGAGGATTTTCTGCGCGCCGTAGCGCCCGCGGTTTGGCGTGATTTCCGTCGGTCAGGACAACACTTTCAATCTTCCCAGCCCGCAGGTGACGGACCGCTTGCAACAAATGGGCATCCGCTATTGGACCACCTCCCAATCCGGCGCAGTGACGGCCCTCAGCGATGGCCACGGCATCACCATCCAGACGTTTGTCCATCCGAACTAAAACCCGCTCGCCATCTTGCGCGATCTGCGCGCGGCGGGCGCATAATGAAATCAATATGAACATGGCTGATCCCGGCGGCGCAATGAAGGCAACACAGGCGGAAATTGACGAAGAGTCACGCCTTGGGCGCCGCCTGCGCATCTTGGTGCAGCTGGCGCTGGAAACCATCGCCGACGGCGAACTCTCCATCGAAGAAGCGTCCGAAATGGCGGCCACCACGCGCCGCATCGCGCTGGAAATGTTTCCCGGGAAGGAACAGGCGTTCGATTTACTCTACCGGCCGAAATTCCAGCGATTGATCCACGAAGTTTACCGCCTGCAATAATCAGTGGCCGAAGCGAATCGCGCCCATCACTACCCACAGCAGCGCTACCACGCCCATAAATCCCAGCAGCGCCTGATATTCGCGGTTACGGCGGTATTGCGGCCAGGAAAAATGCACTGAGCCGACGCGCAGCGGAACGCATGCCGCCAGAGACGGCAAAAACAGCGGCACATGGGCCGCGTATTCATCGAACGGCAGGCCATAGTGCGCCGCAATTCGCCTCTCCTCGCGCTTCATCACGCCCGGATAAAACGCCAGAAAATAAGCCGTACAAGAAGGCGGCCGGCCAGGAACGCCCTCCCATCAGCAGGCCTGCGGCCAGCAGCGCGCTGCCGAAATAAAGCGGGTTGCGCGTATGTCCGTACGGACCGTTGAAGTCGCCAGACCCTCGTGCTTATAAAGATACCAGCGGCGGCGCCGCGAATAGCAGCCCGGCAACGGCCACAATCGCTCCGTAAATGACGGAAGTAGCGCGGGCCGCGCCAGCAGAAAAAATACAATGGCCACGGGATACCCGCCGCACGCGCCAGCGCATAAGAAAGGGTGTACCCACCGACATTAGTTTCCTCCCATGCGCTTCCTGAGGCCGCCATCACCTGCTCCACGGTAATGGAAAGCATCGCCGGCGAATAACCCGAGCCCCGCTTATAGGAGATATCCGCAGAACGGGCATTCGTGACCACGACGTTCTCCGGGTACGGCCCGTTTCGCGCCGGATCGGTGGGGCCATATAGACCAACAACGGGCGCGCCCATCGCGGCCGCCAGATGCAACGGCCCGGTATCCGCGGCGACCACGAATCTTGCGCGGCGCAATACGGCCGACAAGTTCGCGCAAATCCATCGCCAGCGGCAACCGGATGCGAATTGCCCGCCGCGGCGCATAACTCCCGCGCCAGACCTTCTTCGCCCGGACCATAACTAGATCACACCCCGCCAGCCGAGTTGCTCGCGCAATCTTGGCATGCAATTCCCCGAAGCGCTCCGGCGGCCAACATTTCGAACGCCAGCCGCCTCCAGGGCTCGACACAAAAAAGTCCGTCAATTGATTCGCGGTTAGCTGTTCCGCCATGCGCACTTCGGGTTGCTCGTCCCGGGAATGGGGAAACGAATTTCATCGCGCCGCGCGCCAGCGTGATTCAGCGAGCGACAGATTCTGTTCCACGATGTGGCGGCCAGAGGGCATAACCACGCTGATTGTAAAGCCAGGAAGCGGCAGGTTCGCGCGCAAATTCTTTCGCCAGACCGATACGCCGCCCCGCTCCACAGACCCTGGCGATCAGCGCGGACTTGTAGAGTCCCTGAAAATCAATTGCTATCGTGTATCTGTTTTTCCATAACTGGCCGACGGTGGCGACAGTATTGCCCAACGATTTCGGTCCAGCGCAATCACCGCACTCAAATCCGGATTCCCTTCCAGCAGCGGCATCCATTTCGTTTCCACCAGCCAGTCGATCCGCGCCTGGGGAAACGTCGCCGCCAGCGCATGGACCGCCGGCAGCGTATGCACGATGTCGCCCAGCGAACCCATGCGAATGATCAGGAAACGCGAGTCAGCCATCGGTTGTTTCGCGTATTTTCTGGAAGAGCGCGCGGGTGGCGTGATCCTTGGGATCGCCCGCGATGGCCACGCGAATTCCCAACTCGGCCGCCACGCCGCGTTCCGGGACGGATTCGGCGGTGTAGTCCGTGCCCTTGGCATGCACATCGGGACGAAGTTCGCGCAGCAGCGTTTCCACGTCGTCCTCGCCGAATATCACCACATAGTCCACGCAACGCAGCGCGGCCACCAGCGCGGCACGCGCGTTTTCATCCAGAATGGGCCGCCCCACGCCTTTCAGTTTTCGCACGCTGGCATCGGAATTCACGCCGACCATCAATACGTCGCCTTCGCGCCGCGCCCCTTCGAGATAACGCACATGGCCCACATGGAGAATATCGAAGCAACCGTTGGCCAAGACGACGGCACGGCCACCTTGTTTTTCCGCGCGGAGACGATCCCGAAGGGTTGCGCGGTCCAGTATTTTTTTACGCGTGTCCATGCGCGGTCAGCGAGGCGCGGCGGTTCCCTGCCGCACAGCATCGGCCAGTTCCTCGCGCACAACGGTAACCGTTCCCCGCTTCATCACCACGATGCCTCCGGCAAAATTCGCCAGCCGCGCCGCCTCCGAATAACTTGCGCCTGCCGCCAGCGCCAGAGTGAAAACTGCAATTACCGTGTCGCCCGCGCCGGTCACGTCCACTGCGTCCGCCTCGCCATATGGCGCGATGGCTAGCGGATGCTGTCCGCGTTCATACAGGACCATGCCATCCTTGCCGCGCGTTATCACCAGCGCCTGCATGTGCATTTCTCTCAGAGCAGTACGCCCCAGCCGTGCCAACTCCGCCGGATTATTGCCAATGCGCGTGTGGTACATGGCTTCGATTTCCGGCTCGTTGGGCGTACCAGCCGTCATGCCCGCGGCGCGAAACGTGTACATGGCGTGACGTGAATCCAGGGTGGTGATACGCACGCGGACTTTCCGCGCCAGTTCCGGAGTGGCCGCGCCAAAGCCATAATCGGAGACCAACAGTACGCCAGCACGCCGCGCTTGCCGCCGGGCACGTCTTTCCAGGGATTTTCGCGCCTGCACAGGAATGGCGAAGTTTGGTTCACTGTCCACGCGCAACACCTGTTGCGCCGCGGTATGCAGCCAGCCCGCGAGGAAACGCGTCTTCGTGGGCGTTTGATAATCGCGCAGAGTGAGAACTCCGGAGCAGTCCACGCCCTTGCCGCGAAAACATTCCAGCAACGCGCGCCCCGGCGCGTCGTCGCCCACAAGTCCAACCGGAAGCACGCGCGCGCCCAAGTCGGCGAGATTATTCACCGCGTTCGCGCCCCCGCCGGGACGGAATTCCGACTGTCGGCGCCGCAAAATCAGGACAGGCGCCTCGCGGGAAACGCGCGAGATTTCTCCGCTGACGAACTCGTCCGCCACCAAATCGCCCAACACGGCGACCTTCTGCTGCGCAAACCGGCTGATCAGTTCCAGCAGCCGCGCGGCATCGGCGACGCCTGCGGCGCGTTTCCGAACCATCACTTCATCTCCCGTAAGAGAATTTCCACGGCTTGGCCAATATCCTCCGCCAGAAAATCCGGCTGGCGCTTCCAGCGATCACGATTCCACTCATATTCGCCGCGCCCATATCCGGTCATCACCAGCACGGTGCGGCATCTGGCCGCCTCGCCCATGGCGATGTCGTCATGGCGGTCGCTGACCAATCCCGATCCTTCCAGCGCCAGCCCATGTTCGCGCGCCGCCTGTTGCAACATGCCGGGAAATGGCTTGCGGCATTCGCACTTGGACTCCGAGCCGTGCGGGCAAAAATAAATTCCATCCACATGGGCGCCGGCGGCCGCCAGCTCGAAAATCATTTTCTCGTGAACGCGATGCACCAGCTCTTCCGGATAGAAACCGCGCGCGATTCCCGACTGGTTGGTCACCACGATCACCGGAATGCCAGCCAAATTGAGGCGGCGTATGGCTTGTGGCGCGCCCGGCAGCATCCGGAACCGGCTCATGTGATTCAGATAGCCGACTTCATCGAGGATGGTGCCGTCGCGATCCAAAAACACCGCGCGGCGTTGGGCGCTGGCCGCCACGTCAGCGCTGCTCCAGCCAATTGCGCGCCGCCGCGTAAACTGCCTCCGCCGGAATGCGCGTCATGCAACGATGATCAATGGGGCAGTGGCGCAAAAAACAGGGACTGCAAAATACCGGCTCGCGCACCAAAGTCCGCCGCGCAGTTACGGGGGCAGTTCCTTCGGGGTCAGTCGGCCCGAATATGGCGACAACAGGGACTCCCGCGGCAGCGGCAACGTGCATGGCTCCGGAATCGTTTCCAATAAATAGCTGGCAGGCGCCCAGCAGCGCGGGCAGTTCAGTGATGGCCGTGCGGCCAGCCAGATTGATGGGCGGCTGCTTCATTCCTTCGGCGATGCGGCTAATAATTTCCCGTTCGGAGGACGTGCCGAACAATATCACACTGGCTCGAAACTCTTCAATTAAGCGGTCCGCCACCTGCGCAAAGCGCTCCGGCAGCCAGCATTTCGCGGACCCGTAAGCCGCGCCGGGCGCCATAGCGATTCGCGGCCTCTGCGCCGATGCACCTTCTGCCTGCAACTTCTCTTCCGCCGCACATTTTGCCTGCGCGGAGACTTGCAGGCGAATTTCGCGGACATCCGGCAACGACTCCAGCCAGCCTGCGCGGCGCAGAAGTTCCAGGTAGTAGCAGGATTCCTGCTTCGGTATTTCCCTCGCGCGCGGAACGGCAATCCGCCGCGTCAGCATCAATCCACGGCCATCGCGCGCATAGCCAATCCTCTCCGGAATTCCCGCGCGCCAGATCAGCCACGCGGACGAAAATGAATTGGGCAGCAGAACTGCGATATCAAATTCCTCGGCGCGCAGCCTCGCGGCAACGGTTTCCATGGCGCGGAAATCGCGCAAGCCACCGGCGTTTTCCAGAGGGATCACACGGTCAACAAAATCCTGTCCCTGGTAAAGTCCCGCCACCCACGGTCGCGCGAGCACGATTATCTCCGCCGCGAGCCAGCGCGCGCGGATGGCCTGCATTGCTGGAATGGAGAGAATGGCGTCGCCTACCCAGTTCGTGGCGCGAACCAGAAGTTTCATCTCGCCGCTCCCGCACGGCTTCGCTTTGCGATGTCCACCACTATGCGCCAGAATTCATCCGCGTTGGGAAACTGCATGGAGATTTCCGCGTAAAACACTTGCAGCTGGCGAAACACTACGCCGCGAAGATTGCACGCGTCCTTTTCCGTACACAGCAGGGCCGTAGCCCCAGCGCGCACAGCCTCCGCATCCAATGCGTCAAATTCAGATTGCGAATAACGGTGATGG
Organism: uncultured Acidobacteriota bacterium; assembly: GCA_963760285.1. GTDB lineage: Bacteria > Acidobacteriota > Terriglobia > Acidiferrales > UBA7541 > PALSA-278. Next base: position 650,838 of record CAVXCI010000003.1, read on the forward strand.
TCAGGAAATGAATGCTCGCCGCACAGCGGCAGACCCCAACGCTTCGCGTCCGTAAAAAACGCCCGCGGATTTCCGATACCGCAAAAGACGAAACACTTTTGGGCAGAATATTTGTCCGGCGGCAACTCCTCCCGCGCGGCGCTGGCGCGGCGAATTGCATCCAGACTTACGGCGGCGTGAAATATGGGCGCGGTTGTGTGCCGGCGAATCATGCTCTCCAGGGCAGGCGCATTGTCACTGCGGGTGACGACCACGATATCCGCCCGCTTCAGCGCGCTGCGCGGTTCGCGAAGACGGCCCGCGGGAAGCAGCAATCCATTGCCGAAGGGATTTTCCGCGTCAATCAGCACGATGTCCACATCGCGCGCGAGTTGCAGATGCTGAAAACCGTCATCAAGGACAAAATACTCCACGCCCCGGCGCTCCAGCTCGCGCCCCAACCTCTCGCGGTCCGCGCCCACTCCAAACCACGCCGCTGGTCCCGCCGCGGGACGCCGCTGCAATCGCTGCATCATCAGACTGACTTCGTCCGGCAGGCCAGCCGGCGAATTTTCAGCGGAAAGCACGATATCGCACTCCGTTTTTTTCTTTCCGCGCATGAAACCGGCGTAGCCGCGCGTTAGGACGCCAGTGCGGACTCCATCCGCCGCCAGCCGTTCCATCAGCCACAGCACCATGGGCGTTTTCCCCGTTCCGCCCGCGGTCAAATTTCCCACGCTGATTGCAATTCCCTTCAATCGTCCGCGGCGAAAAATTCCGCTGCGATATCCCAGCGCGCGCAGTTTCACCACCGCCAGCCACGCCACTGAAACCGGCCATAGGAATAACTCCGCGGCGCTCATATGCTGGTCCGATCAGCGTTCAGGAGCCTGGCAATTTCCGCGAGAGTGCGCTCCGTGGCGCCGCGATGCCGCTCAATCAATTGCCGCGCGGTGTTGCCGAGGCGTTCGCGCAATTCATTTTCGCGTATGAGTTGCACCCACACGCTGCCCAGTTGTTCCCCGCTGCGCACCTGGATACCCGCCCGCGCGGACAAAAACTGCGCGGCCATCTCCCGGAAGCTGTCCATGTGGGGACCGAATACCGGAGCGCGCGAAAAGAACGCCGGCTCCAGAAGATTGTGGCCACCAACAGGAACCAGCGAGCCGCCAACGAAAACGGCATCGGCCAGACCGTACAGTCCCGCGAGCTCGCCGATAGTATCCAGTAGCAGCACGTCCGCATCATCCGCCAGAGGCTCGGTAAACTTCAGGTTGCTCCGCCGGACGGCCTTCCATCCGTCCAGGGCGACAATCTCCGCCGCGGCGTCGAACCGCGCCGGCTTTCGCGGCGCTAGAATCAATAGCGCGTGGCGCCATTGCCGCTGGACCAGATCATATGCCGCCAGCACGGCGCCCTCTTCATCCGCAGCCACGCTGCCGGCGACCACCACCGGCCAGCGCTCCTGCTGATGCAACTGCTCTTTCAGCCACGCCGACAACGGGCCCACCGGAGGGGGCTCCAAATCGAATTTCAGATTCCCGGCGATCTCCACTTGCGATTCGTCGGCGCCCAGCTCCACAAGACGCCGCGCGTCCTCTTCGGACTGCGCCAGCAACACCGTGGCATCCCGCAGCGCCGTGGCGATGAATCCGTTGAAAAACCGATTGGTGAGGCGATACTGCCGGAACGAACGATCCGAAATGCGCGCATTGACGAATATCACCGGAATCTCCGCGCGCCGCGATTGGTGCAGGAGGTTGGGCCAGATTTCGGTTTCAGCGATCACCACGGCAGCCGGACGGAGCGCGCGCAGATAGCGCCGTATCACCCAGCCGTAATCGATTGGAAAATAAAAAACACCGTCGGCGGCGCCAATCCGTTCCCGCGCCATCATCTGTCCCGTATCCGTGGTCGTGGAAATCCATAAAGGCGTGCCGGGGAGGCTTTCTTTCAACCGCGCGGCCAGCGGCGCGGCGGCCAGCACTTCTCCCACGGAAACAGCATGGAGCCAGATGCCACCGGGGCGACCCTCGGCGGCCTGGCGCAATTCGTCCGGAACGCGCCCCAACCTCTGGCGCAGATTGTGAAAATATTTTCCGTGCCGCAGGCTCTGAACAAGAAAGTACGGACTGAGCGCGAGAAGCGCCAGCGTGCCCAACAAGCTGTAGAGAAGATACATGCGCAGGCCGGCGCCTGGATTCCTCCAAAGTCGGTATTATAGAGGGTGCCGGGCGCGCAATGGAAAAACAACCCCGCGCTTCTGCGCAATGTATGAATATCGCCGGACGATTCCTGCGCGCTGCCGTCGCGGTCGCGATTATGCTGCCGCTGATGGCCATTGCCCAGCAGGCGCCTCCGGCTCCGCCTGACCCGGCCACGCTCCCCGCGCGCGATCAGCACGAAAATCTTCTTGTGGCTGTTCGGCTCTGCGCGGACAAGACCTGCGCCAGCGAACGTTTCGGAAAACAGAATCCCGTTGACGCCGGAATTCTTCCGGTGGAAGTTTTTTTGCGCAACGATAGCGACCAGCCGCTGCGCCTCGGCCTGGAAGATATCCGTCTGGATATCTCGCCGCCCGAAGGCCGGCATCAGGAACTGGTGGCGCTTTCCGCCGACGAAGTCGCCGCGCACATCGTCTATCCCGCCGGGGCGGCCGCGCCGGAAAATCCCGGCAGCCGCCCGCATGTGGGATTCGGCTTGCCCAAGGGCGACAAGAACTCCGCCAAGGTCGCTGAAAAAATCAAGCCGTTTGTACTGGATACCGATCTGGTGGGACCGCATTCCATGGCGCACGGATTTCTTTTCTTCGATTTGAACAAGGAATTCAACCTGATTCCCGATTGCTCGCTGTATATCCCCAATATTCGCACGTTGAACGGCGATCACCATCTCACCTATTTCGAAGTCAGTCTGAAAGCAGCGCAACAGCCGTGAAGCAACGGAATTGGCACCGCCGCGCACGCCGGTTAAAATTAAATTTCATGGAGCAAAATGGCCGCGCTTGAAGAATTAAATCTCCGCCAGCGGGAAGCCGTGGAATCCACCGAAGGACCGCTGCTGGTCCTGGCCGGCGCGGGCACGGGAAAAACACGGGTGATCACTTATCGCGTGGCGCATTTGCTGGACCGCGGCGCGTCCCCGCATTCCATCCTGGCGGTAACGTTCACCAACAAGGCCGCGCGCACCATGCAGGACCGCATTGCCGGTCTGTTGCTCGCCAGTGGCCGCGATGCCTCCGGACTGTGGATTTCCACGTTCCATTCCTTCTGCGCGCGCCTGCTGCGCCGCGAAGCTCCGCGGCTGGGCCTTCCGCGCGACTTCGCCATCTATGATGACGACGATCAGCTCGCGGTGGTGAAGGAAGCGCTGCGCTCGCTGAGCCTGGAAGAGCGCAGCTTTCCGCCGCGAAGCATCCGCGAGCGCATCAGCCACGCCAAGAACCATGGTCTCTCGCCTGAAAATCTGGCGGCCTCCGCATTTGACCCCGCTGGACGCGCCACGGCGCGCGTCTTCGAAGCTTATAACGCGGCTCTGCGGCGCAATGCCGCGCTGGATTTTGACGACCTGCTTCTCTGTGCCGCGCGCCTGCTCCGCGAACATCCCGAGGCCCAGACTGCGTGGAGCGGCCGCTTTGATTACATGCACGTTGACGAATTTCAGGACACCAACGCCGCGCAGGCCGATCTGGTCCGCCTGCTGGCCAACAGCCGCCGTAATGTTTGCATAGTAGGCGATGAAGATCAGTCCATTTATAGCTGGCGCGGCGCGCAGGCCGGTAACCTGCTGCGCTTCACCGAGGAGTTTTCCGGCGCGAAGGTCATTCGCCTGGAGGAGAACTACCGTTCCACGCAGACCATCCTGGATGCGGCCGCCGCGGTCGTCTCCCGCAACACCAATCGCCTGGGCAAGACTCTCACCGCGACACTGGGTCCCGGCGAGCGTCTGCGGTTCTTTGAAGCGCGCGACGGCTCCGACGAGGCCGCATTTATCAGTTCCGAAATTGCGCGATTGCTCCGCGACGACGCGGACGCGCATTTTGCCGTGCTCTATCGCACCACGGCGCAGTCGCGCTCCTTTGAGGAAGCCTTGCGCCGGCTGGGTTTGCGTTATCGCGTGGTGGGCGGGTTCAGCTTTTACCAGCGCGCGGAAGTGAAGGACGCACTGGCTTATGTTCGCCTGCTTTTGCATCCCGAGGACGATATTGCCCTTCTCCGCGTGCTCAACGTGCCGCCCCGCGGCATTGGAAAAACCACGGTCACGGCTTTGCGCAATCGCGCACGGGAAACCGCGGCTTCACTCTGGACTGTCCTCGGCACGCCGGAGATTAACAGCGGCCGCGCCGCGTTGCGTGATTTCCGCGTTCTCATCGAAACTTTGCAGCGAGACACCCATGATGCGCCGCCCGCCGATCTGCTGCGCGCTGTCCTTGACCGCACCGGCTATCTCGATTGGGCGGGTGAGCAGGACCGGCTGGAAGGCTCGTCGCGCACGGAAAATCTTCTCGAGCTGGTCAACGCGGTGACCGATGCCGCCGAGCAAGGACAGACGCTGGAAGACGTGATGGACCAGGCCGCGCTGGTGAGCGACGCCGACAGCTTTGAAGAGGATGTGCCTGTTTCCCTGATGACCCTGCACAGCGCCAAGGGGTTGGAGTTCGATCACGTATTCCTCACCGGGCTGGAAGAGGGGCTGCTGCCGCACAATCGCTCGCTCACCAGCCGCGAGGATGTGGAAGAGGAGCGCCGCCTGTGCTACGTCGGCATGACCCGCGCAAAAAAAACTCTCACTCTCACGCGCGCCATCTTCCGGCGCATCTGGGGCAACGAACAGCTTTCCGCATCGGCTCCTTCGCGCTTTCTGGGAGAAATTCCCGCGGAGCTGGTGGAATCGGTGGGCGGCCGTTCGTTCGAGGATTCTGCTTCGGGCAAGGATTCGTCCAGCTTCGATCCGGACGCCGATTACGTTGAACAAGCCATCCACCGTCCGGCACGCCGAAGCTATTCCCCGCCCGCAGCGCGTTCCTCTTCCGGTGGGCGCTCTGCTAGGGAGGACCGCGCGCTCGTCGGCCAGCGCGTCCGTCATCCGTCCTATGGAGTCGGCACGGTACTCGACGTGGAAGGCGAAGGCGGCGACCGGCGCTTCACGGTCAGCTTTCCCGATTACGGTGTTAAGAAGCTCGTCGAGCGTTACGCCCACCTCGAATTTGCCTGAGCAGCCTTCCCGCGTGGGAGGCTTGCGCAGCGCACATTTTCGGGCTGCACATCGGTTGCGGATTGCCAGTGTTCACGGTACAGTTTGGGCGTCTTGCACGGCGGTGATATCTGGACCAGCAACTTTTCCGCACGAAGAACATTGACCAGCTCCTGGCCGACGCCGAGAATCCCGAACGCCGTCTGAGCAAGACTCTGGGCTGGATCAGCCTGACGGCGCTGGGCATCGGCGCCATCATCGGCACGGGCATTTTTGTTGTTACGGGCACTGCCGCCGCCGGTGAAAATCTGCCTTACGATTCGCTGCTGCAAGCGCCTTTGCTGGACGTGCTCATGCACGGCTCCCATGCGCTGAACGCGCACGGCCGCCCTGGAGCCGGGCCGGCGATTGCCCTCTCCTTCGTCCTGGTGGCTTTCGTATGCGCCTTTGCCGGGCTGTGCTATGCCGAACTGGCTTCGATGATTCCCATCGCCGGCAGCGCATACACATACACTTATGCAACGCTGGGCGAACTGGTGGCATGGATCATTGGCTGGGATCTGATCCTGGAATACGCAGTTTCCAACATGGCCGTAGCGGTGGGCTTTTCCGCGTATATAAAAAGCCTTTTTCAAACCTACGGCATCAATATTCCCGATTCCATCAGCACTCCGGCATACCAGCCCGGTGTCGGGTGGGCGTTCAATTTCAATCTGCTTGGATTCCTCACGGTGATGATTCTCACTGTTCTGCTGGTGGTGGGCGTCAAGGAATCGGCCGGCGCGAACAACGTCATGGTGGGCGTCAAGCTGGTAGCCCTGGTTGTCTTCATCGTTGCCGCCAGCCATTACATTCGCCCGGTGAACTACCATCCCTACTTCCCCAATGGCTGGCAGGGCGTGCTCACCGGCGGGGCCATCGTCTTCTTTTCCTACATTGGATTCGATTCCGTCTCCACCGCCGCCGAGGAATGCCGCAACCCCAAACGCGACCTGCCTATCGGCATTCTTTGCTCGCTATTCGTCTGCGCGATTTTTTATGTCGGTGTCGCCGTGGTGCTGACGGGCATTCAGCCCTGGCGAACTCTGAATAACGCGGCGCCCGTGGCCAACGCGCTACATGCCATCGGACTGAACACGGTGGAGCGGTGGGTGACCGTGGGCGCGCTTGATGGGCATGATTTCCTCGTTGCTGGTGTATCAATATGGGCAGGCGCGTGTATGGTTCGCCATGTCGCGCGATGGCCTGCTGCCTCCCAGCTTCTCCTCGGTCCACAGGCGCTTTCGCACGCCGTATGTCGCCACATGGGTGGCCGGAGTTTTCGTGGGAATTCCCGCGGGTATATTCGACATTGGCACGCTGGTGAACCTCTCCAATATCGGAACGCTTTTCGCGTTTATACTGGTGGCCATCGCCGTACTGATACTCAGAAAGACGCAGCCCGACCGCCCGCGGGGCTTCCGCGTCCCCTTTTCCCCGTGGGTTCCGCTGATGTCTTTGGTGATGTGCTTCATTCTAATGGCCAGCCTCACCGTTGAAAACTGGGTGCGCTTTTTCGTTTGGCTGGTGATCGGCATGTTTATCTATCTCTTGTACGGCCGCTTCCACAGCACGCTGGCAGCCTCGCCGGAAGGCCGTTGATGCTCCGGCGGTCCTCGTTGGTGGCGCGCCAGCACGGCGGGCGACTCCGCTCGTTCCGCTGCACGATGGCCTGCGCCGCAGCTGCTGCGCTGGTGATCATACTTCCCGCGGGCGCGTGGAACGCCAACGCTGACCGCCTTATCGCCAATCAGGCCGTGAACACGCTGCCGGACGATATACGCCCGTTTTTCGAGGCCAATCGCCAGTATCTCGTGCAGCACGTCACTGACGCCCGCGATGAGCTGGCCCGCGATGCGTTGCAAAGTCCTTATCACTACATTGACCTCGACCGCTACGGGCCGTTCCCTTTCAATTCTCTTCCGCGCGATTACAAAGCCGCAGCCAGCAAGTTCGGCCGAACTTCCATCGCCATGCACGGCCAGATTCCCTGGCAGATTGGTCTTTACAGCGCCCGCCTGTCGGATGCTTTTCGCGTGAAGAATTGGGATGCCGCGCGCACCGCCGCGGCTTTCCTGGCTTATTACGTCGCCGAGGCGCACGATCCGTTCAATACCACGCGCGGCCATGATGCCCACACGCCTCCGCAATTGCGCGTGGACCATCGTTTCGATTCCAGTTTGTTTGATCGCTATTCGCTTATTCTTTTTCACCATCCCACGGCGGCGCGATCTACATTCCCGATCCCACGGACCACGCTTTTGAAATGTGTCTGACGGCGCACAGCTGCATGGAGCAGGTGCGCTTGGCCGACACCCGCGCGCGCAAGGGCTGCCCGACTACACCGACGAATATTACGACCGCTTCTACAATCAGGCCGGGACCATACTCGTTCGCCAGCTCTCCGACGCCGCCACGGATGTGGGTTCATACTGGCTTACCTCATGGATCAACGCCGGCAGGCCGCAGCTTCCGGACCATTAAAGATCTAGCCCAACGAAGCGTTCCGCCAATTGATTTCCTTTCGACGAACTGCCCAAAGCCGAACTGCATCTCCACCTCGAAGGCTCGCATGCAGCCTTCGACAGTGGTGGAGCTGGCTGGCGCCATGGCCAACGCGTCACCGCGGAAGAAGCCGCATCCCGTTACTCGTACTCTGATTCAACGGGTTCATACAGGCCTACATCTGGGTCACTTCTTTCCTCCATGAGCCGGAGGATTACGCGCTGATCACCCGGCGCCTGATTGAAACTCTGCTGCGCGATCACATGGTCTACGCCGAATCAGTATTTCCGCCGGCATGATGCTATGGCGCAAGGAAAATATCACCGAAAATTTCGCGGCCATGTCGGAGATGGGCGCTTCCGCCCGCCGCGAAGGCTTGCAACTCAAATATCACTTCGATGTGGTGCGCCGGTTTGGGCTGGAGCCGGCCAAGGCCGTCGCGCGCGCCGCCGCCGATCTGCGATCTCAGGGGTTGGTGGCATTTGGCATTGGCGGCGACGAGAATTCCCTCCCCGCATCCGATTTCCGCAATGTATTTGCGTTCGTCCGCGAAGCTGGGCTGCACGCCGTTGCCCACGCTGGTGAAATTGGCGGGCCCTGATTCCATTCGCGACGCCATCAACATTCTCCACGCCGAACGCATCGGCCACGGTATCGCCGCCATGCATGACGCGGCGCTCTGCGACGAACTGGTCCAACGCGGCATCGCTTTCGACGTCTGTCCCGGAAGCAATCTGGCCACCGGCGCACTCGCGCGGCAGACATCCAATCCCCACGCCACTCTGGCGGACCACCCGCTGAAGCTGCTTTTCGACCGTGGCGTCACTGTCACTCTTTCCACCGACGATCCGCCCATGTTTCACACCAATTTGCGCAAGGAATACGAAACCGCCGCCGCTCTGGGTTTCACCAACGAGCAATTGGCCCGCGTGGCGGAAAACGGATTCCTCGCTGCGTTCCTGCCAGCTGCTGAAAAAAATATCTTGCTGGACCAATTCCGCCAGCGTGCCGCCGCGCTGGGCCTGATATAATTTGTGCTTATGAAAGCTCACGTATGGGTCATGCCCAAGCCGACGGTTCTGGACCCGCAGGGTCAGACCATCCAGCACGCTCTCGCCTCCCTCGGCTACAATTCCGTGAAGGACGTGCGCCAGGGGAAGTTTTTCGTCCTCGATTTCGACGGCGCCACGCGCGCGCAGGCCGAAGAGCAGGTGGGGCGCATTGCCAATGAAGTCCTGGCCAATCCCGTGATCGAATCCTTCCACTTCGAAATCGTCGAATAGCGGCCGCCCTTCGCGCCTTTTCAGAAACCTGCGCCATTGCGGAGCGCCATGCCCGCGCGCGGGAATGTGTTAACCTGAAAGTGCAGCGGCGGCCGGCGTCTGCCGGTTCCTGACAGGAAAAAAGAAATGTGCGGAATAGTTGGATATATCGGCGCGAAGCGCGTCGTTCCCCTGATTCTGGACGGGCTCAAGCGGCTGGAATATCGCGGCTACGATTCCGCCGGCATTGCTGTCGTCGGCGCGGACGGCAAGATGGACATCCGCCGCGCTCCCGGCAAGCTCCAGAATCTCGAAGAGGCCATTCGCCAGCTGCCTCTCGATGGCGTTTACGGCATCGGCCATACACGCTGGGCTACACATGGCCGTCCCACGGAAGAAAACGCCCATCCTCACCGCGATTGCACGGGCGAAATCGTGGTGGTTCACAACGGCATCATCGAGAACTATCTCGAACTGAAACACAAATTGATCAGCGAAGGGCACCGCTTCGTCACCGAGACGGACACGGAAGTAATGGCTCACCTCATCGAAAAATACTCCGCCGACGCTTCATTCGAGGAGGCTGTTCTGAAGACCGTCCGCCTGTTGCGCGGCGTTTTCGCGCTGGTGACGATTTCTTCCCGCGACCCCAACAAAATTATTGCCGCGCGCTTCGGACCGCCGGTGGTTGTGGGCGTCGGCAAGGATGAGTGTTTCGTCGCCAGCGATATTCCCGCCCTTCTGCATCACACCCGCGAAGTGTTTTTCCTGGCGGATGGGGACGTGGCTGTTCTTTCGCCCTCCGGCGTTCGCGTGATGGATTTCGAAGGCCACCCCGTGGAGCGCCCGCTGCAGCACATCAACTGGGACCCCATCATGGCGGAAAAGGGCGGCTTCAAGCACTTCATGCAGAAAGAGATTTTCGAGCAGCCGCGCGCCGTGCGCGACACGCTCCTCGGCCGATTTTCTCTTGATAGCGGCCAGCTGTTTTTGGAACCGCTGGGCATTTCCGAAGAGGAAATCCGCAAGATTCACAGCATAAGAATCGTGGCTTGCGGCACCAGCTGGCATGCCGGCCTGGCGGGCAAGGTCATGATTGAGCGCCTGGCGAAAATTCCCGTGGAAGTGGACTACGGCAGCGAATTCCGCTATCGCGATCCCATCGTGGACGGACGCACGCTGGTGGTGGTCATCAGCCAGTCTGGCGAAACGGCCGATACCATCGCCGCTCTGCGCGAAGCCAAACTAAAGGGCGCGCACACTCTGGCTATCTGCAACGTGGAAGGCTCCATGATCACCCGCGAGGCCGCCGGGACCATCCTGACGCACGCTGGCCCGGAAATTGGAGTGGCGTCCACCAAGGCTTTCACCGGCCAGTTGACGGCGCTTATCCTGCTGGCTCTGCGACTGGCGCAGGCTCGCGAGAAGATTGGAACCGATTGTTCGCGCGCGCTTTTGCAGGAGCTCACCCGCATTCCCCACAAGATGGAGACCGTGCTGCAGCATGATGCGCAGTGCGAAGAGCTGGCCCGGCAATTTTTCCGCCACACGGATTTTTTGTATCTTGGGCGTGGAATTCATTTTCCCATCGCTTTGGAAGGCGCGCTGAAGCTGAAGGAAATTTCCTACATCCACGCGGAGGGTTATCCGGCGGGCGAAATGAAGCACGGCCCCAACGCCTTGATTGACGAAAATCTTCCGGTGGTCTTTTTGGCGACGCGCGACGAATCCGATCCCGCCTCCATGACCCGTTATGAGAAAACGGTGTCCAATATTGAAGAGGTTCGCGCCCGCGATGGCATCGTTCTCTCCGTGGTCACCGAAGGCGATCAGGTGGCCCGCCAATCCTCCCAGCACGTCATCGAGATTCCGTCCGCGCCGGAGCTTCTTGCGCCGCTGCTGGAAATTTTGCCGTTGCAGCTGCTGGCCTATCATATTGCGGTGCGGCGTGGTTGCGACGTGGATCAGCCGCGCAATCTGGCCAAGTCGGTCACCGTCGAATAGCCGCGTTATGTATAGGATGGAGCTCCGAAAACCCAGCAGTATCCCCGGCAAGAAGTTCGTCCAACCGTCGTGCCGCGGGGTTTGCGTGCATTTTGCCTCCGCGCTTGCTGCAATAATCCTGATGGCCTGTTTCTCGCTTCAACTATTCGCGCAGCAGGATCAGGACCCCGCCGCGAATCTTACGGCCATCACCGCTACCGGCTCCGCGCGTTTTTCGTCCGATCAAATCGCCGCCATGAGCGGCCTGGGAATCACGGAAACCGTGCATCGCGCCGATTTCCAGCGGGCCGCCGACCGCCTTGCGGCGCTGGGCTGCTTTTCCAACGTCCGTTACACTTTCACCAGCAAGGGCAACGCCGTGCAGGTCGCGTTTGAAGTTGCGGACGCGCCCTCCGTTTCCGCGGATTTCGATAATTTCCCCTGGCTTGACGATCAGGAAATTCAGCAGGCGTTGAAGAAAAGCATCAGTCTTTATGACGGGACGCTTCCCCTCCAGGGCACACTGCTCGATGGCGTCTCCCAGGTCCTCCAGAAACTTCTTGCGGAGCACCATATTCGTGGCTCATTGCAGTTCCAGTTGATTGCCGCTCCCGATAGCGATGACCAGATGATGCGCATCCGTCTGGACAGCCCGGCGATGAAAATTGGAAGCATCGAATTCGGAGATTCCCTGGCGCAAAATGACGTGCATATCCGCGAACGCCTTTCCGACATCGTCGGAAAACCTTATTCCCGTTACGATATCGAAGTTTTCAACCTGGAGCGCGTACGTCCCCTTTACTGGCAAAATGCCCACCTGCACGTGCGCTTCGGAACACCTCAGGTTCGCTTCAGCGGCGATCCCAACCGGCCACTACCGGAGAGCCTCACGATTTTTGACCCCATAGACCCGGGTCCTTCGTTCACCTGGGGCGGCGCAACGTGGACCGGAAACAGCGTCCTTGCCGTGGCGGAGTTAAATGGCATGGTGGAACTACAACCCGGGCAGCCGGCTGATGGCATGAAAATTGCCGCTGGGTGGGAAAGCGTTCGCGCTGCTTATGGACGTCGCGGCTTTCTGGATGTCCGCGTGGACCCGGCCGAGGATTTTGATATGACGCAGAACCGCGCCTCGTATCGCGTGCGAATCACCGAAGGCCCTCAATACCGCATGGGCGAGCTGGTTCTTACCGGAGTTTCGCTGGCGGCCGAACGGCGCATTCGCGCGGCATGGAAAATGGACAAAGGTTCAATTTTCGACCGCGCGTACTTCGATGCGTTTGTCGCCACGGGCATCAAGCAAGCGCTCAACGGGCTTCCGGTACACATTGAAAAAATCGGACAGTTCTTGCGCACGGACCCGCGGACGGCTACTGTGGATGTGCTGCTGGACTTTCAGTAGGGCCCATGAAGGACCTACGCTCTCAACCCGTGGTGATCGCCAATTCGGCGGAGCCCCCGCCGGCTTTCCCGCCGGCTGCGGATGTTTCCTCGCCTGAAAATTCATTCACCACTGCGCCGCCTGTTCCTGATTCCCGCGCGTTTGGGAAACAGGACGCCCTGCTTGCATCCCTGAAGGCTCACGATTCCCTGCTGGTGGCATTCTCCGGCGGCACGGACTCCGCTTATCTTGCGTGGGCCGCGAATCAGGCCCTCGGACAGCGGGCCCTTGCAGTGACCGCCGTGTCTCCCAGTTTTTCCGCGCATGACCGCCGGGTGGCGGGCGAGTTCGCCGCCGAGGCCGGTTTGCGCCACGAATGGATTGAAACCCGTGAATTCGAGAATCAACTGTACGTCGCCAATCAGCCGGACCGCTGCTACCACTGCAAGGATGAACTTTTCCGCTTAATGGAGTCTCTGGCTGCCGCGCGGGATTTTGCGGCTCTCGCCTACGGCGTAAATGCCGACGACACTCACGATTTTCGTCCCGGCCATCGCGCCGCCGCGGAACATCGCGTCCTCGCGCCGCTTCTGGATGCCGCGCTCAACAAGCCGGAAATCCGATCTCTGGCCCGCGCCGCCGGGCTGCGCATCTGGGACCGCCCGGCCTCAGCGTGCCTTTCGTCAAGGATTCCGTATGGCACGGCGGTGACCCCTGAATTGCTGGCGCTGGTGGAGCGCGGCGAATGCGCGCTTCGCGAACTGGGCTTCCGGCAATTTCGCGTGCGCGCCCACGGCGAACTGGCGCGCGTGGAGATCGCGGTGGACGAATTGCCCCGCGCTCTCCTGCCCGCGACTCTGGCTGAGATTTCCTCTCGTCTGCGCGCCGCGGGATTTGCCTATGTCACGCTGGACATGGAGGGCTACCGCCAGGGATCGCTTAACGAGGCCCTGAAGCGCCTTTGAGGGGGCGCCGGAATCGAATGCCTCTTGTTTTTTATCCTCATCTGTGCGGAACTTGCCGGGCTCGCTTTTCGTAATTCTATATGTGCGCGTGATACGGTGAGCGGGTGAGGTTGCTGCGAATGCTCAAGACTGCCAATGCCAGACGTTTTCTGATTCCCGGCCTCGTTGTGGCCTTCTGCGCCGCATTGGCGGCCTGCGGCGGCATGATGTCGCGTACCTCCGGATCATTTGACAGGACACTCACCGTAAACGGTCCCGTCCAGCTGGATATTCGCAGTTCCTCGGGCAACACCCGCATCAGTCCCGGAGCGCCCGGCCAGGTGCGCATCCATGCGGACTTCTATGCTCGCGCCTGGTCCATGGAAGGCGCCCGGCAGCGCGCGCAGCAAGTGACCGAGCATCCCCCCATAGAGCAACAGGACAATTTCATCCGGCTGGGATCGGAAATGCGCAGTCTCCTCGACCTTTCCGTGAACTACACCATTGAAGTCCCGCCGGATACGTCGCTTCAGGGCGCCACCGGCTCCGGCAATTTTCAGGTGGCCGGTATTCGTGGCCCGGCGCGGATCATCGCCGGCTCGGGCGATATTGATATTGCGGGCGTCCAGCAGGAGGTGAAGGTTACGGCTGGCAGCGGAGATATTTCCATCGCCGGCGTAAAGGACAACGTCGAAGTAACGGCGGGGTCGGGCAGCATTAGAATTGCCGGGTCAGGGGGGGAGATCCGCATGCACGCCGGCTCCGGCGATATTTCCATTGCCGCTCCGGGCGGCCCCGTGAACGTGACGGCCGGCAGCGGAAGCGTCGCGCTGGCTGGCCTGCAATACGATGCGCATGTCAGTACCAGTTCCGGCGCGATCTCCCTGCAGGGAACTCCGTCGAATCACAGCTATTGGGAATTGCAGGCCGGTTCCGGCCAGGTCACTGTGGACGTGCCCGGCGATGCCAGTTTTCGGCTTTATGCTCATTCCGAATCAGGCGGCATCCGGACGGATATTCCCCTCGTCGCCGAGGAAACCAGTTCCAAACATGATTTACGCGCCCACATTGGGCAAGGCGACGCCCGCATCGAAATTCGCACGGCGTCGGGCGACATCCATTTGCGATAGCTGGCAAAGACGAATTCAAAGGAATCACGAACCATGGTCAAATTTCTCCTTTGGTGCATTCTGCTGGTTCTCTGCTGGCCGCTGGCCATCGCTGCTCTGGTGATTTATCCCTTTGTGTGGTTGATTCTGCTTCCCTTCCGTATCGTAGGTATTGTTTTTACCGGCCTGTTGGACGCGCTATGGGCGCTGGTCACGTTGCCGGCGCGCGTCCTGCGCGGTCCGGCAAGAATCTAACCGCAACCCTGTTCGAGTACCGCCCGCGCTTGCCGCCACAAGCGGCAATCTTCCGCTCTTGATAGAATGGAGGCGTCCATGGCCCTCCCATTCGCCAGCGTTTTCCTTCTGCTGCTCGCATCGGGAGTAACCTTTCCCGCGGCGCGTCCCGGCTCCGCGGCCACGCAACAACCTGCTCCTCCCGCGAATTCCCAGAAAAAAACGCCTCCGGATGCCGCTGCTCAGGAACGGGAAGCCGAGGATGCTCTCGAGAAAGCGGTCACTGACGCGGGCAATGATCGGGCGGCTCTGGTCCGCAATCTCGAACAATACCTGCAGAAATATCCCAAGGCACCGCGCATTGCCGCCGTCTATCGGGCGCTGATCGAAAACAGCCAGCAGCTCCACGATTCCGCGCACGCTCTGGAGTATGCCGAGAAACTTATCGCCATCCAGCCGGACAATACAGAAATGATGATGCTGGCCATCGGCCTTCTGGAGAAGCAGGGCGACGACGCCAGCCTTACCCGCGCCGTGGACTATATCAATCGCGTTCTCGACCGCACTGAGAAACTGCTCCCCGACGACCGGCCGGAGCGCCAATCACTCGCCGACTGGCGCGACCAGCGGAAGCGCCTTCTGGTGGCGCTTTACATGATTCGCGGGCGCATCGGAATGGAGCAGAAGAATTTCCCTGCCGCCATGCAGGATCTCTCCCACAGCTTTCAAATTACGCCGAACGCCGCCGCGGCAGAAAAACTGGGCGAAATTGCCGAGATGCAGCATCGCCTTCCCGACGCCATCGAATATTATGCGGACGCTTTCGCGCTTCCCGAAGATGGCCCTGGTGGGACCGTGGAGCACAAGCTCGTTCGGAAAAACCTTGGCAATGTATGGCGCCAGGTTCACGGAACAGACGCCGGACTGGGCGATCTTGTGCTCGCCACTTATGACCGCTTCGCGGCATCTTCTACAGCCGCACCCGCGCCGTCTTCGCCGAATCGCAACGCCAGGGATCTCTATGCTTATGTCTTGCGCCAATTGGACGGCAAGCCGTTTCCGCTGGCGCCGCTTCGCGGAAAGGTTCTGGTCCTCAATTTCTGGGCAACGTGGTGCGGCCCCTGCCGCGAACTGGAGCCCTTCGTCGCGCAACTGGCGGAGCACTATGCGTCCTCTCCCGATGTTTCCGTATTTGCCGTGAACGTGGATGAAGACCAAAGCCGCGTGCCGGATTTCGTGCAGCGCGAGAAAATAAAGGTTCCTGTTTTGTTTTCCGATGGCCTGGAAGAGTTTCTAAACGTGAACTCCATCCCTCTGGTGCTGGTCCTGGATCGCAACGGGCGCATTGTGTATAGCGCGGTGGGCGCGGATGAAGGTGATTTTGTGCAGCGGGTCAGTGCCGCCGTGGATGGAGCGCTGAAGCCCGCCACGTAGTTTCGTCGATGCCCGGCTCTGTTTTTTGTCCCGTTGCTACTTCGCGGCACGCATTATTTTTGTGCCGCCGGCTTCCGCCAGCGCCACAATGGTGTTCACGTGAATTCGCGCGGTGTCTTCCACGCGCCGCGCATAACCTCCCGCCAGCGCCACTGCCACGGGTACTCCATGCCGCTGCGCGTGATTGAATACCAACGCGTCGCGCTGCTTCAGGCCCTCCATGGATAGCGCCAGACCGCCGAGCTGGTCCTCGCGATAGGGATCTGCGCCCGCCACATAGAAAACCAGGTCCGCTCCAAAATGTTCGAACGCGGCGCGCAAATGCCGCTCCAGAATCGCCAGATAATCTTCATCGCCCGTGCCTTCCGGCAGGTTCACGTCTACGTTCGATTTTAACTTCGGTTCCGGATAAATATTCTCCTGGTGCAGTGACATGGTGAACACGCTGTCGTCCCCGGCGAATATCGCCGCCGTCCCGTTGCCCTGATGGACGTCCGTATCCACCACCATGGCCGTGCGAATCCCGCCGCTGGCCTGCAAATGGCGAATGGCGATGGCGACATCATTTAACACGCAGAAACCTTCTCCATGGTCCGGACAGGCGTGGTGAAATCCTCCGCCGAGGTTTGCAGCCCATCCGCCGGAGACCGCGTTCTGCCCCGCCAGAATGGAACCGCCAGTGGCCAGCCGGAACGCCCGGAGCGTTGCGGCATTGAAGGGAATTTCCATGCGCGTGCGCTCTTCGATGGTCAATTCGCCGGTCTTCAATTTCTCCAGATAATCGCGCGTGTGCGCCCGCAGAATCTCTTCATCCGCCGCGGGATTCGGCGTCAGAAAATCCGTCTCATCGGCAATGCCTTCGCTCAGCAGCGCTTCCCGCACCAGCCGGTATTTCTGTGATGGAAAAACGTGCGCGTGGAGACGCAGGTCGTAATCCGGGTGGTAGATCAGTTTGCAGGGCAGCATCCATCGCAGTGTAGCGAAACCCCGACTTGTGGCAAAACGGCCAGACCGGCGCGGCGCTATTTCAATCTGCCACTCCGCGATGGAATGCCACCGCCGCCACAAGCACGGGTGGCGAGCTTATTTTGACAACCTGCAACTCCCTGCCACTTTCATGGCTGAAGTTGATTGTTGCGAAAACAGTCAGATTTCACCGCGGCGGGAAACAACGGAGTGACGGCCTGATTGCGCGGAAGAATATCGAATGCGTTTAGCTCTCGCGTTCCAAAATGAAATCCGGCAACATCGTCAGCGCGCGAGAGTATTCCGACGGCCGCCAGCCATCCAGCGAGGCCTTGGACCTGGCCGCATATTGCAACGCCAGAAGCCTCGCGCGTTCCAGCGCGCCTGTTTCCGCCACCAGCGAGGTGATCTCTTCGGGCCTCACGGTATGGAATCCTTTTTCTTCCAGAACTTTCGCCACCAGTTTGCGCCCCTGCGTGTTGCCGTTCTGCATGGCGTAAATCAGCGGCAGAGTTACTTTGCCTTCTTTCAGATCGCTCAGAACTGGTTTGCCGAGCTTTTCATAAGAGGCGGTGAAATCCAGCAGATCGTCCACCAACTGAAACGCCAGTCCCGCGTACAATCCATACTCCGCCAGCGATTCCTCCTCATCCCGGCTCACGCCGCCCAGAATTCCACCCAGCCGCGCACAACCACTGAAGAGGCAGGCGGTCTTGCGATAGGACAATTCCGTGGCTTCTTCTTCGGTCAGGTCGATGCGCCCCAGCCCGTCCAACTCCAGCAGTTCCCCTTCCACCATTTTCTGCGTCAGATCAATCAGGACATCCAGAACGGAAAACTTTCGCTCCTGCAATGCCATTTCAAATGCCTGCATATACAGCCAGTCACCCGCCAGCACGCTCATCTGGTTGCCCCAGCGGGCATTGGCGCTGGGACGCCCGCGCCGCGTGTTCGCGCTGTCTATCACATCATCGTGAATCAATGTGGCGCTGTGAATCAGTTCCACCACCGCGCCCAGCCGCACTGCGGAATCGCCCGCATAGCCGCAACTGCGCGCGGCAAGCAGCAGCAGCGCGGGCCGCAGGCGCTTGCCCCCGCCCTCGCGCAGGTAGGCGCCGATTTCCGCCACCGGCTGAATGCCGGAAGCTGACTGCGCGGCAATTTCCTGCTCCACGCGCGCCAAGTCGCCCCGCACCAACTCAAAAATCTCTTTTACCGTTAGAAGGGAGATAATCTTCCTCGTTCACACTTTCCGGTCCACCTGCAACCCCGCCGTCCTCGGGAAAAATCGCCTAAAATTGGCGCTGGTCGCCCACGCGACTTCATCTGCCGCCAAGTTTCTCACACTCCCCAGCATACGCGCCACTTCCGCCACGTTGGCGGGCTCGTTTCGCTTGCCGCGAAGCTTCTGCGGCGCCAGAAACGGTGAATCCGTCTCAATCAACAGAGAATCCAGCGGCAGGCGCGCCGCCACATCTCGAAGGGGCTGGTTTTTCGGATAAGTCACGTTCGCCGCGAACGATATCATGAATCCCATCTCCAGGCCGCGCCGCGCATCCTCGTCTCCCGCGCTGAAACAGTGGAGAATTCCTCCCAAGCCAGCGCTTTTCCAGTCCTGCTCCAAAATGTTAAGGCAGTCTTCCCACGCATCGCGGCAGTGAATGACCACCGGCAGTCTTGCGGCGCGGGCAATTTCCAGTTGCCGGCGAAACACTTGTGCCTGCACGTCTCGCGGTGAGTGATCGTAGAAATAGTCCAGCCCCATTTCCCCCAGCGCGATCACCCGCGGATGCCGCGCCAGCCGCTCCATCTCCGCAAAATGCGCTTCCGTCGCCAGCCGGGCTTCATGCGGATGAATTCCCGTGCTGGCAAAAATCCAGTCGTGCTGCTCAGCGTAAGGAATCGCAGCGCGAAGATGATCCGGGCCGTCGCCGATTCCGATCGCCAGCAGCGTTCCCACCCCCGCCCGCCGCGCGCGATCCAGCATTTCCGCGCGGTCGGCGTCAAATTGCGAGCCGTCAATATGCGCGTGCGAATCTATCAAATCCACGAATGGAATCCCTCGCCGGGGGCCCGGCTACTTCAGCCGCGTTCCCGCCGGCACTTCCTCGCCAAACGTACAAAGCACCGGACGGCCTTCCGGTCCAATGGACGCGGCCAGAATCATTCCGCTGGACTCCACGCCGCGTAACTTCCGCGGGGCAAGGTTGACCACCACCACCACGCGTTTGCCGACAATTTCTTCCGGCTTGTATGCTTCTGCAATTCCCGCCACCACCTGCCGCACCTCGGCGCCGATATCCACCATCACGCGCAGAAGTTTGTCCGCGCCGGCCACGCGCTCGGCGGACTGCACCACGCCCACGCGCATTTCTACTTTGGTGAAATCGTCAATTCCGATTCTCACCGGCCCTGCCGGCGCCGCTGGAGCGCTTGGCGCTGCCGCCTGCCCCGCTCCCGCAGTCGTCCCCGCGGACGCGGGAATTACCGCAGTTTTCTCCGCGCCCGCTTCTGCCGGCGCGGCACCCGGTTTTTTTGCATTACTGATTTCCTGTTCCATGGCTTCCATCCTTTCGAAGGCTTCGTCCTTATCCACCCGTGGAAACAACCCTTCCGACCGGCTCACCACGCTGCCCGGGCGCAGCCCGCCCCACCGCAATTGATCCATGCGCTGGTCGGCGACTTTTCCGGCTTGCCCCAGTTGCTCCCAAATCTTCTGCGCCGTCGTGGGCATTACGGGATAGGTGAGAATCGCCAGCACGCGCAGCGTTTCCGCCGCGTCATACAGCACATTCGCCAGTTCGTCGCGTCCTTCCGGCTGGCCCGCCAGTTCCCACGGCTTGCTGTCCGTCAGACGCTTGTCAATCACGGCAATGAGCGCCCAGATCTCTTCCAGCGCCGTGCTGAACGCCAGCGACTCATATGCCGCCAGGGCCGCCGTAATCGTTTCCGCCGCCCTTTCCGGCACCAGCGTTGATGAACCCCCGCCGCGAGCCGCGGGTACCGCGCCGTCACAATATTTCTCGATCATGGCCAGCGTACGGCTGGCCAGATTTCCAAGTCCGTTCGCCAGGTCCGCGTTGTAGCGCCGCAACAGCGATTCGCGCGAATAATTCCCATCGCCGCCAAAAACCATTTCCCGCAGGAGAAAATAGCGCAACGCATCCGTCCCCAGCACGCGCGCCGCGGGCTGCGGATGCTGCATATTTCCCCGCGACTTGGACATTTTTTCCTCGTTGAACAGCCACCACCCGTGCGCAAAAATCCGCTTGGGCAGCGGCTCTTCCGCGGCCATCAGGAACGCCGGCCAGTAGACCGCGTGGAATCGCAAAATTTCCTTGCCGATCAAATGCAGGTCCGCCGGCCAATATCGTTCCCACTGCAATTCGTCGTCGCCGTACCCGATTCCGGTCATGTAACTGGTCAGCGCGTCGTACCACACATAGAACACGTGCTTTTCGTCATCCGGCCAGGGGATGCCCCATTTCACCGACGTGCGGCTTACGGATAAATCCCGCAGACCGCCGCGCACAAACGCCAGCACTTCATTTCTCCGCGCTTCCGGCTGGATGAAATCCGGCTGCTCCTCGTATAACTTCAGCAGCCGCTCTTGAAACGCCGAGAGCTTGAAATAGTAATTTTCCTCGCGCACTTTCTCCGTAGGACGCTGGCATTCCGGGCACAAACCGCCCGGCAGCGGCTCATCCACGTACATTTCGTCCTGGATGCAGTACAATCCCTCATAAAATCCCTTGTAAACAAAACCCTTGTCGCGGGCCTGTTCCAGCAGCCGCCGCACCGCCCATTCGTGACGCTGCTCGGTGGTGCGCACGAAGCGGTCAATCTGCAAGCCCAGTTCGCTCCACAAACGCCGGTAGTCCGCGGAGATTTCATCGGCATACGCTTGCGGGGTAACGCCCGCTGCTTTTGCCGCTCGCTCCACTTTTTGTCCGTGCTCGTCGGTCCCCGTCAGCAATACCACGTCGTAGCCGCGCATCCGCTTGTAGCGCGCGATGGTGTCCGCCACCACCGTGGTGTAGGTATGCCCCATGTGCGGCCGCGCGTTTACGTAATAAATCGGCGTGGTCAGATAGAATTTTGGCCGAGCTTCCTGATTCATCTCTGTTCCCATCAGCTTTTCTGCTTTTGAAAGCAGTACAGTGCCTCCGCCAACACATCTTTCAACGGCACGTTCCTCTCGATCGCGATCCGCCGGCAGTCTTCGTATTCCGGCGCGGCGTTGAACACGTTTCCGTTCTGGCGCGATAGCTTGATGCGCACTGACCCATGCGGTGTCGTCACCGTCACCATTTCCCGCGCCAGCGTCTTTCGCTGGACATCGTGCGTCCGCACCCCAATCGTCGTCGTTTCGCGCAGCACCAGTTCCGCCAGCCGTTCCCGCGCCTCGCGCTCGCAGAGCAACGTCAGCAGCAGCCCCGGCCGTCCTTTTTTCATCTGCACCGATGCGGCGAACACGTCCAGCGCCCCAGCTTCCAGCGCGCGCTCCGCAAAATATCCGTAGATCTGCGGATTCATGTCGTCCACGTTCGCTTCCAGCATGCAAATTGGCGCATCCCATCCAGCGCCCGAAGTGGCCTCGCCGCAAGCCGCCTCGCCAACCAGCATGCGCAACACGTTGGCTTGTTCACTGGGATCCGCGGTACCCGCGCCATAGCCGATTTTCTCGACGCGCATCGGCGGCTGCGCTCCAAATTTTGTGACCAGCGTGCTTATGATTGCCGCGCCAGTCGGCGTCACCAGTTCCATCTCCAGGCCGCTGGAATATGTTGGCGCGCCACGCAGCAACGCCGCCGTCGCCGGCGCTGGAACCGGCAAAATTCCGTGCGCCGCTTTCACCTGACCGCCGCCCACATTCAGTGGCGAGCAGTGCAGATCTTCAATGCCCAGCAGTTCAAATCCAATGGACGCGCCCACGATGTCCACTATGGCATCAACCGCGCCCACCTCGTGAAAGTGAATGCGCTCCACCGGCACGCCGTGGATGGACGCTTCCGCCTCGCCCAGGCGCATGAAAATGTGCGACGCGCGTTCCGCTACGCCGGGCGAGAGTCCCGCCGCCGCGATCATGCCCAGAATTTCCTGCAAGCCACGGTGATGGTGATGCTCCCCGGCTTCCACAGTCACTTTCGTCGCGCGGATGCCACGCCTTTTAGTTTCCTCCGCGCGAATCGTCCAGCCGGACACCGGCAACCGGCGCAACTGCGCTTGCAAATGGCCGAAATCCGCCCCGGCGTCCACAATCGCGCCTAGCAGCATGTCTCCGCTGGCACCCGAAAAACAGTCCAGGTAAGCAGTTCGCATAGAAATCGGCGGACCGTTCCGCCGCACATTTGGAAGTGTACCGGAAATTGGCGGAACTCGCAGACGCGGACACACCGCTTCCGCCACGGCAGTGGCTGCCGCTCGAATCAGACTCAATCTTTATGGAATCGTGTCCCGTGCCCGGGCGTGCCTGTTACTTCTTCGTCCCCTGAACGCGATAAATCACGCCGTTGAGCGCGCCAGTAATTCCCGCGCACCACACGGTGATCTCCTTGCCCACCTGCTGGCTGGCGCAGGATTTCATTTCCGCGCCGGTGCTGATGTCCACGGTCCAGGTCTGGCCGCCGTCATTGCTGAAATACATTCCGCCCACATTGGTATAGAGATTTCCACCCGCCGCCCAGCCGAATTTTGGCGTCAGGAAATAAATTTCCCGTATGGGCCACGGCCCGTCAAGCGTGCGCCCGCTCCAGGTTTGTCCGCCATCCGTGGTGGTATGTACCCAGCCTTCCACATTGGGAGAAATCTCGCCGCCACCCACCCAGCCGCTTTTGTCGTTATAGAAGAACACCGGCCCGTCGAATACCTGGTCCACCGACGGTCCGCAACTCCACACCTGTCCTCCATTGGAACTATCACAGTAAGTGATCCCCGAAGCCCGAGTGTGCAAATTTGTCAGCATGCTGAATTGGTCGCCGAACCAGCCGCCGTTGGGATCCGGCACCACTTCCGTCCAGTCCGCCGCCGTCATTCCGCCCGTGGTAGTCCAATGCGCGGCATTGGCGGCATTCAGGTTGAGCTGGTCCATCACCACTCCGTCATTGTGGTTTGGAAAATGGATGCGATCAGACCAGCCTGCGGTCGTCAGCACAATATCCGACGTCCAGGTCATCCCGCCGTCCGTGCTCCAGCGGAGGACACCTTCGAAATTGTTGTCGTTGAACCCGGAGATCACCACGTATTTTGATCCCGCCGCCTGGACGCCATACCAGTAATACGGAAATCCCACGTTCAGGATCTCATTCCAGGTGTTGCCGCCGTCGGTGGTTTTCCAGACCTGTCCCAGCTCCGCGGCCGCGTAGCCGATTTCCGGCGTGGGGAACGAAATATCGTGAATGACCGCTCCGGGCAGTGTGGCCTGAAGCTGCCAGGGATTGGGACTGGGGTTCCGGGGAATGTATGCGCGCGGATTCACCGCCGCTGCGCGCTCCGCTCCAAATTCCCGGGTCTGTCCCTGCACCGGCTCGCGGCTGGAAACCTGCCGGACCACCGCTCCGCCTTGGCTCTGCCCCGCTCCCGCCGGACCTGCCACATGAGGCGCCGTCAGCGCCGCCGCGCCAGCTGCAATCATCATTCCAATTCCCCAACCTGTCGCTCGCATCATTTTCATCCCAGGCCTCCCTTGAACTCCCATGAATATCGCGCACAAAATGCGCGCAGTTTTTCCGTGGCGTCGCTCTTGCAGCCATCCACAGCCGCGAACGGCAATTGTTATCTCTCGCGCCGTCCCGGTCAAGGCGCGAATTGGTCCGCCGCAAGAACGCACGAGGAGGGCTCTGCAAATGCTTCCGTTTGCAATTTTGGCCATTCCAGGGACAATGGTTCCTGTGAAATCCCTCTCAGATAATCATCTTCGTGGGATATCGCTGATCCCGGAAATGGCGCACGACTCGCGTTTCGCGCGGCGACGGGCCTGAATCCATGTACCAATCCCTTGAACAACAGGTTCGCGAAACCCTGCGGCGATTTATCGCCGAGAAGTACGCATTGGACGTGCCCATCGTCACCGAGCGCCCGCCCAAAATTGAAATGGGTGAACTGGCGTCTCCGGTGTGTTTCGATCTGGCAAAGAAACTGAAGCGCGCGCCGCGCCAGTTGGCGCAGGAAATCGCAGCGGCAACTCGGCCCAATCTCGGTGCGGAGGCAGGAGTTGACCGCGTGGAGGTCGCCGGCGGCGGTTACTTGAACGATTTTTCTGAACCGCGTCCGCTTTTTTCCGCGATGCCCGCGCGCAGCGCCGGCGTCGAAAGCGATAGTGCCGAGAAGCATCTCCCAAAGATCATCGTCGAGCATACCTGCATCAATCCCAACAAGGCCGCGCACATCGGCCACTTGCGCAATGCCGTCCTGGGCGACACCTTTTCGCGCCTCCTCCGCCACGCCGGCCATCGCGTTGAAGTGCAGAACTATATTGACAATACGGGCGTGCAGGTGGCTGACGTGGTTTTCGGCTTTCTGCACGTCGAGCATAAATTTGTTGACGAAGTCCGCCGCCTGGCCGCCGAGCCGCGCTTCGACTATTACTGCTGGGACCTTTACGCCCGCGTCACGCAGTTCCTGGAACAGGACAAGTCATGGATGGACATGCGGCTTCCAAATTTTGAAGGACATTGAAGAAGGAACCAACCCCGCCGCGGAAATGGCCGAAATGGTTTCCACCGCCATCGTCCATTGCCATCTGCGCACTCTCGACCGCCTGGGCATTGATTACGATTTCCTTCCGCGCGAAAGCGAGATTCTGCGCATGAAATTCTGGGACGCGGCTTTCACTCTGTTGCGCGAACGAGACGCAATTCATCTTTCCACATCGGGCAAAAACGCCGGGTGCTGGGTGATGCGGACACAACTGGAAAATGCTCCCGCCACTGAAGAGCTCCGCCGCGGACGCGGAAGTGGCTGACGGATGATGGCGAGAAGCCGAAGCAAAAATCATCGTCCGCTCCAACGGAACCGTCACTTACGTCGGCAAGGATATCGCCTACCATCTCTGGAAGTTTGGCCTGCTGGGCCGCGATTTTTCTATCAGCGCTTCCACGCCCATCCCGACGGCCACATGGACTGGGTGACCACCGAATCCGCGCAGCGATGTGGACGCTCCGAAGTTCGGCCGGGCCCAGCGCGTCTATAACGTGATCGATTCCCGCCAGATTTATCCGCAGATGGTGGTGAAACACGGCCTGCGCGCGCTGGATTTCAACGAAGAAGCCGAGCAATCTCACCCATTTCGCCTACGACGTGGTGGCGCTGACGCCGCCTGCGCCCGGGAGATGGGTTACACAATTTCCGAAGAGGACGCGCAGCCGGCCATTCGTTGAAGTCAGCGGCCGCAAAGGCCAGGGCGTGAAGGCCGACGATCTGCTGGACCAGCTCGAGGCGCATGCCCGCGCCGAAGTGGATTCCCGCCATCCCGAATTGCCGGAAGCGAGCGAGCCGCCATCGGCCACGCCATCGCCGTCGGGTCGCTGCGTTACTTTCTGCTGCGCTTCTCCCGCACACCGTCATCGCTTTCGATTTGCGTGATGCGCTGAGTTTCGAGGGCGAAACGGGACCCTACGTGCAATATGCCGCCGTCCGTGCGCGCGGGATTTTCCGCAAGCTGGCGGAGCGGAGGACGGATCTCCGCGTCCGGGAGGTTTGGATCTCTGCGGCTAGTCGAATGCCGAATCGCTGGCGGCGATCCTCGCGCCACCCACGGGAAACGATTTGTGGAGCTTGGCTCTGCTGGCGGGATCACTCGGCGCACACGTGGAAGCGGCATCAAATCGCAGGAGCCCGCGTTCGTCGCCAAGTACGCATTCCAACTCGCGCAGGTTTCAATCTTCTTTATCATCGTCATCGCGTTCTATCCGAGGAAGACAGCAGCGGCAGGCATTCCTACTGCTCCTCGTGGATTTCGCGCTGCGTCAATTGTCGCCGCGCTGGATCTGCTCGGGATGGAAGCGTCCGGAAATCATGTAACGCATTGGCGAGCGTTTCCCTGTTCGCGCGTTCAGAGGCTCATTGCGAATTTCACGATGGTGCGTACCGCGATGCCCGTGGGGCCTTTGGCCAGCCACGGCTTGGCGTCGTCGTTCCAGCACGTGGACGCGATATCCAGGTGAATCCAGGGCATGTCCTCGGCGAATTCCTTCAGAAACCACGCCGCGGTGATTGCTCCGCCGCCCTTGCCGCTGCCGGTATTGCGAATGTCCGCGATGCTGCTCTGGATCATTTCTTCGATATTCATCGTCCAGCGGCATGGGCCACATTTTTTCTCCCGCCGCCTGCGCGGATTGCAGAAAGCGGTCCAGATATTCCCGGGCTGGCCGAATACACCCACGTTCACGTTGGCCAACGCCACTTCGATTGCGCCCGTCAGCGTCGCGGCGTCAATCAAATGCGTGGCGCCCAGTTGCCGGGCGTAGGTGATGCCATCCGCCAGCACCATCCGCCCTTCGGCGTCCGTGTTGATGACCTCGATGGTTTTGCCGCTCATGGCCATTTTGACGTCGCCTGGTTTCTGCGCGCGCGCGCCGGGCATGTTTTCCGAGGACATGATCACCGCAATCACTTTCACCGCCGGCTTCAATTGCGCCAGCGCGCGCATCACGCTCAACATGGTGCCGCCGCCGCCCATGTCGTATTTCATCTTTTCCATTCCATTGGCGGGCTTGATGGAAATTCCGCCGCTATCAAACGTGATGGCTTTGCCAACGAGTCCCAGAACCGGCGCGCCGGGCCTTTCATTCTCCGGCGTATAGCGCAGAACGATTACCCGCGGCGGTTCGTCGCTTCCCTGAGCCACGCCCAGGATCGCGCCCATTTTCAGGTCGCGATCTTATGCTCGTCCAGGATTTCGACAGAAATCCGCTGTTTCTCGCGCCATGGCCGCGGCTTTGTCGGCCAGAATGTGCGGAGACAAATAGTTCGAAGGCTCGTTGATCAGATCGCGCCCGAAATTCTGTGATTCGCCGATGACGCGTCCCCGTGCAATGGCTGCTTCCACTTCCTCGCGGCTGGTACCGTCCCAGCCCGACAGCGATCACTTTTCGATAGCTTTGCCGTTCTTTTTTTCGCTGCGGTATTTGTCGGATTCGAATTCGGCCGTCACCAATCCTTCCGTAACGGCCTGCGCGTCGGCGGCGTGCGCTGGCCTTCCCGCGCGAGAAAAACAATATTGCGCGCTCCTCGGCTTTTCAGATAACGGCCGCCGCGCCCGCAATGCGCCGCAGATCGCTGCGCGTAAATTTTTCCGGTTTGCCCGCGCCAATCAGCAACAACCGCCGAGCTGCAGTCCGGCGGGAAAATGCAGCAGCGTCATTTCCATGGTCTTGCCGGTCAACTCGCCGCTGTCCGCCAGCAATTGCAATTTTCCGCCAGTGGCTTGGTCCAGTTCGGCAACCATTCCTCTCAGCCGCTCATCCGAATCAAAGTAGATAGGTCACAACGGCATCGGCAGGAACCGATGCGTAGGGTTGAGATTCGCACTCAATATGCATGGTGTTCCTTTGACTGAAAAATTAACGCCGGCGAAAGCGGTACATGGCGTCATCGGCCTCTGTGCCGGGCTTCCCGGTCGCGTTCGGCCTGCCGCCGGTCATGCAGTTTTTTCCGCGCGCCAGTCCCAATCTCGCATTTCACGATTCCGTCCTTGAAATACAGCCGCAAGCGGCACGAGCGTCAAACCCTTCTGCTGGATCAGTGCGGCAAGCTTGTCAATTTCGCGGCGATGCAGCAGCAGTTTGCGCGCCCGCAGCGCGGCGTGATTATACGGCCCCCCGGGAGGTATTCGGGAACGTGGGCGTTTTGCAGCCAAAATTCCCCGCCGCGGGCCTCGGCATAGGCGTCGCGCAGAGTTACCTTCCCCGCGCGGAGGGTTTTCACTTCCGTCCCTCGCAGCACCAAACCCGCCTCGATATTTTTCGAGGATGGTGTAATGGTACGAAGCGCTGCGGTTCTGGGCAATCAGGTGGATGCCCTCCGCCGATGAAGCGTACTTTTTTCCTCAGCAGTTGCTTATGATAACCGCCGAAGGAAAGACAAGCAAGCCACGCGGCTTTGGATCGGCCGCCGCGCTGGATGTTAAACTAGTAATTCGTTCATGGAGGCCACGTTGCGCCGTATCCTCGAGCCCCGGTCGTTTCTGGCGACCATTGTTATATTTATGGCCGGATGCCCCGGCTCGAAGTCTGATCAGGACTTTAACCAGGGCCTCAAAGCCGAGCAGATGCATGACTACGACACGGCTACTACTTAGTATCGAAAGGCTTTGAAGCTCCATCCGGACGACGCGGAATACCAGATGCAGGGCCAATTGAGATTCGAGGCCGTCTGCAATACCATCTGGAGACAGGAGAAAAGATTCTTGCCAACGGACAATTGACCATGGCGCTGGCCGAATTCCAGAAGACCAAGGCCGTGGACCCTTCCAATGTGGCCGCGGACCAGCAGATTAAGCGCACACTGAATCTGATCGCGGTGCAACAGGGTAACCCCGGCACCGGCTCGACCCGCGGACACCAGCCCTGACGCCGGCTTACTGGACTTGCCGCCGCAATTGAAACCCCTTTCGCGCGAGCCGATCAATTTGAAGATGACCAATGACTCCCGCATGGTCTTTGAAACCATCGGCAAACTGGCGGGACTTTCGGTGATTTTCGATCCCGATTTCGCGCAGAACTCCAAGAAAATCACGGTAGAATTGCCGAACGTCACGCTGGAGCAGGCATTGGACGCGGTTTCGCTGGAATCCAAGGCCTTCTGGAAACCGGTTACCAGTGGAATTATCCTTGTGGCCCCGGACCAGCCGCAGAAGCGGCGCGATCTGGACGATGAGGTGGTGCAGACGTTTTATCTCTCGAACACGCTTACGTCGCAGGACATCACGGAGATCGTCACGGGCCTCCGCCAACTGCTGGACATGAAGCGCTCCAACAGGTAAATGCGCAGAACGCCATCGTGATTCGCGACACCCCGATAAGCTTATGTTGCGCGGCGCATCTAGACAATATTGACAAAGCCCGGCCCGAAATACTGTTGCAGGTGGACGTGCTGGAGGCGACGTCTGGACAACATGAACCACACTCGGCGTTCTTCCCGGGCAGAGCGCCACGTTCCATTTACGCCCCGCAATTCCGTCCAGCCCAACGGCGGGACATCGTCAACCACTACCTCAACCTCGACAACCACAACCACGACCACTCCAACCAAATTACGCTGAACAACCTGGCTCATCTTGCCGCGCGGATTTCAGCCTCACGCTGCCGGGTGCGAAGTTATCCGCATTGTTGACCGATACGGGGACAAAAATCATCCAGGATCCTGAAGTTCGCGTTTCCGACGGGCAGCAGGCCAAACTGCGCATCGGCGACAAAGTCCCCATCGCCACGGGCAGCTTCCAGGCAGGCGTGGGCGTGGGCGTCGGCGGCGGAGCAGGCGTGGTGAATCCCCTGGTCAACACGCAGTTCCAGTACCAGGATGTTGGCGTAAATATTGACGTAACGCCGCGCGTCCATCCCGATAACGAAGTCAGCCTGAAATTGAAAATTGAAGTTTCCTCGGTCACTGGGCAAAGCGACCTCGGCGGCATCGAGCAGCCGATCATCAGCCAGCGCACTGTGGAGCATGAGGTCCGTTTGCGCGAGGGAGAGTCCAGCATTCTCGGCGGCTTGATCGGCCACACGGTGACCCACAGCGTCAACGGCTGGCCGGGACTCTGGCGAAAATTCCCTTTCTCCGCTATTTCTTCTCCCAGGATCAAATGAAATCTCGGACGACGATGTTCTAATTGTCATCACTCCACACATTATTCGCATGCCATCCATCACCGCCGAAAACCTGGAAAGCATCGCCACCGGAACGGACACGAACGTTCGTGTATACCGTGACCAGTTTGAGAATCCGGGTCCCACGCCGCTGCCTGCTTCCCCGCCCCCAGGCTCTGCGGCGCCCGGCGCGGTGTCCCCCGGCGCTGCAATGCCCGCCTGCAATGCCGGGCGCTCCGAATCCCCCCGCCGGCAACTCCGGCAGTCCGCGTCCAGCCTCCGGCCGGCGCGGCGCCTGCGGGCGCGCCCGCGGCTTCATCCGCGCCCATGGCCCTCCAGTTCATCCCGCCACGCTCAATATGCGGCCTGGCGATACTGTCGCCGTCGGTCTGGAAGCGCAGAACGTGAGAGACCTTTTTTCCATTCCGCTCCTGGTGCAATACGATCCCGCGGTCATCCAAATTGATGACGTGCGCAACGGCGGATTCCTTTCCGGCGGGACGCAGGAAATCGCCATCGTGCAACAATGTGGATCAACAACACGGTCAGGCCATTATTTCCGCTTCGCGGCAGCCGGGAACTCCGGGCATCAGCGGCAGCGGTACCCTGCTGGGTCTGGTGTTCGCGCCATCGGTCCGGGCAACGCCTCGCTGCAGATTGTCCAGGTGAATGCGCGCGATTCGCAGCAGCGCAATCTGCCGCTCAGCGTGGGCGAGGCAAAAATTCAGGTGAAGTAAACCATGCGGATGCGCCAACGATTGCTTTCACGCTTCTGCCGCGAGATCGGCCCATCGCGGAGCTTGGTGGCTTCCCGTTCCGCGAGTCCGGCATTTTCTCCGCCGCGTGGCCGACGCGGGAATGACGCTGATGGAGTTGATCGTCGCCTGCGGCATTCTCCTGATTCTCACCTCCGCGGCTCTGCCCATGGCGCGGGTGATGGTTGATGCGGCAGAGTGAGCAGCTTTTCCGCGAGGATTTGCGCGAAATGCGCAACGCCATTGACCGTTACAAGGACGCCGCGGATCAAAACCTGATCAAGCACCGAGGTGGACTCCAACGGCTATCCTCCCGACCTCGATACGCTGGTGAAAGGAGTCCAGCTCGCGGGCGGCCGGACAAGAAAGTGCGCTTTCTGCGCAAATTCCCGTCGACCCCATGACGGAAAACGGCCGATTGGGGCTGACGATCCGATCAGGACGATGCTGACTCCGACTCCTGGGGCGGCCAAAATGTTTTCGACGTGTATTCCAAGTCGCGAGGGCATGGCGCTGGATGGCACAAAGTACAAGGATTGGTAGAAACCAAACTGGCAGGTGAAATCGCGCGTACCTTTAACGACGGTAATCCATCTTTTCTAGACTGCTGAAATGATCCCTCTCTTACAAGCCGTGATTTCTAGACGCCGGGCTCCCCGGGCCGCGAATTCTTCCGCGGGGTTCACGTTGCTGGAGTTGATGGTGGTGATGACCATCATCGTGATCCTCGCCAGCCTCGTGCCGGGCCGTTACGAGCAGTCCGTGGTGCGCGCCAAGGAAGCAGCATTGAAGCAGGATCTTTTCGTCATGCGCCAGGCCATCGAACAGTACACGCTGGATAAACAGACCGCCCCGCAATCGCTTGATGATCTCGTTACATCCGGATATTTGCGTGCCATCCCCGACGATCCCTTAACGCGCCGAAGGACTGGAACGCGGAAACGTCGGACCTGTTGCTGGACCCCAACCAGAGCCATGCCGGGATCATTGATGTCCATTCCTCATCCGAGTACAACTCTCCCACCGAAGGCACCGCCTACAATACCTGGTAGCTGGCCCCTTCCCGAATCATTCTAAAACTGTTGTCCACCCCACTGGTTTGACGATGTTTCGCGTTTCGCTTATCATCAATTCGCGGGGTGGAGCAGTCTGGTAGCTCGTCGGGCTCATAACCCGGAGGTCGCTGGTTCAAATCCAGCCCCCGCAACCAAGATTTCTTCGCTTTCAATCACGTCCGCAAACCCTGCAACCATCCGAATTTGCGTGTCGCGATGGGGATTCTAGAGAGTCGCGCCTAAAGCCCCCTGTGTATCTCTCACGACTGGAAGGGCACAGTCGAAGTTCCAGCTTGCCCGTCACTCGCCCGGAATTGGGCGGCAGAACCATCACTCTTCCAATTCTGCAGAGATGGAGTTCGAGCGCGGGTTTAGGAATCCAGCTCCACGTGTGGTGAGGAAACACCCGATGTACGGCCAGTTTCGTGGAATTTGCGTTGATAGTACGCAACCGTCATGAAGATGGCAGGCACGCCGATTAGGGCTGGCAGTATCCAGAAAATTGTGTACAGCTGGCTTCGGGCGATCGAAGGAAGCAAACGCGCCCCGCCGAACACCAGGAAGGCCGTGTAACCAGCGATGCCCGTGGCGAACATCGAGCTAAGATGCTCATACCACCAGTGCATCCGTGATTGTGGGCCCCGCAGCAAGTAACGCAAATTGCCGGCGGCAATGAAGGGGCCAATGGGACTCAAGGCAATCAGCGGCCCGCTGTGATACGTAATTCCGAGGACGAGCACGGTCAAACCACCGAGGAATACCAATACGTTGAGCGCCAGACTGAAGGGAGTGCGCATTGCTTTCGGCTCGCGCTTCGTCTCAACGGCCCAAATACCCTGCCAGCCCGCCGCCAGAGTGAGGCCCGCCAGGTAGGCCAGGAAGGTTGCAGATATGCGCTGCGCCCTCAGAAAATTCGAGAGCTCTGCAGGCGACAGCGGCCGTGCGATCCGCCGCACGGAAAGAGGAATGGCAAAAGCGAGTCCGCTCATCGCGAGGGCCGTCACGACAACCACGGACATGCACGCGACATAGAACCATCCGGCGCGGATGTGTGTCCTACCGCCCTTGGGGGCGATTGCCGGAATCCAAAATAATATGAGCGCGAGACTGCCCGCGGTGACGTGCGTCCACCGCAGCCACTGAAACAGGTTTGCCATTGCGATTCTCCTTTCGCGTTCGAGCGCGGACTCTGCGCATGGATTCCTCGCACCACGTGAGCCAGCCCTGGTAGGCGTGCTTTCCCATGCGCAGAGTCAGATGCCGGTGGAAAGCAGCCAGGGGAAGAGCGTCCGGGAATTCGGAGTCGCGCTGGGACCACTCCTTTTCCTTATTTCTTAGCGCCTCAAGGCGCCCCGCCCAGCGAGTGTGAAGCTGTTTGAGAAATCTCAATGTGTGCGGCAGATCCGAGAGCTCATCCATGAGGTAGATCTGCGCCAGAAAGGTATGCCGCATGTCCTCAAACTGCGGATCGCTCCGCAGCCAGGAGGCAAGCTGTTTGCGCCCGGTCGCGGTGATTTCGTAAACGATGCGTCCGGGGCCGCGCTTGGAGGCAGCGCGGCGCGATCGCAACAGCTTCTGTTTCTCCAGCCGTTTCAGGGTTGGATAGATCTGGCTTAGTTCAGCGGCCCAGAAATGCCCGATCCCGTTGTCCAGGATGACTTTCAAGTCGTATCCGCTGGCGGGCTCGCGGAGCAGACCCAGCAAAATATGTTCGAGACTCACGCGACCACTATATATATTGTTATATATATTTCAACTGTTTTTTGGCAGGATCCTCCAACGCCACACTTTCCACCGCCTTTGCCCAAACGGAGCCGGGCCTTTCCGGGCTGGCAGAGCGGCCCCTTTGAATTACAGGGGCGTTCCATTGTCCAAGAAAGGTGTTGGGGGGGCGACGGGTGAGGTCAGGGCAAGTGGTCGCAACCCGGAAGCAACCTAGAACCTCAAGAACAGCGGCATGCGGCTACACTGCGAGCCGAATCAGTTCCAACCTGAAGGGCGGCACTAAACAATTCGGTTGGTTGCAGGGCCTCGCAACCAAACCTTCTTCGTTTCCAATCACGTCCGCAAACCCTGCAACCGTCCGAATTTGTGAATTTCATGGTTGGGGTATCAATATGATCCCCCAACATCCGGCTGCTCGTGCAAGGTGTGTACAAACATTCCACAATCCCATTCAGCGCCTCGGCATGGTTAGGGTATCAAACCGCCTTCGGTGGTTAGTCCACGCGAACGGCGGGGTAGTCTTCGATGTACTCTTCCTCGCGAGACCCGTAATACGCGACTCTGCGCGCCGTGAAATCGACGTCATAGCGGACAACACCGGCGCGCCACGTGGCTGCCAGAAACTCAGGAAACGTGCTCTTCCCGGCCTGGTCGGTTCGCAATGCCGCGATCAGTGCCTCGCGATTGAACGGCGGCACGTCCACGGTGCCGGACACCAATGGTGACCCCTGGGTCACCACCGGCCCATGCTCAGTCAGATACAAGCTCTGGCATGCGGGCAGGAACCACAAATTGCGTGTCACGCCTGCAAGACGCAACGTCTCGGCTAGATACGGGAAGCCCCCTACCTTGGGCCGGGCAGCCATGGCTCGTTGTTGTGCAGCCTGCAGATTATCAATCGCTTTGCTCATTGGAATTCTCCCTCTTTCATGAAGTGACGTGAGTCAACGCATAACCGTCTGCGGCTTCAATCAATCGCGACACCGCTGACCTGATGAGTGTCAGTTGACTTCTGCAAAAGTCGCTTCAGTGTCGCTCGTTCCTTGGGACTCAGACAGCCGAAGAACTGCTAGTCATTGCGGTCGGCGATGGACGCCAAATCTGGCAGAAGACGTCTCCCCTTTGACCTCAGCGAAAGCAATTGGACGCGGTTGTCGTCCGGCTTCTCACGCGCGCAATCCAGTGTCTTCCTTCCAGTTTGTCGAGGACTTTAGAGACGGCCCCGCGCGCCAGCCCTGGATCGTTCATATCGAGCCTGGCAGCCATGGCGGCGATCACCACTTTCTTCGTGCTAATTTCCGCTCTTCTCGCGGAATACCGAGGGATGGCTTTCCCCCGAACAGAATTTCCCCTTCGGCGCAGTGGAATAGAAGCACGACCCGGCAACTTCCTGCGAAGCCGGATCGAATGGAATATTCCACAGCTTATTATGAGGGAAGCACTTCGGAGCAGGGGGAAGGCCATTCTCCGGGCCAGTGGTGAAACCGGAAGACAGTGTGACGGAGATTCCAAAGCAGCCATCCGTCGGGCGGTCTATGTCCTTTCCGGCCCAGTTCATGCACACCTTGCCACACTCGTCGTAAAGAGGATCGCCGCTGTCAAGAGCGCACCCGCAGGATTCGTCCGAATTCGGAGTGCAGAAGCTCTGCGGCTGGCATTTCTCCTTTCGTGCCGCGTCATATTCCAACTGGAATTCCGGAAGAGACATGTCCATGGTTACGGTCAGCACGCCGGAAGTGGCATTGTAGCTTCTCGTCCAGCCAGAATCAGGCCAGGAGCCCGCGCCAAATTTCAGCGGCGAAGAACTGATATCAACCCGGACGAGGCTCACATCCGTGTTCACATTGAAGGTGGGCCCGACGTAAAGCTGATAGGTTTGCACCGTGGTGGGTTTGGCAAAGAGCAGAAATAGATAGTACGTCTTTCCAGCCTCGAATACGTTTAGGTTACCCCTGGCGCCGACGACTTTGCGCTGGTCATCGGCGCTGACGGTGGTGTCCACGTAGTAGGAGTTATTGTTGACGGCCAGCGTGCTGCGCTGACCGGTGGCCTGCCCCATCATGCGGATGTTGGGTGTTGTCCCTAGCTCGCCAGGATTTACGTTGTTGCGATAGAGGGGAACTCCATAGCAATTTGGATTGGTGCAATCCGTGGCCCAAACATCTCCGCACGAAAGCGCGCAGTAGGGATAGACGACCGACGTGACGTAGTCGTAGGGGCTGGTCTTCGCCGTGCCCGGCGAGACGGAGGTAGGAACATCGGAGGCGCACTCGGGTGTTTCGACCGGCGCGCTAAAGAAAGGGTCCTGGTTGACCGAAATCGTTTTGATCAGGCCGGTCAGCGAGCCGTCGTCATCGTCCAATTCAGTCTGGCGGTCCACGTCCGTAAATCCATCGAAGAGCGCCGAATTCCAGTTGCAATAGTGGGCGCCGTCAGGGTTGGATCCGTTTGGAAGGTTCCGGGCTTGAAGAGCGGTTCGATAACGTAATGGCGGATGGAAACGTTGTCAAAAAACAGGTTTACCGAATGAAACGCCGGCGGATAGTAAAAGCCATTGGGCTGCTTCCACGCCACGGCGGCGACGATGCATTTTCCCGTCACCAGCAAATCCCCGCCGTCGCCCGCGCCCAGCATCATTCCGCCCGTGCACGTGGTGGTGGCTGGTCTCAGAGGATGGCGCGCCAGGCCAGTCATTTTGGAATCCTCCGCCGCGCGCGCCGCCGCCGGCAGCAGAAACAGAATTGCCGCGGCAAACAAGAACGCTTTCCAAATTTTTCCCGTAGGATTTCGTTCACAAAGGAACATCGT
Organism: uncultured Acidobacteriota bacterium; assembly: GCA_963760285.1. Lineage (GTDB taxonomy): Bacteria > Acidobacteriota > Terriglobia > Acidiferrales > UBA7541 > PALSA-278. The sequence continues at coordinate 687,016 of CAVXCI010000003.1, forward strand.
CGCCTCCCGATGCAAATGGCCGGAAGTTTATCCGCCATCGTGCTGGCTGACGGGCGGGGCTTGCTCGCGGAATTGCTGACCCCCTCATCCCCGAGGCCGGTCTCGCTTGAACTCTCCGCGAGATTCTACTCCCTCGGAAATGATTAACCAATATCTAACCGAAATTTTTCCGCTATCGGACGCCGGTTCCAGCGAGCGGCAGCCACGTGACGGAAAGAACGGGTCTTGAGGGGGGAAATGCGGCGAAAATGAGAAGTCAAAAAGTGTCCCTATTAGAAAAGTGTATGTTATTGATTATGTGAGAGTTGCAGTTTTGCGACTGTCACATGTGTCCCTATCAGAAATGGCCATTTTGCGCCTGTTCCCGTCGTCTGGATATAGTTCTGACCTATTGTCAGAATTCCGCAGAAAAAATCAACAGCAGCTTGTGTAACGCTTCACGCGTGGCGCGAAAGTATGCGCGCAACAATCCGGGCAATGTGGAGTGGAGAGGGCGCTGCTATTGGACGGGGATGCCGATGAAGTTGTATTGCCCGAATTCCGGGGACCATAGGCCCACAATGATGCCACGATCGTTGATTCCAGTCACGCCGGTGGAGAGAGCGTTGGGATGGTCAATTTCGGTGAATGTCCCATTCTGGTCGGTGAAGCCGTGGACCTGTCCCTTCTGGTCTTCATACAGCCCTGCTATCACGCCATGATTGTTGATGGCGCTGGCAACGGTGTAGAGCGCGTTGGGATAGTTGATGGCCTGGTATTTCCCATTTGCATACAGGAAGCCGTAAGGGCCAGACTCATTAATTTCGTAATCGCCGACAATTTGCCCGGCATCGTTGATAGCAAAGGCCTGCGTGGTGCCAACCGTTCCGGGGTAATCGAGCTGAGTGAATTTTCCATGGTCGTCGAGAAAACCATGGTTGGCGACGTTGAAAAACCCCTGTGGACAGACAAAACTTGTGTCGCAGAATCCGCCGACGATTTGCCCGCTGTTGTTGATCCCGTTCGCTACAGTTGCTGCGAGTGCCTGACCTACCCTTGGATAGTTGAAACTTGTGATTGCCCCGCGGTCATAGATGAAAGCACTTCGGCCATTCTGGTGGTCGCATCCCAACGGGCAGTAGCCACCCACAGCCACATCGTTGGCATTGACGCCTTGCAAGAAAGCGCCCAGGCTGTCGAAGGGGCGAACGCTCGTGAATTTTGCTCTTGCGTCACTTCCCTGTTCTCGAGTCTCGATGTACGCGCCCTGAATCGTTTGGTTGTTGACCTGAGCGATGTAGTAGCCGACAATCGCCCTCTTGCTGACGCCAAGGGGAACGCTGTAATCCGAACCTGGATATGTGCCTGCGGCGGAGAATTTATACTGAACCCTCCCGGCGGCAGCAAGCGCCCAGAAGCACACCCCAACGATGACCGCCCTAAGCCCAACTGATTTCATTTTGCTCTCCCCTCAGCCACGCCGCGTGCTCTTCAAGCGTCTATAGTTCCGCGTTGGCGTAGGAACTGACTTCGCAATTCAAATTGACTTCTTGGAAGTCTGGAGTTGTCCATTCCATGGTGACGCCACCTCCTTTGATTATGCTCGCCTTCCTAGTGCCAGACAACGATTTCGCCATAACAGGGCGGGCCGCTGGTCCCGCGGTGCCCCTCAGGCAGGTTACCAGAGGAAGCCGGGGTTACTAGAACGGCCGAGGGGGGAAGCGGTGAGGAAAGTTATCTGGGCGTTGGGATTGCCGACGGGAAACGGCGAGCCGGGCAGCGGCGCGAGGCATCCGGTGGATGAATTGATACTGTAGAGATACACGGCGTCGTAGCCCGCGGCATAGAGTCCGCCGCCCGCGCCATAGGGCAGAAGCGTGGCCATTCCGCCGTCGGACACCTCCTCCGGACACCCGGAAGCAGCGATGTTCAGTGGATCTTCGGAAAAATTGAGCACGGTGAGCTGCGAATCGCCGGCGACGAACAGGAATTTTTCGTTGGGGCTGAGCCACAGGCTGGTGGGACCCTCGACGTCGCCCAGTTGGCCGCTGCCGCCAAAATTGATGTCGGCGCCGAGCGAGCCATCGGGGTTGATGGGCAGGACTCCGACGCGCGTCAGGAGCGCCTGCGAATCGCCCACGAGAACGTATTTGCCGTCGGCGGTAATGTCCATGCCAACGGGAATCCCCCACGCGCCGTAACTGCCGACAAAATCCAGAAGACCCTGCGCGCCGGTGGCATACGTCGCCACTTCGCCATTTTGCAGCGCGACAAGCAGGAGAGTTCCATCCGGCGTCGCCGCCATGCTGTCCGCGATGGCCAAAACGTCCGTCGAGCTGATCACCGACAGTCCGCAGCCCGGAACAATTTGGAAGCCGAAGATGACCGCGTACATTGGCTCGGTGTTGAGGTCAAACAGTGCATAGAGATACTGGCCGCGAACCACTACGCCGACGCCGCCGGGGGTTGGTCCCAGGCCGCTGACGAAGTTCCCCGCCTTCACCATGCTGGGAAGCTGGAAAGCGGCGATGTCGCCACTGAGGTTGTCGGGGACAAACAGGCAGGCCTGGCCTCCATTGCTGGAAATCGCCTGCGTGGGCAGGCCAAGATAGCTGTTGTAACCCTGCGACTGGCCGCCGGTTAAACGTGTGCGGATGGGAAAAAGGAGCGGCGATGTTCGCGAACCTTGGAGTTTCATCACCGTGGCGGCGTTCATAGCGAATGGATCGCCGTATATCGAATCATTGGCATACACGAAGTAGCCGAATGAGGCTCCGAGGCTACCAGCCGCAAAAGGTATAGCCAAGGCCAATAAAGAGAAGAGCTTGGCGGTCTTCCGGAAGGGGTCCATATTTTTCTCCCAAATTCCCAAAATGGAACGTGGGAAGACGGTACACCCGCGAGGTGGAGGCGTCAATCAGCAAACGGAATACCCAGGTTATTGAGTACCAGTGGTTTGTGGAGCTAATTTCTGATGGCCCAGTGGAGGGCGATGCCGCCGAAGAGGTAGGGGCGCTGGTCCACGCGGGCGAAGCCGGAGCGGCGCAGCAGGGCGGAAAAGTCGTCCATGGACATGAAGCCGCGGAGAGAATCAGGGATGTAGGTGTAGGTGCGGGGGCGTCCATGGAGCAGAAGCCCCCAGAAGCCGCCCTGGGCATAAAGAATGCCGAGATAGAGCCGCCGCAGGATAGGATTAGCGGGAAGGAAAAAATCCAGCGTGACCACGCAGCCTCCGGGACGCAGCACGCGCGCGATTTCCTGTACGGCCACGGACAGGTGCGGAAAATTGCGCAGGCCGTACCCGACAAAAACGCAATCGAACATGGCGTCAGCGAATGGCAATCCCTCGGCGTCCGCGCAAACGGCATTGGCAATTCCGCGCTGGCGCGCCAGGCGGAGCATCGGCTCGGTGAGGTCGGCGGCGACGGGCCGCGATTGCGGCAATTTTTCCAGGACTAACTTTGAGAAATCGCCGGTGCCGCAGGCGAGATCGAGGACCAATGCGTCCGACGGGAGCGGCGCGCGCGCCACGGCCTGGCGTTTCCAGCGGCTGTCCATGCCATAGGAAAAAATGCGGGTGACGAAATCGTAACGTGGCGCGATCTCGCCAAACATCTGGCGCATCAGCCGCTTGCTCTGTTTTTCAGCGGGAGAATTCATCCCTCGGAATCACCGGCGAACGCACTCGCTGGCATGCGAATGCACACGCGCGGAGATTCTACCACCGTGTATGCAGCGTCTATTGCGGGACAGCGGTGAAGCCGTGCATGTTGCCGCTGGAGTCGTACCACACGCCGGCGATATGGCCGGAATCGTTGAGGCCGGCGACGGCGGTCTGCGAAGCGCTCGGATAGGCGATGGAGAGAAAATTGCCGGCTTGATAGCCAAAGCCCGTCAACTCGCTCGAAGAATTATCGTAAGAGCCGGCGATTTGGCTCTTGGTATTGATGGAGACGGCGCCGGTGCCCGCAGCCTGGGGATAGTTTATCTTGGTGTACTTGCCGTTTTGCAGAAGAAATCCGTGCTCGTCGAGACTGATATCCACGTAGAGGCCCACGATGGCGCCGGCGGAGTTCACTCCCGAACCCTCGGTTACAAGCGCGCCCGAAAAGCTGAATGAAGCGTACTTCCCCTTGATGAGAGTGAAACCGGAATAGGTTAGGCCGTTATTGGTATAGGCGCCAACAACCTCCCCGGCATTGTTGATCCCCAATGCCAGCGTCTGCGAAGCGCCGGGATAGGAAATTTGGGTGAAGCCGCCGCTCCTGGTGTACTGAAACGCCTGATAGGTGCTGCCGTCCGGGGTATAGACGCCCACAATTACATTCGAGTCGTTGATGGCGGAGAGTTCCGTGCCCATCGCGCCGGGATAATCCACGGTGAGGAATTTGCCGCCCGCCGAGCCGAAGCCGTGGGTCACGCCCGCTGTGTCTATATATGCGCCGACGATGGTGTCGTGGTTGTTGATGCGGGTGACGCCGGTCTGCGCCGCGCCGGGATATTCCACGTCGGTGAAAGTGAAAGAGATGCCCGGAACAGACCGCCCGCGAGCGGCGCGGGGCATGGCCGCCAGCAAAACGGCGGCAAACAGACAGAGCGCGGCAACCGAAACAAGACCATAAATTCTTCGTGGATTCACGGCGGCAATCTCCCTGATTAGATTTCGTGACTGGTCTGCGGGCGCGAACTCGGCCAGCAAGGAAATGGAATATAGATTGCGGGGGACGGTTCGTCAATCACTAATAACGCGGGTGCATGCCGCGCGTGGGCAAAAACTCAGACTTGGAGAAGCATTCGATTCAGGCGCGAAAAAACAACCGGGGCCCACTGAGCATAGCCACCACAGCCCGTGAGCCCCAGCACGTGCCCTCCCTTTCGGGAGGAACCCTGTTGTTTCAGCCCTTATAAACTTGCCGCGCGAGGCTTGTCAATAGGCGGAATTTGTCCATCGCGGGGCAGCGCTCCCGCCAGCGAGCCGGCGGGGCAAGGAATTGCCCCGCCGTTTCGCAAATTCGTTTGCGCCCGCAAACAGCGCCGCCCTCTGGTCCGCGACAGCTAGTTTGGCAGCTGCGGCTGTGGCTGCGTCCCGTGCTGCTGTTGCTGGCCCTGCTGCCTGGCGACGCGCCCGGCGGGAATTGGAATCTCGCCTTCGTCGTCATAGTAAAACTTCATGACGTGGTCGGACTTCGCGCCGGGCACCGGACGGTCGTTCTCCGCGGTGTACTGCGGCGTATTGCGGGCGGGCGCCAGCGGCTCCTTGGTGGTGTACATGGTTTCGTGCAAGATGCTGCCAGTGGGCGCGGTGGCCACGGCAAACACGCTCCACGGGCTTCCATTGTTGTAGGTCACGCCGACGTAATCAGCCACCATCGGGCCATTATCGGAAACCGGCAGCCAGCTCAACTGCATGGGGCCAGCCAGTTGCGTTCCGGCGGACCAGGTTTTGCCGCCGTCGGTGGTGGTGGAAAATCCCACATCCAACTGGCAGGACCCTCCGCAGGAGGAAACGGGGAAATAATAATAGACCACGGTCAGATGCGCGCCCTTGCCTCTGGTGGCGGTATCTATCCCGATTCCGGGCAGGAAATGATCCACGGTGCTGGTGACGGGGTCAATGGGAATGCGCGCCACCGGGCTCCAAATCAGCCCATTGGTGGAGTAGCTGTAGACGATGTCATTTTCCGCGCAGCCGCTGCGGAAGCGGCAATCCGACCAGGCTACAACCACGTTCCCTACTGCATCGATGGCGACCGTCGGCAGGTTGGGATTGCGAATGTTGTCCTCGTAATGCTCGTCAATATTCGCGATGGTGACGCTGTGACCCCAGCTTTGCCCGCCATTCGTGGAGGAAAACGAGTCAATCCCGCCGCCCTCAAATGGGACGATAACCGTGCCGTTGGGCTGCACCACCGGCTCGCCGCCGAGGCCGCCAGCGTTGTCGGCGGAAGGCAGGCCCGGTCCCCAGGTATTGCCGCCATCGCTGGAAACGGACATGAGCACATCGCCGCTGCCATAGGCCTGATCCCATTCGGTGTAGCAATTGCCATAATAAGGGCTGGTCTTGGAGTTGTCGCAGACCGTCCAGTTCTTGTCGTCCAGCGCGGTGCTATCAATGAGGATGGGATTCCCCCAGTGCAGCGCATCCGTGGACAGGCTGACGGCCACGTCGCCGATCTTGTCGCCATTGCTATTCAGGCCCACCAGCGGCAGAGTGGAAATCATCCACACGGCGTGCTTGGCATCGTAGGCTACGGAGGGATCCGCCGCCGCGCCAAACGTTCCGCCCTCGTAATTCACCGTCAGTCCGGGCAGATAGCCGTACGTCCAGGTTTTGCCCCCGTCCAGCGAGGTGGACCAGCCCACGTCCGCGCTGCCCCATCCGATGGAGCCGGGACGGCGCGCCACGTGGTAGGTGCTGACGATCACATTGCCCCACGCAAACGTGTCCGGCTCGACTTCCGTTTTGTGAACGCTGTCTGAATTGGTGAACTTGTCCGTGCTGATGGGAACCAGCGTATATTTCGTGGGAGCCTGCGCGGCCAGAGGCAGCGCTCCCGCCAACGAAAGAATCATGGCGGCCAGCGCCAGCAAGGCGCTGCTTTGGAGATTGCGGCAGTACTGTTTCATTAAATTTTCCCCCTGATATTCCTTGATGTTGAGGTTCAACGTGCACACACTCCTACGTCGGAGAGCGCCTGCGAACCGGCATCCTGCAAGGTGCGGCGCCCGGTGGACGCGAGCCCGCTCCCGAAGTGGGACCTCCATTCTAGCATTGATTTCCGCCGCAAAATGCAATCGCGTGCGCTTCCCTGCTCCGGTCCGGCAAATCATGTGGATAGGCGCGTGAAACGTGTCAGGCGCCTCTATCCGCCGACCCCCGGTGGCCTTCGCCACACCTTGGGTGTAACCTTTTCTCACGCGCTTGAGGACCAGGAGACCACAGTGAAGGCGATACTTCGGCTTGGTGGGGCAGCTTTGATTCTCGCCGCTGGCGTCGCGCTGTGTGCCCTTCGGCCAGGCGCACCTGCCGCGGGAGCAGCCGAAGAGTTGAATGAGCACTTCGCGGTGACCAACAATAACAGCGGCAATATCGGGATGCAGCAGAACACAGGCACGGTCCTGAATCGGTGCCGGCAAGCCCACGCTGAAATCGGTCTTCACACTTCAGACCGGCGCACCGAGCAGCGGCGGTACTGGGGGTATACAAATACTGCGTAACGGGCCCGACATTTGCATCTTCATCGGCAATCCAAACTTGAACGGGGACAGCGTCAGCGCGTTCAAATATCCCGATCTCCAGCTTGTTGGAACTTTCCAGGACCCTCAGTGGTCGCAGTCCACTGACGCGATCCAAATCGCCGCGCGTGGGGATTATTTGTTCGCCGGATTCCAAATGAATGTAACCCCCTATCCGGCCTATATTGATGTGTGGAGCATCGACAGTGGATGCACCATGACACTTCAGTGGACATATCCGGCCACATCTGAGGCTCCACAGGCTGTCCTCCTATTAGCGGTGACGCCGGATGGGAAAACACTGCTGCCCTCATACGGCACGTACCAATTGGACTCTTTTTCTATCGGCTCCGACGGCAAACTCACCGAACACGGACCGTACGGAATTGGTGGCATTGGATCTGGAATTGACGTTACGTCCGACGGTCAATTCGCTCTATTCGGCGTGGAGGGATCCTCACTGTACGATTACACGGAAGTGGCCGTGTTTCCGATCAGATCGGACGGAAGCTTAGGGTTGGGCTACAACTTCGGTGGGAATGGAATACTGGGGCCGGGTCAAGGAACAAGGTTTGTGTGGCTCAGCCCCGACGAGAAATTCCTCTTTGTGACAGACATCATCTCCAAAGCCCAACGCATCACCACGCTGAACTTCACCGAAAGTCCAGTGAACCTGACCTATACTGGCTGTATCGCCAAACCTCGGAACCTGCAGGGACTCGGCGAACTCGGAGCTATCTACAGCGCTCTTCCCAGTGGCTCCGGTGGCGGCCTCTACGCAGCCGAAGACACCGGCGCGGTCGGCCTGTTTTCCATCAACTCCACCACTGGATGCCTGCAAGAAATCAAAGGGTCGCCTTTCGCAATAAAGCAGCCTGCTGAGACCACTTGGGTGACGGCTTGGCCCCCGCGCCCGTTCTAACGGGCCGTACCTTTTAGCTTCCCTCAGTCGCGCCAAAGCGGACAGTCCCTGCGCTCCTGGGGTTCCAGTAACTCCTTCACGGTTCAAGCTACAAGCCGCCAGACCCGTGGAATACTCCCTTTTGTGCAAGAGTTGCTTGCCAGCCTGAGACGGCAGGAGTATGCTTTGCGCATCGCCGGAGGATAACCAGTCCGGAATGCACTCATCCCTCGGACGCGTCCCGCCACGGGAACTTGGAGGAATCTATGAATCGCGTTCGTTTCGCATTGCTCGGCGCAAGCATTCTGATGGTTGCGGGATTGTCCGCGACACCCCGGATGCAACAGCAAATGTCACCTCGTGTTTCCGCGGCTGGGCCCGCGACGACACTCGAATATTCTTATCCACCATACGGCGCTCCGCAAGACACCGGCGCGGCCGCGCGGTTAAATCCGGCGCATCTGTTCTTCGAGGCCCCCACGGAGTATGCAGGCGTCGCCCCCACTTTCGTTACGACGGGCGATTTTAATCAGGATGGAAAAACAGACCTGGTCATAACCAGCCTTCCCTATCCTACCGGCAACACCGTGATGGTAATGCTGGGTAACGGCGATGGGACTTTTCAGGCGCCCGTTTCCTACGCCACAGGGAACGGTCCGCGCTCGATTGCCGTTGCAGACTTTAATGGCGATGGCATTCCGGATTTGGCCACGGCCAATCATGACGATGATACGGTGAGCATTTTGCTGGGCAATGGCGATGGAACATTCCAACCCCACGTGGATTATGCAACCGGGTATCAACCGGTGTCCGTTGCGGTGGGAGATTTCAACGGAGACGGCAAACCGGATTTGGCGACGGCGGATTTCGGCAGTTATGTGATGAGCGTGTTGTTAAACAGCGGCAATGGTTCGTTTGCCGCGCACGTGGATTATACAGTGGGGCCCTACCCGACGTCCGTCGCAGCCGGAGACTTCAACAAGGATGGAAGGGTTGACCTCGCGGTCGCAATTTCGGGAACGAGCGTGGTGGCCATACTGCTTGGAAATGGCGACGGCACATTTCAATCACCTACGAGCTATCCAGCAGGAGACACGCCGAATGCTCTTGCCGTAGCTGACTTCCGCGGCAATGGAATCACCGACCTGGCGCTGACCAGCTACGATGGCATCACCGTGCTGCTCGGCAATGGCGACGGGACATTTAATGCGGGCACAAATTACAAAGCGGGCAGCTATCCGAGCAGCATAGTTGTGGCGACCCTAACTGATAGCGGCAGGCAGGACATTATTGCGGGAAATCAGGAGGGCAACTCGCTCAGCATCTTGTATGGCAACGGAGACGGCACGTTTCGTAAGCACGTGGAATTTGGAGTGGGAGCCTATGCCGTAGGTTTCGCAGCGGGCGACTTCAACAACGATGGAAAGCAAGACCTGGCCGCGACGGCGGACATGGAGAACACCGTTGCGATTTTGCTGGGCGATGGACATGGCTCTTTCCGCGCCCGCCGGGATTATTCAGCATATTTCCAGGAGCCTCTTGGCGGAGCGAGCGGAGACTTCAATGGCGATGGCCGGCAGGATTTGGTGACTGCCGATGCCTCGACAAACGAGATAGGCGTATCGCTTGGGAACGGAAAGGGCGGTTTCAAATTCGGTGGCCTCTACGCCACAGGCACCGGACCGACTTCGGTTGCTGTGGGAGATTTCAACAATGACGGGAAACCCGATGTGGTCACTGCAAACTACGACGACGGAACCGGGTCGACAATCAGCGTACTGCTCGGGAACGGCGACGGCACGTTTCGTACCCATAATGACTTTCCCGTCGCCCAGGGACCCTATGCGCTGGCTACAGGAGACTTCAATGGCGATGGCAACCTGGATGTCGCCGTGGTTGGAAACTGCGGCGACTACTGCGACGGCCCTGGAACTCTTTCTATTCTGCTCGGAAAAGGTGACGGCACATTTCGAGAACCTATCCTCTACACGGGCGGATATTACCCCGTCGCCGTGGCGGTTGGAGATTTCAATGGTGATCACAGGCTGGATCTGGCTGTGGTTGACTATGACGATGGGGGCGTTTGGATACTGTTGGGAAAGGGCGATGGGAAGTTCGGGAAGCCCGCGGGTCTTAGCATTGGGACGTTCCCGAGTTCAGTAGCAGTTGGAGACTTCAACGGGGACGGGCATTTGGACCTTGCGGTGACGGATTGGGCTTCCAACGAAACCAGTGTTGTCAGCGTTCTGCTCGGAAACGGCGACGGTTCGTTCGGCCCGGCTGCCAACTTTCCCAATGGCTATAATTCAACGGCATTGGTCGCTGCGGATTTCAACGGCGACGGAAACTTGGACGTGGCCTCGATCAGCGACTACGGTGTGAGTGTGCTGCTGGGCAACGGACATGGACAACTAGAGCCGAAGGTCGATTTTGAGTGTGGGTACACAGCGCAGGGACTTGTCGCTGCGGATTTCAATGGTGACGGATTTCCAGATCTGGTTAGTGCGAACTCCGGGGCTACGAGCATAAGCGTCTTGCTGAATGCAGCGGGGACGCGAGTCAGCCTCAAGAGCGCTCCCAATCCATCCCAACTGGGCGAACCAGTTACGTTTACTGCCGCCGTGGCTGGATCAATTCCAGGAGAGCCCGTCCCCACGGGCAGCGTGATTTTCGAAAGCGGGTCGGAGAAAATTAGCGCCAAGCTCATGAACGGCAACGCGACGTTCACCACATCAAAGCTGCCCGTCGGCAAGCACCTTGTCGCCGCGTACTACTCTGGCGATTCGCATTTCGCGCCGAACAATTCCAACACCATCACACAGGTGGTGAACCCGTAAATTTCAACGATGGTTTTTCGGAACAAGCGGCATGAGGGGTTTTCTTCCTTTGCCCGCGTTCGTTGGGGGTCCGGTGCCTTGACCCCGCCATCGCTGCGGGCAGAGCCTCTAACTGCGCGATACATCTACGCGCAGACTACCGCGCGGAAACAGAAGCGTTACAGAAGCTGCTGTTGATTTTTCCCGCGGAATTCTGAGAATAGATCAGAACTATGCCCGGACGACGGAAATAAGCGCCAAACGGCGATTTCTAATAGGGACGCATGTGACAGTCGCAAAACCGCAACTATCACGTAATCAATAACATACACTTTTCTAATAGGGACACTTTTTGACTTCTCATTTTTCGCCGCATTTCAACCCCTCCGTCGCGACCTGAAAGAGGCCTCCACCCCCTCCATCCCACCATTAAGAAGACAAACGGCCGCGCATCGCCCGCGGGGGGCCAACCTGCGGGTGCGTTACAATCATCTAATGGCTGTGAGGCTAATTGCGCTGGACATTGACGGCACGCTGCTGGACAGCCAGTGGCGTGTACCGGAATGCAACATCCGCGCCATCACCGACGCCACGGCGCGCGGCATGGAGATCGTCCTGGTGACGGGACGCCGCTTCGATTTCGCCAAACCCGTGGCCGACCAGATTCCCTGCGACTTCACCATGATCGTCAACAACGGCGCGCTGACGCGCACGCGCGACGGCATCACGCATGACCGGCGGCCGCTGCCGGCGGAAACAGCGCGGCAGGTGCTCGCCGCCACCAGGGATTTTCGCGACGGCGCCGCGGTGATTTTTGACCGTCCTTCGGCGCGCCAGGTGATTTACGAGAGCGTGGATTTCAACAATCCCGCGCGGCGGAGGTATTTCGAGCGCAACCGCGAATTCATCGCCGTGGTGGTCCCGCTGGAAAAATGCCTGGAGGAATGCCCCGGCGAAGATCCCATACAGGTTTCCTTCACGGGCGGAGTGGAGCGCATGCGCGCCGCGGTGGCGCTGCTGCGCGCGCTTTCGTCCACGCTGCCTTTCGAGCTGGCCTTCACGGAATATCCGGAGCGTGATTTCACCATTGTGGACGTGCTGGCGCCGGGCTGCACCAAGGGCCGCGCGCTGGCGGACTGGACGGCGCACCGCGGACTGGACCGCTCCGAAGTGATGGCCATCGGCGACAACTGGAACGACCGGGAAATGCTGGAATTTGCCGGAGTGCCGATTGTGATGGGCAACAGCGCGGAGGAGTTGAAATCGCTGGGGTGGAGGGTTACTCTGAGCAACGACGAGTGCGGAGTGGCCGCGGCCATCCGTGGATTCGCTTTCGACGAAGTGACCGAGCTTTCATGAAACGAGTGCTGACCATCCTTGCCATTCTCTCCGCCGCGGCGGTGTGCGTCCCGCTGGCGCGCGCGGACTATGCGGTGATGCGCAGCGGCGCGCGGCTGCACATTACCGGTTACGAACGCAGCGGCGATTCGCTGAAGCTGTACCTGGGTGGCGGGACGGTGGAAGTGCCCGCCACGGACGTGGTGCGCATCGAGCCCGAGGACGTCTTCCTGCAGGCCAGCACTCCTCCGCCGGCGGGTCCCTACGGCAGTGAGATTCAGGAAGCCGCGCGGAAAAATGGAGTGGATGACGCGCTGGTCTCCAGCGTGATTTCCGCGGAATCCAATTTCAATCCGCGCGCGGTTTCCCGCCGCAACGCGCAGGGCTTGATGCAGCTGATTCCCGGCACCGCGGCGCAGTACTCGGTAAAGAATGCATTTGATCCGAAACAGAATATTGACGGCGGAACACGCTACCTGCACGACCTGCTGGTGAAGTTCAACGGCGACAAACGGCGCGCCGTGGCCGCATACAACGCCGGGCCCGGGCGCGTGGAGCAGTATCACGGCGTGCCTCCCTACCGCGAGACGCAGGCCTACGTGAGACGCGTGGCGCAGAAATACAAGCAGACCAAGAAAGCGCAGCGCGCCGCCAGCCAGCCGCAATGCTATCCGGAACTGGTGGTTTGCCCGGATGCGCCCGCAACATCCGCGCAGAACTAAATGTTTTTCTGAGGGATCTTTCCGCTACTCAGATCCTAGTGGTTATCTGGTCGCTTCGGAATTCCTGCCGGTGCGCAAAATGGGAGAGCGGAACGTTGGAGTGGGCCGAGAAATGACTGGCGCGGGAAGGGGCGGCAGGCTTAGTTGCCGCCGCCTCCGCCACCCAAGGGGTCGCCTCCGCCGTTGTTATTGGCCGGCGGCGGGGCAGGGTTTTGGTTGGGGTTCTGATTCTGGTTGCCATTGGGATTTTGATTTCCCTGCTGCCCCGGCGGAGTAGTCCCGCCCAAGCCGCTGCCCGGGCTGCTGCCCAGTCCACCGCTATTCATCCCCGCATTCAGAGCGTTGGCCTGCTCCATCTGTGAATTCCAGATGAACTCCCAGGTCTTGTACGTCTTCCCCAGCTGAAAAACCTTGATGGATTTCTTGTTAATCTTGCTGGCCACGCCAATGATGTTTCCGCCGAAAACTTCGTTGTTGCCGCTGTCGTCGGAGTTCGATGAATTGGAGCCGGACGTCTGGCTGTTGCCACCCGTGGCTCCTTGCGTCCCTGGCGCGCCCTGCTGTCCATTCTGATCGCCGAAGAGGTCGCCAACCTGATTCTGGCCCTGGTTCTGCTGCTGGGCATTGTTGGGACCATTGTAAGAACCGAACCCGCCGCCGCCCAGTCCCCCCCTTCCGGATTGACCACCCAGTCCGCCACCCGGCCCGCTTCCAAATCCTCCGCCAAGCGGAGTCCCGCCGGGCGTCCCCGAAGTGTTATTGGAATTCGGCGGCTTCAGCTTTTGCGCCATGTCCGCGAGGCTGGTGAACATCAGGCTGTTGATGAGTATTCCGCCGTTGCCCACGTAAATCAGGCGCCACGAGCCGTCCTTCGCCGGGTTCATGGGGTCCTTGTAAGGCTTGCGCATGAAGTGGAGGTTTCCCGGCTGCTCCTGGAAGAGATCGTTCAGCGACTGCGGATACTTTCCGAGTTTCTTGTAGTAGAGCTTAATGCCGCGGTCATACTGTTTTCCGCGCCAGATCAGTTCCGTTTCCTTTTGCCGGCGACCCTGCGTCAGCATGTCCGGAACCACTTCCGCGGCGGCGATGATCACCAGCGCCACCATGAACATCACGATCAGCAGAGCGTAACCGCCCTGATCCGCGCGCGAGAGGTTGCGGGTCCCGGTGGATCGGATCTCCGAAGCTGTGATTTGCGTGTTCATTATGGCGGCGAATCCAAATCGTCACTGTTATCGGTGCTGTTATCCGCGGGATTGGCGGTGGGGTCGGCTGCCGGATTGCCACCGGGCATCATTCCCGGAAGACGCGGGCGAAGGACCTGCCCGTTGGGAAGGGCCATGCCGGGCATTCCGCCCCCCATGCGCATCGCTGGCGCGCCTCCCATTGCTCCCCCTGCAAATCCGCCCGGCGCCGCAGTGGCATCCATGGCCAGCGAAGTCTTCCGTCCGGAGGAAATCTCCTGAACGTCCACGGTGCTGTTGTTGATGGCCAGAATGCGGAAGTTATTCAGGAGAATACCGCCCTGGTTCACCACGTAAACATCGTCATTCGCGGTAAAGAAGGCGCGGCGCGCTCCCGTCCTCGGGTCCGCGGCGTAGCCGAAGAATTTAGCCGGCACGGTAAGAGGCGGAGGCCCTTGCGGCATGGCGCGGCGCTTGGCCTCCTCCTCCATCTTCTTCACCACCGAAGGCGGGGGCGGAGGCGGCTCGCCGGTAAAAATATTCCTGTGATTTCCCTCGTACTGCGTGGTGCGGATGCGGTCCAGCAAATCCAGACGGAGCGAAGGATCGTCTACCTTGAGAGGCTGGTAATGCTCGTCCGTCACCACACCGACGAAGGAGGGCCCGCTGTTATGATTCATATAGAAAACCACGAGCATGAGCAGCAGCAGGCCGCCGAGCAGGTAGGCTTGCCGTTTCTTCTTCACGCCACTGTGCGGAAGTAGGTCCGCAAGGCCATGGTTAATTTCAAGGTGGTGCCGCTGGAACCGCCGGTAAGCGCGAGATTATCGAGCACGTAGAAATTCCTGGAGCGCTCCAGACCGCTGATGAATTCAATCAATCCGTTGTAGTCGCCTTCCACCGCCGTGGTGATTTCCACTTCGGTAACGCCGCGATCCTTGACGTCCTTTTGATGGTAGCCGATGAGGCTGGTCTTGAGTCCGGAATGATCGGCGATGCCGCCGAGGTCTTCCTCAATCACCGCGTAGCCGGTATCGCCGGCCGGCAATTCATCCTTATAGAAATCGTCGCACTGCTTGCCCACCGCCGCAAGATGCGCGCGAATGGTTTCCGCGCGCCGCACATCCGCCGCCAGCAGCCTGGATTCCACCTGTAAATGAGTTTCGCGCAGCCGCTGCGATTCCGGAGTATTGCTGGACTCGCGCCAGACCAGGAAGAGAAGAAACAGATCCAGGCCCACGAGCACGCCCAGTGTGATGCGGGCCCACAGCTTCCATTTTGGCGTCAGGCGGATCATGTGGTGGAGTATTGCGCCTCGAGTTCCATCAGAACCTTATCGTTGAAGCCGCCCTGTGATTCCTTGGGATGGGTTTCCTGGCGGACTTCCACGGCCGAAAAGGTTTTCGAATCGTCCAGGGCCTTCAGGAATTTCAACTTGTCCTCGTCACTCTGCGCGCCGACGAGAAGCTTCACCTGCAGATGGCCGTTGTGCAACTGCGGCGAGATGCTCACCACGCGCACGCCCGGCGGCAGCGTTTTTTCCAGATCCTCGAAAATTTTGGTCCACGGAAAGCTGCGCTGCTGGATCAGCGAATTCAGGAACGCGGCGCGCTCAATTTTTTCCTTCTGCGCCGGCTGGGTGAAATAGGTCCGCAGCTGTCCCTGCTGCAGCTGGAGCCTGTGAATTTGATCCTCGGTCTGGGAGATTTGCGCGCGGATCAGGCTGTCCGCGCGGCGGGTGCGAATCACATGGACGGAAAGCCAAATCAGCGCCAGGAAGGCGAAAGAGCCGGCCACGCCGTAGGTGAAAACGAACCAGCGCTGGTTGATCAGCGCCTTGGTCGCCAGATTGATGCGGACTTTCATTTGCCGAATCGTCCTCCGCGGGCGCTCTTAAGCGCCACGATCCATGGCCCAGCCGGCCAGGCTTTCCAGATTCTGTCCCAACAGGCCGGCCATCTCGGGAGGCAGCTTAAAATCCGCCGCCGAATTCACCAGGGGCACAACGTTGCAATTCAATTCGCGCTGAAGCAACTCGCTCATCTCGCTTTCGCGGGCGCCAAACCCCGCCAGGCGGGCGCGTTCAATGTTTCCACCCCAGGTGTCCTGGAAATAGGCCACACCGGGGAAAATCTCCTCCATGATGGTCTGCAAATTCGCGGCGGAAAGTTCTCCGACCATTTCGCCGGAACGGTACACGCACAGGCTGGCGCCGTTCACAATCACCGTGCTCAGATGGCGCCCGCTGACACGCGCCAGCAGAGTCGCCCCGGTTTCGTCCAGCAGCGACAGGGTGGCCAGCGAGGAGCTGAGAACCACGCCGGGCTCCAGACCCGCGCCCTGCGCCAGGCCTTCGTATTCCGTCAGGACGCGCTGACGCGCGAGCGCCGCGACGATTTCCAGGCCGCCGCCGCGGCCGGTCTGGCGCATGGACGAAACAATTGTCTCCTCCACATCGAAGGGCACGCTTTTTTTCAGGCGCCACCGCAGCATGGAAATCCCCTCTTCCGGGGGCGGGGGAAAGTTTCAAACGGCAGAATAAAAACGCGGACCACAGGGTCAGGAACGAGCAAGGCCACTTCTCCGCTTTCCGCCGAAATATGGCCGAGCACCACGGAAAGCGCCGACTGCACCGCGTCCATATTGGTGATATTGGCTTCCACCGGCGAAGGCTGGATGGCGCCTTCGGGGAGCAATTCCACGGCGTGGGCCTCCAGCTTATTGGTGCGAGAGTCCCAGCGTCCCGCGGCGATATGGGTCTGCGCGAATTCAACGGCCACGGCCGGATGGGGCATGGCGTTGAGCCACGCCAGCAGCGGACGGAGCGGCTTGAAGCGGCCGGCGTAATCTTCCCATGCGCCGAAATTGCTCAACTTATTCAATGAACGTCACCTTATTGACTTCGCGCAGCGTGGTGAGACCGGCGCGGACTTTGCGCATCGCGGAATCGCGCAGGAAGGTCATGCCCTTGCCCCGTGCGATGCGCTTGATTTCCGACGTGGGACGGCGCTCGATGATCATTTCGCGGATCTGGTCGGAAAGATCCAGCAGTTCGGAAATGGCGGTTCGGCCCCGATATCCCGCGCCGGAGCATTCCAGGCAGCCTTTGCCTTCCTTAAACTCCACGCCGGCTCCAGGCGTCCGGATCCAGTCCTGATTCCTTCAGCATTTCCGGAGGATAGACCTTGGTCTCCTTGCAATTCTCGCAGATCAAGCGGACCAGGCGCTGGGCCAGGATGCAGTTCAGAGCGGAAACAAAATTGTAGGGGTCGACGCCCATGTTGATGAAGCGGCCCACCACGTCGAAAACGTTGTTGGCGTGGACGGTGGTGAACACCAAGTGGCCGGTGAGCGCGGATTAATGGCGATCTGCGCGGTTTCCTGGTCACGAATTTCGCCGACCATGATTTTGTCGGGGTCATGGCGCAGGATGGAGCGCAATCCGCGCGCGAAGGTCAGCCCCTTCTTTTCGTTTACGGGAATCTGGGTGATTCCGCGAACCTGGTATTCCACCGGGTCTTCAATGGTGATGATCTTGTCTTCCTCGCTCTTGATTTCATTGATGGCCGCGTACAGCGTGGTGGTCTTTCCCGATCCCGTCGGCCCGGTCACCAGCACCATGCCGTAGGGCTCGCGGATGTACCGCCGGAATTTGTGCAGTTCGTCGGGATCGAAGCCGACAACGTCGAGCGTCAGGTTGTGGAATTTTTCGCTCAGCGTTTCCTTGTCAAGCACGCGGAGCACGGCGTCTTCGCCGTGAATCGACGGCATGATGGAAACGCGGAAGTCAATGAAGCGGCCTTTGTAGCGGACACGGAAACGGCCGTCCTGCGGGATGCGGCGCTCGGCGATGTCCAGTTCGCTCATCACCTTGATGCGCGAAAGAATCGTGGAGTGCCATTCCTTGGCCAGCGGCTGCATGGCGGCCTGCAACACGCCGTCAATGCGGTACTTGACGTTCACTTCGGTGTTGCCGGTTTCGATGTGAATATCACTGGCGCGCCGCTCGAGCGCGGTGAAAATCACCGTATCCACCAGGCGAACCACGGGGCTCACGCCGGTTCCTCGCGCGTGAGCTTCTCCATGGAGATATTTTCGTCGCTGACGTCTTCCCCGCTGACCACCTGCAGGGTGAAACCTTCCGTGGCCTGATCGAGAACGCGCTGGGATTGTTCGGTGCGCTTCAGAATGTCGCCAATCTGGGAAGCCGTGGCCACGCGCAGCTGAAGTTTCTTGCCCAGCAGAAGGGAGAGCTCATCCGTCTGCAATAACTGGCTGGGATCGGCAACGACAATGACCAGCGTTCCATCATGCGATTCCAGAGGAACGAAGTTGTAGCGGAACATCAGTTCCGCGGGGATGCTGCGGAAGAGTTCCGGGTCCACGCGCTGGTCGCGCAAATCAATGAACGGGACAGCGATAGCGCTCGGCAAGCTTCCGCGTGCGTTCGTGTTCACCGGCCGCGTCTTCGGAAATTGGATTGGGAGGCAGTGTGGCCATAGAATTCCTAACCTGCTCCTCCCACGTTGATGGAGAAGAGCGGCAAATAGAGTGAAATCATAACAAAGCCCACGATAACGGCCATAAAAACCAGGATGGCCGGCTCGATTACGGCAATGATGGCGCTGGTGCGAATGTTGACTTCCTCTTCGTAAAAGATGGCCACGCTGTTCAGCATGGGCGAGAGCGCGCCGGAGGCCTCGCCAACTTCAATCATTTCCAATGCCAGTTCGGGCATCATTCTGGTGCTGGCCAGGGCCGCATGCAGCGACTCGCCTTCGCGCACGCGCGCGGAGGCTTCGCGAACGCTGGAGGCCAGCAAGCGGCGTGCCCAAGGCTTCGGAGGAGGTTTGCAACGCGGTGACCAGAGGAGTGCCGCCGGCAAGCAGCGTGGCCAGAGTGCGCACGAACTGGGCCACGTGAAATTTGAGCCAGGTATCGCCCACAAAGGGCGTCTTCATTTTCAGACGGTCCACTTTCAGGCCGCCGGTGGAGTCTTTGACCACAGATACAGCAACGCCAGGGTGACCAGAAAAGCCAGAATCGCAAACAGCAGGTAGTACCGGTAGCCCACCACCACGGTGGTAAGCAATTGGGTGGGTCCGGGCAGCGGAATCCCCAAGTCCTTGTAAAGTTTCGCGAATTGCGGAATCACCGCCGTGAAAAGGTAGCTGAGAATCGAAGAGCCCACCACAAGCAGAATGATGGGATAAATCAACACGCCCACGATCTTCTTGCGAACTCCGGTGGTGACGCGTTGATAGGCGATATAGTCATCCAGAACACCGGCCAGATTGCCGCTGCGCTCGCCGGCCAGAAGCGCGGTGGTATACACCTTGGAAAATACTCCCACGGCCTCGAAGGCCTCGGAAAGCGGCGCGCCTTCGCGGATGCGCTGGCGGACGTCCGAGAGATACGGCCGGAGACGCGGCGCCGCGGTTCTTTCGCTGAGCAGCTCCATGGCCTTTAGGATGGGAATGCCGGCTTTGATAAGCGTGTTGAACTGCTGGTTGAAAACCAGAAAGTCGGAACCGCGAACAGCGCGGTCACCCTTGGAGCGGCCAAAAGAGGCCAGCAGACCAAGATGGCCCTTGACGGAATAAATGAACAGGCCCCGGTCGGCGAGCTTCTGCCTCACCTCCGCTTCGGATTGGGCCGTTTCGATTTGCTGGAAGACACGGCCCGTTGTGTCCCCAACTCTGCAGACAAATTCAGCCATGCGGCAGGTTAATCCAGGTGTGGTCTAGTCTTCGGCCACCAAGAAAAGTGTAGCATCGCGCCCAGCGACGTGAAAGCGCGCACTACTGTTGAGATTCGCCGCCAGCAACCGTGGTTGCCTCCATTATGATTTTTAGTATAGGGCATTTTCACGGTCACGGCGTGGCCCAAACCAAACGCTCCGCGGCGTTTCAGGACCCGGGAGCGATCAGCTGGGGAGCCTCCACAATGGCCACTCCCGGCGGAGGAGCGAAATGAAATTTCGATTCCTCCAGCGGGATGTTCTCCTTCCAGTCGCCAAAGCGAAATTCGGTATCCTGCGACCCCGCCTGACGGACAAGGACGCGAACCAGACGGAATTCGGGATCCACCTCCAGCAGCGCGCTCTGAAACGGCGGCTCATCCTTGCCATGGATCCGCGGACTACAGCGCAAGACATAGTTTCCCGGCGTGGAGGGGCGGTCTTCGCGCTCGGCGGCCTGCGGGGAAAGCAGCTGAACGCTGCCGCAAAACCTGCTCAACTCGGCGCGTCCCGTCAGCAGCGCCAGAGGAGTCCGCCAGTCATCGCTTTCTTTAACCGGCTGGCGGCTGGCGGTGCGGTCCGCGGGAATATAAAGCCAGGCGTTTTTTCCATCCACCAGAAACAACTTTCCCTGCGGGGATTCATAGTCCCAGCGCATGCGCCCGGGCTGTGAAAAATACCGTTGCCCGGATTCGACACGAACCGTCTGGCCATCCTGGGTGAAACGCTCCAGAAAGACAGCCTGCAGCGTGCGGGCATTGTGGTAGTGCATTTCCAAACCCCTGGCCACCGCGGCGGCATCCAGCCTGCCCGCGGCTGAAGAAGACAGAATCATGGAAAGAATGACGGCGGCGAACATCCTCCGCAGTTTAGCAGATTGCACAATTCGCCACAGAATGCCGGAGTCGTTCTTCCCAGCGGCGTGGTGAAGGCGGCCGAGAAAATGCCAAGGGGAGCGCGAACGCTCCCTTCGGCGCAGGGACGCCATGGCAAACAGCCACTATTGCAGCGGCGTGCTGGTGTTGGTCGGAGCGGTGCCATCCGTGGTGAAGCGGATCACGCCCGAGGGGTCAACAAAAAAGCCGCGCTGTCCCGTGGTGCCCACGGTGACGGGAACGGCGGTAATGGAATAGGCGTTGACGCCCGCGGCGCCGCATCCGGGTCCGGCGGTGGTGACCGCAGTCCCAGGGACATAGGTGAAGTTGTACCCCGCCTTCTGGGCGGTGTTGCCGGTCCCGCCGCCGGAAATCACGCTGTCAATTAACAGCGAGTTGTTACAGGTGGCCACCGTCACCGTGGACGCGCCGCCCAGGGCGCCCAGAGTGGGCGCATAGCCGTTGCCATAGGTTGAGGAATAGGTGACGTTGGCTGTAACCATGGTGCGGATGGAGCCGACGGCGGAAGCCTCATTGGCCGCCATTTTGGACCGCAGCAGGTTGGGGATGGCGATTGCGGCGATGATCAGAATAATCGCCACCACAATCAATAGCTCGATTAGCGTGAAGCCCTTTTGATTCTTTCTCATTTTGTGTCTCCCGAAATTTTTTCGCGTGGAATGTGGGCCGTAGCGCCCGGCTCGGCACGCGTTGAAGAGCGCAATCAGGAGACCACCACTGCAATCGCAGGTAACTCTTGGGAAACAACTGGAAGTGGTTAAGAATCAGTTAACTGCGAGACGAGAAATGGCATTCCCCGGAAGAGTACCGATTCGGTGCAATCAGGATGCTGGCCAAAGGACAATATGCGGCGACGATCCGCGACAAAAAGCGGCAGGGGATGGTCACTGCGGGGCGGGAACACGACGCATGAACCGCCTTGAAGATGCGTGGCCGCCGAGGTGGCAGGCCTCCGTGAAAATCCGGATTGCGCGAGGTCCGGACTATTGCAGCGCGGGGCTGCTGGTTGTGGGAATGCTGCCGTCCGTGCTGAAGCGAACCACGCCGGAAGGATCGGTGAAGAATCCGCGCTGGCCGGTTGAGCCAATTTGCGCGGGAATGGCATAAAGCGTGTAGTTATTGACGCCGGGATTGGTGCAGCCCGGCGGAGGGTTGGTGACGGCGGTTCCCGGGACGTACGTGAAATTATAGCCGGCCTTGATGCTGGTATTGCCGATGCCATTATTGGAAAGCACGCTGTCCACCAGCAGGGCGCTGTCGCATGTCGCGGTGGTGGCGCCGTTGGCGCCGCCCAGGGAGCCCAGGCTCGGCGGATACCCGTTGCCGTAGGTGGAGTTGTACTGCACCGACGCCTCCACAATGGCTTTCAGCGAATAGATGGCTGAAGTTTCATTGGCCGACATCCTCGCGCGATTCAAACTGGGGATGGCGATTCCGGCGATGATCAAAATAATCGCCACAACGATCAAAAGTTCGATGAGCGAGAATCCGTTTCGTTTCCGTGTGTTCATTCGCGGCCTTTTCCTGGCGGGACGACGTCATGGGCCGAATGTGGCCCTGCTGTTGGCATCCCCTGGTACTGTCTCAAATCCATCAAACCCATTGATTGGGGGACAGTGCCCATCATAATGATGCGCGAACGACAATGCAAGATGGCCGGTTAGTTACGTTTGGTACTGCTGGTACTGCAGTACGCCCGGCCAAATGGCACGCCGGAAATCTTTCGCCCCTGCCGGACGGGGGCAAAATCGGATACCATCGAAAGCTGCTGCGGGGCCGAACGGGAGGGAGAAAATGGCCATGTGGACGAAAAACTGGAGCAAGGCGCGGAGAACGGCGATTCGGCTGGGAAACGCCCGCTACACCGTGGCGCTTTGCTGTTTCCTGCTGGTTGGGAACGGGAGTTTGAGGGCGCAAACTGCCGCCAAACACCCCTTTGGCCTGGAAGACTATTCCAATCTTCATTGGGCGAATGCGGTGGACGTGTCGCCGGACGGGAAAATGCTGCTTTATCAGGTGAGCAACGATGGAACCAAAGGGCCCACCAAGCACGAATGGCATCTGATCGGACTGGACGGCAGCAATGACCGCAAGCTTGATCTGCCGGAACATTTCACGCCGTCGGGCTATACGAAAGACGGGAATGCACTCTACGGATCCTACACGGTGGAGGATAACGATCAGCTGGGAATCATTCCGCTGGCGGAAGGCAAAGTGACCCAGATTCTGACTCTGCCCAATGGAATCGACGATGTCGCGATTTCGCCCGATGGCACGTGGTTCGCCGTGGTGGCCGATCCCCGCCCGGTTGATCCGCTGGCGAAAGTACGCACTGTGGTTGAAAACAATGAAACCAGTTTGTACGTGGTTGGCGTGCATGGCGAAAACGGCGCCTGGTGGTGCGCGGATTTGAAGAACGTGGGTGAAATTGCCTGGTCAGCGGACAGCAAAACCATTGCGGTGCTCAGCGGGACGCCGCGCATCGGCCACCACGAGGTTCATGCGTCCATTGATGTTTGCTCCGCGGCGGGCACGCGGCATGTGGCGGACATCTCCAACTCGGCGGCGGGAATCGCCTGGACTGGAGGCGGAAACGAACTGGCGTTTACCAGCAGCACCAATGATGTGCTGACCCCGGAGCACCTGTGGACGGTCCCGTCCTCGGGCGGCAAACCCGTGGATCGCACGCCGGATCTCAACGGCACTGCCGTGGCGGTGAAATCGGACTCCGCCGGGGACCTGTGGGTGCAGGTGCAGAGAGGCGTTCAACCAGAGGTGGATTCCTACCGTGACGGCAAACTGGAAGTGGCCTACCGGTGGCCGGGCGGGTCTATTTTCCTGCCGCACTTTTCTCCGTTTGATTCGTCCGCAAGCGTCAAGGCATTCACGGTGGACGACCCTTCCCACACCTCTAACGTAGCCGTAAACGCCGCGGGAGGGCTCACTCGAATCACTCACCAGGGCGACGACACGCTGGGTAATGTCGCGCTGGGCGAAGTTCGCGCCGTGGACTGGACGGCGAAGGACGGCACCGAGCTGCAGGGCATCGTAACTTTTCCCGCCGATTATCAAGCGGGAAAGAAATATCGCTTCCTGAATTTGCCCCACGGCGGGCCGGAAGCGAATGACGTCCTCTCCTTCGACAATTTCGCGCGCATGATCGCCGGCATGGGTTATGTGGTGATGCAGCCGGAATACCGCGGCTCCACGGGCTACGGCTCGGCATTTCTGGAAGCGATCTACCAGCATTTCGGCGACCGCGCCTATAGCGACGTGGACAGCGCCACGGATTTTGCCATTGCCCAAGGCTGGGCCGATCCCCACCGGCTGGCCATGTTTGGCTGGAGCGCCGGCGGATTCATGACTTCATGGACAGTTACGCAGACACATCGTTACAACGCGGCCATCGAAGGCGCGGGGATTACCGACTGGCTGAGTTTTATTCCCACCAGTGACATCGGACAGGTGGATTACGATGCGCGCTGGCAGGAAAACGATCCCACGCCATTCCTGAAATTCTCCGCGGTGATGTTCGCCAATCAGGTCACCACGCCGCTGCTCATCCTGCACGGCGAGGCGGATCGCCGCGTTCCCGCATTTCAGGGACGGGAGTTTTTTGTTCTTCTTGCGGAAAGAGGAAAGACCGTGCGGATGGTCACCTATCCCGGCTCGCCTCATTTTCCGAAGCTGGCCGAGCAGCGCCGCAACATCTACCAGGAACTCGCCGCCTGGCTTCAAAAATATAATCCGTGATCCGCCGGAAAAAACTCCAGCTTAAGTTCCCCAGCGTCATGGGCATCTCTATGATCGAATCAACAACCGGTAACGCTGGGGCCACTACAACCCGGGCCGGGCGTGATTACGGATGCCCCCGGGATATAAGAAAATAAGAGAAGCTGTAACCATATTGAAGGGACACATTCCTCGCGCCAGCGGTTGCGGCCAGCACCGTCCAGCTGTCCCGGAAGGAACACATGCACGAGAATGACCAATCCGCGGGCCCGGAAAACGAAAGCGCCGGCGCCCGTCCCCTATATCCTATTACAAGTGTTGCGACCCATGAATTAGAATCCGTGGCGCCCGCGAACCATGGATTCACACGCCATGCTTCTTGGCATAGTGGCGGAAGGAGCGGTACGTCATCTTCAGAAGTTCAGCGGCGCGGATGCGGACATTGCCCGTCCGCTCGAGCGCGGCGCGAAGATAGCGGTCTTCGGTTTCCAGAATCAGTTTTTCCAGGTCAACGCCTCCGATTGGAATAGATTCGGCGGAAAAACCGGTCCCGGGGGAGGATGAACCGCAACCCGCCAGTGAGCCACGGGCGCCGTTGCCGGGAAAACCCGCGAGAGCAATCAACGGACCGGTTTCCAGCGCCACGGCTCGCTCCATGGTGTTCTCCAGTTCGCGGACGTTGCCCGGCCAGTCGTAGGATTCAAGACGTTGCATGGCGTCCGGCGCAATTCCTTCCACCGGGCGGTCCATGGCCGTGCTGTGGCGTTGGAGAAAAAACCGCGCCAGGAGGGAAATATCCTCGCGGCGTTCGCGAAGCGGCGGAATATGAAGGGGGATAACGCTGAGGCGATAGAAGAGATCCTCGCGGAAGCGGCCCTCCTGAATCTCCGTGGTCAGGTCCTTGTTGGTGGCGGCGATCACGCGGACGTCCACGTCCGTTTCCTCCGCGCTGCCCAAGGGGCGTATTTTCCCTTCCTGCAGCACACGGTAAAGCTTCACCTGCATGGCCTGGGTCATGTTGCCGATTTCATCAAGGAAGAGAGTGCCGCCGTGGCTGGCCTGAAAAAGTCCCCGGCGATTCTCATTGGCGCCGGTGAATGCGCCTTTCACATAGCCGAATAGCTCCGATTCCAGGAGTGTTTCCGGGAAGGCTCCGCAATTGACGGTGACGAACGGTTCACCGGCGCGCGCGCTGTTTTCATGGATGGCCCGGGCGACAAGTTCCTTGCCTGTTCCGCTTTCTCCGGTAATCAACACGCGGCTGGACCGCGGCGCAATCGTCTGGACGAGGTCGAAGACTTCCCGCATTCCCGCGCTATTGCCGAGGATTTGGCCGGAGCCGCGCAGGCGGCGCACTTCGCGGCGCAGGCTGCCCGCTTCCTGCTTCAGTTTTTGATTTTCGGAAGCCAGCCGGACGGCGGGACGAAGCTCGTCCAGCAGGCGGTCGCCCTTGATGACGTAGCGGTCCGCGCCGAAATTCACGGCGTCTATGGCGGTGTTCAAGGCAGGGACCCCGGTGATCAGGATGAAAACCGTCCCGGGAGAAATTTCCCGGCAGAATTTGAGGAGTTCCATGCCGCTCATGTCCGGCATGCGGATGTCGGAAATCACGATGTCGAAAATCTGCGATTGCAGTTTTCGCTTGGCGGCTTCCCCGTTGGAAGCCACTTCCACGCGATGGCCTTCCTTGCGGAAGCTGATTTCCATCAGCTCGCAAATGGATTGCTCGTCATCAACCACGAGGAGATGCGACATGCTTATCCGCCCGCCACAGCCACACGTCCGCGGTCGGCTTTGCGGGCGGCATGGACGCTGCATTGGGGAAGCTCGATGGTGAATTCCGCGCCCCGTCCATTTTCGGAGCCCACGCGGATGCGGCCGCCGTGCGCCTGGACGATTTGATACACGATGGCCAGGCCCAGACCGGTCCCTCGCGGAAAACTGGATTGAAAGGGTTCAAAAATCCGCAACTGCTGGTGATGCTCGATGCCGGCTCCGTTATCGCCGACGCGAATGCGCACCCATTTTGCCTCCACGTCGAGCGCCACGCGCATTTCGCCGCCACCGGGCATGGCGCGGATGGCATTGTTGCATAGGTTCCAGAACACCTGCTTCATGCGGTCGCGGTCCACGCGGGCGCGGACTCCATCGGGGCTGAACCTGCGGAGGATGCGGCAGGGTTGCGGTCCGCGCTCGATCACCAGGAGGGTCTCTTCCAGCAGCGCGGCGATATCTTCGTCGCAAAATTCGTAGGTTTTCTCGCGCGCGTAGTCCAGGAACTCGTCAATGATCTGGTTCAGGCGCTGGGATTCCCGCACCACGATGTTCACCAGCCGGCGGTCGTCGTCTTCCATGGGCGCGAAGCGCGAGAATTCCTTCAAAGCGCCGGCCATGGCGGTGAGCGGCTGGCGGATTTCATGAGCGATGCCCGCAGACAGACGGCCCATGGCGGCCATGCGGTCCTTGAGCGCCTCTTTCTGCTCCATGCGCTTGAGGCTGGTGATGTCCTGAAAATTGAGGACGAAGCCGGCGGCATTAATAGCTTCGGAATGCAGCGAGGAGCAGGTAAACCCCAGATAACGCGGGCCGCCTTCCGGCATGGGCACGGTAACTTCTTTTGGCGCGGTGGAAAATGCTTCAACGGCGGAATCGCCGCTGGACCAGAATTGCGGCAGCACCTCCCGCAGAGACCGACCCGGCAGCGCGGCCTCGCTGTAACCCAGAATCTCAGCTCCCGCGCGATTCACCAGCCGAATCTGGCCTTCGGGATCCACCAGAATCAGCCCGCCGCGCATGGACTGCAAAATATCCGCGGTAAGAATTTTCAGGCCGCGAATCTCCGCGCTTTTTTCCTCCAACTCCACGCCTTTGCTGCGCAGAGATTGCGCCAGCAGGCTGCTAAGGTAGGCTACGCCACACATGGCCGCCAAATTCGACAGAATCCAGAACTGCAATGCCCGGGCAGTGGGCGTGGCGGCGGCCGTTCTTGGAAGCAGGCCGTAAAAGGCGAGTTCCACCGTTGCGCCGAGGACCACGAAGCTGGCTCCCGCGACGATGTAAACCCCGCGCCGGGGATAAAGAACGCTGGCCAGAAGAATCAACAGAAGAAAGAGAGAAGTGAAATAGCTTTCCTGGCAACCGGTGGCGTACACCAGGCCGGTGACCATCAGGACGTCGCTGCCCATTTGCAGGTAGGAGAGGTGCGGCAGGTCCGCGGCCCAGTAGTCCACAATCAGGAAGACCGCGCCGAGGGAATGCCAGAGCAGCGCCAGCGGAACAAAGTATTTTAACTCAATGGTGATAGGAGTGAACTGCCGCAGCGCCAGGACCATGGCCACGAGGAACGTCACCGTCCAAAGGCGCATGCGCCCCCACCAGCGCAGCCAGTCCCGCAATTGAGGAACTCGATTCAACGCAGTCTCTTCCCGCGCGGGCGCGAATCCTGAAAACATGCGGCCGCGGATCTCATTTGCGCGCCACGCCAGCCCACGGAGCCGCCATGCAACGGTTATCAATGGCCAGCCAATTGGCCAATCAGCGAGAACAGCGGCAAGTACATGGAAATCACAATGCCGCCCACCACAAGGCCCAGAACCACGATCATCACCGGCTCCAGCGCGGTGAGCAGGTCCTTCACCGCCGCGTCCACTTCGTCTTCATAGAAATCGGCGATCTTCTGCAGCATGGCGTCCATCGCCCCGGTCTGTTCGCCGACGGCGATCATCTGCGTCACCATAGGGGGGAAAACCTTTGTTTCCTTCAAAGGCTCCACAAACGAGCGGCCCGATTCGATGGCGCTGCGCGTTTTCATGATGGCCTGTTCGATAATCGCGTTGCCGGAGGTGCGCGCCGTGATGGTGAGGGCTTCCAGGATGGGGACGCCGCTGGATATCAGCGTACCCAGCGTCCGCGTGAAGCGCGCCACGGCAATCTTTCGCAACAGCAGTCCGATCACCGGTATGCGCAGCATGAACCGATCAATCGCCATGCGGCCGCCGGGAGTTCCATGCCACATGCGCAAGCCCACAATCGCGCCCGCAAACAGGATGAGGCACAAAAGGCCATACCAGCTGCCGACAAAATTGCTGAGGGCGATGACGATGCGCGTGGGCATGGGAAGCGCCGCGCCAAGTCCTTTGAATAAAACCACGAAGATGGGCACAACTTTCCACAGCAGCAGGGTGATCACCGCTCCGGCGATGCCCATCACCGACACGGGATAAATGGACGCGCTCTGAACCGCGCGCTTCAGTTTCACGTTTTTCTCGATATAGACCGAAAGACGCTGCAGAATTATGTCCAGGATACCGCCGGTTTCCCCGGCTTCCACCATGTTGGAATAGAGCGTGTCAAACACTTTGGGGTGCCTTGCCATGGCCACGGAGAGCGTGGACCCCTGCTCCACGGATTCGCGGACGGATTGCAGCGTCTTCTGAAAAGCCTTGTTCTCCTGCTGGCCGGCCAGAATTTCCAGGCATTGCACCAGAGGAAGGCCGGCATCAATCATCACGGAAAACTGGCGCGTGAACACCGCCAGTTCCTTGCTCTTCACCTTCCCGCGGACTTTTCCGCTCCCGGTGGCGCCGGCTTTTGCGGGCCTCAGCCGGTCCATGAGCGTGGCCATGTCCCATTTCCAGAAAGGGACGCGCTCCGCAAGCTGTTTTGCGCCGGTGCGCGGGAGGCCGCCTTGTGCCGTGGTTGCCATGTTTATTCTCCTGCTCTCAACGCATACTTACGGTCTTGCCACCGGTCGCCGGAACGCCTGAGCCACGTTTCAGCAAGTCCAGCAATTCCTCTGGATGGGACGAATGCGCCAGCGCCATCTCCTGGGTAATCAATTTCTGGGAACATGCATTGGCCAGGCTTTGATTGAAGGTCTGCATGCCCGTTTGTCCGGTGCCGGTCTGCATGGCGGAATAGATCTGGTGAACTTTGTCCTCGCGAATGAGGTTTCGGATGCCCGGCGTGGGGATGAGGATCTCCATGATCATCACGCGGCCATTTCCGCCGGCGCGCGGGAGAAGCGACTGGCAGAGAATTCCCTCCAGCACCAGGGAGAGTTGCGCGCGCACCTGGGGCTGCTGAAAGGATGGAAAAACGTCCACGATGCGGTTGATGGTGGAGGAGGCGGTATTGGTGTGCAGGGTGGCGAAAGTCAGATGGCCCGTCTCGGCGATGCGCAGCGCGGATTCAATGGTTTCCAGGTCGCGCATTTCTCCGATCAACACAACGTTCGGGTCCTCGCGCAGCGCGGTGCGCAGCGCATTGGCGAAGGAGTGCGTGTCGGAATTCACCTCCCGCTGGTTCACCAGACAGCGCTTGTTGGCGTGCAGGAATTCAATGGGGTCCTCGATGGTGATGATGTGGTCGTCGCGGTCCGTGTTGATTTTGTCAATCATCGCCGCGAGCGTGGTGGATTTCCCCGAACCTGTGGGGCCAGTCACCAGGACCAGTCCGCGCGGCCTGTCGCAGAGGGTCTTGACCATGGCCGGCAGACCCAGGGCTTGAAAACTGGTGACCTCCCAGGGAATGACGCGGAAGACCGCAGCCACCGCTCCGCGCTGATGAAAAACATTGCCGCGGAAACGCGCCAGACTCTTGATGCCAAACGAAAAATCAACTTCCAGTTCTTCTTCCAGGTGGTGCTTCTGCGCGTCGGTGAGCACGCTATACGCCAGCGATTTCGTGTCCGCGGCGCTGAGCGCGGGCATTTCCAGCGGCTGCAGGTGGCCGAAGACGCGCACCCGCGGCGGACTGTTGGTGGAGATGTGGAGATCGCTCCCGTTCAATTCCACCATCCGCCGCAGGAGTTCCGTCAGGGAAAGTGCCGCCTCCATCCCGTCTCCTTATGCCACCGTCTCGCGAAGGACTTCTTCCAGCGAGGAAACGCGGCCTTCCAGGCCATTTACCATCCGGCTGAGTTCATCTTTACTGCCCCCTTTGCCATATAAATGCCCAATGGGCTTGGCGGCTCTTGCGACCAAGCTGAGCAGACCTTCCCGGGCCAAGAGTTCGCTGCGGCACGGGCCATTCGGCTTCACAGGAATGGCAATTTCAGGTACAGGATTCGCGACTTGCACCTCAGCCAAGCCCCTCCACCATTCTGTAAGTTAAAGGTGTACCGAAAGATAGGGAAGCCTCCAGCGATGTTGTACTCTTACCACAACGTCGCTTGACTTCCATTGCACACGACGCCTATCTTTGCAATACATGGCATCCATATTGCAATCTCTACGCCACAGCCGGTCACGGTTCGCTGCGGCGCCGGCAACGGGCACAAAAATGGTCCGGCAGGCGAGGTCATCGCACATTCTTCAACGTTTGCAGAGCATATTGGGACCCCACAGCGCCGAAAATTTGCTTACGTTTTCAGATTTCACTTGGAATGCGCTGGGATTTAAGTGCGTGGCCAAGCCCAATTTGGAGCACCTCTTACCAAACTGGGCAAGCTTCTAATGGCTACCAACCGCAATCGCCGTCTCTGGCTGGCCCTCGGCGGACTGGCCGTGGTTCTTCTGGCTGCGGCAGTGTTTACCCTGGGGTCGCTGAATCCGCCGGTGCGCCCGGAGCGCGGCAACGGCTTCGTAATTCTGTTCGCGCTGTCCACCTTTATATTCGCGGCATTCATGATTTTTGGTTTGGTCCTGCTGCGCAGCCTCATTCGCTTGTGGACGGAACGCCGCGCCGGACATCTTGGTTCGCGTTTCAAGACCAAAATGCTCCTTGGAGCGATGGGCATCTCGCTGTTCCCCATCGTGTTTCTATTTTTCTTCAGCTACGCGCTGGTGAACCGCACCCTTAACCTGTGGTTTCCCCGGCCTCTGGAAATCGCGCAGTCCGAAGGGCAGAGCCTGCTGGACGACTTCCAGGCCTCGCAGTACGCCAGGCTCCATTCCCTTGCCGAGCAGGCCGCGTCACAGCGCATGAGCGTGGCGGAAATCGACAGGAATTTCGGGAGCATTGTTGACGCGGCGTGGAAGCTGGACCAATCCGGGAAAGTGACCGAGGGCGCCAAATTCGCGCCGCCGGACGCAAGACCGGGACCGGACGCCATCATTCACATCGAGCCAGCGCTGTTCCCGGCGCCGCTGCGGGATTTGCGAATGGCAAAAGATGAGGAAATTTGGCGCGCCGGAGCGGAGTTCTATTTGACGGCGCATGCGCCTGCTACCGGTGGTTCGATTGTTTTGGCGCAAAGGCTGCCCCAGGGCTTCCTGCAACGCGTGGAAGACATGCAAAAGCAGAGCCGCATCTACGCGCAACAGCGCGAACAGATTCGCGCCTACAAAAAGCAGATTCTGCTCACCCTGTTGCTGATTACCGTCCTGTTGCTGAGCACCACCATGTGGGTGGCGCAATTTCTCGCCAAACTTATCACCGTGCCGATCCAGGCCATGGCCGAGGCCACTACGCAGGTGGCCCGCGGAAATTTTGATTACCGCGTTCCGGTGCAAGCCCACGACGAATTGGGCACGCTGGTGGTCTCGTTCAACGAAATGACCACGCAACTGGGCGACAGCAGGCGCCAGATCAACGAATTTACGCGCAACCTGCAGCAGGCCTTCGAGGAACGCGAACGGCGGCGCGAGTTGATGGAAGCCATCCTCGAAAATATTCCCACGGGAGTCGTCTCGCTTTCGCCGACGGGCGATGTTCTGCGCGTGAACACCGCGGCGGCGAGCATCCTCGGCGAACCGGCGCACCATGCGCGCACCCTGGCGGAACTTGCCGGCGAACAGGTTTCCCGCGACATCCAACACCTGATGCGCAGCGCGCTGCGCCTCGGCGTGGCTTCGCGCGAGTTGGAACTGTCTGCGCCGGGCAGAAATGTGAATGCCGCGGTGACGGTGACGGCGCTGGGAACGCGGCGCAACAATCCGGGCTACCTTCTGGTGATTGACGACCTCACCGAACTTCTCCGCGCGCAAAAAGCGGCCGCCTGGCAGGAAGTGGCGCGGCGCATCGCGCATGAAATCAAGAATCCGCTCACGCCCATCCAGCTTTCGGCGCAACGCCTCCTGCGTTACATCAACCGCGCGGAGGCGGCGGGAACGGACGCGGGAGCCAGCACCATGGTCAAGGAATATCAGGAGCTTTCAAATCTGGTCAGCGAATGCTCCCATCTGATCGAGCACGAAGTATCCACGCTGGCTTCACTGGTGAATGAATTCTCGCAATTTGTCCGCTTCCCCTCGGCGCGGCTGGTTCCCACGGACATCAACGAAGTGGTGAAGACCGCTCTGGATACTTTTCGCGGGCGGCTGGAAGGCATCACTCTGCGCACGGAACTTGCGCCGGGACTGCCTCCGGTCCGCGGAGACGCGGAGCTTTTGCGGCTGGTTCTTGTGAATCTGGTGGACAATGCCGCGGAAGTTCTGGAAGGTTCACCAGTGCGGGAAATTTCCGTTTCCACCCGTCTGGACTCGCGCGGCGAAGCCGTCGAGGTAGTCACCGCCGATACCGGTCCGGGAATTTCCCCGGCGGACAAGGAACGCCTTTTCTTTCCGCAGTTCTCCACCAAGGAACGCGGAACGGGACTTGGTCTCGCCATCGCCAGCCGCATCGTGATGGAACACAACGGCGCGTTGCGCGTGGAAGATAACTTTCCGTTGGGCGCCCGGTTCGTGATTCGCCTGCCTGCGGCGGAAGCCACCGTGGCCCCCGCGGCCACTCATGCCGAAAGCCGCGGTGAATCGTGAACCCTTCCATCTTGATTGTGGACGACGAACACGGCATCCAGCAGTCGCTCTCTTCCCTTCTGCGCGACGAGGGTTATCCGGTGGATTTCGTTTCCAGTGGCGAGGAATGTTTGCAAGCGCTGCGCAAGAAGTCTTACCGCTTGATTCTCCTGGACGTGTGGCTGAAGGGCATGGACGGAATTGACACGTTGAAGAAAGTACAGGAAGAAGAAGCTCCGCCAATGGTCATCATGATTTCCGGCCACGCCAACATTGAAACGGCCGTCCGCGCGACCAAGCTGGGCGCGTTCGATTTCATCGAAAAGCCGCTTTCACTGGAAAAAATCGTGCTCTCCGTGCGCAACGCGCTGGATTTTCTGCGCCTGGAGGAGGAAAACCGGCGCTTACGCGGCGAAATCGAGGAGCGTTACCGCATTCTGGGCGACAGTATCCCCATGAAGGCGCTGCGTCAGCAGATTGCGCTTACCGCGCCGACCAATTGCCGCGTCCTTATCTACGGCGAAAGCGGCACGGGCAAGGAACTCATCGCGCGCGCGCTCCACGCGCAGAGCCATCGCGCCGCCATGCCCTTCGTGGAAGTAAACTGCGCGGCCATTCCCGAAGAGCTGATTGAATCCGAACTCTTTGGCCATCGCAAAGGCAGCTTCACCGGGGCCAGCGAGGACAAGGCCGGGAAATTTCAGCGCGCCGACCAGGGCACTCTGTTCCTCGACGAGGTGGGCGACATGAGTTTGAAAACCCAGGCCAAGGTGCTGCGCGCGCTGGAAGAGCAGCGCGTGGAATCGGTCGGCTCCAGCGAGCCGATTACCGTGGATGCCCGCGTGATTGCCGCGACGAACAAGAAGCTGGAGGAAGAAATCGCGCGTGGCGCGTTCCGCGAGGACCTGTTCTACCGCCTTAACGTGATTCCCTTCTGGGTTCCGCCGCTGCGCGACCGCACCGAGGACATTCCCGTCCTGGCGCGCCACTTTCTTTCGGACTACGCCGCAGCCTATGGCCGTCGCGCCCGCGAATTTTCTCCCGCCGCGCTGGAAATCATGATGCGCTATCCGTGGCCGGGAAACGTCCGCGAACTGCGCAATCTGGTGGAGCGCATCGTCATCATGTGCCCGGAAGAACGCATCGAGCCGCACCATTTGCCGCCCGAAGTTTTCCGCGGCACCGGCGGGCAGGGACACGCCGGTTCGGCGGCCACGCTGCACGACGCGCGCGCGTCCTACGAGCGGGAATTTATTCTCCGCAAGCTGGAAGAGAATCAATGGCACATGACGCGCACCGCCTCCGCGCTCGGCCTGGAGCGCAGCCATCTCTACCGCAAAATGAAAGTGCTTGGCATTGCCGGCGCTTCGCGAGGAAATGAGGAGTAGGCGTGCTTGGGGAAGGCAGTCCAAGCCAGCGATCAATCGTTTCCCTTGTTACAGTCCTGCAGAGGCGGCCTTGAAGGCGCATCGAATTGAATAGGCTCAGCTTGCACAGAAATCCAATGAATTGGCTTCGCCCTATTATCTGCAACGTGCCTGGATTGGCCAACGCCCGGACCTGAAGTCTTGATGAAGATGGCTAGCTGAAGGAAGTATATGCCCGGAGCGATGGTAGCAGGTTCCCGAGGAGAACCCGGAGGACGCACAAACAAATATGTGCCAGCCTCACCTTCCGTTACTTCTCCAGGTTTCAAAGACACGAGGCGTTGTTTTGCTAGCTCTTGACCAGTCATTTCCGATTCGCCGTCTGGAAGGAAAATATCCGGGTTGCCATCGTATACGTCGTCCTTGCTCCGCAAGTCTTCGAGCGACAACGCTACGCGAGTGGTCGCTCCGCTAGCCAAACCAGTGTCGATGGTCAAAGTCCTCTCACTGATGTTGGTGTAACGCACGGTAAAATTCAATAATTCTGTATAGACGTCCCAATCCTCATTACTACAGTATTCCTGACCCTTTATATGAAGACTGGCACTTAGTGGGGGGCTGTCGCTATCGTGAGGTTGCAACGTCGATTGCGCAGAACTGTTTTGGTAAGCGAATCCGGCGATGGCTGCCGCCAGCAGAATCGCAAGTGAGAGTAATTTAATCAATGGTCGCTCGTTCGCGGGAAAGCTGTTCCCAGCGTCGCCCGCCCGCTCCAAGAATTCTACTCCGGATTGCGAGATCCAGAGCTGGTACCTAGATCGGTATCGGTTTTCGCTGCGGCATCGGGATCAACTTCGGGCTTCTTCTCGGGGTTTAATTCGTCAGCGCCGGCGGCGGAATCGGCGCCCTGCAATTCGGAAAGCGATTCGAGCTGGCGATGCCAGTCCAGTTGGCGGACAAACGCGATGCGCTCGCGCCAGCCGGGGACCACTTTCACGCGCAGGTCCAGGAAAATGTGCGCGCCGAGAAGCTCTTCGATGTCGCGCCGGGCTTCGGTGCCGATGCGCTTGATCATCTCGCCACGCTTGCCGATCAGAATTCCCTTCTGCCCCTCGCGTTCGACGCAGATCGTGGCGTAGATGCGCAGCAGTTTTCCGTCTTCCTCGAAACGGTCCACCAAAACGGCCACCGAGTGCGGTACTTCCTCATGGGTGGCGCGAATGGCTTTCTCGCGGATGAATTCCGCGGCCAGGAACCGTTCCGGCTGGTCCGTAAACTGATCCGTGGGGAAAAGCGGCGGATGTTCCGGCAGGCTGGCAATCCATTTTTCCAGCAGCTGCGGCAAGCCGTCGCCGGTCAGCGCGGAGATGGGAAACATGGCCGCGAATTCGTGCTCCTTGCCCAGGCGGTCCATCAGCGGAAGAAGCTGCTCCTTGGCGATGCGGTCAATTTTATTCAGCAGGAGGTACACCGGACCGGGAAAATGGCGCGCGCGGTCCAGAACTTCGCCCATGCCGCCCTGGCGATAATCCGAAGCGTCAATCATGATGGCGATGATGTCCACGCCATGCAGCGCCTGATTGACCTCGTCGAGCATCTGGCGATGCAGCGCCGAGCGCGACGAATGCAGTCCCGGCGTATCAATCAAAATCACCTGCGCATCGGGCCGGTTGACGATGCCCTGAATGCGGTTGCGCGTGGTTTGCGGGCGGTCGGAAACGATGGCCACCTTGTGGCCGGTGAGGGCGTTCACCAGCGTTGATTTTCCAACGTTTGGCTGGCCGATGATGGCCACGAATCCGGCATGAAAGCTCATGACGCCGCCTGCGCCGCGTTGCTGGCTTCAGACAGCCGCCGGGCGCGTACGCGCAGAACTTTGCGCTGATTGGCTTCCAGAATTTCGAAATGGATGCCGTCGTAATCCAGCAGTTCACCGGCGGCCGGGACGTGGCCGGCCACGCGGTTCAGCAATCCGGCGACGGTGGTGGCGCCTTCGCGTTCCAGCGAATCGTCCCATTCCACGCCGAAGAGTTCCTGCAAGCGCCCCAGCGGAAGGCTGCCACGCAGGACCATGCTTCCGGAAGGCTCGTGGACCACATTCGGAGCGGGCGGACGGTGCTCGTCGCCCATCTCGCCGACAATCTCCTCCACCAAATCCTCCACGGTCACAATTCCCGCCGTGGAACCATACTCATCAACGCAAATGGCCATGTGCTGGTTCTTCCTTTGCATTTCCTTGAGCAGTTCCGAACCCAGCTTTGATTCCGGCACAAACAGCACCGGGCGCACCAGTTCCCGCGTGGTGTGTTGCGCGGATTCACGCTCCGGATAATGCAGGATATCGCGGGCAACCACAATGCCGATGATGTCGTCCAGATCGGTTTCAAATACCGGAATGCGCGAGAACTGCTTGTCAATCAGCAACTGCCGCAACTCGTCCAGCGTGGCGGACGCGCGAATGGCCACCACGTCCGGCCGCGGAGTCATCACTTCGCTGGCGTGCTTGTCGCCAAACTCCACCACCTGCTCAATCAGGCGCGCTTCGTCGTGCTCGATGATGCCGCGTTCGGTGGCTTCGTCCACCATGGCCTCGATGATTTCCTGATCTGGAGCGGGCGCGGAGGCTTCTTCTTCGCCCAGGCGCAAGAGGCTCACGAAGAAATGCAACGCGGCGTCCACGGGCCACATCAGCCACAGCAAGGCCCGCAAAACCGGCAGGAACGGAGTCAGCCAGCGGCCGCGCGTGCGCACCAGAAGCAGGGCGGGAAGAAAGTGCATCCCCACGACGACTTCGCCCCCCAGCAGAAACAAAAAACCGGCCAGCAGTTCATTGCGCGACGCGGACACTTGAAAGAGATCGCGCGCCTGCGCCACGGCGGTCACCGCCAGCCACAGCCGCACCAAAATGCTGAGCGAGGTTCCCACGCGCCGGCGGTCGCTTCCCAAACGTGGCTCAATGTGGTCCACGAAATATTCCAGATTCTCGCGGACCGGACTGATGGTGACACGGCCCAGTTCGCGATAGACGCGGTCCAGATAGGCGAGGATCACCAGGCCCACACTCAGGGCAATCCATTCCAGCTGTTGGAGGATGAAGTTCATGGACTAGGCGAGTTTCAAGCGCCGCCGCAGGCGCATCTCATAACGTTCCATTTGCCCTTCGTCGGTTTCGTGGTCGTAACCCAGCAGATGCAGCATGCCATGCAAAATGAGAACGCGCATTTCGTTTTCAAATGTGCGGCGAAACCGCCGCGCGTTGCGCCGCGCCACCACTGGAGCGATGGCCAGGTCGCCAAGATAGGAACTTGGCCCGCCGAACGCGCCATCCTTCGTTTTATCACCCTGCGGGCGTTGTGCTGGACGTTGATCTCCGCGTCTGCCGCGCGCCTTCAAACCATTTCCGCCGCTCTGACTTTCGTCGGTCTTCAAATTCGAATGACAGCACATCCGTCGGCCCGCGTTTTCCGCGGTATTGAGCATTCCACCGCGCGATGACGGGATTGGACACGAAACACACGGTGATGGAATCCGGCCGCACGCGCACCAGCCGGCAAACACGGTGGAAGAACGGCTGGAGTGAAGCAATGGGAACAGTCACGCTGCGCTGGCGGTTCACAAGCATGGCCGGAAATTATTCGGCGTTGCCGCGCCGGCTATTCTCGCGGGGGGCAGAGTGGCCGTTTCGCGGACCCTGGCCCGCGGCATACTCGTCGTAGGCTTTGATAATGCGCTGGACCAGATTGTGGCGCACCACGTCCTGCTCGTCGAAATAAACCAGCGCGATGCCTTCGATGCGGCCCACCACTTCGATGGCTTCCAGCAGACCGGAGCGGCGCGAATCGGGCAAATCAATCTGGGTGATGTCGCCGGTGATCACCGCCTTGGAATTGAATCCCAGGCGCGTGAGGAACATCTTCATCTGCTCGCTGGTGGTGTTCTGGGCTTCGTCCAGAATCACGAAGGAATCATTCAGCGTGCGTCCGCGCATGAACGCCAGCGGCGCGACTTCCACAATTCCCTTCTCCAGAAAACGCTCCAGCTTGTCGGCTTCCAGCATGTCATGCAGCGCGTCATATAGAGGACGCATGTAGGGGTCCACTTTTTCCTGCAACGTTCCGGGTAGAAATCCCAAGCGCTCGCCGGCTTCCACGGCGGGACGCGCCAGGATGATGCGGTCCACCTGCTTGGTGAGCAGCGCGGAAACCGCCATGGCCACGGCCAGATAAGTTTTTCCCGTGCCGCCGGGACCGATGCCGAAAACCATGTCATGCGATTCCAGCATTTCCATGTAAAGCCGCTGGTTGGGGCTCCGCGGAAAAATCTGCTTCTTGCCGAAAGCGCGCGAGCGGCCTTCGGAAGCCACTCCGTGAACGGAAATCGGCGGGCGCCCGTGAAGCGAGCTGGATCAAATCTTTCACCTGGACGTTGGTCAAATTGCGGCCCTCGCTAAGCAAGCGGTTGTAGTCCTCGAAAATATGCGCCGCGCGATGGACTTGCGCGGCCTCGCCCTCAATCACAATTTCGCTGTCGCGATATTGCGTGGTCACGCCCAGAGAGGATTCCAGAAGTTTCAGGTTCTCGTCGAAGGTGCCAAAAAGTTCGGGGACGCCCCGGGAAAGCGGTACGGTCTGTCTCATCAAGTTTGGCGGCATTGCCGCCCGGCGATCGTCCAACACAGGCGGGTACGAACAGCCTACGCTGGCCCGGCGCGGGGGTCAAGAGACGTGATGTAAACATCGTGTTAACAGCTATTTGCCGAGCCGCCCAATGCAATATGGGAAGCCATCAAACCCCATTTAGGGATTTGATGGTGCGGGCGCCGGAGTTTGCGGCATGGATTGCTGCTGAACTCCTGGAAACGACACTTTGGGCACTTCGCGCGATTCGGGCGAGGCGTTGAAGTAGGCATCGTCGCGCTTGAAGCCGGCCCATTTGGCGAAGATGTAATTGGGGAAAAGCGAGATGTAGGTGTTGTAGTCCTGCAACAGTTCGTTATAACGGCGGCGCTCCACGGCAATGCGGTTTTCCGTGCCGGCCAGTTCGTCCTGCAAATGGAGGAAATTCTCGTTGGATTTGAGTTGCGGATAATTTTCGACGATAAGGAGCAGGCGTCCCAGCGCGCCATCGAGCTGATTGTTGGCGGCGATGCGGTCCGCGGGAGTGTGCGCGCCCAAAAGGGCCGCGCGGGCGTTGGCGATGTTGGTAAAGACAGTGACTTCCTGCGCCGCGTAACCCTTCACCGTTTCCACCAAATTGGGGATCAGGTCGGCGCGCCGCTGGAGCACCACGTCCACCTGCGACCATTCGGCCTTGACCGCTTCGTTTTTGCGAACCATTTCGTTGCGGCGATTGATGTAACTCCCGAAAATCATCAGCGCAACAATGGCCAGCACCACGACGACAATCAGAAACTTCTTCATGCTCTCCTCCGCGCGCTACTCTAACACAATCCCCCGGTATTCACTTCACCGGGCGCGCCTGGGCCACGGGGCTTTGCGATTCCAAACGGCGGTCCACTTCGTCGGTCACCCGCTCAATGAACGGAAGATATCCCGAAATCGCAGCGGGAACATCCACGTCGCTGGCATGAGCCTTTTCCGCGCGCAGATTCAGCGCCGTCTGAAACGCGGTGGAATCGGCGCCCGCCATCCGGCCGATATGATCCACGGTTTCATGGCGCGTGTCCGGCGGCGTTTCGCCCAGCGCCATCAGCGCGTGCCGGAAAAGCCCCGCGAACCGCAGCACGGAATCGGACATCAATCCAGCGAGCAGTTTTTTGTTCCCGCGCGCCAGCAGGACGCCCTGCCGCAAGCGCAGCCAGCTGGTTCGCAGGTCGCGCTCCACCTGAAGACGGTGGAGATCCATGGGAATTTCCAGATGAGTGAGAAAATCGTCGCCGAAGAGAATGCGATGATGGCGCTTCATGTCCAGAAGCTCGATGGCGTAAACATCGGCGGAGCGTTCGAGTTCCGCCAGGGTGAAAATCTGCGGCGTGGGCGTGTGATGGCCTACCCACCAAATCACCGCCGGGCTGAGCGCGCCGAGTTCGGTCACGCCAGCCCGTTCCAGCAAACAAAGGATGCCCAATTCATTGCGATGGCTGGGAAGCCCGTCTGAACTGGCGGACGAACCATAGAGCGCCACCGACTTCAAATTGTGTCCGGCACCAGCTTTCAGGCGTTCAACGAATTCCTTGAGCATTTGTTCCATGGAAAATTCCTCCGCGCCGCCGCTCACCAGCCGCCGCTGGCCCCGCCTCCACCAGACATTCCTCCGCCGAATCCGCCAAAACCTCCGCCGCCCCCGCCAAAGCCACCAAAGCCTCCGCCTCCGCCACCGCGTCCGCCTCCGCCCCCCATAAAGAGCAGCCACCACCAGGGAAACGACGAGCGGGTTCCGGGACGGCGTCCGACAATCGCGCGGAAGATTGACCGGATGATGCCGAAGAGGACCCAGGCGATAATGATGATAATCCAGATGATTGTGCGGATGTTGGGCGTTGGATGGCCACTGGCATCATCGTCGCTATCGGACGGCGGCGGCGCGCCTTCGAGTGTGACGCCCTTGTCCTGCGCGATGACGTCGGCAACGCGCCGGGTCATCAGAAACACCCCGGCGGAGTAGTCGCCCTGGCGGAATAAGGGAACGGCCTCGCGGCCGAAGCCTCCGACCTTGCCGTCGGGCAGTATGGGTTCGAGACCATAGCCCACTTCAATGCGGTATTTGTGATCGTCGGTGACCACCAGAATCAGAACGCCACGGTTATCGCTTTTCGGACCAATGCCCCAGCGCGCATACAGGCGGTTGGCAAAGTCTTCGATGGGCTGGCCGTCCAGTGTTTTGATGGTGACCACGGCAATCTGCGCGCCGGTCTTCTGCTGAACTTCCAGGCAAAGCGCCTTGATTTGTTCGCGGGAATCGTCATTGAGCACGCCGGCGAAGTCATTTACATAGCCTTGCGGCTTGAGGTCTTCCAGTTTTTCCGCGCGGGCCAGGGGGGCGATTAGGACAGCAAGTAGAAAAATCAGAACAGACGGCCGCATCCAGCGGGGAAAAAAAGCCGTCCTTCCCCGCGCGGGCGCCCTGAATAGGCGCGGCAGAGAAATGGACCACTGCGAAAAGGAAGAGGACGCGGGCAGCGGGCGCGGCATCGCCACCATTCTTCCCGCTGCCCCCGGAAATTGCAAGCCGGGGGTGCAGCGCGCCCATGGCGCCGGAAGTTGCCGGAATTTCTCGTGGAATCCGCGAATCTTTCCAGACGGTCCATCGTAAAACTTGTATTGCATTCCCATAGGACCTATGGCAACCTCTCTATGGTTTACCCATAGGAGGAATATGGGCGGCAAAAAAGATGTCTGGCAGGGAACCCTGGCGCTGATGGTGCTGAAGACTCTGGAGGCCATGGGACCGTTGCACGGTTACGGCATCGCCCGGCGCATCGAGCAGACCAGCAAGAATCTGCTCTCGGTGAATTACGGAACGCTTTACCCGGCCCTGCTCAAGCTGGAACAGGAAGGCTACGTCGCCTCGGAGTGGGGCGTGTCCGACAACAATCGCAAGGCCAGGTATTACCGGCTGACGCGCGCCGGGCGGAAGCAACTGGGCAAAGAAGCCGCGGAGTGGGAAAAGACCACCGCAATCCTGGCGCGGTTCCTGACGCCCGAGGAGGAGTTGTGATCAAGACGCTGCGCGCGTGGTTCTCGCGATTGGGCGGGCTCTTCGGCAGGGACCGCCGCGACCACGAGCTGGCCGACGAAATCGAAAGCCATCTCCAGATGCACGTTGACGAAAATTTGCGGCGCGGGATGGCGCCGGCGGAGGCGCGCCGCCAGGCGCTGATTCAACTCGGCGGCGTGGAACAGACCAAGGAAGCGGTCCGCCAGCAGCGCGGCCTGCCCTTCGCGGACACGCTGTTGCAGGACCTTCGCTTCGCCGCGCGGCAACTGCGCAAGAACCCGGGCTTCGCCTGCACCTCCATCGTCGTACTGGCCATCGGCATCTGCGCCAGTGTTTCTATTTTCGCGTTTACGGACGCGGCACTGATTAAGCCTCTGCCCTACGCAGATCCCAACAGGCTCGTGGAAGCGACCGAAAGTATCGCCATGTTCCCGCGCGCCAACCTTTCTTATCCCGACTACCTGGACTGGAAAAGACTCAATACCGTTTTCAGTTCTTTGGATGTGTTCACTGGAACTGGCTACATGTTGCGCACGCCCACGGGCACGGATTTGGCGATGGGTGTCCGCGTCAGCGACGGCTTCTTCCGCACGCTGGGCGTCACTCCCGTGTTGGGCCGCGATTTTTATCAGGGCGAGGATTTGGCCAGCGCGCCGCGCACCGTGATCATCAGCTACGGCGCGTGGCAACGGCGGTTCGGCGGGAAAGCGGATGTAATCGGCCACAGCATTACGCTCAGCGGCATTCCCTACACCATCGTCGGCGTGCTCCCTAAGAATTTCCAATTTGCGCCCAGAGGGAATGCGGACTTCTGGGCCACGCTTCACCCCACGGCGGGATGTGATCTCCGGCGAGGCTGCCATTCGCTTGACGGGATCGGCAGGCTGAAGGATGGCGTCTCCGTCCCGGCGGCGCTGGCGGAAATGAAATCCATCGCCGGACAATTGGAACGGCAGTATCCCGATTCCAACCGCGGCCAGGGCGCCAGCGTCGTTCCCCTGTCGGAAGCGATTGTGGGAAATATTCGCCCCATCCTGCTCCTGCTCCTGGGGGGAGCCGGGTTGCTGCTGCTTATCGCCTGCGTCAATGTAGCCAGTCTGTTGCTGGCCCGCTCCGAGAGCCGCAAACATGAAATCGCCGTCCGCGGCGCGCTGGGCGCATCGGCCGCGAGATTGATTCGCCAGTTTGCGACGGAAGGAATAGTGCTGGTCGTGGCCAGTTGTGTCCTCGGCGTGGCCCTTGCCTGCGGAGCCATGCAAGCCCTCATGCGGCTCATCCCCGCTGGCATGCTGAAAGGCATGCCGTATCTTCAGGGACTCGGCTTGAATTTCCACGTGCTGGCTTTTGCCGCCGCCGTCTCCTTGCTTGCGGCGGTGCTGTTCTCGCTCACTCCTGTCGCGCGCTTGCGCCTGGCGGAAATGCGGGAAGGCCTCGCGGAAGGAAGCCGCGGGTCCGCGGGAACCATGTGGGCGGGCTTCGGCGCCAACCTCGTGGTGGTGGAGCTGGCCATCGCCATTGTCCTGCTGGCCGGCGCAGGGCTGCTCGGTAAAAGCCTCTACCACCTGCTTCGCGTGGACCTCGGATTCCAATCCGACCATCTGGCCACGTTGCAAGTCGCTGTGCCGGACGCGAGCTACCCGAAAGACGAGCAGACGATTGCTCTGGAGCGCGAGATTATTACCCGCACATCCGGATTGCCCGGTGTTGAATCCGTCGGCATTGCCACTCAGATACCGCTCAGTGGCAATGGCAACACGGATTGGATCCGGTTTGTGGGACGCCCCTACAACGGTCAGCACAACGAAGTGAATTTTCGGGTGGTAAGTTCCGATTACTTCAAGACGCTTCAGGCCAGGCTTTTGCGTGGCCGGTATTTCACCGATGGCGAG
Organism: uncultured Acidobacteriota bacterium; assembly: GCA_963760285.1. Taxonomy (GTDB): domain Bacteria; phylum Acidobacteriota; class Terriglobia; order Acidiferrales; family UBA7541; genus PALSA-278. The sequence continues at coordinate 731,171 of CAVXCI010000003.1, forward strand.
GACGAATCGAAACCTAACGTCGTCATTATCAATCAAGCGCTGGCGACGGAATATTTCCCCGGCCAGGATCCCCTCGGCCAAAAAATGGGTGATACGGAGCTCTCGCCGAAATCAATCAATGAAATTATCGGCGTGGTGGACAACATCCGTGAAGGCGCCCTGGATTCGCCGATGGTGCCAGCCGTCTACTGTCCCTATAACCAAAATCCCGATACGGACTTCGGCATCGTTGTTCGCACTTCGCAGAATGAGCAGTCGGTGATTCCGGCGGTGGAAGCCATCATTCATCAGATTGACCCCGGCATCGGCGTGGCCGGCGAAATGACCATGGCCGAAAGAGCCAACGACTCGCAGACCGCTTACCTCCACCGTTCCGCGGCGGCCCTGGTGGGAGTCTTTGCTGCCCTGGCGTTGCTGCTGGGCGTGGTCGGACTTTACGGAGTGATTGCCTATTCCGTCAGCCAGCGGACGCGCGAAATCGGCGTTCGCATGGCGCTTGGCGCGCAGCAGAAGGACGTGCTGAAAATGGTACTCCGTCAGGGACTGCGCCTGGCGGCCGCCGGAGTGGTGCTCGGCGTCGTGGCGGCGCTGGCCGTCACGCGGTTGATGTCCAGCATGTTATTTGGCGTCAAGCCGGGCGATCCGCTTACGTTTCTTTGTGTTGCCGGGCTACTGGTTCTGGTTGCGGTGGCGGCGTGCTGGATACCGGCGCGGCGGGCGATGCGCGTGGACCCTGTGGTTTCCCTGCGCTACGAGTAAACAGAGATTATTTTCCAGCCGCGGGCATTGCGGGCGCTATGGCGCGTAAATCGCCGTTCCTGTCGTTGCATCATTCCTACTCAAAACGGTTTTGGCGGAAGCAGAAACTGCATCCCGAAATAGCCAACGAAGTATGGCTGATTGTTGCTTGCCGGCTGGATGCTTCGTCCCGCCATCAGCAACAAAATGAACGGCGGATGTATTTTGTAGCGCGCCCCCACGTCGAATGTTTCCTGGTCGCTGGAATGGTGGAAGGTTCCCACGCTATAAAACTCGGCGTCCACTTCGAGCTTCTTGTTCATTTCATGCCCCACCACCAGGCCCGCCAGCCAGCCGTCGGGTCCCGCGCGGACCAGGTTGTAGCCGAGTTCTCCATTCACATCCAGAGGCCCGATTTTCTTCGCAACTTCGAGGGGCAAAAGCAAGCTGGTCCCCGGCGGAGTAATTCCGCGTTCAGCGGAATGATTCGGATTGTTGACCGAAAGCTGAGGAAATATGGAAACTCCCAATCCCGATTTTTCGTTTTCAAGGAAACGCCATTTCACTCCCAGTTGATCCTGCCCCAGGCCGTATTTGGCGGACCCCGGCGCATCGTCCACCCGCAGCCACGCGCTTTCATATGTCAATTGAACGCGGTCGCCCAGTCCGAAATTGATATCCACGTCAGGAACGTGGGAGATGGAGTGGCTGTCGTACAAAAAAGGCATGTACGCCAGATTGATTTCCCAGTTCTTGTTCCCGGGCGTGCCGGGGTCATTGGTGTAGTAGGGGGGCCCGCCTTGCGCGAACGCGGTACGGCAGCAGCAGAAGGCCAATAGGAAAAATACGGAAAATTTCAGTTGCCGGATTCCGGCGGGCGGCTTGCGCTCCTGCATCGCAATCATTTCGGCCGGAATTCCCCATGTGGACCTCCGGTTTATGCATCGTAAACTTTTCCAGCACGCGGCACAACGCCGTCGCCACCGGGGTAGCCACCGGCTCGTCTCGCAAAATCGTGTAAATTGACTTGATTCCGGGGCATCCGCTACACTGGTGTATCACTAAAAATACAGCGAGGAAAAACTGATGCCGCAAGGCGCCCCTAGAAAAGTAAAGAAGCGCTCCAAGTCAGTTCTGAAGAATATCCGCAAGTCCAAGCGCCGCCTGGTGATTAATCGCGCGGGACGCACGCGGGTCCGCACGGCCATGAAGGAGTTGCGCGCTGCGTTGGGCAAGGGAAACGTGGAAGAGTCCGCCAAACTGCTGCATCCTACATTCTCGGAACTGGACCGCGCCATCCGCAAGGGTTCTCTAAAGGAAAATACCGCCAACCGTTACAAATCGCGGTTAGCGCTGGCGCTGAATTCATTGCGCGCACGCAAACAGGCGTAACCCCTTCGCCGAATTTATTTTTGAGAGCGCCCCGGGAAGTTTTCCGGGGCGTTTGCCTTTTGGGCCCGCCCCGAAGTTTCGATTTCACTTTCGGGAAACCAATCACGGAAATTGCCGCGCTGCAGAGGCCGCAGTGAGATCGGAGATCAGGAATTCCATCACCGCCCGCGGCTGCGATATGCCGGACTTAAGGCGGTTGTCGGCCTCCGCCAATGCCACCAGGCCGCTCAGCAGAGCCTCGCGCGAAAATCGCCGCGAGTGCCGCATCGCCATGTCCCCGCCATCCCCGCGCATTCCCAGACGCCGCGTTGCATCATATCCTGAGATTGTGGAAGGCAGTTCGCGCGCTTCAATCAGCTTGCGGAACATCCAGGCCAGCGCGCCTACAATCCCCGCGGGCTGCTCGCCGGCGCGCAGCAGCGAATCCAAAAATTCCAGCGCTGTGTTGCCGCGGCGCGCGGCAAGAAGGTCGGCCAGCTCCCATACAGTGGACTTGCGCTCGGCGACGACCAGGGCTTCCACGTCCGCGCGGGTGACGCTCCGTCCCGCGGCGTAAAGACCGACCTTCTCCATCTCCGCGCGAATGCGCCCGGGATTTCCGGGAAACATATCCGCCAGCGAGGCCAGCGCATCGGAATCCAATTTTACTGAAAGTTCGGAGGCGATTCGCGCTGCAATGGAGGCAGTCTCCTCCGGACTGGTTTCCAGTTTCACCAGCTCGGCGTGCCCGGCAACAATCTTACTCAGCCGCCGCCGGTCATCGAGCTTCGGTGATTCAAACACCAGGACCGTGAATGGCGCGGGGTCCTTAAAGTATGCGGCCATGTCTTCGGAGAGCGTCTTGGAGGCTTCCTCGCCCAGCCGCTCCCACGCTTCCAAATCCGAAACGACGATCACTTGCATGGGAGACATCATCGGGATCGTTTGCGCGCCGCGGGCGATTTCGCTCCAGTTGTCTTCCTTTGCGGAACGCAATTGCACCGCCCAGTCGCGCGCGGAAGCAGGAACAAAGGCTTCAATGATGCTCTGGCGGCAGAGGTCGCGCAGGTAACTATCGTGGCCAAGAAGCGTGATAGCCGGAATATGCTTCCCGCCCTTCAGGCGCGCCAGCAGTTTGTCGGCTGAAAGTTTGCCGGCCGGAAATCTGGCCGGCGACGATTTTCCAAACGGCGCGCGCGGCACTAGAAATTCTCCAGCATGCCCGCCACGGCGCGAGAGGCAAAGTCCGCGGCCATGCGCTGCACGGCCGGCCCTTCTTCCTGGAAGAAATCCTTCACATCGCCGGAAAGCTGATACTCGTCGCGAAGAACCACATTGTCATTCTGATAGACCGTTTCCTGCGACACGCGGTCCACCAGCGAAATCTTGGCGGTGATGGTCACGAGCACGGTGGTGACCTGGGTGGTTTGCTCATTGAACAGCAGCGGCGCGGTCTCAATCCTGGTGATTTCCCCGTGCATGATGCCATCGGCCGCGCCGGGGTCCTGTATCACACGGTATTTAGTGCGCGCCAGAAGCTCGTGAATGGTGGCCTGGGTAAAAAGCTGCTCGATGCGGTAATAGGAGGTGTCGTTCTTGAACGCCGGGACGGCGATGGTTTTCCATCCCGCGGGCAATTTGTCCCCCCGCCCGGCAACGTGATAACCACAGCCGGGAACCGCCAGCACCGCGATAAATAGCAACGCAACGAATTTTGCCAAATGCAATGCGCGAGGCTCGCAGCCGCGCCCCTCAGAATTACTCCGCAAGAAATCCCCCGGCGATGAAATACAAGTCCCGCGAAGTGGCCGTCATGGATTCACACCGGGCGCGATACGGGAGTGGAAGCGTGCCGGTGCCTGAAAAAACGCATGGCTTGCAGGACGACGCCATGCAGGACGTAAACGCTGGCCAGCACCAGCAGCGTAAGCTCCGAATAAACAAACGCGGCGGCGATCAGCAAGGCAATCAGCACCACCGCGACTGACGGCAGGCGCCGGCGCAGGCTCACATCCTTGAATCCCGCGTAACGGACCGTGCTGATCATCAGCAGCCCCAGGCTGAGAACCAGCAGCAGCCACAGCAGAGAAATCCTCCAGTCCTGTATGGGAGACCAGAAAGCATGCACCACCGCCGCGATGGTTCCCGCGGACGCCGGCGTGGGAAGCCCGGCGAAATAGCGCGAGCTTCCTCCCGCCATGCCGTGGACGTTGAAACGCGCCAGCCTCCACGCACAGCAGGTAACGAAAATGAACGTCACCAGCCAGCCCAGCTGATAAACCAGCTGCGCCTGCGGCAGGCTGCTGGCCAGCAGTCCGCGCATGCCCCAAACGAAGGAAAGAAAAGCCGGCGCGATGCCAAAGCTGACGATATCCGCGAGCGCGTCAAATTCCTTGCCAAAATCGGAATTGGTTCCCGTGGCCCGGGCCACGCGGCCGTCCAGCATGTCGAATAAAATAGCGAGGCCAATGGCCTTCGCGGCATTGTCCAGGTCCGCCGCGCTTCCCTTCAATGTGGCCAGGATGGCGAAATAACCGCACAGAAGGTTGGCGACCGTGAGCAGGGCCGGAAGCAGGTAGATCCCGCGCCGCATGCGGCGATCCTGCGAAACGTTATGCGGCGCGCCAGAGGATTCCGGTTCGCCGTTGGGGTTTTCGATTTCTCTCATGGCCACCGCGCCAGAATGCTGGAACCCCCGGCTACGTTATCTCCGCGCTTCACGCGAATCTCCGCTCCAGAAGGAAGCCACAGGTCCACGCGCGAGCCGAAGCGGATCATGCCCACGCGCTCGCCGCGCGCGACCACTTCCCCTTTCTTCTTCCAGCAGACCACGCGCCGGGCAATCCATCCGGCAATCTGCTTGAAAACCACTTCGCCCGACGGCGTTTCCACGTGGATCACGTTCTGCTCATTCTCGGAACTGGCGCGCGCGCGCAGCGCGGCATAAAAGCGGCCCGGGCGATACTCCACGCGGGCGATGCGTCCCGCCACCGGCGCGCGGTTCACGTGTACATTCCAAACCGAAAGAAAAATACTGATGCGCTTTCCGGGACGGCCATCGAACGGCTCATCCACGATTTCCACTACGCGGCCATCCCCCGGGGAAACCACCATATTCGCGTCGCCGGTAATTTCACGACGGGGATCACGGAAAAAATAGAGAACGAACAGCCCCAGAAAAATCAGCACGCCGCCGGCCACTTTCCAGCCCAGCAGGATCGCCACCACGCCCAGGGTCAGCGGAGGCGCGGAAAACCTGTAGCCTTCTTTCACCATGTGAGCGCGCGCAATTCAGGACACACGTCCTCATTGTACGACAAGTTCCCACGGCTCGAGCCGGCGTCGGCGGGATTTAGTGTGTTCCGTGTCCGCTGCGCCGCCGCAGCATACTTTCCATCTGGTCCTTCAGGCGCAGCTTAATTTTCTTCAGCGTTATTTCGAGTATAAGATCTTCTGAATTGAGGTAGGTCTGATGGTGAAGCGTTTCCAGCTGATTGTCACACCGGGCATGTTCGGCAACGAGGCTTTGAAATTCAGGATCCTGTGCAACTAAAACATCTCGAAAGTCCTGTGGTGTCGTCGACATCCGCTTCCCTCCGATGGAATCAGATTGTTACGGAACTGTCATACACCCGCAGAGGCTATCACAGCCCCGCGCCCGGAGAAAAGAGGCCAGCTGATTTTTCATTGCCTTATTGACAGCCACCGCCGCCTAGTATAACTTCCGCCCGATTGAGTTGCGTCTCCCGCTGTACTGCAAGGGGTTTGCCGATGTTTGGATCCCATGTGTTGGAAACCGCCGCCGGTCTGGCGCTCATCTATTTTGTGCTCAGCCTGTTCGTCTCCACGCTGAACGAATGGATTGCCGGAGTTCTGGGACTGCGGTCCCATGACCTGGAGCTGGCTCTCAAGAATCTTCTGTCCGAAGATGTGTCTCCCGCGCCCGCGCAAGGACGGCCTGCAACCCAGAACGGCCAGGGCATGGCCACGGCGCTCCTGTCTCTACCGACCATTCAGGGTCTTTCCGCGCCAAGCATCTGGGGCAGCGGAGTATCAAAACCCTCCTATATCGAAGCCAAAACTTTTTCATCAGCCGTGATGCGTTTGCTTGTCCCCGAGGATGGCAACCCCTCGCTTGCGGCGGTGCACGCGGCCGTCGCTAAGATGACCAATGCCGATCTTCGCAGCGCGATGCTGCCGTTAATTGACCAGGCGTCCGGCAACATGGATATTGCGCGGGCGAATCTGGAAAGTTGGTACAACCAGGCCATGGACCGCCTGAGTGGCCGGTATAAACGCCGCGCGCAGATGATCATGTTCTGCCTGGGACTGGCCCTCGCCGCCGGACTGAATGTGGATACTGTCCGCGTGACGTCGAAGCTATGGATGGACCCGGTTTTGCGGCAGGAAATTGTGGCCGACGCGCAGCATGTTCAGCAAAACCAGTCCGCGAATGCGCCGCGGAAGCCTGATCTTGACGCCTACGCATATACGGCTGGCGAAAATGGCCGTCCCGGAAACCAGACTTCCGATACCGCGCAGCCGCGGCCAGATGCCAGTCTCTCTTCTCAGGACAGCCAGTTGGGCCAGGCGGCCAGACAGGTGAGCGAAGTGTACTTCCAGGAGGGCATGCCCGTGGGGTGGTCGCCGGATTCGCTGAAGGCCTGGTCATTCCAGAATTTCAGCGGCACGTTCTGGATGAAGGTACTTTCCCTCCTGGGCTGGTGTCTGACGGCCCTGGCGCTGAGTCTCGGCGCGCCCTTCTGGTTCGATTTCTTGAACGAAACGCTGGGCTGGAATGCCCGCCTCAGCGGGGCCAAGCCGGTGAAACCAACAGGAGTGTCCGCGGCCTGATCGCCGCCGCAGGAATTTTACTTCAGGAAATCGCGGCATTCAGCAGCACCGCATCTTCCGCAGGATTAGAATAGTAACGCGGGCGCCGCCCCGCGGCATGGAATCCCTGCCGTTCATAGAACTGGATAGCTCCAGCATTGGAAGCGCGAACTTCCAGCCAGACGGATCGTCCTCCGGAAGATCGCGCCCATTGCGTCGCCTCTCGGATTAACGAGCTGGCAATTCCCTTCCGGCGATGCGCGCAGCTAACGGCAAGGTTCAGCACTTCCACTTCATCCGCAACAAGCCGAATGAAAATGAAGCCCACAACATTTTCAGCTTCAGCCGCGGGCGCACCGTCCACGGCAATCCACCCGTGACCCAGATTCCTCAACATCATCCCGGAGTATTCATCAGCGGACCATTGCGACGCCTGCGGGCTTTCCGCCTCGAGGAACGCGATGGACTTGCAGTCCTCCGGCGTCAGGGGTCGAATTTTCACTTCTTCGGACCGTGAAGTTCCGCGTCGGAACGCCGGATGTAATTGGCTTCCAGGCGCAGCGCGTCCACACACCGTCCGGCGCGCTCCATGGCCATGCCTAGTTGCCCGATGCGCGGAGCGAGAATGGGCGAAACCACATGCAGGATGCAGGAGGAAAACTGCGAATCAGCCAGCGCGGCGCGGACGACATCCGGATGCGGCGTTACGAATGTGGGCGGAGCCGAAAACTTCTGTCCCGCGAGGAATATCAGTACCTCCGCCGGTGACAGCACGAATTCCGCTCCTTGCCGCTCCAAATGCGAGTTGTTTGCCTGGTAGACCCCGGCGAAAATCTGGCCCCGGCGCGCGTCCAGCAAGGGAATTACGCACCCTTCGCCCCCTGAAAACTCCGCCGCCACGGCCTCCAGACCGCTCACCGGGGCTATAGGCTTGCCATATACCTCCGCCCAGCCCTTCGCGGCGGTCAGTCCAACTCGCAGGCCGGTAAACGAGCCCGGCCCGGCATTCACCGCATAAAGGTCAACTTCCGCCATTTCGAAGCCCAATTCGGCGGAAAGGAAGTCCACATAGCGGAAAAGGCGCGTCGAAAAGCCCTCCGTGGACAACATGGAGAGGCTTCCAACCAGCTGGGAGCCTCGAAAGACGGCCAGGCTGCCAAAAGGAGTGCTGGTATCCACCGCCAGGACGAGCATTTCGCGTACCATTCTACCTCACCAATCGCATGAATCTTCACCATCCATAGATAGAAAATTTGCAGAAAAATGACTGATTCTCTTGACGTGGGCTTGGTTCATGCCTAACATAGATAACACGAATCGCACTTAGGCTAGGCGGGGGGAGGGACCTCAGAGATGGAATTCAGACTCGGGGAGAAGGTTGTTTACCCCAACCAGGGCGTAGGGATTATCGAACAAATCAGTTTCGGGTATCTGAATGGGAAATCAGAAAGGTATTACCTCTTAAAAATTGTTTCCAGTGGCTTGCGGGTGATGGTGCCCCAGGCCAATATCCAAAACGTGGGGCTTCGGCCCGTGATTCGTTCTTCCGAAGCAGTTTCCGTTTTGACCTTCCTGCAGAAGACTCCATCCTTGAAGCAAGCCGATTGGAAACACCGCTTCAAGGAGAACTCTGATCGCATGCGGACGGGTTCGCTGCTGGAAGTGGCTGCGGTGCTGAAAGGTCTGGTGGCGCTGAGCCGCACCAAGCCGCTGTCCTTCCGCGAAAAGAAGATGCTGGAACGCGCCAAGCATCTTCTGGTCACGGAGCTGGCCACGGCGAGGAACAAGCCGGAACCCATGATGGAAACGCGGATCGTTCAGGCCCTGGCCAAGGCGCGTTTGCGCATGCCACAGCCGGAACCAGCGAACGACTGAAGAGTTTAGTTTTTGATTTTCGAGCCCAGGCGCTTCGCCGGGAGGATCACTCCTCGAAGCGCCTGGCCTTTTTTTTCGCGCCGGTATTTTCTTCAGCAACGCGCCTTGCGCACAGGCAAGGAATCCGGGACTACTTCCGTTTGCCGCCTTTGGAATTCCGCGCCAGTATGCCTTCAATCTGCCTCAGATGATTCAAGTCATGCCCGGCGATGAGCGTGGTGATTTTGCGGATGGACTCGTTTCCGCGCTCGGCGTGAACACCATAACGCTTCCATTCTTTTGGCGAAAGCGAACGCAGCATGCGCAAATTGGCCTCGCGCAGCGCGCGAAACAGTTCCATGGAACGCGCCGGATCCTGACGGTTGTAGCGGCCGTTGCGCGCCCAATCATCCTGATCGAACGCCTGGATGCGCGTCCCGCTGCTGCTCAGAATAGTCCGCATTCTGTAGCCGCTCACCAGCTCGGCTTCCGCCAGATGCGCCAGAATCTCCCCCACGGACCACTTGCCGGGCGCGGGACGCCGCCGCAGGCTCCTGGAAGATGCGCCACGAATTAGTCTTTCAATTCTCCGCGGCGTCGCCGCCTGCGATTTCACCGGATCGATTTTTCCAATGTTTCCGAGAATGCGTTTGACATAATCCTGAAACACCTTTTGCATGGTGCTCCCTCCTGTGAATTTCAGCCTGGACCCGGATTGCCTGTAGTCAGGATTCTACAAAAACAAACCGCGCGCGAACATAACCTCTAGCGGTAAATCAAGCCAATGGAAGAACTGCTTCGGCGGCGAGGTCGCCATCCGCAAATTCGCCGGCCAGAAATTGCGGCCACGCAGCCGCGGCGATCATGGCCGCGTTATCCGTGGAAAGAGCGCGGCTGGGGAAGAACACGCCAGGTCCGCCAGCGCCCAGCTTTTCTGTAAATCGCCGCCGCAATTCCGAATTGGCCGCGACTCCGCCCGATACAAGGATTGACCGCGCCCCCTGTGCATTGGCAGCCGCGGTAGTCCGCGACAGTAAGTCGGAAACAACGGCATTTTGGAAACTGGCGATCAAGTCCAACGTCTGCGAACTGCACAAGGGCCGAAGTTCATCGGCGGTGCGCTTCCCTTCCGCCAAAGCCGCGCCGCGGATCTCAATTTCCGCTGCAAATTCGGGATGATTGCGCAGGAAATACAGCACGGCGGTCTTGATGCCGCTGAAGCTGAAATCCAGCGAATTCCCTTTCATCTTCGGGACGGAAAAACGATGCGCCACCGGATTGCCGCCTGCCGCGAGCTGGTCAATGATCGGCCCGCCCGGATAGCCCAGCGCCAGCATCTTCGCAACTTTGTCGTACGCTTCCCCAGCGGCATCGTCGCGCGTGCCGCCCAGACGCGCATACTGCAACTTCCATGCGTGCGGGACGGAATCGCCGCTGGAATCCGCAGCCTCTGCCCCCTCTGAAAGCGTGACGCCGTACAGCTGCGTGTGGCCGCCGGAAACAATCAGGCAGATGGCGGGAAACTCCGGAACTTTTCGCTGCAGAGCGGCTTCCAGCAGCACCGCGTGGACGTGCCCCTCAAGATGGTTCACCCCAATCAGCGGCAGCCGCAGCGAACTCGCCAAAGCCTTGGCGTAAGTGACGCCCACAAGAAGCGAGCCAATCAGCCCCGGCCCGCGTGTCACGGCGATGGCGTCCACATCGCTCAACGTGAGCGACGCCCGCGACAGCGCCTCGCGCACTACTGGCACAATTTGCCGCAGATGTTCGCGCGACGCCAGTTCGGGGACCACTCCCCCATAATCGCGGTGAATCGGAATTTGCGAAGAAACCACGTTGGAAAGCACTTCGCAGCCGCTGACCACCACCGCGGCGGAAGTCTCATCGCAGGAAGATTCAATTCCGAGTATGCGTGTGCGAGCATTCATGGCCATAGCGTCCGAAGGAGCGCTGTCGCTCAACTTGTAATGGGACGGTTCCACCTATCAACTTCGAGGCCGCAACGATTGCAAGTAAAGCCACCCCAGAGTCTTTGCCGCAAGTTGCGAGGGATGCGAATCTGCCCGTGCGCCTCGTGGCAGTTTGGGCATGCGAATTCAACGCTAGAGTTAATTCCCCATCGCGTCTTAAATATTGTGCCGTGGGCTATCAGGAGAAAGCCCAGCGCGAATATTCCACCGATGACCACAAGCCCTATCACGCCCCGCTGCCTGCATTCCGCCTGCGGTTATTTTAACGCGCAAAATCATGTTAGCACAGAGGCACGGACGCTCCGCCGCGCGACAACGCATTACACAGCCCGAAAATTGACAAGCTGTGAAGCCAGCAGGTATTGTGCGGATTCGCCGCTATTTCGGCGATGGGACCAGAGCGCATGAACAGAGTCAGAAAAGCAGTGCTGCCGGCCGCCGGACTGGGCACGCGGTTTCTTCCCGCGACCAAAGCCCAGCCCAAGGAAATGCTGCCCGTGGTGGACAAGCCTCTCATCCAATACACCGTGGAAGAGTGCGTGGCCTCGGGAATCGAGAACATCATTATCGTCACCGGCCGCGGGAAAAATGCCATCGAGGACCATTTCGATTCCTCGCCCGAGCTGGAGCGTTTCCTCGAGGAACGCGGGCATCCCGACCGCGCGGAGATGGTGCGAAAAATCAGCAACATGATCACCTTCAGCTATACGCGCCAGAAGGAGCCGCTCGGGCTGGGCCACGCCGTCCTGGCCGCGCGCGATCTGGTGGGCAACGAGCCTTTCGCCGTCCTGCTGGGCGATGTGATCATCGGCGGCGATCCGGTGACCAAGACTCTCATGGAGATTTACGAAGCCACCGGCAAAGGCGCCATCGCCGTCGAGGCTGTCCCTCCGGAGAATGTCCATCTCTACGGAATTGTGGATGCGAAACCTGAACCGGGAAGCGCCTGGGGCGAAAAGTTGAAGCTCGTGATTGACCTGATTGAAAAACCCAGCGGAGAAGAGGCTCCATCCAATCTGAGCGTCACCGGACGCTACGTCTTGCCGCCGTCCATTTTCGATTATTTGGCCGCTACACAGCCGGGCCGTGGCGGAGAAATTCAGCTCACCGACGCGCTTCGCCAGTTGGCAAAGAACGAAGGCCTGTATGCCTATGTCTTTGAAGGGAAATCCTACGACGCCGGCGACAAGCTGGGATTCCTGAAAGCTACCGTGGAATTCGCTCTCGAAAACGACGAGTTTGGCCGGGATTTTCGCTCCTACCTGAAAACGCTGAAGCTGTAGCGCCACTCTGGCGCGGGCCCGCGCGCATCATCCCCGTCGCTATTTTTCTTTCTTGGCGGGCTTCTTCGCGGCGGGCTTTTCCGCCGGCGCTTTCTCGCTGGAGGAATTCGCGGTTGCCTTTTCCGCGGATGAATCCGCGGATTTTTCGCGTGGCTTCTCGCCTGACTTTTCGCCGGACGATTTCTCCCCGGAATCCTTGCTTCCTTCCGATGCTCCATGCCGGCCATAGTCCGTTACATACCAGCCGGAGCCTTTGAACTGGATGGCGGCCGAGGAAATCATGCGCTCCGCTTTTGCGCCGCATTTCGGACACTTGTTCGTCGTGCTGGCGGACACTTTTTCGATCCTCTCGAAGCGGTGTCCGCACTTCGTGCATTTGTATTCGTAAAGCGGCAACGGGCAACTCCTTCATTGCAATCAAGCCGAATTGAAGGGAAAAGTTAATCTTAGCACGCCGGCGGAACCGGCATCCACGCTGCCCGTGAATTCGCCTTTCCCCGGCGTGTGATAGACTCCCGCGCAGCGCGCCAGCAAACGCCATCGCCATGCCAGACGCTTCGTCCAAAATTGCGCCCACCGGCTGCCTGTATCTGGTGGCCACGCCCATCGGCAACCTGGAGGACATCACCCTTCGCGCGCTCCGCGTGCTGAAGGAAGCGGACGCCATCGCCTGCGAGGACACTCGCCACACTTTGAAGCTTCTCAATCACTACGGCATTCGCAAGCGGCTGGTCAGCTATCACGAACATAACGAATCCAAGCGCGCAGTGGAACTGGTGGACGAAATGATCTCGGGCGCGCGCATCGCGCTGGTGAGCGACGCCGGTATGCCCGTGGTTTCGGATCCCGGCCTGCTGGTGATTCGGCTTTGCGTCGCCAGCAACATCACCGTGATTCCCGTTCCCGGACCATCGGCGCTGATCGCCGCGCTGGCCGCTTCAGGATTGCCGGTGGAGGAATTCCTCTTTGCCGGATTTCTTCCCGCGCGCTCCGGAGAGCGCCGCCGCGCATTGCAGAAATATTCCGCCATGCCGCAAACGCTGATTTTTTACGAAGCGCCCCATCGTATCGCCGCCATGCTGGAAGACGCTCTGGCCATCCTGGGAAATCGTTCCGCGGTAATCGCGCGGGAAATCACCAAGGCGCATGAAGAATTTCTGCGCGGGCCAATTGCGGACTTGCTGGCGGATTTGCGGCGGCGTCCGCGGCGCGGCGAAATGACCGTCCTGATTGGACCACCAGAGGCCAACCAATCCGCGCCAGCGCCCAAAACCAGCAAAGGACTGGCGGAGCGTGTCCTGGAAATTCAGCGTGATATGGGATTGGATAACAAGGCAGCCATCAAGCAGGCCGCGCATGAGTTTGGAATCCGGCGCCGTGAAGGCTACCAACGCTGGCTGCGGGAACGCGGCGGCGAAACAGATTCTGGAAACAGCGGTTGAAGAAGGAATTAGTGCGCGGCGGGCACGGCCTGGAAGAACGCATCCACGCGGTCCAGAATTTCCCGCGGCGAACGCGCGGAATGCACCAGATGCCGCAGCTCCGCGCCGTTGCGGACGCCGTGCGTGAACCAGCAGGCAAACTGCTTCATCTTTCCGGCGGCGTCGGGCAGTTCCGCATCCACCAGCATCTGAAAATAGCCGGAGAGTAGTTGGTAACGGTCGGCTTCCTGCGGCTCATCGTAGCGTCCCGTGGCGAAATACTGCTCCATTTGCCGAAAAATCCAGGGATTGGTCGCCGCCGCGCGGCCAATCATCACCGCATCGCAACCGGTCTCCGCAACCATTCTCTCGGCATCCTGTGGAGTGCGCACATCTCCATTGCCAATCACGGGAATACGCACCGCCTGCTTCACGTCGCGAATAATATTCCAGTCCGCCCGGCCATTCAGGCCCTGCGCGCGCGTTCGCGGATGCACGGCGATGGCCTCCACGCCCACGTCTTCAGCCAGATGGGCCACATCCGTGGCCACAATATTATTTTCATCCCAGCCCGCGCGAATCTTCACCGTCAACGGAATGCTGACCGCCGCGCGCACCTGGCGAAGAATCTTTTCCAGCAGCGGCAAATCCCGCAGCAGGCCTGACCCGCCGCATTTGACCACTTTTTTCGCCGGACAGCCCAGGTTGATGTCCACGGTGTCGAATCCCAGGTCCTGTGTCAGCGAGGCGGCGGACGCCATCACGCCGGGATTCGCGCCGAAAATCTGCGCGGCGATAGGATGCTCGTCCGGTTCGAATTGCAGGTAATGCAAGGTGCGGGCGGCATCACGTGTGATGCCTTCCGAGCTGGTGAACTCGGTCATCAGCAGCCCGCAGCCGCCCTGGGCGCGAATCACGCGGCGAAAAATGGTGTCGGTGACGCCGGCCATCGGCGCGAGCAGCGTCGCCGGGACGAATGGCGATGTCGCGGATGCGAAATTCAGCGGGAAACATGGGACTCACCGGCAGGAGCGTGGGACGTGACCGTAGCGTCGTGCTTCACTGCGTGCTTCGCGGAAAGTTCCGCGCCCCAGCGGCGTTGCGCTTCGGCAACCAACGCTTCCGGCGAGCCACCGAAGAATCCTTCCACCACCTGGCGCAGCGCGCGTCCGCGAGCTTCTTCGGCGGTCAGGCTGGGCCGGTAAAGGTAGCTGCGGCCCACTTTTCGCCGCGTGACCACTCCTTTCCTCGCCAGCCGGTCCATGATGGTCATGATGGTTGTGTAGGCGCGCGGCCTGGTGGGCGCCAGCGAATCGCGGATCTGGTGGACGGTGCCTTCGCCCAGCGGCCAGAGCATGTTCATGCAGTCCAATTCCAGCGGAGCAAGCTCCAGGACGGAACGGCGATGCGCCGGAAGCGCATTATCGCCTGCCGCGGGAACTTCAATTGGGTGAGCGTCATTCGCCAATTCAGCGCCCCTTGGCACTCTTGGCGGCGGGGTTGCCAGCCTGAGATCCGTCCGCGCCGGATTTGCCTTGCATGAATTCTTCGGCGCGCAGCATTTCGCGGCGCAACGCGGGATTCCGCGGAGTCCAGTCCCCGTCCCCCACCGGCGCTTTCAGCGAGGCGCGGATGGACGCCATCTTGGAATCCATGTCGTCCAGATAATGCAGCAGGACCGCTTCGCGGAATTGCGGCAGCACCGGCGACCCAAACTCCATCTCGCCGTGGTGGCTGAGAATCATGTGTTCAATAAGAATCGCCAAACGCGGCGGAAACCCGGGGATGGCGGCGACTCTGCTTTGCAAAAGCCCCACGCCGATGGTGATATGGCCGAGGAGGCGGCCTTCGTCGCTGTAGGTGATGGCCGCATCGCCGCCCAATTCCTGCGTCTTGCCGATGTCATGGAGCAGCACTCCCGCCAGCAGCAGGTCGTGATCAATATCCCTGTAATGCTGGGACACGGCGCGCGCCAGGCCGCACAGGCTGACGATATGTTCCAGCAGCCCGCCCACGTAAGCGTGGTGCATGGTCATTGCGGCGGGGGCGCGGCGCAGTTTGGCCGCCATTTCCTGGTCGTCCAGGAAACTCAACAGCAGTTTTTGCAGCCACGGATTCTTCATGGCCGCGACTTCCGCGCGCAATTTAGAGAACAATTCGTCCACGTTCTCGCTGGTGCTGGCCACGAAATCGGCGCGGTCCAACTCACTTTCCACCACCGCCGAAATCCGCTCCAGCGTGAAATCCGGACGGTTCTGGTAAAGCTTCACGCGCCCCTGCACGCGGACGATGCTCTGCGGCTCCGCCAGCTTGGCGGCTTCCTGGAAGTCATCCCACATCTTGGCGTCAATCGAACCGGTGCGGTCCACCAGGACCAGCTGCAGCCAGCTCGAATTGCTTTTCGTGGAGGTGCGCGTTTCCCGCGAACGCACCAAAAACAGTTCGTTGACCGTCTGCCCGGGCTTCAAATCCGCCACAAAGACTTTCTTCATCCCTGCCCCTTCTTGCTCTTCTTCTTTGATTTTGACGCCGGCGTATCCGCAGTGGGGGAAATTTCCTGTATGGAATCCCCGCCCGTGGCTACGGCGGCGGTGTCCACATATCCGGGCTTCACCACCACGTAACTCTCTTCCCGCAATTCCGCAAGGTACTGGCGGAGAGTGGGCTCCATCTTTTCGTTGAATAGCTTGTTGTTGATTTCCCCTTCCACTTTGTCCAGCGGCTGCTGGCCCGCGTCGTAGTGCTGATAAACCTTCAGGATTTCCAGTCCTTTGTCCGTTTGAATGATATCCGTGATCTGGTCACGCTGCATTTTGAAAACCACATCGTCAATTTGCTTGGAGAGCTGGCCGGGCTCGTATGTTCCAAGTTCTCCGCCTTCCGACGCGGTGGCCCCTTCCGAATGGCGCTTGGCCAGTTCGCTGAAATCCGCTCCTTCCTTCAATTTCTTCAGGATGTCGTCGGCCTTCTTCTTAATCGCGGCGATTTCTTCCGGTGTTTTCCCCTCGGTATTGAAAAATATCTCCCCCAATGCGATTTGTTCCGGCCGGACGAATTCCGCCTTGTGGTCGTCGTAGTATTTTTGAACCTCCGCGTGATCCACGGTAATCCGCGATCCCACTTCCTGGCGGATCACATCCTGCGTCAGCAGGCGGTCCCGCAACTGGTCCTTGTAATCTTCCCAGTCCTCGCCCTGCCCTTCGACTGCCTTCTGAAGCGCTTCCATGCTGGGAAGGTTGTTCTGGATGCGCACCTCGTCGAGGCGCTTCACAATATCGGTGTCCACCTTGATGTCCAGGTCCTTGGCGCGGTCCACAAGCAGCGCCTGATCAATCAAATCCCGCAGGAGATCCTTGCTCTGGTCCGCGTACTGCGTCTCCAGCTGCGTCTCTGAACAGGACTTGCAGTTATCCTGAATGGACTGATGGAGGTCCGCCTGCGCCTTCGCCAGATCAGAGCGCGTGATAATGCGATTGTTCACCCGCGCCACAATTTCTTCCACCACCTGGCCGTGCTCCTGCGCCCGGAGCATGGGGGAAAGCCCCAGGGCCAGAATAAGCAGCAGGAGTGAAGTTCCAATTCGTTTTCTCATTTATACCTTCCCGATTACATTTTATATCTACGCTTGTAGTTCCAGCAAGAGTTCCCTGATACTCCCCAGCAGCCCTTCTTCGCTATCCTGTTTCCATTTCAACCACAGCACGCCGCTGGGATCCAGCCGCAAATCCTTTCGCCCGCGAATCACGGAGACTAATTGTTCGGGTTTAACGAGTGTCTGCTCGTGGAATCGCACCGCCAACTCTTCCCCGCGCCGCTCCATGGACGCCACTTGCAACTTCTCCGCCAGTGATTTCAGCGAAGCGTACTCCAGCAGGTTTTCGACGCTCGCCGGGGGCGCTCCGAAGCGGTCCTCGATTTCGCGGCGCACCGCTTCCCGTTCCGCATCGTTGCCGATGCCGGCAATGCGTTTGTAGACGCGCAACCGGAGATTCTCGCTGTTGATATAAGCGGGCGGGATGCGGATATCCAGGCCCAGATTCAAAGTCACATGCAGATCCGGCGCCAGCGCCTCGCCCTTCCGCTCCGCCACGGCGCGCTCCAGCATCCGGCAGTACATGTCGAATCCCACGGCGGCCACGTGGCCGTGCTGCTCGCGTCCCAGCATATTTCCCGCGCCGCGCAATTCCAGATCCAGCGCCGCGATGCGAAATCCAGCGCCCAGCTCGCTGAACTCCTTCAGCGCGGAAAGCCGCTGCCGGGCAATGGACGAAAGCGAAGCCTCCGGAGGAACCAGAAGATAGGCGTAAGCGCGTTGATTGGAGCGTCCCACGCGCCCGCGAAGCTGGTACAACTCCGAGAGTCCAAAACGGTCCGCGCGGTTGATGATGATGGTGTTGGCCCGCGGAATGTCCAGCCCGTTTTCCACTATGGTGGTGGAGACCAGCACGTCCGCCTCGCCGCGGACAAACTTCATCATCACCTTTTCCAATTCGCCCTGGGCCATCTGCCCGTGCCCAATCACCACGCGCGCCGCCGGAACCAGCCTCTTCACCATGGCCGCGAGCGAGGTAATGGACTCCACGCGGTTGTGAACGAAGAATACCTGTCCTTGCCGGGCCATCTCCGCTTGCACCGCGCGCTGAATCACGCTCTCCTGAAACGGCGCCACAATCGTTTGGATGGCCAGGCGGTCGCGCGGCGGCGTTTCGATGATGGACATGTCCCTCAGTCCCGCCAGCGACATGTGCAGCGTGCGGGGAATGGGAGTCGCCGAAAGCGTGAGCACGTCCACGTTCTTCCTCATCTCCTTGATGCGCTCTTTGTGAGCCACGCCAAAGCGCTGCTCCTCGTCCACCACCAGTAATCCCAAATCGTGAAACGCCACGTCGCGCGAGAGCAGCCGATGCGTCCCGATGATGATGTCCACCTCTCCGGCTTCCAGCATTTTCAAGACTTTTTTTTGCTCCGCCGGGTTGCGAAAGCGGCTTAGCAATTCGATGCGCATCGGAAACGCCGCAAACCGCGCGCGAAACGTCTGATAGTGCTGAAACGCCAGCACCGTGGTTGGGGCCAGCACCGCCGCCTGCCGCGAATTCACCACCACCTGGAACGCCGCGCGCATGGCCACTTCCGTCTTGCCGTATCCCACATCGCCCACCACCAGGCGGTCCATGGGCAGCGAGGAAGCCAGGTCCTTCCTGGTATCTTCGATGGCGCGCGCCTGGTCGGGAGTTTCCTCGAAATCGAAGGCGTCCTCAAATTCATGCAGCCACGGCGAGTCGGTGGGAAAGAATATGCCCTTCGGCGGCTTTGCGATCCGCATAAAGCCCCAGCAGGTGCTGCGCCATGTCGTCCACCGATTTGCGCACCCGGGATTTCCGCGCTTCCCAAACGCGGCTGCCCAGCCGGTCCAGCTGCGGGGCGGCCTCGCCGAGCGAGCGATAATTCTGCACCAGGTCCAACCGCGCCAATGGGACGTACAACCGCGCCTCTTCCGCATATCGCAGCAGAATAAAATCGCCCAGCGATTCCGTCCACGCCCACCTGGCGCAGTCCCTCAAATTGCCCGATGCCGTGATCCACGTGGACCACAAAATCTCCCGGCTTCAGGTCCGCAAAGTCGCCCACGAATGCCGCAAGTCGGTTGATCGCGCGCGCTTCGGCGCCGCCGCGGCTTCGACGTCGAATAGATCCTGGTAACCGAGGAGCGCCAGCGCGCACTCCGGTATCAACACGCCCTCGCCGATGGGCGCCTTCATCAGAACCACCGCGCCCGATCCGCCTATGGCCTCATCAGCCATCCGCTCGGAACTGGCGTTTTCTTCCAATTCACCCTGCCAGTAGGGCAGGCCGTATTCGCGGCAGAGATCGGCGAGGCGTTCCAGTTCGCCCCGGCTGGACGCGGCAATAAAAACGGCGAAGCCGGTTTCGATGCGGTGCCGCGCCTCGCCAATGAACGCTTCGATGTTGCCGTGGTAACGCGCCGTCGGCTGCGTTTGGAGCACTGCGGCGCTGGAATCGCCCGTTTCCAGCGCCAAACGCTCCAAGAACAGGCGCGGCGAACGAGCCAGCGCCTCGTCCCATTCCGTTTCTTCCAGAGCAAAGCGCTCCAGCGGCATATCTTCCGGCTTGCCTGCGGACGCCCAGGCATCGCGCAGCCGCGCGCGGAACGATTCCGCCGCCGCCGCGAACGACGCCGGCTCATTCAAAATTACGGCCGCCTGCGGCGTCATCTCCAGCAGGTTGGATTTTGTGGCGTGCTCAAACTCCGCGTTGAACTCCCACCCCGGCGGGAGATCCGCCAGGTTGTCGCGCCCTTCGCCGGCTTTCGGCCGGGGCACGTCGCTGAGTGAAAGCAGCGTCAGCCGTTCCAGCGGGCGCACGGAACGCTGGGTGTTGGCATCAAATTCGCGGAGAGATTCAACCGTGTCGCCGAAAAGCTCCAGGCGCGCGGGACGCGCCGCATCCGGCGAATACACGTCCACGATGCCGCCACGCAACGCAAATTGACCGGGCGATTCCACCAGCTCCACTCGCTGATATCCCGCTCCGGCCAGAAATTCCAATAATTCTTCCGGCGGCACTTCCTGATCCCGCGCCAGCGAAAATGCCAGTTGCAGATAATCTTCCCGGGCGCGCAGCCGCTCCATCGCCGCTTCCGCCGGTGCGACGATCACATCCGCCTCGCCCGCCGCCCACCGCCACAAAGCCACTCCGCGCGCCATGGAAATTTCCGGATGGGGTGAAGAGTCCGTAAAGGGCAGCACTTCCCGGGCCGGCAAAATCACCACGCGCTGCGCGGGCTTATCCGCCAGGGCGCGCAGAAAAAATCGCAGCGGCTCGGCGAACTCCTCCGCTTCGCGGTTGGATTCCACCAGGCAAATGATGGGGCGGTTCAGCGATGTCGCCGCCAGCGCCGCTACCAGCGGCTTCGACGCCCCGCTCAAACCCGCCAGCCGCGCCGCGCCTCCCTGCCGCCGCATGGCGTGAAACGACGATTCCACCGCGGGCACGCGCTCCACCCGCCGCAAAAACTCCGCCACCAGGGGGAGAATCATGAACGGTTTTGCCGGACGCGCTCCACCAGGCGCGAGGTGGAATATCCGGGGACCAGCGGCAGCGAAACCACGCGCCCGCCAGCAGCTTCCACTTCCGCGCGCCCCACGATTTCGTTTTCTCCCCAGTCGCTTCCCTTGACTAGAATGTCCGGCAGCAGCGCGGCAATGAGTTGTTGGGGAGTGGGCTCGTCGAAAATCACCACGGCATCCACGGCGGCCATGGCGGCAAGAATTTCCGCGCGTTCCTGTTCTGGAATCAAGGGGCGTTCCGGCCCCTTCACGGCACACACGCTGGCATCGCTGTTGATGCCGACAATGAGGACATCGCCGAGGGCCCGGCATTCTTCCAGCAGGCGGATGTGGCCGGGATGGAGAAGGTCAAAACAGCCGTTTGTGAACACAATGCTCCGCCTGTCGTCCCGGCACTGGCCGGCGAAACCAAGCAGCGCTTCCCTTGAGAGCACCTGTCCCAAACGGCTCGACTCATCACCGGCGTATGGCGCGCGCGATGATTCAAAAATTGTAACACGCGAGGGTAAAGCTCACGCCTGCCTGCTATCCTTTTAACGACAGCCGGCCACTCTCCTATGGCTGCATTCCACTCTGATGCTATACTGCCCGCCAGTTGCCGACAGTGTGGCTTCAACTGGGACGGGCGCGTCATTCATGAAACAAGTTGCAATCGTGGGCGGGGGCCCCGCGGGGTCCCTTTGCGGCCAGCGTTTGGCCGCCGCGGGGTTTGACGTCACCCTCTTCGAGGAGCATCCCTCCTGGGAAAAGCCCTGCGGCGGCGGGTCTGACGCACAAAGCCATCGAAGCCTACCCTTCCTCCTGGAAAATCCGCTGCCGAAGCGCGAAGTACGCATCCGCGGAAATAATTTCCGGCCAGGGGCAGCGCGTGCGCTTCCATCTGGGGCACCCCATCGTTATTTATTCCCGCAAGATTTTGAACGGACTGCTGCTCGAACGCGCCCAGGCCGCCGGCTGCCGCCTCGTGGAGTCGCGCGTGACTGCCGTGGACACACAGGGCGACGCGTGCGTTTGACCGCCAAGGCCGGTGGCCACGAAGCGGACTTCGTCGTGCTCGCCTCCGGCGCGCGCAACCGGCTCCTGCCGGAAACCACGCCCTTCGTCCGCAGGACTTGGAAATGACCCTGGGCTACTTCGCCTCCGGCGACGAGGAAACGCTCAAGGTGAAATTCCTGCCGCGGGTTTGAAGGCTACCTTTGGTCCTTCCCGCGCGCGGATCATCTCTCCGTCGGGATTTGCGGAAAGATGGCGCAGAATTCCAGCGCAGACTATTCGCCAGCATCTGGACCGGTTCGTTACGGAAGAGGGCATCTCCACCACGAACGCGCGGTTCTACTCCCATGTTCTGCCCTCGCCGGAAATAGAAACCATTCGCCACCGTCCCGTGGCCGGCCGCAATTGGGCGCTGGCGGGAGACGCGGCCGCCTGCACGGATCCCGCCACGGGCGAAGGACTTTATTACGCGCTGCGCTCCGGTGATCTTTTGGCGCAATCGCTGATTCAGGAATTGCCGGAAACCTATCCCTTGCACCTGCGCGCCGAACTATCCGCGGAACTGGAATTCGCCGCGCGCGTCGCGCGTCTGCTTTTCCGCGGACAGTTCCTGGGCGCGCGCCGTTTCCACCCGCATGGTGCAATTCCTGCGGCGCAGCGCCACCTTTCGCGAATTGATGCGTGACGTTTTCAGCGGCTCGCAGAACTACCGCACACTGAAGCACCGCCTCTGGCGGCAACTCGGCGCGACTCTGGCCGAAATTGCCCGCAGCCTCTTTGAAGCTCCGGAAGAGGCCCTTCCTTCTCCGCAACCGGTCCAGCGGACATGAGTCTGCATCCGGCGCGCGCACTCAAATAAAGCACGCGCCATCCTGCAAAATAAAAACACTTGTCTGGAAATTTAGATCAGGGCCGCCGCGCCGTGGCTGGTTTTCGTCCTGCCGGCGTTTCCGCCATCTTGCGAATCATCGCCAGCACCAGTTTCTTATCGTCATCGGATAATGTATTGCTATAGCGCCGGATTTCCGCGAGAAAGCGAATCTCCTCCGCGGACAGCTCTCCCAGGACGCGGCGTGTCTCGCGGTCCTGCGGCGTGTCTGTCCGGGGAAGAAATCCGCCAGGCTGATTTCCATGGCCTCGGCGATTTTCGCCAGTGTCTCCAGGGACGGCACTGTGTGCCCGTTCTCCACGCGCGAAAGATAACAGCGCAGAAGTCCGGTGCGCTTTTCGATGTCTCCCTGAGACAACCCACGGTCGCCCCGGTAGGACCGAATCACTTCTCCAATATGTACTTTGGGTTTTTCTTTTGGCACGCGCTCGCTGCTCCAGTCGCCCCCGCATGATTTTACGCAGGCATTATCCACTGCTGCAACACGGAAAATGCAAAAAAGTGCGTTTTATTCGACAAAAGTGACTTGTGCGCGCCGCCAGTGTCATCACAGTACACTATATCTCAAGATAATGGGCCATTTAATTCAGGCCTGTTCTCCAATATTGACTCTTTTTCCGCCCGGGATTCCTTCCTCACGCGCCGCCATCTTTCTGGATAACAATTTCGCGTAGAATTGCGTGCTTCGGCCTCCGGTTTGTCTTCATCTCGCGCTTATGGCCCGCGCCGCAAGTCAACCCGCAAACAATATTTTTGCCGTGGCGCTTTACAGAATCCGCGATGTGCGGTAAACAATTTAGTCCTGTTTTGCGGCCCGCGTTTATTGGGGCCGCAAACATTGCCGATGTCACAAATATTTCATCCCAGCACGAACACCATTTCACGGGTCACGATATTTGGCGGCGCCCTGCTGGCCTGTATTGTGTTGGGACTGCTGATGGGCGTGCAGCGCTCCTCATGGCACACCGGGCAGGACGTGGTGATTGAGCAGCCCATCCAGTTCAGCCACAAACATCACGTCGGTGACGACGGCATTGATTGCCGCTATTGCCATACCACCGTGGAAACCGCGGCTTTCGCCGGAATTCCTCCCACCAAGACGTGCATGAACTGCCACACCCAGCTTTACGCGGACAGCCCCTATCTGGAACCGGTTCGCGCCAGCTTTCGCACCGGCGAGCCTATCGTCTGGAACCGCGTGCATCGCGTCCCGGACTACGTTTATTTCAATCACAGCATTCACGTGAACAAAGGCGTCGGCTGTGAAACCTGCCACGGGCGCGTGGACCAGATGCCCTTGATTCGCCGCGTGGCCACTCTGGAAATGCAGTGGTGCGTGGATTGCCACCGCAATCCCCTTCCCAATTTGCGCCCGCAAAGCGCTATTTTCACCATGGGATGGAAGCCGCCCGCGAATCAGGAAGAGGAAGGCGCGAAACTGGCCAGGCAGTACCACATTCGCTCTTCTCGCGACCTGACCAGTTGCTCCACGTGCCACCGATGAGGAATTTCGTGAGGGAGTGTGCGAGGAAGTCTGTGAGGTTGTCGCGTTGATGAGAAAAGACATTCGCCTGGATCTCGCCGCGGTAAAGGAACGATTGCGCGGCGCTTCCGGTCCAAAATTCTGGCGGGCATTGGATGAGATCGCGGCCACGCCGCAGTTTGAGGAAATGCTGCATCGCGAGTTTCCCGCGCAGGCCTCGGAGTGGCACGATCCCGTGGGCCGCAGGAATTTCCTGAAGCTGATGGGCGCGTCGCTGGCCTTCGCCGGCATGACCGCCTGCAGCCGCGCTCCTCTTGACACTATCGTTCCGTATTCCACCCAGCCCCCGGGCATGCAACCCGGCGTTCCGCTATTTTTCGCCACCACCCATGTGCTTTCCGGCGCGGGCACGGGCCTGCTGGTGGAAAGTCACGAAGGCCGGCCCACCAAGATTGAAGGCAATCCCGGCCACCCCGCCAGCCTCGGCGCCACCGATGTCTATTCGCAGGCTTCCATTCTGGATCTCTACGACCCTGATCGCTCCCAGGCCGTATCCAATCTCGGCGAAATTCGTCCCTGGTCCAGTCTATTGGCGGAAATCAGCACGCAGATGGAAGCGATGAAAGCCGCGAACGGCGCTGGATTGGCTATCCTGACGGAAACTATTTCCTCTCCCAGCCTGGCGTTCCAAATTCAATCGCTGCTGAAGGACCTTCCCGGCGCCAAATGGCATCAGTACGAACCCTGCGGCCCGCATGGCGCGCGCGCCGGCGCGCAGATGGCTTTTGGCCGTCCGGCCAACGCTGTCTATCAGGTGGAAAAGGCCGATGTAATTCTCGCGCTTGACGCCGATTTCCTCACCGTCGGCGCCGGCAGCCTGAGTTATGCGCGCGCTTTTGCCGGGCGCCGCGATCCTGACAGCGCCACAGTCGCGATGAACCGGCTCTACTCGCTCGAATCCACCCCCACCAGCACCGGCGCAAAAGCCGATCACCGCCGCGGCGTTCCGGCCAGCCGCGTGGAAGTCTTCGCGCGAGCCCTGGCCGCGCAAATGGGAATTGGATCACCGGCCACTCTGCAACCTGACGAAGCCAAATGGCTCGGCGCCGTTGCTCGCGATCTCCAGCAGCATCGCGGCGCATCCCTGGTCATCCCCGGGGAATGCCAGACTGCGGCGGTACATGCTCTCGCTCATGCCATCAATCAGGAGCTCGGCAACGTGGGCAAGACCGTCATCTATACCGAGCCTTATGAAGCCGCCCCGGTGAACCAATTCGATTCCCTGCTCGATCTGCTCCAGGACTTTGACACCGGCCGCGTGAGGTGGCTGGTCATCCTAGGCGGCAATCCCGTGCATACCGCTCCCGGCGATCTGGCCTTCGGAGATCGCATGTTGCAAGCCAACTGGCGCGTGCAACAGGGCCCCATGCAGAACGAAACTTCCCAGCTCTGCCAGTGGCACGTCCCCGAAGCCCACTACCTCGAATCCTGGGGCGATGCCCGCGCATTCGACGGCACCGTAAGTCTGATTCAGCCGCTCATCGCTCCGCTCTACGAAGGAAAGACGGCGTCGGAATTGCTGGCCGCCTTCACTCCGCAGCCGGAACGCAGCAGCCACGATATTCTCCAGGCCTATTGGAAGGCGCAATACGCCGGCCCGGATTTCTTCGATTTTTGGCGCAAGAGCCTGAATGACGGGGTGGTGCAGGGTTCGGCTTTCCCGCCGCTGAATGTTTCGGTCAAGACTGATTTTCTCGCCGCGCCCGCGAACACTGCTCCCGCGCCCGCGGGCATCGAACTTCTCTTCCGTCCCGATCCCGCCGTGTACGACGGCCGCTTCGCCAACAATGGCTGGATGCAGGAATGGCCGCAGCCGCTCACGCGCATCACCTGGGACAACATCGTTCTGCTCAGCCCGGCAATGGCCCAGCGCCTCGGCCTTTCCTATACCATCGAATTCACCGGCGGCGGAGAGCACGGCAAGGTCGTGGCGGACGTTGTCGAAGTTGAACTGGCGGGCCGCAAGCTTCGCGTTCCCGCGTGGATTTCGCCGGGACATCCCGACGGCTGCGCCACCGTCACTATTGGGCAAGGCAGGTCCAAGTGCGGGCAGGTGGGAACGGGCGTGGGCTACAACGGTTCCTATCTGCGCCGCGCGGATTCTCCCTGGTTCAGCCCCAACGCGCAAATCCGCAAAACCGGCGAAACCCATCTTCTCGCCTGCGTTCAATACCATCACAACATGGAAGGCCGTCCCATCGCGCTGGCTGCCACGGTGGACGAGTACCGCCACAATCCAAAATTCGCGCAGGAGGAAGCCGAAGCCCCGGCCAAGGATTTCACGCTGTACAAGCCATTTTCCTACAACGGCTATGCCTGGGGCATGTCGCTGGACCTGAATGCCTGCACCGGCTGCGGAGCCTGCGTCATCGCCTGCCAGGCGGAAAACAACAGCCCCGTCGTCGGCAAGGATCAGGTGATGGCCGGCCGCGAAATGCACTGGCTGCGCATTGACCGCTACTACACCGGCGACATGGAAGATCCCGACACGTACTTCCAGCCGGTGATGTGCCAGCAATGCGAGGACGCGCCCTGCGAGGAAGTTTGCCCGGTGGGCGCCACGGTGCACAGCTCCGAAGGGCTCAACGACATGGTGTACAACCGTTGCGTCGGCACGCGCTATTGCTCCAATAACTGCCCCTACAAAGTGCGCCGCTTTAATTTCCTGCAATATTCGGACTGGAATACGCCCAGCCTGAAGCTGTTGCGCAATCCCGAAGTCACCGTTCGCAGCCGCGGCGTGATGGAAAAGTGCACCTACTGCGTCCAGCGCATCAGCAACGCGCGCATCACCGCGGAAAAGGACAATCGCGAAATTCGCGACGGCGAAATTCGCACCGCCTGCGAAGCCGCCTGCCCCACGCGGGCCATCACTTTTGGCAATATGAACGACAAAAACAGCGGCGTCGCCCAGCGCAAGTCGCAGCCTCGCAACTACGGCCTGTTGGTTTCGCTGAACACCCGCCCGCGAAGCAGCTATCTGGCCAGTGTTCGCAATCCCAATCCGGAGCTTGAGGGAACCAGTTAATGGACGAACAGGAAAAACAGAGCGGCAGCCGCCCCGCCCGCGTTCCTGTCCTGGAGCCGGGCTATACGTTTGCGGCCGTCACGGACAAAATCAGCTCCATCGTCCTCCGCAAACGGACCACCGCCGGCTGGCTCCTCGGCTTCGGCATCAGCTTCTTCATGGTCATGGTCCTGCTGTTCGCCATCACCTACCTGCTGATCAAAGGCGTGGGCATTTGGGGCATTGACATCCCCGTCGGCTGGGGATTCGCCATTGTGAACTTCGTCTGGTGGATCGGCATCGGCCACGCCGGTACACTGATTTCCGCCATTCTCCTGCTGCTGAACCAGAGCTGGCGCACTTCCATCAACCGCTTTGCCGAGGCCATGACCCTCTTTGCCGTGGCCTGCGCCGGACTGTTCCCCTTGCTGCACCTGGGCCGGCCGTGGTTCTTTTACTGGCTGTTTCCCTACCCCAGCACCATGGGCGTTTGGCCGCAGTTCCGCAGTCCTCTGGTGTGGGACGTGTTCGCCGTATCCACCTATGGCACCGTCTCGCTGATGTTTTGGTTCGTCGGCCTGATTCCTGACCTGGCCACTCTCCGCGACCGCGCCACCAGCAAGGCCAGGAAAGTTGTCTACGGCATCTTCGCCATGGGCTGGCGTGGCTCCGCGCGACACTGGCACCGCTACGAAACGGCTTACCTTCTCCTCGCCGGACTGGCCACCCCGCTTGTGGTTTCCGTCCACACCGTGGTCAGCTTTGATTTCGCCGTGGGCATTGTTCCCGGCTGGCATACCACCATTTTCCCGCCCTACTTCGTTGCCGGCGCCATTTTCTCCGGCTTCGCCATGGTTCTTACCCTGGCCATTCCGCTGCGCGCCGCCTATAAACTGGAGGATTTCATCACCCTCCGCCACCTCGACAACATGGCCAAGGTAATGCTGGCCACCGGACTCGTCGTGGCCTACGGCTACGTGATGGAAATGTTCACCGCGTGGTATAGCGGGGATCGCTACGAGATTTATCTGGCGTTGAACCGCATTGCCGGGCCTTACCACGACCTCTACTACATGCTGATTCTCTGCAACATCATCACCCCACAGCTCCTGTGGTTCAAAAAATTGCGCCAATCGCCGGTAATCCTTTTCCTTATCGCCATCGTCATTAACATCGGCATGTGGCTGGAGCGCTTCGTGATCGTGGTCATCAGCCTGCACCGCGATTTTTTGCCCTCCTCGTGGGGCCGGTATAACGGGACCATATGGGATTGGGCCACCCTCCTCGGCAGCCTCGGCCTCTTTGTGGCCCTGCTCTTCCTCTTCATCCGCTTCCTGCCCATGATTTCGATTTTTGAAATGCGCGAGTTGGTCCATGACACTCAGGAGGAGGGACACCACTGATGTATAAGGCTCCCGCTCTGTATGGACTGATTGCGGAATTTGAAAAGCCCGAACAGGTGATTCTGGCCTGCGAAAAGGCCCGCGAAAGCGGTTACAAATGCATGGACGCCTACGCGCCCTACCCCGTCCACGGACTCGCCGATGCCCTGGGATTCCGCAAGTCTCGCGTGCCCCTGGTGACCCTTATTGGCGGCATCCTCGGCTGCTCGGGCGGATTTTATTTGCAGTACTGGTGTTCCGCGATCAGCTACCCGCTGAATGTCGGCGGCCGCCCTCTGAATAGCTGGCCTTCCTTTATTCCCATCACCTTCGAGATGACGATTCTTTTCGCCGCGCTGTTCGCCGTCCTCGGCATGTTGGCGCTCAACGGCCTGCCCCGGCCGCATCATCCCGTCTTCAACGTTCCGCGATTCGCCCTGGCCAGCCGCGATCGTTTTTTCCTATGTATCCAGTCCGAAGACCCTAAGTTCGATTTGAGGGACACGCGCACCTTCCTGGAGAGCTTGCATTCGCGCGAGGTAACCGAGGTGCTCTATTAACGGCCTCGCCAAAACCAGCGCTTGCCCCCGCGCGATTCGCCCGCCGCGAAGGGATGGCCCTGCCCGCGCCAGCCTCGCCATGGTGCTTGGTCTTGTTTTCCTGCTGTCCGCCTGCCAGCAGGAGATGGCCCATCAGCCCAAGTATCTGCCGCTCAGCCCCAGTGCCACTTTTCCAGATGGCAGGTCCGCCCGGCCGCTCGTCGCTGGCACCGTGGCCCACGGCAGCCTGGATAACGACTATTTGGACGTGCACGCGGATTCCAATCAGTTTCCGTTCCCCGTCACACGCGAGGTGATGCAACGCGGCCAGCAGCGCTTTAATATTTTCTGCGCCGAATGCCACGGGCTTTCCGGCGATGGCAACGGCATCATCGCCCAGCGCGGCGTTCGCCATCCGCCCTCCTACCACATTGACCGCCTGCGCCAGGCGCCCGTCGGCCATTTTTATGACGTCATCACCCACGGCATCGGCGCCATGCAGGACTATTCCGCGCAGGTTTCGCCGCGCGACCGTTGGTGCATCATCGCCTACGTCCGCGCGCTGCAGTTGAGCCAGCACGCTCCCGCGTCGCAATTGCCCGCGAATGTGCGCAATCAGCTTGCGGCGCAGCCTTCTTCAGGGGGCGGGCAATGATCGGCGCGGCTCCGGCGACGTACGCGGCTCCCGCCGAAGTTATCGCCATCCGTAAACCGGCCTTCATCGTGGGCGCGGTGGCCCTGGTGCTCTGCATTGTCGGCGGCGTAATCAACCCCACGCAGTTCTTTCAGTCCTATCTGATCGGCTTCCTGCTTGTTTTGGGAATCACCCTCGGCTCCATGGGCCTGCTGATGCTGCAATTTCTTTCCGGTGGCGCGTGGGGCGTGGTCATTCGCCGCCCGCTGGAGGCCGCCACCCGCACCATTCCCCTCCTGGCGATTTTCTTCCTCCCCGTGCTTTTTGGAATGCGGCGCATCTATACCTGGATGATTCCCGGCAACGTAACCGGCCATCAGGCGCAATATTTCACCATTCCTTTTTTCATCATTCGCGCCATTATTTATTTCACCGTTTGGGCGGTCCTTGCCTATGTCGTCAATAAATGGTCCCTGGAGCAGGACACCCGGCCCGGCTACTCCGTCAGCCGCCGTCTCCAGCTAATCAGCGGGCCTGGATTGATCCTCTACGGCTTCACCATGACTTTCGCCAGCATTGATTGGGTCATGTCCCTCGAGCCCCACTGGTATTCCAGTATTTTCGGTTTGCTGCTCATCATCGGCCAGGTGCTGGGCGCCATGGCCTTCATTATCACCATCATGTTGCTGCTGTCGCGGCATGAACCCATGTCCGCAGTCCTTCAGCCGCGCCATTTCCACGATCTGGGCAAACTGCTCCTGGCTTTCGTCATGATTTGGGCCTATTTTTCCGTTTCCCAACTGCTGATTATCTGGGCCGCCAATCTGCCGGAAGAAATTCCCTGGTACCTTCATCGCCTGCAAACCAGTTGGAAAATCCTGGGGCTGATCATTGTGTTGTTCCACTTCGCCGTTCCCTTCCTGCTGCTGCTGTCGCGGGACCTCAAACGCAACGCCAGCGGCCTGGCCGCCGTGGCCATTGGTTTGCTGTTCATGCGCTGGGTGGACATCTACTGGCTCACTGCCCCTGAATTTTATAATGGCGCTATGCGCTTCAGTTGGCTGGACGCGGCCATTCCCATCGCTCTCGGCGGAATCTGGCTGGCGTTCTATTTCACCCAACTGGAGAAACGGCCGCTTCTTCCCATCGGCGATAGTTATCTGCAAAAAGCTTTGGAGCATGGCGAGAATGAATAACGCGCGGAAAAAACAGGCGCCGGAAGAACTCGAAGACCGGCTGAACGCCGAGGTCACCTTCGAGCCGCGCGACCTGACCGTTTCCTCCGTGGCCGCCTGGGGCGCGGTGCTGCTCATCGTCCTGCTGCTTTCTCAGCTGATGGTTTGGCGCGTCTTTCGTTCCATGCAGGCTACGGCGGAAGAATCGCAGAATGTCATCTCTCCCCTGCGCGTGGGGCTGCCCGCCACGCTGCCGCCCGAGCCGCGGCTGCAAGGCGCTCCCGGCCATCCGCAAACCGGGCCGCAGGATTTGCAGAGCACCGTAAGCCAGGCTTCCGCGCAATTGAACAGTTATGGATGGGTGGACCAAACCGCCGGCATGGCCCATATTCCCGTGACCGAAGCCATGGATTTGATCGTCGAGGACGCATCATTCAGCATTTCGGGGGCGAAAGGCGCGGTCCATCCTCCGGCCGCCAGGCCCGCCGTGCCGCCCACACCGGCAAAGAGCGTGGCAAAGGGCAAGACACAATGATTGGAAGATTCCATTTCTCCCGGCGCATGAAGCGCGTCACCTCGCTCCTTCTTCTTGTGTCCGCGCTGTGTTTGCTTGTTCCTTCCGCCCTGCGCGCCCAGGACCTGCTCTCCCCCTATCCCAGCAATCAACTGGGACTGCCGCCGGAGCTTCACAACGTCGGCTTTTTACCGGTATTGAACAATCAGATCCCTCTGAATCTCGTCTTCCACGACGAGAACGCAAAGAATGTCCAGCTTCAGGATTTTTTTCAGCATGGCAAGCCCGTTATCCTCGCCCTGGTCTATTACCGTTGCCCCATGCTGTGCGACCAGGAACTGGACGGCCTGGTGGGCAGCCTGAAAATGCTGACGCTGAATCCCGGCGAGGATTTTCAGGTCGTGGTGGTGAGTTTCTCTCCCACCGAAACTCCTCCCATGGCCGCGGATAAGAAGCAGGAAATGCTGGCCCATTTTCGCAACGGCAACGGGGAAGGATGGCATTTCCTCACCGGCAGCCAGGATTCAATTGCCGCGCTCACCAGCGCCGCCGGCTTCCGTTATGCCTGGGATAAGGAATCCAACACCTGGGTGCATGCCAGCGGGATACTCCTGCTCACTCCCGAGGGAAAAATCTCCCGCTACTTTTACGGAATCGAATACTCGCCGCGCGACGTTCGCCTCGGGCTGGTGGAAGCTTCGCACGGCAAAGCCGGAACGCCCGTGGATCAGGTGCTGCTCTATTGCTATCACTACGATCCGCGCACCGGCAAATATGGCGCGGCCGTCTCGCGCATCCTTCAACTGGGCGGCGCGCTCACCCTCCTGGGCATCGCGGCTGTGATTTATCTTTGCGTACGCCGCACGCGCCACTTGCACAATCTTCGCGCCACGGGAGTCCACTAGCACATGCAACCCGGGATTCAGCTGTTTCCGGAAAGCGCCTCCACCTTTGCGCCCCACACGGACGCGTTGCTGGCCTATCTCCTCGTGGTCTCCTTGTTTTTTGGCCTGCTCATCTGCATCGGCCTGGTCTGGTTCGCCCTCCAGTACCGCCGCCGCTCGCCCGATGAAGTCGGCGTGAACATCGAAGGCAACATGAAACTGGAAATCGCCTGGATGGTGATTCCCTTTCTTCTAACCATGGTGATGTTCATCTGGGGCGCGCAGCTGTTTGTGGACGAGCGCCAGCCCCCCGATCAATCGCTGGAAATTTACGTCGTCGGCAAGCAATGGATGTGGAAAATCCAGCATCCCGAAGGCCGCAAGGAAATCAATGAACTTCACATTCCCATCGGCCGTCCGGTGAAACTGGTGATGGCCAGCGAGGACGTCATCCACGACTTTTTCGTCCCCGCTTTCCGCGTCAAGGAGGACGTGGTTCCCGGCAAGTACACGACCCTGTGGTTCCAGGCTACCAGGCCCGGCAAATACCACCTCTTTTGCTCCCAGTTCTGCGGCACCAACCACGCCCTCATGGGTGGCTGGGTTTACGCCCTGCAGCCCGCCGAGTATCAAGCCTGGCTCTCCGGGGAAACCCTGGGCGGACCTCCGGTGAGCCTGGCGCAAAGCGGCGAGCAGCTTTTCACCACCCTGGCCTGCAAAACCTGCCATCAGCAAAACGGCAAGGGCCGTGGTCCCTCGCTCGTCGGCGTTTACGGCTCCACGGTTAAACTTTCCACCGGAGAGACCGTCCTCGCCGATGATGCCTATCTGCGCGAATCCATCCTCCAGCCCAGCGCCAAAATCGTTCAGGGCTACCAGCCCATCATGCCCGTGTTCCAGGGACTGGTGACCGAAGACCAGCTTCTGCAATTGATGGCCTACGTTAAATCCCTGGCCGTGCCAGTCACCGCGGGTGAAACGCTCCCGGCGGCTTCCAAAATCTCCAGGTCTCCGGCCTCCAAGGGGAAATGAAATGAGCAGCCCGGCACAAACACTGACGGCGCCTCGCACGGACTACCTCCATGCCGGTTATGGCGTGAAGTCCTGGTTGCTCACCACGGACCACAAGCGCATTGCCCTGCTCTATCTCGTCTCCGTCACCTTCTTTTTTTTCATCGGCGGCTTCTTCGCCGTTTTGATTCGCCTGAACCTGCTCACCCCGCAGGGCTCCCTGGTTACCGCGGAAACTTACAACCGCCTCTTCACCATGCACGGAATCACCATGATTTTCTTTTTCCTGATTCCGTCCATTCCCGCCGTCCTGGGGAATTTCCTGGTGCCCATGATGATCGGCGCGCGCGATCTGGCTTTCCCGCGCCTCAATCTTCTCAGTTGGTATATCTACATGGTCGGCGGCCTGTTCACTCTCTACTCGGAATTTGCCGGCGGTGTGGATACCGGCTGGACCTTCTACACTCCCCTCAGCAGCATCTACGCCAACGGCCACGTGGTTGCCGCCGCCATCGGAATTTTCATCACCGGTTTTTCCTCCATTCTCACCGGACTGAATTTCATCGTCACCATTCACACCATGCGCGCCCCGGGCATGACCTGGTTCCGACTCCCCATCTTTGTGTGGACCATGTACGCCACCTCCATCATCTTCATTCTGGGCACGCCGGTGCTGGCCATCACCCTGGCTCTCCTCGCTATGGAACGCATCTTTCACCTCGGATTTTTCAACCCCGCCCTCGGCGGCGATCCCCTCCTTTTCCAGCATCTTTTCTGGTTTTACTCCCATCCCGCCGTGTACATCATGATTCTCCCCGGCATGGGCGTGGTCTCCGAGCTGATTCCCACCTTCGCCCGCAAGCGCCTCTTCGGTTACAGCTTCGTCGCCGCCGCCAGCTTTGGCATCGCCATTATTGGCTTCCTCGTCTGGGGACATCACATGTTCGTCGCCAGCCAGTCCGTCTATTCCGCCATGACTTTTTCTTTCCTCAGCTATCTCGTCGCCATTCCTTCCGCGGTGAAAGTCTTCAACTGGATGGCCACGCTCTTCAAGGGTTCCGTCTCCTTTGAAACCCCCATGCTCTACGGCCTCGGCTTCATCGGTCTTTTTGTGATTGGCGGCCTCACCGGACTGTTCCTTGCCTGCCTGGGTATGGACGTGCATGTCCATGACACCTATTTCGTCGTCGCCCACTTCCACTACATCATGGTCGGCGGCGCGGTGATGGCTTACATGGGCGGCCTGCACTACTGGTGGCCCAAAATCAGCGGACGCCTTTATCCTGAAACACTGGCGAAATCCGCCGCGCTCATCCTTTTCATTGGATTCAACCTCACCTTCTTCCCGCAATTCGTTCTGGGTTACATGGGCATGCCGCGCCGCTATCACAGCTACCCGCCGGAATTTCAGGTGCTCAACGTCATGTCCACCGCCGGCGCCTCGATTCTGGCCATCGGCTATTTGCTTCCCATGGCCTATTTCATCTGGTCCATGCGTTACGGCCCCGCCGCCGGGCCCAATCCATGGCCCGCCACCGGACTGGAATGGCAGACGTCTTCTCCGCCGCCACCGGAAAATTTTGAGGAGACGCCCATTGTCACCTGGGAACCATACGATTTTGCCGGTCGTCCGGACCTGCAAGCCATTCTGGCCGCCTCGGCCCGGCCGCAATCCTCGTCGGGAGTACAAGGTTAGGAGGACATTGCTTGTCGCATAGCGAATCCATACTTCGTGGCCATTTCCGCGACATGCCCCAGCAGCGCGCCGCCTCCGCTCTGGGCATGTGGGTGTTCCTGGCCACGGAAATCATGTTTTTCGGCGGAATGTTCCTCACCTACACCGTTTACCGCTCCATCTATCCCGCCGTTTTTGCCGCCGCCAGCCATGAATTGAACGTCAAGCTCGGCGCCATCAACACCTCCGTCCTGATCTGTAGCAGCCTTACCATGGCCATGGGCGTCTATTTCTCGCAGAAGGGAAAACGCGCCGGCCTGGTGGTCAGTCTGATCCTCACCATGCTGCTGGGCCTCGTCTTTCTGGGCGTCAAGGCCTCGGAGTACGCCGAGAAGTTCCACCATCACCTGGTCCCCGGCTACAACTTCCAGTTTCCCGCCGGTGAAGCCGGCCCCGCGCAGCTCTATTTCTCGCTCTATTTCGGCATGACCGGCATGCACGCCCTGCACATGATTATCGGCCTGGGCATTCTCACCTTCCTGCTGGTGGAGGCCATTCGCGGCCGCTACACCGTGGAGTACAACACCCCCATCGAGCTTTCCGGCCTCTACTGGCATTTCGTGGATATCATCTGGATTTTCCTGTTTCCGTTGTTGTATCTGATTGACCTTCACCGATGAGAGCGCATAACGCCATGTCCACACCATCCGAGCATCCCGGTCACCCCACTTATACCGGACACATCGTCTCGCCGCTGGTCTACGTCGTCATTTTTCTCGTGCTATTGCTGCTTACTTTCGCTACCTACGAAGTCGCTTACATCAATCTTGGACCGTGGAACGTTGTCGTGGCTCTGGCCATCGCCTTTGTGAAAGCCATGCTCGTGACCCTCTTCTTCATGCACGTTTTCTATGGTCCTCGCCGCACCAAAGTCATCGTCATTTCCGCCCTGCTGTGGCTCTTCTTCCTCATCTTCATCACCATGGGCGACTACCTCACCCGCCGCTGGCTCTACTGAACCTCTCTAAATTTTTTTTCGTTCATTCCCGGTCCGCCGCATCTTGGCGGACGCCCTTTGGACCAGGGATCTGTTGTTCTTTCACTTCCGCCCTCTGCGCGGAGCATCGCAAAGAGTCACAAACTTTTTTGCGAATGTGTGCGAAAGTGGACAGACATGCGCTATCGCAGGGTACAGGATGCACGATACAGGCGGAGCCGCATTCCATCCGCGCGTTTAACTCGCGATCTTCAACTAAGGAGCCACACAATGAGCCGGACATGGAAGATGTTCTCAGCAGCTATCCTGATCGCGGCAGGAATGGCTTTGTGTGCGTCCAGCCCGGATGCGAACAGTTCGCACTTTGTCATCGTGAATGACAGTGATGTTACAGGGAACAACTATGGCACCGTACTGAAGCTCGCAGGCACGACAAAAAGGGCAGCGCTCAGTCAAGTGTCATCGCTCGCGACGGGAGAACCAAACTGGGAGGGGGGGGGCTGATCCCCGCAGTGCAGGTGGTGAGTCAGGGGGCGAATGTCTGCGTCTTCATGACCGAATCAGATGAAAATGGGAACGGCGAAATCTCCTCATTCAAGTATCCCGGCAATAAGCTGGTGGGCAATTTCTCAATCGGAAACAATCCACTAGGGACAAATACAGTATATACAAACAGCATCGTCGCCAGTGGAGGCTACCTCTTTGCTTATTTCTTCGTACCTGCCAGAGGCATCTTGATTGCGACCTGGCAGATTGAATCGAATTGCGCGCTGGCTTTGCTGGCTAAGACCTCTCCGTTCCCCAGGGATATCTTCTCCATGGCGGCAACACCCGACGGAAAGACACTCATTGTATCCGAGCGGAGCTTGGATTATGCCGATTCATTTTCCATCGGCGCGGGAGGAGTCTTGACCGAACATGGGCCCTATGAAATAGCCGGACAGGGTCCGTGGGGCATTGACATAACCGCGGACGGAAAATATGCGCTGTTCGACGTGCAGAGCTACGACGGATACACGCAGGTCAATGCGTTTGTCATCAATGCTGATGGCTCGCTGGGAGACCAATACGGCTTCGGCGGAGATGGACAACTTGGTGACGCCAGCACCGGCGGGTGGATTCGGCTGAGTCCGGACGAGCGATTCCTGTTCGTCACCGACGGATTCAACCACGTCACCACCCTTGATTTTACCGAGAGTCCGATCAACCTGACATACAGCGGGTGCCTGACCACGCTGAAAACCCCGAACGGAGAAGTCGGCTTCAGTGCAGTCTCAATGGCAACGGAGGGAACGATGGGCGCTGGAGCTGAAATCTATGTCGCTGAGGCGGGTCAGTTTGCCAGTAACGTCGGTCTCCTTGCCATAGATTCGACTACGGGCTGCACCACTGAGGCACTGGCATCACCTTTTATCCTATCTGATCCAAACGCATTTGCTTCATCTCTCGTGGCGTGGCCGCCGCGCCCGTTCTAGGTTTGCGCTATTTGCCCGCGCCGGCGATATTTGCGCCACCGAATGCGCCGCAGCTTCTGATTGCTCAGGGGGTCGGGGCTTTCAGCCCCGACATTAAACCGTCGCGCCGTGTTTTCTTCCTTCTACAATTCTTCTGCAATTGAAAAGCCTAACGTCATCCTGAGCCATCGTTCGCCTTGGGCGGACGCTTAGGCGAGGGATCTGTTGTTGAATTTTTCTTCCAGCATTCCGACGATTGAAATCGAACTCCAAATCGTTACAGAACCTGCTGTTGATTTTCCTCCATGCTTTTTACCTTCAGGGCAGCGTGTGGATTTGGCACGGCCATGTAGCGGCGCCTTTAGGGCGCCAGTCTTTTCTCTTCTGTCACACGCCGGAGACCGGGCGTTACAGAAGCTGCTGTTGATTTTTGTCCGCGGAATCCTGACAATAGGTCAGAACTATGCCCGGACGACGGAAATAAGCGCAAAATGGCGATTTCTAATAGGGACACATGTGACAGTCGCAAAACCGCAACTCTCAGGTAATCAATCACATCCACTTTTCTAATAGGGACACTTTTTGACTTCTCATTTTCACCGCGTTTCAACCCCCTCCGCCGCCACCTGAAAGACCCCCCTCCGCCCTACGTCTCTCCATCAAGCATAAAAGCGGCACTTCCGGCTCGCCTGAAACCGCCTACTCGGTTTTTGTCGCGGCGGCGGGAATGGTGTAATCGCGGCTGAAGGTCATTTCAATTTCCGTGTCCGCGGGAATGTAGACGTCATGCCCTTTGTGAATGATGAACATCGTGCCCCAGATGGCCAGGCCGCCAAAATTCGCGGTCAGCGGCAGCGTGCTGTCGTACATGTCGTTGAAAACTTTTCCCGGCACCCATGCCAGCGCGATGTCCCTCCCGATTTCCTTCAACCCCGGATGGCCCGGCTTGAGCCCGCCCTCT
Source organism: uncultured Acidobacteriota bacterium (assembly GCA_963760285.1). GTDB lineage: Bacteria > Acidobacteriota > Terriglobia > Acidiferrales > UBA7541 > PALSA-278. The sequence continues at coordinate 769,387 of CAVXCI010000003.1, forward strand.
TCATTCATTTTCAGCCGGCTGTAGGTGTCGGTTTGCATCGCCGTCAACGCGCCGGAAATCGGCACGCTGTGCCCGGCCACCACGGAAACGCTGTCCAGCGTAAGCTGCATGGACGCCGGCTGGCGGCCAATGGTGGCGCGCTTCACGTGAGTCACGTGGCCGCGAAATTCCGTTCCCTGCGGAAGCAGAATTTCATTCTTCTCGATGATGGGCTCTTCCAGACGCGCTTCAAACGGGTCGCCAACCTTATTTTTCGCCGCGTCCAGCTTGGTCACCAGAGTCAGCCGCGCCCGCGTTCCCGCCCGCAACGTCGAAACTCGCCCCGGCCGCCAGACGGCATTCACTTCCCGGCCATCCGCCGGAATTTCCGCGGGCAGTTCCATGGGCTGATTAAACGCCAGCGTCAGCGCGGGATGCTTCCAGGCTTTTTCCTTCTTCTTGAACGTCTCCGTTTTGGTGATGGCCGGGATGCCGCTGGCCACTTCCTGCACCGGAGTGGTCCCCACGGAAACTTCGCTGCCCTTGGCGTGAATCTCAACGATTTCGCTGGCATGTACCACGTCCACATTCACCGCCACCGCTTTTTCACCCGGCGGATTCAGCGTCGCCGAGCGCAGGTGCAAAATAGTTTCGCGGTCCTTCAGGATTCCAAAGGAAAGAATCTCCGACAGCCGGTCCGTGAACGCCCGCGTGGGCAGCGGCTTCTTCTCCACGGAATTCACCACAAAATGCATTGGCGTTCCCGCGGCAATCACCAGGCGGTCCACCACGTAAATGGGCCGCGAAACAGTTCCGTCAAATTCGGAGCCGGCCTTGAGCTTGTCAATTTTCACGCCCTTCGCCAGATTCACCCGCACGATGGCGCCCTTGGGAACCGGCGACAGCGCAACCCCTTCGGAGGTTGCAGGACGCGACGCCGGCACGGAAATGTCCTGCGCACGCAGAGGAATGCCGGCGCTGCTGAAGGCCATCGCCGAGCAGATCAAAACGCCCTTCAAGACGGCCTGGCGCAAATATCGTGGACAATATCGCAATTTCAAACTCCTTTTATCGCCCAACAGATTTAATTTGTGGCCACAGACCGGATGAGTTTGCTTCGTCAGACCCCCGCGCCGCGTTATGGCTGGCAACACTCGATGGCGCGCCTATTCTAATCCAGCTTCTATCGCTTGGATAGCATTCACCGCGAAGACGAGGGTGGGGTACCAGAGTTTGGAATTCTGGTACCATCAGTCTCTAGCCGGATTCCTTTTCCCGTGATATAAAACAAACAGTCGCGCGGCCCGCGCCACGGAGCACCCTGCCGCTCCCCCGGGACGCAGCCTGCATGAACATGTGCGGGATGTCTGGATTCAAATCACAGCTTTTGAACCGGCCGTGAGTCTGTGATGAGGACTGCGGCGCACGGTGGCACTTCCGGCACAAAAAATTAGATGTTTTGGGAGGATTTTTGGATATGAAACGGATACCCCGGATGACGAGTTGCCAAATCGCGCGAAACGGCCGCCGCGACGGCCGGACCAATCTGGCCGCAGTCCGCCCGCTGTTTTTCTCTTTGGCGCTGGTATTGATTTTCTCCCTGTGCGCTCGAGCCCAGGGGCCCGTTCCCTTCATCGCCAATCCACTGATTCCCACCACGGCCGTGCCCGGCACTCAGGGCCTTACGCTGACGGTAAGAGGCGTGGGATTTACCACCGGCTCCGTCGTCAATTGGAACGCGAGTCCCCGGGCCACCACATTTGTGAGTTCCACTCAATTAACGGCCGCCATACTGTCTTCGGACCTGGCCACGGCCACCACTGGCGCGATCACTGTGAAAACCCCCAACGTGGGGGCTTCGAACATTGTGTTTTTCCCGGTGAACACCGCCGTCCCCGTCACCGGAACATTTCGGATGGATGTGGGCGCGGGACAGAATCCCACGGGCGTGGTCATAGCGGACTTCAACGGCGATGGCATCCTCGACGTGGCTATCTCCAGCGACTATGAAGGCACCGTAGCCGTCTATATCGGCAAGGGGAATGAAACATTTCAGAAGCCGGTGATCTATCCGGTGGGGAATTTCCCTTACAACGTGGTGGCGGGCGATGTGAATAATGACGGCAAACTCGATCTCATCACCCCGGACCTGAATTCCGACATGGTCTCCGTCCTTCTGGGAAACGGTGACGGCACTTTCCAGCCCGTGAAAATGTATGCCACGGGCAATAATCCCCAGTCCATTGTGCTGGGCGATTTTAACGGCGACGGAAACCTGGATATTGCCACGCCGAATTATTTTCAAAATTCCGTGTCCGTCCTGCTGGGCAATGGCGACGGGAGCTTCAGGCCTCCCGTGAATTATTCCACGGGCGCCCGGCCCATTGACGTGAAGACCGCGGATGTAAACGGCGATGGAATATTGGATCTGGTTGTGGCCAACGATGCCAGCAATACGATTTCCGTGCTCTTCGGCAATGGCGACGGCACTTTCGGCGCGCAGCAAACGTACAACACAGGGTTGTCGCCCAATGCCATCGCCATCGCCGACCTGAATGGCGACGGGTTTCCGGACATCGTCACCTCCAACGGCGGGTCAACGATTTCCGTGCTGATTAACGCGGGCAATGGAACCTTTTTGCCGCGCCAGGATTATCAGTCGGGCAGTTATCCGTCCTACGTGGTGCAGATCGTGGATATCAATAATGACGGCAAGCTGGACGTGCTGGTGCCCAACTTCAATTGCTTCCAGATAGTCGCCTACTACGGCAATGGCGACGGCACGCTGGGCGCGAAGCCTTCTGTTTTCACGGTGAAGGGCCAGGTGGATGCCATGGGCATCGCCGACTTGAATGGAGATGGCCGGCTGGACATCATCGCGCTGAATGAGTTCGCCAACGTGGTTACGCTCCTCACGCAGTCATCCCTTCCGCAGCCGGGGATTGCGCCCGCCATTGTGCGTTTTGGAAGTGTAATGGAAGGCCAGCAGAGCGCCGGCCAGGTCATTACCATTACCAATTCAACCGGGTCCACCCTGGTCATCAACGGTATTAATTTGGCTGGCGGCAACCCCTCCGATTTCAGCCAGACGAATAATTGCCCGACAAATCTTGTGGCCGGCGCGAAGTGCACCGTTACTGTAATTTTCGCCCCGCTGCGTGTGCAAACCTATAACGCCAATCTGGATATCTACGATTCTTCGGGCACGCAGGCCGTCTTCCTGCAGGGCGCGGGAGTGCAGTAGACAGCGCGCGTTCGCGCGGAACCTCCGCGCCATCGCGGAAAGATTCTCTCCGTTGCCTCTTGTGGGCGCCGCGCACGCCCGCGCACGCGATTCACTCTTCTGCGATTTCTCTGTGCGCCACTCGCGCGTACAATAGCTGCGCGCAACCGGCGCGGGGGAATTCTCCATGAAAACAAAACTGGCATTGTGCATGGCCGCGTGTGCGGCGTTTGCCGCGCTGCTGGCCGCGGCGCAAACTTCGCCCGCGGCGAAATCACCGGCGTCGCCAGCTCCATCGAACAGCGCCGCTGCGCCCACGCCGTTCACCGTTTCGCTCGATTGTGGCTCCGGCGACTGCTCCCTTCTCCACGGCGCGCCGCAGACCGCTGGCATGATGAGCGGCTTCGTCCGCTTGCAGCCCGGAAAGTCCGTCGGCTGGCATACCACCGGTGCGCACGAAGAAGCGCTGGTGATTTTGAAAGGCAGCGGCGAAGCGCAGATCGAAGGACGTGCGGACATGCGCATCACCGCGCCCATGATGGTTTACATCCCGCCGCAGACCCGCCACAACGTCAGCAACAACTCCGTCGTCCTGCTCGAATACGTCTACCTCGTCGCCCCTGCGAAGTAGCGCCGGCGCCAAACTGCGCCTGGCGAAACAGCCTCGGCACTGCACCCGCGGACATGGGAATCGAATTAGTGCAGACGAGCGATGGCGCCGGAGGAGGAGGTCGAACCCACGCCTTCCCGGTGCGCGCCGCCGGTGTGATCATGCCGGAAGAGCTGCCGTGATTGCCGGGAGTTATCCCCGCATAAGAATAAGCTCCGTTAAATCCCTCGATTGCGCCTTCCCCGCGTACGCCACAGGCGCATATTTCCCGCATCCACATATTCGCTTTTTGTTCTCCCCTGTGCTATGGTGTGGTTCAGCGCGCTTCCATGAACGAAACCATATCTCCCGCCACTGTTCCCGTCCCGCGCAACGCCGCGGAGTGGATTCTCCCCGCGAAAAAACTCACGGCGCTCTACGGCCTTCCAAACATGGAACGCCTGGCTCACTATTTTTTGCCGCGCGCCCTGCTGGCCGGGAAACAGGCGCTTTATTTCGACGGCGCGAATCGCTTTGATCCGCTGCTCATTGCGCGGTTTGCGCGGCATCACAGGCTGGCGCCGGCGGAGTTTAACCAGCGCATCCGCGTGGCGAGGGCCTTCACCTGTTTTCAGCTGACGGAACTGTTGCTGCGCGCGCCGAATTTTTTGTGCGCCTTCCCCGCCGATCTGCTCATCGTCACCGCGCTGCCGGATTTATATTTCGATGAAGACGTGCGCGAAAACCAGGCCGCCACTGCGTTTGAGCGCGCGCTCGAAGGGCTTCAGCAGCTCGCGCAACGGCAGCTGGCCGTGGGCGTGTTCACCGGCGCGCCATCGTTCCACACGCCGCGGCGCAAATTTTTTCAGAAGCTCATCGCCCAGGCGGACTCCGTTCTGAAAATCGAAACGCAGGCGGACAACCGCCTGGCCATGCGCAGCGTCAAGGGAGGGCCGCGGCTGGCGTCCTGAATGCGCGCCAGCGGAAATTTTTATGGGCCGCACCGTCCCCACATTTCGCCAGATGGTGGAATCGGCGGAACAACACTGGGCCAAATTCCGCCGCGCGCTGCGGCGTGAAGACCAGCCGCATTTCGACCGCCTCTTTCGCAGCGTGCGCGCCTACACGCAGGCGGCCACCTATCAGTGCCATGACAATCCGATGGAAGCGATTCTGCTGGCCATCGCGCTCGATCTGGAAAAGCGCCTGGCCGCGCTCGAAAAACCCGCAGGATGTGAACATGCTGCTCACCGGATGGATTCTGGACCTTTACCCCTCGCCGCGGGGAATGACAGTGTGGTTGATCGATGCCCGCCAGAAACGCCACCGCCTGATTGACCGCTTTACGCCGGCGTTCTACGTGCGCGGCGAATCCGCCAGTCTGCGCAAATTGGAACAAGCTCTCGGCCAATTTTCCGCGCAACTGGCCTGCCGTTTCGCCGAGCGCAACGATTTGTGGGAAAACCGCGCCGTGCCCGTCCTGGAAATCACCGTGGAGCATCCCACGCAATTTCCCTCCTGGGTGCGCTGGATTCACCGCTTCGATTCACGCCTGCTGCTTTTTGACAGCGACCTGATGCTGGAATCGCTCTATTGCTGGCAGCGGCGCGTCTTCCCGCTGGCGCGCGTGGAAGCGGAAGCCGATGCGGACGGAAATATCTCCGCGCTGGAATGCCGCGATGATGCCTGGGGCCTGGACTATGAAATTCCGCCGCTGGTCATCATGCAAATGCGCCTCAGCGGACTTTCGCGCGTGAATCCCGCGCACGGACGGCAGGCGTCTTTGGAAATTGAAATCGAAGGCTCCTGCTATGAGATGGACGAATCCTGCGAGCCGGCGGCGGGCGGCTTCCGCCGTCTTCTGCAACAGCACGATCCCGACCTGATTCTCAGCGAGTGGGGCGACGGCACGATTCTGCCACTGCTGCAAAAGCAGGCCGCGCGTTTGCACATGGTGCTGCCGCTGAATCGCGACCCCGATGCTGAAGTGCAGGAGCGGCGTCCCCGCAGTTACATGAGCTACGGCCGCATTCTTTTCAAGGACGCAACAACAACCTTGCGCGGGCGGCTCCACGTGGACACGCGCAATTCCTTCATCGCCGACAAGTGCGATCTCTCGGGGCTGTGGGAACTGGCGCGCATTACCAAACTCCCGGTGCAGTATGCCGCGCGCACCACCACCGGCACGGGCATCTCCTACATGCAGATGGAACTCGCCTGGCGCGACGGCGCGCTGATTCCCGAACAGAAGGCGGAGCCGGAAGACCCCAAGTCGCCGGATGAAATGCTGGCAGCGGACCGCGGCGGGCTGGTGTTCACTCCGAAGCCCGGATTTTTCCCGAATGTGGCGGAACTGGATTTCGTCAGCGAATATCCCAGCATCATGGCGCGCTTTAATATTTCGCCGGAAACGGTGAACTGCCCCTGCTGTCCCGGCGCGCCACGCGTGCCCGAACTGGGCTACCGCGTTTGCCAGCGGCGCAAGGGCATCACCAGCCGCGTGGTGGAAAAACTGATTGCCAAGCGCACGCGGTTGAAGCAGCTTCGGCGCGGCGTTCCCGCGGATCTGGCGGATCGCTACGGCTTGCAGCGCGATTCGCTGAAATGGCTGCTGGTGTGCTGCTTCGGCTACACCGGTTACAAAAACGCCCGCTTCGGAAAAATCGAGGCGCACGAAGCCATCAACGCCGTGGCGCGCGAAACGCTTCTGATGGCCAAGGAAATTGCCGAATCGCGCGGCTTTGAACTGCTCCACGCCCTGGTGGATTCGCTTTACGTTTCCAAAGTGGACGCCGCGCGCGCTGATTACGAACAGCTCGCGGAAGAAATCGAGCGCCACACCAGATTGCCCATCGCCATTGAAGCCATCTATCGCTACGTGGTATTTCTGCCCTCGCGCCAGTTCGCGGACGTGCCCGTCCCCAACCGGTTTTTCGCCGTGAATGAAACGGGAGAACTGAAAGTGCGCGGCCTGGAGTCCCGCCGCCACGATACCGCCCCGCTGGTCGCGCGAATGCAGCGCGAAGTGCTGGCCATTCTTGCGGAGGCGCGCGATTTTCCCGGCTACCGCCAAAAACTCGCGGACGCCCGCCGGGTGCTGCGGCATTATCAAGCGCGGCTGGCGGAAGGCGACGTCGCCGTCGAAGACCTGGTGATCACCAAACGCATCACCCGCGAGCCGCGCGGCTACCAAAAAGCCAGCGTCACCGCGATTGCCGCGCAGCAGCTTTTCGGGCGCGGCGTGAATCTGCGTCCCGGCGAAAATATCGAGTACGTCATCACCGACGCCGCCGCGAAAGTGCCCAACGATCGCGTGCGCGCTTACAGCCTGTGGGAAGGCTGGCGTGGCTACGATCGCGCCAAGTACGCCGCCCTGCTGCGCGAAGCCTTCGAGCCGTTTGAGCAGCCGTGCGCTTCGGCGCGATAATTATCCATGCGAAAAATCATGGCCACGATTCGCATTGGCCTGGCGGGCTGGTCCTACAAGGACTGGAGCGGGATTGTCTACCCCTCGCATCGCCCGCGCGGCTTTCACGAGCCCGCGTACCTCTCGCAATTTTTCGACACGCTGGAAATCAACACTTCGTTCTATGGGCCGCCGCGCCCGGATTCCTGCCGCCAATGGATTGACTACGTGGCCGCCAACCAGCGCTTTTTGTTCACCGCCAAGCTCTGGCGGAAATTCACCCATGAACGCGACGCCAGCGCCGGAGACGAACGCCTGGTGCGCTCCGGGTTCGATGTTCTGCGCGATGCCGGAAAGCTCGGCGCGGTCCTGCTGCAATTTCCGTTCTCATTTCATCACACGCCGGAGAACGTGAAATACCTGCTGGCGCTGCTGAAGCGGTTCGAGGATTATCCACTGGTGGTGGAGATGCGCCACTCTTCATGGAACACGGAGGAGTTTTACGCCCTGCTGCGCGAGGGCCGCGTGGGGTTTTGCAATATTGACCAGCCCATCATCGGCCGCTCGCTCAAGCCCTCGGAGCGGACCACCGCGGAGGTGGGCTACGTCCGGCTGCACGGGCGGCGCTATGACACCTGGTTCAGCGATGATCCCGAAACGCCTTCCTCCGAGCGCTACAACTATCTCTACTCCGAAAAAGAGCTGGAGCCGTGGGTGGAGCGCATACGCACGCTGGCCGCCCACGCCGCCAGCACGTTCGTCGTCACCAATAATCATTACGGCGGCAAGGGAGCGGTCAACGCGCTGCAGTTGATTCACTTGCTGGAGGGCCGCCGCGTGCAGGCGCCCGCAACGCTCGTTGAGCATTTTCCGCAATTGGCCAAAATCGCTGATGCAGCGGAGACTGAAGGTACTACGTCACTTTTTCCGCAGGCTTGACGGACAAGCCAGCTCAGGCCACGACGATGGTGCCGGAGGAGGGGGTCGAACCCACACGCCCCGTAAAGGGCACGGGATTTTGAGTCCCGCGCGTCTGCCAGTTCCGCCACTCCGGCGATTGTGTCCACCAATCTTACACGCCCCGCCCACACCACTCAACTCCCCCACGCGTCTGTCATTTCCCGCCCCACGTGCTTCACGTGTTCCGAAGGTCTTGAGCTTGCCGAAGCGCCAGCGTTTGGCGTCCCGGATGCGCTTGCGGGACGCACACCGTTCGCGCCGGTTCCCGCTGTAATTCGCAACTAAGTCACCTTAAGGTCAGGTGTAAGCGCACAAATATCCGGTCCGCGCCTGGATTTATTGTAAAATCTGCGCCATGATTTCCAACCGGCGCAACCTGAGCCGCCCCATACCTCGCCGCGCGATTCATACCGCGGGAACTTTGTTCGCATGCGTTGTGTTTACGGCGGCCGCATCCGCCCGGCAGGAAACGCCACCGGCGGCCAGCGCGTCGCGCGCCGATTCGCCATGTGTCCAGCGGAAACTCATCGTCAGCGTTCTCTCTGGAGACTCGCAGCCGGTCAGCGGACTAACCGCGTCCAATTTCGAAGCCAGGGTTGACGGCAGGTCTGTCACTGTCGTTTCCGCCGCGCCGAATCCGCATCCGCCAACGGTCATCCTTCTCATAGACGTCAGCGCCAGCGCCGTTCGCGACGCATCGGAAATGAAGGCGGCGATAGAGACCGCTGAATTCCTGCTCACCGCGCTTCCTCCCGGCGCGCCTGTGGGACTTGCCATCTTCAACGAGAAGATTCAGCCGATCGTTTCGCCCACCACCGACCGGCAATCGGCGCGCTCGAAATTGGAACTCCTTCGCGTGGACGCTACGCGAATGAAGGGCGGCGCTACTGCCTTTTACGATTCCGTGGCTGCGGCGATGGATGTATTCGGACCTCTCACGCCGGGTGATGTGATCTACGCATTCACGGATGCCGACGATGACGCCAGCCACCTCGATGCAGGCGATATATCCAAACAGCTCGATAGTCGTGGAATCCGCTTGTTGACCGGAATCCTATTCACTCAGAACCTCGCGCGAATTCACCGTAGCCAGGACGAGATAGTAGCTCGGCAAATCAGCCAGTTCTCCGGCGGCGATTCGATTGAGTTGAACGCTCCAGGCATGGGTTCGGGACCAACGTTCAGCCGCCCCAAGGATGCCCTAACGGAGGATGCGATGCGGCAGGTGCATGAAATATCGAATTTCTACGAGCTAGGACTGGAATTCCCTTCCCCAATTGAAAAGCCGCGGAAGTTGGAATTGAAAACTCTTAGCCTCGGCAAGGACCAGGAAAAACATATCGTGCTTCGATACCCGCAGATACTGCTCCCCTGCGCGAACCCCGCCGCCCGGCCCTGACAAAATCATAGCTCGCGTCACAGCAGCTGCTGTTGATTTTTCCTGTTGAATGGGGACAATAGCTCAGAATTATGTCCGGACGGTGGAAAAAGGGCTAAAATCGCAATTTCTAATCGCTACACATTTTACAGTCGCAAAACGCCAACTCCCATGAAATCAATCACATCCACATTTCTAATCGCTACACTTTTGACGTGTGCTGCACACCGCGCTTTATCCCCAAAATTCGCCATGCAACGCCCGCCCCGCGCCGTCTACAACGCTGCCGCATGACCGGCAGTGGCGTCTGCCCACGCGTCTCCGCTACAATAGAGAGGAAAAGAATCCCCGGACGCGGCCACGCTATCGAATCGTAAGGGAGCAATGAACAGAAAACGGCACCAGACAGTCGGCGTGAAGGTGGGCAAATTTCAGGTGGGCGGTGGCGCGCCCATCGTGGTCCAGTCCATGACCAATACGGACACGGTGGACGCGGTCGGCACGGCCACACAGTGCATTGAGCTGGCGCGCGCGGGCTCCGAACTGGTGCGCATCACCGTGAACATTCCCGAAGCCGCCGCGGCCGTTCCGGAAATCAAGCAGCGCATGTTGGACGCCGGCTGCGACGCTCCGCTGATTGGCGACTTCCATTACAACGGTCACGTCCTGCTGACGAAATATCCCGATTGCGCCGCGGCTCTCGATAAATACCGCATCAATCCCGGCAACGTGGGCCACGGCGAACGCCGCGACGAACAGTTTTCCACCATCGCCAAAATCGCGCGCGACCACGCCAAGCCGGTGCGCATCGGCGTGAATGGCGGTTCGCTGAACCAGGAACTGGTGATGCGCAAGATGCAGGAAAACACCGACCGCGACCTGGGCCTTTCGTCCGAAGAAATCATCAACGAGTGCATGGTGATTTCCGCGCTGGAATCCACGGAACTGGCGCTGAAATGCGGCCTGCGAAAAGATCAGATCATCATTTCCTGCAAAGTTTCCCGGCCCACGGACTTGATCGCCATCTATCGCGAACTGGCGCGCCAGACCGAGCAGCCGTTGCACCTCGGCCTGACCGAAGCGGGCATGGGAACGAAAGGAATGGTGTGGTCTTCCGCGGCGATTGGCATTCTGCTGGACGAAGGCATCGGAGACACCATCCGCATTTCGCTGACGCCCCGCCCCGGCGGCGACCGCCGCGAGGAAGTTTACGCCGCGTGCGAACTGCTGCAATCGCTGGGACTGCGCTCCTTCGCGCCCAGCGTCACCGCCTGTCCCGGCTGCGGCCGCACCACCAGCACCACGTTTCAGGAACTGGCCGAGACGGTTCAGAAATATGTTCGCGACATGATGCCGCAATGGAAGACGCAATTTGAAGGCGTGGAAGAACTGAAACTGGCGGTGATGGGCTGCATCGTCAACGGTCCCGGAGAATCCAAGGCCGCAAACATCGGCATCAGCCTGCCGGGAACCGGCGAAGCGCCCAGTTGCCCGGTTTACATTGACGGCCAGAAATTTGTGACCCTGAAAGGCAACTATCAGGAACTCTCCGTGGCGTTTCAGGCGCTGATTGACGATTACGTGAGCACGCGCTATGCGCGGCGCGAAACGGTGGCCGCCGTGGTCCCCAGCAACGCGCGCGGCTGAAGTTTTTCCGGCCGGTCCTTCCCTGTCTTTATCCGCAATTCCTGAATTCCTTTGCGCCGCGGCTGGCCAGTCGGCGTAGAATGCCGTTCCTGCATGACCACGCCTTCCAACTCCCTGTCCGCTCACCGCCCGCACTATGCCCGCCGCGGATTCTGGTGCCTGATGGCCACGCAATTCCAGGGGGTCTTTGGCGACAACGCATTCAAGAACCTGGTGATCCTGCTGATTCTGGGCGCGGGGCTGAGCACATCAACCACAAACAAACTCGTGCCCGCGGTGCTGTTCCTTTTTTCACTCCCGTTCATTCTGTTTTCCATGGGCGGAGGTTATCTCGCGGACCGCTTCAGCAAACGCACCGTCACCATTGGCACCAAGGTTTTCGAAATCGGCGTGGCCCTCGTGGCGCTCATCGGCCTGGCCACGGGCAACTTCCCTCTGGAACTGCTGGCGGTATTTCTCTTCAGCACGGAGGGCGCGCTGTTTGGCCCCACGAAGTATGGATTGCTTCCGGAACTCCTGCCGGAGCGGTTGCTTTCCTGGGGCAACGGCGTCCTTGAACTGGGAACGTTCCTGGCCATTCTGACGGGCACTATGGCCGCGGGATACTTGTCCGACATCTTCCGCGGACGGCAGGGATGGTCCGGCGTAGTTTTCCTGGCGCTTGCATTCGTGGGCACCACTACAAGTCTGGGGATCACACGGCTTCCCGCCGCGGATCCGCAACGGCGCCTGCGGCTGAATTTCCTGTCCGATTTGCGCGCGGCCATCGTGGAAATGCGCCGCGATCACCTGCTATGGCAGGCCGTGGTGGGAAACACCACGTTCTGGTTCCTGGGCGGCCTTTTGCAGCCGGTAATAATTCTTTACGGTAAAGAGGTGATGCATCTCAGCGACGCGCACAATACCTGGCTGCAAGCGGCGCTGGCCGTGGGCATTGGCGCGGGGAGTCTGGCCGTGGGTTACCTCTCAGGCGGGCGAATCGAGTACGGACTAGTCCCTCTGGGTACTATGGGCATGACCGTAGCCGCCGTCTGGCTGGGCTTCAGCGCGCCCGTTTTTTACCATATCCTGCTCGAGCTGGCCGTGCTGGGATTTTTCGCGGGATTTTTCAGCGTGCCGGTTCTCGCGCTGGCGCAGCACCGCCCGGATCCAAATCGCCGCGGCCTGGTCCTGGCGGGCACGAATTTGCTCTCCTTCGTGGGGATTTTCGCCGCGGGCGGCGCGTATTACCTGTTGATTGGAGCACTGAAGCTGACGTCCGCACAGGTATTTCTCGCCGGCGCGGCGATTACTCTTCTATGCACTCTCTACGCGCTCTTCGTGGTGGAGGATTGTGCGCTGCGCCTGTTCCTCTGGATCGTTACGCACACGGTCTGCTGGCTGCGCATCACAGGCCGCGACGCCATCCCCGAAAAAGGCAGCGTGATTTTTCTCTGCCAGAGCAATACGGCCTGGGCGGCGCTATGGCTTATATCGGCGACCAACCGGCGAATTCAGTTCGTGGAAACGCCGCCCGAATGGTGGGGACCGCTTGCGAAGAGAATGAAGTCTCGCGGCGGCGCAACAGACCCAGCGGAGACAGACGGGAAGGAAAACGACGTGGCGGCCGCGCTCTGTTCCCTGAGCCGGGGAGATGCTGCCTGCCTTCCGGATTCCACAGCGCCGCCGAATATTTCGCCGGAGGATTCAGCGGCCGCTCTCGCTCAAGACAGTGGCGCCGCCATTGTCCGCGTTACAATTTCCGCGAAGGGGCGCGGCCAGCCAAATTTCCCCGCGCCAAATTTTGAGGAGCGCTCCCGGTTCCCATTTCTCCGCGTGATTACGATTCAGTTTGCTCCCGCTTCTCCTTAGTTCCCCGATTTCAAAAAATCGAGAATTTCACCCGCAGGTATTTCTTGGGGTTCTCGTGAAAGTCTTTCAATAGTGCGCGCATGTCCGCCGTCACGCCGGTCAGATTGTCGTAGAGCTGCGGATCGGTGAAGAATTTTCCCGCGCTTCCCGTGGTGCTGTTCAGCTTGGCGGTGGCGTCGCGAATATTGGCGGAGGCATCGCGCAGATTGTTGTAAAGCATGTCATTGGTAGCCAGCTTGCCGAGCGTGCCTTGTCCGTTCTGCACTCCGGCCAAAACTGAATTGCCCCGCTGGACAAACTGGTTGAAGTTCTCATACATCGTGGGATCATTCACCATCTTGCCTAGCGTGCCATTTCCCGACCGTACGGCTCCCAGCACGGCGTGGGCATCATCCATGGTCTGGTCAACCTTCTGATAGAGTTCGTCGGACGTCAGGAGCTTGCCCACGGTGCCCTTGCCTTGCTGCGTGGCCGCCACTATCGCTTGAGCGTTCACCGCCGTCGCGTTCAGGTGATCGTATAGCTGTGAATCATTTATGAGCTTGCCCAGCGAGCCTTCGCCGTGCTTCACCTTGGCCACCATGCTCCCGATGTCCTGGGTCAGCGCATTCAAACTGTCCAGCAATTGCGATCCCCGCTGGACAACCTGCTGCATTGACCCCTGCTCTGTTCCCTGAATTGTTCCCCCATCCTGAATGGGAGAGCCGGTAAAGCCTCGCGTCACCGAAACAAAGTTATTGCCAAGCAAACCTTCCGTTTTCAGGCTGGCCCTGGAGTCCGTGCGAATATCCGGCTGGAATCTGCGCATAACGCGCATTACGAGTTGGACGCTGTCCATTTTGCCCGACGGCTGGGGATTTATGCGAATTTCCTGCACGGAGCCAACCTCAACCCCGTCCAAGCGGACCGGCGCGCCCACCTGCACGCCTTCGACTTCCGGAAGGTAGGTTTTCATGCGGTATTTCGGGCCGATGGTGCCTGTTCCCGTGATGTACAGGATGCCGACGGCCAGCAGCGCCAGCGACAACAAAACAAACACGCCAACGCGAAGTTCCACCCACGTGAGCTGCTTTACCTGCGCCATTTCCCCGCCTCCTTTTGCTCCACGAAAAATCCTCAGCGAGCTGATGCAAGAAATCGTTCCAGATATGGATCCTTGGAATTCATCACCGCCAGGGCGTCTCCTTCAAATGCGGACACGCCATCGCGCAGAAACAACGCGTGGGTCACCGGCATCGCGACCTTCGCTCCATTGGAGCCGGCGTTCACCACGTGGCCTTTCCCGGGGTCGAAGCGGTAATTTGCCAGGCCGAACAGATCCTGCAGGCGATGCGTGGCCATCACCGAGGTGACGCCCTGTAGATCGCGGAGCCGAATCAGCAACGAAATAATCGTCTGCGCCGTCACCGGGTCCAGCCCCGCCGTGGGAGAGTCATAAAACACCACGTCCGGCCGGCTGACCAGGGCGCGCGCGATGGATACGCGGCGGCGCATGCCGCCGGAAAGCTCCGGTGGAAATTTGTCCAGGAAATCCTCCATTTCCACAAAACGCAGGGCCTCCCGCACGCGTTCTTCCGTCTCTTCTTCCGCCGTATGCTCCTCGTGGAGGCGAAAAGCCACGTTCTCCCTGACGGTGAGAGAATCAAACAATGCTCCTTCCTGAAATACGAATCCAATGTGCGCGCGGAACGCCAGGAGTTCTGTTTCGCTCATCTGATTCAGATCGTGCCCCATCACCGCGATGTCGCCGGCGTCCGGCCGTATGAGTCCCGCGGCGAGCTTCAGCAGCACCGTCTTTCCCGAGCCACTCTCGCCCAGCAGCACCTTCGTTTCTCCGCGCACCAGGGAAAAGGACAGGCCGCGCAACACTTCCTTCCCGCCAAATCCGATGTGTACGTCGTGAAAAACGATTACCGGAGAAGTTGCCGCTGTATCAGACATGGCGCTTGTTCCCTCGCGCAACGCAACCGTGCCGCGCACCGCGGCTATTGAAAGATGAACAGCATGATGCGGGTGATAAACAAATTCACCACCAGGAGCGTGACCGAGGAAACCACCACGGCGGACGTTGTCGCCCGTCCCACTCCCTCCGTTCCGCCACGCACGCGCAGACCCATGAAACAGGCCACCGTGGAGATAATCAGCGCAAACACCAGCGGCTTGGTGAGTCCCTGAACCACGTCGCCAAACACCAGCGCGTGAATGGCGCGATTCCAGAACTGCGCCGCGCTCAGATGCAGCTCCGTGGTGGACATAATAAAACCGCCGACCAGTCCGACGAAATCCGCCAGCAGCGTAAGCAGCGGCAGCGTCAGAAAAGTCGCCAGCACCCGCGGCACCACCAATTTTCTGAAAGGATCCGTTCCCAGCGCGCGCATGGCGTCCACCTGCTCGGTCACCACCATGGAACCCAGCTCCGAAGCAATGCCGGAGCCATTGCGTCCCGCCACCAGCAGGGCGGTGATCGTCGGGCCCAGTTCCCGGACCAGCGCCAGCGCCACCACGTCGCCGGTAAGCGCTGTTTCCCCGAAGCGCTCAAACTGCGCGGAGGTCTGCAACACCATCACCGCGCCGATGCAAAACGCGGTCAGCAGGACAATCGGCAGCGAACCAATGCCAATGATGTCCATCTGGTCCAGCAATTCGGCTACATAAAGCGGAGGGGTGAAAACATCCCGGAACGTTCGAAAACACAGTAAGGAATAGTCCTGCAGGGCCAGGATCGGCCGTTTGACGAGGCCACCAACGAACGCGGATAGCGATATTTCGGCTGCTTCAGCCATCGGCGCCCGGATTTACGGATTTGCTATGCACTCCCGAAGAAGCCTATCTTCCGCCTCGCGCGGCGTCAAGCCATGTGATTGGAATTGCACCCATGCGGACGGCGAAAAGCCGCGCCCGCGACGGTTATTTCCGCGCCCCGATTCGCTTCTCCCAGCCTTCCTGCTCCGCCTTTCCCCAATGGGCCACCTCGATGTGGAAGCCGTCGGGATCAACGATGTTGAATTTGCCGGCGGGCAAATAATTCGGGAAATTGATGGGCGGCACTTTGATGCCCGCGGCCAAAAGCTGCTCGCGCAGGCCGGCCAGGTCGGGCGTGTACATGCAAAACATCACCGCCTGAACGGAGGGGTCCACCGTCTCCCCTTCCTCCGCCCGCAGGAACATCACCGCGCCGCCTTCGCAATGCAGGCGCGCCCATCCCAAAGGCTTGCAACCATCCGTGTCAATGGTGGCGAACCCCAGCATCTCGTAGAACCGGATGGACCGCTCGATCTCCGCCACGTGCAGCAACGGCGTTGAATACCCAACTTTGGCGTTCATAATGCTCCCTACTATACGGTCTCGAACCTTCCGCTTCAATCGGTCCGCTGCTGGCGGCCGGGCAATGCCCTAATTGGGGCTGCGCCTTACAGACATGCTCTTGATTTCTCGTCATGATGGCGAAGAACAGATCAGAACCATATCCGGATAGGAGCAAAAAGGCCGCCCTCCTCAATTATGAGGGTCCCATGCGCGAAAACAACGTTTCTAATAGGGACGCCAGGGGAATAGAAATCTCCTTAACTCATGTGGAATCACTCATTTGATATTTTCTACCCGGTACAAAAACACACGTTGTGGCGTCGCCCATTTCAGCCGGTTCCCAGCAGTAATTTCCGCCAGAAAGTCCGTTTCGAGGAGCGTGACACCTCCATGGCCAACGAAGAGGAAACAGGTCCCGCTTTGATTTCCAGGGCGAACGGAATGCGGTGCGGGAATGCGGCTGCGTTTAGCGGGGTTCCTTCCGGGTGGCGCGAGCAAGAGCGCGAATGGCAGAATGCCGCAAGCAACGACCACCCGGCGCGCGTGTATTTCGTCTTCATCGTCCAGGGCGAGACGAAATCCTGCTCCATGCGGCTCAACACAATTCACCTTAAGGGGAGCGCAACAACATTCCGGCGGGCATATGCCTCCGCGCACTTCGTCGCCATCATTGGATCGGTTCTGAGCGGAATGGAAATCGCAGGATCAACAGATTAGGCACTGACCCAGCCTGGAGAACGTAAGCCCCCTAGACGGGCCGCAGGATTACCAGAATTCCCACGGCAACGCCGCAAACAGATTGTCCCCGTTCCGCGCGCCGACGGGATTTTGGCGGACGACAGGCGCGTCCATGCGTGCGCCGCCGGAAATCACCGCTAGAACCGCACCACCAGGCCGGTGGTAAATTTGGCGTTGTTCTGCGTGCTGGTGGCATTACTGAAAAACCGGGTCTGCAGGAAATCTCCCTCCACGCGCCACGCGACGTGCTTGACGATGCCGAAATCCACGCCGGCGCCAATTTCGTCCGCAAACGAAGTATCCCGGTTGGACAAATTGAATCCGCTGCCGTGAATTTCTCCCGCCCCAAAAAGCGCCTGGACATACGGACGGACCCGCCCCTTTCCCACGGAAACTCGCGGCCCGAACAATTGCGTGTAGACGTTTCTGTTCACCGTGCCAACCTGGCATCCCGAACTAAACGGAACCGCGCAAAGCGATGCGTTCGACAAGGATCCATAACTGCCGCCAAAATCCGCCACGACTCCCAACCAGTGCGTGGGTTTAAATTCCAGCGATCCATTCCAGCCGTTCAATCCCCCGCGTCCAGAGGTGTTAAAACCGTTGGGCGCGTTCACATACGAATACCCGAAATAAACATTGGCCCTGGACTGGTCCTGGGCGCTCGCCGCGCCGGTAAGGGCCATCACAAGAAAAGCCGCTACGATAAGTTTACGCACTGGTTCACAAGCCTCCTGAAATTTACAGACATGAGGGCAACCGCGGCAAGCCGCGGTTGCCCCCAATATAGCGAAACCCAGGGCCAGCACAAAAGTTGCACGTTGCGGGAAAGGCTGCGCCCATCACGAATTGCCCCGGCATGTGAAATACTGCCTTGGAGCGGGCGCAGTTTTGGCGAGGAATGGCGGCAAGAAAAGCCATGAACCTTGATGGAACTGACAGACTGCCGGACGGGAGTCGTCCATGACGAAGCCGTCGTCATGGACGAAGTTCCTGGCGGAGACAGCTAGACCTTGGGGATTTGCGCGGTCGTCCAGCCGCCGCCGAGAGCCTTGACGAGCAAGACGCTGGCTTGCAGCCGGCGAGTAAGAATATCCGCGGCGGTGCGCTCATCGGAAAGCGCGGCGCTCTGCGCGATAATCACTTGCAGATAATTTGTAAGGCCGCCGCGGTATAAGTTATTCGAAAGCGCCAGGGAATGTTGTGCGGCAGCGACGGCCCGGTCCTGCGTGGCGGCTTCCTGCTCGAGAATGCGCAGCGCCGCCAGATTGTCCTCCACGTCCTGAAAAGCGCCGAGGACCGACTGGCGGTAATTGGCGACGGACTGGTCATACGCGGCGCGCGCCTCTTCGGAAAGTCCGCGGCGGCGGCCGAAATCGAGCAGCGTCTCCCCGGCGCTGGCGCCGAGCGACCAAAATATGCTGGGGCCGTGAAATCAGCGTGGTGATGGCGGTGCTTTCCACTCCCGCTTCCGGCGAAAACATAATCAGCGGAAAATAAGCGGCGCGGGCGACGCCGACATTGGCGTTGGCTTCCTGCATGCGCCGTTCCGCCGCGGAGATGTCCGGCCTGCGTTCCAGCAGATCGGACGGAAGTCCAGGCGGGATGACGGGCGGAGGCGACTTGAGCGGCGAATCGGGAAGGCTGAACTCAGCCGGCGGCTTGCCGATAAGCACCGCGATGGCATGTTCGTACTGGGAGCGCTGCACCCCACGTCTTGCGCCTGCGCGCGGGTCGTTTCCAGCTGAGTTTGCGCCTGAGCCACATCCAGCGCGGACGCGATGCCGCCGTGGTAGCGGGATTGCGTGAGTTGCAACGCTTTACCATAAGCGTCCACGGTGAAATTCAAAATCTGCTCCTGGGCGTCGAGTCCGCGCAACTGAAAATAATCAAGCGCCAGTTCGGCATGCAGGCTCAGGCTGACCGTGGCCAGATCGGCCGCAGTGGCCTGCGCTTCGGACCGGCTGGCCTCCACCGTGCGGCGTACGCGGCCCCAGACGTCGGCTTCATAAGAGGCGTCCACGGAAAGGACGGTGTCGGTGTAATGGCTGTTTTCACCGGACGAGGTAAGCGGGCGGTTGGACGAAAGCTGCGTGGGGGTGACCGACAACCCCCCGGAAATGGTGGGGAACAGACGCCGAGCGGGATAACACGGACGGCGGCGCGCGCCTGAATGAATTGATCCTGCGCAGCCTTCAGCGTCTGGTTGGAAACATTGATCTGAGCTTCCAGGGCGTTTAAGTCAGGTTGCTGATAGACCTCCCACCATGTTCCTTTGGACAGGGCGTCGCTGGGATCGCGGCTTCCAATTCGCCGCTTCCTTGTAGGCGGGAGGAGCTTCGGCCGCGCGGCGGACATAGGGAGGACCAACCGTGCATGCGCCAAGAAAAAGAAGGCCCAAGGAAGCGAACACCATTGCGACAGGGTATCGGCTCGCAAGTCCCGCGAAGCGTATTCTTGAGTCCGGCCGGCGCAAATCACTGCGATTTTTCCCTGCGAATCCCACCCTGCGCATTTCCAGTTTGTGAAGCCCCGAGTTTCCGCCGGGGGTTGTGGAGCGACCTTAACTTCTTCGCCCGAAACAAGAGAATCGGGAGGATTGTTAATAATGTTCTCGTCGCCATTAAGCCCGGAAGCGACCTCGACAGTGTTGCCAAAATCCCGGGCGAGTGTGATGGACTTCAGCGCGACGTGATTGTTGCCATCCACTTCCGCAATCTGAAACCCTGGGCCTGGAAGATCAGCGTGGTGACGGGGAGGATGAAGGTGGGGCTGGTTTCCGGCAGCTTCAGATGGACCTGAGTGTACGCGCCGGGAAGAAGCTCGCCCTTTGGATTGTTCACATCCACTTCAACCAACAGGGTGCGTGAGGCCAAATCAATGGAGTTGGCCGTGCGCACGAGGACTCCTTTGAAGCGACGCCCGGGAAATTCAGCGAGCGTAAGACCGGCGGTGAGTCCAGGCGTGGCCGCTGGCGAATCCTGCCTGGGGTACATTCACAAAAACGCGCAGTCTGTTAATGGCGGCCATATGAAATAGTTCCTGGGCCGCGCCGCCATTGCCGGAGTTGATGAGGTAGCCCACGTCGGTGTTGCGGGCGGTGATGACGCCATCGAAGGGCGCATAAACTTTCTCGAAAGACTGCAACTGAACGAGGCGCTCGACGTTGTGCCGGGCGGATTCGACCATGGCCTTTTTCGCCGCATAGTCGCTGGTGGCGTTGTCCACGTCCTGCTTGGACACGGATTCGGTGCTCTTCAGGTTCTGATATCGTTCCGCCGTAACCTGCGCCAGCTTCATATTGGCGACCGCCGTATCCAGGTCAGCGCGGGCCTGCTCCAGTTGCTGGTCAACCTCCGGCGTCTCAATGTCGGCAAGCAATTGCCCGGCCTTCACGTGCGCGCCGATATCGTGGTACCACTTCCTTAGATATCCATCGGTCCTGGCATAGATGGGAGAATCCACGAAAGCCTGCATGGTGCCGGGAAGAACGATTTCCTGCATGGGCGCGCCAAGTTTGGGATGAATCACGGAGACGGTGGGAATGGCGAGATTGTAGGACTCCTTTTTCAAGGCCGTCTTCGCTCTTTCGCGGGGCACAATTCCCGCCACGACCACACCGGCCATGATAATGACAACCACGACAGCAATCAGCAGGCCGTGTTTCGGGCCGGCCGGCGGCGGATTTTGCTCCATCGGCGCTGGCGCGCCAGTCGCTGCTTGTTCAGTCATTCGATCCTCTCTCCTGATTCGGCGGGCGATCATGGACGGTTATTCTCCAGTTCCGGTCTGGCCGATTCGGTTTTCTTGCTGGCCTCGCCGCCATGGACAATACTGATGAATACAGGCACAAAAAAAAGAGTGGCGGCGGTGGCAAATAATAGACCGCCGATTACCGCGCGGCCAAGCGGAGCGTTCTGTTCGCCGCCTTCTCCCAGGCCGAGTGACATGGGAAACATCCCGATGATCATGGCCAGAGCGGTCATCAGCACGGGACGGAAGCGCGTAAAGCCGGAAGACAATGCCGCCTCGGCCGCGTTCTTGCCCTCTTCCATCTTCTCCTTGGCGAAGCTGACCACCAGGATGCTATTGGCGGTGGCCACGCCCATGCACATGATGGTTCCCGTGAGGGCCGGGAACGCTAATCGTGGTGCCGGTGATGAACAAGAACCAGACGATTCCCGCCAGGGCTGCGGGAAGAGCCATCAGGATAATGAACGGGTCCAGCCAGGATTGAAAATTTACAACAATCAGCAGATAGACAAGAACAATGGAGAAAAACAGCCCTCCCAATAGGCCGTTGAATGACGACCGCATGGTCAAAATCTGGCCGCGCACGATGATCTGCGAACCGCGGGGCAAACTCGATTTGCTCTGCTTCAGGATGGGATCGATTTCCCGCGCCACTCCGCCGAGATCACGGCCTTGAACGGAGCCATAAATGTCGATCACCGGTTGCACGTCATAGTGAGAAACGACAGCCATTTCCGAGCTGCGGCTGATGGTCGCAACACTGCCCAGAATGGCGGGAGGCGAAGACATGCTCGCGCCGGTGGCGGGGACATCAATGGCAATAGGCGACCGCGGGCTTGCGCTAGCAAGGGGAACATTGATGGCAATGGCGGGGGAAGTACTCGGCGGAGTTCCGCCGGCCAGGGGAATATTGTCGAGGTCCTGAAATGACTGGATGCGATATTGAGGCGTTTGCGTGGCAATCTGGTAACTCACCCCGGTTTTAGGGTCCAGCCAAAACGTGGGCGACGTTTGAAAGCTTCCGCTAAGCGAAACCAGGATGTTATTGGCCACCTGGAGTTGTGTATATCCGATTTGGCTGGCCTTGGTGCGGTCCACGTCAAGGGTCAGCTTGGGATAATTGAAAGTCTGCTGGATTCTTAGATCGGCCGTGCCGGGAATGAACTTCAAGCGGTTGAGAAGCTGGCTGGCAAAAGCGCGGTCACCGGCCAGATTGGGACCGACGACCTGGATATCAATGGGCGCGGGTAACCCAAAATTTAGAATTTGACTGACCATGTCCACGGGGAGTTCAAAAAAAGTGACGCCCGGGAAATCGCGGCCCAACACAGGGCGCAAGTTGCGGACAATTTGCTCCGTGTGGTGGTGATTTCCCTTCAAAGCCACATCAATGTCGGCGTCGGCGGGGCCGGTGGGGGCTGAATTACTGTAGGAAAGATTGATGGAGCTGTAGGGCAGGCCGATATTGTCAATGATTGTGTCCAGCTCCTCCGGCGGAATGTGGCGGCGGATATCCTGTTCGACGCGGTCACAGATGGCGGCGGTATCCTCGATGCGCGTGCCCGTGGGAGCGCGCATGTGCAGCTTGAATTCGCCGCTATCCACGGCGGGGAAGAAATCCTGCCCCAGCCAGGGCAAAAGGAGAAACGAGAGCGCGCAAACCGCAAAAAAGCCGATGACGAAAATCTTGCGGTGGCGGATGCAGCTGCCAAGCAAACCGCGATAGCCGTCCCTCATTTTTTCGAAGCCGTGCTCGAACTTCAGCTGCATGCGCACGAAGGGATTGCGGGATTTCTCGGCCTCGGCGCGGGCTTCGTCTTCCGTCTGGGCCTTGAGGAGATAGCGGGCCATGGTGGGACCAGCGTCCGGGACAGCAGGTAGGAAGCCATCATGGCGAAGACCACCGCTTCGGCGAGAGGCACGAACAGATAACGCGCGACGCCCGCGAGGAAGAACATGGGAACGAAAACGATGCAAATGGCCAGCGTGGACACAAAAGCGGGGACGGCAATCTGCTGCGCGCCGTCCAGAATAGCCTGCAGGATTTCCTTGCCCTGGCTCAGTTGCCGGTTGATATTTTCGATTTCCACGGTGGCGTCGTCCACCAGGATTCCCACGGCGAGCGCCAAGCCGCCCAGGGTCATGATGTTGATGGTTTCACCCAGCGCGCTCAGGACGATGATGGAGGTCAGGATCGAAAGGGGAATGGAAACGGCGATAATCAGCGTGCTGCGCCAACTCCCCAGGAACACGAGGATCATGAACGCCGTAAGGCACGCGGCAATCAGGGCCTCGCGAACCACGCCGCCTATGGCCGCGCGCACGAAGATGGACTGATCCGAAAATGGACGAATCTGCAACTGAGGCGGGAGGGTGGTCTGGATCTGGGGCAGCTTTTTCTTGATGTTGGAAATGATGTCGAGAGTGGAAACATTTCCAGATTTGAGAATCGTCATGAGGGTGGAGCGCTGGCCATTTACGCGCACGATATTGGTTTGGGGCGGATATCCGTCGCGTACGTAGCCGACGTCGTGGATGTAGATGGTCGAGCCGTTCACCGTTTTGATGGGGAGATCGTTTAGCTCCGGAATTTTCTGCGGAGCGGCATTCAAGGCCACTTCATATTCATACGTGCCGATTTTGGCGGTGCCGGCGGGAATGATCAGGTTTTGATCGGTGATAGCGTTGACTACGTCCGTGGGGGACAGCCCCTTCGCTTGTAGCAACTCGGTATTCAAGTCCACCTGCACTTCGCGCTGCTTTCCGCCGTAGGGATAGGGAATGGCGACGCCGGGCACGGTCACCAGTTGCGTGCGGAGAAAATTGATGCCGATGTCGCCGAGTTGCTGCTCGGAGAGCCCCTGGCCTGAGAGCCCGAGCTGGAGAATGGGCACGCTGGACGCATTGTATTGAATCACCAGGGGAGGCAAAGTGCCCGGAGGCATGGAACGAATAGCTGTTTGGGAAATGGCCGTCACCTGGGCGACCGCACTGCCGAATCTGCACGCCGGGTTGAAAAAATATTTTCACCACGCCAATGCCATTGAGGGATTGCGATTCGATGTGCTCGATATCGTTGACCGTGGTGGTGAGGGAGCGTTCGAAGCCGTAAACGATGCGGCCGGAAATCTGCTCGGCGTCCATGCCGGTGTAATTCCACAGGACGCTGACGACCGGAATGTTGATATTCGGAAAGATGTCCGTGGGGGTGCGAAGAATGGCAACCGGGCCGATAATCAGCAGCAGAATGGCGGCCACGACAAAGGTATATGGCCGGCGTAAGGCAAGACGAACTATCCACATCGGTGATTTTTATCCATTCCAGGAAATCCGGCGACGCGGGCGTGCCGATGCTTCCTATTGCCGCCGACTCAATCGCGCATAACAATCGCAAAGATCGGGAGCGAAATACCACGGCATATGCGCGGCTTTCTTACTCCCACAGTTGGACGCACTCCGGCCCCGCGAGGATTCGCTCAAGTTCTTGCCATGGGCCATATCGAATACGGGGCTGGACGCGGTTGTAGCCGAGGGACTGGAACCGGAGAAACGCGCGTGCGTGGGACACCAGGCCCTCATGCACGCTCCTGGGGGAGCCGGGCTTCGCCCGATCCACCACAGCGCGGAGGCGAAACCTGCCGAATTCGCGCGACGGAATGCGGGTTAACCCTGCATCACTATCGCATTGATTCCGGAGGCCGGCGGGATCATGGCGGGCCACAACATCATGCCATTCCGTTCGGTCTTAAAAACAGAAGTGCTTGTTGTCCGGCGCGACGTTGGGGCGCAAGAACGGCCTTAACTGGATTCACCGGCCAGCCCCCAAAAACCCGGCATTCCCATTTAGTTTCGCGCGCTATTTTTGCGGCTGCGCCAGTTTCCAGTTCTGCTGGTCGCAGAATTTTCCCACGGGCGGGGTGGGATCGTAACATGCGCCGGCCACACTCTCTTCAGCAGGCATGAATTTTACATTCCAATTCTCGGACTTCGGATAGCATTTCGGCGCCGGCGGAAGACCATTTTTAGGGCCGGTTCTGAAACCCGTCGTCAACTTCACCGAGAACCCCCAGCAGCCGTTTTCGGGGCAATCTATATCGTTGCCGGCCCAGCGGGAACACGCGTGCTGGCACTCGGCGTAGATGCCATTCTTTTCATCAAGCGAACATCCGCAGTTCTCGTCAGAGTCCAGCTTGCAAAAGCTCTTCGGCTGGCAGTCATCCGACTTGGCGGCCTCGTAGTCCATGGCGAATGATGGCATGGTCATTCTCATGGTGACCCTGAGAACGCCGGTCGAGGCGTCATAACTCTTGTTCCAGTAACCATCGGGCCAGCTCGTGGGAGTGAAGACCGGTTCTTCTGTGGCCGGGTTCACTCGGACTGCGGAAAGATCCCGGTCAACATCAAATCCCGGTCCAACGTACATCTCATACTGCTGCTTCGTCGCAGACCGATCTCCGATCTGGGGCTTGGCGAAGAGCAAGAAGGTGTAATAGGTCTGATTGTTCTGGAATACATTGACGCTGGTTATGCCAGGGGTTTTCACCTGCTTTTCGAGGCTCACGGTCGTGTCTATGTAATAGGATGCGTTGTTCACTGTCAGCGTGCTTCGTTGCGCGGTATCCTGGCCGGCCATCCGTATGGCGGGCATCTTGCCATTCTTGCTTTCGTCGGGATTTACGAGGAGCCGGTATAGAGGGACGCCGTAGCAGAAAGGCGCGGTACAAGTGCGATTCCAGACCTTTGGCCCGCACGATAAGCCGCAGGCCGGATATTCAACTGTAGTGACGTAATCATAGGGACTGGTTTTGGCGGTTCCCGGTGGCGTGAACTCGGGCACATCCGAGGCACATTCAATCTGCTCAACGGGCGCATTGAAAAATGGATCTTCATTCACGGAGATGGTGCGAATCTGGCCGGTTAGCGAACCGTCGTCGTCATCGAGTTCAGTCTGGCGGTCAACGTCCGTAAAGTTGCTGAATATGGCATCGTTCCAGTTGCAATACCGTTCTGCCGCCTCATCTCTGTTGAGCTTGTAAGTCCCTTCCTCGAATAGAGGCTCAATCACGAAATGCCGGATGGGGACATCATCGAAAAAGAGGTTTGTGGAATGAAAGGCCGGCGGATAGTAGAAACCATTGGGCTGTTTCCAGCCGATGGCGGCATTGGGCAAATAACAAGGTGATTGTCCTTCCTGGGGGCGCCTTTGCGTGACGCCGAGAACCGGTCCATACATCCAGTTCGTTTTTTCACATGTTCCGCCATCGGGATTGGGCATGCAACCCTTCAGGTCCGTCGCGACGATGTGAACGTAAGCGTTGGAATCCTGGTATGAAGGTCCGTCATAAATATTGAAGAACCGCTGGTTCACGCCAAAACTGCCAAGCAGCATGATCAGACCAAGATCACGATCCAGGCAATACGTTCCCGCCACCGCTCCATCTGTTTTCTTCTCGCAGCGCAGTGGTGTGTCCGGGTTGAATGGACCGGCGTTGGAGGCGTAGTAATCATCCGCAGGATCCTGCGTGTTGCCAACGAAAACATTGTGATAAGCCAAAGCCCAATGCCCGGGTATCACATCTGAGGCTGTGTAGCCGCCACCGGTGATGAAAGAAAGTCCGCCGTTTTGTATGTCCGTGATGGCGCTGTTGGTGAACAAATACCATTGCGGCCGCAGCCAGATGGCCCCAAAATTTGTTTCCGCCCAGTTGTAGGAGGTCGTGTAGTGGTCCAGCACCGTGACCGCGCAGTTCTCTTCGTTCTGATAAGCGCACCGGGAAACCTGGCAAGCTGCGTCTGGGCACAAAGTGGCCAGGCGAGATCCGCCGCCAACCACCTTCGGATAGTAGGCGTCCGCTTGGGGCGAACCAATGTCGGGCGCAAGGTCATTGGTCACCGGTTCGAGGCGCTTGAATTTGAGGTCCGGATTCTCGTTGATAATCGGTGAGCACTTAACGGTGTCGGCGATGGTGTTAAAGGAATTCATCGCCGTATTGCAATAATTGCCCACGAATTTGTACAAAGGCGTGCTGCCAGCGAGGTCTAAATTCCTCTGCTCCGCCGCATAATATTCCCACTTTTCCATGCGGGACATTCCACTGTTGTAACCGGGAAGGAGCCAGTAGCACGCGCCACAGGTGTCCGCGCCGGAGGCCATGTTGTATTCAAAATCGTTCCAGCCGTTCATGATCCAGAAAACGGTGGGGTGATCCACGTCGCTGTGAAAGGGAACCGCCTCCTGCGGGTAATTGTAGGGCGGATATTTTGCCGCCAGAATTCCGGGGACACTGCGGGGATTGACCATGTTGTTTTGCACCGCCGCGCGGACAGTAATGCCGATATTGGAGTACAGCTTGTTGTCCGTCTCCGTGCCGTCTTCCAGATAATATCCGTGGCCGATGGAGAGGTAGCCGACGTTGCGCTCCAGCAAAACGTTCTGCGTGGCGTGCAACACGTACCAGCGCGTCATGGAGTCATCAACGGAGCAATCCGCAATAGTCGTACCTGCGGGGGTCTTGCGGGCCATGTGGAAATGGACGGGATAGTGCATGATCTTTCCGCCCTGGCCCATCTGGTAGAACTCTACGCCGTGAATGTCAATTTGTTTGAACCCTTGCCGGAAAACCGTGTGTCCGCCGAAGAAACCCGTCGCGTCAAGAGGAGCGTCGGGAGCGTTGCCAGCGGAAACGATCTGAATGCTCCTGGTCAGGAGGGCAACCGCCGCGCGAGTTTCCACCGACTTCGGGGTATCGGGAGGCTGATTGGGATCGGGTTCAGGTCCCACGCCCGCGGGCAAATCGCTGAGGTCGTAGCGTTTTCCGTTGTGCGGGAAATTAATCGTATCCGAGAGCGTAACTACAGAGGTGTCACCTTCATTATCCACCGAGTCCACTGTCACCACTTCCGAGTGGCGGGCGATATAATCCGTGGTGGTCACCACAATCCGGTCGCCGTGCTGCCAGTTCACAATCCGATCCAGCTTAAGCGTCTGGGCATCCTTATCCACGGACTCTATCAACCGGGCCCAGCTTTCTCCGGAATCGTAGGGCTTCAGATCCCCGCCCTCGGGATAACTGGCGCCGTCCTGGCCGTAGAGAAGGAGAGAACCGCCGTAGCCCACGCCCAGCACTTTGTAGCCAAAATAGGCGTTGGGATCGCCATCGTCAAAATCCAGCGGCTTGTAATCATAAAAATAGTCAAACACGCCGCCGGGCAGGTTTACCTTTTCTGAGCCATTTGTCCCCCAGATTGTGCCGGGCACGCCGCAATGGACGTCGTATTGGCAGGGGATTCCCTTTCCGTGAATACCCTGGTTCTCTCCGTAAAGGTGAATAACCAATTTTCCGTTTTTCCCGATGGGATTCTTGGTAGTGCCGGCCTCGAGAGTTCCGTCGCGCTCGACGAGGATGGATTCCGCGGTCAGATCAATGTTTTCGTCGAGAAATATGAGCATTCCTCCACCGTAAATATTTATGTTGTGATAGCTGTAGGACCCCGCGCCCACCTTGCACAGCCCGGTGATTTTTATGTCGTCACCGTCTCCGGGGGGCAGCCTCATTCCTCCCATGCATATGCCGGGGGGGGGTGGCGCCGCCGTGGCTGGCTCGCTGGTGCCTGCGCAGGCCGGCCCGGCCGATAACATTAAAATCGCAGCGGCCGCGAACAGCAGAATTAAAGTGCAAAGGCGAAGGGAGTGCATCAATGAGTGGCGCATGGTTTCCTCGCAATCATTCTTCCAGCGGATTCTTCCGACACTGCAATTGAAATCACTGACTGACCGTAATCTTAAAAACCGTGCCAAACGGCATCATGGGATTGCTGCCATCAGCGGTGGTTGTGCCAAATGCCATGTCTGTACCGCCAGGAGTAAGTGGTGCGGTGGGGAATGCTCCGTCCCCGGTGGCCTTAAACTTGTGCAATATGGTTTCCACGCCGCCGGGATCTATTTGAAAGATAATGCCGCAACCAAAGTTGGGCAGAACCGAGCACGATAGATCGCCGCCGTACTGCGTGGTTCCATACAGGTTGCCCTTCGCGTCCGTCAGTAAATTCGCGGCGGGATTCTGGCCATCGGATCCTGCACCGAAGCTATAGAGAACACTCGGTTTCCCGGTGGTATCAATTTTGAAAACGGCGCCCATGGTGTGCTGGCCGCCATAATAGGTGGTTCCATAAAGATTGCCGGCGGAGTCGCGAACCAAGCCCGCAGTTGGAAATATACCGTCGGGAACCAGAGGGTTCCCCACCGCACCCCCGAAGCTATGGACAACGGTCTCATTTCCTGAAGTATCAATCTTGAATACCGTTCCCCTGTTGTGGAGCCCGCCGAAATAGGTTGTGCCGTAGAGATTGCCCCGGGGGTCCAAGAGCAAGGTGCCGAACGGTACTGCGCCGTCCATCTTGACGTTCTGCCCGGTAAAATTATGGAGAATCTTGCCTGCGTAAGTTCCGTTGGAATTGACAAGTTCGAATACGGTTCCGCAACCTTTGTTCCCATTCAACGTGCAAGTTCCTTTGCCGCCATAGGAAGCGGTGCCATAGACGTTGCCAGCCGAATCGATCGTGAGGCCCCCATAGGGGTACGATCCGCTCATGTCGGTTTTGAAACTAGCGAATACCTTCTCCTTGCCCATCGCATCCAGGAAAAATACCGTTCCCACGCCGTTGTTCCCCCCGCCTACAGTCGCGCCCAAAAAGTCCCCTTTCCCGTCTGAGATCACGCCACTGTACGGGCCGGCGCCGTCCGTGCCTCCCTTAAAGCTGTATAGGATCGTCGTCGCTTTGGTGGCCGGATCAATCTTGAAGATCGCGCCGTTGTCGTTTGCGCCGCCCCAATAAGTTGTGCCGTAGAGATTGCCCGCCGAATCGCGGATTACAGGCCCGAAAGGAGTCGATCCGTCGCCTGGCGCGCCCGCAAAATAATGGAGGGTTTCGACCGAAGCTACCACCGGGGTTAATGCCTCAACATACGGCGATTGACGGCCCGCGCCCGGCGCGGCGGTTGCGTGGCCGGACATGCTCGCGACAAACGCTATCGCCACGAGCAGCAACAGTCCCGGGCCTGTCGTCCACGAAGATTTGCAGGTAAAACCGCATGAGTTTGCCCTGGGCATGACACACTCCAGAATTGCGCCTATTTTCGTGGCCCGGCGGCCAGCGAGCAGATTCCAATCGGCAGAACTATACACCTTGCGTCCACCGCCAGCAACGCGCTATTTCCGGCGTTTCCGTAAATGAAATGCGCTTGAGTTTTTCCAAATTGCTCGGAGCTTGATTCCGCGAGGAGGCTGAGGAGCGCCAGGAAGAATTTGAGCGCCCGTCCTTCTGATTCTACGGCACGGATATTGCAGCGGCGAAACAGTTCCTGGCAGTCCAGAAGGTTCCACATCTGGGGCCTGTTTTGTTCATTGGAGTCCCGAAAGCCGGGAACTATGCGACCGGCGAGGGGCATCACGTGCCATTCGTGCCCGCCTTGCCTGGATCTGACTCTCGATTTCGCGCGCTAGAAGCTGAACGTGCTCTGAACATAAATGATGCGGTTCGCCGCATTCGATGAAAACGGGCCACCCGCCAAAGCGTTGGGCACGCCAAAATATGTGGAATAGGACGCCGGAGAGGTGGCCGTGGGGGGATTCAAGACAGCCGTCGGCGTAGCCGGGTTGACGTTGTTGAAGATGTTGCGCGCGTTGACGCTCAAAGTGACATTGTAGCGCCACGGCGTCGTGCCGCCGCCGAATCCCCCGTGTGCTCCTCCGAACGGACCTCCCAGGCTATGCCCACCGCCATGCCCTCCACCAACCCCGCCGCCCGCCGCGCCCGAGTTAGGGGCCAGTTTCCCGAATCCAAATGTCTTGCTCAAGCGCAAATTCAGCGTGAAGCGGCCCGGGCTGGTGAGGTAATTCGAAGGCACGAGAGCCTCGCCGGGCTGCGGGACAGTATCAAAAGAACCGAAACCGGGCACGGTGACAACGTCCGCGGGCTTGGACAGACTGCTGGCAAACGCGGGACGCTGGTTGAACTGGGCGCTGCCAATCAAGTCCTGGCTAAGCGTGATGTTGTACGGCGTCCCGGACGTGGCGATCATGAAAGGGCTAAGGCTGAAATGGTAGGGCAGTGAAATATTGCCTCCGAGAAAGTAGCGATTGCGAATATCAAACGACGCGCGCCCGTAATCCTGGTGAATGTCGAACGGATTGGAAGGAAAACTCGTCGCGCCGGAAGTGTCGCTATTGGCGTAGTTCAGCGTGTAGTAGCTGAAAATTGTCAACCGGGAGCCGGCGCGCACATTTACCTGAAGAATTAGCTGGTTCTGGCGGAAGATTGCGCCGGATTCATACTCGTAGACATTTTCAAAGTTGGGTATGGGCCGCAGGCCGGGCACCGGGCTGGTGTAATACGGGTAGTCATAGCTTCCCGGGATGGGCGAATTGATGTTGTTGAGGTAAAGCTGGTCATTGCCGATCGAGTTCATATAGGTAGCCGTGAAATTGGAAATTTTCGTCAATTGACGTTCCAGGCTGACCGCCGTCTGCATCGTGTAAGGTGCGTGGATATTGGGCGACAACTGATAAATCGTGGGCAGCACCGTTAACGACGGGTTGACGCTGGGATAAAATGTCGGATTCGTGAACTCGTACTGCGACTGGATGATGCCGTTCTGGCGCCCGGCCTGCAGGACGTAATTGGAACTGAACCGGTCGTAAAAAATGCCGAATCCGGCGCGCAGGATGGTCTTGGGCGCGCTCTTGCCGCGGCCTATGCCCCATGCCAAACCGAGGCGAGGGGCCCAATCGGCATGGTTGCTGATTTCGTTCTGCGATTCGAAACGCAGGCCATAACTCAGCGTGAGGTTGGGACGAACCCGCCAGTCATCCTCGGCGTAAAGACCCACGTCAACCTGTCCCACGCTGGCGTAAGGTGTTCCCGTGGTTAGCAGGAACTGGGAAGCGCCCTGAATCTGGCCTTCCAATGTCATCTGATAGGCCTGTATCGAAGGGAAAATGTACATGCCGTTGAAGCCAGAACCTGATGAATTCCCATCGGTAAGACCGCGCAGCCGGCCGCCAAACTTTAGAAAATGTCTGGAGAGCTGAATGGACGTGTAGTTTTGCAATTCGTAGTGGTTGGTGCTGTCCAGGATCTGCCCCTGATTGC
This sequence comes from uncultured Acidobacteriota bacterium, assembly GCA_963760285.1. Taxonomy (GTDB): domain Bacteria; phylum Acidobacteriota; class Terriglobia; order Acidiferrales; family UBA7541; genus PALSA-278. The sequence goes on from CAVXCI010000003.1 coordinate 801,368, forward strand.
TGCCGCCTCCGTTGAACGCCCCGCCCACCTGGACGGTGAACGCGGTGGACTGAGGAAACTGATTGCTCTCGTCGCGAATATATTGAAAACGAGTTTCATTGACGATTTTGGGCCCGAAAATCTGCGTGTCGGTCAACTGCAAGGTTTGCTCGGTGTTAAGAATGTTGTAAGCCAGCGAGGGAAGAGAGAAAGCGCCGATTCCATCGTTGGTCTCATCATCCCGGTAATACTGATACCGCACCATCAGCGTATTGTTCTTGGACACCTGATAGTCGAGACGAGGGCTGATGTTGTCCCGGGTGCGGGGATTGGGCACGGCGGCGCTAAAGGGCACGATCTGAAACTGGGAATTGACCGTCTCGGCATTCACAATCGAAAGGTCGTTGATATCGCGGATGTCGGCATTCAGAGAGAATGACGCTTTCTTGCTGAGCGGACCGGTGAGATTCCCGCTATATTGCGTGGAGTAGTAGCCCGGATATTCGGAACTTCCTGCGGTTCCCGCCGTGAAGTACGGATTCCTGGAATTGAACGCCGAATCGTTGGCGTTGACCGAAAATGAGCCGTGCCACTTGTCGGTTCCGGGCTTGGTGAAAATTTCCACGCGGCCATAGCCCACCTTGTCATATTCCGCCGAAAAGGGATTTTGATTGATGCGGATTTCGCGAATGGAGGATTTCGGTGGAAGCTGGCCAGCCGTGAAGCCATCAATGTAAAACTGTCCGCCATTGGGGCCGGCGGATGGTCCCGCCAGAGCCTCGAGGTCCGTCTGCAGCTCATCGGGGTCGTCCGGAAGGGCGTCGAGTTCCTTCCCCGAGATGACAATGGCTCCGGCGTTGTTCTCGGGAGCAACATCCACGGTAGGGGTTTCAGCAGTCACTACAACGCTTTGCTGCTCTTCTTCAATGGCGAGGGATATTGTGAGCTTTTGCGGCGCCCCGGCATTGACTTGCACACCTTCATTTTTATAGGGCGCGAAGCCTTTGGCGATAACTTCGACTATGTATTTTCCCGGCGGCAGTCCGTCCTTGTTGAATACCCCGTCGGCATTTGTGACGGCGGCAAGCGTATCTCCCTGAGGCGTGGTGATCAGCACGGTGGCGCCTGCTACCGCCGCGCCTGAAGGATCCAAAACCTGGCCATGAAGGGCGCCGCTGGCCGTCTGCGCCAATAAAGGGTTGGCGCAGGCCAAACTGCATAGAAATGCGATGGCAATCCAAAAATAATAGCGGTGGCGCACAGACTTCATTTTATCTCCCGAGAAAAAACGGTCATCCTCACCGCACCTTACGGCGAGTTGTCCCCGGCTGCTCCGGCTGGCGCGCCAGCAAGACTCCAGGGAGAAAGCGTCATTGCCTGGGTATTACTGGGAGCGGCCGCCAAAATTGGCTCGACGCCGCCAAGCACGGTAATCGCGGTCACCTGGCCGGGGGTGACGCCCGAAGTGGACACAATCATAACGACGTCACCTTTCTGCAAATCAGAGAGGCTGGCCGCGGGCATGCGATTCACAATCTGCTGAAAATCGGCCTGTCCGGCGCTGGACCGTGAACTTCCCGCCGCGACGCCGGATGGCTGGCGACTTCCGCTTGCCCCACTGGCGCCGGGTGGCGCGCCGCCACCGCTCGTCCCGGACCGGGACGCCTCCGTTGAGGCGCCTCCCGCCGATTCATCCGCCGCGGGTCCCTTCAATCGGAATGCGATCCGCCGTGCAATCTCCGGTGGCAGCTTGCGAATCTGCGATTGGTCACTAAATTTGACCAGAACGGATTCCTTGGTTATCAAATCCATCACGGTGATTGTATTGGCCGAGGGATCAACAGATTGGATTGTTCCGGCGATGTTCCGGAAAGACCCGGAGACAATCTCTTCGGCGGTAAATTCACTTCCATCGCTGCTGCGAATGCCTCGCGCGCGAAGTTGGTCTCCATGCTGGATCAAATCCAGCGGCGCGGGCTTGGCATCATCAAACTTCACCGAGCCCGGGGCATAACGGCGCAGGATGGTCTTTTTGGTGGTGTGAATCACCAGGCTCTTCTTTCCGCCCGCGGCCGCCACCGAGATTGTAATGGTTCCCGCGGCAGGATCCACGGAATCCACCATGCCGCCGACGCCGCGTTTCTCCCAATCTTCGCGATCCTGCTGCTGCCTGGCGTCCACGTCAGAGCGCTTCATCACGATAATGCCAGCGGCTGTCAAGGACTTGGCATCGGCGGATGGGAGACCACGAACGAAAATCCTGTCCCCTACCTGAAGATCCGGCAACTGGATGGGCGTAGCGTTCTTCAGATCGGTCTGGCCCGGAGCCACGCGCACGATTCGGGTATTTTCCAGCACGATGACGTTGACGTCTCCGCCGGAGTCCGGCGCCAGCGTAATTGTGTGGCCGCTGATTGCCTTAATTGCGCCCACCTGTTTTACAACCGCAGTCTGCCCCGCGGGCTGCTGCGCATGAAGCGCTGGGCCGCTGGCAGTCACGCAAAATATCGCCAAAGACAGGGCCACCATGGCTCCAGCTATGCAAATCGCATTGCCAAAAATTGGCCTTTTCCTGACAATCACAAGGCCCTCCTTCCGGAACTCGGCCGAAGTCAAAGCTCCATTCCGGGACGCGCGGCCACGGAATCGCAAGCCGGCCCAACGTTCTTCGTTGGTTCTAGCTTAGACGCACGAGCATTTGGGAAACGTTTCCCCTTTTCTTGCAGGTTTCGATCACCGCATGCCTAATAATAGTGGTTAATTGCACCTCCGCATGACGATCCGCTTCGGAGGGCATGGCTCCTTCATGAATTTTGGAACTTTCGGCCCGGCAAAACGGAATCCTTATCTTGTACTACTGTGCCTGTGAATGAAACATAGTGCCGAAAACCGCGCGGGGATGCGTCTGTGGGAATTTCCACGGGCAATTTCGGCCCTGGCGTTGATGTGCTTGTCGCTTGTGCCAGTCTGGCCTATATATGGCCAGCAACAACCCCCCATATCTGTTGAAGCGAACATGGTGACGGTGTTTGCCACCGTCCGCGACAAACATGGCCAAATCGTTTCCGGCTTGACGAAAGAAGATTTCGCGCTAGACGAAGACGGCCGCCCGCAGACGATCAGTTATCTGGCACGAGAAAACGATCTGCCACTTACCATCGGCCTGCTCGTGGACACCAGCTTGAGCCAGAGGCGCGTCCTCGATCAGGAGCGCAGCGCCAGCTCGAGTTTCGTTGATCACGCGCTGCGCGAAGACAAAAAGGACCAGGCGTTCCTGATTCATTTCGATCGTGAGGTCGAACTCTTGCAGGACCTCACGCCGTCCCGCAAGAAATTGGAGTCCGCGCTCGGCTTGCTGCAAACGCCGGAGATGGAAGAGGCGAACGAAGGCGGCGGACATCACCGGGGCGGCGGCACGTTGCTTTACGATGCGGTCTTTCTCGCGTCCGGCGACTTGATGGAAAAGCAGCAGGGTCGAAAAGCGTTGATCATTCTGTCTGATGGGGTCGACCGGGGGAGCAAAGAAACACTTTCGAGCGCCATCGAATCGGCCCAGCGAGCAAACACAGTGGTCTACTCAATCCTCTTCAAGGATGATCAGCTGAACGAATCAAGAGGAGGCTTCGGTGGAGGCGGTGGCGGCTGGGGTGGCCACGGCGGCGGCTGGGGCGGACACGGCGGCGGCGGGCGTGGATACCCGCAGCAGGAACAGCGTCCCGACGGCAAGAAAATTCTCGGCCAAATCTCCACGGAAACGGGTGGCCGCTTGTTCGAAGTCTCAAAGAAGATGACCGTTGATCAGATTTACGACCAAATAGAGCAAGAGCTGCGAAGCCAATACGTTCTGGGCTACGTCCCCGGCAAATCGGCCGATAGCGCCGGCTACCATAAGATTCATCTCACAACGAAGCAGAAAGACCTGGTAGTGCAAGCCCGCGATGGCTACTACACAGGCCAGCTCGTTTCCGCACCCCGCCAATAAGCGAGGCGCCGCCCTCCGAAGTGGCAACGATCCACCAGCAACTCGCCGTGCGTACCGATAATTGCGGTTGCATATAAAAGACTGCACGAGGGGGCACAACGCCTGCATCGGTGAGAGGAGACACGTTCCGTTATTTTGCTGTTTCAGGGATGTTGCTTACGCCCTGCACCTGGGCCATCGGCTAACTGTCGAGGGCGGTGAGCAATTTCGTGCCGTCGGGACTGCCCAGCCCGGTGCATGGATCCCACCCTTTCGCCGCATCGTAGCCATCGTTCCCGCCCTTGGTTATGTCATGAAAGGAAGCTGTGGCATCCGCGTTGGTATAGATCAGCGAGTTCAGGAATCCGACAGGTTTGCCGAGCGATTGATTGATCAACGCCATCAAGCCAGACCATAGAGGAGCAACTGCGCTGGTGCCGCCGATGACGCCGCTTTGACCATCCACCACAACATTGTAGCCAGTAGTAGGATCAGCGTCGCCCGCCACGTCGGGGACTCCCCGGCCGGGTTTGCCGTTGGGGGATGCGGGGACGTTGGCGTTGTTCTGCCAGGTGGGCAAAGGAAAAACCTGACTTACACCGCCGCCCGTGGCGCCTTCATTCTGCGCCGTTTCGTTCCATACGACTTCGCTGCTGATGGACGAGCCTTTGGCTACCAGTGTTGTACCCCCGCAGCCAGTCACGTTCGGGCTTGAGGAGGGAAAATCCACATTGAGACTATTGCCAGTGACTCCGTCTGTCGCGCCGCCGTCGCCGGAAGCCACGAAGATGGTGACGCCCACCACTGCGGCGTCCTGACAGGCGGCGTCAAAGGACTGCATGGCCTGCTGCGTCCAACTGCTTTCCGGACCGCCCCAACTGATGGAAAGGACGGAAGGATTCAGGCTGGTGTCATGAATGGCAGTAGTGAGTGCATCGAGGAACCCCTGGTCGGTGTTAGGGGCGAAGTATACGGCAAGCTCGGCCTTGGGGGCTATCGAGCCGGCGACTTCGATATCCAACTCCACCTCGTCATCCGCGCCGTTCGGATCTCCCGGAGAATTTTTCGCTCCGTCCACCGGCACGGCAGTCACCTTGGGCGTGGTGATTCCCAGGTTGCCGAAGAAGGTGGCGAGGTCGCTGCTCTGATAGCCACCGCCCAGTTCGAGAATGGCGATGCATTGACCGGTGCCGTCCAGCTTCGCGGGAAAATCATATGCCTGACCGACCTGCGTGGGATCGTAGCTGCTTCCGGCGGCTTGCGCACGAACAGCACCGGACGGCGCTTTTGCGTTGCCACTCGCCTCTTTGAGGCGGCGAAAGTGGGGCTTGGCTTGCGGACGGTTGTCCAACCCGAAAACGCCTTCGACGATGCCGTCCAGGTCAGCGGGAATGCGCACCGTACCAGTGCGCCCGCGGTACTCGCCGCCTCCGGGAAGAGAGTAGCGATTCAACCCCACTTCAAATGCGCGGCAGAAGTCTTGCGCCGTGCCCGATAAAATCACGGAACGGCGCGCCACGCTTTCGGCAACCACCTGAAGATTGTACTCGGCCGCGAACGTCTTAATTTTGGCGCAATCGTCAGGATGCGCCCCATAGGTGGTGGCGAAATCCTGACGGGTCATGTGCCGCCGCTGGGCGGGCATCCCGGCACATGCGCTGACGCTCCTGGAAAATTCACTGGGCGTTGAACCGCGGCGCACAATTATCGTCACCTGCATTTGCCCGTTGGGATCCGCGGGGCCGATTTTCTTCGCGCCCGGGACTATCGCTCGATCGCTATTGGCCAATTCCACTTTTGGTTTCTTCGTGGTCATGCCGTTTCTCCTCGCTGCATTCAATTGCTTGCCTGCCGGCAGAAACTGCGCCTGGCCCAAACGTTTTTCCCCTTGAATCCAATCCGCCAGGCAAGGTCGCGATGATTTTTTCCGCTACCAGAATACGCCATCTTTCGGCCAACTCGCGCCGCTTTGTTGCCACGCGCTATTGATTGCGCCGGGCTTCCCTGCTAATGTATGCCGCATAGGGCTGGCTGCAGGTGACCGCGATCATCTCCTCCGGAGAATGCCATGAATGGAAAAAATCGAGAGAGCAAGCAGGCCAGGCGGCAGCGTCCAAGTTTGCTGGATGAAGTGCTGGAACAGCGCATGCTGTTATACGCGCTGGCCGCGGGAGCAACCCTCGCGGCAACGTCGGCCTGCGCCCCCAGCGCGCAAGCCAAAGTGGTATTTACTCCGAGCAACGTTACCTTGGCTCAGAACCAGTCGCTATCAATTGATCTGGCCAATGACGGCACGGTGAACTTCACTTTGGCGAATCGACTTTCTCCGGGCAGGTTTCGACGCCAAGGGATGCAACGGCCGCCGGGAAGTAATGCTTGGGGGGACAGCATGTACGTTTCCGGCGCCACGGCATCAGATGTCGAGTTGGAGCAGCCCCCAGTGGAAAATTCGCAGCAACTGGCGGCATTCGAAAGCGGTGCACGGATTGGGAGCGACAGGCCCCGCAAACAAGAGGGGCTCATGGCAGAGTTCTTTTCTTACTATGGCACTTTCGTCTTCGGACCTTTTGCGAACGTCAAGCAGCGCTATCTCGGGGTGCGGTTCTTGATCAATGGGAACGTCCATTATGGATGGATCGGATTCCGCAGTATTACCGACAACTTTATGGGCGGCGTCTCGGCGACATTGCTAGGATGGGCGTACGAGACAGAGCCGGACACTCCGATTCTTGCGGGTATGCCGGTTATGCCCCCGGAATTGGGCTCGCTCCGGACAAGCGATCCAACCGCGGCAGGCTCTTCCGAGCCGACTTCGCTGGAACTGCTGGCTGCGGGACACGTGGCCGTAGCCGATTGGCGCCGCCGGAGAGCGGCGTAGAATCGCATTTCCCGGCTAGTACGCCGTGGATGTTTTCTCGTCAAGTTTTCTTGACCGCGGCCATGCAGCATGCTAACTTCCCCTTCCAGATAGCGGGGCGCGCGGGCAGTCCTCAGAAAGCCCCCCACGAGTTTCGGAGGTTGCGATGAACCCAACAAATACGAATAAAAAACCGGCGAAGCGGCAGGGGCCGAGCTTGCTGGACGAAGTCTTGGAGCGGCGCATGTTGCTTTACGCGCTGGCCGCGGGTGCGGCGCTCGCGGGCGCGTCCGGCGCGGCGCAAGCCAAAGTGGTGTTCACGCCGAGCAAGGCGGTCCTGGTCCTTGACGGGAAGCCCTTGGAAATTGATTTGAACAACGACGGCGTCACCGATTTCATTTTGCGGGATTACTATTTTTACCATTTCTGTTCGGCCTACTCCACTTCGTGCGGGCCAAGGCAGGGCGGCGCGCGGCGGCGTGCGCGGCGGCCGCTGGGACGAGGTTATTATTATTACTTTCTATCTGTCCAAGGGGCCAGAAAGCCAAATCTTGTATTGACACCTGGCTACGGGCGGGCGGCGGCGCTCACGGACGGTGAGAAAATTGGGGGAGAAAAACATTTCGTCAGGGACGGGATCATGGAGTATTACAGGCAATTCGGAAGCAGCTTTGGATCCTTCAACAATGTAACCAGCCGCTATCTGGGCGTGCGGTTCGTTATCAAAGGAGAAGTGCATTACGGTTGGATCGGATTCCGCAGCGTAAAAAACTTTACGGCGAAGCTGTACGGCTGGGCGTATGAGACAGAGCCCAACACTCCGATTTACGCTGGTCTGTTCGGGGCGCAGAACGAATCGGCTTTGCGGCCCTCTGCGGAGCCGACTTCGCTGGAGTTGCTGGCCGCGGGACACGTGGCTGTAGCCGATTTGCGCCGCCGGAGAGGGGCACAGTCCAACTAGCATCTGGAGGAAACGATGAACCTACCGAACGCAAAAACCAGGCAGGGAAAACAGCGGAAGCCGAGTCTGCTGGACGAAGTCTTGGAGCACCGCATGCTGCTTTACGCGCTGACGGCGGGAGCGACCCTTGCGGCAGTAGCCCCGAGCGCGGCAGCTAAAGTGGTCTTCACGCCCAGTAACGCAGTCCTCACCCAAAAGAATGGGACCCTGCAAATTGATTTGAACAATGATGGCGTCACCGATTTCGTGCTTTTGGATGAAGCGTTTTGGTACCACAGCACGAACTCGAGCGTTCGGCGACTACGCAGGCGGCCACCCCTGGGGAGCAGCTTCCTTGTATACGACCTGATTGCGCAGGGGACGAACGCGGCGAACACCTTAATGGACAACAGCAACCCAACGGGGTGGGCTGAAGCGTTGAAGAATGGTGCAAAGGTTGGGCAGGGCGGTTTTTTTTCGCAAACGGGCTGGATGGCGAACAGCGAGCGTGGAGAAAGCTATGGAGCGTTTATAAACGTCCGCAACCGTTACCTGGGCGTCCGGTTTGAGATCAACGGAACGTCGCACTACGGATGGATTGGTTTCAAGAGCGTGAGCGGCGTGGTTGACGGCGGCTATAAGGCGAAGCTGCTGGGCTGGGCGTATGAGACGGAGCCCAACACACCCATCATTGCGGGCTCGGGGCAAGGCGCGGTCTTCCAGGACTCCGCTGCGCTGCGCTCCGCGGGGCCGGAGAATGTTCCGGCCATGCGTGCAGCCGAGCCGACTTCGCTGGAGTTGCTGGCCGCGGGACACGTGGCCGTGGCCGATTGGCGCCGCCGCAGAGCAGCTTAAATAAAAATGGGCAAACGACTCGCGAAAAAACTTGCTGCTTATCGGCTGGGATGCCGCCGATTGGAAAATCATCAATCCCCTGCTGGATCAGGGCCAGATGCCGGCGCTGGAGCATCTGATTAATCACGGCGTGATGGGAAATCTGGCCACGCTGCGCCCGATTCTCTCTCCCATGCTTTGGAATTCCATTGCCACCGGCAAGCGCGCGGACAAACACGGGATTCTGGGGTTCATCGAACCGGATCCGGATACAGGAAGCGTGCGCCCGGTCACGAGCACCTCGCGAAAAGTGAAAGCGCTGTGGAACATCTGCACACAGTCCGGCATGCGCAGCCATGTGCTGGGCTGGTTTGCGGGACACCCGGCGGAGCCCATCAACGGCGTCTCCGTTTCGCCGCTTTACGCAGAACCAGTAGCGCCAGTGGACAAGGACTGGCCGCTTACGCCGGATTCAGTTCATCCCGCATCCCTTCGCGATACTCTGGCGGACTTCCGCGTCCATCCTGGGAACCTTACCGAAGCCGAAATTCTGCCGTTCATCCCCCGCGCAAAAGAAGTGGACCAGGACAAGGACGGGCATCTCGCCGCCCTGGCGCGAATCCTGGCGGAAAACTGCTCACTTCACAACGCCGCCACGTGGATTCTTGCAAATGAGCAGTGGGACTTTCTGGCCGTCTATTACAACGGCATCGATCATTTTTGCCACGCCTTCATGAACTTCCATCCTCCGCGCCAGGAAAATATCCCGGAGGAGAAGTTTGAAATTTACAAGGATGTCGTCAATGGCGCCTATAAATTTCACGACATGATGCTGGAACGCCTGCTCCAGCTTGCCGGTCCGGACGCCACCGTGCTATTGCTTTCCGATCACGGTTTTCACTCGGACCATCTGCGGCCGCGCTATTTGCCCAAGGCCGGGCCGGGTCCATCCGTCGCGCACCGTCCGGTAGGCGTGATTTGCATGGCCGGCCCGCACCTGCGCCAGGACGAGCGCATCTACGGCGCGAACTTACTGGATATCACCCCGACAGTACTCACGCTGCTCGGACTGCCTGTTGGTGAAGACATGGACGGCCGCGTGCTGGTGGAAGCTTTTGAAGAACCTCCCGCGATTGAGAAAATTCCGAGTTGGGAAGACGCGCCTGGCGAATGCGGCATGCATCCCGCGGACTTGCGCATGGATCCAGCCGCGGCGCAGGCCATGATGCAGCAGTTCGTGGCGCTGGGGTACATTCAAGCGCCGTCCGAGGATCAGGCCAAGGCGGTGGAAACCTGCGTCCGCGAAATGCAGTACAACCTGGCCCAGGTCTATCTCGATTCCTACCGTCCCGCTGAGGCATTGCCAATCCTGCAACAACTGACGACGGAAAAGCCGGACGAGATACGGTTCACTCTGCACCTGGGACAATGTTTTCTGGAGCTGAACCGCCTCGGCGAAGCGCGCGCCACGCTGGAAAGCCTGGTGCAGCGCGGGCAACAACCGTGGGCGGATTGGCTGATGGGCGTGGTTCATCTGGAAGAAAACTCGCTGGAGAACGCGCTCTTCCATCTTTCACGCGCCGCGGAGGCCGAACCGCGCCTCCCGGATTTGCATGTTCGTCTGGGAAACACTTATCTGCGCATGCGGCGCCTTGAAGAAGCCGAGCAGGCCTTTCAGAAAGCGGTCGCCACTGACGCCGATTCGCCGGACGCGCATCTCGGTCTCGCGCAATTGCGTTTGCGCCGCCGGCGGAATCGCGAAGCCGCGGAAGAGGCGCTGGCGGCGGTAAGTTTGCGGCATTTTTTGCCGCTGGGGCATTACTGCCTGGGCGTAGCGCTGGGCCGGTTGAATCAATTTGACCGCGCGGAGCTGGCGTTCCGCACGGCGCTCTCCATGGCTCCCGGAATGATTAACGCTCATCGCTGGCTGGCAGCCATCTGCCGCCGCAATGGCGGAGATAACGCCACGATCGCCGAGCACCAGCGCGCCATTGCCGAGTTGCAGGAAAAGCGGCGCCAGACGGCGGGTGTGGCGTGATTACCGCTGTCTCCGGCTTGCCCCGTTCGGGCACCTCGCTAATGATGCAAATGCTCGCCGCCGGCGGTCTAATTCCGCTCACCGATGGCCTTCGCGTAAGTGACGTGAATAACCCCCGCGGCTATTTCGAGTGGGAAAGAATCAAGCAGTTGCCGTCTGACCCGGCCTGCATCGCGGACGCGGAGGGCAAAGTGGTGAAAGTAATTTCCGCTCTCCTTCGCAGCCTTCCCTCCGGTCACGCATATCGCATCATATTCATGCGCCGTTCCCTCGAGGAGGTAGTAGCTTCTCAGAAGGAGATGCTCAAACAGCTGGGCGCGAGCGGCGCATCAATGCCCGGCGCGGCCATGATGGCCGCCTTCGAAACGCACCTCAAGCAAGTGTCCGCGTGGCTGGAGTCGCGGGAGGAAATCGAAGTTTGCAGGGTCGAGTACGGATTGCTGCTCCGGGAACCCCTTCGGGAGGCGGCGCGCGTTCAGGAGTTTCTGAATCTTCCGCTCGATGTGGAGGCGATGGCGCGGCAGGTGGATGGGTCGCTCCACCGCCAGCGCGCCCCGGCGCCGCGCGTTGGAAGCGGAGTTGTAGCGCCATGCTGAAGGCTTCCATTTCCGGATGCAACGCGAGGCCACCTTTTCCTCTTTGTTTCCGAATGCGTTTATCAGTTATCCACGGCCACCTGATACCCACACCCCGTCGGCTCTGGAAAGTACTTCGGCTCCTTCTGATCATTGCGGTGGCCGTAGCCGGCGCATTCGGACCGTCCGCGCGGGCGCAAACCGACTCGGCTCAAAAGAAAGCCAGTATCTCCGGGCAAGTCGCGCGGGAGGACAGCGGCACCCCGTTGAGCAGGGCCAGTGTAGTCCTCAGGCCCGATCCCACCAGCGGCCGGGGCGGGTCCACCATGGGAGCTACGACCGATGCCGCGGGTCATTTCAGCATTACGGGCATTGAGCCGGGCCGGTATCGCTTGCGCGTGAGTCGCGACGGCTATGTTCCGCGGGAGTATGACTCTCAAACCGCGGGCGGCGCGGGCGCAATTCTCTCGCTCGCGGCTGGACAGGACATGAACGATCTGCTCTTCCGTTTGCAATCCGCGGGCGTGATTTCCGGACGTGTCACGGATGAAAACGGAGATCCTTTGCCGTACGTCGAAGTCCAGGTCCTCAAATATTCGAGTTTCCATGGCCGCATGCGTGTCTCGCGCGACGACCTTTCCGTGGAAACCAACGATCTGGGTGAATATCGCGTCTTTGGGCTACAGCCCGGACGATATTACGTGGCGGCTAATTATTCGCCCGGCGCGCCGGTGGGAAGCCTGCGGGATACGGAAAAGTATCTTCCGGTTGTTTATCCCGGCGGAAGCGATTTGACGCATGCCTCCCTGGTTGACGTAGGCGCGGGAGCGGAGATTTCTTCGATTGATTTTGCATTAGGTCCCACTCGCGTGGTCCGTGTCCAGGGAAGAGTCACCAATGCCGCCACGGGAGGGCCCGCCAAAGGCGCTTCCATATCCCTGCAGCCGTCGGAGATTCCCGGCGACGCGCTGGCGCTCTCTCCGATGGATGCCGTCGCGGGTCCGGACGGATCGTTCGAGATTTCCAACGCCACGGCGGGATCCTATGTGGCGGTGTCCACACTGGAAAATGAATCACAACAATACTTCGGCCGGCAGAACGTGGACGTGGGACCGGCGGGCATCAACGGTCTGAGCCTGATGGTTTTGCCCGGACTCAATATTCCCGGGCGCGTAACCTACGAGGGCAAAACGGATGCGCGACCCGATGAAACCAGGGTGGTATTGAACACGGGCGACGCATCCCTCACGCCAGGGCGCGCCGCGCCGTTGAACAACGACGGGACGTTCGTTGCCAGGAACGTTCCGCCCGGAATTTACCAGATTGACGTGCGCCCCATTTGCGCCGCCTGTTATTTGAAGTCCGCAAGGATGGCGGGCGTGGACATATTGCAGGCAGGCTTGGACTTGACCGCTGGAACGCCCGGCGGCAACCTCGCAATCCTCGTCAGCGCCGCGGCGGGCTTCGTGGACGGTACGGTAACGAACGGTGACGACCTTCCCGTTGCGGGCGCGCTGGTGGCGCTGGTTCCTGAGCCCAGCCACCGCATGGAAAATCGCTTGTACAAGCAAACCGATACTGACCAATACGGCCGCTTCAGGCTGCGCGGGATTGCCCCCGGGAATTATAAGGTCTTCGCCTGGGATGGGGCCCAGGATGTCGCCTACCAGGATCCCCAGTTCATCAAGGGCGTGGACGGCCTGGGTACGGAAGTGCGCGTCGAAGAAAACGCGGGAAGCGCCGTCAACGTAAAGGCCATTCCCGCGCCCGATCCCCAGTAAATCCTCAACCTTCCGTGGACCAGCGCCAGCAGTGGCGACGGATGCTGACGACCCTTTGTACCCGCCAATAATTCTTCTTATGACTGTGACAAAAACGGAGCGGTGTATTCCTGATCCACGGCAAAGCCCGTAATCTTAAGAATTGACTTTGTCCCTTGGTGGGAGTATGGAATTTGCTAGGAATACCGCCGGACCTGGCGGGAATCTTGGGAGGAACATCATGAAACGGAAACATTCATTTGTAATCCCCTGCGGCGCGGCCAGCGGCATGAACGCCCGCGAAATTGATCAGGCTCCCGGTATCCTGGCGCGAGCCGTTCCGCGCTGACCGCTTCGGCCTGACTCCAGCGGGATAGCCACTTTCCCATCGGTTACTTTTCGTGTTGGATGGAATTTTCAGGCGGGGCTGGTTCAATCTGATTAAGGTTTATCTGCGTACAGCATTTTGGTATCCTTGGGGAAGCTGGGCTCACCGTAGCTGTCTTGGGTTCCGCCGTCCTCGCAAATGGAGTTATTCTCGACCGCACTCTGCGGGCCATCTACTACTGAAAGAGACCTCATCTGGAGGCGCTCATGAAGGCATCAAGGAAGAAGATGGCCGTCCGGCTGGCTATTCTCAGCATCGCCGGGGCGGCGCTTATCACCCAACACGATGGCGTTGTTCGGATTCTGACCACGCGCCATTTTCTGCAGGATACCGCCTTCGCGGCTGCCAGGCCGGGAAACCGCGCATTTGTGAAGCCGCCACAGGGATTTGCCGGGGTGCTGACCTGGCATAACGACAATTTGCGCGATGGGCTGAACTCGCAGGAAACGATTCTGACGCCGGCGAATGTGAGCGCGGCGAATGGATTCGGCGTGGTGTTCAGTTACCCGGTGGATGGTTATATCTTCGGACAGCCGCTATATGTGCCCAATGTGAACGTGGCGGGCTACGGCATGAAAAACGTGGTTTACGTGGCCACGGAGAATGACAGCCTGTACGCCTTTGACGCGGATGGAGTAGTGACCACTCCGTTGTGGCAGGCCAGCTTCATTAATCCCCCGGGCGTGGTGCCGATTCCCGAAACCTTGGTGAACTGTCCCCAGACCGGGCCTGGTTATGGCGTGACGGCCACTCCGGTGATTGATCCCGTGGCGGGGGTGATTTACGCATTGGCGGCAATTTATATCCCGCAACCCAGCGGAAAGACCAGCTACGTTCTGCACGCACTGGATATTACTTCCGGCCAGGAAGAACCCTATTCCCCTGTGGAGGTTACCGCCAGTGTGCGCAACGTAATACTCAGCGCGGTGCAGGAACTTTCACGGACCGGGCTTCTTCTGGCCGACGGCAATATCTATATGGGATTTGGCTCCTACTGCGACCATTCCCCCTATAAAGGCTTTGTAGTGGCCTACAACGCTTCGACCTTCAAGCAAGCCGCGGTGTTCACCCCGGCGCCAACGGGAAATAAGAGTGGAGTGTGGATGGCGGGCAATGGGATCGGCTCCGACCCCGCGGGGTATATTTACCTCTCGACTGGAAATGGAACATTCGGTGTCAATAACGGCGCGGACAATTACGGAGATTCGTTCCTGAAACTGAATCCGAACCTCACCGTGGCGGATTATTTCACCCCTGCGAACCAGCAGTCTGACAACGATGACAATGAGGATATGGGCGCTGGTGGATTCCTGCTGCTGGCGCCGGCGTCACCGGTTGGGCTTCCTGAAATCGTGTCCGGCAGCAAGAACGGCACCGTGTACGTGATGAACAAAAACAATCTGGGGCATTTCCATTCCCTAAGAGACAACATCGTGCAGGAGCTCCCAGACGCGTTCCCTGCAGGATTGTGGAGCGGATTCGCATATTGGAACAACAATGTTTACGCTGCCGCATATGCCAATTCTCTGACGCAATACGCCGTGGTGAGAGGGTTGCTCACCAATCCCATCTTCGGCTCGCTGTATTATCCTTATCCAGGCGCCACGCCGAGCGTTTCCTCCAATGGAAACAAGGGTGCAATCGTGTGGACGCTCTTCAATGACAGGAAATACGTCCGCCTGCATGCTTCGCTGGCGACCAACGTATTCACTGACCTTTACGACAGCAAGTTCACCTCCAATGCCACGGGCATAAACTTTGTGCCCCCGACAATCGCCAATGGCCGCGTCTATGTGGCCACGCAGACGGCTCTGGTAGTCTTCGGTCTCACGAACTAGCTGGTGACTGAACGGCCGCGCGGCCTGTTCCCTGGCGCTCTCGAGCCCGAGGGCGGCTTTACGCCGAGGCTTTCGAGCCCGTAAACAGGTGGATGATGAAGGCGATTACCGCCAACACCAGGAGGATATGAATGAGTGCGCTGGTCACGTGAAACAACAAGAATACGGCCGCCCAAAGAATCAGCAGGAAAATGGCGATCCCCAGAAATGGTCCGAATCTCATATTTACTCCCGACGGTTTTGCCGCTTCTCTTCGCTCCGCTTCGAAATCCCTTGCTCAGCCCCGCGGCTCGTGTGCTTCCTAAACGCGTGTTCATGCCAATTTGAAATTCTTCTTGCACAACAGAGTCTCAGCCAACTGTGTGCGCGATTCCATAAGCCAAAGGCTGTAAATAGCGGGATGATTCCCGGTAGGGATTTCTGACGGGATAAGACCAAAGAATCCAGCGGGGCGATACGCCACACGGCGCCCGGCGAAATAGCCATATAATGGGTTCGCTTGCGCTATTCGGCGCATGTTCCCTTTCCATAAATACACAATCAAGGGTATTTCCTCGTGACCGGTTTGTTGGCATTCTTCCTTTGTCTACTCCCGCTCTCAAGCAGGCATTGGAGACGTGATAAGAATGTTGCGCATCCTGGTGGCAGACGACCATGCTTCCATGCGAAGGGCCATTCGCCAGATCCTGGAGTCACACGATGACTGGGAGGTCTGTGGAGAGGCCGTGGATGGACGGGAAGCAATTCAAAAAACGCGGGAATTGCACCCTGATGTGGTGGTGATGGACCTGGTGATGCCAAACCTGAGTGGACTGGAAGCCACCCGCCGCATCGCGACATCTTCCACCCCGCCTCACATTCTGATACTGACAAGCCACGATATTCCCGAGATGGCCGGGGCCGCCCGTCTTGCAGGCGCGGAGGGGTACGTGCTGAAATCTGAATCCCCCCGGCTATTGATTCCCGCGGTTGAAAGTATTCGCGATTCAAGGCCATTTTTCACTTCGGCAAAATGAATCCGGGACGGCAACCCCCGCTATTAAGCGGAATTGCACCATACGGCCTTTCCCCTCCGCTGCTGCGGGATTAGCCGTATTCCTGTTCCGTCACCGTCGTGGTCTGATTGTATCCGCGGTGCGGGGTGCGGGGTGCGCGCCGCTGGGCGCAAAAAGAATTGCGGAAAGTGATTCAAGAAAATAAAAATTGGAGGACAGCCATGAACTGGGATCAAGTGGAAGGCAAATGGACGCAATATAAGGGCAAGGTAAAGGAGAAGTGGGGCAGGCTGACCGACGATGATCTGGATGTCGTCCGTGGAAAGCGCGACCAGCTGGTTGGGAAAATCCAGGAGCGGTACGGCGCCGCCAAGGAAGAAGCTCAGAAGCAGGCGGACGAATTTGTGAAAGGACTCCAGGCCAGCGAGGCTGAACAAGAACGCCAGGACAGAGAAGAGGATAGGACGCATCGCGCCGGCAGAGTATAGCTGTCGCCACGCGCCAGCACGGGAGCGGAACGCTCAACCACCGGGCATTTCGCCGTCGGTTTGAATCAACAGCACGGTCTTCCGTTCTTATGCCAGCTTGCCCGTGGAACCATAAGATGTGCTGGATGGAACGAATCCGGGGTGGAGACAGTGAAATGCAGATTCAGGTGGGACGCCGTCCGCGCAGACCGCCTCCGGCAACTAGCCGAAGATTATTCGATCCGCTTTTGCCGCCAGGGGCACACGCGCGAAAGCTACCAATGCCGTAGGGTTACGAACATTCCCAATGACGCCAGGAGCATGACTGCGGTTGCTGTCCATCCCGCCACCTGCAAATAGCGCGGCAACGTGAACTTCCCCATCACTCGCGGACTTCGGGCGAGGATCATCATGAACACCATCACGGGAACGGCCACAACTCCGTTGAGCACCGCCGAATAGAACAACGCCTTAATGGGATTCAAATGGACAAAATTGAGGAGCAGCCCAATCAAGGTGGCGCAACCGATGGTGAGGTAAAACTTGACTGCCTTTCCCGGTTTTTTCTCCAGGCTCGCGGCCCATTGAAAGGTTTCGCACACTCCATATGCCGCTGAGCCCGCCAATACGGGAACAGCAAGCAGGCCGGTGCCGATAATTCCCAGCGCGAAAAGCAGAAAGGCGAATTTTCCCGCGAGCGGTTCCAGGGCTTTCGCCGCCTGGTCCGCCGTTTGGACATCGGTGATGCCGTGAACGTGCAGCGTGGCGGCGGCCGTCAAAATAATGAAATACGCGACAAGGTTGGAAAGAGCCATTCCCGTATAAGTATCAACCTTGATCCGCTCAAATTGCGCCGGCGCTTGCTTGGGAGACTGCTCCAAACAATTCTCCCCGGCGTGGACCTTGGTTTCTTCCACCTCCTGCGAGGCCTGCCAGAAAAAAAGATAGGGACTGATTGTTGTCCCCAGGACCGCAGTAAGCGCCATGAAGTGCCCGCTTTCAAAGGAGATGGAAGGAAGCAAGGTGGCCTGAATGGCCGGCCATCTAGGCTGGCCCGCCACAATGGACGTGGCCACGTAGGCGAAGAGCGCCAGCGTGAGCCACTTGAGATATTTTACGTACTGCGTGTAGGGAACCAAAACCTGCAATACCAGCGATATCAGCCCGAATAGAACAATATAGAGAAGCATCGGTCCCGGCACGATGAGCTTGGCGGCCGCGCCCATCGCTCCAATGTCCGCCCCCAGATTAAAAATGTTGGCGACCAGCAGAAGCGCTACCACCCCGTAAAGCATGCTCCTGGAGTGGTGGCGCCGGATGTTGCCCGCGATTCCCACCCCGGTCACTCGCCCAAGACGCGCGCTGATCTCCTGAATCGCCGCCATCAACGGGTAGGAAAACAGCATGGTCCACAGCATGCCGTACCCGAACTGCGCGCCCACCTGCGAATACGTGGCGATGCCGCTGGGATCGTCGTCCGAAGCCCCGGTGATTAATCCTGGGCCCAGCTTCCGGAAAAGTTGCCAGATGGATATTTTTTTGGTTTTGCCGGGAGCGCGAGCGGCGGGCGCACGTTTCTTTCTGGGCATGGGGACCCCTCGGAGGGTCGCGTGATTCAGTGATGCGTTGCTATGAGGTCCGTCGTGATACCTGCGCAGGCCTGTCGCTTTGCTTGCCGGCGTGTGCCACCAGTAAATCCTTTCGCATCCTTCCGGAAATGGACCAGATTATTGTACCCGTGAAAGCAACACCAGCCAGCGCGAGGATGTAAAAAACGATGTGATCAATGCGACTGGACATGAAGGCGGTCCCAAACAGGGCCACCCCGCCGATCAAAAGCCCGGCGTTTGGTAATGACCGGCTTTGCTCCCGGCCCATGCGCAGTTCCTTTTGAACGAATTGCGCTGACCTGCCCAGCGCGCGGTCGCCGATATGGCTTTTACGCTCCACCAGCGTTGCGTTTTCAGCCTGCATGGCAATGAATAAGGATATGTTGCCGTCCGTCCAAATGAAATCGGGGGGAGCAAGTATGCCTGCGGGGAAAATATGGTAGACCGGCGTGGGATCACGCGAGGATCGCGCTGGAGTAATCCCTTCAGCCTCCGTTCCCGGGTGCTGCATTAAATTGACTATATATATGTAAGAACTACAGTGCCGACTGCATTGGCGGGTCGGCGGAGTTCAACAACCCCCCTGCGATAAGGCTCGTATTCCCCTGTACTTGTGCGGCCACGCACCCATAAACGCAAATGGCGCCCCTCTTGCCCTGCAAGGTATTGCATTCCTATATCAACGGATTTGAAAGGACAAGCCATGGATGGTCTTAAAATATTGATTGCCGATGACCATGAAGTGGTTCGGCAGGGTCTGCGCGCCATTATCAAGGCGCAGCCCGGCCTGGAAATTGTGGGCGAAGCTGAAAACGGCCGCCAGGCCGTGGCCCTGGCGAAAGAGTTGAATCCTCACATCGTCGTGCTGGACCTGGCCATGCCGTCCTTGAACGGACTGGAAGCAACCAAGCAGATTCTGAAGGCCTGCCCGCAGACTAAAGTCCTGATCCTCACCATGCACGAATCGGATCCCATGATCCGCGAGGTGCTGGATGCCGGTGCGCGCGGATACATTCTGAAGACGGACGCGGGGCGCGACCTGATCAGCGCCATTGAAGCGCTGCGCCGCAACAAGACGTTCTTCACCTCGCGCGTGTCGCAAATGATTCTGGATGGATTTCTGAAGGGCGACACACGTTCCGCCGAGGCCGAGCCTGCCGGAGACCGTCTGACCGGCGCGGCAGCGGGAAATCGTACAGCTGCTGGCGGAGGGAAAAAGCAGCAAGGAAGTCGCCGTGGCGCTGAATCTGAGCGTGAAGACCGCCGAGACCCATCGCGCCAACATCATGCGCAAGCTGCAGTGCCACAGCGTCAGCGAAGTGGTCCGCTACGCCATCCGCAACAGCATCATCGAAGCGTGAACACGCCGGCCAGAACATCTTCGGTCGCCGCGGCAAACCTGATGTGCGTCATTCCCATCCTCCCCCAGCCGCCTGCAATGGGCGCAAAAACCTCGGGAAGTTCTTCGACGAATGCCGCCTGCTGCCCCAGCGTAAGCTTCAGATTCCCGTAGCCCTGGCTTTGCGAGGCGAGGGTGGCAAATATCCTGCCGCCGACGCGAAAATCAGGCTGGCCCATGTGCGGACTCTCCCCAGCGCCTTCCAGGCTCAAGGCAATTCGCCGGAAGTTTTCAGCATTCAATCGGCGCATCACTCCTCCTGGATGGAGAGTATCCCCGGCGGGGCGGTCTGAACCCGTGGCCCGGAAACACAAGGCGATTGTTCCTCATTGGCGTCGGACGGCATCAGATTTTTGGCGGGGATACCCCCCCTCATAATGTAGACTCTCTGCTTCGCAAGCGGGGACCAACCCCGCCATCTGGAAGGGGAGCGGTTGTGCGGATATCCGAGCGCCGGCTTACGGGAATTACCATTCTCGACGTGTCCGGCCGCATTGATTTATCGAGTTCGCCCGATGTGCGCAAGGCCCTGTTGAATGAGCTGCACAAAAACCGCACCCCCCGGGTGATCATGAATCTCAACGAGGTAAACTACATTGACAGCTCTGGGGTGGCGTCGCTTGTGGAAGGCCTCAAATTGGCGCGGGAACTGAATTCGCGGTTCATTTTGCTCGGCCTGAATTGCCGGGTGCGCGAAGTGTTGCAACTCACGCATCTCCTGAATGTTTTTGAAGTCTGCGATAACGAAGAACAGGCGCTGGCATGATCGCGCCGTTCCACGTGTCCTCTGGCTGAAATCCGGCAAATGTCGTGGAAATAGCCTCTGAGATCGGCGCGTCGGTCACTGGCGGCTTGGCCTACGTCGGATCGCTCGCTTCACTGGCGGCGCGCGCCGCCTATTTCACCTTTGTTGCTCCATTTCGCGGAAAACCTCTTCGCTGGCAACGCGCCGTTTCCCAGGCCATGGATGTGGGCGTCCGCGCCCTGCCCATCCTTTCCCTGATCGCGTTCTTCATCGGCCTGATTCTGGCTTTGCAAGCCGCCTATGAGTTGCGCAAGCTGGGGGCGCTGAGCCTGGTCGCCCAGGGCGTGGCCATCACCGTCACTCGCGAACTCGGTCCTCTGATGACCGCCATCGTGGTGATCGGCCGTTCCGGCTCCGCTTTTGCCGCCGAGATCGGCACCATGCGGGTGACGGAAGAAATTGACGCCCTGGAAACCATGGCCATCGATCCCATCCGCTTCCTGGTCACTCCAAAATTTCTGGCGATGATCGTGATGCTCCCCTGCCTCACCATTTGGGCGGATTCCATGGGGATTTTGGGAGGCTCGGTGTTTGGCGTCAGCCAGGCGGACTTTACGTGGCGCGCCTACTTCCAGGCCACCGCCGATTCCCTCCTGATGCGTGATATTGTCACCGGCTTGATCAAGAGCGTAATGTTTGGCATCACCATTACGGCCGTGGGATGCCAGGAAGGGCTGTCCACGAGCGGCGGCGCCGAAGAAGTTGGCCGCTCCGTCACGCGCGCCGTGGTGATTTCATTGTTTCTCGTGATTATCGTGGACTTGATCTTCACGGCGTTGTTTTTCTATGCCGGGTAAATCCGGAGTTTAAGTGGCGGCCGCCGAAACCAAATCCGCTGGCGTTCCCTCCGCGGAGGCGATGATCTCCGTGCGCGACCTGCGGGTCCGCTATGGCGAACGGGAAATTCTCCACGGCGTCAATTTTGACGTGAAGCACGGCGAAACAATGGTTATCATGGGTGGCTCCGGTTCCGGCAAGAGCACTCTTTTGCGCGCCCTGGTTGGTCTGGAGAAGCCTTCCGGGGGCCAGATCTGGCTGAAGGGGAAGGATATTGCCGCCATTTCCAAGCCGGAATTGGACGAAATTCGCAAGCAGATCGGAATGTCGTTTCAAGGCGGCGCATTGTTCGGCTCCATGACCGTAAGAGATAACGTGGCGCTTCCGCTCCGCGAGCACACCCGGCTCGAGGAATCCACCATAGAAATCATGATTCGCCTCAAGCTCCAGCATGTGGGTCTTACCGGCTACGAGGAATACATGCCGGCGCAATTAAGTGGAGGCATGCAGAAGCGCGCCGCCGTGGCCCGCGCTCTGGCCATGGACCCTGAAATCCTGTTCTTCGACGAGCCCTCCGCGGGGCTTGACCCCATCATCGCGGCCGGAATTGACACCCTCATTCTGGATTTGAAAAGAGCGTTCCGGATGACCGTGATTGTCGTCACCCACGAGCTGGCCAGCGCTTTTCTGATTGCCGACCGGATGATTTTGATAGATAAAGGCAATATCGTGGCCACCGGCACCCGGGACGAAATGCGCGTCAATACGCATCCGCGCGTCAGGCAATTTTTGGACCGCGTCCCCGAGCCGGAGGTCGCCAAGGAGCTTGACTATCTGCAAATGCTCATCGAGGACCATCACCATGATGACTAGCGCGTATCACGGAACGATTTAGAGGACGCGATGAAAGCCAAGCGTGAGCAAGCCATCGTGGGGATATTTGTAATCGTCGCCAGCGCGTTGCTGGTGGTCACTATTCTGGCCGTCAGCGGATCGATGGGGCGCGCCACAAATTCCTATCATGCTTACTTCCCCTTTGCGGGCGGACTTGAGCGCGGGTCCATTGTCCGTTATGCCGGAGGACCCAAGGTGGGCCGTGTGGAGCACCTGCGGATTGATCCCCAGGATCCGTCGTTGATTGATGTCGAGTTCAGCGTGCAAACGGACGTGCCCGTGAAAACCGACAGCCGCGTGAAGATCATGAGCACCAGCCCGCTCGCCGATAATCATGTCGAGATTCTTGCCGGCAGCCCCAGGCCGCCGCGGCCCCCGCCGGTTCCACCCTGCCTTCCATGAACTATCTGGACTTCAACGCCTTGACCGAACAAGTGAGCAACCTTGCGCCGGACGCGCAACGGCTGTTGCGAACGCTGAACGACCGGGCCACCGACCTGAAAGAGACCGTGAATCGTTTGAACGATCTGATGAATAATCAAAACCGCGAAAACCTTTCCGCCACTTTGGCCAGCGCTCGCGGCATGATCGAAGAGGACCGGCCGAAAATAAGCGCCACGATTTCGCAAGTGCAGTCCGCCAGCGAAAAGATGAAGCCCCTCCTGGAAAATCTTCAGAAGACTTCCGAGCAGGCCTCGCAGACGCTTTCGCATTTGGACGCCACCATCGGCGAAAATCGCGCGGACATTCGCGCCGCCATCTCGGAATTGCGCCAGGCGCTGGCCACCACGCAATCCCTGGTCACGCAGTTGAACAACACCGCCACCGTGAATTCCGAAAACATTGATGAATTGTTGGACAATTTGCGCGATATTTCCGACAACTTGAACGAATTTACCGCCACCATCAAGACTCGGCCTTACACCTTGATTCGCTCCTCCAATCCGCCCGAACACAAGCCGGGAGGGCAACCATGAGGGCAATTGTTACCTGCGCGACAGGGAGGTTTCACCGTGGCTAGGTCTTTGGCGCTAATTCTGGTGCTGTTCGCCGCGGGAATATCTTTCGGCTGCGGAGCCGCTCGTCCAATCAGCTATTATCAGCTCTCCATTCCTTCGGCGGCGCCTCCCTCCGAGCCTTCGCCGGCCTATCACGTGTCCCTGCTGGTGGGCCCGCTTTTGACTTCGCGTCTGTATCGCCAGGATCGCATTGTGTACAGCACGGGCGCGCAAGCCATGGGGACGTATGAATACCATCGCTGGGCCCAGCCGCCCGCGGAGATGATGGTTGAAGTTTTGGTCAGGACGCTGCGCTCTTCAGGACTGTACGAATCCGTGTCTCTTTTGCGCAGCAATGCCAGTGGAAATTTCCTGCTGAGGGGGAATCTCTACGATTTCAAGGAGATTTCAGTCCCGGCGCTCTCCACACGCGTCTCGTTCGAATTGGAACTTCGGGACGCAAAATCGGGCGCTACCGTTTGGACCCATTTCTACACGCATGATGAACAGGTGAACGGCAAGGATGCCGCCGCGGTGGTCGCGTCCCTGGATCATAATTTTCAAATGGGCGTGACCGAATCCACGAATAGTCTCAACTCATACTTTTCAGCCCATCAGCCGCACTAAAGGCCGCTTCCTGCCAGATGCTCCATCTGCCCGCAAAAACCAATGCAGTTATAATTTTGCCGGACCATGGCTTGGTTATTCGCTGATCCGGATGAATAATTCCACAGGTCATGGATTCCAGGCGGCATGATGTGGGAGGAAACATGAAAATTCAGCAGGCCACCAGAAGTTATGAAGACTGGATGCGCCGGTGCACAACCGTGGTCGAATCTGACCTGCGCGCCAAACACCAGCGGATGAGGGACGACCCCTTTCTTTTTTTTCGCGGAACATTTTACCGTTGGACGCAGCTTTGGCCCTCCCTCTGCGCCGGGCTTTGCAATGCTCCCGCCGTTCTTGCGTCGGGAGATCTGCACGTTGGCAGTTTCGGAACATGGCGCGACGCCGAAGGGCGCCTGTGCTGGGGCGTCACTGATTTTGACGAGGCGCATCGCCTGCCATATACCAATGATCTGGTGCGGCTGGCCGCCAGCGTAAAAATGGCGAGTGACGCCGGTTTTCTCGGTATTAGATTGAAAGCCGGCTGCGGCGCCATTCTGGATGGCTACCGGAAAACTCTGAAAACCGGAGGCGCGCCTTTTGTTCTGGCGGAACATGAAAATCACCTGGAGAAACTCGGCGTGGACCAAATCCAGCCTCCCAATAACTTTTGGAAAAGATTGCAGGAACTGCCCCTGGTGCGGCGATTGCCACACGACGTGAAGCCAACGCTTGAAAAAACTCTTCCTGACCCGGGATTGGACTATAAGATCGTTCGAAGGGAAGTTGGAATGGGAAGCCTGGGCCAGCAGCGTTTCGTGGCGATCGCCGCATGGGAAGGCGGTTTCATCGCCCGTGAAGCAAAAGCCATGGTTCCGTCGGCATGTGAATGGCTGGCTGGCCGCGAAGGCCGTGGCCAGTCAAATTATCAGAAAGCGATTCAGTCGGCTGTCCGGTCCCATGATCCATTTCAAAAAATCGCGGGACGGTGGCTGATTCGCCGCCTCTCTCCGGATTCCAACACCGTTGACCTGGCCACCCTGTCCGCCAGGCGCGACGAAGAAATTCTTCTTCGGGCCATGGGTTCCGAAGCCGCTAATATACATCTTGGGAGTAAACGCCAGGTGTGGCGCATCCTGGCGGACCTTCGCCGCCGCAAGTCCAACTGGTTGCGCGTTGCCGCAAAGCAAATGGCGGAAGCCTCTGAGCATGATTGGAAGGTCTATAAGAAGTCCTGAAAGCGACCCCAGGGAGCGCGGAGCACGGCCACTGGAAGCCAGCCGCGGCCTCCTTTTCCTCCGGGGATTCATCTAACGAAATACAGGGCGTGCTGGATAGAACGCGGCCGCCGCCGCGGCTTAGACTCCGGGGGAGTGGGTGTTAAGATAGCCCGTGTTCGACGGCGATTGCCTGGCAGCCAAACTGGGCTGCATTTGAGGAGAGACACATGAAGAGATCATTTCGTCCTGGAATATTATTCGCCCTCGCTGCAAGCCTGTTGGGGGTATTGCCGGCCGCGCGTGCCCAGGAGAAGCAAGGCGGGTCCACGGTTCCCGTCCGCACGCTCGTCACCATCACCGCGAAAAATGGCCCTCCGCAGGTTACCACGCAGGATGTGCTGGTGAAGCAGGGCAACGCCCGCCTGGTGGTAACCGATGTGCAACCCGCAACCGGTTCGAATGCCGGCTTGCAGCTTGCGATCGTTATCGATGATTCCGCCACCAGCTCCCTGAATAACCAGCTTCCGGACATCGCAAAATTCATCAATGGACTGGGGCCCGCGGCGGCCGTCGGCATTTATTACGCCAGTAACGGCACCGTCCGGGTGGCCCAGGATTTCACCACGGACCACGCGCAAGCCGCCAAAGCCCTGCGCATACCTCTTGGCCGCAATTTTGCCTACGGCAGCATTTTCCTTTCCGCGATGGATTTGATGAAGCGATGGCCCGCGTCCCAGGATCGCCGCGAGATGCTCATACTCAGCGACGGTGTTGACCATTTTCGGGGCGACCCGTTCAGTCCCGACATTGACGCCACCGCTCAGGCCGCCCAGAAGGCCGGGATCGTACTCCACACGCTTTTCGTCAATACCTCGGGACGTGGCGGCCATGGAGGGCGCGGCGTGAACCGCCTCGGCCTGGGACAGAGCAATCTCTCCCGCATTACCGGCCAAACCGGCGGGCAATCCTATTTTCAGGGGACTCGCACCCCGGTGGATTCCGGTCCATTTCTGGATCAGTTAGCACAGTTCCTCAACAATCAATACTGGGTCTCTTACCTGGCACAGGCAAAGTCCAAGCCGGAGTTGCAGCAGATAAAATTCAGCACGGAATTGCCGGGGGTGAAGATCATTGCTCCGGATCGCGTGCTGATCCCGGCCGCACAGTAGCAGGAGCGGAAGCTCCAGCGGAGACGCCAGTCTCTCGCAGGGGGCTCAGCTAAAGATTAGGGGAATGGGGGCGCGTCATCTGCTGGATAGCGGCTGGCTCTCCCGCGTGGACGCGCATTTATAAAGTTGCGCGCGTGAATCCAGGTGGACTGTGGCATTCTCCGTCATCGCCAGACTAACCCGGCGGGATTAGCTGGATTTCTTCCTGGGAACCTTCGCGCCCTTTTTGCGCGCCTCGGAGAGCCCAATGGCAATGGCCTGCTTACGGCTCTTTACCCGCCCGCCCTTGCCGGCCTTCCCGCTTCGCAGCGTCCCCTTTTTCTTTCGGCGCATGGCGCGCTCCACGCTCTTCCCCGCCGCTTTTCCATACCTTGCCATTTTTGTCCTCTCTCAGTCGCCGTGCTTCCACCACATGTTCTGACTAGCTCCGATCCGAGCCTGATTCGTTTGTTGTTTGGGGTTGATCCTCCGTCTGCGTGGCATCTGCTGAATTTTTGCCGCTCTCCTGAAATTCCCTTGGGGAGAAGACGGCGGCCCGCGCCGGCAATCGGCCCGCGCTCGGAGGATTTTCAGCGGGGAGATTCTTGTCCAGGCCTTGAAAGCGCATCACTGGTTCGTGGTACATAGCGTTAACCTCAACTCCGGATTTAACAATATCGGGAACCACGCCCGCCGCGATATCGGGTGAATTCTGTATTCCGCGGTTTTTGAAATCTGCGATGAATCGCGTTGATGTGACGCTCGAACTCCTACAGCAAATCGAGTAGGACGGCCAGGGAGTTCTCCCGATTGCGGCTCGCCGGTAAAACGATATGCTGGAATATGTAAACATATCGTCGGTTGAGAAACTGTTCAAAATTGGATAGTTCTCGGTGCCGCACGAACGGGACACTGGTACTACCAATGAATAAGGATTCGCCATGGCCGCGTATCGAGGCGGACTGTTCCGTGTTGAGGCGCGGGGGTTTGCGGGCGGCGCAATGCCAGGATCGCGGGCGATAGCAAGGAAAAGCGGCAATCGGCTATGATGATTGTTTGATTTCCTGCGGGAAGGCCTGGTTGGTTTTGCCGAAGGACCGGCCGCAATTCCCTGAAGCATTTTTACCAACTAAATTTTCGAATGAATCCGTCTCTCATCGGTCGAACCCTGGAAGAGCCAATCCGCGCTGAACTCTTCAGCGTGGAGCGGCTTGAACAGCACGCCGAGACCCTGGCCGCCGCCCAAACCATCGCCAAAAACCAGCCCCACGGCCGGCTTCTGATTCCCCGGGTTCTTGAAAATGGGCAAGCTTTGCGGGAATGTTACCGGACGATTCAGCAGGAACAGACCATTACTCCCGCGGCCGAATGGCTGGTGGATAATTTCTATATTGTTGATGAGCAACTGCGTGAAATCCGCGACGACCTGCCTCCCGGCTATTATCGAAGGCTGCCAAAACTCGATTCCGGCCCCTTGCAAGGCTATCCACGTGTCCATGGAATTGCGTGGGCCTTCGTAGCCCACACGGATAGCCGTTTCGATCCCGAACTGCTCCGCCGCTTTGTATCCGCCTATCAGCGCGTCCAACCCCTCACCATCGGCGAACTCTGGGCCGTAGCCATCTCTCTCCGCGTTGTCCTGGTCGAAAATCTGCGCCGCCTGGCGGAAAGCATGGTCCGCAATTTCGCCGCGCGCGAGGAGGCCAACGCCCTGGCTGATTCCCTGCTGGGCGCTGGTGGCCAGTCCCCCGAGCCCCCGGCTGCTGCTCTGCGTCGCTTCGAGAAAATCCCCTTGGCCAGCGCGTTCACCGTGCAGCTCATTCAGCGCCTGCGGGATCTCGATCCCAAGGTTCGCCCCGTTCTGCTTTGGCTGGATCGCCGCCTGGCCGCCGAGGGAACCACTGCCGACGAAGTTGTGCGCGCCGAGCATCAGCAGCAGGCCGCCATGAGCGTCACCGTGCGCAACATCATCACCAGCATGCGCTTGACCTCGGAATTCGACTGGCAGGACTTCTTCGAATCCGTCAGCCTGGTGGACCAAATCCTCTGCGCCTCTCCTGGTTTTGCCCAAATGGATTTCGCCACCCGGGACAGCTATCGCCATTCGATTGAGGATATCTCGCGAGGCTCGGACTTCTCGGAAATCCAGGTGGCCGAACGCGCCATGCTCAACGCAAACCGGGCGCGTCTGGAAATATCCGCCGCCACCGGGACGCGCGACGAACGCCGGGCCGACCCCGGTTACTACCTCCTCGCGCCCGGGCGCGAGAACTTTGAACGGGAACTCGGCTTTCGCGTTACCTGGGAACGATGGCTTTTGCGCCTGTATATCAAAGCCGCGGTGCCGGGATATCTCGGCACCATCGCCGTGCTCACCGCGTTAGTTCTGTATCTGCCGCTGCACGATTCCGCCGAGTCGGGCCTCTCCACGGCCAAGCTCGTGATTCTAGGCCTGCTGGCTGTTATTCCCGCCTCCGACCTGGTGATTGCCTTCGTCAATCGCGCCGTAACCAGTTTGCTGGGCCCGCGAACCTTGCCCCGTCTGGATTTGAAAACTGGCGTCCCGGATAACCTGCGCACCATCGTGGTGGTTCCCACGCTGCTTACCGCGCGGGAGGAAATCGAGAAGCAGGTGGAGCAGCTCGAAGTCCATTTCCTCGCCAACCCCGACGGGTATCTGCATTTTGCCCTGCTCTCCGATTGGGTGGACTCAACAAGCGAAACCCAGCCGGATGATGACGATCTGCTGGCCGTTGCCGTGGACGGCATCGCCCGCTTGAATAAGCGCCACGGCCCGGCGCCCGATGGCTTCGACCGCTTCCTGATTTTTCACCGCAAGCGCGTCTGGAATGAAAGCGAAGGCAAGTGGATTGGGTGGGAGCGCAAGAGGGGCAAGCTCCACGAACTTAATCTGCATTTGCGCGGCGCGTCGAATACCACGTTCATTCCCGTCGGCGGCCGCCCTCCCGTGGCCCTTCCCGGCGTTCAGTACGTGATTACGCTGGACACGGACACGCGTTTGCCGCGCGGCGCCGCCGGCCGCCTGGTTGGCACCATGGCCCATCCTCTCAATCAGCCCCGGTACGATCCCCAGGCCGGCCGCGTTGTGGAAGGTTATGGAGTTGTGCAACCGCGGATCGCTCCTTCCCTCTCCAATGAGCGCGAAGGCTCCATTTTTCAAAGAATTTTCTCCGGCCCCAGCGGCATTGATCCCTACGCCTCGGCGGTTTCGGACGTCTACCAGGATCTGTTTAGCGAAGGGTCCTACACCGGCAAGGGCATTTACAACATTGATGCCTTTGAATTGGCGCTGCGTGGCAAAGTGCCGGAGAACTCCCTTCTCAGCCACGACCTCTTTGAGGGTATTTTCGCGCGCACCGCCCTGGCCACGGACGTCGAACTGTTTGAAGAGTTCCCCGCGCATTATGAGGCCGCCGCCGCGCGGCAGCATCGCTGG
The DNA here is from genome assembly GCA_963760285.1 of uncultured Acidobacteriota bacterium. Lineage (GTDB taxonomy): Bacteria > Acidobacteriota > Terriglobia > Acidiferrales > UBA7541 > PALSA-278. The sequence continues at coordinate 830,914 of CAVXCI010000003.1, forward strand.
GCCCGGGGAGACTGGCAGCTTCTGGCGTGGGCTTTCGGGCTGGGGCGGACTGCGGCGGACAAACACCATCCCGCCATGCCCGCGATTGGCCGCTGGAAAATGCTGGACAACCTGCGCCGCACGCTGTCCGCCCCAACCGCCTTTCTGACTTTGGTCGCCGGCTGGCTTCTGGCGCCGCATTCGCCCTGGCTCTGGACCAAATTCGTCCTGGTTACCATTGCGATTCCCGCCCTGCTCCCTTTTCTCACCGGCTTGAGCCCGCGCCGCGCCGGAATTTCCAAGCGCAGCCATTTTCGCGGCGCCCTCAACGACCTGGAATTGGGCGCGTCCCAGGCTGGGCTCACCGTGACATTTCTTGCCTACCAGGCGTGGCTCATGTCCGACGCCATTTTGCGCACCCTGGGGCGCCTGTCTATAACTCACAAAAATTTGCTGGAATGGGTCACGGCGGCGCAAGGCAAGGCCGCGGTGGATTTGAAAACTGCCGGCATGTACAAACGTATGGCCGGGGGCGTCCTGCTGGCGGGCGCCGTACTGTTGGCGCTTGGTTTCAGCCGCCACGCCGCGTGGATTCCCGCCGCGCCATTCATCCTGGTCTGGGCCGCCGCTCCTCTGGTGGCGCGCTGGATCAGCCTGCCTCCCCGCCCTTCAGGTGAACAGCCGTTGTCGCGCGCCGATAGGCAGGCCTTGCGCCTGATTGCTCGCCGCACCTGGCGCTACTTTGAAGCCTTCGTTTCGCCAACGGACCACTCGTTGCCTCCCGATAATTTTCAGGAAACCCCTCAGCCCGTCGTGGCCCATCGTACTTCTCCCACAAACGTGGGACTCTATCTTCTTTCCGCGATTTCCACGCGCGACTTCGGATGGACGGGAACACTGGAAACCACCGAGCGGCTCGAAGCCACCCTCACCACTCTGAGCGGCCTCGAACGGTTTCGCGGCCACTTCTACAACTGGTACGACACGCGTGACCTGGCTCCCCTCGATCCAAAATATATTTCCACAGTGGACAGCGGCAATCTCGCCGGGTGTCTGCTGGCCATGGGCAACAGTTGCCGCGACATGGCCCGGCAATCCTCCGTCGAAGTTAGCCTGCTCGCCGGAGTGGAGGACCACATCCGCCTGTTGCGCGCCGCGCTCGATAGCGTAACGGACACCCGCCGCACTCACACCGTCACCCGCAAACAGCTCGCCAATGCCGTGGATAAACTGGCGTTGATTCTTGACCCGCCGCCCTCCGGCGCCGCGGGATGGGCCCCGCTCTTTGCCGAGATGACCGCGGCCGCGCATACCGTGGCGGACATTGCCGAGGCTTTGGCGCAGGAACATGGCGGCATTTCCGACGCCGAAATTCAATTCTGGGCCCGCGCCACCGCCGCTTGCATCGAGAGCCACCGCCGCGACGCGCAAATCCTGATTCCGTGGCTGCGCCTGAGCGCGGAAGAGGCTTCCCTTTTCGCCACGCGCCAGGCGGAGATGGCCCCTGAGTGGCTGGCCATTGAGCACTTCTTTCGTTCCGTCCCCGTTTTGTCGGAATCTCCGGAGCGTTTCGAATCGGCGCTCCTGGAGCTGGCCGCGGCGCGCGCCCCCCTGGGCAACGATCCTGTGGGAAACCGCGACGCCCTGGCGTGCATTGATGCGCTGAAGAAGGCTATCGGTGATTCTTCCCGGGATGCCGCAGCCCTCATTCGGCGCCTTTCCGCCATCACCCAATCCGCCGAGGCGATATTTCAAGCCATGGATTTTGGCTTCCTGTTCGACGACAAAAGAAAACTGTTTTCGATCGGCTATCGCGTCAAGGAAGGAAGCCTGGATCCCAGTTGCTACGATTTGCTTGCTTCCGAGGCCCGTCTGGCAAGCTTCATCGCCATTGCCAAGGACGAGGTTCCCTCATCGCACTGGTTCCGCCTGGGCCGCGCCCTCACGCCCGTGGACCGCGGTTCCGCGCTGGTCTCCTGGTCCGGCTCCATGTTTGAGTACCTCATGCCACTGCTCCTGATGCGCTCGCCCGCCGGAAGCCTGCTGAGCCAGACGTACCAATTGGTCGTGCGCCGCCAAATTGAATACGGGACCGAGCGATCCGTGCCCTGGGGAGTGTCGGAGTCCGCGTACAATGCGCGCGACATTGATTTCACCTACCAATACTCCAGTTTCGGCGTTCCCGGACTGGGGCTTAAGCGCGGCCTCAGCGAGGACCTCGTCGTCGCGCCCTACGCCACTGCTCTCGCCGCCATGATCAATCCCGGCGCGGCGCTGCAAAATTTTGCGCGTCTCGCCGGAATCCGCAGCCGGGGAACGTACGGCTTCTACGAGGCGCTTGATTACACGCCCTCGCGCCTCCCGGAAGACCAGGACGTGGCCGTCGTATTCGCCTACATGGCCCACCATCATGGAATGTCCCTGATTGCGCTCAATAATGTGCTCAACGACGGCTTGATGCGCGATCGCTTCCATGCCGAACCTATCGTCCAGGCCACTGAACTATTGCTGCAGGAGCGGACGCCCCGGGACGTTCTGGTGACGCGCCCCCGCTCGGAGGAAGTTTCCGCCGCCGCGCAGGTCCGCGAACTTGTTCCCCCGTCGCTGCGGCGATTCACCACCGCGCAGACCGCCGTCCCGCGCACCCACCTGTTGTCCAATGGCCGATATGGCGTGATGCTCACCGCGGCGGGCTCGGGTTACAGCCGCTGGTGCGATCTTGCCGTTACCCGCTGGCGCGAGGATGCGACCCGCGATTGCTGGGGCAGTTTCATTTTTCTCCGCGATATTCAGAACGGCCAGGTCTGGTCGGCGGGCTACCAGCCCACCCGGTTCGAACCCGAAGCGTATGAAGCGTCCTTCTTTGAAGACCGCGCGGAATTTATCCGCCGTGACGGCGCACTGACCACCACGCTGGAGGTGGTTGTTTCGCCCGAGGACGACGCCGAGGTGCGCCGCGTCTCGATCACCAACCTGGGGACGCGCACGCGCGAAATCCAGGTGACTTCCTATGCCGAACTCTGCCTGGCGCCCCAGGCCGCCGACGTCGCCCATCCGGCGTTCTCCAATTTATTTGTGGAGACTGAATTCGTCGCTGATATTGGCGCCCTGCTCGCTACCCGCCGCCGGCAGTCCGACAAGGAAACCGCCGTCTGGGCGGCTCACACCGCCGTCGTGGAAGGCCACAGCGTCGGCGCCCTCCAGTACGAAACGGACCGCGCGCGCTTCCTCGGCCGCGGCCGCGAGCCTCGCAACGCCATTTCGATTCTGGATGGCCGCCCGCTTTCCAATACCGTGGGCTCGGTTCTCGACCCTATTCTGAGTCTGCGGCACACCGTCCGCATTCCGCCTGGAGCCACCGTGCGCGTGGTGTTTTCGACCATCGTCGCCCCGGCCCGCGAGGAATTGCTCGACCTGACGGATAAGTATCGCGGCACGGAAACTTTTGAGCGCACCTCGACGCTCGCCTGGACCCAGGCGCAGGTTCAGTTGCGCCACCTGGGTATTGATCGCGACGAAGCCAATCTGTTCCAGCGGCTCGCCAATGCGGTGATTTACTCCGACGCTTCCCTTCGCCCCTCATCCGACGTGCTGGGCCGTACCACGCTCGAGTCCTCCGCATTGTGGGCGCTCGGAATCTCCGGCGATTTGCCCATCATCCTGGCCCGCATTGATGAAGCCGAGGACATCGATATTATCCGCCAGTTACTGCGAGCGCATGAATACTGGCGAACCAAACAATTATCCGCCGACGTGGTCATCATTAACGAAAAGCCCTCTTCATACACGCAGGATCTGCAAGCCTCGCTGGATGTCCTTGTCCGCGGCAGTCAGTTGCGTCTGTCTCCCGACGCCAACGGCGTTCGCGGCAATATTTTTCTCCTGCGGACGGACCTGGTCTCTCCGCGGACGCTTGCGCAGTTGCAGGGCGCAGCCCGGGTTGTGCTCCTCAGCCAACGCGGCACTTTGTCCGAACAGGTCACTCGCTCGCAGCGCCCGGAGGCGGTCGCCGCTCCCGTTCCGCGTCCGCCGCGCGTCGGCAAGCGGCATGATCTTACGCTTCCCGTGCCGGAACTCGAATTTTTCAATGGTCTGGGCGGCTTTGCGGATCACGGCCGCGAGTATGTCACTATCCTGGCGGAAGGATTGCGTACCCCCGTGCCCTGGGTTAACGTGATTTCGAACCCTTCATTCGGCTTCCTCGTCTCTGAGTCGGGCTCCAGTTGCACCTGGTCGCTTAACGGCCAAGAAAATCAGCTCACGCCCTGGTCCAACGACCCCATCGCCGACCCTCCCGGCGAAGCAATCTACATCCGCGACGAAAACACCGGTGAAGTTTGGACTCCCACCGCGCTCCCTATCCGCGACGAGGCCGCTTCCTATGTCGCCTGTCATGGCCAGGGATACAGCCGCTTCCTGCATGGTTCCCGCGGCATCCTGCTCCAGCTTCTGCAATTTGTTCCGCCGGAAGACTCCCTCAAAATTTCCCGGCTTTCTATCCAGAACGATTCCGGCCGCACGCGCCGCCTCTCCGTCACCGCCTATGCCGAATGGGTGCTGGGCAGTTCGCGGGGCGCTTCCGCTCCCTATCTGGTCACGGAGATTGATTCGTCCACCGGCGCGCTCTTTGCCCGCAATTCCTGGGACGGAGACTTCGGCGGCCGCATTGCCTTCGCCGATCTCGCCGGAAAGCAGACCGCCTGCACCGGCGACCGCGCGGAATTCCTGGGACGCAACGGCACTCTGGAGAATCCCGCGGCGCTGAATGGCCGCGGCCGCCTGTCCGGCAAAGTGGGCGCGGCCCTGGACCCCTGCGCCGCGCTCCAGACTTCGATCGAATTGCGTCCCGGCGCGCGCGCCGAAGTGGTGTTTTTTCTCGGCCAGTCGGAAAACCGCGAGCAGGCCCGCAGGTTGCTGGCCCGTTATCGCGGCGCCGACGTAAATAAAATCCTCGGCGACGTGATTCGCCAATGGGACGACGTTCTGGGCGCCATCCAGATCACCACGCCCGAGCCCGCCATGGACATCCTCGTCAATCGTTGGCTGCTCTATCAAACCCTGTCCTCCCGCGTCTGGGGCCGCGCCGCGTTCTATCAGATGAGCGGCGCCTTCGGCTTCCGCGACCAGCTGCAGGATGTGATGGCCCTCGGCGTGGTGAAGCGCAGCGTTGCCCGCGAACAGATTCTGCTCGCCGCCTCGCGCCAGTTCATCGAGGGCGACGTCCAGCACTGGTGGCATCCGCCTTCAGGCCGCGGCGTGCGCACGCGCATTTCCGACGACCTTCTCTGGCTTCCCTTCGTCGTCAACCAGTTCATCGAAACCACCGGCGACAAGGCCCTCCTCGACCAGCCGGTGGCTTTTATCGAAGGCGCCGTGCTGACTCCGGGACAAACCGATGCCTATTTCCTGCCGCGTGTATCCGAAACTCGCGCCTCGCTCTTTGAACACTGCGCCCGCGCGCTGGACCGCAGCCTCGCCGTCGGCAAGCACGGCCTCCCGTTGATGGGCACCGGCGATTGGAACGACGGCATGAATCGCGTCGGCGAAAAAGGAATGGGCGAAAGCGTCTGGCTGGGCTGGTTTTTGCACACCATTCTGTGGGAGTTCGCCAAAATTGCCGACGCCCGCGGCGAGCACCAGCGCGCCGAGACCTGGCGTCTCCACGTCAGCGCCTTGAAGGCCGCCCTCGAACGCGAAGGCTGGGACGGAGATTGGTACCGCCGCGCTTTTTATGATGACGGCACTCCACTCGGCTCCGCCGCCAGCGTCGAATGCCGCATTGACTCCATCGCCCAGTCCTGGGGAGTGCTCAGTGGCGCCGCCGAACCCGGCCGCGCCGCTCGAGCCATGGCTGCCGTGGAGCAGCTGCTGGTCCGCCGTCCCGCCGGACTGGTTCTCCTTTTAACGCCCCCCTTTAATCACACCCCGCACGACCCCGGCTACATCAAGGGCTATGTCCCCGGAATTCGCGAGAACGGCGGCCAGTATACCCACGCGGCGGTTTGGACCGTCCTGGCCTTTGCCGCGCTCGGCGATGGCGACAAAGCCGGCGAACTCTTCCGCATGTTGAATCCCATCGCTCGCACCACTTCCCGCGCCAACGTCCAGCGCTACAAAGTTGAGCCGTATGTCGTCGCTGGCGATGTCTATGCCGAAGCGCCTCACATCGGCCGCGGCGGTTGGACCTGGTACACCGGCGCCGCCGGCTGGCTGCATCGCGCCGGCATGGAATGGATTCTCGGGTTCCGCGTCCGTGGCTCCGCGCTGTTCATGGATCCCTGCATTCCGCATAACTGGCCCGGTTACTCCATCCGTTTTCGCTACCATTCCGCCATCTATAATATTGGCGTGGAAAACCCCCGCGGCGTAGCTCGTGGAGTTACTCGCATTGAACTCGACGGCCAGCCTCTCGCCCCCGCCGCCAGTATCCCCCTCGCCGACGACGCCGCCACCCATCAGCTCCGCGTCGTCCTCGGCTAAAGTTGCCGCCGCGCCCTTTGTTTTCGCCTGCACATTGACCATTGCCACGAAAGCAATCAGGGTGTAATCTGCTGTCACGTCACCCGCGACCCCAAGGAGATCGCCATGAAATCCATCTTCAAGTTTGGTGCAACTGCAGCAATTCTTGCCGCTGGTGTCGCGCTGTTTGCTCTCCGGCCCGATGCCTCCACCGCGCACTACGTTCTTACCAACGACAACCTCGTGAACCAGGCAAACACGACCACCATTCTTCGTCTCGGAGGCACGCAAAGAAATCCCAGCCTTGCACCGATTCAGACGCTGCAAACGGGACAGATCACCGACGGCGGAAACGAAAGTTCGCCGATGATAAAAATCGTTCATAGCGGGTCCGATTACTGTGTCTACGTCGCCGATGAGGAAAAGAGCGGAAATTCCATCAGCGCATTCAGTTATCCGGGTTTGCAACTGGTGGGGAATTATTCGAATCCGAACGTATCGAATTCAGCGGCAGGTATAGGTCTTGCTACGAGCGGCGATAACCTGTTCGCCGATTATACCGGCTCGGGCCTGACCTACGGCTACGTTGCCTCTTGGAAAATCGGCCCCGGGTGCGCTCTTTCGCTTCTGGACACGGTCTCAACGGCACCGCAATGGCCCGGCGCCATAGCTGTGACCCCGGACGGAAGAACTGTGATCATAGGCTACCTCAGCGACGAGGCTGAGGCGGATTCTTTCTCCGTCTCTGCAAACGGGCAGCTCACCGAGTTGGGGCCTTTCGGGGGATTTGCCGCCCCTGGAATGCTGGGCATGGACCTGACCGCCGACGGCAAGTACGTGCTTTTTTCAATACCCGCGGATGGCGACAATGGTGACGACAACACCGAACTCGAATCTTTCGCGGTGAACCCGGGTGGGACTCTTACGAACCAGAGCATCTGGGGTGGGGGCGGCGGTCTGGGGCTAGGGCCTTCGGACGCGGGCTATCTGTGGCTCAGCCCCGACGAAAGATTCCTTTATGTCGCCTCGAGTTCATCGAAAGGTTATGTCACCACACTGAATTTCAGCGAGAGTCCCGAGTTGTCCATCAGCTACGCCTGTATCACCACCCTGCGCGTACCCAAAGGCGAGCCAGGATTGTTTACTTCATACAGGTACAGGCGTAGAATGCCTTCCGGGTGAGGATGAGCCGTTTCCATCTGAGCCGCCTCTCCCAGAAGAAGGTAAGCCAATGACGATTGGTCTGGGTTTTACAAGCGGGCCTCTTGCAATCATGGCCAGCGATTCCGAAATTACTCTTGGCGGCGCATCTCTACCAGGCGGCAAACTGAGCAGTATGGCACGCGCAGAACCCAGTGGAGCGATTTGTATAGGCCTTGCCGGAAACGCGTCCTATGCACAGGTGTTGGCATCCAAAATTGAAAGAGGCTTCGACAAATGGAAGGGTTCTCTAGACAAATTCGACGCGTGGACTGAAAAGACTGTCTTTGAATTCTACGAAAAACATGCGTTGCCATTTGTCGGGAAGGTAGCCAATCCTCCCAACTACCGCCTGTTGATTATGGCGGGACATAAAGGCCAAAAAGCATTCTGGTCTACCGACAAAACGCTGTTGGTTCCCGAGCATTCGTTCAAAGCCATTGGTATCGGAGAGTCGGTCGCTACTTCCTTGATGCGCCGATTGCATCGTCCCTATTTGAAGCTCAATCAGGCCGCCATATTGGGCGCCTACGTTATCTATAAAGTGAAGAACAGCGTTCAATATTGCGGATTTGAAACCGAAATTCGCTTTTTGTGGAAAGACAAATTCGGCATGGTACCACCAGAGTTCATTAATAAATGTGAGAAGCTGTTCGATAAATACGAGCAACTAGAAGAGGAATTTTTCTTCTTCGCAATGTCCATGCCATATTCTTGGCCCATTCCGCCGCTGCCGCCTCAATTTGCTGACAAAGTAGGGGTGCAACCTGAAAGGGGTTTTCAGGACGTGCTTTCTGAGACGAGTGCTATGCGGGAGGAATTTTCCAAATTAGAGGTCATGCCCGGCAACAATACAATCTAGGCGGTGAGTCTTTCAAATGTTAGAACTGGTGCGGTAATCATATGGCGGAGAGTATCAACAAACAAATCAGCGCGATTCCGGCGATTAAAACGGAAGGCCATTTCTTCGCAATAGGCTTGGAGATGCTTCGCACTGATTCGATGCCACGTTCCAATCACACCACGCTTGAGAAGCGAGAAGGCGGATTCAACGGTGTTGGTGTGAATGTCGCCGTTGACGTAGAGACCGGACTTGTGGCGGATCGTCCGGTGTTTCTTGACGATTCCCATACGCTTGGTGACGCCGCGATAGATGTTAAATTCATCGGTGTAGAATACTTCCACGTCCTCGCTGACATTTTCGCGGATGAACTTTTCCAGCGTGCCGCCCTTCACGTCCTTGGCATGGAAGAACCGAAGCTCTCCGCCACGTTGCCGGATGCCGAGCACTGGCTCTTTCTTGCTTCCACGTCCACGCATCCCCGGCCCATGAGCCTTTCCGCCCACGTAGGTTTCGTCCATCTCTATTTTGCCGTCCAACATGGGTTTGTCGCACTGCGCCATTGCTGCTCGGATGCGATGGCAGAGATACCACGCGGTTTTGTAGCTGATGCCGAGCGTCCGCTGAATCTGGCAGGCGGACATCCCCTTCTTGGCTTCGCAGAGAAGCACAACAGCAAGGAACCACTTTTCAAGAGGCAGATGCGTATCGTTAAAGACCGTACCCGTGGTGACGGAGAACTGATAGCCGCACTGGGCGCACTCGAATTGACTACGAGCCTGAAGCCACGCGACGCGAGTTTCCTTGCAGCGGGGACACTCGATACCAGCAGGCCAGCGAAGTTTTGTGAGAATCTCACGACACTTGTCGTCAGTGGAGTAGAGTCTAATTACGTCTGAGAGAGTCATGGCTAAACCTCGCAAGAAGAAAAAAGGCAAGACAGACAGGCCGCTGGAAAGCGTCCCTCTGAAAAGGTTGATTCGCAGCGTTCGTCAGGATATTGACGAATCGGTGCAGATGGCGCTGTCCGATTCAGACCGTAAATCCAAGCGGGAGTGAGGATTGCTTTCATGCAAGGAAAGTATACGAAAAGCACCTACCGGTGTCAAGTAAATAATCCTGAGGCGAGCCCGGTCTGGTAGTCGGGGGTATGGCCACTGCTGCACCTAGCGGAGCGGGAAGAGCGCTCTATGTCGCCGAAGGGTACGATTTCAATACGATTGCCCTACTCTCCATCGATTCTTCTACTGGATGCACACACGAAGTTCCCGGCTCCCCGTTCGCGACGGGACATGATGCTCCGCTTAATTCTCTCGCTGCGTGGCCCCCCGGCCGTTCTGAAAATCACCTTCCATCACGCGCGACGCTAGCAGCTATCTATGGCCTTCTTTGTTACTCGACACACTTATAATTATTATGTTTACGTCTGCATCGCATCAGTTACGGCAGGGCTCGCAGCAGCAGGGGACGCTGCCTGCGATGCCCGGTGTGGTTGTTGTGTCCCTTCTCTGTATATATCCCTTGCATTTGCCGTGCGGCCCCTAAAGGGCCGCGCTACATAACCACGGTAGTATCCCAGCACCCGTTCCAAAATGTGCGCCGCGACAGATGCATCCCCGAGCGACGAACCGGCACCCTGTAGCGCCGCCCCTTGCGGGCGGCAGTCTTTTCTTGTTGCCGTCCCACTCGTTTCGGCGGGACGCGGCTTTTCGCCGCGAAACACGCCTCGATCAAATCTCTCTTTCGAGCGCGGGCTCGCGCCCGGCGTGCGGCCCCTGAAGGGCCGCGCTACATAACCACGGTGGTATCCCAGCACCCGTTCCAAAATGTGCGCCGCGACAAATGCATCCCCGGGCGACGATCCAGCACCCTGTAGCGCCGCCCCTTGCGGGCGGCAGCCTTTTCTTGTTGCCGTCCCAGTCGTTTCGGCGGGACGCGGCTTTTCGCCGCGCAGCACGCCACGATCAAATCTCTCTTTCGAGCGCGGGCTCGCGCCCGCCGTGCGGCCCGTAAAGGGCCGCGCTACATAACCACGGTAGCAGCTGAAACACCGCCAACCATCCACAATTCTTCCGCGCCCAAGCCCCTTGGGGTCATCCCGAGCCATGCTCGCGAAGCGAGCCGTAAGGCGAGGGATCTGTTGTTGAATTTGGCCAGTATTATCGGCACCAGTCTTTAGGCTGGCACCGCCATGTAGCGGCGCCTTTAGGGCGCCAGTCTTTATCTCTTCTGTCACACGCCGGAGACCGGGCGTTACAGAAGCTGCTGTTGATTCTTTCCGCGGAATTCTGACAATAGGTCAGAACTATGCCCAGACGACGGAAACAGGCGCAAAACGGCGAATTCTAATAGGGACACATGTGACAGTCGCAAAACTGTAACTCTCGCATAATCAATAACATGCACTTCTCTAATAGGGACACTTTTTGACTTCTCATTTTTGCCGCATTTTACCCCCCCTCCGCCGCGTCCCGAGAGACCCCTCCTCCCCCTCCTCCCTCCCCGAGCGGGCAGTCTCGCCGCCAATCTTGAGACGAATACTACAACAGCACTTCATCCCGGCTGGCAATTGACCGCGCGCCGATCGCAGCGTACCATGCGGGCATCGTGGCTGGGGCATCCATGATGGGGGAAATGGGGGGGTGTTCTCACGTTGGCGCCAGGACTGGCGCAACCAGCGGGGCCGAGGCGCATCGCGCGAGCGGCCAGCGCCAGGATCGCGATGCGGCGCTGAAATCATTGCCTGGCGCGCGGCGCCGTCCTTTCCGGAGTGAGTCCGCGGCAAATCCCTGGAGAGAAAATTGAAATTTGCCGCCGCCGGATTGCTCTTGGCCGCATTTCTGCTGGCGCGTCCGGCATTTGGTCAAGGCTACCAGTTCTATGTGGCGCCTCCTCCGCTGGGCAGTGACAGCAACAATGGCCAGTCGCCAGACGCTCCCTTTGCCACGCCCGCCAGAGCCTCCGCCGCCATCCGCGCCCTGGCAAACGGGGTTTGCGCGAAGCGCACTGGCAACGTCACCGTCTCCTTCATGAACGGAAGCGCGCCGCTCACCTACGGATTTTATGCGCTCAACGACACCTGGACTTTGACTTCCGCCGATTCAGGCTGCCCCGCCAGCACAATCACCTATACCAACTACCAGGGCAGCACTCCCATTATTTCTGGAGGCCTCCCGGTGCAGTTGAAACAGGTAACCGGCACCGGCAACCTGTACGCGGCAACCCTGCCCGCGACTCTTACCGGGTACAGTCCCGAGGCTCTCTTCTACAACCAGGCCAGGAGGTTTAGGGCCCGAGAGGGCGCTAGTCCCGGATACGGATTGAACGGATTGACCGGAGCGTATTACACAATTGCGGGGAGCGGCACTGTCGGCTCACCATCACTGAAGATCTGTGGCAGCCAGGGTGACCTGGCTTGCTACGACCGGTTTCTATACGACCCCGACGACCCCAGTGGCGACCCGTTCGACAGCTACGCGTCATGGGGAAACTATTCGGCCTCAAATGATTCGCTGGGGCAAATGCCCTGCACCGGTCAGCAGCCCACGAACGGTCCGGCGGGTGACATCGAAGTGATCGTATTTGAGTATTGGACCGTGAGCCGCATGCGCGTGGGCTGCGTGGATAAGCCGTCCCACACCGTTTACCTTACCGGCAACACGGTCACAAATTTCAATCATGGTTTCCGGGTGGGACATCGCTACATCGTCGAAAATGTTAACACCGGGCCTCAAACCAGGCCTTCCCTGTTGCCGGGACAGTTTTTCATTGACCGCTCCACCACGCCGTACACTCTATATTATGCGGCCCAGGATACCGAGACCCCGGCAACCGCAACCATAGTGCTTCCCATTTTGTCCGCGAGGCGCCCGAGGCGGCGCGGTTCTAAGCGCCACCAATATACGGTACGTGATTTTTTCAAACCTGCAATTCAGCCACGACAACCTCGCGCCCTCTACCGCGGGGTATGCCTCGGTGCAGTCTGACATTGAGCTTCCCGCCGTGGCTGCGTGTTTAGCCTGCGCCAACACAGTCTGGGATGGAGATACGTTTACCCAGACCACGGGACACGGCCTTTGGTTCCACACCAACAGGTCCGCCAAGCCAACGCACAATACCATTGAAAATTGTTTCTTCTACGATTTGGGCGGCGGCGGCCTGGGGTATGGCGACCATCCGGTGTTGGGCGATACGGAGACCAACACTCTTTCTAACGGAACGATTTCCAATAATCTTGTGCAGAGTTTCGGCAGGATGTACCCGGGGGCCTCTGGAATCGAATCCCCATTCAGCCACAACACGTTGATTGAATACAATGATGTCACGGATGGATACAACAGCGGGATTGGAATCTGCATTCCCGACGGAACTTCTTCCTCCGCCTCGAATTGCGGAGGACCGAAGGCCGGCGGAACGTCTGCCCATGACATTCTGGGCGTGCAGAATCATATTTGGGACATCGGCAAAGGGGTGACCGATGACATGGGAGCTTTTTACATCTCCACCTATTCGGCGCAGCACGACGAGATTAGGAACAACAAGCTGCATGACGTGGTGGACGCCCAGGTGTTCGACAGCGACGGCTACGGCGGCAACGGGATCTACATCGACAACGTGACCAGTCATGTGGTCGTCGATCAAAACCTTGTCTATCGTGTGACCTTCCACGCAACCCGGAATACCTGGGGCACGGATCATGCGTTCTGTGACAGGGGCCAGAAACCCGAGCCCAATACATTTTATGACAACATTCTGTCGTACGCCCGCGTCGCAATGTTCTATGAAGGAGGACTCCCCAAACAGACTAAACCAGAGGCGTGTCTGACCGAGAAATTCATGAACAATGTTTTCTACTTCGATCGAGATGCTTCTTCGGGCTGCAACGGCGGCTTGAACCCCATCAATTGCAGCTTCTACATGCAGTCGGGATTTACCGTCCTGGAATCGGATCCGCTGGTGGCGCAAAGGTGGGGGCCGAATCTCTACTACAACACCGCTGGCGCCTATCAGTGTCCTTTCTATGCATATTTGAGCGGGAACAAGACCAGGGGTTGCCGGCTGCCGACCGAAAAACCCTATTCCCTGGCAGGCTGGCAACATTTAGGCCAGGATATTGGCAGCACAGCAAATACCAACAATCCGGAATTTCGCAATCCCACCTGCAAATATCCCACAGCCCCGCAGTGCGCGGCGGACCCAACGCAGGACGATTTCAGCATTCCGGGTTATCCGGCGGGATCTTCCTATCCGATTTCCAAAGGATACTATTTCCCCGTGTTCGGCCTGACCTTTGGGCGTCAGTGCGGGGAGACATGCTTCACTCCGCCGGCCTACGCAACTCAGGACACATTCCCAAACAACGTGTATCCAACCCCGTGGGCCACTGTGCCGATATTCAGCACTGAGTCCGGGGATCCCAACAATAATTACGCATTCTGACGCTGATTGTGGGCGGGCCCGCCCATTGGTTACTTCTTGGTATACCGTTACTCTTAGGGTCCGATTAGTCATTATTAACTCTTTGGTCATTGCACTGGCTGCCCCATTCTGATACATTCCGCGCGGGTCATCTTTATCTGTTCCTTCGGTGTTTCGCCAGGGCCTGCTGGATCACACCGGACTAGCGCCGGCTTTCTCGGGGGAAGAATGCCATAATCGGCATTGCGCTGGCTCCTGCCCCGGAAAACCTGACCCAAAGTGAAACGATTGAAGGCTTCCCTTGGGGGGGATGAAATGGGTCCTTACGAGTTTCTGAAGAGAGTTCTCTTTTTTCTCGCGGCAGTCTGCACCTTTGCGAGCCTCGCCCACGCCCAGGCAAACATCAACGAAAACCTGGAAACGGCCACTGTCTATGTAGATGCTGTCAACGGCAACGACAACAATCCCGGCACGCAGCAGGAGCCGTTTCAAACCATCACCAAGGGCATGCGGACTGCCGAAGCAAACAACCAAAACGGGATCGGGACGCTGGTCCTGATCAATCCGGGCGTCTACCGAGAGCAAGTGTCGCTGACCGGAACGGCCAAAGATACTTCCCTTCCCGAGACCTATCAGGCCGCTACGCCTGGTACAGTATTCATCTCCGGGGCTGATCCCTATACGAACTGGGTTCCGAATTCGAATTACCCCAATGTTTACCAGACTGCCTGGACCTACAAATTCGGCTTGTGTCCGGCTCAGGGAGGCACCGCCCCTCCGGTACCGGATATCGTTATGCGACGGGAAATGGCCTTCGTGAACGGCACGCAAATGATGCAAGTCATCTCCATCAACCAGATGCAGCCCGGAACCTTCGCGATAGATGAGACCAATGGTCTTGTCTACATTTATCCGCCCGCGGGCGTGGACCTCAACAGCTCTGATGTGGAGGTGGCCGACCGCGGAGATCTGTTTCTGATCGCCGAAAAGGATGCGGTGGTGCTTCGCGGACTGACCTTTGAATATTCGGCAACCTGCCGGAACAATGGGGCAGTCAACGTTACCGACAAGCCCTCGCAGAACGTGCTGTTCGATACCGATTCCTTCGTCTGGAACAACGCCATTGGCCTGAGCCTCTTGACGCTGCCCACCTACCAGAACACGCCGGTTTCCAACTACACCATCACCAACGTCATTGCCGACCACAACGGCCAGAAAGGGATCGGCGTTTACGCCACCCAGGACGGCCTGTGGCAGAACGTGGAAGCCTCCTACAACAATTGGCGCGGTTCACAGGGATCGTATTACTTTTATTTTGCCAGCGGCATCTACGCCTCCGCCGAACACGCGGGCACGTACAGCAACATCAACACAAATTTCAATCAGTCCAATGGCATACATTGGGACACCAACAATGAAACCATCAACGCCGACTCCATCACCAGCACGGATAACCTGGCCAACGGATTGTTCCTGGAGAAAGACGATGGCCCGATGGAGATCACCAACGCCGTGGCCTGCTACAACAACAGCCCGGGCTTTCCGCTTATCGCGGCCAATGGCATGGGCGGCCTCGAACTGCGCGACAGCGAACATGTGAAACTGATGGATTCCATCCTGTACGGCAACGCCATCGGGCAGATCAACGTCCAGGGCCTCTACGGCGGGATCTCCATCCGCGACTGGGCCACCGGGCAAAGGTTCACGGTTCAGAATGAATACTTCGACAATGAAGACAATACCTTCGTTGGAACCGACTCCACCCAGAGCCTCGTCTATGACGACTACTTGGGCGGCGCGGATTGGACAATATTTCAGCAGTCTCTAAAGTCCGACACAAATGATTGGTGGAATTCCCAAAACTCCACCACTCCATACACCGTGCCCACACCATATCTGGGGACCAGAACAAGCTTTACCGGTTGGCAAAAGGCCTCAGGACAGGATCAGCAATCCACGTGGTCACAGCCGACGGGCAATTTGCAAGCGGCCTGCTCCATGGTTCCGGACGTGCCGGATTGGTGGATGATGGCAAGTCCTTCGGGCCAGAACCTCAATTCTGCTGGCCAGGCCTCCTACAATTTCATGCCCTGGCAAATCGGCGGCTTTCAAGGGCCTGTGAATCTTACCTATGACGGAGTCTCGGAAGTTCCCGGACTTTCCGCCACCATCACGCCTTCCACCGTGAATATGCAATCGCTGGCTGTGTTCCAGGTGCAGGCCGCCGAAGGCACCGCCCCCGGCACTTACCAACTCACAATGATTGCCAATGACGGGAACACCACGCGGACCTCCACGGTTTTTCTGACCATCGCGAATACCTTCGTGCGGCTCTCTTCAGCTCATCTGGACTTTGGCTCCATCCAGGAATTGCAGAAGAGCCAGCCGCAATCCTTCACCATGACCAATTTTGGACAGAACCCCGTCACCAACTTTGTCATCACCATGCCCAAGGGTTTCGCGCAGTCCAACAATTGCGGCAATTCTTTGCCTCCCAATGGCCAATGCACCTTCAACGTGATTTTTGAGCCCGTATCGCCAGGCAATTACTCCAAGGACATGACCATCAAGGATTCGGATCCGGGCAGCCCGCAACTGGTGTTGCTGACCGGGACGGCCACCGCGGCGGCCAAAGTGACGCTTTCCGCGCACTCTATTAGCTTCGCGACGCAGGTCTGGGAGACCACCAGCGCGCCGAAGCAGTTGACGCTGGAAAACACCGGGACTATCCCCTACATCATCAGCGGCGTCAATTTCACCGGAACGGACCCGCAGGATTTTGCGCAGACCAATAATTGCCCGGTCCCGCTGCCGGTGGGACAGTCCTGCCAGTTCAGCGTCACCTTTACGCCCACGGCGCTGAAGACACGCCGGGCGGATTTGTCCATCACCGACAACTCGCTGCACCTGCTCACCCAGGTCACTCTGGCGGGCACCGGTCTCACTTCCGTGGACCTGAGCCGCAAGAGCATTGCGTGGGGGGACGTGAAGGTGGGAAAGAAGAGCGCCTCCCAGGCCGTGACGGTGAAGAATGCTGGAAACGATCTGTCCATCGCCATCAATATCGGCGGCGCGGATCCGGGCGACTTCACGCAGACCAACACTTGCGGAACCGACCTGCCGGCGGGCCAGAGCTGCACGATCACGGTCATCTTCGCGCCCCAGGCGGTGGGAAAGCGTACCGCCAATATTTCAATCACGGACCCGGATCCCACCAGTCCGCAGGTCATCACCCTCTCCGGAACCGGGGACTAAAAAAGCCACTCCTCGACTGCTTCGCTGTGGGAGGGACCTCCCTTCCCTCCCACAGCGAAGAGAATTTCCGCGGATCCTTCGCCACAATTCGATCTTGTAAAGTTCGGTTGAAGTTGCGGCTGTCCTTCGCAGACACTTCATCTGCTCTCCTGACTGGTTAGGAGAGAGCAATGGATCTTTGGATATATATGCGGAAATAGAAAATCTCAAGGGACCCAATTATTGGGGGCACGGCCAGCGCCAAAATGCAAAATTGGGTAAAATTAGCCGGGCCGAGGTCCCACGTGGTGATACTTCCGCGAATGCTTGCTGTACTGCTGGCATACCTCCTGGCGCTTATTTCGCCGCTGATCTGCAAAGCGCAGCAGATTCCCACGAGCACCTATCAGGAAATGCGCTGGCGGATGATTGGACCGTTTCGCGGTGGCCGCGCGCGCGCCGCTGGCTGGAGTGCCCGAGCAGCCCAACGTTTTTTACGTAGGCCAGGTGAACGGCGGCGTGTGGAAGTGCGATGATTATGGCCGCACCTGGAATCCGATCTTCGACGATGAGCCTACCGCAGTCGATCGGCGCGATTGCCGTGGCGCCTTCCGATCCCAACATCGTATATGTGGCCAGCGGCGAAGGACTCCAGCGGCCCGATCTTTCCGTCGGCGACGGCATTTACAAATCCACTGACGCCGGAAAAACGTGGACTCACCTGAGTGGCGTCCTTGATGACGCCCAGCAGATTCCGCCATCGCCGTTGATCCGCGCGATCCCAATCGCCTCTTCGCCGCGGTGCTCGGCCATCCGTATGGGGCCAACCCCGAACGCGGCATTTTCCGCTCCACCGACGGCGGACAAAACTGGGAGCGTGTTCTTTACAAGGATGAGAACACCGGCAGGCTCGGACGTCGAGATCGATCCGTCGGCGCCGAATGTGGTTTACGCCACGCTCTGGCAGGCGCGCCAGGGACCATGGGAAGACGGCAACACCTACGGCGCGCCGGTCGGCGGAATTTTCAAGTCCACCGATGGCGGCGACACGTGGCAAGCAGCTCAACCAAGGGCCTGCCCGGGCGAAATCGTGCAAGCTAACATGGCCATTGCGCCCAGCAATGCCGAATCGTCTATACGCCACAGTTGCCACGCCACGGGAAACTGGCGGGTACGCCTCCGGCGCGGGTTAGGCATTTATCGCTCGGATGACGCAGGAGACAATTGGTACGCAGCGACCACCGATCCGCGCCCGCGCTGAACGCATCGGCGGCGGCGATCTGCCGGTGCCGAAAGTGGACCCCAAAAATCCCGACGTGCTCTACAGCGCCAGCATTGTCACGTGGCGCTCCGCAGACGGCGGCAAGACCTGGACCGGCCTTCGCGGCGCGCCCGGCGGCGACGATTACCAGAACATGTGGATCAATCCAAACAATCCCGACATTATTCTTCTCGTGAGCGATCAGGGCGCGTTGGTCACGCGTGAATCGCGGCGCACCTGGAGTTCCTGGTACAACCAGCCCACCGCGCAGCTCTATCACGTCATCGCCGACAACGAATTTCCCTATCGCGTGTACGGCGGACAGCAGGAAAGCGGCTCCGTGGGAATTTCCAGCCGCGGCAATGATGGCGAAATCACGTTTCGCGACTGGCATCCCGTGGGCGTCGATCGAATACGGCTACGTCGCGCCCGATCCGCTCCATCCCAACATCGTCTACGGCGCGGGCCGCTCCGAGGTGGACAAATTCGATTGGATCACCGGCCAGGTGCAGAACGTGACGCCGCTCGTCCTGCGCGATCCGAAATACCGCACGGATCGCACCGAGCCGCTTATCTTTTCACCCGTGGATCCGCACATCCTTTACTTCGCCGCCAACGTGCTTTTCAGGACGATGGATGGCGGAAATTCCTGGCAGGTCATTAGCCCCGACTTGACGCGCCCGCATCCCGGCATTCCCGCCAGCCTCGGGAGACTCGCCGCGAAAGACAATGCCGACGAGCATCGCGGAGCGATTTATGCCCTCGCGCCTTCGTTCAGTGACGTGAACACGATCTGGGCCGGCACCGACGACGGAATAATCTGGCTCACTCGCGATGGCGGAGAACTGGAAGAACATCACGCCCGCCGGCCTGATTCCGTGGAGCAAGGTGACGCAGATCATCGCATCCCATTTCGATGACCAGACCGCTTACGCCTCCGTCAGCCGCTTCCGCATTGGCGATCTGCATCCCTTACCTCTATCGCACCCATGACGGCGGCAAAACCTGGCAACTCATCATCAGCGGTATTCCCGATGACGCGCCGGTGGATACTGTGCGCGAAGATCCCGTCCGCAAGGGACTGCTGTTCGCCGGCACCGAAAATGCCGTGTGGGTATCGTTCGACGATGGCGACAACTGGCAGTCGCTGCAACTGAACCTGCCGCACATCTCGATGCGCGATCTGTGGATTCACGATGACGATTTGATCGTCGCCACGCACGGGCGCTCGTTCTGGATTCTCGACGACATCACGCCGCTTGCGCCAGTTGACGCTGGCATCGGCAGAAAAATGTTGTCCTCTTCAAGCCCGCGCCCGCCTATCGCGTCCGCCGCGACACCAATACCGATACGCCGCTGCCGCCCGAGAACCCACCGGGGAAAATCCGCCGGACGGCGCGATCATTGATTATTTTCTCGGCCACGCCCCAAGCGGCCCGGTTACGCTCGATATTCTTGACGCCAAAGGCGCGCTCGTCCGCCACTATTCCAGCGACGACAAGCCTCCGTTGACCCATGCGGAAATGGAGCGAACGGTCGGCGTGCCCTCTATTGGCTGCGGCCGTTCAAATCTCTTTCTGCATCCACCGGCATGCACCGCTGGCTTTGGGATTTGCATTACCCCACGCCGAAAACCGCGGAGTACGAGTATCCGATTGCCGCGATTCCTCACGACACACCCGCGCATCCGCTGGGTCCGCGTCCCGTGCCGGGGCAATACTCCGTGCGATTGACCGTGGACGGCCATAGTTACATTGCGCCGCTCGAAGTGAAAATGGACCCGCGCGTGGCCGCGTCGCAAGCCGATCTCGAAGCGCAATTCCATGCACAGGTGGATTTGGCCGGCATGATGGATTCCGGTTTCGAAGCGGCTACGAGGGCCGCGGCGCTGAAGACTGGATTGCAGGGGCAGATTGACAAGGTTTCCAGCCAGACGGCCAACCCGGTGGCGCAGGCTGCCGCCGCGCTGCAATCCAAACTGAAGCCAATCCTCGAAGCTGCAAAACCCGCGCCGGATGCTGTCCCCAATGGCGCTGCCTTGCCGGCGACTCTTCCGCAGGTAAACAGTCAGCTCGCCGCGCTTTATGGGCAGGTGGACAATGCCGATGCCGCGCCTACGGACTCGCAGGCGAAAGCGCTGGCGGTTCTAAAACATGATTTTGACGATGTGATGGCCCGCTGGAATCAGCTGATGACGATGGACTTGCCGGCCCTCAACAAGCAGCTTCAGGACGCGGGACAGCCTCCGCTGGTTCTGGAATCACAGCCCGTCGCCCGCGCAGAGTCGCACAACGAGGAGTAGTCCGGCGTGATTTGTGATGAGTCGGGATCCCATGACTCCTCTAATCCTAGGTGGTATGCGGAGCTGAGAAAAGAAAGACTGTATGGCGGTTGGCGGAGGCTAATGCTGGCCTTTCTCCGTCCAAATGCCCTGCCAGTAGAAAAAATGCGGAGAATCTCGCTATTTCTGAGGGGCTGATTCTGCTGCCGGAGGCCATGAGCGCCTCGTTGTGGCTAACTTCTGCCCCCGACGGTAAATTCCAGATCTGGAATGAGCAGGAAATTTACAGAGGCCTGTCAGGGAATTACAAATCCCGATGACCGTCGGAAAGGCTGCCTATAGCAACCAGGCGGAGCGGTTTCGACATTCAATCGCGCTCTTGTTTTTCTGAAGCGAACCACTGCGCTGGTGGTCCTCGAATCACCCCATGCGACCCGGCGATGTTCCCGCAGCCAGTGCCCCGCCAATTTCCGTGCATACCACGCTCTCCGAATCGGACCTTCACGCGCAGACACAATTATTGGTGGGTAGAGGTATTCGGGCGTATGCTGGCAGTCAACCGAGAATAGAGGAAGGGAGTTCCGGTTGCAAGAATCCGTGAAGGAGACGAAGTTATGACCAAGGATCGCATTGAGATGCGCCGTTGCCATTCTTCTGACCGCAGGTTTGCGGCAATTCCCGATCTGTCAAATATGAACCAACGTCGGAGATACATGCTCAGGGCGGCATTGATCATTTTTGCGACCGTAGCGGCTCTGCAGACGGCACACGCTCAAGTGAGAATGGACTCTGACATCGACAAGTGCGGCACGGTAATCGATACCCCTGGGGTCTACTCGGTGACACACGAGCTCAAGAGCACTTCAACAACCGAGGATTGCATTCAAATCAGCTCGCCGGGTGTTCGGCTGGCACTCGACGGCTTTAACCTGAGCGGACCGGGCGGGAATGATGTCACGTCGGCGGGAATGAGAATCCTCAAGGACGCCGATGGCATTCAAGTGCTCCTGGGTGGTTCGACCATCGAAGGATTCGGCGTTGGCATTTTGGACGAGGCTTCGGGCGTATCGCTTCAAGGCGGTTCCGCGAGCTTTACGATAAGGCGGAACGCGGCTCAAGGAATCCTGGTGAGGAATGCCAGCGGTGTGACGATCGAAGCTGCGAACAGCATCGAAAATGGCGCGGCAGGTGTGGAGTTGGCAGGTGCTTCGGGAGTCATCGTGCAGGACTTTTGCATTCTGCAATCGAATGGAAGATATGGATTGTGGGTGCGTTCCTCAAGCGGGAACCAATTCTTCAACCTCGAAACATTCGGTAATACGCTGGCCGGAATCTATGTTGGGGAATCGGCCGATGACGGCCAGACCGTGCCGGAACGCGACGAGAGCGCGCCGAGGGCCGGCGCGCCTGCTACGGACTCGAGCGACAATAACGTGTTTGTCGACATGGCCAC
This sequence comes from uncultured Acidobacteriota bacterium, assembly GCA_963760285.1. Lineage (GTDB taxonomy): Bacteria > Acidobacteriota > Terriglobia > Acidiferrales > UBA7541 > PALSA-278. The sequence goes on from CAVXCI010000003.1 coordinate 853,040, forward strand.
GATTCAAAATAGCGGCTATGGGGTCGTGATCGGCAAGGGCGATATACACAATGTTGTGGCTGCTTCCGAGGGCAACTCCAACACGGATAAGGATGCGGTGGACGAAAACGGAGATTGTGACCACAACCAGTGGGTGGACGATAAGTTCATCACGAAGAGTCCCGCCTGCATTCCCTGAAGGCGTCGACGGACAAGAGGCGAACATTGGTTTTCATCTGTGGCTAAGGCGAAACTCAGTTGAGGTACGCAAGAACCCCGTCCGGCTCTGAGATCATCAAGACAGTGGAGCGTGTTTCCCTTTTATACGCCGCATATAAAGCACCATCATGCTCTCCTGGGAAGACTTGCACGTGCGGATGCAATTATCGTTGGGCACAGCCGCCCGGACTGGCGGCCACTCCTTTAACTGGCCGATGTCGTAGAGTGACCGCGTGCCTTTGAACGACGAACGCGGCCGACTGCGCGTTGTTCTGGTCGCCACGCGCAATCCGTTGAATATCGGCGCGGCCGCGCGCGCCATGAGCAATTTCGGTTTTCCCCGCCTGCGAGTCGTAAATCCCTACGAGCCGTCCTTTCGCGAAGCGCGCTCCGCCACGGGTGCATCGGAAGTGCTTCGCGACGCCGAAGAATACTCGGATGTGGCGGAGAGCGTGGCCGATTGCTCTCTTGTGGTGGGCACGACGGCCGTGCGTCACCGCGAGCTTCAACACCCGCTCTACCCGCTCGACCAGGGTGCGGAGACTATCCGCAATCATCTCGCCACCGGCCACGCGGCTTTATTGTTCGGCTCGGAAAAAACGGGCTTATCGAACGACGCCCTGAGTCATTGCCACTTTCTGCTGCGAATTCCCACCTGCGAGCAAAACATCTCCATGAATCTGGGCCAGGCGGTGGCCGTCTGCCTGTATGAAATGGCCCGCGCGCCTCAGCCCGCGCCACCCACTGCGCAATCGGACCGCGCAAGTTCGGCCGAGACAGAGCATATGACCCGACTGCTCCTCAAAGCGCTTGGCTTAAGCGGCTATCTGAAATCCGGCCCAACTCCCATTGACGAAAACAAGATCCGCCGCCTCGTCCATCGCCTCAATCCATCCGAGGCTGATGCGACCGTGTGTCTGGGAATGCTGCGCCAGATCCTCTGGAAGCTCCAATCCCACTGATCGGACCGGCGGGCGCCCGGGTCTCGCGCGTCAATCGTTTACCCGCCCCTGCGGCCGCCAATCATTAAATCCAAGCGTGAAAGTCCGCTACCGTTATCGCTTACGATAGCCAACCTTGGCTAAAGCCGGCTCGCCGCAAACCGTTTACCACGTAAGAGCAGCTCCGCATGAGCCGCCACGGCAAGCCGGTTCGATAATTTTCTATCATCATGATGATCGGCCCCTGATTCAGTCCGTAATGCCAGGGCGAGACCCAACCGTATGGCCTTCCGCATTTGTCCGGATACGTCGGATTAAAGGTAGCTTTGAAGCCGTAGGAGTTCATCTCGCGCAGGCGCAATTCATTAAAGTGCCGGATAGTAGGCACCACGATTTCGGGCGCAAATGGCAGAGACGCCACAACCGCCCAGGGAGCGATCGACCCATCGTCCGGCCCGAACGGCGCACCTCGCGCCACATACTCGAAGAATTTCCGTCGAATCCCCGCAACCATCCGGGTTGACGGCCCGGGACCATCACTCGCGGTTACGCCCCAGCAGTGCTCCCCATAATGCGCGAATTGACGAGGGTTGCGAATCGCATATTGTTGCTGCACGAGCGTCGCCCGACGGCTATTCTCGAAATAATCAATGTCCTTCCTGCGCATGAAATCGTCCTGAATACCACGCAAATCCAGCCACAAGTGCGAAAGTTGATGGATGAAGAGCGGTCCCGCATACAGGAATTCATTGCCGTAGATTTTCTTCCACTTATAGGTGGAACTCCATGCGGCGTAGCTTGCAGCCGCGAGCGGATGCGTTGGTGAACCAAGTCCCAACACATACAGCAGTAACGCTTCGCTATACCCTTGCCAACGATACCGGAGAAATCCGGTCTGGGGTTTCCATCCCTGGCTGACGGTCAGGCCTCTGTCCTGAGCCCATTGCCAATCCACGCGCCGATACAAGACATCAGCATGGTCGCGAATCTCAAGTTCGTCCGGAGTATCGCGGTCGAAATACATGGCCGCCATGAGGATGCCCGCAATAAGAAACGCTGAATCAATGGTGGACAGCTCGCATTTCCAGGCGCGCCGGCCGGTTTGCATGTCAAGAAAATGATAATAAAATCCCCGATATCCGGTGGCATCGGATTCCGTGCCTTGCGGGCTATGTAAGAAAAACCTGAGGGCGGCAAGAGTCCGCTGGATCGCGTCGTCGCGGGTAAGAAAAGAGCGCTCGACCCCTATCGGAAAGGACGCCAAGGCGAGACCCGTGGCGGCGATACTCGCGGGCCAGTCTTCTCTTGTCTTATCTCGTATAAGTCCATTATTCCCGTTCGATTCGTGCAGAAAATAGGTAAAGGTGTCGCTCTGAAGCTGGTGCAGCATTGTGTCATCAGATGGATTTTGTAAATTGGTTGGCGGTTTCAAGTGTACTTACCGGCCCGCGCTCAAGCAAACTCGATGGTAATAGCCGCGACCGCATGAGGTGGCAGTGATAAGGACAGATCTATGTTCTGCTCCTCGTGCCTCCATGGTTGGGGTTGCTTTACCAGGCAGGACGCGGCCTTTAATTGATCTGCCTGCAACCGATTCAAATACAGCGGTTCGCCCATGGACTGCCACAGCCGGCGCGGGTTCGCATGGTCCTCGTCGATTCTTTCAATATAGGCGACGCGAGGTTGCGGGGCGTTTGCGATTCTCAGATTTAACAATTCCGTGTGAATGGGATGCCGCGGCATGGCGTGATTCGTTAGCAGGATCGTCGCCGCATTGTGCTTGCGAACGGCCCACGCGTTCACGGTCTCATGGCTTCCTTCGACGCTCAGCGATTCAGCGCCGAGGTGATGCAATAGCTCAAATGCGCGGTACACCGGCTTCGCGATTCCATGAATATTCAGCAGGCCAAAACCGCCCTGAAATGGAACGGACGGAAAGTAATTCTCGGAGAAAATGTCGCTGAAAGTCCAGTAACTGTAGCCCGCGACCAGACCGGACGCTTCCATTACGATCCTAGTGGCAAGCGCCGCGGTAAAGGGCATGTCGTGCAGCGGATCCCGCGGATTGGATGAAATATTCCATTCCGTATAATAGACTGGCAATCCGCGCGCTCGGTCGCGGGTCTTGACGGCGTCTTCGCGCATGATGCCGCGGGGGGCGTGCTCCAATTGGGTCTCGGTGTCCGCGCCTATCTTGCCGAAGGCGTCCGTTGGATAGTGATGCGTGGAAACGAAATCGACAGGCACGCTTTCTTTGTGGCAAAAATCGAGAAATTCTGAAATCCAGGCATTTTTCGCGGTCGCCGGGCCGCCCACTTTGAGCAAGGAATCGATGCTCTTGATCGCCTCGGCGGTTACGCGATACAGCTTGAAATAATCATCCTGAGTTCCTGTCTAAAATGCTGGGAGGTTTGGTTCATTCCACACCTCAAAGAACCACTCGCGCACCTCGCTCACACCGTAGCGTTCGACCCAATGCGCCGCCAGTTTACCGACGAGCGTGCCCCACTGTTGATAATCCTTTGGCGGGGTTACGTTAGCTTCGTACCGGAATACAGTGGTGTGACCCGAAGCGAGAGTTCCGGGCATGAAGCTCAGTTCCACGAAAGGCCTCATTCCGATCGAAAGAAGATAATCCATGATTTGATCGGCATTAAAAAATGAATAAAGGAATTTGTTTTCCTCGCAGGTAAGTACTTCCATCTGTTCGGAGAGCAGGGCGTGGAAACGCACATGCTGAAAACCCAATTCGTTGTGACAGAGACGAATCTGCGACTGCCAATCCGCGCGCAGCGCGAGGGGCGCATGGCCACTCCCAACGGTGTGCTCCCAATAATGTGCGAAAGGTTTTCCTGATCCGCAAAAATCGCATGTAAAGTCTGGCATTCGTTCCCTTCGAATGAGCAGGAGGCCGCTTCACTTCATTCGTGCGCGCAACGCGGGTTCCCGCCCGGCCAATTCTTTAGCGGCAGCGGCTTGATCCGGGCGCTGATTTCACAAACCAACACAACGGATGATGATTGGCGATCAGGGCGTTGATGTGAACCGCCAACAAACGCGGTCTTGCTCGAAGCGGCGCCTGGATTGTGGACAAACCGGCCGGTAACACAAGCTTTCTACTTTTCCGGCGTCAATCAAAACGCCAGCGAGCATGCAAGGAGGCCAACTGCAATGCCCTTCGAACCACCTCGCCCTCGGGATTATTCCACAACCCAGATTGTGAATCCTTTACCCTGGCGGACAAGTTCTTCTGCAGGGTCTCCGTCGATGAGTTCCGCCAGCCACGAGAGCGATCGCCTTCCCATGACCACGGTGTCGCATTTCCGCGCCCGCGCCAATACCAGGATTTCCTGAGTTGCCCGCGTGCCCTCCACCAAATAGCAGTAGTGAGCTTCGATAGCGCCGTGCGCCACGCCACCGCGGCGCAGAATTGTATTGGCCCGGGCCAAGGCGCGCTGTTCGGTCATCTTGTCAGCGGCAGTCCATCGTGACTTATAAGTTGAGAATCGTCCCTTTTCCGCGCCCCTGAATTCAACGAGCTGGGAAGGCGGTGACGCGAAGGCATGCGCCAGGCAGACCTGAAAATTGGGCCGTCCCGCGGCCATCTCCGCCACATACTGCAACGCTTTTCTGGTCGCCTGCGTTTCATCCACAACGATGAGTAGTTTTCTTTTTTTCATATGGGTATAGTTAGCCTGTTGAGACTGGTCAGAGGCAATCTTATCGCCGCCATTATCGCCCGCCTCTCACATACTGATGTTTCCGGGGTGATCGCCCGGCGCGGAAATATGTGCAAAGTTCACTTCGTCTCCCGGCCGGGCATGCTACCGCCGGGAACAGCCGCTACGCCGGGCTCGCGCCCGGGGCGTCACTCCGCGCGAGAGGGGAGCAATATAGAGCCCCATCGCGCGGAGTTCACTACTTGGCTTTGGCTTCCTGCGCATATCCGCCCAGTTCCTCCAGCAGCGGCCGCGCCGACGCGGGAACAGCAACCTTGCCGTCTAGAACTTCCTGGCGGTTCACGTTGTCGCCGTACATAGCTTTGTCGCCGCTTTTGTCAGCCTGCAGCACCGCGCCCGTCAGGCTAACCCCGGCGAAAACACCCTTGGTGCGCGAATAAGAAAGAATTTCCGCATTCAGCTTAAGGTCCGTGCCCGCGGAGGCATTGCGCCCCACTGGCCCGGCGGCTACAGAGGCGTCCGCTCCCAGCTTGAATTTGTCGCTGAGCAGGCTGTGCAAGGCGCGATCATTCATGAACAGCAGCACGATGTCGGTGGAAGATCCCCGATCTGATAACCCACGCTCCCGCCGTCAATGGCCACGAATATGGGAGCGCTCCAGCCATGTGCGGTGCGACAGGTGGCCAGTCCCCGGCCGTAATTGCCGCCGAAGATGAAGGCGAACTTCACGTCGCCTGGAATGATGGCGATACATTTCGCCGATTCCAGCAGATCCTGCGGAATGCCCTGATCCGGCGTGTTCATGATTTCCTTAAAAACCTGGGCAGCCTTATCGGTGCGCTTCACATCGTCCTCGTGGTCCGAGGCCACCGCGGTGAGAGTTGCAAGCAATGCCAGAGTGCTGACCACCAATATGCGTTTCAACATTTCGTTTTCTCCTTATACCTTTGAATTCATACATGGATACATGTTGCCAATTCCCTGGATTCCCGTGCCCGGCCCATTCCGCTGATACAAATCACCGGCGCAGGTTAATGCGGGGGGTGGGCGAGCTGAATTGCTGGATCCTGGCCTGCGACTATGGCTCACTTCGCCCACCAACTGCCGCATGCATCGCCGATTAGGACGTCCTGCCCTTGCATCCGGCGTGATTGCACGAACAATCAATGTCCGGCGTCTTTTCCATGGCCTCGCACTGCGCGCTGCAGTACTTGCCCGACGTTGTCGTGCATGAACAAACAGGGCGCGCACACTTTTCCGCTTCCACGCTGGTCATTCGTTTCTCCCGGCTTCGGATCAACAGCCCGTGATCCCAAGCAACATTTTAAGGCACGGGGGAAAAACGTTTCTGTCCCTTAAGGGACACTTTTCAATTTAGGCCGGGGAGTGGCAACCGCGCATCTGAATGGCAGCCGCCAGCTCTGTCATGCCGCGCGCGAAGAACTTGTCAAGCCGCTTGACTCGCGGCTTGTCGAAGATCTGCTCGACGGCCTTCACAAGACGGGACTTGGAGACCGACAACGAGCAGGCAAGGGCGCCCGTTAAGGCCGCGGCCAGGACAGAATCGCAAGGCGCGCTAACCATGGGAGGCGCCCTTCACTCTCCCCGGCGGGCAGCGCGCGTGGATTCTCCAGGCATCATGCCTGATACAGGACGGCTTACCCTTTGGCATGGTGCTATAGTTCAGGTTGGGATCTGGCCCGACGCCTGTATATGATGACGAGAGGGTGAGGAGGTCGAAAAATGTCCAAACAACATTCAGTGGTCGCGGTGCATCGCGCGCCCGCAAAAGCTGATCAAGCGGTGAAGGAACTACGACGGGACGGAGTCGACACACACCGATTGTTAACCATTGGAAGGAGATCCGCATGAAAGCCGTAGTAGGTGTTTTCAAATCGCGACTCGACGCCGTGAACGGGGCGGCCATGCTCTCCCCCTTGGGACTTTCCAAGGACAAAATCAAGATATTGATGCCTCACGCCGCGGAAGGCGAGCTAGCCGCAGTCCCGGTGGTGGACGCTGAGCAGCCGGGTATGGGGACGGCCGTGGGCGCCGTTGTCGGCGGGGCCATGGGGCTTGCCGCCGGAGAGACGCTGGCAAGCCTCCTAATCCCAGGTGTAGGGCTGGTTTTGGCCATCGGTCTGGCTGCGGCGGCGCTGGGGGCCGTGGGCGGCGGAGCTGCCGGCGGAGCTATGGAAAATTCAATAACCGACGGACTTCCCGCGGACGAACTCTACATTTATGAGGACGCGTTGCGGCAAGGCCGCAGCGTGGTTATCGCCATGGCAGAGGACGATGGCCAAGCTCAGGCGGTTCGTGGCGCCCTCGAAGAGGCGGGTGCAGAAAGCATTGATCGAGCGCGCGAAACATGGTGGCTGGGATTGCGCGGCGTGGAGAAAGAGGCGTACGCGGCGGAAGCTAAGGGCGGAGATTTCGAGAATGACGAGCCCTACTTTCGTTGCGGGTTCGAGGCTGCCCAGCATGCGGATCATCGAAGAAAATCCTACGAGGAATGCCGTACGGACCTTGGCAGGCGGTATCCCACCATGCACGAACGGGAGGCCTTCCGTCGTGGGTTTGGCCGCGGTCGCGCCTATTTTGACGAGGTCACGAAACAGCGCGGTAAGCACGCCCCTGCGTGACCCCTTCGCCGGCTATAGCCGGCGTGCGTCCAAGCGCGTGTCGGGTTATCGCGGCGCGGCGGCAAATCTGCGCGGCCTTGCTGACCAAGGCAAAACCCAGCTGAGTCGTAGAGTAGTTGAGAGTCGCTTCAAAGGTGAACCTTCGAAAAAGTAGCGATGCTCAATTGGAGACGTGGTCTCCATGCTGTTCTTCCGTCATCACTCCTCACCGGCACGTGGTTCCGTTGCCACAAGAAATGGCAGCGGCGGGCGGTCCTCGCCGGCATTGGGGGGCGGCGCGGACAGGGGGTGGAAATTTTCGCCCGCCCACTGTCTAAGGAAGGAACCCTCGTTCGTCTTAGTTGGCTGGGGGAGCCGCACTATTCAGAGTGGCACGAGGGATTTCTTCCAAGCAAGACGGTTATCCCACACTTTGAAACCCTGAATCTGTGCAATTCTGCACGTTTCTACAACAAAACGGCAAGGGCTCTCGCGCGAGCCTCGGGCCGTTATGGACTTTGCAGGAAGGATGTGCCGCCAATAATTGCCTCCTTCAGAGAGCATTATGGTCCTTATACGTAACCCGGTTGAAGAGACCTGTTGTGCTATCTTATTGATTTAACAGGGGGATGAGATCTTGGCGAACGATCCCCGCTATCGTATCGACTCCAGAGGCCGATGGAGTCTTGGCGAAGAACGCCAGCGGGAGAATTCACAAGCGAGGCAGACTGGAACATACGATTATGGTTGAAATTTGAGCGCTTGCCTCACCGGACAGAACCTTGGCGGACTACAGCTGTAGAAGCATGTCATCTGAGCTGTTTCAGAGTGGGCCACAACAAGGTGATATGTGCAGTTTTGTACAGACAACGAATCGCCAAAATTTCTACTCTTGCGGCGGTCCACCTATGTGCCTTGGGACTGCGGAGGGATTAGCGATGGAAAACAATGGTTTTGGAGAATGGCGCGGCCTCATGTACGCAGCCATCCAGGAAGCAGATCCCGAACTCCTTGTGAGACGGCTCGATGAGGCGGAGACCTCCATTCACCACAGGCTCGCGCAGTTGTCGGCGTCCGGCGATCGTCACGGGGAAATCAGGTTCATCCGCGATGCACAGCGCTCGCTTGGGCTCTTGCGCAGGCTGAGCCCTTGTGGGGAACTGCCGATTGGCATGATACCGGCCGGTCCCGCCACGAAGGGAAAAAAGCGGGGGACGAAACGCAGGGTCGAGGGGGCAACGCCGCTGGCTGGGTGAAACCCGACGCGAGCGACCTTCTCCTGAACGGTGTATTCGAACGTTTACCATCATCACCCATTGGCGAACTATGTTCTGAATCTCACGATTTTGCGAGACTGTTAGCCCTGTGGTGGTTTTATGAGAGCAAGCGCAAGATTAAATCCAAGATAAAATCCAAGGGGAAGACTGCTTTCGATGTGCAGGCTTTTCTCAATTCGGCGGGTGTGGCGAGAAAGGTTGTGGAATATCGCAGAAGACAGACCATTTTTGCACAAGGCGATCCCGCTACGACTGTCATCTACATTCAAGAGGGCGGCGTGAAGCTCTCGGTTGTCAACGGGGTCGGCAAAGAGGCCGTGGTGGCGATTCTGGGTCCGGGCGATTTTTTCGGGGAAGGATGCCTGGCGGGGCAGGCGGTTTGCATGGGGACGGCCACGGCGATTGCGCCCACGACCACGCTCGTAGTTGAAAGAAATGAAATGATTCGGTCGCCGTTCGTTCAGACATGCTTTCAAATTGAATTGATATCTGGATATTTGCTATGGTACGGAACTTGGGGGTCATCCGCGCACGGCGCGCGCTTGTTGTTTTGGGCGGCGAGGAATGTAATATGCAGAACCGAGGTGGAGGCATTTGATTAACCCTCATTTCTGAGTGGAGCGGCTTGTTGTCCGTTCTCCGACACTTAAATCGGGCGGTGGAGTTCGCCTCAACCGTCACCCTGCCTGTGACCGATGACTCCTGGGGCAAGAATCCCGCCGTGGGGTTTCCGCATTTCCGGCGAAGCGGCGCTCTTGACAAGGGAGGGACGCATGAATCTGGAAGCACTGCAACATGGCGCGGGGAAGACCGCCACACGTAGCCGCTATTCATCCTGGGTCGACCGGCGATTTCAATGCGAACTGGAAAGGGCCGGGATTACGGTGAATGGACCGGAGCCGTGGGATCCGCAGGTCCGCAATCCACAGATATTCGCGAGAATCCTGATTCACGGGACGTTGGGAGCGGGGGAAGGATACGTGGATGGGGACTGGGACTGCGCGAGCCTCGATGAGTTTGTCTCTCGCCTGTTGGCCTCGCGCGCTGATGAGCGATGGGAATGGCCATCGGCGCTTTCTCTCCACACACTTTTTGCCCATGTGGCAAATCTCCAGTCACGCGCGCGGGCCCGAAGGAACGTGACAGCTCACTACGACATCGGCGACGAACTCTACGCGGCGATGCTGGGGCCGGCGATGACCTATAGTTGCGGGTACTGGCGCGATGCCGGAACACTCGAAGAAGCCCAGAACGCGAAGCATGAACTTGTGTGCCGCAAGCTCTCTTTGCGTCCAGGGATGCGCGTGCTGGACATCGGTTGCGGTTGGGGCGGATTCGCGAAGCATGCGGCGGAACGATACGGAGCGCACGTTGTCGGAGTCACTCTTTCGCCCGCACAGGCGGCATACGCGACGAAACGCTGTGCTGACCTCCCGGTGGAAATCCGGCTTTTGGATTATCGCGACATCCGGGGCGTCTTCGACCGCATTGTTTCGATCGGCATGTTCGAGCACGTCGGCCCGAAGAATTACCGCGAGTTTTTCGCATCGGTTCAAGGCAATCTTGCCTCCGACGGCCTCTTTCTCCTCCATAGCATCGGCGGTCTCCGTTCGGTCGCGACCCTGGATCCATGGATGGCGAGGTATATTTTCCCCAACGCCGTGCTGCCATCGGCCACGCAGATTCAGCGCGCGACGGAAGGACTCTTCGTGCTGGAGGACTGGCACAACTTCGGCGCGTACTACGACAAAACCCTGATGGCCTGGCACGCGAATTTTGTATCCGCATGGCCGTCATTCCGGCATTCGTATGGGGACCGATTCGCGCGCATGTGGCGCTACTATCTGCTGACCTGCGCGGGTTCGTTCCGCGCGCGGCGAAATCAACTCTGGCAGGTGGTTTTCTCGAAACGAGGAGTGCCGGGTGGCTATCTGCGCGCCGGCGCGTGAGCATGTCCACCAAAGAACCAAGGAACAAGTGAAATGCCGTAGACCGGGCAATGGCTCTGGTTCCGGATCTGGATAACGTGACGCCACAATGGGCGTCCCGCGCTCAAGGGTAAATATTCCCTGTTGACTTCCAGGAGCAGATTGATATTCTCTTCGTGGAGGCCAAGGAGTTCGGCCCTCAACCGCTGTCCCCTCTTAGCCGGGACAGATGATGACTCCTGACACGGATCGTGTCGCGGAGTCATGTCTCCCGGCGATAATCCGTGAAAACTAGCTGAGGAAAGGACTCTTATGGAGAACGTATGGGTTCTCGCTTCGATTTGGGTCGGTCTGGCCTTGCTCGCGACACTCCTGGCGATTTGGTTCAAGATTTCGACTGCGCTGACGGAAATTGTTGTGGGAACGGTTGCGCAGTTGGTGATTGGCGCCCTTGTTGGGCGTGCCGGCCTGGGAGCGAAGACTGAATGGATTGCTTTTCTTGCGGGAACCGGTGCGATCGTCCTGACGTTCCTGGCCGGTGCGGAGCTAGACCCACAGATCTTCCGCACGAAGTGGAAAGAAGCCTTAGTCGTAGGGTTAGTCGGGTTCTTCGTGCCATTTTTCGGCTGTGCGGCAGTCGCCCATTATCTTCTCCACTGGGGCGGGAGAGCCAGCTGGCTGGTGGGGGTGGCCCTCTCAACCACTTCGGTGGCGGTGGTCTATGCCGTGATGCTAGAACTGGGCTTCAATACGACAGATTTCGGAAAGGCCATCCTCGCCGCATGTTTTGTCAACGACCTTGGAACGGTGATCGCTCTGGGGTTGATATTCTCGCCGTTCACGATTCGCACGTTGATCTTCGTGGTCGGCAGTGCCGTCGTTTTCCTCGTCCTTCCGTTCGTCACACCGCAATTTTTCAAGCATTATGGCGGCCGGGTTTCGGAACTCGAAGCGAAGTATCTCTTATTCTTGTTGTTTGCGATGGGAGGACTTGCCGTCTGGTCGGGGAGCGAGGCCGTGCTCCCGGCCTACATCATCGGCATGGTCCTTGCCGGCACCGTAGGGAAAGACCACGCCCTGGTTCGCCGGCTTCGGACCCTCACCTTCGGCCTGCTCACGCCATTCTATTTTATCCGGGCAGGCTCCTTTGTGTCGGTGCCCGTCTTGATAGCGGCCCCACTCATATTCGTGGTTCTCTTCGGAGCTAAGATGGTTTCCAAAATCGTTGGCCTTTACCCCACGGTGAAGGCCTTCAAGTACCAGCGGGAGGAAGGACTCTACTACACCCTGATGATGTCCACCGGACTGACGTTTGGGACAATCTCCGCGCTGTTTGGCCTGAGCCACGGAATCATTGATCAGGCGCAGTATTCACACATTGTGGCGACAGTGATCGGCAGCGCCGTCATCCCCACGATGTTTGCGAACGCCTGGTTCTTGCCGCGACACCTTCTGGCGCGAGAGGAGAAAGGCGCTGGCTGGGCGAAGTGAAAACTGCAAGCGCGGATTGAGGAGGATTACCATGGGACAAAGACATTCATCAAGCTTTCACCGGATTCTTGTGGGATTTGACGGGTCAACACAGGCGCAAAAGGCCCTTGAGACGGCGTTGTCGCTGGCGCAATCGCTGGATGCGAATGTAATTGTTCTGGCCGTCGCCCGGCCACCTGAGCCAGCAACGGAACCCGAAGTGAATGCCATGTTGGATGATGCGCGCGAGCATTTTGAGGCGGATTTTAAGCGCATCATCAAGCTTGCAAGTGAAATGGAGGTCGAACTCGAGACAGCCATTGTGGTCGGGCATCCTGTCGAACAGATCATTCATCGCGCGGAAACCGATCATGTGGATCTGATTGTTGTGGGGCGCCGCGGAATGTCGAAGTTCGAAAGAATGATTGTCGGCTCAACTTCGGAGAAAGTCTTGCGTTACGCCCATTGTTCAGTGATGGTTGTCCGGTAGTCTTCGGCAGCCTAATGGCAGGCGAGCGTGTCACTGCAGACTGCGCAGATAACCATGGATGGCGAATTCTGGTACGTCCGAAGCGTTTTGCGCCGCCTCCGTCATGCAGGAGGGTGCTTGGTATGTGGGCTAATTGGCCTCATGGAACGTCGCGCTGTCCACTCCTTCTTGTACGAGGGGATGATGTTCCCGGAGACGCGCAAGCGGTTTCTCGAGGGCGGCGGATTTTGCGCCCATCATTTCTGGCTGGCAAAGGGGATCGAGGAAAAGTGCTGTCCCGTCGGTGGAATCGGACTTGCAATCCTCTGTGAGGACCTGGCCGGCCACGCTCTCGTCTCCGTCAGGGAAACCGCCGCGCAAAGGCCGCGGACGCGCTTTTGGGGCGTTCGAGGAAATGATCAGCCGCATTGTGCGGCCACTGGTTGCATGTTTTGCCGGTTCAACCGGGGAAGAGAAGAATACGTCCTGCGCGCGCTTGAAGGGCTGCGGCGTGAGAATGAATTTGCGGACATGTTGCGAGCGGAGCCTTTTTGTTTTTCGCACGCGCGCGCGGCGCTGCAGTCCTGGAAGGATGCTGGGAACCGAGACTGGCTGATAAATGTCCTTGAGGAACAATACGTCTCGCTGGGCGCTGGGCTCCGGGAATACATTCGCAAGAACACCTGGCCGGGGCGCCTCGAGCCCAGAGGTGATGAACGCAATTGGCTCCAACGAGCCATAAGAATGCTGGTCGGCATGAAGGAAGGCGTTTAGCTGGATCTCTGTGTAAAGAGCGAGTGATGAAGATCGCAATAATCTCGGACATTCACGGGAATTTTGACGCCCTCTCTGCGCTCCCAGAGAATTATGACGAACTATGGGTGCTGGGCGATCTGGTAGGCTACGGTCCTCAGCCAAGCGAGGTCGTGGACTTTGTGCGTTCCCGTGCCTCCACGGTTGTTCGCGGCAATCACGACCACGCCGCTGCGTTTGGGGATGACCCTCGATGTTCACCGCGATTCCGCGACATGGCGGCGGAGACGTTGCGGCTTACGCAGGCACTCCTCGGCTCGGAGCAGACAGATTATCTACGCGGCCTGCCGAGGAATTTGCAAGCCATTAGAGGCGGAACCTCCTTCCAACTGTGTCATGCCGTTCCCACGGATCCGCTCTACTGTTATTGCGAACCAAATTCAGATCGTTGGAAGCAGGAGTGTGCGGAGATCAATGCAGATTTCCTGTTTGTTGGCCATACGCACATCCCATTCATCAGAAAGATCGCCGGTTGCACTATCGTCAATCCGGGCAGTCTGGGGCAACCGAAGACGGGCAGTCCTGAGGCCTGCTATGCAGTGTGGGAAGATGGCAAAGTGGAATTGCGCCGGATTCGTTATCCCGTGGCGGGCACTGTAGCAAAGATCCGCAATTTAGGAGTATCCATGGAGGTCCAGCGTGATCTGATCACACTTCTGGAATCAGGTTCCGTTCCTCCCCTTCCGAGGAGGGAGCTCAGTGCCACAAACTCGTGAACGGGGCGAGTCCACCCATTGCGGGCATGCACCGAGGCTGAATCGGATCAGGGAGTGTAACCGTCTTCTTGAAATGGAGCACGAATTGGGCTCCGACTGTGAATATGCTGGAAAAAATATGCATTCGAATTGGCGGTCGTGAGACTCGGAGCGGCGAACCATGGCTGTCAGACAATGGACCGATGCCGAAATCCAGGCGATGGTGCAGGATCTGGATTCATTGTCGGGAGGAAAGTCGGCCGCGGCCGCTCTGGTTGGTTGCGGGCCCCGGGCCATCGCGCGTTTGAGGGAATTTCTCCTCGGCGGACGGCCCCGGGGAGTTTTTCAGCCGCGGCAACTGGCTGTTGAAACGCTCGCGGAACTCGGAGCCAAGGAAGTCCTGATCGAATACCTGGGGCGGTTTCGCAAGATTGACGATCCCGGCGTTCGCTTTGGAGAAGAGGCCGTCGTAAATACGGCTGCGCGGGCGCTGGCGCAATGGCGTACCGAAGACACGTATCAGGCGCTGCGAGAATTAACAGCTTGCGGTTTACTTCCCGGACTTGTCGAATCGCTGGGGAAGTTTGGGCGCGAGGAGACGATTCCATATTTTATTCGAGCCTTGGGTGATGATGTGTGCCGAGAATCCGCCGTGACAGCTCTCCGTGGATTACGACAGGACGCGTGGCCGCAGTTGATAGAGACCGCGAAGGCGCCGGAACCCTCCTCCGCGTACGAATTCCCTTCCAGCCTGATTCGCCGGCGGGAAGCACTCCGAATACTTGCCGATGGAGGGATTTCCCCGGCGGAATGGCTGGAGTTAAAGCCCCTCTTGCGGGGAGACGACCCTGAGATTGCTTGTCTGTCAGCCGCAATTTCCCTGGAGATCGGGGAACCCGCTGAATGGCATGGCGCTATCCGGAGAGTAATCGAATTGCTGCCCCGGATGGATTGGCCCCTTCAGTCCGAAGCCAAGGCTCTTCTGCGAAAGCATTTCAGAGAGGGACGAGAACTGATTCAAGAGGAAATTGCCCGGCGTAGCGCCGCAAGCCTCGCGGACCAGGCACTGGACATGATCCTGCGCCTGCTCGTAAATGTCCAGATGCTCGGCAAGCAGGAACAAGCAGGACGACATGGCGGAAACGTCGCCCACTGACGCGGCACTGTGGGGCCAGGCTCCTGTGGAAACGGACGCGAGGGAGCTTTTGCGCCACTACGAGCATATCGAGATGGAGCTTGCCGCATTGATCCTGACCGCGTCCCACGGTACGCCAGGAACCGGAGACAGCGAATTCGGCCGTGGCTGCCAGGACCTGCTCAGCCGTCTGTCTGGAGACCGCATTTACTTGATGGTGATTGGCGAATCCGGCCGGGGAAAGAGCACGCTCATGAACGCCATTCTCAGAATGGAGCGCCCGCCCGCTGGGAATGTGCCGGTTACCTCAGTAATCACCAGCGTCGCGGACGGCAGCCGCGAATGCGTCAGACTTCGTCTGCATGGGACCAACCTGGTGCGCGAAGTCCCGGTGTCCGAACTGGAATCGTGCCTCACAGAAAAAGATAATCCCGGAAACCGGCTTAACATTAGAGATCGCGGAAATGCAATTATCGGCCGAGATGCTCCGCCGGGGGTTTTATTTTGTGGATATCACGGGATTCGGAATTGTGATTCCCGAGAATACGCAAACCACGGCGAGATTTTTGCCCGAGGCGGACGCCTTCGTTTTTGTCACCAGTTTTGATTCTTCGTTCTCCCGCGAAGAAATGCGTTTCCTGCGAGAAGCGCTATCGCATCAGCGCCGGGCTTTTCTTGCGGTGAATAAGGCGAATTTGATTTCTCCGGCTTAACGCAACGAAATTCTGAATTTTCTCAAGCGCTATTTGAATGAGGATACCGATCCTCAACAAGTGAGCATCTATGCTCTTTCCTCACGAGAAGGGCTCGCCGCAAAACTCGGCGACAACCCCGAAAGACTCAAGGCATGCGGGTCGCCGGTTCTTGAATCCGCGCTTGTAAAGTTTCTGACTGCTGAAAAGTTGCAGGTATTTCTGGTGCAGACCTGTGACCGCTTCGAAAGGCTATTGGTGCTGCAGGATCGCGCGGCAGTCGAATCGCTCGCGTGCCGGCTGCATGATCTGCGTGCCAATCTGTCCTCCGCGCTAGGAATTTGTTCCGCGTATCCCCAGGTGTTGCTTGGCATTGTTTCCGAATTGCGCGAGTTTTGCCGAGCAGAAGCCGTTTCGAGTCACATGTGCCGGTCCGTTGAGCGGATCCTGCCAGACCGTTCACATTGCAAGATCTGCGAGGTCTCCTCGGAGGAAGAAAGGCGCGCCATTGCCGATGCTGTTTCTCAGGCAATCGATCCGGAACTTCGACGCAAGAAGGGCAATCCCGTCGTATGCTTGGCGGATCTTGCCGCTGTGCTGGAAGAAATGCCGGATGCAAGAAACTGCCGGAGGATGGCTCCAGGGATGGCGAGTGTTTATGAGCAGATCGCTGATAGCATGCAACTCTACGCTTTGAAGCGCCAGAGCATCAGGCGCGATCTGTTGGCCGAGGAGGAGTCCCATGCTTTTGTACTTGGGATTGCGCTTCTTGCGGGACACGCAAGCACTCCTCCAAGAGGAATCCGCTAACAATCGTTGCGGATTGACTTTCGTGAAAAGACCCTCGATAATTGAAGAGTCAGGGTGTTGGAGTTCACCCCTAACCGCCCTTTGGGGCAGATGACTCCTGTGATGATTTACTTCATATGAGGAGTCGTTTGTCCATGCATACCCCGCGTTCAAGCAGCATCTCGCCAGAATCCAGACTTTTCATTTTTGCGGCGGTTTCCCGTCACCATTGCGCTGCGTGACGCCGGGCACATTCCCATGAGCTCAACGCCTGACAGCCAAGTTTCCACTCTGAACGAATTTCAGAAGCGCAGGCTTCGCGTGACCTGCGAGCACATTGACAAATTGCTTTCGAGCGTGGAGGACGTGCTCAATCAATCGTCCTCCAAGTCCGCCTTCCAAAGATATCAGTCCGGGATTCCTCCCGCTCGGCAAGGAACAATCGAAGGCTACATTTCCCGCATTCGCACCCAGCTTCTGCGCATACTCGATGGGCAGAACATCCCCAAAGTGCAGCCCTCCATTTCGCCCATGCACGCCATTCATGTGGCGTTGACGTTCATTGAAATCTCCGCCGAAGAGCTTTACCCCAGATATATGCGGGGCTACGGAGCCGTTCCCGAAGCGGCGGAGGCGGATCTCAATGGAATTGTAGGCGAACTACTGGGTTTGGTTTCAAAACTTGACCAGTATGTTGCAGGAGCGGTCGGTGATGACCTGAAAGAGCGGCTCCGAAGTCTTGAGAAGACAAGCAACGAGATGGCGCTGTTGGAGAGCATCGAAGAGATCGTTACGCGCCAGGGACTGGTGGAATACCGTTCGGCAATCGCAAACATTTTGGACCGAGCCGAGGATAAGAGCTTTGAAATTGCCGTATTCGGCCGCGTCAGTTCCGGCAAGTCCTCGCTATTAAATGCAATCGTCGGGACTGATGTTCTTCCCGTGGGTGTGACGCCAGTGACAGCCGTCCCCACCCACGTCACGCATGGCGCGCAGCCCAACATGAGGGTGTGGTTCGCGGAACGCTCTCCCCAGTCAATGAACCCCGGCCGCCTGTCCGAATTCGCCGCCGAACAGCAGAATCCCGGCAATGCGAAGCACGTGACCCGCATCGTGGTTGAGCTTCCAGCTGCCCGGTTGCGAAATGGCGTAACGTTCGTCGATACGCCCGGCTTGGGCTCACTGGCTACGCGCGGAGCAGCCGAGACGCTTGCGTATTTGCCAAAATGCGACCTGGGCGTGGTACTGATTGATGCGGGGTCAAGTCTCGCACCGGAGGATTTGCAGACCTTGATGGCGCTGAATGAGGCGGGCATCCGGGCCACCGTACTGTTAAGCAAGTCGGACCTCTTGAGTGAATCAGACCGAGCAGTGGTAATGGCCTATATGGGGGAGCACATTCGTTCAGAGTGCAAACTGGAACTGCCTGTTCATCCAGTCAGTGCCCTGCCGGCCTCCGGCTCGATGCTTGAACGATGGTTTGAAAAGGAGATTCTGCCGCTCTACGGCCGTGCGCAGGAACTGCGCGCAGCTTCACTGAAACGAAAAATCGGCAGCCTGCGTGATTCCCTCGTGGCGTCACTGCAGGCGCTTCTTCGCCGCCCGGGAGAAGAACCCCTGATTTCTCTTGAAAAAGCGCGCGAGATAGAAACATGGCTGCGAATCGCAACTGGTAAGATCGAAGCCATGCTGTCCAAGATTGTGAGAGAGACGGTGAGGATGCCCAGCGATTCACGGCGCTTGCTTGAGGCAGCCTCGGCAGAGTTGATTGAATCGTGGTCCAACGGCAAGAATGACGTGTCTTCGCCAGAGCGGTCCGCTCGCGCGATGGTCATCAATGCGATCCAGACTCGTGTTCACAAGTTGCAGGTGGAAATGAGAACTCTGGCGTCAGAACTGTGTGCGGAACTGCGGCGATCGGCGGATGCGCTCGAAATCCTGGATGGGCCGGACGAGAGCGAATTCATGTCTCTGATCCGGGATCTGCCAGTATTTGACCCGCCCCAATGGAACGTGAAGATCACCCGGCCGTCGTTTGCGCTGTTTTTGGGGAAGAGATTTGCCCAGAAAAGGCTCGCTTACCGCCTGACCCGCGATACGGAACCTGATGTTATTGCGGCGCTTGATACATATGGATGTCTGGCGAGGGATCGCGCTGAATTTATTGTGAAACAACTGAAAGTCCGTTTCGATTCGTACGCCGACGCTCTCCGCGCCCAAGCCGGGCGCGCATCGGAACAACGCCTGGGGACAACCGTGGATGAGCAACAAGTCCTCCACGATTTGCAGTCGCTCGAAGCCAATGAACCCGCAGGTCATGGGTTGCAGGGGAGCGAAGCAGAGTTTGGCGTGGCGCGGGAATCAGATAGTTAAATTTGTCCAGAGGAGACCCAAGACCTTCGGGTGAGCGGAAATGACCAAATACTTGATGGTGGCGTTTGGTGGCGCGCTGGGGGCACTGGCAAGGTTCTGGCTGGGAGGGTTTATCAGTAACCGCATGAGTACGCGGTTCCCGTACGGGACATTCGTGATCAACATCACCGGATCGTTCCTCATCGGGCTGATTGTGACCTTGCTGGCGGAGAAGACGCACTGGAGCCCGAACTGGAGATACTTGATCCCCATCGGCTTCATCGGAGCCTATACGACTTTCTCCACTTTTGAGTATGAGACGTTTCGCAACGTCCAAGATGGCCAGCTACTGACAGCTTTCCTGAATGTGATGCTGAGCGTTACCGCGGGCTTTCTGGCGGTTTGGGGCGGAGTGATTGCTGGGAGAGCAATTCCATGAAGACTCACTGGCGATTCGATACAAGTGGAATCGCGCAGGCGCCAGGGAAGGGCCACTGCCCAGTCTGCGCGGTCTTGAAGGACTATCGGAGCGTGCCAGTTGAAGACGCACGAGGTGAGCAGATTCTGAGCCTGTGCAGCCACCATGCATGGTATCTGGCCAAGAGTTCTCCGGATTATCGGGCGGCCCGGCTCCTGCCCAAAAACCGTCAGTGTCTGGTCGCGGAAATCCTGAATCACGACCGGAATGACCTGAAAGAGGACTTGAACACATTTCTGGAGCACTTGGAGAAAGAAGATCCTGCGGGGTGGGGAGTCCTGGGCCGTGCTGCGGGATTCCTGACCTCGCAGAGGGAAATTCTCCAATAGGAGGGTGCATGCTTGCCGTAGGGCCAGCGAAGAAGGTTTGCATCTATGTTGGAGAAGACCACCAGTACCACGGGCAGCCTGTGTATGCAGCGATCCTGGACTACCTGTTTTACCGCGGTGTGTCCGGCGCCAATGTCGTGCGAGGAATCGCAGGGTTCGGAGCTGGTCATCACCTACATACCACGCGCATCCTGCGGCTCACCGAAGACCTGCCCATCAAGCTGGAATTCGTTGAATCGCCGCAAAAGGTGGAAGAACTCCTCCCCAAATTGCATGAAATGGCGGGGAGCGGGCTCATCGAAGTGCAGGACACGACGGTTGTGAAACCCTCAGGAGTCTCACCGAACAGCACCGTACAAGCTCAAGGCCCCGCGACCAAGCGTGAAGGGAAAGCAAAGCTAATGCGCATCTTCATCGGGGAAAGCGACAAGTGGCGCGACAAGCCACTCTATCGGGCGCTCGTCGAATGCATGCGCGCGAATGACATTGCGGGTGTTACGGTCTACCAGGGCATTCTAGGGTACGGCGCAAACCGGCGAATCCATCAACAGAAAACTCTCAGCCTCTCCCATGATCGCCCCATCATGCTGTCCGTGGTGGAGAACGAAGAGAAACTTCGCGCGTTCCTGCCTCTTTTGGACGACATGGTGCAGCAGGGACTGGTGGTTCTCTCGAACGTGGACATCATCAAGTACACGCATGACTACCGTGCGGAAGAACAGAGAAAGGAGCCCCGACCGTGAAACTCGAAGGCAACGCCAAAATGATTCGCATCCATTTCGGCGAGGATGACAAATGGCAAGGCAAGCCGCTTCATCAGGCCATCGTCGAGAAGTGCCGTGAGTTGGACATTGCTGGCGCCACGGTTTTCCGGGGCATCGAAGGATACGGCGCAAGCACGCTGATCCGGCGCGAACATCATTTTCTGTTCTCCTCGGATGCGCCGGTGATGGTCAGCGTCATCGACGCGGAAGAAAAGATACTGAAGCTCCTCCCACTCTTGGATCAAATGGTGAGCGAGGGGCTGATCGCCATGTCCGATGTCGAGGTCATCAAATATGTGCATCAGGATGGCGCGCGCTCGGAATGAACAGCACGCACAAGACTGAATCAAGACAACGGGCGTTGCCGCGTGTGGCGGAAACAATGTCCGTGGCTGATTCCCCGCCGATGCTGGCCGGCCGTGAAGAAGCATCCGAGCGCATGAAGGCCGCCATGGCGAGGCGCCGAAGTTTGCTAATTTGGGGGCCCGCGGGATCTGGCAAAACCGCTCTGGCCAACTGGGTGATGGAAAGCATGCCAAAGTGCGACCGGCAAAACTGCATTTATGTCAGTGGCGCGGCGACTGCCCGGCAACTCGCGGGCCAGCTTGTTCGAGGTCTGTATCTGGCTTCCAATGTCTTGCTGCGCGAGAAAGTGAGGAAGGACGGTGCCGCGGAGCCCTCGCTGAACCGATGGTTGCGCGACCAGTCCGCGGTGAGATTGAAGGGCCTCCTATACGCCGCGGCGCAGCAGAGGGCATACTGGTTTTTTCTGGATCATTGTCCGCCAGCGTCATCCACCGTGGCGCGACTAATCAAGGAGGTCATCTGGCGCGCCAATACTCCCATATATCTTCTGGCGCGAGGATGTTCTCATGAGGAAATTGGACACGCTTGGAGCATCTACTACACAAAAGAATATCACCTCCCTCTTGGCCCGCTCCCTGAACCCGTGGCGCGCGAACTGCTGGAAAGTTACATCCACCGCTTCCATTTGGACTCGCTGAACCTCGAAGGATTTCGGGAGAATGTTCTGCGCCTCAGCCATCATCTTCCAGGAGCGATAGAGAGGATGTGCGAGTTGGCGGCGGATCCCCGATACCACTACGGCGATCAAGTCAAAATCACGCTCATTCACGTGGATTGCCTGATCGGTGATGATCCATACCACAAACACTCCTCGCGAGGATATTTCTCATGACTGGGGACACGCGGGACCTCTCTCCAAAATTGGACCACGCAAAGGGTGCCCTTGCTCTCGCTGCCGGAGAGCCCGCTTGCACGCTGGCGGGCGGGACCTCGTCTGGTGACATGAAGCTGCGGCGCTTGGCCGATCTTGCGGACGAATTCGGCGCGGCGCAGATTGCGGCCAATGCCCGCGCGGTTGCCGAACGCTTTGCGGAAGGGCGGTTCTATGTCGCTTGTGTGGGGCAGTTCAAACGCGGCAAGTCAACCCTCCTAAATGCACTCGTCGGTGAGTCGGTGCTCCCGTCGGGAATCGTCCCAGTCACAACTGTGCCTACAATCATCCGCTACGGGCCTTCCTCCTCCGCTCGAGTCCGCTTTGGAAACACGGAGTGGCGGCAAATTTTGCTCGGCGCCGTGGAAGATTTCGTCTCCGAGGAAAAGAACCCTGAAAACGTGAAAGGTGTGTCCGGCCTGGAGATCTTCCTGCCCAGCCCGCTTCTGTCGCGTGGCATGTGCCTGGCGGACACACCTGGGATTGGGTCAGTCTTTGCGGGGAACACGGAAGCTACTCAATCTTTCATTCCTCATATTGATGCAGCCATTGTTGTAGTGGGCGCCGATCCACCGCTCTCGGGCGAGGAACTACAGCTTGTCGAAACGGTCGGCCGGGAAGTTCGCGACTTGCTTCTGGTCCTGAATAAAGCTGACCGCACCAGCGAAGCGGAACGCCGGGCTGCGGCTGAGTTTGCAAGGCGCATGTTGGAGCAACGGCTGAAGAGAGCCGC
This sequence comes from uncultured Acidobacteriota bacterium, assembly GCA_963760285.1. GTDB lineage: Bacteria > Acidobacteriota > Terriglobia > Acidiferrales > UBA7541 > PALSA-278. Next base: position 875,641 of record CAVXCI010000003.1, read on the forward strand.
CCCGGCTCTCTTCGAGGTCAGCGCGTTGGAGCGTCTGGAAGGCCGCGGACCCGCACGTGATTGGCCTCGTCTGGTTGAGGCGCTGGAACGCCTTATCGAACAGTCCGGCGTTTCATTAACTGAAGCCGCGGCAACTCGCGGGCTGCGCCGAACAGCCGGCCAGCTGCTGGAAATCGTACGGGAGGAACGGAGCGCATTGGAACGCCCGGCCGAGGAATCGGAACGGCGCATCGAGGACATGCGGAGAATGCTGGAACAGGTGGACCGCGCCATGTGGGACCTAGGCCATCTGCTCTCGGCCGAACAGCAACGCTTGTCCCGAATTCTCGCGGATCGTCAAAAGGCTTTTCTAAAGCCAGCGCAAACTAGGGTGCACCGCATCATTGGCGAGCGCATAAGCATGCTTCCCTGCACTCGCAATGGTCCAGCGTTCCGGCGCGCCCTGATGCATTTGGTGCAGGAAATTGTCCGCGAGGAATTGCTCCCCTGGCTCAAAGAGGAGGAGAAATTCGCGGAAGTGGCCTTCCACAAGACGGTCCAAAGATTCATTGAACTGGGAAACGATTTTCTGCGCCGCGCGGACCGCGAGGAAACGGCGGAAGGAACACTGTTTGTCCAGCAGGTCAGTTCCGAACAGGGGTTGAGGGGAAGATCGCAATTTTCCTTCCATGACATCGAAAGGGTAGCGGCTCCCGCCTCCCCGTTCCTGTTTGTCTCCGATCTTGTAACGGGAGTTCTCGGCTTCCGACAGGGGGTGGTGGAGGATGGGAAGGAATTCGCCGACATGCTGCTGGAGGTGAATAGCGCGCGAGTGCAAAGCGACGTGGACGACAGAGTCCGCGCAAGCCGCGGCGGATTGGAAGGGGAGATTAAGGGAGTCCTGCGCGAGGCCACGGCAATCGCGCAACGGGCTCTGGAACATGCGCGGTCGGCGCAGATCTCTGGGGCTCCCGCCGTGGAGGCGGCTCTTGCGCGCTTGGACACCATCGAGTCTGAAGTCCGCAGTCTTTGTCCCGCGGCCTGATGCTCCGCATGGAGGAATTCCGAGGTGACCTATTTCTGTCCCGTACGCTGGGCCGAGATATCCGGGGACACTCTCACTTGTCCACGGTGCGCGGCGGATTTGATTTCGGAAGACGCCAAACCGCTTCTTGAAAAACTGCTCGCCGCCTTGAATTGACCGGACCGAGTTTTTGTACCAGGCGCTTTGAGAGAGTTTACATCACTGATCGGATAGGGCGCGGGAAACTAAATTTCCCCGTTCGGGTTAATATATTCAGAGGCCTGTTTCTCGTGGTAGGCTCGCTATGGCGCCACATTCGAGGGTGCCAAGGATTTATGGGTATGCAGGTCCTGCATGATTTATGCGGGAGGGAACCTAAATGAGAAAGTCCATCCTTGTTTCCAGAATTCTTTTCACCTTGATTGCGATGGTTGCGCTGGCGTGTGCGACGGCGACGCCCGCGCTAGCCCAGCGCGGCGGGGGGGATCCCATGGCGGGGGTGGCGGTGGATTCCATGGCGGCGGTGGTGGATTTCACGGTGGCGGAGGCTTTAACGGCGGCGGTAGCGGCGGGGGTTTCCACGGAGGGGGAGGCGGCTATAACGGTGGCGGGCATTCCTACGGCGGCGGTAGTTATCGTGGCGGCTCCCCGTATTCATTTGGCCATGGCGGCAACGGTTTTTATGGAAATGGTGGTGCTAATGGCTATCGCTCGTATGGGAATTACTCATACGGAGGGAATCACACAGGCAATTTCGGCGGCATGAATGGACGGGGCGGCGCACGATCCGCAGACCATGCGTCCGCCATCGCCGATGGGCGGTGGCATTCGTTTGGAAATCACGGCGCTAATGGCTATCACTCGTACGGCAATTCCTCATACGGAGGGAATCACACAGGCAATTTCGGCGGCATGAATGGACGGGGCGGCGCACGATCCGCGGGCCATGCGTCTGCCATCGCCGATGGGCAATGGCATTCGTTCGGAAATCACGGTGCCAATGGCTATCACTCGTCTGGGAATTCTTCATACGCAGGGAGCCACTATGGCGCTTCCGCTGGAATGGATGGCCCGGGAGGACGGTCCGCGAGCCGTGAATCTGCCATCGCCGACGGGAAGTGGCATTCGTTCGGGCCTTCGAGCGGCCGCAGCGCGACAGCCAGCGCTGCAACGTTCGCCGATGCCCGCGTTCCTGGCGGCGCGGCGGGGCGATTTGGTTCTCGCGGAAATGCGAGCGGCGCGACTGCCGGCGGTGTTTCGCACTCTGCCACTACCGCCCGCATGGGATCAGCAGCGAGCACGCGCCCATCTGGCTTGAACGCCACCTCGTCTCGAAGTTCGGTCATAAACTCAGCCTTGGTTGGTTCGAGGGCTGGCTCTCCGTTCAATGGCACCGGCGCGTGGGCGCCCGGGCGCGGCGGCTTCGCGGGCCCCGGACTTGGTAACTACGGTTGGCGTGGGTATGGTGGGCGCGGTTATGGCTGGGGCGGCTACGGTTGGGGCCGCTATGGCTGGGGCCGCTATGGCTGGCGCGGGTACGGCTGGGGCGGCGGCTGGGGTTGGGGGTGCTGCGGGTGGGGGTGGGGCTGGGGTGGATTTGGCATAGGATTCGGCTGGGGCCCGGCGTGGTGGGGTCCGAGTTGGGGCGGCTACTGGTCACCGTATTGGCCTGCATATTGGATCTATCCATATCCTCCGGTCCCCTATGCGTATCCGAGCAATGGCGTGTACGGATATTATGGCGATCCATCCTATGATTCGGGCGCTTCCAGCGATTTGACGGGCTCAGACATGAGCGCGGAGCCTTCGGACAACTACCAGGATACGAATCCGGTGACCGGGAACGTGGCGGAATCAACGCCGACCGTCCTGATGTATCTGAAGGATGGCACGGTGTTCCCTGCGAGCGACTATTGGGTCGCAGATAACAGGCTGCACTTCCGTGTGGATTACGGCGGGGAGAACACGATTGATATTGATCAACTCGACTTGCAGCGCACGGTGGACGAAAACGCCAAGCGCAACATTCGCTTTGCACTGAAACCCCAACCGGACGCTGTAGCCCCTGACTCCGCAACTAGCGCGTTGAATTCAGACAACAATCCCGCCGGCGATTAAGCCCGCATCCAGGATGCCGATTTCAATAACCTGATGCGGCCACGCATTCTGGGTTTTGCCCTCGGACCCCAATCATAGGCGGCGCTGCGACCATTAGGAAGCTTGTAAAATTGAATCGCCCGGCGGCGCCGCTCATCACAGATTGCGCGGATTGGGACTCTCGCCCGCCTCTCGTGCGCCTACCAATAATTCCATCCGCATGTGAAGGTTTGCTTCGGAAAGCATGACGGCGGAATCATCAAATGCCAGTAATGCAGCCTAGCCAGCCGACGACAATGAGCCCGCCGCGTCCGCCGGCGGCCTGGCGCCCTTGATGAGGAGCCACAGCATGAACACCACCTCCCCGAAGAGGAGGGGCTGAGAGTAGGTAAACACCTGGCCCTGGTATTGCGGCAACAGTTCGCCCGTAAAGCTCAGGGCCAGATACGCGAAGCCGTTGATGAAGAGCCATACGCCCAGGAAGCGCGGCAGGAAACGCGACCGGTACACAAGCATCGCCAACGGAAGAAGCCAAAGCCCCCAAAGGATCTCGGCGGCAGTGTTTTGCCGGCTACGCAGAGTGAGGAACAGCATGGCCAGCGCGTCCCGCTGAGGTTTGTCGAATACGGAGAGGAAATCGCCTCCGCGCACGGCCAGCAGAGCGGCAGAGTCGCTCACCACACCAACGAAGTTGATGACGGCCGGCATCACGCCCCCAAAGATCACCACCAACACAGCGAGGTTCCGGTCCACTCCCTTGAACAACCGGTAAAAGGCCAGCACGAGGAAAATCAAGATCACCGCGCAGAGCAGGTCGCCCACGATGCCGAAACGGAAAAGCCGTTCGTGAGCGGCGATGTTGTTGACGGTCGCGGCTGCGTTCCCCGGCACGAACAGTTTGTTGGGAATGTACATCAGGCGCAGTGGGCCGATGACGCAAAGGAGGAGGTACCAAAATCCGGCCACTCTCCCTGGATTGTCGGTCGAACTCATGTTCACTCCTTTGTAAAAGGCTTAGGGGAAATACGCCGAAGGCCATCAAAGAGTTTCGCCATACGACGAAAACAGGCAATTGTGCTCACGGCCTTTGCACCGGGTCTGGGACGGATTCTGGTCGCATGGCGGGGCACCCGGAAGTTGAGACGATGGATGGGACGGAGCTACAATGATCTTGCCGGGCGAAACGGAAGCGGGTTCTGCGTGGACGCAGCCGTCCAGAGAGATAGCCTGGCGGGCTGACCGAGACGATAAATGGCGGCGCTAGAACCTGTTCCTTGCACTACTTCCAAATCCTCATGGGATCGGTAGACCCTGATGCCTCGAAAATTCCCGCCCCCAAAGGGCGGAATACTCACTAACGGACAGCGCATTCTCTCCATTTCAGGCCGGGACAACACGTGTTCAGGCCCCGTGATCGAGCCAGACGGTGGGCCATGGTGCTGTTCTGGGAGTAAAGAATGAAATTCCGGGGAGCGACGGCAGTATCGCTGGGAAGGGACTGATGGAAGTTCGCAACGGGATATCTTTTCCAGGTTTGACGAAGTTCGGCGCTCGAATTCTTATAGCCGTTATTTTGCCATTCGCGAGTCCATTTTTTCCTTCTCTGCTAGCGGCGCAGCAAGAGGGGCCGCTGACTCCGCCTCCGCATGCAAGCGCAACAGCCGGCGCGCGAGCGGTCCCACAGCCGCCGAATGCTCTGCCCGGCAGCGAATCCAGCGGCGGAATCTCCCAAGCGCCGCCATCCATCCCGGTGGACCAGATTATTCAGCGGTTCGCGGAACACGAGGCTGAGTTCAAGACCGAGCGCAATAACTTCACCTATATGCAAACCTTCATCGTGCAAACCATTGACGACGACGGGCGCCCGGATGGCGAATATCGAATGACCAGCGACATCATCTTCACGCCGTCGGGCCAGCGCGACGAAAAGATCACCTATGCCCCGCCGCCGACGCTCCAGCGCGTTTCGATGTCCGAGCAGGATCTTGCCGATCTGAAGAATATTCAGCCCTTTGTACTCACCACCGAGGATTTGCCGAAGTACAACATCGTCTATGTGGGACGCGAACAAGTGGACGAGATCGGCACGTATGTATTCGACGCCAGCCCGAAGACCATCGAGAAGAACCAGCGGTACTTTCAAGGACGGGTCTGGGTGGACGACAAAGATCTGGAGGTTGTTAAGACCGACGGAAAAGCAGTACCAGATATTCGCAAGGGCGGCACAGAAAACGTGTTCCCCCGTTTTGAGACGTACCGCGAAAACATCGAGGGTCACTACTGGTTCCCGACCTATACCCACTCCGATGACGTACTGCACTTCCGTACGGGCAGCGTTCATCTTCGCATGACGGTTCGTTATGAAGATTACAAACGGTTTAGGGTGTCGTCCCGCATCTTGAAGGCGAACCCGGGCACGCAGTAGTTCCAGTCTGGACGCTGGGAGACTTTGGGCCGATAATTTTGCACAAATCGTCAATCATCAGTGGCGTGGCGCGCGAAAGCTCATTCTGGGTAAGAATCTAGTCTGTACCTGCAAGTGATCGCATCTGCATGAAAAGCCCGCTTCAGAAAGGATGACTCTCCTTCAAGCGGAACTGAAGCAGAAGCACGTTGCGTTATCTTGCTGATTTCAAAAACGGACAGAGTCTTGGCAACGGACACCCCGGCGACGGTTCGGCTTTTTCAGGAGCTCTCTGGAGCGCGCGATCAACGATGATAAAAATTACGGCGCGGCCTCGGACGACCGGCCGAACCACAGGATCAATAACCGCACCCCGTGTGAGGCCTGTCTGGCTCTTGCACCTATAGTAAAAAACGAGGGCCTGACTGCCTGGTTCGGCAAGGTGAATTAATCCTCGCAAACCTTGCCAGTGATTTGATTGGCATCCATGGTGACGGCACCAACTAGGGCTATTGCTCTACAACGAATGGAAGCACCGGTAGTCAGCGTGATACTTTGCTGTGCGATAATATTTCCACGAAACGAAGTGTCTATACCGAGGGTCGCCGAAGTGCCAACTTGCCAATAGGTGTTGTCATTGTGGCCGCGATTGACCTCAATGACCTGCGAGGCATATCCAGTGGTTAACGTGGTCCCAATTTGGAAGACGATATTCTGATCATCCATCCCCTCAAAATCCAATGTCAGAGTCCGGCCCAGCGCCAACTCTGCTGACGTATCGAATTTATAAACACCAGGCTTAAGTGTGAGGCCGGCCAGACCGTGCCCCGTCAGGTTTGCCGTGGGCGTCAGACCTGCGAGAACGTTGTACGCGCTCAGCGCATCCGCCTGGGCCTGCATTGCGAGTGGATCATTCGAGTGCTTCCCTCCGTCGATAATCCTTCCCGGAGGAAAGCCAGTGATCGAGCTGCCGGGAGAAACCCCCACGTCCCCGACGACCACGGTCTTCCCGGTATTGGTTACGGTCGAGCCACCCAGAACGGCAAAAGGAGCCACGCTTCCAAGATTAAGGGATCCTGGATTAAAGGATCCTGCGGTGGCGTTGATTGCCAAAAGTGGCAGAACGAGGATGCAGACACGTAGCACTTTCAATTTCATAATGATCTCCGTCTTCTTCCAATGCCAAAAAGCCAGAGCGTCGCCGCTGGAAGGAGTAGCGCAATGACGGCAACCAGGCAGTCCTCAACCTTTGTACTCCCGGTGGTTATACATGTCTGTTCTGTTTTGTACATAACCAAGGCAGGTCCACCGATTCTGGGCTAGAGGTCACCGACGAAATCGCGGGCGCAGCATTGCGCGCGGCGTTGCTGTCTCCGCGTATCCCAACAACCACTATGCGCGACACGCCCTGAGACGGTGCGGCTGTTTCAGGAACTATGGAAATCCAGAAACGAGGTCGGATCCAAAGGGATGATGAGACTTTGGCGAGGTACACGCAGTGAGCGAGAATTAACTCCTGTGCCCAGCCAAAATCCCATCCACATTTGAGATAAATCAGTTAGGCCTAGCCGCCGCGGTTATACGGGGAGAAATTAGCGATTCCCCGTGCAGGTTATAGAGAACGCAGAGAATCGAAGTGGCACTGGCAATTCGAAATTGCGACATTTTGGGACCAATCCGCGGAATTCCATAGGACAGGGAGCAGCGGAGAGAATATTACAGACTGGATGGCGGTGGACGCAGGCTGGTGCGAACCATTCTCTGTCCAAATTCCCTGCTAACAGGGAAAAATACAGGGAATTTTGCGAATTTGGCCGACCTGTTTCGGCTGTTGGACGCCATAAGTATCTCATTATGAGGCACTTCTGGTCCCGAGCGCCAGTTCCACTCTAAACGGAACAGGGAATTATCAGGGAAGCTAACAGGGAATTAACAGGGCAGGATCAGGGAATAACAGGGAAAAACCTACTTCGCCGAATCGGAGGCAGATTCCGAGTGGCGCGAAGCGGTAGTTCGTCAGCTAACGCAACCCAGTTCAAAGCCGGGCCCTGGGGGGCTGGACTACCCCAGGCTCTTTGCGCCCTCAGCAGATCGAGAATGGGGGAAGAGGCGTGGATAGACGAGAAGCGCTATCCTGTTGATTTCAAACGCGGACGTCAATTTGGCGAGGGACAGGCTCGACGCTTGGGTCTGAGCCAATCGAGAAATCTGTTCCACATTTTGCGCAGCACAATCTGACGATCATACGGAAGGAAAGTTGCCGCGACAAGGCTGCCGTCATTCTGATCCATGGACTCGCATGAGATTGGTTCGAGTATAATCCCAAAATGGCACCAGCAATGGATGGGTCCTCACGACCTGAACAGGCGCTAGACATTCGTCTTGCGATCGACGCTATTCCCGCGTTGGCATGGTCGAGTCGCTCGGACGGTTCCGTAGATTTCGTTAATCAACGATGGCATGACTACACGGGTCTCTCCCAGGAAGAGGCGCACAGCTGGGGATGGAAGGCCGCGATTCATCCCGAGGATCTCCCCATGCTGATGCAAAAATGTGAGGCGCTCCGCGAGGCTGATAATCCCGGGGAGTGCGAAGTGCGATTGCGGCGCTCTGACGGCGTCTTTCGTTCGTTCCTGTTCCGGGTCGAACCGCTCCGCGACGAAACCTGCGAAGTTGTCAGGTGGTATGGGACGGCGACCGACATCGAAGATCGCAAACGCGCAGAAGACTTGGCGGCTGGCGAGAAGCGGCTCCTGGAAATGGTGACGAGCGGCCATTCGATGCAGGGAATACTCGAAGCGCTCTGTCAGTTTGTCGAAAGCATGACCAGTGGGTGTTACTGCAGCGTTGTGTTGGTCGATCCGAGCGGCACGCGTCTTGAACACGGAGCGGCTCCGAGCCTTCCGGACAGCTTCGTCACCTCCATTGTTGGCAGACCCCTAAACGCCGATTCGGGTCCGTGCGCGATGGCCGCGTACCTGAACGAACAAGTCATTGCGGCTGACCTCACGACGGAGACACGATGGGCAGCGGACGAGTGGTGCCCTATGGCTTTGGCGCACGGGGTACGAGCATGTTGGTCAACGCCGATCTCGTCCTCGGCGGGCAACGTCCTAGGCGCGTTCGCGATCTATTACCCGGAACCCAGAATGCCCACACCACTGGACCAGGCCATAATCGACCAGTTCACACACATCGCAAGCATCACCGTCGAGCGCCAACGATCACAGGAAGCTCTCACAAGCGCCCTAGACGAGATCCGCACATCAGAAACCAAACTTCGGCAGGTGATCGATACGATTCCCACACTGGCCTGGTGCAATCTGGCGGATGGTCCAAACGAGTTCCTCAACAAACGATGGCATGAGTACACAGGGCTTTCTCCTGAAGAGTCGCATGGCTGGGGCTGGCAAGCTGCGTTCCATCCGGAGGACTTGCCGTCGGTAATGGAAAAATGGCGGGAGCTGTTGGTCTCAGGAGAACCAGGTGAGATCGAGGCCCGTCTTCGCCGGCGGGATGGAGTCTATCGATGGTTTCTGATTCGCGTCGAGCCGTTCCGCGATGAAACCGGCAAGATCATCCGATGGTACGGAACAAGCACTGACATTGAAGTTCTCAAGCAGACGGAAGAGAAGCTGCGCGAAGATGAATGCGAGCTTCGCAGGATTACCGACGTAATCCCGCAGGCCATTGTGGTTCAGGATCCGAGCGGCATTCCGCTCTACGCAAACCAAGCGACGCTCGATTATACGGGGCTCACACTCGACGATATCGTTAGTCCGGGCTTCCGAGAACGAATCTTCCATCCGGACGACTTGGAAAGATTACGGGACGAACGAAAGGCTGCGTTGGCACGGGGGCTTCCGTTCGAGATCGAACAACGAGCCCTTCGGAGGGATGGCCAGTACCGTTGGTTTCTGATTCGATACAACCCGTTCCGAAACGAGCGGGGGCAGGTGATTCGCTGGTACGCGACGGGAACTGACATCGATGACCGTGTCAGGGCCGAAGAGAGGACACGCAACGAAAATCTAGCCTTGCGAGAGCAAATCGATCGTGATTCGATGTTCGAGGATATTGTCGGCTCCTCGGAAGCGCTGCGTAAAGTGCTACGCCAGGTTGCTAAGGTGGCACCTTCCGATTCCACGGTTTTGATTCTGGGCGAAACCGGTACCGGAAAGGAGTTGGTAGCTCGCGCCATCCACAAGCGATCCAACCGGGCGGATCGCGCGTTTTTCGGCGTAAATTGTGCCGCAATTCCAGCGTCTCTGATTGCTTCCGAACTCTTCGGTCACGAGAAGGGCGCGTTTACCGGCGCGACGCAACGACGCCTGGGCCGTTTTGAGTCGGCGAATGGCGGGACGATTTTTCTGGATGAAGTGGGTGACTTGCCCCCGGAAATTCAAATCGCGTTGTTACGGGTACTGCAAGAACGTGAAATCGAACGCGTCGGAAGCAACAAAGCCATTCCCGTGGACGTGAGAGTGCTCGCCGCGACGCATCACGATCTGGACACCCTCGTCGCCGAAGGAAAGTTTCGCCAAGACCTTCTTTACAGACTAAGTGTCGTGCCTATTCAGATGCCTTCGTTACGCGAGCGCACGGATGATATTCCTTTGCTTGTCGACTACTTTGTCGGTCGTTTCGGAAAAAAGGCTGGAAAGAAGTTCAGAACTATTGGGAAAAAAACAGTCGAACTGTTCGAATCCTACCAATGGCCGGGCAACGTTCGCGAATTGCAAAACGTGATTGAAAGAGCCGTGATCCTGAGCGACGGCGACATTTTTTGCGTGGACGAAACGTGGCTCAAACGGCAAGCGCCACAATTCGCTGGTTCGGCAGTCGCACTTAATGGCGCGCTGCAACGGCAGGAAAAGGAAATGATTGAGGCCGCCCTGGCAGAAGCTCGGGGCCGCGTCTCCGGCCCAGATGGTGCGGCAACCAAATTGGGGCTTCCAAGACCAACCCTTGACGCGAAAATCAAGCGATTGGGAATCGACAAATATCGGTTCAAGGTCCAACGGTCCAGCTGACTCCTGCCTGACAACGTAAAATCCCATTACATTTGCTCATTAAACAGCGTTTGCCCAAAAACGAGCATCGCCAGCGATTCTAAGTCCCACCTTTTCAATGGATTCTGACTGGGCCTTGTGTTGCATTCGCATCCGTGCACTCCGGAGCCGCGGTTTCATGACGCTCAAGATTGAACGGATCCGATCGCGGATTCGGCTGAGCGGAGAGTTTCGCTCTGAACACCTGGATCAGGTTAAAGCCGAGATCGAATTTTGCGAATCGCCAGCAGTTTTGGATTTGGAGGAATTGAACCTAATAGATGTCGAAGCCGTTCACTTTCTCAACGCGTGTGAGGCGAGGGGCATTTCGGTGTCGCATTGTTTGCCTTACATCAGGGAATGGATGTCGCGGGAACGAAGTCGGCCAGAGCCGTAAGAGGGGCGATTGACCTCAATGAGGTATGAACACTCGATCGCTTCATAGAAGCCGATATGCGTGGAAGGAGAAAAGGAGAACAAAATGAAACCCAACTGTAGAAACGTCAGGACAAAGCTTTATGCGGTTGCTGCACTTGCTTCTACGCTGATGGGTGCGACTCTGAACGCTGCCGCGGCGGGTCCTGCGCCAACTGGCATCAAGAACGTGGTCTTGGTGCATGGCGCATTCGCCGACGGCTCGGGTTGGGAACCCGTCGCCAAAATCCTGGAGAAGGATGGCTATAGGGTATCGGTAGCGCAACCCCCCGAGACCTCGTACGCCGACGACCAAAAATATACGAAGGCCGCAATCGACGCCATGGGCGGGCCGGTCGTCCTGGTCGGCCACAGCTACGGCGGGTCCATCATCAGCGAGGCCGGCAACGACCCAAACGTCGCGGCACTCGTCTACATCGCCGCATTTGCACTCGATGAAGGTGACAGCTGCGCGTCGATCGAGCAAGCCCTGCCGCAAGCGTCCAAGGCATTCAAGCCGGATAGCAACGGGAACTGGTGGATAGACGAGGCGCATTTCGCGGCCGACTTCGCGGCGGATATTCCCTCCGCCGAGTCCCACTACATGGCTATATCGCAGGTGCCGATCTCCACCGACTCGTTTACGCACAAGGTCACGAGTCCCGCCTGGAAGACCAAGCCCACGTGGTACATGGTGGCCACCGCAGACCGGTCGATCAATCCAGACCAGGAGCGCATGATGGCGAAGCGCGCCAATGCTAAGACGGTCGAAGTGAATGCCAGCCATGTGGCCTACATGTCTCACCCGAAGGAAACGGCCAAGCTCATCGAAGAAGCTGCCACCTCCGCACACGTCAACCAGTAGCCGCGTTGCCGGGATAGAACAACTTTTTTAATTTACCGAGTGGACATTAACGTGAACAATTCAAGTGAGAAAAATAAACGGCTTGTTTTGGAAGCGTTCGACACGCTGTTCAACAAACGTGACTACGTAACGGCCGGGCGCTATTGGTCCCCTCACTACATTCAACACAGCGCTCATATCCCACCTGGTCGTGAGGGTCTGTTCAATCTCGTGAAGAGCCTTCCCCCGACGCTCAGGTATGAGCCAGGAACGATCGTCGCTGATGGAGACTTCGTCATCGTGCATGGGCGATTTTCGCATTTCGGCCTGTCCGTGAACTGGATTGCTGCGGACATTGTTCTCATCAAGGACAACGTTCTTGTCGAGCACTGGGATGTGATCCAAGACGAAGCCTCGCGCGAACAATCAAAGAGCGGACGCCCGATGTTCGGGACGGAATTTCCGTAATGAAGACCACGCACCTAACGTGATGCATGGGGAATCGTTACGGGGCGAGCCGAAGAAGGGGTTCGTAGTGGAAGGTCCGGCTTGATAGTTGGAGAAAGAGGATGAGCGATCGCACACAAGAAACGGTCCCAGTACAGCTCACGAAACCGAAAACCACGAGCTTCATCCGAGAGTCGTTCACAAGCAATTTTTGGATGTCCGGTCTAGCGATATTGAAATATATTCCACGCTACTTCCGAGTGGAGCAAGTGGACGGGAACGCGTTCTTCGCCGAAGAAAAACTCCACGAGTTTCGGGACAGGATTCTCCGGACCACACCAGCGAATCCACGGCAGTGGGGAACGATGACCGTCGCACAGATGTTGCATCACCTCAACTTGGCCTGTGGTGGTTCGCTTGGTTTCTATGCCCTTCCAGACGAGAGCTATCTCGTATCGCGCACCGTCTTTCGATGGATTCTCGTGGACTGGTATCCAGAGCAACCGGTGGGGTTGCGCCTTCCGAAGGGATTCAAGATCCCGCACGGCGCAACGTTTGACTTCGATTTCGAAAAGGAGCAACTGCTCAGGATTCTGGATGCGGCTTGGCATGCAAGGTCAACAGCTGATTGGCAGCCCCACCCGATGTTCGGCCCGATGACAGTCGAGGAGCGGGGCAAGCTCCTTCAGATCCACATCGACTATCACTTGAGGCAGTTCGCAGCTTAGCGAAAAAGTATTCCATCACGCTGGAGGTCATGATGACCGGAACGTACAGCGCAATTGAAATCAGCAAACCCGGGGTTTTCACTGAGGTTAGCCGGCCGCTACAAGAGCCCGGTCCTAATCAGGTTCGCATTCGGGTTGAGGCTTGTGGCGTGTGCCATACCGACAGCCTGCTGGTAGACGGAACATTGCCTAACCTTATTTATCCCCGCGTACCCGGGCACGAAGTCATCGGCCGCATCGACGCCGTCGGCTCAAATGTTACGACCCGTTCCGTGGGTCAGCGGGTGGGTGTTGGGATCTGTGGTGGATGGGACGACACCTGCCTGTCATGCCTTCGAGGAGACTTTGTCAACTGCACCAACGCTGTGCTCACCGGCATCATGATCGACGGCGGGTACGCAGAAGTCATGATCATTGAAGCGCGCACCACGGTAACGGTTCCGGACGGTCTCGAATCTGTCAAGGCAGCACCCCTCCTATGTGCCGGTGTGACGACGTACAACGCCCTGCGAAATGCCGGCTTGCGTGCCGGTGCCCTCGTCGCGATCCAAGGGGTTGGCGGACTCGGACACCTCGGGATTCAATACGCAAGAAGGATGGGGTTCAGGACCATTGCCATTGGTCTCGGTCCGGAATCAGGGAAGCTCGCAAAAGAACTCGGCGCGCACCAATACATCGACAGCGGGGCGGAAGATGCGGGAGCGAGGCTGCGAGCGCTTGGCGGAGCAGATGCCATCCTTGCTACTGCTCCAAGTGGCAAAGCAATGTCCGGTCTCGTGAATGGACTCGCCGTGAGGGGAAAACTGTTGGTGATTGGGATCGCCCCGGATCCCCTGGAAGTGAGTACCGGCTCCCTCGTTTTTGGCATGCACTCCATCTCCGGGTCGACCACCGGTAGCGTGCAGGACGAACAGGAGACGGTGGAGTTTTCTTTGCTCGAAAATGTAGAGCCGATGATCGAAGTCATGCCTCTATCCAAGGCCCGCGAAGCGTATGACCGGATGATGGCCGCAAAGGCACGCTTTCGGATGGTACTGGTTACAAAAAACGGCCAATAGCCAGACCAGTCGAGCGAAGTGAAGTATCGATTTGTGGGAAGAGTTATTCGGGAAAATGAGTGAAATTTCGGAAATAGCCATGGTCGGAAAGACGAAAGGAGATCGATATGTCTACTCCATCAAAATCCAAGTTGAGCGAAGTTCAAGGAGGTTCGATTCCGTTCACCCCTTGGGCCTCCATTGAAGAATTGTTTCGCAAACAGAAGACATACTTCGACACAGATGCGACGAAAACCTATGAGTGGAGAGTCGACCAACTCGATCGTCTTATCCGCATGCTGAAAGAAAACTCTAAACGTTTCGCCGACGCCTCAAGCAAAGACTTCAAAACCGCATCCCAGGAGAATGTCTTCGAGGCCTCTGCCCCGATCGCAACGGCCGAATACGCAAAGTCCCAGCTCAAAGAATGGATGAAGCCTGTCGAAGCTCCTCTTCCAAAGTTCCTCGCAGTATCCGGGCACAAGGGGATGGTTTATCGCGAGCCCTACGGGGTTACGCTGATTATCTGTCCTTTTAATGGACCACTTCTGCTGTCGTTGCGCCCTGGGGTTGCTGCTCTATCGGCCGGCAATCCCTGCATCTTAAAACTCTCCGAAGCTCTGTTAGCGACCGACGAGTTGCTCTTTGACTTAATTCCCAAGTATTTCGAGCCGGAAGCCCTAAGCGCAGTGGTCGGTGAGCGGGAAACAGTGACGAATCTCTTAAAGCTTCCATTTGACTTCATATTCCTCACCGGCAGCGTAGGGGTGGGGAAGGTAGTGATGCGCGCGGCTGCCGAACACGTCACTCCAGTGTTGCTGGAGTTGGGCGGACAAAACCCTGCCATCGTCGATGAGACGGCGAACATTCCGGATGCCGCAAAGAAAGTTGTTTGGGGCGCGATGGCTTGGGGAGGGCAATGGTGCACTTCGCCGGGCTACGCGGTTGTTCATGACTCTGTTGCGGGAGCGTTCGTTGCCGAGTGCAAGAAAGCTGTTGTCGAGCTCTACGGCGCAGATCCCGAACACAATCCTGACTATTCACGTGTCATAAGCCCTGCTGCTGTAGACAGGCTGGCCTCGCTGATCGATCCCGGCAAGGTGGTTTATGGCGGCAAGTCCGACGCGGCGGTTCGCTATCTTGACCCGACCATCCTCTACCCAATTTCCTGGTCGGACAAAATAATGGAAAACGAAATCTTCGGACCGCTGCTGCCTATCCTCACGTATTCCGACCTGGCTGCGTTAATCACACAAATCAAGTCGATGCCCCGGCCGCTCGCCGGGTATTTCTTTAGTCGCGATCAAAACGCGATCGACCGTGTGTTGCACTCTGTTTCATTCGGAGGAGGCGCGGTAAATCAGACCAATGTGTTCTTGTTCATTGAGTCGATGCCTTACGGAGGAGTAGGCACCGCCGGTATCGGAAATTACTACGGGAAGTATGGCTTTGACTCTCTTACCCACGCCAAGTCTGTGTTGATATCTCCGCCAGACGTGGCAATCGACCACTTGTTTCCACCTTACACGAAAGAAAAAGTACAAGCGCTCAATCAATGGTTTGAATACTGAGCAGCGGTTGGATTGCACTCACTGCGAGGAGATATATGGTTTTAGCTGGGATAAAGGTAGTTGCTACGCCCCTGGTTCGCGACGCAGTAGAGCTGGCCAGGAATTCCTCGGAATCGTACCTTTTCAACCACGCGATGCGGTCATGGCTTTTTAGTGTGCTGTTCGCCGAATGGGCGAAACCTGCTCCAGACCCCGAGCTCTTGGCGGTCTCGGCGATCCTGCACGATTTGGGACTGACCGACCGCTACTCCGCACAGGAGCGCTTCGAGGTCGATGGAGCCAACGCGGCGCGTGCATTTCTGAATGAACGTAGTATTCCCGGACACCAGATTCAATTGGTGTGGGACGCCGTCGCGCTGCATACGACTCGTTCCATTGCTCTTCACAAGGAGCCAGAGGTCGCGATGACACATTCAGGAATTGCCGTAGACGTAATTGGGGCCGGACTGGAGCTGATCCCTCAAGATAAGGTTCGCGCAGTTCTGGCTGAGTTCCCTCGCTTGGCGATGAAAAAACAATTTCAGAAGCGTCTTTGCAGCCTGGTTCGCCAGAAACCAGCCACCAGCTACGACAACATCCTGCGGGATATCGGCACAAGGTATGTGGCGGGATACACAGCCCCGACCTTCGCCGAGTTCCTCGAAAATGCGCCTTTCACCGAATAATCCGACTCACCGGATGGTTGCTTGGAGGAAAATCGAATGACGATAAGAAAGTTCGAGATTGAGCGATTCAGCGTGACCTCTTCCCGATCATTCGACGATGTTTTGGCTGCCATTAACGATGCCGTCGGCCATCCAGAGATGGCTCAGTTCTGGAACTCAACTCAGCAGGCGGGAACTTTCAGCGAATTGGAGAACTCAATTCAGAAAGCTTTAGGTAGAACGGGGCTGATGTCTTTTGTGCAATTTGACCACGGTGCCGTCGTGCGCAAAGCAACCGGCCGCGATAAGCCTCGGATGGTCCGCCTCGTCGTTGGCAATCCGCTCATCATGCAAGCGATGGCAAAGCACGTTCCGGACGCTGGCTCTTATGCTCCTGTCACGGTGCTCGTCGACGAACGTCCCGACGGCGTGCATCTGTCCTATGACAGGATGGCGAGTTTCTTGGTTCCATACGGGAGCTCCGACGCGCTCGCTGTCGCGCGGAATCTCGACGAGAAAGTCGAAGCCCTTTTGCGAGAGGCTGCGGCTTGAGCCAATTACACCTGAGGTGACGGAATGCCGAAACTGGACGGAAAGGTAGCACTGGTAACAGGCGGCACTAGCGGAATCGGCCTGGCCGCGGCGACCGCCTTGGCAAAAGAGGGCGCATTCGTTTACATCACCGTTCGTCGCGAACGAGAACTCGCAGCCGCCGTCCAGGAAATTGGCGGGAATGCGACCGGCGTGCGGGGCGATGTGTCGAATCCCCAGGATCTCGAACGCCTTTTTGCGCAGATCAAGGATGAGAAAGGCAGACTCGATATTCTCTTCGCGAATGCCGGGATTGCCAAATATGCGGCCCTCGGAAACATCACTGAGGAGCTCTACGATTCCATTTTCAACGTCAACGTCAAAGGGGTGCTATTCACAATACAGAAGGCGCTTCCCCTGATGCCGAAAGGCGCGTCCATCATTCTCAATGCCTCGATCGTAGGCAGCAAAGGCCTTTCCTCGAACAGTGTGTACAGCGCCACGAAGGCGTCCATCCGTTCCTTCGCGCGAACGTGGACCACGGATCTCAAGGATCGTCGAATTCGAGTCAATGTCATCAGCCCTGGCACTATCGACACGCCCGGCTTGAATAATTTGCTCGCATCGGGCGAAGCGGGTGAGCAACGGCGCAAGATGGTCGTCAGTGCGATCCCACTCGGCAGGTTTGGGCGACCGGATGAAGTGGCCAAGGCTGTGGTGTTTCTCGCATCGGATGAGAGCAGCTATATCACCGGGGCTGAAATTTTTGTGGACGGTGGTTTTGCGCAAGTCTGAGTCGTTACTCAGCGTCAGATGCGAGCCGCAGTTTGAGCCTGACGGTACCACAGACCTGATAAAGGGCGGGGAGAGTGCGACCATGAGACTTTTACTGCTGGGGGCAACAGGTCTAGTGGGCAGCACGGCCTTGAACCAGGCGCTTGCCAAAGACGCTATTTCCGAAGTCGTTGCTCAGAAGCTCTGGTCCGAATGGAAGGGAAGCCTGATCATCGTGACGCCAGATACGGTGGTTCGCTGGCACCGCGCCGGCTTCCGGATCCATTGGCGATGGATTTCCGGCACGCGGAGGTATGTTGGCAGGAAGCGAATCTCCAAAGAGGTACGCAATCTGATCTTTCGCATGGTCGTCGAAAACTCAACCTGGGGTGCGCCTCGAATCCACGGCGAGCTTCTGATGCTCGGCTTCGATGTCTCCGAACGTACGATCTCCCGATGGATGAGGAAGGCACCGCGCGATCCCGACCTGTGCCAACGATGGCTGACCTTTCTTCGAAATCACCGCGAAGCCATTGCGGCCATGGATTTTTTACCGTTCCCACAATCACGTTCAGCGTCCTGTACTGCTTCTTCGTCATCAATCACGACCGGAGACGTATCCTGCATTTCAACGTCACGCCGCACCCCACAAGCCAGTGGATTACCCAGCAATTGCGGGAGGCGTTTCCGTATGAATTCTCGCCGAACTACCTGATCCTGGATCGGGATGGCAAATACGGGTTAGAGGTCCTCGCTGCTATTCGGTCGCTGCAAATCAGGGCAGTCAGAACGTCCTCCAAAAGCCCCTGGCAGAATGGCATTGCGGAGCGTTGGGTGGAGAGTTGCCGCCGAGACTTGCTGGATCACGTCATTGCTTTCAACGATGAGCACCTCCAGATGTTGCTCCTAGATTACGTTCGGTATTACCACGAGGATCGCACTCACTTGAGCTTGGGCAAAGACACACCGGGTCATAGGCATCGCTACGTGAACCAGGGACCGGTCATCTCGTATTCGCGGCTCGGTGGATTGCATCACCGCTACGAGCGAGCAGCGTAGTTTGTTGCACCCGAAATTTCAGAAGAGCATCTCCCGCAGATGAAATCGCTCGGAAAGTGTCGCCTCTCGGGTGACGAAAGCAGTCACTTCAATTTCCAGGACAGAATGTTGACGGTTAGCAGCACGCTTGCACCGTGCTCACTTATTCTTTTTTAACGCGGATGGAATTATGGCGAGGGACAAGAGATGTAGCGGGTAACCGGAACTTGCCATAGCTGACGGAATTGTGATGGATGTCCGTCACTGACGAGATCTCGTCAAGAGAATTGTCGAAACGAACGGGCCGCGTTGAGAGGGGTGGAGATTCAGTCCTGGCCTAGAGGGCTGCTGACAGCGCCTTCGCTCTCCACCGTGGGCGGACGCCTTATGCGAAGCTTCCGCATCCGGTAGACTAGCGATGTTCGTTTCATCCCGAGTCGCTGGGCAGCGCCATTTCGGCCCCCTACTACCCACTTGCTTGCTTCAAGCGCACGGAGAACATGGTCTCGCTCCAGCTCCTTGAGATCATCCATCGGCTTATACGAGTCTTTGAGAGAGCTGAACTGGTCCAAGTCCGAAATGGGGGCTCGTAGCACGGAGTGAGGAGAGAGAATCACTGCTCTCTCAATGAAGTTTTGCAGTTCCCGAACGTTTCCCGGCCAGCGGTAGCGCATCAGTGCATCCATTGTTTCAGACGGGATCTTCTCAATTCTCTTGTTCATCCTTCTGGCGTATTGCTCAGTGAAATGCGAAACGAGCTTCGGAATGTCTTCTGTGCGTTGTCGCAATGACGTGACTGGCATTTTTTGTACCAGCGGGAGTGAGAGAGAATTCACTCAGGAGGGACGCTGGTATGGCCATGAAGAAACACAAGCCGGAGCAGATCGTTTCGCTGCTGCGGCAGATTGAAGTGGGCATCGCGAATGGGAAGACCACCCCGCAAGCCTGCCGGGAAGTGGAGATCACCGAGCAGACCTACTACCGCTGGCGGAAGGAATACGGTGGGCTGAAGCTGGACCAGGCCAAGCGGCTCAAGGACCTGGAGAAGGAAAACACCAAGCTGAAACGTCTGGTGGCGGAGCTGTCGCTGGAGAAGCAAATTTTGAAGGACGTGGCGGAGGGAAACTTCTAAGCCCTGAGCGGCGCCGTTGTGCGGTGGAGCAGGCTCGCGCGAAGTACGCAGTGAGCGAGCGGCAGGCTTGCCGGCTGCTGGGGCAGGGGCGAGGGACACAACGCTATGAACCGATGGTGCGGACCGATGAAGATGCCTTGACGCGGTCGATCATCGCCCTGGCCATGAAGTACGGACGCTACGGCTACCGGCGAATTACAGTGGAGTTGGGCAAGGCCGGCTGGGAAGTGAGTCAGGACCGGGTGCAACGGATCTGGCGGAGGGAAGGGCTGAAAGTGCCGCGGAAACAGCGGCCCAGAAGGCGGTTGTGGCTGAACGATGGGTCCTGCATGCGGCTGCGGCCGGAGCGGGCGAACCACGTATGGAGCTACGACTTCGTGAGCGCGATGACCCATGACGGGCGAACGCTGCGGATGTTGGTGCTGATCGACGAGTACACGCGGGAGTGCCTGGCGATTCGGGTGGCGCGGAGGCTGGGGAGTTACGAGGTGATCGAAACGCTGGCGGATGTGATGCTGTGGCGGGGAATCCCGGAACACATTCGCTCGGATAATGGTCCGGAGTTCGTGGCCAAGGAACTGCGGCGGTGGCTGGCCAATCTGGGGACGGGGCCGTTGTACATCGAACCGGGAAGTCCGTGGGAGAACGGGTACTGTGAAAGCTTCAATGGGAAGTTGCGGGACGAATGCCTGAACGGAGAGATTTTTTACTCGCTGAAGGAGGCGCAGATCGTGATCGAGCGGTGGCGAGTGGAGTACAACACGGAGCGGCCGCACAGCGCGCTGGGCTACAGGCCGCCGGCGCCGGCGGCCTGTAGCCCCCTGGTGCCGCCCAATTCGATTTCGCAGCCTCGAGCTATGATGTAAACTCTCTCACAGCGCTTGGTACAAAAGATGCATCACCTCAAGTTCCCCACGCTCGATCTATCCAACTGAGGACAAGATCACCTTCGATTAGGGCCTTTGTAAACTGTAGGCACTCCTTCCAAAGATCACGGATTGTTCTGTGGGAAGGGACTCTGCCACCGCGCTTCGTCAGGAGTGCTTGTGTCAGGGCATCGGCGTAGTTTGCGCTCAACTGCGTGAGAGAACGCTGGCACGCCCTTGCAAATGCTACACCCGCCCATTCAGGATTTTGTCGTGAACCAGGGCGTTCCCTCAATCTCTGCCGCGATTGCCGCAACTCATCAGAGAGAGCAGCTGTTTCCAAGAACTCTCGAATACATTCCCTTTTGATCGTAGACACTACCCACGGATCCAGGCCGAGCGGCCCCTTGCTTCGGTTCCGAGCCGAAGGGGGGTCATCTAGTTGCGCGCCTTGCCACTCATAGGCCGCTATGACTTCCTCAATGGAAGACGGATCGTATGAGTACACTTCACCAGTCTGCAAGTTCACGGTGTGCATCTTCGCTTCAGGCGTGAGCTTGATTGTAAATTGCTTGACGTCACCGTGTCCGATTTGGGGCTCTCCGTTCTCCTCCACCGTCATCGCTCCCCCACTCACTCTGGCTGCGCCGACGCAATTGTGCAGGCGTCAAAATGCCATTTTGCAGCGGGGCGTTGAGTACGTCAACGCCATCCGACAACACACGGCGGATTCAGACGAACATCAAGATGATTAACTGGACAGTTTCATTGTTGCGTGGGACACTCCCGACGCATAAGACCGATCACGGCACGCGTGGGAACATAGGAGGTCGAACGTGAAGGGAGCGTTTAATGTTTCTGTGGTCGCCTTCGCAACAATAGCGCTTCTGGCCAGCCGCCCCATACAGACACCGGGCCCTCAGGAGTCCATCCTGCACGACTTCTACATCGGCGCGGATGGGAACTACCCATTTTCTATTTTGACCTTTGACAGTGGAGGCAACCTCTATGGCACAACTAGCGCGGGCGGCGGTGGTGTTTGCGACCACTGCGGAACTGTATTTAGACTTTCGCGACAACTAAACGGCCATTGGAGTGAGAAGGTTCTGTATAGCTTCGGGGGCGCGCCGGCGGATGGAGATACCCCTGTCGCTGGGCTAACTTTTGATAGTGCCGGAAATCTCTACGGTATTACCTCGCACGGTGGTGCCGAGGGAGCCGGGACGGTCTTCGAGCTTTCGCCACAGCCCGGCGGCGACTGGTCAGAGAGCGTCCTATACAGTTTTCAGAACAACGGCGCTGATGGAGAGGTGCCCCAAGCAAGTTCTGATCTTCGATGGAGTCGGAGATTTATATGCCACAACATTTACGGGGGGTATGGCGGATGCAATACTTCGTTTGGTATAGGATGCGGAACCGTCTTTGAGCTTTCTCCTCAGAGCGGCGGCTGGTCAGAGACGGTGCTGCATAGCTTCCAAAACAGTCCCGACGGAGCCATCCCTTCATACGGCGGCGGCCTGGTCTTCGACGAGGTTGGAAACATTTACGGCACTACAATAGCGGGTGGCGTGGGTGGAACTGTTTTTGAACTCTCCCCGCAGGCGGGGGGAGCGTGGAGCGAGACCATCCTCTACGATTTCGGGGGTGGACCGACCGATGGTGCAGGCCCTTATCAAGGCCTGATATTTGAGAGCCTCGGGAATCTCTATGGAACTACCTTCGGTGGCGGCGTAGGCGAAGGAACGGTTTTTGAGCTATCCCCGCAATCCAACGGGAGTTGGACAGAAACAATACTGCACAACTTTCGTGGTGGTCGCACGGACGGAAGCGGTCCGAACGGTGGTTTGATCTTCGACAATGCTGGCAACATGTACGGCACAACTGCGGGGGGCGGCAGCAAGCAAGGAGCTGGGGACGGCACTGTTTTTGTACTCCTACGGAAGAAAGCCTGGGCTGAGAGAGTCTTCAGCTTTAATAAGAGCGACGGGAAAAACCCCTACGCCACAGTGACGATTGACCAGAGAGGCGATCTCTACGGCACCACCGAAGTTGGTGGCACCTTTGGAGCAGGAACTGTTTTTGAAATCAGACCATGATCGTGCCTTGCCAATGTCCATTAACGCGTATATGGCTTGCAATTCGCTTGCAAGTCCCTCGTTTCCAAGGCGTACAGTAGGCGATCGAACGGGCGGCGGTGCAGTCTGCCCGTTAAACACAGTGTGGGCTGACACCGAGCGATCAGGACACATAATCGCGGCATCCGCGCAATCTGACACTCGGTGCGGTCGCGTGCGGTCATTCAACGAGACGTTTCAGAATGAGCACGCGGTTCCCAAAGCTGCTGGAACAAGCGGACCGTCGCCAGCCCGTGTCCCGCGTAATGGTTATTCGCATACGCGAACACTTCGACGCCACGAATGACTCCGTTTGCCATACTCCGCCGATTCTATCCCCATTTCGAATGTCCTGGGGACGGCCCAAAAGCGCAACATGAATTTCTGTCCTAATTCTCTCAGGCGTTTATGGTCCGAAGTGCCGACAGCAATTCCTCGCCCCCGCTACTGCCCGCTGCTTATTTTGGTTGAGAGTTCTGATCCTGATGCTTCGGAGGCATCACCGATCGTGAAGACACTTTGTAGACGGCAACAGCGAAGGCAATGCAAGTCATCATTACCACGAATGAGCACACGAAGAGACCGCTTTGTGTCAGCACTTCTGCTGTCCGTTTGGAAAGAGCGAGGATGAAATAGGCGTCCACGCCCGCCCCACCTGCAAACAACAAAAGAAAGAATGCCTTAACGGTAAGCGCCATTTGCGCTGTCGAGAAGAACCCTCTGGTCTTCATCGTTCCCTCAGGCGTCTCGGGGTAGACATAAACTGCATACTCACTCATGCCAGAATCCAGAACAATCTTGCGAGCCATTTCCCAGTGTTTACGGAAATTGATCGAGGACCGGACTACAAACAGGGAGCCCACGAAGCTGTAAAGCATATGGAACATGAAGACGATTTGCACAAGCCCCGGCGGGCTCGGGGAAGGCAACTTGTTGAAGAGCGCAAAGCCCCACAGACCTCCAGTTATCACCATGAATACCTGAGTGAATGAAAGCAGATTCAGGATTCAAGATGCCTTGCATGGCTCATGTATTCCTTGAATAGCTGAAGGGCTTCTTCGATTTGCTTTTCGCCATGTGCCATCAACCACCGCCATTTTCCAGAGCGTGAATCGTATAGGGATTCTGACAAAAAGTTCAGCCTCAACCAACCAGAATCCGCTGGCTTCGCTGAGTTGTGGTTGTGACGCTCGACATTCCTTTCCTTTTGCAGTATCTAAGAACGTCCGGATGAGTCTTCCGGACGTGTGGAAGGCAGGCGAATGCCACAAGTCGTAATAGAAAACCCGATCTTGAACTCTCCCTTCGAGGAGCCGCAGAGGCATTTTCGTTTCTCCGACGAGGGGATTACGAACGAGGTTGCTGAAGGGCGGCGCTCCAGTTCGTTTTTCGTCCCCGTTCCAAAGCCTCGCTCCCGCACGAAGTCTCAACTGGCGTTTGAAACTGAATGGACGCAGGAGCGCATCCAGGACAACAAGTTCATCAACCAGGTGCGTGAACGGGTTGAGGTGATGCATCTTTTGTACCAAGCGCTGTGAGAGAGTTTACATCACAGCTCCAGACTGCGAAATCGAATTAGGCGGCACCAGGGGGCTATAGGCCGCCGGCGCCGGCGGCCTATAGCCCAGCGCACTGTGCGGCCGCTCCGTGTTGTACTCCACTCGCCACCGCTCGATCACGATCTGCGCCTCCTTCAGCGAGTAAAAGATTTCTCCGTTTAAGCATTCGTCCCGCAGCTTCCCATTGAAACTTTCGCAGTAGCCGTTCTCCCACGGACTGCCCGGTTCGATGTACAGCGGGCCCGTCCCCAGATTCGCCAGCCACCGCCGCAGTTCCTTGGCCACGAACTCCGGACCATTGTCGGAGCGAATGTGTTGCGGGATTCCCCGCCACAGCATCACCTCCGCCAGCGTTTCGATCACCTCGTAACTCCCCAGCCGCCGCGCCACGCGGATCGCCAGGCATTCCCGTGTGTACTCGTCGATCAGCACCAACATCCGCAGCGTTCTTCCGTCATGCGTCATAGCACTCACGAAGTCATAGCTCCATACCTGGTTCGCCCGCTCCGGCCGCAGCCGCACGCAGGACCCGTCGTTTAACCACAGCCGTCTTCTCGCCCTTTGTTTGTGCGGCACTTTCAGCCCTTCCCGCCGCCAGATCCGCTGCACCCGGTCCTGACTCACTTCCCAGCCCGCCTCGCGCAGCTTTACGGTGATTCGCCGGTACCCATAGCGTCCGTAGTCGCTGGCCAGGCGGATGATGTCTCGCGTCAGCGCATCCTCATCGGTCCGCACCATGGGCTCATAGCGTTGTGTCCCTCGCCCCTGCCCCAGCAGCCGGCAAGCATGCCGCTCACTCACTGCGTACCTGGCGCGCACCTGCTCCACCGCACAACGCCGCCGCTCAGGGCTTAGAAGTTTCCCTCCGCCACATCCTTCAGAATTTGCTTCTCCAGCGACAGCTCCGCCACCAGACGCTTCAGCTTGGTGTTTTCCCTCTCCAGATCCTTGAGCCGCTTGGCCTGGTTCAGCTTCAGGCCGCCATACTCTTTCCGCCAGCGGTAATAGGTCTGTACGGTGATCTCCACTTCTCTGCAGGCTTGCGGCGTAGTCTTTCCGTTGGCAATGGCCACTTCAATCTGCCGCAGCAGGAACACGATCTCCTCCGCCTTGTGTCTCCTGATCGCCATACCAGCTTCCCTCCTGAGTGAATTCTCTCTCACTCCCGCTGGTACAAACAATGCCAGTCACGTCAACGTTCAGCGAACTTGGGCGCGCGATCCTATTGCGCTCCTCGAAGCGAAGGGGACGCCAGAGGTACAGGAAAGCGGCAAGCCTCTTAACTCATTGGAAGGAAAAGAGA
Organism: uncultured Acidobacteriota bacterium; assembly: GCA_963760285.1. Taxonomy (GTDB): domain Bacteria; phylum Acidobacteriota; class Terriglobia; order Acidiferrales; family UBA7541; genus PALSA-278. The sequence continues at coordinate 901,198 of CAVXCI010000003.1, forward strand.
AACAATGGCGGAGAGGGTGGGATTCGAACCCACGGTTGAGTTTCCCCAACACACGCTTTCCAAGCGTGCTCCTTAAACCGCTCGGACACCTCTCCTCGTATTGGCTGCGTTTAGCGTAGCAGGTTCGCCTATTGGCGGCAAACCGAGCCAGAAAAGCGCAGAGGCACGTTTTAACCAGCGGCAGCTGGGGATGCGCAAACGGTTTTGTAACGCCGCTCTTTGCAGGCGGCATGCGGGGCGCAAAGGACGGAGATGCAAAACCTTGATTCCAAGGCTGCCGATCAAATGACATCTTCAACAAAAAGGTCGCGCCTAAGGCGGTAGCGCGGCAGGTCTGCTACACTTTTCCCACGGTTCCGGGGTGGTGCAATTGGCAGCACTCCAGACTTTGGATCTGGCTATCCTGGTTCGAGTCCAGGCCCCGGAGCCACCACAATTTTCCGCGAGAAGAAGCTCCAGGGATTTTCATCCGCGCTTGGCAATGCTTGTCCGCATCAGGATTTCCCCGGTGGATGCCAGAACACGAAGAAACCTCAACTTTCCCTGCGTTCATCCAATACCGCTCTGATCTTACGAACCATGGCGGACATAGTGAAGGGCTTCTGCAGCAGCGCGCAGCTATCCACCAGCAACCCATGATGGAGCACAGCCTCGTCCGCGTAGCCGGACATGAAGAGCACGCGGATGCCGGGATGCAGTTCCGCCAGGCCCTCGGCCAATTCGCGGCCGCTAAGGCCGGGCATAACCACATCGGTGAGAAGCAGATGAATTTCTCCGGTGTGGCCACGGACCACTTCGATAGCCTCCGCTGCGCTGGAAGCGGCCAGAACCTGGTACCCGTTGGTGGAGAGAGTCTCGCGCGCCAGATCGCGCACGCCGGCTTCGTCCTCGACAACAAGGATGGTCTCCGTGCCGCGCGCGCGAATTTCGGCCGCTCCGATGACATCGCGCGTGACAGCAGGCTCCTCCGCACGCGGCAGATAAACCTTGAAGGAAGAGCCGTGTCCGGGCTCGCTATGCACCCAGATGTAACCGCCGCTTTGCTTGACGATTCCATAAACGGTGGCCAAGCCGAGGCCGGTTCCCTGCCCTTGCTCCTTGGTGGTGAAGAATGGCTCGAAGATGCGTCCTTGTATTTCCGGAGTCATGCCCGTCCCGGTATCACTGACGGCCAGCATGACGTAGGCACCAGGAGCGACCATGGGACGCTCGTCGGAACAAGCGTCATCGAAAGTAATGTTGGCGGTCTCGATGGTCAGCTTTCCGCCACGCGGCATGGCATCGCGGGCGTTAACCGTAAGATTCATCAGGACCTGCTCGACCTGATTGCGGTCCGCGCGAACATTCCACAAGCCCGGCTGCGTGGAAGCGAGGATCTCCACGTCTTCGCCGACGACACGGTGGAGCATTTCGCGCAAATCGGCGACCACGGCGTCCAAATCCAAAACGGAGGGGGCCAGAACCTGCTTGCGGCTGAAGGCCAGCAACTGGCGGGTGAGCGTGGCGGCGCGGTCCGCGGCGGTGTGAACCTGCTGCGCGCTGCGGTGCAACGTTCCGATGTTCTGCAATCCTTCGAGAAGAACATCCGTGTAGCCCTGAATGACCATCAACAGGTTGTTGAAGTCGTGCGCGATTCCGCCGGCCAGGCACCCCACGGCTTCCATCTTCTGCGCCTGGCGAAGCTGGGCCTCCAGCTGTTTGCGGTCGGTGATATCCAGCGCCATGCAAATCACTCCGGAAGGCCGTCCCCCGGGGTTGCGCAATGGCTCGGCGTGGCAGACGTAGGAACCGCCCGCCCACTCCATATGGAAAGTGATGGATTCGCCGGCGAGCGCGCGGCGATGCGCGGCGATCGGCAAAACACATTCGTCGGCGGTTTGGAAATATTCGGAGAGGGACATGCCCACAACCTGGCTGGGCCGCAAACCGAGACGGCCGAGGCCGGAGCCAAGACACGTAGTAAACCGCAGATGATCGTCCACGGTCCACAGCACGGCGGGAAGCTGTTCAACGAGAAGGCGCAGGCGTTCCTCGCTGGAGCGCAGGGCGTCCTCGGAGCGCTTGCGTTCGATGGCCAGAGCAATCTGGTTGCCGACAGATTCCAGGAATTCCAGGTCGCGGTGGGTATAGGCGTTTTCGTCTTCGTAGTGCTGCAAAACCAGGACGCCGATGGTGGTGCCCGAAGTGCGCAGAGGAACTCCAATCCAGGCTGGGGAAGGAGTGCCTACCAGTTCAACGTCGCCCTGAGCAACCAGCGCATCGAACTCGCTCTGCTTGATCAGAAGTGCGCGCCCGGTGGCTAGAACGTAAGCGGTGCAACTGCGGTCCAATAGCTGCGGCGAAGGCGTTTCGTCATACTTATCCACGTGAAACTGGAAATGAAACAATCGCGTGGCCGGGTCGAACAGGGCAACGTAACAATTTTCGGCGTAAAGAACGCGGCCCAGCGCACGATGAATCAGTTGCAGCAGATCATCGAGATTGCCGGTGACGTTGACGCCGTGAATGATTTCGAAGGTTACCTGGCGCTCCATCTCCGCGCGGCGGCGCTCGGTGACGTCGCGAAATGTGATTACTGCGCCGATAAGACGGCCGTCTTCGCGGAGGGGCGCGGTCTGCAATTCAACAGGAAAAGCGGTTCCGTCCCTTCGCCACAAAGTCTCATCCCGCGCATGGGTAGCCTCGCCGGCGCGAATTACAGCGTAAATGGAGCATTCCTCCACGGGGTATGGGGTTCCATCCGCGCGCGAGTGGTGCCATAGGTTGTGTCCGTTGGCGCCGATGACTTCCTCGGGGCTATATCCCAACACGCGAGCGGCGGAGGCGTTTAGGAAGGTGACCCGGCCTTCCATATCGAGACCAAAAATCCCTTCTTCAATGGAGCCCAGGATGAGATCGTCCTGGCGCTTGATCCTCCCTATGGTCTCCTCGGCCTTCCTGGAAGAAGTGACGTCCCGCGCCACCACGAGTATGGCGGTTCGATCGCCGACGGAAAGCGGCCTGGAGCTGACTTCCACGTCAATAATCCTGCCGTCGCGATGGCGGTGCTTCCATTCGAAGTTGAGCACTGGCCCTTCGCGGGCGGCTTTCACGGCCGCAGCCAGGCGGTCAGGCTCCCCCGGCGGGTGAATGTCCATCAAACGGAGCTTTAGGAATTCGTTCTGCCGATAACCATATTGAGCGAGAGTGGCGTCATTTGCGGCGAGGATCTCGAGCGAACCGGCATCGTAAATGAACATGGGATGAGGATTGCCGGAAAACAAAAGCCGAAAACAAGCTTCGGTCTCCGCAAGGGCGACCTGCATGTGGTGTTGCTCGGTTATGTCCAGGATAGTGCCTTCCAGCACGCAAAACTCTCCCCGAACATCCTCGGCGAAATGGACGTTGCAAATCGCCGTGAAGGGTTGGCCGTCCTTCCGCCGCAAGGTGATCTCCAGGTTATCCAGGACGCCTTGGCGCTGGAGATGCAGGATGATTTCATTCCGGCGCGCGGAGTCGGTGTGAAGGGCAAGCGTGCCGCAGGCCAGGGCTTCTTCGCGGGAACTGAAACCGAAAATACGGAGGAAGGCGGAATTGCAATCGAGAAGATCTCCCTCAAGGCTGGAACGGAAGGACGCGGCCAAATTATGGTCGAAGAACTGTTGGGCGGGATTGTTCCGGCCCTCCTCGAGCGTTGAACTCCTTGCCGCGAATCCCTGACCTTCGGCCTGACTCGAACTCATGCGGACGCATCCCCCGCGCGGCATCGTATGCCGTTGGTTGCACCGTCTCTCTCGGGTAAGACCGCCGGTGGAGGACCGGACGGGCAAAGCGCGCTGAGAGCGGCTGGGGCCCCCCTGCATGGTAAATGTTACAACTTCACGGGGTAGTTTACGCAAGAGCAAACTATAATATGGCGTTACTCTTTGGTACAAATTATATGGTGGCGAGGGAACGGCGGTCTTACGGAACCGGGGTGCGGCCCGGATGGCGCGCCCCAGAAGTCAGAAATGTCTGTTAAGGCCGATTAGTGCCGGGAGCGCGATTCCGGTGGCACGATTCCGTTGTTGCGGCAGTACGCAACCAACAGGCCATAGTGTTCACCCATGTGTTCGGTATAATCTACCCAGCCGCGAAGATGCTTCAAAAAGCCAGCGTCACTCTCCTGCTTAATGGTGGCGTCCCCCTCGGCGATGGATTTCCTCAGGAAATCCACAACCTGGGCCTTGGTCTTATACACATCGGTGGAGGGATCGTTGTCCTGATTGCCCAACTTCTGGCCCCGGAGGGAATTGACGAGCCCATAATTCGAACCGGCCACGTGAAGAAGCACCTGCTGAAACGTGCGGACCTGGTCATTGGGGCGGTAGCCGTATTCACCTTCGGACCAGTCCTCGGCCATGGCAATAATCCTGTTTCCGACATCGCTCCCCGCCTCGAGGATTACCTGCGAAGGCGTAGGAGGCTGTTTGGACTTGTTGTCCTGCGCGGTGGATTGCGGGGAGAGAACCCCCAGGAGCATCAGAAAAGCAAGAAGCAATGCGGCGGGACGAAGCTCGTTCATGGTCATCACCTCGCGTGAATTGCGCGACATACGACCTATCGGACGCACTTGAGGGTGAATTGGCTTATCGTCCTCGCGCGAGAGGCGTTGCGAGAAAAGCCCGGAATTTGGGCAGCGCCACCATGGGTTGGAGGCGCCGACACTGTCCGGTAGAATGACAAAGCAGGCATCCGCGGAGGAGTTCGTTTGACCAGGGAGAAAGATGGCGCGCCGCAAGTTCAAACCGCCGAGACGAGGGCGGCGGAGTTGGAGCGCAACTTTGAATTGATTGCCGAGGGACAGCATTTCGAGCCGTTCCAAGTGCTGGGTCCGCATTTTGCCTGTGACCGCCCGAGTCAATTGGCCATACGGACGTTCAGCCCACACGCGCAGGAGGTCAAAATTCTATGGGGCGATGCGCGCACGCTTCACGCGGCCAGGAAGGTCCACCCAGCGGGGCTCTTCGAAGCAGTTGTGCCTTTGCCCGGAAACGAAACAAAGCCTGAACTTCCCTCCCCTAACTCCTACCGCCTGCGCTTCCTTTTTACAGACGGACGGGCGCTGGAGACATTCGATACCTACGCCTTCCCTACAGTGCTGACCGATTTCGACCTGCATTTGATGGGCGAAGGCACGCACTATTTGAAATATGAAAAATTGGGCGCGCATGAGCGTCATGTGGACGGAATCGCGGGTGTCCATTTCGCCGTTTGGGCGCCCAATGCGCGCCGCGTCAGCGTGGTGGGCGACTTCAATGGATGGGACGGGCGTATCCACGCCATGCGCAACCGCGGGACAAGCGGCGTTTGGGAAATATTCATTCCGGGCCTTGGCGAAGGACTGGTCTACAAGTTCGAGGTTCTCTCACAATATGGCGGCCCATCGCAATTGAAGGCCGACCCCTACGCATTTTCGTCGGAGCTGCGCCCGAACACGGCTTCCGTGGTCCGCAGCCTGGATGGCTATACATGGAATGACGCGCCGTGGGCGGACCGCCGCAAAGAAATGGGCTGGCTTTCCGGTCCTATATCCATCTATGAAGTCCATCCCGGAGCATGGCGGCGGATGGAGGCGGAGGGGAACCGCTGGCTGACATACCGGGAGCTGGCGGAACAATTATTGCCGTACGTGAAGGAGATGGGCTTCACGCACATAGAACTGATGCCGGTGATGGAACATCCTTACGACCCTTCCTGGGGCTATCAAACCATTGGCTACTACGCCGTGACCAGCCGCTACGGTTCGCCGAAGGATTTCATGTACTTTGTGGACCGCTGCCATCAGGAAGGCATCGGAGTGATTCTGGACTGGACCCCGGCGCACTTCCCCCGCGATGCGCACGGACTGGCATTCTTCGATGGGACGCATCTCTACGAACACGCTGACCCTCGCCGCGGAGCGCATCCGGACTGGGGTACGCTGGTATTCAATTACGGCCGCAATGAAGTACAAAATTTCCTGATTTCCAATGCTCTCTTCTGGGTGGACAAGTTTCACGCCGACGGCCTCCGCGTGGATGCGGTGGCGTCCATGCTTTATCTGGATTACTCGCGCAAAGCCGGTGAATGGGTTCCCAACCAGCGCGGCGGCCGGGAGAACCTGGAAGCGGTCACGTTTCTGCGCCGGCTGAACGAAGTGATTCATGATCGCCATCCTGGAAGCCTGATGATCGCCGAGGAATCCACGGCATGGCCGGCGGTGACGCAGCCGGTCTACGCCGGAGGCCTGGGTTTCGATTTGAAATGGAACATGGGCTGGATGAACGACACCCTGCGCTACATAGCACGCGATCCCATCCATCGGCGTTTTCATCACAACGAAATTACATTTTCCATGGTGTACGCCTTCAGTGAAAATTTCGTCCTGCCCTTCTCGCACGATGAGGTGGTGCATGGGAAGCATTCGCTGCTCTCCAAGATGCCAGGAGACGAATGGCGGCAGTTCGCAAATTTGCGTCTGCTCTTCGGATGGCAATTTGCGCACCCCGGAAAAAAACTTCTCTTCATGGGCAGCGAGCTGGCCTCCCGTCATGAATGGTCGGAATCGAGCGGGTTGGAATGGAGGCTGACGGAATCGCCCCCGCACGCGGAAATTCAAAAATTGCTGAAGGATTTGAACCATCTCTATTCGGAAGAACCGGCCCTGCATCAAGTGGAGTTCGATTGGGAAGGATTTCGTTGGCTGGATGCCAGCGATTCCGATAACAGTGTTTTCAGCTTCCTCCGGCGGGCACGAGATCCTCTGGATTTCCTTGTGGTTGTGGCCAGCTTCTCTCCCGTAGTTCGGGATGGCTATCGCGTGGGCGTGCCCAAACCCGGGCATTACGTTGAAGTATTGAACACGGATTCCCTCCACTATGGCGGGAGCAACGTGGGCAATCTGGGGGCCATCGAGTCAGAAGAAGTCCCCTGGAACGGGCAGCCGCATTCGCTAAGACTGCGAATTCCGCCACTCGGTGTTCTCTTTCTGCGCCTGCAAACGCGCCAATTCGAAAAACCAGGGACAGCCCGGAAGGTCATGCCGTCCGCTGAAACGCTGGATGAGTCCGCATCCGCCACGCAGCCCGCCGCGCGGACTGCTCCAGATAAATCGTAGCCCGCCCTCGAATCATGATTTTCCCGGAACATTGCCGGGCGCCTTGCGTACCTCAAATCAGCACATGAGCCAGGGAGGTGTATCGTGCGAAAACTAACGATGTGTTTGGCGGCGCTGCTGGGATTTGCGGCAGTGGTGCAGGCGGCCGGGCCAGAGCGCTGGCTGCACGTAAGAGTCGTGGACGGCGGAGAGGGCGAAACGGTGAATGTGAACGTCCCGCTCTCCATGGCCGAGAAAGTGCTGCCCGCCATTAACGAGCACAACTTTCACAATGGCAAGGTCAACGTTGGCGATATGCACATGGAGGATGTGAATCTTCCCATGCTGCTGGAGGCCATTCGTACCGCCCCGGACAACGAGTTTGTTACCGTGCAGGGCAAAGGTGAGGATGTGCGCGTGGCCAAACAACGCGGCAACCTTGTAATCCACGTCATGGAACCAGGCAAGGACGGGGAGCACGTGGATATTTCCGTACCCATGCGAGTGGTGAGTGCAATGGTGGCACAGGGCGCCAACGAACTGGATCTGAATGCGGCAGTGCGCGAGCTGGAACAACTGGGAGACACCACGCTGGTGACGGTGGAAGAAGCTTCGCATAGCGTCCACATCTGGATTGATTCGCGCAACTCGGCCGATTAGGGACGGAGAACCCCATGACAATCTGGGAAAAGGCTCTGTGGACCGTCGGGGGAATCGCGCTAATGGGGTGCCTGCTGACCGCGTGGGACGGCGTGATCAACGTGTACGTGGTGGAAAAAGAGGCCGGCGGGCATCATTTTCATTTTGTCGTGCCGGGAATTCTGGCGCCTGTAACGCTGCGTCTGATTCCGGCCCGGTATTTTCGTGATGCAGGCAATCAGGTTCGCCCATGGTTACCGGTGATACGCGCGACTTCGGACGCACTCGCTGAAATTCCCAACACGGTGCTGGTAGAAGTGGCGGATCCGCATTCCCACGTAGTGGTTCGCACGCATAGCCATTCGCTCGTCGCGGATGTAAACGATGATGAGGAAGATGTGCATGTTTCGATCCCGATTCGCGTGTTGCGCGGCAGTATGGAAATTATCGCGGACAAACAAGCGGAATGAATGCGGCGGGAAATTGGATCAAACACGTCAGCAGAAACAAGAGACCGGCGGTCCTGCGACGGGGCGTCGGCCTCAACAAAGAACAAACCTGCTACTGTTGCGGCGGTTGCTGTGGAGGGCGCATGCCCATCATACCCATGGGATTGAAGGGCTGCGGCGTGCCGGTGATCTTGTCCTTGACGTCCTTGTCCACGCTCACCAGAACAATGGCGGTGCCGTCTTTCGTAGTTGATTTCACCATCGCCATGGGCGCAACATCCGTGGAAATCCAAGTATTGGATTGGCCGTCGGCGCTCTGCCAGTGCTCGGTGACAAAAGTTCCGGCCGGCACGGTGATGGTTTCCTTGCCCAAATCCTTCCCCTGCTTTCGGACATCACCCAGGTGCGAAGTGGGGCGACTTTGAATCATCTGCGAGGGCATCTCCATGGGAGCCTGTCCTGGAGCTTGCATAATTGTGCGGACAGCATGGGATTCATCGCCATCGTGAACGATCAATGACTTGGTCACCATGGTCCCACGTCCGGTATCCATGGTCATTTCCATCCAGTAAGCGTCCTTGCCATCCACGGACTCTTTCCCGACGATAGCCCATTCCATCTGCTTTTTGTCGCCGCCAGCGCGGGTAACTTCGTACACGGCACCGGTTCCGACGACCGGATTCCAAAACCCCTTCATGGCAGACATCGGTATCATGCCCTGGGCCATCAGTGGGCCAGCGGACATAATCCCCATAAGAGCAATTGCCGAAAAACGTGCCGTTCGTTTCATCCGACTGCCTCCATTTTTTCCCGAACCGGGTTCCGACAGTTTATAAATCAGGCCCCTGTTTGTCCACCATCTTCGCCGCGTCAAAACTCGTCTCTATCTTTGCGGCGGGAAGCTTGCAGGTGAATTGAATGGTTTTCTCATCGTCCGGGATGACCGGCTGGCCAGTAGCCGATTGCCGGGGAAAAAGGAAGACTATCGCGCTGGTATTTCTTCCGTCTTCGGAGCGCTGAATCTGGACGTCCGTTGCCGCAATCTTCTGTTTTGTCTTTTTCAGCGTCAGCCAGGCGTCGTCCTTCAGCTGAACTTCCTTCAAGCCATCGAACGGAGTCATATTCGTTCCGGCGACCAGAATCGCGTATTGCGACTCCGGCTGATCCAATAACTTCCGCGCGTCCTCCTCCTTGAACTTACCGGAGATAATTGCGCCGCGAATCATGGCCTCGCGGAGTGTGCGCGAGGAGACCCACCGCACGATGAAGCGGGCGTTCGGGGATGGTGAACCTCCGGAATCCTGCGCGCGGGGATCGGCGTCAATATCAGCACGTGCGATTCCGTGCGGTGCGGCCGTCCCCCCGGTGGGCATGTTGGGATCGAGTTGCACGGGCGCACTCCCGGCCATCCAGGAAAGACTGACCGCGACGGGATGCGACCAAGGCGAATCCATGAGCGCCCTTTTAACGTCAGCGTCCGTCCACTGCTGGTAGGGCTTCTCCTTCCACGGTTCATCCCCTCCAGCGAAGACCCGGGACACGGGAACGAGCACCAGGAGAAACATGAGAGCCGCCCAGGTTCCGCCGCCGCGCGGATGGCGCGGCACTGGACCGCGCAATTTCATCAAAGGTCCAGCCCCTTCGAGTCGCGCATTTTCGATGGGTCAAACACTGCCTGTAACGAACTGGGCCCCAGCTTGCAGTTAAAGCTCACGGACTTGGTATCGGCCGGGATGACGGGGGAACCATCCACCTTCTTCATCGGAAAAGTGAAAACAACACGGTCAACCAAATTGCCATTCTTTTCATTGCGAATGTACTCGATCTTCGTGGGGAACACTTTATCCTTGGACCCTTTTATTTCAAGCCATGCAAGGCTGGCGTATTCTTTCTCGCTTTTCCTGTCGAACGGTACCATGTCCTTCCCCTGAAGAAGGACTTCGTAGTTTTCTTCCGGAGCGCTTACATAGTTTTCGGCCTGCTGGGGATCCCCGTTGTTGGTGAGAACATTGAGCCGAGCAATGGCGGATCGAATCGTCCGAGAAGAAGACCAAAACACCGCGAATTCGACCGGGCCGCCCCGCGCCATCTCCGCGTCGGCGTGGACCCCGGATATGGAGTTCACGTAGTCCGGACTAAGCCCGGAGGCCCCAGCCACGCTCTTCATCTCTGCAGGAGAAAGTCCGGGCCACGTTTGATCCACCTGAACGGTTCTCTCCCAAGGAGACGCCTGCATCACCTTCGCGATGTCCTTCTGATCCCACTGCTGATAGGGCTTGCTGTTCCAGGGATCGCCCCCGCCGGCCCACACCAGGGCACCCAGCGCGAATATCGCCATGACCGTCAGAATCCGGCCGCTATTCCTGTAACACATATGAATTCTTCTCCTGACTCTTATGAATGTTCAGCGGAAACCGTCTGTCTCAATTCGTTCCGCGCCCGGATGAAACGCGCGGGCTCTCACAACCGTGAAGCCTGCGAATCGCACCTTGCCCCGTACGCGCGGGCTAGACCTCCAGTATGCCGCGAGCAGTTTCAGAAATGCAAACGGCCATTTTCGCGCGTGTACCCGGGCAAAAATGGCCGTCCAAGACAAAACAGGATCTGCTGTTAGAGATCGACGCCCTGTTTATCCACCATCTTGGTGACATCAAATCCGGTGATGATGTTGCCATCTCCGACGTGTGCGTAAAAATCCACGCGTTTCTCGCCCGGCGGAATCGTAGGAGAACCCGAAGCGTTCTTCAGGGGAAAATGGAAGATGGCCGCGGAGACGCGTCCATTGGAATCGCGCGTGTACTCCACCCGCGAGGGCGGGATCTTTTCCTTGTTGGACTTCAACTGGATGTAGACAGTAGTCATGAAGCTCTGCTCGGTGCGCTGGTCAAAAATGGACATGTCCGCGCCGTGTACCATGATTTCATAGTCGCCGGGTCCCGCAGCCACCTGGCTCTTGGCGACATCTTCGGTTTCCCTTCCGAGCAACACGGAGCGCTGGGCAGCCGCTTCGCGGACCGTCTTTGCAGACCACCAGACCACGACATAAGTTTTTGGCGCGCGGGGGTCGTTTAACGTCTGCTCATGTTCACCTGGAAGGACAGTTCCCACACCGCTGGCGCCAGCCGTTCCTGAGCCACCTTCACCAACCACGGCGCCTGAGCTACCCAGATTCTCATTGCCTTGAAGATGGAGCGTTCCTCCGACATTCGGAATCACTTTGGCCCACGGAGAACCCTGGAGAATCTCCAGGACGTCCTTTTGGTCCCATTGATCATAGGGCTTGGTCTTCCAAGGCTCGCCACCGGCGATAATCAGCCCGGCGGCCATAAGGATCAGGGAGCCCGCTGTGAGGTGCTTTTTCATTTCGTCCTCCAATAGATTATTACTTTAGCGCGGCTGTAACTCAAACTACTGATGCCGCAACCGGCGGGATCGTTCCGCCCGCACAATTTTTTCGATGCGATATACCGGCTTTTCGTTCGCCTCGAAATATGTGCGCATCATCAGTTCGCCCAAGAGGCCGACGGCCAGCAGCTGCACTCCGAAGAGAATCATCATCATGCCCAGTACCATCAGGGGTCCGTGCTGCGCGAAGAGGTCAAAATCCATGCCATAACGGATCTTCTCACCGAAGAGAAACAGCATAATTCCCCCGCCGCCCACCATTCCGGCTAAACCCGTGGGGCCAAAAAAGTGAAGGGGCCGGCTCATATAGCGGATAAGGAATCGGATGGTAAGCAGGTCAAACATCACGCGAAATGTCCGCGAAATGCCATAATGCGATTTTCCGGCGGGCCGCTCGATGTTGTTGATGGGGACTTCCACAACCCTGGCGCCATTCCAGGCGGCCAGCGCGGGAATAAAGCGGTGCAATTCTCCATAGAGGCGAATGTCTTTGATGGTATCCCGGCGGTAGGCCTTGAACGTAGTCCCGAAATCGTGGATGTTCACACCGGAGAGGCGGGCCATCAACCAGTTGGCGATACGGGAGGGAAGTCGGCGGAGCAGAAAATTGTCCACGCGCTTGCTCCGCCAGCCGCTTACGATGTCCGCATCGCTGGCCTCCATCATATCAAGGAGTACGGGGATTTCCGCCGGATTGTGCTGCAGGTCGCCGTCCATGGAAAGAATGATGTCCCCCGAGGCATAGTCGAAGCCCGCCGCCAAGGCCACGGTCTGACCGTAATTGCGCTTTAGGCGCACCGCCACAACGCGTGGGTCCAGCTCGGCGATGTCGGAAAGAATTTGCGGGGTGGCATCTCCACTGTGATCGTCCACGAACACGAATTCGACAGGTTCGTAGCGGTGGGTCATCACGTCCGAAAGGAGCTGATAAAGCTTCAGGACGCTGTCCTGTTCATCGTGGAAGGGGACCACGATCGAGTATTTAGGGGGCCTAATTTCCAAGTCTTCCACTCTTCTCACCCAACTCCCTATAGCTTACCAATTGGACGCTACAACCATTCAGAACGTTGCGCAAAATGGGGTTCAAAAGCGCCTCCAATTCAAACTGGCGCTGGTCGGCGAGGCGCGTCCCGGTATCGCGCAGCGCGGCATCGCATTCGCCCGGATGGCACATCAATTCCGCTGTTCCATCCGGCAACTCTTCCAACAGGCGGCGTATTCCATCCGCGTTTAAGTAACCAGTGGCAGTGACGCCATAAAAGCGGTCCGGCGAGAGCAGACTATTTTGTCTTCCGAAGCGATCGAACTTCCATTCCGCGGCGTGGGCCGCAAATGCGCCTATTCGCTGCGCGAACCCCGCGCCGTTGCAACTGCTTCCGGTGGCATGCCAGATATCGGCCCAGTTTTCAAATGGGCGCCGCCACTTGCGAACGCCGGTCTGCGCCGCGACCTCCGCCAGCGCCTCCATCACCACGGGATGGCAATGCGTGTGCTTGTGAGTGTCGTAATGTGTGGGCTCAATGCCCGCACCGCGCATTTTCTGTATTTGCGCCAGCATCTCCCGGGATATCGCCGCCACGTCTACGCGGCGCATGGCAATTTTCATTACCAATGCCGGAAGCGAGCGCGGCAGGAGACCATCCTCGTCCGCCAGGGGACCAATCTCCTCGCGCGGCGCAATGGCATGGCCGCCAACCAGAACCAGATGGCATCCCACTCCGAGGGCCGGATTCGCGGCGGCGAGGCCCACGGCATCGGCAAAGGCCGGCGCGTTGGCCATTAACGTTGCACTGGTCAGAATTCCCTGCTGAAACGCCCTGATGATTCCGCGATTGACGCCCTCGGTGAGCCCAAAATCATCAGCGTTGACGATCAACTGCTTCATCTTCCAGGCCGGGGGCTCCCTCGGGAAATTGAATCATACCATGTGATTGCGCGGACAAAGCGGCGATGGGTTCCAGCCGGGCATGAGTGCCGTGTTGTCAGCACGATGGAGGCAAGTCAAACGTACGCCGCGCGCAATGCTGCTCCGGAGTTTTCAACAGTTCTGTTGAAAACCTTGTGGAAATCACCCCATTTGGATTGTTAACACCGCATGAATGAAACTCTTAGTGCTCTTTGCACAAACATGGGGCAAATCCGAAATGCGAGAGCGGCCATGCTGTGTTTTTCGCACGCGACTGATGCTGCAGAAATAATTCCGCGCGCGCGCCGGGCACTGAACGGCGCAAGAATCACGTCAATACCAGTGGGTGACCTCGCCCAATTGAATGTTGATCACTTCCTCGGCCTGTTCCACGTCGTACCACTTGCCGTAAGTGTTCCAGTGCGGAGCAACCACCTGAACCATGACTTTTCCGCGAGGGATTTCCGGAACTTTCACGTGGCCGTCGTCGTCGGTTTTCAAGTCCATCTCCACCAACTTGGCGCTGCCGGGCTTTTCGGGATAACGGACGTATACGCTGGCGTTTCCAACCGGCTTGTTGTCTTTTCCCCCAGTGACAACGATTTGCAAGCGTGCGGTCCCGGAGTCCTGGTTTTTCTGGTCGTCGCTGGGGGCGTGGCGTGTGGCACAAAGCGGAGAGGCAACCGCGCTGAACGCCAAGGACGTAACCAACGGGAGAACAATCGCAATTCCCTGCCGCCAGAACCGGGGGCCAACAGTTCGATGCCTACTCATAGAGAAATCGCCTCTTGTGTGCATCCCATGCCGCGAGCCCTAGGGTTGCTTTAGTCCGGCATTGGATAGGATGATATGCACCATGCCAGATGCAGTCAACCAGCTCCTGGCACGGGCCACTCAAGCTCGACGAGAGAACCGTCCCGCCGATGCCAAGAGGGATCTGACGGAGGCCGTGGAGATCTGCCGCCGATCTAACGTCCCATCGCAACTGGCGATTGCTCTAGCCGATCTGGGCCAAATTGAGCGGGACCTGCATCACAGCGATGCCGCGCTGCAGCACTATGAGGAGGCCGTCGCCATCTGGCGGGCGGAGGGCGATCCGCTGAAGCTGGCTCATACCGTCCGGCACGTGGGCGATATCCAACGCAGTGAAGGGCGCATGGAACTGGCGGAACCCTGCTACCGCGAAGCTCTCAATCTATATCGCGGTAATGAGCAAACTCCGCCGCTCGACCTGGCGAATGCCATTCGTGGCATGGCGCTGCTCAAGGAGGGCGTTGGCGAGGGTGAGCAAGCGAGGCCGCTCTGGACAGAAGCGCGGGATCTTTATGCGACCGTCGGCGTGAAAGAGGGCGTCGCTGAATGCAACCGCCGACTCGCCCTTCCAGATTCCCCTGATACCCCAAAGTCGTAGCTCCATTTCCGCGGCGGCACGCCCCCTATCCCATAATTTGACCGCTCGAGGAGGCTGCGCTACCTTCAATTGGCAAGACAGACCAGCCGGAAGATGGCATCTGCCCCACCGGTTTGCAAGGGTTCGCCCTTGGCCAACGCACTAGAGCCACTTCGGAGGAATTATGGGATTTTCAACAGATGCCATTCACGTGGGGCAGGAGCCTGATCCGGCCACGGGCGCAATTGTGGCACCGATTTACCAAACGTCCACCTATGTGGCCAAGGCGCTGGGCGAGAACTCCGGCTACGACTACGCGCGGACCAATCATCCCAACCGCAAGGCGCTGGAACGGACGCTGGCCAAGCTGGAGGGAGGGAGCGCGGCATACGCGTTTTCGTCGGGGATGGCGGGGATTGACGCGGTGTTTCGTCTGCTGCGTCCGGGAGACCACACAATTCTGTCCGAGGCTGTATATGGCGGAGTGTTTCGCCTGACCACGCTGCTGCTAAGGGATTTCGGGCTGGAGTTTAGCTACGTGGATACATCGCGCGTCGCCAACGTTGAAAAGGCGCTGCGGCCGAACACCCGGATGGTCTATGTGGAGACGCCCACGAACCCCACGATGATTGTCACCGATCTGGCGGCCGTTGGAGAGCTGGCGCGGAAACGGAACCTAACCTTCGTGGTGGACAACACCTTCCTCAGTCCTTATTTCCAGCAGCCGATTGCTTTGGGGGCGCACATCGTGGTGCATTCGATGACCAAGTACCTGAACGGCCACAGCGACTGCACCGGCGGCGCGGTGGTCCTGACGAGGACGGCGGACGCGGAGAAAATTTATTTCGTGCAACGCTCGGCGGGAGCGGGGCTGGCGCCCATGGACTGTTTCCTGGTTTCGCGGGGAATTAAGACGCTGGCGGTTCGCATGGAGCGGCATGACTCCAACGGCATGGCCGTGGCGCGGTTCCTGGAAAAGCATCCCAAGGTGAAGCAGGTGATTTATCCGGGGCTGGCATCGCATCCGCAGCATGAAGTCGCCAAGCGACAGCAACGCGGATTCGGCGGAATGCTTTCCTTCGACCTGGGATCACTGGAAGCGGCGCGCAACCTGCTGAATCACGTGCGGTTGTGCTCGCTGGCGGAGAGCCTGGGGGGAGTGGAAACACTGATTTCGCATCCCGCAATGATGACCCACGCCTCCATGCCGGCGGAGGTGCGGCAGCAGATCGGAATTACCGACGGGTTGGTGCGGCTGTCCGTGGGAATCGAGGACGTGGAAGATTTGACCGCAGACCTGGATCAGGCGCTGGCGCACGTGTAGTTTCCGAAAGAAATTCAAAGACAACCAATTATAGAGAGGGCGTCCTGCGCGTCATTCCTCAGATTGTGCGCTAGCGGGTACCCGTCTGGCGGCGTTGGCGGCGGCTTTGGCGCGGCGTCGAATTCTTCCTGTGCTCGCTCGGGGGGTAAGGGAATCGGCAAGCCACGCAATGTATCCGGCCGAGCCGTGAGCGATGGGCAGTGCGAGAATTTCAGGCACATCGTAGCTGTGAAGCGCGCGGACGCGGCGCTCCAAAGCAGGCAAATGGCGGCGGGAAGTTTTCACCAGAAGCAGGAATTCGCGGGCGGTCTCGATTTTCCCCTTCCAACGATAAATTGATTCGACTGGCGTACTGAGGATGTTTACGCAGGCGGCCAGTTTTTCGCTGATCAGAATCCGGGCGATGCGCCGGGCTTCGCGGCGGCTGCAGCAGGTGACGAGGACGATATGCTTGTCCGTCATTGGCTTAATAAGCTCAGGATTCAAAATCCGCGCAGTTTGTGAACGCCGGCGCGCGCGGACCACGATACAATACCGGCCTGTGAGCGGCAATGCGATACATTTCGGCACGTCCGGATGGCGGGCGGTGATTGGCGACGGATTTACCTTCGGAGGAGTGCGCGTCGCCAGCGGGGCCATTGCCGGACATCTGAAAAAACGAAAAAAACGGCCGCACGTGCTGGTGGGATACGACCGGCGTTTTCTTTCGCCGGAGTTTGCCCTGGCGGCGGCGCGCGTGCTGCACGCTGAAGAGTGCAAAGTTTTGCTGAGCGACGCCGCGGTTCCCACACCGGCGCTGGCGTTTGAAATACGGCGGGCCGGCGCGGACGGCGCCATCAACATCACCGCCAGCCACAATCCCGCGGATTATAACGGCCTGAAATTTTCCGGCGCGGATGGCGGACCGGCACTGCCGGAAGTTACAAGCGATCTGGAACAACGTGCGGCCGCGATGGGCGCGAAAGCAGGGGAAGATTCCGGCGAGCACGATGCCGGCAACGGTCAGCCCTTCAATCCACGCGAGGACTATTTCCGGCAACTGGAGCGGCTCGTGCGGTTCGATGTGATTGGCAAGAGCGGCGCGAAGTTCGTCTGCGACGCGCTGCACGGCTGCGGGGCCGGTTATCTGGATGAAATTCTGCGGCGGCACGGCGTGGAAGTGAAGCCGATCCGCATGGAGCGCGACGTGCTGTTCGACGGCACGGCGCCCGACCCATCGGAGGAGAACACTGCTCCGCTGCGCGAAGCGGTGAAATCGCACGGTATGGCGGCGGGACTGGCAACGGATGGCGACGCGGATCGCTTTGGAATTGTGGACAGCGACGGCTCGTATGTATCGCCCAACTACATTCTGGCGCTGGTGTTCGACTACTTGATTCAAACGCGCGAAAGCAAGGGCGGCGCGGCACGGAGCGTGGCCACCACGCATCTGGTTGACGCGGTGGCGCGGCTGTGGGGGCGGCAGGTGTATCAAACGCCGGTGGGATTCAAATATATCGGCGCACAGCTGTTGGAAGACAACATTCTGCTGGGCGGAGAGGAAAGTTCGGGGATGACCATCGAAGGGCACGTGCCGGAGAAAGACGGAATTCTGGCGTGCCTGCTGGTGGCGGAGATGATTGTGGCGCGGGGAACATCGCTGGGTGAACAATTGCGCGATCTTTTTCGGCGGGTAGGCGCGGAATACTGGCCCGTGCGGTTGAACATTCCGCTGCCGGAAAGCGCGATTGAGGTCACGCACAAACGGCTGGGCCGGGAGTTCCAGGAATTCGACGGACGTCGCGTGACGCACACCGACCGGACGGATGGGTTGCAACTGACGTTTGATGACGGGGCGTGGATTTTGATGCGGCCCTCGGGGACGGAGCCGCTGGTGCGGGTTTACGCCGAAGCAGGAACGGAAGCGGAGGCGCGACGGCCTGGCCGCCAGCGCAAGAAAATGGGTGACGCAATGAAAACACAATTCTCGGCGGGACAGTGGTTACGAGAACATTCCAGCGGACTGCTGGTGGTGGCGTGCTCGTTCCTGCTGCTGCAGGACGTCTTTGGCGCGCACGGATTGATGGCCATGCAGAGGTCGCGGCGGGAGGCGGCTCACGTGCGACAGGAAATCAAACAACTGGACGACGAAAACCGCGAATTGGAAACCCACATCCACGCTCTGAAAAGCGATCCGGGCACCATCGAGTGCATTGCCCGCGAACAGATGGGGCTGGCGCGCCCGGGAGAAAATGTATTCAAGCTTCCGCAAACCGGAAAGCCGGACGACAACAGCGATCCCTGCCTGGAATCCAGCACGCCAGTGCCTGTTAGCCAGCACTGACAGCGACACAGATAACATCCAAACAATTAAATCCGCGTATCTGATCAGGACTGCGGGGCGGGTGCGGGCGGACGTCGGAAGCGGGACTCCCCCAAAGCGCGTAGCCGCGGCCAGTTGGTGCGCGCCAGCGAAAGCACCAGCATGGCCAGGAAAATAATGAGCAAGCCGAGCGAGGCCATGGGAATGGTCTGCGAGCGCTTGGTGAGAATGGAAAAGCGGCCGTAGACGAATTCGATATGCACCCAGTAGACCAGCAGTGAAGTCTGGCCAAGCTGGACAATGGGGCTGAATCCCACCTGCCCCAGTCCCCAACGACACCAAACATAGACCACCCAGAGAATCATCAGCAGAACGCCCACACGGACCATAAAGAAATTGGGACTGGTGTGCCAAAAATCGTAAACGGAGTAGAGCTGCAATGGTCGCGCGTCCAACCACAGACCCAATCTGTAAAATGCCGCGCCGACGACGCCGAAGAAAAGAGTGGTGAGCGCAACATTTTCGGTAGCCCATTTGCTGAACAACAGAAACCCCACGGCCAGGCCGGCGAAGGCGAAGGCTGTCCACGGAAAGATTGGAAACAGCCAGGGCTGTGGCTGGGCGTAAGTGTGGACGCCATTGATATAGGATTCGAGGAACCAGGGAAGAAAACGCGGACGCCAGGTGGTCCACAACGGCGGAGTGGCCAGAGCGATGGCAGCGGAAACAGCGGCGGCCCATATCACGCTGGCGGTTCGGGTGTGCGAGAAACGGCAGACCACGCCCATCAGCATTATCGAAACGCCAATAGTATTGAGGATGTCCACACGGAGGAGGTCGGTCCAGGGCGCCCCAGGCCAGCCGAGGACGAACTCCTGCAAACGGAAGAGCAAACCCAAGCCGAAAATTTCCGCGCCACGGCGAATGGTGGTTGCGGCGATGGTATTCGCGGAAGTCCCGCGCTGGCGGAGTTTGTCGGTGACCAGACCGAAGGAAACACCCGCCAGAAAAAGGAAGAGCGGAGCGGGCAGCGTACCGAGAAGCTGGGACCACTTCATGAACTGCGTCTCGCGGGCGGCGCCACCTAGCCAGGAATCGTAGCAATGCGTCTGGAACATCAGAACGCAAGCCAGCCCGCGCATCCAATCGATGTATGCCAACCGTCCGGTTTTGGGCATCGCATTCTGCGCGGATTTTCGCGCAAACGCGGCATAGCATGGCGGAGCGCCGCAGGGAATGCAAGAGCAATGGCGGCATTGCAACGATCACCGGTCGGTATGCGCTCAATCCGCCGCGGCATCCACTGACACCCTCCCTCCGCTGAGACAGGCCGCAACTTCGTGGCCAACAGGCGGGTTTATAAGATTGCCGGAACACTTAATCGCAGATTCGCAGGCCCAGGGAATCAGGGCAGGCGATATGCGAATTTAGGCTGGAAGGAGTATGGATGTCTGAAAATGATATCGGCCCCGAGAAAGTGGTGAACCAAGGAAACGAGAAAATTTCACTGAGGCAGTGGTCCGGCAAGCCGCCCATGGTGTGGATCGGGGCGATATTTTTTCTCTTGGTGGCGGCGAGCTGTGGCGGAGGTGGAACCTCGGGACCTTCGGGACCTCCGTCATACGACAGCCTGGGGGACATCACCACGCTGGCGCAATTTCCCTGCCCGGCCGGCGGCATGGCAAATTCGACCTGTTTTGAAGCGACTATCACGAATTGCACGGGATATGATGCCCCACCGAACGGGTTTGTAGCGCAAATTAAGGTGAACGCCCCGCCGAGCCCCGTGGGCGCGGTCTTTTTCACCACGGGTGGCTGGAGCAATGTCTATTATGACTACAGCAGCGCGTTCATGACCGAGGATCCAGCCCAGGCGGAAGATCCCCAGGACCCGCTGATTACCTGCCCGGTGCAGTCACAGAATCCGACGGTGTGGAATTGCGGACTGCAAGCCGTGCAGACGGTTTACAACGCGGGATATGTAACCATTCAGACCAATTTTACGGACCCTTCCGGCGGAAATGATACGCGGTTCGGCATCAGCACTGGCCCTTCAAATTATGGCGCGCGGCAGACTTCGTGCCGCTACACAACGTTGGTGAATGCGTTCTACAGCCAAATCATGGGGGGCGCGACCGGATTTCCTCATCCTGTATGCGCCACTGGTAACAGCCACGGGTCCGGTATCATTGGATACGCCATCACACAATATGGAATGGGACGCGGGCCGGGGAATCCTCCCACGAGCAACCCTAATCTGCTGGAATTCACCATGGTCCAGCCGACGGGAGGACCGACCGCCTCGCGCGGAGATCTGGCTTGCAACCCTAATCCAAACCCCGTAGCGGTGAGTTGCGACAACAATATCTCCCCGCCCATTTCCGTTTCGCCGGGATTGAATTTGCAGGAGGCGGAATATTACATTGACCCCAGCGCGGACGGCGATTGCGATTTCACTGGACCGAACTGCACGGGTACGCCGGTGCCGCACGGACCTCAGGACATTTGCGGATGGACCCTGGAGGGGAATTACAACCCTCCGCCCAACAAGCAGTTTATTCACGGCAGCATCCTCTCGGATGATTTCCCGAATCCCAGCTACAGCATCCCAGTGAACATCATGTGGGGACAACTGGACACCAGCTACGCAGTGGCGGAGGGACAGCTATTTCTAAGCGCGACCTCGTCGTCGCAGGGAATCTATTGCAGCATTGTGCCCAACGCGCCGCATGAGATTCCACAGACCTACGTGGGCGCGATGGCCATTGCCAACGGGCTGATCCCGCCCACGGGGAAATGCCAGTAGCCCCGGCGCCGCAGAGCTCCCTTCGCTTGTTTTGCAGATCATTCCGCGTATCTTGGGTGGCGTGCTGGAGCGCGTCGCGCGCTTTCGCGGGTCAGTCGGCGCAACCAACCCAGTTCCGTGCGGAACTGTTCGATTACCAGACTGACCATCCAGACGGCCTCGTGATAGGGGTGTCCAACTTCCTTTCTAATGGCGCGGAGAGTGGCGGCTTCGTGGTCCAGTTCTCTTTCGAGAAAATTTCGGCGGCGAAGAAGCTGCACGCGGAATGCGCGCGGATGCGCCTGCCAGGAGAGAGCGAGCCAGGTAAGAAATGGCGGGCGCTCACGATGCGCGGTCCATTCGCTGGATTCGAGAGCGCGGGCAAGAGCCGCGCGCCCTCTGGCGCGGACAGCGAAAACACGGCGATCAGGACCTGCAGCGTGGCCTTTCTCTCTTCCGGCGCGAATGAAGCCCAGGCGCGCGAGTTTGCCCAGCGAGTAATAAACCTGCGGACGGGATATTCCGGCCCAGGCGCGCACTTCGCGGCGCTCAAGCTCGAGATTGGCTTGATAGCCGTGCATGGGACGTTCAACGAGCAGACTAAGAAGAACGAGATCGGGCGTGGTGAGGGTGGAGGACTTAGCAGCGGCCATCTTTAGCCTTTCGCCGGCGGCTCCAATACCGCCAGTTGCGCTGCGCGGCAGGCAGGCGAGGATTGCGGGCCTGGGCGATGGCGGCGCAGAAGACGTCATAGCAGCAGATGTCCTGATGCTGAGGCGCAAGGCGGTAAAGCTTTTCATACAGGGTTTCAGGATTCTGGCGGGCCAGCTGGGACACCGAGCGGATTCCCAGCAGTTCAAAATCACGGAGCATGGCTGGCCCGATGGAGACGAGGTCCTCGAGGCGGCGTTCCCTGGCAGGCATAAAAACCTCCTTGACGGCTACACTGTGACGCCATATGCTCAACTAGTCTAAACTATACTAGATAGCGGTGCAACGACAAAAACAAGGAGAGGTGGCCATGAGCGTGAAGAAGCTTACAGCCGTGTTGATGGTGGAACGAGTGGAACCCTGCGTGAAATTCTGGACGGAACGGCTGGGATTCGAGAAGGCCGTGGAAGTGCCGGATGGCGACAGGATCGGGTTCGTCATACTCCGGAAAGGAGACGTGGAAGTGATGTATCAGACATACCACAGCGTCGAGAAAGATATGCCGCACATGGCGGACATGCTGCGCAAAGGGCCGACCTTCCTGTACATGGAGGTAGACAACCTGGAAGACGTGTTGGCGGCGATGAAAGGTGTGGACCTGACGATGCCGGTACGGACGACCTTTTATGGAGCCAAGGAATTCGGGGTGAGGGATCCAGGCGGGCATTCGTTGACATTTGCACAGATGAACGTAGGTTCAGGGCAGTGAAGCGCCGCGCTCTGACGGACCCCCCGCGCGGTGCGTGGCGGGAGCTACGTGCCGGGAAGCAATGCGGGAATGCCTACGAGGAACTGAATGGCAACAGGTTTATTGGCGCGGAGCGCGGGTTTGAAGCGCCAGCGACTGAAGGCAGCCATGGCGACACGGTCCACGGAATCGAAGAGACCCTGCAGGACCCTCAGTTCGCTGACAGCGCCGTCTTCTCCAATGACACCCTGAAGAATGAGCATGTCACTGGCTTCCTCGGGCGCGAGTGGCGGGCGGTGAAAATCGAATTGCTGCTCGGCGACGGGCGGGACAAGGCCGGGGTCAAGTTGAATAACCGCGCCATTCTGCTGACGGGGCTGGCCGGTTTCCGGCAGGCCGCGAGCACAATACTGAAGAACCCAGTCGCGTCCCGGCATACTGAGATAAATAGTATAAATTTTCCCGCCTTTGAGGACGTTGTAGGCGTGGAGACCACCGCCGCCCGAAGGACCGGCGGAAATCATCACCGCAGCGTGGCGGACCGCGGGCGGAATGACTGCATAGACCATGGGATTGCTGCTCCCAAGTGATGGCAGGGCCTCCTCATCCGCCGCTCGCGATCCGAATTGGCCGTTGGGGTCAATGTGATTAGCGGCTGAAGCGGTCCCTTCTCCTCCGGCAGTCCCCCCGATGATGCTGACTCCGCCCCCGAATGCGCCCTCCCCTCCTCCTCCGCCTTTATTTGACGGGCCGAGTCCCGTGCTGGCATCGCCGCCACTGCCTTTGCCTCCCGTGCCACCGCGTGAGTCGCCTCCCACTTTTCCGCCAGGCGAGCCGGGATTGGCGCCGGCGGGAGAAATGGAAAAAACGGCCTGGCTGTTTTCAGCACGGACAGGAATGGATTCGGATGGCGCCGCAGGATCCATGCCGAGGCTGAGAAATTCAGACATTCGCTTCGACGTGGGGCTGGAAAGAGGAGAGTTGATGATGATGCGGTCGTCATGGATGCTAGGCTCCACGGGCGCACTAGGCGAAGGAGAGGCCCAAGTGACGGGAAGCGAGGGACGGGGAGATGTGACCACAGGAGGCGTCACGGGAAGGATGGCCGTAGCGGGCATAGCCATGGCTATGGTGGAGAGTGGCGAGGTGTTGTCCACAATTGGCAGAGCTTCAACGGGCGAAGGAACGGCGGGCGCGGGAGCCTGCGCGGCAGCCAGGAAAAGATTGGGCGGATGCGCCTCCGGAGGATTCTTCCGTTCGTGAGGGAAGGAAGGCTGCAGGACGGTTTGTTGATCGTTATTTGGATCAGCAGGATTGGAAACGACGCTGAGCGCCCCATGGGCGGCAGTGGATCCGAGCACGGGAATGTGTTGGAAGTGATCGCCGCGTCCGGAACGGCCGCCCAGGCCTTCGGGCTTCAGTCCCGGAAAGTATTCGGAGAGCGTGAGCTTGTGAAGAATGAAGGAGAGCTCTTCATCGCGCGCGGGGGCGGGGGGTTGGGCAAAGCGCGGCGAAAAAACCAGCACCCAGGGAAAACGCAGCAAGAAGAAAAGCACGGCGAAATGCAGGAGGACGGAAGTGAATACACCGGGAACGGCCCGGTGGTCACGCGGCCAGGGGCGGATGTGATAGAGCGAGGCGGTCTGAACCGGCGGATCGGTTTCCCATAGGGCGGCGAGGGTATCGGAGAAGGATCCCCGGCTTAGGCCCTCGATCATTTTGAATTGGGGGGTCTGGTTCATGTGACCGTCAGTTCCCCGAGTCGGAAACCCCTTCCCCACCTAAGCGCCCATAAAATAGCTATGGCAGGCACGCCGGACGGATTCTGAATCGAATTGCGGCTGGCGGTCTTCGTAACGCGCCGACCAGGTGATGCTCAGCACGATGTCCCGCGGATAACAGGCGCGCAGCGGCTGCTGGAGTCGGGCGAGCAGGCCAATGAATCCTTCAATCGCTTCCGGCGTGTATGCCAGGCCGTATTCCTGGCAGACGCGCGCGCAAATTTGGCGGAAGAAATCCACGCTGACGTAATCAATCTTGATTTTGGTCTGAATGCGGCGGAGGAAAGCTTCATCCGCGAGGTCCGCGAGGCTCAGGTTGGAGGCGAACACCACGAACAGATCAAAGGGGATTTCAAATTTCTTCCCTCCCATGAGCGTGAGGAAATCAATGCGGCGGTCGAGCGGGACGATCCACCGATTCAGGAGATCTTCGGGGCGCATGCGCTGGCGTCCAAAATCATCCACGATGAGGACGCCGTTGTTGGCCTTCATTTGCAGCGGCGCGGAGTAGAAGTTACTGAGCGGAATCGCCGCAGGTCCAGCATTTCCGGCGTGAGCTCGCCTCCCACGACGACGCGCGGGCGTTTGCAGAGAATCCAGCGGTGATCGGCGTCCATGGAATCAGATTCGCTGTGATTTCTTCGGAGCCGTCCGCAGCCTCATGGACGTGCGAGTCGTAGACGGTGATGATCTGGTTGTCCACTTCAACGGCGTAGGGAATCCAGACTTCATCGCCGTAGATGCGCGGCAGACATTCCGCGATGGCCGTCTTCCCGGCCCGGAGGGGCCGTAGAGGATGATGGCACGGCCCGAAACAACAGCCGTGCCGAGTTGGGAGATGATATCGTCGCAAGAACCAGGCCACTGAGGGCGCGTTCGACCCGTACCGGGCGGACCTCGGCGTCGCGCACGCTCTGCGCGCGGACCTGCGGTTATAGTCCTCCAGTGAAACCGGAGCGGCGCCGGCATAATGACTGATGGGAAGTAATTCCAGAGCGCGCGCTTTGCCTGAGCGAAATGGAGCGATCCGCCGGACCGTGCCGTTCATTCCCTTTACTTCGCAGAGCTGTACTTTGCGCAGGTGGTCGTAAATTTCTTCCACCACGGCCAGGCTAAGGTGGAGGCGATTGGCGAGCTCCAGCAGGGACATTTCGCCCTCGAGATATAGGACACGAAGAGCGAGGTCTTCGCAGAGACTCTGGCGGATTCCGAGGCCGTCGAGCCGTCTGGGGCGAGGATAAGGTTTCGCTAATCATTTGCATGCATGTCCCCGAGACGATGCTGGCGCGATGATATGTATTGCGGTAATCTCTTCGCAGTGCGGCGCGGAGGGAGCGGGGTTTTCCTTCCGAATGGAAGTGCGAATTATGCCGTCCACAAAGAATTGCGCGGCTTCCTTCGCGCCAAAGAAGCCGCAGCCGGAGGTTCCCTTTGCCTCGCGCTCGCGTTCCAATCGACTGGGCTCTACATCCTGCTGGGTCTGGCGCTGGTGGTCTTTTTCCCCCTAATAGCCAAATGGCAGCCTGTCGCTGATTTGCTGGCCGGGAGGCACAAGGATCGAGCGCTTCCCGCCCGCGAAGGTATGGGTGGACACACGATCCGGTCTCTTCTATTGCCAAGGGATCGGGCGAATACGCAAGAATCCAGCCCGGGACGCAGATGAAAGCAGGCCGACGCACTGCAAAAGGGCGATCAGCCGGCCATGCACGAGTTCTGCAAACAGTGGCCCGCGGGCGGTGATTTCCGGCGCGGAATACCCGTTGCGCGTTCATAATGGTCTGGCGGTACTCCTCACCCAAATCGGCGGATGTAGATATGGCGGCGCACAGAGTCCGAACCAGCCCGCCAGCTTCGCAGGCAGCGCGACGGACACGCGCATGTCCCAAAGCGCTTGAAAAGCCCGTTGGCCAGGAAGAAACAGGCTGGAGCCAGAAGCAGACCCGCCACGCAATCCACCAGGTAGTGATATCGCAAATAGACGGTGGACACCCACAAACTGAGAATGAAAGGTGACAGCGCCCAGAAAAGCCGCCGCGAGTTCACCCCGGCATAAATCCAGACGAGGAAAGAAATCGCCACATGCATGCTCGGGAAGGAATCGCGCTGGACGCGGGCGGCATGTCCATGAACCGGCGGGTCCATTGATGATACGCGCTGGCTTGGAACAAGGGTATGGTGTATATGGGATTTCAGAGTAAACATCGGCCCGACGGCGGGAACCAGGAGATAACCCAGAAATCCAAAGAAACAGATCGTCACCAGGCCGCACATCATGTTACGAAACATGCGCGAGCGGACGCCAAAAACATATAGAAATCCGGCCACCAGCGGGATATAAAGCAGGTGCATTGAATAGTTGAAGCTCATCCACGCGGTAAGCGGCGGAGTAATGAAACGCTGCAACGCCACGCTGGCTGTAGGGCAAAAAACCTCTGGTCCAGCGCGATCAGAGCTGCGTCCGGTCATCGTTCACCAGCAGATGCGTGGCGTCGCCGTAGAGCGAATAGTACATCGCCAGAATGACAAGGAACGGAAACCAATCCCGCGCAATTTCCCAGAAGGGATGCGCGAATTTTTTCAGTCGTCTTTCGACGGAAGTTGCGCGATAACTTTTGCCGGAAAGCCCTGATGGAAAATTTCCTTCAGGAAAGCGCAATCACTCCAACCAGCGCCATGTCCGTGGCGGCTCCGACGTGGTGCGGACCGCTGCCGCGAGAGAGCGACCGAATCGCCAGGAAGACAAAGAAAAACAGCAGCGCAATGGCGTCTTCCAGGCGAAGAGTGAAGTCCCAGCGGCGCGGATTAATAGTGGCATTCATACCCGGCTGGTGGGCGCCCGCCGACTTGGAAGCGGCAGGCGCCCAGCGTTCCCCCCAATCGAACGGCACGGCCCCGGAAACGCAGGCCAGTGGCTCAATACGCGATGGCGATCTAACACACCAGAGCCGGAAAACATCTCCTGACCCTCTTCTGCGTCCGAGTATTCAGGTTCTGTCCTTCGCCGAGTGATCATTGAGCGGGGCCAGGGAGCGGCAACCCTCCTGGATGTGGGTTGAGGGCCGCGTCCGTGGAGAGGGTAGTCGCCCCCTGGCTCCGCTCATGTTTGGTGGCCTGGCGGACATCTGTATTTACTTCGCGAGCGTCAGCCGCAAGGCAGTGGCCCGCTTCTCCCAGGCAGGGGTTGCAACCGAGCGAGGACAACGCCGCGCTGGCTATGCGTTCCCCGTTTCATCCCGGTCGGCGTCCGGATCGGATTTTGAATCCGTACTCCGATCCCGCCGGGCCATCAGCGCTCACCCTGCGATACAGGCGAACGCTCAATGGAGCCGTGAGATGCACTCCCCAGGCGTTCAATTTCCAACTCATCCCCCGTCTGCGTCCCGGTACGAAAAACTGTGTGGGGAGGCAGTTCCAGCACCGTGCTGGTCTTCAGACTCACCTGCGAGATGCGAAACGGGCGCACGTACTCCTCCACATGGACCACCTTTTGTCGCGATCAAGAAAGATAACGTCAATCGCAAACAGCATGCCGATGGTATGGACTCCGTGCGATGGCACAATCCACAATCCTCGCCCCGCCCGCGCCCAGCGCCGCGTCTTGCCCAGGAGGCCAATCAGCCGGCTGAAGTATCCGTCAGCCACTCTGGCCTCCGTGGCCAGAAACGCTCTCGCGGGTCTTGTTGTACACATACACCTGATCCGTTAATTTTATTCACCATCCCCACCCGCGGACAGGCGGTAACTGCTGGGAGTTTCGCCCCGGTCCATCCGGTATTCTTCCGAGCCTTACTCCGCGGCCTCTTTTGTTACGACGCCAAATGATAACGAACAGCACCAGGGCTGCTCCAATTCCCGCGAGTAACACGAATGCTTGTTGCGTCCATGATTTTTGTCTCCTTTTTGAAATTGGCCGTCCGACCTTCCGATGCGGATTACTGATTTATACAGAGCCTCTATGTGGCTCACATTTTCCGGCGAACGTCTCATGATAGCGATAACCGCCGGCCCCAAAATCACTACAAACAAAGCCGGAAAAATGAAAAAACCAGCGGTGGAACCATCTTTACAGTGGTTTTCGCGGCTGCCTCTTCGGCGCGCTGGCGGCTTTGCTCCGCAAGTCGTCCGAATGAACCCGTAAGGACTGAGCAATACTGGTTCCAAACCGGTCGGTCTGAATCAGCATGGCCACCAAAGCCTTAATGTCTTCCACTCCCGTGCGGGTAGCCAAGCGCGGAGAGCCTCGATGCGTGACTTTCCCAGGCGCATTTCGGCGGTGACCATGTCCAGTTCCTCGCTAAGGCCGGGTGGGCAATCCGCAACTCGTGGCCACGCGAATGCAGCGCCTGATCCAGAGCCAAGCCCGCCTCCACGCAAATCACCAGCAGATCCAGTGCGTCGGCAGGCCCCGATGGATATGCTTTTGCGCTTTCTGATCCGCCAGCGTCATCCAGAAATCCGGCAAAAAGAACCCCGCCAGCGCCGCGAAGACGGAATGGTGAAGGGGTTGTATCTGGTAAAGGCCCGTGAAATAGACCAGGCCACCAGTCGCCGGCATCAGAAAAGCTTAGCGCCCTGCAGCATCCTCGCCGCTCCCGGACGCCGAATAGCCGGCGCGCATCATCGAGGCGCTGGAGGCGATTGGAACCGTTCTTGGACCGGGCTGGGGAAGAGCTTGCCGATGTCCGAGCAGCAAGGCTCCGCCTGTAATTTCTGCTTTTCCCGAAGGCACTTCTGTTCGTTCGCGGAAGGCTGCCAGAGCGCGCCAAGCGGTCGGCGACCGGCATATGGTGGGCGAAAAAGCGTAGACAACCGCCAGCACAATAATGGTCCCGGACTGCCATGAAGGCGACGCCGACGACTGCGAAATTCATGGCTCCTTATCCCTCCACCTTTCAGACTTCGATCCGGACAATTTTCCAGATCAGCACGAGCCAATCACCTGCAGGATCGCCGCGGCACCAATGAGATAGGGACCGAGGGGATCGTGAACAGCGGGCGAATATATTCTGGATTGACGAACTGTGCAGAAGGATACATGGCCGGAGGCAAAGCCATCAGGATGGCCGCCGTCAGCCGTCCCTGCGCGGTGCTGCGTGCGAACTTCGCCCATAATTTTGAAGCGCTCGCGAATGACGTGCGAAAGATTGTCCAGAATCTCCGCCAGGTTGCCGCCGGTTTCCTTCTGGACCAGCAGCGCGGTCACGAAAAAGCGAACGTCAATCAACGGGATGCGCTCGCAGAGGTTCAGCAGCGCGTCGCGCAGCGGAAGGCCGAAATTTTGTTCTTCGAACGCATTGCGAAATTCGCCAGCCAGTGGCTCGGACATTTCCGTGGCAATCATCTCCAGGCCAGTGGTGAACGCATGGCCGGCGCGAACGGCGCGGCCGAGCAAATCAATGGCTTCGGGAAAGGACTTTTCAAAGGCCCGCAAACGCCGGGTACGAATGAAACCCACCCCGAAAGCGAAAGGAAGCCGGCGATCGCCGTGACCGCGATAGCGATGAGAACGGATTGCCAAATAGTTGCTGGGCCGCCAAGTCCGCGCAAAGAGCCAGAACACCGCTGAGCAGCAGCAATTTGCCCGCTTTGATGCCGATGCCGGCCTGGGCAACATACTGCCGCAGACGCGTGGCCCAATCCCAGCGAAGCAAGAGACGGTTAAGGGCAGGAACGTCACTGAGAAGTTCGTCGCGAATCAGCGCAGGTCCAACGAAGCGGAACCACGCTTTTCCGCCTTGACGATGGAATCCAGACGTTTGATAGCCGCCTGCTGCTTCTGGCCGTCCGCAGCGATATAAGGGCGATCAGGACAAATACGATAGCCAGAAAAACGACGATGGCGATAAAATTGCCATGTTCCGTTTCCCTTTCGGCCTTGCCTTATTAAACATGTCCATGGGTAGGCGAATTCCCGCCGCCAACAGCCGCTCTGAAAACCTGGGGCGAATTCCGCTGGGCGACAAAATCGCCCAGGACTTCGCCGTTGGGCCCCAATCCTTTTTTCTGAAAAGTAAAAATATCCTGCATGGTGATGGTGTCGCCTTCCATGCCAGTGATTTCCGTAACGTTCATCAATTTGCGAGTGCCATCGCTCATGGCGGCTCTGCTGCACCACCAACTGGATCGCCGAGGCAATCTGCCGGCGAGTGGCGGCTTCGGGAATATTCAGGTTGGCCATCGCCACCATGGTTTCGAGGCGGCCCAGCGCATCACGCGGTGTAGTTGGCGTGGACGGTGGTCAGCGAGCCGTCGTGGCCGGTGTTCATGGCCTGCAGCATGTCCAGCGCTTCTTCGCCGCGGACCTCGCCAACGACGATGCGGTCGGGCGCATGCGCAGGCAGTTGATGACCAACTGGCGCTGGCGCACCGCGCCTTGCCTTCGATATTGGGCGGCCGCGTTTCCAGACGGACCACGTGTTCCTGGTGAAGCTGCAATTCCGCCGCGTCTTCCACGGTAACGATGCGTTCGCGGTTGGAGATGAACGACGAAAGAACATTGAGCAGCGTGGTCTTGCCGGAGCCGGTGCCGCCGGAGACCAGCATATTTAGCCGCGCTTTCACGCAGGCGCGCAACATCTCCACAATCTGCGGCGTGATGCTGTTGTTGCGGATCAGGTCGTCGGCGGTCAGCGGATCGCGCCCAAATCGGCGAATGGAAATGCACGGCCCGTCCACGGCGAGCGGAGGAATAATGGCGTTCACGCGCGAGCCATCCGGCAGGCGCGCGTCCACCATCGGGCGAGGATTCATCCACGCGGCGGCCGACGGCGGAAACGATGCGGTCAATAATGGACATCAAATGCGTGTCGTCGCGGAATTGTATCGGCGTGTGCTCCAGAAATCCGTTCCGCTCCACGTAAACACTCTTATAGGTGTTCACCAGAATGTCGGAGACCGTAGGATCCTTTAGCAACGGCTCAAGCGGCCCAAGGCCAAATACCTCATCGAGCACTTCCTGCGCCAGGCGTTCCCGCTCGGCGAACGTCATGGGGGTGGATTCAGCCACGACCAGGCTTTCGATGATCTGGCCCACTTCCCGCCGCACGGACTCCCGGTCCATGGTGGTCAGCCGGTCCAGATTCAGCGTCTGAATCAGCTTGCGGTGAATGGTGGCCTTCAGCGTTCCGAAATCCAGCCGTTGCGGCGTCATTGTCCCCATGGATTCGCTTTACCTTTTCGCAAACAGACTCTCAGCATGCCGCCGCGCTTTGTTTCCGCCACTTTCCGCCTGCACCCCGGCCAGTTCCGTGGCCAGCTTGCGGTATTTGGTTGTGAGAGGGTCGTTATGATTGCGTAAATCGGCACGCCCATGTTGGTGGCCTGGTTTACCTGTTCAAAATCATTGGGCAGTTTCGCGAAAATGGCCGGCTTGGCGATCTTTTCTGAATTTCTCCAGAGCTTCATCGTCGCTTTCGCTGCCAGCGATTAATGACCGCGCGGACGCGTTCGGCGATCCAGGCCCAAGGCGATCAAATCGGTGACATGCCGTTCCAATGAGTAAAGGGACGGAATGTCCGACTGGGAAACGATCAGCACCGCGCGCGCTGTTTCCAGCACGGGCTTCCAATCCGCCGAATACGACCGCTCCAAAATCCATCACCACATAATCGAATAGGCTTTGCGCCACGTTCACCAACCGCCCAATGGAAGTGGGCGAAAGGTTCTGCCATTCCTCGGCGTGGGTAAGTTCCAGCAAGGACATCGATCCGCTTTTGTGCCGCGTGAGAGGAGGCCGCTAAGAAGATGACTATCCAGCCGCTCGAGATTTTCAATGGCGTCGCGAATGGTGAATTGCGGGCGCAAATCCAGCAGGAGACTCACGTGCCCCAGCGGAAACCCGAAGTCGAGGAGCCTACTTGCTTCTTGGTGCATGTAGGCAAGTTGCGCGGCCAGATTCACCGACAACGGTGCTCGTCGCCTGCTCCGCCTTTTGCCCCCATGACCACGATCAGGCCTTTCCCGCGCGGCGGAGTTGCGCGTCGCCAAATTCCCGGAGGAAACGATCCAGCGTCTCCCGCAGTTTGGCCAGATCAAGGGGGCGCGGGAGGAAATCCTGCACGCCCATCCGCATAGCCTGCAGCAGCAATTCGGAGTCCAGTGCCTCCAGCGAAGAACAGGCGATGATACGCACCGTCGGCACGCTGCCTGCGCAGTTGCGCCGCAAACGCAAAATAAGGCTCCGGCTCGACGGAAAGATCGAACACCACCACATCCGGCACCGATTCCTCCGAGCCCAATTGCCAGGCCGCCGCGGTTGGGGGCGATCCACTCCACCACGGACTTCACCACGCCGTTTGTTCCAGCGAGGCGTGCAGAGCGCCGCTGCTCTTTACGTCCGTGCTGGCGATGCCCGCAGTTAACATTTCCCTTGTCTATATCCTTCTTCCAGATTTGCTATCCGTCGTAACAAGTCCAGTGATCACGCTATTTCGTCCCCGGCGCGGCACCCTTGCGGGGCGGCAGGGCGGGAAGATAAGGCTGAACGGTTTGTGGCCCTGCCGGAAGTGGCGATCCGGAGGGGATGGGCTGAACGATGTGCGGGGTGACCAACACCAGCAGTTCGCTCTTGCTCTTGTTGAGATCCCGGCTCTGGAAAAGTTTGCCAAGCAGGGGAATGTCTCCCAAGCCCGGGATTTTCGAAAGCTGGTCGGTGACTTGATCGTTCACTAGGCCAGCAATGGCGAAGCTCTGGCCATCACGCAGTTCCATTTCCGCCGAAACGCGACGGGTGGACAGCGCCGGAACAGTAAAGCCCTGCAGAGTGATGGCGTTGGTATAGTCGAGCGAACTGACTTCTGGCTGAACCTTCAGATGAATAAGGCCATCAGGCATGACCGTAGGGGTGAAATCCAGGCGCACGCCGAATTCCTTGAACTGAATGGTCACGGTGGGAAGGCTGCCGCCAGTGCCCTGGACGACGGGATATGGAAATTGTCCACCGGAGAGAAAGCTGGCTTCCTTGCCGCTCTGTGTGAGGACGTTGGGCTCCGCCAGAATCTGCAGCAGGTTCTGCTGCTGCAGCGCCTTGATGGTCATGGCGAAGTTGATATCCGGATTGTAAATGAAGATGTTAAGCAGGTCACTGAGGCTAAAGCCTCCCGTGCCGGGAGCCAGGGGTTGTCCAGAGGGGAGCTGCGGCGCCGCCATACTGCTGGGTGCTGATGCTGCCGATGTTATTAGCGCCCGGCAGGCTGAGAATGTTCGCGCCGAGCTGGGTGATCGCTCCGCGATCAACCTCGGCGAACCTCACTTGTAGCAGAATCTCCGCGCTCGTGGGCGCGGGGACTTGAATCAAGCTGACCGCCTTAGGCGAAGCAGCCTTGGCCATGTCCAGCATTTTGTCGGCAATGGCCTGTGAGTCCGCCATTCCAGAGAGAATGATGGCGTCCTTCTGCGTCTCCACACGAACGGATTGGTTGGGAAAAATCGCCTTCAACTCCGCGCTTAGGCCTTGAACGTCCATGTCAACGAATACATCAAAGGATTGGCTCTGGCCAGATTCATCCCACAAGACCAGGGAGACCGCACCAGGAGCTTTGCCATTGATAAGTACCTGCGTGGGATTGACGACCATGGCGTCAATGACGGTGGGGTCGGCGATCGATACGCGCGTAACGCGCGATGCGGCGGTGATCACCAGTGAACGGCCCACCAGCAAATGGAGTGGCTCGGATGGATCTGGCATGGGCTGCGCCAGCGCTGAGGGCCGGGCAGAGGCGGGGACGGGGTCGGTGACAGCGTGCGCGGCCGCCATGGTCAGGGCTTGCGGCTGCTGTCCCGAAGCGATGAGCGCAAAGAGCAGCACCAGGGAAAATGGGCAGGCCACAGGGAAAAAGCGCCCGCGGGCGGCATTGTTGATTGCGGATTTCATGTCATTCATCGTTGGCCACCTATGGTTGAACGGGGAACGATTGATTTTCGCGTTTGTCCCCACGAATCACTTCCACCACGTAGTTCGAAGGCTTTTGCGGCGCCTTGATTCGGGCGCCGGCACTATGCACCACGGGCTCCTCGCCTCCAAAGAGGGTGGATTTGAAAACGGGAGGAGGATCCACCTGTTTGGCGTCAATGGTGTTACGCAAGGAGAGATGAATTTTCCCCTCCGTGCTGGCCATGGTGAGTTTATTGGCCTGCTCGGGATCCACGAGAAGGGTGACCACGTTGACAGTTTGCGGCTTGCCGTCTTTATCCTGCTGAACCTGCTGCCCGGCGGCCAGCACGCGGACATCTTCCAGAATCGTGCGCGTCACGCTGTTGGAATTCGCGGTGTTTTCCAAATTGCCGGTGACCAGTACATCCACCATGGTACCGGGCATGGCGAATCCTGCGACGGCCACCACGTCGTCCACGCGGACGGAAACTGCGCGCAGACCTTCGGGTATGGCAGCGGGAAGGCCCGCGCCGGCCTCGCGCGGCGCAAGTTTTTCATCCAGGACCGGCTCATTCTCCACCAGCGGAGTAATGAGCGCGCGACCCACTACGTCCTGAATGCGCCCAAAGGATCCCGCGGGACGGCTACCCACAGGCCAGGAAACAGTGCGGAGTTGCTCCGCCTGCAGACGAGCGCCAAGGGGAAGACGCACGGCGGCAACCACCAGCTGGTCCGTGGGGATGGGCTTCACGGACGAGGCTTTCTGAAGCTGTTTGTAAACATAATGGCTGGCGAACAGGCCCGCGAGGACCGCCACTGCGATTCCCACGAAGATACGGTTACGATTCATAACATCTCCCGATGCCTAAAAAAATCTGTGCGACCATTCAGCGATAAAAAGCAGAGTGGTGGCGACCGCCGCGGCAACACCGAAAGGCAACTTAAGAAGGCCGGGGTTGTCCAGAGTGACTCGCGTGGAACGAATGCCAAACGTGGCGAAAGTTAGAATCAGGGATCCCATGTTCACGAGGGTTTCCTTTAGGCGGCCATGACGAAGTACCTGGACGATGGCCATCAACCCAGTGACGAAAACGGTGCCCAAAAGAGCGAGGATCACATTGCTGGGACCCAGCCAGGCGCCAAGAGCGCCCATCAATTTCCAGTCTCCAGCGCCAAGGCCGCGCATCAGGACGAAAGGAAGCAGCAAACCCAGCCCCAACCCGGCGCCCTGCAGGGAGGCTTTCACGCCCGGCCAATTCCAGAACGCGGCGTTGAAAACCAGCCCAAGGAAGAATCCAGGTACGGTCATCCAGTTGGGGATGCGGCGCGACTGCCAATCCGTGACGCCGGCCCAAATGACTAGAACGAGAGAGCCAAACCAAATGAATATTTGCATTGCGTGTCTTGTGCCTCACGGTGCCCCCTCAACATGTCGGGCACGTTCCGTTATTCCCCGGCTCAACCACGGCAAAATCCTCGCCGGGATTAGGACCTGCGACCTTCTATATCTTTGAATCCGCCAAAACAAAATCTATCTATGACGACGAACCGGCATTTTGCAGGCTGGCTGCCGCGTCCGAGAATACCCCGCTAATTTGCGTGGCCAGGTTATTCATGGCCGCAACAGCCGACAATGCAATCAGAATCAGGAGCAGCGCATATTCCGTTAAGTCCTGACCTTCTTGGCCATCCCAAAGGATCTTCGATAACTTTCTCATCAAGCCCATCAACGCCTGCCCTTCTGCTCGGATCCAGTAAGGCGTGAGATTCTCCGGCTGCTGACGTGTGTGGACGAAGGCCAGCAGCCAGAACAATGACGGGTATTCCTGAATGAAAACTCCCTAATTTCAACCCGCGCCTATGACGATACGGTCAAACTGCTTGCGGCGTTGGAGAAGACGTTGCTGATCTGCGTGGCCAGGCTGTTCATCGCGGTGATCGCCGAAAGGGCAATCAATACAAGGAGCAGGGCGTACTCCGTCAGATCCTGGCCTTCGTCTTCTTTCCATAACCTCATGCACAGTGTTTTCATTTCGTCCCCCTAATCGCATTCCAGGATTTCTTTTTGCTAGTCAGTCCTCTGGCTGCCGGCTGGCCCCCCAGAGCCGCAGCCAGATAGGACCGGGCATATGATGGATATTTCGTGGCGCTTTCCCGATGGCTTAGGACGCGGTCAAGCTGGCGGCAGCATTCGAGAAAACGTTGCTGATGGCAGCCGCCAGGCCCTTCATGGCGGTGATCGCCGCGAGTGCGATGAGCACAAGCAAGAGAGCGTATTCCGTCAAGTCCTGGCCTTCCTCTTCCCGCCACAAACGATTCAAAAGTGATTTCATGCGACGTCTCCTTAGGAGTCAAAAGTTGCGGCGCGGCTACAAGCCCTCAACACACGCCGCCATATATGCACCTGGTCTGCCAAACGCGCCTGCGGTGAAAATGTACCGGGTCTTTAGAATGTGCGACTTGCATGAATTGAATATCGGCAAATAATTCCACGCAATACGCCTCTGGCCGCACGTAATGGATTGTGGACAAAGGCGCGCGGAGCGGGTCACTTTTTGGTTACGGGTAGGAACAGGCGAAACAGATTCCGGGGAAAATTCAGCCCCAGGCTCTCGCGGGCAGAAATCATGTGGGAGGAGAATCATGCTATTGCGTGGATTGCGCTAGAGCCCGAGCCATGTCTCCCGCCAGGGCATTGCCTGGACGGGAGCATTCAGCGCAGATGGCTCGCTGGGGTTTAAGGGTCCGCGCGTAAAGAGGACGGTATTCTTGTCCGCGTAGACCTGCTTCCATTCGGACAATGCGGAAAGGACGGCGGCCAAAGGCGCGTCCCGGGGAATCAGGCAGGACTGGATCTTGTATTTGTCGAGGAGGTGAAGCGCGGGGGGCTCAACGGCCATGATCTGCAGATAGTCTGACAGAACGCCAGCGTTTTCATAAAGGTCACCCCGGCCATCAATGAAAACCTGGTGCGCGGGACCGCGAGACCAGACCAGATAACCACCATAGCCATAATAATTGAACATGGGCGTGGCAACGGGATGAACACGCAGGTGGTCAACTGCTCCCACCGGCGAATCCTCGGCTACCTTTTCGGCCAGGGTTCGTTCCTGCGGAATGCCCATCACCATGCCCACGCACGCGACGGTAATGAGAACAAAATTTAAAACGTAATGGTCCTTGGCGGGCTCGTAGCGCGGGGTCCAGCGAGACAAAATGACGGCCAGGATAGGCGCAAAAATCAGAGCGAAAAGAATCACGAATCGAAAGTGGACAAAGGTGGAATAGGCAGCGAAGAAAAACAGCGCCATCTCCTCCAGGCGGTACTTCAACCGCAGACAAATCTGTGCAATCAGGAAGGCAAAGATCATAAATAGGACCAGTTTCGCGCCCCAGAGGTCGTTGAAATTGGCCGGCTGCCATTCCTGGATGGCGGCTACGTTTAGCGGCAGGCGGAACGCATATTCCACGGGAATGATGGCCAGTCGCGCGCCGTAGGGAGTGAGCGGGAGAACCAGCAAGCAGAGGGCAGTGGAGATACCGAGGCGCAAATGCTGGGCGCGGTTCCAGCGCTCGCCATGGATACCGCCCCAGGAAAAATCCAACAGGCCGCCGGCCCAGTATGCGCTAATGGCGATGAAACCCAGCACGAATGAGCCATGCGTATTCACCCAGGCAAGAAATACAACAGGAAGTACCCATAACGCCGCGGGATGCCCCTGTCGAAACCTCTCTAGACACAGCAGAGTGATGAGCAAGAAAATATAACCGATGAGCTGAGGCCGCAGTGTGAAACAAACGGTGATCAGCGGCAGAACAAAAACGCATGCGACCGCGGCGGCTTTGCAATCCTTGCTACGCAGCGTGGCATACACATACAAGAGTAGAATGATGGCTCCGCCCATCACGATGAGGAGGATGTCCAGGCCGCGGAGGCCGCCAGCACGGCCGGCTAGCGCCAGGACGACATCTCCCAGCCATTCGTATTCACTCCATGGTGCGGCATGAGCGGTAAAGGAATAATCATCCGCGCGGGGAACGTGGCCCGTGGTGAGAATGTCCTGCCCGAGCTTGATGTGCCACCACGTGTCCGGATCGAGACGCAGCGGACGGCCGATTACAAAAATGCCCGCCAGCAAGAGCACGCCGAGAAAAACCGGAAATGAAAAACATTTGCGTAGACGGGCCAGTACCGCTGAACTGGCGGACTCACGCGAAGCGGCGGTCGTTTCCGAATTCGACATGTTCGGGACGAAACGGCTCTCAGCTCCTGCTGCCGGCGATTCCCGCATAAACGTCGAAAGCGGTGGCTCGCGCGCCAGATTCAAAGCCGAGTTTTTCCTCAACAAAGTAGAGAGGGCGCCGCTTTGCTTCCCCGTAGACACGGCCCACATACTCGCCAATGATTCCCAGGCAAGTGAGTTGAATGCCACCGATGAACAGAACGGCAATCAGCCCCGATGGCCAGAGCGTGGCCACCCCGGTGGCGAAAAGCTTTTCCAGGATGATCCAAATCATGCCAATGATGGCCAGTGCGGAGGAGGTGAACCCCGTCCAGGTGGCAATCCGCAGAGGGACTACGGAGAAGGAAACCATTCCTTCCACGGCCAGGCGAAGCATCTTCCATGGCGAAAGACCGGGCTGCCCGGGAGACCGTGACTCGCGGCGGTATGGAACTTCGGTTTGCGAGAAGCCCAGCCATTTCACCATGCCGCGCACGAAGCGGTCGCGCTCCGGCATGGCTAGCAGTGCATCCACCACATTACGACCCATCAGACGAAAATCGCCGCCGTCGACGGAGATGGGAATGTCCGAAACGCGGCTAAGAATTCCGCAAACGGATTTCATCAGCGAGGATCTGAGTCTGGCGCGGCCTTCCATTTCGGAGGGAACGGCTTCCACCACGTCATAACCTTCGCGCCACATTTCCACGAGTTTGCGGATCAGCTCCGGCGGGTCCTGCAAATCCGGCATGATGACCGCGGAAACGTCGCCGGAGGCGTGTTCCAGGCCGGCAGTGATGGCGATCTCACGGCCGAAACTGCGCGAAAGGCGTACCACGCGAACGCGGCCATCGTAAGCCTGGAATTCGCGAAGGAGATAAGGCGTGGCATCCGTGCTCCCGTCATCCACGTAGATTATTTCGAACTCCAGGTGAAGAGGTCCAAGCGCCTCGTGCAGACGACGATTTGATTCCTGCAGGATTCTCTCCTCGTTGCTGCAAGGGACCACCACCGAAAGGCGAAGCCATCGCTTACCCGCGCGAAGCGTGCCTATTCGGGAGATATCGTGGTGTTCGAAAAAACGGCTGCTCATGCTCCGCCTTCTGGAACGAGAGAACTACAAAGGCACGACGCCTGCCAAAGGGCATAAGCCTTCTGTGCTATATAAAGTTAATATTTTCAGATATATAGCGACCGTAGAGGTAAAGCCGCCCTTATCCGTATCTGTGTAGCATGGGAGAGTGTCACCTAGCGGTGACTCTAATGGTTTGTGGAAAATGGGAAAAATCGGATACGTGGCCAGGCCAATGAGCGATGAACTGTTCTCAATGCCGATCCTGCCAGGCAGGTAAAGGTTTACGTTTTCGGCGGAGTATGCACATAAATCGCACTCATCCTATCCACATAGACCCGCCTCCAGCCCGGAAGGACGGAGAGAAGTGTAGCCAAGGGAGAATCCGGCTGGATCATGCAAGACTGGATGTTGTATTTACCCAACAACGCCATTGCATTGGGATCCAAACGCATGATTTTCAGGTAATCGGTTAGAATGCCCGCTGATTCGTATATGTCCGCGCGCCCATCGATGAAAACTTTGCGCTGGCCACCGGAACTCCAGATGAGATAGCCGCCCCATCCATATTCGTTGAGCATTGGCTGGGCGACAGGATATTCGCGCAGGTACTGCACAGCGCTGACTGGATAAAACTCTGAGCGGGCCAGGTCCAATTCCTGACTGGTAGGGAAAAAAGCGACCAGCCCGGCTGTGATGATGATCAGCAGAGCGGCATTCAGGATGGGGTGGTCTTGAGATGGCTCATATTGCGGCACCCAACGCGCCAGCAGAGCGGCGAGGAGCGGAACGAAAATAATTACGAAAACCACCAAAAAGCGCACATGCACGCACGCGGCATACACGCCGAAAAGGAACAGCGAGAGCTCCGGCAGGCGACTGCGTAGGCGCAACCCCACTTGCGCCAGGACAAACAGCAATACGAACGAAAGGAAAAGCTTTCCGCGCCACATGCCAAATGGCATGCTCTGCCATTCCTTGATGTTGGCAATGTTCACCGGCTGGGCTAGCGCCATCTGGATGGGGTTGATGGCCACGCGAATTCCGTATGGGGTAATGGCCAGAGCGAGGATCGAAAACGCCAGAACACTTGCCAGCTTCAGGCGTTCTGCCGGACTCCAGCGCTGCGATTCGAGATCGCCCACGCGAAAACTCATCAGCCCGCACACCAAATACAATCCCACGGCCAATATTCCAAAAGTAAATGAGCCATGCGTATTCACCCAGAGCAAGAATACGAGGGGCAGCGCCCAGATTAATTTTTGGCGCCCCTGGCGGAAGAGCTCCAGAATGATGAGCGTGACGCCGAAAAATAAGTAGCCGAACAACTGGGGACGAAGAGTGAAAAATACCACGGTGAGTGGAAGCATCGCCGCGCAGGCCAGGAATGCGGCCTTGCTATTTCCGCAGCGTAGAAAGGCGTAATAATAAAGCAGAACAAAAAGCAGGCTGCCCAGGAAAATCACGCCCGCGGTCATTCCCTGCAGTCCACCGGCGCGATAGAAAAGCGCCATCATCACGTCGCCCAGCCATTCGTAGGGCAGCCAAGGCTTTCCGGCAATGGTATAAGAGTATGGGTCGGCCACCGGCCAGACGTGCGTGGTCAGAATCCGGCGGCCCGTTTCCATATGCCACCAGGTGTCCGGGTCCTGAATCCCCAGACGCGCGGAGCAAAACACTCCGGAGACTAACAGCCCCCCAAGAAATATCGGGAATGAGAAACAGCGCCGAAGGCCCGCGCGCAACCGGCTGACGTTCCCGGCAGACGCGCGTGAGGCAGGTTCAGCCGGGACGGCGCCAGCCGGATCAATCAGTACGTTCATTGAGGAGGAATGGGGGGGCCGCCGACGGCAGGCTCTACCCCTCGACGATGCTCCCAAATCTGCTACTCACCTGAAGCACCTCTGACAAGCCGGACGGGAAGAGGGGAAGCGCCTCCTCCGGACACCAATGCTGTGCTTGAGCCACCCGACCCTCCGCCACCATCGCCCAAGCTCGTGCAACCGCTGCTCCCGCTGGAGCTACATCCGGTAAGATTGAGTATGACGGCAGTGAGGTCGCCGCCCGATGACTCGTCGCAAACTTCCGTAATGAACACCTGCATGAAACCCACAATCGTGACATTGGCGCTGCCGGGAGTCAGCGTGGCGCCATTATAGATAGGGACAGTGACTACAGAATCGCTGGAAGAAACCGGATTGCCAGCCAATGCAGGCTGTGGGTAGTTGCTTCCGGCTGTCATTGTGAATGGTGGACCGCCAGATGTACTGATTGTGTCCTGGCCACCGGCGCCGTTGCCGCAGGGAGGCAACAGTTTGGGGTTCAAAATCCCTCCGAAATTCTGATTGCCACCTGGTTCCTGCCGCATTAAGTTGTGCTGGTTGTCGCCGCCGACTTCGCAAATTGTGTCCTGATTGATCAGATTCATCCAGTCATTCTCAAAATTCGTGACACCCACGCTGGTAGGACTCAGCGTGGGCCAGACATCACCGCATCCGGTGTTGGTCGCGTTGCACGCCGTCACGTTCGTTCCATAGCCGGACGCGCCTCCGGACAAATTGATTTCATAGAAATATTGGTTGGACGAGGAATTCTTGGTGGACGAACTGCCCGTTTCCAGAAGCCACGATTCGCCAATCGATCCGTTTGGATAGACACCTGGATTGCTGATAGCGCCGGGATTGGAACTTCCTGGAGGATTCACAAAGGTAGCCATTGTGCTACCCGTGCAAGAAGAGTTCTTCGGAGAGGTATGAGCGGGATCGCAGTTGGGAAACACGACGGGCTTTATGCAACTAAGGCAGATTCCGGGCATACCGCTGCCGGCCCCGGAAGGATTGTAAACTTCCGCAGTGGCATTAGCGGAGACGTCCACTGTCTTGAATCCGAGAATCTTGGCGAAATATGTGGGCACAGGGTTGCCATGGGCCTGGGTGAGCTGAACATTCACGGTAACCTGCGGGTTGCTGGCGTTGGTCATGGTGAAGCTGATATCGCCGCCTACAATCTTTGGCGACACGCCGTTGATCAAATTCAGATTGCCGGCGCTCTCCGCCTCACTCTTGGCCAGGGCCTCGACCGTGGAGGACGAGCACGGAGTGGACGAAGTGGTGGTGCAAGCCGAGGTGACGAAGACAGCAGCTCCAGCCATCGCTGCGGAATCAGCGGCGCGCTGCGCCGCGCTGCGAACCATATAGAACGAGACCATGTCGATGGCCAGAGCGCTCATACCCAGAACTCCGAGCATGCTCATACTCAGCAAGACCAAACTGACTCCTCGCTCCCGGCGGGTTCCTTTTGGATTGTTCATATTCTGTTTGTTCATGGCGCCTTCCCCCTATGGGAGATTCTCCATAATTGCGTTCGCCGTTATCGCGGATGGAAGAGACGTGCCCCCTCCGCCCTTTTTCCCGCCCAAGGAGCCCGCAACTTTGCTAAACATCCACGTGTAGGGATAGTTCACTGTAACCTGAGTGGCTATGACACTGGTTCCCGTCGTGTCGGAATAGGAATACCCGCGCTCAATAACCAAGCTGAAATTGGTGCAGCCGCTGGTCGAGGAAGTGTAAGTCCACGTGAGAGTATTGGCCGTGAAGGAGGGGGATGTCCCGACGGTACAGGAGGTGAGCCCATCCTGGGTCATGTAGTTGGCGACCACATCGCGAACTGCCGTCACCGAGGGGGGCGTGGCGCTGCACGTGCCGCAATTCAAGTCGGCGGTGTTCTCGCCGCTGGCAAACCGCGAACCTTCGCGGCAGGCGTTGTTCAAATCATGCTGCAGTTTGTAGGCTCCGCCAAAATCGGTAGCGCCCACAACCAGCGCCAGGAGGACCGGCAACGAAAGCGCCACCTCCAACAACTGCTCTGCACGCGTGCCCTTGAGAAGAGTGAGCGAACTCAAACGGCCGCGGTTGCCAATTAATCTGGACTGAATCCCGGACAGAAGTCTCATTAGTTCTCCTCCCGCATTTGCACATGGGGCGTAATGTTGATCGTCAACCCATGTAGAGATGTGAATGGAACGGAGAGAGTGACGGGATATGTAAAGGACACTACCACTCCCAATTCTTGAATGCTGTCGCTGCTATTGAGTGTGATATCCCTTTGATAGCAGATCTTGGTGCTCAAATTTCCCGAGCAACCGGTAGGAATCGAGACGTTCGCGGTATTGATGGAGGCGGCCTTGAGGGTATTAAGAACTGCATTCTCCACATTGGCCACCGCAGGGACGGCATTGCCGCAGGTGGCGCAACTCTTGACGACAGCCAGCCGGGCGCCCTCGCGTGTTGCGCGCGCCATTGTTTCGTAGGTGTTGAGAGCCCGGCCCAGTGAAAAGAGACCCATCATCAAGGGCAGCACAACGAAGCCCATGACCAAGCCCACCTCGGCCAGCTGGGACCCCGTATCCCTCAGCCCAAATTTGCACAAACGGTCACACACACCCTTAGAGGATGTCACTAAATGGTTACACTTGGTCCTCATAACCGCTATCTCCTGTTACAGATG
Source organism: uncultured Acidobacteriota bacterium (assembly GCA_963760285.1). Lineage (GTDB taxonomy): Bacteria > Acidobacteriota > Terriglobia > Acidiferrales > UBA7541 > PALSA-278. Next base: position 945,346 of record CAVXCI010000003.1, read on the forward strand.
CTGCATTTTTCATTCCATACGGCTTGGTAAAAGCTACCGTCGGAATCGGATGTGTTCGGAGTCCCTCGTCCGTCGCATCCAGTTTGATTCCATGTCCGGCCCGGTCTTGAAGCTCCTTCTGATAATCTGCATGCCCCTCATTGCAGACCTGCCTCACGCTCGCAGTGGCAAGAGGCGTCCGGGATCGCAAAGGGCGGCTACATGACTCGCTGGACAATCTCATTACCCTCCGGCAGATCGACACCGGGGTCGCTATCGGCATATTCGATCTCGAGCTGATTGATCAAGCGGTGAAGATAGCCGCGCGCAATGCCCAGCGCCTTGGCGCTCTCCGCCTTATTGCCGCCGCACTCCTGCAGGGTGCGCACAATCAGTCGGCGCTTGAATTCGCGAATCTCCCCCTCATAGGAGCGCGCCTGTTCCGCTTGCGATTCTCCGGAGCCGTCATGAAATACATCCGGCAGGTGCCACACGTCGATCGTGGAGCTTTCCGATAGCGCCACGGCGCGCTGCACCACGTTTTCCAATTCGCGGATGTTGCCCGGCCATTTGTGCTCTTCCATGGCGCGCAGGCAGAGCGGTGAAAAACGCCGCGCGGACTTATTGAACAGCTTGGAGAACTTCTGCAGAAAGTGATAGCCCAGAACGGCAACGCCTTCGCGCCTCTCTCGGAGGGGGGGGAGCTTGATTTGCACAACGTTGAGGCGATAATAGAGGTCCTGGCGAAACTTTTTCTGCTCCACCATCTCTTCCAGGTTGTGGTGGGTGGCGCAGACCAGGCGGAAATTCACCTTGATCAAATTGTTGCTGCCCAGGCGTTCGAAGCAACGCTCTTGCAAGACTCGCAGCAGTTTCGCTTGCAAACCCAAATCCAGATCCCCGATTTCGTCCAGGAACAGAGTTCCCTGGTCGGAGAGTTCCAGGCGACCGCGGCGCGCGCCGACGGCTCCGGTGAATGCGCCCTTTTCATGGCCGAACAATTCGTCCTCGATCAGCGTTTCTGGCAGATTGGCGCAGGAAAAGGCCACGAATGGGCCGCCGGCGCGCCCGCTGAGGCGATGGATCTCACGCGCCAGCAACTCCTTGCCCGTGCCCGTTTCGCCGGTCACCAACACGCTCACATCACAGGGTGCGATCTTTCGCGTGAAGGATAAAACCTGCTGCATGGCTTCAGTGAAAACCACGAAGTTCCCGTCCGGAGCGTGGGGCTCCTCCCGGGATCGCAAATGCCGCAGTTCTTTTTCTACCTGTTGGAAGCGGTTGGCGCGTCGAAGGATAATTCGCAATTCGGCGATATTGGGCGGGCAGGCAACGGTGTCGTAAGCGCCCTTTTCAAAAACGTGCCGTACGGAACCGTGGTCATCGTCGTCCAACAACGCGACAATCGGCGTGGTGCAATCGAGGCGGCGGATCTCGTCCAAGAGATGGATGCGCTCCTTGCCGGCGTCAACACCCGACTTGCGGAGATCCACTAGGATTACATCCCACCAACTCCTTTGTTCGCGAAAGCCGGCGGGGTTGGTCCTGCGCTCCACGCGCAACTCGAATTCCGCGCCCAACGCGCGTCCGACGATTTGCGTGAAGTCCAGGTCTGCGGTGCAGACAAAGACATGTATAGACAGTCGTGAAGATTCTTCGCCCATCAACCTACCCCAGTACAGCCCCAAGGCCCCGAACTCTATATACGAGTGAGTTAAGTGGCAATAGTACGACTATTATTTAGTCAGTACATATTTTGAGTGCACCAACGCATCCCCGCGCGTAGCGGAGAACCTGGGTGCTCTCGTATGTCAATGAATATAAATGCTTTAGTAAAGACTCTCCGCCGCAGCCGCGCCAAACCCTGGATCGTGCTGGCCCATTAACTTATTGGCGACATCTCAGGCATTATGTCCAAATCAATTCTTGTGCATACAAAATGGAATTCGCAGGAGTGATAGGGAAACTGCCCTTGGAACCCTCTAATACGCGCCCTTGCAGCAACGTGTCGCGCCGCCGATCCCAGCCACTCCCTTCCTGAGTCCATAGGATGAAAATGACTTCGCGCTAGGGTATTCTCCCTGCATCATGGAAGGTGCCATCTCAGCCACAGCGAAAGACGCATCGCGACGCGACGGCTTTCCATTGACTGCCAGCGAGAGGTTGCGGAAGAGGGGGTTCCTCCTGGTTCGATTCGTTTTTTCATTGGCAGTGGTAGCCGGTGTCACGCTAATTTGCTACCGCTGGATTCCAGCAAACGCCACTACGGCGGGCTTTGCCTTCCTGGTGGCAGTCCTTCTGATTGCCACGGCATGGGGCTTATGGGAGGCCATTCTCGCTTCGGTGGCAGCCATGCTCCTCTTCAATTATTACTTCCTGCCACCGATTGGCACGCTGACTATCTCCGACCCGCAAAATTGGATGGCGCTTTTTGCATTTCTGATCACAGCGGCTACGGCCAGCCAACTGAGTACCCTCGCTCGCCGGCGCACAGAAGAGGCGTTGCGGCAGAAACGTGAAATGGAGAGGCTCTATGCCCTGAGCCGCTCGATTCTGCTTTCCGTGTCGGGTTGCGAAGGCGGCCGAGAGATTGCGCGTCAAATTGCGCGAACGTTTGAATTGCCTGCAGTGATCCTTTTTGAACCAGCAACGGGCATCTTCCATCGTGCGGGTCCAGCGGACCTGCCAGGCGTGGAAGAGAAACTCCGGCAGGCAGCGCTGCAAGGCACGCAGTTTACAGAAAGCGTCGATGAGCTGGTGGTAACGGCCATCCGGCTCGGCGGCAAACCCATCGGAAGCCTGGCGCTGGTGCGCGCGGGGCTTTCGGATTCCGCTTTACAAGCGTTGGTAAATCTGGTGGCGATCCAATTGGAACAGTCCCGCAACCGCGAAACCGCCAGCTCGGCGGAAGCGGCGCGCCTGAGCGAGCATTTGAAGTCCACATTGCTGGACGCTATCGCACACGAATTGAAAACACCGCTGACGGGAATGAAAGCGGCCGCAAGCGCCCTGCGCGGCGAGAGCGTGATCGATCAGAAGGCGCGCCAGGAATTATTGACAGTGTTGGACGAGGAAATTGATCGGTTGAATCAACTTGTGAGCGAGGCGATCCAAACGGCGCGGCTGGAGGCCGGCGATCTGCGCCTGAGCCAGCAACGGCATACCGTGGAGGACTTGGTGACGCCGGTTCTGCGGGAATTTCAAGCGGCTGCAGGAATGCATCCGCTGCGCGTGGACGCGCCGGCGAAATTGCCCGCGGTTTTCGCGGATGCCGAGCTGGTGCGGCTGGCCTTGCGTCAATTGGTGGACAACGCGATGCGCTATGCGCCGGCCAATACTCCGGTGACTGTTTCCGCGCACTCCCGTGGGAGCATGATGATTGTAACCGTGTCCGACCAGGGCCCGGGAATCCCGGACGAAGATCAGGAGAGAATATTCGATAAATTCGTGCGGCTGAATCACACGCCCGGCCAGCCGGCTGGCACAGGCATGGGCTTGGCGATTGCCCGCGAAATCATGCGCTCTCACGGTGGAGACGTGACTGTACGCAGTCGTGTCGGCGCAGGAGCGGAATTTTCGCTGGCGATTCCTCTGTCCCTGCCGCCAAACGCTTTTCCGGGCAGCGGAGACGAATCATGAGCGCCGGTAAAATCCTGGTTGTGGATGATGAGCCGCAGATCCGGCGCGTGATGCGCGCCACGCTTGCGGCCAGCGGCTATGAAGTCGACGACGCACGCACCGGCGAGGAAGCCCTGTCGAAAATTCACGCCGGGCGTTACGCCGTGATGCTGCTGGACGTAAATCTGGGCGACAGCGACGGCATCGAGATTTGCCGCACCATCCGCCGAGAACGTCCCAACCTGGAACCGGCCATCATTATGCTGACGGTGCGAAACACGGAGCGCGACAAAGTGCAGGCGCTGGATGCTGGCGCGGACGATTACGTGACCAAGCCATTTGGCACGCCCGAATTGCTGGCGCGTATTCGCGCGGCCATTCGGCGGATGCCCACTGGTGCAGCGTCGATGCAGGAGCGGCTGATCCTGGAAGGCATAACGATTGATTTTGCCGCGCGCGAAGTGACCGGGCGCAACCGCAACGCCCGGCTCACGGTGAAAGAGCTGGATTTGCTTTCCTACTTGGCTAGCCACTCCAACCGCACGCTTTCGCACCGCGAACTGCTACAAGCGGTGTGGGGCCCGGAATACGGCGATGAACAGGAGTATTTGCGCGTGTTCGTAAACCGGCTGCGGAGAAAAATCGAGCCGGACCCGTCGAAACCCAAATACCTGCTTACCGAACCGTGGGTAGGTTACCGGTTCCGCCTGCTGCAATAGGTTTGGGCGCTCGAATTTTTCTACAGGGGTTTAGGAATCGTTTATGCCTCGTTTAGCTATTTTCCTTTAGGCTGGCGAGGAATCAAGCTGCGTGGCCTTGTCCCGCGAATACGCCTTTCGGGAATCGTCCGCTGCAATCTGGTTGGTTCAGAGGAGCAAATCCATGCTGGACGTCGTTTTCGTCGCCGGAGCTTTCCTTTTTTTCGCGGTTTGCTGGGCCTTCGCCCAAGCCTGCGACAAGCTCTAGGAGAAATGAAATGCAGCACCTGCTGGCAGGTCTCACGGCGCTATTCCTATTCGTTTATTTGATTTACGCTCTGCTCCGTCCGGAGAAATTCTAGGATGTGGCCATGACTGCAAATGGATCTCTTCAAATCGCGCTTTGCCTTTTCGCGGTGATAACCCTAACGCCGCTTCTGGGCGAATACATGGCGCGCATATTCAGCGGCCAGCGGACGTTCTTGCATCCCGTGCTGCGGCCGGTGGAAGTCCTTTTCTACCGCGCATGTGGCATCCGCGAACAAGCAGAGCAGCGCTGGTCGGGCTATGCCGCGGCGTTGCTGGCCTTCAGCTTCGCGTCGTTCGTGTTCGTGTACGTTATCCAGCGGCTGCAGGGCTGGCTGCCGTTCAACCCCATGCACTTTGGCACGGCGCACGCTCCCGCTGGTGCTACGCCGGTGACGCCCGACCTGGCGTTCAACACCGCGGTAAGTTTTGTCACCAACACCAATTGGCAGGCGTATGGCGGTGAATCCACGCTGAGCTACTTCGTGCAAATGGCCGCCCTGACGGTGCAGAATTTTGCTTCCGCCGCGGTGGGAATTTCCGTGGCCATTGCATTGATTCGCGGGCTGGCGCGCGCGGAAACGAATCGCATCGGAAATTTCTGGGTGGATTTGACGCGTTGCACGGTTTACCTGCTGCTGCCGGTCTCCCTGATTTTTGCGCTGGTCCTTTGCGCGCAGGGCGTACCGCAAACTTTCGACGCCTACCCTCAAGCGAAGACCGTGGAAGGCGCTACCCAAACGATTGCTGTCGGGCCGGTGGCATCGCAGGAAGCCATCAAGATGTTCGGGACCAATGGGGGCGGCTTTTTTAACGCCAACTCCTCGCATCCCTTTGAAAATCCCACACCCCTCTCAAATTTCCTGGAATTGATTTCCATGCTGGCCATTGCCGCCGGGCTTACGTGGACTTTTGGCACCATGGTTGGCGACCACCGTCAAGGATGGGCTCTGTTTGCCGCCATGGCAATCCTGTTTGTAGCCGGAGCAGTAGTCTGCGTTAGCGCGGAGCAATCTGGAAATCCGATCCTGGCGCGGGCGGGCGCGAACCAAGAGTCCAGTGCGCAAAATTCAGGCGGAAATTTGGAAGGCAAGGAGGTTCGCTTTGGCGCGGGCGCTTCCGCTTTGTGGGCCACGGTGACAACAGACACCAGCACGGGGGCTACCAACAGCGCACATGACAGTTTTACTCCCTTGGGTGGTCTGGTTCCGCTGTTCAACATCGAAACTGGAGAGGTTATTTTTGGCGGTACCGGCTCAGGCCTCTATGGAATGATACTCTTTGCCATCCTGGCGGTGTTTATTGCCGGGCTGATGGTGGGCCGGACGCCGGAATATCTCGGGAAGAAAATTGAACAGAAAGAAGTGAAGATGGCCATGCTGGCGCTGGTGGCCATGGCCGCGAGCATACTGGTCCTCAGCGCCGCATCCGTTCTGGCGCAATTTCCACAAAACGGCTACTGGAATCCCTCGGGAGCAGCCACAGCAAATGTTGCCAACAACGGACCGCACGGCTTAAGTGAAATCCTCTATGCCTATAGCAGCGGAACGGGCAATAACGGCAGCGCATTCGCGGGGCTGAACGCCAATACACCGTGGTTCAACCTGACAGTGGGGTTGGCGACGCTGGTGGGACGATTTTTCATGATTATTCCCGTCCTGGCGATTGCTGGGAGCATGGCGGCGAAGAAAACAATCTCCACCACCACGGGACATTTCCCACGCACGGGCCGCTATTCATAACTTTGTTGGTGGCCACAATTTTGATTGTTGGCGCCCTGACGTTTCTGCCGGTCCTCTCGCTGGGTCCGCTCGTGGAGCACTTGCTGATGCACCAGGGAAAACTTTTTTCAATGGCCATGTTCGGGTTGGGGGCCTGAGCCATGCCTGTGACGGAACTTCCCATGGTTACCAATAACGATTCAGCCGGCGACTCTGGAACTCCGCTGCTGCCGCGGAGACTGGCGAAATCACGGCCGCTGTTTGATCGCGAAATTCTGGCCAGAGCGATATCTTCGTCCTTCGTAAAGATGAATCCCGCGACGCTGATTCGCAACCCGGTGATGTTCGTGGTGGAGGTGGGCGCGGCGCTGACGACAATTTCGCTGGTGCGCGTAGCCTGGCATCATTCGCCCTCCACCGGGTTCACGCTGCAAATCATGCTGTGGCTTTGGTTCACCGTGCTTTTCGCGAATTTCGCGGAAGGCCATGGCCGAGGCGCGCGGCCAGGCGCAGGCGGATTCTCTGCGCAAAACCCGGACGGATTCGATCGCCAAACGACTGCGGGACGAAAGGTGGAAGTGGTTCCTGCCTCGCAATTGCGCGCGGGAGACATCGTCGTCTGCGACGCAGGAGACATCATCCCCGGAGACGGCGAGGTGATTGAGGGCGTGGCCACGGTGGATGAATCGGTCATTACCGGCGAAAGCGCGCCGGTGATTCGAGAATCCGGCGGTGATCGCAGCGCCGTGACGGGCGGAACGAAGGTGCTTTCCGACAAAATCAAAATCCATATCACTTCCAACCCCGGCGAAACATTTTTGGACCGCATGATCGCACTGGTGGAAGGGGCGCAGCGGCAAAAGACGCCCAACGAAATCGCGCTGAATATTCTGATTGCCGGATTGACTCTGATTTTTCTGCTGGCGGTGGTTACGCTGCACCCTTTCGCTCTCTATAGTGTGCGCGCCAGCGGCGAAGGGCGAGTGCCCACGGTGACCGTCCTGATTTCGCTGCTGGTGTGCCTGATTCCCACCACCATCGGCGGATTGCTCTCCGCCATCGGCATCGCGGGAATGGATAGAGTGATGCAGCATAACGTCCTGGCCATGAGCGGGCACGCCGTGGAAGCTTCTGGCGACGTAAATACATTATTGTTGGATAAGACCGGGACCATTACTTTCGGAAATCGCCAGGCGGTGGAATTTATTCCTGCTTCAGGCGTGGAGGAAGCGGGGCTGGCTGACGTGGCGCAGCTCGCTAGCCTGGCGGATGAAACTCCCGAGGGCCGTTCAATCGTTGTCCTGGCGAAGGAGAAATTTGCGTTGCGGGGCCGCTCGCTATCCGAACATGAAGGCCATTTCATTCCCTTCTCCGCTTACACGCGCATGAGCGGGATGGATATTGACGGCGGCAATTGCGCGAAAGGCGCGTCGGAAGCGGTCATGCAGTTCGTTCGCGAACAGGGCGGCCAGGTGCCGGAGGATTTTCTGGAAGCGTCGGAGCAAATTTCGCGGCAGCGGAGGAACGCCGCTGGCGGTCGCCGACGGCGCGACGGCTGTTGGGTACCATTTATCTGAAAGATGTGGTTAAGGGCGGCATGAAAGAACGCCTGGGGCAGCTTCGCGCCATGGGAATTCGCTCGGTGATGATCACCGGGCGACAATCCGCTGACCGCTGCCGCGATTGCCGCCGAAGCTGGCGTGGACGATTTTCTGGCGCAGGCCACGCCGAAGGATAAATTGGACTACATTCGCCGGGAACAGTCGGAGGGCCGGTTGGTGGCCATGACCGGCGACGGCACGAACGATGCACCCGCGCTGGCGCAGGCGGACGTGGGCGTGGCGATGAACAGCGGCACCATGGCGGCCAAAGAAGCCGGCAACATGGTGGATCTGGACAGCAATCCCACGAAGCTGATCGAAGTGGTGGCCATCGGGAAGCAGCTATTGATTACCCGCGGAGCATTGACCACTTTTTCCATCGCCAATGACGTGGCGAAATATTTCGCAATTCTCCCGGCCATGTTTGTCGGCACGTATCCGGCGCTGGAAAGGCTGAACATGATGCACCTGCCGACGCCGGAGAGCGCGATCCTGGCAGCGGTGATTTTCAATGCGCTGATCATCATTGCGCTGGTTCCGCTGGCGCTGCGCGGCGTGAAATACCGCCCGGTCGGCGGCGGCCGGCCTGCTGTGGCGAAATCTGATGATTTACGGCGTGGGAGGAATCATGGCGCCGTTTCCGGGGATTTGGCTGCTGGCGCGCCTGCTGGTGTGGTTGAAGCTGGCCTAAGGGAGCAAAGCGAATGTGGCGTCAAATGAGCCGCGGATTGCGAATGATGGCGGTGTTGACCATGGTTACGGGATTACTATATCCGGCGGCGGTGACCGGCGTGGCGCATGTTTTCTTCCGCCGCCAGGCGCAAGGCAGCCTAATACAGGAACGCGGCGAGGTGATCGGCTCCGAATTGCTGGCCCAGAAATTTACCCGTGACGATTATTTCTGGCCGCGGCCCTCTGCGGCGGGTAGCGACGGTTATGACGCCACGTCCTCGGGCGCTTCGAATCTGGGGCCGACAAACCCGACACTTCGCGATCAAGTACGGACCGAGGTGGAAAAGTTTCGCCGGCGGAATCCCGATTTTCGCGGAGAAGTGCCGGTGGACATGGTGACGTCTTCCGCCAGCGGCCTGGATCCGGACATCAGCCCGGCGGCCGCGGACGCTCAGAGCGCGCGCATAGCCGCTGCCCGCGGGGTTTCGCGACGTGAAATACTGTCACTGATCCAGGCGAATACGGCAGACAGAACGTTGGGACTGTTGGGCGAGCCGCGGGTGAACGTTTTGCTGCTGAATATGGACATGGATCGCGCGATGCCGCTGAAGCAAGCCAGAAATGAAGCGACCATCAGAATCCCCGCGGGCTTTCAACCAGCGCCGAGGGCAAGTTTCACTTCCGCATAATCTCTGGCGGCGTTCGCGCGCCGGTATGCATATAATTGTGGCGTAAGATACAGAACGAATTCCATGCTCTCACCGATAACACAACGGCCCGATCCCGAAAGCTGCTCCGCCACGTCGAGGCCGAAGAAGAACGCAGCAACCGCGGGCGGCTGAAAGTCTTTCTGGGTTATTCCAGCGGGGTGGGAAAATCCCTGCGCATGTTGAACGAAGGGCGACGGCGGCACTGAGCGGGGCGAAGACGTAATGGTCGGGGCCACCCAGCCGTATTCTTCGCCGGAAGCGCTGGAGGTGCTGCGAAAGCTGGAAATGATTCCGCTTCGCTTCGTGAACGGACAGCACGCGATGGACGTGGAAACAATTCTCCACCGCCACCCGCAAGTATGCCTGGTGGACGGTCTGGCGTACGACAATCCGCCGGGCAGCCGGAATGCGAAGCGCTGGCAGGACGTGGAGGAACTGCTGCAGAACGGAATTTCCGTGGTCACGTCCGTGAACCTGCAGTACATCGAGGATCGTCGGGAGCAGGTGGAGAAAATCCGCGGAAAATTGGCGACGCAGACCATCCCGGAAAGTTTCCTGCACATGGCGGATGAAATCGAGCTCGTGGACGCTCCAGCGGAATCTTGCCTGCTGCGTATTACCGGAAGTGGCCGGAGGGCTGACGGAGGCGACGGAGCAAAAAAAACTCTCCGAATTGCGCGGTATCGCCCTGCTGCTGGCGGCGGACGTGGTGGAGCAACGCCTAGAAGAGTACTTAAAGCGGCACGGAATCAGCCAGACCTGGGGAACGCAAGAACGATTTCTGGTATGGGTGACGCCGTGGGCGGATGCTTCCGGCATGATTGCCAGCGGAAAACGGAACGCCGAGCGTTTTCACGGCGAATTGTGCGTGGCGCATCTGGCCGAGCCGGATCTTTCGCCATCCGAGCAGGCCATGCTGCGGAAAAATCTGGAGTGCGCGAGAAAGCGGGCGCGAAAGTGGCGGCGCTGGACGGCGCGGACGAAGTTGCCACACTCTTGCAGTTTGCCCGTGAACACAGCATCACGCAGATTTTCGTGGGCCACGGCGCGCGCGGCGAGAGTGTGGCAACGAATTATTCGGCGGCCCGCTTGACCGCATTATCCGCGAATCGGACGGCATTGACGTCCGGATCTTTCCTCTTTGAGAACGCCATGCCTGAATCAATTCCTCGCGGCTTGCTGAAAATATATCTGGGTTATGCCGCGGGCGTGGGCAAGACATACCGCATGCTCGAGGACGCGCACGAACTGTCCCGCAAAGGCGTGGACGTAGTCGTGGGATATTTCGAGCCACACGGTCGAAAAGACACAATTGCCATCGCCGTCAAGGCCTGGAAATAATTCCTCGCCGAAAATCGAATACCGCGGACTCGCTTTCGAGGAAATGGATACCGCGGCGATCCTGGCGCGCAAACCGGAAGTATGCATCGTGGACGAATTTCCGCACGCCAACGTTCCCGGGTCCGACCGCGTGAAGCGCTGGGAGGACGTGGAAACACTGCTCGAGGCGGGGATCGACGTCTACACAACGATGAACGTCCAGCACCTGGAAAGCCTCAACGACCAGGTGTGGCAATTTACCGGCGTGCGCGTGCGCGAAACGATTCCGGACTGGGTGGTGCAGAAGGCCGATGAAGTGGTGATGGTCGACTTTCCTCCGGACGCTTTGCTGAACCGTCTTCGTCGCGGCGCCATTTATCCGCTGGAGCGGGCGCGGCAGGCGGCACAAAACTTCTTCCGCGAATCGTCACTGGAAGCGCTCCGCGAACTGGCCTTGCGCCAGACAGCTTACGAAGTGGACCTGCGAACGGAGCAGGAAGCGCGTCGCGGCGCGGTTACGGGCTCACCCGGGATGGAGATTGCCTCTCCATTGCCGGACAAGATTCTCATCTGCATCACGGAAGATCCCACCACGGCGGCCGTTATCCGCCGCGGGCGGCGCGTGGCAGATTATCTGCAAGCGGACTGCCTGGCCGTCTACGTCCAGCAGGACAGCCGCAATTCCGGTCTTCCCGCGGCAACGCGCGAAGCCATTGAACAGCACTTGAACTTTGCGCGCAGCCTGCACATCGATGTGCGGCTCATTCAGGGAGGAGATACAGCGCGCGCGCTAGTGGATTTCGCGCGGTTGAATCAAGTAACGCATATATACATGACCCGCTCGCGGAGAGCGCCGTGGCTGCGCCTGTTCCGGCGCAACCTGGTACAGCGCGTGGCGCAACTCTCGGACGACATGCAGGTGACCATTGTGGCCAAGCGCGGCCTGGCCACTTCTCCACGGCCCGAAACGGCCGGCCCGGATCATGCATGATGTTGTGGGTGGGGCGGCACTGGGTCTTGGCGCCGTGACGTTTCTGGTATCCTCGAGGTCGTGCAATGTAACCGGCGCGAAATGGCTGGAATCCTGGCCTTTGCCTGCTTGTTTCTTTCCCTGGGGATCATTGATCTCCCGGGTTCTCACGCAAGCGCTGGGATGCCCCTGGGTGCATCGTCTCAATCTGCCGGTTACACATCTGCAACGACCACTGCACAGAATCCCTCCGCACCTCCAACGGCGCAGCGATCCGTCCCGGCGGAGCGGAAGCTCCCTACCATTGTGATCGACGCAGGCCATGGCGGCGCCGATGCGGGCGCGCGCGGAGCCACGGGAGTCCAGGAGAAAGAAATCACCCTGGCATTTGCACAGGCTTTGCGTTCGGAGATGGAACGAAACGGCTTTCGCGTGATCATGACGCGCGAAGGCGATCAGAATCCCTCCTTCGACGACCGCGCCGCCGGTGCCAATGCGCAGCATGGCGTTATTTTTGTGAGTTTGCATGTGGCTTCGACCGGCGCGCCAGGAACCGTGCGGACGTACGTTTATCCTGCGGTGGAATCGGCGGGAGCAACGGCCATGGATGCGCAGCTAGAGGGCGATGTTGCCGCGGGACAGGGGCTGATCGAATGGAATCGCGCGCAGCAATCTTATGTGGCAGCCAGCCGCAAACTTGGCGATTTGCTGCAGGTTGAGTTTTCACAGACATTTCCGCGTTCACCAGAGCTCTCCACCGTCTTTCCCGTACGGGTTTTGCGCTCCGTTGCCGCCCCTGCCGTAGCCATTGAAGTTTCCAGCGTGGCCGTGCCCGATTCGCGGACACTGGAGCAAATGGCGCCCGGGTTGGCCTCCTCCATTCTTCGCGGCGTGACTGCGTTTCTCCCTTCCGCCGAGACCGGAAAATCCTGATGTCCCAGAAAAGAAAGATCTGGCTGACGATCGCACTAGCTGCAACCGTAACGGCGGGGCTGATTTACCTGCGCGTATTGCACGAACGCGTGGCGAGCCTGGAAGAAAGCGAAACTGCGGAGGAGCAGGCGCGGACGGAAGTTGTAGCGCCGCCGATCACCACGCCATCGGATGTTTCCGCCAACGCGGTGATTTATTGGGTATCGGCTAATGATTCGGCGCAACTGGAGCCAGTGCAAGTCCAGATGCCGCTTTCCGGAGATCCCGTGCAGCGGTGCCGCCAATTGATTCGCAAACTGATTGCCAATCCGCCGTCGGCGGCGCAGCGCACACTTCCCCCCGATACTGAATTGCTGGCTTTTTATCTTCTTCCTGACGGTACAGGCGTGGCGGATTTCTCAGATAACATCAGCACGGAAACGCCGTCAGGAATATTAAGCGAATCCCTAACCGTGGATTCCATCGTCCGCACACTGGCCGCCAATGTGCCTTCCCTGCGGCGCCTGAAAATATTGATTCATGGGCAGGACGCGGAAACACTGGCAGGCCACGTTGATCTGACGGGGCTCCTGGAAGTTCCACCGCTTCCCACGACTAACTCGCCGGCTGCCGGGGCAGCGCCCGATGCTGCCACGCCTCCCGCAGCGCCACCGCATTAGGGCGCGACGTTCGGCGTTGGATTGACACACCACGTCTTGCCCGGCAAACTGAACCTGGAGTTTGAAATACTGGAGATGAAGTGCGGCGATCCGACGGGCGTGCTGCAAACGAAATGCGCCCGATAAAACTGACGCCGGATTTCATTTCGACAGCAGAAGGCAGCGTGCTGATCGAATCGGGTCACACGCGCGTTATCACCACGGTGACCGTGGACGATGGCGTTCCCGGATTCCTGAAGGGCTCCGGCAAAGGGCTGGATCACCAGCGAATATGGCATGCTTCCGCGCTCTACGGACGAGCGCACGCCGCGCGAATCCACGCGTGGGCGGCAATCCGGGCCGCACTCTGGAAATTCAGCGGCTGATCGGGCCGGACGATTGCGCGCGGTGGCGGACCTGAAAGCACTGGGCGAACGCACGCTGTGGGTAGATTGCGACGTGATTCAGGCGGATGGAGGAACGCGCACAGCTTCCATTACCGGCGGTTCGTAGCGCTGGCGCTGGCATTCCAGCGATTGGTGGCCGCTGGCATTCTTCGCAATGTTCCGCTCCGCGATTCGGTGGCCGCCACCAGCGTGGGCATAGTGGACGACGAACTGCTCCTGGATCTGGCTTACGACGAAGATTCCCGCGCGCAGGTGGACATGAACGTAGTGATGACCGGCCGCGGAAGTTTTGTTGAAGTGCAGGCATCGGCGGAAGGGCGGCGAATTTTCCGGCGAGGAATTGCACGATTTCTGGATCTCGCGTCGGGCGGCATCCGCAATTGACTGAAATTCAGCAGTCCGTGCTGAAGATGAATTTCCGTGGCCACAGCTCATAGAATTTTTCTTGCGTCCTCCAACCCCGGAAAGCTCCATGAATTCCGGCGCCATTGCCGTAAATCGGCTCCGTTTCACTCGAATTGCTGCCCGGGTTTCGACGCGTTCCCTCCGTTTGAAGAATCCGCGCCGACATTTTCCGAAAACGCCGCGGGAAAGGCGCTGCATTGTGGCCGCGCAGTGAACGGCCTGCTGCTGGCCGATGATTCCGGCCTGGCAGTGGACGCTCTGGCGGCGGGCCAGGAATTCATTCCGCGCGTTATGCCGGCCCGCGGGCCAGCAATACAGAGCGAATCAGCAAATTATTCGCATGAAATGCGCGGCGTTCCGCGTGGGCGGCGAAGCGCTAAATTTATCTGCGTTCTGGCGCTGGCGGAACACGGCCGCGTGAAAGCTGTCATATCGGCGGACATCGCCGGAGAAATCACCGGAAGAACCACGCGGGGCTGGAGGCTTCGGCTATGATCCGATCTTTTCAATTCCACAACTGGGGAGAACCTTCGCCGAGCTGCCCGCTGACGAGAAGAATCAGTGGAGCCATCGCGGCCGTGCTTTCCGCAAACTGCTGGCCGTCCTGGAGAACCGCACAACTCCCAACTTCGGATTTTTTGCACTCCTAATACACCGGCTCTTCGGCTGCGACCTCATACGCGCTTCGGCACATCTAGCTGTACATGGCGCTGTTCCTGCCGACGCAAAACATGCAGACTGGGATTGCGTGCCCGGGAGAAAATCGTGACCCTCCCCACTCTCATCCCCCCGAGCTGCACCAGACCTCTCCTTCACGCGATTGGAAGAATCGCGCGTCGCGCGTACCGACTCTATCTTTCAGCCTCTTGCGGCCGGAAGCCGCGGTTATACGACCGACCCATCGCCGAACGCCACCGACTGATTTTCTATCTCGGGCATCTGGAAACATTCGAATGGAACCTCATCGCGCGGAAGCCTGCCATCGGCCGTCATTCAATCCGCAATTCGATCACCTCTTCGCGTTTGGCATTGATCCCGTGAATGGCACTCCCCTCGGATCAGCCATCCGACTGGCCCGCGAAGGGGAGATTCGCGCATTACAACAATCGCGTGCGCGAAGAATCAACGCGCTGCTCAGCCATCGCAGAAAATCTGGAATCCGCGCCCGCCGCGCTGGTGGATGGAACTCTGCTGAATGTGGCCATCGAACACCGCCTGATGCACACGGAAACGCTGGCATATTTGCTGCACGAATTGCCGTTCGACCGAAAGATTATGCAGCCCATGGGCTTCGAGCGCGGCAAGGCCCGCGCCTGATCCGCGTAGTTGCCGCGATCCCGGAAGGCTCTGCAACTTTGGGTTGGCGCAAGAGCCAGGATTCTTTGGCTGGGACAATGAATTTGAGCTGAATATGGTAAACGTACCTGAATTTCGCATTGATTGCTACCCGGTCACCAACGGGCAGTTCATGAATTTGTGCGCGCTGGGGGCTACGAAGAAAGGTCGCTATCTGGAGTGAGCTTCGATTGGGATTGGAAGAACCAGTATCGGTTTGCAACATCCCCATTTCTGGAGCGCTACGGCGGACCAGTGGATGTTCCGGGCATGTTTGAGGCGATGCCGTTGCCCTTGAACTGGCCCGTGTACGTTTCGCCGCGCGGAAGCTCCGCATATGCGCGATGGGCGGGCAAGTCGTTGCCCACCGAAGCACAGTGGCATCGCGCCGCTTATGGAATCGTTCGGGCGGAGAGCGCGAATTCCCATGGGGATCGCAGGCTCCCGATTCCACTCGCGGCAATTTTGATTTCGCGAGGTGGAATCCCACGCCTGCGGATGCTTACCCGGCGGGAGCCAGCGACTTCGGCGTCATGACCTGCTGGGCAACGGCTGGGAATGGACTTCCACTCCGTTTGAGCCGTTTCCCGGCTTTGTCCCGTTTCCTTTTTATCCGGGATATTCCGCCAATTTTTTTGACGGGCGGCATTTCGTAATGAAGGGCGGGTCATCACAGACTGCCTCCTCCATGTTGCGCCGAAGTTTTCGCAACTGGTTTCAGCCGCATTACACTTACACCTATACGACATTTCGCTGTGTGGAGAATTAGATGACCGACGCAGCCACTCGTGTCTCCACCTATCCTCTTCCGCAGGATTTCCGGCCGAATTTCGCCATCCGACGTCCGCGCCGGACTTTGCCGAACCGGACAAAAAGAGCTTCCGTCACAATATCTTTACGACGAAATCGGTTCCGCGCTGTTTGAAGTAATTTGCCTGCTTCCGGAGTACGGACTCAGCCGTGCGGGAGCGCGCTTGCTGCAACGCTTCGCCCCGGAAATCATCGGTAGGCTTCCCCACCCCTGATGATCGCCGAACTGGGCAGCGGCAGTGGCCAAAAAACACGCTGGCTGCTGGAAGAGCTGGCGCATCGCCAGCCAGTCCACTATTATCCCATTGATATTTCCGCGGCGGCTCTGGCGCGTTGCCGTCAGGAGCTTTCGCAAATCGAGTGCGTGAGTATTCTGGGATTTGAGCGCGCCTATCTGGATGGCTTGATCGAGGTGGCCGCGCGACGGCGCCCCGGCGAGTATTTGCTGGTGCTTTTCCTGGGAGGCACCATCGGCAACTTCGCGCGGCCCGCGGCCGAATCATTTCTTGGCCAGTGTGCGCGAACTGCTGGCCGGGTGATGCCCTGCTCCTCTCCGCCGATCTGGAAAAACCGGTCTCGCAACTCCTGCTGGCCTACGACGATCCTGCCGGCGTGACTGCGGCATTCAACAGGAATCTTCTGGCGCGCATCAACCGCGAACTCGGCGGAGATTTTCGCTTGGACCGGTTCGCGCATGAAGCCCGCTGGAATGAAAACGACCGCGGCATTGAAATGCATCTGCGATCGCTCTCCCGGCAACGTGTCTCTGTTGCTGCGTCGAATATGGAGGTGGAT
>CAVXCI010000004.1:0-286132 GCA_963760285.1 uncultured Acidobacteriota bacterium
TGTTGCGTGCAGTCATTGGCTGACTCTTTCGATGGAAGAGATCTTCCCGAATCTATCGGCGCGGCGGGCTGCTTACGTTCGGTCGCGACGGGAGTTCCCTGCCGTTTCGCCTGCCAGCAATATACAGCCGATTGGCCCGCCGCCGGCAGAAAAGAAACAGCGGGCGGACAATTTGCGCACCCACCATCTCAACGAAGCGTTCAGCACACGCAGGCCAATGGCATGGATTGAACGCCAACATTTCGTTGCCGCGCCCATGCGAAGTGCTGTACCTTCTGAACTGGGACGGCGCCCAGCCGTCGCTACTGATTTAGTAGGAGGCCCCTATGAAAGTTACCCTTCATTCCTTTGGCAAGCTTGCGGTTTTCTTCACGGTTGTAATTCTTTTGTGCGCAATGGGAGTAGCAACGCTGCCTCTCACCAGTTCATCGGCCGCGATTACGGAAAGAGCCTACAGCTTCAGTGGCAACGATGGAGCCATTCCCTTTGCCGGAGTGATTTTCGACAATGACGGAAATCTCTACGGCGCACATCTTTGGCGGCAACAGTTCGATGTGCAGCAACCTGGGCGCAACTGGTTGCGGCGTTGTGTTTGAGCTTTCGAGAGACGGACACGGCAACGCAACCGAAAAAATGCTCTACAGCTTTACCGGCGGCGATGACGGAGCGAATCCTTCTGGAGGAGCTTCTTTTCGATAGCCAAGGCAATCTTTACGGTACGACGGGCTATGGCGGAAACACGGGCGGCTATGGCGTGGCCTATGAACTGCAGCGCGGGGCTAACGGCCAGTGGACGGAAGCGGTGCTTTATAACTTCAAACCGATACCCGACGCAGGAAACCCTGGCACGGGGGCGCTCGTCTTTGACAAGGCGGGAAACCTTTACGGCACCACCACCTTTGGCGGCTCTTCTGACCAGGGTGCCGTCTATGCAGCTAAGCCCCGCACGGAACGGCCAGTGGACTGAGACCGTGCTGCACAGCTTCACCGGCGGCGATGACGGAGGGTATCCCAATGGAGGACTCATACTTGACAGTGTGGGCAACCCCTACGGCACCGCGTTTACTGGGGGTAGTGATCCCATGGGATGCAACGACGTCGGCTGCGGAACGGTCTTTGAGCTCTCACCCCAGAGCGGCGGAGGGTGGTCTTTTCAGGTTATCTATAACTTCACAGACGGGAATGACGGAGGCAACCCCAATGCGCCGCTGGTCCTCGACAGGGCCGGCAATCTTTACGGCACGACCGCCGGGGGAAACGTCTTTGAACTCATGCCGCAATCGGGCGGCGGCTGGTCTATTTCCGTGCTGTACCTGCTGGACGGTATTGACCCCTACGGCGGTCTGACTTTCGATAAGGCGGGCAACCTTTACGGCACCACAAATCTGGGCGGCTCCGCAAACCTTGGTACCGTCTTTCGCTTGAAGCCCGGCGCGAACGGAAAGTGGACGGAGCATTCATACAGCTTTTCACCGGCGCGGGCGGCGCGCTCCCGTATTCTAATGTGGTCTTTGACCGAGCGGGCAATCTCTATGGCACCACCCAAGCTGGCGGCAGCAGCAATGCGTGCAGCTATAACTCCGTCCCCGGGTGTGGCGTGGTGTTTCAGTTGAAGGCCAGCGCGAATATTCCGTAGCGGCAAGGGGGCTTTGCACTTTGTACTCAGGGGAATACAAAATGAAAAAGGGATCGATCCGCAGAGCACGGGCCCGTTCCTGGACGCCAGCATTCCCCTTGCGTCCGTGGACTAGAGCGGCATTTCAGAGGGAGCCGAGTGGCACGGAGAGCGGCGGGCGCGCAGAGGAAATGACTTTGCCACGACGCCGATCAAACACTGGCATGGCAGCACGCCCGCTTCCCGTCGCGTGGGATCTTTGGCTGTCGCATCCCGACTCTTCACGCATGGAACCTTATTCGGCCGCTGATTCGAGCGGAAAAATTCAGGCGTAGAATTTCTACGCGGCTTCGGCGGCGGGCACGGGCAGCATCAGCAGAACCCGCAGGTCCAACAGCGCGTGAACCACAATGGGGACCAGCAGATGTCCCGTGAGAATAAAGAGAATTCCCATCACCAGGCCTATCACCCCTGTTTGCACTCCGCCGGAAATTCCCTGATAGAGATGCAGCGCGCCGAAAAGCATCGAGGAGAGCAGCAACGCCAGCGTCAGCGTGAAATGAAACGGCAGAACGTGGAGATAGTGCAGCATAAATCCCCGGACGATCACTTCCTCGCAGATTCCCCCGGTGAGGCACACCGGAATCCACCAGTGGCGCTCGCGGCGCGTCAGCGGCAGCAAGTAATTCATAGAGGAGAGCGCCTTGGCGGTCTTGGCGCGTAACTCGTCATTTCCGATGGCCTTCATCGCGGGATAAAAAAGCAGACCCAGCAGGGCCACGATCACCCCTAACACGATGAATTTCACCATGGCGATGCTGGTGAGCCAGGGAACATCGTCCGGCGCGAGGCGGATGATAAAAATCGGGCGCACTCCCACCGTGGCTACGGCGGCAATCGCGCAAATCCAGCTGACGGCCATGCCCTTCCAGTAATACTGGAGCTTGACGCGCGAATCGGTGTTGGCCTTCAGGCGGGGAACGTCGTAGTAATCCACGATGGGCACCACCACCACGAGGAAAATCACCAGCAAATGCTGAATCAGAATGGATGGTGGAATGTGCATGGCCGCGGCGCAGGCTTCGCGCGCGCACATTATATACAAGATGATGGGCACGCGCCGATGATGACCGGAATGCGAGAATCCAATATCAGCGCGTTTCAGCGCTGAAACGCTCAGCGCCCAGGCCACTCCCACTGTTACAGATTCGCCGTCTGCATCATTGCCGGTGATTTGTTTGGATTAAAATTCGTCTCGTCGGAGTACGCTCCCATCATTTCGTATATGCCTGCCTTGTTGATCGTCCGGGATGGCAGCGCCATGAAAGACCACGCCCACCTTCACCGGACAAAATTCACGCCCCAGTTATTCCAGTGATCGGAATCAAGGGCATCCCCTGTTTCACGGACCGGCTTCCCCGCCAGATGGCCCGCCTTTTGCGCCAGCGCGAAGATGGGTTCGCGGCGCATGTGAAAGATCAGATCGTACCGTGTTGCATCAGCGCCTATGGCCAGCAGATGCCAGCCGGCTGATTGCGGCTTCACTTCCCCTCCATGAGCCGCATAGCCAAGGTTATACTCCGGCTCCACGAGGAATTCGCGGATATCTCCAAATTGCAGATGCAGGTTGGGGCGATTTCTCCACGCTCCCCAGTGATAGGAAGACCTCTCCAGGGTTTCGGTCTTCGCGCAGAGCACCACCCGGGGCTGCTCGGTGAGCGGAAATAGAATGCCGTAGAGCGGGAAGGTCCACACGACGGCCGCCAGGAAAATCGAAACGACAATGGGTAACTTCCCGTGCCAGGCGAGAATTGCAAGCAGCAACGTGCCGCCAAGGGCAAACAATATCCGCCAAAAGCGGCTGAGCCGGTAATCGAACACCAGCGTCTGCGGATCGGGCGCGGTGCAAACCAGCTTACCGGCGGAATATTTTTCGCTCGCGGCCATCCCTCTCTTTCTTGGGCCGGGCCCCGGCTATTTGGTGTTCGCGGGGCCGCTGTTAATAACGGTTTTGCCGGCCACTTATGGGCGAACTAAACGCCGTGCCCGGCAAGCCGAGCCAACAGACCATCGAGGTGAATACGGAGAATCATTCCAGACTAGGGGTTCACCGTCTGGACGATGGCGTTGGAAATCTCCGGGCGGTAATTCGCGTCGCCGGAGTAGGCGGCAGTTACCGTGTACTGACCGGGCTTGTTCAGCGTGATGGAATATTGCGCCCCTCCTTTGGACCCCACCCTGATGACCTTCTTTTTCGAGCCGCTGGCGAAAGTGACCGTTCCCGTGGGAATCACCCAGGGCGTCACCGTGGGGGTCAGTTGCACGCCGAAAGTAACTGCCTGCCCCACCACGGACGGATTGGGATTGCTGCCAAACTGAATCGTGGTGGCGCTGGCGTTCAGCAGGACGCTGACGGAGTTGTCATTATAGTTGGTGGCGGCCAGGTCCGCCGCGCCGTCGCCATTAAGATCGCCGCCCGCGACGAAGCTGGTCCCGGTGGCCGCGCCGAACGCCGCGCCTGCCTGAAAATGTCCATCGCCTTTGCCAAGAAAAACAAGCGCGGTGCCGTTTCCCGCCGCGGAGCCAGTCCCTGTCGCCGCGACGTCCGGAATACCGTCGCCATTGAAATCACCGGTGGCGACGCCGCTTCCAAACTGGCTCAAATAGTAGGGAATCCCAAACCGGCCGGTCCCATTGCCGAGCTGAACGCTGACCAGCGTGTAGGGCGTCCCGCCGATGGCCAGGTCCATGTTTCCGTCGAGATTGAAATCCGCCGCGGCCACGGACACCGGCCCGGCGATGGCGGGCGAAATCACCTGCGGCTGAAACGTGCCGTCGCCTTTGCCCGCAAAAAATGAGAGCGAACCGTTGGGGGCGTTGCACGATGGCGACGAACCGCAGTAGTTCACCACTACCAGGTCCAGAATCCCGTCATTGTTAAAATCCCGCGCCACCATGCCCATGGGCGACACTTGCGTGGAGTAGTTCACCGGCGCCTGGAATGTCCCGTTGCCACGGCCCAGATACACGCTGACGGAATTGCTCTGCGTGTTGCTGACCGCAAAATCAAGATTTCCATCGGAGTTGAAGTCTCCCACCACCACGCCATACGGCGCGGTCTGCGCGGCAATGTTGACGGCTGGCCGAAATGTGCCGTCGCCGTTCCCCAGCAGGATGGAAACGCTGTTACTGGCGCTGTTGGCCACCACCAGGTCCATGTTTTTATCGTTGTTAAAATCGCCAGCCGCCAGGGACACCGGGCCATTCTGCACGTTGTAGTCCGCGTGCGCCTGAAATGTTCCCTTGCCCGCGCCCAGCAGAATGGATACCGCGCCGGGGCCGGCGTTGGGAACCGGGCACTGGGCCGTATCGCCGCAAAAATCGGCCACGGCCAGATCGGGGATGCCGTCGTTGTTGAAATCGGCGATCACCGCGCCCTCCGGAAGGTTTCCCACGGCCTTGTCCACGCGGGCGCGCAGCGTGCCGTCGCCATTGCCGATGAGAACGCTGATACCGGTGGAAACGGCCGCGACGTCCAGATGACTGTCATTGTTAAAATCGCCCAGCGAAAAACCGAGAACGGGAGAGCCGTAACTAATCTCGTTCCCCAGCGTGCCGTCGCCATTCCCCAGCAGCACACCCACGCTGTAGCTGCCGGAAATTACGGCGACATCCATTTTGCCGTCGCCATTGAAGTCTCCCAGCTCGGCCGGCGCGTAGGCTACGCCGGGGTAGCTTACGGCGGTTTGGAATGTGCCGTTCCCAATGCCCAGCAGAACGCTCACGCTGGTTTCGGCGGCCACCACCAGGTCCTGAAAGCCGTCGCCATTCAGATCAACGGCGGCAATTCCATTGGGCGCGGCTCCCGCTTCGTATCCCGCCTGTTTCTGGAAAGTGCCATCGCCATTGCCCAGCAGGACGGAGACGTACCCCGCGCCCGTGCAATTCTGCGTGGTGCAAACATTGGCGACGGCGACATCGGGAATCATGTCGCCGTTGAAATCGGCAATGGTGACGGCGTTGGGGTTGTATCCCACGGTGTAGGTGGCCTGCGGCTGAAACGTGCCATCGCCATTGCCCAGCAGGACGCTGATGGTGTTGCCCAACTGCGTATAGGGGATCCCCGTGTTGGCCACCACCAGGTCCGGCTTGCCGTCGTTGTTCAGGTCCGCCACGGCCACGTCGCCGGGACCGTTGCCGGTCTGAAAAGCCGTTGCCGGCTGGAACGTGCCGTCGCCATTGCCGAGGAGAATCGAAACGGTGTTGCCGGAATTGAGGCAGTCCACGTCCGCGCAGGCATTAACCACCGCCAGGTCCAGTTTCCCGTCGCCGTTAAAATCCGCCACGGCAATGGCCACCGGTCCATATCCAACGGTATAGGAAACCGACCCGGCGAACGTCCCATCGCCATTGCCCAGAAAGACGTAAATCTGGTTGCCGCCGCCATAAGCCACCTGAAATCCGGCGACCACGTCGAGATTGCCGTCGCCATTGAAGTCCGCCACAGCGCTGGAAGTCAGCAACGCCTGCGGATAGTTGTCCGGAGCTTCCAGGAAGAGATTCGCGGGGTTCAGACCGGCCAGGGCGCGCCCAGCGAGCGCAACCGGCCCGAAATTCGCCAGACTCTTAATGTCATTGAGAAATGATGCCGGTCCACGGGGATGCCCGCCGTTCAGTAGAAGCCGCCGCGCGGGCGGAAGCCGCTGCAACAGGGCGCCCTTTGCACTGGCAGCCGCGGGAAGAAGCGTCCCGTTCAGGCGCCACGGGGCGTTTTGCTCCTGGGCGTACAGAACCGACAGCCCGGCCAAAGCAAATATCGCCATCGCTGTGAGGGACAGGAAAGAGGCAACCCCACGGCAGTTCATGTCGCCACCTCATGCTGGAGTTTGTCCGGCAGCAGGGACCATGCAGCGGACCATATCCAAACGTGACTTGCTGGCCTGTAGAAGCGGAGCGCGAATAATCTCCGCTTGTTTACCTCGGAAATATACGTCCTGGGATGCGCCAGGTCAACAGGATATAGTCGGAGCCATCGCTGTGGGTCGCCAGCGGGGCGTCCCGCAAAGTTCAGGCCGAGCGCGCGTGCGGACGCGCCGTGCGTTCATCCGCCCTTTCAAGTTCTCCTTTCCCCGGCAACTGTAAGGGCGTAACCTGTTGTTACGTCGCCCGCGACCCCAAGGAGATCGCCATGAAGAGCTTTTTCAAGATCGCCGCAACAATCGCAATCCTCGCCGCTGCTGTCGCCTTCTGCGCGCCGGGACCAAATGCATCGAGCGAGCATTTCGTCGTCGTCAATGACAATAACCTGTATGCGATCGGCTCGCATGGAGACGATTACGCCACGCTCTTGAAACTCGAAGGGGCGAAGCAAAACTCGCTGCTAAAACAAACCGCAATGTTGGACAGTGGCGAGCCAAGTGCTGGGCAGATCTTCGCGGCCACCCCAACCGTGCAGATCGTCAGAATTGGCGCCGATGTCTGCCTGTTCATGGCGGATTCCGACGGGCCGGCGTCTGACACGCCCAACGAAATCACTTCCTTCAGGTACCCGTCCATGACGCCGGTGGGCAGCTTCAGCGACAGCAACGTCTCGAGTTCGGAGGCTGGCATCGTCATCGTGGCGGATGGAAACTACCTTTTTGCCGCCTACGACGGCTACCACGCGGGCAGTTACATGGCCACCTGGCAGATTGAACCGGGCTGCACGCTGGCGCTGCTGGGGACCTACCCAATTTCTGACGAAGATGTCATCAACATGGCGGTGACGCCGGACGGAAAAACACTCGTTGCGTCGGAATCCAGCTCATATGCCTGCTGCGAGGATTCGTTCTCCGTTGGCGCGGGCGGCGCACTCACCGAGCATGGTCCATACTACTTGAGCAACGCTCTCTTCTCTTCAGGATTGGATATCACGGCGGACAGCAAGTTCGCTGTCGTTAACGTCGAAAGCTTCACCGGTTATACGGAAGTGAATGTGTTTGCCATTGACCCTAATGGGTCGCTAGGCACGCAATACACTTTCGGCGGCGACGGCAGTCTTGGCAAGGCCGCCGCTGGGTACTACGTCTGGCTCAGCCCCGACGAGAGATTCCTCTTCGTGGACGGCAGCACTGGCACTGTACCTCAGGTCACCACGCTAAACTTCAGCGAAAGTCCGATCGACATCACCTACATCGGTTGTATCACCACGTTGAAAATTCCCATAGGAGCAGACGCCTTGTACGCCAACTCCATGGCGACGGTTGGAACCTCGGGGACCGGCGTCGGGCTCTACGTTGCGGATATGGGGCTCGCGGAGGGATACTATGTGCCGGCCGTGGCGCTTCTGACTATTGACCCTACGACTGGATGCACCACGGAAACACGGAATTCTCCTGCCATTATCTCTGATCCGTACGCATACCTCACCTCGCTCGTCGCCTGGCCGCCCCGGCCGTTCTGATTGCACGTAGCGCCGTGTGCGGATTTCAGTCCGGGCCAGCTTGCCCGGTACCTTTTTCGCGCCACTCACTCTTGCGCCGCATTTATCTGTGCCATAATGCCCGTGCTTGGGATCGCCCAAAGGCAATCCTTCTAAAATTTTACCTGTGAGCTCCAGCCCATGATGCCGAAGTTTTTCGCTCGCCGACTCTTTCTCCAATTCTTCATTTCGGCAATTGTGCTTTTCGCTGTTTCGGCCATCGCCGTACACGTCCTGGCGCAAGCACCGGCGCCCGGCTCGCCGCAGGACGTCATCACCTATCATGGTGACAAAGGCCGCACCGGCTGGTTCTCCGCCGAGACGCAGCTCAATGCCGGCAACGTGAATGCGCAAACCTTCGGCCTGCTCCAGACCGTCGTGGTGGACGAGCGCGTGGACGCCGAGCCGCTGGTGGTGATGCATCAGATGATTCAGGGACAGGGCTACCACGACGTGGTTTACGTGGCCACGGAAAATAACAGCGTGTACGCCATTGACGCCGAAAGCGGCGCCATCCTCTGGCAGGTGAACTTCGGCACCGCGGTTCCTTATCAATATAAAAACTACGACGACAACGTCTACCCGGTGATGGGCATCCTCGGCACGCCGGTGATCAACCGCAACAATAATGTGATGTACGTCGTCGCGGACACCTACAACGGCACTGTGGACGTCTTCACCCTGCACGCCATTTCGCTGAGCACCGGCGCGGACCTGCTCACTCCCGCGCCCATTCAGTTTTCCGAAAATATTCAAAGCGGGACATGGACCTTCAACCCCCAGTTTCAACTGCAGCGCCCCGGACTGCTCCTGGCCAATGGCAACGTCTACGTCGCCTTCGGAAGTAACGGCGACATCGTTCCCGGTAGTTCGCGCGGCGTGATTCTCGGCTACAATGCCACCACGCTGAAGCAGATCAAAGGCCAGGTTACGGATCGGCTCTATCTTCAGGTCAATCCTTATTATCTTTCCTCCGTTTGGCAATCCGGCTACGGCGTGGCCGCGGACACGAATGGCGACGTCTATTTCTCCACCGGAAACAGCGATCCCTACACGCCGAGCTATTTCCAGTCCTTTAATCGTCCCGACAGCGTTTTGCGCATCGCCGGCGATTTGTCCAAATTGAAATCCAGCTTTACGCCTTACGATTATTTCACGCTGGATGAAGGCGACGTGGACCTCGGCTCCGGCGGCACCATGGTTCTGCCCGACCAGCCGGGACAATATCCACACCTCGCCGTCGCGGGCGGAAAAGACGGCCGCGAATTTCTTCTGAACCGCGACAAGCTCGGCGGTTACACCAACGGCGGCCCCGACAACGTGCTGCAGTCCGTCAGCATGGGCGGCTGCTGGTGCGGCCCGGCATTTTTTGTTGGCTCGGACGGAATTCCGCGCGTGGTCACCGGCGGCGGCAATGGCGTCACCAACTGGCAACTGCAAACTTCGCCCGCCACGCAGCTCGTTTATGATTCCACCACCGGCTCTGGCCCGGCGGACGGCCTCCCCGACTACGGCGGAACGATTCCCGTGGTTTCCTCCAACGGCAACGCGGCTGGCTCCGGCGTGGTCTGGTTCGTGCAAAAGCCGGCGACGTCAAATGACAACGATCCCGGAACGCCGGTCACTCTGTGGGCATTTTCCGCCGCTGATCTTTCGCAGGAGCTTTTCACTTCCCAGGCCGGAACGTGGCGCCACGCTGTGAACAGCAACGCCAATATCGTCCCCACAGTTGCCAATGGCCGCGTTTACGTCGCCAGCAACAAGCAACTCCAGATTTTTGGCCTTCTGCAGGACCGGCGTGACGTTAAACTGCCCATCGTCGCTCCGCCTGTACCTTCCGCGCCTGCCGTTGTGGCCTGTGCGCCGTCCGAATCGCCGCGCGCCGCTGTTTCCGGCGGCGCCGAGGCGGAGCATCAGTTCCACGGCAACGTCTGCCGCGTTCATGGCGGAGAATTGCGCGTCAACCTTCGCGGCGGCCACAGCATTGCGGTCAATATCAGCCACGCGTTCGACAATCATCGCCGCATGACGCTAGCGCCCGGCCGTCCCGTTACCGTTCGCGCTACGATTGATTCCCAGGGCGCCGCTCACGCGCTGCGCGTTTCGCCGTCGCATATCATTTCGCCTATCACTCCGCCGGACCGCTGAACCGCGCTTCTTGCGGAGACATAAATTGTCCGAACGGGCTGCTACCGTCGTTCCCGCAGCCGCGCTCAATTTTTATTTGATTGCTTGAAGGTGGGAATAAACTTCACCGTTAGCGGTTCGGCATTGGACCGGGATTCATCGCAACGCATGAATCTTGACTATTTCACGTCTGCTTCCGCTGCGCTTGCAGCCGCATCGCTGGCACCCGCGCGTTCGGCGCGCAGTTCCGCAATCCAATCCTGCAAACGCTGCTCGATATCGTCGCAGACCAGCCGATACGTTTCCACGTCATCGCCATAAGGGTCGTGGACGTCCCAATCCATCACTTTTGCGGGAACATTCGCCGGGCTAACTTGTCCGCCGGACGCATCCTTCGGCGAATCGTTCGTGGAGAAGAGCGCCTGCCCGGGAATTCCCGTAAGGTTGACGATGAAATCCGCATCCGCCAGCGGCGCCTGGCTCATTCCTTTGGAGAACAGTCCCTCGTGCGCCACGCCGCGTTCTTTCAGCACACGCCGCGTTGCATCCGGGACGCGGCCCAGCGGCGAAATTCCCGCGCTCGATGAATCCAGCAGGTCCGCGGCCAGATGTTTCGCTAGCGCCTCGGCAATCTGGCTGCGGCAGGCGTTGCCGACGCACACAAACACCACGCGTACACGCTCGGCCATTCCTCAGCCGCCGTTTCCGGCCAGCCGCAGAAAATATTCGTGTACCGTGGAATCGTCCGTCAGTTCCGGATGAAACGTGGCCGCCAGAATTCTTCCCTGCCGCACCAGGACGGGATGTCCATCCAATTCCGCCAGCACTTCCACATCCGCGCCGGTGGATTCGATAATCGGCGCGCGTATGAACACCATTTCCAGCGGCGCATCTTTCAGCCGCGACTGCGCCGCGCGCACGCCGCTGGCCAGTTGCCTCCCGTATCCGTTGCGCAGCACGGTGATGTCCAGCAATCCCAGAGACGCCTGCGCCGGATTCTTTACTTCCCGCGCCAGCAGAATCGCTCCCGCGCACGTCCCAAAAATCGCGCCGCCATTCCGCGCGAATTTAATCAGCGGCTCGCGGAGGCCTTCTTCCTCCAGCAGCTTCATGTGCGTGGTGCTTTCGCCGCCGGGAAGAATCACGCCGTCCAAATCCGCAAAATCCCGCGCATCGCGGATGAAACCGGCTTCCGCGCCCAGCCGCTCCACGGCGCGCCCGTGCGCTTCAAAATCTCCTTGAATCGCCAGGATTCCGATGCGCATGGTTTTTAGTTCCTGCTGCCGCGCATCATTTGTTTGCACTGTGGCCGTGGTCATATTCAGTTAGGCTTTGACGAAGTGCGCCCGCCGCTCACCACCCGCGCGTTTGCAGCAGATCCTTTTCTTCCAGCTGACGCACGTCAATTCCCTTCATGGCCTCGCCCAGTTCTTCGGACGCTTCCAGCACCGCCTTGGCATCCCGAAAATGCGTGGTGGCTTTCACGATGGCCCGCGCGCGCGTTGCCGGATCGCTGGACTTGAAAATTCCCGACCCCACGAACACCGACTCCGCGCCCAGTTGCATCACCAGCGACGCGTCCGCCGGCGTGGCGATTCCCCCCGCTGAAAAATTCGGCACCGGCAGCTTGCCGTTCTTCGCCGCGTATTGCACCAGCTCAAATGGCGCGCCCAGTTCCTTGGCCGCGTGGACCAGCTCTTCCTCGCCCAGCGTGGTCAGCCGCCGCATCTCCCCGACAATGGCCCGCATGTGCCGCACCGCTTCCACGATGTTTCCCGACCCCGCCTCGCCCTTGGTGCGAATCATCGCCGCGCCTTCCGCAATCCGCCGCAGCGCCTCGCCCAGATTACGCGCGCCACAGACGAACGGCACGCGGAATCCGTGCTTCCACACGTGGTGCTCCTCGTCCGCCGGCGTCAGCACTTCGCTCTCGTCAATGAAGTCCACTTCCAGGGCTTCCAGCACCTGCGCTTCCGCGAAATGCCCGATGCGCACTTTGGCCATCACCGGAATCGAAACCGTGTCCATAATCTCGCGGATGATTCGCGGGGCGGCCATGCGCGCCACTCCGCCATCCTTGCGAATGTCCGATGGCACGCGCTCCAGCGCCATCACCGCGCATGCTCCGGCCTCTTCGGCGATGCGCGCCTGCTCGGCGTTGGTCACGTCCATAATCACGCCGCCTTTCAGCATTTCCGCCAGACCAACTTTCACGCGCCACAGATTGTCATTCATGAATTCCATCGCCTTCTCCTGTTGCCCGGCCACGCCGGGTCTTCGCTCAATCTTCAAACCAAATCCGGTGCTAACTCTTCGCCGCGCGCGCCGCGTTTTCCTCCGCCAACTTCTTCAGACGCGCCTCGTCCAATTCCACAAAACGCGCCTCGCCCCGCGCCAGCACCTCTCCCGCCGCGTTGCGAATTTCTCCGCTGTGCAGCAGATTCCGCCCCTTGCGTTCTTTCTGAACCGCTTCCACGATAATTTCTTCGCCGACTGGCACCGGCTTGCGGTATTCAATCACCAGGTGCGCGGTCATGGCTTTCACGCCATGATGGAGTTTCCCCATGGCCTCGTCCAGAATCGCCGCCACGACTCCGCCATGCACCACGCCTTCCGCGCCCTGAAATTCCCGCGCCAGGCGGAAATGTCCGATGGCCCGCGGCACGGCGTCATCCACGTCGAAAATCAAACGCAACCCGTGCGCATTTCCGCCGCCACATCCAAAACAGTAATTCTCCGCGCGCAATTCCGTTTTTCTCATTCGCCCCTCAGACCAGCGCCACGCGCGCCGCGTCCATTCGCCGCGGATTGTGTTGCTGCCGCTTGCGCAGTTCCGCCTTCAACAGTTGCCCCAGCGTGTTCACGCCGCGACCGATTCGCTTTTCGTCAATTCCCGCAAATCCCAGCCGCAAAGTGTTGGGCTGCGGCGTTTGCAGATAAAAATGCCGTCCGGGGACAAACAGCACGCCGCGCTCGCGCACGTGAATCAGCAGTTCTCCGGCGTCCACTCCCGCCGGCAGCGTCACCCACACGGACATGCCGCCCTCCGGCCGCGTCCACGTGACGTCTTCCGGCATGTGCCGCGCCAGCGCCGTTTCCAGCGCATTCAACCGGCTGGAATACACTTTCTTCATACGCGCGATATGCCGCGCCAGAAACCCACGCTTCACAAATTCCGCCAGCGTGGCTTGCGCCAGCTGGTCCGTGTGCAGGTCAGTGATTTGTTTCACCAGCCGCAGGCGTTCCACGACATTTTTTGGACCAATCACCCAACCCACGCGCAATCCCGGAAACGCCACCTTGGAAAAACTGTCTATCTGAATCACCACGCCGTTGCGGTCCATGGCCGCCAGCGACGGCAGGTTCGCTCCGCGCAGTCGCAACCGCGCGTAGATGTGGTCTTCCACCACGGGAATTTGATGCCGCGCCGCCAGATCCAGCAGACGCCGCCGCGATGGGACGGGCAGCGTGGTTCCCGTCGGATTTTGAAAATCGGGCGTCACCAGAATCATCTTCACGCGATTCTGCACCAGCACCGATTCCAGCCCGCTCACGTCCATCCCCAGCGGGCCGTTCCCCTCCGCGCCGGTTTCCACCGCCACGCCGAGGACGCGCACCCGCGCCGCGCTCAAAATCGCGATAGCTCCCGGATACGCCGGATTTTCCAGCGCCACGCAATCTCCCGGCCGCAAAAACGCCTTGCAAAGCAAATCCAGCGACTGCTGGCAGCCGTCGGTGATCAGCATCTGCTCCTGCTGAAAATTCATTCCTTCGCCGCGCAACAGATCCAGCAGCGCGGTTTTCAGCGGCTCATAGCCATCCGAGCTTCCCAGCTGCAGGATGCGCCGCCCGTCCGCGCGCAGCACGGCATTGCAGCAGCGCCGGAAATCCTCCATGGGGAAAAATACGTCCGAAGGGCGCGCGGTGACGAACGCAATGCTGTTCTCCGGCACTTCCGGCATCAGCCGCGCCAGACTGTCTCCGGCGCGCTCATCGGCAAAAAGCGCTTCCCAGCGCAGACCGCTGGCAATCATCGGACGCGGCGCCGTCGAAATCTGCCGCGTAGGAATATTTTCGCAGATGAACGTTCCCCTTCCCACGTGGCCTTCGATCAGCCCTTCCGATTCCAGGTCGGCGTAGGCGTTGGCCACCGTGGTGCGGTGCACGCCCAGTTGCACCGCCAGTTCGCGGCTTGCGGGGATGCGGTCACCGGAACGCAGTTCGCCGGAATCCACCAGGGCGCGCAGTTGGTCCCGCAATTGGACGTACAGCGGAATGTGGCTTTCGGGTTGAAGTTGCAGCGGCAGCATTGGCTCCCTCACCTGCCAATTTACAACCTTATTTTACCTTGAAAAGAGCCAATTTGTCTCTGCGAATTTGGGGGACGCAAATGGATTGCCCGGGCCTCCAGGAAGGCGCCGCGATCAGGGATTCAGGCCAATTTTCCGTTCGAGTCCCTGAAACCGCGGCTCGGAGCGCAGCGGGTCATAGCCGGGATGAACCTTGAGATAGATCATGTTGATGTTGCCTTGCTGATAGCATTCTTCCAGCGTACTGAGCGCCTTTTCCTTGTTGCCCAGAAGAGCGTAATAGATCGCCATGTCAGGATTGCTCCGGCCTGTCTCCTTCTGCCAGACGGTGCGTTGTCTCACAAATTCGCGCATAAAGGCGTCGTATCCTCCCGTGCGGTAGGCGTTTTGCAACAAATCCGGCCAGTCGGGATGGCGCTGCATGTCCGCGGTGCCCAGCGACGCGCGAAAGCGAAGGTTGGTGATTTCTTCGTTCACTTCCTGCTGGTGGTTTCCGAGCTGGCGGTACAGATCCGCCAGATACCAGCGCACGGGAATAAAGTTCGCGTCCATCGCCAGAATTCGCCGGTAGATCTCCAGGGCCTTGCCGTACTGGCGGGCAAAGAAGTAGGACTGGCCCATATCTGAATAGATAATCAGGTTGACCGGATCGAG
Organism: uncultured Acidobacteriota bacterium; assembly: GCA_963760285.1. GTDB lineage: Bacteria > Acidobacteriota > Terriglobia > Acidiferrales > UBA7541 > PALSA-278. Next base: position 15,167 of record CAVXCI010000004.1, read on the forward strand.
CTGCTGAGCGAGCTGCATCTCAGAGATTGCCTCGGCGTGACGTCCCTGCGGATCGAGATACAGATTGGCGTACCAGTGGTGTGCGGGCGCATAGTTCGGATTCAGGGCCAGCGCCCGCTCGAAACGCACTTCTGCGCCCGAAAAATCGTATCCGAAGAACACGTCAATCCCGCCAAGAGCGGTGTAGGCCTCGGGCGATGAATCGTCCAGCTGAATCGCTTTTTGAGCCGCGGCGCGTCCCTGGACAACAAGCTTCTCGCGCCCGGGATTGAGGATAGACTCTGCCTGAAACATATAGGTCTGCGCCAACCCTGCATACGCAGCGGCGAAGTTGGGATCCTTGCGCAGTGCCTGCAGGAAATATGCCTGGCTTTCGGGCAGGCCGGGGTCCATTCGTCTGTTCAAGCAGAACAGCCCGCGCAAGTAATCATCATACGCGGCGGGATTCGTGGCCTGGGCCCGGATTGGCGATGCAGGCTGCACGCGATTCAGATTCAACCGAATTTTGTCAGCGATGGCCTGGCCAATCTCCTGCTGCACGGCCAGTATGTCATCTACACGGCGCTGGTAATTCTGCGCCCAAAGATGCGTCTGGTCGCTGACCTGAATGAGCTGCGCGGAGACCCGCAGTGTGTCCCCTTCCCTGCGGATACTGCCTTCCAGCACGTATTGCACGCCGAGCTGGCGGCCTATCTCGCCGATGTCTTCGTGCGTGTCCTTGTATTTCATCGCCGACGTGCGCGCGATCACTCCCAGCGCCTGCGGATTCAGCCGTCCCAGGTCGGTGATCATTTCTTCCGTGAGGCCGTCGGCAAAATATTCCTGCCCCGGATCGCCGCTGAGGTTCACAAACGGCAGCACCGCCAGCATGGCGCGGTCGGCGTGAGGGCGGACCTCGGGATGAGACATCCGGGTTGCGAGATAGCCTCCTGCCACGAGCACCAGCGCCACGCTTGCCGCAGTCAGAACAAATCTCAACATCCGGCCCGGCGGCGCAGCGCTTCGTCTCTGCATTGATACTCTCGATGCGTCCGCCTGTTCTGCGGTGTCCGTGCCCGGCCTGAAACCACCTCGGGCAACACCAGGCAGAGATTCGTCACTCGCACCGCCAATCGCGCCCCCAGTCTCAGATTCGCCGGCAGCGTCGGGCAAGGTCTGCTCGCGCTGGCCACTTCTGAGCCATTCATCCAGCTCTCCGGTATATGCGAACACCCTGCCGCGCCGCTCCCCCGGGACACGATGAACGGGCAGGCCGCGCTCCGCTTCCCATCGCTGCACTGAGCGCACTTCCAGCCCCAGGTAGTCCGCGATGGCCTTCCAGGAATCCAGTCTCGCGCCTGTGCCGTTTTCGTCCTGAATAGAGTTACCCATTAAAGAGGTTCGTCCGCGGCGGCCAGGATGCTGCCAAGTCGGCTCATGTCGTCTTTTGTCGCTTCCTGTCGCTTGTGGTACGGCTTCCTGAATTATACCTTGCGGTGGCACTTCTCTTGAGGAGGATTTTGATCGAGATGCACGGCTTCATGCCAGGACGAAAATTCTGTTTTGCCAGCAATCCAATCAGCCAGCAAGTGCGGAGAGAATATCAGCGCCTGAATGCCAGACTACTTGGGGAAAAGACTGCGGAACTCCGCCGAGGCGAAGGTGCGTTCTGAGTCCCAATCGGGATGCACGATCTTCCTGCACAGGATGCCCGCGAGCAAGGAAGCATTAACAACAAATAAACCAGAATCTGAAAATCGATGGATCATCAGAGCAGCAATCGCAAGCGGCACCACCAATGAGAAGCCTGCGTAGAAGCAGCCGTTTCCAGACCAATTTCCCCTCCGGCCCAGGTGTGCAGCCATGTGGGCCCAGAGATAGGCGACCACGGCCATTGTTGCGAGATTCGCGCACACTTGGCCAAGGCGACCGGCAATATCAAATTCAGCGGTGGGCAATGGGAGAAGCCACACCAGTCCACAAAACGCGATGACGAAGCCGCCTAAGGCCAGCGCCTTTCGACCCACGCAAGCAATTTGCATCGCCATACCTATCCGCATCATAGAAGAGAACGTGAACGGGCGGCAGTACAAAATATCTTTCGCCTCGTCACACCCGCGAATCCTACTCCGTAAGATACGGATTCCCTCGGGACGATTCTATCGCTCTATGGGTTCACCGTCTGTGTAATTGTTCCGGAAACACCGGGATTGAAGTTGCTGTCGCCGGAATAATGCGCGGTAACCTTGAACTTCCCGGTCTTGTTGATCTTTACGCTGAAGGTGGCCTTTCCATTTGAAAGCGTCGCCGTTCCCATCTTTGATCCGCTTTCAAATGTGATCTTCCCCGTCGGAGTCGGCTGTCCGGCCACCACCGGCGTCACCGTCGCCGTAAACGTCACCGACTGCCCTTCCTTCGACGGATTCGGCTTGCTGCCACCCGAAATCTTTATGGCCGCTTCGTTCAGGAACACGCTCGCCGAGGCGCTTAAATCGTTGGCCGCCACGATATCGTCTGACCCCGCCACCTGCCCCCCCAGCGGGCTGGCCGCCACTCCAATCGGGAAACTTCCAGTATTGAACGGCTGCTGGGTCTGATAGGTGCCGTCCCCATTTCCCAGGAGCACGCTCATGTTGTTCCCGATCAGGTTGGCCACCACCAGGTCCGGAATTCCGTCACCATTGAAATCGCCCACAGCCACGCCGTCCGGTCCCAGCCCTGCCGTGGCATCCATCGCTGTCTTGAACGTTCCATCTCCGTTGCCCAGCAGGACAGCCGCCACGCCGGTGTTGCCGCTGTTGTAAATTGCCGCCACCAGGTCAGGATTCCCGTCCTGATTCACGTCCGCCGTCACGATTGCCGCCGGCCCGTTTCCAACCGGGTACTCCTTGTATGTTCCAAACGTTCCGTCGCCATTTCCCAGCAGGACACAGGCTGTCCCGTCGTAATAGCAGGTCACGGCCAAATCCTGTTTGCCGTCCTTATTAAAATCTCCGGTGCTCACGGCCCACGGCTCCGACGCCGTCGGGTAGGTCTTCATGGCGCCGAATGTTCCGTCGCCGTTGTTCAGAAATACGCCGACGTCGCTGGCGCCTTCATTGGAGACCGCCAGGTCGTCATAGCCATCGCCATCGAAATCCGCCGTGGCCACCCAGTGCGGAAAACTGCCCGCGGGGTAATCCTTGTGCGCCTGAAATGTGCCGTCGCCGTTGCCCAACAGGACGCTGACAGATGAACCCGTATCGTTGGCCACCGCAAGGTCCAGATTCCCGTCGTGGTTGAAATCCGCCGTAATCACCACCACGGGCCCATTGCCCGTGGCGTAATCCACCTTGGGCTGAAACGTTCCGTCTCCGTTCCCGAGGAAGATGCTGACCGTTCCCGCGTTTCCGCCGTTGTAGTTGTTCACCGCCATGTCCAGCTTGCCGTCCTTGTTAAAATCCCCCACGGCGACAAACTGCGGATTTGTGCCTGTGGTGTAGTCCGTGCGCTGGAAATTTAACGTGCTCACGTACCCCGCGCCCGATTCTGCGCGCGCCGTCCGCGCCGCGCGCAATGGCGCTGGCAGGGGAGCCGTGCTCGCCAAATACGCAATCAGCAGTAGCAGCATGCCCACCACGCAGGCTGCAACTATGGATGCTATGGGAATCGGTTTTTTCATGGAATCTCCCGAGTTTCGGCGCCGGTCATCCTGTTTCTACGTGAGGAGTGCCAAGAGCCAGCCTTTCGCCGATAACGCAGCATACTACCCGTCCGCGCCGTCCCGCAAGGACGTCCTGCGCCCAGTTTTCCCGCCCTTCATACCATCCAACAGGCGCCGAGTGGCCCACATGCCTTGGGAAGAGCCATGCCCGCCTTATTGCGAGATCTCGAACACTGTGCCGTAGCCGTAACTACCGTTCATGTAGTTGCCAGCCGAAGTGCCATAGGCATGGCCCTTTCCGTCGGTGATCAATCCCGCCTGCGGGAACGCTCCGTCCAAACCGCCATTGAAGGTGTAAATTACACGCTCGGTTCCGTTCGCGAGTATTTCGAAGATCGTTCCGCAACCTGTTCCCTGGTTGGCGGTCATGCAGTTTCCCAACCCCCCTATGGCGGTGGTGCCGAATAAGCTGCCCTTGGAGTCCCTAAGCAATGGCCCTAGTGGGTTACCGCCGTCCGCATCGCCCATGAACGAGTGGAGAACCACTTCGTGATTTTGCGGGTTCAATTCGAATGCAGTACCGCAAGTGAATTCGGCGCAAGAACCGTTGCCCCCTGCTGCCGTGGTGCCATAGAAATTCCCCTGCGCGTCCTGCTGTATCAGACCTGCGTCGGGATATGCCCCATCCGGCGAGTACTGAAAGCTATACAGCACAGATTCCTTGCCCGCGGGCGTAAACATATAGACGGTTCCGAAACCGTAGTCCCCCTGGCTCGAGCCGCCCTGAGCCGTGGTCCCGTATAAATTCCCTGCGGAATCCAGGATCGGAGCGGCTGCGGGGCCATTTCCATCGTAGCAGTTGCCGAAATTGTTCATGGATTGGCAGAAGGTATACAAAATCGTCTCCATTCCGGAACTATCCAGCTCGAATAGGATGCCCTCGCCATAGAAGCCCCCATAAAACGTCGTGCCGTACGCATTGCCTTTGCCATCCAGCGTCAGTCCCGCAAACGGGTTTTGTCCGTCATTTGTACCGCCGAAGGAATGCAGCACCGTCTCTGTCCACGGCTCCCCCTTGGCGATTGGCGGAGAAAGCCTGAAGACGACTCCGCAGCCAAGGTAGCAAACGTCCGAGATGCTGCCACCGAATTCGGTTGTGCCATAGAGATTTCCCCCGGCGTCCATGGCCAGACCGCTGGTGGGAAAGCTGCCATCCGGGCCGGTGAAGGCGTATAGAACCGTCTCCTTGCCGGAAGAACTGAGTTCGAAGACCACTCCGCACCCGCCTGAAAAACCACAGGGTGCGGTGGTTGCGCCACCTTCGCTGGTCGTGCCGTACAAATTCCCTTGCGTATCACGGATCAGCGGGGCAACAGGGAGTGCTCCATCGGAGCCCCCTTTGAAAGTGTAGAGAACTTTGAAATTCACGTTTGCCGGCGTGGCGTCTTCCGCGGCAGCAGAGTTCGCGGCATTCGCGGGGCGGGGCGCGCCGTTTTTCCCGGCAGCCGGGTGCGCGGCAAGTGCCGCGAATGCAATCGCCGCCGCAAATACCAGAGCGGCGGTTAGGACCCGCGGACTAAATTTCATAAGCCAGCGTTGCTTCCGTACCTTTGCGTCCATTATTAGCTCTCCTCTTGCATCGCCCATTATTTCCCGCGCGCGCCTTATTGCGAGATTTCGTACACCGTGCCGTAGCCATAGGCGTTGGAATCACCGCCAGACGTCGTGCCATAGAAATGGCCTTCGTCGTCGGGAGTCAAACCAACCGAAGGGAACGCGCCCCCGGTGCCACCGGCGAACCTATGCAGCACTGTTTCAATCCCGAGAGGGGTTACCTTAAAGATCGTTCCATATCCCAGCCCACCTCCGCTTGTGGTCCCATACAAGTTGCCCCAATCATCGCGAAGCAATGTTCCGTCAAGCGGGAGCGCGCCATCATTTCCACCCGAAAATGAGTAGAGAATCGTTTCTGTGCCGTTCGGTTGCAATTGAAATACAATGCCGCACCCGCCATTGTTGCAGGGCCCGCGGCCACCGCTTGAAGTTGTGCTGTAGAAGTTCCCCTGGGCATCCTGAATCAAGCTCGCACTGGGATACGCTCCATCGGGACTGAACTGGAAGCTGTACAAAACGGTCTCTTTGCCGCCAGGCGTCACCTTATATACGGTTCCAACGCCAAAGTCCCCCTCGGTCTCGCCACCCCCATACGTTGTTCCGTAAAGATTGCCCGCGGCATCTAAAATCGGAGTTGCTCGTGGCTCCGTTCCATCATCGCAATTCCCATAATCGTCAACTACCGAGCAAAAGTTATACAAGACGGCCTCTTTGCCGGAGCGATCAATTCTGAAGACGACTCCACCATTGTTTTTTCCACCTTCAAAGGCCGTCCCGTATCCATTGCCTTTTCCGTCTGTTATCAGACCAGCAAACGGATTACCTCCATCATTCCCACCCGTGAACGAGTGCAGGGCCGTCTCTGTCCAAGGATTGCCCTCTGTCGTCGGCGGTGAAAGCTTGTAAACGACTCCGCAACCATACTCATTGCAATATTCCCCGGACTCGCCTCCAACCTGAGTTGTGCCGTAGAGGTTGCCCTTCGTATCCATGATTAAGCTGCCGATAGGGCCAAACCCGTCCGCGCCGCCAGTGCATCGGGCCCTGCGCCATCGGCACCGCCGCTGAATTTGTAGAGCGTCTTGAAATTTGCCGATGGCATTGCTTGCGTCGCGCCGGCCGAATGGACGCTGAAAACCGCAGCCACAATCACCAACGCAAATGCACCCACGACAGTTGCCTCCCGTGGCAAAAGTTTAAGAAACCTATTTTGCGCGACGCTTCTCATCGTATGTCTCCCGTTTAAGCAGAACGTCTATCGAGCCAATAAGGCGGATTCACACCTTGCACTATGGGGGCGGAATTACTCAATCGGATCTCTTCCTATCGATGATTCGTTCCAGACGAGACACTTATGCCACGGGCGGGCGCGCCGAGTCTGTCCACTAACGGACACTTTCGCAAGGATGCAGGCTTGCGTCTCCACGGTTAGCTCGGGGACTGGCCACCGTTGACGCAGAGCAAGAACGCAGATGAAAGTCCGCCATGGAGCGCATCCACCCGCCAGCTTTGCCGATTCGACCCCGGTTCTCTCCCTGCGCCGCCACCGGTTCGCCCTTGACAATTAGTGGTACCATGGTACATTGGTACGCAGGAGGCACCATGCCGAAGGAGCCAAGCTACATCGTCACGCGCGTGCAGACCGGAGTGCGCATCGAAAAGCGCCTGCTGAAAGTCTTGAAAGCGTTCGCCGACTATCACGACATCACCCTGGGAGATCTCCTCGAAGGCATCGTTCTACACGCCTTCGATGGCAAACTTCCCTTCGCTCCCGCTTCCCTGGCGCGCATCAAGTCGCTGAAGAAATTCTATGGACTGGACCTCGACTCCCGCGCCAGCCATCGCCTGACGGAATCACGCCTCGCCCGCGCCCCCAAGGGTGACAAACGATGACGGCACCCCTCAGTAAGAGCATGCTCACCGCTTTGCGCTGGACGCTGGGGCTGGTGGTGCTCGCCGAGGGCGCGCGCACCTTCTATTTCGCGGTTTCCGCCGCCCATGCTGTTCCCATGGACCACCTCCATGCTTTTCGCGTGGTCATTTCCGCGGCCGAAATCATCGCCGCCGTGCTCTTTCTGATTCCCGCGGCCACTTCCCTGGGCGGCTGGTCACTGCTGGTAATTTTCTTTCTCGCACTGGTCATTCATATCTCACACGGATATTTTCCAGACCTGGAGGTATTGGTTTACGGCGTGGTGGTGATCGCGGTGATGTCCGCGCGGAAAGAATGAATTAACGATCGAGCGCAGCGACAGGCGCTCATATTTCGGCGGCGGATTATCGGGATGGGCTTATGGAGAGAACACTTCCGAAGGTTCCGGCGAAAGGAGAACAGGAACGCCGGAACCTAATAAGAAGTGCGCCTGCCTGGGCGGGTTAACACCTCGGCAGCGGTTGCACGAGCGCCTTTGCATCGCGCTTCCATCCGTACAGCAGGGTCCCGCGGTCTCTTTTCGGAGGCCGCGGGTTCCCAGCACCCTGCACCCCATGGGCATGGGGACTCTGCGTTTTCAAATCGTCGGCGGCGGGACCCAGTAGCAATCTCGTTGCACGATTTGAAAACAAATTTGACCCTTAACCGCCGGCGCCACTCACAGACCCGCTTCGCCCGGCTTCTATATCTCTTAGACGCTCCCTGCGGGAATATTCCTCATCCACGGGACATCTTTATTGCCATGCCCGGTACGGCTCGATTGCACATCGCCGGCGATGCCGCAACTGCATGGGTTTTATCCTATGCTTACATCGGGCAGACGTTGTCACCGGGCCGTCACCAAGGTGCAAAAGAAATGTCGCGCGGTTGGAAGGCCTGCCCCCTGCCGCCTGATTGGCGCCCGCCGCGCTCCGCATCGCTTCTGGCGGAACAGCGATCGCCATTGCGGCTTTACAACCTCTCCCGGCTCCCTGAAAATGCTGACAGCAATGGATGCGGAATCACGCCGGGACAACTCCGGCATTCAGGCCCGTTGTCAGGTAAACTGGAAATCATAGCCACTGGAATCTCCGAGGAGAACAATGATGAAGAGAATCGTCCTGATCGCCGCGCTGGCCGCCATCACCTGTGCCGGAGCCCTCTCCGCTCTCGCGCAAACCACCAGCGAATGGCAGATTGACTCCGCGCACGCCAATGCCCAGTTCACTGTGCGCCACATGGGAATTTCCAACGTACAGGGCGAATTCGGCAAAATCACCGGCACGATGCTACTGAATGAGCAGGACGTCACCAAGTCATCCGTCATGGCTACCATTGACGTCAACTCTCTCAACACGCGCAATTCATTCAGGGACCAGGACGTGAAGAGTGATGGCTATTTTGACGCTGCCAAATTTCCCAGCATGACGTTTCAGTCCAGGAAAATCACGCGTGTCGCCGATGGCAAACTGGCCATGACCGGGGACTTGACGTTGCATGGCGTCACCAGGGAAGTCACCTTCGACGTGGACGGCCCAACTGACGCCATCAAGGATCCGCGCGGCGCCATGCGGCGGGGCGCGTCGGCTTCCGCCAAGATTCGCCGTTCCGATTTCGGCATGACCAAGGGCATACCAATGGTCGGCGATGATGTGAACATCCAGCTCGATCTTGAATTCGTGAAGAAGTGAGCGCCCCTACACGGCAGCCCGCGCGCGAATGCCCGAAGATCCGATTATAGCCACGACTTCCGCCCCCGGGAACTCCGGCCCGCGCCGCGATGCCAGCGCCGCCCCGCCGAGCCTCTTCTCCAAGCTGTTGCGCGGAGGGGGCTCGGGCGCTACGCGGTGCTTGTGGCCGCGGGGATTTTTCTCAGCCGCATCGCCGGATTGATCCGCGACCGCGTTTTCGCCCACTACTTCGGCAATTCTGACGCGGCCGATGCCTTCAAGGCCGCTTTCCGCATTCCCAACTTTCTGCAGAATCTTTTTGGCGAAGGAGTCCTCTCCGCCTCCTTCATTCCCGTCTATGCCGGTCTTCTGGCGCCAAAAGAATAAGGAAGAAGCGCGGCGCGTGGCGCTGGCGCATCGCCTCGTTGCTGGCGCTGGTCACTTCCCTGCTGGTGCTGGCCGGGGTGCTGGCCACGCCCTGGCTGATCGACGCCATCGCTCCCGGCTTCACGGGGCGAAACGCGAGCTGACCATCCACCTGGTGCGCATATTTTTCCCCGGCGCGGGTCTGCTGGTTTTCTCCGCATGGTGTCTGGGCATTCTCAACAGCCACCGCAAGTTTTTCATTTCTTACACCGCCCCGGTGGCCTGGAACGCCGCCATCGTCGCCGCGCTGATTGGCTTTGGCGGCCACATGACGCAGTTCCCGCTGGCCATCGCCGTGGCCTGGGGCTCGGTGATCGGCAGCGGACTGCAACTGGGCGTGCAGCTCCCCGCCGTGCTGCGCCTGCTGGGTGAGTTCCGCCTGCGCTTCGGCTGGCGCCGGCGCACGTGCGAACCGTGGTCCGTAATTTCGCGCCGGTTTTCGTCAGCCGCGGCGTGGTGCAATTGAGCGCCTACGTGGACTCGCTGCTGGCGAGCTTCCTGCCCACCGGAGCGCTGGCCGCTCTGGCTTACGCCCAGACGATTTATATGCTGCCCGTCAGCCTGTTCGGCATGTCCGTTTCCGCCGCGGAGCTGCCGGAAATGTCCAGCGAGGTTGCTGGGATGAAAAATCGCTATACCGCGCTGCGCGCGCGCCTGAACACAGGATTGAAGCGCATCAGTTACTTCGTGGTTCCCTCGGCCATGGCCCTCCTGGCCCTGGGCGACGTGGTGGCCGCCGCCATTTATCAGACCGGCCGCTTCACCCACGCCGATGCGCGGTACCTCTGGGGCATTCTGGCCGGTTCCGGCGTCGGCCTGCTGGCGTCAACGCTGGGGCGTCTCTATTCTTCGACTTTCTACGCCCTGCGTGACACCCGCACGCCTTTGCGCTTCGCCATCATCCGCGTTTCATTAACCACGATTCTGGGATATCTGGCGGCGCTGCCGCTGCCGCGCTACCTCGGCGTGGAACAACGCTGGGGAGCCGCGGGATTGACCATCACCGCGGGTCTGGCCGCCTGGGTGGAGTTCACTTTGCTGCGCCGCGCGCTCAATCGCCGCATCGGATTTACCGGACTTCCCGCTTCCTACGCCGCCGGCATTTGGGGGGTGGCGCTGGCCGCCGCCGCGCTGGGATGGGGTGTGCATCTCCTCATTGGCTCGCGCCATCCTATATATACAGGCGTGGCTGTCCTGGGCGCATATGGGTTGGCCTATCTTGGCGGCACAACCCTGTTGCGTCTACAGCCCCGGTGATCGGCTGGGGCGGTTCCATCGGCAGCCAGTACTTGACATTCGTGAATTAGGATTCCAGGATTGCTTTATAGACATGCCAGCCCACGCCTCCTCTCGAATGCGTAAGGCGAGTGCGCCGCACCGCAACAACTGGACGCGGCTGCTGCTATTGGGCGCAGTTTGCCTGCTGGCCGGGGGACCGTTTTTTGCACAGGCTGTTCCCTCCAACATGCGTGTGGAATGGAAAAATGGGCTTCTCACCATCCACGCGGAGAATGCCCCTCTTTCGCAGATTGTCCAACGCGTGGCGCGCCTCACCGGGGTAAGTGTCTCCGGACTGGAACGGCTTCAGGGTCGCGCCAGCGTGAATCTCTCCTCCCAACCGCTTTCCGAAGGCCTCCAGATATTGTTGCCGGGCTGGGATTATGCCTATGCGCCGCCCGATCCGTCATTAGGGCAGCGAGGCGAACTATTGATCATGGTGCGTGGCAGCAAGGATGCGGCTTCTTCCGCCGCTCCCGTGCCCGTCACCGCCGACGCGGCGGATGCGGTCGCCGACAAAGATGGCGGCTGGCTGGATGACAATCCCGAAGACGATAAGAAAATCGCCGATCTCGGGAAGGCCGCGAAAAAAGGCGACACCGGAGCCCTGCGCGATGCCGTCCTCAACGGCGACCCCGAAGTGCAAGCGGCGGCATTCGACCTTTACAAGGCAATTGATTCAGCCGGCGCATTCGATGCTCTCTCTTCTGCTTCCCAGAGCGACAAATCCCAGGTCGCCATGCAATCCGTGGCGCTGCTGCTGCGCTCCGGCGCTGACAATGCCGTAATCCTTGCCACGCTGGGTTTGGATACCAATAATTCCAATCAGAATGTAAGAACTTACGCCATCCAGTCTCTGCCGAACTATGGCTCCGATTCTCTCAGCTATCTGCAACAGGCGTTCGCGGATGGAGATCGCAATGCGCGGCTTGCCGTATTGCAGGCGGTGATGCGCTTTGACTGGGGACTACCTCTTCTGCAGCAGGCCACCAGCGATCCGGACGACCAAGTGCGCACTCTGGCCACGCAATTCCTGGCGGAAGCACAAGCCCACCCCGGCGTGGAGATGGCGCTTCCGGCAGCGGCCGATGGGCAGGACCAACCCGCGGCTCAGGGAGCCGACGGGCAGCAACCGCAGGGCGACACCGCCGATGATCCTTTTTCTGACTCCGACGGCGATGCTCCCCCGAACAGTCCGAATCAGCGCTGACGATTTTTGCGCGGCGCCATTATCCTCGTCATACTTGCACGCCGATCCCGCCGAACAACTCCCGCGTTCGCAGTTCTTCGCCTCCTGCCGTTGCCGCTTGTATCGCATTGACCGGCCTGATTGTTCCGTGCGTTGGCGCGCGCCTTTCCGCCCATCGCGCGACGTAGCCTTTGACCATGGGCGAATCAGCAATTTCCGCGGCGGTTGAAATGGAGGCAGGGAAACAGCCAGCCGCGCCGGGAATCCGTCCATGGATTCCCGGCGCGGCCGTGTGGTGGCTTGCTTAGTGTTGTCTTCTGACCGGCGCCGTAATCGCGGCGGCGGGTATCCTGGTCCGTGTGATGTGTACGAACGTCATCGGCGCGCCTTATTGCAAATTGAACAGCCCGATGATGGCATTGGTGTTCAGCGGGTACACGGAGAGCACCACGAATTCGCTGGGCGAAATCATGTAGAACACCGACCCTTGCTGGCCCGATACGGTCGTACCGCGCCCCGTGGGATCGATGCTGTACGTGAATGTTGTGGCGTTTCCGTAGGATGTAATGCCGCTGAAGTTGGTGTCGTCCGTGAACCCCAGAATGCTGACGCCGTCGGCGGTCGCCACGCCGGAGAGCAAAACGGCTCCAGCGTACTGGGGCAGCGTGCTGCTCCCGGAATATGCGCCCGAGAGAGACGCGTTACTGTAGGAAGCATTGGCCTGCGCAAGGATGGATCCGCTCTCGGCGCCCGCATCCGTTCCCACCAGATACCCCTGGTTCGCTCCGGTGAAATAAAGGACCGGCGAGTTAGGCAGGTCGCTAAAGGTTGCGCGGCCGTTGGCGCTGACCGTATACGTTCCGGACGACCCACTGTTGGGAATAATGTTCCCCGCGTCATTCTCATCCGCGGTGAGCGAGAAGTTTCCGTTTCCGTCTCCGGTAAGGAGGCCCAGCACGGCGTCCGCGCCCGATACCGACGCAACGCCCGTGGACCAGGAGATAACCGAAGTGGCATTGAGCGACGCATTGCTGTATGGGCCGCCCGTCTGCGCAGTTACAAGTCCGCCGGCCAGCGGCGAACTGCTGCCCGGATCGGTGCTCATCATCACGCCGGAGCCGCTGCTGCTCAGATAGAAGACGTAGTCCGAACTTCCGAGCGAATTGGTGAGTGTGAGGGTGGCGCGCCCATTGGCCGCCACACTGTACGTTCCGCTGGTGATCGTCTGATCCGCCGTGACCGACCCGCCGGCATCCACGTCCTGTTTGCCGCTATTGATCGTGCCGTTCCCCGCCGAGGTGAAGGCTCCCGCCGCGGAATAACGCGCCGTCCCGGGGACGGTGCCCGTGATTCCGAACGCATATCCGCCGCTGAAGCTGGAGTTCCCGTAAGGACCGGGCGTCTGCGCCTCAAAGGCGCCACTGGCGACGAAGCCGATGGCGGGATTGTCAAATTCAACGATCGTTCCGCTCCCGGCCACATTGCTGGAAATGTTGCTGGCCGCCATCGCAATGGAAAGAGTTCCCAGCGAGGCGGTATTCAGCGTCATGGTTCCGCGATTGTCGGAGTTCAACGAATAGGTCCCCGTAAATCCCACGTCGCTACCCGAAGTGGACGGAGAATTCAGGTCCAGTGTCCCTGCGGTGATGTTGCCATTGCCGTCGGCGGTGAAAATGCCGGCATAGATGGCCGCGCCTCCGCTGGCGATGTCATATCCTTCGGCATTGAAGACATACGTTCCATCGAGGAGTGCATTGTTGGCGGCCGCCTGGGTGATGCTGATGGTCAATGTGGCCGTGTCGGTCAAAGGTGGAACGCTGGAATCCGTGGCCATCACGGTGAAAGTGAACGGGCCGGAAGCGGTCGGCGTGCCGGAGATGACCCCCGTCGCATGGGGGTCAACGCCTGGAGGTAACGTACCACCGGTAATGACCCAGGTAATCGGCGGCGTGGCTCCCGTGTAGAAGAGTTGCGTCGCATAAGGAGTGCCCGTCGTTCCCACCGGAAGTATGGTCGGCAAAATGGTGGGCGGATTGATGATGATGCTTACGATCGGCCGACGCCGTCTTCGGCGGGTCGCTGGAGTCGGTGGCCGTCACGGTGAACGGGAACGTCCCGAAAACCGTTGGTGTTCCGTTGATTAAGCCGGGATTGGAAGAGCTCAGCGCCAGTCCCGTCGGCAACACGCCCGCGGTGATGCTGAACGAAATCGGCTTTCTCCCGCCGACGGTCTGAAGCTCGGCGGCATAGAAGACGTCCACCGGATCGCTGGGGAGCGTGGTGTTAACGATTCTAAATCCAGACGCGTTGATGGTGATACTCAACTGCGCCGTCGCCGATTCCGGCGGGTTGGCCTGGTCGGTTACCTTCACCACGAATTGGCTGGTGCCCTGCGTCGTGGGTATGCCAGATATGGTTCCGTCCGTGCTCAGGCTCAATCCCGCAGGCAGCAGGCCGGAGGAAATCGTGAAGCTGAGATTTCCCTGGCCGCCCGTGGCTTGAACTATTACAGGATCTCCGTTTGGTTCCGTATACGGAGTCTGTACCGTGCCAGTGGGCAGATTCTGCTGCGGAATAATTGGCGACGGATACACGGTCACGCCCGTGGATTGCGAAATGCCCGGATTGGACATGGCCGTGACGGTTACTGTCACTGCGAGGTTGGAAGATATGGCTGTCGGTCCGTTGTATGTGGCCGTGGTGGCCGTTACGTTGGTAAACGTTCCGCAGGCATTGCCGGTGCAATTCGTCCCGGTGGCGATGAAATTCACGCCTTGCATGGCCGGATCGCCGCTAACCGTTGCCGTAAACGGAATAGTCTGGCCCGCATCTATGCTCTGTGCGGTGCTGGGCGAAAGCGTTACAACGATATTCGGGTTGGGTACCACGGTAACGGCGGTGGAGGCGGACGTGGTCATGTTCGTCCGCGAAGTAGCCACCACGTTGACGCTGAGATTGGCGGTGACGAACAGCGGCGCGTTATACGTCACCGATGTCGTAGTGACGTTCGTCAGAGTTCCGCAGGCCGCGCCGGTGCAGCCAGCTCCACTAATCGAAAAATTCACTCCGGCATTGTTGGAATCATTTCCCGTAAAGGCAATGGTCAGTCCCGCGTCCAGTGTTTGTGGAGCGCTGGGCGAAAGAGTCACGGTGACTCCCGAGCCGCCACCAGACGAACTCGAACAACCGTTGAGAGTCAACACCAGGGGGAGCAATAACAAAACCAAAGCCAATCGGCGCATATTCACGAAATACTTCCTCCCGTGCAGGTTGTCGTTCCCGCACTGTTTTTTCTGTGAATGCTTTATGTATCTAATCCCGAGGATGCAAAATCCCGGGAAGTCCTAGCCCTCGTCTTCTATATCAACCCGCCGTGGTTTAGTAGTCAAGGCGGATTCCAGACGAGTTGCTTCGAACCAAACGCCGCTTTACTTCCTTAACTTTCCCCATAACCAGAGAGAGCTCGAAGTTAGCGTCGCCGGACAGAATTCTGGCACCAGGCATCGCGCTTTCGGAATGGTATCTCCGGCCCAATTCTTCCGCACCGTGGTTCCAGTACCTTCGTTTCTCTCACTGGATTCTTCTCTTCGGATTCGCCAGCGGGACGGAGACCCATCGCCAGCATTTTCGCTGGCCCGCTGGCCACCGCGCTGATTGCTGCCGCGGCGCGGCCACTGACCGCGCCAGCCGGAGCAAGTCGCGGTATGCTAGACGCGCGCCTGATGATCGCGCGCGGCTACCATTCTCGGGGAGGTTTCACAGGTTATGACGGCGAAAATCTCGGCGGTTCGAATTTCCATGTTCACGGCGCTGGCGCTTCTTTTGACCGCCAGTTTCGCCGCGATTCCCCTGCATGCGCAGTCGCAAAAACCCCTGACCAATGCAGACGTGGTGCAAATGGTGAAGAGCGGCTTCGACGACGCCACCATCATCAAAACCATCCAGGTGAACGGCGGCAACTTCGACGTCTCCGTGCCGGCGCTGGTGGATTTGAAAAATAACGGCGTCAGCCAGAATGTGATTGACAACATGCTGAGCGCGGCGCACCAGAGGAATTCCGCTGCTCCTGCTGCGGGCGCGTCTCCCGCGTCTCCTGCCGCCACGGCCAGTGCTGTGTCCGGCGCCGAAGCTGCCAGGTCCGATCCCAACAATCCGCTCACGCCGCACGACCCGGGAATCTATTGGTACGAAAAAGCCGGCGCTTCGCCGCAACTGGTCCGCATGTCCGCCTCCGCAAATGGCCAGTTGAAAACTTCTGGCGGTTTTACCTCCACAATCACCATCGGCATGTCCAAATCCAGGACGCGCATGATTTTCCCCGGCCCCGCCGCCAGGCTGCGAATTGCCACGGGCGAGCCGGTTTTCTATGTCTATTCGGACAGGCCGCTGGATTACAAGCTGGCCCGCCTGGATCAGAGGGATAAGGAGCGCCAGTTGGAAATCGCCGAGCAGGGCCGGTCGTCTTCGGCCATCGCCGTGCCGGAACGCGACCTGGTTCCTTTTGCCACGCAACCTGTCGGCCCGGGAATTTCCAAAATCGTTTTGCAGAATCCTTTGCCGCCCGGTGAATACTGTTTCTTTCAAGGCGTGCCGACCACTGTTTACGATTTCGGCGTGGACAAAACCAAGTAGACCCGCCAAACGCCAGATTTCGCTCTTGCGCGTTCAGGGACGGGAAGGAGGGTTTGCGATGGGCTGCGCCGTGGAAGGCAGCGCGGCGCCCTTTTGCGTCACGATGATTTTTTCCAGGTGCGACGAGGAATTATCCTCGGCCACCACCAGCACGGCCTTAATCTCATCGCCGGATGCGACCTTGCCTAGCCCCTCGGGGTCTTGAACGGTATAAGACATGTCCATGGCGTCCATGAAATTGGGGATGGCCTTGGTATCCACCTCGATTTGCCCGGCGTTCTTGTTCACCGAGATGACCCGGCCTTCCAGCGTATAGCGCTTGTCGTGCGACGCATGGCACGCCGCCAGCAAAATTGCGGCCAACAGAATCGGCGCTAGGAACCAGATCTTCAGCCGTCTTCCAGGTAGTCCCATCCCGGTATCATCACCCACCCCTCACTTCGATTGCAACGGCCACCGCTCCGCCTCGCCTGCATTTCCCTGCGCGCGCGAAGCAAAATGGCCGTCAGCGCCTCAATTGCGCACCAGCAGAAAACGGATTTGCTGTCCACTGCGGTATTCTATGATGGTGAGCTTTCTCCAAAATTCCACGCGGCCATATTTGCTCGCCGCGCTTGCGCTGCTGCTTTACCCCGTCTCCGCCTGCGGGCGGCAGGCGCAGGGCGCGGAAATGCAAAATCCTCCAGCGTCGCGGACCGCGCCGCAAAATCAAATGCCCGGCATGGCCATGGAAAAGAGCACGGCCATGAACATGCGCCCGGAGACGTTCACCCAGGAAATTACCCGGCACGCTTCTTCCGGCACGGATGCGCAACCCAACTCCACGCCCACACCCATGTGGATGATGCACGCCGGCGCATGGAGCCTGATGTTCCACTCCACGGTTTTTGTTCTGGATGAACAGCAGAGCGGCGCGCGCGGCGGCGACAAATTTTTTTCCACCAACTGGTTCATGCCCATGGCGCAGAGGCAGGCAGGGCCGGGCGTGTTCACCGCGCGCGCCATGCTGAGCCTGGAGCCCGCGACGGTCACCGATCGCCGCTATCCGTTGCTCTTCCAGCAGGGCGAAACCGCCTACGGTGTCCCCATCGCCGACGGCCAGCATCCCCACGATTTTTTCATGGAACTCGCCGCGCATTTACGACTGGAAGCTTGGCTGAAAAGGCGCTGCTCTCGTTTTACGCCGCGCCGGTGGGCGATCCCGCGATCGGCCCCGCTGCCTATCCGCACCGCGAGTCGGCGTCTGAAAATCCCGTCGCCGCGCTGGGCCACCATCAGGAGGACTCCACGCACATTTCCGACGACGTAATCACCGCCGGTCTCACTTACGGCATGGTCCGCGTGGAGGCTTCCGGTTTTCATGGCCGCGAGCCGGACGAGCATCGCTGGCAGATCCAGCAGGGCGGCCTTGATTCGTGGTCCACGCGGCTGACCGTGCAGCCGGGGAAAAACTGGAGCGGCCAGTATTCCTACGGGCGCATCGCCAGCATCGAAGCGCTCTATCCCACGGAAAATCAGGAGCGCATGACCGCGTCGGTGATGTACAACCGCCCGCTGCCCAACGGCAACTGGGCCAGCACAATTCTCTGGGGACGCACGCGCACCTTGCAGGACGGCGCCATCTTCAACAGCTATCTGCTGGAATCCACGGTGCGGTTCCTCGCCACCAACTACGTCTGGACGCGCATCGAAAACGTGGACCGCTCCAACGAACTTCTGCTGGGGGAAAATCCTCTGCCGCCGAATTTTCAGGAAATGCCCATCGGGCGCGTGCAGGCGTACACCTTCGGCTACGATCACGATTTCGGATGGATTCCGCATCTGGCCACGGCGCTCGGCGCGCAGGTCACCACCTACGGTGTGGCAGCCACTTTGCAGCCCATTTACGGCGCGCATCCCGTGGGCGGCGCGATCTTTCTGCGCTTCCGGCCAATTTCAGGGAACGACAGATAATCGCGGCGCAGGAAAAGTCTTCGCGGCACTCACGCCGGGCGGCGCAGCAGGCGCACGGTCATCCAGCCGACCGTGACGCCCAAAAATCCGCCGGCAATCACGTCCGCGACGAAATGACCGTTGGTGGCCACGAGTGCCACGGAAATGAGTCCCAGCAGCAGCGCCCACGCCACTCGCAACCGCGGAACGTATATCCACAGCACAGCGAGGAGCGACGCCGCGACTGCAGTGCTTCCCGAAGGAAAAGAGTCGAATCCCGGGCGGCCGCGCAGAAAATGAAAAGCGCCGTCAGTGTTCGCATACGCCGTGCCCGCATCGTTGAGCATTTCCGGCCAGGTACGCCCGAAGATTCTCTTTAGTCCCGCCGTGGCCGCCAGCGCCCACACCATGCTCCAGGAACACGCCATGGGCAGTTCCATCCAGGAACCGAGCCGCCGCCCAGCAAGCACCCAGCAGCCCGCGCCAAAAAGAAATCCCAGCGCCAGAAGCACAACGACGGCCAGCGGCCCAAGCGCATGTTCCAGCCGGTCGAGAAAACCGCCGTCCTGCATGTGCGCGTGCGCCCAGTCGGCAACGGGATGATCCACGAACGCCACCGACAGAATCACCACCCCCGCGCAGATGAACAGCGCAATCAGCCAGTTTCGCAGCGGAGCGGTATTGTTGTTCATCGTATGCGAGTCCGCGATGCGCGGCGGGCCGCCCAACGGGGGAAATTCCCCGCCAGTCGCCCGGCGTCGCGGCTCAAAAGATTAACAATAGCCGCTCTTCATGTATAGCGGAACGGCCGCGCGAAAAACGGATGCGACCAACCAGGCATCCGCATTTCGTGACGGAGGGCCGTTGCATTCGGATCAGAAATGGAATCCGATCTGCGCCGTGTAGGTGCGCGGTGTAACATAGTGCGTCCCGCTGAACGTAGACAGGAAGTTGTAGAGCGCATAGTTATTTGCCAGGTTGATCACCGTGAACCGCGCGCTCCATTTGTACCTTTCGCCGTGAAACAGGTCATCCTGACCGAGAGCTAAATCAAAGAGGCTCCGGCCCTGAATGCGCGGTGGATTATGGTCATCATTCTCCAGGTTCGCTCCCGGCACTGAAACGAGCTTCGAACTGAACTCCGAAGCCGGGCAGTTGAACGGCAATGCCTGCGTGGGGGTTGCGGCCACGCCGTTACAGCTAAAGCCCGCCTGAAATTCCTGGTCAGCGGACAGGGGCACTCCGCCGACGTTAGCGGCGATCATGCTTACGTTCGGCACGCCGTTAATCAGCACCGAACCCGGACAATCGTTGGACGCCAATATGCCGTAGCAGGGCACCGCTCCGGCCACCAGGCCGCTGTCATATCGCCAATTAAAACCGATCCAGGGGGCTTTCTTCCACGGCGGCTGGTATTGCAGATGGGAGGTCTGGTTGAAATGTTCGTCGTGATCTATGCGAAAAACTCCCAGCGGGCGCTGCGGGATTTGCTCCGGCTCCGGCGATCTGCGGGGAAAAAAACCGGGCGGCTACGCTGGACATGACCACGAAGGCCGTCAAACCGTGGTAGTTGGGCACGGTCCCGCGGACGGCAAAGCCGGGAATTTTCGAATTGTGCCATTCGATCGGAAATGTGATCGGCGTGTTGCCCAACACGCTGAAATCGTAGGCGTTGTGCGTGTATTTCCAGATGTATTCTCCGTCGAGGACGAAGTGCTTTCCAAATGCCTGCTGCAGGCCGGCGTGGAATTCATTGCGGAAGCCGGGCGCCAGCGGAGTAAGTGCGTTCGATGTACAGAGAAGGAGAGGATTCAAAACAGGCGAACTGCATCCCACACTGGAAAGTATCAAGTTTTCGTTGAAAGGACTCTCCAGAGTGCGCGCATAGGATATGCGAAGAATCGTGCTGGTCGGCTTGACGTTGTAGGCGATGCCGACCCTTGGTTCGGTCTGGCTGGCGGTAGTCAAGCCGTTGTACGAGTCGCCGCGAAGACCAAGATTGAAGGACCAGCTCTTCCACGTGATGGTATCCTGGGCGTAAGAGAGCGAGCTCTTTCACGTCCGTGTGTCCGATAAATGAATATAGGCCGCCCCCCGCGCGTCAGGTCCGTGGACAGAAGAAGCGGGTTGAACAGCGGGATATTGGGCCGTGTTGGGCGCCAACGGATTCGATGCCACGTTCGGCTGAAATCCGTTGGGAAGGCATTGGGATGGATCGGTGAAACCCTGCACTGGGATATAAGAATCGGCGGGCACGCGAAAGCATCAAGCACGGCGCGTTGAGCGTTGGGTCAACGATTCCGAGGTTGTCATTCTCGTCCAGAAAAGTTTGTTCGTAGGTGACGCCCACCTTGATATTGTTCATGCCCTTTACGTAGGCAACATCCGACCGGACGCCCGCGTTGGTCAGCGTCCGGTCCTGCCCGAAACGGTCTCTCTCTGAAGACTGGGCGGCCCCAGATCCGCGAAGGGATTGTCGCTGGGATAGTAGTTATAGTCGTCGCGGCGGACGAAACCTCCCAGCGTATATACCGCGTTGGTGTCGATCACGTGTGTCCAGGATGGCGCAATATTAAACGTCTGAATTTTTGAACGCTGATCCTGGGAGCCGACAAGCTGGCCGCACGTGGGCAGTCAGGCAGCCCGAACTCACGGAAGGCGCGTACCCGCCATTGTCGACAACCACGCCCGACCAGGGCGTGGCGTCCTCGGCGTCGAAAGAATTGGGGGTTTGAAACCAGGAACGCGTATATCCAGAGTTCATATGGAGGAATCGGCGTCGGAAAACTGATAGTCCACGCGGTCAAAGCGATTTTGTTCGTTGCCCTTGTCGTGCATGACGGTGAATTCCGGCGGGTCGAGAAACCGCCCGGTGTTCAATCCGCTGATGGAAATAAAATTTCCCCATTCTGTTGCCGCCGTAAGCGAGATCGAAACCGCCGCTGCTGGAACCGAACGTACCGTAATCAGCGGTCACGCTGCCGTGCGGCGTTGTGACACCCTGCCCGGAGCGCGTGGTGGCGACGATTACCACGCTTGTCTTTCCTCCATATTCCGCCGGAGGAGCGCCGGAAATGACTTCGAGCGGAATGAATCGAATCCAGCGGGATTTGGTTGGAAAACACCTTGCTCTGCTGATCGGTAATCGGCTGCCCGTCGACAGAGAACGAATTTTCCGCGTGATCACCCAATCCGTGGAACAGCCCGTTGGAATCCGCGGCGATTCCCGGTGAGGCGAGCGTGACCAGCGAGCTTACAGATGACGACTGGCTCTCCAGCGGAAGCTTGTCAAACAGTTGCCGGTTAATGTCGGTGTGCGCTGTCGAATCAGTTTCCAGCAGATCACCCGCTTCGCCTGTCACGGTGACGGTGGTTGTTGCTGAGGCCACCGCCAGGCTGATATTCAAGGTAGTGGGCACCGAGGAGCGGATGTCCACATCCTGTACGTAGACGGCGAATCCCGGGCCGGTAACCGTCAGGTGATAGGGATTGAACGGTATGTTCGTAAATTCGAAATTGCCGGATGCGTCCGTGGTGGCGGAGCGCACATAGGCGCTGACGGGGTTGCGAATCTCCACCGTCGCGCCAGCCACCACCGCGCCGGTGGGATCCGCCACCGTCCCGCTGATGGTTCCGGAATTTCCCGACGATTGCGCCCGCAACACCGGCGCCGCGAATAACACAACAGCTAAAACACATGCGCATACGGCATGCAGTCTGCACGAATTCATGGTCTCCTCCCGGAGAAAGGCCCCGCGGGGCCGCTTGGAATTGTTGGCAAAAAGGAAAACGGAATTTCACGGCGCAAATGCCGCGAAAAACAAATTGCCGGTTGTGGGGAAAACTAAGCGGCGAGAGGAGGAGCGCGCGGAGACTGCGGGGAATCAACAGCGGAAAGAGTTTCTCTTTGTTCTTCAGGAACCGCGACGCCCACCACGCACGGAGAAAACTGCGCCGGGGCTATAGTCGCGGGAACCTCAGCCGGAAGATGGCCAAGCTGGCAGAATTGGCATTGCGCGGCGGATGCGGCGTCCTCGTGGGTGTGCCACACGGAGCCGAGCGTGCGCCGAACAGCAGCAGCGTGATCGCCGCCAGCGCAAAAAACTTCGCGTTAAATGGCCGTTTGCCCGCCATGGATTCCGCCTTACTTTAACAGCACCTGCAAAGAAAAATCAATATCCGGATGGCGCCATTCTTCGAAGCAGCAACCTGGCGCGGCGCATTAAACCGCGGGGCCGCCGCTGAGTTCGAGGCGAACGCTGCCCACTCCGCCCTCGATGCGCACATTAACGGTGTGGGGCGATTTTCCGTACTCATCGTTGACGTAATCGTCGCCGTCGCGATTGAAATCTGACGCCTGCACCGAGCCGATGCCGCCATCCACCGTGGCGCGCACGCCCATGCCGCGCGGCAGTTTTACCGTGGCGTCGCCCACGCCACCTTCGAGGTGAACGTCCACGTCATGCTTCCAGTCGCCGGCGAGGTCCACGGTGGAGTGGCCCGCGCCGAGTTCCACGTGCAGGCGCGTCAAATTCAAATCGGCGAGGCGAAGATCGGGTTCGCCCGCGCCCATTTCAATGTGGATATCCATGGGGATGGTCGGCGTGAGACGGATGTCCCAGCGATTTTCGCTGTGGCCGAAATTGTTGGTGTGCGTTTCGCCCGGCTCGTCCACGGTGATTTCGCCGTGGTCGCCGGAGGAAGTGTAATTCACACGCGGCTCCCACGCGGGAACGTCATAAGTGAACGCGGCGTCCATCATGTCCGGCGCGCCGGAGGACACTTTCAATTCGCCGGCGGACATTTGCAATTCCACGCTGACGGATTTCACGTTGTCCAGCTTGACGTATTGCGTTTCCGTGCGCGTCGCGCCGAAGCGTCCCCGGCGGCCGTGGCAGGCGGAGAGCGCCACGAATCCTCCCAGTCCCACGATCAACAGAGCCGCTTTGCCGATGCGATGATTCATTTTTTTCTCCGGTCGCAATTCGTGCCGGGTGGCGCACACAGCCCTACCCGGTCACTGCCAATATATACGGATTGGCGGGCGATTGTGTTCACGGGGAGCGGAAAATTGAACTCTGGGGGGGTGAAATGCGGCAAAAATGAGAAGTCAAAAAGTGTCCCTATTAGAAAAGTGTATGTTGTTGATTACCTGAGAGTTGCGGTTTTGCGACTGTCACATGTGTCCCTATTAGAAATCGCCGTTTGGCGTCTGTTCCCGCCGTCTGGGCATAGTTCTGACCTATTGTCAGAATTCCGCGGAAAAAATCAACGGCAGGTTGTGTAACGCCCGGTCTCCGGCGTGTGACAGAAGAGAAAAGACTGGCGCCCTGAAGGCGCCGCTACATGGCGGTGCCAGCCTAAAGACTGGTGCCGATAATACTGGCCAAATTCAACAACAGGTTCCTCGCCTAAGCGTCCGCCCAAGGCGGACGATGGCTCGGAATGACCACGAAAGTTTTGGGCGCAGAAGAATTGTGAATGGTTGGCGGTGTTTCAGCTGCTACCGTGGTTATGTAACGCGGCCCTTTGCGGGCCGCACGGCAAATGCAAGGGACGTATACCGAGGACGCACCGCCGCATGGGAAAGGGCACGCAAAGGACTGGCAGCCGGAAGGCGGCACTCAAAATGGCCGCGGGGGCCAGACCGCGAGCTGACCGCCGGAAGGCTCGCCATAGAGAAACGGAGACCCTCTAACCTCTTCCAGGCATCCCGCCGTCGAATTCACCGAGAAAAGACCGACCGCCCCGTTATATTCACCCACATAGAGGCCTCCTCCGGCCCCGTAGGTCATAACGGTCGCGAGATTTCCGAGCTCATTTGAGGCGCCGACATCACGGGGCGCTATAATACAGCCCGTGTAAGTCAAACTCAAGGGGCTCTCTGTAAAGTTCAGCGTGGTGATGCGGTGCGCTTTGGTGATGTTGTCTGTCACGAACAGAAACCTTTCATCAGGACTGAGCCGAACCACCACCGTTCCCTGTCCTGGCCCCAATTCTCCGCCTCCGCCGAAGTTGTAGGCTCTTCCAAGGCTTCCGTCCGGATTGATGGTGAAAACGCCCACCTGTGTATAGTTGTAAGGGGCAAATCCCTCAATTCCGACGAGAGCATATTTGCTGTCCGAGGTAATGTCCACAACAAGGGCAATATCTCCATAGAATTGGTCATACGGCCCGTGCTCCATCAGCGCGCCATTCGCCGCGACGGAGAACGAACCCTCGTCTCCATTGCTGTACGACGCGAGAAGCGTGTTCCCATCCGGCGTCACCGCCAGCGCAGTTACAGACAGCGGACTCTGTGAGGAGGCTGGGTAAGTGCCCTGAAGTGTCATGGCGCAACCGTTCCCGATGGTCCACACGTCTATATAGGCCCGGTACGGGGACACGTTGATCTGGAATCCAGCAAATAGAAAACCTCCACGCCCGGCAATCACAATGTCGTCGGCCGATTGCGACCATTGCGGGTCGGCGAAATTGCCCACAAGCTGGAGGCCGGGATACTTGAATGCGCTAATGCTGTCCCCGTTCCAATTTCCATTCCCAAGAAAGGCACAGATGTTCGCACCAGCACGCAACGTGACAACGCCGCCGTTGTCACCTGTTACCCCCGTCTCGAGAGGGTGAACGGATTTCAGCGCGGCCTTCCCAACGACATCCTCTAGCTTCAAGATGGTGCCCGTGTTCAGCATGCCATTCACGCCATCCCCGTCATTGGTCACCACGAAATGCTCACTCGATGCATTTGGTCCCGGTGCGCACAGCGCCACAGCAGCGACGAGGACTGCGATTGTTGCGCCAAACCGAAAGATGGATTCCATGGCGATCTCCTTGGGACCGCGGGCGACGTAACAGCAGGTTACACCGTCGCCGCTGTTGAGACCAACGGACAATTTGCCCCATCCTCCTCCTGAGCGCCAGGAATGAATGGGAGCCGTCCGGTCCCGTGGCCGCGCTGCGCGGCGGGAGAAGATGGCGCGGAAACCGAAGAAGTGAGAGGATCAATCCGGCTGGAAAACGTCCGCCTGCGATTCCGGCGGCCAAGTGACGGACCCGCCGGACCGGTTCCTAGGAGGCGGAGGAAGACTGGCCAACGTTTGCACTTCGCGTCAATCCGACCAAGGAGAAGTTCACATGGACACGATCACCACAAAAGACGGCACGACAATCTATTTCAAGGACTGGGGCGCGGGACAACCGATTGTGTTTTCGCATGGCTGGCCGCTGGACGCGGATGCGTGGGACGCGCAGATGCTGTTCCTCGGCCAGCGGGGCTATCGCGTGATCGCTCACGACCGGCGCGGCCACGGCCGCTCCAGCCAGCCGTGGAACGGCAACGAGATGGACACCTACGCGGATGACCTGGCGGCGCTGCTCGAAAAACTTGACGTCAAAAACGCGGTGATGGCGGGACATTCCACGGGCGGCGGCGAAGTGGCGCGCTACCTGGGGCGTCACGGAACCAAGAGGGTGGCGAAAGCGGTGCTGATTGCCGCGGTGCCGCCGCTGATGTTGAAAACGGACAAGAACCCCGGCGGCCTGCCGATTTCCGTCTTCGACGGGCTGCGGGCCAGCCTCGTCGCGGACCGGTCTCAGTTCTTCAAAGACTTGACGCTGCCCTTCTATGGCTATAACCGGCCCAACGCAAAAATTTCGGCGGGCGTGCAGGAGTCTTTCTGGATGCAGGGCATGATTGGTTCGGTCAAGGCCATGTATGACTGCATCAAGGCGTTCTCCGAAACCGATTTCACCGAAGACCTCAGGAAGATTGACGTGCCCACCCTGATCCTGCAAGGCGACGACGACCAGATTGTGCCCATCGGCGCGGCCAGCCTTATGTCCGCAAAGATTGTGAAAAATGCCACACTGAAGGTCTATCCGGGCTTTCCACACGGGATGTGTACCACCCAGGCAGACCAAATCAACGCCGACCTGCTGGCCTTCATCAAGGAATGATGCCCATTCGGGGCGAGCTTGCCGACCGGCGGGCTCGCCCCGAGTTTACCGCGGCGTGTTTTGGTCCCGGACCGCGGCGCGGAGATGGCGCGGCAACTGGCGGGAAACTTCCATCAGCATTCGCGGAAAAATGCGCAGCCGGCTTGGATTTCCTCTTCAGAAGTGGAATCTCCAGCGCAACTCCCCATAAATTTGCCTCGGATCGTTGAAGTGAAATCCTCCGAACGTCAGGCTGTTGTCCAGCAGGACGCGGCGATTCGCCACATTCAGCGCCGTCACCGAAGCGGTGAAATTTTCGCCGAAGTTTTCCCCGCCGAAATATCAAACGTGGTGTGCTGCGGCAGATAAAGGTTCCCGGGATATTGCGCGTCCGGCATCCCGTTCGTAAATCCCGAGCCGTAGTAGACATTCGTGGAGGCGAACGACTGCCAGGGAAGCTGGCATTGAAACCAACATTCAGACGTATTTCTCTGATCGTGGTCCACTGGTTGATACGTCGATGGCGGCTCGCAGTCCTTGAGGCGGGGGGTTGGGGACAAATCAAGCCTCCGGTGAAAGGTCCCTTGGAGAGCGCAATTTGATTCGCATAGGCCAGGTGGAACTGGCCGCGATGCCATAGGCGGGGCGATCGCAGCGTAAGTTCCCAGCCCTGAATTAACGCTGCGTCCCAAGTGAGCGGCCAGAAGAGGTTGGATTCCCCAATGTTGCTGTGATCCAGCCAATTCCTGGCATAGGTTTGATAATGCCCGGCGTCGAGTGCCCAGCCGCGAAAAGGAACCGTGACGCCGAACTGAATACTGCACATCCCGCTCGCCGTGTAGAGGGGCGAAACGTCAGGTTTTGGCTGTTGGCCAAATCGAGAGCAACGGACCGGTAGCCGTCAGAGAGCGGCGGAGGCCTGGTAATAGTCGCCGTAGAAAGCGCGGAAGACCCAGTTCAGACGCGGAATTTTTACCGCCACGCCAAACCGAGGATCCACGTAGTTCTCCACGATGTCCGCCGTAAAGTGCGACTGGCGAAGTCCCGCAATTAAAGTCAGCCACGAGCGTCACCTTGAATTTGTCGCTGATGAAATTCCTGCAGCCCGCCCGTTATGGCCGCCGAAGAGGGACCGAAATTCGGGCATTGCGTCGGCGGAAGAGGCGGACAAGGATTTGAAGAAATTATCGAAGTATTCGCTCTGGTTCTGGGCGAATCCGTAACATCCCAGCCTCGAGGTCATTTTTCCAGATGTTGGCGTTAACGGCTGCCTGCACGCCGCCGTAATTGGAAGTTTGATCCGAGTTGGTGATCACCGGAGTATCGTTAGGCGAGGCGGCGTAGTCCGCCGCGTTGTAATGATAGAAGGGCGAAATCGGTAAGCAGTAGATTCGGGCTGAATGTGCGGATCCACGAGAATGCCACGTAGCCATCGGTCTCGGTTTCCCCATCCCGAAGTCCGCTGGTGTCGTAAACTTGATTGTCGGCTGAATCCGGATCCGGATCATAGGGAATCTGGTAATAATCCTGCCGCAGGGAAGTGACCAGCCGAAATTGATTCTGGGAATTGGTATTGAACATGAATGATGCAAATCCGCCATAGCCGTTCTCCGCATCGCCATAGACCGCCCAATGGGAGTTTGAAGTCCGTAATTGCTGCGGTTTCCGTTCAGGCTCGCGTAATATGCGAAGCGGTCCGTATGCCCTCCAAAACTTAGCTGGTCGTTTGTCTGATACCAGTTTCCAAAACTGGTGACCAGTTCTCCCTCATTATTCCAATCGAAACCGGATTTGGGCACAATGTTGAAGATTCCGTAGGTCCGGTCTCCATAATCGGCTTCATAGCTCCCCGCATCACTTCAAGATAGTCAATGTCCTTGGGATCAATCTGCGGCCCGAGGTTGGTGGCGATGTTCGTGTTGGGGATGGGTACGCCGTCAATCATCCATTGAACCTGGTGGCCGCCATACATGTGCAGCATGTCGTGCGTGACATAGGAAGCCGGCGTGTAGTCGGTGATCATAGCCATGCCGTTGGTACGGTCAGCCGCCCGGAGTCCGCGCGATGTCCTGCGCGGTCCCACCAGCGTTGTCGGCGTGACGGAATCGATCTTGCCACCGCTTCATTCGCCGCTGCCGAGACGGTAACGGTCTGATTCACCGGGGCGACCTCGAGCTGAAAATGGAGAATCGGCTCGGAATTCGCCTCCACGGTAAGGGCTTGTTGCCCGCCCGCGAAGCCGCTCTTCGTCGCCGTTACCGTATAATCCCCCAGCGGAACGGTCGAAAAACTGAATTCGCCGTTCTGATCCGTTTGCGTTGTTTGGGACAAGCGGAGGTTAGGCCTTCAGCACCACGGTGACGCCGCAATGGGCCGGTGCTGCGCGTCATGCACGATTCCCTGCACTCTTCCGAAAATTGTCGCATGGACAAATGAACCACAAAGCAGAAAACTGCCACACACAAACCAATACGAACTTTCGCACAAATCCTCCGTCCTGAATTTTGGATTCTGAGTTCTTGAAGCTGTCGAGGACGAGGCTAGCTGCGCGGCGGTTGAAAAGGATCCGCGAGGAAACCGGAAGGAGAATTACCAGCTGGGATTTGGAATGTTGCCGATGCGCGATGCTTTCGGCGCGTCGAGCGAGGTGACCATGGATGCGCTGGCCGGCGGAAATGGCGCGACAAGGCCGTAATCCATCCGGTGGTCACCGGATTTCATATCGCACGCGCACGCGCGTTCCACGGCGCCATGATGGCACGACATGTTTTCGTCCCTGGAAGTCTGGCGAAGAGTTCCGCGCCGGATGCCCCGGCTGGAGAATGATGCGAGCCATGCGGCAGGCAGCACATCCCATTACACCCAGACATTCCGGAATGATTGGCGCGGGCAAGCAAGGCCAGCGGGGTCGAGAACAGGGCTAGGATTACGAGAATGGATTGCACGCGGCGCATCGCCAAAAAGCTATCACAGTTTTTTGGGGGTGTACAGTTTGAGGCTTTTGCGGGGGCGGTCACATCTTTTCCTTGATTCCGGCTTTCAGCAGCCACCAATTGACGGGATAACTGGTGATGAATCCGCAAATCATGGCCACTTGCATCATGAACCAGAACACGGGATCGCTCTTTTCAACGGGATGCCCGAAGATCACAAAAACCACCATGGCCATCCAGCCGTACATGCCGATCTGCCACGCGGTCAGCGACAACGTGTCCGCTTTCAGCGCGGCAATCAGGCCTTCCTTCGGAGTGAGATTCCTCATGGGCTTGATGGTGAAGTATTGAAACGCCACGCCGAAACCAAACGCCAGGACAAAATCGAGCGCCCAGCTTCCGTAGAGCGCCGCCCCGAACAGCGTGATGGGGAAATAAACCACCAGCCATTCCGAAATCAGATCGCCAATGGTGCAGCCGCTGCCGCAATGCGTGGTAGCGACGGCGGTCATCTGCCACCAGGCGAGCGTCCCGCTGGAGTTCATTTCACCCCGGTTCATTGGGGACGACATGGCCTTGCGCACGCCGTGCCTTCCGAGCGTGAAATAAGCCCAGAGGGCGAGAGGTCCGGCATACAGCGCGGTGATGGGCCAGACCAGATCCATAATCCACATGCGTTGGCGGTGGCCCGCCAGCAAATCAACGGCGATAACGAGGAAAGAGATCGCCCCGGCCATCAACGAAATAACAGCAGCAATGTGCAGCCAATGCGGCATCCGCTCACCACCTGAAACTCGCCGGAAAGATATCACACCGCGAAAGCGGGTTGTCTTAAATCCGCTGCGCTAGAAATTGGTGGTGAGACGGAGAGCGTAGCTGCGGGAAGGACCAATGGCGTTGCCGGAAAAAAGGCCGGCGAAATCTATCACCTGCAGTTCATTATTCAGATTTTCGCCGTCGGCCTGGATCCGCATTTTCATCTTTTCGCCGTTGTACAAATCCGCGCCCAATGAAGCATCAATCAAGGTGCTGGGCTTGATGCGGCCACGGTTAAAATTGACGCGGTCCACCACAGCCTGTCCATACTGCGCGACGGCCTCCTGATATGTACCGTCGAAATCGAAAGGCAGCCCGCTGCCGTAATCCAAACCTACACCAGCCCACAAACGCCGGGTGATCTGGTAGCGAAAGCGCGAGCGCACGGTGTTGCGCTGGTCCTGAGAATCCCAGAAACGCCCGCTCAGCGTGGTTTCCGCGTTGGTGGCGTCGTCACCCAGGAAGAGGCCGCCGGTGACTGGAAAATACGCCGAGCCCACAATGTAGGAGTAGCTGACGTAACCCGACCAGTGGCGCCAGTTGGGAAGATTGATCTTCGCTTCCGCGCCGTAGATGCTGGCTTTCTCAAAAGCGATGGGAAAACTGATGGCCGTATCCAGCAGCTGATCGTCGTCGGCATAGTTATTCACGCGGCGCCAAAAAGCGTTCCCGTCCAGACTGAATTGCCCAAAAAAGGCTTTCGAGAAACCCGCTTCGTAGTAGTCACCTTCCGAAGGCAGCACCGGCAGACGCAGAACATTGGGATTCAGCGATTCCACCGCGGTCGAACTGGACAGCAGAATATTTTCAAAAGACGGCGTCTGAAAAATCCTGTCGTAGGAAAGGTGGAAGACGGTGTCCAGCGACGGAAAATACCGCGAGACGGAAAGGCGGGGGCTGAACGCGTTCTTGTTCACCAGGAGCTGGTAGTGATCCCAGCGAAGGCCGGCGCTCACGCTCCATTTGCCCAGGCGAATCATATCCTGCACGAACGCCGATTGCTCCAAATCCGGACGGCTGCCGATGAATGAAAACGTTGTCGGGGTGCCGGGATCAAACTGTGTTGGATCGGTGATAATGTCGCTGAAATTCTCATTCAGAAAAATGCTGTCGGATTCGACCCCGGCTTTCCACTCCTGGCGGCCGTGATGCACGGAAACCGCCCCCTTGAAGTAACCTTCGTTGAAGACGTTGTTCTGAAAGGCGATGATGGGCGTGGAGAGCGGATTGGACCACAGATCATTGGGAACATTTCTAACCATTCCGACGAAATCTCCCACAACATCCGGAGAAAATATATGCGAGTAGGAAATGGTCCCCATGGTTTGGAAATTGTCTGAATTCTGGACCTGGCCGGCGGCCTCCTGCACCTGTTCATTGGGAATCTGGTAGCGGGCCAGCTGGTGGCTGACGCTCATCACCAGCCGGTCGCTGGGCGTCAAATCCCGTTCATAACGAATCGAAAAATCGCCAGTGGTGCCGGTATTCGTGTAGTTCTGGGGAACCGGGGGATTCAAATAATGGCCGGTCATGTTGCCGTCGGCGCTGACCCCCAGAATGTTCTTTCCCCAGGCGTACTGCACGGTGGCATATGAGCCCGCCGTGTCGAAGCTGCCGCCGGAAAGGACCACTTCGCCGTGAAATCCCTGGAGCGCATCCTGGATGGTATTCAGCTCCACGACGCCGCCCATTTTCCTGCCGTATTCCGCGGGAAATCCGGCCGTGTAGATGGACATGGACTGCACGTTATTGGCTTCCATTTCCGTGCCAAAGCCCGGCGAAAGATTGTTGGTTAGCGGAACTCCATCCACCACGAACTGGGTCTGATATTCGGAGCCGCGGGGATGCAGCACGGCGTTGCCCTCATAGAGCCACCCGGGCTGGGTATTCACCAAGTCCTGTAAGGAGCGGCCGGGAAGCGACGAGACCCTGTTGTCAATCATGTCTGACCCGATCCGATTCACCGCGCCGGGCTGGGAAGGGTCAATCAGGGTCGCTTGATCATTCACAGTCACGGTTTGGGTGGCGGCGGCCAGTTCCAGCTTGATGGAGTATTCCGTGGGGAAAATTGATCGGACCTCCACGGAGCCGGAAAAATCCGCGAACCCGGCGTGCTGGACATCAATACGATAGATCCCGTAGGGGATTTGCTGAATGTCCAAACTCCCCGCTTCGTCGGTGGGCAGAGTCTTTTGGAACTGGTTGGCCTGGTTTTCGACGGACACGGTGCAGCGCACGGCCAGTCCGGAAGGGTCAGTAACCTTCAGGCGCAGTTCGCCGGTGTTGGTCTGGGCAAATAATGAATGCGCGAACGGAAATGTGAACAGGAAAAATAAGGCGGCGAGTCTCTTCATTAACGCTTGGCCCACGTGACGCCTCGAGCCGAGCGACGGCTCCGGGGCTGGAGAGCGGCCGGCGGCAAATTCGTGTCAGTTCTCATATTACGGTAATTCCTTCCGCGGGCTTCCTGTTCACTGTTTTTTCGTTGCGTGTTCACAAAATGTGCTGCGGATTCGCGGGCGATCCGAAACGGTACAGACAACTCCCAAGAAACCGCTAAATGGACGAAAATACACTGAACAGAAACGGCGGCGTTTGTAATATTATGATCTAAGGCTTTCAGGAATGGCTGCCTTTCCACAGGATTCCACAACGACTCTCTCATTCCCCGTGGCTGCGATGCCGCGGCAAGCGCCGGCTTCCACGGAGCTGGAAGAGGAAATCATGGATCTTTTCGGCCAGTTTCGGAGCCCGGTACTGCGCTACGCCTCAAGCATGGGAGTGGGCGCACAAGACGGCGAGGAGATTGTGCAGGAGGTTTTCCTGGCGCTGTTCCGGCACTTGCGCTGGGGACGGTCGCGCAGGAACTTGCGCGGATGGATTTTTCGCGTGGCGCACAATCTGGCGTTGAAGCAGCGGTACGCGGAGCAAAAAGCGCGCCGCAGGACCGCCGAGAGCGAATTCCGCGTGGAAACACGGATTGATCCCGAACCAGACCCCGAACAGCGCGTGGCGCATTTGCAGAGGCAGGACCGTCTGCTGGCGGTGGTGCGCGCGCTGCCGGAAAAAGACCAGTGTTGCCTGCGGCTGCGCGCGGAGGGGCTGCGCTACCGCGAAATCGCGCAGGCGCTGAATATTTCTCTGGGCGCGGTTTCCATTTCGCTCACCCGTTCGCTGGCGCGGTTGCAGAGCGCCGACCGAATTTAGATCATGCGCAACGAATCCCCGCATCTTTCAGACGAAGACCTCCTGCTTTCGGCGGATGGCGAACTTTCGCGGCGGCGCAACGCGCAGGTTCGCGCGCATCTGGCGGAATGCTGGAGCTGCCGCGCGCGGATGGCGAAACTGGAAGAGACCATTTCGCATTTTGTGCGCGCCCACGATGCTTCGCTGAATGGACTATCGCCGCCTGAAGACGGTCCGCGGGCGCTCCTGAAGGCCCGCCTGCGGGAGCTGAACGCGTCGGAAAATGCGCCGGTGCGGCATTCCCTGTTCCGGCGGATGTCCGCGCAATTCGCGATGGGCTGCGTGGCCATTCTTTTTGTGCTGGCGGGCGCGGCGATTTGGAAGGTTCATGGAAATATCGTGGAAGGCAGAACTGACGCGGCCATTGCGGCGATAAATTGGAAGGCGGTTCCCGACCGCAATCTTACGCCCGGCGCAACCCGCCACGTTTCGCTGGACGAGGTCTGCGCGCCGGCGCGGGACAACGAGAACTGGACCGTGCCGGCGACGGTAAGGAAGCGCGTCCTGCAGGAATACGGCATGCCGGAGACGGTGACGCGCGGCTATGAACTCGACTATCTGATTACGCCGGAACTGGGCGGCGCGAACGACGCGCGAAATCTGTGGCCGGAGCCGTATTCTTCCACGCCCTGGAATGCGCACGTGAAGGACGCGCTGGAAAACCGGCTGCACGCCATGGTGTGCTCCGGGCAAATTGATCTGCCCAGCGCGCAGCGCGATATCGCCGACGACTGGGTCGCCGCGTATAAGAAATATTTCCACACCGACAAGCCGATACCGGGAGCTTCCATATAGGACCGCCGCAAGCAGCGCCACGGCTCGCGCATCGAAATCTCCGAAGGACATCTCCTCTCCGCGGGAAGAGCGCCACTGGAGATGGCCGAGAAACCGCATTCTTCAAGACTGTCCTGTGTTCCGTAGGAAACCGCTCGATGGAGATGCGCGTCAACGAAATTGGAGCGCGCCATCCGGCCGCGGCAGAAAGGAATAGCGATGAACTCGCGCAATAAAATGTTTGTATGGTGCATGGTGGCCGCGATTGCAGTGA
Organism: uncultured Acidobacteriota bacterium; assembly: GCA_963760285.1. Taxonomy (GTDB): domain Bacteria; phylum Acidobacteriota; class Terriglobia; order Acidiferrales; family UBA7541; genus PALSA-278. The sequence goes on from CAVXCI010000004.1 coordinate 49,417, forward strand.
TCGCCATTATTGTGGCCATCCACATGCGGAGAGTTCCGCAAAATGTGGCCTACGTGACGGAAGAGGACGGCGGAATCAGCGTTATTGATTTGCAGACGCTGAAAGTGGTTCATAGGATTCATCCCGCCAACGTTGCGCCGCGCGGGCTGGGAATCACCTTCGATGGCAAATATATCGTCACCGCGAATAAAGACACAGCCGACCTGACCGCGTTCAGCACTCCACAGCTGCGCCTGGTGCGCCGCATCCATCTGGGCGATAACCCGGAATTCGTGAAATTCGCACCCAGTGGTGATTGGTTTTTCGCCTCGTTCGAGCCGGGATCGGAAGGCAAACCTCCGAGCGCAACCAACGAAAGCGAGGAGGAGAACGAACCTCCCGCGCAGATTGCGTCATTTCATCTGCCGGATTGGTCGGTGGGACCAGTCTCCACTGCGGGACAGGAAACCGAAGGCCTGGAATTTTCTCGCGACGGCAAACTCCTGGTGGTGGCCAACGAAGCGCAGAACACGCTCGGCATTTACGATGCCCACACCGGGTCCAAGCTGAAGGAAATTGACATGAAGCCGTATGGGATGCGTCCGCGGGGCGTGAAAGTGTCGCCCAACGGAACCGGTTATGCCGTAACCATGGAAGCATCCGGCACGCTGGCGCTGCTGGACAATGATTTCAACGTGATTCGCTCCGTGCCGACGGCGGCGAAACCTTATGGCGTGGCGTTTGACCGCGCCGGGCGAAGAATTTTTGTCGCCGCCGCGCTGGCGCAAAAACTTCAGGTCTTCTCCGCGGACTCGCTGCAATTGCTCGCCGAAGTGCCCGTTGGAAAACGCTGCTGGCATTTCACGTTCACTCCCGACGATTCCAAAATCCTGATGGCCTGCGGCCGGTCGAATAATATTTTCGTTGTGGATCCGAACTCCTACAAGCCGATCGGAACGATTGAGGGATTCAAGCTGCCCTGGGGAATCGTCACCTATCCGCGGTCGTATGGCAGCCTGGGGCTGCCGTAAAGATGTGGAACTGAACTGGTTGTTGAGCGGGATACCGCTAGCGGAGCACTTCCTCGTCAACGAATCGTTCGAATGATTTTGGGTACATACCTATTCTCTTATGCGTTTTCCAAAGCTCACGCGCGTACCCACTCTTTTTGAAGAAGTCTTTCATGTAAGCCAGCCACGCCACCCAGTCTTCCTTGTCCCGCTTGAATCGCCAGATCCGCATGCTGCGTGCATAGAACCCATAAATAAAATCAAACATATTGAAATAACTAAACACAAAGGCCTTTTGCTTCAATAGTGTATTAAAGTCAGGCGGCGCCATCGGAATAACTTTTTCACCATCGAAGATTCCCCACAACTGCGGACAGCTAATCAGTTCTTTGTCTATATCGAGCACCATTTTGATCTGGTTGTGAACACGCTGCCCCCTGAGATTGTTTGCATTTATTCGATACGCAAGGAAACCGATAATGCCAGCAAAGATGGCGGCGACCCACGTTCCGAGAGCGCTGACCGCTTGCGGCTCCCCGGCGAAAAAGCGCTGCCAGATTGACCGAGATCCATTGGCTGCAGAAGGCGGCGATTGCGCGGGGGGCGTTTCTTCGATCACCGTCACCGAACATGGAGGCAACTGCTGGACTGGTTGACAAACCCCATGCGTCGGCTTGTTATGGCAATGTGCCGCTGAAGCGTTTGTGCATACAAGGAGGCCGAGAAGCAGCACCGCCAGTGCGCGCATTGTTAGAAGCATTGACAGACCCCTTTATACACTTATGTCATGCACCCAATGGGGGGAGTTTATCACATGCGGTAATTATCGAATTGGCGAACGACCAACTGTAGGCGCATGGGACGTGCAGGAGTAAAATCTAAAGCGACATGGCAACCGCACCTGTGTCCGCATCGCCGGAACTGCTTCGCCGCGTGGTGCAACTTCAGATTCTGACCATCGCGTGGATGACCGCCGAAGCCGCGCTGGCGCTTTTCGGAGCGGCGTCGGCGCGCAGCCCGGTACTGCTGGGATTTGGCGGAGACAGCGCCATCGAATTGGCATCCGCCGCGGTGGTGCTGTGGCGATTTCGCACGCATTCGGATACCGAACGCGCGGAAAAAATGGCCTCACGCATCGCGGGAACTCTACTTTTCGTTGTGGCGGGATGCGTTGTAGTGGCGGCGGGACTTTCATTGGCGGGATTCATCGAGCCGCGGCCGAGCTTCATCGGAATTTTTGTTTTGATTGCGGCGGCAGTGGGCATGCCGTGGCTGGCGCGGCGGAAACGCGCGCTGGCGGCGCAGACAAATAGCGCGTCGCTAAGGGCCGACGCGTGCGAGTCCGCGTTGTGCGGCTATATGGCGTGGATTGCGCTGGCCGGATTATTGATCAATGCCATTTTTCATAAATCGTGGGCCGATCCGGTGGCGGCGCTGGTGCTGGTTCCGTTGGTGGTGAAAGAAGGATGGACGTCGGTAAGCGCGTCCGCGAAAGCACACTGCTGCCATTGATTCGCCGCGAACTCTTCAAACACGCTGCAAACTAAACCTCATTATCTTTCGCTGTTCACCAGGGAAAGAAATTCCGAGCGCGTGGTTTTGTTGTCGCGGAAAACTCCCAGCATGGCGCTGGTGACCGCCGCGGAATGCTGCTTCTCCACCCCGCGCATGACCATGCAAAGATGGCGCGCCTCGACCACCACGCCCACTCCCTGCGGGCTGATGTGCTCCTGCACGGCGTGGGCAATCTGCTGCGTGAGCCGCTCCTGAATCTGCAGCCGGCGCGCATACATGTTCACCAGGCGCGGCGATTTTGCTGAGGCCGACCACTTTTTTGTCGGGAATGTACGCCACGTGGCATTTGCCGAAAAACGGCAGCAGATGGTGCTCGCACAGGCTGTAGACCTCAATGTCCTTCACCACCACCATTTCGTCATAGCAGACGCTGAACATCGCGCCGTTCAAAACTTCGCGCGGCTCCTCGCTGTATCCGCTGGTGAGAAAGCGCAGCGCCTTCTCGTAGCGCTCCGGAGTGTGGCGCAGGCCTTCGCGCTGGGGATCTTCGCCCAGCAGCGTCAGCATGCGGCGGGCCAGGTCCGCGATGGTTTCCGGCTGCGCGGGCGTCATTCCCACCAGAATTTCCGTTTCTTTTCTCATGAGTTTGCGGCTTCCTTTCCGGATTGCGGCGCTCCGGCCCAAATTTCAAAACTGTTGCGGCTGGTCTCCTCGATGCGCACGCGCTCCAGGCGCGCCAGGGGAAATTTCGCGAGCCGGCCGAAAATTTCGCGGCAGAGATTTTCCGTCGTGGGCACCGGCGCGCGAAACGCGGGAACCTGCTCGTTCAGATTTATGTGGTCAAACGGCTCCACAACTTCGCGGTTCACAAAGGCATCCAGGTCCGCGAGATTCGCAATCATGCCGGTGGCGTCGTCCACAGGCCCCGCGACGGTGACTTCCACAACATAATTATGGCCGTGACCGTAGGGATTGTTGCACTTGCCGTAGATGCGCTGATTCTCTTCATTGCTCAAGGCGGCATTATGCAGGCGATGCGACGCCGAGAAGGCGTAGCGGCGGGTGAGCGTCAGCTTCATCGCGCGCTCCGGGCCCGCCTGCCGCGATTTCCGCGGTGCAATCCACAAAGAGATCCGGCGATTCGTAGAGGCGAACACGCTCCAGACGCCCGCGCGTGATTTTTGGCTCCAGCCAGTTCCAGATAACGGCGGCGACGTTCTCGCAGGTGGGAATTTTTCCCGCCAGCTCGGGGACTTCATAATTCAGGTGGCGATGGTCCATGCGGGCGACCACTTCGCGCTCGATAATTTCCTTCAGATCCTTCAAGTCCAGCAGCATTCCGGTTGCGGGTCCGGCTCGCCGGCGATGGTAACTTCCAGCATATAGTTGTGCCCATGGCCGTGGGGATTGTTGCACTTGCCGAAGACGCGGCGGTTCTCCTCCGCCGAAAACGCGGGATTGTGGTAAAAGTGCGCCGCGCAGAATTCCGTTTTTCGCGTCACCTGATCATGCGGATTATGGCGTCCTCGCCGGATAGGTCCGGCCCTTCCAAGCCACCGCGCCGCGCTTGTTGCTCCACCACGAGACCGGAGCGCCGCGCCGAACAGCAGAATCCCCGGCAAATAATATTTGATGAGACGCAGTGAAAAATGATTCCGCCGCAACGCCAGCGCATACTGCGCGTGAACGGCAATCAGTATTAACAATCCCGCGGCCGCAATCCAGCGCGCCGATGGCGCAACCGCCGGTGAAACAAGAAATCCCGGCAGCAGCGCCAATCCAATCAGTGCCGCCAGCGGCGCGGCCAGTTCAGAAGCCAGCGCTCCGGCGGTGTCACCGAAAAGCGGGTAAAGATTTTTCGTCCAGCCTTCCCACATGGCGCGGAAAGAGCGAATACATTCGCGTGCGCGCAATTCCCTGCCCCGGCCCGAACCAGATGCGGTAGCCCGCGGACTTCACCAGCCGGGCCAGCGCCAGGTCTTCGAGGGCGAGGCCTCGCACCGCGGCGTGGCCGCCGACCGCGTCGTAAGCGTCGCGGCGGATCAGGAGATACTGGCCGTTGGCCGCGGCGTCCGGCAAATCCGGATCGTTCACGCGATCGAACGAAAAGCGCCTCTCGAGCCGGCAAAAAACAATGGGCATCAGCGCGCGCTCCCAGAACGTGTCCATTTGCTGCTCCGGCGAAAACGAAACCAACGCCGCGCGGTGCTGATCCGCCATTTGCAGCGCCGTGGAAAGCGAGCCGGGCATGTGCCGCGTGTCGGCGTCGGTGAAAAGCAGCCAGCGATTTGCCAATGACGCCGCCCGCGCTCCCATCGCCGCGGCATAATTTTTCCCCACCCAGCCGCCGGGCAGATTACCCGTGCGCGCCACGCGCAATCGCGGCAAATGCGCCGCCAGCGCCGCCAGGATTTCCGGCGTGGCGTCGGCGGACTGATCGTCCACCACAATGATTTCCGCCAGTTCCGGCTGCGCGGCGAGAGAAGCCACCGCGTCCGCGATGTTGGCCTCTTCGTCTCGGGCAGGCAGGATGGCGGAAACCGTGGGCGGCAGGTGGTGTTCTTCCACGGCGTTGTGTCCTCGCCCTCGCGGGGCCGGGCGTAAACAGCTATTATAGTGCGCGTGAACGCATCGCTAAAGCGCAATCTGCTGACAGGTGTGGTGCTGGCCGGAATCGTGGTCCTGCTGGCGCTGTTTGCCGCGCCGCAATACCGCCAGGGCGAACCCAGCCAGGCGGGCAAAATGGCCCGGGATTTTTCCTTCCAGATGGACGGGCGCGCGACGCGGCTCAGCGATCTGCGCGGAAAAGTTGTGGTGCTGAATTTCTGGGCCACGTGGTGCCCGCCGTGCGTGGAGGAAACTCCGTCGCTGAACCACCTACAACAGTGGCTGGCCCCGCGCGGCGGAACGGTGCTGGGAATCAGCGAAGATGAGGACGCCGGCGCGTACAGCAATTTTCTGACGCAGTACGGCGTGCAGTTCCCCACCTGGCGCGAAGGTTCGCAGGGGACGGCGGCAGCCTATGGCACGTCGGTGTATCCCGAAACCTACGTGATTGACGCCAAGGGGCGCATCGCGCGAAAAATCATCGGCGCACAGGATTGGGACAGCCCGGACATGCTCGCGTATTTTGAGTCATTGCTCAAGATGCGCAACTAATCCTGTGAGATTTGGGAACATCCGCCCTCCGAACTGCAGTGCCTTATCCTCGGCCTCTAAACGGCTTGCGGCCGACCGTGCATAATGCAGCATCCGCTTATCAAGGGTGACAAAATCAACGTACGGGACGGCACCTACATAAATGAAATCCGTCAAGTCGTCATCTTTTGGAATATCTGTCTTATTCTTCATCAATTCAAAATAGCATTCGTAGCTGAATCTCAAGCTTGGACAGCGAGATATCCTGTCGTGTATCCAATATCCAACTTTCAAGGATTCCTGTTGTGTAATCGGCATCGTCCACATTCCGTTGGAATGCCAATCTGTAATCTTTCTCCATATGGTTTGAGCGAAATTCACCCGAAGCTCCTCGACAGTAGATCCCCGAGAGCTCCTATAGTTTGCAAAGCTGCTTCTCATCCGGGCTATCGCAGGACTCAAAGCGAGGAGTGAGGGGTCTTCTGAGAACGCTGCGAATATGAATTTTTCCAGCGGCATGTTGACCAACATCCGCGTGAGCGGCTGTCTTGGCCAAAACCACGTGTCATCCCAGCGACTCCCGAAGGGAGCAAGTCGTTCCGGCTCTCGGTTCTCTCGGTAGGCTGTGATCGCCGCCTCAATCTCAACCTGTGGGATTCTGCCATCCGCAAGGTATTCCACAGGAAGGGTCTCCAACTGTTGGAGTAGCGAACGCATGCGGGGGAAGTCCTTGTCCCGCACCAGCGGCGCAACAAACTGTAATATAGGAGCGTTACCGAGAACCAGTGTCGCCCCACGGTCACGCACGAATGTGTCGAACTCGATCACAGACATCGGGCGATCATGCTCTACGACATCAATAAGGTCTTTGGCGTCTAAGAAGATTCGCATAGCTATTTCATACATGATATGGGGTTTGCGGTCCCTATTCCACACAGAGGGTACCCAGCCACAAACAGATATCAACCCAGGAGCCGCTGCTCACTGGTAGCGACTATCTGCCGCGGCTATTCGTAGCGGAGGGCGTCAACGGGATCGAGGCGGGAGGCGCGAATGGCAGGAAAAAGTCCGCTGGCGACGCCGACAATTAACAACACGACGACGGACACGGCAACGGTTTCCCACGAGATGTGCATGTGGATGTCCACTTTGCCGGATTTATCCTTGTAAGCGGGACCGAGGAACGGCAGCGTCCCGATGGCCGCGGCCGCGGCGACGGATAAAATCACGCCGACGAGTCCTCCCGTCAGCGTGATAGCCAGCGACTCCGCCAAAAACTGCATGCGAATGTGAATCCGCCGCGCACCCAGCGCGCGCCGCAATCCGATTTCGCGGAAGCGCTCATTCACCGTCACCAGCATGATGTTCATCACGCCCACGCCGCCGATGCCCAGCGTCAGCGTGCCCACGAACAACAGCAGTCCTTCAAGGCCCAGCGTGATTCCGTCGTAGATGGGCTTTTCTTCCTCGCGGCCGAACATGGTGATGGCGCGCTTGTCGCTCGCGGAGAAATGCTGGCGGTCGGCGATAATCTGGCGCACCTGGTCTTCCGACTTGGCTTCAAACTGCGGCGCCACCGGCTCGAACACCAGCACGCTGGCGTATTTCGTGTCCCACATATCGGACGCGGTGGAGTAAGGAATCCAGACGGATTCGTCGTCGCTGGTGAAGTAGTTGCTGTCCTGAAATTTTCCCTCCATCGTGCCGATCACCAGGAAGCGGGCACCGGAAATCTGAACGTCTTCGCCCACCGCAGGGCGCGTGCCGAAAAGTTTAGTCCGAGCCTTCTCGCCGAGGAAGACCACGCGGCGGCGTTCGGCCACGTCCTCAGCGTCAATCCAGCGGCCCGCGCTGGGGACTTCATTGCGCATCTCGCCGTATTCGGGATAGACGCCGCGCACCGCCGTGGAAATCGTCTGCGTCTCAAACGTGACGCCCTGGAATTTCACCGTTTCGGCGGTGACGCGCTTCACCAGGCTGGCGTTGGCGCGAATGTTGTCCACGTCCACCTGCTCGAAATGGACTTCCTTGCCGGCGCGCTCGCCGCCCGCCTGCTCGCTGGTGGTTCCCGGCCAGGCGATGATGGCGCCCTTGCCGAAGGACTGAAAGGTGAACATCAGCACGCTGCGAAAGCCGGAGCCATAGGCCAGCAGCAGCGACACGGCCATGATGCCCCAGACAATTCCCAGCATGGTCAGCACGCTGCGCAACGGCTGGCGACGCAACGACGACCAGGCTTGCAATAGAATTTCGCGCAGCATGTTCGTTAGCCCCCTGCTTCAAACCGCAGCGCTTCGATGGGATCCACCGACGCCGCGCGATTGGCCGGATAAATTGCCGAAGCCACGGCGATGACCGCCAGCAGCGCAAAGGAAATCAGCCCGGAGCTCCACGTGGGCACCAAGCCCGCAAAAAATGAAGGCATGGGCAGCAGGTCCACCAGCGCGCAGAGTCCGTAGGAAAGCGCCATGCCCAGCGCGCCGCTGAGCAGGGCCACAATGAGCGTTTCGATAAAAAATTGCAGCAGGATGGAGCGCTTGGTGGCGCCCAGCGCCTTGCGCACGCCGATTTCCCGCGTGCGCTCGCGCACGGCAACGAGCATCACGTTCATCACGCCCAGGCCGCCCAGCATCAGCGTGGCCAGCCCCACCGCGCCCAAAAAATACTCCATGCCGGTGAAGACCATCTGCAAATCCTGTGCGTCTTCGATGGTGTCCCAGATATCCGCGGCTTCCTTATCGTTGGGATCAAAGTCATGAATCAAGCCCAGTGCCGTCCGCACCTGCCGTTTGCATTCGTCGTGGAGCGCCAGCGAGCGCGGCACCACAAGAAAATGGTCAATCGTGCCCGGCGGCGACGGCGGAATGTTCGGAAAATCGCGGATCATATCCTGATAGGGGACATAGACTTTGCGGATATCGAAACCGTCGTAGCTGCTGTTCTGGTCCTTGTTCGCCATCACGCCGATGACGGTGTAGGGAATATCCTTCATCCAGATGGTTTGGCCGATGGCCGGAAGTCCGCCGAAAAGCTGCTTCCTGGCGTCACTGCCGAGAAAGGCCACGCGCGTGGCGTTGGCGTTGTCCGCATCGTTATAGAAGCGGCCCTCGGCCACCGTGATGCTGCGAACTTCCTGGAACGGCGGAAGCGAACCGGTGATCAGCAGGCTGGCGCTGTTATTGAGGCTGCGGATTTCAATCTGGTTGGCGATTTCCGGCAGGACATATTTGCACGCCGGGGATTGTTCCGTCACCGGCTGCACGTCCACCTGAAACCAGCGGACCGCCCGGCCGGCGCGCGTGCCGCCCACCTGCATACTGGTGTTGCCGGGAAAGACGATCATGATGTCCTTGCCGAAAGCTTCGTTCTGGTGGCGCAGGCCGGTGCTGAGCCCGTTCACCGCAGCCACCAGAAGAGTGATGGAGAAAATTCCCCAGGCGATGCCGAACATGGTCAGGAAGGTGCGCAGCTTGTGCGCCCACAGGGCTTGCAAGGTGTCCGCCAGCAGGTCCCGAAAAACCATTGGCTCGCGCGGCGGGCGGCGCTACTGCAGCACCACCTGCTGCCCCTCCTGCAAGCCGGAAACGATTTCCGCCTTCACGCCGTTGGAAATGCCGAGTTTGACGGGAATTTTCCTGCGGCCGTTGTCCGCCTTGGGATCGGGAATTTCGACGGAGGTGTTTTTGTCCTTGTCGTAGAGCACGGCGCTTTCGGGAACCTGCAGCACCTTGTGCTTTTCTTCCAGGATGATTTCGGCGTTGGCGCTCATGTTGGCGCGCAACTCGCCGCCGGGGTTGTCAATGGAAACGCGCACCGCAAAACTGGTGACGTTGTCCTTCTCCACGCCCATGGGAGAAATCTTGGTCACCTTGCCGTCAAATTTTTTGTCCTTGTAGGATTCCACCACGATGCGCGCGGCCTGGCCGACGTAAACCTTGCCGATGTCCGCTTCGTCCACTTTGCCTTCCACGTAGACCTGGCTGGTGTCGCCGAGGGTCATCACCAGCGTGGCCGTGGAGCCCAAAACCAAAATGGAGCTGACCGCGTCGCCCACCACCACGTCGCGGGACAGCACAATGCCGTTCATGGGGCTGAGCACGGTGGCGTATTGCAGATTCTGCTGCGCCTGGTCCAGGGACGCCTCCGCCTGGGCCACCTGCGCCCGGGCCTTGGAAACTCCCGCCTTGCTTACCACCACGTTGGCCTGCGATACCTGCTGCTTGTTCACCGCGAGGCGATAGGCTTTTTCGGCATCCTCCACGCTGGAGCGGGGGATTAGACCCTGCTTAAACAAGCTCTCGGCGCGATCCATGGCGGACTTCAGGAAAGGAACGTCGGGGCCTTCCGCGTCGGTCACGTCCATCTGATTGGTGGCTTCCGCGGATTCCAGCGCGGCGCGCGACGCTTCCAGATTGGCCTGCGATTCGCGGACGGCCGCGGCCAACTGCTCCCGGTCCAGTTCCACGAGCACCTGTCCCGTTGTCACGTGATCGCCCTCATCCACTTCGAGCTTGTTAACGATGCCGCTGGCCTTGGATTTCACTTCCACTTCGGTGAGCGGTTCGATTTTCCCGGTGGCGACAACCGAGCGGGCCAGGTCGGAACGTTCCACCTTGGCGAGTTTGGAGGGGTCAATGACGCGGCTGGGGCGCAGCGCCGCGGTAGCGCCGACAATAATGACCAGAAGAAGAGCGACAACGCCGCCCAGGATGATCCATTTCTTCTTTTTCTTGCGCGCGTTCTGCCCGTTGCCCGCCATTCGCTCCTCCCAAACTCCGCTACTGAACCAAAATACGCAGGAGACCGAGGCTTTGTTCCGTGGGCTGGAAAGTCGTCTCCACCCGACGGTTTAGACGCCTGAAATCGGAGGAAGGCGGTCTGGGATTCTGCTTTTTGGCACGTCCCATTCCCGGACAAATGGGAAAAATAAAAGCTGCTTTGCGGCAGGATGTAGAATCAAATGCTCAGGCGCAAGCGGTAATAGGCCGCAACCTCGCGTCGGAGAAATTAAAATCCGGGGAGGCGTGAAAGGCATACGGTGACGACCACGGAAACAGACAATCGGCTGCTGGAGCGGGACCCGGTCTGCGGAATGTCCGTGGACCGGGCGAAAGCGAAGGCGCGCGTCGAGCACGGCGGGCGCAAGTATTTCTTCTGCTCCGCGAACTGCGCGGCGAAATTCCAAAATTCGCCGGAAAAATATCTGGCGCAGACCGATTCGGTTCCAGCGTCGGACTCGCATGGGAGTCATGCCAACGATGGAATGGCAACTTCTCCCGCATCCGGCTCCGCCGCGCCCGCAAAGGCAATTCCCGCCAACGCGAATGTCGAATACACCTGCCCCATGCATCCGCAAATTATTCGCGACCGCCCGGGCGCATGCCCGATCTGCGGGATGGCGCTGGAGCCGCGCATGCCAACGGCGGACGCCCGAGGAAAACCCCGAACTGACGGACATGACGCGGCGGTTCTGGTGGAGCGTGGCGCTGGCGGCGCCCGTCGTTGTGCTGGCGATGTCCGACCTGTTCCCCGGCCAGGCCGTGCGAGCACATCATTTCCGCGCGGAGCCATGATCTGGGTGGAACTTGCGCTGGCGACGCCGTGCGTTGCTGTGGGCGGGCTGGCCGATTCTTTGAGCGCGGCTGGCAATCGATGGTGCATCGCAGTCTGAACATGTTCACGCTGATCGCGATGGGCATTGGCACGGCCTACGTCTACAGCGTGGTGGCCACGATGGCGCCGGGAATTTTTCCGGCCACGTTTCGCGACGCCGACGGCGTAGTTCCGCGTGTATTTCGAAGCGGCGGCGGTGATCACCGCGCTGGTGCTGCTCGGGCAGGTGCTGGAACTGCGCGCGCGCAGCCAGACGTCGAACGCGCGTTCGCGCGCTGCTGGATCTGGCTGCCGAGGACGGCGCGGCGGCTGCGTCAGGCGACGGCGCGGAGGAAGACGTGCCGCTGGACAGTGTGCAGCCCGGCGACCTGCTGCGCGTGCGTCCCGGCGAAAAAATTCCCGTGGATGGCGTGCGTGACTCGAAGGCGCGAGCAGCGTGGATGAATCCATGCTCACCGGCGAGCCGATTCCCGTGGAGAAAATGCCGGCGACAGACGCGTCACCGGCGGGACGCTGAACGGCACGGGCAGTTTTGTGATGCGCGCCGAGCGCGTGGGCGCGGAAACGATGCTGGCGCAGATTGTGCGCGATGGTCAGCGAAGCGCAGCGCAGCCGCGCGCCGATTCAGCGGCTGGCGGACCGAGTGGCGTCCTATTTCGTGCCCGCCGTGGTTGCTGGCGGCGATTGCTACATTTATGGTGTGGGCATTGGTCGGCCCGCAGCCGCGCATGGCGTACGCGATGGTGAACGCCGTCGCGGTGCTGATCATCGCCTGTCCCGTGCGCGCTGGGATTGGCCACGCCGATGTCCATCATGGTCGGCACGGGGCGGGGCGCGCTGGCCGGCGTGCTGGTCAGAAACGCCGAAGCGCTGGAAACGCTGGAGAAAGTAGACACGCTGGTCGTGGACAAGACCGGCACGCTGACCGAAGGCAAGCCGCGGCTGGTGACCGTCGAGACCGGCGGCGAAATTTCACGAAGCCGAACTGCTGCGACTGGCCGCAGCCGTCGAACGCGCGCAGCGAGCATCCGCTGGCCGCGGCGGTGATTGCTGCGAGCAGCGGCGAAGGCGTCGCGGCGGATGCGCTTGCCGAGCGCGGACAGAATTTGCCGCTGTGCCCGGGCGCGGCGTGACTGGCTCGCGTGGAGGCCGTCGCGTGGCGCTGGGCAATGCGGAGCTGCTAGCCGAAGCTGGCGTCGACGCGCTGAACGGCTGGCGCAGAGCGCGCGGAGTCCCTGCGGCGCGAGGGGCAGACCGTGATTTTCGTCGCGGTGGACGGCCGCGTCGCCGGGCTGCTGGGCATGGCCGACGCCGATCAAGCCGTCGGCGCACGGAAGCCATCGCTGAACTGCGACGCGAAGGCCTGCGCATCGTGATGCTGACGGGTGACAACCGCGCCACGCGCCGAAGTCGTGGCGCGGCAACTGGGCATTGACGAAGTGATTGCCGACGTCCTGCCGGAGCAAAAGGGCGAAGCCATCCAGCGCTGCAGAGCGAGGGCCGCATCGTCGCCATGGCCGGTGACGGCATCAACGACGCGCCGGCGCTGGCGCAGGCGCAGGTGGGCATCGCCATGGGCACGGGCACGGACATGGCCATCGAGCGCGCGGGCATCACGCTGGTGCAGCGGCGATCTGCGCGGCATCGTCCGCGCCAGAAAATTGAGCCGCGCCACCATGCGCAACATCCGCCAGAATCTGTTTTTCGCGTTTGTCTACAACGTCGCTGGGCGTGCCCATTGCGGCGGGCGTGCTCTATCCGGTTTTTGGCTTGCTGCTCAGTCCGATGATCGCCGAGCGCGGCGATGACTTTCAGTTCGCGTGTCCGTGATCGGCAATGCGCTGCGGCTGCATCGCCTCAAGCTGTAGTTATCCGGCCCGGCGTGGGTTCCGCGCGCACCTACAGAGGCGAGTAATTTGTAATGACCGCCGCACGGGAGCCTTACCGCCGCATTGCCCGCTCCGCGACAATTTCCATCGCGTGACCTCCCGCTTGGGTGTATCCTGTTTTCACGTCGCCCGCGACCCCAAGGAGATCGCCATGAAATCCTTCGCCAAGCTTGTAGCCACACTCAGTCTTGTTGTCGCCGCTGTCGCCTTGTGCGCGCCGGGGCCCGGCGCCTCCAGTGGGCATTTTGTAGTGACCAATGAAAACATCTTCGATGGCAATAACACTTCCGTGATCCTGAAGCTGGGGGGAACGCGAACCCATCCCACACTGCCCGTGCTGGAAACGGAGCAGACGGACGTCACGACCCAACCGAACATCCCCGGCCCTACGCCAAATATTCAGATTGTGCACTCCGGCACAAATTTCTGTATTTTCGTAGGCGATTCAGAAGTGAATGGAAATGCAATCAGTTCCTTCCTTTATCCCGGATTCGCATTGGTAGATAACCACTCTGATCCGGGAGTGCCCAGCAGCGACGCGGGAGATGGTGTCGTGGCAGCTGGTGACCTGCTGCTTGCGGGCTATGGCGACAGCACGACATACTCGGGCTATATCGGCGTCTGGAGGATTGGAAAGGGATGTACGCTCTCTTTGCTCAATACCTACAGCACATTTGTCTTCTTCACTAGCATGGGCGTGACGCCGGACGGCAGGACACTGCTGATTTCCTACACAGATAGGGCGAACGTCGATTCATTCTCGATCGGTGCGGACGGAACGCTCACTGAGCATGGCCCCTACGCAAGCGACGGCATCGAAGCTAGCGGCGTGGACATCACTGCGGACAGCAAATATGCCATCTTTGACGTGGATGCGTACAACTATCCCCATTCATATTTGGAAGTTGAGATTTATCCCATCAACTCCGATGGCTCCCTCGGGCAAGTAAGTATTTTTGGCGACGGCGCGCTCGGTACAATCGCGACCGGGAGCTATGTGCGCCTGAGCCCCGATCAAAGGTTTCTTTTCACGGACAGCGATGCGAAACACTATACTGATATTGTCACACTGGACTTCAACGAGAGCCCACTGTCGCTAACCAACGGCGGTTGCTCAACAAAGCTGAGGGGCGCTAGCGGCCTTTCCCCGGGCCAATTGATGACGGTCGTGCCCTCCGGCGCTGGCGGTGGCCTCTACGTGCCCGAAACAGGAAACCCCGAGGGTGAAGAGATTGGGCTCCTATCGATCAATCCCTCCACGGGATGTACAAAAGAAGTGGAGCGATCTCCATTTCTTGTAGACACGGCCAATGGTCGGCTAACCTCGGTGGCGGCTTGGCCGCCGCGACCGTTCTAGATTACGTGAACAATGAACCAGGCGACCCGCCACGCAATTGGTTAATTGGTTAAGAGGATTGCCCGGCGCGTCGGTAATATAAGTTTGTTTTTCCCGGTTGAGAGGAGACGCCATGGCCATCTCGGGCTTTGACAGCCGAGTGCATGGCCTCATTCCGCCTCCTCTAGACGTAAAATCGCATCATAAAAGGAGAATGGAACAATGTTTAAATGTCTTGGTACGCTACTAGTGTGCGCTGTTCTGGTTTTCGCTTTGGACGGGGTAGCCTCCGCCCAATCACAAACCTCCCTCCCCACCTCGTTCTTTGGCACGGACACCAGTCTCTGCGACCCCACGGCAAACCCCCACTGCTCCGGCGGCAACGCCTGGCTGGCGTATTGGGCGCCGACCTCGTCATCCTCCGCCGCTGCCAGAATGGCAACGCGTACGCATATCCCAAAAGTGTAGCGATTAGAAATCGCCGTTCGCCACCGATTTTGTCCTTTGCAGCCTCGTCCGGACACACTTCTGACTTATTGTCCCCATTCAACAGGAGAAATCGACAGCAGCCGCTGTAACGATCGCGCACGCCACAGCAGGCGTCCCGTCCAGGCGCTCGGAGAACCCTACCGCAAGGGTAGGGCGGCCACTTAGGCCGCCCCACGGGTTGGAATTTCAGTTGTCAAGCTCAGCATTTGCGTACGAGTTGATTTCACAGTTGAGGCTGACTTCTTCGAAGTCTGGAATAGTCCATTCCATGATTATCTCCTTTCGAACCACACGAATCACTTAAACATCGAAGAGGCGCCACAGCCCGAGGGCTGCCCGTTATAGACTCCGCTTACAACTGCGGGAGTCCCGCATGGGCTGACTGACGGGGTGTAGCCCTGAGCGCCTCCAGCTATAAATACCTGGCCGTTGACGATGGTTGGCACCACAAATTTAACAGCAGCGGGCGTGCCGGGGTTACTGGCCCCGTAGGAACTGGTACTCCAGAGGAGTGAACCCAACGATCCACTGCTTGGAATTGCCTTGAATGTATAAAGAATCGCTGGACCCGCTTGATAAGGAACATTGGAACTGTTAATCCCGCCAGCCGCAGACGTGTCGAGCGCCCAAACCACGGCGTTCGAAGCTATGCTGCTGGGCTGCCCACTGTTCCAAGTCACGACTGGGGACGCTCCTGGGTAGGAGATGGTGGCTCCTGATGAAGGCGTCGCCGGGGTCGTATTGAACGTCCCTAATCCAGAAGAATTTTGCAACTGGTAAGCTCTCAACGTGTCCTTGCTGCCGACAACATACATATAGTTGGCAGGGTACCCAGAAGTTCCGTTCAAGAACGCAGGCGTCCCGCGGTTCCCATTGTTGAAAGGCGATACTTCGGTTATCCCTTGAAAGCATTGCGCGATCGACCCCGAGGTCGGTGAGGAGGCTGTTGTGCAGGCATAGGTCGAACTTTGGCCAGCAGAAGACGCCGCATCGGTGTGGCCCATGTTCGCGGAAAAGACCACATAGAACATCCCCTGCTTCCCGGCGCTGACCAACTCCGGATTGTTGAGGCTGAAAGTAGGCGAGAGAAGCGTTACGCCACCGGAGCCCAAATCCTCATCGCTCGGAATGGTCAATTGGCAGTAATGGCCCGTAGAGTCTGGCTGGCATGGAGAAGGGCAGCTTGAAGGATTGGGATTCGTGCAGGCCACCAGTCCACCCACATTCAGCAAATGGTAATCAGGAGGGAAATAACAATCCTGGACGCCGCTTTGTGTGAGACGCAAAAACCCTTCGCCGTATTCGCCTGAGCCCTGATAAGGGCTTGCATCGTTGCCGTTACCGGTTGTCAAATAGATGTTGCCGCTGGAGTCTATAGCTGGCGCTCCGCCTGAATTCCATATCCCACCATCGTATCCTCCGCTAGCGGACTCCATGTTGTAGGCGTGAATTCCTGTGAAATTAGGTGTGTACGCCAAATTGGTCCCATAGTTGTACGTAAAGTCCGCAGCGTAGCCATAGTATCCGTCCGAGGGCATGTCGCAATGGGACGCCCAAGTCACCCATATATCCGAGACACCGGTGCTGGTGGAGAGGCCCAGAGCTGCCCGCTGGTCATTGTTGAGAGCGTTGAAATCTGGCGCATAAGTCGACGCCCAGGTCGAATCTAAAATCATTGGACTGTGCGGAACTTCAGCCAGAGTTGCAGCGAAAAGCCCATGGAGCTTCTGGCGGTACGTTTTTGCGCCTCCTGAACTGACGTCCTCGTGTTTAGTGACAACCCATAGAACGGGAGGCGTTATCGAAATGTCAAGGACAGGGGTCGAGGTAATCCCGACCTCAGGGACGGTGAGCTTGCAGGGAGATCCGGGAAGGTCCACATACGGAACAGCGATTTCAGTAAAACCACTTCCGAGGTCGGTGGCGTCATTGAGAGATACGCTCGCGATTGTGCTCCCGGTATCCGCGTTGAAGGCATACACTGTGTTATTTTCTGTAGCAACATAGACCACGTTTGTCGGAGTTCCTCCGACAGAAAGCCCATATATATACAATGGCTGTGCATAAATCATTCCGTCTGTCGTGTTCATATACTGTGGAGTAGGCTGGGTAAGCGAGGTCGAAAGCGATGAGACGGTGAACGTGCTTTCATAAGGGTTGACCCCATCGCGACTGTTGTCATTATGAAACGTGAGGACACACGGCGCACTGCTGCTATTGCAGTAGCTCTGCGTCAGTGAAAACACGGATTGCGCCGCGGAATGCCGGATCAGAGTGATTGAGAGCAGGAGAATTCCGAAAGTTGCAACAAAGACCCACTTGCGCATATATTCTCCTTCAATGCAGACGGGATAAGCGGTGTGGAGAATGCAGCAGCGGAAGGCACCTTAGTCCCGCTGGGTACAATTGACTTGTACGCCACCCATTAGAAGCATGTCAAGCGTTTAGTTTTATCATTGTAGATAGACATGTAATTCACCCTATGTTTTGGTTATTGAGAGGCATCCGCTCTTCTTCCTCGTTGATTTCTGCCGATGATGAGTCGAGGGGTTGACGATCGTTCGCTGCTCTGCTAGGCTTCATCTCAGGATACGAAGAATTTACACCAGCGTCCGCAAGGTCTGGCCGCTGGAGATGCCCCGGAGGGTGCCATGAGATTTGCCTCTCGCCCTGTTCTTTTTTCTATTATTATCCTGGCCGTTTGCGCTTTACCTGCTCGGCCATCTTTTCCTGCCCGCGAGGTTCCTGGAAACATAAGCTTTCTCGCCCCTATTGTTCTTAACTCTCCGGTTGCATTTCCCGACGGCATTGCCGCCGGGGACTTCAATAATGACGGCGTTACGGATTTGGCGGTGGTTTCGGAATCGGACTCGGGAATCTACGTGGCCCTGGGAAATCGGGAGGGCGCTGGCCGGCTGTCGTTTGGCCCGTGGCTGGCGTCTGACGCTTCCTACAGTCCATCGGTGCTGGCCGTCGGAAAGTTTGACGGCCATAATCTAGACGCGGTGGTGAACAATGAGGACTATCCGGAAGTATCCGTGCTGTTTGGCTCTGGTGAAGGATACTTCCTCACGGAAACCTCGTTGGGATTGACTGGCGGGAACAGGGCGTATGCGGGCGGCATTGCCGTGGGCGATTTTAATGGCGACGGCGACAATGACCTGGCCTTCACGAACGGATTAGGTGACGTGGATGTCTATCTGGGGGACAACAGTGAAAACTTCGACTTCGCGGGGCACTTTCCTACGAAGGGGAATGGGACGCCCTCGCAAATCCTGGCGGGTGATTTCAACGGCAATGGCAACCTTGATCTGGCCATACTGAGCCGTGACGATGGAACTGGACGGTATGGGGGTGTCTCTGTCCTCTTGGGCAACGGTAATGGAAAATTCGGCCTCCCGGTTGTTTTCAAATTTCCAGATCTTTGGCCTCAATTTCCCGGCGGGCTCGCAGAAGGAGATTTCAACGGAGACGGAAAACTGGATCTGGCTGTCGCCGTCTCGGACGAATTCACGCCGCAGTCCAGCACGAATGATCATGTGCTCATCCTGCTTGGAAATGGCGACGGGAGTTTTCATCTTGGCGGCCTGACGCCAGCCGGTGTTGACCCTGACTCGATTGTTGTCGCTGACTTCAATGGAGATGGCAAGCTCGACATTGCGGTGGCCAACGCCATTTTCGCCACCGGTACTCCTCCAGGCTATGTCTCAATCCTTTTAGGGAACGGTGACGGCACTTTTAGATGGCCGATGATCTTCGGCGTCGGCGGCTCAGATCCCGCCTTCCTGATTACCGCGGATTTCAACGGTGACGGAAAACCGGATCTCGCCACTTCCAATGGCGATTCCAACACAATCAGCATCCTGCTCAACAACACGAGATAACATCGAGCCGCCGCGCTGTGCCTTCTTCCTTTGCGCGCGACTGGTAGGACGGGGTGGTTCAACCCGACATCGCCGCGCGTACCTGCATCTGATTTTCAGGGGTCGGGGCTTTAGCCCGACATTAAGACCAGCCGCAATATTCTCTTCCTTTGCGCGCGACTGGTGGGGTGGGGTGGGGTGGGGTGGGGTGGTTCAACCCGACATCACTGCGCGCATCTTCCGGTCCCAGTTGTGCGCCGCGTCGCGCACAGATCGCTGCGCGGAAATAAAATCGTTACAGAAGCCGCTATTGATTTTTCCTGTTGAATGGGGACAATAAGTCAGAAGTGTGTCCGGGCGGCGAAAAAGCGCCAAAATCGGCGGCGAAGAACGATTTCTAATCGCTACACTTCTTACAGTCGCAAAACGCTAACCCTTGCACAATCAATCATATCCGCATTTCTAATCGCTACACTTTTGACCATCCTGTGGGACAGCCAGCAGCCCCATTCGGCGTCGGCCAAAGCCGATTTCTAATAGGGACACATGTGACAGTCGCAAGACCGCAACTATCTCGTAATCAATAACATACACTTTTCTAATAGGGACACTTTTGACTTCTCATTTTCACCGCATTTCAACCTCCTTCGCCGCGCCCTGAAAGAGTCTTCCTCCCCCCTGCGTCGCCGCTCTGACACTCTCGCCGCCTGAGATGCGCGGTTGCGGGGTATAATTATTGGGCTATGACGAGCATGATGGTCACCTACCTGCTGCAACGGCCGCTGCGCGCGGAGCAGATGCGCGCGCTGGGCGAATTTTCCAACACCTACGGGCTGCACCGTTTTCGCCTGGACGAAAAAAAACTGCATCTGGAATTTGAATACGACGCTTCGCGGCTGAAAGAGACAGTGGTGGAAAATGTCCTGCGGCGGGCCAGAATTCCGGTGATAAAAAAACTTCCCGTGGCGTGAATCCCAAATCACGCGGAAAAAAAGAAGGGGGCTCCCGCTTGGGATCGGGAGCCCCCGGTAAGGTCGCGCTCGGCAGATCCGGCCTAGGCGAGACCGGGTCATGGGGTCATCCATCCTTGCTTCCCTCTCAGAGGCAGGTGGTAACGGGCGCAGCCACCGAGTGAGTGAGCCCCTTCCTTCTCCCTCACCTGACAGCCACATCCGAGTTGTGAGCGCGACCCGCTATTTAGGTAAGCACATAACGTACCGCCAATCGCCGGAGTACATAATTATTTATCTTCCGCCAGTACAGTAACTTATGAAATACGGGCGATTTATGAGCCGGCGCCGAGGTTCCGAATCGGGAGGGGCCATCCCATTGCGAGATGCGCTCGCGCTGGCAGACAGTTGATGGCTGCTCTCTTTCGATACGCTGGTTCAAGTTGCGGCGCGATCCAGCCGCGCCGTGGTGACGTGTCAGTGGCGAGACTGTGGCAGAAACGGCGTGGTGTTCAGAAGGATGCTGATTGTGTTGGAATCGCCATTGGAGGTGGCAAGATCCGGTTTTCCGTCGCCGTTGAAATCGGCGGTAATCAGGTAGCCGGGATACTTACCGTTAACAGCAAAGGTCGCAGGCCTACGAAAAGTACCGTCGCCCCTTCCCAACAGAACGGAAACATAGCCAAGTTCACCGCAACTTTTTGCGCAGGGAGCGTTTGCCACGGCGATGTCTAGTTTTCCATCGCCGTTGAAGTCAGCGACGACGACGGAGTCGGGGTCGATACCTGCCGGGGCGAGGACACCCCGGTGAAAGCTGCCATCCCCGTTCCCCAACAGAATGAGCACGTAACTATCCACGTCGGTTTCTTCATTAGCTATGGGCACCGCCAGGTCCAGTTTTCCGTCCCTGTTGAAATCGCCCACTGCGATTCCACATGGTACATGCGGATCACGGTACTGAAACTTGAAGAGAAGCGGAGATTCGAATTTTCCATCGCCCTTTCCCAACAGAACAGCGATGCTTGCAGGCTCGCTCCCGAGGCCTGCGTTCAATACGGCCAGGTCAAGCTTGCCATCGCCGTTGAAGTCAGCCGCCAGGATTTGCGTGGGCACACCGCCCCTGGTAGGGAAATGTCCCGCGAAGTCGAGATCTCCACCGTTGTCCCCCAGATAGACATCCACGTCACCTAATCCGTTGGTGAAGGCCAGATCGTTGTTGCCGTCGCCGTTGAAATCGCCCACGGCAATGCCGCCCGCGTACGCCCTGTTCCCGCCAGTCAGTCCCAGCGAGGTTCCCGTGGGGAAGTATCCGTCACCAGAGCCAAAAAGCACGGATACTTCCGGATAGTCCTCATCATTCACCACCGCGTCTAGATTATGGCCATCAAACTTCCCCAGGGCCAACACCGACGGGCTGTAGGAAGCACCAGACGCCAGCCACGGACCGAACGAAAGCCGGCCACCGCCCTCCTGATTTCCCAGGGCCACGTAGATTCCCGAGTCCGATTCCGAAACCACCGCCAAATCCGTAACGCCGTCATTATTGAAGTCCCCAGCGGCAATGCCATCGGGGAACGCAACGGGAGAGTTAAGGACAATAGGGGCGACAAAGCTTATGTTTCCAGGAACCTCGCGGGCAGAAAAAGATGGCCGAGCAGGTAAAGCGCAAACGGCCAGGATAATAATAGAAAAAAGAACAGGGCGAGAGGCAAATCTCATGGCACCCTCCGGGGGCATCTCCAGCAGCCAGCTTCTTGCCGCGCTGGTGTCAGTTCCCTTCACGAATCGCCAATACCAGCAGCATATCATCTTCCTATCTCCGACTAAACTGAGCGAAGGACTTCCGCTAACTTTGCGAACGGCGTTGACCTACTGCCGCGGACGAGGGGAAAGGCGCGGGAGGAGAACATTCCGCGCGGGGCGGCCGGGGTTGCACTGGCGAAGAAGTTGTACGAACCTGTATGGACGGCGATGAACACGACACTGGAATTTTTGCTGCGGCACGGATACGCGGTGCTCTTCGTGTGGGTGCTGGCGGAGCAGGCGGGACTTCCCTTCCCGGTGCTGCCACTGTTGCTGGCGGCGGGGTCGCTTTCGGCGCAGGGAAAGATGAACCTGTCGGGAGTGGTCCTGCTCTCCGTGGCGGCGTGTCTGATTGCCGACGTGGCGTGGTTCATGACCGGGCGGACGCAGGGCGCGCGCGTGCTGCGATGGATGTGCAGAATCTCGCTGGAGCCGGATTCCTGCGTCAGCCGGACCAAGGATATTTACGCGCGGCACGGAGAACATTCGCTGCTGCTGGCGAAGTTTGTGCCGGGGCTGAGCGCGGTGCTGGCGCCGCTCTCGGGCGTGGCGGGGATGCGGCTGCGGCGCTACCTGATGTTCGACGGGGCCGGGTCGTTCATCTGGACGGGAACCTACGTCCTGCTGGGCTACATGCTGAGCCACCAACTGACGATGGTGGCGCGGTACGCGCTGCGGCTGGGCGAGTCGCTGATGGTGCTACTGGTGGGAGGACTGGCCGGGTATGTGCTGGTGAAATTCACGCAGCGGCGACGGTTCCTTAAAAGACTGCGCATGGCGCGCATCGGGCCGGAAGAGTTGAAGATGTTGATGGATTCGGGAGAAGACGTGCTGGTGGTAGACCTGCGCCAGCCCATTGATCTGGAAAACGACCCGGAGAAAATTCCCGGCTCGGTGCGGCTGGACCCCGGCGACATCGCCGCGCACACGGAACTGATTCCGCCGGACCGCGAGATTGTCCTTTACTGCACCTGCCCCAACGAGGCCACCAGCGCGGGAGTGGCCATGCTGCTGCGGCGGCATGGAATTGACCGCGTGCGTCCGCTGGAAGGCGGAATCGAGGGATGGCGGGCGTTGAATTTCCCGATGGAGCCGGTGGAGATGGGAGACTAGTCGCTGAAATGGCAACGCCCGCGCGCGGCGGCTTGTACAACGAGAGCAGAGCGGCGATAATTGAGGTTAAGGGGATCAAGAGGAATTCATGAACAGGAAATCCGCCCTTCTGATTGTACTGGCCGGCATCATCCTTATTGGATTGTGCCTGTGGTCGCCTGTAAAGGACCTGGCCCTGCGCGCTCGCGCCGCTTCACCGAATCCGGCGGGCGCCTCCGCCCGTCCGCAGATGGATGCGCCGCGTCCGGCGATACGGTTCGTGCGCGACCCGGAGCCGGTGCCGGCGTTCTTAATCCAGGATCTGCAAGGCAATCCGGTATCTCCGGCGGACTGGAAAGGAAAAGTGACGCTGCTGACGTTCTGGGCCACGTGGTGCGGGCCCTGCCGCGAGGAAATTCCAGAACTGGTGGAACTGGAGAAGAGGTATCCCGGGCAGGTACAGGTGATCGGGCTTTCCGTGGATGAAGATCCGGCATGGGTGGTGAAACAGTTTGTGTCCAGGGAAGGAATCAACTACCCGGTGGCCATGGCCACGCCACAGATCATGAAAGAGTTCGGCGGAGTGCCCGCGCTGCCGACCACCTACGTGGTGAATCAAAAAGTAGGCATCGTGCAGAAGCACGTGGGGCTGTATTCCGCGGCGGTGTTTGACCGCGAAATCCGCGCGCTGCTGGGTATGCCGGTGGACGCTCCCATTGAAACGTTCGTGGATGAAGGGCAGATCTTCCTGAAAAACGCCGCCAACGCCACGGAGTTGCCGGGAGTGGACCTCTCCAAGCTGACGGAACCGCAAAAGCTCGCGGTGTTGAAGCGGCTGAATTCCGAGGATTGTACCTGCGGCTGCAAAATGACGCTGGCGCAATGCCGTATTAACGACACTACCTGCCCCATCAGCAAAAAGACGGCCGCCGAGATTGTGGATGAAGTGCGCACGGGAAAGAAGGCTCCGGCTGCGCCGGCTCCCGCGGATTCCGCCACGCCCACGGAATCCGGCGCACAGACAAATTAACCGAAAAACTTCCGCGAAGAAATAAGACGCCGGATTCCCCGTTGATGCCTCACGGAAATCCGGCGGAACTGTTTACAGGGACGTGCTGGCGCGAATAGACCTCCATTTCATGGAAGCGCACACGCAGCGGGGAAGCGCACGGTTGACTGTGTGCCCGAGTTTGCATAGGCTGACGCCGGTCAGGGACGGGAGGTGGTTTATGGCACGCACGAAATCAGAGGAATCCGCGCGCGGCGGCATTTCGCGGCGGGATTTTGCACGGGCCGCCACCGCGGCGGCGGCCTTGATGGCCGCAAACCCTCGCGCGGCGGTAATGGCGGCTCCCAGCCTGCAGGCCGCGGAGAAAACGAAGCTCTCCGCGGATGCGCTGGCTGAAGTGGAAGCGAAGTTCCGGGTCATAATCCGCGAGTACGGATCGCGGCTCTCGGAAATTCAAAAGGCGGATATTCATCGCATCCTGACGGAGGGAATGCCAGGACTGGAGCGTCTGCGAGCCTACCCCATGGATAACGGCACCGCGCCGGCCACGCCCATGCGGCTGTTTCCTCCCGCGGAGGGAATCGGCGCGCGGAAAGGCGCGGGGGACAGTCATGCTGAGTGACGACGTTTTGTATCTTCCCGTGACGGAGTTGGCGCGCCAGGTCAAAGCGCGAGAACTTTCTCCAGTGGAATTGACGCAAAGTTATCTGGCACGCAGCGAAAAACTGGGACCGCAATTGAACGCCTACGTGACCATCACGCGCGAACTTGCCATGGAACAGGCGCAGCAAGCCGAGAAGGAGATTTCCAGCGGGCATTATCGCGGCCCGCTGCACGGGATTCCTTATGCGGCGAAGGATTTGCTGGCGGTGCCCGGCTATCCCACCACATGGGGAGCGCAACCGTTGGCAAACCAGAAATTCGATTATCGCGCGGCGGTGATCGAGAAGCTGGACGCGGCGGGGGCGGTGTTAATCGGCAAAGCGGCGATGATTGAGCTGGCCGGAGGATTGAATTACCGCTTTGCGTCGGCATCTCTGACGGGCGCCGCGAAAAACCCGTGGAATGAAAAATGCTGGACGTGCGGATCGTCGAGCGGGTCTGCCGCGATTGTGGCCGCGGCCCTGGCGGCGTTTGCCATTGGAACGGAAACGTGGGGCTCGATTGTGTGTCCGGCAACATTCTGCGGCATTTCCGGGCTGCGGCCCACGTTCGGGCGCGTGAGCCGCTACGGCGCGATGGCCCTTTCGTTTTCGATGGACAAGATTGGACCGTTGGCGCGCTCGGGAGACGATTGCGCGCTGGTGCTGGCCGCGATTGCGGGAAGCGACTGGCGCGACAACGGAACACTGCCGCAGGGCGAGGCGGAGTTTTCCGCGGGCAGCGTAAATTCCCGGCCATTGCGGATTGGGTGGCTGATGAACGCGTGGAAGTCGCCAAAGCCGGAAGTGGCAAAGGCGGCCACAGCCGCGATGGAGGTGATGCGGCAGCACGGCGCGGAGGTGAGCGACGCTCACCTGCCGGATGGGCCATGGGAGGACGCCGCGGGAGTGATCATCGCGGCGGAAGGCGCGGCGGCGTTTCGCAAACTGATTCAATCCGGACTGGTGGAGCAGTTGACGGACCCGCTCGGAAAAATCGGCGGCTATATTAACGAACAAACGTTTGCGACGGATTTTTTGCAGGCGCAGAGAGTGCGCGCCGTGCTGCAGGAACAGATGCGTCCTCTGCTGGCGCAATTTGACGTGGTCGCCGCGCCCTCGCTGCCCGATGCGGCATCAACGCTGGACACCAACCTGGAAACGGACTTGAACTATGCGGATCCGCTGGGCGGCATTGGGAATCTTTGCGGATTGCCGGCGCTGAGCGCGCCGTGCGGGTTCACGGAAAAAGGATTGCCCATCGGCCTGCTCTTCATGGGGCAGGTGCGGAACGACGCAGCCGTACTTTCCGCGGGACGAATTTTCCAGCAGAATACGGACTGGCACAAGCGGCGGCCCCCGATCGCGCAAGCGTGAATCAAACGGCGCGGCACGTTACTCAGAATTTCCATGCATTCGCAAGTTCCGCTTCCCGGCGGGCGGTGAAATCCGCCCCCGCTTTGGGTATCATACGAGGCGCGGGAGAAGCCTACAGGCATGCCACACCGTTTCACCATCGGCGTCGAAGAGGAATTCCAGATTATTGACCCGGCGACGTGTGAGCTGAAATCGCACGTAAGCGAGCTGATGGCGGCCTCCTCGCCCCGTTTCGGCGACGAACTGAAACCTGAGCTGCACCAATCCATCGTGGAGATGGGCACAAACATCTGCGCGGACGTGGAAGAAGTGCGCCAGGAAATTCTGCGGACACGGGGCCTGCTGGTGTCCACGGCGGACCGCGTGGGGCTGCACGTGGCCGCGGCGGGAACGCATCCCTTTTCCAGCTGGATTGACCAGGTAATATCGCCGGGCGAGCGGTATCAGATGATCGTGGAGGAATTGCAGCAACTGGCGCGGTCGCTGCTGATTTTCGGCATGCACGTACACGTGGCCATGCCGGACAAATCCACCACGATTGACATGATGAATCAGGTGCGCTATTTCCTGCCGCACATTCTGGCGCTCTCCACCAGTTCACCCTTCTGGATGGGACGGAACACGGGATTGAAATCCTATCGCACGGCGATTTTCCGGCGGTTCCCGCGAACGGGCGTGCCCGACCACTTCGGATCGTGGGGCGATTTCGAAAGTTTTGTCCAACTTTTGATTGACTTGAATTGCATCGATAACGGCAAGAAAATCTGGTGGGACGTGCGGCCGCATCCCACGTTCGGCACGCTGGAATTCCGCATTTGCGATCTGCCCACGCGAGCGGAAGAAACCGTGGCGATCGCCGGATTAATACAGGCCATTGTCGTGAAGCTGCACCGGCTGTACACGCGCAATCAGGGATTTCGGTTGTACCGGCGGTCGCTGATTGACGAAAATAAGTGGCGGGCGGCGCGCTGGGGCGTGGATGGCAAATTGATTGATTTTGGGAAGAAGAAGGAAGTTCCCATGCGGGAACTGGGGATGGAGTTGCTGGAGTTCGTGGACGACGTGGTGGACGACCTGGGAAGCAGGAAGGCCGTACAGTACGTGGAGACAATTTTGCGGGAAGGGACCAGCGCCGACCGGCAACTGCGCGTATTCGCGGAGACGGGCGATCTGCGCGCGGTGGTGCGGAACCTGGTGGCCGAAACACGCGCCGCGGTGGATCGTGCGGCGGGCGCATATCCTGGCGCTTCACCCTCTGCGACAGGAGCCACGCGATAGGCCGGCGGCGAGAATTATCGCTGTCGCAAGACTTCCAAACGAAGCGAAAGAACAAGGAGCGGGCCATGATAATCGGACTCATGTGCGGACGCGAGTACAGTTTTCCGCCCGCATTCATTGAGAGGGTGAACGCGCTGGGAAAGAGCGATGGAATCATCGCGGAAATGGTGCAGCTGGGCGGAACGATGATGGGCGAACCGGCGCGATACCGCGTGATCGTGGACCGGATTTCGCACGAGGTGGATTATTACCGGGGATATTTGAAATATGCGGTCCATGCAGGGCACGTACGTGATCAACAATCCATTCTGGTGGACGGCGGACGACAAATTTTTCAATTACTGCCTGGCAGCCAAACTGGGCGTGGCCATCCCGAAGACAGTTCTCCTGCCGCAGAAGTCGTACCCCGCATGACGTGGACATCACAGTCCGAATCGCTGCGGAACCTGGAGTATCCGCTCGATTGGGACGCGATGCTGGATTCCGTGGGACGGCCGGCATTTTTGAAGCCATTCACCGGAGGCGGATGGAAAAACGTTTACAAAGTTAATAACCGCGAGGAATTGCTGGCGGCTTATGACCAGACCGGCCCCTACTGCATGGCCCTGCAGGAATTAATTGAATTCGAGGAGTACGTGCGTTGCTTCACGTTCGGGAAGAGCGACATTTTGCCGGTGCCCTACGATCCGCATGAGCGGCGATATCTGCACAAGCCGGGCTTCTCTCTCAAGCGAACTGGAAGAGCGCATCGTCAAGCGACGCGCAGACCATCAACATGGCGCTGGGCTACGAAATGAACACCATCGAATTCGCGGTGCGCGACGGAGTCCCCTATGCTATTGATTTTCTGAATCCCGCGCCGGATTTCGAGCTGGAGCGCATCACGCCGCTCTATTTCGAGCACGTGTTGGACCGCATGTCCAAGCTGGTGATTGACCGCGCGTTGCACGGCAAACCGTCACATGTCCTGGCCCCGCTGGGAAGAAATGATCGGCGTGGGCGCGCCAGCGGGATTCGTTGGCACTCCCAAGGCTGCCAGGCGGGGGCCAGGCGTTGATGGACGCGGCTGGGTCACCGAGCGGGAACCGCGCGCCGCCAGCTCCCGCTTCCGCCGCGAGTGGTCCCGCGGAATATTGGCATTCGCTGCTGCGCCCGGAAGTGGAGTTGACGCCGCGGATTCAGCGAGGAAATGGCGCGCGCAGATGCGCGCGGCGAAGCTGACATTCGGCGACCGCGTCCACTGCCCCTTTCTGCGGCCGTTTTTTATCAGCGAATCGGACGAAGCTCGCTCTGCGGGAGTCACGGAAATGATCGCCGCGCTGGGCGAACGGGTGATTCCCGCGGCGCTGGCGGATGGCGGCTTGCTCGCGCAGTTCGGATTGAGCGAGGAAGAGGAACGGCTGGCGCGCATCGAGCCGGGGTATGCGTTTGCCAGCACCGCTTCGCGGCTGGATTCTTTCCTGCTGCCCGATTCCCTGCAATTCGCCGAATACAACGCCGAATCGCCCGCCGGTCCGGGTTACTCCGAAACGCTGGGCGAGCTTTTCGCGCAGATGGAAGTGATGAAGCGCTTCGAGAAGCGGTACGACGCGCGCGCCTATTCGTCCATGGCGCTGCTGTTGAAAGCGTTGCTGGCCAGCTATCGTGACTGGGGCGGCAAGGAACCTTCGCCGCAAATCGCCATCGTGGACTTGCGGGGAGTCCCCACCTGGAATGAATTCGAAATTATCCAGGCACGCTTTGAATCCCTGGGAGCCCCAACGCTGGTCTGTGAGCCGCATGAATTGGAGTTCGAAGGCAAGCATTTGCGCGCCAGGGGAAAGAAGATTGACCTGGTCTATCGCCGCGTGCTGATCAACGACATTATCGCCCGGCCGGTGGAATGCGATGCCCTGCTGCAGGCATACAAGGCGGGCGCGGTATGCGTGGCGAACACGCTGCGGTGCAAAATCCCGCATAAGAAAGCCTTTTTCGCGCTGCTGACGGACGAACGCAACGCCGCGCTGTTTTCCGCGGCGGAGCAGGAAATCATCCGGCGGCACATCCCCTGGACTCGCGCGGTGGCGGACACGCGAACGTCACGCGAGGGGCAAAAGATCGAACTGCTGAAGTACATCCGCGAGCACCGCGAGAATTTCGTCCTGAAGCCAAACGACGAATACGGCGGCACGGGCGTGACGCTCGGATGGGAGAACGACGTGGCGTCATGGGACGCCGCGATTCAGAAGGCGGTGAATGCGCCGCGCGGATCGTGGATTGCGCAGGAAAAGATCGAGATTCGCCGCGAAGTGTTTCCCTATTATCAGGCGGCGACCGGCGTGGTTTTCCGGGACATGCTGGTGGACTCCGCGCCGTTCCTTTTTCGCGGAAAGCTTTCCGGGTTTCTGACGCGGCTGAGCGCCACCGGCCTGGCGAACGTGACCTCCGGAGGCGGGCAGGTGCCGGTGTTCGTGGCGCGACCGAAGGGCGAGTGAAAACGAGCACGATTTGAAAAGTTTTCAGTTCGCGGAGAGAATGTAAAAGAGAGTCGGCGCGATTCCCGCCGGATGGCGCGCGCAATGCCTGGCAAGAATGCGACGGGGTGCAATTAATAAGGACACGGGGGTTCTGATTTTTCACTATGCCAACAACTGAATTTGGACAAGTGGCGATGGAGATGATGCCGGGAGCGCGCAATGCCGTGGACGTCTGCCTGGCGGTGCATCCCGGAGAGCGCGTGACGCTGATTACGGACCGGCCGAGCATTCCCGTGGCGGCCAGCCTGGCGCAGGCATTGCAGGAAAAATCCGCGAAATTCCAGGATTTCGTGCTGGAGGATTACGGATCGCGGCCCATGGACCACGCGCCAGCGGAAGTGCTGGCGGCTCTGGAAGAAGCGGAAGTCGGAATCCTGTGCATGCAGCCGCTGGAAGGCGAACTGGGCATGCGGCGGGACATCGTCGGCGTGGTGGAGCGGCGGCGCATCCGCTACGCGCACATGGTGGGCGTTACGCCGCAAATCATGGAGCAGGGAATGCGCGCGGATTATCGCGCGGTGGACCGGCTGAGCGAACGTTTGCGTGACCGCATGATGCACGCGAAGACGCTGCGCGTGGAAACGGATGCGGGAACTTCCTTCGCGGCGCACTTTACGACCGCGCACGACTGGATTAAGACCAGCGGGCTGATCAGCCCGCGCTACTGGTCCAATCTTCCCGCGGGTGAGGTTTTCACCACGCCGGAGACGGTGGACGGCACATTCGTGTGCGATGGCACGGCGGGCGACCACTTCAACGCCAAGTACGGCGATCTGCAGGCCACTCCCCTGACGCTGGAAATAAAAGGCGCGCGTCTGGCCAGCGTGAAGTGTTCACGGAAGGATTTGCAGCAGGAGTTCTGGGAATACTGCCACACGGACTCCAACAGCGACCGGATTGGCGAGCTGGCCTTCGGCACGAATCTGAATCTTTCGGAATTTATCGGCGTTTTATTGCAGGACGAAAAATTTCCGGGCGTGCACATCGCCTTTGGCGATCCCTACGGCAGCCAGACGCACGCCAACTGGCGGTCGGAAACGCATGTGGACGTGCTGACCCGAGGTTGCAACGTCTGGATTGACGACAATCAGGTGCTGGCCAAGGGCCGCTACCTGATGGACCACCTCGGTCTATAAGGCGACGACTATCAAGCGCGGCGGAATTCCCCGCAGCGATGGGGCGGAGCCAAATAGCGGTTTTTCAGTTCAGTCACACACGTGAAACGCGAAACCGATAAAAGCATCATAACTCTTCGCAGGTTCCGCGACTTGCCGGAAGCCTTGGTCGCCAAGAGCATCCTAGACTCCGCGGGCATCGAATCCTTCCTCTGCGATGAAAATCTGGTTCGAATGGATTGGTTCTATTCGCCCGTTATCGGGGGAATGAGGCTTTGGGTCAGGGAGGAGGATGCAAGCACAGCGGAAGAATTGCCATCCCTAAAGGTCCCCGCGGAATTTGATGTTGATAGCAGCGAGCCCGGCCCCAATCCCTCAAAATAGTTTAGCGATGTATTCGCGCATTTGGTGCTTCCAGTAGGGCCAGTCATGCCCGCCCATGGGTCCCCAATCGTCCAGATGATGGGAAACACCGCGGGAAGAGAGAATCTCCGAGAGGCGATAGGACGGACCGCTGTTTTCCCACGGACCCGTGCCGGTGGCGATGTGGATGTCGCACTGGGAAAGCATGGAGATCATGCCGGGATCGCTGAAATTGGAAAGATAGTCCACGGGATTATTGAAATAGAAATTGTCGTCGTACATGCCGTCCATGAACTGCTTCAGGTCGTAGACGCCGGACATGGCGAAGCAGCGGCGGACCACGTCGGGATGCTTGAAGAGCGTGTTGGCGGCGTGGTAGGCGCCGAAGGACGCGCCCATGGTCGAGATGGCCAGGCCGGGCGTGCGGCAACTGTCCCAGATGAAGGGGATAAGCTCGCTGCGGACGTAGTCGTCATAGCGCGCCTGCATAAAGCTGCGATGAAAGGGATGGGCGTTCTTGTTGTAGAAGCTGGAGCCATCAATAGCGTTGGCGGCGAAAAACTTGATGCGCCCGGATTCGATGAAATCCGCCAGGGCGGAGATCATGCCCTGGTTTTCCGGCTCCCATTCGTCGCCGCCGCTGGTGGGAAAGGCGACAATGGGCGCACCCCAGTGTCCATAAACCACCACTCCCAGCTCACGATCTATACGCGGCGAATACCAGTGGTGATATTCCTTGTGCATCGGCCTTCTCCCGTCCGAGAGGATGAAAGAGGGGGGAGTTTACGCCATTAATTCGGCGGTCTCAAGCGCACTCACGCGATTCGGGCTTATTTGTTCTTCGCGGGAGGAGTCAACTCGAAGACGACGCCGGAGCTGGCGGAGCCGCCAGCAAACGCGGTCCCGTAGAGATTGTTCGCGCTGTCGAGGATCAGTCCGTCGTAGGGCCTGGCTCCATCGTTTCCACCAGTGAAGGCCTGCAGCACCGTCTCGGTCCACTGGCCGCTCGCGCTGGGCGTCAACGCAAAGACCACGCCATCGTTGTTTTGGTTGCCGCCATATAGAGTTGTGCCATAAAGGTTCCCCCCGCTGTCAAAGATCAGGCCGGCATTCGGATTCGCTCCGTCGCTGCCACCGGTAAAGCTATATAGGATCGTCTCGATCCACGGGCCGCTCGCGCTCGGAGTCAACTCGAAGACAACGCCGCAACTGTCAGGCAAATAAGTGCACGTAAGATTTCCACCCGCGCTTGTCGTTCCGTAAATGTTTCCCGCTCCATCGAAGATCAGGCCCGCGTAAGGAGTGGAACCGTCCGCGCCTCCGGTAAAGCTGTACAGCACCGTCTCAACCCACTGATCGTTCGCCCTTGGCGTCAACTCAAAGACGACACCCCAACCACTGGAGCCGTCATAACGCGTGGTGCCGTAAAGATTGCCCGCGCTGTCGAAGATCAGCCCGGCGAACGGATAGCCTCCGCCCGAGCCGCCGGGGAAGCTATACAACACCGTCTCGGTCCATTGCCCTTCGCGCCGGGAGTAAGCTCAAAGACCGCACCGCAGTCACATCCGCCGGAGCCGCCCTGGTCGGTAACGCCATAGAGGTTGCCAGCGCCGTCCATTGTCAGTCCGGAGTAAGGATTTGCTCCGTCGCTGCCCCCACGAAAAGTATGCAACACAATATAGGTCCACTGGCCGTTCGCGCGGGGACTCAGTTCAAAAACGAGGCCACAACCAAGACGCGCAGGACATCGGCTGCCGCCCCGCCCGCCGTGATTTGCGGTTCCGTAGAGATTGCCCGCGCTGTCCAAGACTAGGCCCGCGTAAGGAACGGCACCTTTCGTGCCGCCTGTAAAGCGATGTAGCACCTTCCTCGTTACCGGGCCATTGCTGCCGCGCATCAACTCAAACACAACACCACAACCTCCTTGCGGGCACGGACTGCCATGCCCCCCGCCTTCAGTCGTGGTGCCATAGAGATTGCCTGCGCCATCGGAAATCAGAGATGCGTAAGGATAGAGGCCGTCGTTGCCATTGAAGCTAACCGCCTTCCCCGTCCACTGAGCATTCGCGCCGGGCGTAAAAAGCAGGATCGCTGCCAGCACTGTTGGAGCTAAGAGAAACCTGGAAAATCGGGAATGCGGCATGTTCTTCTCCCTTTGGCGATGCCTCAGAGGGGAGTTCCAAAAAGAAAATCCAGCGCCAATATCTGGAACATACGCCGGATTGACGGGCGCGCGCAATGAAAATCGGCCGTGCCGTCGCAAAGCTGGTTCGGAACGACCTAAAAGCTTCGTTTCGGGGACACGGGATCCCGAGCGGGAAGTGGTTGCCGGAGCGCGGCGGCTTGGCTTGGACCGCCGCGCTCCGCAACCCTTGGGGTACAACCTTGGGTGTTAATTCGCCGTGAGCGAACCGAGCAGCCCGTGCTGATACTCGTCGGGGCCGGCGGTGAAGTAGATGGCGTTCTTCGCGCCTCCGCTACCGCCATTGCCGACCTGGAGGGCCCAGAGGCCGTCAATGCTGATGACTTTGCCTGTGCCGTCCTTTATTTGACCGGCGAACGCTTTGGACTTGGGAACATAAGCGTTGATCTTGCCATCGCCAAGGTTGCCGACGAGGAGATCACCCGAGAAAGCGCCGAAGCCGGTTGGCGCCAGCGCCAGGCCCCAGGGCGCGTTCAACTTTCCCTTGGACACTTCGGTGCGGAAGAAGGAACCGTCGGGATTGAACACGTCCACGTAACCGAGACCAGCGCCTTCCTGCGGGAACGTTTTGGAGGAATTCTGCAGGCCATAGGCGACGACAACGTATTTGGAAAGGAACTGAACGTTGAAGGGAGCATAGCCCTTAGGCAGTTTGGGGTCGGTGAAAGTGTTCACAAGGTTGAAGCTGCTGTCGTACATTTCGATCTGATTGGCGGAGAAATTCGCGGCGTAGAGATACGTTTGTCCCGCGTTCACCCCGATGGCCAGACCGTAGTAGATGGCGCCGGAGGACGAATTGTTGACGGCGATAATCGCGTTCTTGGCATCAACGCCTGCGCTCCACCCGCTGATGGTGCCGTCCCCAGTGTCAAACAGGAACGACGCCGCGCCCATGTGGCCACCGCTGGAAACTACAAAGCCCGAGGTGCTGTTATAAACCTGCCCCGTGGGCGTGCCAACGCCATTGCCGTTTGCCGTGGGGATGGTCACGACGATGCTTTCCACCATCCCCGTGCCGGTGTAAACGGTGGTTAGGCCCGTGCCATTGTCGGAAACCCAGAAAGGCCCGGCGGGTGAGTAGGAAATCCCCCAGGGGTTGACCAGGTTCGGGTCGGTGTTCATCGCCATGCCGCTCTGGTCGGAAACTAGATTGGTCTGTGTATAGCCGCTGGCTGCGCCGACGCGGTGTGAACACAGCGCGGCCACGGCCACAAGGCTGAAGACTGCCAGGGCAAATGCCATAAAGGATCTCGTTTTCATTCTTCTTCTCCTCGGTTGGTTGAGTCCGCGCACCGTTGCTGACTGACGCGCGCCCCTCTTCGCGCGACGGATCCACGCAAGCGCGGGAATCAATCACGCGAAGCCATCGTACCGTCGAAATCAGGGGTGTCCGGGCGAGGCTATGACAAGTGACAAAATGCAGACAATCGGCGGCAGATCGGAGATATGCGGGGATGGCCGAAGATGCCAAAAATAAGGCGCATCGGCCACTTTTGGGCCGCGCCGCTGAAGAACCGTAACCTTCCGCAGATACTTCCGTGAAAACCCCGTGGCGCCGGATTGGCGGGAAAGCAGGGTAAGGCGGTCCGCTATACTGCGCGCGAAATATTCGCGCTTTTTGCCTGGGCAAGAAACGAACGGAGGCAGCGAACATGAAAGCGCACTGGGCGGCGCCGGCCGGTCTGGCGAAAATGGCCGCCAGGTCAAGATTCGTTGCGGCAGCAATTGGGATTCGAATTAAGTGGGGGCATCCCAAACAGGAAGCCCCCCTATGAGATTTGTCCGGTTAAGCTATGCGCGCGCGGTCAGCGCACGCCTTCGCAAGGCCCCTGATGCGGCCGGGCGCCGCCTCCGGGATGGATACCAGTTCCCGCGGCAGGATGCATGGCGCGCTGGCATTCTTCCAGAGAGATTCGCTGCTCGGGTGTAATGAGACCTTGTTCCTCGCGGCGCGCATTCTGGCGGATTTCGCGGATCTGCGCTTCCTTCTGCTGTGGAGTCAGCGCGGTTTCCCTGCAAACTCCTTCGACCTTGGACCTGGTCTCCTCATTAATGGACCGGCGGCGCTCCACGGTGCTCTGCGAAATGCCGGCTTTCTTCCAGCAGGCCTCTCCGCGGCCACGATTCCCCAGCGGATTCGTCCCCGTGCCCGTGGTGGGCGAAATGGGCGCGCCCGGAGTAGTCCCCGCGCGGGGAATGCTCTGCCCCATGGCGCAAAGGGAAATAGAAAGAACAGCCGCGCAAGTGATGGCGGCAGATACGATGGTTTTCATGATGCTCCTCCCCGCTCATCTAACCCGCCAGGAGGAAAAGTGTTGCGGCTAGAATCCAGGGAGAACGCGCCGGTGGGAAGGGGCTCGGGCGAACCTTTGGCCATACGGCGTGCGCGATGGTGGCGCAGCAGACGGATAGGAGCGAAAGAGAAAATCACCAGGATCACGAAGTCAAAAAGGCAGAAGAAGCGAAACATGACTCGGTCGGCGGCGCGTTCGATTGAGCCGGGCTTAGCGGCATTGGCACCCAGTGAGCGCGGGTAGGGAGGCCACGCACCGGCATATTTTCCGCGCCACATCGCAAGATAACGCTCGATCTTGGATTCCAGCCCCGGTGGAAGCGGGCCAACGGGATCCTGCACGGTGCATATGAAATCTTCATGGAGGAGCCGGTGGTGGTCGCCGGCAAAAAGCGCGGAGCGGTCCGCGCCCTCGGGGGTAAGAATTTCCCGCCGGAAAGGCACTTCGAGGAAGCGGCAGATTTCCGGGAGAACGGCGTTGCCGTTCCCAACGAGGTCCTCGTAGCTCAATTGGAGGACAGGAACGCCGAGTGCGACGAGGGCGTCGCATTGCTCCTTCAACTTGCCGTAGCCGAGAATCGCGCGGAGATGGATGCCTCTCTTCCGGAAGAATGTTCCGCCGGCGGACGCCGCGCGCACCATGCTTCGCGCCGTGCCACGAGGATCGCGCCAAAGGATGATAAAGCGGGCATCCGGAAAATCACGGGCGAGTGATAGAAGGCGATCATAGAAATTGGGAGTCTTATCGCCCCAGATGGTGGCTCCCTTTCGCCGGGCGAAATCTCCATAAACCGCGCGGGCTGCCGTGTGGGCGTTCCGCAAACCGGCGGGAATGCTCTCGAAGGGAATTCCATGGCGCGACAGGGACTGGTTCCAAAACTCCCAACGCTTAGCCCAGGCCGTTCCGCGATTTCGCAGCCAGAAAAATGGCTGGAGGCCCATAAGATCCGCCTCGTACAACAACGCGATTTGCGGATGCTTGTTCAGGAGCAGGTAAAGAACGGAGGAGCCCGCGCGCCACATGTTGACAATGAACAGCGGGCGCAATTCTGCGCCCCGCGAATCCGGGTACGGAAGTGTGACTTTCTCCGCCGCGTTCACGAGATCAAGCGGACAGGATCTGCGGCCCTGTCGCGTGAGACCGCGGAGCTTTCCACAAGCGGGCTGGCTTCCCATTTCTTCCTGCGCTTTTCGATGGTGAGGATAGACGCCGTTTTCGGACCGCCCTTTACGCCGACACCTGTGGCCGGTCCACCGGAGAGAACAACGGGTATGGCCAGGAAATTCCGCACGTGAGTAACGGCGACAATGCAACGGCGCGACCGTTCCGCGATGGCCAGCAGGGCGCGGAGGTGGACGGAAAAGCGATGGAAGAATTCGTTCAGGGATTCACCTTCCGGAGCCGGCAGATCCGGGTCGCGTTGAAGCTGATTCAGCATGTCCAGAACGTCCGCCACTCTTTGCCCGGCCAGGGAGCCCAGGTGCCAAGGGCGCAACGAAGGCGTGGAAATGATGGGAGCCTGTGTGGCGGCGCTGATGGCTTCGGCGGTCTGGCGCGCGCGGAGCAAATCAGAGGTGATGATGAAATCCACGGGCTGCGCAACCAGCCGCTCCGCGATTCCGCCGGCCTCTTGAAGCCCCAATTCGGAGAGAGGGATGTCCTTCCAGGCGCGCAGGCGTTCGCCTTCGCCCGGGCGATTAAATATCGTATGTCCGTGCCGAACTAAAATCAGTTTCGTCATAATGTGCCTTTCCTAAGGTCAGCGGCCTATGGGCCTGGCTATTTCGGCGTTATTTTTGTTTCGCTGAGCCACTGACCGGATGGCCGGACGAAAGCGACTTTCACTGTTCACAGGAGGGCTGCGCGAAAACGGACGCATGCGCAACCTGCGTGGCAATCACCTCGAGGCGGAAGACCAACCGGACCAGGGCGGGCGCTCACCATCGTGGCAAAGCATATTGGGTCCGAGCTGCGGGGACGATCGCGGCAGACCCGCGGACGCAAAGAGGAGGGTAAATTTCCGCAGCGCCGCGCCATACATAAGTAGTTCTATAGACATTGTACTGTTAAGGGAATGTAACAGAGCCATGAATGCCTGTCAACGGCTGTTTGAACTATTTTTGGGAGCCCTCAAGCAGGCCGCCGCATGGCAGGAAACCTGCATCCGAGAGAAGGCGTATCAAGAATCGGCGGACTGAATGCTGCGAACCCTCCGGAAACTAAATTTTGCATGGATCGTGTGGGCCGGCGGCCTCGCGTTCTCGATGGCTCCCGTGGTCCGGGGACAGTCCGCCAAGGGCTGCCCCGCGGAGCCGCGGCAAATCATTCAGCAAGCCGCGGAAAACGACGACGCCAACGACGTGAAAGCCCGCAGCTACACCTACACGGAACACGCGGAAGAGCACAGATTGAACTCCGATGGCCAGGTGCAGTCCACGGAATCGAAAACCTACGAAATTCTATTCCTCGCGGGCGAGCAGGCCGAGCGCCTGGTGGCGCGAAATGGCAAACCTCTTTCCCCGGAGGACAACAAGAAAGAAGACGAGAAACTGGACAAGATCATCCGCAACCGCGAAAAAGAGACTGACGAGCAAAGGCAAAAACGTCTGGCCAAAGAGGAAAAGGAACGCCAGGAGGACCGTGCGTTCATCGGTGAAATCGCCAGCGCCTACAATTTCCGCATGGAGCCGGAGGAGACGCTGGACGGCCGGAAGGCCTATGTGATTTCCGCCGAGCCGCGTCCGGATTTTCACGCCACCACGCGCGACGGAAAATATCTTTCCAAGTTTAAGTTTCGCGTGTGGATTGACGAGGCGGACTGCCAGTGGGTCAAGCTGAACGTGGAAGCGATAGACACCGTGTCCTGGGGACTGTTCCTGGCGCGGCTCCACAAAGGCTCGCGCGTGGAACTCGACCAAATCCGCGTGAACGATGAAATATGGCTGCCCCGGCGGCAACAGATATGGCTCAGCGCGCGC
The DNA here is from genome assembly GCA_963760285.1 of uncultured Acidobacteriota bacterium. Classification (GTDB taxonomy): domain Bacteria; phylum Acidobacteriota; class Terriglobia; order Acidiferrales; family UBA7541; genus PALSA-278. The sequence goes on from CAVXCI010000004.1 coordinate 87,868, forward strand.
CTGGGGCTGCTGAAGACTTACAACATTCAGGAAGACACCACGTTTAAGGACTACAAGAAATTCACGGCGGAGTCCCGCATCGTTCCCACTGCCCCTAAACTTGCCGCGCCGCCTTCGTCGCCGACCGCGCCTGCAAAGCCTATAGCGCCATTGCCGCCGACGCCGACGCCACCCTCGGCGACGCCTCCGAATTAGCACAAATAAAAATCAGCCGCTATTTGCGGGATTTATTCTCGGCGGCGGGCTGCGGCGAAATTAGTTCCGCAGTGTCCACCACCTGCGCGAACTCGTCGTGCAGACTGGCCAGCTCCACGTCGTGCATCTGCTGCGCGGAGTAGTGCTGGCCCTTGGGGCCGGTGCGCTCGAAAGTGGCGGTGGCGTCGGCGACCACCTGCACGCGAAAGCCGAGATTGGCGGCCATGCGCGCGGTGGTGGAAACGCACTGGTCGGTCACAAATCCCGCGAGGACCAAATCTTCCACGCCAAGCTGGCGGAGCTTTTGCTCCAGGTCCGTGCCGATGAAGGCGCTGTTGACGTTCTTTTGAAAAAACAGCTCGCCGGGCTGCGGCGTGAATCCCGGCTTCAAGGCGCATCCGGGCTTACTGGGATGAAAGAACGAGCTTTCGTTTTGCGAAAGATGCTGGACGTGAATCACTGGGCGGCCTTTTTCGCGCCATTCGCGCAGCAGAAGCTGCAAGTTTTCCTCCGCCTGCGGATTGTTGCGCTCGCCGATGCGCGGATCGTCCATGCCCTGCTGGACGTCAATCACAATCAATGCCGGTTCCATGGCCATGCTCACTTCCCTCCAATCCGCATGTGGCGCAAAATCCAGCTTCCCGCCTGCCCCTGCGGGAAGCAAGAGCCAATGTGGCAGGCATGGTCGAATCCTACTGTGGGCCCGAGCCGCCGGGAAGAAACTCAGTTGCGGGCTGGCGGAATCGCGTGTACTTTATCGGTTGAAAAACTTGAAGGAGCTTTCTTCTCCGGGAGGAGCCATGAATCGGCGCGATTTTCTGAAATCGGCCAGCGTGATGTCCGCCAGCCTGGCGTTCCTGAAGCCGGAGCAACTCTTCGCCCAAGGCGCGACACCGGCCGTTTGGCGCAGCTTCGAAGTGGTCACTGAGATTGAAGTCCTGAAGCCCGCCGGGATCACGCGCGTATGGGCGCCTGCAGCGCTGATCACGCCAACGCCGTTCCAGAGAACTCTGTCGAATAAGTTCCAGTGCGAGGGCGGCAAGGCAAAATTCGTTCAAAGCAAGCCCGACGCGCTGGGCATTATCGCCGCGCAATTTCCCGCCGGGGTGAAGCCTGTGCTGACGGTCACCAGCAAGGTCGAAACACGTAATTTCGCGGTGGATCTGGCAGCGCGCGGCCAGGCAGCCAGGGAAAGCCACGCGGACCTGGAACATTTTCTGCGCCCCACGAGGCTCCTGCCCACGGACGGCATTGTGAAAACGCGCGCCGGCGAAATCACCGCCGGCTCGCAGACCGACATCGAGAAAGCCCGCGCCATCTACGAATGGATCGTGGAGAACACCTACCGCAATCCCAAAACGCGCGGCTGCGGCCTGGGCGACATCCGCTTCATGCTGGAGTCCAAGGACCTCGGCGGCAAATGCGCCGACCTTAACGCGCTTTACGTCGGCCTGGCCCGCGCCGCCGGCCTTCCAGCGCGAGACGTTTACGGCATCCGCATCGCCAAGTCTGACCTGGGATACAAAAGCCTCGGTCCCTCGTCGGCCAACGTAACCAAAGCGCAGCACTGCCGCGCCGAGGTTTACCTCGCCACCTACGGCTGGGTTCCTGTGGATCCCGCCGATGTCCGCAAAGTGGTGCTCGAAGAGCCGCCCGGAAACCGTCCGCCCACTGACGATATGGTGAAGCAGGCCCGCGCGCGCCTCTTTGGATCATGGGAAATGAACTGGATGGCGTTCAACTACGGGCACGACGTCGCGTTGCCCGGATCCAGCGGCGCGCCGCTCGGTTTCTTCATGTACCCCCAGGCGGAAACAGCCAACGGCCGGCTGGATTGTCTCGACGCGGATAATTTTAGGTACGAAATCGCCTCGCGCGAAATCACCGCCGCCCACGCCTGAGGCACGGCGCCACTGAAATTGGCGTGGCGCAGTACGAGAAAGGGAGCGCGTTTTAGTCCGGTTCACCGTGGCGGCAGCCCCAAAATCCGCCAGTCCGCGCTCCGCACTCTCACCGCAGGATCTCCACCAGGAGCACCCACGCATTCAACACCGAAAAAATAAAAATAGCGATGCATCCGGCCGCCACCCAATACAATCCGCCGCTGCGGCTGGTAAGCAGCCAGATTCCCCCGATGATAAACGGCAGCACCTGAATCTGCCCCACGACGGCGTTGAGGACGGATTCCCACCGGGGCCGTTGCAATTGCAACCGGGCAGCAATGCTACTCCGCGCGGATACAATCTGCAGCCAGCACCCGTATAGCGCAAACACGCATATCTCAGCCCCCAACGCGGGGCCTGGCTGGCGGATCAACGCGGCCATGCTGCAAACCAGGATCAATATGAGCATACCGATGGCCGCAGCCGCGCGGGGCGGCAGGTGCGGAGATCGAATGACGTTAGTTATATTCACCGAAAGCGCAACGAAGACGAGCCCAGCGAGAGCTGCCGATGCGCCTGCACCCGCAACAAAAAAATCCGTCCACATTGCTGTAGTATAGGGCCGAAAGAGGCCGTTCGCGTGCTGCTTCCCCAGGCTGAAACCCCAGAAAGCAGTAGCAGGACCACATTGACGAAAGGCTAGCGCACCAGCGATATGAACGTAGAAGTTTAAGCAACTGGCGCGCCCAAGGGAACGATCTTAGAACTTTTCTGGTCGACTTCGTAGCAACCTTGTCACAGTTCGACTGAGGTGATGCATTTTTTGTACCAAGCGCTGTGAGAGAATTTACATCACAGTTCCAGACTGCGAAATCGGATTAGGCGGAACCAGGGGGCTACAGGCCGCCGGCGCCGGCGGCCTGTAGCCCAGCGCACTGTGCGGCCGCTTCGTGTTGTACTCCACCCGGAACTGCTCCACCACGATCTGTGCTTCCTTCAGCGAGTAGAAAATCTCTCCATTCAAGCATTCATCCCGCAGCTTCCCGTTGAAGCTTTCGCAGTACCCGTTCTCCCACGGACTGCCCGGCTCAATATACAGTGGCCCTGTCCCCAAGCTCGCCAGCCAGCTCCTCAGGGCCTTGGCTACGAACTCCAGACCGTTGTCCGAACGAATATGTTCCGGGATTCCCCTCCACAACATCACCTCCGCCAGCGTTTCGATCACCTCATAGCTCCCCAGCCGCCGTGCCACGCGAATCGCCAAGCATTCCCGTGTGTACTCGTCGATCAGCACCAACATCCGCAGCGTTCTTCCGTCATGCGTCATAGCACTCACGAAGTCATAGCTCCACACCTGGTTCGCGCGCGCCGGTGCCGTCCCGCCCGAGAACTCCCAGACTGCGCCGTTCGTTAGCGAGCTCTGCCAAGCATGTGCACAATGATTTCGTACAGTCCACCCAGAAGGCCGGCTGCGCCATAAACGATAAGAACCCAATTCCAGATTTTCTTGCCGCGATTCATTTGCGGCAGGACCACCTCTCGCCCTTCTTGATGCAGCTTCTCGATCAAAGCCTCGCGTGCCTGCTTCTCCTTTTGCCAATCGTGCCATAACGAGCGAATCAGAAGAAGTGCCAGGAATCCAACCCCACCGTAAAGGATCGTAGCGAGAGAGGAAGGGATGTAGGAATGGTGACGGAGCGAAGAAATCTGAAGACAGCCAACAAAGAGGTACAAGCCAAGGGTTCCTCCCCTTCTCCAGCGTCTCCCTGTCCAACTGATGATACTCGTCGGGTTCGTGCTCCGAAAAACGGGACCGCAGAACAGATAAAACAATACCGGAAGCACAAGGAGAATGAGAGAAAACTGTAATTCACCTGTCCAGTTCACGACTAATTGTGGCACTCATAAAGCGCATATCCAAAGGAGCCGAGGTCATATATGCCTTTGGCGGCAGTGAAGATGCTGCCAAAGCCCTCGGTGGCGATTTCTCCCACTTCCGCGCCCAATCCCAATGCGGTGATTGGAGTTGCTGCCGTCGCCTCATTGATACTACTCGCCGCGGCTTTAGTTCCAACATCGTATGCAGTGGTAGCAAATTCCGTTGTGCTACCCCCATAAGCGTACGAAACGACCGTGGATACCGAATTGCCAAGCACTCCATTTGCGATTCCATTGAAAAACCCGGATTTCCCATTGGTTCCCAAGGCATTTGCAAGACTGTACTGGTTAGCAAGGTTCGCCGCGCACTGCAACTGACTCGCCACGCTGTGTTGTTGCACCTGGCCTTGAAGATTCTCGGTCACATCTTCGGAACCGCCGTTTCCTGCCGCTGCATATAACACCATGTCAACAGGCATGACCGCAGCATAATAATAATAGGTCATCTGATCGATGAAATTCTGCCCGTCGATCTGCTCGCTCCAAGTATATGTAATTGATGAGAGGCCTTCCTCGCTGACGAGTCCCGCAACAACCATGTCCTCTGGGTCTGGAAAACCAGTTGGCGCCGGTTGACACACCGGCGCTTGTCCAGTCGGACCGGGCACGCACCACTTTTGTCCGGTTGGGCAAGTAAGTTTACCGGGTTATTGAGCACATAGGCATAGCGATTGAGCGACTGCGGGTTCCCTATGCCGCCCGCTAGCGGATCAGGTGATGTGAAGCGCCCCAGGCGGGAGTTGTAGTAGCGGGCGAACGCGTAGTCCAGTCCAGTTTCCGAATCGCGTTCGTAGCCCGCAAACTTGTAGTTTTGCTGGCAACTGGTCGCGCCATCGTAGATTTCCTGCCCATAAGGCGTGAAGTCGGCGTTGTAGCACGGCGTACCCGTCTGGGTCGTGATTCGCCGCACGGACCCGATCTGGTCCGTATAGTAATAGTAGACATCCCCGCTGGACGCGTCCACCCACGCCGTGCGCTGGCCCGCGAAATAAATATATTCCTTGGTGATGTTCCCACTCAAATCCGATTCCGCCAAGGTGTTCCCGGCAATATCTCTCCAGAAGAGCGTGCCGGCCGCCGCCGCTTCAATACCGCTAGCTGTTGACGGAGAACAAGATTTTCCAGGAGAAGATCTCGGCGCGTACGAAAGACGCGGAGAAGGACCGCGACGAACGTTCTGAGAAGGCCAACCATGATGGCCAGTTATACCAGAACGAAGCCCAATCCGACACCGCTATCGCGTTGATTCCAGAGGCCGATGGAGTTTTGGCGAACCACAGGAGTTTCTAGTATGGACAACATCAGTGCTTGAACATTCATAAATTTGAGGACTTGTAGGGAATTCTTGCGCACTACAGGACACCGCAATTCTTATCTGAATCCCCTTGGATTACGCACAAAAATAACTACTCCCGCCGTGAACGAAGTCAACCACATCGCCCATATGACCGCTCGTAGCACATGCGCCGTTTGTTGGCTTTGCATGAATACACCCATGAAGATCCACAGGAAAGATGCGACAGCTATCGGCCCCATCATGAACTGATCACCTTTGTAGTTCGTGCGGACAATCACCGCTAGGCAAATGAACGTTGCAGCTACGAGTCCAAGCAGGCTAGACCAGTGGTGAACTGCCGGTGCCGGTCTGGATGCCGCGGGCCACGATACTATGATTTCATATAGGCAGAATGCAAGAAGGCCCGCCAAGACAATTCTGTTTTGGATCAATCTTACCCCGCGCGCCATTATTCCACCTGTCCACTTCGCTTACAAGTAGCGTAGGCATTAAAAATTTGTATCCCATCCCAGATAGCGGCCCCTCCAATATAGACCCATCCAGGGCCAGGCAGTAAAGAGGCCGCGGCAGACTTTCCTCCCTGAGCTACAATATAAGCGCCTAAGTTGACCACTGCGGTCACATACGCCTGCGAATCAGCATCGTCGCCCCCAGCCCCAAGAAAATTTCCAATGAGTTCGCCCGTCACGCAAGCCGCCATGGACTCTCGCTTCGGGCCCCCGGGTCCAGGGCCTCCATACCCCTGTTGGGGCTGTGCTTGCATTGTAGGCTGCTGTGGGAAGTACCCGACAAATCCGAAGACCGGCACCGTTGAATAAGTGAGCATGCAGTCTTCCCCTTGCGATTCTGGACAACCGTCTGCTACTGACTCGTATCCTATTAAGCCTTGACTGTCAGTACCAGCGAGGAGACTGGCGAAATTGTCAGTCGGATCCCACACGTTGCCGAAATCAAGGATGCCGGGATCCCAGAGCCATCCCTGATTCGGCAACGAGAAGCTCCCATCAAAGTTGGCCGGGCCATCGAAAATTCCGCCGTCAGAGCCCCAGCCACTGTTCCATCCATCTCCATTGCAAGACTGGCCAACATTGCAAAATAGCCCGGATGGGTCGAGATTATTGACAGGGTTGTTCACCACATACGCATACCGATTCAGTGATTGTGGGTTCCCTAGGCCGCCGCTCAGCGGATCAGGTGACGTGAAGCGCCCTAGGCGGGAGTTGTAGTAGCGGGCATGGGCGTAGTCCAGCCCAGTCTCCGAATCGCGTTCGTAGCCCGCAAATTTATAGTTCTGCTGGCAACTGGTCGCGCCATCGTAGATTTCCTGCCCATAAGGCGTGAAATCGGCATTGTAGCACGGCGTGCCCGTCTGCGTCGTGATTCGCCGCACGGACCCGATCTGGTCCGTATAGTAATAGTAGACATCGCCGCTGGACGCGTCCACCCACGCCGTGCGCTGGCCCGCGAAGTAAATATATTCCTTGGTGATGTTGCCGCTCAAATCCGACTCCGCCAAGGTGTTTCCGGCAATGTCTCTCCAGAAGAGCGTGCCGGCCGCAGCCGATGCGCACGGCGAAGAAGTGGGCGTCTCGCACTTCGCAATGCGCGCGCCGGTGCCGTCGTACAAATAATACCACGGGCCGCCGGTCACGATGCCTCCGCTGGCCTCGGTCATGTGGCCCTCGTGATCATACGCATACATGTTCCCCGTGCCGCCTTCTTCGGTCATGTTGCCGTCGCTGTCATAGCTGTAGGCTGGCGTTCCCCCGGTGACCGGATTCTATCACGCGAGGCCTATTGTTCTGGTGTGCGGAGAACCTGTCGCCCAAACCGTGGAGGTGTAATTTCATTGAACTCGGAAGATTTCCCGTCTACAAAATCCACTCCGCGTAGACAAACACCAGGGGGTCGAGCGGCGGGAAGTGCTTGAAAGGTATGGCGCGCCCGGAGAGATTCGAACTCCCGACCTTCTGGTTCGTAGCCAGACGCTCTATCCAGCTGAGCTACGGGCGCACCGACGTGGCAATTCTAGCATAGCCCTTCTGGTTTCCGCCTGCGGCGGACTCAATCCAGCCACACCACTGGCGGCTCGTTAGACTAGAGGCTGTTTCAAAACTGGGTACAAAGCTTTGATTTTACAGTAGTTGATCCTGTCCTGATGAGGCATAACCGGGTGTAGCAGCGCCGAGGGAGGATTGATGGCGCGATATGGTCGCCCGTTGACCGACGCCCAGTGGGAAAAGATCCGGCCCTTGCTTCCGAAGTCGCCCAAGAGACCGCGCGGCGGTCGACCCCGGGCCGACGACCGCAAGGTGCTCGAAGGGATTTTATGGATTTTGCGCAGCGGCGCGCGGTGGCAAGATTTGCCCGAGGAATTTCCCTCGCCAGCCACTTGTTGGCGGCGGCTACGAGACTGGGAGGAGCAAGAGGTCTGGCTCACGATCTGGCGTGCGTTTCTGGGTGAATTGAACGAGCGCCAGCAATTAGACTGGAGTGAATCGTTCCTGGATGGCAGTTTTGCTCCGGCGAAAAAAGGGGCTGCGGAGTCGGAAAAACCAAGCGGGGCAAGGGGACGAAGTGGATGGTGGTGGTCGACGGCCAGGGTGTTCCTTTGGGAGACCACCTTCACTCTGCGTCCCCGGCGGAGGTACGGCTCGCGGAGACGACGCTCGCGACGGTCCGCGTAGGACGGCGCCACTGTGCCGGTCGGCCGCGGCAGAAGCTGGTGCGCGTGATTGTGGACAAAGCCTACGACAGCGATCCGTTGCGCAAGCGATTGCGGCGGCGCGGGATCGAGTTGATCTGCCCGCACAAGAAGAATCGGGTGCGTCCGGCCACGCAGGATGGCCGGGCACTACGGCGGTACCGGCACCGCTGGATCGTCGAACGCACCATCGGCTGGCTGGGAAACTTCCGCCGGTTGGTTGTGCGCTATGACCGCTCGCTTACGATCTATCGCGGTTTCTTTCATATTGCTTGCTTCATGATCGTGTTACGGAGGGTTTTGAAATAGCTTCTAGAAACGTTGCGGAAAAGTGGTGTGAACGGGAACCTGATCCGGCGGCGAGCTCCGCGTTCCGGTTTCCGCCTGCGGCGGACTCTATCCAGCCGCGCTACGGGCGGTTCGCTGGACTAGAAACGTTGCGGAAAAGCGGCGTGAACGGGAACCTGATCCGGCGGCGAGCTCCCGCGCTCTGGTTTCCGCCGCAGGCGGACTCTATCCAGCCGCGCTACGGGCGGTTCGGTGGACTAGAAACCTTGCGGAAAAGCGGCGTGACCGGGAACCTGATCCGGCGGCGAGCTCCCGCGCGCACAATGCGGATCCCGAATAAATTCCCTTCTTTGCGGCGAAAGTGTCCCGAAGTATACAGACGGAGACCAAACAATAAGCCACTATCAACAGTCTGCTTTAGACAGCGCTCCGGCCAAATTAGAGATTGTTGACTCAACCGCCGGCACTCTGGGCCACGGGCGCTACACGTTTTCTTGACGTTCCCTACACGCTTCTCTCTATGGCGGGCTGGAGCGAAAAGTTGTTCGATGGCATGTGCAGCGTCCTGGACCCAACGGCGTTTCTCGCGCCGGGATCCGGTTTGATTTAGCGGTTCGGGACGGCTTCGAGGACCCGGGAAACTGGCCGCGGTGGATGAAGGTACGGGCCGCCCCGAGCGTGGCCGTTCGCGCATATTAAGCATTTGAAAAGGACATTTCAGAAGGAGGAAAAGAAATGAATGGAAATTCAATCAAGTTACGACGGCTGCTTCTGGTTTTGGGTTCGCTGGCCCTCAGCGCATCGCTGATGGCCGCAACAGGGCTCCGGCAACAAGACGCCCAGCAGCCTGCGCCAGACAACACGAAAACAAACCAGGACCAGGCGCCCCCTACCGCGGATCAGCAGAAGATGAACTCATCGGACCGCGCCATCACGCGGAAGATTCGAAAAGCAATCCACGCGGATCAGAATCTCTCCACCTACGCGCACAACATCAAAATCATCACGCAAGATGGCAAAGTCACCCTCCGTGGGCCGGTGCGGTCCGAGGACGAGAAGAGCAACCTGGAAGCCAAGGCTGTGAGCGTGGCCGGGCAGGACAACGTGACCAATGAACTCGAAGTCGCGCCATCGAAATAATCAAACAGAAGCCGAATCCAATTTGAACTCAAAGGAGAAATGCAAATGTCAGGGAAAAAAGTAGGAGTATTTGGAATCTATTCAACTCGTACCGCCGTCGAAAACGCGGCGGATTCACTCGTGAAGATGGGTTTTCCGACTTCCGATATTTCCGTGCTGTTGCCGGAGAGTCTTGACGGGCCCAAAGACATGGGAACAGAGAAGGCCACAAAAGCACCCGAGGGGGCAGCAGCAGGCGTGACCGCCGGAGGCGTAATTGGCGGCACACTTGGCGTTCTGGCGGGCATCGGCCTGTTGGCAATCCCCGGCTTGGGACCATTCATCGCCGCAGGACCGATTATGGCCGGGCTGGCGGGACTGGGCGTTGGAGGAGCAGTAGGCGGGGTTACCGGCGCCTTTATCGGCATGGGTATTCCCGAATTCGAAGCCAAGCGATACGAAGGGCGCCTGAGGAAGGGCGGAATTCTCCTCTCGGTGCATTGCGATACGGCAGAGGAGATCAAACGTGCCAAGGACGTTCTGACACGCACCGGCGGCGAAGATGTTTCCTCCACAGGTGAATCCTCCGTGGATACCAAGAATACAGATCGTGACGTGGTCCATACGGCCGCACGCTGAATTGTTTAATCCCGCGGGAGGAAGCCTATTCCAGGCTTCCTCCTCTTCTTCCCGAACCTCATACAACCCTGTACGGATTTCCCTGGCCAAGCCCGTCCCGCGAGCGGAACTTCCCTGCCTCAATGCACGTAGTGTATAGAGGAAGCATGGAGGGATGAATGAAAATGCAAAGCGCGGCCCAGCATGAAGGCCAGAGGACAAAGCTAAGGTGGAACGCAATTGGCGCGGCGATGGCGCTGGGATTGCTGCTGGCGGCGGGTCCGTTGATGGCGCAAGGCCAGCAGGACCAGAATTCCAATGCCACAGGCTCAGACAAGGGCGGCCATAGCATCGGGTTTATCGCCAGCGACCGGGCAACAGAAGGCGATGTGGGATTGCCCTTATATCCGGGATCGCGTCCGCACAAGGACAAAGACAACGACAGCCCCGCCGCGCAGCTCGGCCTGTGGGGCGGTGATTCAGGATTCAAATTGGCGGTGCGGAAGGAAGAGGTCAATGATTCGCCTGATAAGGTGAAAATGTTTTACGCGAAGGCGCTGGCGAAGTACGGGAAAGTGCTGAATTGCAGCAATCCGCCTGCCGCGGCGAGCGAGAAGGATAAGAGCAAACCGTCCAGGGAGCTGACCTGCGATGACGAAAAACCGGATAGCGGCGAGGTGCTGCTGAAATCGGGAACGAAAGAAAAGCAGCATCTGGTGGGGATCACGCCCAATGGAAGCGGAAGCGTGTACCAGTTGGTTTATCTCGAAGCCAAAGGGCTAGACAGCAAGTAGAGAAGAACTGGACGCGGCCGTCACCGGAACGACGCGTCAGACTGCGTTGAATTGCCGCCCGGGCACGGGAATCAAGTGCAGGGCTTGTCCGATGAGCCAGGAGAACTGGCGGAGCGAGCTTCCGAATCCAGCTCCGGAGGAAGCGGCCCGGTGATGAGGCGCGCGCCGCGGCTGAAGGTGAGATATTGGAACGCCCAGTGAATAAAAACAATCACCCGGTTCTGAAATTCCACAATGTACATCAAGTGAACAAACAGCCAAACAAGCCAGGCGGGCCATCCCCAAAGATGTAAGCCGAAAATATCGGCCACCGCGGCGGCGCGGCCGATAACCGCCAGACTTCCCTTGTCAAAATAACGGAACGGCCGCGCGGCTTGTCCTTTCAGCCGTCGGGCGATAACTCGCGCCACGTAGCTTCCTTCCTGCATCGCCACGGGGGCCAGTCCGGGCAGCGGCTTGCCGTCGCGTCCATTTAGCAGCGCCAAATCGCCAACCACAAAAATTTCCGGATGGCCGGGGATGGTGAGATCAGCATTCACCTTGAAGCGGCCACGATTATCGTTTTGCGTCTGGAGGCGCGCCGCAAGGGTGCGCGCGAAAGCCGGCGCATCAATGCCGCCGGCCCAGAGAATGGTCTTCGAGGGGATGTGGCCTACGCCCGCGGAGCTTTCGGTGGACACTCCTTCCGGCCCGATGGCCGTCACTTTGATGCCGGTGTGAATCTCCACGAACATTCGCTTCAATGCCTGCACTGCTCTGGCGGAAAGATCCTCCGGATAGGTGGGAAGAATGCGATTGGCGCCGTCCATCAGGATGATGCGCGCGTCCTGGGGACGGATGTCGCGAAAATCATGGCGCAGGGTTTGGTGGGAAATTTCGGCCAGCGCGCCGGCCAGTTCCACTCCCGTGGTGCCCGCGCCAACGATGACGAAGTTAAGCCAGGCGGCGCGCTCGCCGGGATCGGAAGCGCGTTCAGCTTCCTCGAAGGCCAGGAAAATCTTCTGGCGAATCAGCAGGGCCTGCTCGAGACCCTTCAGACTGGGCGCCCACTCCCTCCACTGGTCGTTGCCAAAGTAAAAGGTTTCCGAGCCGGTGGCGACAATCAGCGAATCGTATTCGATGCAGGCGCCATCCCCGAGGAGCACGCGCCGGGATTCCGGATTGATGTCCACGGCATCGCCCAGAAGCACGCGCACATTCCTGCGGCGGCTGAAAATGGATCGCAAAGGCGCGGCGATTTCTCCGGGAGAAAGCGAGCCGGTGGCCACCTGATAGAGAAGCGGCTGGAACAGATGAAAATTCCGGCGGTCAATAAGAGTGACGTCCACCGGCGCCGACTTGAAAGCCAGGCCGGCGGCGAGGCCGCCAAATCCACCGCCAAGAATCAGGACCCTGTGTTGACCGGCCATGAAGCCTCCCTTTTGACCATAACAGATGCCGTTCGCCGGGAGAATTCGCCAAGGCTCGGATCCTAAACATCTGAAATCGTATAAAATCGTATTTACAGCTGGCGGACAAACGTCTAGAATCGCGGCGCGGGAGGAAACATGGGCCAGTCCAGGGAAATGATGCGTCCACGCGAGGCCGCCGAGGCGCTGGGAGTCAGCTATCCCACGCTGAAACAGTGGATTTACCACAAAAAAATCAAAACCGTGCAGACCGCCGGCGGGCATCACCGCGTCCCCATGTCGGAGGTGGAGCGTTTTCTGCCCCGCCGCAAAGACGAAGACGCCGCCGCGTCGCGAAAGAATTTCCGGCGCGTCAGCGGGCGAAATCAATTGATCTCCAAGGTGGTGGAAGTGCGGATCGAGGGCCTGATGGCGCAGGTGAAGCTCTCCATCGGCGGCCAGCGGATTACGGCGATTATCACCGCGGAGGCAGCACGGGAACTGCACCTGGAGAAAGGCAACACCGTGGCGGCATTGGTGAAGGCCACGGAAGTGATGATTCTGCGCGTGTGAGCGCCAATGAATATCAGCAAAGGATGCAGGTAAAAATGCGAATACAAATTCCATCCACGTGGCGCAACTTCCCCGCCCTGCCGGTGGCGATTGCTTTAGCACTCATGATCCTGACGGGTGTGGCCGGAACGCAGCCACGGGCGGCGGATAAGAAGACTGTCTCCGTCCTCTATGCGGGTTCGCTGACCGCAGTGATGGAGAAACAGGTTGGCCCGGCATTTACGCAGAAGACCAGCTACGCGTATCAGGGCGAAGGACAGGGCTCAACCGGCGCGGCCAACATGATGCGCGACGGATTGCGCAAGCCGGACGTTTTCATCAGCGCGGATCCCGCCGTGAACGAGAAAATCCTGATGGGCGCGGCGAATCATAACCTGGTGCGGTGGTATTTGACATTTGCCTCCGCTGAACTTGTGGTGGGATTCAACCCCCGGAGCAAGTTCGCACCAGCCTTCGAAGAGGCGCAAGCCGGCCATCGAACCTGGTATGAAGTGCTGGCATTACCCGGCGTAAAGCTGGGCCGCACGGATCCCGATTTGGATCCCAAGGGTTACCGCACGCTTTTTCTGTTTTCACTGGCGGAAAAGTACTACCACAAGGGCGGCCTGGTGGCCCTGCTGGGCGGGCCGCACAATCCGGCGCAGATTTTCCCGGAACCGGAGCTGCTGGCGCGGCTGGAAGCCGGCCAGGTGGACGCCGCGATTTTTTACAAACACGAAGTGCTGGCGCACGGGCTGCCGTATATCAGTTTGCCGCCGGAGTTGAATCAGGGCGACCCGGCGCTGGCAGCCCTGTACGCAAAACAGGTCTATATGACGCAGAAAGGCGTGACCGTCCACGGAACTCCCATTCTGTTTACCGTCACCGTTCCCACCGCGGCGGCCGATGAGGAAGGCGCGGTGACACTCGTAAAATTTCTGGTTTCCCCGGACGGGCGCAGGATTTTCGCCAAAGCGGGATTCGGCAGCGTACCAGTGAAAGCGGGCGGTGACATGGCGGACATTCCCGCGGCGCTGCGAAAAATGGTGGAAGGACCGTACAAGCCGTGACGTGGAAGAAATGCCCGGCGCTGTTAATCTTTGGAGTGCTGGGCGGCGTTCTGCTACTCGAGTTAATCTTGCCGCTCCTGAATCTGCTGGGCCAGGTGCGCTGGTCTGAAATTCAGGACGCACTGGCGGACGGTGGAACGCGAGACGCCATCCGCGTGTCGTTGGAAAGTTCCGCGATCGCCACGGCTTTGATGAGTGTTTTGGGAATTCCGCTGGCCTACGTGCTGTCGCATGCCGGACGGGGCTGGCGGCGTGTCTGCCTGGCGCTGATTCTTCTGCCGTTGGTGTTGCCTCCATTAGTGGGCGGCGTGCTACTGCTCCTGCTCTTTGGGCCATATGGCCTGGTGGGGCGAATTTTCGCCGCCGGTGGAATTTCGCTGACGTCCAACCTGGCGGGCATTGTGCTGGCGCAGATTTTCGCGTCGGCACCGTTTCTGGTGATCGCTTCCTATTCCGCGTTCCGTGGCGTTGATTCCCGGCTGGGACAGGCGGCCGCGATATTGGGCGATTCCCCGTGGCAGGTTTTTTGGAGGATCTCCCTGCCGTTGGCGTGGCCGGGAATCGCCGCGGGAGTCGCGCTGGGGTGGATTCGGGCGCTGGGTGAATTTGGAGCCACGTTGGTAATGGCCTATACGCCGCATACGGTGCCCATCTATTTGTGGGTGCGGTTTCAGACCGAGGGCCTGCGAGGAGCATTCCCACTGGCGCTGTTTCTGCTGATTACGGCCGTGGTGGCGTTGAGCGCCGCGTATCTATTGGAGCGGTTGCGCGGCGAACAATTCGGCAACACGCTTCGCAACGCACTGGACGGCTGATGCAGGATCCGTCTTCCTCAACACGTTATTCCCTCCCATGACCAGTCGCCCAGCGGGGAAATCCGAAGAAAACAACATGCTGGCGGTTCGCCTGAGAAAAACGCACCGCGAGCGCGGCGCGGCTGTTTTTACCCTGGACGCCAGTTTTTTCGCGCCGCCGGGCGTCACCATTCTCTTCGGCGCTTCCGGAGCGGGCAAAACCACGCTGCTGCAGTGCATCGCGGGATTAACGGAGCCGGATTCAGGCCGCATCACGGCCGGCGGTACAATTCTTTTCGATGCGGAGCAGCGAATCTCATTGGAGCCAGCGGAGCGAAACCTGGGATTTGTATTTCAGGACCTGGCGCTGTTCCCTCACCTGACGGTGGGGGAAAATGCCATGTATGGCCTGCGGAGAATGGATACATCGGCGCGGGAAACGCGTGCGCGGCAAATGCTGGAATCGTTCCGCATCGCCCATCTGGAACACCGAAAACCGCGCGAAACTTCCGGCGGTGAGCAGCGCCGCGTGGCGCTGGCGCGGTCGCTGGTGACCGAACCTCGCGCTTTGCTGCTGGATGAACCGCTGGCGTCATTGGACGCGGAAGTGAAAGCTGGAATCATGGACGACCTTCGTGCGTGGAACACCGCGCGCGGAATTCCTATCCTTTATGTAACCCACGATCGCGAAGAAGCGCTGGCGCTGGGCGAGAGGATGATCGTGATGGAGCGCGGGCGCATCGTGGCGGAAGGCGCGCCATCGGACGTGCTCGGCTCGCCGCAACGCGAGAGCGTGGCCCGTCTCACCGGATTTGAGAATATTTTTGACGTGGAACTCATCGCGGTGAACGAAGCCAACGGCACCATGACCTGCCGTCTGGGCGGGGAAAATGTGGCGCTGGAAATACCATTGACGCGGATTTCGCGAGGACAGCGGACACGAGTGGCCATCCGCGCGGGCGACATTCTTCTGGCCGGGGCGCGTCCGGAAAAGCTGAGCGCGCGCAACGTGATCCCCGGACGCGTGGTCGAAGTGACTCGCGTGGGAGCTCGCGTAACGGTGACGGTGGACTGCGGCGCCAGGTTTACAGTCCACGTTACGCCCGGAGCGGCGGAATCGCTGAACCTGTGCGCGGGAAGCGAAGTCTGGCTGATCGTAAAAAGTTACTCCTGCCATTTGGTCACCGCCATAGCAGCCATGGACTGACTGACTATTTATCCGGCGTCCGCCTTGATTATTTCACCACGCGAATGAGGAATTGTTCTCATGGGAGTTTGCGGGCGGTATACTGCGGGCTTTCGCAACATTTGGTGAAGTGAAACCATGGGGAAATATTGATGCGGGGCTTGGCGGGGAAAGGCGTCCTGATTACCGGCGGCGCCAGCGGAATCGGTGCAGCGACGGCGGCGCGCTTTTTGGAAGAAGGCGCGCAGGTTGTGGTAGTGGACCGCGACGCCCAGGCGGGCGCGCGCATAGCCGGCGAGCTCCCCGGGCTGCGTTCCGTTGTGCAGTGCGACGTGACCAGCAGGGCGGAAGTGGAGCAAGCGTTCGCGGAGAGCGTGAAGCTGATGGGCGGCGTGGACGTGGTGATCAACAATGCGGGAATCAGCATCCGGCACCGGTTTCTGGACATCACGCAGGAGGAATGGGAACGAGTGATGGCCGTCAACATGACGGGAATATTTCATGTGGCGCAAGCGGCCGCGCGGCACATGATGGGGCGCGGCAGCGGCGTGATTTTGAACACCGCTTCCACGAACGGCATCACCGGCTATCCGCTTTACGCCGACTATAACGCCAGCAAGGCAGGTGTGATTGAACTCACGAAATCCATGGCGCTGGAGCTGGCGCCGAACGTGCGGGTGAACGCGGTAGCCCCGGGTTACGTCCTGACGCCGATGCAGCGCGCGGAGTATTCCCCCCAAATGCTCGAAGAAGTAAACCGCAAGATTCCGCTGAAGCGTCACGCCAGGCCGGAGGAAGTGGCGGCGCTCTTTGCGTTCCTGGCGTCCGACGACGCGGCGTTTATCAGCGGGCAGGTTTACACCATTGACGGCGCGGAAACGGCCGGCGGACTGGCCAGCCGTTAGCGGGTTGTACGCTCAACGGGCGCGGACGGGCGAGAATTCGTCACCTTAGAAGAGACTCCGCGCCCGCGGGTCCAATAAACTTAAGTGGCGAAGAACCGGAAATTATCCGCGCACAAACTTTAAGTTTCCAGCGCTATAATGAAAAGCAGACAGTGTGGTCCAAATCAGGAGGAAGAATAATGAAACGATTTTCAGGAAGATTGCCAGCGGCGTTGCTAATCCTGGCCGCCCTGGCGCTATGCGGCGCAGTCACGGCTCAAGCCCAGGACGTTGCCGTCCAACATAATCCCATTATCATTCATGCTGATCGCCAGGCGGTGTCACCACCGTTGCGCGACATCATTAAGAATATGCCGCCTCTGCCGCTGAATTTCCATACGGTACCGGAGCCGCGCCGGACGCGTGCGCCCATCGTTGGCTCCCCCGATGGCGCGGAGCAGCACATCCAACTCGGAAAGTTCAATAGCATTATCAATTTGAATTTTGCCGGCGTGGGCCAGGGCGATTATGGATACAACGACTACTATCCCGTGCCGGATACCAACGGCGCGGCGGGCGATACACAGTATGTGCAGTTCATCAACGACGATTTCGCCGTTTTCGACAAGAAAACCGGCGCGCTGATTGCCGGGCCAACCAGCGGGACGGCATTTTGGGCTACCCTGGGCGGCACATGCGCGGAGGCGCCGCAAGGAGACATCGTCGCGAAATACGACCAGATTGCCAACCGTTGGCTGATGCTGCAATTTGAGTTTCAGGAAGATCCCTACCAGACTTGTGTGGCCGTGTCGCAAACGGATGATGCCACCGGCGCCTACTACGAATATGCACTCTCTTTCGGCGAGAACTTTCCGGATTATCCGAAGATCTCGGTTTGGCCGGACGCCTATTACATGACCGCGAACAATTTTGAGACCAACGGCTTCGCGGCGGAGGTTTGCGCGCTGGATCGCACTGCGATGCTGACCGGTGGCGCGATGTCCGCGCAATGCTTCCTGAATTCGGACGAATCCAGCTTCCTGCCATCCGACATGGACGGCAATGGCATTGCCGAGCAGGGTGAGCCCGCATTTATCACCGCGCTATACGATTCGAGTCACTTGCATCTATTCAAATTCCACGTGGATTTCTCGAATCCATCCAACTCGACCTTCACTGGGCCGACAACCATTACCGTTGCGACGTATTCACCCGCCTGCGATGAGAATGACTGCATCCCGCAGCCTTCTCCTGGCGTAGGTCTGGAAACGCTAAGCGACCGGCTGATGTTCCGGCTGGCCTATCGTAGTTTTAGCGACCACGAATCGCTGCTGGTTACACATGACGTGACCCCGTCGAATGCCCAGGCCGCGGGATTGCGGTGGTATGAAATCCGCGACCCCAATGGAACGCCCACTGTCTTCCAGCAGGGCACATATTCCAATAATAAGGCTTCCCTGTGGATGGGCAGCATTGCGTCCGACAAGAACGGCAATTTCGCCCTGGGTTTCAGCGCGTCAAACAGCACAAACCTGTTCCCATCCATCGGCGTCACCGGCCGGTTGAAATCCGACCCGGCGGGGACCATGCGGAATCCTTTGGTGATCAAGAAAGGCAGCGGCGTGGAAGAGTATTACCGCTGGGGCGACTACAGCGACATGGAAATTGACCCCGTGGATGACTGCACCTTCTGGTACACCACGGAGTACGTGAAGACCACGATCGGCGGCGGGAACAATTGGAGCTCGCAGATCACGAACTTCAAGGTTCCCAGTTGCAAATAGCAGGGATCGCCCAATTCGCGGAATAGACTCCGCGGATTTTTTCACAGAAAGGCCGCTCCCATTCTTCGGGGCGGCCTTTCGTCCTTTCAAGGGAGACCCGGAGGGACGCTTCCTCAAGCGGGTTCAGCTCCGACGGCGCTCCGCGCAGTAGCCTGCCCAAGATGATTTCTTGACGGCTGGGTGGTTTGCGGAGTAAATTCTCATCCATACAAATGGGCTGGCCGTCCGTAAGCGGCGGCCGATGAAAATATCCGGGCTGTCCACGCTCGCGGTTTTCTCGCCCATATTGGGTCTACTAGGAGGAAGCATGAAAGGAAATTGCAGGAGTGTTGCGGCCATTTCGCTGGCCACGGCGGTATTAGTATGCGTGGCTGCTTTTCCCGCGGCCGCGCAGCAAGCCCAAGTGCATCACAATCCGGTGGTCATCCACGAAGACCGCCACAACCTTTCCATTCCGCTGCGCGACATTATTAAGAACATGCCGCCAGCTTCCGCGGACCTGGCGCGTCACGCCATGCAGGAACACATCACCGGGCGCCCACGCATTGTCGGCACCGGGCCGGATACCGCGGTACAAACCGTGGAGCTTCCGCCAGTCAAGGCCAAGCTGGGCTTGAATTTCGCCGGGGTCGGCCAGGGCGATTACGGATATAACGACGAAGTTGCGCCGCCGGACACCAACGCGGGAGTGGGCTCGACCCAGGTTTTGGACTGGGTGAACCTCAGCTTCGCCATCTTTGACAAGTCCACCGGGGCGCTAATTGCGGGACCCACAGTGGGCAATGCATTCTGGTCGGGCTTGGGTGGAGCTTGCGAAAACAACAACAACGGGGACATCGAAGCGCGCTATGACCAGCTTGCGGGCCGCTGGGTAGTGGGCCAGTTGATGATTGGCCAGACGCCCTATGAGATGTGCATGGCCGTTTCGACCTCTTCGGATGCCACTGGAACCTACAACCAATACGCATTCTCCTTCGGTAACAATTTTGATGACTACCCGAAGTTCGGCGTCTGGCCGGATGCTTATTACTTCATGTATGACGATTTCCCCAGCGGCGAATACTTCGCGGGGCCGGTGGCCTGCGCCATGGACCGCACCAACATGCTGGCGGGAAATGCCGCCACCATTCAATGCTTCGGTCCCTACAGCTCGGAGAGCCCCTTCCTGCCGTCGGATCTGGACGGGCAAACGCTCTATCAGAATGGAGAGCCGGCGTTCTTCGTGAGTTTGTACAACTCCACGACAATCCATCTGTACGACTTCCACGTGGATTTCTCGAACCCGGCGAATTCCACGTTCACTGGACCGACGGCGGTCACTGTGGCGTCGTACTCGGAGCCTTGTCCCTATCCTGAACAGTGCATCCCCGAGCCTCAGGGCTATACTCTGGAATCGCTGAGCGACCGGCCCATGTTCCGCCTGGCGTACCGCAATTTCGGAGATCACGAGTCGCTGACTTTCAATCACACCGTGGAACCGTCCAACAGTCAGGTGTCTGCCGTGAGGTGGTATGAAATTCGCAACCCCAGCGGCACGCCGAATCTGTACCAACAAGGGACGGCGCAGAACGCTAATTGGAGCCCGTGGATGGCCAGCGCCGCATTCGACAAAGCTGGCAACCTGGCGATTGGCGGAAGCTACTCAAACAGTACCACGCTGTATCCTTCGATCGGCTTTTCGGGCCGCGTTCCATCTGACCCGCTAGGGACTCTGGAATCGCCCAAAGCCATCAAGAAGGGCGGCGGAACAGAGGAATTCTTCCGTTGGGGAGATTACAGCAGCATGGAATTGGATCCCTCCGACGACTGCACCTTCTGGTACACACAGGAATATGACAAAACGACTGGGTCTTTCAATTGGAGCACCTGGATCGCCAGTCTCAAATTCCCAAGCTGTAGCTAGAGGGAAACAACACGAGTTGGCGGACCGTTCCGCCCTTTCCTAAGAAAAAGGGCCGCTCCGGCAAAACGGGGCGGCCCTTTTTAGTTCCGCAGGCAGTTGAAAAATTCTCCAGGAGCGCCGCCAGGATCCGGCCAGCGCCCCCTTTGATATCACTGCAATGCTTCCCGCGCTATGGCGTGACCTTAAAAATCACGCCGTCGCCGACCGCTCCGCCTCCGGTGGTTGATCCATACAGATTGCCCTTCGAATCCAACAGCACGGGCGCGTAGATCGCCTCGCCTTGGGGAAAGTTCCCTTTGGTTCCGGGCAGGAACGAATGGATAACGGTCTCCGTCCAGCCGCCGTTTGAGGGCGAAAGCTCATAAATCGTGCCTCCTCCGTGGACGTTCCCTGGACCGGACCACGTGGTGCCGAACAGATTGCCATTTTTATCGAAGACCACTGGAGCGAAGGGTTGTTCCCCGTCTGTCAAACCATTAAAAGCTAACAGTACGCTGTAACCCCAGTTGGGCGCCGTGAGTTCATAGACCTCGCCACTAGAAACGGTTCCATAGAGGTTTCCTTGAGCATCCGGCGTCACGCCCGCCACCGGCTGGCATCCCGTGGACGTATTGCATCCCGTGAATGCGTAGAGCTGCTGGTAGTTATAGGCTCCGCCTCCGGCCGGGGAAAACTCAAAAACAGTTCCCAGAGCATCAGCGCCTCCGCCGGAATAGGTCGTGCCGTAGAAGTTGCCCTTCTTGTCAAATATAAGCCTGCCTTCGGGCTCGGCGCCGTCGCCGCCATTGGTGTAGTTGGTAAAGAAATGGAGGATGGTCTCTTTCCACTGTCCAGATTTCGTCGGCGTCAGTTCGAAGACAGCTCCGCATCCGCCGACCGATTCGCAGTCCGTAACGTCGCCTCCGCTGCTCAGTGTGCCGTAGACATTCCCCGCGGAATCCAGAGCCACACCACCATAGGGACCACCACCGTCACTCGTTCCCCCCTGAAATGCATATAGGAGCTTCCCTTTCCACATGCCCTTGGCAGTCGGCGTCAGCCTGAAAACCACCCCGCAACCGTTGGCATAATTGCAAGCCGAGGGTGGCCCTCCGGTCTCCGTTGCTCCGTAAAGATTCCCCGCCGAGTCAAAAACCATCTGCCCCATCGGGCATGATCCATCGGTATCGTCGAAAGCGAAGATGATACTGTAGGTGTATTTGCCACTGGCAGTGTGCCCCACCTTGAAAATCACGCCGTGCGAAACGGTGGGGCCGCCGCTGCACGTATTCCCGTAAAAATTGCCGGCGGAATCCGTAACCAAACCGCCGTAGGAGTTCTGCCCGTTCGTGCCATTGAAACTGAAGTACTTCTCCGTTGAGGCGGCGCATGCCGCCGGTGGCAGAGAGATTAAACCTGCCGCCAAAACCAACCCCATGGACCACCATGTTTTTGAAAGTCTATTTCGCATGGAACCGTAGCCCTCCTCGCCTTTTTTCTCGGTCAGTGTGCCGATTGGAAGTGTTCAAACCTACAGACCCCGAAGGGATTGCACCTCTGCCGCCTGCCTGCTCAGAATATAGTTCTTCCCGGGACGCGCAAGCGACACGAAGCGACACGAAGCGACACGAGGCGACAAACCTTGTTCGCGCGACCGTTTGCCCGCGATGAATCACCCGCCCAGAGGCGCAATTCACGCCCCCACCATGGATTTTATTGAATTTATTGATGTTGGGGCGAAATCAGCGCAGGCGGCGAAGTAGCCACGCGGTGAGAAGGACCCATACGGAGAGTAGCGCAAGGCCCTGCCCCGGCCGTCCCAGGAACAAATCCCCAATCCCGAAGAGCGCGGCATAGACCGCGGCACACCCGCCAATCCAATTGAGAAGATTCGCGCCCAGATTCCTGGTGGTAGGCAAATCCGTCACGCGCCGGGCGACGGGCATCCAACCGCGCGCGTCCGGCAGAACACGGCGATAAAAGCCCTCCAGCACCTGCTCCGATTCCGGCGATGTCCACAGCGTGACCGCAACCCAAACAGCCGTGGTCACCACGGTGGTTGTCAGCGCGGTGCGCGCGAATGCCAGCGCCTCCGATGCGTTCTCCGGCGTCCATAGCTTCATGACTGCGGTGACCACCAGCGCAGTGGCCATGGCGGAGATCTCGCTCCAGGCGTTCACCCGCCACCAATACCACCGCGCCAGATAGACCCCGCCCGTCCCCGCGCCGATTTCCAGCACAAATTCCCACCCCGCGCGAATGGTTGACAATTCCCAGGCCACGAACGCCGCCAGAATCACCAGCAGCACGGTGAACCAGCGGCCGGCCGCGACGTAATGCGATTCGGTGGCATCGCGGCGCAGGAAGCGGCGGTAGAAATCGGAGACCAGGTAAGAGCTGCCCCAGTTCAGGTGCGTGGCTACGGTGGACATGAACGCCGCCAGAAAACCGGCCACTAGCAACCCTCGCAGCGCGGGCGGCAGCGTGTCCATGGCCAGGAGCAGATAGCCGGCCTCCGGATGCTGGAGGTGCGGATACAGCGCCACCACCGCCAGCGCGGCCAGAATCCACGGCCAGGAGCGCAACGCATAGTGCGCGAAGTTGAACCACAGAACTGAGAGCACGCCTTCGCGCTCATTACGCGCGCTGAGAATTCGCTGCGCCACATAACCGCCGCCGCCCGGCTCCGAGCCGGGATACCAGGTGGCCCACCACTGCAGCGTGAGGTAAGCGCAGAACGTCAGAACGGGAATGGTCCACAAAATTTCCGAAGACCATCCCTGGCTGAAATCGGGAAAGAAGTGCGCAATATTCGCGGCAGGCACAGGGGACGACGCGCGCATCCGCGCCAGATGCTGCAATAGCGCGTTCATCCCGCCAGCGGCGCGCACGCCATACCACGCCACGGCAATAACCACGCCCATCTTCAAAATAAATTGGAACAGGTCCGTCCACATCACGCCCCATAGGCCGCCGAGGCTCACATACACCCCGGTAAACGGAATGATGAAGAGAATGCAGATGGCCAGGGACGCGCGCTCGCTGGTCCCCAGCGTGACCTGAAGAATGGTGGTCATGGCCTTGGTGACCCAGCCGAGAATCAGGCAGTTGATGAACAGGCCCAGGTACACGGCGCGAAAGCCGCGGAGAAATGCCGCCGGGGGACCGCTGTAGCGAAACTCCGCAAATTGAACATCAGTCAGCAGCCCCGCGCGCACCCACAGCGGTGCAAAAAGGAAAACGGTCATCATTCCCGACGGCAGAAAGCTCCACCACAGCCAATTCCCGGCGACGCCGTGCGCGTAGACCAGGCCGGTGACCACCAGTGGCGTGTCCGCGGCAAAAGTGGTCGCTACCATGGACGTTCCCGCCAGCCACCAGGAAACGCCGCGCCCGGCAACGAAATAGTCGCGCAGGCTGCGCCCGGATCGCCGCCGAAAATAGATGCCAATCAGGAGCGTTGCGCCCAGGTAGGCGATGACGGCGAGCCAGTCTGCACCATTAAGCCGCATAGGCGTGCGACCGCGCCAAACCCGCGCGGCAGCGCGGCCAGTTTCCGCACTGCGCCAAGAACTGTCAACCGGTTTCCTGTCGAATGCAGGATTTCAGGACGCGCGGGGACGCCACGCACATTGAGACAGCAAAAATGGGGCGATTCCTGGCTTGGCTAGTTCGTCCAGCGGCGCAAAGCACTCATCAACATATAGAGCCGCTGGTAAAGGACCACATACGCGGAATTCCGAAGATTCAGGAGGGCCACTCGAACCTGATGGGACTGAACCGGAGAACTCATACTCAAAAAACGAACGGGGAGCGCGTACGCTAATGGCCTCTAAAGCCCGCCTCCCCGCTCCTACCCTTTCCTCTTGATTCCATTCTGCCCGCTGGCCCACTTTGGGGCAATGGTACCGGCGGCTAAAAATACTGGCCGAAAAGTACTATCCCCGGAACACACCGTCGGAGCGGTACCTGACCGTGGCGCGGAATTCTGCTATCGTAAATTGAGCGGCTGGGCGCCAACCTGAACCGGCCCGCTCAGGACCAGGGAAAAACAGCGCATGGGCCAATGGGTGCAGCAAATCCTCCACCATCTCTATGACGTTCGCGGCTTGATCGAATGGGGCGGACTGTTTCTGGTCTGCGCCATGGTATTCGTGGAGACGGGACTGTTCGTGGGGTTTTTCCTGCCCGGCGATTCCCTGCTGGTCACCGCGGGAGTCTTCGCCGCTCTGGGCCACATGAAGCTCGCCTGGCTGCTGAGCCTGGTCACGCTTTGCGCCATCGCCGGAGACCAGCTCGGCTACGCCATCGGCCGCAAAGCGGGGCAGCAGCTATACAGCCGTCCCGATTCGCGGTTCTTCAAAAAATGCCATCTGGAAAAGGCCCACGCCTTCTACGAAAAAAATGGCTCCAAGACCATCATTCTGGCGCGCTTCGTCCCCATCGTGCGCACCTTTTGCCCTCCCGTGGCAGGCGCCGCCGGAATGAGCTACGGCCGCTATCTCCTCTTCGACATTATCGGCGGATTTCTGTGGGTCTGGGGAATGGTTCTGGTGGGCTACACGCTGGGCGCCAGCATTCCGGACGTGGAGAGCAAAATTCACTACGTCATCGGCGCGGTGATTGTGCTGTCGCTACTGCCCGTCGCCTATCACGCGCTGAAGGCCCGCTTCGCCCGCGTTCCCGCCGCGGCTCCCGCCGCGACTCCTCTTCCCGAAGTGCAAACCGAAAGGGATTAGGGTTCGCGATTCCCTTCCCTTCTCCTTGTTCCTCGATTCCTGGACGCGCCAAAAAGTCGAATCGGGGCGTAGTCCGAACTCCGGTTCCTGACCAAAAGGCTTGGGGTGCGAAATCTGGGGGTGCCGCAAAATGCTGGCATTTGCTCGAGAGATTGTTCTACATTAAGCGAGAAGAGAATGGATACGTTCGATCCTCACCAACGCAGCGAGATAATGCGCCGCGTTCGCTCCCGCGGCACTCAGCCCGAGAGGGTTGTGCGAAGCATTTTGAGACGAATGGGAGTCAGGTATCGCAGCTGCCCACGGAACTTGCCTGGAAAGCCTGATTTGGTAATGGTCGAGCAGCGGAAGGCCATTCTCGTGCATGGGTGCTTTTGGCATGGACACAACTGTGACGCCGGGAAGCTGCCTAAATCAAATCGTGCCTATTGGAAGAACAAGCAAGCCAAGAATGCTCTTCGGGACTCCAGGAACGCCAATACGCTACAATCGCGAGGTTGGAAACTGATGGTTATATGGGAATGCGAAATGCGCGGTAGCAAACGCCTTCAGGCGAGGCTCTCGCGGTTCCTGAGGCGAAAACCATGAGCAGGCCTCAACATCTTTGGTACGAGTTCTTTGCGGGCGGTGGTATGGCCCGCCTTGGTTTGGGTCCTGCCTGGAATTGCACTTTTGCGAATGACATATGCGAGAAAAAGGCGGGGGCTTATCGGGCCTTTTTTGGATCCTCCGAAGAGCTAAGAGTGGATGATGTCGGAAGACTTACGACAACGGACTTGCCCGGAATTCCCGATTTGGTATGGGCATCATTCCCCTGCCAAGACCTTTCACTGGCGGGAAATGGCGCAGGCTTGGACGGAGAGCGTAGCGGTACGTTTCGGCAGTTCTGGAAGCTCGTCAGCGGTATGGTCGACGAGGGGCGTCCGCCCAAGGTGGTCGTGCTAGAGAATGTGACCGGCACCCTGACCTCACATTCAGGCAGGGATTTCACTTCGATCGTGCGAGCATTTGCCGAAGCTGACTATCGCGTGGGAGCCCTTGTTGTCAACGCCGCTCATTTCTTACCTCAATCGAGACCGCGTTTATTCGTTGTCGGTCTTCATGGTGAGACACCCATTCCACGCAAATTGGCATCTTGCGTGCCATCGAAGCCTTGGCATACGAGTTCTCTCCTCAAAGCTCACGGGAACCTGCCTGAGCGCCTGCAACAAAACTGGGTCTGGTGGACACTCCCAATTCCCAATCAGAATGTTCCACCCCTTGCATCTCTCGTGGAGGTTCGCCCAACGCGAACTGCGTGGAATTCTGAGTCCGAAACCCGTAGACTTCTCAGGCTCATGACGGCGGCGCATCGCAGGAAAGTTGCAGATGCATTACGGGCTGGCGGCCGCCACATTGGAACAATTTATAAGCGGACTAGGCCCGATCATAACGGTGTGATGGCTCAACACGCCGAAGTTCGATTCGACGGAATCTCGGGATGCTTGAGGACGCCCGTGGGAGGTTCCAGTCGTCAAATAATCATAATTGTAGAAAAGGGGCGAATACGGACGCGGCTTCTTTCCCCGCGTGAGGCTGCGCGATTGATGGGCGTGCCGGATAATTATCCTTTGCCGTCCAGCTATAACGATGCCTACCATTTGTTTGGGGACGGGGTCGCTGTGCCTGTCGTTAGCTGGCTAGAAAATAACCTATTGAGACCGCTGACGACGTGCAGAAGCTTCGAGCAGGTTGCATGAAGACGCGGAACTGTCTTGCTTAAGAAAACCCTATACAAGATCGGCGGCCCTCCCAGCGATCTTGATTTCGAGAAGGCGCTGATGTTTTTCCACGCTTATATGTACGGTCCGCTGCAAGGCAAACTGCGGCTCTATAGTGCCCGCGAGGTGCGGCCTCCTAGTGCGGCGATGTCATCCGACTGGGAAGTTTTTGCTTCGATTCTAGTCCGGGATGTCGGAAAGAAGCTGGCGGCGGGCGTCGACTTGTCACAACATGAAGTAAAGTCAGCATTCAACGGCGGGAGCTACGAATATCAATACCATAAGGATACCGGTAAGGAAAAACTAAGGACGGACGCGAAGGTAGGCCATTTGTTTTTCGACCACCGAAATGATCTGGGGCATGTGGACCTGCGCTATGCTCATGGAAGCGACATGAAGGAATTCTTCCGAAAATGGATCGAGGAATACCCCGACCCGTATCCCCAGCGGTACCGCAAGAACATCCCCTTCACCTGGGTCAAAAAGAATGCAACATTGCTAATGACCCTGGAAGATGGCGAAGTCACGTTCCCTAAGACAGCCCCAACCCCCGCGACAGCAAAATAGAATAGAATCCTCACCAATTCTTGGATGGGGCCTCCGGATTTCAGAAATTAATGCACCGCCAGCAAAAGCGAGTTTGGGTGAATCTGCCGGGCAGGAAGCTACTTTACAAACAGGCCTTCGCGGATCTGGTCGCGGCCCACGTAGGTTTTGGCGGAACGGTAGCGGCTGAAGAGTTGCAGGACCTCGCGATTCTGGAAGACGCGCGTGCAGGCCAGCGGCGCGCTGGCGGAGAGCAATTCGATGCCGCCGGAAACCACGCGGTAGCGATGGAAGGAATCCGGAGGCCGGCTGTGAAATATCGCCAGGACGCAGCCGCCGGGACGCAGCATCTCAAAGAGCCGGGCGGCGATTCTCGCCGTCAGCGCGTCGCTGACGTAATCGAATAAATCCCAGGCCAGGACCGCGTCCATGGATTCCTCCGGGAACTCCAGCGCGGTTTGCAGAAATCCCTCGGCCAGAACGGCGGGAGGAGGAGGCGTGGGACGGCTGTTCTGCTGCGCGGCGGCGGCCTGCGCTTCCTGCGCCACCTGAAAATCCTTCCACTCGCGGAGCAAATCCTCCACGGAAACGCGGAACCCGCGCTCCAGAAACGTGGTGATGGTGGGCTGCGAAGCGGGACCGAGGTCCAGCAGCGACCCGCCGGGACGGTCCCCCACCAGCCAGAACAGATCCTTCAATCCATACGAGGGGCGCACGCCGGGCGGAGTAGCGGCGGCAGCGGCGGCGCGCTGCGGGGAAATTCCCTGTCCGGAACCGGAAGGCATCGAGGGCGAATCGCTGGCCAGGGTTTTGTTCATCCAACCCACGCGCTAGATTCCTTCACCCGCAAGCTTGGCGAGCGGAGGCGCTCCCAGCGCCGGCGGACCGGCGGGCGTCCGGGACGAAGCCGGGGCGGCAACAGCCTTTTCCACGGCTCCATTGCCGCGGGTCATTTCCACGCGGCCGGAAAAGCGCGCGCCTTCGTCAATGGCGATGCGCGGTCCGATGAGCTGCCCGGAGACCTCGCTGGAGGAATGCAGATGGATGCGAACTGTCGCGCGAACTTCGCCTTCCACCGTTCCCTGAACGGCCACTTCGCGCGCTTCCACGTCGCCGCGAATCACCGCGCCGGGGCCGACCGTCAAATCAGCGTTGCGCAGGTGGATGGGCCCGTCCAGCGAGCCTTCGAAAAACAGCGCGGAATCCCCTGAAATTTCTCCGCGAACGCGAAGCCCGGGCAGTATGCGCGAGCCACTGGGAGCCGTCTCCTGCCGCGTCACGTGCCGCGCCGCGGGAGCGGGATCGAAAACCGGCGGCGCAGTGGGAGGCATGTTCTCCGTGGGAGAAGAAAAGCGTGAGTCAGTCTGTTTGCGCCACATGGAAATAGCTCCTACAGGAAATAGTGCCGCCCCGCGGCCCGCGCAACACATCGGAAGGGTTGACTATAGTACAGGCAAGCTTATCAGTAAACTGGAGAAGCAGAAAAAAGAGAAAATTCCCGGGTCGCCGGACCATGTTACCGGCGCGGACACGTCCCCGCGCAGCCAACTCCAGTCCGAGTTGGCCGTGGGAGCCTGATGGCGGAGTTCCCACATGGCCACCACCATCCCCACGCTCTCATGGAAGAAATGCTTGGCGGCGGGACGGGACTTCCACCACGAATTGGGATCGTAGGAATAGTCGGCGGCGGCAATCACCCGGAAGTGAATGTCCGCGGGCAGCACGCGCTGGCAGATGTAATAGGTGCGGCGGGAATGATAATTCGCCGCCACCCACAAAATGTGGTGCCAGCCCTGCTGCTGAAAAAATGGGACCAGCTGCACCGCTTGATCGCGCGTATCCGTCGGCCGCAGCGGCAGCACGATGATGGCGCTCTGCGGCACGCCGTGGTCCATCAGGTCGCGCTCCATCAATTCGGCAAGGTTCAAATGAGGCCGAAGCTGGAAATCGGTGGCCACGATTCGCGGCGCCCATCCCTGATGATAGAGATTGGCCGCTTCCGCGGAGCGTTCCGCCAGGTAGTTGTCCCCCTGGACCACGATGGCGTCGGCCTTTTCCGGCGCCTGCTCCACCACCCAGTACCATCCGGCCATCCGCAGGATCGGACGCCGCGCCATATAAAGAACCACCAGCAGTCCCGCGAATGCCAGAAGAAACATCAGCCGAAATATGACGCCGCCCCGCGAGTGCCGCGCCGCGCTGTCCGCGCTCATCATGCGTCAGAGGCTCGCGTCCAGCCGCCGCAGGTGGTCGGCGGCGGTTTCGGGAAGAAGGTCATTGATGTAGGTTTCTTTCAAGCTGTAGGACTTGGTGCGCGCCGGCACAATCGGAAGAATTTCAATATGCCAGTGGTAATCCGCCGCAATCGTTTTCCAGTATTCGCGGAGTGAGCCTTTTTTCTGCAGGTTGTTGGGCGCGGTGTGGATCACCATGTGATACGCGCCGGACACCTGCAGCAGGCGGCGCAGAGTCCGTCCCAACAACGCGGCCAGATGGCGCCGGTCAGCGCGGGGACGCGGAGTCTCGTACTGGTGATTGTGCGGACGGCCCATAATCCAGGTTTCGTAGGGAACGCGCGAAGCATAGGGACAAAACGCCAGGTAGTCGCCCTGATTGTCCACTACCCGCTTCGCCGCTTTCACTTCCTGGCGCAGAATGTCGCAAAACACGCAACGTTCGTGCTCCGCGTACCACTCCCGCGCCGACCGCAATTCATAAAGTATGCGCCGCGGCACAAACGTGGTGGCGATCACCTGCGAGTGCGGATGGTCCCATTCCTGCCCGGCCTCCGCGCCATGGTTGCGGAAGATGGTCACATATTTGAACCGCGTATCGCGCTTCAAATCCGCGATGCGCAGGGCGTAAGCTTCCAGGACGCGTTCAATCTCCTCATCGCTCATCCTCGCCAGTGTCTGCGCGTGGTTGGGGCTTTCGATCACCACTTCGTGCGCGCCGGCGGGATGCATGCGGTCATAAATGCCGGCGGCGGTGCGTTCCGGATTGCCTTCGATGCGATACAGCGGGCTGGCATGCGGTACAACGCGAACCTGCGGGAGACCTGACTCCGGGAGCGCCAGAAGTATTCGGCTGTCGTCCTGCCAGCCATCGCAAAATGGACAACCATCGCCAGCTTGAACCTGATGATCGGCCTGCCCGGCGACTACCCAACTTCGCGTGATCGGGTCTTTTCGTAATTCCATCGTTTACTTAAAGGCTGCGTGAATTCATTGTGAACGCCATTCCGGAAGACCGCCCGGCGCGGCGCATGCCTATTTCCAATTGTAACGGAAAAGAGTTCACTTTGAAGAGACGCTAGCGGGTGTAATGGACTGGCGTCGGTCCCGCCTCCAACTCATGGCGATCCCAGATGGCGCCTTCGCGGCTAAAACTGGCCATTTCAAAATCCTGGGTAAGCTCCAGAGCGTCCGTGGGACAGGCATCCTCGCAAAGGCCGCAGAACATGCACCGGGAAGTATCGTACGTGAAACCGGCCAGCACCTTGCGGCGAGTGGCGTCGTCGCGGTGCCAGCCAACCACGATCAGGTTCTCCGGACACGCCAGCGCGCACAAGTTGCAGGCGATGCACAGCGTTTCGCCCGTCACCGGATTGATGTTCAGCCGCGGCGCTCCCCGGTAGCGCTCGGCCACCATGGGACGCTCGAGCGGGTACTGCTCGGTATAGATATTCTTGGGCGCCTGGTAACGGAAAGTGAGCCACAGGCCTTTGAAGAGGTCCACCAGGAATACGCGCCGCAGCAATTCTCTCATCGGCGGTCAGTTTGCCGTCTTGGGAGGGAGATGTCAAGGCGCGGTCCGCTCGACCTTCCGGCGTGGTAATCTGGCCGGGGAAAATTCAATGGACCACGTGGATCCGCAAATGGATCTCCAATTCATGCGTGCGGCGCTGGAGGAAGCGCGGCTGGCGGCCCGCGCGGGAGAAGTACCCGTGGGAGCCGTGGTGGCCGTTGACGGTCGTGAGATTGCCCGCGCTTCCAATCGCACCCTCGCCGACACCGATCCCACCGCGCACGCCGAAATCGTGGCGTTGCGCCGCGCCGCTGCTGTAATCGGCAACCATCGCCTTTTGGACGCCACGCTCTACGTCACCATCGAACCCTGCGTCATGTGCGCCGGAGCCATGATCCAGGCGCGCATCAAACGCCTGGTTTACGGCGCGGACGACCCCAAGGGCGGCGCGGTGCGCTCATGCTTTGAAGTGCTGTCCAGCCCGCATGTAAATCACCGCATTGAGACTGTTGCGGGCGTACTAGAGGAGCAGTGCTCAGGAGTCTTGCAGGAATTCTTCGCCGGCAGGCGCTGACGGTTAATTCCGGCTGCGCCGTCTGTGGGGCGCCGGCAAAGATTTTCTGGACAGTGCGGCTGCGGCCTCGCGTTGTGATGTTCCCGTGCCGTCTGGTAATCTGAATGCAGGTCACATCGTGCGGAGAGGTGTCTGAGCGGTTGAAAGAGCTCGCCTCGAAAGCGAGTGTCGGGGAAACTCGACCGTGGGTTCAAATCCCACCCTCTCCGCCATCCTGTCTTTTCGGCCATCCCGCCTCCAGTCACATCCAGACCCGGAAGCTTGCCGTCTACAGTACCTCTTTCAGCTTCTTGGAAAGGTAGTCGAACGCATCGCGCGAGAGGATGGCGCCGTTCACGCGTCCGACCATTCCCCAGTTCCAAGTCCCCTTCACGACGCCTTGAACATAGTGGAACTCGCCTGGATGCCACCCCAGGAGTTCACCCGGAGATCCATCAAGGGCACACATAAACTGGCTGGTTGCCATCCTGTGTCTTGCCATCGACGGTGCGGTTGCCTCTCGAATCGACAGTGCAACCCCCAAACGGCGGTTCGAATAGAGGCCCGATTACCTTCGTCGCCACCGAAGATGGAGGGGTGAGGCCGGGAAGCTTCGCCAGGACCGCTCCTTTGTCCGTGTTGCCGCTGATTTGAATAGCGTCGGAGGCGGACTGCCGCGTACAGTTTAAGATCAATCCGGATGAGTCCAGCGCGGAGTAGCTGTTTACCGTTGGCGTGCAATTCGCGGAATCGGGAGTTATCGTGAAGTCACGAATCGTGACTGAGGGCGGAGCTCCCACAGCATCATAAAGTAGCCTTACCGTGAACCTGAATGGATCGGAGCTAAACTCGATTGCCGCGTGCGCCGCGCCCTTGCTTTGCAACATGCACGCCTGCCACGTCTTAGCCATTCCCTGGTCGGCGCCGATTACAATGTGCGAGAGTATGGATAGGTTTCGTTTGTCCGACAAATCCAGTGCCTGCAAGGACGCCTGGTAATTTCTCCAATCGGAGCCTCTCGCGTGACCGCCCATCTGCACCGGAATGTCGTCTATGGCAAATCCAAGCTTGTGCCCGGCATCAAGCGCTTTTCCATAACTGTCGAAGGTGCTTTCAGACAGCCAATTCACAAAAGCCCGGGTCCTTATCTCCAGGGAGTCAGTGGAGCTATTGTTGAACATGCCATGTTCAAGAATCTGAGAGCACCCGCTTTGGGCAATGGCTCCAGCAGGAGCGGACAGCAGGATCAGCAATATCAACGACGTTCGAAGGACTTTAAACGATTTCACGCGTATGGCCTCCAAAACGAGACGGTTTGGCTAACCAAAAGTGATCCCAAGGCATATGAACTTTTATATGGGCATCACCAGATGCCGGCAACTCTCCATCCAGCGTGCGGAAACGCCATTCTGCCAGGCCATATGGAATGAAGCTCGCACTGGCCGCATGTTCATAGTCCGGAGCGCTGCCACGATATCCTGCCCGGAATTTCCGTCGCGGTCATGAATGATATACCCGAAATTGATTCATGGCCTATCTCTTTTCCCGGCGCATGATGCATTCCCCACTCCTCCCGGCCGCTTCTCCATGTGTTGCCATTTTCATCCCGCGCGAATCGTCGTCCTTCGGCCGTGTGTCCCGGTTAACCCGGATCCGGCCCTGGTTTTCTTGCTGTTTGGGAATGATCCTTCGCCCGCCCATCGTCTGCTGGAGCGTGCCCCGCCCGGGCGGCGTCCGCTTGAACCCCGAAGACCCACGATGGCATTCTGGGCGCCGGCATATCTGTTCAAGGTTCCGTTCCAAATGAGACGATCCCTTGAATTTAATGACCCGATCTGTGCTGGCGCCGCGGATGTGGCGCTTGTGGAAACTATTCAATATTGCACGGCCGGGTGGTATTCACTAGAATATACTTCCGTGGGGTCAGTAATTGACCAGGCAGCCGAAACGAAAGCTTCGGCTGAGACTTCAATCAAATTGGAGGACGAAAAATGCGCCGGTGTCTTTTTGTTGTGGGCTTGCTTCTCCTGACGGCTGGGGCTGCATTGGCTCAGGATGATTATCCGAAGGTGCAACTTGCGCCGACTTTTATGTATGTCCATTACAACCCTGGGGGGGACGCGGGCAGTCAGGATTGTTATGGAGGATCAGGCAGTATCGCTTACAACGTGAGCCACTGGTTCGGTCTGGCCGCGGATCTGGGCGGCTGTAAGGTGACCGGCTTGCCGGGCGGCTACAGCGCCAACAGTTTCACGTATCTGTTTGGGCCTCGCTTCACCTATCGCAACTCCAGCCGCGTGGAACCGTTCGTTGATGTCTATATCGGCGGAGACCGTCTGGGAGCGAGCTGCAACAATGGCAGTACGGGCTGCAGCGGCAGTACTTCCACTAACGCCTTCGCGCTGACCGCGGGCGGAGGACTGGACATCAAGGCGAGCCGCAGAGTCTCGATCCGCCTGGTGCAGGCGGAGTATTTGTATACGCGGTTTAACAATGGATCGTCGGCAACGACCGGCGGCGGGAACAACAGCCAGAACAATTTCCGGCTGGAAAGCGGACTGGTGTTTAACTTCGGATACTCGAAGCCGAAGGCCCCCAACGCTGTGTCCGCGGCGTGCTCCGTGGACCAGAGCACCCTCATGGTGGACTCGAATCAGGCTGTGAAGGCCTCCGTGGCAAGTTCCAACTCTTACGGATTGCCCATGAACTATTCCTGGACGGCCACGGGCGGCAAAATAGAAGGGACTGGTGCGCAGGCTCGCTGGGATTCCACCGGCGTCGCGGCCGGGACCTACACTCTCACCGCGCGCGTGGACGACGGCCGTGGCGCTACGGCTTCCTGTTCGTCTGACGTAACGGTAAACGCCAAACCCGTTCCGCCGCCACCCACCATGTCCTGCTCTGTGGACCGTTCCCCAATTCTTGCGGGTGAACGCGCCACGATTACGGCGAGCACAAATGATCAGACCAACACGCCGCTCACATATCAATGGCAGGCCAACGGCGGCCAGATCGTTGGCAGCGGTTCTTCCGTCCAACTGGATACCACTGGCCTCGCGCCCGGAGATTATATGGTCACCGGCCGAGTGGCAAACGGCAGCGGTGGCGCGGCGGATTGTTCCGCCACGGTCACCGTGCAAGCGCCCCCCGCGGCGCCACAGGCGTCCAATATCGGATCATGTACGTTCAAGCCGGGCAGCTCCAAGGTGGACAACGTCTGCAAGCGTCTTCTCGACGATGCCGCCGTCCGTCTCCAGAATGATCCGAAGGCAACCGTGGTGCTGGTCGGCTATGCGGATCCGAGCGAGAAGAAACCGGACACCCTGTCGAAGACTCGCGCGGAAAATGCCTCGCAGTACCTTTCGAAAACGAAAGGCGTGGCGGAATCCCGCACGCAGTCGCGTACTGGCGCTGGCCAGGCGGGTGCGTCCAATTACCGCGTGGACATCATGTTTGTCCCCGACGGCGCATCCTACTAATGGAGTTGACGGATAATTGATGTTGCTGGGTAGTGCGGGGAGTGGCAGGAATTCCTCTGCTGCTCTCCGCCGCCCAGAATATTCCCCGGCGCCAGCCTGGGGTTGCCGCGCAGGAACTGTGCCTCGGCACTCCTCCGAAACAGGCTAAGGCGCTCTCCTTCGTGCTGTGATGTGCCCCATATTCCCGATTTGGATCCGAGGAGCTAAACTCATAATGCGATTGGCGGCCTCGATTCGGGCGGGACCTCATGAGTAAACCGCTCCTCGCTCCTTTTTTGCTCTGCGATCATGACGACGCGCCATGCGAGGGGAAACTACCGTTTCGGACTTCAGGCTTGGCATCACATTCCAACGTTTGAATTGGCAACCGCTGGCCTTCGCCCTCGGCGGCCTATCGGCCTTGATTGCTCATGCTATGCCGACCCAGGCCTCATCGCCCAGGTGATACGTCAATTTGCGAGCGCATCCGGCATTCTCCCTGCATCCGGAACGTACGTGCTTCGCCGGGACGGCACGATGGAAGCGTATCCTGAGCGTGCAGACATTTAAGAAAGAGAGAGCGCAACCGTAGCGCAAATTGCACGCGCTCCGCCACTAGCCGCGAAAAAAAAGGCCCGGCAGCAGGCAGCGTGCCGGGCCTTCGAAATGGGGGAGGACCACCGTGCGGTTCAGGCCACCACGCGCGCCCCTTTTTCCCGCGCCGTGTATTGGTCGTATATCCAGCGGTATGTTTTCTCCAGGCCTTCCCGCAATGAGATACTCGGCTCCCAGTTTAACCGCTTCTTGATCATAGTATTGTCGCTATTGCGGCCATTCACGCCTTTCGGCGCGTTGAGGTCATAGACGCGCTTCAGTTTGATTCCGGCGATGGATTCCGCGATGTCAATAAGCTGGTTGATGGTCACCATCTCGGACGAACCAAGATTGATGGGATCGAGAATCTCCGAGTTCATGATCATCTGCGTGCCCTTCAGACAGTCGTCAATATACATGAAGCTGCGCGTCTGATGGCCGTCGCCCCAAACGGGAATTTCGGTGAGGCCTTTCACCTTGGCTTCGATCACCTTGCGGCAGATGGCCGCCGGCGCTTTCTCCCGGCCACCGTCCCAGGTTCCGTTCGGGCCATACACGTTGTGGTAGCGGGCCACGCGAGTATGCACGCCGTAATCCTCGCGGAAGTGGCGGCACATGCGCTCACTGAAAAGCTTTTCCCAGCCGTACCCGTCTTCGGCCAGCGCCGGGTAGGCGTCCTCTTCTTTCAGGCCGGGATTATCAAACTCCTTCTGTTTGGCGGCGCTGTATACGCAGGCGGAGGAAGAATAGAAATACTTCTGGACATTTTGATTCTTCGCGGCAAGCAGCATGTGCGTGCTGATGAGCACGGAAAGCATGCATTCCGCCCGGTGCGTCTCGATGAATCCCATCCCGCCCATATCCGCGGCCAGCATGTAGATTTGATAGGCGCCTCGCGCGACATTCTCGCAATTCTCAAGATCCTTCAGGTCAAGCTGCAGGTTCTCCACATCGGGAAAGTGCTGGTACCACTGCGCGAAGGGCTTGGCGCCCACGGCTCGAATCTTGGTATACCCTTGACGGCGTAGGTCGGCCACCAGTGAGCCGGCAATGAAGCCGTCCGCTCCCGCCACAACTACAAGTTCATTCTTCTCGTTCATCCGTGTCTTCTCCCTGGCTTCGGTTCACGAAATTGCCGCGCAGAATACACACTCTAACCTGAATTCGTTTTGTGGTGTTCCAATCCCCAAAAGTATACACCAGTTCGTCTTCCGCTAAAACCGACAGCCGAGACACGCGCCGGTAAGGGTACGCCGGTCTCTCTCCGGAGGCCACCAGACCTGCTCATTGTAGGTTCGGTCGGCCCGGCTGTCTCGCGGTCGTTTCGGGCAATACAAACTCGACCGGCTCATGGCCAGCGTCGCTGCCACCAGCGTGGCCGTCTGCCCCTGCGCCATCAGCTTCCGCGCTTGGGAGTGAACCTCGCCGCAGCTCACTCCCCCGCGACGCTTTTAAGAATCTGGATCTCCAGCGACTTTCGCCCCAGCGTTCGCTCCAACTGCGCCCTCCGCCATTTTGAAACCCCTATTGATTTCCGCATCCGCGATGCTACAATCCGGCTGAGAGGCGTTTGCAGGCTCTTTCCGTTACGGCCTGACGGAGGAAGAGCAGCGTGGTTAGGACACCGAGACTGCGTTGGGCGGTTCCCATCTGCGCGGGAGCTTGCGCATTGCTTCTCTCCGTATTCCTGCAAGGAAGTTTCGTTCCCGCGCGCGCACAGGATTCCCCGGTCTTAACACCACCGCCTCCGCCAGATACTGGCGACACCCACACCATCCGGCGCGACGTGGACATGGTTCTTGTCCCGGCGACGGTGACCGACCCGTACGGACGGCTGGTGACGGGACTGGAACAGAGCAATTTCCGCATTTTTGAAGACGGGGTGGAGCAGGAAGTGGTCCATTTCGCGAGCACGGATGTTCCCATCTCCGTGGGAGTGGTCTTCGATATGAGCGGGAGCATGGCCAACAAGCTCGACAAGTCCAAGATGGCCGCCGTGCAATTCATGAAGACATCGAGCCCGCAGGATGAATTCTTCCTGGTGAACTTCAATGACCGCGCGCAACTGGTGACGCCCTTTACGGGCAGTGTGGACCATCTGCAGGACAACTTAATGGTTACGTCGGCCCGGGGACAGACGGCACTGATTGACGGAATCTACCTGGGCCTCAGCCAGATGCGGGGCGCAAGTAATTCCCGGAAAGCATTGCTCATCATCTCCGATGGAGGTGATAATCATAGCCGGTACTCGGAGGCGGACATTCGCAAATTTGCGGAAGAAGCGGATGTCCAGATTTATGCCATCGGTATTTTTGATCCGGTGGGGCAGTGCAATACGCCGGAAGAATGCAACGGTCCGGCGCTGCTCGATGAGCTCACGCGTCTGACTGGCGGCCGGACGTTCACCGTGCGCCAATTGGATGACTTGCCGGATACCGCCGCAAAAATCAGCATGGAGCTGCGCAACCAATATGTTCTGGGCTATCGGCCGAGCAATCTCAAACGTGATGGAAAGTATCGCAAACTCAAAATCAAAATTTCCGGTCCACGAGGCCTCCCGCCCCTTCACGTGGATGCAAAATACGGCTATTACGCCCCGGCCCAATAACACTTCGCGCTGGCAGGGACCTCTTGTCCTGCTGGGCCTATTCGGCATCGCTATTTTCTTCGGCACCGCTCCCGGCCCGACGCTTCTGGCGGCGGATGGCCCGGCAGGCGCCGATTCCCTGCTTCAGTCTTCCAAGGACCACACCATTAAGCGCGATGTTAATCTGGTGGTCCTTCATATAACCGTGATGGACAGCGCGGGAAATGTCGTCCCCGGCCTGCCGGAGCAGGATTTCCGCGTCTACGAAGACAAAGTGGAGCAGAAAATTGCGCTTTTTCACAACGCCGATATTCCCATTACGGTCGGCATCATCGTGGACAACAGCGCCAGCATGAGGACCAAGCGGGCGCGCGTGAATGCCGCGGCGCTGACGTTTGTAAAGACCAGCAATCCGCAGGATGAGGTTTTCGTGGTCAATTTCAACGACGAGTATTACCTGGACATGGACAAGGATTTTTCCAGCGACCCCAAGGATCTGCAGGAAGCGCTGGATCGAATTGACGCGCGCGGCATGACCGCATTGTACGATGCGCTGGTGGGCTCGCTGGACCACCTCAAGAAAGGCACGCAGGACAAGAAAGTCCTACTGGTGATTACCGACGGCGAAGATGACGCTTCGAGGGAAACGCTGAAATTCGCGGTGCGCACGGCGCAGGATTCCAACGCCGTTATCTATGCTATCGGTCTTTTTGCCGACGATGCGCGCAAAGAGAAAAAGCAGGGCGAAACCGCATTGAAGGAAATCACCAAAGCCACCGGCGGTGAAGCCTATTTCCCCGAAACAGTGGATGAAGTCGAAGCACTTTGCACCAAGATTGCCAAGGATATCCGCAATCAGTACACCGTCGCCTACTACCCCACGAACACTGCCAAGGATGGCTCTTTCCGGAATGTGAAGATTGATGTGAAATCGCCCGCGGGGATGGGCAAGCTCACCGTCCGCGCCAAACCCGGGTACTTCGCTCCTTCAAGCTCCTCCGGAGACTAATTCCTCCCGGCGCGAGCGTTTTGCCAAATGCTTAATTGGGCAATCATTTGGGCATTCGCATCCCGACTTTAAGCTAAGCGCTTTGTCAGGCCGGTCATATGTATTCTGAAACCTCGATCAGATTGTGATCGGGATCGCGAAAGTAAACCGACCGAATTCTGCCCGTCGCACCAGCGCGCTCCACCGGCCCTTGCAGCACCGCCACGCCGCAGGCGCGAAAATGCTCAATCGCCAAGGACAAAGGGATGGCGGAAATGAAGCAGAGGTCGGCTGATCCCGGCATGGGATGCCGGGCGTGAGGCTCAAATTCGCGTCCAGCCTCGTGCAGGTTCAGCTTTTGATTGCCGAAACTCAAGGCGCGCCGCCCTGATCCAAACGTCACCACCTCCATGCCAAGAACCTTGGCGTAAAACAGGCAGGTCGCTTCAATTTCCCGCACCGTCAAAACAAGATGGTCAAGGCGATCTATTTTCATGATGTCGGTGAATGGGCTAGCGAGACGGAACGGCGCAAGCTTTCGATTCGAAACCAGGACAGTACCCGCTGCGACTGCCAATTGCAAGACCCTGCCGCGCGAACTATAATGGAGGGTTTATTCGACAGCAGCGGAAACGACAGGAACCCATATGGCCCGCCGAGTAGAAGAAAAAGCCGCTGGAATGCCTCCTGGGGCATCCTCCACCGCCACGGTTCCCGTCGGTGTGGCTGAGCCGCAGGACTACATTCGGGTCCGGGGGGCCCGTGTTCACAACCTCAAAAACATAGACGTTGATATCCCGCACAACGCCATCACCGTGGTGACCGGCGTCTCCGGATCGGGCAAATCGAGCCTGGCGTTTGACACTCTGTATGCCGAAGGCCAGCGGCGATACATCGAATCGCTCTCCGCCTACGCCCGGCAATTTCTGGAACGCATGGAAAAACCGGACGTGGACGAAATCACCGGCATCGCCCCGGCCATCGCCATCCGCCAGAAAAATTCCACGCGCAACCCGCGCTCCACCGTGGCCACGGCCACGGAGATTTACGACTACCTGAGGCTGCTCTTCGCGCGTGTGGGACGAACCTACTGCCTGAATTGTGGCGACGAAATCCGCCGCGACACCATGGACGAAATTGCCGAGCGCATCCTCTCCCTGCCAGTGGGCCGCCGGTTTTACGTGCTCTTCCCTCTTTCCGTCCCGGCTTCTCCGGCGATGAAACCTGTGTTGCGCGGACGCAACGCGCAGGCAAATGCCGCGAATGCTCTGCGCGAGACGCTGCTCTCGCTGCAAAAGCGCGGATTCACTCGCTTGCTTCAGAATGGCGCGGTGATCGAATTCGCCACGCCGGAATCGCTGCTGGACGTGGATTTCAGCGGACAGGTGTTTGTCCTCGTTGATCGGCTCACCGTGGATCCGGAGAACCGCTCGCGGTTGATGGATTCCATCGAGATCTGCTACCGCGAAGGCGGCGAAGCGATTTTGGAGTTTCCGCCAGCGGAGACCGGGCTGCCCGCGGAGCAAATTCGATTTAACGGCCGATTCGAATGCAAGCGCTGCGGAATCCAGTACACGGAACCGGAGCCGCGCCTGTTTTCATTCAACAGCCCCGCTGGGGCGTGTCCGCGCTGCCAGGGATTTGGCAACACCGTGGATTTCGATCTCGACCGCGTGATCCCGGACAAGGCGAAATCACTGGCCGATGGCGCCATCGAACCGTGGACCAAACCTCGCTACCGCCAAATCGTGAATGACCTGAAGCGCTATGCGCGCGCCGCGGGCATTCCGATGAACGTTCCCTTCCGGAACCTGAGTGCGGAGCACCAAACAAAAATTCTGGAAGGCGATGAAAAGGGCGGCTTCATCGGAGTCAAGGGTTTCTTCCAATGGCTGGAGCGGAAGAAATACAAGCTGCATGTGCGCGTTTTTCTCAGCCGTTACCGCGGCTACGCCATTTGTCCCGATTGCAATGGCGCACGCTTGCGTCCCGAAGCGCGCGCGGTGAGAGTGGCCGGCAAATCCATCATGGACGTCTGCGCCATGACCGTGACCCAGGCGCGCGATTTTTTCCGGCGGATCACTCTGACTCCCTTTCAAGCCGTGGTGGCGCAGAAGATCCTCGAAGAGATTCAGGAGAGGCTGCAGTTCCTGGACGAGAGCGGGCTGGACTACCTCACTCTTGACCGTCTCACCAGCACGCTTTCCGGCGGAGAGGCGCAACGCATCCAGCTGGCCACCTCGCTGGGGTCACATTTAGTGGGCGCGTTTTATGTGCTGGACGAGCCGTCGATCGGCCTGCACCCACGGGACACCAACCGGCTGCTAACCATCCTTGAGAATTTGCGCGACCTGGGTAATACAGTCCTGGTCGTCGAGCACGACCCTGACGCCATTAT
Organism: uncultured Acidobacteriota bacterium; assembly: GCA_963760285.1. Taxonomy (GTDB): domain Bacteria; phylum Acidobacteriota; class Terriglobia; order Acidiferrales; family UBA7541; genus PALSA-278. The sequence continues at coordinate 129,614 of CAVXCI010000004.1, forward strand.
GGCCGCGGATCACATTCTGGATATCGGACCCGGCGCGGGTGAACTCGGCGGGCGGCTGGTTTTCTCCGGTTCTCGCGAAGAATTGCTGGCGGACAAGAATTCGTTGACCGGCCGCTATCTCAGCGGCGCGGCGCGCATTCCGGTTCCTGTGCTGCGCAACAAACCGCATGGCCAGTTCCTGAAAATTATCGGCGCACGCTGCCACAACCTGAAAGGGACGGACATCACCGTGCCGCTGGGAATCATGGTGGCCATCACCGGCGTTTCCGGCTCCGGCAAGTCCACGCTGGTGTTTGACGTCATTTACCGCGCGCTTTCGCTGAAACGATCCGCAGGCAACTGGAAGGAGGTATGCGAGCGTATCGAAGGCGATGCCGCCATACGCGAGGTGGAAATGGTGGACCAGTCCCCCATCGGGCGAACGCCACGGTCGAACCCCGCCACCTACCTGAAAGCATTTGACGCCATTCGCGAGGTCTTTGCGTCCACGCCGGAAGCCAGGAAGCGTGGTTACCAGCCGGGCCATTTTTCGTTCAATATTCCGGGGGGCCGCTGTGAGACCTGCCAGGGCGACGGCACGGTGACGGTGGAGATGCGATTTTTGGCGGACGTCGAGCTGGTTTGCGAGGAATGCCGCGGGACGCGCTACAAAAGCGGCGTGCTGGAGGTGCGTTATCGCGAGAAAAATATTCACGACGTGCTGCAAATGACCGTGCGCGAGGCGCTGGGATTTTTCGCGGCCACGCCGAAGGTTACTTCCCGCCTGAAGGTGCTGGAAGAAGTGGGGCTCGATTATCTTCGGCTGGGGCAATCCGCCACGACGCTATCGGGCGGGGAGGCGCAACGATTAAAACTGGCAGCGCATCTCATGCGTCAGGATAACGCTGGCATCCTGTATATTTTTGATGAGCCCACCACCGGCCTGCATTTTGAGGACATCCAGAAGCTGCTGGGCGCATTTCGAAAACTGGTGGAAGGCGGGGCGTCCGTGCTGATTATCGAGCACAATCTGGATGTAATTAAGTCCGTGGACTGGGTGATTGACCTGGGGCCGGAGGGCGGCAACGAGGGCGGGCGCGTGGTGGCCGCTGGAACACCGGAACAGGTGGCGCGTGTTTCGGGATCGCATACCGGGCGATATCTGGCGCGTGTTCTCAAGCAGAATCACCCGGGCAATCAGTCGAACGAGAAGGATCGAAGCTCTCGTCCGAAGCAGGACCATCGGTCAAAGTGAAATCTGCGCCATATATTGCGGGGATCATTGCCGGCCTGTTGGCATCGGCCGCGTCGCCAGCGGCATTCTCCCAGCAGCAGGGCACCAAGAGGGTCTATTCCATTCCTGATCCCGCTGGCGAACAACTGCGCCAGTTGCTGGCGGAGGCGCAGGCCGACCTCAATAAGCAGGACTACGGCGCGGCTGCGGACAAATACCAAAAGTACCTGGCGCAGAAACCTGATGATGCGGTTGCCCATTTTCAACTGGGGTATGCGTTCACGGCATTGAAAAAGAACACGAATGCGGCGAAGGAGTATGCCGCTGCCGCGGATTTGAATCCGAAAATGGCGGAAGCGCAGCTCAATTTGGGGCTTACGTTGCTGGATTTAAATCCCGCGGAGGCGGTGAAGCCGTTGCAAAAGGCCGCGGACCTCCTTCCGAATCAAGCCCGGCCGAGATTCCTGCTGGGGTGGGCACTGGAACGTTCCAATCAACCTGCGCAGGCAATCGAGGAGTACCGCGCGGCGGAAAAGCTTGATGCGAAGAATTTTGACATCCATTTCTCGCTGGCCCGCGTCCTGCTGGTGTCCAACCAACCGGCGGAAGCGGAGGCCGAATTCAAGAGCGCGCTGGAGATAACACCAAATTCATCCGTGGCACGGCTGGGTTTGAGTCAGACCCTGCTGGCGCAGAAGAAAAACGATGAGGCCGTCGCGGCGTTGACGGAGTATCTGAAATCCGCGCCGAATGACTCGGACACGCGCCTGCAACTGGCCGGCTTGCTGCGAGATTCGGGTCATTTGGACGAAGCGCTGGCGCAACTGGAGCCCATTTCCGGAGCAGAGGCGGCGTTCATCGCCGCTGACAAAATGCGCGCTGATATCTACGCCGATCAGAAGAAATTGCCGGAAGCAGCCGCGGCGCTGGATCAGGTTGTGAAGGCGTCGCCTCAGGATGAAGAGGCGCACGCCGCGTTGGGGCGGATAAAATTGCAAATGAAGGATTACCCAGACGCAGTCCGCGAACTGGCGATAGCCTATCAACTGAATCCCGCGGACGATTCCCTGCTCCCGGCGCTGGCCTCGGGGCATTTCCTCGCCAAAGACTATTCCGGCACGGTGGAGATTCTTGCGGCGATTGAAAAGAAATCGCCATTGACGGCGGGCGAATGGTTCGTTCGCGCCGTGTCCTTCGACAAAATGGCGCGCTGGCAGGAAGCCTACGACGCCTACGGGAAGTTCCTGGAGTTGAACAAGGGCGCGGAAAACGACGAGTATTTCGAGGCCACGGCGCGCGCCCGTTTTCTCAAGCGTGAGCTGGAGAACAAGAAGAAGTAGAATTCACCTGTGGAGCGAAGGATGCGCAGACGATTCCTGCTGGCGACCACGGCGACCCTGGCTGCAATAGCCATGACCGGCCCGGTGACGCGCGCGGGCCACGGCGACCAGCTTCCGAAGCTGCGGGAGAAATACGAAAAGGAACAGAACCCCGTTCGCAAGGCCAAGGACCTGGCGCGCTTTGGAGAAGCCCAGGTGGCGGACGCGGCCCAGCGGACCAATGCCCGCGATTTTCAGGGCGCGCTGCACGAGCTCAATGATTACGCCTCTGAGATAGCGTCCACGCACAAGGCGCTCCTGGATGCAAACGGAAAACCCACGGGGAATATGGCGGGCCTGCATGAGTTACAAATCAGTCTGCGAGAAAACCTGCGGCGAATTCATGACATGATCCAGACCATGCCGGTGGGAGAGCAGGAGCAATTTCAATCCGTCCAGGAGAGTTTGGACCAGCAAAACGAGCGGATGCTCGCGGAAATCTTTCCCATGCCGGCCGCGGCTGCGCCGGCAAGGAACACTGAAAAACCTTAGTTGGAGCAGGTCAGTTTTATGCGAGAGCCACGAAGAATTCGAATCCTAGCCACCGGATGCGGCAAGGCCGTCATCCGCGGACTACTGGTTGTCGTTTTCCTGCTGTCAGGTCCCGCACACGGACAAGCACAGTCCCCGGACAAGGATTACTTGACACGCGCAGAAGCGGATCAGATCCGCGATGCAGTGGCCCCCTCCGCGAAAATCCATCTGTTCCTGACGTTTGCGGAAGACCGGCTGAAGAAGTTTGAATATGAGCTGAAACGCACCACGACGGAGAGCAGGCGCGAGGAAATCCTCAATGGCCTGCTCAATGATTACATTGGCTGCGTGGATGACGCCACCGACCTGATGGACTACCAGATTCAAAAGCAGGCCGACATGCGCGGTCCTAGCAAGGAAATGCAAAATGCGACCCAGGGGTTTCTGGACCGGCTCAAGGCCATCCAAAAAGACGGCAAGGAAATTGATCTGTATAAGGACACGCTGGATGACGCGATAGATGGCACGCAGGATGCCAAGCGCGATGCCGACGATGCACAGACCGAGAACAGCCAGCCGCCGGTGCGAAGAAAGCCCGGATGACGCGGCGCAGCAAGGAATCGCACGAACGCGCCTATCACGTTCCCGGCGGCGCGTCCCTCTTTCAAAGAATGTTCACGCGTCTCGGCTGCCTGGGACGGCCGCCTGAATTCCACGTGGAGTTCTATCCGTATTCCAGTCTTACGCACACGATACGGCTCCGCGAGCACGCCGCGTTTGTCCGGCTTTCAGACGTGTTGCGGAGCGCTCCTCCGGTCATCATGGAAGCCGCCGCGGGAATACTGCTGGGACGATTGTACCGGCGTGCTGTCCCTCTTGTGATTGCAGAGAGCTATCGCGCCTATGTAGTTTCACCTGGCGTGCGCCGCAGAATACATGCATTGCGCCGAAAGCGCGTGCGCCACGCGCCTTTGATCTCGCAAGGCGCGCATCATAATCTACAAAAACTTTACGAGCGCTTGAACCGGCAATATTTCAGCGGGCGTTTGCGGACTCCACGGATTGGATGGAGCCGGCGCGCGTGGTCACGGCAATTGGGCTGTTTCGATGGCGCGCTGGGCCAAATCCTTTTGAACCGGGTGCTGGACAGGCCCGAGGTGCCGGAATTCGCCGTGGCCTACGTGCTATACCACGAGATGCTGCACCAGAAACATCCGCTGCGGCTGGCGCGGTGCCGTCTGGAATCGCATTCGGAGAGCTTCCGGCGCGAAGAACGCCAGTTCGCGGAGTATGCGGCCGCAGTCAGGTTCTTGAAGCGATTCCGCTAAATTCAGAAATGTTACTTCCTGTTCTTAGAGTCGGCGGCCTGCAATTCGCTGATGTGCTTCTGAATTTTCTTCGCGTCAGGGGCATTGGGCAGAATCTTCAAATACTCCTGGTAATAACGGATGGCCGCGGTATTGTCCCCTTCCTTTTCGGAAATCCTCGCCAGGTAGATGCGCGGCTTTGCAAAATTGGGTTTCAACTTAATGGCATACTTGAAACGGTCCGCTGCCGCGGCGGGGTCTCCTTTCCTCAAGTAGAACTCGCCAATCTCCAGGCTTTGTTGAGCATGGAAGGCATCCATGCCGGGATCGTTCGGCTTGGCTGGTGGCGCGGTTGATTGAGGCGCCGGAGATTTCTGACCCTGGGACTGCGGATTACCATTTTGTTGGTCCGCGGGCGCCTTCTGCAGGGAGGCCGCAGCCCCCAGGGGGGACGAGAAAGACAAGCATCCCGCGGCCAGAAGCAGGCTCGCTAGACGGTAAAAGCGATTCGGGGCCGTCAAGGGGATTGGCGAAGGTCTGCTATCATCAGGAATGTGGCGTGCGACCGGCCCTGCGCCGCCGCGCGCGTCCCATGCATCCAAGAACATGCTGTTGATTTTAACTCTCTCCGATGGATCTGCGCGACAAAGTCTCTAATCTTCCCGCCAGGCCCGGTGTGTATCTCTTCTCGGATGCCGGCGGAACGATCATTTATGTCGGCAAGGCATTAAGCCTTCTGCACCGTGTCCGCTCTTACTTTGCGGAAGCCGGGCCGTCCGACGCCAAAACGGGCTCGCTGATCCGCGAAATTGCCGACCTGCAATACATCGTGGTGGACAATGAAAAAGAGGCCCTGGCGCTTGAAAACAACCTCATCAAGCAGCATAAGCCCAAATTCAACATTCTGCTTCGCGACGACAAGACATACCCTTACATTAAATTTACCGCATATGAGAAATACCCGCGGGTTTACGTCACACGGCGGCTACGAAAGGACGGCTCACACTATTATGGTCCTTATTTTCCGGCCAGCCTCGCCTATCGCCTGGTCCATCTGATTCACAAGCACTTCCTGGTCCCTTCCTGCTGGGTGGATTTAACGCGCAGCCACCCGCGGCCTTGTCTGCAATATTACATTCACCGCTGCCTGGGACCATGCGTTGCGGGGCTGGTGACAGACCAGCGCTATGCCGAAGCGGCGCACGACGTCCGCATGTTTCTGGAAGGCCGTCGGCGCGATTTGATAGACGGCCTGTCAGCGCGGATGAGAAATGCCTCGGACGCGGAACATTACGAAGAAGCCGCGGGCCATCGCGACCTCATCCGCACGCTGGAGGAAATGGAGGAGCGGCAAAAAATATCCGCCGCGGCCGGCGACGATACTGACGTGCTGGCCTGGTATGCCGAGCCACCGCAAGTGGCGGTAAATCTATTCCATCTTCGCGGAGGACGCGTGGTGGACCGGCGGGATTTTTATTGGGAAGATTTGCGCGAATTCAATCCGCTGGAATTCTTGCCATCTCTGTTGAAACAGATTTACCTGGATGGAGCCTATTACCCTAAATTCATTCATGTTCCGGAGGATTTTGAAGACCGCCAGTTGCTGGAAGAAGTCTTCGCGGAGAAGAGCGGGCACCGCGTGGAAATCGCCTTTCCTCAGCGGGGAACAAAGCGGGCATTCCTGAAACTGGTGGAGGAGAATGCCCAACACTCCTTTACCCAGCGGTTTCGCGTGCTGCGCCCGTCTTCCGCGGCAATCAAGGACGCTCTTCAAGCGGCCCTGGGGCTGCCGGAACCGCCCAGGCGCATCGAATGCTTTGACATCTCGCACATGCAGGGTACAGATACTGTTGCTTCCATGGTCGTTTGGGAAAACGGCCGCATGAAGAAATCCGATTACCGGAAATTCATCATCCGCGGAGAAGAACTGTGCGGCGCCACCGGCAACGCCGGGAATGCATTGGTTACGCTGGCGCAGCCCTCAGGCAATGCGGGACTGTCCACTATCAACGATCATGATCTCCTGCGGGATGATTTCGCGAGCATGCGCGAGGCGGTGACGCGGCGATACCGCAAATTGCAGCAGGAGAAGAAGAACCTGCCGGACCTGATCCTGATTGACGGCGGCCTCGGCCAGTTGCATGCGGCGGCCGAAGCTCTAGACCGCTTGGAAATCATCAACCAACCCGTTGCCAGCATTGCCAAGAAGGAGGAAATTATTTATGTGTTGGGCAGCGAGCAGGAACCTGTCGTGCTGGAACACCATTCGCCAATTCTGCACCTGATTCAGGAAATTCGCGACGAAGCGCATCGTTTTGCCGTCACATTCCATCGCCAGCGCAGAGGAAAGAATCAACTCCGTACGGAACTGACCGGAATTCAAGGCATCGGTGAACGCACGGCGCTGAAACTGCTCCGGCATTTTGGGAGCGTGGCCCGGCTGCGGCAAGCGAACGCCGAAGAACTGGCCGAAGTCGTCACCAGGGCCCAGGCGACGCGAATTCTTGAGCATTTTCAGCGCGAAGCAAACCCTGGCCTGCCCGCCGCATCGAAGGAAACGGGGGCCACTCCAGCCAGAAGGCTGGAGGGTAGGGATTGAAGTTTGCTGGCCAGCACATGGGAACGCGATTGCTTGCCTAGCGGCAGGGCGTGTGCTATTTTCAAAATGGAGGCATGCTATGAGTGATAATGTTGGCTCCAAAGTTAGTTACTTCGTGGTAGGGCTGGGAATCGGGGCCCTGGTAGGAATTCTCTTTGCTCCGAAGTCCGGCGAGGAAACGCGTGAATATCTCCTGGATCGCGCGGATGAAGGCCGCGATTACGCCCAGCGGAAGGCCCGCGAGTTGCGCGAGCGCGCCGAAGAATTGATGGAGCGCAGCCGCTCTGTCCTGGCCCGTGAGAAAGAATCCCTTGGCGCGGCCATGGATGCCGGTAAGGACGCATATCAGCGGGAGAAGGCCAAGGCGCAGTAATCGCCGGAGACGAAACCATGCAGACGTGGGTTCAAGCCTTTATCATAATTGCAGCGGTGGCGATTGTTCTGCAGATGGGTATTTTGCTGGCCCTGTTTCTGGAGGTGCGCGCTTTGGGGCGCGCCATCAGCGGAGCAATCGCCGACATGCAGCAGAGGGTGAACCCCATCCTGTCTCGCGTTCACGGGATTCTGGAGGAATCCCATGAACGCATAACCAGCATCGTGGGCGATGCCGCGGAGATGTCGCGCCTGGCGCGCGGGCAGGCCCAGAGGCTCGACCGCGTTCTCACCGAAGCAGCGGATCGCCTGCAGCAACAGGTGATTCGCGCGGACCAGATGGTGACAGGAGTGATGGCCGTCCTGGAAGAAGCCGGCTCCATGGCGCGCAGAACCCTGATAACGCCCGTGGGACAAGCTTCGGCCTTCATCAAGGGAATCAAAGCTGGATTTGAGACGTTTCGCGGCCGCCGCCGCGGCAGGGCTGACCTGGGCGCCACGATCAGTGCGAGTCAGGACGAAGAGCTTTTTATCTGAGCAAACTCCGGCACTAAGGCGTTCCCGCCGGAGAATGTATCCAACCCCCGCCCAGCACCAAATCTCCTGAATAGAACACAGCGGCTTGCCCGGGTGTCACCGCGCGTTGTGGTGCGTGGAAATGAACCGTCGCCGATCCATCATCATGTGACGTAACTCTCGCGGCAGCGGGAGCGTGCCGGTTGCGAATCTGCACGGCAGCTACAATCGGCGCGGACGGCCGCGAAACCGAAACCCAGTTTATGTCCCGGACGAAACAGGTGACACTGTGCAACTCCTCGTCTTCGCCCACCACCACGCGATTCGTCGCCGGTTGAAGCTCGGTAACGAAGATCGGCCGCCCCACGGAAACACCCAGTCCGCGACGCTGTCCGATGGTGAACTGATGCAGACCGCTGTGGCGGCCAATCACATCGCCTGAAGTGGTGACGATTTCTCCCGCGGTTGATTCCGCCGTCTCCATCTGCTCGTCCTGGTAGGCTTGAATGAAGCGCACGTAATCTCCGCCAGTGACGAAGCAGATTTCCTGGCTCTCCGGCTTCTCCGCCACGGGCAGCGCGGCGCGCCGGGCAATCTCGCGCACTTCCTGCTTGCGCATTTCACCCAACGGAAATTCGCTATAGGCCAGTTGCTCCTGAGTGAGGCCGAAAAGAAAGTACGTTTGATCTTTGGCGGTATCCACAGGGCGCAAAAGCTCATGACGATTCGATGCGGAATTGTACCGGATGCGCGCGTAGTGCCCGGTGGCCAACCGCTGTGCGCCGACCTGGCGGGCGGTGGCGATCAGGCGGTCAAACTTTATGTGATTGTTGCACAGCGTGCAAGGGATGGGCGTGCGGCCCTGAAGATACTCCGCAACGAACGGGCGAATGACCGCTTCCTCGAATTCATCCTGATAATTCACCACGTAGTATGGAAAGCCGAGATGCCGCGCCACGTGGCGCGCGTCGTAGACATCGCTCAGCGAGCAGCACCGATGGCCTCCCGCCGACTCGCCCTGCAGTTCCGGAAGACGCCGTTGATTCCATAGCTGCATGGTGAGGCCAACAACGGATTCTCCGCGCTGATGCAAAATCGCCGCGACGGCGGAGCTGTCCACTCCTCCACTCATGGCCACGGCGATGACGTTTCCACTGCTGGCGTGGTCTTCCGCGCGCGAAATTGTGTCAGCGATGGGAACCATTGTTTCAGGCGCGCTCATGAAACTCCCCAACACGCGCGGTTACGGGTGACAATTCGCGAAGGCGATTCACCACCGCGGGAATTATTTCCAAAGCGGAATCAATCTCCGGGTCGCTGGTCTCGCGGCCAAAACTGAAGCGCAGGCAGGAACGGGCATCCTGTGGGCTTAGTCCGATGGCCGTCAAAACGTGGGACGGCTCAACGGCGCCCGAGGAACATGCGGCACCCGTGGAACATGAAATTCCGCGCAGGTCGAGCGCGATTACCAGGGATTCACCCTCGACAAATGAAAACTTCACGTTGCTGGTATTGTTCACGCGAAGGTCCCGATGGCCATTCACCTGGCAAAATGGCACGCGCGAGAGCAATCCCTCCTCGAAGCGATCGCGGAGATGCCATACTTGATCCGCATCCGCCGGCATGCGCGCCGATGCCAGTTTGGCCGCCTTGCCGAACCCCACAATTCCCGGAACGTTTTCCGTGCCAGGGCGGCGATCGCGCTCGTGATGTCCTCCAAATGTGGTGTGATGCAGCGGCGTTCCTTCGCGAATGTATAACGCCCCAACACCCTTCGGGCCATGAATCTTGTGCGCCGAGAGAGAAAGGAGATCCACGCCCAGCTCATCCACATCAATGCGCAGTTTACCGGCCGCCTGCACAGCGTCCGTGTGGAATTCGACGCCGGCTTCCGCTGCAATCCGGGCAATCTCCTCAATCGGCTGGATCGTGCCCAATTCGTTGTTGACGTGCATGATGCTAATGAGCGCCGTGGACGGACGAATTGCTTCGCGTACATCGTCGGGGTCAACAATCCCTTCGCGGCCAACTTTCAGGAAAGTAACGCCCACGCCGCGGAGCTGCAATTCTTCGCAAGTATTGAGAACCGCCGGATGCTCAATGGACGAAGTAATCACATGCGGCGGCGAGGCCTTATCCGGCCCCAGCGCTGAAATCGAGCCGAAAATCGCCAAGTTGTCCGCTTCCGTCCCGCCGCTGGTGAAAACAATTTCCCCGGGTTGGGCGCCGATCAGCGACGCCACGGCTTCGCGTGACGTTTCAACCGCACTGCGGGCATGTTGGCCCTCCCGATGGATGGAGCTGGCATTGCCGAATTCACCGGAGAGGAATGGCAGCATCGCCGAAAGCACTTTGGGATCCACGGGGGTGGTCGCGTTATAGTCGAAATAGGCGCGCATGGCAGTGGGAGAATGCACATCCAGAATAGCGGGTGTGGCGAATAGCGGTCAAGGACGGGGCACGTGCGTGTTTGCGGCGCATTCACCCGGTAGGGCAAGCTGCGGGGGGCTGGCGCACGTGATTCTGCAGCCGGGCGGTTCTTGACATGACTGGCGGGGTTCGCTAGCGTCGCAGATGATTTCGGCGGGTCATTTGGCCGTTGTGTTTTTGGGGGCACGAACGATGGGCCGTATCATCACGTTAACCACGGACTACGGGATCGCCGACCATCTGGTTGGCACGATGAAAGGCGTGATTCTGGGGATTGCGCCGGATGCGCAGATCGTGGACATCACTCACGGCGTGACGCCCTTCGACGTGCTGGAGGGAGCGCTGGCCATCGGAGAGGCCTGCCGCTTCTATCCGCCGCACACGATTCATGTTGTGGTGGTTGATCCTGGGGTGGGGACGGCGCGGCGCCCCATTTTGGTGAGTGCGGGTGAACAATATTTCGTTGCACCGGATAATGGAGTACTCTCTGTCGTAATCAGCCGCGAACCGCGGGCCAGCGTCCGCCACATCACCGCCGATCACTATTTTCTTAAGCCCGTGAGCCGCACGTTTCATGGCCGCGATATTTTCAGCCCCGTCGCGGCATGGCTGGCGAGAACCGGCAACCCAGCGGACTTCGGAGAAGAAATTAGCGATTACTTTCAGCTCCCTGTCCCGAAACCTTCACGCCATGGGTCATCAATCAAGGGAACCATACTGCGCGCGGATCACTATGGAAACTTGATGACCAACCTCGCGCCCGACGACGCGCCGGAAATTGTTGCAAGTGGCGCGGCCTTCCGGATCACTCTTGGCTCCGGCAAAGTCACCCGCAAGGTTCTAACCTTCTCCGACGGCGAGGAGAACGAACCCGTGCTGTTGGTTGGCTCCAGCGGTTATCTGGAAATTGTCACCAATCGTGGAAGCGCCGCGAAGATTCTCCAAGTGCAACCGGGCGCGGAATTCGTCCTGGAAATAACGAATGCCCACACCGTGAAATAGCGCTAACGCGAAATATCGGACAGCACGGTTTCCAGGTGCAGGTTCGGGTCCAGCCAATCCCGCAGCGAATCCCCGAGGACATTGAATGCAAAGACCGCAAGAGCCACGGCCAGCGCGGGGAAAATGACCAGATGGGGCGCATCAAATATGTGCCGGCGAGCATCGTTCAACATTCCGCCCCAACTCGGCGTGGGCGACAACACCCCTAATCCCAGAAAACTCAGGGTGGACTCCGCAAGAATCGCGCCCGCCAGCGCTGAAGTAGCCTGAATGAGAACCGGCGGAAGAATGTTAGGTAAAATGTGGCGGGCAAGAATTCTTGCTGGTGAAGCGCCGAGCGTTCGCGCCGCCGCCACGTAATCAAATTCACGCACTTGCAGCACCTGCGCGCGCGCCAACCTCGCATAGCCCGCCCAGCCGGTCACCACCAGCGCCAGAATCACGTTACTGACTCCCGGCCCCAGGAATGCCGCCAGAGCAATGGCCAGCAGAATGCCGGGAAATGAAAGAAAGGCATTGAAAAAAATGGAGTTTGCAATCCAGTCCACCCAGCCGCCGATATAAGCGCCGATGGAGCCGGCAGCCACGCCTGCAATTCCGCTGCAAATCACCACCGAGAAACTGACCAGAACAGAAATTCGCGCGCCAAAAATAACCCGTGAAAACTCGTCCCGTCCCAATTCGTCTGTCCCCATCCAATGCGCCGCGCTTGGACCCATCAGGCGCGCGGAAAGATTCTGCGAATCGGGATCGTGTAGCGCCAGCAGCGGCGCGATCAATGCAACCAGAACCATGAGAAGCGATAGTCCCAGCCCCAGCCGGGCCCAGGGGCTGGCGCGCAAGAACGCATGCAGGCCATTCGCGAAAGCCTCACGCGCGGGTCCACCCCGGCGCACAGTATGTCAATGAAAAGGTTCACCGCCACATAGGATGTGGCCGTCAGCAGGATGCACCCTTGCAGGAGTGAATAGTCCCGCGCTTCGATTGCTTGTACCGCCAACCGTCCGATCCCCGGCCATGAAAAAATAGTCTCGGTAACAATGGCTCCGGCGAGAAGCGCGCCGAACTGGAGGCCGAGAACCGTGAGAATGGGGAGTGAAACCATTGCGCAGAGCATGGCGAACCAACACGGCGCTCTCGGAGAGGCCCTTGGCGCGGGCGGTGCGCACGTAGTCTCTGGAAAGCTCCTCAATTACGGCAGCGCGGACGATTCGCGTGAGAATGGCGGCCAGCGCCAGGCCCATAGTGATGGCCGGCAAAATCAAATGGGATAATCCGCCACGCCCAGAGACCGGCAGCCAGCCAAACACCACCGAGAAAATCACAATCAGCAACGGCCCCAGCGCAAAATTGGGAATGGAGAGTCCGGCCAGCGTAAAAATACTCACGGTGCGGTCAATCGCCGTCCCGGGCCGTTGAGCGGCCAGCAGTCCCGCGGGAAAAGCGATGGCGACGCAGCTCAAGAGGGCTGCCAGAGCCAGCTCCAGCGTCGCCGGAAACCGCTGCAGGACGATTCTGGTCACCGGCTCGCGGAAATGCAGCGACATGCCCAGATTTCCATGCAGCCCGTTCAAAAGATACGAGCGATATTGCGCCAGCAGCGGCAGGTCCAATCCGAGCGCGTGGCGCAACTGCGCCACATCAGACGCTCGCGCTCCTTCGCCAAGCATTTGCTGCACGGGATCTCCTGGAACGATGTGCGCCAGCAGGAACACCATCGTCACAATCAGCCACAAGGCGGGAATCACCGACAGAATTCGGCGGATGAGAAATCTGATCATTTCCTTGAGGGCTTCTCCGGGGATTGCCGCGGGCCGGAATTCGCCGAAGGCCGCGCAATGCCAGACGCCGAAATTTGAGAGTTCGCGCCTGTCTCTGCCTTGTTCAACTGTGAAATGAGCACGCGTGAGACGCGCCGGTGATCCATGCGGTGCACGGTAAACCGGTAGCCCTCGGCCTCGAACGATTCTCCGCCCCGGGGGATGAATCCCAGGCGGGACATCACGAACCCGCCGATGGTTTCGTAGCCAGGGTCGTCGGGCATGGAAATTCCGAACTGCGTCTCCAAATCGCGCACCGGAAGAGAAGCATCGAAGATCAGCGAACCGTCAGGCAGGGTTTGCGGCCGCTTGACCACGTCGAATTCATCGTGGATTTCGCCCACCATCTCTTCGAGAATATCTTCCAGCGTCACCAGTCCAAGAATGCTGCCGAACTCATCCACCACCATGGCCATGCCCGCGTGGCGGGTGCGAAATTCCACCAGAAGCTCCGTCGCGGCCTTGGTCTCGGGGACAATCAAAACCTCGCGTAACAATGGACGGAGATGAAAATCGGAGCTCTGCTGACCACTCTCCGCGCGGCGGGCTCGTTCCGCCAGCGCCCACATCAAATCCTTCACGTGGACGAAGCCAAGGATATGATCCATATTGCCTTCGTATACGGGAAGACGCGACCGCTGCGTGGCGGTAAACAGGCGCAGCGATTCTTCCAATGACGCGTCCACAGGCAGCGCATGCACGTCCGGCCGCGGCACTATGATTTCCTTCACCCGCACGTGGCGCAGATCCAGCGCGCGCTCGATAAAATTATGTTCGCTGGCCTGCAGCAGGCCCTGGTCCCGCGCCTGGGCCACCAGCGCCTGAAGCTCCTCCGCGGACCCCACCAGCGAATGCGCCTGCGGCGAACGCACTCCCATGGCGCGAACCAATACGCGCGCGATGCCATCCAGTGCATCAATGGCCCAGCTGAACGCGTGGAGAAACCAGCCGAAAGGCCGCGCCACCAGAAGCGCGACGCGTTCGGCCCGCGCCAGACTGATGGTCTTCGGCACCAATTCGCCGAGGACCACCTGCAAAATTGTGAGCAACGCAAAAGCGCAACCAAACGCGAGGGAATGCGCCGCCAGACCAGAGGAGCGTCCGGGAAGCCAGTAGAACCAACCGTCAAACACATTGGCGAGCGTGACCTCGCCGATGTAGCCCAGCGCCAGACTCGTCAGCGTGATGCCCACCTGGACGCCGGAAACCACCCGCCCCATGTCGCCGAGCAATTCCTGCAGCACGCGGGCGCCGGAGCGGCCTTCCTCCACAAGCTGATGGACTCGTGAAAGCCGCACGGCCACAAAGGAGAACTCCGTGGCCGAGAAAAACGCGTTCACGGCGATCAAGAAGAAAACGGCGAATAATGGAGGCAGAAGCATTGCATTGCGAGCGGCGGGCAGCGCAATAAAATTTCAACCAAGCGCGGGTCCGGCCGCCACAGGTGAGATTCTAGCAGGGAGGCGCATTTCCCCCGCCCTGGCGTGTGCATAATTCCTCGCTATACAACACTGGCCTAAATCCCAGCCGGCCTGGAACATGCCATTGTTGAGGTTCTGACGGGTGCGCTAGAATGCTGCTTACTGATGCGCACAGAGTTTATGGGCTGAATGGCAAACAAAATTCGATGACGAGAACTGCCTCACCAGAGCAGACTCGATAACCGGAGGAATATGAACCCTACTCCCACGCGGCCCGCGGAAGCGCCGGCGAAAGGCGAATTTGAGCGTTCGCTGAAGCGCCTGGAGGAAGTTGTGAAGCGCCTGGAAAACGCGGACCTCGCGCTGGATGAAGCGATGAAGCTCTTCGAGGAAGGCATGAAGTTGTCACAGGAATGCCAGAAGCAACTGGAGGAGGCGGAAGGCCGCGTGGAGATTTTGCTGAAGAAAGCCAGCGGGAAATTGCAGGCGGAGCCGTTTGAGCCCGAGGAGGAATCCTCCTGAGAGCATCCATGCCACCATCGGCGTCTGCCACGCCCTCCCGCGAATGAGTCACCCTGCATTTATGGAGTCGTACCGCGTCCTGATTGAGGAGCATCTCGACGGTTTGTTGCCCTCGGAGGACACGCCGCCGGTTTCCATCCACAAGGCCATGCGGTACAGCGTCCTGCAGGGCGGGAAACGGATTCGTCCGGCGCTGTGCCTGGAGGCGGCGCATCTTTTCACCGAGAAGCTGGAACCTGTTGTTCCCGTCGCGTGCGGAATCGAATTCATCCATTGCTATTCGCTGATTCATGACGATCTGCCGGCGTTGGATAACGACGATCTCCGGCGCGGACGTCCCACATGCCACAGGGTTTTCGGAGTGGCCCACGCCATTCTGGCGGGCGACGCGCTTTTGACCCTCGCATTTCAGGCCCTGGCGCAGGCGCCTATTGATCCTGCCCGGCGCGTGCGCATTCTTTCCGAGGTGGCCGTTGCCGCGGGAACAGTCGGGGGAATGGTCGGCGGACAGGTGGCGGATATTGAAGCGGAGGACAAGGCGTTGGACGGCGCCACTCTTGAATATATCCATCGTTCCAAGACTGCCGCGCTGATCTGCGCCGCCGCTGTGGCGGGCGCAATCGGCGGAGGCGGAACAGACGCCGATGTTGAGCGCATTCGCCGATACGGACAGAATATCGGATGGGCGTTTCAAGTGGTGGACGATATCCTGGACGTGGAACAGAGTTCGCAGGCTTTGGGCAAAACGGCCGGCAAAGACGCCGCGCAGAAAAAAGCCACGTATCCGGCCCTTTACGGCATTGAGAAGTCCCGCAAGATTGCCGCCGATTTGCTGGCCAAGGCTGTTTCTGAAATCGAATGTTACGGAAATCGCGCCGAGGGTCTGCGCCAGCTGGCGGAGTTCCTGATTGCGCGGCAGGCCTGAGCCGATAATCACCATGTCCGCGGCGCAGAAAACGCATCGAGCAAGTTCTTCAACATCGCCGTCTGGATCGCGCACGTCCGCTTCACAATCCCCCAGAGAGAGGTTGGACTTGCTACTGGTGGCGCGCGGACTGGTTCCCAATCGCCAGCAGTCCCAGGGCATGATTCTGGCGGGTGAAATTTGGGTTGCAGGAAAAGTGGCCGACAAGGCCGGGTTGCGCGTCCCCATTGACGCGGAGATCGAAATTCGAGGACAGCGGCTGCGTTATGCCAGCCGCGGCGGTTTGAAACTGGAAGGCGCACTGGAGGAATTCGAAATCGATGTGACTGGAAAAGCCTGCGTTGATATCGGGAGCTCCAACGGCGGATTTACAGACTGCCTGCTGCAACATGGCGCTCGGCGGGTGTATGCCGTGGATGTTACTACCTCGCAGCTCGACTGGAAATTGCAGCAGGATTCCCGCGTCATTATGGTGCGGCGGAATGCCCGCTATCTGCGCCCGGAAGATACCGGAGAACCCGCCGAGTTGATTACCGTGGACGTTTCCTTCATATCGGCTGCGAAAATCCTTCCCGCCGCGGTTGCCGTTTCCGGAAGCGGCGCGATTTTTCTTATACTTGTAAAGCCACAATTCGAATTGGAAAAACGGCTGGTAGGCAAAGGCGGCATCGTGCGCGACGCGGCCCTCCATGACCGCGCCATTCAAGGCGTTTGGCAGGCGGCGCTGGAATCTGGTCTGCATCCGGAGCGCTCCATCCCGAGCCGCATTCAAGGGACGGAGGGAAATCAGGAATTCTTTTTACTCGCCTGGCGGGGAGGCCGGGAGTAAATTTTCACGGACATGCCATGATCCAGACTGTCGGAATACTTTCCAAGCCCCACCGCGAGGCCGTCTGCAAGGTCCTCCCCGAACTGCACCGATGGCTGACGACGCGCCATATTCGCGTCCTGGTGGAAAAGGAAACGGCAACCTGCGGCGGCCTCCCGGATGCGGGTGTTCCCGCTGACGAACTGCGCAAGAATATTGACCTGGCCATCGTCCTGGGTGGGGATGGGACCCTCCTCTCCGCCGCGAGATTGCTGGGCGAACGCGAAGTGTTGATCCTCGGCGTGAATCTGGGAGGCCTGGGTTTTCTCACCAGCGTTCCGCGGGACGAACTCTATCCGCAGCTGGAAATTATCCTGGAAGGAAAACATCAAACCAGCGCGCGGATGATGCTGGAAGCGTCCGTTATCCGGGACGGACAGGTCTTGCATAGCCAGCGCGCATTGAATGACGCGGTGGTGAACCAGGCGGCGCTAGCGCGGTTGATGGATTTTGACGTGTACGTGGACTCGTCCTGCATCGGGCGTTACCGCGCCGACGGGCTGATCATCGCCACACCCACGGGGTCCACGGCGTATTCGCTGGCCGCCGGCGGCCCGATTGTTCATCCCAGCCTGGAAGCATTCGTCATCACGCCCATTTGCCCGCACATGCTGACCAATCGTCCCATTGTAATTCCCGACACGGCGCACGTGGAGATTGACTTCATCCCCGGCGCTGAACCTGTGCATCTTACGCTCGATGGGCAGGTGGGATTTGGACTGGCGCGCGGCGATCGCGTGGTCATCCGCAAATCCGCCAACCGGGTGCTCTTAATCAGCTCGCGGGATCGCACCTACTACGGAGTGCTGCGCAACAAGCTCCGCTGGGGCGAACAATAATATTTATTCTCAAGCGATTTGGTTTCGTCAGGGAGGAAACTGCATGCGCACTACTGCCGCTTTGCTCTTGACCATCGCCAGTTTGTTCGCGGGGTTGGCGCCAGCCTCTTTCGCTCAGGCGGAGCCGGGAAGAAATAAGACGGCTATCACCACCGACGTCACCAATCAGGTCAACCCCGTTTATCCCATTGAGGAAGGCTATGTGGCGGCCAATGGCCTGATGATTTATTACATGTCGATTGGACGAGGAACGCCGCTCCTTGTTCTGCACGGCGGCCCGGGCGAGTCGCACGATTATTTTCTTCCGTATCTTTTGCCGCTGGCTCGCGAGAATCGCCTGATTTTCATTGACGAGCGCGGTTCCGGCCGTTCGCAGAAGCTGGACGACCCTTCGGGCTACACCGTGGAAAACATGGTGGAAGATGTGGAGGCTGTGCGCGTGGGACTTCACCTGGGGGCCATCAATTTGCTGGGGCATTCCTATGGCGGCGTTCTGGCGCAGGCCTATGCGCTCAAATATCAGCAGAATCTGCTGCACCTGGTGCTGGCCAGCACGTTCCCCAGCACCAGGGAAATGAATGCCGTCCTTCTACGCATGAAACAGGCCATGCCCGCGGAGTTGCGCGCCCGCATCGATAAAATGGAGAGCGCCGGACTGTTTGGCCACGGCCAGGACTACGAGAAGAACCGCTATACGAACGACTACATGATCGCCGCATGGGGCGAAGGATATTTTCCGTATCTGTACCGGAATCATCCAGACCCTAATTTCGACCCCGTAGCCAATGGCGTCATCTCCTGGGATTTGTACCGCGAGATGTGGGGATCCCACGGAGAATTCGTGATTGACGGCAACCTGAAGTCCGTTGAATACGTGGACCGTCTGCCCGCTTTGAAAGTCCCCACGCTAATCATCGCCGGCGACCACGACGAATGCGATCCTTCCCTTTCCGAGGAGATGCACCGAAAAATCACCACTTCCACGCTGGTAATTTTGCCCCGGAGCGGCCACATGACCTTCGTTGACCAGACGGACTTGTTCAACGACACCGTGGACGCGTTCCTGCACCTCTACGCCCCCGCGCCGCGATAGGCGCGCCGGCCGAAAGAGCGCGAGAAAACACTTGGGCCTCTGCGGCGTTCAAAAATGCGGCAGGAAACGCGCGGGGTTTCTTAGCGTGTTTTGAGGACCAGGAGAGTGCGGTCGTCAGCGAGGGGCGCGCCGCCGGAGTAATCGTCCACGGCAGACAGAAGTTTCTCCGCAATCAGGGCGGCGGAATCTCTTGCATTCTCCACGATGAGCCGTTGCATGAATTCCCAGCCCAGATAATCGCCGCGGCTGTTTTGCGTGTCGATAATTCCGTCGGAATAGAAGACCACGATATCCCCGGGCTCCAGCGTCATGGTGATTTCGTCATAGCTGACGTCTTCAAAAAGCCCCAGCGGAAATCCCTCCATCTTGATTTTGTCGCATCTGCCGTCCTTGTAGAGCAATGGTTGCTCCTGCCCGGCATTGGCGATCCGCAGGCGGCGTTTTCGCGCGCCCCACGTGGCGTAGACCATGGTCATGAAACGCGCTTCCACGCGGCGCTCCACCATAAGCTGATTCATGCTGCGCAGCATTTCCGCGGGGCGCAGTTTCTGCGGGCCCAGGCTGCGCAGAATTCCAACGGCTGTTGCTCCATAAAGCGCCGCGGCGCTTCCCTTGCCGCTCACGTCGCCCAATCCCACGCCTACTTCGGACGGTCCATAACGCAGAAAATCGTAGAGGTCGCCGCAGAGTTCGCGCGCCGAAATATAATGCGCGGCAATGTCCAGACCGAATTCGCTGCCGGGCACGCGCGGCAGCAGGGCGCCCTGCAGCCGCTTGGCCGCGCTTAGATCACGCTCCATTCGCGATTCGTCGCGCGCCACTTGTTCATAGAGACGCGCATTTTCAATGGAAACAGCCAGATGCGCGGCCAGAATCGAGAGCGCCTGGACATGTTCCGGGGTAAAGTAATCCACCTGCGGACTCTCCAGGTCCAGCACGCCGATTACGCGGTTTTTGTGGAGCAGCGGCACGGCCAGCTCTGACCGCGTCTCAGGATTCAACTCCAGATAACGCGGATCCTGCCGCACGTCCGGGACCACCACGGGCCTCCCCAGTGTCGCCGCGGCTCCCACAATGCCTTCGTGCGCCGGCACGGCGTGTTTCTCCTGAACCCGCTGGCCGAATTTTACGTTCACTCGATGGCGAAAAACGTGGGCCACGTCGT
Organism: uncultured Acidobacteriota bacterium; assembly: GCA_963760285.1. GTDB lineage: Bacteria > Acidobacteriota > Terriglobia > Acidiferrales > UBA7541 > PALSA-278. The sequence continues at coordinate 149,559 of CAVXCI010000004.1, forward strand.
CGTACAGGAGGATGCTGAAAATCTGATAGTCAATTACGCGCTTCACAAGCTCCGCGGCGCGCCTCAAAACCGATTCCACGTCGCCCAGGGTACTCGCTTCACGCCCCACTTCATTCAGAATCAGCAGCGTTTCCGCCTGCAATTTGGTGCGCTCAAACAGGCGCGCATTCTCGACGGCGCCCGCAATTCGCGAAGCCAGCAGGGTGAGAATCCCTTGCTGATCAGGCGTGAAGTAATCGAGCTCGCGGCTCTGAATATCCAGCACGCCGATGGCCTTGCCTTGCAGCATGAGGGGCACGGCCAGTTCCGATCGAACGGAATCCACGGCATTCACATAGCGCGGGTATTTGCGGACATCGGCCACGCGAACGGCCTGTCCGGTGGCCACTGCGGCGCCAGTGATGCCTTCTCCCACGGAAAGCCGCCAGCTCTCCACCACTTCCTGGCGGTGTCCGATGGCAAAGCGGAAATAAAGCTGGTTGGTATGCTCGTCGAGCAGCATCACCGCGAAGATCTCGTAGTCAATGAGTTCCTTGACGTGCGCGGCGGTGCGCGCCAACACTTCGTCCAGATTCAACGACGAGTTGATTTCGTCGGCGATGGACACCAGCGTGGTCAGTACTGAGGCTGGCAGCTCCGCGGAAACCTTGATTTCAGCAGGATCCATTTTATCCGTGACTCATTTCCACCCTTGGGTGGCGCGCTGAGGCAACACAACGCGCTGTACTTGCCAGTATAACAGGGGTCCGTAAGCCAAAGCCCGCGAGGACAACCCGCGTGTTCTACAACCGGGGTGAAAGAAATTTAATGACCGCTTGAATTCGATGCCTCTTCACAAATAGCCACGCCGGAACTCGTGCCGATGCGACTCGCGCCCGCATCCACCATGGCGGCAAAATCCGCCAGACTGCGAATTCCGCCGGAAGCTTTCACGCCCATCGTCGTCCCCACTGTGCCGCGCATCAGGCGGACATCCTCCACTCGCGCGCCGTGCAAGTAGACCCCAGTGGAGGTCTTCACGAAGTCGGCGCCTGCGCGCTGGGCAATCAGGCAGGCGCGAATTTTCTCCTCGTAGGTGAGGGCCGCGGCTTCCAAAATCACTTTGCAGATTGCTCCGCTGCCGTGCGCGCGCCTGGTCACGCCGCGAATTTCTGCTTCCATTACGTCATCCAGGCCGTCGCGCAACGCGCCAGGGTTCACAACCATATCCAGTTCCTGGGCTCCCAATTTCAAGGCCTCTTCCGCTTCCAGGACCTTCATCCTCGGCATCGTGGCGCCCAGCGGAAACCCCACGATGGTGCACACTTTCACGGGGCTTCCTCGCAGCATCCGCACCATCAGCGGCACATGCCACATCGCCGCCACCGCCGCGGCGAAATTGTAGCGCAGCGCTTCTTCACACATGCGGTGAATGTCCTCCGCGCACGCGTCCGGTTTCAACACGGTCTGGTCAATCATTCGCGCAATGGCGGCGGATTCCATCTTCATATTCATGCTTTGCGGCCTCTCTTTTTCACCGCGCCGGAGCTGCCGCCACCCCCGTTCAGAACGTACACATCCGGCAAGTTGCGATGGGCCTCGGCATAATCCAGTCCGTAGCCAACCACGAATTGACCCGGAATGCGAAACGCAGCGTAATCCGCGCGAACGTCCCGATGCCGCCGCGACGATTTTTCCAGCAGCACGGCAATGCGCAGATTCTTCGGCCTCCGGCGGCGCAAGTATGCCGTGAGATAGCTCAACGTCAGGCCGGTGTCCAGAACATCCTCCACGAGAATGCAGTTGCCGCCGGCGATGGAATTTTCGGGCTTCTGGGAGACGTAGACCTTCCCGCTGGACTTCGTCCTTGCGCCGTAGCTGGAAACGGAAATGAAATCCAGGGTCACCGGCAGGTCAATTTCACGAATCAAGTCAGAGACAAAAATACATGCGCCTTTGAGCACCGCAATCAGATGAATCGTCTGTCCTTGAAAATCGCGGGTGATCCGGCGCCCCATTTCGCGCACGCGTCGTCGTATGTCCTCACTACTTATCAATCTCTCCAGCTGCGCATTCTCTTCGCGGCTCGGTTTTCGGCTGTTCCTTATGGCGAGGCCTGACTCTATCTCAGCCCGCAAATGCATGGCAAGGCGGCCCCAACCACGGTCAGTGATGCTTCTAGCGCCTCCTGGCGCTGAATGGAGCACGTCGCTTGCCAGAAGGCCGCCTGTAGCCTAGTATTAAATGGAGGCCGCTTCTTACCCGCTATGTCATCCACCGCCCCAACGACGCCCGCCGGATTTGTCTCTCCAGCCGTGTCCTCGCCAGAATCTTTGGCGTCACTGGATCTGGAATCGGAAATTGGCGAACTGAAGCGTGAATTGAACGCGGTAGTCCTGGCGCACTACTACCAGGAATCCGAAATTCAGGATGTGGCCGATTTCGTGGGAGACAGCCTGGAACTTTCCCGGCGCGCGGCGGAAACCAACGCGGACGTCATCCTTTTCGCGGGCGTGCATTTCATGGCCGAGACGGCCAAGATTTTGAATCCCACCAAGCAGGTGCTGGTCCCCGACGCGGAAGCGGGGTGCTCGCTCGCCGACGGCTGTCCCGCGGATCCTTTTCGCGCTTTTCTTGGCCGTTATCCCGGCCACACCGTTGTGAGTTACATAAACACCAGCGCCGCGGTGAAGGCGCTCAGTGATGTCATTTGCACCTCCAGCAACGCCGCAAAGATCGTCAGCCAGATTCCGGACAGCCAGCCCATCGTCTTTGCACCGGACCGCAATCTGGGCCGTTACGTCATCAAGCAAACCGGACGCGACATGGTCTTGTGGCCCGGAATGTGCATTGTCCACGAAACATTTTCCGTGAAGAAGATTGTCCAGCTTCGTGAACGGCATCCGCGGGCGCAATTGATCGCCCACCCTGAATGCGAGGAGCAGATTCTGCGCATGGCTGATTTCGTCGGTTCCACCAGCGCGCTTCTCCGATACGTGGGCGAAAACAGCGCAACGGAATTCATCGTGGCCACGGAACCGGGAATTTTCCACGCCATGCACCAGGCCTCCCCCCGCAAAATATTGATTCCCGCGCCGCCGGAGAGCAACTGCGCTTGCAATGAATGTCCGCACATGCGGCGCAACACCCTCGAGAAGGTCTATCTGGCATTGAAGAATCGCCAGCCCGAGATCACATTGGACGAAGAGCTTCGCCTCCGCGCGCTCCTTCCCATTGAGCGCATGTTGGCCATGAGTTAGGCTCGTCCCTCCGCCGTGGAACTGCCCCTCTCGTCACAGTCGCGCCGCGTAATTCTCCAGCAGTTCCTTGCCGAGGACGTTGGCGCCGGTGACCGCACCACGGAAGCCATCGTCCCGGAAAACTCCATCGGCGAAGCGCAATTTGAATCCAAATCTCACCTGGTGTTGGCAGGCATGGAACTGGCGCTGGAAACTTTCCAGTTGCTGGATCCCAAAGTCGAGGCCCGCGCTGCGCGACGCGACGGTGAATCCATTCGCGTGGGTGAAATCCTTGCCGAAATCAGTGGCCGTGCCCGCGCCCTCCTGACTGCCGAGCGCGTGGCGTTGAACCTTCTCCAGCGCCTCTGCGGCATCGCCACGCTCACGCGGCGCTTTGTTGACGCCGTTGCTGGAACCGGCGCTGAAATACTGGACACGCGAAAAACAACTCCCGGCCTGCGCGCTTTCGAAAAATACGCCGTGCGCGCCGGCGGCGGCCGCAATCATCGCATGGGCCTGGACGATGCCATCCTGATTAAGGACAATCACGTCCGCATCGCGGGAGGAATCGCGGCGGCCATTCGTGCCGCATCCGCAAAACGCGACGGCGTCCGCTGGCTGGAGGTGGAAGTCACGAACATGGCCGAACTGGAAGAAGCTGTCGCCGAGCGCCCGGACGTCATTCTGGTAGATAATTTCAATCCGGCGCAGGCTCGCGATGCCGTCGCCGCGGTGCGCGCACGACATTTGCAGAAACCGATTCGCATCGAGGCTTCCGGCGGCATCACGCTCGAAACGGTACGCGAATTCGCGGAAGCTGGAGTGGACTGGATTTCCGTGGGAGCGCTGACGCATTCCGCTCCTGCATCCGACATCAGCCTGGAGATTACGGCGTCGTAAGATTCCGTGACTCCGGCAGGAAGCGCACTATGGCGAATATGGAACAGACAGACATCCTGGTGCTGGGCAGTGGACTCGGCGGTTGCGCGGCTGCCTGGGCCGCGGCGGAACGCGGCGCGAACGTGACCGTGCTCACGCGCGCTCATGATCCGGAGCAAAGCAATTCTTTTTGGGCCCAGGGTGGAATCGTTTTCCGCAGCGACAAGGATTCTCCCGAACTTCTGGAACGGGACATCCTGGAGGCCGGCGCCGGACTGTGCAATCCCGATGCGGTGCGCCTTCTCGCGCATGAAGGGCCAAAATTGGTTCAGCGGGTGTTGATTGACGCGCTGGGAGTTGCATTCGATCACTCCCGCGAGAATCCCGCGGAGTGGGACCTGACCAAGGAAGCGGCGCATTCCGTCGCGCGCATTCTTCACGCCAAGGATCAAACCGGCAAGGCCATCGAAAGCGCTTTTTTTGCCCGCGTGGCCAGTCATCCGCGCATCCAGTTGCTGCGTGAGCTGACCGCAGTTGACCTGCTCACCATTTCCCACCATTCCGATGATCCCGTGGATGTCTATAAGCCCGCCGCCTGTTTCGGTGTATTTGCGCTGAATCAGTCCACTGGCAAGATGATTCCCATCCTGGCCAGGGAAACAATCCTCGCCACGGGCGGCCTGGGACGGCTTTATCTGCACACCACGAACCCTCGCGGTGCGCGCGGCGATGGACTGGCGATGGCTCATCGCGCCGGAGCGCGTTGCGTCAATTTGCAGTACGTGCAGTTTCATCCCACCACGCTTCTGCATCCCAGCGGCACGTTCCTGATTTCCGAGGCGCTGCGCGGCGAAGGCGCGCGCTTGACCGATATGAAGGGGCATTCGTTCATGGACGCCGTGCATCCGGAGGGCTCGCTGGCGCCACGCGACGTGGTGGCGCGCGGCATCTACCAGCATTTGCTGGAAACCGGCGAGCACTGCGCCTGGCTGGACATCACTCACACGCCTGCGGAAACCATCCGCCAGCGTTTCCCGGGGATTTACCAACACTGTATTTCGCTCGGGATTGATATTACGACCGAGCGCATCCCCGTGGTGCCCGCGGCGCACTATAGCTGCGGCGGTATCGCCGTGGATGAGTGGGGGCGCAGCAGCCTGCAACGTCTGCGCGCCGTCGGCGAAGTGGCCTGCACAGGCGTCCACGGAGCCAATCGCCTGGGCAGCACTTCCCTGCTGGAATGCCTCGTTTGGGGAATTCGTTCAGGTGAACAGGCCGCGCGCGTTGTCGCCTCCGGCGAGTCCGCGTATTTCCCCCGCGTTTCAGACTGGCGCTATGAGCGTGAGCCTGCCGATCCCGCGTTGATCGCCCAGGACTGGCTCACCATCCGTCACACCATGTGGAACTATGTCGGATTGGTCCGCAGCGGCAAGCGCCTGGCGCGAGCACGCGAAATCTTGCAGGAACTGCAACTGGAAATTTCTCACTTCTACCAGCGCGCCGCGCTCTCAGACGCCATCATCGGCCTGCGCAACGGAGTGGAGGCCGCGCTGCTGATTACCCAGGCGGCCATCGAATGCCGCCAAAGCCGCGGTTGCCACTATCGAGTGGACTGACACCGCTCGCTGTCTCCGCTCTCTTACCGAGCCGCGATCTTCGTCTGTGCGGCTATCCCGCAGGATTACGGATGTGACGTGCTGGAAATAAATTTCGCCACGTTCGCTTTCAGCCTTGCCAGCGACTCTTCCTGCAAGTACATCATGTGACCGGCGTTGTAATATTCCATGTGAACATGCCCGCGCACGCTTTCCGGCAACCCCAGATGGTCCACGGTGTATTCCGTGGCGAAGAAAGGCGTCGCCAGATCATAGAGGCCGTTCTCGATCTGCACTTGCAGGAAGGGATTGGCCGCCAGCGCCTCCTGCAAATCGCCTTCGACGTTCGGCGCGGTGGTCGTCCCCTGTTCGCCCTCACCCCGCTTCCAGTTCCACGCGCTCGCCGCTTTGCCGCCCAGAATTTCGTAACGCATATCCTGGCCGAATTTCAGCTCACTGTGCAGATAGTCGTTAAATGCCGCGGTGAAAGCGCCGGAAACAGCCTGCGATTGCGGGTCGCCTTCCGCGTATTCCGTCAGCATATCCAGCATTGGGCCGGAATAGCGCGCATCGAGGCGTCCGGTGTTCAGGTCCCGGCCGCGCAGCAATTCCGCGCGGAACTGCGGCGACGATACGCGCAAATCTGCTTTGCGAATGTATTCCTCGCTGAGTCCGGTATATGCCGCCAGTTTCTTGACGATGGCGTCGCGCTGCGCGCTGCTCAGATTGTCGCCCTGCATCAGCGCGGTGGCATAATCCGTCCGCGCAAAAAGGCGAACTTCGTCCAGAAAGACATTCATGTTCGCCGGTGCGTTGGGCAGCGCCCCGTAATACGCCGCCACTGCCGCATACGAAGGAAGAATTAAGACATACGGCAGGTCCGCGCCTTGCGGAAAGAGAATGGTGTCAAAGTCCAGCACGGACGACATCAGCACCACGCCGTTGAAATCCATGTGCTCATGGGACTGCAAATAGTCCACCAGCGCCGCCGAACGAAAGGTTCCATAGCTTTCGCCCAGCAGGTATTTCGGCGAATTCCAGCGTCCGTTGCGGCTGGCGTAGCGCGTGATGAATTGCGCCAGCGATTTCACGTCCTCTTCCACACCCCAGAAATCCTTGTCCTGCGCTTTTCCCGCCGCGTGGCTGAATCCCGTGCCCACCGGGTCAACGAAAACCAGATCGCTGGCGTCCAGCAGGCTGTATTCGTTGTCCACCACCTTATATGGTGCGGGGGGCGTGGAATGCGGATCCGCCGTAATCACGCGCCGCGGACCCCATGCTCCCATGTGCAGCCACACCGAAGATGAGCCTGGCCCGCCGTTATAAATAAACGTAATGGGCCGGCGGCTCAGGTCCTTCACGTCGTTTCGTGTGTAAGCCGTGGAATAGATAAGCGCGGTGGGCTCACCCTTGTCATTTTTCAGCAGCGTGGTGGACGCGGTCGCGGTGTAGGCAATTATTGCTCCGCCGATGCGCGCGGAGTGCTGCGTCGTGGAGGATTCCTCTTTCGCCGCCGCGCTTTCCGCCGTGGGCTTGACCTCGGCCGCTTTGACCTCGGCGGGCTTGGAGCCCTGCTCCTGTCCCCACGCTGGCACCACCCACGCGCCGCAAATCAACAGCCCCGTCAGGATCACATGCAGGCGTTGCTTCATGAATTCCCCCTTACGAAAACGGATTCTACCGCGCGAGCGGTTCTCCCGAATCTCCTTTCTCTCCTGCATATCCAAATGGCCCCTAACGCATGAGGTGTCATCCCGCGCCGCTGCGCTAACTACGCGCAGCTACGCTGCCAGCGGGCAGGCGGACCAGCCGTGCTTCCACCACGGCGCCAATTCCGCGAATCGGCTCCAATATGCCGTCCGAAACTTCGCCATCAAGCTGTACCAGCGCGATTGCATCTGCCCCGCATTCCGCCGCGCGCCGGCCCAGCGCAAACGTGGAGATGTTCACATTCCTGCTGCCCAGGATCGTGCCGATTTCGCCGATCACGCCGGGAACATCCCGGTTGCGAAGGAACAGCATCGTGCCGCCCAGCGGGGCCTCCAACTCGATTCCATCCACTCCCAAAATTCGCGGCGACGTGCCGTGCAACACTGTTGCTTCCGCGCTCACACCCTTCGCTGAATTGCCTGCTTGCAAAAACATTTCTATCGTGTTGGGATAGCCCCACTCGCGCCGCCGCGTTCGCTCTTCGACAGAGAGTCCGCGCGACGCGGCCACCTGTCCGGCATTCACCAAATTTACCTTTTCATCCAGCACCACGTTCAGAAGTCCCGCCAGCGCCGCGCTGCGCAGCACGCTCGCGCCCAGTTCCGCGGGTTCGCCCGACAACGTAATCCTTGCCAGATCAAACCGAATCCCCGAAATCTGCGCCAGAAACGATCCCAGCCGCCCCGCCGTTTCCACATAGGGACCGAGCCGCCGGTACTGCTCCCCGGAAAGCGCCGGAAAATTCACGGCATTCCGCATGGCGCCATCCGCCAGAAAATCACGCACCTGCTGCGCAATCAAAATACCCACTTCCTCCTGCGCCTCGCGCGTGGAGCCTGCAACATGTGGCGTGGTGATCACATTGGACATTTCCATCAGTGGTGAATCCAGATGGCGGCTCCGTAGCGAATACATCCAGCGCGGCTCCTGCCAGCTGCCCGGAACGCAGCGCGGCCACCAGCGCCGCTTCGTCCACCAATTCGCCGCGCGCGGTGTTAATCAGCACGCGCCCCACGTTTACATTGCGCTAATGTCGCAGCATTTATGACCTTCTCCGTGGCCGCGCTCAACGCCGTGTGCAGAGACACAAAATCAGCCTGCGCCAGCAAATCCGCCATGCTAGCCAAGTCCACGCCGCGCATCGCCCGCTGCTGCCTCACTGACGTAGGGATCGCAGGCCACCACGCGCATCTCGAATGCCCGCGCGCGGCGCGCCACTTCGTTGCCCACGCGACCGAATCCCACCAACCCCAGCGTCTTTCCGCGCAATTCCGTTCCCGCCGCCCGGCCTTTTCCCAGCGCCCGGCGTGCATACGGAATTCAGCTGCGGCACGCATTCGGGCCAGCGACATCAGCAGCGCCAACGTGTGCTCCGCCACGCTGACCGAATTGCCGCCCGGCGTGTTCATCACCAGAATGCCTCGCCGCGTGGCGCAGTCCAGGTCAATGTTGTCCACGCCAACTCCGGCACGGCCCACCACGCGCAGTCGCGGCCCCGATTCCAGCAATTCCTGTGTCACGCGCGTCGCGGACCGTACAATCAGCGCATCCGCCTGGCGCATCGCATCAGGAAATTCCTCCTTGGAAGGCGTGACGATTTCCCAGCCGGGCATGCGCAGCAGTTGCATTCCCACTTCGCTGATGCGGTCGGCCACAACGATTCTCATAGGCAAAACAGCGTACGAGCGGCCCGGCGGCGTGTCAAACGGTGCGCTGTATGGTTGCCTCCCATCGCCGTGGCACGGCGGGACCTCCGTGCTAATCTTTCAGTCGGTTAGGAAATGTTTTCGGACCGTACCAACTGGAATCTCGAACCCAACCGCCTCAGCGAGGCCCTTACCCGGCATCGCGCTGCCGGCAAGCCACTCCTTGATCTCACGGTTTCCAATCCCACGCAGTGCGGATTCGATTACGATGTGGATGCCATCCTGCGTGCGCTTCGCAATCCCGCTGCTTTCGTTTACGAACCGGATCCGCGCGGTCTGATCACCGCCAGGCAAGCGGTGGTCGAGTATTACAATTCGCGCGGCCAGACAATCTCCGTTGACGACATCATTCTCACCACCAGCACCAGCGAGGCTTATTCCTTCATCTTTCGCGCGCTGTGCAATCCTGGCGACGAACTGCTGATTCCCCGCCCCAGCTATCCACTTCTTGGATTTTTGGCCGACATTCTGGACGTGCGGCTGGCGCCTTATCCGCTCTTCTACGATCACGGCTGGCAAATTGATTTTCATGCCTTGCAAAGCGCCATCACTCCGCGCACGCGCGGGATTATCGTGGTGCATCCCAATAATCCCACTGGCCATTTCACGCGCCGCGAAGAGGCCGCGCGGCTCAACGACATTTGCGCGCGCCGACAGATCCCCATCATCGCGGACGAGGTATTTCTTGATTTCTCGCTCGTCACTGAACCGCCTGTAAGCTTCGCGGGAGGTACTGCCGCGCCAACATTTGCGCTAAGCGGCCTTTCCAAAATTTGTGGCCTTCCGCAAATGAAAATTGCGTGGCTGGTCGCCAGCGGACCAGCGCCATGGAAAGTGGACGCACTCGCGCGCCTGGAGGTGATTGCCGACACATTCCTCTCCATGAACGCGCCTGTACAGCTCGCCACGCCTGTTTTGCTGGACCAGCGGCAACGTTTCTCCGGGCAGTTGCTGCGTCGCGTCCGCGGGAATCTTCTGGAAGTGGAACGCCAGCTCGCTACGCAGAAATCCTGCGCGCGACTACAGGTGGAAGGCGGTTGGAATGCAGTCCTTCGCGTGCCGGCGACACAGTCCGACGAGGAGTTCGCCCTCCGCCTGCTCCACGAGAAGAGCGTCTATCTGCATCCCGGCCATTTCTATGATTTTCCCGGCGACGGATACCTGGTTGTCAGTCTGATAACGCCGGAGGCGGACTTCGCCGAAGGCGTTAGCCGTCTGCTTTCCCTGTGCGGAAGTTAGCCGGAGAATCCAAGCCGCGAACGAGAGCTTCTCCCGGGCCTCACCATCCGCGAGGCAGCGCGATCATTCTCAGCGTGGCGGGATTGTATATGCGGAAACCGTTCAGCTCTGGCCAGGTCTTCCTGACAGCCGCTTTGGCGGTGGTCTGGTATTGAAGCATATCGCGCTCCGTGTAGTGCTCCTTCAACTGTTCCCTGGTTCCGTAATCATGCTTCATGTCCAGCAGGTAAATAACTTGCGTCTGATGGGCGCGGACCAGCACGGGATAGCGGATAAGCATCTCGCTCCGCGGAAGCAATTGTGCGGCCCCCGCCTGTCCTGCCACTGCGGCATAAACCTGCACACCATTTTGGCCGGCCAGCTCAAAATCATGGCCGGTATTGTTCTGCAACACGAAGTAGTAAATCATGCGATATTTCGAATCCACGAGCAGTCCGTCATATTTCGCGGTAATGCTTGTCGCATCCCAATTCCCCGCTGGGAATTCGTCCACCTGGACCGCGAATCCGCGGGCCATCGGCAGCGCCGCCATGAAAATGAATCCAAGAAGGAATAGCCGATGACTCTGATTGATTCTCATAATTGGTTCAGTATGCACGAAACGCATCGTCAATTTCAGTCACGTTATTAAGGAGTTGAGGCTCCGGGGGTCTTTCGTGTCCACAAGTCCGGACAATAATGAATTGGACAAACTTGAATCCATGCACTTGCCCCCGACGCGAATTGGGAGTATTCAGTGTAACAGCGCGACTGTAGCCATCTCGCGTGGCAGCCGTTTAAGCCGTTCTTTGGAATTGGTCATTCTGCCGTAATTTACTTCCCTTCCTTGGATGTAAGGCCCCTTCGGGTCAATCAGGTAAAGTTCTCGTATCGCTAATTGCGGAGGGCGCCGAATTCACGGAATCGCCGGAGGGCTGGCCTCCCACGGCTTGCCGGACAAGAGGAGGGGAAATGGACCCCAGGAGCAATTCTTCCATGAACGGAAACGGAGCAGCGAAAAGCCGCGTTCTTCTCGTGGACGACAACGACGACATCCGCGCCGTTTTCCAGGAAGGTCTGGAAAACCGAGGATTTGAAGTGGCGCCCGCCGCCACCGTAAGCGAAGCCCTGCGGCTTATTTCCACTGAAAACTTCGACGTGCTGCTCTCCGATCTGCACATGCCCGATGCAGGTGACGGGTTCACCGTGGTCAGCGCCATGCGCCACACACACCCCAAGGCCGTAACACTGGTGCTAAGCGGCTATCCCGCGCTGCAGGAAGCCATGAGCGCCATGCTGCTGGAGGCTGACGAAGTCCTTGTGAAGCCTGTCGCCCTGGCCGACATTACCGAAATCATCCGCAAGAAGCTCTCGAATCCCGCGGATCGCAAGACCTTGAACAAAGAGCGCGTTGCCGTAATTCTGGAACGAGACTTGGACGCGACCATAGAAGTCTGGATGTCGGGCGTCGAGCGCAATGCGGAACTGTCGGCCTTGAAATTGAACTACCAGGAGCGTACCGGCCATCTCCCGCTGCTATTGGCTGACCTCATCCGCCGCCTGCGGCTCGCTCCCTCTGCCGAGGTTCCTGTTTCCAGCGCTGCGCGCAAGCACGGGAATCTGCGGCGCAATCAGGGCTATACTGTCGCCATGGTGGTGGAAGAGTCGCGCATCCTGCAGGTCAGCATTTTCAGCATTCTACAGAGAAACCTGGGAAAGGTGGATTTCAGCACGGTGCTGCTGGACGTGATGACCATCGCGGACGAATGCGATTCGCAATTGAAGCAGGCCATGCTCGGCTATATGGAACATGTGACCGTGCCTGCAAAATTGGCCGCATCTTCCCTATAATTCTTTCGCGCGCGGCGAAAAAAACATCCCAACGCGAATGCGGCCGCTCCAGGAAATCCGAAACGCCCGGATTGGTAGGGGCGGTGGGGATCGAACCCACGACCAACGGCTTAAAAGGCCGCTGCTCTACCACTGAGCTACGCCCCTGCGGTGGTTCCCAATATCATACACGATAAAATTTTAACGAACGCGCGCCGCTCGGCAACGGCACCATCGCGCTGCACATGCTCGAGCCGGGAAAATCCGTGCCACGCGACGGTGGAGTGCGCCTGTATTTCGAGGTGGAAAACCTGGAGGAGTTCTGCGGGAAATTGCAGTCGCAGGGCTTCCTGTTCGATAAGCCGCCGAAGATGATGCCCTGGGGCTGGATGCACGCTTACATGAGCGATCCCGACGGCCACGAAATCAGTCTGTACTGGGCGGGCGCCAAACGTCTGAAAAAAATCACCATGCTCAACGCCAATGCCGGCGCAGCGCGCAAACGTCCGGGGTCCCGCGCCTAGTCCACGTGTTCGAAGAATTCACCGGCCATCTGGACTTGCGTCCCGGCTCGTGCTACGTTGTGCCCATGGCATCACGCTGATCACCAAGGAGAATTTGTGAGCCTCTTCAAAAATATCGCGCTTTCCACTGTACTTTTCGCAGCCTTTGCCGCCGCCACTTTCGCGGTCGCTCCTCAATCCGACACGGGCGCGAAGCAAGACATGAAGGATGCCGGCCACGATACCAAGGCCGCCGCCAAGTCCACGGGTAAAGCCACCAAGAAAGCCGCAACTAAAACCGGCCACGCCACCAAAACGGCCACAAAGGATACGGGCCACGCCGTCAAGAAGGGCGCTGACAAGACCGCAGACGTAACAAAAGAGGGTGCCCACAAGACCGCCGACGTAACGAAAAAGACCGCCGATAAAGTCACAGGCAAACCCGCCCCGCCGGCCCCGCCAAACTGATTTTCGGCGCGCGCCGCGCGCTAGTCAGCCTTTGCAAGGCAGTGCGCCACGGTGCTGGTGAATATGTTCGCGGGCAGGTTCACACCAACAATCTGGATTCGTTCTGGAGCCTGCCGAAGCGCGGCGTCATGGGAACCCATCACAGCGTCAGCCGGAAGTACTTGCCGCTCTACCTGAACGAGTTCTCCTATCGCCTCAACAATCGTGTGAATCCAGAGATTTTTGAACACGCTGTACCAGCGTGCTGAAGCGCCCTGACTGGCGGGTGCTTCCGGCCGAGTGGGGGAGACCAGTGCAGTTGAGACTTTTGGCCGGGGTACGGAGACATGCGAAAAACTAAGTGCCCACAGAAGACGCAGCACTTCTTTTGTCGCTTAGTGCGGAGTATCATCACAAATCGCATCCCCGTTACCGTGCCATGAAACGCAGAAAAGCAAAAAGCGCGGCCCGTCGAAACAAACAGACACCTATGACGACAGAAGAGCCAGGCCGTGGATAAAAACAGGAATCCCCAACAGCAAAACAGGAATTCCGGCCAGAATCTACCTGCAGCTCCGTCCGGCACACCACAGAAGAACGCCAGTGGCGATCAATATCATTCCGGCTGCAAGTGCGAAAAACCTCCAGAACAAAAGCGCATATGGGGAATGACCATCTTCGAGAGAATCATCGCCGGTCTGACCATTCTCGCCGTGTTCGCTGCCGTGGGAAATGGCTGTGTAATTTGGCTGCAAGTCGTAGAGATGCGCCTCGACCAAAGAGCTTGGCTTGGAGCTAAATTCGGCCCTCTTGAAAAGTCTGTTAACGGAACCGTAAAGACTAACCTCATTTTCAACAATATTGGCAAAACTCCGGCCGAAGCAATCACGATGCTGATTGCGATTCGTATCGTTCCAAAAGGAACATTGCCAGATTTTCGCTATCCCCCGATGCCCGAAGAGGCGGTCAAAATACAGAACGGAGAACCTGTGCCCGTGTGGGCTAAATTGTCTACCGGAGTTATATTTCCAAACGACCCCACTCCCATGTCTTTCGTCATGCGCAAAAGGATTAAAGGTTTCCCCAACGATGAGGATGAGACGTGGACGCAGTTGATGGAAGACGAATTCAACCATGGAGATATTTTTGTGGACGTCCATGGAAAGGTCTCCTACAAAGACGCTGCTGGTAAGCATCACGGAACCAAATTCTGTGCAATATTCAGCGGTCCCGGCATAGATGTTCCTCTTGAGATGAGCAAGCTCTGCACAGCCAATAACAATGTTGATGATGAGGAACAGAAATAGCGTCACGCCTGTCACGGAGAAGCCAGATTGCCCTAAGTGAAGGGTGCTGGGAAGTACTGATACATCGCCTTCGAGTAGCCTTGAAATGAGCAGGAGCAAGAAGACCCCGAGATAATGGCCAAGCGGGCCGAAAACCTGCTGCTCTTTTGATTTCACGCTGGGGCGTGGCTGCCCGGCGAAAGAGCGGCAGCACGGCGCGTCCGAGAAAGTTGTTGTGAACTCTGCATTCGGGGTATAGGCTTACCGCTATTCAAGTGTTTCTCGCCCAAATCGTCCTCTGTTGTGTCATGCGTTGAGCACCCTGGAGGGTGCCGCCAGCCCAGGCTTCAAAGTTACTCTGAAACAAGAACGGAAGAGTACCGGCTCTTAGCTTTGGAATGAACAAGGAGACAAAATCATGCGACGACCTGTTTTGGCTGGACTCGCGGCGGTAATTTCCCTGGCATGCTGCCTGTCCGCGGCGGCGCGGCAGACCAACACTTCCGCCGCCACAACCACGGCGCAGGAGTCCGCGGTCCCGAGGGTGATTCAATTCGGCGGCGTGGTAAAGGATGCGAACGGCACGCCGCAAACCGGATCGGTGAGCCTCACGTTCATGCTGTATGAATCGCAGGACGGCGGCACGGCGCTGTGGTCGGAGACACAGAGCGCGGAACTGGATGCCCAAGGACATTACACGGTCCTGCTGGGGGCTAACACGGCTGGCGGTCTCCCGCTCGATCTTTTCACTGCCGTCGCCGCCCGCTGGCTCGGTGTGCAGCCGCAGATTCCCGGTTTCCCGGAGCAGCCGCGCGTCCTTCTTGTCGGCGTGCCATACGCCATGAAAGCGGCGGACGCCGATACGCTCGGCGGCCTGCCGGCTGCGGCATTTGTGCAGCAGGCTAGTGGACAGCCGGGAGCTTCCACTGGCGGAACGAAGACTGCATCCTCCGCGGCGCGCGATTCTGGCGCGGCGAATCCCCCAACTCTGGGCACGAAGAACTATATCCCTGTCTTTACGGGCGGCACGCCCCTCGCGGCGGATTCCATCATGTATCAGGCCGGAGGAAACAGCATCGGCATCGGAACCGTCACGCCAGCCGCCACGCTGGAAGTGAACGGCGCCGCCAGGTTTGACGGCCTCGTCACCTTCTCCAGCGGACAGACCTTTCCCGGGACGGCCACGTTGGGCGCGAATACATTCGGCGCCACACAAACCATTGGCAGCGGCAACCTGGCCCTGCCTCAGACAACGGGATCCTCCGCGGGCGTGCTCACTCTGGGCGGGAATCCATTCCTCCACGCCTGCTGTTCCGCCGGACAACAGAATATGTTTGCCGGATTCCTTGCGGGCAATTTCACAACTACCGGAGGGCAAAACACCGCCAGCGGTTACGGGGCCCTCGGCGTCAACACGACGGGGAGCAATAACACCGCCAGCGGCACCTTCGCGCTTTCCAACAACAGCACGGGCAACAGCAATACCGCCAGCGGCGTCCTGGCGCTCGAATCCAATACGACGGGCAGCTACAACACCGCCAGCGGCCACTACTCATTGCTGGACAACACCACCGGCGTCGCCAATACCGGCTTCGGTTTCAAGACCCTGTACTTCAACACCACGGGCAATACCAACACCGCCACCGGTTACGGAGCGCTCTTTTTCAACACCACGGGCAGCAACAATATGGCCAGCGGCGGCCATGCGCTTGAGTCCAACACCACGGGTATCGCCAACGCCGCCAGCGGCTTCGAAGCGCTATACCTCAACACCACGGGCAGCTACAACGCCGCCGGCGGCCATGGTGCGCTCGAGTCCAATTCCACAGGCAACTACAACGCCGCCATCGGGTATTTCGCCGGCTGCGGAAATAACTGCGGTGGCGCCAATACCACGGGCTCGTACAACACTTTCATTGGCGCCTGGTCCGGCCTCGGGACGAGCGCTCAGTTATCCAATGCCACGGCCATCGGCGCCTATGCCGCTGTTACGGCCAGCAACGCGCTGGTGCTGGGCGGTATCAAAGGAGTGAACGGCGCCACGGCCAACACCTTCGTCGGCATCGGCACAACGGCCCCGTCAAATGTTTTCACCATCGCCCAGGGAGCAGGCGTGGCAATCAGCGACGGATGGAATACGTACAGCTCGCGCCGGTGGAAGACCAACATTCAAACGCTGCGGGACTCACTCGAGAAGGTCGAGCAGCTCCGTGGCGTTTCCTACGATCTGAGATCCAGCGGCAGGCATGAGATCGGAGTGATTGCCGAGGAAGTCGGCGCGGTGCTTCCCGAGGTGGTGGAGTACGAGCCGAATGGAACGGACGCCCGCGCGGTGGACTACTCGCGGTTGACGGCGGTCCTCATCGAGGCCGTCAAGGAGCAGCAGACGCTCATTCAGGCGCAAAGAAGCCAACTCAAATTGCAGCAGACGGAGATCGGGCAACTCGCATCGCAGGTGCGTCTCATCCAGGCTTCGCTGCGGGTTAAGCACGGGAAAGCTCCGAACGTCTCAACATCAAAGGCTCGCGTGCCTACCGCGTCCGCGACGGGAAATAACTTGATCCTTGCGGCGGGCAACGGCCAGTAATCTTGTTTCAAGAACCGTTCGAGGCCAGGAACGAGATCGGAAGCAAGGCCCGATTGCTCTACCGGCTCGCACACGGGTTTTTGCATGGGGGCGAGACTCCCACGCTTTGGTCTAGAATAAAGGGGTGGAACGCAAGGTTTTTTGGGGGACGTTTACGGTCCTCGGGTTAGTGGCGGATTTTTCCCTGCCGCTGTGGTGGGCGGTGGCGGCGACCATTCCCATCGGCGTGGTGAGCTGGTGGGTGGCCTATCGCAGCGATTGGTTCTAGCCAATTGAAAATAAAGCTTGCACGGCGGCGCAGCCCCCTTGCAAGTGATGGTTGCATTGCGTCCAGCAAGAACGCAGGACAACGATTCCCAGGAGAAGGCGAAACGCGCCGCGAGGCACTCTCTCTTCCGAACCGGCTTCGGCGATGATCTATTCCGCGCGCAAGGCGTCGACAGGATCAACCGTGGCGGCGCGGCGTGAGGGCAGATAGCAGGCGAGGCAGGCGACGACAACGATGGCGACGGTCATCGTGGCGTACGTTATGGGGTCAACAGGACTTACGTCGAACAGGAGCGACGACATCAACCGCATGGTGGCGAACGCGCCAACCAGCCCACAGCCAATTCCGATGCACGTCAGCCGCAATCCCTGCCGCACAAACATGGCCGTGAGCGTCTTCCGTTGCGCGCCGAGCGCCATGCGAATGCCGATCTCGCGGGTGCGCTGCGAAACCGAGTAGGCGATGACGCCGTAAATTCCCACGATTCCGAGAAGCAGCGCCATGCCTCCGGCAACACCGAGCATAATCAAAGTGAAGGAAGTCCGCGCCATGGATTTGGTGTAAAAGTAGCCGAGCGTATATGCGTCCGCGACGGGGACATTCGGATCCACCGACCACACCGCCTCGCGGACTTCCTTCAGGAACGATTCCGAGCCGGCTCGCGGACTGCGGATAGCAAAAGCGATGCCGCGGCGCAGCATCTCTTTTTGGCCTTCGAACCGGTCCATCATCACCGGCCAGTACACCGTGGTGGGCGCGGCCTGGTTCACGCCGTCGTCATACACGTTTCCGACAACGCCGACGATTTCGCGCCAGTCGTCATTGCTGCCGACGCGAACACGCTTTCCGATGGCGTTGTTGGCATCATGCCAATATTCACGCGCGAAGTTCTCGGAGACCATGGCGACGGGAATTTTCTGGTAGGTGTCCGCCCAGGTGATATCGCGGCCAGCGATGAGCGGAGTGCCCATGGTGGCGAAGAATCCGGGAGCGACGAATTTGAAACGGCGCAGCGGCGCCAACTCGCCTTCGGCATAGCTTCGGTCCTGCGCGAAAACAGGATCATTGGAGTCATATCCATCCATGGGGATGGCGGTGGAGAAACTCACCGAGGACACGCCGGGAATCGCCGCCAGCTTGTCACGAATCTCTTCTTCCATGCGAACGAGGCGCTCCCGCTGGGAATCCGGCATCTCCGTTTCGGGCACGTAGAAACGAAACGTCTGCAATGTGTCCGGCGCGGTGAATCCGGGAGGCACGTGCATCAAGGCGCGGAAGGTGCGGATCATCAGCCCGGAACAAATCAGCAGCACCAGCGCCAGGGCCACCTGCACCACCACGAGGAAGTCCCGCGCGCGATGCTGTTCGCGGGTCTGGCTCAACGTGCGCCCTTCGCCGCGAAGGCCGGTATTCAATTGCGCCCCGGCATACTTGAAGACGGGAATAGAACCAAAAAGCAGGCTGGCGAAGAGCGCGATGGCCAGTGTGAACAGCAAGACAGGAATATCAATGCCGATTTCGTGGATGCGCGGGAGGCCCGTGGGCGCTATGGCCACCAGAACTCGCAACGCGCCAAACGCCAGCGCCAATCCGAGCAGGCTACCCAGGAGACCGAGGACGACGCTTTCAAACAGGAGTTCCCCTGCGATTCGTCTCCAGCTCGCGCCCAGAGCGGCGCGAATAGCCAGCTCCTGCTGGCGTCCCTCTGCCCGCACGAGCAACAGATTGGCGACGTTGGCGCAGGCAATCAGCAGGACGATGGCGATGGAACCCATCAAAACCCACAAGACGCCACCCATGTCGCCGACAACATCCTGCTTCAATGGACGGAGATTCGGCGCGAATTGCGTTTTCTCAAACAGCTTCATGCTGAATCCCTCCGGCGCGGGAAAACTGCGGAGGGCGATGGGAAGCATGCGCGCTACGTCCGCGCTGGCTTGCGCCATAGTTACTCCGGGCTTGAGCCGGGCCAGGGCGCGGTAGCTGAAATTCCCAAGCTTTATTTTGTTGCGGTCCCACTTGAACGGCACAACCAGCGCGGGATCCTCCATATTGAGAAAGTGAAATCCCCGCGGCAATACGCCGATGATCTCGCGCTGTTTCCCGTCCACGGTGATGGAGCGCCCGATCACGGAAGAATCGCCGCCGAATTTCTGGCGCCAATATCCATAGGAAAGCAGGACGGTTTCCGGCGATCCCGGCGAATCGTCTTCTCGGGTGAACAAGCGTCCCAACGCTGGGGTTACGCCCAAAATCGGCAACGTGCCATCGGTGACGTCGAGGCCGCGGACTTGCTCGGGTTCTCCGGCGCCAGTCACGCTTAGCGAGTCGTCCGTATAAGCGCCGATATCCTGGAAGGTGGTGTTCTGCTCGCGATCAATAAAATAGTTGGAAGGGGACATGTTCAGGTCTTTGATGCCGATGCCCGGCGCCGCGTGCCAGACGCCAATCAACTGCTCGGGGTGGGGATAGGGCAAAGGCTTCAGAAGTACACCTTCAAGGACGCTGAAGATCACTGTGTTTGCGCCCACGCCCACGGCGAGAGTGATTAACGTGATAACGGCGAACATCGGCGAGCGGCGGAGCCTTCGCAAAATCTGCCTGAATTGATCGCTGAACATGGGACATTCACCAGACCTTTCACCCAGCGGGATGGCGTCCGCAGCCGGGACCGCTCAAATCAGCCGAGTGCGACGCGCGCCTGCAATATTCTGTACGATGCCAGGAGGTGAAATGTTTCCGCGGGGAGCCACGTCATTCGGGCAAGCTGCGGATACTTCACGTCCTTCAGGGCGGCGTGGCGCGGAATTCTAGTCGGCGGGGACGCCAACGGTATGCGGGGAATGCACTACAGCCGCCGACACAGAAACCGCATGGACAGCCGAAGGCCGTCACGGTGCTAGAAATACGGGGGCAGCATCCTGGAAGAAATAGATTTCACTATTCGGGCTGGGATTCATTTTCCGGAATCCCAAACTCCGGCGAGCCGCGCCTTTTCCAGTCGTGATCCTTGCGGAGCTTTTGCTGGTGGCGTTTGAGCTGCGCCTCCATCTCGGAGAAAGCCTTCTTCACGCAAAAGCGCACATCCGCTCCCTCGCCCAGATCGTGAAGGGTAGCCGTGGGCAGAGAAAGATTCAGGGAAAGAGAGTGCTCTGCCTTGCGCGGATGCTTCTCGAAGGTGGCATGCAACTGCACCAGGTCGGGAGCGTAATGCTGCAGCAGGCGCTCCAGCTTGGCAATGTGCTTCTGGACCTCCGCCTCCACGGCGGGGCGGAATTCTTCCTGCTTGCAACTCACGGTAATTTTCATAGGAACACCTGAATGTAAACTTGGGGAGGGGGCGAAAATTCTGTGCGATTCATCACTTCAAATTCAGCATAGCAGGTGCCATACGACGCGGCAAGCGAATCCCCAGCAAACTATTACAACGCATTTCCTTGCCAGGAATTAAAATATGGCTTGAGGGCGTTCAGCGCGGCCTTTCGGGATGGGAGGTGTCCCGCGGGCCTTGGGTGAAGGGATCTACTTCTTGAAGAGGTCCTCGAACGCTTTCCGCGCATCGCCAGGGCGGCTCACCTGAGTGAGCGAGGTAGTGTTGTTGGAATATCCCACCGGTGACGTGTCCTTTTCCACGGTCATGCGGAATTCGAAGAAGGTGCAGTTGTTCTTGGCATCCTTCTTGGCAATGCGCTCGGGGATTTTTTCCGTGCATTCGAATTGCGCGCCGGAATCGAAGTGGAGGCACTGCTTGCAGCAATGCAGTTCGAAGTGGCACTTGGGGCACTGACCGTTGGGATCGAATCCGGGAAGCAGCACCGCTCCGCAATTGGTACACCGCGCCCGCGTGACGGACGCCACCATTCGAGGGGTGCGCGGACCCATGGCGTCCTGTTTCGGCCGAGGCTCTGACGGCTTTTCGCGCTTCGGCTCTTTGGGGTCGTGATCCTGATAGCCCCTCTGTTTGTATTTTCTGCTGTCCATTGATTCCTCCAGCGAATTGCTCAAATGCTACTTGCGTGCCGCCCGTTCGGCCCAGCGCTTCGAAAACCCTTCCAGGGGCAAATCCGGCTGCAAAAACTTACGAGGTTTCCCGCATGACTCCAAAAGCGACTCCGCGGCCCGGTAACCACTGCGCACGGCGCCTTCCATCGTGGCCGGCCATCCTGTTCGCGTCCAATCTCCCGCCAGCCAGAGGCCGGCGATGGGACTCTCCGGCCCAATACGCCAACGATCCACACCAGGCGCAGGCGAAAAGGCGGCGTCAATTTCCTTGATGACTGATCCCTTCACCAGTTTCGCGGACCGAATTTCCGGCAAGATGCTTGCCAGTTCGCGGATGCAAAGATCCAAAATGTCCTGGCGGGATTGCTCCACCAGCGCTCGAGACGCGCTCACCACCACCTGCAAGTGCTGGACGGCGCCAGCGGGATCAGTAACATTCGCCGAACTGGAAAGCAGCGTCTTGTTGAAAACCCACTGCACGGTCTTGTCGAGGACGGTCAAGAATGGCTCGTCCATCACGTTGCGGTCCAGCCAAAGGTGAATTCCGGTGATTGGCGAAGTCTGCAAGTTCTCCAGGTTTTTCAACTCCGCATGGCTTTCAACAAGGCCCGGCGGAAGCAATCCGCCCAGGGCGTCCTGCGGGACGGCGCAGATCGCGGCATCGGCGAGAATACGCTCACCATCCTCCATAATCACTCCGGCAAACTTTCCTTCGGTCATGATGATTTCCTTCACTCTGGCCCGGCAGCGCACTTCCCCGCCGCGTTCCTCAATATTTTTCCGGCAGCCATCATATAAATCCGCCAGCGGCACGGAGGGAATTCCCAGGATGAATCCAGTTCGGTTGGCCAGGAAACCCTTCCAAAAAACCTCCACCCCATACCGGGCGTCAGTCCTTTCAAGGTCTTCGTCCAACGCACTCACCAGAACGGTAGCCCAAAAGCGCGAAATCGCCGCTTCCGTCTGGCCGTGCCGCCTGAGCCACTCCATCATGGAGACGCCTTCCGCATCCGGCATCGAACCACCCCGACGGGCCATTTCCACCAGAAGCAGCGCAATGCCCTTCTTGTCTTTCCATCCCAGCGCGCCGAATCGCAGGAATGAAGGCGCCAGATGAAACGGCGGCGGCAGCGCGCACGGTTTCATTACCGAACGTTGGCCATTCACGTCCGCGAAATAGAATTTGTCGTAATGCTTTATTTTCCCGTCCGCGCCGGTGCGCTTGTAAAAATCAGCCAGATTTGTGCAGCAACCCATGGTGACATGCTGGCAATTGTCCACGTGGCTTCCGTCAGGCAATCGGTAGGAAGTTGCGCGACCGCCCAAATAAGGCCGTTTCTCCAGCAATTGAATGCGCAGGCCGGCGTCAGCCAGCGCGAGGGCGGACGAGAGCCCCGCCAGCCCGCCGCCCATCACGATCACGGATTCGCAGGGCATTCACTTCTCCTCGCCACCCCATTCGGGCCCGCGCCAATATCCATAGCTTTTCAGCGGTTGAAAGCCGCGGCACAGGCGCCGCGAACACGTCAAAATCCCGCGCCTCGATGCGTTCCAGGATTCCGGTGTAAATCCGCGCCAGCGCCCAGAGCGCTGCGCGGCTGTCCCGGTCCACCATTTCCAGCAGGGGCCAGCCCTGACTGTAAAAATCCCAGGCACGCTCCACTTCGAACTTCATAAGCGCCCGCCATTCCGGAGTAATTCGTCCAGCGCGAGGAGCGTCTTCCTCGCATCCGAAGCGCCGCAAATCTTCTTGCGGCAGATAAACCCGGCCCATTTGCCGGTCACCGGCCACGTCCCGAAGAACGTTGGTCAGCTGAAATGCGATGCCCAATTTTTCCGCAAGCTCCGGCGCGCGGGGATCCTGAAAACCGAAAACATACAGGCATGTCAATCCCACGGTTCCCGCCACGCGGTAACAATAATCACGCAACTGGTCAAAGGTCTCGTAGGAGCAGACCGTCTGGTCCATTTCCGCGCCGGAAATCAAATCGTGAAGATACCGGGACGGTATGGAAAAGCGGCGTACCGTATCGCAAAGCGCCGGCCAGACCGGACCGGGACAATCTTCCCCGGCCAGCGCCCGGTCCAGCTGCGCCCGCTGGCCTGCCAGGCCCTTGCGCTTTGCTTCCACGGGGCCGGGTTCGTCAGCGATATCGTCCACCCCGCGCATGAATGCATACAGAGCACAGAGGGCATTGCGCTTGGCGGATGGCAGCAAAAGAAATCCGTAAAAAAAATTCTTCGCCGCAATGCGCGCGACATGCCGGCAATGGTTATACGACGCCGCGAGCGCGGCGTCAGGCCTGTCTGCCGGCATACGAGGCCTTCCCTGTACCCGCTGGTCCGTCTGAATGCCCGCCACGAACGGCTCGAAACCACGACGCGACGACCGCACGCGTAAGAAGCCCGGCCTTAGCCCATTTCCCCAGCGCAGGACGATGATGCAGCGTGTCACAGCCAATCTCTTCTATGGCGTCCAAGACTGCCACGCCACCCCGGCGAAAAAGTTCCAAATCAACGCGAAGAAACGGCTCAACCATTCCCTCGAGAGGCCGGCCCGCATCAAACAGAGCCCGCGTCCGCAAAATCAGGTCCTTCATCAAGGCTGCGTACTGGGGGGTATAGCGTTTCTCTACAATATCAGATTCCTTGACGCCCTTCGCCGCCGCCAGCTGCAACGGAATATAAATTCGCCCCTTCTTCAAATCTCGCGCCACATCCTGCCAGAAATTCGCCAGTTGCAAAGCCGTGCAGGTGTAATCGGACAGCGTCTGTCTTTCCGGGTCACTATAGCCGCTGACGTAAAGAACCAGACGCCCCACCGGATTCGCGGAATAGCGACAGTATCCCAGCACGTCTTCCCACGTCTCATATCGGAGAATCGTCTGATCCCGCCGGAAAGCCGCCAGCAGGTCGCGGAAAGGCTCAATGGGAATCGCGCATGCCCGTACCGTGGGTGCAAGCGCGATGAATACAGGATGCGAGGCGCGGCCAAGGTAACACTGCTCCAATTCGTGCTCCCAGGCGTCCAGAAGAGCTATCGCCCGCATAGAATCCGGGATTTCATCGCCCAGATCGTCCGCCCAACGGCAATAGGCATAAACGCTATAGAAAGATTCGTGCAGCCGCGTGGGCAACAGCCGGGAAGCCACATGGAAATTCTCATATTGATGCGTGGCCAGCCAGCGGACATAATCCCGCGCCGAGTCAAGAGAGCATCCATCCGGCGGCAGCTTTTGGGCCACCGCCAGTTCGGGAACAGCCAATTGATTCACAGCTAGGCGCTCCGCGGCCGAACGGCCGTTTTCATTTCTGTCTGCCGGGTTTTCATCTGTTCGAACCACATGGGCAGGTCATCCAACTCGACTTCGCCGGAAACAAAATCGATGGCGCGCACGTCACCGCGGGCAATGGTTTCGAGCGCTTCGCGAATGTAACGTGGCGTGTGATGGAATGTGGACTTGATAGTTACTTCGGAATAGTGGATGGTCGCCGGGTCAAAACGCACCACGGAGCCGCGCGCGCAGCCTCCAAAGAAATTCACCGCTCCCCCGCGCCGCACCATCTGCAGAGCGCCTTCCCAGGCTTCCGGGCGTCCCACCGCTTCAATCACCGCATCCGCGCCGCGTCCACCATCCGTCAAACTACGCACTTCATCGAAAACTCCGCCGTGCGACGCGTCCAGCACTTTCCATGCCCCTAGCCGCGTGGCCATATCCGATTGCGCCGGATACTTGGCCAGGGCAATCACCCGCATGCCGCGGGCCGCCAGGACACGCACAAAACTCAGACCAATGGGTCCGCACCCCAGGACGACGACGGTGTCGCCAGGCATCATGCTTGTCTCGCCCACGCCACGCAAAACGCACGCCAGCGGTTCAACCAGCGCGGCATCCTGAAAACTGACGTGGCTGGGAATTTCCAGAAGGCTCCTCTGCACGATTCGTCCGGGGATGCGCGCAAACTCCGCATACGCTCCATTGCTAAAGAGCAGATTCTCACAAAGAGTTTCCTGGTCGCGCTGGCAGTAAAAACACGCTCCACAAGGCGCGGAGTTGGCCGCCACCACGCGCATTCCCTCGCGCACCGCCGGGCCCACCTTGGAACCCTTCGCGGCCACCACGCCGGCCAGTTCGTGCCCGAAAATCGCTGGAGGTTGAATCATCCGCGCATGGGAGCCGTTGCGCCACACCTTCAAATCGGTTCCGCAGGTAAGCGCCGTTTCCACGCGAATCAATACCTCATCGTCTCCTATGGCCGGGACGGGCACACTCTCCACGCGCAAATCCTCGCGTCCATAAAGAACCGCGGCTTTCATGTTCCCGTTCGTCTTAGGGCTCATTGGTGTTGAATCACAATTTTCAAAGTTCCGTCCGTCGGTTTCGCCGCCAGGGCAATGGCGTCGGCAATCCGCTCCAGCGGGAACAGATGGGTAATCATCTCACGCGCCGGTACGCGGCGGTCAAATACCAGCCTGGCGGATTCTTCCTGATCATCAATGGACGCGCTGTAACTTCCCAGGATTTCCTTTTCCTCAACGCCAATCGCCGCCGCGGGAAATTCAATGCGCATGGCGGGATCATTATGCGCGAAGAGCAACACGCGCCCGACCGGCCGCGCCAATGCCAGCGCCTCGGTCACCAGCGCGGGATTGGGAACCGCCAGCAAAACCGCGTCCGCGCCGCGCCCGTCAGTACAAGCACGCACCTCATTCAGCATACTCTTTCCCGCCGGATCAAATACCGCGCTGGCGCCAAATCGCAGGCTGGCTTCGCGCCGGCTAAGCATCGAATCGCTGGCCAGCACTCGCGCGCCTTCCAGCCGCGCCAGAATCATCAGGAGAATTCCAATGGGACCCTGGCCGATAACCAGCACTGTTTCTCCCGCCGAAACGCGCGCCTTGCGGACCGCCTTCAGGCAGGTATTCACCGGCTCCACGAATGTAGCTTCCTCAAAAGTGACGCCGGGAGGAATGGCCACCACGCCATGCTCCACGACAGCGGGCATGGCGCGGACATATTCCGCAAACCCACCGCCATTGGGATCGAAACCGGCGGTCAGCCCGGCGCGTTTGTAAGCCGGGCATTGCGAAAAAAGCTTTTTCTCGCAATAAAAGCAGCGCCCGCACGGTACATGATGAAAACTGACCACGCGGTCGCCGGGCCGGAAACGGGTCACACCGATTCCCGCTTCCACAACTGTTCCCGCCACTTCATGGCCGAAAATCTGCGGCGCCTGCACGAAGCCGTGAGAAATCTTCTTTATATCCGTCCCGCAGATGCCGCAGGCCGCCACGCGAATCAATAACTCTCCCGGCCCGATGTCCGGGATGGGAACAGATTCCATGCCAATTTTCCCCGGACCGCGAAAGACACCCGCGCGCATATGCCTGGAACGGGCGGAGGTTGTTTTCGCGTGTTCTTTCAGCGCCGTGCCGGTCATGAATTCCCTGAAACAGCAGTCATGTTTGCCGCCGCCCGGATCGCACCATTGGAAAAATTGGACATAAAGAGATCCAGGAATTTGGCCAACTGCCCGGCCGCATAATGGCTGTGCAAACCCAGCCGCGCAAACTTTGGCAATTGTGTTGGCGCCTTCAAAACGGCCGCCGCTGTGCGCCAATACCTAATACTACCATCCGGATTCACGGTATTGGCGAGATCACCGGGCAACTCCTCATCCACAAGATCACTGATGGCGCGGATGGCGATTGCCGGAATCCCTTTTGCGTGAGCTTGTTCCATTACCGCGAAACTCTCCATGTCCACGGCGTCGCCCAATCCTGTCATTCGGCGCTTGTCCTCAGCCGTTGCCGCTATGTAACTTGAGGTGCAGATCGCCGAGGAAATCGCGCCAGCTTGCACGGCGGCATCCAACAAGCTGGCATCGCTTTCGATGATGCGTTGCGATTCAGCCTCTCGCACCGTTGAGGAAGCCAGAATGTCTCCCCGTTTGTGCCCCTGCTTCAGGGACCCGGCCAACCCGCACACGATGCAAACATCGGCTGGCTCCTGCATTACCTGGCGTGCAACGCGGCGAGCCGCTTCGGGACCAACGCCCGTCAATAAAACGCGAAGGTCTGATTCCCCGGCACGCCCGCGAAAACTGGCCGGTCCGGGACCCACGCGGGTAAACGCGCGGCGGCGGCGCCAGGGCGCAAATTCCATCTCCAGGGCAAACGAGAGCAGGACTCGCAAACGCTCTTCCTAACGCGGTTGGGCGGCAGCGGGGTGCATCATTCGAACTCCGCGAGGCGACCGAACATATCCATGATCCACATACCAGCGAACAGCCCGTTCCAGCGCCGCTTCCACCGGACCGGGATGATATCCGAGTTCGCGCTCTGCTCTGGAGCCGTCCACAAACATCGAATGCCGCGCCATTCGAACGCCATCCAGGGGGATTCGCGGTTCACGGTCCAACATTCGTGACACAAACGAATCAATGTGCGCGGCACCCAGCGCTACAGCATGGGGAAGGTGAATGCGAGGCGCGGGCCGTCCGCAGATTCCCGCCAGGACCGCCAGAATTTCCTTGAGCGTCATGTTGCGCCCGCCGAGGATGTAGCGTTCGCCGATTTTTCCCTTCTCAGCAGCCAACAGATGCCCACGTGCAACGTCCTCCACGGGAGCGAAATTCAGGCCGGTGTCAACATATGCCGGCATCCGTCCGTTAAGAAAATCCACAATAATGCGCCCTGTTGGCGTGGGCTTGGCATCACCCGGTCCCACGGGCGTGGTTGGATTGACGATGACGACCGGCAGCCCGTCCTTCGCCGCCCGGACCGCCTCTGTTTCGGCCAAGTGCTTGGAACGCTTGTAATGGCCAATCATGTCCCCAAGCCCGGTTCGGGATTCCTCATTCGGTAAATTGCCGTCCTGGGGAGCGACGATTGTGGCCACTGTGCTGGTATAGACAAATTTTTCTATTCCCGCGGCACGAGCCGATTCCAAAAGGTTGCGCGTTCCGGTCACGTTGCTTTCGTAGATCTCCCGAGGATCGCGGGCCCACAGGCGGTAATCGGCGGCAACATGAAATACCCGGCGAACTCCGTTCATGGCGGAACGGAGGGAACTGGCATCGCGAAGATCGCCCTCGTGGATTTCCACGCCCAGACCATCGAGCAGGGCCATGGAACTCCCTTTCCGCGCCAGCACACGCACGTTTTCACCCGCCGCGGCGAGTTGGCGCGCCACATGACAGCCAACGAAACCGGTCGCGCCGGTAACCAGCGTGTTCATAGAATGCGGAACACTTCATCCCGCGGGGGTTGCGGAGGAGGCATGGCTGGCGGTTGCTGCGCGGGCCGCGAATTCACCACAGCGGAACGGCTGCCACCGTTGGATGCTCGTCCCTTGGCGCCGCCCATCTTTCCGGAAACCTGCCAGCGAAGCATTTTCCAGGTGTCGCCCAATTTCCTATTTCCGCCGAGGACGGCCGAAGGCTCATAACCCGACTGCACCATGCAGTCCTGGCAACGAGGATCGCGGCCGCGGCCATAATTCTCCCAGGGCGTCTTGTCAATGAACTCCTTGAAACTGGCGTGGTGATTGTCGGTCATCAAATAGCATGGGCCCTTCCAGCCGCGTGGGTTATACGTCGGATTGCCCCATGCGGTACACATCAGTTCACGCTCGCCGCGGAGGTATTCCATATAAATCGGAGAAGTAATCACGTTGTATTTCTCCAGCAGCTGGCTGGCGCCGCGAAATTTTTCCCGTGTCTCTTCCCGGGACATAAAAATGTCCTTGGTCTGCACCGCCGCATAGGAATATGCGGGTGACAACATGTAACCGTCCACGCCCAGTTCGCACAGGTAGGCGAACAGCTCGGCAATTTCCTCGAGGTCTGTTTCCTTGTAAATCGTGGTGTTGGAGCAGACCAGAAAACCCGCGGCCTTGGCCGCCCTGATGCCGTCAATGGCTTCGCGGAACACGCCGTCGCGCTCCACGCACAAGTCGTGGGTCTTTTCCAGGCCGTCCAGGTGAACGTTGAAGAAAAACCGCGAAGTTGGCTTGAATTCGTTCAGCCTCTTGCGGATGAACATCCCGTTGGTGCACAGGTAGATGTTCTTCTTGCGCGCCAGAATTTCCCTGGTGAGCCGCCCGATCTCCGGGTAAATCATCGGCTCCCCGCCGCAAATGGAAACGATTGGCGCGCCGCAATCATCCAGCGCGGCCAGACACTGCTCCACCGTCAGCATTTCGTCGATGGTGGTCTTATACTCGCGGATGCGGCCGCAGCCGGTACACGTCAAATTGCAGGCGTGCAGCGGTTCGAGCATCATCACGAGAGGAAACTTTTCATCTCCCCGCAGTTTCTTCGAAGCCAGATAACCCGTCAGATTGGCGGTGAGGCTAAGCGGAAATCTCATCTTTTCCCCCGATTCAATTGGTTTTCGTCCGCGGCATTTCCGGCGAAAGCCGCAATGCTTTGTTCACTTCCCGCCCAGCCCCCATGTTCCGATACCGGGCCAATGCATACAACGGGAACGAATTTCTATACAAATGATATTTCAAATAGAAGACGCGGGGAAAGCCAGTGCCCGTAAATTCTGCCTCGTCCCAGGATCCGTCCGAATTCTGATTTTCAAGCAAATACTGGACGGCCCGCCGCACGCTGGAATCTTCCGGTCCATAAATCGCCAGCAGCCCGATAATGGCCCAGGCGGTCTGTGAAGCCGTACTCGGACCGCGCCCCTTGAGCGATGGGTCATCATACGAGGCGCTGGTCTCGCCAAATCCCCCATCATCATTCTGGATGCTCTTCAGCCATTTTCCGGCGCGCGAATAAGGCTGCTGCCTTGCCAGGCCAATGGTCTCAAGCGCCCGCAAAACACCGCTTGATCCATAGATGTAATTTACCCCCCAACGGCCGAACCACGGTCCTTCGGCGTCCTGGTTCCTGGCGATAAACTCCGTGCCACGCCGCACAACCTCATCCGAACCTGGCCATCCAAACCTGCCGAGACACTCCACCACGCGCGCGGTCACATCCGCCGTGGAAGGATCGAGCATGGCGTTGTGGTCGGCGAAGGGGATATAAGTAAGCAGGCGGCGGTCATTGTTCTTGTCGAACGCGCCCCAGCCACCATCCCGATTCTGCATGCTGACCATCCAGCGCAACCCCAGCCGCAGGGCTTCGTTCATGCGCGTGGCATCCGGATGCCGTATCCGCGCCAGCGCCATCAGGACGAACGCGGTGTCATCCACATCGGGAAAGAAATCGTTCCGGAACTCGAAAGCCCAGCCGCCGGGCGCCACGCCCGGGTTCTTGTATTGCCAGTCGCCCGGCCCCAAAATCTGCATATCCAGAAGCCATTGCGCGGATTTTACCAGGGCGGAGTGGTCCGCGTGCAAACCCGCTTCCTCCAACGAAAAGAGCGCTATCGCCGTATCCCAGACGGGCGAAATGCAGGGTTGCACCCGCAGTGTCTCCTCATCTTCGATCTCATACTTGTCGAAATAGTGAATCTGACGCGCCGTCAGAGGATCTTCCACCGAATTGCCAAGGGCAAGCAGGGCATAAATCGAGTTCATCATGCCGGGATATATGGCTGCCAAGCCTTCGCTGCGCTCCAGATGCACGCGCATCCACCGTTCCGCGATCGCCAGGGCTCGCTTTCTAAGCGGCTTCCATGGTAGTTGCTCGTGCAGCTTTATGGCTTTATCGAGCAGCAGGAAACAGTTTCGCAGCGAAACCACTTTCGCGTCCCACCGGAACTGCAACGGTTTGCTATGGGGATCGCCAACCAGTTCATATATGTGGGCGCGCGTGGGAACTTTCCAATCCGGCTTCAAAGCAAAAATGATCGTCAGCGGGACCACGATTCCACGCGTCCAGGAGGACATTTCCAGCAGGTTCACATAGAACCATCTCGGAAGCAGCATCAACTCCGGGGGGATGGCGGGGGCCCAATCCCATCCCAGCGCGCCAACCATCGCCAGGTAGAATCTGGTGTAGGAGTTCGCGGCTTCCAAACCACCGAGGGCCAGAACGCGCGCGCGCGCCAGTTTCATATGCGGCGCATCTGGAGAATCCCCCGCCAGTTTTAGGCTAAAATATGCCTTCACCGTGGCGTTAATTTCCGACGGGCCGTCCACATAGATATTCCAGCCACCGTCGGGAGTCTGCCGTTGGCGGATATGATTGGCCAGCTTCTCAATCTTCCGGCGGGGGAAACGGCCAATCACATATTCGTAGACTATATAGTCTGACTCCAGCGTGGTATCCGCTTCCAGCTCGCCCATCCAATAGCCATCTGGGGATTGTGAGTGAAGAAACCATTCCACGCTGCGCTCGATTGCCATCTGGACGCTATTCGGTCCATTCTGGGACATGTCAAACATGGCCTGCGGCGGCGGCTCTGCACTCGATCGTGTTCGGGCGGCTGTTAGCGTGTCACTCATATGTCTCGTTGCGAAAGGCCAGCTTTCGCCGCAATTCCCTGAAATTCAGTCCTCACGCACGTCACTTGAATACATGCGGCCAAACTTGTGCGCGATTGCCCCACCAAGGCCCTGGTGCTTTTCCGCTTGTTGCACTTACATGCAGTGATTGCTGGAATATTTTTGCACACCAGCCGGAAGCCTCAAACGCTTCCCATTGAATCATTCAGAAGGTTCAGATGCGCCCTGGCCCCAAATGGGTTCCCCTCCAAGACGACGGGGGTGTACGCCAAATTATCGCCGGGCTGTGCAATAGGGTCAACAAGAAAGAAATGCCTGATTGCGCCCGCCTGGTCTCATGTCGAATCTTGCCTGAATCAAGCGGCGAACCGGCGGCGACGCTGGGCCGGCTTTCACCGCATACTTCTGGCGATTCCCTTTCGCTAAGGCGGATACAGCGCCGGGTCTCCCGGCGGACGATTCTTCCATCGTTTGTGCATCCACAACCATTGGTCCGGATGCGCGCGAACAAACTCCTCAATCTCCTTTGTAAATAGCGCGGTATTTTCCCGGACGTCCGTTTCTTCGTTCGCGGTCCGGATGAGTTTCACGGCAGGCTGGAAGCGCAGGCGATGTTTCCGCAGATTGTCGTCCCAATACATATACGAGGGGACCACCGCGCAATCGGTGCGCAAAGCCAAACGGGCTACTCCGGAGGTGGTCGCGGCGGGAACGCCGAAAAAATCGACAAAGACGGCCTCTTCGGGCATGGTGTTGTGATCCGCCAGAATGCCCAGGCTGCCGCCATCCGCCAGGACGCGTAATATGGCTCTCGCCGATTGATTTTTCTCGATGGGGCGGTTGCCAGTCCTGCAACGGTAGGATTCTATGAGGGCGTCCACTCGGCGATTGGCGATCGCCCGCGCCAAAAAATAAACCGGATGGTGCAGCAGGGAAAATGCCACGGGCATAATTTCCCAGGCGCCGGTGTGGCCGGTAAAGAAAATCACTCCCTTGCCGCGTTGCTCCGCCGCGGCATAGTTTTCAAAGCCATCCAGCACCACGAGTTGTTCCATCCTCTCCCGCGTGAAATGCGGGATGTGGGCGAATTCCGCGGCCATCCAGCCGAGACGCTTCACCAGGCGCCGCAGTATCCGTTTTCTTCTGGCGTCTGTCCGGTCCGGAAAGGCCAGATGCAAGTTGAAGAGCGCCGTCCGCCGCAGCGACGGCAGGAACCAAATCAAAATTGCAGCCAGACGCCATGCCACGAAACGCGACACCGGCAGCGGCAGCGCGCCAAGGAATTTCAGCAGGCACCAGACAAACGCGAATTGCAGCCAATCCACCATAGCGCGCCATTATCCATCACCCGCTGGGCGCAAGCCACCACCCACCGCGGTCGCGAGTGGTTTTCCATATAATTCAAACTCGCCGGCCGGCGCTCATCCCTGGGTCGCTAAGCCACGGCCATTGCCACGCTTGTTCTGCTAAACTCGCGTTGACATGTTCGGCCCGAATGGGAAATCCAGGATTCCTTTCGTTCTGTTCGTCGCACTTTTCCTGTGGTTTTGCCTCTTTTCCCAGCCGGGGGCGCTCGGCCTGGTTGGCCCGGACGAGCCGCGCTACGCCTTCATCGCTCGCGCCATGGCCGCCACGGGCGATTGGATCACGCCGCGACTCTTTAACCGGCCATGGTTTGAAAAACCCATCCTCTACTATTGGTTCGCGGGAATCTGTTTTCGCCTGTTTCACGGCAGTGAGTTTCCGGCACGCCTGCCGTCGGCCTTTGCCGCGCTGGGTTCGACCTTAGCGATGGCATGGGCTGCGGCGCGCCTCTACGGGCTCCGGGTTGCTCTCTGCGTGCTTTTGGTATTGCCGACCAGCGTGGCCTTCATTGGATTCGCGCGCTCCGCCACGCCGGACATGCTCTTTAGCGCGACCCTGGCAATTGCTCTGGCCGCTGCTTCCACCATTTGTCTCGAGCCTAAATCGCCGGAAACACACCGCGCAGTTGTGTCGCCTCCACGAACAAATCCTGTTGCATCCCTCTTTGTATTTGGCGCGGCGCTCGGACTTGCCACCCTTGCCAAAGGGCCCGCCGCCCTGATTCTGGCAGGCGGAAGCGTGGGGCTATGGGCTGCATTATCGGGGCACTGGCGCGCAGCGTTTCGTCTCATGCGGCCCACTGCCGTAATAACGTTTTGCGCTGTAACGCTGCCCTGGTATTTTCTTTGCGCCCAGCGCAACCCGGACTTTCTGCGCGTCTTCCTTCTTGAACATAACTTCGAACGATATCTGACTCCCATGTTTCTCCACCGTGAGCCGTTTTGGTTTTTCCTGCCGATTTTGCTGTTGGGGATTTTCCCCTGGACCGGCGTCCTCGGATGGCTGGCGGCGGATGGCTGGCGAGTCGTGCGCAGCAACGATTGGCGGAATTCTCCCGGCTTCTTTTTGGGCTGTTGGGTGATTTTCCCGTTCTTCTTCTTCAGCTTCTCGCAATCAAAACTCCCCGGCTACATCCTTCCCGCGGTTCCTCCGCTGGGGATCCTCCTCGCCCGAACGTTGCAGACTGCGGAGATGAAACCCCGGCGAACCCGCGCGATTTTCGCCGCGATTGGAGCCACCTGGCTGGTCCTGGCGGCTTCGGCGCCGGTCTGGTGGAAGAAAATTCCGCCAGGGGCATTCGGCATCGTGCATCACGAAGTGATCCTTCTTGTGATTGCCGCCGCCCTTGCCGGACTGGCGGTGATTGCTGTCGGAATGGCGGGCAGGCTTCTGCCTGCGCTCATCCTTAGCTCCGCAATCGTTGTGATACTTGTCCAGATCGTGAGCGTGAGCCTGCTGCCTGCGCTCGACCCATTTTTGTCCGCCCGCGAAGCGGCAAGCGATGCACAAGCCCTCAACATTTCAACCAGCGAGATCGCCGGCTTCCGGCTGGCGCGCGACTGGCAATATGGCCTGAGTTGGTATCTCCATGAGGAGCTGCCGGATCTGCAATTCCCGGTGGCGCACACGGCAAACACGCCGCAATTTGTCTTCGTTGACAGAAGGCAGATGCCCGCCCTGCTCCGGGAATTCCCCGGATTGGCGGTGATATCCGGGCGCTCAGAACGCGCGATCCTCGTCCGTATTCCGCGCTAGTGAACCACAGAGTGGCTCAACCTCCGCGCCGATTCCGCCCGCCGGGCGCCCTGCGGCTATAATTGAATTGCATGGAGATCGTCAATCTGCGAACGGTCCGTCCGCGGACCCTCGAACCACTTTTCCAGGAACAAGCAGTCTTCTGGAGCGAACAGTTTCTTTGGGATTACCGGCCCGCGCTGGACATGATCCGCCGGTTCCTTGAAGCCCGCTCGCTGGAGGGGTTCGCGGCAATGGAGAACGGCCTCGCGGCAGCGTACTGCTTTTACGTTCTTGAGGATCGCAAGGGGCTGATCGGGGACTGCTTCATCGCGCCGCGATTTTCTGGCGCAGGCCTGGGCCTGCAGTTGCTCGCCCAAGTCCTGGCCGCGCTTACGGCCAACCCCAGCGTGTCCCGCATCGAAACGCACATCCTGCCGCCGGATCCGCAAATACAGGATTTTCTTACCGCACAGCATTTCCATCTGAGCGAAAGGCAATTCATGCGGCTGAAGCTGGGAGACATTCCACGGCCAGCTGCACCGCAAATCAGCGGCCTTTTGCTGGAACCATTTCACACCCGGTATACAGCGGGTGGCGCGCGGCTGATTCAACTGGCCTACGCCACACACGTGGACGGTGAAATCAACGACCAATATCGCAGCGAGGCGGGGGCGGACCGATTCATTCGCAATCTGATGCAAACGCCAGCCAGCGGACATTTTCTCCGCGAAGCATCATTTATTCTCCGGCCAAGATCCGAATCACAACCCGCGGGGATGGTGCTGGCATCACGCGTGGCGCCGCATGTGGCGCACATAACCCAAATCTGCGTCTTGCCGGGATATCAGCACAACGGGCTGGGGCGGCGGCTGATGCAAGCGTCCATCCAGGCTTTGCAGGAGGAAGGTTACCGGGAGCTGACGCTGACAGTGACCTCGTCCAACATTTCCGCCGTGCGCCTTTACGAATCCCTCGGCTTTCGCACCATCCGCAGGTTCTTCGCCGGTGTGTGGCAGGCCTGACTCTTCCCTGCCGAGTAACGCCGCGTCAGCGGTGGGTGCGATCTTTCAGCAGCCCTTTCAGCTCGGCCATGAATTCTTTCACGTCCTTGAAATCCAGATAGACGGAAGCAAAACGCACGTAAGCGACTTTGTCCAGTTTTTTCAGGCGGGTCATAAGCAGCTCGCCAATTTCCTTGGTGTTGCGTTCGCGATTATGGGATTCGCTCACGAAGTGCTCCACCTCGTCCACCAGGGCTTCCAGTTTCGGAGTGGGCACAGGACGCTTTTCGCAGGCGTGCAGCAGACCCTGCAAAACTTTGTGGCGCTCGAATTTCTCGCGGCGGCCGTCCTTCTTGATCACCATGTAGGGAATTTCATCAATACGCTCGTAAGTCGTGAACCTGCGCGCGCATTTCAGGCAGCGCCGGCGGCGGCGAATTAGTTCACCCGCCTGCCCCTCGCGGGAGTCCACAACCTTGTCATCCAGGTGACCACAGAAGGGACACCTCACGGTTTCTCCTTTTTATCCGCCATCCATTCCGCGGCGGCGTGGCTTCCCGCGGCTTCCGCGGCGCGTTCATCGCGGGCCATGCGGCGCAGTTCGCCGAATGACCAGCCTTCGCGCAGGAGCAGCGGCAGTCCGGCGAGACTCACCATGGTAAACGTAATCAGCCAGATGACAATGGCCGCCACGGCTGCCGGTTCCTTTTCTACTCCATAAATCACGGTGAGGACAAGGAATGTCGCCAGCTGCGAACCGCCGCCCACGCCGGGAAGCTGCAACGTGGATCCCACCAGTGTAAAGACCATCACCATCAGCGCGTCGTCCAGGTCGAACCCGCCGAGCTTTCCGCCAAGACTGTGAATCACCCATAAATAGACAAGACTGTTGAAGAACCAATGCAGCGCGGTGAGACCGATGGCCACCGAGAGATCGCTGAAGTTGCGGATGGCCTGCAAACCGTCGGTAAAAGTTTGCAGTAGCGACGCCACTCGGGCCATGCGCGGGCCGCGTTGGCTCGCTGCGGCGAGACGCGCGCCCATCGCGCCCGCTCCATGAAGGCGCAAATAGACCAGAAAGATGATGGCCACGGCGGCACCCACCAGGAGCGTATCGCCGCTGCGGCGGGCGATCGCCAGCAAAGGGCCTGCGTCGGGGCGCAACTCCACGCCTTTGCCGACCATTTCCAGCGCGATCCCCGCGGCGACTGCCGTAGCGGAAAGATCGAGAACGCGCTCCAGGACGTAGATTCCAAAGACGCTGGCCACGGGAACTTGGTCCTTGCGCGCGATGAGCAAGGGACGAATGGGCTCGGCCACGCGCCCCAGAATAAACACGCAGGTGAAACCCATCAGGGTGGACTCGTAAATATTGCGGAAGCTGCCGCGGCCAATGGCGCGCGCGAAAAATGTCCAGCGCAGCGCGCGGATGGCGTAACAGACATAAATGGTGACCACGGAAAGCAGCAGGAGCCACAGGTTGGCGCGTTCCGGGAGGGTGAGCAGCAGTGACCAGCGGAAGCCCTCCAGATGGATGCTCCCGCGGAGCTTGTAAAAGACCAGGGCCAAGAGCCCTGCCGCAAGGACGGCGAGGAGAGTTTTTCTTAGTCCGCGTGGCACCGCCGCGAACCGTAACAGCCCCTCGTGGGAGTGTCAAGCGGCCTGGCGAAAACAGGGCCTTAGTCTCTCTGTGTGGCCGCGCCGCAGGCAGGCTTGGTGGAAGACGGGAAGGTTGCGGCGAGGGTCCGCAAGGGTTAGGATGCGGGCGGAAGAGGCCGCGCGGCCCAGTGCGCGGTTCTGGGACGAAGGAACATTCTGGCCGGGAAATGCGTTACTGTAACTGAGGCTAGAAGTTGAAGCAGAATCTGACGGGGAACGTGAGGCAGGAAGAGATTGGAGCCCGACGCTCAACTGGTGGAGTTATGCCTTCAGGGCGATGGGCCAGCGTGGGAGGAGCTCGTGCGGCGGCATACGCGCAGGGTGTTCGGATTGTGCTACCGGTTTACCGGGCGCACCTCGGACGCCGAGGATTTGTCGCAGGAAGTGTTCATGCGTATCTACCGCACGCTGGGAAGCTACCGCTCGGTGCAGGGGGCATTTGCCACCTGGCTGACGCGGGTGACGCGCAATCTGCTGGTGGACCACTACCGGCGGACGCGGCGCGACCGGCTCACCGATTCGCTGGAAGACACGCTGCCGTATGTGGAGGCCAAGCCGTCAACCGGACGGACTCCGGACCGCGTCTTGGAAGCGAAGGAACTGAGCGTGCAGGTGCAGAGGGCGCTGATGGGACTTTCACCCGATTTGCGGGAGGCGGTAATCCTGCGAGACCTGCAGGAACTGGAGTACGCAGAGATACAACAAATTATGGAAGTAGCCGAAGGAACCGTGAAGTCCCGGATCAACCGGGGCCGCATCGAATTGGCGCGCATCCTGGGAGAAATGGGATTGCGGCCTGAGTGACGAACATGGCATGGACATGCACACAAGTTGAAGAACGGCTGAGCGATTTCCTGGACGGCGCGCTGCCTCCCGCCGAAGCGCGGGAATTGGAAGCGCACGCGGCCAGTTGCGCGCATTGCGGACCGCTGGTGGCGCGGGTGCGCGGCATGCTGGCGCGGGTGCATGAACTGGAAGCGGTGGAAGCACCGCCCTATCTGGAAGCGCGGATCATCAAAGCCACACTGGGCCCGCGAGGCATGAAAGCGGCGGGCGGCGGGTGGCGGAACTGGCTGAAGCCTCTCCTGCAACCGCAGTTCGCACTGGGCGCGGCTGCGGCGCTTTGTTCGTTGGCGGTGGTGCTGCAATT
The DNA here is from genome assembly GCA_963760285.1 of uncultured Acidobacteriota bacterium. Lineage (GTDB taxonomy): Bacteria > Acidobacteriota > Terriglobia > Acidiferrales > UBA7541 > PALSA-278. Next base: position 188,129 of record CAVXCI010000004.1, read on the forward strand.
CGTTGTCCCGGTGAGATGGAAAAAGACGGCCTTTGAGCCGGGAGAAGTTTTCTTTAACGCCAACCGGCAGGCGCACCTGGTGTATTCGCGCGGCGTGAAGTACGTGAACGACTTGCGCGTGGTGTATGAGATTCAATCACGGCTGCGCCCGGAACCACCGCCCGAAGCTGAACCGGAGCCGCCGGTGGAATCGCCGCATTCGTCCGCGCCACAACAGAAATCACAGGACGGCAAACCGGGCCACAGTGCCAATCCCGAGCGGTACTGCTTCGCTGTAGCCTTCATGCCCATGATGGGAGGGAATTGAGATGAACTGCGCGGTACATACGGACACCCCGGCCACCGGATACTGCCGCAACTGCGGCAAAGCGCTCTGCGGACAATGCTCGCGGGAAATCAAAGGCGCGCTTTACTGCGAAGATTGCCTGGCGCGTCGCATCAGCGCCTCCGCGGGTGGCGGCGTGGAATCACACGCCGCGCTGGCGGGAGCCTTGGGGTTTATCCCGGGTCTGGGAGCGGTTTACAACGGCGAGTACATGAAGGCACTGGTGCACATTTTAATTTTCGGCGGCATCATCGCGGCGCTGACGCAGGACTTGCCCACGGCGCTTTATCCTATTCTTGGCGTGGGACTAGGCGTCTTTTATTTCTACATGCCCATCGAAGCCTACCGGACAGCGAAGGCCAAGGCAGTCGAAGCTGCGGCGGTGCAACGCGCCCAGGCAGGGCTGCCAGTCGAGCCAGGAATCGCCGGAACCGCGGGTGCAAGCGTTCCGCCAGGCAATGAGGGTTGGGTTTCAGCCCAAGATCGGCACTTCAATCCCATTGGAGCCATTATCCTCATCGGGCTGGGCGTGCTCTTCCTGCTGGGAAATTTCGGCCTGCTGCGTGAAGACTGGATTTCGAGGGGCTGGCCTCTGATCTTGATTGTGGTCGGCGTGGGTCTGCTTTTCAGGAAGCTGACCTGCCGGAGTTAGGAGGAACCGTGGGAAACTCACGAAACTGCCAGTGCGCACGATGCCGGTTTGCATCCCTGCTGGGTCCGATCATGTTGATCACAATTGGAGCGCTGTTCCTGGCGCAGTACTACACGCCCTATGGATTCGGAGATTTGTGGCCGGTGCTGCTGATTGTGTGGGGACTGTGGAAGGTAGTCCAGGCCATGTTGCCCACGGAAGGGCACGCGGGAAATTGAAGCCAAGATGAGCCCCTACAAACGCGAACACGGATCGTTTTTCACCGGCGTCCTGCTGATTTTCTTTGGCGCGATGTTCCTGGCGTGGCGTCTCTATCCGGGGCTGGCCATCGGGCACCTCCTGGTGCGCTACTGGCCTCTGCTTCTGATTTTCTGGGGAATCACGCTTCTGCTGGAGCGCAATGCCGCGCGAAAAGGCGGCGAGGGGCGCGGGGGCGGGATTGGCGCTGGAGAGGTGCTCCTGCTGATTGCGCTGCTGGTGGTGGCTGCGGGATTTGTCGGATGGGATGAACTGCGCCATCATGGCGCGGAATTTGGCATGGGCACAAACTGGATGCGCGAAAGCGCCGTGTCGTCGGAGCAACTGGACCCGCAGACGATCCCTCCCGGCAGCCAGGTGGAAATCATCACGCCTTCGGGCGATGTGACCGTGCATGCGGGGACGGGCGACAGCCTGCGGGTAGTCGCTAAACGGCTGGCCTACGGTTGGGACGAGCGCGAAGCGCAAAGAAAAGTCCAACAGATCAACGTGGCCGTTTCCAAGGACGGCGGCGTTTACCAACTGCGCCCCAGTATTGGCTCCATGCGCGTCGCCGAGGCGCGCGTGGACCTGGATGTGGAATTGCCGGCGAATGTCACGTTAACTGCGCAGACCGGATTAGGCGACGTGAGCGTCTCTGACCTGAACGGCAACGTCTCCGTGAACAATTCGAACGGGGACACGGACCTGCATGACATCACCGGAAATGTCGCCGTGACCAGCCATCATGGGGATACCCACATAACCAATACCAAAGGCGACGTCAAGCTGGACGGCAACGGCGGAGAAGTGGAAATCACGGATGTAACCGGGGGAGCCACGATTCAGGGAGAGTTTATGGGACCCATTCGCGTGCGCAACGTGGCGAACACGGTGCTGTTCAATTCCTCGCGCACGGATCTCAGCATCGTGCATCTGACCGGGCACCTGGAAACAGACTCGGGAAGCCTGGAGATTGCCGATACCACCGGCCCGGTGAAACTGACCACGCGGGATAAGGACGTGACGCTGGAAAATATCGGCGGCCAGATTGATTTGAATGCGCGTCACGGTGATATCGAAGTTCGGTTTTCGCAGCCGCCGCGGGATGCCATCACGCTCACGAACGATTCAGGCGACATCAGCCTGACGCTGACGGGAAAATCATCGTTTGAGATCAACGCCACTTCGCATTCCGGCGATGTGGACAGCGACTTTGAAGGCCCATCTCTAAGGCTGGTAAAGGGGGATGAGGAATCGCGCCTGACCGGAAGCTACGGCGGCGCCAGTGGCCCACAAATTCACATCGAAACTTCCTACGGAACCGTTTCCCTGCACAAAGAACCATAATCCACGACGCGCGGAACGAAATCAGCGATTGACCGTCTGAACGATGGGCTGCGAAACGTTGGGATCATAGTTGTTGTCCCCGGAATAGCTCGCCGTTACCGTAAACTTCCCCATCTTGTTAATCGTTACGGTAACCGTGGCCACGCCGTCCACCAGTTCCTCGCTTATCATTTTAGGTCCGCTGGCAAAGGTGACGGTTCCGGTTGGCGTGGGCTGGCCTACGATGACCGGTGTGACGGTCGAGGTGAAAGTAACCGCCTGGCCGATGGTGGAAGGGTCGGGTGAGCTGATTAGGCTGACCTCCGTGGCGCGCGTGTCATCGGCATTATTTAGAAGGACGCTGATGTCGCCGCCATAGGGCCCATTGGTGGTTATCAGATCGACGGATCCGGGGGTATTGGCGTTGAGAATTCCAACCGCGATGAACGTATAGCCGCCTGCAACAATTCCCTGTGGGGCCTGGAGAGTGCCGTCGCCATTGCCGAGCAGCAAATTCAATGGCGGGCCGGCCTGATTTCCGGTGACCACATCAGGGATGCCATCCCCGTTGAAATCGGCGACGGCCATGGATACGGCGGTCAGGCCAGTGGGCGTATCCACGCGCGGCTGAAAAGTGCCGTCACCATTGCCGAGAAGAATCGAGACGCTTCCGGCGACCGGCGTATTACAATTTGGAGAACTCCCACACATGTTAACCACGGAGAGGTCCTTCTTGCCATCCCCGTTGAAATCCGCGACCCCCACGCCCACAGGAGCCGTGCCCGTGGCATAGTTGACCACGGTGTGAAAAGTTCCGTTGCCATTCCCTAGAAATACGCCGACTTGATTGGCGCTTTGGTTGGGAATGGCCACGTCAAGTTTTCCATCGCCATTGAAATCCGCGGCCACAATCGAGGGTCCACCGTGAACGGAGGTATTGACAGGCAGACTGAACCCGCCTGTGCCGTTTCCGAGAAGCACGCCAAGATAGGTCGTGCCGGCACCGGAAGCGGTGATGGCCAGATCCAGGTTGCCATCGCTGTTGAAATCCCCCGAAACAATTGCATTGGGGTGCGCGCCAATAGCGATGTTGGTGACCGGCTGGAACGTGCCATCGCCATTGCCGAGAAGAATGGAAATGCCTCCGTGCGTGCTTCGGCAGGTGGGATCCGTGCCGCAACGCGCGGTCACGGCCAAATCCAGGTTGCCATCCTTGTTGAAATCGCCCACGGCAATATCCAGGGCTTGATAGCCGACGGTGTATTGCCTCTGCGGCAGAAATCCTCCGGATCCATTGTTCAGGAGAATCGAAACAGTGCCGGCCTGGTCGCCGGAGCAGCTTGCCGCGCCACAGAGATTGACGACCGCGAGATCGGAATTACCATCCCCGTTGAAATCCCCCACAGCCACGGATTCGGGCTGGACGCCGACACCGTAATCCAGTCGCGAGGCCAAAGTGCCGTCGCCATTGCCATTCAGGATGGAAACCGTGTCGCCCACAGCGCTGGGCGCGTAACCGGTGTTTGCGGTGACCACGTCCGCGAAACCATCTCCATTGAAGTCAGCCACTGCCAGCGCGCCGGGATAAACGCCCGCGCCGTAAAAATTATTGGCATTCCACTGGAAAGTGCCGTCGCCGTTGCCAAGATAAATGCTGACGTTATTTCCGAATTCGTTGGTCACCGCGAGATCCAGAATCCCATCGCCATTGAAATCACTGATGGAAACGGCGGCGGGCGCGTAGCCCGCGGCGTAGGTCACCTGTTTCTGAAACGTGCCGTCGCCCTTGCCGAGGAGAATGCCGACGGCGCTGGCCTCGCCCGGGTAACGGCAGGGGCCACAGCCGGTGATGGCCAGATCTGGGTGGCCATCATGATTGAAATCTCCGATGGCAACGGAGCTGGGACCATAGGATGTGGCGTAGTTCACGCGCGGCAGGAATGTGCCGTCGCCATTGCCTATAAGGATGCTGACGTCGCTTTCGCCGATGTTGGCTACGGCGAGGTCCGGATTTCCGTCGCCGTTGAAATCGCCGGCGGCCACGGCGTAGGATTCGTCGCCGGTAACATAGTCCGAATGCCTCTGAAAAGTACCGTCGCCGTTGCCCAGCAACACGCTGACCCGGTTGTCATTGTAAGCGGCCACGGCCAGATCTTGATTGCCGTCGTGATTGAAATCAGCCGCGGTTACGGAAATGGGCCCGGTCTCAGTGGCATATTCCATGTGCGGCTGAAAAGTGCCGTCACCATTTCCCAGCAAAATGCTGATTTGATTGGTGGCGTAATCGGTGACCACCAGATCGGGAACATGGTCATTATTGAGGTCGGCGACGGCAACAGAAGTTGGATTCATGCCCGTGGCGTAATCCACGTGGGTCTGAAATGTGCTGTCGCCATTGCCGAGCAGGATGCTGACCGTGCTGTCCTGATAATTTACGGTGACCAAATCCGGCCGTCCGTCGCCGTTGAAATCGGCGGCGGCCACATCCTCGGGCATGTTGCCGGTAACAAAAGATGGTGGCTCAAAAAACTGGCCGGGAGAATCGAAAGGCGGCAGCCTGCTCAAGCTGGAACCGGTAAGCGCGGGCGCTCGCGGCGGGAGAATAGCCGGGACAGCCTGCTGAACAGGCGCAGTGGCTGATAGCCCCCCCACGGCCAGAAACAAAACCTCGCACAATGCCAGAACAACTACCCCGGGACGATTCAAATCACCTCCGCAAAATTCGCGGCGACTGGTTGCTCATTCCGAGCAGGGCCTGGGAGGGGCTCGGACCGACGTGCGCGCGCAGTGTACCGCTCGCGCGCTGAAGAACTCCAGAAATAATTCACGCGTGTGTTCAAAACTATCATGAGGATGTGAGCCTTTCCAGCAACTGGAAGAATTCGGGGAAGGAGACGTCCACGCAGCGAGCCTGGCGGAGGATGGAAACGCCATCGGCGGCAAGCGCCGCAACGCTCAGTGCCATGGCGATGCGGTGGTCACCGGCGGGTTTAATGACGCCCCCGTGCAAGGCTCCCGCGGAGCGGCCCTCCACGCGCAGGCCGTCCGGAAATTCTGCAACGCGCGCGCCAAGAGAGCGTAAACCGGCCGCGAGCGTGGCGATACGGTCGCTTTCCTTGGCGCGAAGCTCCACGGCTCCGCGAATTTCAATTCCCTGCTCCGTGAACGGACCCAGCGCGGCCAGCACGGGCAATTCGTCAATGAGTCCTGGAATCTGGTTGCCGCTGATAATCCCGCCCGAGAGTGGCGCATGTCGAATCAACAGCGATCCCACCAACTCGCCGGACCTCATTTCCACGGACGCCAATCGCGGCGCCGCGCCCATGCTGGCGAGGACGTCCAGGAAAGCGGTGCGCGTGGGGTTCAAGCCCACGTTGGTGATCAGCAATTCGGAACCGGGAACCAGCAGAGCCGCTCCGATGAAAAAAGCGGCCGAGGAGAAATCTCCGGGAACGTGCGGCGATTGTGCCTGCAATGTGGAGCCGCCGCGAATGCCTGTGGCGCGCGGAATCATCCGGATTTCGGCGCCGAATTCGCGGAGCGCGATTTCGGTGTGGTCGCGCGTGGTAGCGGTTTCGTGGACTGTGGTCGTGCCGTCCGCGAACAGCCCCGCCAGAAGAACGGCGGATTTCACCTGCGCGCTGGAGATGGGCATTGCGTAATCAATCGCGCGCAGCGGCCCGCCGTGAATTTCCAGTGGAGCGAATTCTCCCTCGCGTGCGCGAACCTGCGCTCCCATTTGCTCCAGCGGCTCGGCCACGCGGCGCATGGGACGCTGGCGCAGAGAACGATCACCCGTGAGGCGGGATGTGAATGGATGCCCCGCGAGAACGCCGGCGACCAGCCGCATGGTGGTGCCAGAATTGCCTGCATTCAGCGCGCGAAGCGAACGACGCAGGCCGTGCGGGCCGCGGCCTTGAATGACCATGCTTCCGGCGCGTTCTTCGATGCTCACGCCGAGGCGGCGAAGACAAGCCAGCGTGCTTTGGCAATCAACAGCGGTGGAGAAATTGGCGATCTCGCTGCGTCCATCCGCCAGCGCGGCAAGAATGGCATACCGGTGAGATATGGATTTGTCTCCGGGAAGATCAACCGATCCGGAGATGGGACGGGATGGCGGTGCAATCCTCTTGGACACGGGTGAATCTTAGCATTGCTCCAGCGTGGGCGCTGCGCGGAGCCGTGCTCCGTCCCGCGCCCGGCTAAGGCGCACGTGAATTGGCATCCAAAGGCCGGGGCAGCTATGATGGGATAAGATGCGAAACCGAATCGCTGTTGTAATTCTCCTGCTGGGAATTCTTCCGCTATTCACACCGGTCACTGGCGCCAAGCCCGGCGCCGAACCGGACATCTTTCCGCTCTCGCAAGTGCGGCCGGGAATGAAGGGCGTGGCCGATACCATTTATTCCGGCGACAAGATTGAACAGATTGATTTGACGGTAATCGGCGTTTTGCCGAACGCCATTGCCCCGCGCACGAGCATCATTTTGGTGCAGCTGGAAGGGCCGCACGCCGAAGAATCGGGCGTGGTGGCGGGGATGAGTGGAAGTCCGGTCTATTTCGACGGCAAGCTGGCGGGAGCCATTGCACTGAAACTGGGAATTTTTGCCAAGCAGGCCATTGCGGGCGTCATGCCCATCGAGCAGATGCTTGCAATTCAGAATGAGGCGGCGATAAGTCCAGACGAAGCAAGCGCCGTGAGCATGGGACCGACGCCTTTGCCCGCCAACCTGGCCCGGCAGATGGGGCTGGAGCCCGGCGCGCAGTTAATGCCCATTGAAGTCCCGCTGGTGACGTCGGGCATCGCGGCGGAAACAATCGCGCGATTTTCCAGCCAACTTGCGCAATTCGGCTTTGCGGCGACCACCGCGGGGGGAACAGCCCCCCCGCAGGCCTCCGATTCCCAGGTTCAGCCCGGCGACATGGTGGGCATTGCGATGGTGGACGGAGATTTGTCACTGAGCGCGGGATGCACGGTGACGGCCATTGTGAAGACCTCCATATTCCTGTGCGGGCATCCACTGTTCGGCTCGGGGCGTGTCTCGCTGCCGATGGTGCGCGGGCACGTGGTGACCACGCTGAACTCATCGTTGGAATCCACGAAGATTTTGACCACCGGAGGTCCCATTGGAACGTTGCGGGAAGACCTCTCCACGGCGGTAATGGGAACGCTGGGGCCATCGCCGGCGACAATTCCGTTGAGCCTTGAAGTTGCCGCGCGGGGTGGTACTAAGACTTACCATTTCGAGCTGGCCCAGCATCCGAAACTGACGCCCGTACTGGTAGGCCTAGTGACGTTTAACGCGCTGGTGAGCGACCCCAGCTACAGCGATGGAACCACCCTCCATCTGGATGGAGAAATCCAAATTGCCGGGCATCCCAGCATCCAATTGCGCGGCATGTTCGCGCCGACGGGGCTGCCCGTGCCGGACGGGTTTACGCTGGCGGCCATGGTGCAGACGACGTTTGCGGCGGTTCTGGAGAATCCGTTCGAAAAAGCGCAAGTGAAGAACATTGACCTGCGCGTTACCCCCATCCCGGAACGGCGCAGCGCTTTGATCGAATACGCATGGAGTGAACGGACGGAAGCGCGCCCGGGTGAGACCGTTGCGGTGAAAGTGCTGCTCCGCCCGTACCGTGGCGAGCCGTTCATTCGTGAAATTCCCATAACCATTCCGCCACTGGCGAAACGCGGGACGCTGCGCATTCTGGTGAGCGATGCGGCCATGGTGGACCAGATGCGTGGCGCCGCCGGGGCTCTAAACGATGGATCGCTCACGAGCCTGGACGAACTGATTCAGGTACTGAACAGCCAGCATCAGAACGACCGGCTGTACGTCTCGTTGCTGCGGGCTTCGCCAACTCTGGTGATCGGTGACAAGCGGCTGCCTGATGTTCCCCCTTCGGCCCTGCATGTGCTGGAGGAAGGGCATAATCTGGATCACGCAACCGTGACGGACGAAACGCTGGTGGGAGAATGGTCCACCCCGGTGGATCAGGTGGTGGATGGCCAACAGACGCTGTCCATTTCCGTTCAATGAAGTCGAGCTGTGAAAGGAGATTTTCACCTCCGATGAGCCGGATAATACGCAGGCGCGCACTGGCATGGATTCTCGTGGCCGCGTCAGGCGCGTTCATGATGGCCGCCATCGCGCGAGCCGAACACACCCATTTCTGGCGGCAAACCAGCTACTCCGATTTTGAAAAGGGCAAAGCGGATGGAGTTGCCGTCCGCAGCGACGGCATGCTGATGGCTGCCCCGCGCTTCGCGCAGTTTGCTGATCCCAATATCGCCTACCTCTGGTCGCTGCGGCTTGATTCTCAGGGGCGGCTGTATGCGGCGGGAGGGTCGAATGCGCGGGTGGTGCGATTTGACGCCGCGGGGAAGCCCACAACGGTGTTCGAATCCACCGAACTGGTGGCGCAGGACATTGTGCTGGACGCGAAGAACAACCTGTACGTGGCCACGTCACCCGATGGAAAGATTTATCGCGTGACCCTGGACGGGCGGAAGAGCGTTTTCTTCGATCCGAAGACCAGGTACATCTGGTCGCTGGCCATGGATGCGCGCGGAAATCTATTCGCCGGGACCGGCGATGACGGAAAAATATTTGTAGTGACGCCCCAGGGGGATGGAAAACTTTTTTATCAAACCAGCGAGCATCACGCCCGCGTAATTTCCTTTGACCCCAGGGGAAATTTGATTGTGGGCACGGATCCGCAGGGGCTGGTGGTGCGCGTGGAGATGCGCGCGGGCAGCGCGGGAATTCCGGAAGCAGGCAAGGCGTTTGTGCTGTATGAAACCGGGCAGCGCGAGGTGACCGCACTCCAAGTGGACGCCGACGGAACGATTTATGCCGCGGCCAGCGGAGAAACATCCTCGGCGCCGCCCACGGCAGCGGCCCCACCGGCTCCCGCCGCACCGCAGGGACGGCAGCAGAAATCCGGAGTCAGCATTAACGTGACGCCCAGCAGCACTGTTTCGATTTCGTCGTTCTATCCAATTTCGGGAGGCGGCGGCAAACTCTTTCGCATCACGCCGGACGGCTGGCCCGAGCAGATTTGGGATTCGCCGGACGATTTTATTTATTCGCTTACCACGGCATCCGGCGGAGTGATCGCTGGCACTGGCGACGACGGAGAAATTCTACGCATTGACGGCCGGAAATATTTCAGCCGACTGGCGAAAGCATCGGCCTCCCAGGTCACGGGTTTGCTCGCGGCCCCGGACGGACGAATCTATGCGGCGAGCGCAAATCCGGGGAAGATTTTTACACTGGGGCCGGAGATCAGCGCCGATGCAAATTTTACGTCGGAAGTTTTCGACGCGAAGATTTTTTCACGCTGGGGACGCATCCGCTGGTGGGGCGAAAGCAGCGCGGCGGGAAGGGTAAGTTTCTATGCGCGGTCGGGAAATACTTCCGATCCGGACAAAGACTGGAGCGATTGGACCGGTCCGTACACCGATCAGCAAGGTGATGCAGTGACCTGCCCGTCCGCGCGATTTATCCAGTGGAAGGCGGTCTTTGCAGGCCCGGGTGAAGGAAGCACCGGGCGGGCGGCGATTTCATGGGTGAGCATGGCGTACCAGCCGCGCAACGTGGCGCCGGAAATTGACGACATTGTTTTGCAGCAGCCGGGCGTGCGGGTGCAGAGCATACCGGTGCAACTGACCGCAGGACCCCAGCAACCCGTGCTGCTGGATTTTCCCCATGGACGGGGCGCACAGAACCTGGGAATGATGCAAGGCGTCAATATGCATCCTGAAATTCCTCCGCAGGGATTCCGGGATCGCGGCTATCGGAGCGTTCTCTGGGCGGCGCACGACGACAACGATGATGACCTGCAATATTCGCTGTTCTATCGCCGCGAAGGCGATAAAGATTGGACGCTGCTGAAGGATAAACTCACGGAGAAATATTATTCGTGGGACAGCACGTCCATGCCGGACGGCGCTTACTACTTGAAAATCGTCGCCACCGATGCGCCGTCGAATCCTCCCGAAGAAACGTTGACCGGCGAGCGGGAAAGTGACCGCTTCGAAGTGGCCAACAAGCCGCCCGCGGTTGATAATCTGCGCGCGACAGCCACGCCGGGAACCACGGTGTTGGAATTCATCGCGCACGCGTCCGGGACGATTCTGGACCGCGCCGAATACAGCGTGGATTCCGGCGCATGGAACCTGCTCTTTCCCGTTGGGGTGCTGACGGATTCGGCAACGGAGAATTATCGCCGCGAAATCAGCGGACTGGCGGCAGGAGAGCATACCGTCGTGGTGCGCGTCTATGACCATTACGGTAACGTAACCACGGCGCAGACGCAGTTTTCTGTCCCGTCGGGGAAAAATTAACCGATGAGCCCCGGCCTGGATTTCGACGCTCTGCTCGCGGCGCACAAAAGAATTGCGCCACATATCCACCGCACCCCGGTGATGACCTGCCACGCGCTGGATGAAATGGCCGGCGCAAAGCTGTTCTTCAAATGCGAGAACCTGCAAAAGACCGGCTCGTTTAAGATCCGCGGCGCAACCAACGCCATTCTGCAATTGAATGAACTGGCCGCGGCGCTGGGCGTGGTGACGCATTCCTCCGGCAACCACGCCGCGGCGGTAGCCTGCGCGGCGCGGTTGCGCGGCATTCCGGCATGGATCGTGATGCCCGAAAATGCGCCAAAGACAAAACGTGCCGCCGTCGAGGAATATGGCGGGTACGTGACGGTTTGCGCGCCCACATTGGAGGCGCGGGAATCCACGGCCGGCAAAATCATGGCGGGCACCAGCGCCACAATGATTCATCCTTACAACGACGAGCGCATCATCGCCGGCCAGGGAACAGCGGCCGTGGAACTTCTGGAAGAAATCCCGGACCTTGACGCGGTGGTTGCCCCGGTGAGCGGCGGCGGTTTGCTAAGCGGCACGGCCATTGCGGCAAAGAACATGCGCCCGCAGATCCGCGTGATTGGCGCGGAACCGCAAAACGCCGACGACGCTTATCGCTCGATGGAAGCGGGCCACCTGGAGCCAGCCGGCAAGGGAAATACTATGGCCGACGGTCTGCGGGCCACGCTTTGCCCGCTGACGTTTGGGATTCTGCGCGAGCGGGCGGTGGAAATTGCGCTGGTAACCGAAGCGGAAATTCTTCAGGCCATGCGCGCGGTGTGGGAGCGGATGAAGCTGGTGATTGAACCTTCGTCGGCGGTGGCCGTGGCTCCGCTTCTGCTGCGACGCAGCCGGGCAGAGGGGATGCGCGTGGGCGTGATTATTTCCGGCGGAAATCTGGACCTGGACGATCTCCCTTTTGTCGCCGCCAAACGCTAATACAATTCCCTCCCCTCCCGTTTCTCCTCAGTATTGCGATTAGCCCACGGGGATCTTCCAGCTATCGGGCGAAAGAGAAATCCGCCAAACATTACGCGTGGGGAGCGCGAATTCCGCGCGGGCGCGATGGGCGCCATTCACGATTGCTACAGGGCAGGTGATATCGCCAGCCCGCCTATTGGGCGAAAGTCTGTTTTTCAAAGTGAATTCCGTTCCCGGCGCCAATTCGCTGGCGCAAAGCACCACCGCGCCAGGGCCGCGGCTAAACGATTGTCTCGCTGCTGGCGGCGCCCGTCACAGCAGATTGGGCAGATGCAGGCACAGTGTGGCCGCCGGCGTTTTCTCGCCCGAACACGCGGTCTCTCCGCCCAGCACAATCGCCAGCCCCGCCGCCAACAAACCGAATCGCCACTTCACCGGCATGGTTCCACACTGCCCCTCAAGCCCCCTGGCCTGGCGTTTCTATGCCAGGCGTTCAAATTACTTATCTGGGAAAGTGTAGTGTCGGGGGCGGATCGTTTGTACAAAACCCGCGGGCAAATCGCGAACTGCGGAATGAAACGAATTTGGACCGCAGGCTGCGCCGGGGAAATTGTTCACGAGCCTGCGGCTGCCTCGTCCAGGAACCAGACGAGATTTCCGGCGGATTGCACCATGGCGGCAGGATAGCGGCTGGCAGCATCCGGTTGGGTGCGAATGGCGTGAACGATGTCGCGCTTGGCTGCGCCGGTGACCAGAAAAAACACATTCCGCGCGCGCGAGATTATAGGCAGCGTGAGCGTGAGCCGCAGAGGCGGTTCGGCGGGCGCGCGAACGGGCACCACCCAGCGTTGCACCTCCTTCAATGCCGGAGAATCCGGAAAAAGCGATGCGGTGTGCCCTTCCTCGCCGATGCCGAGGAATAGCACGTCAAACGATGGGCCGCCAGCGGGCAAAATGCCCCGCAGAGTGGTTTCATATTCGCGGGCGGCAGTCTCATGATCTGCCAGTCCCGCGGGCATGGGGAAGATGCGCGGCTCGGCCGGAAGACGGCTCAGAAGAGATTCGCGCACCATGCGGAAATTGCTGAGGGGATCATCCAGGGGGACGCAGCGCTCGTCGCTCCAGTAAAATTCGATCTGGCTCCAGGGAAACTCCTTCTGAAATTCGTCTGACCACTGGCGGTACATCAACGAAGGGGTGTGCCCTCCGGAAAGAGCGACGCGCGCGGGACGGCCAGAAACAATGGCAGCATGCACGGCAGTAACGGTGTCCAGCGTGGCGGCGCGGGCAACGGCGTCCGCGTCTGGCAGAATGCGCCAGTCCGTCATTGGGCCACCCACCCGTGCGTAAGCCCATGAAGAAGGCGGTCGGCCTGCTCAGGGCCCCAGGTGCCCGCCGCATAGGGATAAACATCGTGCGCCCGGGTCAAGAGGGGCGTGTAAAGGGCCCAGGAGGCTTCCACCCAGTCGTCGCGGACAAAGAGAGTTTGATCGCCTTCGATGATGTCCCGCAGAAGCGTTTCGTAAGCTTCCGGTATGACCATAAATGCCTCGGAATAACGGAAATGGAGGCTGCGGCTCTGCAACCGCACCGCCTCACCCGGAGATTTTATTTCGAAGCGCAAATCAAAACCCTCATCCGGCTGTATGGTCATCACTAGAGCGTTGGCATTGATGCATTCCGTGGTGAAGGGCTGAAAAATGGAAACCGGCGGACAGCGGAAGGAGATGGAAATCAGGCTGACGCGGCGCTCCAGGCGTTTTCCAGTTCGCAGCAGGAACGGGACTCCATGCCAGCGCCAGTTGGCTACCTGCAATCGCAGAGCGATGTAGGTTTCCGTTTTCGAATGGGGCGCCACTCCCTGCTCCTTCAGGTAGCCATTGACCATGGAATCATGAATCAGGCCTTCCGTGTACTGGCCATACACCACGTCCTCGGGCGCAATGGGAGCAACGGACTGCAGGACTTTTGCCTTTTCCTGGCGAATGGATTCCGGGCTGAAGGAAGACGGCACTTCCATGGCGGTCATGGTGAGGAGTTGCGTGAGGTGATTTTGAATCATATCGCGGAGCGCGCCGGCGGTTTCGTAGTATCTGGCGCGGTGCTCCACGCCCAGAGTCTCGGCCACGGTGATTTCCACGCTCTCCACGCGGTCGCGGTTCCACAGCGGCTCGAAGAGCGAATTGGCGAAGCGGAAAACCAGAATATTCTGAACGGTCTCCTTGCCGAGATAGTGATCGATGCGATAAACCTGTTTCTCTTCGAAGTGTTCATGAAGAATCCTGTTCAGCTCCTCGGCGGAAGCCAGATCGCGGCCGAACGGCTTTTCGATCACCAGGCGCGTCCAGCCGGGACTTTCCGCCAGGCCCGCTTCGCCGAGCGCTGTGATCGTTCCGGGAAAAGCGGCGGGCGGCAGAGCCAGATAGATAATCCGATTGCCGGAAAGATTGTGAGCCTTCTCCAGCGATTCGATGCGCGAAGCCATGGCGTTATAGTTCTCCGGCGTGGGCGCAGGCAATGGCTGGTAGTAAAGCCGGCTGTCAATGAAGGTCTGGCCGATTTCCTCCGGCGGGATGCCATCCGCCACAAGGTCCTCGCGGCATTTCTCGCGGAAGGTGTCGTCGGTGAAAGTGGTCTCAATGGCCACGCCGAGGACCACGCTCTGCGGCGAAAATGTTCCCCTCATGGCCAGCCGGTGCAGGGCGGGCAGGAGTTTGCGGCCCATCAGGTCGCCGGTGGCGCCCAGGATGACGAAAATGTGCGGTTCGAACTTGCTGGCCGTCACAGCAGGCATCAGAGCATTCTCCTGAAATTGCGGTGATACGGGAAACTGGCCTGGCGGCAGCGCCGCGCCCGTCTCATTCGACGTGAACACCTTCGCGCTCCAGATCGGCGCGGAGGCGCTCCGCGTTGACAAAATGAATGACGTGCATTCCCAATTCTCGCGCGCATTCCAGATTCAGCGCGCGGTCGTCCACGAAGACGCACTCTTCCGGTCTGCACTGCGTGATGCGCAGGGAAAGCTGGTAAATCCGCGGATCAGGCTTGCGGCACGCAAGATAGCAGGAACTGAAAAAAACGCTGAAGAATTCGCGCAAGCCGAACCGCTGGATGCGGTATTCGTTCAGCTCCAGGGATTCGTTGCTTAATGCACCCATGAAATACTTGCGGCTTTCCGCCAGTTTTTTCAGCACCGCAATGGATTCGGGCAGCGCTTCGGACTGGCTGTAAAAGAATTTCTCGAATTTTTCCTGCGTGAATGGCCGTTCGCGGTAGAAAACCGTGCGATGCAGGTACTCGTTCAGGGAGACCTTGCCGGTTTCGAAAGCGTTGAGCAAAAGTTCGTGACGATCCTCGAAATCTTCCCAGTCGAGATGGAATTCTTCGGCCGCCCGGCGCCGAGAAGTGCGATCCCATCCATTCGTAAGCAGGACGCCGCCCACGTCCCAGAAAAGCGTGGTCACCTCAGCCACGAGGCGCCTCTTTTTGGCCCGCCGGGGCGCCGCCCATGGACCCGCGTTTCTTGTCCAGCGCCGCGAGCAGGTCGTCATAGGACTTGCTGAAAGAGGCCACGCCCTCCAGTTGCAACTGATTCGTGACGGCATTCAAGTCCACGCCAACTTTCTTCAGCGCCGCCAATTGCGCCATGGCTTCGGTCGGAGAATCGAGCACGGTCGCGCCACGAACATGCCCGTGTTCGCGGAAAGCCTTCAGCGTGGCCGGAGGAACCGTATTCACCGTATGCGGGCCGATCAGTTCGTCCACGTAGAGCGTGTCCGGATAGGCCGGATTTTTGGTGCTGGTGCTGGCCCACAGAACGCGTTGGACGCGCGCGCCACGCAGGCGCAACGCGGCAAAATCCGGTCCCTCAAAAATCTGCAAAAAACGCTGATAGACGGCGCGGGAATTGGCGATGGCGATTTTTCCCAGAAGCGCCCTGGCTTCCGGTTTGCCGCTGGCTTCCAGCGCGGGATCCACAAGACCGTCCACGCGGCTGACGAAAAAAGAGGCCACGGAACCCATTCTTTCCGGGTGTCCGTTGCGGGACAGTCCGCGGATGTAGGCGTGCGCCACCGCTTCATAGTGAGCCATGGAAAACATCAGCGTGATATTGACGTTGATGCCTTCCGCAAGCAGGGTTTCGATAGCCGGAATGCCGGCGGGCGTGGCGGGAATTTTGATCAGCAAATTGGGACGGTTGATTTCCTTCCAGAGACGGCGTGCCTCGCGAAGACTGCCTTCCGTATCATTGGCCAGCTTCGGGGAGACTTCCATGCTGACGTAGCCATCCGCGCCACTGGTGCGGTCGTACACCGGGCGGAGAATGTCCGTGGCGGCCTGGATATCGGCCACGGCCAGCTTCTCGAAGAGCTGGGCGGTGGGTATGCGCGGAGAGGCAGCCAGTTCGGCGCGGATACCCTCGTCATAATCGCTGCTCCCGGCAATGGCCTTTTCAAAAATGGTGGGATTACTGGTGACCCCGGAAACCCCGTCCTCTTCCACCAGGCGCTTCAATTCCCCGCTGGTCAGGAGGCTGCGGCGGATATAGTCCAGCCAGATGGCCTGCCCCTGTTTTTCCACGTCGTGCAGAGGATTCGTGGCGGATGCCACGGCGCCACTGACGGCGCCTCCACTGGTACTCTGTGTATTCGTCATTTCCGTCCTCCGAGAATCAGATTTGCTTCAGGCGCCCGTACGGATGCTGAGCGCCGCCGAGCTCCGCCTGACACGTGCGTCCCTCAGTTTACACCCGGCGGTGGGCGGTGATGCTCCGCGATGGCATGCCTTCCCCGAGCCGCGCAAAAGAACCCGGGCAACATTGTGCTACGCCCAGAACCGATAATCCCTGACGGCCAAACCGCGGCAATTGCCTAATTGACGGTGAGGACGACAACGGTGGTCTGTACATACGTGTTGTAGGTGCCTTGGACGCCGATGCTGTATTGGCCCGCGGGAGTTCCAGAGCTGGACGAGCTTCCGCAACCTGGTGCAAGCACGAGCATGGCCAGCGCCGCGCCGGTGGCCAGCCAAATTCTGCGTCGGCGCAGAATGAAGAGCACGAACCCCGAGGCAAAGATGGATACCGCGAAAAGAACTGCCGCCGGGGGAACTCCGCGCCACCCACGGAGTAGCGGGACGGAACCACGCGTGGTAGTCGACATGGTCAGTGTAGTGCTGGCGGCATCCATGCCATCGAGGGTAAGCGCGGGGGGACTAAACGTGCAGGCAACGCCCTGCGGGGGCTTGTTGCAGGTGAACGTGATGGTCTGGTTAAACATGTTCTCCGGCGTGGCGGTGATGATGTAGGAAGTAGATTGCCCCGCTGTCACCTGTTCCGACGAAGGCAGCGCCGAAAGCAGGAAATTGCCGCCGCCAGTAAGCACCGCCTCCTGCGGACTGTTGGAGGCGTTGTCGGTAACTTTAAGAATCGCCTGGCGCGGGCCTGCCACCGTCGGGGTGAAAGTGACCATGATCCCGCAACTATCACCGGCATTCAGCGTGCTGCCGCATTGATTGGACTGCGAGAAATCTTTCTTGTTGTCGCCGGCGATCTGAATTTGATTGATGGCCAGCGGGCCCGTGCCGTTGTTAATCAGGTTGACGGTCTGAGGCGGACTGGTCTGGCCCACGGGCTCCTGCTGAAAATTCAAGCTTCCGGGAGACAGCAGAACGGTGGGGATTATACCGATCCCCACGCCGGAAAGCGTGACACTTTGCGGATTTCCCGGCGCGTTATCGTAAATCAGCAGCGTGGCGGCAAGCGATCCGCCCTCGGGGGGTGTAAAGGTGATGGAAAAAGTGCAATTGGCTTCCGGGTCCAGGCTGCCTGGACATGTGTTGCTTTGTGAAAAATCGGCGGGGTCCACGCCGCCCAAGGTGATCTTGGTGATGACCAGCGCGGCGTTGCCGGTATTGGTGAGCGTGACCGTCATCGGCGGACTCTGCTCATTCTGCTGCAGAGTGCCGAAATCCAAAGAGATGGGATCCAATGTGGCGCTGGGCCCCGGATTTGGAGACAATTTCACGACAAAAGCGTCCCCATCCCCGGCGTAGATGGGCTGAATGTTGTTGGAGACAACCAGGTTGGAAGAGCTGGTGGTGCCCACGACGGTGAGATTCCCACTGGCATCCACGGCGATGCCATTGCCGGAATCAAGACCGTTCCCGCCGTAATACGTTGAAAAGGCAAGCCCCGCGTCCTGCGCGGCCAGCTCGGCGACGAAGCTATTGGCGGTCCCGCCCAGCGCGCCCTGTACCGCGGCGATGATGGGGAAATCCGCAGACCTGGTCTGCCCGGTGACGTAGGTGTTGCCCGTGGCGTCCACGGCGATGGCAAAGCCCTGGTCGCCGCCCGATCCGCCCAAATATGTGGAATAGAGCAGCGCCGTCCCGGACGAATTTATGCTGGTGATAAATGCATCCGGGGCGCTGGCCAGTTGCGCCTGCACGGGGTTCACCGTGGGAAAATTCGTGGAGGATGTGCCGCCGGTGACGTAAGCATTTCCGGAGCCGTCCACGGCAATGCCGAATCCCTGATCAGTGTTGGCGCCGCCGAGAAACGTGGAATAGGCCAGCGCCGCGCCGCTGGCGTTGAATTTGGTGATGAACGCGTCGCTGAGCCCCGCCAGGTTCACCTGGAATGAGCCGGGCGTGATGGGGAAATCCGTGGAAGACGCCGTACCCGTCAGAAAAGCCTCGCCGCTGGAATCAACCGCGATGGCCGCGGCATAGTCGTTGTTGCTGCCGCCCAGATAGGTGGAGTAGGTAAGCGCGGCGCCGCCGGCGGCAATGTTTGAAAGGAAGGCGTTGTTCATGGCGCCATTTCCCAGCGAGTTTTGATATGCATTGAAGACGGGGAAATTCGCGGAGTCGGTCTGCCCGGCGATGTAGGCGTTGCCGGTGCTATCCACGGCAATCCCCGTCCCCAGATCATACGCGTTGCCGCCCAGATAAGTGGAGTACACCAGCGCCGACCCTTTGGGATTGAATTCGGTGATGAAGGCGTTTTGGAAGCCGTTGAGCTGCGGTTGAATGGCATTCACCACCGGAAATTTCAAGGAGGTGGTGGATCCGGTCACATAGGCATCGCCGGAGGAATCCACCGCGATGCCTGAGCCCTGGTCCGTGTTTTCTCCGCCGAGATAGGTGGAATAGATCAGTTGTTTCCCATTGGCCTGGATTTCTGTTACGAAAGCATTCTGCGCGTTCAAATCCAGAACGTTCTGGTAAGGATTCTTCAACGGGAAGGTGAGCGGTGAATTAGTGGAACCCGTAACGTACGCATTGCCGGAAGAATCCAGCGCCACAGCCAGTCCCTGCTCGGCTTGCGTGCCGCCGAGATACGTGCCCCAGGTGATGGTGGGATCCATGACCACCGGAAGCGCCGCATTGTAACGGCCGAGGCGAATAGCGGCGCCGCGCGCTCCACGCGGGACGTACGAAGAGGCCACCTCGGTTCGCTGGCCGCTGAATTCCTGGAAGACGCGCGGACGATGCAGCACAAATTCGCCGTTCTCGCCGCGCAAAAGCAGCCCGCCATCCTTTGCGGTGCCGGATTTTCGCACCCGTCGAAATCCAACGACAGAAGCTCGGGGTTCGCTCCGGGATGCACTACCACGTCGAACTCCAACTGGCCGTTGTGGCCGTAATAAGTCAAATCAATCCCCGGATAGGCGTCCGCCACGCGAACCTTCCCGAACGTCGGGATGTCCGCTCGCCACGCGCGCGGGTCATTGCCAATAAAATAATTGGTTCTGGCGGATTGCGGATCGAGTCCCTCCACTTTCGCGCGCGGATTCGCGCCGGCAAATTTTACGCGCAAGACATTTGCGGCCGTACCCTTCACATTCCCGGCGCGGCTGGAAAGCACCATCTCGTTGGGCAGCACAAAAAACGAACTGGATGGGGTGTGCGAAAGAAACTGCACGCGCGAATCCATCTGCCCCCGGTTCGGTTCGAAGTAGAGCGGCATATTCTCAAACGCCGCCAGAGCAAGAGCAGAGTTTGAGGTTCTGCCACCGGAGAGCCTGCCAGAGAGGACATGCGGAGAAACAGCCCGCGGCACGCCGCGGAAGGAATGTGGTCCCAGCAGCATCGCGCCGGAAAGCGCGGCAACAATCATTAACATAAGACCGAAACGCAGCCGAACGCCTGATGTCATCATCACTCCCGGTTTCATGGGGTCAGGTCTATTTTCCGAATCCGAAGGGTACCGGCCGAACATTCGCGGATGCGGCTCCGCATGGCCTCCCGCAGTGTAACAGCAAAAATACTACATCGAACCGCCTCAGCCAAACGGAATCGCGCGCCCGCCGCGCTTCTCCTGTGTTCTGATGGCGGCAGCGCGCGGATGGTTTGTCCGCGGGATGCAAAAGAAGACGGGCCGCGGATTGCTCCACGGCCCGTCCTTTATTGCCAAAGCGCGGCAAAGATACGCTGGCAGCCTACTGCACCACCAGCGTCAACGTAGTGGTCGGAGCCAGGTTGCCCGCGGTCCCGGTGAGCGTCAGGGAATAGGTGCCCGAGGGCGTTCCTCCTCCTCCGCTGGAATTGCCGCAGGCCGTCATCACGCCCATCAGAAGCAGCGCAAAAACCAGGACCAGCAGCGCAACGGCGCGGTTACCGGCTGGTAGAAGCCGAGGCTGCCAGCGCGATATGGCAAGGCCCATCCCGAGCAGGGCGGCCATGGCCATCAGCGCCACGGGCAGCAGCGGCGCTGGGTGCGACGGCTTGCTCGCGGGCAAAACGAGACCGGGAGCCGTGGTATTGATGCTGACTGTTGCGGGTTGGGCGCCAGCGCCCGTCAGAGTGACCGAGCTCGGAGAAATCGAGCAGGTTGCGCCAGATGGCGCGCCGGTGCATGCGAGTGTTACCGTCCCGGAGAAACCTTGAGATCCGGGCTGGACCATCATCGTGCTTGTACCGGGGCTGCCCGCAGTCACCGTGATCGTCCCCGGATTAACGGTGACAGTGAACGCGCCCACCGCGCCATTCAGCTGAACAACCAACGGAGTGGGGGCATCCGCGCCAGTGAAAGTGTATGTAAGAACGGCCGTCTCCGGATTTGCGGTGCTGGGCGTGTAATTTATGGTGCTGACGCACGTTCCTTCACTGGCGATCCCGCTGCCACCCACAGTGCAGGTGTCCGACGACGAAGTTGTGAAATCAGCCTTATTCGTCCCGGTGATGGAGATGGATCCGATGATGACTGTATCAGCGGTTCCATTGGTCAGCGTGACGGGTTGTGAAGCAACCGTGTCTTGGGCCGGAGAATAGATCGTCACGGGATTTGGGGATGCGGTTACCGTTCCCGAAGCCTGGCTGATTTTGGCCAGGAAGGCGTCATCTAATCCCCCGATGCCGCTCTGGAACGGCAACTCCAGCGGGAAGTTCGGCGAACCCGTGGTACCCGCCACATAAATTGCGTTGGTGGAATCCACGGCGATGCCCCATCCGGTGTCTCCAGCGTTGGGACTGTTGCTTCCCCCGCCGTTGCCGCCCAAATACGTGGAGAACAGCAGCGCGCTGCCATTGGGATTGAATTCGGAGATGAACACATTCGATTCGTTGTTCCCCAGGGCGCCGTTGGTGTTTTGAATGGCGCTGGACAGCGGGAAGTTGGAGGAGAAGGTTTGCCCCGTGGCATAAGCGTCTCCCGAGGAATCCAGCGCCACGCCGAAGGCGATGTCTCCCGCCCCCACGTTGCCATTGCCCGATCCACCCAGATAGCTGGAGTAAACCAGTCCCGTCGCGGTGGGGTTCAATTCGGTCATGAAGGCGTTGGTCACGCCGTTCCCGGCGCCGTTGTTCGACGTCTGGAACGCGCCGGAGGTAACGGGGTAGTTCGTGGAAAAGGTATCGCCCACAAAAAAAGAATCACCGCTGGAATTGACGGCCACCGAGGTGGCTTCGTCCGCCGTGGAACCGCCCACATAGGTGAGATAGGTGAATGTGGGTCCGGTGGTATTCAGCTTCCCGGCAAAATCATTAAAGAAGCCCAACAAAGTGCTCTGAAAGACGCCCGGCGTCACCGGCAGATCCACCGAAGAGGTATGCCCCACCACGTAGGCATTTCCCGACGAATCGGCCTTCACGCCGAAAACTTCGTCGCCATCTCCATTGCCGGAATTGCCCGTCCCGCCAATGAACGTGGAAAATACCAGGCCGTTCACTCCCGCGGTATTGATGTTGATCTTGGAAAGAAACCCTTCAAACGTCGGCGAGACGAACGTGGGTTCCGGAGCATTGATCGTGGGGAAATTGCCAGAGGCCGTGGCGCCAGCGATATATGCAAATGGCTGGTTGCTGATGGTCACGGTGGATACGCTGAAAGCTGTGTCGCCGCTGCTGCCGCCCAGGTACGTGGAATAGACCAGCCCGGTTCCGCCCGAGTTGAGAACCGTGAGGAAAGAAGTCTGCGCTCCCACGGAGCCGCCTCCGTTGATGGTCTGATAGGCGTTGCTCGTTATCGGAAAGTCGGTGGAAAATGTCTGCCCGGCCACGTATACGTTCCCGGTGTTGTTGTCCACTGCGATGCCCAGCGCTTCGTCGCCCGTTGCCGGGCCTCCATTGCCTCCGGGAATGCCGCTGCCGCCCAGATAGGTGGAGAAAACCAGGTTATTGCCCGCGGCAATCAGTTCGCTGACGAAGGCCACGGAGTTTCCATTCGGCGCGCCGGTATTGGTGCTCTGGAAGGCGTTCACCAGCGGGAAATCCGTGGAAGTGGTGAAGCCAGCAACAAAGAGGTCGCCGCTGGAATCAATCGTTCCCGCCAGTCCCTGGTCTTCCGAGCTGCCGCCAAGGAAAGTGGAGTACGCCAGTTCCGGGTCAATCACCAATTGCCGGCTGTGGTCGTAATCCTTTACGCGAAACCGGATTTCATTTTTCGAAACGAGATCATAGCCGCCCGCCACCAGCGTGCGCTGGCCGTGCGACGTTTGATAGATCACCGGCGCGCGCAACTCCACCGCGCCCCCTCCCGCCGCAATTTTCAGCGAGCCATCGGGCTGGGCTGAAATGCGCCTGGCGCCGTCGAGACGCATGGCGATCTGGCCGGGGTCCGCGCCCGGAGCGACCACGAAGTCGTATTCCAACTGCTGCTGGTTGCCGTAGAAAATCTCGTCCACGCCGGGATACACGCCGCGATAGGCAACCTGCGAATAGGTGGGGATATTGCTGTGCCACTTGGAGGGATCATTGCCAATGAAATAATTTACGTGCGTGGGCAGCGGGTTGCCCGCTGACACTTGCGGGCTGGCATTGCCGCCTTCCAGCTTCATGCGCAAAATCGCCTGCTGACTCTCCGCCGCGGCCTTTTTCGCCGCCGGTGCAACACCTTTGGCCAGAGAAAGAACCGCCTCATTGTTGGTGAGGAAAAGCGTGTAACCCGGCCCGTGGGAAAGATACTTCACGCGCGAATCCGTCTGCCCCTGGTTGGCTTCAAACTGCATGGGCTGACGCCCATACGCCGCAGCCAGCACGTGCGGGTCCGCCGCCGCCGCTTGCATGCGGGCCACGGACTGTGAAGTTTGCGCCGCGGACTTTACGGCCGCGTTGCGGCGGCACGCAAAATGCACACCGACTGCCAATGCAACAACCAGCGCCGCCACTCCCAGCGCCACAATCCACTTTCCAAGGTTTTTCATGCCAGTTGTCTCCTCGTTTCTATCCATCGTCAGGCGTTTCATTTCCCAGGTCTGTCTTTCATGAACTCCCGTCGCTCCTGCTGAGCCTCGGCGCGGGCACGGAAGCCTTCACCCATGTCCCACCAAGACTTTCAGGCCATTTGGCCGCGCCTGGAAAAGCACAGCCTCGTTGGAAATGGCGCGGAAAAACAATATTTCCGCGCCCGCCCATGAGCTTAAACCCGTTTAACGGAAAAGAGTTGTGCGACATGCCCAAGACTTTTTCACCACGAGATTACAGGAAATCGTGCGCCTGCGGATTCAGTCTCTCACGCCATGTGCCGGAACTACATACAGAGAATCCCTTACGCCGGCCTTGGCATCCTCTCCGGCGGCGAACTACGTGGAGAGAATGATGCTGCCGCTGGGAGCCGCGAAATGAACGCCCGGAACCGCGTGGGCACAATGAGATCGGCAGCGCTAAGAGATTGAAGACGGTGCCTACGGCCATTCCTTGCCGCAGGCGTTGCACTTCCAGTGCGGATTCTTCACCGCGATGGGCAGACCGAGAAGCCACGCGCTGACGAAGGCCACGCGCTTGTTGAGATCTTCGAAGGTAATATCAAACGATCGGCAATACGGGCACCGCGGCTGCTCGTATTCACCCACCCCTTCCACTTCGAAGCTTTCCGGCGAATGCTGATCCAGCAATTCCGTGGCCGCTTCCACGTCATCCTCCCGCACCCAGAGTTTCACGCCTCCCAGCAGATTGGATAGGAACCAATCCAGGCGAATCATGTTCTCGTCGCCCAGGTAGCATTCCACATCCGCCGAATCCAGAATGCTCTTGGCCAGAAGCGCCTGCGGAACATCCACATACTGGCGGAGAGTTACGAGCTTGCCGGCTCCTGAGTCGTCAGCCACGTCCCGTAAATATTAACCGATTCTCACGATTGCCACTGGCCGAAATCAGAATCCGTGGGTCCGGTCAATTCGTCCGTAAGACATTCACGGGCTTCCAACTTGAACCAGCGCACCGCTCACGCGATACTGCATGCATGTCCGATTTGGTATTTCACGGCCAATTTGCCCTGCGCGTCAAGAATCTCCGCAAGGCATACAAAGATGTCGTTGCGGTGGATGGCCTGGACCTGGAAGTCCGCACCGCCGAATGTTTTGGCCTGCTGGGCCCCAATGGCGCCGGAAAAACCACCACCATCGAAATCTGCGAAGGACTGGCCACGGCGGATTCCGGCGACGTGGAAGTACTAGGCATGCACTGGAGCAGCGAAGCGAATCTGCTCCGCCAGCGGCTGGGCATCCAGCTGCAGGATACGCAGCTCTCCGATAAACTCACGGTGATTGAAACCGTCCGCCTCTTTCGCAGTTTTTACAATCAGGGGCCGGATGCCAATGACGTGATTGCCCTGGTGCAGTTGGAAGAAAAAAAGAAATCTCGCGTGGGCGGACTTTCCGGAGGACAAAAGCAACGTCTGGCGCTGGCCTGCGCGCTGGTTGGCGATCCCGAGTTCCTTTTCCTCGATGAGCCTACCACGGGACTGGACCCCCAGGCGCGCCGCCAGCTTTGGGATCTGATTGAACAGTTCCGCCGCGCCGGGCGCACCATTCTGCTGACCACGCACTACATGGACGAAGCCGAGCAGCTTTGCGATCGCGTCGCCATCATGGACCATGGCAAACAAATTGCTTTGGGCACGCCGCGGGAACTGATCGCGTCCACCTGCGCCGAGCATATGGTGGAATTTTCCACCGGCAGCGCGGCGAAACCGCCTGACGAATCGGTGCTGCGGAGCCTCGATGGCGTGCGCGACGTTCGCAGGGACAATGGCAGCATCCAGGTGCAGGTGACGGAACTGCATAAAGCCGTGCCGGCGATATTGAACGAACTGACCAGGCAGGGCGTTCCGCTGACGGAACTCCGAACGCATTCCGCCACACTGGAAGACGTCTTTGTGGCCCTTACGGGAAGGCATCTGCGCCATGAGTGACATCATCGCAACACCCGATCTGCGTCCTCGTGAAGCCGTGGGGCGTCCGCAGCGCGAAACCACGCCGCGCGATCACCCTCTGGTGCAGCTGACTCTCGTGCGCATGCGCGAATTTTTGCGCGAGCCGGAAGCGCTGTTCTGGGTTTTCGTCTTCCCCATTCTGCTGGCTGCGGGGCTGGGCATCGCCTTCCGCAACCGTCCCGCGGATGTCCTGCAAATCGCGACGGTTACGCCGCAGTTGGCGCGTTCGTTGGGGCAGGAAAAGCTATTGGATGTGGAGCAACTCGACCCCGCCGCCGCCGAAGAAGCTCTACGCACCGGAAAGGTAGCGCTGCTGGTAACGCCCGGGCCGAATGGCGCAGTCGTCTATCATTACGACGATACCAACCCCGAAGGCCGCACCGCCCGCATGTTGGCGGACCGCGCCATCCAGCAGGCCGCCGGCCGCGTGAATCCGGTTGTCTCCAGCAACCAGATGATGCGTGAACCGGGATCGCGCTACATAGACTTCCTCCTGCCCGGTTTGCTGGGAATGAATCTGATGGGCAGCGCCATATGGGGAATGGGTTTCGCCATCGTGGACGCGCGGCGAAAAAAATTAATGAAGCGATTGATCGCCACGCCCATGCCCAAACATTACTATCTGCTGTCGTTCGTGCTGTCGCGCCTGCTCCTGCTGGTCCTGGAAGTTGTGCTGTTGCTGGGCTTTGGTGTATTGGCGTTCAAAGTTCCCTTGCGCGGTTCGCTGGTGGACCTGGTGATTCTATGCATCATGGGTTCGCTCTGCTTCAGCGCATTGGGATTGCTGATTGCTTCGCGCGCTCGCACCATCGAAGCTGCATCGGGAATCATGAACGTGGTAATGATGCCCATGTGGATCGCTTCCGGCGTGTTTTTCTCCGCCGCGCGTTTCCCGCACGTCGTGCAACCCATCATCAAGGCGCTCCCGTTGACGGCGGTGATAGACGCGCTGCGCGCCAACATGCTGCAAGGCGCAAATTTGGCGCAGGTTGTCCCGGAAATGGCGGTAATGGGTATCTGGCTGGTAGTCTGCTTCGCGCTGGCGCTGAAACTCTTCCGCTGGCGCTAACGCCCGGGGCGGTCATGTGCGCGAATCCAATTTATCCACCCTTCGTTGTGGTGTAGACTCTGCCAACGGTAGCCGGAAAAATCCGCTGCGCTTGATGGCCTCCAACACTTCGCCAACCACAACTCCCGCAGACGAATACGCCCGGCGTTTGAGTGCCCGCGAGGCGCAGGTCAGGCACTACGAAACTCTGCACGCCCGCATTGCCAACGCGCGGCTTTTTGTCGCCGTGACGGCGGTCTTGATTGCCTGGCTCGCTTTCGCGCGTAATGACCTATCCGCGTGGTGGCTGGCCGTGCCTGTTCTAGCCTTTCTGTGCCTCGCTGTGTACCACTCCCGCGTTCTGCATTCGCTGGTGCGCGCTTGCCGCGCTGCGGACGTCTATCGCCACGGCCTGGCGCGAATCGAAGATCGCTGGGCGGGCATGGGACCAGACGGCGACCGCTTCCGTGATCCGCATCATCTCTATTCCGAGGACCTCGATCTCTTCGGCAGCGGTGGACTATTCCAGCTTCTTTGCACCGCTCGCACGCGTATGGGCGAGGAAACCATCGCGCGTTGGCTTCTCCATCCGGCGGATACGACCGTCATCCAGCAGCGCCACGCCGCCATCTCCGAGCTGCGCGGCAATCTCGATTTCCGCGAAGCTCTCGCCGTGCTCGGCAAGGACGCAGCCGCCGGCGTCTATCCCGATGCGCTTCTCCAATGGGCGGAAGCGCCCAATCAATTGCCCGGCCGCGCCATGCAAGTGCTCGCAGCCATACTGCCCATTTTAGCGGTGGCCGGCGCGCTGGTATGGAGTGAATCGCGTGTCTTATCGCCATTTCTTGTGGTGGTGCTGATTGAATCCATTCTGCTATTCACCTTGAAGAACCGCGTGGAAAACGTGATCCGCGCCACGGAGGAGGCCTTCGGCGACCTTGGTCTGCTCTCCGAGGTTTTGGCCCGCATGGAACAGGAGAGTTTTGCTTCGTCGCTGTTGCAAGGTTTGGGCCAGGAGCTTTCCTCCCATCACGTGACCGGCTCCGCGGCCATCGCGCGGCTGAAGAGAATCGCGCAATTCATCGAATCGCGAAGGAATCAGTTCGTGCGACTCGTCAACGTGCCCCTGCTCTATTCGCTCCAGTTTGCGTTCCTGGCTGAACGGTGGCGGCAAAAGCATGGGCACGCCGTCCGCCGCTGGGTTGCCGCCGTGGGCAATGTGGAGGCGCTGGTGGCATTCGCCGCGTACAGCTACGAGCATCCCGCCGATCCGAATCCTGAATTCCTCGCGGGAGACGCAACCATCCGTGCCGAAGAACTGGGGCACCCGCTGATTCCCGCCGCCCAATGTGTACGCAATGATGTGACCATCGGCGACAACGTCCGCATGTTGCTGATCAGCGGCTCAAACATGTCCGGCAAGAGCACCCTCCTTCGCGCCATGGGGATTAATGTTGTCATGGCCATGGCTGGCGGGCCGGTCCGCGCGCGGCGCTTGCGGCTTACTCCATTGCAATTGGGCGCCAGCATTCGTATCAACGATTCGCTGCAGGAAGGCAGCTCGCGTTTTTATGCGGAGATCACCCGGTTGCGCGCGATTGTGGGCCTCGCCGGTGGCGCTCCTTCGCTACTTTTCCTTCTGGACGAATTGCTCCAGGGTACCAACTCCATGGATCGCCGCATCGGCGCGGAGGGAGTCCTTCATGCGCTGATTGAACGCGGCTCCATTGGCATGGTGACCACACACGATCTCGCCCTTACGGAAATCGCCGCGACACTTGGCGATCGCATGACCAATTGGCATTTCCAGGATGATCTGAAGGATGGCCAAATGCTTTTCGATTACCGTCTCCGTGAAGGCGTGGTACAGAAGAGCAATGGCCTGGGGCTGATGCGGTCCATCGGACTGGATGTCTAATAGGGGTGCCACCTGAGGCAGCATCGCTGAATCATTTTTGCCACCGTGGCTGGCGATTCAGATATCTTTGTAGCCCAGCTCATTGCGGAAACCATCAATGAAAATTGGATAGCAGTCCTGTTTTCGAGGACGCATTACGTTTACTGGTGTATTGTTTGGTCTGGCTGGGGGAATAGGCGCATGCGCGGTTTCGCGGGCAGAATCGGAACGGCTTTCGGGCTTGGACTTCTTGCCATTCTCATTGCGGGAGTGGCCGGCGGAATTTGGAATGCCCTGATTCGCGCCAATCTGGCCACCACCCCTCGCGTTCCGTGGTCCATCGTCCCCATGGGCGCGCTGCTGTGGTTCATGTGGAAGTATCTGGACGGAAAATGGTGGCCGCAAAGCACGTCGGAAGCGCGCCACCGGTTCCTGCGCGCAAATCGCGTGTCCCTGCGTGTCCATGCCTGGGCTTTCCTTGCGGGCGCATTTTCCATCGCCGCGCTGGCGGGACTTTGGATCGTCTTCTCCCAGTTGGTGAAGATGCCGCCAGACGTCCTGCCCGACGTTGCCGGCGATCCCCTCACCACGGTAATCCCCATGCTGGCCATGGCCGCGCTGGTGGCTCCGCTTTCCGAGGAAGCCGGTTTCCGCGGTTACTGCCAGACGGCGGCGGAAGCTGAATTTCGTCCCACCATAGCCATTATGTTTTCGTCGTTTTTCTTCATGCTGGCGCACATCAATCACGGCCTCTTCTGGCCGAAGCTCATCGTGTATTTCCTGGTGGGAGCGGTTTTCGGCGCCATCGCCTTTCTCACGGATTCCATCCTCCCGGTCATCCCCGTTCATATTCTTGGCGACCTGACGTTCTTTATTTTCGTGTGGCGACGCGACGCCGTCCGCCATCTGATTTGGGAAGCCCCCAGCGACCGCTGGTTCTGGCTCCATGTGATACAGGCCATTGTCTTCGCGGTGCTCGCAATTCTGGCGTTTACCGGTCTGGCCCAGCGTGGCGAGGCCGACTTCCGCGTTCGCGGCTAGTCTTTACACACTTCCCCCTCGCGCAATTGAATTCAAAAATGAATGCTGAAGAACGAATGAAGTTGCGGGCGGAGCTATAAGCCGGATTCTCTGGCCAGGTATTCGCAACTCCCGCCCCATCTGCATCTTGCTGTAAACGCAAACATTCCCAAAACACACGAAGTGTCAATAGTGGCAATTCTGTCAGCAACGGCAGGATTCGTTGCACAGTTTTTGCACACTCAGCAGGCGGCATTTCCGACAGGCGAGCTAAACGGAAAATGAAAATTGAGAACGTCAAACCTGACTCGTTGAATCCTGCGGCCTACAACCCGCGGCGCGAAATGACCGTGCGCGAAATGGACGCGCTGCGCGCCAGCATCCGTGAATATGGCTTCGTCGAGCCCATCGTGGTGCAGAAGGAAGGCCGCGTCGTTGTCGGCGGACACCAACGACTCAAGGCCGCCATCGCGGAAGGAATGAAGACCGTGCCGGCGGTCATCCTGAACGTTACCGACAGGCGCGCCAAAGTTTTGAATCTTGCACTCAATAAGATTCGCAGCGATTTTACGCTCGATGGCCTGATGGCCGTGTTGAGCGAATTGGAGGAGCAGGACAAAACTCTGGCTGGTTTTGACGAGGACGACCTGGAGGAATTGGCTGCTGCATTTAATGAGAAGGCCCTCGCAGAGGAAATCGGCGCCGACCGTGAGCCGATCCTGCACCACGACTTGATTTTTGAGACCGAAGAAGAGCAGCAAGCCTACTTCAAATTCATGGCCCACGTTCGGAAACGGTACAAGGCCGCCACATTCTCGGCCAGCTTGGCGACATTCATTCGGGAGCTACTTCCTAATGTCTAGGTTCAAGAAGCCACTCGGCGTCAATGTGCTGACCGCAGCCCGCGCGCGGATCCGCCACATCTACGATATTTTCGATACCGTGGTGGTGAATTTCAGCGGCGGAAAAGATTCGCTCGTCTGCCTGCACTTGGCGCGCGAGGTCTGCGAAGAGCGCGGCACCTTACCTGTCAACGTGATTTTCAGGGACGAAGAACTGATCCCCGATGAGGTCATTGACTTCGTAAATTCCTATCGTTTGCAACCGTGGATTTCAATGCGTTGGTACGCAGTGCCTACCACGAGCAGCAAATTCATCTGCGGCACTTCAAATTCGATCATCCTGTGGGACCCGGATCGTGAACACATTCGGCCGGTGCCCCCTTGGGCCATCACGCTCAAGCCGGACGACACTCGAGTTTTCTCGCAATCCAGCATGGACAGTTTCACCGTGCGCGGCTACCGAGGGAAAGTGGCCTACGTCAAGGGCATCCGGGCGCAGGAAAGCCTCACGCGCTACCGCAGCGTGGTGAACAAGCTCAATGAGAATTACATCACGCGCGCCGGCAACGACGCCAAAACCGCGAATGCTTGCGTCCAATCTTGCAAACCCATCTACGATTGGAGTGAGAACGACGTTTTCAAATTCCTGCATGACAACCGGATTGCGTGGGCGCCGCTCTACAATGCCCAGCACTTGACCGGCAAGAGCTTGCGAATCAGTACGCCTCTGCACGGTGAGGCGGCGAAGGGCTTGCGCACACTACGCGCCGAATCGCCGGCATTCTATGAGCGCCTGGTGACGCTGTTCCCTGACATTCAGGCCCAGGAGCGTTACGGCCGCGACGTGGACCGCAACCACATGGGTGAAGACTACCTCGCAGATGGATTCGATGGCTGCCTGCGATTCATCCGTGAACGCATCACGGACCCAAAGCGCAAAGCCCAAGCTCTGAAAACCTACCGGACGCAGAAAGACCTAGCGCGCAACAGCCCGGAATCGTACACGCCCAAGGTGTTACTCGATCATTTGCAGCGTGGGAACTTTCACCGAGTGATCATCCCAGTAAGGAGCCGAAGCCATGAAAAAGCCAAAGCCGCAAGCGAAATCAGTTGAATACGACATTGCCCTTGAGCCCATTTCCAAAGTGGAATGGCGCCAAGCCGAATCTCTGCACGCCAACGACTACAATCCCAACGTCGTAATCACTCCCGAACTGCGTTTGGTCGAACTGTCAATCTTGCGGCATGGCTGGATTCAGCCTCTCATCATCCGCTGACGTGACTGGCATTGTTTGTACCAGCGGGAGTGAGAGAAAATTCACTCTGGAGGGAAGCTGGTATGCCGAACAGGAAACACAAGCCGGAGCAAATCGTCGCGCTGCTGCGGCAGATTGAAGTGGGTATCGCCAACGGAAAGACCACCCCGCAAGCCTGCCGGGAAGTGGAGATCACCGAGCAGACCTACTACCGCTGGCGGAAAGAGTACGGCGGTTTGAAGCTGAACCAGGCCAAGCGGCTGAAGGACCTGGAGAGGGAAAACACCAAGTTGAAGCGTCTGGTGGCGGAGCTGTCGCTGGAGAAGCAAATTTTGAAGGACGTGGCAGAGGGAAACTTCTAAGCCCTGAGCGGCGGCGTTGTGCGGTGGAGCAGGTGCGCGCCAGGTACGCAGTGAGTGAGCGGCATGCTTGCCGGCTGCTGGGGCAGGGGCGAGGGACACAACGTTACGAACCGCTGACGCGGACCGATGAGGATGCGCTGACGCGAGACATCATCCACCTGGCCAGCGACTACGGACGCTATGGGTACCGGCGGATCACCGTAAAGCTGCGCGAGGCGGGCTGGGAAGTGAGTCAGGACCGGGTGCAGCGGATCTGGCGGCGGGAAGGGCTGAAAGTGCCGCACAAACAAAGGGCGAGAAGACGGCTGTGGTTAAACGACGGGTCCTGCGTGCGGCTGCGGCCGGAGCGGGCGAACCAGGTGTGGAGCTATGACTTCGTGAGTGCTATGACGCATGACGGAAGAACGCTGCGGATGTTGGTGCTGATCGACGAGTACACACGGGAATGCTTGGCGATCCGCGTGGCGCGGCGGCTGGGGAGCTACGAGGTGATCGAAACGCTGGCGGAGGTGATGCTGTGGCGGGGAATCCCGCAACACATTCGCTCCGACAATGGTCCGGAGTTCGTAGCCAAGGCCCTGAGGAGCTGGCTGGCGAGCTTGGGGACAGGGCCGCTGTACATCGAGCCGGGCAGTCCGTGGGAGAACGGGTACTGCGAAAGCTTCAACGGGAAGCTGCGGGATGAATGCTTGAATGGAGAGATTTTCTACTCGCTGAAGGAAGCGCAGATCGTGGTGGAGCAGTTCCGGGTGGAGTACAACACGAAGCGGCCACACAGCGCGCTGGGCTATAGGCCGCCAGCGCCGGCGGCCTATAGCCCCCTGGTTCCACCGAATTTCACTTCACAGCCACAGGCTGTGATATAAGGACTCTCTCACTGGAACTGGTACAAAAGATCGGTCCGGTCAAGGTACCCGACGCGCTGAGGTTTTGAGCTACGCGGATCATAGGACCGTCTGCGTACACCCAAGACGGCCCTATAGTTCATCCGCCTCAGGCGCCGGCCTA
This sequence comes from uncultured Acidobacteriota bacterium, assembly GCA_963760285.1. Classification (GTDB taxonomy): domain Bacteria; phylum Acidobacteriota; class Terriglobia; order Acidiferrales; family UBA7541; genus PALSA-278. Next base: position 221,057 of record CAVXCI010000004.1, read on the forward strand.
GTACAGGTAAATCGGCTCCTGAGAGAGAGTTATCATCCGATTCGCGGGTATCGAATAGAAACGGTTCTCAAGGTCTTTGTAGCCTGTATATCCGCTGGGGACAGTATATGTAACGGACGAGGCGTCCCAAACCCAAAGAATCAGCGGAACTGCACCGGGTGGATTAGCGAGTACGGAGTATTCCCAAACTGAGCCCATCTGATCGGTGCATCCGGCCACGCCGTCGATATTCGTCCCGTCTGTCCCGCAAGTCGACGTTTGACCGACGGTGGCTCCCCCCAGCCAGCCGGCGACAGTTTGGTACGCGACAGCGCCGTAGCCATCATTGGGAACAAGAGTGTACGCCGTATCGCATGGAGGGGCAACGGCGACATAGTTTGGGGGTTCGTTGCCATTGTCACACAGCGTGCCGAAGCCACTGGGATTGTTGATGCCATCAGCGAATGTGAACCAGTACTGCCGACTGACATTAGAGCTTATGCTCGCGGAAGTGTAAGTTGTCGTCGCCGTCAAAATCGAATACCGCGCAATATAGGCCCTCATATCCGATAGGTAGGAGCCAGAACCAGCAGCGGCCGTGAGATTCTGGTTTTCCATCCAGCTTCCCTCAGTCATCATTGCTTGATAAATCCCGGCTGTGGCGAAGTCTGCTAATCGCGCCTGCACGGAAATTATCAAGTTGTTGCCGGTACACTCAACTGTGGTGTACACGTCGCCGCCGTTGTTCTGACATCCGAAATCGTCCTCCCAGACCTGTTGATTGGCGTTGTAGGCATACGCGGGGTAGTAGTGGTAAGAGCCGGCCGTGATCCAGCTTGCCCCATTCTTGCTGCTGTTGTAGGGGTCAGTCGTGTTCAGATAACCATAACTGCTGGGTGGGTTTCCGAGGAGGGCAGTCTGAGCGGCCGCGTCAGTGTTAGAACCTATGCCCGGTCCAACATAAATGGGATAATTCGACGATGGTACGCCGAGACCGGTAAGGATGTTCGCGATCCATCCCTCGAGTTGATCGGTCTGCCCAACAAGATCAGTCCAGTCGACCACTCCTGGACTCGGGTGGTACCACTCCACTACCGTGTCCGGTTCGTTCCATATTTCGACATACTTGAAAGCTTGGGTATGGTTCGAGTATGTATAGCGTTGGAATAGTTGTTGCGTAAAATACCAAAGATCACCAGGCTGATAGGGAGGGCCGGGACACCATCCTGTACCAGGGCCGAACATCGAGTTTATGCCACTATGGTTCGGGCATGTATTGGCGTTGTATATGATCGGCGCGTTCGAACAATCTTGAGCGTTGGGGTTCTGCGTCGTAGGCCCGCCCCACCGATCCCCTCCATAGCCCGATCCATAGTCGTAGCATACCGCCCACTGAGGTGTCTGCCAGTACGTGTACATCACGTCTATCGGGGGCGTGTTATTTTGCGCTGCGTTTACCATGAAGTCCAAGGCTACCCAACTGGATGCGCTGCCATTGGGAATGGTCACGAAACTCCCTTGCCAGTAACCATTCGGGAACATCGAATTCGTTTTCAGCGTGAGCGGGTATGTTTCTAACGACCACCAAGAAGTGTAGCTTCCGCCCTTTCCTTCCGCGCCTATTGAAACGCCAGGAAAGGACGTGCTCGGCCAATAGATGCCCAATGCCTGAAAGGGCGACACAGATTGGTCATAGGTAGTTGTGGTGATGCCAAAAAACTGAGGCTGCACCTGAATCGATCCTGATTGCGCCATGAGCGGACTGCACGAGAGTGCTGCAAACATGCAGAGTATTACAAACACCAGGCATTGTCGCATTGCTATTCGCTCCTTTGGGCGGGACAGCAATAGAGTCCAGCTACCGGGAACATAGATAACATATCGGAAGGGTCCCGCATGGGAAGCAAGTTAGCACTACCGAGTCACAAAATCAACGATTTTGCAATCGAATCATGCACTCGTGGGAGTGCCTGTCTTGGCTGTGCGCCATCACTTGCTGATTGCTAGCCGCTAATTTTGAGAATCCGCGGATACTGGCATGTTTTTCGAAATGCTTGATGCCGCTTGGCCTATCGTACGTACGTCATCAAAAAGGTCGTGGCGGCCAAGACGCAATGGATCCCAGATCCCCGCCACTTCCCGTGGGAAAAGGAGAATCAGGCACTTCGGTAGTACAACCGCTGGTCGGATCGATGGAGAGAAGACCTATTGCACCGCGGGGATTGCCTGCTTCTGCAACATATAACCCGGCTCCCGAGCCCGACGGAAGAACGGTAGCCATCTGGCCTGGATAAAAAGAATTCCCCAGTGTCCTCAGTGTAGTCAGGCATCCGCTATAGGTGACAGAAAGTGGATTCTCGGTAAAATTAAGAGTTGTCAAAAGATTCGTATTGTCAATCACGTAGATGAATTTCTCGTCAGGGCTGAGCCACACCGAATCCGTGCCGATTCCTGGCCCGAGATTGTCAAATAACTCGATCTTGCCGAGTGATCCGTCAGACTCGATAGGGAATATGGCGAGTTCAGTATTCTCAAGCGGATACTGAGGAGTCAAAGCGAATATCACATACTTGCCATCTTGTGTTATGTCGGAGGCGTTTGCCGAAACAGACCCTGTGAATTGGGAGGCGTGGGCCTCCAGCACTCCATTTGGACCGATGGAAAACGAGTCCACTGGACCATTGTCGCCTGCGAAAGCGACCACCAGCGTCTTGCCGTCCGGCGTCAATGCAGGCGCTCCGGCGGGAGTCGCAGGAACGTAAGCAGCGACCAATGTAAGCGTGCAGCCAGAATCAATTTTCCACGTATCGATGCTTGGTAGATTGTTGCCGTCTAGCAGACCAAGGTATACAGCGATCAGGTAGCGGCCCCGCCCAGCCATACTAATCCCAATATGGGAATCTGCGAGATTGGGATCGGAATAGCTACCTACACGCGTCAGTTCAGGGTACTTGAACGACGTAATTTCATTGCTGTTGTACTCCGGGTCGGAAAGAAAGACGCAGATGTCAGCCCCCGCGCGCATAATCTGTATGTTGGGCCCTGGCCCGCCACCGGCGTCCGCAACTCCAGTCTGAAGTGTGGCGAGCGCTTTGATCTGGGGCTTCGCACGCATATCTTCCAGCTTCAGAACGGTCCCTGTATTATCTATATAAACATTATTGTTGTTAGTCACGACGAAGTTCTCAGATGACGCATCGGGGCTGGGACTACAGAATGTAATCGCCGAGGTGAGAGCGGCGATCGCTGCGACAGAGTGAAAGATGGATTTCATGCCGACATCCTCAGCCTCGTCCGAGACACTCAACCAGTATATCAGGATGCCATAAAATGTGCCTGCGGAGAAATATACTGTCTCGGATGCAAACAATCATCGGGTTGATCGACGTCCTTTCGGTTCGCCGACGTAGACAAGTTGATATGATTTGCACGTTATACTGTGGCTGGCATTCGAAACCTGCCGAGAACGACCAGGGCGCGCAGAGTTCCACCGCATAAGACTGGCTGAGACGTGGGCGAATTCTCGGGCGATATGGTGTGTGAACCTTTCGTGCATGTAAACGACGACGGCACAGGCAACATTTGTGTCGTTCCGCAGTATGAGAGTCCGCGTGTAGTGCGCAAGAATTCCATCCGCGCATGGGAACTCAGATGAGAAAGCATGATCGATACAGGAATGGCCTTCGCGCCTTCTCCTTGACCCTTTGTCTCGGCTGCTAGTCATCAAGTTTATGGGTTCGCGCGAGCACCGGTGACGCAAGGCGGTTTGGCGAGCATCGCGTCATCCGTTCTGTCCCGTTCTGTGGATCTATGCTGCAATTCGATCCAGTCGGTATTCGTGGTGCAGTCCTCGAGAATCGAGCGGGAGGCAATTCGTGCCCAATCGGGGAGCTGGTGTCCATGAACATTTCTTGCGAGAAATGGGCGCGGTTCTTCCACTGGAGCAGGGATGCCAGGTGTGGTGCGCAAATATTCTGCCCGGACGTGAAAATTCAGCCGATAAACTGCGATGGAGGACGGAACGTCTTTAGTTCGTGCGTTCAGGCCCACCATAATGTTGGAGTCGGAGTGCAGCCTTCGAGTGTTCGCGTGAAAGGGGCGCAAGACAGGTTGGCGAACATCGAATCCTCTGTGTCGTGACCGCCCGATGAGGCTAGGCTGCGATTCGTTCGAGCCGGTATTCGTGGTGCAGTCCGCCCAGAATTGAGTGGGAAGCAATTCGCGCCGAAGCCGGCAGTTCGTGTCTACGAATTGTTTCTGGGAGAAATGGGCACGGATCCTCCGTCGGAGCAGGAATGCCGGGACCCAAAGCCGAGTGTGGCCGACCGTGGTTGTAGTGGTTGACCCACTCGCGGAGGATTCGTCGCAGATGCTTTTCACCGAATGGAATTACGAAGTCCAGGCATTCTCGACGAATCGTGCCCACCAGACGCTCGCAATAGGCATTGGCTTTCGGTGCTCTGACTGGCGTTCTCAACACTTTCAGCCCGAATGATGTCAAGGATTCATCCAGCTCTGTCGAGAAGATCGCATCGCGATCATGGATCAGAAATCGGTACGCATGGTCACCAGGAATCGCTTCTCGGAATTGCTGGAGGGTCCACTCCGCGGTCGGATGCGCCGTTACGTTGAAATGCAGAATCCGCCGGCTGCCGATTTCCATGGCCACGAACAGGTACAGCATCCTGAATCTGGCTGTCACAGTCACGAGAAAGTCGCAGACCACAACGGCTTGGGCATGGTTGCGCACGAACGTCTTCCAGAGGTGCGGGGATATTCTTCTAGGCCCAGGATGATCGGCATCGGCAGGCCAGTAGGCACGGACGGTTCGCGGAGATACATGAATACCCAGCTTCAACGACAGCTCGGCCGCGATTCGTGCCTGTCCCCAAGTGGGATTCTCGCGGACCATGTGTGTGATCAGGTCACGGAGGTTTCCTGGCAGCCGGGGTCGTCCCGCTTTCGACTTCCACTTCCAGAACAGCCTGAATCCCTGACGATGCCATCGGATCAAAGTGTCAGGCTTCACAATCAGCAAGGCATCTCTCCAGTCGAATAGCCGGGACCAGATTGCGATACAAAATCGTGCGGCATTATCCAGCCGGCGCGGATGAACCTTACGCTCCGCATAGAAGGCCAGTTGTTTGCGGAGGAACAGATTTTCGGCGATCAAGGACGTTCGGGTGCGCAGGAATCCTGCTAAGAACCCAAGCATCTCGGCATAGAGATTGAGGACAGCTGAGGCGATCCGAAGAGGCAAACCCATCGGTGTTCTGAGCATAATGGTGACATGATATCCGGCGGAACCGTCCAAAAAGCGAGCTACAGCAAAGCGCGCGTCAACGCCCGATTTGTCAGCGATTTGGGGACTCGGACGGAATTTCTGCATACCACAGCGTCCGGAAGAACTTTGCCGCAGATCTGTTGACGCCCGTTTCAGGTCTAGTACCCTGTCCCACAAAAGGTCGCACATTTCCTATTCCCATGCCCGACATTCCCAGAGTCGATCTCACAGATGAGGATGTCCATGAATTCATCAGAAAGTGGAAAGAAGAGTTCAAGGAGACGGTTTCGTTCATGGAAGCAAAATCGAGAGCAGAAGAGGTTCTCGCACTCTGTTCGCTGATCTCGCAGCCACTGCCCGGGGGTGACCCTCTGGTGAAAAAGAAGAAAACTCAATAATTGCAATCGGTATATCGGGTTCGAATCCTGTCGCCACTGGCAACAGAATGGTTCGGACCTGCACCCTTGCAGGGATCGTGAACAAGAATTCCTATGTATAATCGGCTCGCTTTTGACTAATTTGCTCTCAAGGAGCCTCCGCATGTCTGATTTGAGGCACCATTATAAGGTCGGAACCGTTATGCAACACCTCTGCGAGGCGGCACAATGCAGTCCGTTCAAGATGCATGTTGCCTGCGTGGCCGTGTTCACCGCCGCGCTGTCGTTCGCGGCAGGAGGATCTGTCCCAGAACCGGTGAAAGCGAAGATCGACGCACTCGTTCACGCCCAGGTTAATGGCGGTGTCACCCCCGGAATCGCGATTGCGATTTTACGAAATGGACAGACGATATACGAGAAGAGCGACGGCGTGCGAGACGTGTCCTCGCGGACTCCCATGCTTCTCACTACTCCGCAAGCCATCGGGTCAATTACGAAGCAATTCACCGCGGCCGCCATCTTGCTGCTCCAGCAGGACAAAAAGCTCTCCATCGACGACCATCTATCGAAATATGTGCCGGAGTACGTTTACGGCGACAAAGTAACGCTGCGCCAGATGTTGAACATGGTGAGCGGAATTTCCGACAACGATCCGGCAATCTATGGAGATCACCTCACGCAGCCGATTACTCGCCACGCCATGATGGCGAACCTGAACAAACTGCCGCTGATGTGGACTCCGGGAACTCACATGGTCTACACCAACACAAATTACAACTTGCTGGGGCTGGTAGTTGAGCGGGCCTCCGGACAACCATATTTGACCTACCTGCGCGAGCACATTTTTACCCCGCTGGGCATGTCGTCCACTTCCACTGTTGATCAGCCGCCGCCTGGCATGGCCAGTGGCTACTCGCACGACAAGCCTGGGCAGCCGTTTGAAACGCGCCCGGAGTTGAATCCGGATTTTTCATTTGGGACTGGAAATCTGGTGTCGACGACACCGGACCTTCTGAGATGGGATACGGGCCTGCTGGCGCACAAAGTGCTGGACGAGGCCTCGCTGCGCACCATGTTCACTGTACCTGGCAACGGCAAGATCACAACAATTGAAGAGACGGACAGGCGCTTTCCGGTGATCAAAAATCTCAGCGATGGCGGTCCAACGATTTATGCGATGGGCTGGATTCTCCCCGATCCGTACACGCGGTGGCATGGCGGGCATACGTTTCTATTCGAATCGACAAACGCCCTGTTCAGCGATGGGTACAACATCGCAATCATCGGCAACGTCCGCGATGGTGGTGGGTTCGAGCCAGAGAATCTCGCCGCCCAGATCCACAATCTCCTTAATCCGGCTTTGAAGATCCCGCCTCTGACCGTGATCACGAGGGAGCCATCCGCGCCGATCGAGGCGCAGGAGGTGGAGTGAATGGACAACGTCTCGCGGCGAGACTTCGCAGCGACACTGGAAGGGGTCCCATTTCCCAGCGTTGTGGCTGTCCTGTCAAGGTGGAGCAGCGCAGTTCGCTCAGCGTGTACCTCGCCAAAATCTCGTCGGCCTTTGGAATCAGTCAGTTGGCCAAGACGTTGTGCCACTTCTCTGTTATCAGGGATACGCCATGTTTCGCCTCATTGCCGTATTTCTTGCCGTCTTTGCTCAATGTTTTCGTGATCGAAGCAGCCTGCTCCTCGGAAATCTGGCCCTTCGCCAACAGCTAGCAGTCCTGAAGCGCCGACATCCGCGAGGCCGGCTCGGCACAATGGATCGACTCTTCTGGGTCGTTGCCCGGAGGCTCTGGTCCGGACGGAAGGGAAGCCTGATCATCGTAACGGCAGATACGGTGGCCCGATGGCACCGAACTGGTTTCCGGATGTATTGGCGATGGATTTCCCGCACGCGGAGGTATGTTGGCAGGAAGCGAATCTCGAGAGAGGTACGCGATCTGATCTTTCGCATGGTAGCAGAGAATCCGACTTGGGGCGCCCCGCATCCACGGTGAACTTCTTATGCTGGGTTTCACTGTCTCCGAACGCACCATCTCGCGATGGATGCGGAAGGTACTGCGTGATCCGGAACCGGGAAAACGCTTGCTGGCCTTCCTTCGGAACCACCGGGAAGCCATTGCCGCCATGGACTTCTTTACTGCAACACGGAGCGGACGCACTCGGCGCTGGGCTACAGGCCGCCGGCACCGGCGCCCTATAGCCCCCTGGTTCCATCGAATTTCACTTCACAGCCACAGGCTGCGATATAAGGGCTTCCTCACTTGAGTCGGTACAAAAAACCCGGTCCGATCACATTCACCAGACAAACAAATCCGGCCAGGAATCTCTCCTGGCCGGATTTGTTGGCACTTTCTTCTGCTACGTTTATTTTGAAAAATCGAAAGCGCCAAACAGGTCGCTAAGCGCCGGCCCGTTGACGGGAACGTAGGGGTTGTCCGGTTTTGTGACCGGGTTGGGGAAATTGTCGCGGCTGCGGAAGCTAATGGTGCCGATATTCCAGTTCCTCTCGATGAATTTGTCGATGGAAACGTGATCGGCATAGTCGTGTGTGATATGACCACCGGCCGAATACTTGGAAACCACCAGTAGCGGGATGCGCGTGCCGTCACCGAAAAAGTCCAGCGGCTGCACGTAGCCGGAGTCATAGTAGCCGCCGCCTTCATCGAAGGTGATGAAGATCGCGGTATCTTCCCAATACGGGGAATTCTGGACCATGTCGATGATTTTCTTCACGTACAACTCGAATACGTTGAGCTTCGAGGATGCGGGATGGCCATCGCTATAACCGCTGGGTTTGGTTATCGATACCGCCGGTAAGGTTCCATCCGCGATATCCGAGTACAGGTCAGTCACATCTTTCATATGGGCTGCAACTTGATCCGGGTGCGACATGATGGATGTGTCGTATTGGAATGGGTTGCAGATGTTGCAATATTCATCGGCATTCGGCCCATTGACTCCATAATTCAACTGGTATGGATCGGGGACGTAGTTGTTCCACTGATCGCCATAGTACTTCCAGGAAATACCGTTAGCGTTGAGATCGTCGCCGATACTGGGCGTCGATGACGGAGGAATTGTAAACGGTGTGTTGTACGGATTCTGGTCAAGATAGGCATTCTTACCGTTGCCGAACCAGCCGGGGTTATAATTGTTCAGCAGGTAGTAGTGGCCAGGTTCACAATGCGGATCGACGCCGATGGACTTCAGATAGCTGACGACCGGCCTCACGCCGGGCTGTGTGGGATCTGAGCAATTGCTGTATGATCCGCCGCCGTAAACGGGGGAACCGTATCCACCGCCGCCATAGCCGTCTTCGCTATACCAGTTGTTGGTGCCAAACGCGGGATTTGGGTCTTCAACTTCAAAGACCACACCCTCATCCGGGTTTTGCTTCCCTTGATAAGGCTTGGTGAATACCTCTTTGTTGTTCGGCGGTTCGGCCGGATTGCCCAAGCGGTTGCTGAACCAGATTGCATCGCCATGGCCGAACATAATGTGATTGGGGCCCGTGCCTCCAATGAAGGATTGGTGGAAGTTGTCGCTGAGGGTGTACTGATCGGCGAGGCTCTTGAGGTAAGGAGCGTCGCCTGTCTGCACGTTGTAAAAGCCGAGGGAAGTCGCTCCTTCCCCGGTGGTTTGGGCATCAGGAATATTGGGCAGGTAATTATAAGTGAAGCAGGGAAGCTGGCCGCCGTCGGAAGAACAGAGCGGCGGCTGCGTGGTGCCGTTGGTGCCCGCACCGACAGTCACTTCCACATAGGAAAACAGCTGTCCGTTGCAGCCTGACGGATTGTCGCCGTTCGCGTGGGACTTGTCGCAATTCAACTGCTGCCACATCTGATAGAAGCGGTGAACCGGGCTCGCCGCATATGCGTTGTAGGGGAACGTGGCGTCGTTGGTGAGCTGAAACGGTCCGGCTGGCAACGACGTGTCGTTAGTGATGCGCTCATCGGGCGTGTAGTCCGTTTCTCCCGTTCCGCCGCTGGCCAAAGCAGTACCCTCGCCTGCGGGCAATCCGGGTTCCGAAACCTCAGCACACTCGGCCGGAGAAAGCTTAGGCAACGATGGGCAAGGTGGGTTGCTGGAAAAATAACCGTACTGGCCAGAGGGACCGCCGACCAGCGGCGCCGGCAGAATGTTCTTGGGATATTTCACCGTCGGCGGTGTGAGCAGGAAGGTATCAGTATCTTTGGCGAAAAACTGTTGTGCTTTGTTGAACTTCGGACCGGGAACTGCATTTTTGTTGGCATCCAGCTTGACAATACCTTCGGAGAGGAGATTCTGGATGCTATCCCCACTCTTCGGTACGTAGGTGGCAAAGACGTGATCAAAGCTGCGGTTTTCTCCAATGATCACGATGACGTGCTTGATGGGGGTTACGGTCGCATTGTCTGTCTGGTGAGCTGGTTTGGGTTCTGAATTTGCGTTAGCAAAGGGAGCGACGATTGCGAACTGGAACATAGCAAGAGCTGCCAGTCCAAGTCGCAAGGAATGCAGTACCTTTGATGCTAGAGACGTGGGACTCATTTTTTCTCCTTCTCCTTTAGTGCGAGTTACTGGTTGGTTTGTTCGGACAAACTCGTCTTCGAGCTCACTGCTCAGGGCTCTACGCTAATCAGCCCCATCATTCCTCCGTCTTCGTGCTCAAGGAGGTGGCAATGGTAAACAAATTCGCCAATCGTGTTGGGATCACGAAAATCCATCCGGAGTCTGACGCTGGGATATTCAAGAGCTTTGCCGTTGTAGTATGGGACATTGACGGTATCGCGAAGGAACGGCTCGTTCACAGGCCTGCCGCCATAATCAAGCAGCATGAAATGCAACTGATGAATATGGAACGCGTGAAGTTCGCTTGAGCGGTTTTCGATGATCCAGTCCTCCACGGTTCCCTGCTTCACAACGATGTTCGGAACAACTGACTTGGGATCGAACATCGCCGGGGTTTGGCCATCGACTGTTATGTAAAACTCCGTCGCGCTGTTGGGATTGTTCGGCTCAAGAAGCTTTTCGGAAAAATAAAGCTTTCGCGTGCGCACTGGAGCGACGCTTCCCAGCCACGGTACTGAAGAGGGCGGAAGCGGTTCGGCCGAGGCTGGAAGTTCTGAAGATGGCTCCGGCGCATCTTCCGAAGCAACGACTGTGGCCAGCGCGCGGTTGGGATCGTTCTCGCCGCCCGGTCCAGTATCCACAGCTCTCGTGACCAGCAGTCCCGATTCACCTGTAGGCGGTCCCTGGGCAACGAATTCCACTCTCGCTCCCGGTGGCACACCGAGATGGGTTTGCCAATCGACGAAGTCTCGCGGCAGCCCGGCCGTATTGAGAGGCACGCCATCCAGTGCCACAAGGCCAAGTAACTGGGGTTTGTGACCGAACAGACATTCCAGATCGAGGTAAGTAATTCCCGATGCATTCACCACACGCCAGAGCTGCTTCTCGTCCGGCTTCATTTCTATTCGAACTGGCGGATAGTCCGGATAGGGCACGGGCACAAAGTTGACCGAGAGATCCTTCGCCGGTTTGCCGAATCCCGTGCCGGTATTGGCGGCGTCTCCATCGCGGTCGAACAACATCTTCGGAACAACCGGCTCCGATTTCGAAGGCGGTGCATTCGGATTCAGCAGGTCCTGATCGCGAATGACCAGCACTCTCTCCGGCAATCCTGCAACAGCCGTGTCAGCCCTCTGAATTCCCTCGACGATGAGGGCCCCCGACGCCCCGCCAAGCACTTGCTCCTTCGTAAAGCCATGAATATGCGGGTGGTACCAATACAATCCGGGAGGCTCGTTTTCAGGGATGCGGAATCGGTACTCGAATGGCGGGTCGTTGGGCTGGATTGACGTGTGCAGGACATCGTCTTGATGGCAGACGGGGGGAATAGTCAAACCATGAAAATGAAGGTTAGTCGAATCGCGTGCCATCAAGCCACCGGTGCATGAATGGGCTTCTTTCCCGGCATTCTTATTCATGTGGTGGTCAGCAGCCGTCAGGGAGCTGGAGCCGAAATCCCTCAGATCATTTTTCAGCGTCAAGATGACGAGATCGCCGGGATTCGCTCGAAGCGTGGGTGACTCTTTGCCGCTGTCATCGACGAAGCAGTACCGAATGGACCCGTCTTTCTCCTTTGCATTGTGGGCGGTTAATTCGACCTTCAGAACGCCATTGTGGCTGCGCAAGTCTTCCGGCTCAGTGACTGCGCTACCGGGCAACGGGCGCAGGCAAAAGTCAGGCGCAACCCCTGCAAACAGAGTCCCATGCCACGGAAAAAACCACACACAGAAGAACGCAAACTGGTGAAGGTACCTGGACACTTGCTGGTCTCCGAGTTTCGGGCAAAAATTGAACAACCCTGGGCTTTCAACACCTTGCCACCAGCCAGATCGCCAAGGGTTTTATTTCCCGCTGCTTTCAGAACCCCATATCGAAACCTCATGAACCTGTTTAGCGGTGCTTTCTGTCGAGCAGGTAGCGCTTCAATGAATTCTCGGTTAACAAAATCTCGCAGTGACTTTTGGGCGGCTATGGGCAAATTGAGCCACTCGAAGTGTTAGTTTCCGGCAGAATTTGAACCTCAGGGGACTTTGCCATGAAGAGGAGCGCTTTTCGGTGAACCGGGCCGTTGTATATCGAACCGGGCAGTCCGTGGGAGAACGGCTACTGCGAGAGTTTCAATGGGAAGCTGCGGGATGAGTGCTTAAACGGAGAAATCTTTTACTCGTTGAAGGAGGCGCAGATCGTGATCGAGCGGTGGCGGGTGGAGTACAACACGGAGCGGCCGCACAGTGCGCTGGGCTACAGGCCGCCGGCGCCGGCGGCCTGTAGCCCCCTGGTTCCGCCTAATCCGATTTCGCAGTCTGGAACTGTGATGTAAACTCTCTCACAGCGCTTGGTACAAAAAATGCATCACCTCAGCAACGCAAAGACCCCGGCTACGCTCGCATCACGGTCGAGAATGCTGCCAAATTCGTGGCGCAGAATTACGGGAAGAGCCGCAGCAGGGTTTAAGAATCCATTAGGCTCGCCATTGCGGAATAACATGTAAAATGGCCGTATGGACCTCGACATCAAGGCGCTGATTATGCCGCCGGGCCATTTCGTTATGGGCCCGGACGAAAGATTTCAGGTAACCGGAAAAAGCGAAGGCCAGAAGCTTCACATATTCAAAGACTCTAAAACCGCCGAGAAGGTATTCTCAGCGTACGCACGATGCCACGAGAATGCGGTGGCCCTTTTAGATGAGGCCGAAATCCTTCAGAAAGCACGTAAATACGCCCGTGCCTTTGCGCTCGCGATATTCGCCTGGGAGGAGCTTGGCAAATCACAAATTGCCGCCGACTATTACGGCGGAATTCTGACTGATTTGGAATATAAATCCGCGTTCAAGGATCATCGACGCAAAACTGCATACCTCAACCGTGCCGGTGCCATTGATGGTTCGCAATCCTTAACTGTCGCGTTCAATCCAACCATCGGTCATCGACTGGAGGATGCGAAGCAAGCCGCACTGTATGCCTCAGCCGACAATGATCCTAGCGAAGAAATTACCGAGCAGAATGCGCAGGAAGCTATTAAGCGGGTGAAGGGACATCTGGAATACATCCGATTTGCCGAAGCATTAAATGGGCGTATCGGCTCCTCTGGTCTCTTCAAATAGGCCGTCAAATCACCGCCCCCTTGTGCCGGATGCTCTCATGATGCCGAGAAAATCCGCAACCTTAATGATCGGAATATCCCTGAATTTTTTCAGCTCCAGCAGGTGCTTGTCGCCAGTCACGATGTAATCTGACCGAGCTGCTGATGCGCATTCCAGAATCCGGTCATCGTCGGGATCGTCCCGCACCACGTAGAGCCTTTCGGTGGGCTTGACCTTGCGCGCAAATCGCTCAATCAGCATTCTCGCTTCGGCAATATCACGTTCCGGCCAGTCGAACTTTCGCCCGAGTACATCCGCGATCTCATCAAGGATGTCATCGGAAACCGCCAGTCGGATTATGCCCCCGCGCCCTTGTGCCAGAAACTTGGATGGATTGCCGTCTGGGAAGTTAAGGGCGGATATGTAGATATTGGTGTCCGCCGTGACACTCAGCACTTAGCGCCTGCGGGATTGGTTTTCGAGGCGCGTTTCTTCGACAAGGCGAGGCACGTCGGCGTCGCAAAGGCCCTTCGATGCAGCTCGCTGTTCCCCGGCAGTCACAAGCCGCTGCCATTTACGATCATCGAGATAGCGCTGCACGGCGTCGGACACGACGTCCAGCACCGTCCGTTGCTCCGCGCGTGCCATTTCTTCCACGTCCGCCTGAAGAGGCGCCGGGAGCATCAGGCTCGGTGTTTCTCTGATGGCCATAACTTTATTATCCCACTTTCCGGCACCGTATCACACCCTTAATGGATGTCAACAGTCGTTAAGAACTCTCTTGACGGTTGTGCCGCCGGCCGTATACTCGGCTGGCTTGCAACCCGAAACAATGGAGGAATTAAATGGCACAAGCAGCACAAGCACAGCAAAAAGAAGGCGATAAATCATTCGCCAACCGACCTGAGGTGATGCATTTTTTGTACCAAGCGCTGTGAGAGAGTTTACATCACAATTCCAGACTGCGAAATCGGGTTAGGCGGAACCAGGGGGCTATAGGCCGCCGGCGCCGGCGGCCTATAGCCGAGCGCACTGTGCGGCCGCTCCGTGTTGTACTCCACCCGCCACCGCTCGATCACGATCTGCGCCTCCTTCAACGAGTAAAAGATTTCTCCGTTTAAGCATTCATCCCGCAGCTTCCCATTGAAACTCTCGCAGTAGCCGTTCTCCCACGGACTGCCCGGCTCAATATACAGTGGCCCTGTCCCCAAGCTCGCCAGCCAGCTCCTCAGGGCCTTGGCTACGAACTCCGGACCGTTGTCCGAACGAATATGTTCCGGGATTCCCCTCCACAACATCACCTCCGCCAGCGTTTCGATCACCTCATAGCTCCCCAGCCGCCGCGCCACGCGAATCGCCAGACACTCCCGCGTGTATTCATCCAGCATCGTCAGCAGCCGCAGCAGGCGTCCATCGTGCGTCATGGCGCTCACGAAGTCGTAGCTCCACACCTGGTTCGCCCGTTCCGGCCGCAGTCGCACGCAGGAACCGTCGTTCAACCATAACCGCCTTCTCGGCCTTTGTTTCTGCGGCACTTTCAACCCTTCCCGCCGCCAGATCCGCTGCACCCGATCCTTGCCTACTTCCCAGCCCGCCTCACGCAGCTTTACGGTGATCCGCCGGTAGCCGTAGCGTCCGTAGTCGCTGGCCAGCCAGATGATCGCTCGCGTCAGCGCATCTTCATCGGTCCGCACCAGCGGATCGTAGCGTTGTGTCCCTCGCCCCTGCCCCAGCAGCCGGCAAGCATGCCGTTCGCTCACTTCGTACTTGGCGCGCACCTGCTCCACCGCACAACGGCGCCGCTCAGGGCTTAGAAGTTTCCCTCCGCCACATCCTTCAGAATCTGCTTCTCCAGCGACAGCTCCGCCACCAACCGTTTCAGCTTGGTGTTTTCCCTCTCCAGGTCCTTCAGCCGTTTGGCCTGGTCCAGCTTCAGGCCGCCATACTCTTTCCGCCAGCGGTAATAAGTCTGTACCGTGATCTCCGCTTCTCTGCAGGCTTGCGGCGTAGTCTTTCCGTTGGCAATGGCCACTTCAATCTGCCGCAGCAGCGCGACGATTTGCTCCGGCTTGTGTCTCCTGTTCGGCATACCAGCTTCCCTCCAGAGTGAATTTTCTCTCACTCCCGCTGGTACAAACAATGCCAGTCACGTCAAGAGGCCGGAATCGCTCACTGGAAAATGCGTCGCGATGAGTTTATTGGCGCGTCCGAGGTGAAAGCCCTGTCGGCAGCGGCAACGCACGAGTGCGATCACTGCCGCATTCTTGACGGCGAACTTTCGCTTCGGCGCATTCGTCTCGCGGCACGCCGCATGAAGGCGAAGGCTGGTCTCGACTGCGTGATATTTGATTACGGCGAGTTGATTGACGCCCCTGGCAAAGATGAGTTCGAGCAGCAGAAGAACCTCGCGCGCGGAGCAAAAGCTCTTGCAATCGAACTTGGTTGCTCTGTGATTTTGGTTTCGCAGCTGCGAAAGCCCGTGAGTGGCGAAGAGGCCCACGCTCCAGCGGCTATATGGCTCAGGGGCGAAGGCGAAGCACGCGAGCATCGTGATTTATGTGGATCGCAAGTTTGTAAGCGACCTGTCAGCCGATGAAACAGCCGCGCGTATCGCCGTGCTGAAAAACCGAGATGGCAGGGTCGGCGTAATGGATGCGACGTTCAACATTCAAACGCTACGGTTCGAGGCACCGTTGGATCCTGTGCAGGATCGACGCACGTCCTGCAAGAATCTGGAGACGGCGGGAGCGCGAATCAACTGATTTCCACGACCAGGGCTTGTGAACCGGCCCGAACCCTGGATATAGACCGAATTGTCCGGACCTGTGGAAGGATGCGGCGAACTAGTTGAGCAATGCCAACAACGGTCCAAATCGAAGCACTCAAACCGGCGCTGCCGATCGCGCCCGCAGACCCAGCATTTTTCAATATTTCTGACCTGGCTGGGCGATGGAGGTGTTCGAGAGCTTCTGTTTATAACAAGCTGCGAGGCCAAAAAGTGGTAGACTTCGCCGCGCCGGGGCGCCGCGGCCACAAGTTAGTGCCGCGAGACACGGTATACAGAATTGAAAATTCGCACACCAGGGTGATGCGGTAATGCTGAGTGTAAGTAAAAGAGGTCGTGTTTATCGATTGGAAGGAAAGTTTCTTGGCGTCTACATTCGGTTGTCTCTCAACACACACGATGGCGATCATGCGGAAAAGGTGAAGAAGAAAATTCAGTCCGCGGAGCGCGAGTGGAACACATCCGAATGCTGGCCTGAGCTGCAGAAGCTTCTACCAATGGCGACGTTCGCCAAACTGTCTTCCATTGCTGGATACACTGAAAAACCCCCAACCCCACCGCCGGCCACGTGGCAGGATTTGTGTCGTTCATTTGAAGCTGAGTGTTCTCAGCGCGTCGCTATCGGAAAATTCCGGAACACTACGTGGCCACGATACAAACAAACTTTGAAAACATTCGCAACATTCATCGCGGAAACCGGTGACGCAGCCCTCGCCCAAATGACGAAACCGCTGATCGAGAAATTCAAGGTTTGGAGAATGCAGCAGATTTTGAAGCGTAATAATTCTCGCGGAGGGCATGGCCTCGCGCTTGATGTGGCTATTCTTCATCGCATTTTTGCGCACGCTGTTGACTGCGAGCTGATCCTGAAAAATCCCGTGCGACTAGAGGGCCGACCCGGCGAGAACCCGGAGAGCGGGGCACAGCCCTTTTCTGCCGACGAACTGGAAAAACTGCGTGACGCGGCTGGTTTGGACCGTCTCCTGTTCTTGTTGCTTCTTCACACTGGCCTGCGTGGGTCTGACGCAGTTTCGCTGCACTGGAGCGAGATCGATTGGGAAGCCCGCGAGATTAATCGGATTACGCGGAAGCGGCTGAAACGAGTCATTGTGCCGATCCATTCCGAATTACTTTTCGCGCTTGAGGCTGAATATCAGAGGCGCTGTCCTTACGGTGAGGATCGGGTTCTGCTGAATCCGGGAACGGGCAAGATTCTCACCAGACCACGCCTATATGACCGCATGCTCGCGCTCGGGCAGCGCGCGGGTGTATCGAGCGCGCGACCGCACCGATTCCGTGACACTTTCGCCGTAGATATGCTTCTAAAGGGTGCGAGCCCTTACGATGTGGCGAAGCTGTTGGGGGACACGATCGCCACGGTCGAAACGCACTATGCGCCATTCGTGCGCGAGCTGCGCGAGCGGGCTAGGAGATTCATGGAGAGCGAAGGGGGCCTCGAAATAGCGGCTCGGAATAGCACAGTTTTAGCACACTCGACCCATCATGCGAAGCTCGCTAACTGAAAACAAAAGAGATAAGTGCGGGCGGAGCTATAAGCCGGATTTTGTCCCGCGCCATCCGCGTCTGCTTTCGCAAACGCGCATAACGCCGGGGCAATCATTCCTCTGGGCCCGGAATCGCTTCCGGGCTCGTGCGACCTACCCGAGGGCCGAGGACCGGGCCGGTCCCTGATGCAGTTTGGCCCTCCTATTTGGCCTTGCTCCGCGCGGGGTTTGCCGTGCCCCGAATGTCGCCATTCGGGCGGTGAGCTTTTACCTCGCCGTTTCACCCTTGCCTGCTGCTCGCCTTGACCTGCGGTTGGAAGGTTTCCCTCCCTCCCGCCACCGAGGCGCTTGCCAGCCGGCGGTTTATTTTCTGTGGCACTTTCCGTAGCCCGGCGATTCCTCCGCTCTCGCGGCAAACCACCGAACCCCCTGGCGTTACCAGGCGCGCTGCCCTGCGGAGTCCGGACTTTCCTCCCGCCGTTTACGACAGAACCGGGGATCCCGTGAACTGTCGCAACCCTGGCGCGCGATCGCCCGCTCCACCCGCACCTTAATTATACGCTTATTGAACTAGCGCGAATGGGAGTATGCTTTGCACAGCAACCAAGCGAGCCCGTCCTGGCACAGTAGGTTCCACAGCTGTTCAGGAGTGAAATAGAGGAGGTAAACCTCATGGCAATAAAAACTGCGGTATTCGTGATGCTGGCAGGCGCTCTAATGGCCACACCGTCACACAAGCCTCAAATACACGTGCTGCACAACTTCAAAGGCGGCTCCGATGGGAAGTTTCCGGGATTTGCAGTGGCGTTGGACGCCGCTGGCAATCTATACGGCACGACCGAAGTGGGTGGCAACGGATGTTCCTTTCCCGGTGGATGTGGCACCATCTTTGAACTGTCGCCCAACGGCAAGGGAGAGTGGAAAGAATCCATACTTCACAGTTTTCATGATTCCGCCGATGGTGGATTCCCCGAAGGCGGCCTGGTTTTTGACAAGGCCGGCAATTTCTACGGCACAGCCGATGACGGTGCGGACAATCACGGTGTTGTCTTTGAAATGTCGCCTGACGGTGAGGGTGGCTGGAATGAATCAATTTTATATAACTTCCAAGGGGGGGCTGATGGCGGTGCACCATTTCAAACACTCGCGATTGACGCGGAAAACAACCTATATGGAGTAACCGACAGCGGCGGCGGCGGCGGGTGCCAAATCGGTTGTGGGGTTGTGTTTGAAGTGAGTCCGAGTGGAAACAATGAATGGACTGAATCTGTCTTGTATGAGTTTACCGGGGACTACCCATATCCACTGGGAGTAGTCTTGGATGGTAGTGGCAATCTTTATGGCACAACTGTAAATGGCGGAGACAACGGCTATGGCACTGCATTTGAACTTTCACCCAATGGGAGTGGTTGGAATGAAACAGTGATTTATACATTCCTTCCCAATATTGTCGGAGATTTTCCGGCCGGCCCCCCAGTTTTGGACAACGCCGGCAATCTGTATGGTGGAGATGATTCGACGGCATACGAACTTTCGAAAAATGGAACGACATGGAATGGAACCATCCTTCATGGTTTCCGTGGCGGCGAAGACGGCTCGGATCCAAATTCTCCTCTTGTATTCGACGCACAAGGTAATCTGTATGGAACTACGGACAGGGGGGGAGGAGACGACTGTGATCACATGTATGGTTGCGGAGTCGTTTTTCGCCTGGCGCCGTTCAGCGGCGGTACGTCATGGACGGAGAGTTTGGTATCGTTTGGAAACGGCCAGCAAGGGAAGCACCCTGCCGGAGTAGCTCTCGGTAACAATGGCAGTCTATATGTAACGGCCACTCAGGGCGGGACGGCGTGCGCGCCGCTTGGGTGCGGAACAATTCTTGAGATTACGCGCTAACGTTACGCGGCGGTTACTTGTTCAATAGTTTCTGGAATTCTGTTTCCGTTAGAATCGGCACATCTAATTCCTGGGCCTTGTCATATTTCGAGCCGGGATCGGCGCCGACCACCACATAGCTGGTCTTTTTGCTGACGGAGTTGGCGACTTTGCCGCCGTGCGATGTGACCAGTTCGCCGGCCTGTTCGCGGCTGAATTTTTCCAGCGCGCCGGTGAAAACGAAAATCTTTCCCGCGAAACGAGAGTCCTTCAGCTTCACGCGTTCCTCGCGGAGATTCAGTCCCGCCTGGCGCAGCCGCTCAATCAGCTTGCGATTGGCCGGCTCGGAGAAAAACTCCGCCACGCCCGCCGCCACTTTGGGCCCCACTTCGCCCACTTCGACTCAGTTCCTCTTCTTTGGCCTTCTCCAGCTTGTCCATCGAGCCAAAATGTTCCGCCAGCAGTTGCCCGGTACGCTCGCCGACAAACCGAATTCCCAGCGCATAGATCAGCCGCGCCAGGCTGGCTTTCTTGCTGGCTTCGATTTCATCCAGCAGATTCTGCGCGGATTTTTCCGCCATGCGCTCGAGACCCGACAGGGCTTCCAGATCGAGGTGATACAAATCCGAAACGTCTTTCACCATGCCGCTTTTCCACAAGCTGGTCCACCAGTTTTTCGCCCAGGCCGTCAATATTCATGGCGTGGCGCCCCGCGAAATGGATCAGCGCCCTTCGCGCAATTGGCGGGACACGCCGCGTTGACGCAGCGGTAAGCGACTTCATCTTCCGCCTTGTGAATCCGGCTGCCGCATTCAGGGCACTTTTCCGGCATGTGGAAAGGTTTTTCTTCCTTGCCATGCTTCACCACTTAGAGCACGTGCGGAATCACTTCGCCGGCGCGCTCGATGAGCACGGTGTCGCCTTCGTGAACATTCAGCCGCTCGATTTCGTCCATGTTGTGCAGACGTGGAGCGTGAAACCGTGACGCCGCCAACCTGCACAGGCTCCAGAATCGCCACCGGCGTGAGCACTCCCGTGCGTCCCACGTTCACCTGAATTTCCTTCACCACGGTTGTTGCCTGCTGCGCGGGATATTTGTAGGCAATGGCCCAGCGCGGAGCTTTGGCGGTATAGCCCAGTTCATCCCACAACGCAATGTCGTCAACCTTAATCACCACGCCATCGATTTCGTACGGCAGTTTTTCGCGGCGCTTGTCCCACTTTTCGATAATTTTTCGACATCCCCGATGCCCTGGCACACCTGCGAATCCGGTCCGGCCTTGAAGTGCATTTCGCGTAGCGTCTCCAGAGCGCCGGACTGCTCCGCGGAACGCCCTTGCCCGTGGCAAAGAGAAAATAGGCGTTAAAATCCAGGCGGCGCGAGGCGGTGATGGTGGGGTCCAGAACGCGCACGGAGCCGGCCGCGGCACTGCGCGGATTGGCGAAGATTTTTCCGCCAGCCTCCTCCTGCCGTTCGTTCAACTCCTGAAACGCCTTGCGCGTCATGATCACTTCTCCGCGCACTTCAAAGTCGGCGGCGACGCCGATCTTTTTCAGAATGTCGGCGTCCACGCGCAGCGGGATGGAGCGGATGGCGCGCACGTTCGGCGTGACGTCCTCGCCTGTTGTGCCGTCGCCGCGCGTGACCCCGCGAACCAGCACGCCGCCTTCATAGATCAGCGAAAGGCTCAGGCCGTCGAATTTGTGCTCCGTGACGTAAGCGACTTCTTCGCGCCCGCTAAGCTCGCGCACCCGCCGGTCGAAATCCTCCAACTCTTCGTTGGAGTAGGCGTTATCCAGGCTGCGCATCGGCGTTTGATGCCGCCGTGGTTCGAAACCTTCCCGCGGCGCGCCGCCCACGCGCTGCGTGGGAGAATCGGGCGTGCGCAGTTCGGGGTGGTCGGCTTCAATGCTGCTGCAGCTCGTTTACCAGCTTGTCGAATTGCGGCGTCGGAAATCTTGGGATCGTCGAGAACGAAATAGAGATATTCGTGCCTGCGAATTTCTTCGCGCAGTTCTTGGGCGCGGCGCGCTGGCTTTGTGTTGACTGGCATCGGACGCCCGGCGGCAAATAATGTGAAACGCCCGTTATTATACAATGAGCGGCTGCGCCGCCTGGGCGCGGCCACACGGATCGCATCACAAACACCAATCGCCGCGCTCTGATCATCTACAATCCGGCCAGCGGCCGCCGCAAGGGCCGACGCCGGCGCGAAATCGAAGGTCGCGGCAGAACTACATGCCGCGGATATCGAAACCGAACTGGCCGCCACGAAGGCCCCGCCCAAGGCGTCGGAGCTGGCTCGACAAGGCCATTGACGCGTTCGACTTTGTGATTGCCTGCGGCGGCGACGGCACCATCAACGAAGTGGTGAACGGCCTGGCCACGGCCAGATGCCGATGGCGATTCTTCCCGCCGGCACCGCCAACATACTGGCCAAGGAGCTGCGCATTCCCTGGAATATTCCTGATGCAGCGGATCTGATCGCCGGCTCCACGTACCGGCGCATCGCGCTCGGCGCCATTGATTTTCTTTCCGCGAAAAACGGACCGGCCAGGACGCGCTATTTCATGTGCGTTGCGGGCGCCGGGCCCGATGGCGCGCTGGTCCGCATGGTTCCTCATGACGTGAAGCACCACACCGGCCAACTGGCCTACTGGCTGGAAGGGTTTCGCCAGCTGGCGCTGTACCGGTTTCCCGCATTCAGTGTGCGCAACGGAAAGGACGAACGCCAGGCGCGTCTGCTCGTCGTGGGCCGCACGAAAAATTATGGCGGCCCATTCTGCATCACCACCGAAGCCAGCCTCTACGAAGATTCCTTTGAACTGATGGCCACGGATTCCGCCAGCCCGCTGCGCTACCTGCTCTGGTTGCCAACTCTATATTTTCAGCGCTTGCGCAACGATTCGCGCGTCCAGTTCTGGAAGGCCAGCGAAATCACTTGCGAAACTGTGAATGGCGTGCCGGTTTACGCGCAGGCGGACGGTGAGCCAATCGGCGAGCTTCCGCTGCGTTTTCGCGTGGCGCCGAATGCGCTCACGCTGTGCGTTCCCGAAACGGCCGGCTCCGCCTAGATAACATGGATCCCCTGACCCATGCCGTCACATCCTGGGCCCTCTCGCGGGCCGGATGCAATCGCATCGCGAAGCGCGCCACGGCCGTATTGATAACGGCCGCTCTCGTTCCCGATTTCGACCTGCTGAGTATATTCGGCGGCCCGAAAACATATCTGCGGCTGAATCATGCGCTCACGCACTCCGTTCTCTCCGCGGCGATGCTGGTTTTCGTGGTGGCATTCATTTTCTGGGCAATCGCAAGAAAGAGCGCGAAGGAACCCATCGCCTTTGTGCAGGCGCTCCAACTGGCAGGCATTGGCGTGGCCGCGCATCTCCTGCTTGATGTGTGCGGCATAGACGGCGTGCGCCTCCTGTGGCCCTTCAGCGGACATTCCATTTCCTGGGATCTGCTGCCTTCGCTGGATCCGTGGATTCTCATCATTCTGCTCGCTGGCATTTCCCTGCCTAGTCTTTTCCGCCTGGTGGGAGACGAAATCGGCGCGCGGCGCAAGGGACCTGCGCCCATCCGCGGCGCTCTGATCTCCCTGCTGGTCATGCTGGCCTACATCGGCGTTCGCGTGGACCTTCACGAACGCGCCGTGGGCACTCTGATGACCTACGACTATCATGGCGGCGTGGCGTTGCAGGCCGGAGCGTTCCCGGACGGCAGCTCGCCTCTGGAATGGCGCGGCGTGGTCTCCACCGAAAACACCATGGAGATCGTGGAAGTGCCCTTCGGCCCCGCGGGTGATTTCAACGCGGGCCGCAGTGTTACGGAATTCAAACCGGGGTCTTCAGCCGCGCTTTCCGAGGCCCAGAACGCGCCGGCGGCTCGGCTTTTCCTGGCGACGGCGCGCTTTCCACTGGCGACTGTCGAGCACACCGACACGGGCTATCTATTCATTGTCCGCGATCTGCGTTTTCCGGAAAATTCACAGGACCCGTCGAATATGGCGGCCAGGGTCACGCTGGACTTTGAAAACCGCGTCACCTCGGACAAACTCGCTTGGACCACCACTCCGATTCCCTGGCGCTGACCCGCCGTCCTATTGCGCGTTTGCGGGCGCCCGGGATATCCAGCGGCTCAGCAGCGCTCCCAGGCTGACCACGACAATCACGACGATAATGAATCCCCATTTGTGCGCCAGCAGGAAAACGGTGGCCTGCGGTCCGTAACGAATGGCCAGCCAGCCTTCCAGAAAATAACGCAAGCTGCGCCCGGCCAGAATGGAAAGGGCAAACGTCCGCGGGCGCACTTGCAGCACTCCGGCTACAAGAACGAACGGCTTGAACGGCATCGGCGGCGGGAGCAATGAAGCCGCAAATATGCAGCCGAATGCGTGGTCCTGCATCCATGCCCGCAAACGTCCCGGAGATCGGCCGGCGCGGCGGCGGTAATATGCCTCGCCGCCCTTCTTCGCCAGAAGATAGAGCCATATGCAACCAGCCAGCGAACCAACCACGGCCATGGCGGCAAAATAAATCATGCGCGCGGGGCTGCGCATAGCCTGGTCCATGATGAGCAGATCAGTGACCACCGGAAACGAAAGTACTGAGGAATCGAGAAACGCCAGCAGAAAAATGCCGGGGCCGCCCAGCAGCGCGAGCGCGCTGCTGAC
Organism: uncultured Acidobacteriota bacterium; assembly: GCA_963760285.1. Taxonomy (GTDB): domain Bacteria; phylum Acidobacteriota; class Terriglobia; order Acidiferrales; family UBA7541; genus PALSA-278. Next base: position 245,180 of record CAVXCI010000004.1, read on the forward strand.
TCGCGCCGTCCAGCCGGGATGGACACTTGCACCCGGAATGCCTCCGGCAGCTTGTAATGTGGTTGCGGGCAGAGTGATCTCGTCCCCATGCATCGGAGACGTGATTGTAGCAGAGCAATTTTCGCCCTGCGCGCGATAGCGCGAAAGAACCCTTTGAGCCCTAGGGCAGCAGGCCGAAGACGCTTACCTGGCCCTCCGCGCCGACGTACACTTTTCCATTGGCTACCGTGGGGACAGCATACTCAACCGCATTCCCTGGGCTGGCGGTATTCTGATTGGAGTTGTAGAACTCATTGGCCAGATTCGTCGCGTCGTAGGCGTAGAGGACCAAAGGGCCCTGGGAATAGTAGTTCTCAGCGTCCACGGCCCATAGGATTCCGTCCGAGGTGCCATTGGACGAAATCGTTGGCTGGGCAGCCGGATAGCTGAACGAAAAGGACGTTTGGGAAACAGGTGAAGTGGAAAGCAGGCCGGTGCTGGTATTGAAGGCAAACTGCTTCAGAGCATCATACTCGCCGCTAAAGTACACACTGTCGTTCCACCACGCCGGCGCGCCCCAGATGCCGCCCATTATATAAGGGATGAACTGGACAATCTGATTGTTGTTGTTCGGGTTGTAGTGGCCCATGTTGTCGCGATTGATCAGATAAATCGATCCTTCCTTCCCCGATTGCACCAGCAGATGTGGATTGGGTCCGCCAGGATTATCCGGAAGAAGGACTACGCCGCCTGAGCCCAGGTCAACATCGCCCCGAGACAATTCAGCCTGGTTGTAAGGCGTGAAGTAGTCCCGCACACGCGCTACATTTGCACCCATCACAAACCACAGTTTCACGATGCTGTCACCATAGTCCACGCCGCCCGTATTGACGTCAAACGTCCCATTCCCGGTGGCGGCATAGGTATTGAAGCTGGCATCACCCGCCAGCCCGTCTCCGCTCTGCCATATCCCGCCCAATGAGCCATTGGTTGTGGAATTCCATACCGCCATTTTCTCGTAGCTCTTGGCATTGAAGGCCATTACCCAGGCATGGTAGGGCGAAACGTCGCAGTGCGATGCCCATCCAATCTGCAAGAGTCCGTTCTGGAGCATCAACGCGGGTCTCTGATTTTCCCTCAGCGGATTGAAAGAAACTATTCCGTCCGCCGAGCCTTGCCCCGTCCCGGGCACCACCGCCTGAATCACCACCGGACTGCGAGGTTTCTCCAACCCCGTGGTGATGTCCAAAACGTGCAACCGCTGGTAGAACACGCCATTCTCCTTGGTCTTGGCCACCAGGTAGATACTGTTCGTCGTGGGGTCGATCACCGGCGTTCCGGTAATCCCAATTTCGGGATAGATATTGCTGCAGGAAACGTCACCGGTGGAAACTGTGGTGATGCCCTGCCCCGGATTAATGAAAGTGGTGTACCAGAGTTGCGTCCCGGTGTCGCCATCAAAGGCGTAAACGCCATCATGCTCGGTGGCCACAAAAACAACATTATGGGTTACACCGGAAATCTTAAGGTTTGATATGTATAGCGGCTGTGCAAAAACGAAACCATCCACCGGCAGGCTGAAGAGCAGGCCAAACTGTCCCATATTGACGTTGCTGGGCGTCAGTGTTGTTTCACTGACGTTCTGGCCCGTGCGGGCATTATCGTTATGAAATGTGGTTATGTTCACCTGGGTCGCCGCGACGGTCCTTCGACCGAGAGAAACCAGCAATAGGGCAACACACAAAATTCCGATTCCGATGGCTATGAATGCTTTTCTGATGGTAGACACGCACCCTCCAAATACGGGTTCTTGGTCGAAAACTCCGGTTCGCCTGGCCCGTGATGCACGGCATTATACATCGAGTCGCATCATTTTTTGACGCCGGCTGCATTTGCAATGTGGCGAGAAGTGGACCGTGCTCAGGCGCCGTGGCCCCCACCGGCAACCAGCGCGGCAATCAGCGTCGCGCAACCACCCGCAAATCCTTCCCACAGCTTGCATTCGCTTGACGGAAAAGCGGTTTCCTGCTAAAAACGCTTTTCGTTATTTTGTTACTGACCCGAACTTCCCCGCGACCCCTCGCGGGATTTTCCTGAATTCTCGGAGGATGGATGTCACTACAGGCGCGGGTGGACATATTTGCTAGAGTGACCGGTGCGACATGGCTGGTCCCGGAGGGCTGCTGATGTTTGCCCATTTGGGGAAGGCGATGCCGCTGCCGTTCCGATTCGCAAAGGGCGTGGCGGCGGGAATAGCGCTCATGGCCGCCAGTGCCGGCGCGGTCTACGCCCGGACGGCTCCGGAAACCGGGGGCGAGGCCAGTCTGAGGCTGCCAGACCTGTCCTCGGTCAATTTCCTCGGCATTAACGGTCACAAACTGCTCGTCTACGGCATCCTGTTTTGCATTTTCGGGCTGATTTTCGGCCTCACCATATATCGCCGCCTGAAAAACCTTCCCGTTCACCGCGCCATGCGCGAAGTTTCCGAGTTGATTTACGAGACCTGCAAGACCTATCTGATTACTCAGGGAAAATTCCTGCTTCTGCTGGAATCGTTCATCGCCGTGATCATCGTGCTTTATTTTGGCGTGCTGCTGCATCTGGGCGCGGTGCGCGTGGTCACCATCTTCCTGTTCAGCGTGCTGGGCATCGCCGGCAGCTACAGCGTGGCCTGGTTCGGCATCCGCGTAAACACCTTCGCCAACTCGCGGACGGCCTTCGCCGGACTGCGCGGCAAGCCTTATCCGATTTATCACATTCCCCTGGAAGCCGGGATGAGCATCGGCATGATGTTGATCAGCATTGAGCTGCTGATGATGCTGGTGATTTTGCTCTTCGTCCCTCGCGATTATGCCGGACCCTGTTTCATCGGTTTCGCCATCGGCGAATCGCTGGGGGCGGCCGCGTTGCGAATTGCCGGCGGCATTTTCACCAAGATTGCCGACATCGGCTCCGACTTGATGAAAATCGTTTTCAAGATTAAGGAAGACGATGCCCGCAATCCCGGCGTGATCGCCGACTGCACCGGAGACAACGCCGGCGACTCCGTCGGCCCGAGCGCGGACGGATTCGAAACCTATGGCGTCACCGGCGTGGCGCTGATCACGTTCATCCTGCTCGGCGTGAAGGACCCCACTGTGCAGGTCCAGTTGCTGGTGTGGATCTTCGTGATGCGCATCGCTATGCTGGTGGCCAGCGCCGTGGCCTATTTCATCAACGCCGCCATCGCCAAGGCGCGCTACGCCAATGTGGACAAGATGAATTTCGAAACGCCGCTTACCTCGCTGGTGTGGATCACCTCGTTCGTTTCCATTGGCATGACCTATGCCATCTCTGCCAGGATTATTCCTTCTCTTGGTGGAGACAGCTCGCAATGGTGGAAGCTGGCTACCATCATCTCCTGCGGGACTCTGGCGGGAGCCATTATTCCCGAGCTTGTAAAGGTCTTCACCTCTACGGAATCGCGGCACGTGCGGGAAATCGTGAGCTCGGCGGAGGAAGGCGGCGCATCACTGGGAATTCTCTCCGGCTTTGTCGCTGGAAGCTTCTCCGCCTATTACCTGGGACTGACCATGGTTTTCCTGATGTCCATTGGCTATCTCGTCAGCCGTCTCGGATTGGGAAATCTGATGATTGCCGCGCCTGTTTTTGCATTTGGCCTGGTGGCTTTCGGGTTTCTGGGCATGGGCCCGGTCACCATCGCCGTGGACTCTTACGGCCCGGTGACCGACAACGCGCAATCCATCTATGAGCTTTCGTTAATTGAGCAAATCCCCGGCATCAAGCAGGAATTGAAGAGGGATTACCAGATGGATGTGAATTTCGAGCGGGCCAAGGATTTGCTGGAAGAAAATGACGGCGCCGGCAACACCTTCAAAGCCACGGCCAAGCCTGTCCTTATTGGCACCGCCGTCGTCGGCGCCACCACCATGATTTTCTCCATCATCATGGCGCTGACCAACGGTTTGACCGAAAACGTCGCCAAGCTTTCCCTTCTCCATGCCCCCTTCGTCCTCGGAATAATCACCGGCGGCGCTATGATTTACTGGTTTACTGGCGCGGCCACCCAGGCCGTCACCACCGGGGCTTACCGCGCGGTGGAGTTCATCAAGGCCAATATAAAACTCGAAGGCGTGGTCAAGGCTTCCGTCGAGGACAGCAAGAAAGTGGTGGAAATCTGCACGCGTTATGCGCAGAAAGGCATGTTGAATATTTTCGTCGCCGTGTTCTTTGCCACTCTGGCCTTTGCCTTCCTCGAATCATTTTTCTTCATCGGTTACCTCATTTCCATTGCCGTCTTCGGCCTCTATCAGGCCATTTTCATGGCCAACGCTGGCGGCGGATGGGACAACGCCAAGAAAATCGTCGAAGTGGAATTCAAGCAAAAAGGTACGCCGCTTCACGATGCCACCGTGATCGGCGACACTGTGGGCGACCCTTTCAAGGACACTTCCTCCGTGGCGCTGAATCCCGTTATTAAATTCACCACGCTGTTCGGATTGCTGGCGGTGGAACTGGCCGTCACGCTTTCCAATAGTCACGGAACAGGTTTGACGCGCACCCTGGCCGCGGCATTTTTCGTCGTGTCGTTCATCTTCGTGTATCGCTCGTTCTACGGCATGCGCATCAAAGGTTCTACATAACAAGGCGGGCGCGGCGCAACGGCCGGTTCTGCAAAACGGAAATATTTGGCGGGGCGGGCGCCATGCTCGTCCCGCTTTTCTTTTGGCTGAATGTCTTGAATTGTTCCCAGCGGTCTTACGTGCGAATAAAATTCAGGAATTTGGAAGTGCTGTTGTCAAAGCCGGGAAAAACGGCGGGCAGGTTGCGCATTCCCAGATGGCTATAAATGATTTCGCCGAGCGCGCTGCGAAAATCGGTGGTAACCGCCAAATCGCGTCCCTGATAGAGCTGGCCTTCATTCATCCCCGGCCATTTGGAGTACACCTTCCCGCCTTTCACCGGCCCGCCCATCACCAGCATTACGTTCGCATGTCCATGATCCGTGCCGTGGTTGCCGTTCTCGTGCGCCGTGCGGCCAAATTCAGACATGCTGACGAACACCACGTCATCCATCTGGTCGCCCATATCCTGATGAAACGCCGCCATGCCCTGACCCAGGTCTCGCAATAAATTCGCAAGCTGGCCCTGCACGCCGCCTTCATTCACATGGTGATCCCAGCCGCCGGAATCCACAAACGCGATTTCCAACCCGATATCGGCCTTCAACAGCTGCGCAATCTCCTGCAAACTCTTTCCGAAGCGGCTTCCGGGATACTGCGCTCCATTCGCGGGCTGGTATTTTTCCGGGTCCAGATTCTTTAATTGGTCCATGGCCTCGAAGGTTTCCTGCCCCACGCCGCGCATCACCCGATCCACCGTTTGCGCATACATGGCTTCAAACCCGCCTTCCGCGGTCATCTGCGGGCCCATCAGGCGAAACTGTTTGATATCCGGCACGGCGATGGCCGGCGCGTCTCCCTGCAAAGTCAACGGAAGATAAGGACCGATCGCCACGGCGCGAAAAGGCGAAGGTTTCTCTTCCACAGCGGACTGCAGCGTGCGATTCAACCAGCCGCTTTCCGTGGCTTTCAACCCCGGCGTGCCCGATTCCATGAAATCCTGCGCGTCAAAATGCGACCGCGAAGGATCCGGCGAACCCACCGCGTGTACGACGGCCAGATGGCCCGATTGGTAGATGGGCAACAACGGCTCCAGGCTGGGATGGAAACCAAAATATCCGTCCAGATCAATCGCCGCCTCGCTGCCGCCCTGCCGCGGCGGAGGAATCGCTATCGTTGGCCGTAACCGGTAATAATTCTGTTCGGAAAATGGCACCGCCACGTTGAGGCCGTCCACGGCGCCCCGCTGGAAAAGCACAATCAGTTTTTTCTTCGCCGGCGCGGTAGTCGTGGCCATCGCGCGTTGCAAAAAAGCCGGCATGGCGCTCATCCCCAGCATGGCGATGCCGCCATTTTTCAGAAACACGCGGCGCGAGATTTTCATGGTCGCAATTATCCTTGTTTACCGGCGTTGAAATTCCGGCGAACCCAGAACCAGCCCGGCAATCAACCCTTCATTCACCTGGTTCACGGGATCGTCCAGCCGGGCGCGCAGAACCTGCGGGTCGGCCATCCGCTGCCCGATCACACTGCGCGTCTGCGCCGAAACTTCCCCCCCGAGAAAAATATCAAACGACCGCGTCAGCACCAGGTTGGGATCCGCTCCGGCATCCTGCTGGAGCAAAACCGCCAAGTCCGGCCTGGCGCCGGGCATGCGGCCATTGGCGAAGAGCAGCGCGAAATTCAGGCGATTCAGCAGCGCGCCGGTGTTCACCCACTGGGCGGCCTTGTCCGAATAACCATTCGGCGTCTGGAACATATAGAGCGGCTGGCCCATTCGGGAAACCCACGTGGCAAGCCCCATCGGGACGGTCACATTGGCATTCAGAGCGCGCGCCGTGCTCACCGCCAGTTGGAACGGCATTTTCACCTTGGCGCGAAACGCGGCGCGCGACCAGAACTCCGGCGAATAGATCATCGCGTGTAGCACTTCGGGGATGTCTCCATTGCTTTTCTGGTAGGCCCCGGCCATGCGGCTCACGAGCGCTGGCGGCGGTGTGTCCGAAACAAAAAAACGCGCCAGCTCCCCGGAGATGAAATTCGCGGCGCTGTTGCTGCGCGCCAGCATGCGCAACGCTTCTTCTCCATCGCGCATACCGCCATAATTAAACGTCTGCCCCATCACCGTCTTGGGGCCTTGCGTGTGAACGCGATCGTCGAAATAGAACTCCGGGTCTCGTTGCGGCTTGTGCAGCGTCCACCCCGTGAGACAATCCGCCATCTCGATCACATCCTGCTGCGTATAGCCGCCGTTCACGCCGACGGTGTGCAGCTCCATCACTTCGCGCCCGTAATTTTCGTTCAGCCCGCGTTCCTGGTTTTTTTCTCGCGCCTGAAACTGGCCGCCATTAAACCGCCCGGAATTCTGCCGCCTCTGCTGCATTTGCGACTGCATTTTCCTGGCCGCCACGGGGTCCGCGCTCAACCAGTTGTCCAGATAAAACAGCATTGCCGGACTCTTGGCCGTGGCCATCAACAGGTCCTCGAACTTGCCCATGGCGTGCGGACGAATCACGTCGCGGTCATAGGCAGTGACCATGTATATATCCGCGGCCTTGGCGGCATACACATTGAAATGGTTGAACCAAAAATCGGCCATCACTTCGTCCAGCTGGCGTTCGCTGTAGATGGCGCGGATGAACTTGGCCATCTGCAGTTCCGCCACCACGCGCTGCGGACCTTCCATTTTCGCCAGCGCCAGTTGTCCCGGGTCGGTGGCGCCCGTCTGCTCCATCAGTTCTTCCGCGGCCGTTCGCTGCTGCTTCAATCTTTGCCGGACCTCGTCCGCCGGAAGACCCTCTTTCTTCGCCAGCTGCCCGGCCCGGGGATATTTTTCAATCAAGTCCGCGGTTTTCATATTCAGCGTGGGGAAAATCGCCAGGCGCGACTGCACGCCCGGGTCATCAATGGACTTCGGGTTCAATTGCTGCTGAACCCATTTTTCCAGTCCCATCTGGCGGATACGGTCAATATCTCCCGGCCGCGGGCCATAGCCCAGACGGTTCAGTGCGTGCAGGATTGCCTCGTCTTCCGTGAGTTCGGAGATCGGAAGGTGGCCCTTCCAGGAATCGCTGGAATTTTTCTTCGCGGCGGCAAAGGCATTCCCTCCGGCCATGACCGCAAGTCCCATGGAAATGCTAGAAATCAGCACGGTAGCAAGAAAGCCGGCCACTGCCGGATTCAGACGATTAATAAACCGGAGGCATATATGCCTATTCGAAATTGTTGATTGAGTCCCCATTGCCGGCGCGCCTTCCGGCGCCACCTATCCCACTCATACAGTGTATTCAACCCCCCGGCAGGCCGAAAGTTTCCGCGTGCGCTCTATGCGGGCCGTGCGGACCGCGGTTCAAGCATGTGCGCGCCGCTTGGCTTCCTCGGCCGCCATTTCCGCGTTGTAGGCCGCGCCGAAGAATACCACCAGCGCCGTAAGGTACATCCAGATGATCAGGCCGATGGCGGCGGCCAGTTCGCCATATACCACGCGATACGGAACATGCAGGAAGTACAACCCCAGCGAAACGTCCACCAGCCACCACAGGACGGTGGCCACCATGGCCCCGGGAACCAGGCTCCTCCAGCCACGATGGCGTACCAGGCTTCGGTGATAGAAAATCAGCAGGACGCAGAAACCGAGCGCCATCACAAACCCGAAATAACCGCCGGCGCCCACCACATTGAGCAGCTCCGGCCAGCCAAACATGGCGATTAACCAGCGCCGGAATTGGCGCCCAAACACTGTAAGGATTACCACCACCAGCCACGGCACCATCATCATCATCAGCAGCACCAGAGCGTGAACCTGGCGCCGCACAAATCCCGGTGGTTCCGGCACGCCTTCGATTTTGCGCACTCCTTCCGCCAGCGTAATCATCACCTGCGAACCGGTGAGCAGCGTTCCGCCAAGTCCCAGTGCGATCCACCGCCAGGAATGCAGCCCGCGTTCCGTGAAATAGGCCATGACGATCTCGCTGGTCCCGGCGGGAAAAATCAGCCGTGTGGTGGCAATCAAGGCGCGCCCGGCGTGATGCAGGAAATCCCAAATACTCAGCACGCCTAGAGCGAAAAGCAGCGAAGGGAAAAACGCCAGGAATATGTTGAACGCCACGGCCTGTGCCTGCGTAATGCAAGCCGGAAAGACGCGGCCACCGGCCCGGGCGAGTCTGTCCATGAACCGATTCATTCGCGGAAGATTATACGGGTGATTGCGTCCTTCGTAACCGCGAGGAGCAATCTTTCTTTGCCGGCGATTCCATTGTTTCGCGGGAGTCGTGGGGTTGTAGCCCCGTTGCCTGGGCGGTAAACTGCTCACTTGAGTAATTGCGCGCCGCGCCTGCTGGCCAGATTGAAAACGATTGTGGCGCGCGGGTGAAACAGAATTTGCGAGGAGCTGCCGTGGCGTCCAAAGGGGAGACCGCAGTGGAAAAATCGTCCAACCGCGGCGAAGAGGTCGTTCGCAGGCACAAGGAGTTTCTGTGGCCCGCGGTCACGAATTACTACCAGAAGCCGCTGGTGGCCGACCATGCCTCCATGCAGTATCTCTGGGATCTCGAAGGCCGCAAGTATCTCGATTTTTTCGGCGGCATCGTTACCGTGGGCGTGGGCCACTGCAATCCGAAGGTAACTTCCAAAATTAAAGCGCAGGTGGACAAACTGCAGCACACCTCCACGCTCTATCCCAACGAGGCCATAGTCGCGCTGGCGGAAAAACTGGCGCAGATCACTCCCGGCAAACTACAGAAGAGTTTTTTCACCAATTCCGGCACCGAAGCCAACGAAGCCGCCATCCTCCTGGCGCGGATGATTAGCCCGAGCTATGACATTGTCGCCCTGCGCCACGGCTATGCCGGCGGCTCGCATCTGGCGAAGTCCGTAACCGCGCATGCTCCGTGGCGCAAGGGCGGAGTCATCAGCGTCGGCGTCAGCCACGCCATCAATCCTTATTGTTACCGCTGCCCGCTGGGACTGCGCTATCCCGATTGCGGCGTCGCCTGCGCCCAAGACGTCGAAAATCTGATCCAAACCGGAACCAGCGGAAACATCGCCGCGTTCATCGCTGAACCCATTCAGGGCGTCGGCGGATTCATCACTCCCCCGCCGGAGTATTTCAAAATTGTTTTTCGCATCGTGAAGAATTATGGCGGCCTTTTTATCGCCGACGAAGTGCAGACCGGATTCGGCCGCACCGGCAGGAAATGGTTTGGCATCGAACAGTGGGAAGTGACGCCCGATATCGTCACCTGCGCCAAGAGCATGGGTAATGGCGTTCCCGTGGGAGCCACCGTCACCACCGCGGAGCTGGCCGACCAATTTCAAGGCCTGACGATTTCAACGTTCGGCGGCAATCCAGTGACTTCTGTCGCCGCGCGCGCGGTGATCGAAGTAATCGAAGAGGACAATCTTCTGGAAAATACGCACACCGTGGGCGGCTATTTCCGAGCGCGCCTCGAGGAGTTGCAGCAGAAGTACCCGCTCATCGGCGATGTCCGCGGCATGGGCATGATGCAGGCTCTGGAGCTGGTGAAGGACCGCAATACGAAAGAGCCCGCTCCGGAAGCAACCGCCCAATTGCTGGAGCGCGCGCGGGACAATGGTCTGCTCATCGGCAAGGGCGGCCTCTATGGCAACGTCATCCGCATGGCGCCGCCCATGAATATTTCCAAGGCCGATGTGGACGAAGGCATCCGCCTTCTGGACCGCTCGTTCAGTGAAGTGCGCATCTGATTAAGAGGACACGGAGAAAAACCATGGGGACCGTCACAACGACATCTGCCACGCACGCCTGCCGCAATTTTATCAACGGCGAATGGGTGGAGTCTCGCTCCGGAAAAATTGTCGAGCGGCGAAATCCGGCTAACACCGACGAAGTGGTGGCCACCATTCCCCTCTCAACGCGCGAAGAAACGCGCGCCGCCATCGCCGCCGCCAGGGCGGCCTTCCTATCCTGGCGCGATACTCCCGCTCCCCAGCGCGGCCGCATTCTGATGCGCGCCGCGCAAATCCTGGACGCCGAAAAGGAAGACGTGTCCCGGTTGCTCACGCGCGAGGAAGGTAAGGCTTACAAGGACTCCCTCGGCGAAGTCCTGAAAGCCGTCAACGTCCTGGAATTCATGGCCGGAGAAACGCGCCGGCTGGGCGGGGATTTTCTTCCCAGCGAACTGCCCAAAAACATCGCCTACACCATGCGCCAACCGCTGGGCGTCGTGGCGTTGATTATCCCCTGGAATTTTCCCGTCTCCATCCCGGTGTGGAAACTGGGGCCCGCGCTGGCGGCGGGAAATACCGTGGTGATGAAGCCCGCCACTCTCACGCCGCTAACCTCCGCCCGCATCGTAGACATTTTTATGCGCGCCGGTCTCCCTGCTGGCGTGGTGAATCTGGTGAACGGCTCGGGCGGCGAATGCGGCGACGAGATGGTCCGGAATCCCGACGTCCGCGCAGTTTCCTTCACCGGCTCCACGGAAGTGGGCAGCCAGGTTTACGCACGCGGCGCCATGTTGATGAAAAAGTGCCAGTGCGAAATGGGTGGGAAGAATCCTTTGGTGATTCTGGCGGATGCGGACCTGCCCCTGGCGGTGGAGTCCGCGGCCTTTGGAGCGTTCGCTTCCACCGGCCAGCGTTGCACCGCCACCAGCCGCGTGGTCGTGGAGGAATCCATCGCCGATTCCTTCGTGAAGGCGCTTGTGGAGCGCGTCCGCAAATTCCACGTGGGTGACGGAATGGAACCCGGCGTGGATATGGGCCCCGCCGTGGACGAATCACAGATGAAAACCGACTTGCACTTCATCGAAGTTGGAAAAAAGGAAGCGCAGTTGCTTCTGGGCGGCGAACGCCTCGCCGGCCCGGCCTATGATCGCGGCTGGTTCGTGGCGCCCACCATCTTTGACCATGCCCCGCGCAACAGCCGCATCGCGCAGGACGAAATCTTCGGGCCAGTTCTCTCGATCATTCGCGTGCGCGATTTCGGGGAAGCCCTGGACGTTGCCAACTCCGTCCGCTACGGCCTTTCCAGCTCTCTCTATACCAACGATGCCTCCAAAATTTTCGAATTCATTGACCGCATCGAAACCGGCATCACCCATATCAATTCTCCCACCGTCGGGGGCGAAGCGCATCTGCCATTTGGCGGAGTGAAGTCCACGGGCGTTGGCGCGCGTGAAATGGGACACGTGGCGCTGGATTTCTACACGGAGTTGAAAACCGTATATATTGACTACACTGGCCGCAAGCGCGAGACCAGTTTCTACTGATTCCCGATATGACCACACATTTTTCAAAAGCGCTGCAGCGCACGGCCGTATTGCTCTGCGCCATCGCGGTCTTCGTCGCGTCCACGCATGGCGCGCCCGGCCCGGCCAAGGTCAAATGGAAGCCGCTCTCGGACTCCACCATGAAACTCAGTGGCCGCGCCGTTAAGACCTGGAATTTGTATCAGGGAGACAAAAAAGGACGGCTCTTTCTAATCCAGCTCGGGCAGCGCGTCCTGTTGCTGGACATGCAGCAGCACCGCGTCTACGAAGCTCCTCCTAACGATTTTCCCGCGATTGCAAAAGGTGATGAGTTCGAAGGTCCCGGCATTTTGGACGTGTACCGCCAGATACCCACAAGCAATTGGTCCGACCGCGACATCGGCCCCGCGCAATTAATTCGCGTCACTTTGGGGGATTACGGCCAGACGCTCGAGTTGCAGGTTCCTCATCCCATTGATTTGCGCGCGTACTACTGATGAATCGTCAGCCCTGAAGGAAGCGCGGGGTGGGGCGGCTCGCGGTACACGGATGAAACCCACGGAATTCCGATCAGTCCTGATTCGACCCGCGCCACAATCCCATCGCCCTCCTGGAACCGGTCGTAATCCGTCCTGCTGACCGCCAGCCGCTCATACCGCTCGTTGTCGCGCCATGAATCCACTATAATCCGGCGCCCCGGCCACGGACCGGAGAAAGCCAGTTTGCTCACCACTTTCGTTGAGTAGGTCACCGGCGCGGAGTGGTCCAGCCCGCCATTCACGAACAAAATCCCCGCCAGCAGCAATGGAACCGGGGCAAGCGCAAAATAAATGCGCTTCAAAATTTCAACTTCCAGATGGCGCGCGGCCCGCCGCTCCATCCACAATCCCGCGCCGAGGGTAATGAAAAAAATGACGCCCACAAAGATCAACATGCCATCCAGTTCCAGCGGCGGATACATCCCGCCGATCAGCACAAAACTCAGCGCGCCCAGCAGAAGAATCGCCGTGCGGTTTGCGAATTTGCGCCGCAGGGCGGCCTCCGCCGCGGCCATGCTCATGTCGCACGATGGACATGCCTCGCCCTTCAAAGGGGCGCCGCAATTCATGCAGTGCATCATTGTCCGTTCACTTGCTGGATGCTGGAGGGATCCTGCGCCAGGCAGACCATGTTGGCATCGCGGCCATTGGCCAGTTGCGAGCAGTCAATTTCCTGCGCGCTGCGTATGGCTTCGGACGCCGTAAGTCCCGCCGCCGTGGCGCAGTGCGAACTCCCGCGAAAATTCATGCACACCGTGTACTGAAACTGTTTTTGTTTCAGCGTGCCGCGCACCAAAATCCAGAGGAACACCACCACACCACAGGCAATCACGATGCGAATGATGAGGTTGGTGCGTTTGCGCTGATCCATGCCGATAACCGTTCGGAAGGGCTTTAGTTTGCGCTCGCCGCCGCGCTGCCGGGCTGTTCACCAGCGCCGTTACCCTGAACTCCGCCAGCGCTCGAGCTGCCCTTCCGCCGCGCGCGTTCCGCGCCGGCATGCGCGGGGGTAATGCGCGTGCGAACGATAACCGCGTGGGGCGCTACGCGCGCCAGCGCTTCATCCACGGTTCTGTCAAAAAATTCATTCCGCCAGAAAATTCCGCCAATTTTGGCCAGGTCCGCTTTTTTCTTCACCAGTCCTAGATTTCGCAGGACACATTGCGCCAGCGCGGCCAGCTCGCGCGCGGAATCGGACAGAATCTGCCGCGCCACGGCGTCTTCCTGGTTGGCCGCCGCGAAAAGCAGCGGAAAGATTCGCGGGAAAATATTGTCCGGATGCTTGGCGATTCTTTCCATCAGCCGCCACCAATCCGGCACCTGAAACGCCTCGCAGATCAGCGCGCCCAGCATTGTCTGAGGGCCGCGCTGCTCTTCCGCGCGAGCCACCGCGGCAAACGCCTGCCGCCCGGACTCAAACGCGCTGCCTTCATCGCCAATCCACGGGCCCCACCCTCCGGAGCGCGCTGTCCTTCCTTTCGCATCGCGGCCAAATGCGGCGGATCCCGTGCCGCCGATAAGCACTACACCTTCTCCCGCGCCCACCGCGGCCTCCAGCGCAATTTCCAGATCGGTGGTCACGCAGACTTCCGCAGCGGGAAACGCCAGATGAAAATAGGCTTCCACCCGCCGCCGCACCACTGGCTGCCCCGTCCCCGCCAATCCCGCGCAAACGCCCCTGATGTCCTTGGATTTCAGGTGTCCTGCGGCAAGCACCGCGTCCGCCGTCGCGCCCAATGCATGCCATGTGCTGGGATATCCGGCGCGCAGCGGATTGGATGGTCCACCGGTGGCTCGCGTCACGACGCGGCCCGTTTCATCCATCAGAACGCAATCTGTCTTCGTTCCCCCGCCGTCAAATCCCAGATAGAAAGTCATAGCGCACCCATTCCCCGCTTTGTAATATTCCGTCCCGGCTGGCCGTCAGAAGAACCGCCGGCTTGACTTGCCCGGCGGCCAACGTTAGCATCGCGCCGCTCCACACCCGCATGCGCATCCATTCGCTGGACGCCACCATTCTAGTTCTTTACCTCGCGGGCGTCACTCTCTTCGGCGCCCGCCTGCGCCGAGGCCAGAGCAGCCTCCGCGACTACTTCCTCGGCAACCGCGCCGTGCCCTGGTGGGCGCTGGCCGCTTCCATCGTCGCCACGGAAACCTCCACGCTGACGCTGATCGGCACTCCCGCCATCGCCTATGCCGGCAACTTGAATTTCCTTCAGCTTGTGATGGGCTATTTGGTGGCGCGCGTGGTGCTCTGCTTTACTCTTCTGCCGCAGTACTACCGCGGAGAATTTATCACGGTTTATGGGTGGCTGGCTACGCGCTTCGGCCCGCGCCTCCGCCGCGTGGCCGCCGCCGTATTCATGGTCACCCGCATGCTGGCTGAGGGGGTGCGCATCGCCGCCATTGGAAAAGTTGTCAGCGTCATGCTGGGTATCGCCGCGCCCATTTCCATCGCGGTGATCATGCTGCTGGTGCTGTTTTACACATGGGAAGGCGGCATGAAAGCTGTCATCTGGACGGACACTTTGCAACTCGGCATGGCCCTGGCCGGCTCCGTGGTGGCTTTCGCGTTCCTGCTGCACCGCATTCCCGGCGGGTGGCCAGAGGTGACGCAAACCGCCGCGGCGGCCGGCGGAAAACTTTCCGTCTTCAACTTCCATTTCAGCCTGCGCGAAAACTACACCTTCTGGTCCGGCATCCTGGGCGGAACGTTTTTGACCATGGCGAGCCACGGAACCGACCAGACCCTCGTCCAGCGCCTTCTGGCGGCGCGCTCGGAGCGC
Organism: uncultured Acidobacteriota bacterium; assembly: GCA_963760285.1. Classification (GTDB taxonomy): domain Bacteria; phylum Acidobacteriota; class Terriglobia; order Acidiferrales; family UBA7541; genus PALSA-278. The sequence continues at coordinate 260,335 of CAVXCI010000004.1, forward strand.
GACGGCAAAATCGCTCTCCTCAGTAGTGGCGTCGTAATCCTGTTTCAATTTACATTGCTCCTGGTTCTGGGGGTGATGCTTTACGTCTTCGCGCGGCATGCGCCGCTGATTGCCCCCGGCGGCGATGCCGACCGCATTTTCCCCGAATTCATTGTTCGCTATCTTCCTCCCGGAGTTGCCGCGTGGCCGCTGGCGGCCATTCTCGCCATGGCCATGTCCAACGCCAGCGGCTCGTTGAATTCGCTGGCATCTTCCAGCATCATGGATTTCGGCTCTCGCACTGCGGCTTCCGGCGCGTTCAACTCGGATCGTCTCGGCAATCCGCGCCGCTGGACGCTGGTCTGGGGCGTTGTCCTCGGCCTGCTGGGTTTGTTCCACTGGGGGCCTGTGCTGGAAGCTGGACTAACCATTGCATCCATCACCTACGGAGGAATGTTGGGAGTCTTCCTGCTGGCCCTGGCGCGCCGCCGCATCAGCGAATCGTCAGCGATTGCCGCGTTGCTTTTCGGCCTGGTTTCCATGCTCGTGATTCATTTCTTCACGCCGCTGGCGTGGACCTGGTATGTCCTCACCGGTACGCTGCTCACCTATCTGGCCGGTTCGCTTCTTAAACTCGGAACGCCCGCTGCGAATCCTCCCGGCGAAAGTGACCGCATTCCCGCATGAGAACGCCCGTCCCCCATAGCCGCAAAGACACGCATCTGGACCTCGTCCGCGGTTTGGGGCCTTGGGCCGCTGCCTCCATCGTCGTGGGAACCATGATCGGCACCGGCATCTTCATCGTGCCCGCGGATATGGCTCGTCAGGCTGGCTCCATCGGAATGGTATTGGCGGTTTTTGTGGTCGGAGGAATGCTTTCGCTCTTCGGCGCACTCAGCTACGCCGAGCTGGGCGCGGCCATCCCCGAAGCCGGCGGAGAGTATGCCTACATGAACCGCGGCTTCGGACCATCGTGGGGATTCCTCTTCGGCTGGATGCACTCTATCCTTGGACGGCCCACTTCCGTGGCCACCATCGCCGCCGGTTTTGCGCGCTTCTGCGCCTTTCTATATCCGGCGACTGCTTCGCCACTGGCCACGATTCCCATCACGCTCCCCTTCCGCGCTGCGCCGTACCTTTTTGTTTTCACCTGGGCGCAGCCCCTCGCCGTCGCGGCCATCGCCGCCGTCACATTCATCAACTACCTTGGTGTGCGGCTGGGTGGCCGCGTGCAAGTGGCGTTGACCATCGTAAAAATCGGCGCGGTACTCGCCGTGGTCTTCATCGGTTTCTTCGGCATGCGCGGAACCGTGGCTCATTTTGTTCCTTCGGCTTCTGGCCACATGGCCGCGTCGCTCACCGGCCTGCTGGCCGCTATGGTCGGCGCTCTCTGGGCCTACGACGGCTGGAGCAACGTAAACCTCGTCGGCTCCGAAGTCATCAATCCACAGAAAAATATTCCCCGCGCCCTTTTCTTTGGCGTGGCTGGCGTGATGTTGCTCTATGTCCTGATGACCCTGGCCTGCTTTTACGTACTGCCCTTTGATTCCGTGGCCTCCTCGCCACACGTCGCTTCAGACGTCCTGCAGCACGCCTTGGGCCGGGGTGCTGCCGCCTGGCTGACTCTGGCCATGATGATCTGCGCCCTCGGCACGCTGAACTCCTCCATTCTCAGCGGCGCTCGCGTGGATTACGCCATGGCCCGCGACGGCCGCTTCTTCCAGATTGCCGCCGGCATCCATCCGCGCTTTCGCACGCCCGCGCGTGCGCTGATTTTTCAGGGATGCCTGGCCAGCGTGCTGGCGCTCACCGGAACGTTCGAGGACCTCTACTCGCTTTTTATTTTTGCCGCGTGGATTTTTTACGGCCTGGCCGCCGCGTCGGTGATCGCTCTGCGGATTCGCGAACCGAATCTTCCCCGGCCGTATCGCACCTGGGGATATCCGGTTGTTCCCGCGCTGTTCGTGCTGGGCGCGTTGGCGCTGACTGTTAATCTGTGGATACAGCGCCCCATCAGGTCCTCAATCGGAATGCTACTTATCCTCAGCGGATTATTTTTTTATCACCATTGGCGCAAAGCAGGTTTCTCCGGCGCATAAATGCCGGGCCCCGCGCCGCCTTCAATCCAGCGCCGCCACCGCATTCCTGGGCAAGTTCCCCGCAGGAATTTCCGGGTGCAGAATCTGGCCAAGAATCTCCACCGCGTCCGCCAGCCGCGGCCCGGGGCGCGAAATATAGCTGTTCGCGTCCACCGCGAATAAACGCGCGCGCGTGTTGTGCAAAACTTTCTTCCACTCCTGCATGTGCCGTATCTCCTGAAACTCCCTCACCGTCCGCTCCAGCGAATATCCGCACGGCGCGATGACAATCACCTCCGGCGCCGCCGCGCACAACTGTTCCGCGCTCACACGGAACGACGGCATTCCTTCCTGGCCCAGCGCATCCTTTCCTCCCGCCAGCCGGATCATTTCCGGAACCCAGTGCCCTGCCACATAGAATGGACCGAACCATTCGATGCATACCACCCTCGGCCGTGTCTTCGCGTTGCGGGTCGCGGCAGCCACCGCTGCAATTCTCGCCGCCAGATTCGCCGCGAGAGTTGCGCCTTCACTCGCGCGACCCGTGGCTTCGCCAACCCGCCTAATGTCCCGCCACACGTCTTCCAATGAATGCGGCGTCAGCGATAGCACTCGGGGTGATTTTGTAAAACGCGCCAGCGCCGCCGCCAAATCGTCCGGCGAAGCCGCGCAAACGTGGCAAAGGTCCTGCGTGACGATCAAGTCCGGCTGCAACTTTTCCAGAAGCTCCGCGTCCACGGCGTAGATGCTTTCACCCCGCCGGACGATCTCCATCACCTGCCGGTCCAGTTCTTCCGGCTTTGCATTTGGGTCCACGCGCGGACGAAGCAGCGCCGGTTTGCTCTTTGCTTCCGGAGGGAAATCGCACTCGTGCGTCACACCCACCACGGAATCACCGAGTTCTAGTGCAAAGAGAATTTCTGTTGCGGATGGCAAAAGCGAGGCGATGCGCACGGCAAAAGTGTAGCGTCGAATCCCCCGCCGCGCCAGTAACGGCCGGCAATGGGCCGCGCTAGGGGTAGAGCAAATATTTTGCGCGCTGCTGGCGGAAGTTATCAATGGATTGCCGCTCGGTATCGTCCTGCAGGATCCGTGCCGGTGGCTCGTTCGCTTCCAGTTTTTCCAGCGTGTTCCGCGACCCCAGCAGCGTCTCGATTTTCTCCAGATGAAATTCGTTGGGGTAAAGTTTTTCCAGCGCCGAGGCAATTTCCAGGCCAGTCCGCACCGGCGCCACCGAGTAGCGGTCCGTAATCACGATAGCCACTCCTTCGCACTCTTGCCCGCGCAAAGGCTGTTCCGTCGGTGTGAACTCCGTGGGGACGAATCGCACTCCGCCCATGAATCGCCGGTTCAATTCCTCGGCAAATTCTCCGCCGCGAATCCACGGCGCGCCCACCAGCAGGAACGGCAAACCGGTTCCCCGCCCCACGGAGACTCCGCCAGCTTGCAGCAACTCCACGCCGGGATACAGCAGCAGGCCATCCAGCGTGGGCAAATGCGGCGACGGCGAAATCCACGGCAGCCCGGTGCTTTCGTAATATTCGTCACGCCGCCAGTCTTTCATTTCGACCACCTGCAAATCCGCGCCGATATGATTTTCATCGTTGAACAGGCGCGCCAGTTCGCCCGGCGTCAGCCCATAGCGGATCGGCAGCGGAAAATATCCCGTGAACGAAGTCCGCCCCGCATCCAGCATCGGTCCTTCGATCACTTCTCCTCCCACCGGATCGGGGCGGTCCAAAACATAAAATGCGATGTGATGTTTCGCTGCTTCTTCCATGGCATAAGCCATGGTCGTGGTGAACGTGTAAAACCGCACCCCGGCATCCTGTATGTCGTAGACCAGCGCATCGAGGCCGGTCAGCATTGCATCCGTGGGCCGCAACGTCGCGCCATAAAGGCTGTAAACCGGCAGGCCCGTGGCCGCGTCCGTGCCGTCGGCCACCCGCGAATCCATTCTTCCCACGAGACCGTGTTCCGGACTGAATAGCGCCACCAACTGCACTCCCGGCGCGTGCGCCAGGACGTCCGCGGTTCGCCGCCCCTGCGAATCCACGCCGGTTTGATTGGTGATCAGCCCCACGCGTTTTCCGCTCAGCGGCGCAAATTGCTCCTCTTCCAGAACGTCTATGCCCGCCATCACTTTCGCGTGTGGCTGTTCGAATGCAGCTCCCGCTACTCGGCGCGCGCGCACCTCGCGCTCGTTTGCCGAAGTGATTTCCCCGGTGGACCCCCCTCCCAACGATGCCGCCACCACCGTGGAAACTCGCGAGCGCAGGCTCACCATCGCCGTGCGCTGATACGGATGAACGCTGTTGGCCAGCAGAATCACGTACGTCTGCGTGCTGGGATCAATCCACATGGAAGTGCCCGTAAACCCGCTGTGGCCGTAGGAACCCACGCGGAAATATTCTCCGCGCACCGAAGAGTACTTGGAATCAATATCCCACCCCAACCCGCGCGACTCCGCCACCCATGGCGCGGATTGTGGCGTGGTCATCTTCACCACCGTCGCCGCGGCCAGCACGCGCCCGCCCGCGCGACCCGGCAACCGGCCTTCATCCAGCATCATCTGGCAGAAAATTGCCAGGTCCTCCGCCGTCGAAAAAAGCCCCGCATGTCCCGCAACTCCGCCGATGGCTCGTGCGCGCGGATCGTGAGCCACGCCGCGCAGCACATGACCCTGTCCCGATCCCGCCTTCCCCCCCTCCGGCAAATCCACTTCCTCCGTCGGCGCAATCCGCGCCGTCCATTCCGTCGGCGGAAGATAACCCGTGTGGCTCATTCCCAGCGGCTGAAAAATACTCATCGCCGCAAACTGTTCCAGTGGCATTCCGCTGACGCGCTCCACCAACTCGCCCAGCACGATGTATCCCGTGTCGCTGTAAATGAATTCCGCCCCTGGCGGCGCCACCAATTTTTCGCTGTTGATCTCCCGGAACAACGCTTCGCGCCCCGCGCGGGCCGCTTCCAACGGCGCATCCGCAGCCAGTCCGCTCGTGTGCGTCAGCAACATGCGCACCGTGATTTGATCTTTTCCATCGCCCGTGAATTCCGGGAGATACGTTGAAACTGGATCGTTCAGCCTTACGCGTCCCTCTTCTACCAGCTTCATCAGGCTGGGCGCAGTGGCCACCACTTTGGTCAGCGACGCGAGATCAAAAATCGTTCCCGTGGTCATCGGCTCGCGTTCCGGAAGCAAAGCGCGCCAGCCAAACGCCTTTTCGTATTCGATGCGCCCACCGTGCCCCACCAGAACCACCGCGCCCGGAATGTTGTCATGCAGGACGGCATCAGCGAGCACACTGTCCAGCGCGGAAAAATCCGGTTCGTACTTCCTGGTTCGGATGGATTCCTGCTGCCCGGTTTGCTCCGCTCTTTGCGGACGTTTTGCGGGACTCTTCGTCTTCCGGCGAGTCCGTGTCTCCGCGGGTGGTTGACTCGCGGCCGATTGCACGGATGCGCGAGACGTCTCCCCCCGTGGAAATGCATTCAGAAATGCAGCCTGTGGATTGCCTGGCAGCGCCACAGTTAGAATCGGGCACAGGCAGGCGAATAGTCTCGCGAATTTATTGTAGCGGCGCATCAGGTTAGCTGTCAGTCTAGCAAATCCCGTTGGAACTACTGCCTCTGAGTGGCTTGTACATTGGGCCCACGCAGCCGCGGCGAAATTTCGCCGGTTGCGCGCCAACACCCACGAAAAGACATGCGTGATGAAATGCGGCCTGGACGCACAAAGGGCCGCTGAGAATATTTCCCAACGGCCCCATCAGATCTGATGATACTTCGTTACTTCTTTGCCGCTCTGTATTTTGCCCAACGTGCCCTCTGGGCCGCGGCGATTTTCTGCCGCGCGGCGGCGGAAAGAATTCTCTTCTTCCCTTTTCTCCCGGAGCTGCCGCTGGCGATGCCCCCGAGAGCTTCTATCGCCCGATTGAGACGGTCGCGTTGGTCAACCAACTGCTGAAGTGCTGCCTCGACATTTCCCATGTGTCTCCCCATAACTGGTGACGTTTAACTCCACCAGCAAGATAACTCGTTTGTTTGCTATTGTAAAGCCACTAAAATGAATTCCCCATGAACCCGTTTGTAATCGGCTGGTAGCTGCGCGTCTCGTACATACCTTCGCGAAGACTAGCCCAGCCCATTATCACCGTGTAGGGCGCATGTCCGCGCCTCCGCGTTCCATGCCCGCAAGAATAGGCCACCAGACACCCGCTGCCGGGGCGCATGCAGAACGAGCGTACGGTGCCCCCAGGAGGCGCTGAACCCATCCGTCCCGCTTGAACTGTTATCCTCCACTTCCAGGGCCGCAATCCCTGTGTTATAAACGCGCTGGATGCTCGCTCTTTCATTCACAGTCAAATCGCGCCGGAAATGCCCGCGATGGTTTATCCTGTTGCTTCTCCTGGTCCCCATGCCGACGCTCAGCCAGTCGCCCTCAACACAATCCGCCACCGCGCCACTCACTCCCGCCCAGCAAAAGTGGGTGGACGACACTTTTCGTCACTTGTCCCTCCGCGAAAAACTGGGCCAAATGCTCATGCCCGAATCCTATGGCGTTTTCACCCAGGCCGACAGCGCCGACTACCGCGACCTCGTCCGGCAGGTAGAGGAGGATCATGTCGGCGGCTTCATGGTGGGCGCGAAACGTTCCCCTCTGGGCGTGGAAGTCAGCCAGGCCTACCCCACAGCAGTTCTGATAAATGATATGCAGCGGCGAGCCGCCGTGCCGCTTTTTTTCGCCGCCGATTTTGAACAGGGCGCCGCCATGCGCATCGCCGAAGCCACGTCCTTCCCTTCGGCAATGGCCGTGGCTGCGGCCGGCCGTCTGGAAGACGCCCGCATTGTGGGCCGCATCACGGCTCTCGAAGCTCGAGCCATCGGAGTGAACTGGATCTTTGCGCCGGTCGCCGATGTAAACGTAAATCCCGATAATCCCATCATTAATATTCGTTCCTACGGCGAGGATCCTGCGCGCGTCGGTGAATTCGTCGCCCAGTTCGTAACTGGCGCGGAAGAAAATGGGGCCATGGCCACCGCCAAACATTTTCCCGGCCACGGCGACGTCAGCACCGATTCACATCTCGTCTTGCCCGTGGTTCCCGGCGATCGCCAGCGCCTGGAGACCGTCGAATGGGTTCCCTTCCGCGCCGCCATTGCCGCTGGCGTGGCCAGTATTATGACCGGCCACCTCGCCGTCCCGGCCATCGATGCGGACACAACCACGCCCGCCACGCTCTCGCCGAATATCCTGCAGGGAATTCTCCGCGATGAAATGGGTTTCCGCGGATTGATTGTTACCGATGCTCTCGATATGGCCGGCCTTTATTCGTCAACTTCCGGCGCGGCCTATTCACCCACGGAAGCCGCTGTCCGCGCGGCCATCGCTGGCGCGGACGTCCTTCTCATGCCGCCGGACACCGACGCCGCGCTCGCCGCTCTCGAAGCCGCCGTGCGCGACGGCCGCCTTCGGGAATCGCGCGTGGACGAATCCGTCCGCCGCATCCTCGCCGCCAAAGCCCGCCTGGTCCTCGGTGAACATCCCCAGGTGGATTTGAATGCGCTCTCCGCCGAGTTGCAAAAGCCTGAATATCTCGCCGCCGCGCAGGACATCGCCGATCGCGGCGTAACTCTACTGCGTAACGGCGTCAATCTAATCCCCCTGGACCCCGCGAAGCCTGCGCGCGTCTTGCTTGTTGCTATTTCCAGCGACCCTGATCCCCTTCCCGGCGCCGATTTCGAAAAGGAATTGCGTTCCATCACCGATTCGCTCACCGTCCTCCGCGCCGACACGCATTTTGCTCCCGTCCGCGCTCTGCAACTTCCCTCGCTTGACTCCTACGACGTCGCCATCGTCGCCTTGTTCGTCCGCGTCTCGGATCGCAAAGGCACCGTCGGCCTGCCAGACGACGAAGCCGCGCTGGTGCAGCAATTTCTATCCGGCACGAAGCCCGCGCTGGTGGCCTGCTTCGGCAATCCTTATCTGCTGGAACGCTTCCCCGCTGCCGCCACATGGATCACCGCGTTCAGCTCCGTGGGAGCATCCCAGCGCGCCGTCGCTCGCGCCCTGTATGGCCGCATTCCGATTCAGGGCACGATTCCCGTGAGCGTCCCCGGCGTTGCTCATCGCGGTGACGGTCTCCGCCTCGCCGCTCGCCCGGAAGCATTGCAGCCCGCTCCCGATTGGCTGGTTAAGGAATTGCAGCCCGTCTACGGACTGCTGGATCGCGGCGTGGCAAATCATTCCTTCCCCGGTGGAGTCCTCGCCGTGGGTTACCAAAATCAGCTGGCGCTGCATCCCTTCGGCCGGCTCACTTATAGCGACCAATCCCCCGTCGTCCGCGACGATACCCTCTACGATCTCGCTTCTCTCACCAAGCCGGTGGTCACCGCTACTGCCGTCATGCTGCTGGCCGAAGCCAAACGCATTGATCTTGATGCCCCGGTTTCGCATTACCTCCCCGAATTTGCCTCCGGGCCGGACTCACCCCGCCGTCGGGAAGTAACTGTCCGCCAACTATTGCTCCACACTTCCGGCCTTCCCGCCCATCGCGAGTACTACGTAAACTCCAAAAATAAATCTGAGCTCCTCTCGCACATCTACGCCGAGCCCCTCACCGCCGCTCCCGGCGCGCGCGTGGAATATTCCGACCTCGGCTTCATCCTTCTGGGAGAAATTGTCGAGCGCGTCTCCGGCCAGTCCCTCGACTCCTTCGCCGCGCAGAATATCTTCAAACCGCTGGGAATGTCTCATTCGCAATTCAATCCGCCGGCTAATCTCCGCGCGTCTATCGCACCCACAGAGGAGAATCCCGCGTATCGCCACCGCCCCTTACAGGGCGAAGTGGACGACGACAACGCCTGGGCCATGGGCGGCGTCGCCGGACATGCCGGCCTGTTCTCCACCGCCGGCGATCTGGCCATTTTCGCGCAGATGATGCTCAACGCTGGCGTCTACGGCGACCAGCGGCTGCTCGCCCGCGCCACCATTCAGGAATTCACTCGCCGTCAGAATTTTGCCGGCGACGCCCGCACCCTCGGCTGGGACGTCCCCACCCAACCGTCCTCTAGCGGCCGCTATTTCTCCGCGGACAGCTACGGCCACACCGGCTACACCGGCACTTCCATCTGGATTGATCCCCAGCGCCAGTTGTTCGTCATCCTTTTGACCAACCGCGTCCATCCGGCTGCCACCAACGAAAAAATCCGCGACGTGCGCCCCGCGCTTCACGATGCCGTCATCGAATCCCTCGGCCTGGTGACTCTGGTCGCTCATTGACGTCCGCGATTCCATCCCCGCGCCGCCGTTTCAGCCCCTCCAAAAAATCTTCCGCGAATTCCAATCCCATGCGCTGCAAAACCCTCCGCGCCGGATATAATCGCTGGCGGTGAAAAAGCGCCCCTCCATTTCTCACGCCACTGAGCAGCGCCATCCCGCCTCTCGCAATCTGGATCGTCTCGATACCCGCGCCATCCTTCGCCGCATGAATCGCGAGGACACCCGCATCGCCGCCGCCGTTCGCGCGGAACTGCCCGCCATCGCCCGTGCCGTTGACGCCATCGTTCGCGGCATCGCCTCTGGTGGCCGCCTTATATATGTAGGCGCGGGAACCAGCGGCCGTTTGGCCGTAATGGACGCCGCGGAATGTCCGCCCACCTTCGGCGTCGCCGCGAACACCGTTTGCGCCGTTCTTGCCGGCGGCCATCGCGCCTTGCGCGGCGCGGTGGAAGACGCCGAAGACAGTTTTGACCAGGGCGCGCATGACCTCGCCGCCTTGCGCGTCGGACCGCGTGACACCGTTGTCTGCCTCGCCGCTAGCGGCGAGACGCCCTACCCTCGCGGCGCGATGCGTTATGCCCGCCGCCGTGGCGCGGTCGCTGTCGCCATCACCGCCAATCCCGAGTCTTCCCTGGCGCGCCTGGCGCACATCGCCATCGTCCCGCGCACCGGCCCGGAACTGGTTGCCGGCTCCACGCGCCTGAAAGCCGGCACCGCGCAGAAAATGGTTCTCAACATGCTCTCTACCGCCGCGATGGTTCGTCTCGGCCATGTGTACGACAACTGGATGATTGATGTGGCGTTGACCAATCAGAAGTTGCGCGCCCGCGCCTGCCGCATTCTGGAGCAGGCCGCCGGCGTATCGCCGTCTGCCGCGGCACACGCACTGCGTCAATCGCACAACAACGCCCGCGTGGCGCTGGTCATGCTGAAGAAACGCGTGAAACCGGCGGAAGCACGCCGCCGCCTGGAGATGATGCGCGGAAATTTGCGCGCCGCGCTGGGCGAATAGCGCGCGTCAAAAAACAAAGCACGCAAAAGGACATTAATGGACCAATTCCGCATTCAGGGTGGGCGCCGTTTGGAAGGCTCCATCGCCATCGGCGGCGCGAAAAATGCCGCGCTCCCGGCCATGACCCTGGCTCTGCTCACCAGCGAGCCGCTCACGCTCCACAATGTCCCCAACGTGCGTGACATTCACACCATGGCTCGCCTGCTGGAGCACATGCGGGCCCGCGTTTCCCGTTCGCCCTCGGACCCGCATTCCCTCACTATCGAAGCCCGCGAAATTTCCCACGGCGAAGCGCCTTATGATCTCGTCAAAACCATGCGTGCTTCCATCCTCACTCTCGGACCGCTCCTCGCCCGTTCCGGCTATGCCCGCGTCTCTCTGCCCGGCGGCTGCGCCATCGGTGCGCGTCCCGTGGACCTGCACATCCGCGCGCTGGAAAAAATGGGAGCGAGCATTTCACTGGACCACGGCTATGTGGAAGCCCGCGCGGAACGTCTCCACGGCGCGGAAATTTCCTTCGACAAAATCACTGTCACGGGAACGGAAAACATCATGGCCGCCGCCGCCCTCGCCGATGGCGAGACAATTTTATTGAACGCCGCGCGGGAGCCTGAAGTCGTTGACTGCGCCAACCTGCTGAATCGCATGGGCGCGAGGATTGAAGGCGCGGGCACGCCTGCCATCCGCATTCGTGGTGTTGCGTCTCTCCACGGCGCGGAGCACACCGTCATTCCTGACCGCATCGAGACCGGAACTTTCCTCGTCGCCGCCGCCATCACCGCCGGTGACGTGCTCCTCACCGGATGCGCTCCCGAACATCTCGCCGCGGTCATCAGCAAACTGGCCACCTGCGGCGTGGAAATCCGTTCCGATGCCCCCGGCCAGCTGCGCGTGCGCGCCGGTGAGCGCCTCGTCCCGCGCGACATCGCCACTGAGGAGTATCCCGGCTTCCCCACGGACATGCAGGCGCAATACATGGCTCTGGCCACCCAGGCCGACGGCGCTTCCGCCATCACTGAGACCATCTTCGAAAACCGCTTTCTCCACGCCAGCGAAATGGTCCGCATGGGCGCGGACATCGCCATCTCCGGCAATCAGGCCATCGTTCGCGGACGCACTCCTCTTGTCGGCGCGCGCGTGATCGCCTCCGACCTGCGCGCCAGCGCCTCGCTGGTCCTCGCCGGCCTCGCCGCCAGCAATACCACCTGGATTGACCGTGTCTATCACATTGACCGCGGCTACGAGCACATTGAGGACAAGCTCCGCGCCGTCGGCGCCCGCATCGAGCGCCTTACCGCAGCCCAGTCCGCCTCCGCCACCTCCACCCTCTCACAAAAATAAAAAGAAGCCGCTTGAGAACAGGGATACTGACGCCGACGGGTGTATAGTCGGCATATATTCCTCAAACTCCAAACGCTGGAGAGACCATGAGCAACTTCGCAAGGGCCATTACCATTCTCGCCATCATTGTTGCCGTGGCGTTGTGCGCGCCTGGGCCGGGCGCTTCATCTGAACACTTCGTCGTGGCCAATGACAACATTTACAATGGCAACAACACGGCGGCGATTCTCAAGCTGGGAGGGACGCGGGCCGATCCCACGCTTCCCGTGCTCAAATCCTTGCGGACCGGCGTCGCCACTCGTCCAGGGGTGCCTGCCGTGCCCAGCATTCAACTGGTCCACTCTGGTGCGAATTTCTGCATCTTCGCCGGCGATGCGGTTCTCAACGGAAACGAGATTAGCTCCTTCATCTACCCCGGATTGACGTTGGTGAACAACTATTCGGACCCCCAGGTGCCCAATAGCGATGGCGGGGCTATCGTGGTGGCAGCAGGGAGCCTGCTGATTGCGGGCTATGGCGATGGCAGCACGTATCTGGGCTACATCGCAGTGTGGAAGATTGGGGATGGTTGCACCCTTGCCCTCGTGAACACATATTCGACCTTCATCTATCTTAACGCAATGGCTGTCACGCCAGATGGCAACACCTTGCTCGTGTCTTATACCGATCGCCCGCAAGTGGATTCGTTCTCCATTGATCCGGACGGAACGCTGACTGAGCACGGTCCTTTCGGGAGCGACGGAATAATGGCCTTCGGTGTGGACATCACTGCGGACAGTCAATACGCGATTTTCAATGTGCAATCGGACAATTATCCCGAGACGTATTTGGAAGTGGAGGTCTATCACATCAATTCCGAAGGCTCGCTTACAGGTGCGGGAATTTTTGGCGACGGCGAGCTGGGTGAGTTTTTACCGGGGTTTTTCATCCGGCTAAGTCCCAACGAGAAATTTCTCTTCGCCAGTGCGGGCAATGCAGACGATCCACAGATTGTTTCGTTGAATTTCAGCGAGAGCCCGCTCGACATAACCTATAATGGATGCCACACGAGGCTGAGAACCGCTCCCGTTTATTCTGGACTAATGGCGACTGTGTCCCCATCGGGTTCAGGCGAAGGTCTTTACGTTGCCGAGTACGGGAATCCCGTTGGCGCGGCGGCCCTTCTTAGAATCAATCCTTCGACGGGGTGCACGACCGAAGTTAACGGATCTCCCTACGCTGTAGATAACTCACCTTACGCGAAGCTGAACTCGTTGGCCGTCTGGCCGCCAAGACCTTTCTAAGAACACACGTGGGCCTTAAGGTCGGGGCATCCTACAATAAAAAAGGGGAGGCATCCATCGCCTCCCCTTCCTTCTTTGCCTTTTGCCGCTGCTTATTCCTGCGGCGGGCCTTCCGGCTTGTTGCTTTTCGCGCTGCTCGCGCAGGATGGCCTTGCGGCTCAGCTTGATTTTGTTGCCCTCGATGCCCAGCACTTTCACCAGCACCTGGTCGCCTTCCTTCAGCTCGTCGCGAACGGCGCGGATGCGCTGCTCGGAAATTTCGCTGATGTGCAGCAATCCGTCGGTGCCGGGGAAGATTTCGACGAACGCGCCGAACTCCGCCAGCCGGACCACTTTGCCGAGATAGGTCTTGCCGATCTCCGCCGTCGCGGTCACGTCGCGAATCATCTTCAACGCCGTCTCCGCCGATTTGCCGTCGGCGGCGAAGACGTGCACCTTGCCGTCTTCCATCACGTCGATCTTCGTGCCGGTTTCCTCGGTGATGGCGCGGATTTTCTTTCCGCCCGGGCCGATCAGGTCGCGAATCTTGTCCACGGGAATACTCAGCGAATAGAGATGCGGCGCATACGGCGAAATTTCCGCGCGTGGCGTGGAGATGGTCTGCGTCCATGATGTCCAGAATCTGCGAGCCGCGCCTTCTCGCGCCTGCGCCAGCGCTTCCCGCATCATGGGAATGCTGACGCCGCCCACTTTGATGTCCATCTGCAGCGCCGTGATTCCGTCGCGCGTGCCGGCCACTTTGAAATCCATGTCGCCGTAGTGATCTTCCGCGCCCGCGATATCCGTGAGAATGCGAATATTTATCGCCTTCCACCACCAGGCCCATGGCGATGCCCGCGCACGCCGCCTGCATGCGGCACGCCCGCATCCATCAGCGCCAGCGACGCGCCGCACACCGTGGCCATCGAGGACGAGCCGTTCGACTCCAGAATGTCGGACACCAGCCGCATGGCGTACGGAAAATCCTCTTCCGACGGAAGCAGGTTCAACAGCGCGCGTTCGGCCAGCGCGCCGTGCCCGATCTCGCGCCGCCCCGGCCCGCGCAACGAATTTCACTTCGCCCACGCTGAACGGCGGAAAGTTGTAGTGCAGCATGAAGCGCTTGAACGATTCTTCCTCAAACAGCAGGTCCAGCCGCTGCTTGTCTTCCTTGGTGCCCAGCGTCAGCGTGGCCAGCGCCTGCGTTTCGCCGCGCGTGAAGAGCGCCGAGCCGTGCACTCGCGGCAGCAGTCCCACTTCGCAGGTGATTTTGCGAATCTGGTCGAACGCCCGCGCGTCGGGACGCGGCGTTTGCATCACCACGTCGTCGCGGAAGAAGCGCTCGCGCAGCCGCTCAAACGCCCGCATCGCCAGCTTGCGCTTGTCTTCATCTTCTTCGGGAATCGTCCGCCTTGATTTCCTTCTCGATGGCCGCCACCAGCGCGTAGCTTTCCATCTTGGGATGCTTGGCGGTATCCAGCGCGTCGTGCAGCCGCTCGCCGTATTTCTTTTCGATTTCCTTGGCACAGCGCTTCGTCAAACGGCGGCGGCGTCGACCGTCGCTTCGTCGGGCTTGATCTTGTCGTGCAGCTGCGTGAATCGCCGCGATGATCTTGCGGACCTCGCTCGTGTCCGAACGCCAGCGCTTCCACCACTGTCTCTTCGGAAACTTCCAGCGCGCCGGCTTCCACCATCACGATGGCTTCATCCGTCCCCGCCACCACGATATTCAGCTGGCTGGTCTTCTGCTCCGCCACCGTGGGATTCACCACCAGTTTTCCGTCCAGCAATCCCACGCGCACCGCCGCAATCGGATTCGTGAACGGAATGTTCGGAGCAATACAGCGCCGCTGAAGCCGCCGTCACCCCGATCACGTCGGGATCATTTTCGCTGTCGGCGGAAAGCACCATGGCCATGATTTGCGTTTCCTGCGCCCAGCCTTCCGGGAACAGCGGCCGCAACGGCCGGTCAATCATGCCGCGAAGTGAGAATTTCACGCTCCGAAGGCCGCCCTTCGCGCTTGAAAAATCCGCCGGGAATTTTTCCCGCCGAATAGGTGTATTCGCGGTAATCCACGGTCAGCGGCAAAAAATCCTTGTCCGTGGCGCGGCTATCCATGCAAGCCGTCGCCAGCACCACCGTATCGCCATAGCGCGCCAGCACCGAGCCTTGCGCCTGCTTGGCCAAACGGCCCGATTCAAATATCAGCGGTCGCCCGCCTACATCCACAGTCACTTCATGAGCCATATCTTTAGTTTCCTCCGCGCCGGGGCCAATCGTGGCCGCGGCGCATTCGCAATTATGGGACGTCAGTCCCAGGTCGTCGTCAGATAGGGATAAACAGCAATGGAAGGAAAATCAGCGATCCTGCCAAATATTGCTTCCAGCGGTTCTGATGGGGGTGACGTAAGTGGCGTCCGGCTGCTCTTTTCGCGCTCTGCCGTTGCGTCCTGGTTCGCCGGGACGCGTTTCGCCGTTTACTTGCGCAGGCTAACCGCTCCACGATTTCGCGGTAACGGTCCGGGTCGCGACGATTCAGGTAATCCAGCAGCCTGCGCCGGCGGCTGACCATCATGATCAGCCCGCGCCGCGATGCATGGTCCTTGGCGTGGATTCGTAAATGCGTGGTCAAGTAGTTGATGCGTTCGCTCAGCAGCGCAATCTGCACTTCCGGTGAACCCGTATCTTTGGGATGCTGACGGTACTGCTCGATCACTTCCACGTTTGCCAAGGCCAAAATCGTGCCCTCCCCCTCGGATATACTGCCCGATTCTTTCTCCTGTTTTCCCTTCTTCCTGACCCTAAAATGTTAACACAGCCGTAAGGCCCCGCAAAGCCCATTTTGTCGCGCGAAACGCGGCTCCCATCCTCTCATTTCATGCTAATTCTCCGCCGTCTCGCCCTGGCTTGAGCTTCGCCCGGTGCGCGGAGGCAAATCCATGCGCGCTCTCAAGGTCAACAGAATCGATGTACACTGGCTCCGTTCCCGAACCCAAGTTGGCGAATTCCGCACCATAATCCGCAGAGGGGTCAAGAAACAACATGAGCAAAATTCACTGGAGCAAGAAGGTGCGCACGATCACTCTGCCATTGGCAACAACCGCTGTCGCACTGGATATGCGTTCTTCCCTGTGGCGGTACGGCAGGGCCGTCTGGCAGAACACGGTATGGTGGTAGGCGATTTGCCGGTCATCCTCGCCCGCCGCAATCTGGACGGCGGCGTCGATTAAGCGCAGCTTGTGGGGGCTCGGCGGAGCCATGCCGGCGCGGCGCATGATCGCGCCGATGGGCTCCACTTCTTCCCCCCGTTTCTTCATATACCCCCCTTCCCTGCCCTCATGCGATGGTCGGCTTCTTGTGCTTCTGGAAAAAATCGTTGAGGGCTTCGCGGGAGAAGGTCCTGAGACGTAAGTCCAGGTCGAGCGCCAATCGCTTGAGCTGCTTCGAGACGCCCGGATCAAAATAGCCGATCAGGGCCTTTTTGCCGATGCGGCTGGGGCCTGGGAACCGTTGGCGTCCTTCCCCTGCCCTCTCCTCTTTCCTTGCCGTCGCTGTGCCGGGCGCTCTGCCTTCGGCGACGGCGCTACGGCGGCCGGACGCGCGGTCGAAAGTCTGGAGCGCGGCGGCGAGTGATGGCTTCTTGCTCATGCGGTCTTTTTCTCCTTGTGGTTTTTATTACTTGTAATCATGCCAGCTTGCTTACATGCAAGCTGGTAAAGGGCGCGGATTTCCTGGGCGGCGACGCCGTCAGGCTCAAATTCGACGGCGGTTTGCCCTGCCGTGAGCGAATGATAAAAGGCGGCGCGCTGCGAAATGCGGGTCGTGGCCACGTCGATGCCGTAAGGCCGGATCGCCTCGGCCGCCTGGTCGGCCAGAGCGCCGCGCGGCGGCACGGCGTTGAGCACGATAAGCGCCGGGCGCTTGGCGAGCTGGGCCAGGTCAACGGAACTGGATATTCCCGGAGGTCGAGGATGCCCGCGCGGCACGGAATGAGAATGAGGTCGGCCGCCCTCGCCGCTGCAAGCGCGGCGGTTTCCGAATGGGGCGCGGTGTCGATGATGCAAATGTCCGCGCCGTGCTGCCGCGCGGTCGCCAGCACGTCGTTGAGGCGGCTTGCTTGCGCGGAAATGACGACGGGGCTTTCTTTCTGCCGGTGGTCGTGCCAGCCCTTCGCGCTTGCCTGCGGGTCGAGGTCGATGATAACGCTGCGATGGCCGAAGGGTTCGGCCGCGCCGGCGAGATTGAGGGCGAGGGTGGTCTTCCCCGCCCCGCCCTTCTGGGAAATGATCGAAATTGTTTTCATGCCATCATGCTTCTGTTATGCCTAGATAACAGGATGCCATGTAATCATGTAAAAGGGAAGAGGGGTCTAGTGGGACAGTGGATACCCTGCGGCGAGAAGTTCATCGTCGGCAACGTGGTCCGCTGGACCGAGCCGATTTGGCTGGAGCTGAAGAAGAAAAAGAAGAAGGGCAAGAAAAAGGTCGAGAAACTCGGCGCGCGCCGGGTAACGGCCGAAGTGCTGAGCGCGGATGCCAGCGGCTATGTGTCCTTGTCGGTCTTCGAATGCGAAATCCTCTCCAACACACACGGCCTGCCGCTGAGGCTGCTCAGCTCCGGAAAAAAGAGATCGTCCGAAAACAGCGAAGCACGATAGGGAAGGGAACCGGCGAGCGCCTGAAGTGGACGAGGAGGGCGCGCGGTCGCTGGTGGTAAGCAAGTTTCTGAAATGAAGAAGCCCGTCTCTGCGCGCGGGGCGCGAGAGAATTACGCCTTGTCGGCGGGCTTCTTCTTGCGTTCACGCGGACGCGACACGGTGATGGTACGTTTGAGGCCCTTGTGAAAATCTCCGCGGCCTGCTCAATATGGCTCTGCCACATCTTGTCGGCAAGTGCGCGCGCCTGGCGGTCGTTCTCCTCGCGGTAAGCAGCGGCTTCCTGTTCCGTCACTTCCTTGCCGTTGATCGCCCAGAGCTTCCGGCCGTCCTTAAACTCGATGGCCGGGCCGGCCGCGCGGTGGACCGCGCCGTTTTTGAACCACACGATCTTATCGCCCAGATCGAGCGGGCCGTCTTCAGGCATGGCGTCATCGTAGCAGGGGGGCGGGGCGGGGAAGCGCCCGTCTTAAACAAAAAAGAGAAGCGGCGCCGCGTTCCCACGCGGCGCCGTCCTGAAATGTCATAAAATGCGAACGCCGGCCGCGCTGCTAAGCGTGGACGGCGTTCGCCTGCCGGGCGTGTTGCCTATGCTGCCGGCCGCAACAGCGCGGGCAACCATCCGGTTTTGGCAAGCTGGCGCTCGGCTTCCTGCGCAAGCTCGGCCTTCTTGAGTTTTTCCCACGAGCGGGCGCGGGCGGCTGGCCCTTTGCTTCCCGCAAGGCGTCGAGATTTGCGGCTTGCTCACGCGGCTGAAATAATTCGCGGCGTCCGGCGTGAACCACTGCTTTCATGTCGAGGCCCACGGCTGCGGCGAGTTTGTCTGCGTGGCGTAACCGTTCGCTTTCCGGCCTGTCGCTCTTACCCCGCACGGCGTCGATGGTGGCCGCTGCGCAAAAGGCGAGAAGGTCCAGAAGCACGGCCTGTTTTTGTGCGAGGCACCACGTCCAGAGGCCCTCGGCGTCAGCGGGGATTTTGCCGCCCCATTTCTGGCGGGCGGCTTCCATCTGCCCGAGAGCCTTGGAGCCTTCGACGCGGTGCAGCGATTGCGGCGACACGGCGATTTGCAAGGACGTTCTCCCCGGCGCGCCGTCCAGCAAGACACGGCAGGCGAAAGCGTGAACCACGGTTGCAAGCGCGAAATCCGGACGCTGAACCAATTCGGCGGCGAGGGCGGCCGATTTGTGGGCCGTGAGGCTTTCGACAAGGCTGCGGAGAGGGCAGGGGATTGCTCCTCGTCCGTTCCGGCTTCATCCGGGCCGGATGAATTGCCGGGTTTCGCTTTGGCTTTCTTCGTCGGCACGTCCTCCGGACGCGATAAGCCCGCGCTCGATGTGGGCCTTGCCATCGTCGCCGATGGTGACAACCGCGCCCGCCATGGCAAGCTGTTCCGGCGTCCAGACGCTTTTCGCGGTCCTCGAATTACCGCGATAAGCACTTTCCAACTCATCCAAGCGTTCAGGATATTTCGGTCGTCGTCTGACTCGTCCACTCGTCGGTAAGTTTCTCGTTTTCCTCCTGCAGCTTGTCGAGCTTCTTCTGCTCGGAGGCCGTGAGGGGGGCGGGTTGGGCATAGAGGCGCTGATATTGGGCCTTGTACTCGTATCCGAAGGCCGGATGGATTTCGAGCCATTTCCAGCCTTCCTCCGCAACGGGCTTCGCGGCGCGTTCAAGCTTGGCTGCGGCGAGCGTGTCGAGCAGGGCCGCGTCGAGAATGAACACGCTGTCCTCGCCCGCGCTGAACAGGTCGCGGCGGGTGGCTCCCCCGGCCTTTTCATAGGCTTTCAGCGTGACGAATTTCACGCGCCTGTCGCTGGCGGCGATTTCGTTCTCCGTGAGCGCGTCCCGGATGGTGCGCGGGTCGCGGTTGTTCGGGTCGGAGATTTTCGAGGACGTGCTCCTGTGCCGCGTGGTCGTCGGACACGGCGAAAGCCATCACCTGTTCGAGGGTAAGTTTTTCCTCGCGGTATGCCTTTAGCACGGCGGGGCTGACGCGGGCGAGTTTCAAACGCTGCATGACAACGGTTTCGGAGACGCCGAAACGCGCGGCGATATCGGCGGTGGGAAGGCCTTTGTCGATCAGGTCGCGGAAGGCCTCGAATTCATCGGCGGGGTGCATGTCGTCGCGCATGACGTTTTCAACGAGGCTGATTTCGCTGGCGTCGATATCGCTGTCCGCGATTTTGCAGGGCACGGGATGGGTGGGCCTGATATCGCCCGCCTTCGCAAGCTGAAGCAAGGCCTTGAGGCGTTGGCTTCCCGCGACAACGGCGAAGTTTTTTCCCTCCTTCTTCACGACGAGATTTTGCTGGAGGCCGTGCGTCCGGATGCTTGCCGCCAGTTCATCGATGAAGCCTTTATTCTGGGTCTTGCGCACGTTGCCCTCGAATTGGGCGAGCTTGTTCAGGGGGATGTTTGTAATGTCGGTCATGGTGGTTCTCCTTTAGGGGTTGGGGTGGGTGGAAGGTACTTGTTACGCGCAGCGGTAAATCAGCCGCTTTCCGTCGATCGTGGTTTCGCTGTAGTCCATGCCCAGATCGCGGGCCATGGCGTCATAGTCGAGGTAGTTTTGCAAGCTGCTCGGGGATTTCTCCGAACAGGCCTTCCTCAACAAACTGCTCGGCCAGTTCGCGCAGGCTGTCCAGTTCGTAGATATCAACCTCAAAATCGTCGGGGTCGCCTGATTTGAGGTCGAAGCTATAGCCGCACTCGCCCACGGCGAGGATGACTTTTTGTTTCTGGCCTTCGTCCCACTGGTCGCAAGCGTCCAGAAACTGCGGGAAATTGCACTGGTTGACGCCCAGAGCCTCGAACAGCTTGGCGTCGATGCTCTCGCCGTCGATGAACTGAAGTTCATATTCTTCGACGGGCTGGCCGTAGTCGTTTTTGGTTTTGGCGGCTTTCTCCTGATACTCGTCGAGGGTCTGGAAGTAAAAGCCCGTTGCGCTGATGTCGTAGGGCTGGGCGAATAATTGGGTCATTTGCGTTTTCCTTCGGTGGCGGGTTAAGCGGCGGCGGCGGTTGTTTCGGTCGGGAAGCTGCTATCCGTGAGCAAGCCCGTGAAATAGTTCAGGGCGTGGTTGCCCTCGAAAGCGGCGTGGAACCTCGCCAGCAAGGCCTTGTCGTCCGTCTGGATAGAAAACGCATGGTCAAGGTGCAGGAAGTTTCCAAGAGAAGCACAGAGCCGTCCGCGCGGAGGCTGACAAAGCCGGTGGGAAATCTGTCGTAGTCCAGAGGCTCGGCCTGAATGAGCAGGAGAAGAACGTCAATCGAGCCTGTTCTCCGCGTTCCGCTGCTGCCGATGTAATTGATTTTGGTCGTCATGATCGTTTCTCCTTCTTGGGTTTTGAGGTTCTATGCACTGCGCATACGAACCTCTGCCGTACCGGCGAGGTGGGGTAGCAAGCAGCCTTCAAGGTCGAGGGCCGGGAGGGGTATCTCCCAAGCTGGCAGGACAAAATAAAAAATTAAAAACTTCCGAAGCTTGGGGACACCCGGCACGCAGGGCGAAGCCGTGCCTTGTGCGCGCGAGGGCAAAGCCCTTAGCTCTTGCAAAAGGGATCGTCACCCGCAAGGGCCGAGACCCGGCACGGGGCTCGGTGAGCGCCGAAGCGAAGCGAGAGGCCGAGTAGAGCCCGGCCGCAACGCGGTTTGCCCGAGGGCCTTTGGTGTATTTCAATTGCGGAGGTTCTGGGAAAAGCCCGTCTCTGCCGGCCTTGAAAAAAGGGCTTTCCGGATTATATCTTTTTTGGTATACTGAAAATATGAGCTGGACGGTCGAGACCCTGAATGAAACCGTTGATGCGGAGGTCGAGGCCTTGCCCGAAGACATGCGGGCGAGGCTGGCGCGCATCGCAAAGCTCATCGAGGAGAAGGGCCTGGAGCGTGTGGGCGAGCCGCACGTGAAGCATATAGAAGGCCGTATATGGGAAATGCGGCTGAAGGGCCGCAGCGGAATTTCGCGGGCGCTGTACGTGACGGCCGTGGGCCGGCGCGTGGTGATTGTCCGGGTCTTCGTGAAGAAAACGGAGAAGACGCCGCGGCGCGAGATAGACCTGGCGCTGTCCCGCGCGAAATCGGTTCAATGATGGAGGTGTAGCAATGGCACGCATAACTGAGATGCACAAGAAGTGGCTGAAAGAGCCGAAGTACAAGAAGGCTTACGACGCGCTTGAGGAGGAGTTTGTCCTGGCGGGGGCCGTCATGGATGTGCGCAACCGCGCCGGCCTGACGCAAGAGGAGCTGGCCCGGAGGATGGGCACGACGCAGCCCGTCGTCGCCCGGCTGGAAAGCGGGCGCTCGCGGCCGTCGATGCGGACGCTGGAGCGCCTGGCGGAGGCTACCGGGTCGCGTTTGCTCATCAGCTTTGCGCCACTCGAAGCAAAGCGACCTGCGAGCCGATAACGGGGCAGGGAAGTAACACGCGCTGGCATGTAAACGTGTAATCATGCTTTAATGATTCCTCAACAGGTTATGGCATCAATCTCCCTTGTCGGCCCGCGAGGTGCAGATTGAGGCTCGCGTGATCGACAATCAGGGTATCCCTCAAGAAGCGGAAAAATAGCTTGAAGCGGCGCTGTTTGACGGGCTAAAGATAAGCGGGGCCGTCGCAGACTGGAGAAATTTGCCGTGACACAAGATAAGCTTTTCGATGCGGGATGTGCGAGTTCTGCGGCGATCCTGACTTCACCTATAGAGAACATCAACGAGGCAAACTGGTTAATGGCACTGCATCCGGACTTCCCACGATCACCCTACGAGATACTGCCGCCGGACGTGCGCTGGTTTCCGGCGGCGGAAGAGCTGCGCAGCACCGCCTATGAAAAGCTTCTGCCGCCGCTGGTGGCCAAATACGCGAAGAGGTCAAAGCCTGGCGCGACAACGGCTACGCTGGCGCATCGTCAACATCGCACGCGCTGCTGACCTGGTGGTTCGCAACGGATCACATGATCGAGCAGGCCGACGGCACGCAAACCCAATTCCGTTACTACTTCGCCCAGCGCGAAGCGGTCGAGACGGTCATCTGGCTCTATGACGTGCGCGGCGCGCGCGACAAGTTCGACCTGATGCGGTTCGACGCCTCCGGCGCGGTATCGGCCAACATGTTCGATGAGGACTGGCCGCGCTTCGTCGTGAAGATGGCGACCGGCGCCGGCAAGACCAAGGTCCTGTCGCTGCTGATCGCCTGGAGCTACTTCCACAAGCTCTACGAGGCGGACTCGACGCTGGCGCGCAACTTCCTGCTGATCGCGCCGAACATCATCGTGCTGGACCGCCTGCGCGCCGATTTCGACGGGCTGCGCATCTTCTTCAACGATCCGGTGCTGCCGGACAACGGCTATGGAGGGCCGCAACTGGCGGGACGATTTCCAGATCGCGCTGCACATCCAGGACGACGTGCGCATCGTCCGCCCGACCGGCAATATCTTCCTGACCAACATCCACCGCGTCTATCTCGGCGACGTGCCGGACCCGTCGCTCGAGGACGACGATCTGCGCGATTATTTCCTCGCGCCGTTCGGGCCAAAGCCGGTCGGCAAGACCACCGACAGCAAGATCGACCTGGGCGAGATCGTGCGCGAGATCGACGAACTCGCGGTGTTCAACGACGAGGCGCACCACATCCACGACCCGCGCATGGCCTGGTTCAAGTCGCATCCAGGACATTCACCACCGGCTGCTGCAAAAGGACCTGCGGCTGGCGTTGCAGGTGGACGTGACGGCGACGCCGCGCCACGACAACGGCGCGATCTTCGTGCAGACCGTCAGCGACTATCCGCTGGTCGAGGCGATCGCGCAGAACGTGGTGAAGCATCCGGTGCTGCCGGATGCGGCCAGCCGCGCCAAGCTGGCCGAGCACAAGAGCGCCGATCATCACCGAGAAATATGACGACTACCTGCAGCCTGGGCGTCGAGGAATGGCGCAAGAGCTACGCCGAGCACGAAAAGCTCGGCAAGAAGGCCGTGCTGTTCGTGATGGTGGACGACACCCGGAATTGCGACGAGGTCGGCGAGCTACCTGGAGAAGATCTGCCCCGAGCTGCAGGGCGCGGTGCTGGTCATCCACACCAAGAACAACGGCGAGATTTCCGAGGCGTCGTCCGGCAAGAGCAAGGAAGAGCTGGAGCGCTGCGCAAGCAGTCCAACGAGATCGACACCTGGAAGTCGCCCTACAAGGCGATCGTCTCGGTGCTGATGCTCAAGGAAGGCTGGGACGTGCGCAACGTCACCGTCATCGTCGGCCTGCGCGCCTATGCCGCCAAGAGCAACATCCTGCCGGAGCAGACCCTCGGGCGCGGCCTGCGCCGCATGTATTTCGGCACGCGACCAGCGCGAGACCGTCTCGGTCATGGGCACGCCCGCCTTCATGGAGTTCGTCGAATCCATCCAGAGCGAAGGCGTCACCTTCGAGCGCGTGCCGATGGGCGGCGGCAGCGGGCGCGATCGACAGGATTCCGCTCGTCGTCGAGGTGGACACGGACAACCCCGACAAGGACATCGACGCGCTCGACATTGCGCTGCCCCGGCTGACCCGCCGCTTCAACCGCGAGTTCAAGGACCTGGACGAGCTCGACCCCGCGTCGTTCGGCAACCCCAAGCTGCCGGTCAAAGCCTTCACGCCGGAGGAGACCCGCGAGATCGTCTTCAAGACGATGCTCGATTCCGAGGTCGATCACACAATCCATCTCGATGGCAGCGGCCCGGCGGATTACCGCTCCGTCGTCGGCTTCTTCGCCCGCCAGTTGCTGAAAGACCTGCGCCTGGTCGGCGGCTACGACCTGCTCTATCCGAAGGTCAAGACTTCATGCGCGACCACCTGTTCGTCCAGCCGCCGTCGATCTGGAGGATCCGGTGATCCTGCGCAACCTGTCCGAGCCGGAAGTCGGCAAGGTGCTGTTCGACCACTTCCGCGCCGCGATCAACGCGCTGACGATCCAGGACAGCGGCAGCTCGCGCATCGAGGGCCATATCCGGCTGCGCGACACGCGCCCGTTCCGCACCGAGCCGCGCGGCTTCCTGCCGGCGAAAAGCTCCGTGTTCAACCGGATCGTCGGCGAGGCCAACGCGGACGGCTTGGAACTGGCCTTCGCCGCGTTCCTGGAAGCCGCGCCCGACGTGCAGGCGTTCGGCAAGAACTACATGGCCGTGGGGTTCAAGCTGGACTACGTCAAGGCCGACGGCGAGCTTTCGAACTACACGCCGGATTTCATCGTCCGCACCACGGACGGCGTGGTGTGGATCGTCGAGACCAAGGGCCGCGAGGAACTGGACGTGCCGCAGAAGATGGCGCGGCTGCGGCAATGGTGCGCCGACGCGACCGAGGCCAGCAAAGGAGAGGGCGGGCACGCGCTACGGTTTCGTCTATGTCGATCAGGAGAGTTTCGAGCAGCACAAGCCGTCGTCGTTCGCGGGGCTGGCTGAGCGCGTTTCGTGAATACCAGGAGGCCTGACGATGGCACGCCAAGAGAAGAAATCCTATGAGCTGAGCGAGGCCGAGCAGCGCGACCTGGTCGACGCTGATCCAGCAGGGCAAGGCCTTGCCGGAGAAGTACCGCTTCATCCTGTTCGAGGACAAGCGCGAAGTCGAGCTGGTCTGGAACGGCAAGACGCGCGACGTGTGCACCACGGTGCTGCCCTTCCAGACGCTGGAGCACATCGATGAGCCGCGAACCGAGACCAAGACGCAAGGAGGACCTGTTCGACAGCCGCGGGCCGTCAGTTGCGAGGCTGGACGAACAAGCTGATCTGGGGCGACAACAAGCTGATCCTGTCGTCGCTGAAGGCGGGCGCGCTGCGCCAGCAGATCGAGGACGCCGGCGGACTGAAGCTGATCTACATCGACCCGCCCTTCGACGTCGGCGCGGATTTCAGCATGGACATCGAGATCGGCGGCGAGACGTTCCACAAGGAAGCCAAATCTGCTGGAGCAGATTGCCTACCGCGACACCTGGGGGCGCGGCGCGGATAGCTTCATCGCGATGATCTACGAACGCCTGATTCTATGCGCGATCTGATGGCACGCGGAGGGCAGTATTTACGTGCATTGCGATTGGCGGGTGAAGCAGCTACATGCGCCTTGCGATGGAAGAGGTATTTGGAAGAGATAACTTCCGCAATCAGATCATCTGGAAACCAACTGGAGCGCGAAGCGGAACTGTCGGGTTCAATATCATTGACGACTCCATCTT